>NZ_CP200290.1:0-3212388 GCF_057365005.1 Erythrobacter sp. JB2-19
TCGCGACCGCCAGCGCTTCGGCAATCTCATGCGGAGCAGAGCCCGCCATTTCCTCTTCAAGCGCTCGCTCATCAATCGCAGCGGGACGCGCTTCGTAGGGTACTCTAGCTGCATCGAGCATCGCGCGGCGAGAGGCCGATTTAGAGGCCAATATCAATTTCGGGCTGGTGGCACTCATATCGGCTTGGACGTCCCATCAACTGGCCGGTCACGGCGCTGGCGCTCTTGCACTAGGCGAATAATCGCCGCCGCGCTTTCCTCAATCGAACGGCGCGTCACGTCAATCACCGGCCAGCCATTGTCGGCAAACATCCGGCGCGCAAATTGCAGTTCATCCTTCACCCGGTCACCGTCAACATAGGAGGTCTCAGTGCCCTCATTGAGCGACAGCAGGCGGTTGCGGCGAATTTGGACCAGGCGCTCTGGCGCAGTGGTAAGGCCAACAACCAGTGGATGCCGCAAGCCAAACAGAGCCTTGGGTGGGGGACTTTCCACCACCAGCGGGATATTCGCGACCCTATAGCCGCGATTGGCGAGATAGATGCTGGTTGGTGTCTTTGAGCTGCGCGAAACCCCGGCCAAGACAATGTCGGCCTCTTCCCAATTTTCCCAGCCAATGCCGTCGTCATGCGCAATGGTAAACTGGATCGCCTCGACCCGCTTGAAATAGGCCTCGTCCATCAAATGTTGGCGCCCCGGGCGACCATGAGCTTCTTCGCCCAATTGCGCCTCTAATGCTGCTGTAACACCATCCAGCACGGGAACCGCTGGCAAACCGAGCTGTCGGCAATGCTCCTCCAGCCGGGCGCGAGTATCGGGATTGACCAGAGTGAACAGCACCAGGCCAGGATTAGCAGCCAGATCGGGCACAATCCGGTCAAGATGCTGGCGCGAGCGCACCATCGGCCAAAAATGCCGGTTTACCTCGGGATTATCAAACTGCGCCAGGGCTGCCTTAGCGATCATTTCCAAGGTTTCGCCGGTGGAATCCGATACAAGATGCAGATTCAGCCGGTTCATAGCGTGTGGTGTTTGATCCTTGGGCGGCGATTTGCCAATTTCATGCTGTTTAGCCAGTGTGCTTTATCATCGGCGCGAGCATGTTGATAGACATTGGTATAAACCACGGGAGAAACCGGTCGACAAGATCGGGGATCGGATTCATGCCCAGAGGCAGGCATTGGAGCCGCGTGTTTGTCGACATGGGACAATGGTTTTAGACAGGCTGGGGAGAGCGGGGATAAGAATGGCTTGACCACATGAACACCTAGATTCGCGTTCACCTTTGGGTCTGTTCAGAGCCGGAGAAATCAGGCAGAGGCCGGTAATTCCCGATTTCCACAGGGCCAACAAACTCCTACAAACCTTATATAAATATATATATTTATTGATTGGAACCGATCTATGCCGGGCATCTTGCTCGATACTCTTAAGGGAACCAAACAGGAAAAGGCTCCCATTTGGCTAATGCGACAGGCCGGTAGGTATTTACCCGAATATAGGGAGTTACGGGCCGAAAAGGGTGGCTTCCTTGAGCTCGTATACGACAGCGAGGCGGCAGCTGAGATCACGGTTCAACCCATTCGCCGGTTCGGCTTTGATGGAGCGATCCTGTTTTCTGATATTCTCATCGTGCCACATGCCATGGGCCAAGGCCTTGCGTTTCTTGCAGGCGAGGGCCCTAAGCTCAGTCCCACTTTGCTGGAGGCGAAGCTTGAGGATTTCACCGCAGCGCCGGAGCGGTTTGATCCCATTTATGAGACGGTACGGCTAACGCGCGGCATGATCAGCGAAGAAGTGACCATGCTGGGTTTTGCAGGCAGCCCATGGACGGTCGCGACCTACATGATCGCTGGCGAGGGCAGCAAAGACCAGGGCAAAGCGCGCTTGTTAGCGTATCGCGATCCAGCCCGGATGCAGGCAATCTTGGATGCGATTGTGGACGTGACCATCGGCTATTTGCGCGGCCAGATCGACGCCGGGGCGGAGGCAGTGCAATTGTTTGACAGCTGGGCGGGCAGTCTTGCGCCAGATGAATTTGAGCGCTGGGTTATCGCGCCCAATGCAAAGATCGTTGCAGCGGTGAAGCAGTCGCATCCAGGCACTCCAATCATTGGGTTTCCCAAGGGCGCGGGCGCGAAACTGCCCAGTTATGCGCGCGAAACCGGGGTCGATGCGATCGGGATGGACGAAACGCTTGATCCAGACTGGGTCCATTTGGTGTTGCCCGATGGCATGCCGGTGCAGGGCAATTTTGATCCTTTGCTGCTGGAGGCGGGCGGCGATGCCGTGAGCGCCCGAGCAAAACTGATCCTTCGCGCTTTCGCCGAGCGTCCGCATGTCTTCAATCTGGGGCACGGCATTGGCCAGTTTACCCCGATCGAGCATGTCGAAATCCTGCTTGAGACCATTCGGGGCTGATCAGGGGATGAAATTCACGCCAAGTCTCCCTACACAGACCCTATGCAGGATCCTCTTTCGTTGATGTATGTGTGGCTCAAAGCAGGCCATGTGATTTTCATGGTGTTCTGGGTGGCGGGGCTCTTCATGTTGTCGCGCCAATGTATTTATATTCTTGATCACACCAGCGGCTCTGAAGGTGAGGCGAAATGGGCGGAGCGCATGGGAAAGCTGCGCAAGATCATCATGACGCCCAGTCTCATAATCGTTTGGGTTTTGGGTTTGACTTTGGCCTATTCCACCGGTGCATTCACGCAGGGCTGGTTCCACGTAAAACTGGCGCTGGTGCTTGCGCTCACGGGCTATCACGGCTGGTTGGTTGCTCAGACGAAAAAGATGACGCGGGGTGAGCGGCCGCTGACCGAAAGGCAATTGCGCATATTCGGCGAGGTGCCCGGTCTGATCCTCGTACTGGTCGTGGTGCTAGTTTATACGCGACCATTCTAAACGCGGCTAATGTCGCGATATCAGGTTTTCCTCAGACTTATCCGGTGCGTTACACCTCGCCTTTCTCAGCCGAGCGGCAATTCGGCAATTGACCTGAGCGCGCGGCTCTCATATTTTGCAATTCATCAATCCGGCTTTGATGGCGTGACAATGGCGTTATCAGGTCTGCTTTCTCCAAGCCCAAGCCTGCTCGCAAACCAGCGATCTGGCACCTCTTTTTGAAAAAGAGGCACTGACCCGCCGGTCATCTCGAAGACGGAACGTAAATTACTATGCATCTTAAAGACTTAAAACTGAAAACCCCTGCTGAACTCGTCCAGATGGCCGAAGAATTGGGCGTTGAAAGTGCCTCTACCATGCGCCGGCAAGACCTGCTGTTCAGCATCTTGCGCGAGCTGGCCGAGGATGAAGAATACAACGAAGATATCATGGGTATTGGCACGATCGAAGTGCTGCAGGATGGCTTCGGCTTTCTGCGCTCGCCAGAGGCCAATTATCTCGCTGGCCCAGGCGATATCTACGTCTCGCCCAACCAAATTCGCAAATGGGGGTTGCGCACTGGCGACACTGTCGAGGGGCAAATCCGCGCACCGAAGGAGGGCGAGCGCTATTTCGCGCTGACCGATCTCACCAGCGTGAATTTCGAAGGCCCGGAAAAGGTGCGGATGCGCACCAATTTCGATAACCTTACCCCGCTTTATCCAGATGAAAAACTGACGTTGGACCAGGCCGACCCTACCGTTAAAGACAAGTCCGCTCGGGTGATCGATATCATCTCACCTCAGGGCAAAGGCCAGCGTGCATTGATCGTTGCGCCGCCGCGCACGGGTAAGACGGTTTTACTGCAAAACATTGCAAAAGCGATCACCGACAATCATCCTGAGGTGCATCTTTTGGTGCTACTGGTGGATGAACGCCCGGAAGAAGTCACCGATATGCAGCGCAGCGTTAAGGGTGAGGTTATCTCTTCAACCTTTGATGAGCCTGCCAATCGGCACGTTCAAGTTGCTGAAATGGTTATCGAAAAGGCAAAACGCCTGGTCGAGCACAAAAATGATGTAGTCATCCTGCTGGATTCAATCACACGCCTTGGCCGGGCCTACAACACGGTTGTGCCTAGCTCTGGCAAGGTTCTGACCGGCGGCGTGGACGCCAATGCTCTGCAGCGCCCTAAGCGCTTCTTTGGCGCCGCGCGTAACATTGAAGAGGGCGGCTCGCTGTCCATCATTGCAACCGCGCTGATCGACACAGGTAGCCGGATGGACGAGGTTATCTTCGAAGAATTCAAGGGTACGGGTAACTCTGAAATCGTGCTGGATCGCAAGGTGGCTGACAAACGCATCTTCCCAGCACTGGATGTTGGTAAATCGGGCACTCGTAAGGAGGAGTTGCTGGTTGAGAAGGACAAGCTCTCCAAAATGTGGGTGCTGCGCCGGATCCTGATGCAAATGGGCACGGTTGATGCGATGGAGTTCCTGCTCGACAAGATGAAGGATTCCAAGACCAACGAAGATTTCTTCGAAACGATGAACCAGTAAGCGCTGGCTGGCGATATGCTGAGGCAATATCTCTATATCAGCACGGCGCCGAGCCTCTCGCGAGAGGAAGTGGAATCGATCCTCAGCAGCAGCATTCGCAACAATCCCAGTCGCGGGGTAACGGGCTTATTGCTCTATAACGGACGCAACTTCCTTCAGTTACTTGAAGGGGAAGAGGCCGAACTCGTCGAGCTTATGCTGCGGATTTCCTATGATCCGCGCCATTCTGGCCTATCTTTGCTTGATCGGCGCAATATTGCTGAGCGGGCGTGTTCGGACTGGGCGATGAAGCGTATTTTAGTGGCAGAACCGGTTGAAGAGCGTCAACGTTTGCTGGAGGCAGACCTTCCAGATGGTTTGGAGTCCGAGATACGCAAATTAATCGTGAATTTTGCGGTTTTGAACTAGGTATGGGCTTCGTTCACTAGGTGGGCTGGAATAACCTTTTCCTAAACTGCGTAGTTGCCGACTGATACGACTCATTGCGCTTCGCCAATGCTAAGCCAAATGCTACATTGCAAAACGCAGAGCGCAAATGCTTGGGCGATCAGCCCGCAAGGATGGAGAGAGCACCCGATGAAGGTCAATATTGAGATTGATTGCACGCCAGAGGAGGCGCGCAGCTTCATGGGCTTGCCCGATGTGACCGAAGCCAACAATGCTTACGTTGATAACATCACCAAAGCGATGAAGGGCGTGAGCAGCCCGGATCAGTTGCAGGAATATGCACAAGCCTTGGCGCCTATGGGTCAGATGGGGTTGAAGATGTTTCAGAACTTTGTTGAGAACGGGATGCGGGCAGGGGCGATGAGTGGATCATCACGCTCCAAAAAAGACAAACCTGACGATTAAAATATTGAATTCAATACTGTAATTGGGTCCGCATTGAATGAGTGACACCATCTTTGCGATTTCCAGCGGCGCACCTCCCGCTGCTATTGGTATCATCAGGATCAGCGGTTCTGAGGCCGGATCTGCGCTGCGTAAACTGGCTGGGCGAGACTTCACTGCGCGTCGCGCGTCACTTACGACGTTACGAGATGCCGACGGGGATACGTTGGATCAGGCACTGGTTTTGTGGTTCCCTGGCCCAGCGACGGCGACCGGCGAAGATCTTGTGGAATTGCATTGCCATGGGGGCCGGGCGGTCTTGGCTGCTGTTTTAAGGGCTTTAGAGGCGATTTCGGGCCTTCGTGCGGCAGAGGCCGGGGAATTCACTCGGCGCGCTTTTGCCAATGGCCGAATTGACCTCGCTGAAGCGGAGGGGCTTAGTGAGCTGCTTAGCGCAGAGACGGAGCTGCAGAGGGCCGCCGCCATCCAGATGGCAGGAGGGGCTTTTTCTACTCAGGTTGAGGCATGGCGCACCGCTGTTTTGCGGCTTTCCGCGCAATTGGAGGCGGCGCTCGACTTTTCGGATGAAGACGATGTGTCAGAATTGCCCCCGCAATTTGCCGAAGGTATCAGGATGTTGTCGCAAGAGCTGGAGGAATGGCTGAGCCGCCCGCGAGCCGAGAAACTGGGGGAGGGTTACCGAGTGGTGCTCGCCGGTCCGCCTAATTCTGGCAAATCAACCTTGTTTAATGCTCTGATTGAAAGCGAGGCGGCGATCACATCAGATATCGCGGGCACCACGCGCGATCTGATTGAGCGCAATGTGGCCATTGCGAGCGTCCCTTTTAGTTTCGTCGATACGGCAGGCCTTCGTGATGAGAGCGAGGATACAATCGAGCGGATCGGTATCGACCGCGCCCGTGAACAATTTGCGCGCGCAGATACTGTTCTGTGGCTTGGACCAGAGGGTGGGGGGCCGGAAAGGGCATGGGAAGTGGCGGCCAAGAGTGATGCGCCCGATTATCAGGCGAAACCTTCTGCGGATTACATATTATCAGCCACCAAAGGTGCGGGCGTCGATGAGCTGAAGCAGGGCTTGGTTGAGGCGGCGCGGGCGGCTTTGCCGAAACCCGGCGAGGCGGCGCTTAACGCGAGGCAACACGCGGTCCTGTCGGATGCCGCTCAGGCATTGCGCGGAGCGATTGATCAAGGTGATCCCTTGCTGTGTGCTGAGGAGCTTAGACAGGCTCGAGGTGCGTTTGATCGCCTCATCGGCCGTACAACCACGGAGGATATGCTGGATGCGCTGTTTGGGCGTTTCTGCATCGGGAAATAGGAAAAGCCTCTCGTGATCGAGAGGTGCAGCGCACAAACCACCCAATTCGAGCGGTGTTCCACGTGAAACAGCTTTGACCCAAGCCGCGTGAAGCCCTATCTGGCGCAGCATGCATAACTTTGATGTCCTGGTTATTGGCGGCGGTCACGCCGGTGTGGAGGCTGCCTGTGGGGCGGCCCGCATGGGCGCGCGCACTGGACTGGTGAGCTTCGATCTGGGCGCTATTGGGGCAATGAGCTGCAATCCGGCGATTGGCGGGCTGGGGAAGGGGCATTTGGTTCGGGAAGTCGATGCGCTCGACGGTGTGATTGGCCGAGCGGCAGACGCCGGAGCAATCCATTATCGTATGCTCAACCGTTCTAAGGGTAGCGCCGTCTGGGGACCTCGCGTTCAAGCCGACCGCGTGCTGTTCAAAGCCGAAGTCCAGCGGATTGTTAGGGCGCAGGCGAATCTAACGCTGATCGCGGGGGAGGCTGCTGCACTTCGCCTCGAGAGCGGTCGTGTTGCTGGGTTAGAGCTTGCTGATGGTACAGCACTGGATGCGCCGCGCGTCATCCTCTGCACCGGCACCTTTCTGGGCGGCACTTTGTTTCGCGGCGAAGAGCGCTTTACTGGCGGGCGCATTGGCGAGAACTCCGCTCAGCGTTTGGCGGAGCAATTGCGCCGAGCCGATCTGCCAATGGCGCGGCTCAAGACGGGTACGCCCCCGCGGATAGATGGGCGCACAATTGATTGGGCTGCCCTGCCAGAGCAAGCCTCCGATTATGAGAGTTGGACGATGTCCGCGCTCACCGAAAGGCGAGCAAATCCTCAGGTCTTCTGCGCGATCACTCGGACTACGGAGGCAGCGCATGATGCTATTCGCGCAAACCTGCACCGCTCCCCGTTGTTTTCGGGCGCGATCGATGCAGCCGGTCCACGCTATTGCCCTTCGATCGAAGATAAGATCCACCGCTTTGGTGATCGCGACGGGCATCAGGTGTTCCTAGAGCCGGAGGGGCTGAACACTCATTTGGTCTATCCAAACGGGATCAGCACATCCCTGCCGGTGGATGTTCAGCACGATATGGTTCGCGCGATGGCTGGGCTGTCGAAAGCGGAGATCGTCGAGCCTGGCTACGCGGTGGAATATGACCATATTGATCCACGTGCACTTACGCCTGACCTTCAGCTGCGAGCGATCCCTGGCCTCTATTGTGCAGGGCAGATCAATGGGACTACCGGCTATGAAGAAGCCGCCGCGCAGGGTTTGATTGCCGGCCTAAATGCCGCCGCTGCAGAGACCGACCGCCAGGCACCAGTTCTGGACCGCGCCAATTCCTATATCGCGGTAATGATAGATGACCTCAGTCTCCAAGGGGTGAGCGAGCCGTACCGAATGCTCACCTCACGTGCTGAGTACCGCCTTCGCCTGCGGGCCAACAACGCTTCGACGCGTTTAACGAAGCTGGGTGTCGAAGCAGGGTGCGTGTCAGATGAGCGCTCAAAATGGTTTGAGCATCGGGAGGCTGCGCGGACAGTTTTGGCGCCCCTGTTTGCGCAAAAGCTTCATTCCAAAGATCTGGCTGAGGCAGACCTACCTGTCCGGCGTGATGGTGGTGAAAAGCCCATCTCGGAATGGCTAAGGCATGACGGCGTCGAATTTGCTGACCTGATGCCTTGGGTAGACACCGAACTTGCCGAGGCGCTTTACGCCAACACCGACCTTGCTGATGAGATGGCCGAGGATGCGGCGTATGAGCCTTATCTCGCCCGTCAAGAGGCGGAGCTAAGAGACCTTCGTGCAAGTGAGAATCTGGCGCTAGCAGAGGACTTTCCGTTTGGCGCGGTTCCGGGGCTCTCATCGGAGATGATCGAGCGGCTGACGTCTGCCAGCCCGCCAACCTTAGCTGCTGCGGGCCGTGTGCCGGGGGTGACCCCAGCGGCTCTATCGGCTTTGTTGGTTTATGCGCGTCGCTGGCAAACTGCGGCATGAGCGAACCGAATATCATTGAGACAGAGGAGCAGGCACGCGCTTATGTTAGCGAGTGGGCTGACGCTACGGCAATCAAGCGGCTAGAGCGTTTTTCCACGCTGCTTCTCACTGAAAACAAACAACAAAACTTGATATCGAAGCCCTCTGAAGGTCAGCTATGGCAACGGCATATTGCTGACAGCGTTCAGCTCCTACAACATGTTTCACGTGAAACACGTGAAGATCGCACAGGTGTGCCATGGCTCGATTTAGGAACAGGCGCAGGCTTTCCGGGGATAATTTTGGCTAGCTTGCTACCTAACATCCCAATAGTTCTGGTCGAATCACGGGCACGCCGCGTTGAGTTTCTGGAGCGTGTGGTGACCGAGCTCGACCTCAAGCGATGCCGAGTGGTGGGTGAGCGTCTGGAGAAGATAAAACCATTTCCAGTCAATGTGATAACGGCACGCGCCTTCGCGCCGCTCGATAAGCTCCTGCGCCTTTCACAACCGTTTTGCACCGCGAACACACGCTACGTTCTGCCGAAGGGCCGGTCCGCATCAGATGAGTTGGCCGGACTAAAAGCTCGCAATCGGCGGAAGTTCCACGTGGAACAATCATTGACCGATCGCGACGCAGGTATCATCGTCAGTTTGTGAATTGAGATTACCGCGTCGAATGGTTTCGTTTGCGGCGATTTTAGACTCACTTGAGCGCAAACGCCCCGCAATTAGGGGTTTTTGTGCTTAGAGTTTGCTGGTTCAAGCACGAGTTAAGGAACGCGTTAAGATGCTGACAATCGCAATTGCAAACCAGAAGGGAGGGGTCGGGAAGACGACCACTGCCATCAATATTGCAACAGCGATGGCGGCAACGGGATGGCGGACGCTGCTGATTGATCTCGATCCTCAAGGCAATGCATCGACTGGCATGGGTGTCGATGCGAATGATCGCGGCCTGTCGAGCTATGACCTCTTGGTTGATGAGATTGCTTTGGAAGATGCGGTGGTGCCGACCAGCATTCCTGGTCTCGATCTGGTTCCGGCGACGGTGGATTTGAGCGGCGCCGAGGTCGAGCTGGTTTCTGTCGAAGAGCGGACTGGGCGGCTAAAAGCGGCGTTGGCTCATCACAGGGAGCACGACATTTGCTTCATTGACTGCCCGCCGTCTCTGGGTCTGCTGACACTCAATGCCTTGTGCGCGGCTGACACTCTGCTTGTTCCGTTGCAATGCGAATTCTTCGCGCTCGAAGGTCTCAGCCAATTGCTGCAGACGGTGGAACGGATTCAGCAGCGCTTCAACCCTGATTTAGGTATTATTGGTGTTGCGCTCACAATGTTTGACCGTCGTAACCGCTTGACCGATCAAGTTGCTGATGACGTGCGAGATTGCCTCGGCAATTTGGTGTTTGAGACCGTCATCCCTCGCAACGTTCGCTTATCCGAGGCGCCAAGCCACGGGTTACCAGCGCTTGTCTATGACCATTCCTGCACGGGCAGCCGGGCGTACATCGCGCTAGCTCGAGAACTAATCGGACGATTCCCGCCAGAAAGGAAAGCCGCATGAGCCGCACTGTGAAACCGAACGCGAACCAATCTGGCGAGAAGATCGAATTCTCTGTACCGCATCGTGCACCTGGTGATCGTAAGAAGAAGCTCGGTAAGGGCCTCGGAGCGCTGTTGGGCGAAACTCAGCGTGAAGAGCCGCTTGTCCGTAGCGATATTGCGCAAGGCTCTGATAAAGTGATGAAAAGTGGAAATGCGAAGCCAGTCTCTGGCCTTGCGGCTCTACCAATTGCCTCGATTAGCCCCTTGCCAGGGCAACCACGCAAACATTTTGATGATGCCGCGCTTGCAGAACTGGCTGCATCGATCGCGGCACGCGGTGTTATTCAGCCGATCATCGTTCGGCCGCGCGGCGAGGGCCGTTATCAATTGGTTGCGGGTGAACGTCGTTGGCGGGCCGCGCAGAAGGCGCGCTTGCATGAGATCCCTGCGCTTGTTCGTGAACTGAATGACCGCGAAGTGATGGCGCTGGCTCTGATCGAGAATATTCAGCGTGAAGACCTCAACCCAGTCGAGGAGGCGCGCGCTTATCAACGCCTTGCTGATACTGAGGGTATGACCCAGGCCGAAATTGCCCGCATGGTCGATAAATCACGCAGCCATGTTGCGAATTTTCAGCGGCTTTTGGGCCTTCCTGGCGCAGTGCTCGATCTAGTAGAGGGTGGCAGACTGTCGATGGGGCATGCGCGCGCGCTCATTGGGCAGGAGAATGCGGCGAGCCTCGCTCAACAGGCGGTGAACGATAATCTGTCTGTGCGTGAGATTGAGCGCATGGTTCGCAAGGTTGCTGGGAAAGTCGCGACGAAGGCTCCGAAAACTCAGGTGGGTGGACGCGACCCCGCGAATGACGCCGATATCGAAGCGGTGCAGCGTCATCTGGAGGAATTTCTGGGTCTGACCGTCCGGATTAAGGCCGATGCGGATCCGCGTTCTGGTGCAGTTACTATCCGCTATCGGACGCTCGATCAGTTGGATCTGGTGTGTCAGAGGCTAACGGGCGGCGACATCTAGGTTTCTCAGATATCCGTTGCACAAGATATCCCATATCTAAATCAGTGATTTAAAGTTTTCGCAGCTTTGCACTTCTCGCCTGTAGAAAGTTGCGCCGCGCAACTGCGCTCATCTAGTGCGCCGGGTTGAATGGTATCTTGCTCACGGGAAGCGCATAGCAAAGCACGCGAGACTCGCTGAGAGTCCCGCATGCTGCTGTATCAAGATATGACGGCGACTAGATCCGCCGACCCAACCTAGTTCTTGATCATTTTGATTGGACGCGGCGCTGGCAAGACCCGTGTTGGCTGCTTGATCATGCGAGGCTCAGGAATTGTCCGTTCACGCACTGGCTCTGGCACAAATTCCTCGCGCACAGTTTCGCGAACGATCACCCGTTGCCGCTGCGTGGTTTGAACGGGAACTAGAACAGTTTGCTGTACGGGTTGCGCTTGGTAGCAATTGCAGCCGCCATAGCCATAAGCAGGTGCAGCAATGGTCCTGCTGGCAAAACGTTGAGGCGGTGCGGCAACCAATCCAGTGCTATTTTGCAGATAATCGTTGAGTGCTGCCTCGCAATCATAACGATCGTCATCATCGCCGTCGCCGATCAAGGTGCCAATCGCCAGGCCGGCCAAGCCGCCTGTACCCGCACCGATCAAAGTGCCAGCCAAACGCTCACCGCTTGATACCCGGTTGCCAATAATGCCGCCGGTGATTGCGCCGAGTAGGCCGCCAATAATGCCGCCCTTTTCCTTGCCATCGCGGCCGTCAGTGCGGCGGCGGCATTCTGCGAGCCATTGTTCACGTTCAAACACCACTGGCTGAGACACTGGGTAATATTGCACGGGCGCGGGTTGACCAAAACCACTATCCGTAGGCGGGATCGAGCGTGTCGCCGTGCGCGGTGTGATGTACCGTGTGCGGATGACAGTTTCGACCCCGTCTTCGCCGATGATGACTTCTTCGGTCTCACCCAAGGTCCGGCCGCCGGTTTGCGCTGGAGCAATGGAAGTCTCTGACGTTGGGGCCGGAGCGGTTTGAAGGTCCGCCGGGAGCGATTGAATCTCTCCCTCGGTCATCACCACCTCTGCCTGTGCGAAAGCAGGTGCGGCGCTGGCCAAAGCCAGCCCGGCGACCGGTACGCTGAGGCTGCGAAGCGCGAAATGGAGTGTCGACATCAAAAGTTTCCCCTGTGCTTATAGAGCGATCATGAGGCACGATATCGTGCGATTCGCACGCTGAACCCATGGCAAATTGTTAGCTACTATCAACTAACAGACCAAACCAGCCAAACAGGAGAACTGTCTCTTTTCGGGGCGATTAAAGGTGGAACTGCTGCGGTTGACCAGTAAGTTTAGCTGACTTAGGGCTAAATTCGATTCTCTAGCAACGCGGCAAGGGCCTCTAACCCGCTTGCATCCTCTTTGGTGAAGCGCGCTGCCTCCGGGCTGTCGCAATCGATCACTGCAATAACCTCACCATCGCGCATCACGGGCACGACAACTTCGGATTGGCTGGCGGCATCGCAGGCAATATGCCCAGGGAAGGCGTGGACGTCCTCAACCAACTGAGTTTCCCCAGTTGCAGCGGCTGCACCGCACACACCTTGGCCAAAAGGAATGCGAATACATGCAGGGCGGCCGACAAAGGGCCCAAGCACCAGCTCTTTTTCCGTCCCGTTTCGAACCACGCGGTAAAAACCTGCCCAATTGAGCCGGGGCACAAATTCCCAGATCAGCGCCGCGACATTCGCCATATTGGCAATGCTATCGTTCTCTCCGGCAGTAAGGGCGTCGGCGGCATCGGCCAATTGCCGATAAAGTTCGGCGGGCGCGAGGGTTTCATCAGGTTTGAAATCATACATGGCGATAGGCTGTCTAATCGCTTCCCCCATTGCCGCAAGGCCATGCCTCTTATATCGCGGGGACCTATGGCTATTATTCGTAAAATTCTCATCGCTTTTATTGTCCTGCTTGTGATCCTGGGCATTGCCGGTTTCTTTTTGACCCGCGGTGACACGGCGGATCTGTCGGTTGACGAGGTTGCGGGGACGGACCCAACCTTGGGAGAGCCTGATCCGGAGAGCTTCCCTACGGTGCAGATCGCAAAGCCGGTTGGCTGGGAAGAGGGCGCCTTGCCGGTGGCTGCTGAAGGACTGACCGTGACGCGATTTGCCGAAGGTCTGGACCACCCACGCGTGCTGTACGGTCTGCCGAATGGCGATGTGCTGGTCACTTTGACTCGGTCACCGAAGGCAAAGGATGATGGCGATGGTGGCATTATGGCCAGCATCCGCAGCTTTGTTGCAGAATATCTGTTCTCAGAAGCGGGCGCTGCTGGCGATTCTGCCCAACCAAATCGTTCTGCTGCGCGATGAAGACGGTGACGGTGTCGCTGAAAAGCAGGTCGTCATCCTGTCCGCTGGGCTCGATTCCCCGTCCGGGATGAGCTGGAACGATGGCGCGCTCTATGTTGCCAATCACAATGCCGTGCTGGCGTTTCCCTATGAACTGGGGGCGGAAGCCGTAACAGGCGAACCGACAAAGCTGATGGATCTGGCACCGGGCGGCGGGCACTGGATGCGCAATATGGAGCTGCATCCGGACGGCAACCGTCTCTATGTCGCTGTCGGTTCGGTCAGCAATATCGGCGAAAGTGGGATGGAGGTCGAAGAAGGCCGGGCGATGATCTGGGAATATGATCTGACGGCTGGGCGTCAGCGCCAGTTTGCCGTCGGTCTGCGCAACCCCAACGGGCTGGACTTTAGCCCATGGTCGGGCGAGCTGTGGACCACGGTGAATGAACGCGACATGCTCGGCTCTGACCTGGTTCCTGACTATCTGACGAATGTACCCGTGGGCGCGCAATATGGCTGGCCGTGGCTGTATTATCGCACCAATATCGATCGCCGGGTCGAGGCGCCTATGCCAGCCTATCTCATGGAATATGCGCGTTACCCTGAATATGCGCTTGGGCCTCATGTCGCCGCGCTGGGTCTCGTCTTCACCAAGGAAGGTCACCGCATGGGCAATGGCTTTGCCAGCGGTGCTTTCATCGCGCGGCATGGCTCATGGAACCGAAAGCCGCCGTCTGGCTATGACGTGGTCTATGTCGCCTTTGATGAACGCGGCAATCCTAACGGTAAGCCGGTGCCTGTGCTTACCGGCTTCCTGAATGAGGACGGCACAACAAAGGGCCGCCCGACTTGGGTTGAATGGGGCGGGGATGGCTCTTTGCTGGTGTCCGACGATACCGCAGGGATCATTTGGCGCGCCATTGCCCCCGGTGCGGAAGCGGGTGCCGCGATTGGACGTTTGGAAGGTGAGCGCTTGCGACCACAGCGAGAGCTAAGCGGCAATCCCACGGCCAGCTTTGGCGAGGATGACTTTGCACGCATCCAGCCTGCGGAATAGCGCCTCGCCCTAGGCCTGGGTCTCATGCAAAAGTCGCGTGGCGCAACATCGCTGCGCGTTCTTTCCGCTCCGTTTAGCTTGCGAGCTTGTCTGCGCTCAGGGCGTAGAGCAGGTCTGAGCCGCTGATTGCGCTGGCCTTTAGCCCGGCGGCTTCTGAGACGATATGGTCGAGGAAGAAGCGCGTTGTCACCGGCTTGGTCTCTGCCAAAGCAGGTGCGGCCCCTTCGGCCACCGCGCGCACCTGGTGCAGCATTTGCCACCCTGCGACTGCCACGGCCGCCATAGTGCAGAACGCGGCGCTGCCAGCCAAGCGATCATCCAGGCTTGCCTCATCACGCATCCAGCGGGCGATATTCGCGCAATCGCCGGCAAGACCGGCAAGACCTGCTTCGTCGCTCGCGTCTCGGGCGATCTCTTCAAACAGGCCAATCACTGTTTCGCCGCCGGACATGCCAAGCTTGCGCGTTACCAGATCGGCGGCCTGAATGCCGTTGGTGCCCTCATAGATCGGGGCAATTTTGGAATCGCGCCAATGCTGCGCCGCGCCGGTTTCCTCAACGAAGCCCATACCGCCATGCACTTGAATACCGATGCCTGACACCTCGACGCCGATGTCGGTGCCCCAGGCTTTGACCAGCGGGACCAGCACTTCGGCGCGCTCACCAGCGGCTTCATCGCCGATCGTGCCGCGATCCACTTGGCCGGCGCAGTAATAGAGCAGAGCGCGAACCCCTTCGGTTAGGGCTTTCATGCGCAGGATCATGCGCCGCACGTCGGGATGCTCGATAATCGCAACCGGGGTTTTGTCTGGCGAGCCAGCGCGGGCCGATTGGACCCGGTCCATCGCATAAGCAATCGCTTGCTGGGTCGCACGCTCAGCGATTTGTGCGCCCTGGTTGCCGACGTTGATCCGCGCATTGTTCATCATCGTGAACATGGCCATCAGACCGCGGTTCTCCGCGCCGACCAGCTCTCCAATGCACTCGCCATTGTCGCCATAGCTCATCACGCAGGTGGGGGAGGCATTGATGCCGAGCTTATGTTCGAGACTTACGCAGCGCACATCATTGCGATTACCCAGCGATCCGTCGTCATTGACGTGGTATTTGGGGACGAGGAACAGCGAGATGCCGCGTGAGCCCTCTGGCGCATCGGGCAGTCTTGCGAGCACCAGGTGGATGATGTTCTCGGCCAGATCGTGCTCACCCCAGGTGATGTAGATCTTTTGGCCTGCTATCTTGTACTTCCCGGCCTGTTCACCCTCTGTGATAGGCTCTGCGGTGGAGCGCAGCGCACCCACATCGCTGCCCGCGCCTGGTTCGGTGAGGTTCATGGTGCCGGACCATTTGCCGCTGACCAGATCGGGCATGTACTTTGCCTGCTGATCCTTGCTGCCATGGTGGCCGATTGCCTCAATCGCGCCGACAGACAACATCGGCAGCAGGGTGAAGGCCATATTGGCGGACCCGAGGTTTTCCAGCACATTGCAAGACAACGTAAAGGGCAGGCCTTGGCCGCCAAACTCCTCGGGCGAGGCGATCGCGTTCCAGCCTTGCTCGACATAGGCGCCGTAGGCGGGCTCAAATCCCTCTGGCAGACGCACCGCGCCATTTTCCAGCTTTGCTCCCTCAAGGTCGCCCACACGGTTGAGCGGTGCGAACTCACCCGCAGCAAACTGGCCCACGCCATCGACAATCGCCTCGACCAAATCGGCCTCTGCACTGGCAAAGCGCTCGCTTTGCGCCAGCTCTTCGATCCCGGCATTCACTCGGATGGCGAGCAATTGGTCTTGGGTAGGGGGCGTGTAAGGGGTCACGGGCGTGGGTCGTCCTTTGATTGGGTGCATTTCTCGGCTGGAGGCCGCCTGCCTCTTGGCAGCGCTTGCGCTTGAATATAGCGCAGATGGCATGAGCGACAAGAACCTTACGGAAGTGCTGGATGCTGATGCGCTGGGCATCGCTCGCGCGGCGGCGATTCTCGAATCGGGCGGGCTTGTCGCAGTGCCGACAGAGACGGTTTATGGGCTCGCGGCGAGGGCGGATAGCGCAGAGGCCGTGGCGAAGATTTACGCTGCCAAGGGACGGCCGGATTTCAACCCGCTGATCGTGCATGTGCGAGACGCAGTGCAGGTGGGCATGCTGGCCAAGTTGTCAGATGCGGCATGGTCGCTTGCCGAGCAGTATTGGCCCGGCCCGCTAACCTTAGTTTTGCCCTGCAGGCCAGAGGCAAAGCTCGCTGGCGCAGTGACGGCAGACCTGCCGACGGTTGCGGTCCGCGCGCCTGCGCATCCTGTGATGCGGGCCTTGCTGGAGGCTGTGGATTTCCCGCTTGCCGCACCCTCGGCCAATCGCAGCGGGTTTATTAGCCCCACCACCGCGCGCCATGTGCTTGCCTCGCTGGATGGCCGAATTGATCTGGTGCTGGATGGCGGGCCAACGCAGGCGGGTGTTGAGTCGACAATTGTCGCTGTTCGCGGCGATGGTAGCTTGGAAGAATTGCGGCCCGGCCCTGTGGTATTAGGAGGCGCGCATCGCGCGAATGTGAGTGGTGTTGAAGCCCCTGGTCAGCTGGCCAGCCATTACGCGCCGGGCAAACCAGTGCGGCTGAACGCTCATCACGCCGAGACTGGTGAGTTTTTGATCGGGTACGGTGATGTGCCTGGCGATTGCACTTTGTCGGCAGCGGGCGATCTGGCCGAAGCCGCTTCCCGCCTCTATGGCTGCTTGCATATAGGCGCGGCGTCGGAAAAGCCGCGCATCGCAGTTGCGCCTATCCCAGAGGATAGCATTGGCATTGCGATCAACGACAGATTGCGCAGAGCAGCAACTCCGCCGGACTAATCGTCTTCCGGCTCCAGTGGGACGCTGGGCAGGATTTCCTGCATTTCGGCATAGGTCGCTTGAGCCTCATCGCAGGCTGCATCATCGCCTTCGCGGCATTCCTCGATCTGCTTGTCGTATTTGCGCTCAAGCTTGCCGAGCTGTTCCTCGCGGCGGCGAATTTCGCGCCCGCGGTTCTCGTCAGCCTCGGATTGGCTGGTGGTCGCAACATCCGCGGCCTTGCCGGCCACCTTTACCGGCGCCGTCACTACGTCGAGCGCAGTGCGGGCAAGACAGCCGCTCAAAGCGATGCTTGAAACAAGGGTGAGAGCCAGGGTTGAGGCAGGGTGGGAGGCGCGCATACCGTGCTTGTCGCGCGCATCCTGCCGCTTGGCAAGTGAGAGTGGCGCCGGATTAGCTCTCGTCTGCCTCGTCTTGCGGTGTTTCTGTTTCTGTTTCTGGTTCGTCTGCGGCCGGTACTGCATTGGAGCGTGGCGCGCAATTGAGGTCGCCTGATCCCACTGCGTTGAGTTCGCACTGGGCGCTACCGAACACGTTGATATCGCCTGATCCCGCAATCGTAGCCTCGACCGTGCCATCAGAAGAGAAGGCTACATCGCCTGATCCACCAATCGTCACTTCGGCGCGTTCGGTTGTTAGATCATCGAGGTTTACGTTGCCGTTGCCGCCGATGACCACTTCCAACCGGTTCGCTGAGCCCGCGCCGTTTACCGTGCCAGATCCGCCAATGTTTACGTCCAGCCGGCTGGCATCGAACTGTGCAACAGTCACACTGCCGGAGCCGCCGATGTTGATTGATGCGCTATCAGCCATAACCGGGGTTTCGACATTGCCGCTGCCGCCGATATTGATGTCGCGCGGTGCAGGCATGGTGATGCGAACGGTTGTCGAACCGCCGTTGTCCCAGCCATCTTCGCGGTAAATGGACAGATCGCTGCCATCGAGTTCGAAGCGCAAAGTTTCGGTCGCCTCTTCGTCACCCTCGACCGTGATGTCGAGCGTTTCCCCTTCGGTGATGATGACCTTGTCCGGTCCGGCAATGGAGAGCGTATCAGGCGCCGCACCGCTCATCTCGAGGTCGGCCAATGGTACGCCGTCACCGCCGCCGATATTGATGTCCACTTCACAGCCTGAGAGTCCGAACCCCAGCAACAGGGCAGCGACGGGTGCGATGCGTTTCGAAGTGGATGTCAGCATTGGGGGATCCTCCAGGAGTATTTGAATGGCGTATTAGTCATATAATACACTAGATACGAAGGTTCAAGCACTGGCTTGGATTCTGCTGCGCAAATGAAAAAGGGGCCGCCTACGATAGGCAGCCCCTTTGAAACGGTCCAATATAAGGGGGCTTAGCCCTCCTCTTCCGGATTGTCGTAATATTGCGGCGCGTGTTCGCGCAGCACATCGAGAATTTTCTCAAGCGCGGTTGGCTCGTCGGTCTCTTCCATCGCGGCCAGTTCGCGTGCCAGACGGCTGGAGGCGGCTTCAAAAATCTGCCGCTCAGAATAGCTCTGCTCTGGCTGATCTTCAGGACGGAACAGATCGCGGGTAACCTCAGCGATCAGCACGATTTCGCCAGAATTGATCTTCGCTTCGTATTCTTGTGCGCGGCGCGACCACATGGTGCGCTTGACCTTTGGTTTGCCCTTGAGCGTTTCCATCGCTTCTTTCAAAGTCTTGTCGCTCGACAGCTTGCGCATACCGATCGCTTCGACCTTATTGGTGGGCACCCGCAGGGTCATCCGCTCTTTTTCGAAGCGCAGCACATACAGTTCGAGCTGCATGCCGGCGATCTCTTCGTTCTGAAGTTCGATCACGCGGCCAACGCCGTGTTTGGGGTAAACGACATAGTCGCCAACGGTAAAAGCAGGCACATTGCTTGCCATGCGAATTCCTTTCAATTGGCTCAGTTCAATTGCAAGTAGCCGACATGTCTTTCAGCGGCGCTGCGATGTGCAAACGCCGTCCAAAACATTGCCGGATCTGTTGCTACTGGTCTGAAACCTTCCTGTTTTTCGACCCGGCGCCGGGACCAACCAGCGCGGTTGAACAATTATATAGCACAACCGCAACAAAATTGCGAATCGCAACTCTATTGGTCGCCTGTCAGCGTTTCTAATGGTGGGAACGGACGTCCTGGCAGGATATTCGTTACGCTCTGGCTATGGCCGATGTTCAAGCCTTAATCGCCTTCGCCCGGTGCCTCGCTAAAGTACTTCTCAAACTTGCCTTCAACGCCTTTGAAATCATCGGCGTCTGCGGGTGCTTCCTTCTGGCTCGTGATGTTAGGCCATTCAGCGGACAGCTTGGTGTTGAGCTCCAGCCATTTTTCTAGGCCGTCTTCGGTATCGGGCAGAATCGCCTCTGCTGGGCATTCTGGTTCACACACCCCGCAATCAATGCACTCGCTGGGATTGATCACCAGCATGTTGTCGCCTTCATAGAAGCAATCGACCGGGCACACTTCGACACAATCGGTGTATTTGCATTTGATACAGGCGTCGGTGACGACGTAAGTCATGAGGTAAGGCTTTCTTTCGATACCGTTTCGAGCGCTGCTAGTGCGCTTTACCCAGCGCGGTCAAGCTCGCGGTAGTGCGTGCGTGCTTCGTCGGGTGATCCGCGCCGCTTTGGCAGCGATATGATCTCAACTACGCGCACTTCATTACCGATTGCTAAAGTCAGCACATCGCCTGCTACAACATCTTCGCTAGGGCGCATCACATGCTTTCTATTGCAGCGTAAAGAGCGGCTTGCGATCATCTTTTGCGCGCGCGATCGGGTCCGCGCGAATCTGAGATAGACCAGCAAGCGGTCGAGCCGCATTAGCGCAAGAGATCCGCCAAAGCATCGAAGGCACCGCTGGCTTTGGCCGGGCCAGTGTCGGGCTTTTTGCTGCGGTTTTGCGACCGTCCCAGGGGTGGGCCTTTGCCCACCTTGCTGTGCTTCGCGCCCTTGTTCTTGCCGCCTGCGTGCTTGTGGTCTGCGCCAGCACCTTTGTTTTTGGCGGTGGGGCGGCGTCGGCGCGGATTGTCCTCTCCAGCGCGCTTGGGCCGCCAGGTCCAGCTGTCCGGCGCGGGCGGGCCAAATGCACCCTCGGCCAGCGCACGGGCGCGTTGCACTCTAAATCCAGCAGCGCTCAGCAGGCGGCGGGCGTTGTCTTCCTCAAGACCAATCGAGACCGGCAGCGCCAGATCAAGCCCAAACTTCAGATTGCGCTGCTTGCCCGCCTTTTCCTGAGCCTTGCCGCGCGCATCAAAGGCGGCGCGGAAAATCTTCTCCGCCAGATCAACCCGGATCGCCTGACTGCCGGCTGGACGATATCCTGCAGGCAGGCCCTTTGCCTCGGGGATGACCGGCAGCATGGCAGGATTAAGCGGACGTTTGTCGACACCCAGCGCGTGCAACAATTGCCGCGGGGCCGGTTTCAGCAAAGGCGCGGCGAAAATGTCGAGCGCGCCAAAAGTAATGCCCAACTTGCGCAGGAACGGACGCATTTCTTTAGGCAGATGTTCCAGCCCGGCCCTTTCACGGGTCACCACGCCACGTGCATCGATCAGAATATGCAGCAGAGCGCGCGCTTGCGATCCAGCCTCTGGGTCACGCGCCGCCTCGGCCAGCTTGCGCAATGGCTCAAGCGGTTCTAGCTGCCCTGTCAGCCATTGAGTCAGACCTGCTTTCAATGCGGTCCTCGGTACCTCTGGCAAGGTCGAGATATCGCGCGCCAATAACAGGCGCGGCGCCGCAAAATCCTCTGGGCCAGAGTTCGCTGAAAAGCTGATCTCGGCCAAAGTGCGATCTTGCCAGCGGATCGCACCGCGTGACAATTCCAATTCGCCAAGCCCCTCGGCCAGCAGCCAATTGGCCCGCTGGGTCAAGATAGTCGGTAGTGCTTTCTCGCCAGCAGCGAGCAGCATTTTCCGGTCCGCCACGGTCGCATTGGGGTCGACTACAAAGCGAAACCCATCGAGCCGACCAATCGGCTCGCCCTCAACGCACATTTGCCCATCGGGCTCCAGCGTAACTGGCAATGCATTGGCATCCTGTCCCAGCGACTTCATAAGTATTGTCGTCCTCCGATTGACGAACCTCTCGGTGAGCCGCCCATGCAGCGCATCCGATAATTTTGCTTCGACCGCGCGGGCGCGCGCAGCCATCTCATCTCGCGCCAGCACCCAATCGGGGCGCTGGCAAATATAGGCCCAGGATCGAATCGCAGCGATCCTACCTTGCAGTGTATCAATATCACCCTGCGTGCGGTCCAGCTCTGCGATCCGCGCCGCAACAAAGTCTGCGCCGATATAGCCATCGGCCATATCTTGCCAGAGCCGCGCGACGAAACGGGCATGATTGTCGGGGCCGATTTGCCGAAAATCAGGAAGACAGCACGCTTCCCAAAACCGCCGGACCTGCCCGCTGCCGCGAACAGTGCGATCCAGATTATCCTCGGCCAGACGTTTCAAAACAGCGATGTCAATCGCCCTGGGCGCTGCCTGCAAAACATCACTTTGAGGCTTGCTCTCCAGATCTCCGATCAAAGTGCCAATGCTGTCAAAGCGTGGCTCCGCCTCGCGCCAGAACAGCTTGGTAAGCGGCGCGAACTGATGTTCCTCAATCGCGTAAATCTCTTCCTCAGCGAATTCGAGCGGGGCGCCATTGCGGGTGCCGCCCCCGGCAAGGGTGCCGAAACTGCCATCGGTCTGGTGCCTACCCGCCCGCCCGGCGATCTGCGCCATCTCTGCCGGAGTGAGGCGGCGTTTGCGGCGGCCATCAAACTTGCTCAGCGCGGCGAAGGCCACATGATGCAGATCGAGGTTGAGGCCCATGCCAATCGCATCGGTGGCGACGATGTAGTCAACTTCGCCATTCTGGAACAGCTCGACCTGCTTATTGCGGGTTTGCGGGGATAGTGCGCCCATTACCACCGCTGCACCGCCTCTGAATCGGCGGAGCATTTCCGCCATCGCGTAAACTTGCTCGACAGAGAAGGCGACGATCGCACTGCGCGGGGGCAGGCGCGATAGTTTGGTTTGGCCTGCATGGGTGAGGGTGGAGAAACGTGGGCGTTCGACCAACTCAGCGCGCGGGATCAGCTGTTTGATGATTGGCTCCAGCGTGGCAGAGCCCAGGATCATCGTCTCTTCGCGGCCGCGTGCATTGATCAGCCGGTCGGTGAAGATATGGCCGCGCTCCGGATCCGCACCGATCTGAGCCTCGTCAATGGCGACAAAGGCGTGATTGCCTCCGGTGCGGTTCATCGCCTCCATCGTGCAGCAGAAATAGCGTGCGTTTTCCGGCTCAATCCGCTCTTCACCCGTAATCAGCGCGACTTGCGCATCGCCCTTGATCGCGCGCACCCGATCATAAACCTCCCGCGCCAGCAACCGCAGCGGAAAGCCCATCATCCCGCTGGAATGGGCGCACATCCGCTCAATCGCCAAATGCGTCTTGCCAGTATTGGTCGGCCCTAGCACCGCTCGAACGCGGCTATCGCTGTGATTTTGGCTGGGGTTCCAAGAGTGTTGGGCAGTCACATTTCCGCTTGTGTCACCGCGATCGGCCTGCTGCAATGTCCCGCGGGTAATCCCTTGGACAGGTTCTCCACAAGTCACCGCTTGGGCGAGTCCTTTGGTCGTGAGTTAAGGCAGCATTTACTTTAATCGTGCAGGAAATCAGCCAATAGAGGTGATGCGCTACCAGATTCGGCTGTGCGCAAGATTAGCAAGCCTTGCCAGTTTTAGGATGCGAGTTGGATCACGCACGCGACATTGCTGATGGCGAAATCGCCGGTTCTGCAGATTCTGCGGAACTGACGGGCGTGGCTGATGCGAATCTCAAGGCTCCTGATGCGGGCGCATGCGAAGCGCATGATGACGCAGACCTGTTTAGCTATTTTGGTGATGACGCTCCGCAAATGGACAACACTGGCACCGCCGTTTCTACCAAAGTTTCGCTGAATCGCGCGGGAACTTGGCGCGATCGCTATGACGAATGGAAACATTCAGTCGAAGATCGCCTCGCCGGGATTGATCTTGCTCCGGATTTGGCGAGCAATATCGGCAGTCGCCGCTGGTTCCGCGGGTTCGGCACTATGGTGGGCCTGGCCGCTGTGGCGCTCGCCTTCTGGCCAGATATGAGCCCGCTTGAGGCCCGGCCAGCCATGAAAATTGATGCTGCCGCCCATGATGAGCTGCGCAGCCAGATGATTATGCCGCTGGCTCTGGGCGCCGATTCTGGTCGCCGGATGAGCCCAACACCTGAGGTTATTCCGCTAGCCAGCGCGCCTGAACGCCCACAAATTGAGCTGGTTTCCACTTTGGCAGAGGGTGACAGCTTTCAAAGCATGCTCCGCCGTGCAGGCCTTTCGTCTATCGACGTTAGCCGGGTAAGCGAGCTTGTTTCTGGGGCAATGCCGCTCAGCGAGATCGATGCTGGCACTCAAATGGACATTATCTTGGGTCGGCGGGAAGCGAATGGCGCACCTCGCCCGCTCGATGAGCTGTCCTTCCGCGCCCGGTTTGACCTGGAATTGGCGATCACTCGGGAAAGCGGCGCTTTGGCGCTCGAACGCAATATCATCCGCGTGGATGAGACACCTTTGCGCATTCGCGGGACCGTGGGCGATAGCCTGTACCGGTCCATGCGTGCAGCCGGCGCTCCGGCCAGCGCTGTGCAAGATTACATCAAGGCGATTGATGAGCAGATCGATATGGACCGCGAGGTTCGATCGACCGACGAGTTCGATATGATCATCTCTTACCGCCGCGCCGCCACGGGCGAACGCCAAGCGGGTAAATTGCTCTATGCTGGCGTTGATCGGGGCGGGTCATCCAAGACGCAATTGATGCGCTGGGGCGAGGATGGCCGTTTTTATGAGGCTTCTGGCGTTGGTGAGCAGCGGGGCGGCTTGGTCGCCCCTGTACCCGGCCCGATTTCTTCGCGCTTTGGCATGCGCCGCCACCCGATCCTCGGCTATCGACGGATGCATTCGGGCATGGATTTCCGCGCGCGCCATGGCACTCCAATCGTTGCCGTTACCGATGGGCGCGTGACCTCGGCTGGCCGCGCTGGCGGCTGCGGCAATGCGGTGAAGCTGGATCATGGCGGCAATCTGTCAACCCGCTATTGCCATATGAGCAGAATGTCAGTCAGCCGCGGGCAAAATGTCCGGCGGGGCCAAGTGATCGGCTATGTTGGTTCAACCGGTCTCTCCACTGGCCCGCATCTCCATTATGAAATGTACCGCGGCGGCCGCGCGATTAACCCGGCCAGTGTTAAATTCGTCACCCGGGCGCAATTGTCTGGCGAGGAGCTCAAGAAATTTCGAGCAGCCCTTGGCCGTTTGAAGACCGTTGAACCCGGCCTAGCGCTGAAAGACCTGACCCCGACCAGCGACGAGGTGGCAGAGCCGCTGCGCGAGATCGAGAAGCTCGATACCGTCAAAGAGGTGGAATAGCGCGCCTTGCTTTTAAGGAGGCTTGCTTCTGCACCTAGCTCCAGAATTTGAGGCGTGATTGCACGCGCTCAAAAATTGCGGCAACAGGTTGCCCATGACTGGCAGCTATCCCAACACCCGCCTTCGCCGCACTCGCTCCACCGGATGGAGCCGTGCCTTGCATCGCGAAACCGTGCTGACTTCGGCGGATTTGATCTGGCCCTTATTTGTCACTGATGGTGAGGGAGTGGAAGAGAAGATTGCGACGCTGCCCGGCGTCTCGCGCTGGTCGGTTGACGGCATTGTGGAGCGCGCGAAAGAGGCGATCGCTCTGGGTATTCCGGTCATCGCCTTGTTCCCCAACACTCAGGCGGACAAGCGCAGCGATGACGGCGTAGAGGCGCACAATCCCGACAATCTGATGTGCCGTGCGATCCGTGCGATCAAGGCAGAGTGCGGCGATGAAATCGGCGTGCTGACCGATGTCGCGCTCGACCCCTACACCGCGCATGGGCAGGACGGCCTGCTCAATGATGCGGGTTATGTGATGAATGATGAAACGGTCGCGATGCTGGTCGATCAGGCCCTGAATCAAGCGGAGGCAGGCGCGGATATCATCGCCCCATCAGATATGATGGATGGGCGCATTCACGCAATCCGCATGGCGTTGGAAATGGCCGGGCACACCAATGTCCAGATCATGAGCTATACCGCGAAATATGCGAGTGCTTTTTATGGGCCGTTCCGCGATGCAGTTGGCTCTGGCGGTCTGCTGAAGGGCGATAAGAAAAGCTATCAGATGGACCCTGCCAACACCCTGGAGGCCTTGCGCGAGGTGGAATTTGACCTAGCCGAGGGGGCCGATAGCGTAATGGTAAAGCCGGGCCTCGCCTATTTGGATATTGCAGCACGCGTTAAGGACCAATTTGGCGTTCCTGTGTTCGCCTATCAGGTCAGCGGCGAATATGCGATGATCGAGGCTGCTGTTGCGGCGGGCGCGGGAGACCGCGATGCTCTGGTTATGGAGACATTGCTGGCGTTCAAACGCGCGGGATGCTCTGGGATACTCACCTATCATGCCGCCCATGCGGCACACCTTTTGAATGGCTGACTTTCGCCACGAGACGGAGCGGCTCGTCCTGCGCGATTGGCGGGAGGAGGACTGGCCAGAGTTCTGGGAAGGCACAAACACGCCAGCGGTGATGCAATGGCTGGGCGGTGTGATCGACGAAGCCGGTCAGGACAGCGCGCGTCGTCGGTTAGAAGGGTATCATGCCGATCACGGCCACACTTTCTGGGCGGTAGAGCGTAAATCAGACGGAGCAATCCTGGGATTTTGCGGCCTAAAGCGCTGCAATGAACCCAAGGGGCCAATAGGCGATATGGAGGCGGGATGGCGCCTACGCGAGAGCGCATGGGGCCAGGGTTACGCGAAAGAAGCGGCTTTGGCCTCGATTGAGATCGCCTTTCGCAAATTTGGCGCGCCCCATGTCATTGCGCTGACAGTGGATGGCAATGCCGCAAGCTGGGGCCTGATGAAAAAGCTCGGGATGCGGCGCCGGCCCGATATGGATTTCCCAGACACCGTCTCTTGGGCAGAAGGCGAAAACATAATCGTCTACCGAATCGAGAAAGACGAGTGGGAAGCACAAAATGGGTGAGATTGTGCTGACGACCGAGCGATTAGAGCTGCGCCAGATTGGCGAAAATGACCTCGAAGCACACCTACAGCATCTTAATACCCCAGCTGTGATGGCCAAGCTGGGCGGTCCGCGCACGGCTGAGCAGTTGGCGGAGAAGCACGAGGCCTCGCGCGCTGGTTTTGCGCAGGATGGGTTCGGCTTTATGTTTGCGTTTGACCGCAAAACCGGCGATCTGGTCGCGCATTGCGGGATGAAGCGCGTTTCTAACCCGCTTGCGCCCAATATTGGCGATCATGAGATTGGCTGGCTCGTGCGCGAGGATCGCTGGCGCCAGGGTCTGGCAGAAGAAGCCATGCGCGCCGTGATCAATTGGGCGTTTGATACGCATAACGCCTCTCATCTGGTCGCGCTTACCAGCGAGAGCAATATCGGCAGTTGGAAACTTATGCAGAAGCTCGGCATGCAGCACCGTCCAGAGCTTGACTTTGATGACCCCTTTTTTGCCCCCGAACACAATCCGACCATTCAATACTCGCTCACTCGCGAGCAATGGGAGAACCATATATGAACTCCGCCTCGCAGCACCCCGGTGTCAATATCATCGCTATCCACGGCAAGACGCCCAAGATCCACGAAACCGCATTTATCGCGCCTGGCTGTACCATCATAGGCGATGTTGAGATCGGCGTAGGCAGTTCGATCTGGTACAATTGCGTGCTGCGCGCGGATGTTGCACCAATCCGCATTGGCGAGCGCACCAATGTGCAGGATGGCAGCGTCCTGCATTGCGACGGGCCAAAACCGGGCGATCCCGATGGCTGTCCGTTGATCATCGGGGATGACGTGCTGATCGGTCATATGGCGATGGTGCACGGCTGCACGATTGCGGACCGCGGGTTTGTGGGGCTGGGCGCGATTGCGATGAATAAGTCCGTTATCGGCTCTGACGCCATGCTGGCAGCGGGTGCGATGCTGACCGAGGGTAAGGTGATGGAGCCGCGCATGCTGTGGGCAGGCCGCCCGGCGAAGCCGCTGCGCGAGCTAAACGATGCCGCGATTGCCGGTATGCGGCTGGGCGTGGCGCATTACGCCGAGAATGCGAAGCACCATGCTGAGGCGGTGGCCGATGCTATGTCTGCGTCTTAGCTGGCCGACGTTTTGAAATAGCGTGCCATATGCGGAATAAAATCCGCTTTCCCGATCTCCAACCCCTTCATCCTCAAGATCGCATAGGCAATTGAGAGGTGAAAATAGAAATTGGGTAGAGAGAATTCGGTTACATATTCCTCCGCGCTCATTTCAAAATGAAACGCGCCATCGCCGATTGCGAACTCGACCCGAGTTTCGGGTGTGGGCAGATCGTCCGGGGCAATGGTATCGAGCATATCAGCTGTTTTTGACACCAGCGCTGTTGTTTGGGTGAATTTGGTTAGATCATCATCGCTCGACGTGAAGTTGCGTACCCCAAGGCGCTGCATGGCTTCGCCTGGAATATTTGTAACAAAGCGGATTTGTGTCGCCAGCGGGTGCATATCCTCGGCCAGTTTTGCCCTAAGCAGTGCATTACCATCAGCATGGTTTTCCGCCTTCGTCAAAAGACCATTGAGCGTATCGAGGCGCGATCGATAGGTTGCAACGGATTGATCGTAAAAGCTCATCAGGCATCTCCCCTTTGCCAAGATGTTTAGCGATCAAACCAAAGGTTCCAACCTAATCTTTCACAAATGCCCTTAGGTTGTCCAACCGGTCCGCTTCGTGCACTGGCTTGTCCCAGCGGATGCGGTGGATGCGCGGGAAACGCATGGCTAGGCCGCTCTTGTGGCGCTTGCTCGAATGGACACTGTCAAATGCGACCTCGAACACCAGTGTGAGCTCCACCTCGCGCACCGGGCCAAACCGATTTAGCGTCGTCTGGCGCACAAGCTTGTCGAGCTTCTTCAGTTCTGCATCGGTGAAGCCGGAGTAGGCCTTGCCCACCGGCAGCAAAGCCGCGCCTGCGTCTGGATCGCCGTCCCAACAACCGAACGTGTAGTCCGAATAGAAGCTCGACCGCCTGCCAGAGCCGCGCTGCGCATACATCAGCACGCAATCCACCAGCAGCGGGTCGCGTTTCCACTTATACCACAGGCCGACCTTGCGCCCGGGGACATAGGGCGCGTCTCTGCGCTTCAGCATCAGGCCCTCGATTGCATCCTCGCGCGCGCCCTCGCGGATTTCGGCGAGATGCGCAAAGTCGCGCGCCGCAACTATTTGCGAGAGGTCAAAGTGACTGACTGGCAAGCGCGGCATCACCGTCTCCAACGCCGTACGGCGTTGCTCCCAACCCAGCTCGCGCAGATCTTCGCCTTCCAGCAGCAAGACATCATAGAGCCTCACGAAGGCAGGCAGCTCAGCGAGCATCTTCTTACTCACTTTCTTGCGGCCAAGTCGCTGTTGCAAGGCGTTGAAGCTGGCTGCGCCGCCTGCCTCGCCGCCTTGGACTGAGCCGCGCACCATCAATTCGCCATCGACCACAGCATCAATTGGCAAGACATCGAGCAATTCGGGGAAGGTCGCCGAGATATCATCGCCAGAGCGGGAATAGAGCCGCGTCTCGCCCTTCACCCGCACCAATTGCACGCGAATGCCGTCCCATTTCCATTCTGCGGCATAGTGAGTGAGGTCCAACTCCTCTTCCTCCAGAGGATGGGCGAGCATAAATGGCCGGAACATGGGACGGTTGGTGACATCAGGCGGATCCCCGCCATCGGCCGCCCAGGCGAACAGCTCCGCATAGGGCGGCTCCAACGCGTGCCAATATTCCTCCACCTCCTCGACCGAGACATCGAAGCTTTGCGCAAAGGCCGTCTTCGCGAGCCGGGCAGAGACCCCGATCCGCATGCCGCCAGTCGCAAATTTGATCAGAGCAAAGCGGCCGTTCTCATCGAGCCGGTCGAGCAGTTTGGGCAGTTCGGTGGGGGCGCTGGCGCGGGTGAGGGCGGAGAGCGTCTCCACCACCTCCGCAATGCTAGGTGACTTATCAGCAGAAGCACTGCCTTCTGGCCACAGCAGGCTCGCGGTTTCCGCCGTATCGCCAACGAAATCGCGGCTCAGCGTCCATAAGACCGGGTCGACGCGCTCTTTTAGAAGATTGCGGAACGTGTTTGCCTTCACCGCTGGAAAATCAACTGATCCCGTCAGAGCCGCTAATGCCCATCCGCGATCAGGGTCGGGTGTCTCGCGCAAATAGGCCGCGATCAACGCCAGCTTACGATTGCGGCTGGTCGTATAGACAAGTGCATTGAGGAGGGCGGCGAATTCTTCCACCTATTCGCCCTCTTCCTCGCGCCCGATCATTGCCAGCGCGCGCGCTTTTCGCTGGCCCAGTTCGCACCACCGCAGCAGCGCCTCTTCGCGGCCATGCGTGATCCAGGTTTCCGCTGGATTCACCTCTTCGATGGTGTCGGTCAGCTCGTTCCAATCGGCGTGGTCAGAGATGATCAGCGGCAATTCAACGCCGCGTTGCCGCGCCCGGCCGCGTACCCGCATCCATCCGCTCGCCATGGCGGTAATTGGGTCGGGCAGCCGCCGTGACCAACGATCGTTGAGTGCCGCCGGTGTCGCGACCACAATATGCCCGCGCATATCATCCTTGTCCGCGTCCGCGACTAGCTGCAGCTTGCCCAGATCCACGCCATGCTCTTCATACAGGTGGCACATCTTCTCCATCGCGCCGTGGAGATAGATCGGCTGGTCATGGCCCGCCGCGCGCAGTTCTGCGATCACGCGCTGCGCCTTGCCCAAAGCATAGGTGCCCACCGCGACGCATTGGTCGGGATTGGCGGCGAGTACACCAAGCAGTTTGGCCATTTCCCGCTCAATTGGTGGGTGAACGAACACAGGCAGGCCAAAGGTTGCCTCGGTGATAAACACGTCACACGGCACCACTTCGAACGGAGCGCATGTGGGGTCGTGACGCCGCTTGTAATCACCGGTGATTACCACTCGCTCTCCCGCATGCTCCAGCAGGATTTGCGCGCTGCCCAGAACATGTCCAGCGGGTACAAAGCTGGCCTTTACGCCGCCAGGCAGGCTGATCGTTTCGCCATATTGCACCGGTGTGGCCTTGGAGGGGATCTCCCCCTCACCGTTCTCGATACCAGTGCGATAGCGCAGGGCCATAATCGCCAAGGTTTCCGGCGTGGCGATGGTTTCTCCGTGCCCGCCGCGTGCGTGATCGGCATGGCCGTGGGTCACCAGCGCTCGGTCAACCGCGCGGCCGGGGTCAATCCAGCAATTGGCAGGGACGATTTGCACGCCCCAAGGCTCAGGCCGGATCCAGGAGAATGGGTTGCTCATGGTTTAGATACGAAAAAGGGCGCGAACCGTATGCTGGCGCGCGCCCTTTCCTTTAATTTTGTGCAGCTTAGCCCTCGCTATCGCCGCCTCCCGTGTCGCTGCCGCCCGTATCGCTGCCAGAGGCCTCGGGCTTGGTATCGCTGCCATCCTTTGCAGGTGGTGCCTTTTTTGCCGTGGGCTTTTTCTTCGCCGGCGCCTTGCGCTTCGGCTTGGCCTTGGGCGGGGCGGGGGTAAGTTCGAAGGTTGGCTTACCGTCCTTGATCCCAACATGCACTTCACCGCCATCGGCCAGCTTACCGAACAGCAGCTCTTCGGCGAGTGGTTGCTTGATCTTATCTTGTAGCAGACGGCCCATTGGCCGTGCGCCATAGAGCTTGTCATAGCCCTTGTCGGCCAGCCAATCGCGCGCATCACCGTCAAACTGGATGTGTACGTTTTGCTCGGCCAGTTGCAGTTCGAGTTGCAGGATAAACTTGTCGACCACGCGGGCAACAGTGCTCTTGCCAAGATAGGCAAATGGCACGATTGCATCCAAACGATTGCGGAATTCCGGCGTGAACATCTTCTTCACAGCCTCGCTGCCTGCATCTTCCTTAGACACGTCACCAAAGCCGATGCCCTGGCTCGCCATGTCGGATGCGCCGGCATTGGTCGTCATAATCAGTACGACATTGCGGAAATCGACCGTTTTGCCGTGGTGATCGGTCAGACGGCCATTATCCATCACCTGAAGCAGGATGTTGAACAGGTCCGGGTGAGCCTTCTCGATCTCGTCGAGCAGCAGGACACAGTGCGGGTTCTGATCAACCGCATCGGTTAAAAGGCCCCCTTGGTCGTAACCAACATAGCCCGGAGGCGCACCGATCAGGCGCGAAACGCTGTGGCGTTCCATGTACTCAGACATGTCGAAACGCTTCAGCTCAATGCCCATGATCGAGGCGAGCTGACGCGCGACCTCGGTCTTACCAACGCCGGTTGGACCGCTGAACAGGAAGCTGCCGATTGGCTTGTCCGGATCGCGCAGACCAGCGCGGGACAGCTTCATTGCTGTCGACAGGCGGTGGATCGCTTCGTCCTGGCCAAACACGACGTGTTTGAGATCGCGTTCGAGGTTCTCGAGCGCCTTCTTGTCGTCCTTGCTGACTGATTTCGGTGGGATGCGCGCCATTGTCGCGATGACTTGCTCAATCTCGCGCGCAGTGATCTTCTTCTTGCGGCGACTGGGCGGCAGCAGCATTTGCATCGCGCCAACCTCATCAATCACGTCGATGGCTTTATCCGGCAGTTTGCGATCATTGATATAGCGTGCGGACAGCTCGACCGCCGTTTTCAGTGCATCGGGCGTGTATTTCACATTGTGATGCTCTTCAAAGGCGGTCCGAAGCCCTTTGAGGATCTTAATGGTGTCTTCCACCGTCGGCTCATTCACATCGATTTTCTGAAACCGGCGCAGCAGCGCGCGGTCTTTTTCGAAGTGATTTCGGAATTCCTTGTAGGTGGTTGACCCGACACAGCGGATGGTGCCGCCGGACAGGGCCGGTTTTAGCAAGTTAGACGCGTCCATCGCCCCGCCGCTGGTCGCGCCTGCGCCGATAACGGTGTGAATTTCATCGATGAAGAGCACCGCATGCGGCATCCCTTCAAGCTCGGTCACAACCTGCTTCAAACGCTCCTCAAAATCACCGCGATAGCGCGTGCCAGCCAGCAAGGCGCCCATGTCGAGTGAGTAGATCACCGCCTCGTTGAGCACTTCTGGCACTTCGCCTTCGACGATTTTGCGCGCAAGCCCCTCGGCGATCGCGGTTTTACCAACGCCGGGATCGCCGACATAGAGCGGATTGTTCTTGCTGCGGCGGCACAGGATTTGGATTGTCCGATCAACTTCGGGCCCGCGGCCAATCAGCGGATCGACTTTCCCGGCCTCCGCCTTGGCATTGAGGTTGACGGTGAACTGATCGAGCGCGGTTTCTTTCTTCGCCGCTTCGGCAGGCTTCTCGCCGCCTTCCGGCTGCGGCTCATCAGAACCCTGAGCAGATTTCGCCTCCAGTTGGCGGCCGCCCTTGCCAATGCCGTGGCTGATATAGCTCACCGCATCCAGCCTGCTCATATCCTGCTGTTGCAGGAAATAGACCGCATAGCTGTCGCGCTCAGAGAACAGTGCGACCAGCACATTGGCGCCTGTGACCGTATCCTTGCCTGAGGATTGCACATGCAGAATGGCGCGCTGAATCACTCGCTGAAAACCAGCGGTTGGCTGCGGATCGGCCTCTTCTTCTGTTTTAAGTGATTGATATTCCTGATCAAGATACTGCTTTACGACCTCGCCAAGCTCAGCCAAGTCAACCCCGCATGCGGCCATCACCTGGGCTGCGTCTTCATCATCGATGAGCGCGAGCAACAGATGCTCCAGCGTGGCATATTCATGTCGCCGCTCCGACGCATGGCCAAGCGCATGATGCAGCGTTTTCTCTAGGTTCTGGGCAAAACTGGGCATGGGTCTGATTGTCTCTGGCTTTAGGCTTTAAACGGTTTGGCTAGCTGTTGATCTGCGCGAAAGCGCAGATCGTGGCGTTTGCAGCATATATGGGACGCCCTTTCATAATTGCGACTCTGCACATGGGCTAAACCCACAAGACGGCATAAATCGGGCGAGCGGCTCTGGGATAGACCTATCCGCCGGGCTTCTTAAACAACGCATCGGCCGCTTGCATATGCGCGGCTGTCTTTGCGGAATGAGAAGAAACTCGAGCAATTTCAGCTTCTAACAGAGCGATTCGCTCGTCCAATTCGTCTTGCGAATAGGGCGTTAAATCTTCCACTGCGAGCTTGCTCGCGGCGTCTCCTTTTGTGCGTGGCAGGTCTTCTTCTTCCATATTGGTTCACAACATCGCAAGCGGGACGGCTTGCTGTCAATCCGCGCCATCGTTAATCGCCACCACTACCGAAGTTTCTCGCGTCTGACCCGGGGCAAGGGGCAGGCCAATGAAGCGTGGCAAGGGGCGAACACGATGGTCGATCACAATTCGGCGGCACTTCCGCAGCATATGCAGGCGATTGGTTTCGAGGCGCCGGGCGGACCCGATGTCCTGATGCTGGGGCAAGTGGACGTTCCGCAGCCTGGTCCACAAGACGTTCTGATCCGTGTGGCTTTTGCCGGGGTCAATCGGCCCGATTGCATTCAGCGCTCTGGCAATTATCCCGCGCCTGCTGGGGCCTCACCGATCCTTGGGTTGGAGGTTGCGGGCGAAGTGGTGGCAGTGGGGACTGAGGTTCCTCCAGAAATGCTAGGCAACAGAGTTGCGGCGCTCACCCCGGGCGGCGGATACGCGGAATATTGCACCGCCCCGTGGCAGCATTGCCTGCCTGTGCCTGATGATATGCCGCTCGAAAAGGCCGCTGCTTTGCCAGAGACATTGTTCACCGTGTGGCACAATGTGTTTGAGCGCGGTCTGGCATGCGATGGGGAGCGTCTGCTGGTGCATGGCGGAACCTCTGGCATTGGCACCATGGCGGTCATGCTTGCCAAGGCATTTGGCGCGGAAGTGATCGTGACCTGCAGCGATGATGAGAAGTGCGCCGCCGCACGCGAGATTGGCGCTGATCTGGCGATCAATTATCGTTCGCAAGACTTCGTTGATGTGATCAAGCAGCACACCAATGGCGAGGGCGTGAACATCGTGCTCGACATGGTTTCTGGCGATTATGTTCCGCGCAATCTCAAATGCCTGGCTGAGGACGGGCGGCATGTCACCATCGCGATCCTTGGCGGCGCCAAGGCAGAGATCAATATGGCGTTTGTGATGATGCGCCGCCTTGTGCTGACCGGATCGACCCTGCGGCCGCGCTCTGATGCATTTAAGTCGGCGCTGGCGGAAGAGATCGCGCGCCATGCCTGGCCATTGTTTGTGAGCGAAGAACTAGCCCCGATTATGGATCAGACTTTCCCTTTGGCAGAGGCCGCCGCGGCGCATGCCCGGATGGAAGCGGGCAATCACATTGGCAAAATTGTGCTAGAGGTGTGCGGTGGCTGAAACCTATCACCTGCACGAGGACCCTCGCAGCGGGAATTGTTATAAGATCAAGCTGACCGCAGCGCTCGTCGGGCATGAGCTCACTTCTACTCAATACGACATTCTAAATGGCGAAACGCGCACGCCGAGCTTTTTGCAGAACATCAATGCCAATGGCCGCATTCCAGTTCTTCAAATCGACGGAGGACAAGGCACACGCTTTCTGCCAGAGAGTAATGCGGCATGCTGGTATCTGGCTTCGGGCTCACCGCTCATCCCGCAAGACCGTTTTGCCCAAGCTGATATGCTGCGTTGGATGTTTTTCGAGCAATACAATCACGAGCCCAATGTTGCGACTTTGCGATTTTGGCTGGCGATTGTGGGGGAGGCGAACCTGTCTCCAGAGCAATCCGCTCAAATTGAGGTCAAGAGGGCGGCGGGCGAAGCGGCGATTGCGCTGATGGATCAACAATTGGGCGAGTCGGCATTCCTGTGCGGGGATGATGTGACTTTGGCCGACATTGTCTTGTTTCCATATACCCATGTCGCAGACCAAGGCGGGATCGACCTTGAGGGTTTCGGCCACGTTCGCGCCTGGATTGACCGTATCCAAGGATTGCCAGGCTTTACGCCAATGGCTTGAAGCTCTGATGGGTGAGTTTTAGCGCTCAAGCAATGCCCTTATCCTGAGGAATTGCAGACTGAATTGCGAACCTGGCGACTTCATATGCTGAACTCGCTTGCTCAATGCCGCGCAATTGCCTATCTACGGTCTCGCAACGGCCGCTCCGCAAGGGGCGGCCCTTTTAATTTTTAACGGAGTTTGCCTCATGGCCAAAGCGCCAAAGGAACAACCCAAGCCGCTCATGCCGCACGCGACAGCCACTTGGTTGGTCGATCACACGGGTTTGTCGTTTGAACAGATCGCGGAATTCTGCGGTCTGCACATTCTCGAAGTTCAAGCGATGGCGGATGATCTTGCGGGCAGCAAGTACACCGGCCGCGACCCGGTTCATGCCGGTGAGCTGACCCAAGACGAAATCGACAAAGGTCAGGCAGACGCCAATTACGCATTGGTGATGCAGAAGGCTCCGGTCGAAGTGACTCGGACCAAAGGCCCGCGCTACACGCCAGTGTCAAAGCGTCAGGATAAGCCAGATGGGATCGCTTGGATCCTGCGTAGCCATCCTGAGGTGTCCGATGCGCAAATCTCGAAGCTAATCGGGACGACTCGCAACACGATCGGCGCGATTAAAGAGCGTTCGCACTGGAACATTCAAAACATTCAGCCGAAAGATCCGGTAACCTTGGGCCTGTGCTCGCAACGAGAGCTTGATGCGGTTGTTGCCAAAGCGGCCAAGCGCGCCGGCGTTGTTGCGGAAGAAGTGCCGACAGACGGCGATGATCGCAGCGACAAGGAAAAACTGATCGAAGAGCTGCGGGCAGAGCGCGACGCCAATGTCAAAGCCGCCGCAGAAGCTGCGCAAGAGGCGGAAGCCGAAGCATGGCTGGCCGCAAAGCGCGAAGCAGAAGAGAACGGCGATGTTGCACAGACGGTGCCTGGCTACGCAGAGGAGCCAGCGGCTGAGCCGGAGCCAGAGCCTGCTCCCGCAGCCGAAGAAGAAGAGACCAAGGACGACTGATCTCGCGCCATTTGGCTTTGGCGTTTCAGTTTGAGCCGTGATGAAAGGCCGCCTGCAGGAACCTGTGTGGCGGCCTTTTCGTATTCGCTGCGCATTTCACGCGGTAGCGGCCAAAATGGCTCAAAAAGATACTATGCGCCGCGTAGAATCGCTTGTGACTTTTGATGGGATACGTCATGCTACTGACATGAATGTCAATAACGCGCCGTATCACCATCCCACCCCATGGGATTCGCAATTTGAGCTAATGAGCTTGCCGGCTCTGCTCGAACGCTCGGTTCGTAGTGATCCGAGCGCGCCCTTGCTGTATTTTCTGGGTCGCACGTTCTCTTATCGAGAGATTTTTACCGAGGCTCAGCGGTTCGCGGCTGGCCTTAAAGCAATGGGTATCGAAAGGGGCGACCGGGTCGGCCTGTTTCTTCCCAATGTCCCGATCTACGCCTCGGCCTATTATGGAGCGATGATGGCGGGCGCGATCGTCGTGAACTTCTCGCCACTCTACTCGGTTGAAGAACTGGCCTGGCAAGTTGAGGATTCCGGAACGCGCGCGCTCGTAACGCTCGGCGTTCCAGAGCTTTATGAAACTGCTTCCAAAGTGCTCAGCGCCTCTGCGCTCGAAACGCTGATCGTCGGCTCGCTGCCCGATATGCTCACCGGCCTGAAGAGCCTCGCGTTAAAGACCCTTGGCCGCAGTAAGCTCGCCAAGGTTGAATTCAGCGCAAACGTGAAAAGCTGGGCCGAAACGCTTGGTGCTTGGGATTGGAGTAGTTGGGAAGCGGGAACACCTTCGACCTTGCCGGTGATTGATCCAGCCGAGGATCTGGCGCTGCTGCAATACACCGGCGGGACGACCGGGCGGCCCAAAGGCGCGATGCTGGGCCATGCGCAGCTCGCCACAAACGCTCAGCAAGTCGCCGCAATCAACCCATTCGGCAAAGGTTCGGACGAGGTGTTCATGGGTGCACTGCCGTTCTTCCATGTCTTCGCCAACACCGCTTTGCTTAATCACGCAGTCGTGAGCGGAGCCTCAATTGCGATTGTGCCGCGGTTTGAGACCAAGCAGGTGCTGCAAACCATCCAGAAATACAAAACTACGGGCTTTCCCGGCGTCCCAACCATGTTTCAGGCGTTGCTCGATCATCCAGATCTCGCCAAAACTGACGTGTCCTCGCTCAAGGTCTGCATTTCTGGCGGCGCGCCGATGTCAGCGCCGGTTCATGCCAAATTCGAAGAAGTCACCGGCGTGCGCCTGGTCGAGGGTTATGGCCTCACCGAAAGCTCCGGCGTCGTGTCGGTCAATCCCTACGCGGGCACGCGCAAACGCGGTACCATTGGCCAAGTTGTGGCGGGCACCGAGATCCTACTGCTGGACAAGGAAGACCCAGCCAAACTCGTGCCGGCGGGCGAACCCGGTGAACTCGCCATTTCCGGCCCTCAGATTATGCGTGGCTATTGGAACCGGCCAGAGGCGGCGGCGGACGTATTCATTGAGCATAATGGCAAGCAATGGCTGCGCACCGGCGATGTTGCGACCTTCGATGAAGACGGTTTTCTAAAGATCGTCGATCGGATCAAGGATATGATCGCGGTTGGCGGCTTTAAGGTTTTCCCGAGCCAGGTTGAGGACGTCATTCTCGAAAACGATGCGGTGAAGGAGGCACTCGTGATCGGCATGCCTGACGACTATAAGGGCGAAGTGCCGAGGGCCTTCGTGACTTTGGCAGACATCGGCGCTGATTCGGAGAAAACCGCGGTGGAATTGCGCGATTGGCTGAATGGCCGGATCGGCAAGCATGAGCGGGTCGACAAAGTCGTAATCCGCGATGAATTGCCCAAGACGATGATTGGCAAGCTGGACCGCAAGGCCTTACGAGCCGAAGTGATCACTTAGGAGCGCGCTCACCGAGCGCAATTTGGCTTTAAGCCGCCTCAAACAAAAAGGCCCCGGAAAATCCAAGGCCTCTCGCTATCGTTTGCATGTGTCGCTGCTCGCTTATTGCGCGATCTTCAGCTGCGGCTCTTCATCGCCGCTTGGCTTGGTGCCGCCAGCTTTGGGCGCGGCTGGCTTTGCTTCAGGCTTGCGCCGATCGTTTGGGGCAAAGCGGCCGTCAACCTGAGCGCCTTGCTCAATCGTCAGTGCATCATAATGCACATCGCCTTCGATTTGCGCGCTCTTCAGGATCACCAATTCGCGAACATTGATTGAGCCTGTTACGCGGCCAGAAAGGCGCGCGGTCTCTGCCATGATCCCGCCGGTTACCAGCGAAGTTTCGCCCTGAACCAGCGAAGTGCATTTGATGTCGCCCTCAACCGAGCCATCGACGTGAAGGTCAGCAGAGGCGGAAACATTTCCTTTGATCGAAACGTCAGAACCGATCACCGAAAACGTTGAAGAATTGGATGGCATGGATTTTCCTCGGGGCTTGTCTTGAGGGTTAGTCTGAGGCGGTGCGGGCTGATTTGGCTCCGCGGGCTTCTTTGAGAACATTGGGGGCGGTCTCCAGGAAAGGGCGCGGATTTACCGCGTGGTCATTGATACGCACTTCAAAGTGCAGATGCGGTCCGGTCGAACGGCCAGTGCTGCCGATTGCGCCGATGGTTTCACCAGCGGCAACTTGCTCGCCTTCGACAGCATCAAACCGCGACATGTGAGCATAGCGTGTCATCATGCCATTGCCATGGCTTACTTCAACCACTTTGCCATAGCCAGACTTACGGCCCACGAACGTTACGACGCCTTTGGCCGCTGAATAGATCGGTGTTCCAGATGGCCCTTTGAAATCAAGGCCGCCATGCATCGCGCCGCCGCCGTTGAAGGGGTCGCGGCGATAGCCAAAGCCTGATGAAACTGTGGTTTTCGATAGATCGGTTGGCGTGAATTGCGGGACTGATTCCAGGCCGCGTTCAAGCGCTGCCATGCGGGCAAGACTTAGACCGAGGCGTTCGAACCGTGGATCGATGCTGCCATCAGCAGAGGTGGCGAGGATTTCCAGCGGACCACCCATCGCTTCGATATCGGCGCTATCAACCATCAACTTGGGATCAAGGCCGAGTTTGCGAAGTGCATTCTCAGCGCGTTTGGCGCGTTCATCGGCAAATCGTGTTACTCGCTCGACATAGGCCAATTGGCGCGCTTCGATTTTGGCCAATGTCACTGCTTCGGGGAACGAAGCGCTGACTTTTTCGATCATCTCTGCCGTTTCAGAGGTCAGATCGGTGACCGTGCCGCTGGTATCTTTTACATCAGCGGGCAGCGCCTCGGTCATTTGTTCGATGAAATTTTGCCGCGCAGTCAAATCTTCTGCAACGGCGCTCAGATCATCGCCATATGTATCCAAACGCTCTTGCGCGGTGGCCACTTTGGCTGCGTTTTCGAGTAGAGAAAGCCGGTCCACATCTGCCTGATATTTGGACCATGCCATGGCCGCCATTGTGACGGCCCAACCAACAACCAGCACCACGATTGTCGCCGCTGCAATTTTCTGCATGCGCGATGTGAATGTGATGAAGCGGACCTGACCTTGCGAGCGCATAAAGAACTCACGGTCAGGAAACCACTTATCCAGCTGGTCACGCCAGCTGGCGGTGGAACCTTCTTTTAGCAAGGCGAACCCTTTTTTCTCTCTGCCCCAATTCAATTGATCGCGGCGCTACCAAGCGGGCTGCCTAAGGTCGAATCTAAGTGTTAACGGACCGGGCGAAGTGTGAACTTAACGCGATGAAACGTTCATCTGGGTGAAATATTACCGCTAGGCCGCCGTTTTCCGTGGGTTATCGCCTGGAGATTCGCACTGAGAGAATCGCCCGAATCGGACGATTTCGGCTTGCATTTACACCCGATTCGCTTGGATTCAGACCTTGACGTCAGCGGACCTGACAGGGCGGTTTCACAGTGCTATTACCGCTGGATTATGACAGCAATTTCTCCCACTTTGCCTCAGCAAGTCAGCGCTAATGAAATCGTCACAGAGCTGGCAAACTCGGCCCGCGCGGCGCAGCGTCAACTTGCCTCCATGCCGAGCGAGGCGCGTGCCGCCGCTCTGCACCACGCCGCCGATCAATTGCGCCGTGACGTCAGCGTGATCCTGGAAGCGAATGCGAAGGATCTTGCCGCCAGTAAAACGGTAGGCTTGCCAGATGCGATGCTTGACCGATTAGCGTTGGATGAGGTGCGGGTTGAGGGCATTGCTGCGGGCGTGGATGCGGTTGCGCAGCTATCTGATCCGGTAGGCCAGATTGTTGACACCAGCGAGCGGCCCAATGGATTACAGTTGTCGCGGATACGCGTGCCGATTGGCGTCATTGGACTGATCTACGAAAGCCGCCCGAATGTGACGGCTGATGCAGCGGCCCTGTGCGTGCGGGCCGGGAATGCCGCCCTGCTGCGCGGTGGTAGCGAGGCAGTCCACTCGAATCACGCAATCCACGCCGCAATGACGTCAGGTCTTGTCCAAGGCGGCGTGCCAGCGGCGTCAGTGCAGATTATGCCAACACAAGACCGGGCTATGGTCGGCGCAATGCTGAGCGCCAGCGGACTCATCGATATGATTGTGCCGCGCGGCGGCAAGGGATTGGTTGCACGGGTTCAGGCCGATGCCCGTGTCCCGGTGCTCGCCCATCTTGATGGCATTTGTCACACCTATGTTCATGCCGACGCGAACCCTGCAATGGCGCAAGAGATCGTCCTCAATGCCAAGATGCGGCGTACAGGTATCTGCGGTGCGATGGAGACACTGCTGATTGATGCGCACTTCCCCAAGGCGGCGGACCTCGTCAAAGCCCTGCTGGCTTCAGGCTGTGAAGTGCGCGGCGATGGCCGGGCGCAAAGCCTTGATCCACGCATAGAACCTGCCGGGCCGGAGGATTGGGATACCGAATATCTCGACGCCGTCGTTTCCGCTGCGATTGTCGACAATATGGGCGAGGCACTCTCGCATATTGCGGAGCATTCCAGCGCGCATACCGATGCGATCATCACAGAAGATCATTCAGCGGCGGAACGGTTTTTTGCCAATGTCGATAGCGCGATTGTAATGCACAATGCCTCGTCGCAATTTGCCGATGGAGCTGAATTTGGCCTGGGCGCGGAGATTGGCATTGCTACCGGGCGGCTGCACGCTCGTGGGCCTGTCGCGTTGGAGGGTCTGACCACTTACAAATGGCTGGTGCGCGGCACTGGCCAGGCGCGGCCATAAGCCGATCGCAAGCGGTATGCGCAAAGGCCTGCGAACTGGTCTGCTGGGTGGCAGTTTCAATCCCGCGCACGGCGGGCATCGACGAATCACGCTGTTTACGATTGATGCGCTGGGCCTGGATGAGGCCTGGTGGCTTGTCTCGCCCGGCAATCCGCTAAAACCGCGCAAGGGCATGGCGCCGCTATCGGCCCGTCTGCAATCGGCGCAAAAACAAGCACGCCGGGCGCGGATCGTGCCGACCGCCATCGAGCAGCAGCTCGGCACGCGCTTTACGCTCGATACTTTGCGTGCGCTCAAGCGCCGCTATCCCAAGCGCGAATTTATCTGGCTGATGGGCTCGGACAATCTGGCGCAATTCCACCGGTGGAAGGCCTGGCGCGATATAGCGCGCACAATGCCGATTGCGGTGATCGCAAGGCCCGGCTATACTGGCCAGGCTATGGCGAGCCCCGCTATGGCCTGGCTCAGGCGCTACCGAGTGCCCGCCGCCAGTTTTCAAAAACGGGGGCGATGGAGCGCACCTGCACTGGTGTTATTGCGTTTCGATCCTGACACGCGTTCGGCCACGGCAATTCGCCGTGCCAATGCGGATTGGGCGGCGCAATATTCGCAGGCAGGCGTGCGAGACCGGCTGACGTTCAGGCGGATCCAGGCATCGGAGGGAGTATGAGGCGCATATTCGGCGTTTCTGATCCTGCATTTACCCACCCCAGTATCTGGAGTTCTATATTCGCCTATGAATCAGGCACAAACTTCCGCGTCCAATGCCAATGTGGCCCCGCCAGCAGGCGGCGCAGCTGATATGGCGAAGCACGAATTGCACGAATTGGTGATGCGTCAGCTGGACGATGATCAGGCTCAGGAAATCGTCTCGATCCCGCTTGAGGGAAAGAGCTCGATTGCCGATTACATGGTGATTGCATCGGGTCGCTCGACCCGGCAGGTGGCCGCTATCGCTCAGAAATTGGCTGAAACGGTTAAGCAGGCTGGGCATGGCCCGGTACGCATTGAAGGCTTGCCAGCGGCCGATTGGGTGCTGGTCGATGTTGGCGATGTGGTGGTGCATCTGTTCCGTCCAGAAGTGCGCAGTTTCTACAATCTGGAAAGGATGTGGGCGTTCGACGGCGAAGTCGGCATGGGTAAAGCTTAGTTTTCTGACTTCAAGAGCCAGCGGTGGCATCCGCCGCCTTGGCTTATCCTCGCTCACGCGATCAAAAATCGCATCGCTGCGGGCGGCCTCTTGGCCTTGCTGCCCGTTGTACGGGCTGGATCGGTTCGGCGTCGCACAGCTTTCGTGCTTTACAACACTTCCTTCCACCAATGGGAGCTCTGACCATTCTCCTTCATGTCATCGCTCGCGGAAAGATCGCCCGCTCGCCCGAGGCGGAGCTGGTAGCGCGCTATGAAAAACGGCTGACGTGGCCGGTGAAACTCACCGAATTGCCGGAAACTGGCGGGAAAGTGCCTGATCCTCAAGCGCCGCTTAAGACCGTGCTGCTCGATGAGCGCGGCAAAACTATGAGTTCCGAAGATTTCGCCGCACTGCTTGGCCGCTGGCGCGATGACGGCATTCGCGAGGCCCGCTTTGTACTTGGCGCTGCGGATGGGCACAGCCGCGAAGAGCGGGCCGAGGCGGATTTGTTGCTAGCGTTTGGTCCCGCGACATGGCCACATTTGCTCGCCCGCGCGATGTTGATGGAGCAGCTCTACCGCGCCTCAACCATTCTTGCAGGTCACCCCTATCATCGCTCGTAGTGATCGGGCAAAAGGGCACGCATGAAGAGGCAAATCTCAGCTACCGCAGGCGCTATGGCACTGGCGATTGCGGGTTTTGCGGCGCTTGTCCCTGATGGCAATGCTCAGCGCAATATTGCGCTGCTTGATCCGGCTGAGGCGCGCCAGCAATTGGCCCGCGCTCAGCGCGCGGCGGCGGATGCGCAAAAACGCGCTGCTGAACTGACGGAAACGGCAGAGAACTCTGCGCTTGCTGCGGAAAAGACAGCAAGTGAGGCTGCGGCCTTGGCGGCGCAGGTCCAACAATCCGAAGCGGAGATTGCGGCGGCTCAGGCGCGCTATTCTCTGGCACAAACGCGGCGCGAGGAGCTAGGCGCGCGCTTGGCGGAGCGGCAAGAGCCCTTGGTGCGCTTAACCGGCGCGCTGCAGGCGATGTCTCGCAGGCCGCTGGCGCTTTCTGCATTGCAGCCCGGCTCTCTGCGTGAAACGGTTTACGTGCGTGCGGTTCTCGACAGCGCCGTGCCGCAAGTGCGCGCTCGCACCGCTGCCTTGCGCAGCGATCTGGACGAAGGCCGCGCGCTGGAAGATCAAGCACGCGAATCGCTTGCTGATCTGCGCGGTAGCGAAGGCGTTTTGCAGGAACGCAGAGCCGCGCTCACCCAATTGGAGGCGCGTCAGCGACGGGACTCGAGCGAAGCCCGCGCTATTGCCGCGCGCGAGAATGAACGCGCATTGGCGCTGGCGGAGGACGCACGCGATCTCGATGGTCTGATCGGCGAGCTGGGCAATGCGAGTGAATTGCGCCGCGAGCTTGCGGCATTATCCGGACCAGTCCTACGGCCCGTTCAGCCAAGCGCATCGCAGGTGTCGATCGAACCATCGCCGACCCCGTCACAGACGGCCGATGAAGTTGCCCCGCCAACCGATTTTCAGCTCCCTGTTCAAGGCCGTACGGTTGCTGGCTTTGGCGCGCTTCGCGACAGCGGATCTCGCAGCACCGGCGTGGTGATTGCGCCCGCTGCCGGAGCGCAAGTGATCGCACCTGCTGCTGGCCGAGTGGCGTTTTCAGGACCGTATCGGGGATTCGGGCGAATCGTTATTATTGAGCACGAAAATGGCTGGACCAGCCTGGTCACTGGCCTTGCGACCAGCGATGCGGAGGTTGGCGATCAGCTGGTTAGCGGCAGTCCATTGGGCGTCGCCGCCAATCAGGATCCTGCAATAACGATTGAACTGAGGCGCGCCGGAAAGCCGGTTAACCCACTGCAATTTCTGTAAGAATTGTAGGGCACAGGCCTGCCGAGCCGTCGCCCTACCACTTCCCATCCCACGCAGAACCGCGCGGTGTGATGCACAAAATTCATGTGGTCGCTCTCATCTGGCATTCAGACAGTTTGCGCGATACACATGGCATATTACGCCAAAGGAGTCCTGCGTGCCCAAGAAGTTTATCGCCCTGCTGCAAAGTGCAGCGCTCGTGACCACCATCGCGCTTATCCCAACCGCCACGGCCAGCATGGCTCAAGTGGAAGGCCGCGCTGGCCCAGAATTTTCGAAATTGTTTGCCACCTATCAACGGATCAAGGCGAGCTATGTCGAGGATGTCGAGGACGAAGTGCTGGTTCGCGGTGCGATTGACGGGATGCTGGCGGCACTTGATCCGCATTCGGCATATCTCGATGGCAGCAGCCTGCAGCGCCTCAATACCTTGATCGATGGCAATTACTCCGGTCTTGGCCTGTCCGTGGTGATGGAAGACGGCGCGGTGAAAGTGATCTCGCCATTCCGCGGCAGTCCCGCAGAAGGCGCCGGCATTAAAGCTGGCGATTTCATTACGCACCTTGACGGCGATCTTATTTATGGCGGCGACTTGGACGATGCCGTTGCGCGGATGCGCGGCGAGGCTGGCACCTCGATTGAGCTAACGATCTTCAGGGCAGGGCGTGAAGAGCCGTTGGAGGTGTCCGTCACACGTGGCGTGATTGAGCTAGAGCCGGTCACGCACAAGCTGGAGGCGGGCAATGTCGGCGTTATCTCGGTCAACGAATTCTCCGCTGATGTCGGCCAGGACGTGTTCAATGCATGGCAAGCCATCCAGACCGAAGCGACCGGCCGGGTCAGCGGCCTGATCCTTGATCTGCGCTCCAACCCGGGCGGCAGTCTGGACGAGGCAGTCGCCTTGTCCGACCTGTTCCTCGACAAGGGTCGGATCGTATCGCAGCGCGGCCGCGCTCGCGGTGAAACCCTGCTGTATGATGCCGAAACTGTGTTCCGCGGCGATATGGCAGAGGGCACTCCGGTAATCGTGCTGATCGATGCGGGCTCTGCATCGGCTTCTGAAATTGTCGCAGGCGCTTTGCAAGATCATCGCCGTGCGCTGGTGATGGGTGATCGCAGCTTTGGCAAAGGCAGCGTCCAATCGTTGCTGCCGTTGGGCCGTGACACCGCTCTTAAGCTGACCACCGCGCGTTATTACACGCCGTCGGGTCATTCGGTGCAAGAAGGCGGGATCAAGCCGGATATCACCGTGCCGCAATTGTCCGATCCCGATTATGCGCTGCGCAGCAAATATGTGACGCGTGAGAGCGATCTGCGCGGGCATCTGGTCAATGAGCTGGGCCTCAAGGACGACGAACTTGAAGGCGACAAGATCGATGATCCGCGCTTCAAACTGACCGCTGAACAGCTGGAGGAACAGGGCGTTGAGGACTTCCAATTGCATTATGCGTTGGAGACTTTGCGCCGCACGACAGCAAGTTCGGTGGCGCTGCGGGAATAAGCCGCCTAAAGCGGGCGCGTTATGGCTGATTTCTCGCGGTTGAAGGCCGCTCAAACTCTGGCATTTGCGCTCCCGGCGGGTTTGCTGGGCGGTGCATACGTCTCGCAATATGGCTTTGACCTGTTTCCGTGTGAAATGTGCTGGTGGCAGCGCTGGCCCCATTTTGCGGCGCTCGGCTTTGCGATTCTGGGGTTCTTTGCCGCGCCAAAGCGGCTGTGGCTTGGCCTGGCTGGACTGGCTGTAATCATCTCAGGATTGATCGGCGGATTTCATGCCGGCGTTGAATATGGCTGGTGGGAAGGCATCACCGGCTGCGCGACCATTCCTTCGGGGCCGGGAGCAGCGGCGTCGGTCATGGACACCAGCACACCTCTGGTGCGCTGTGATGTTGCGCCGTGGAGCCTGTTTGGCGTTTCGCTAGCGGGTTGGAACTTCCTCTTTTCATGTCTCGGTGGGATCACCATCTTGGCACTGATAGCCAAGCAGGAGCGAGCATGAAACGCGAAGACATCCACCGCATGATCCGCGTTGATCAAGCCGGAGAATTCGGCGCGACGCGGATCTATGAGGGTCAGCTGGCAGTCATGGGCGATCGCGGGCCGCACAGCCAGGAAATCGCGCATATGGCAGAGCAAGAGAAGGTTCACCGCGAGAAATTCGACGCTTTGATGGCAAAGCGCGGCGTGCGGCCGACCGCGCTGCAACCGTTCTGGTCGATAGCAGGCTATGCTTTGGGTGCTGGCACAGCCTTGCTCGGCCCAGAGGCGGCGATGGCCTGCACTGCGGCGGTCGAAACCGAGATCGATAAGCATTACTCGGATCAGCTCGACGAACTTGAGGCAGACAATGCTGACCCAGAGCTGGCTGAAATGATTGAGAAATTCCGCGAGGAAGAGCGCGAGCATCACGATGCGGCGATTGCCCATGGGGCGGAAAAAGCACCTGCTTACGGGCTGCTCTCAGGCGCGATCCGATTGGGCTGCCGCGCGGCGATCAAGATCAGCGAGCGTATTTAGCCTGCGCTTGATGTACCAGGCCACGCTTCAGCCATGGTTCACGGCGAATGGTGTGATATAGCGCTCAGAAATTCATGTGAGGAACATTCGATGACGTCGCTGCCCCGTAAGACCCTGATCGCCAGTCTCGCGCTTGGTATGTCCGCCATGCTTGTGGCTGCGCCTGCTTCGGCTCAGGAGGGTGAGGCGCTGCCCGATGATGTGCAAACCGCCTATGTTTACGGCGATGACGATGCCCCGCCGTGCCCCGAGGGTACGATTTGCGTGATCGCTAGGCTGCCGGAAGATGATCGGTTCCGTATTCCGCCCGCCTTGCGCTTTTCGGATAATCCGCAAAATACGGCTTGGTCGCGCCGGGTAGAAAGCCTTGAATTGGTTGGCGCTTTTGGCACTTTGTCGTGCAGCCCAACCGGCGCAGGAGGTCTCACCGGCTGTACGCAGCAATTGATCAACGATGCGTACAAGGACAGGGCAGAGGGCCAAGATGTCCGCTTTAGCGAGCTGATCGAGCAGGCGCGCCAAGAGCGTTTATCGAACATTGATGTTGATGCCGCCGCCGAGCAGAGCCGGGTCGAACAGATCGAGCGCGAGTATCTTGAGCGGCTGGAGCGGGAGCGCTCGCAGGCACTGCCAGGTGAAGAGGGACCGCCTGCTTTGACTGAGTCAGAGCCGAGTGAATCGGGCGCAGCAGAACCGGCTGAAACACCCGCTGAGGAAGCGCCGCAAGGCTGAATTCTTGGGTGAGCAGCTAGCGCGCTCGACTCTAGATTTTGTAATAGTCGCGGTACCAGTCAACAAACTGACTGACGCCCTCTCGCACATCCGTTTTCGGTACGTAACCGGTCAGCTTTTTCAGCAAGGTTGCGTCCGCCCAAGTGGCAGGAACATCGCCCTTTTGCATGGGCATAAAATTCTTGATCGCCTTGCGTCCGCAAGCACTCTCGATCGCCTCGACAAAGTCCATAAGGCGCACCTTGTCATTGTTGCCGATATTGACGACGCGATAGGGGGCGGCGGGTGACAGGCTGTCGTATTCAGCAATGTCCTCTGGCGTATCCGGACGTGCTGGTGCGGCATCGATCAGCAATCGGATTCCGCGCACCAGATCTGAGACAAAGGTGAAGTCGCGGTACATGTCGCCATTGTTGTATATGTCGATTGGGGTGCCTTCGAGGATCCCTTTGGTGAACTTGAACAGAGCCATATCAGGGCGCCCCCACGGCCCGTAGACTGTGAAGAAACGAAACATCGTTGTCGGCAGATTCCACAGGTGGGCGTAGGAATGGCCCATTGCCTCGTTCGCTTTTTTGGTCGCGGCATAGAGCGTCATCGGTGTGTCACTCTTGTGCTGCTCATGAAATGGCATTGCATCATTTGCGCCATACACAGAGCTGGTCGAGGCCATGAGCAGGTGCTCAACCGCCAGTTCCCGCGCAACCTCCATTACGTTGAACGTTCCGGTGACATTCGCATCCATATAAGCGCGCGGGTTCTCAAGGCTGTAACGAACGCCAGCTTGGGCGGCGAGATGGACAATCACATCCGGTTTCTCTTGCAGCGCCAGTTCGTGCAGTGTGTCGAAGTCTTCAAGCATCCCAATTTTGCAGCTGAAGTGCTGATTCTGAAGGAGTATTTGATGCCGTCGTTCTTTTAAGCGAACATCATAATAGTCCGTTAGCCCATCATAGCCGACAACTGCGAAGCCTTCGTTCAGCAAGAGCTTTGACAGGTGGAATCCAATGAACCCGGCGCTGCCAGTGATAAGGATCTTCTTCATTATCGTGTCTATCTCCTGCTTTGCCTGTCGTCATCCGCTCGCGCTAAGCCTCCGTGAAGGCTATAACAGTGAATACTCTATGAAATCGAAAATGGCATCTGGCAGAAATCTGAAAATTGCCAAGCAATGGGTTCAGCGCACCCTATGAAACTGATCATTTGGTCACCAATCACGCTGAGAATAAGAAACAGCAGTTGATATAAGGCGCGCAGCTTGCCATGCGCGGCGCACGAAGTTGCAGTAGGCAACCTGGCGAACCAATGCTCGTTCGTAAGGCGGCAAAAGGATGCGGTCGAATGGCAAAAAAGTTCAAAGTCGTTCTTGTCTTTGGCACGAGGCCCGAGGCAATCAAGATGGCCCCTGTCGTCAAAGCGCTCCAAGCCTCGGATACAATCGACGCGCGTGTGTGTGTGACGGCACAGCACCGCGAAATGCTTGATCAAGTGCTATCACTGTTTGAGATCAAGCCCGACTTCGATTTGAATCTAATGCAACCGGGCCAAGGACTGTTCGAAATCACCAGTGGAGCTCTGCTGAGGCTGCGCGAGGTTCTAGAACAGGAAAAGCCGGATTTGGTTCTAGTGCATGGTGATACCACCACGACTTTCGCAGCATCGCTGGCGTCTTATTATTTGCAAATACCGGTTGGCCATGTCGAGGCAGGCTTGCGTACTGGGGATATTTATTCTCCATGGCCCGAGGAGATAAACCGCAAACTGACAGGCGTAATCACTCGCCTACACTTCGCGCCGACGGAGCGTTCCAAAAGCAATTTGCTTGATGAGAACACCGCAACTGAACGTATTCTTGTCACTGGAAATACAGTCATCGACGCTTTGCTCTCGGTGGTCGAGATGCTTGAGGCCGACCCTGCTCAAAGCGACGCATTCGACCGATCCTTTGGGATTGATCCTGACAAAAAAATGATCCTGGTCACCGGCCATCGCCGGGAGAGTTTTGGAAGCGGATTTGAGCGAATTTGTGCGGCATTGGTCGAGCTGGCGAAGCGAGATGACGTTCAAATCGTCTATCCGGTTCACCTTAACCCCAATGTGAAGGGGCCGGTTGAAGATAACTTAGGCGCGATCGAGCAGATCCAGCTCATCCCGCCACAAGACTATTTGCCGTTCGTGCATTTGATGCGCCGGGCCGACATTATTCTGACCGATTCTGGTGGCGTGCAAGAAGAAGCGCCTTCGCTCGGTAAGCCAGTTTTGGTGATGCGTGATACGACTGAGCGTCCAGAGGCGGTTCAGGCAGGCACGGTCAAGCTAGTGGGTACAGACGATGCGATGATCGTTAGCGAAGCAACGACCCTGCTTGATGATTTAACAGCTTACGAATCAATGGCTCGCGCGCACAACCCATATGGCGATGGCATGGCCTCAGGCCGTATTCACGACGCGATTGTCGAATTTGCGACATCCCAGTAATCGAAAGAATCATGGCACAAGAATTCAAAAGAATCTCCGTCGTTGGGCTTGGCTACATTGGGTTGCCTGCCGCAGCGATGTTTGCCTCGCGCAAGATCGAAGTGGTTGGGGTCGATGTGAATGAGGCGGCGGTTGAAACCATCAATCGCGGCGAAATCCACATTGTCGAGCCCGATCTTGATCTTGTTGTCCATGCCGCTGTGACTGAGGGCTATCTGCGGGCAACGACTAAGCCAGAGCCAGCAGAAGCCTTCCTGATCGCGGTTCCAACCCCCTTCAGGGGTGAAAATCATGATCCTGATCTTTCGTATATTGAAGCGGCTGCGCAAGCGATCGCACCGGTTTTAGAATCTGGCAATTTGGTGATCTTGGAATCAACTTCTCCTGTTGGTGCGACAGAGGCGCTGGCCGATTGGTTGGCAGATGCACGGCCTGATCTTTCTTTCCCTCAAACCGCTGGTGAGCAGTCGGATATACGCATCGCACATTGTCCCGAGCGCGTTCTGCCTGGCAAGGTCATGCAGGAGTTGATTTCCAACGACCGAGTAATCGGAGGCATGACGGAGCTTTGTTCGCAGCTCGCAGCCGATCTTTATAAGGTTTTCGTCACCGCTGACTGTGTGATCGCTTCCGGTCCGCGCGTCGCAGAGATGGCCAAATTGACAGAAAACAGCTTTCGCGATGTGAATATCGCATTTGCGAACGAATTGTCATTTGTTTGCGACAGGCTTGATATTGATGTTTGGGAGCTCATTGCGCTGGCCAACCGCCATCCGCGAGTGAGCGTCCTGGAGCCAGGCGCTGGCGTTGGCGGGCATTGCATTGCCGTTGATCCATGGTTCATCGTCTCCTCTGCTCCAGAAGAGGCGCGATTGATCCGAACCGCACGCATCGTCAATGACGCGAAGCCGCAATGGGTGCTTGAAAAAGTAAGGGCTGCAATTGGCACTTTCCTAAGTGAAAACCCGACTAAAACTGCGACACAAATTGAGCTGGCAGTTTATGGGGTGGCATTTAAGCCCGATATTGATGACCTGCGCGAGAGTCCTGCGCTCGAAATTGCCCGAGTGTTGACCGCAGAGCATCCTGGTTCTGTCAAAGTGGTTGAACCCAACATCGATAGCCTGCCTGACATTCTGCAAGGTGCGACGCTTACCTCGCTCGACGAAGTAAGGGGGGCAGACATTCATGTGATGCTGGTTGATCATCGTTCTTTCAAACAGAGCTCACGTCCTGCAGGAAAAATCATCGATGTCCGCGGGGTCTGGGGGTGATCTCCTGGTCGAACATTCTTTCGAAGGCGCAATCATTATTCTCTAGTAGACTGGCAGCTGTCATTGAGCAGGCGGCGTATACGAGTTTCTCGTTCATCGTATTTGTTATTGCAATTACCCAGTATGAGACGGAGGTTTCGGCCTTTAACTTGGGTTTGGTTGCCCTTCTCAATCTCCCCGTCACATTCCATGCAATACAACTTGGCTGGCGGACGGATACGAAGTTTGATTTTTGGTTAGGTTCGAAGAAATTTCAGGCAATTTTGTTTGTGGTCACAGCTGCAGCCATATTGATCTTCGTTCGCAGCTCAGGGGTAGAGCTAGCGCCCATCCGATATCTTGAGTTCTCCTTGGCGTGCTTTGCAGCTGTGTGGTCTAATGGTTTAAGGTGGCTGTATATCAAGCAAGGTGACTTCTTGCCTCTGATGGCGATGAGTGGCGCTTCGATCCTGATTTTCGGCGGAGCGGAGTTTTTTGGCGGTTTACCCCGCGGGATGAGTGTTTTCACAGCAGTCGTCATCGCGAAATTGTTTTTTACGTTTGCTCTCATAGGGTACGCGGTGGTTCAAAAGCGTTTTGCATCCAATATGACTAACGCAGAGCGCGGCTTTGATGCCGGGACTTTAGCATTGGCATTTTCACGATTCTTACGGACCAATGGGACCTTCGTTGTCGTTGCTGCTTTCGCTCCAAATGCGGCGATCACAGGGCGCTTGGTTCAGCAGGCAGTAGCTTTGTGCCGGGTGGTCCAGAACCCTCTCGCGAACTACATGTTTTTTCATGATCGGGCAGTTGTTGGCAGTGTGATTTTGGGTCAAGTCGCATTTGGAGCTTTGGTTGCCTCGGCGTTCTATGTTGTGGGCGCTTGGTTTGATAGTGGATCGATCCAAACCATCGGTTCTATAGCCGTGTTTTGTTCGACCCTCGGCTTTGTTGGCGTTTTCATTATGCGCCAGCAAAACAGGAAGGGTTGGGGAATCATCTTTGAGACCTTCGCGGCTCTGACCTTCCTTCTGTTCGCCATTCTCTTGCCTGCTAGCGACGGTTTCATCATTGGCTTGCTTATCTCCGAGTGCATTTTGGCGCTAGCGGGGATACTTGCCATCAAACTGAGAAGACCGGTGTGATGAAAGAGAAGATCATTCTATTTTTCCATATCGAAAAATGTGGAGGGACCTCTCTGGTCGAGTTTTTCCGGCGCAATTTGCCTTTTCAAGCCTGTGAAGCGGTATCAAAAACCAATGCACTCACGCGTGCAGAGCTTGAACGGACGCTTAAGATCTATCCACGGTTGAAAGTGCTGTCTGGCCATAACCTCCAAGTGGAGACCATTGACTGGCTCGGTGATCTAGGCTTTGCGGTCGAGAGTTTTACGATCTTGCGCGACCCCATCGAGCGCGCGATCTCGGACTTTTTGCATGATTATCGAAAGGGGACTTTCTCTGGCTCGTTAAGCGAGTACGCTGACATTTCGTGGAAGCAGAACTACATTGCGAAATTTCTTGGCTCTGGCGAAGAGAGCCGCGGAATTGATGGCCTTAGCAAGCTTGATCATATCATTCGGATCGGCGATTCAGCCAATTTCGTGGCTCAGCTTTTGCAGAACAATCAACTGCCACAGAACTTTCTCTATGCAATTGAAAATAAGGCTTCGGGCGTCGTGCCTGACGAAGTCAAATTGGAGGATGGCGAGCGAGTTGGGCGTTATAGAATCCAGAAGAATGTCCATTCAAAACTGGTTGAGGTCAATCGATTAGACCTTGAGATTTTCCATCAAGCAGCGTTTACCATGCTCGATAAGGGTTCTGAGTCAAAACCAGAGCAAGCCAAGCGAGAAAAGTCTGCTAATGACTGGAAAAAGCTGGCGGCTTCATTGCAGCGCAATTTACTGTACAAACCATCAATGGGAATATGGTCTAAGCATTATGCATTACCCCGCAACCAATCCAGTCCGGATGCGGTCGCCGAAGACGATGCATTCAGGTAAAGCTTTTGTTTTTTGGGCTTTCCTTAGTGTATACCTTTCTTATATTTTCTTCTTCGACCTAAGAATATTAACAGCTCGTTTGGCAATATCGACTCCAGAACTCAGTCAATTATTGATCGTTTGGGGTATAGCGCTTGCTCCCTTCATCTTTTATTTTTTGTTGTCTATCCGGTTGACGAGAAATAACTACATCCTGCTTTCGTTGTGCGCAGTGTACGTTTTTGCGGGTCTTATTCTAGGTTTGGCGGTAGAAAATCCGGTTAGTGATCTTGCTGGTGATTTTTACAAAGCCCTGTTCATACCAGCCGGTGTTGGGCTGCATTTTGCATTTCGAGGCCAGCGAGAGTTTGTCGAAAAGTCTCTTTATGTCGTTGGTTCGCTATTTGTTTTGGCTAGGACCGTTCTTTTCATTGTGTCATTTGGCTCACTGTCTCGGCTGTATTATGGAACGAGTATGGATGCACTGATTGTGCTGATGGCGCTCAAGCGCTTCAATGCTGACTACTCTGGCATCCGTCGCACCAAATTTGGCAAGTTCAAGAGCATCGTGGTAATCGTCGCAGCCTTGGTTGGTCAAAAACGCAGCGTAGCTTTGGCCTTTTTGATTTACCTAGTTCACCGGCACACGCGATTGCTTGCGTTGGTCTCCGTGCTGAGTTTGATAGCTTTCTCCTATGTCGATGTTTCAGACTGGCGGAGCCTCGGTTTTGTCGGACGGTACCTGTCGGTAACAGACACGTCTTTCTTGGCTGAGAGCCAGTCGATGCGTGTCGCGGAAGTCGTAACAGCGTTTGCCGCCTGGACGAGCGGAGCGCTTGCGTTCCTAATTGGTCACGGGTTCGGCGCTGAAATTCTCGTTTATACTGGTCGCGGCGACTACGCTGAATGGTTGCACTCGCTCCATAATACCCCGATGGCGGTGGCTTATCGTTCGGGACTGCTAGGCCTGCTGTTGATGGGCTATCTGGTGTGGATCGGGCTTCTCGACATTTTGCGTGGAAGCAAGAGCGATGGTGCTATCTTGTTTGCCCTTTTCGCGGCATCGATCTTTTTCTTCTCATTCATCGACGAGGTGTTTATCGGCTACTTCGCAGCGAAGATCCTCGAATCCTCTAGATCCAGAAATTTGGCGACCAATTGAAGCAAATCCTTCAGAACCTTTCCTCCGGTGAATCCGAGCTTGTTGAGGCGCCAGTTCCGCAATTGCGGCGCGGCGGTGTGCTGATTGATACCACAATCTCGCTGATTTCCAGTGGGACGGAGCGAATGCTTGTCGACTTCGGAAAGTCCGGCCTGATCGCAAAGGCTCGCAGTCAACCTGACAAGGTCAAGCAGGTGTTGGACAAGGTTGCGACAGACGGGCTGCTCACCACAATCGATGCGGTTCAAGCAAAACTGGGACAGCCCCTTCCACTTGGCTATTGCAACGTCGGCGTGGTGAACGCCAGCGCTGCAGAAGGTTTTCAAGAGGGAGATCGGGTGATCTCGAACGGCCCTCACGCTGATGTTGTCTGCGTCTCGAAGAACTTATGCGCGAAGATACCCGCCAGTGTCAGCGATGAAGCTGCTGCTTTTACGGTGGTAGCCAGCATTGGCTTGCAAGGTATTAGACTGGCTAAACCAACCTTAGGAGAGGCTTTCGTTGTTACCGGGGTCGGACTGATTGGTTTGCTCACAGTTCAGATGTTGCGCGCACAAGGGTGCCGGGTGCTCGCGATTGATTTTGATGCTGCTAAGCTGGAGCTAGCCCGAGAGTTTGGGGCTCAGACATGCAACCCTGGCGCTGGAGAGGATCCAGTCGCTGCGGGCATGGCATTTAGCCGCGGTGTTGGCGTGGACGGCGTTATCGTAACCGCCTCGACCAAGTCCACTGATCCTATCACGCAGGCAGCCCAGATGTGCCGCAAGCGTGGCCGAATTATTCTGGTCGGTGTGACCGGGCTTCAACTAAACCGCGCTGACTTCTACGAAAAAGAGCTCAGCTTCCAAGTGTCCTGTTCCTATGGCCCTGGCCGATATGACCCAGACTATGAGGACCGCGGCAATGATTATCCAATTGGGTTCGTGCGATGGACAGAGCAGCGCAATTTTGAAGCTGTTCTTGATATGCTGGATAGCGGAGCGCTTAAGGTGGATCAGCTGATCAGTCACAGAGTGCCGTTTGAAGATGCACCGCGCGCCTATGATCTTCTGACGACGGACAAGACAGCGCTCGGCATTATGCTGACCTATGATCACCCAGTTGAAGCGCGTCATATTGACAAAGTTAACCTTGGGAGCGCGTCCTCAGAGTCCACCGGCAAGGCGGTGGTTGGCTTTGTTGGCGCTGGCAATTACGCATCTCGTGTTTTGATCCCAGCCTTCAAGCGGGCAGGCGCTGTCTTACAATCAATTTCTTCGGCGGGCGGAGCCAATGCGGTCCTGCATGGCCGCCAACTGGGGTTTGCTGAGGCCACCTCTGATACAGACGCTTTGCTGGCTGATGGGGCGATCAACACCGTAGCCATCGTCACCCGTCACAACAGTCACGCACACTTCACTTGTCAGGCATTGAGGGCTGGCAAAAATGTGTTTGTGGAGAAGCCATTGGCCCTCACTCACGAAGAGCTGGCCGACGTTCAGGCCGCTCATGCTGAGAGTGGCAGGCAACTCATGGTCGGCTTCAACCGCAGGTTTGCCCCTCACGTTCAGACAATGAAGGGTCTGCTCGACAAAGTTCATGCGCCCAAGAGCTTTGTTATGGTTATGAATGCTGGCGCGATTCCTGCCGATCACTGGACGCAAGATCCAGAAGTCGGTGGTGGTCGAATTATCGGTGAAGCATGCCACTATATCGATCTTATGCGGTTCCTTGCAGGATCATCAATCACCTCTGTTCAAGCGCGTCGTATGGGCGACAGCGACGCCGAAAACGTAACCGAGGATAAAGCTGCGATTATACTCGGCTTTGAAGATGGATCCTTTGGCACGATCCATTATCTGGCCAATGGCGGCTCTTCCTTTGCTAAAGAACGTATTGAGGTCTTTGCTGGCGATGGAACTCTCCAACTCGATAACTTCCTCACCCTGCGGGGGTTTAATTGGAATGGCTTCAAGAAAGACAAGCTTTGGCGTCAAGATAAAGGGCAGGATGCGTGCTCGGCGGCATTCTTGCGCGCTGTTGAGGAGGGTGCTCCAGCACCAATCCCAGCGGGGGAATTGTTCGAGGTTGCCAAAGTTTCCATCGATGTAGCTGAGCTTCTACGCGCCCAGATATGAGCAAACTCGCACTATTGCGGACATACGCGCGTCTGGGCGTTACCAACCTGGTCCGCGTAGGAGCGTACCGGATTGGATTGCGGACAGGTCTGCATCCGGTTCTAAAAATCAAAGCGGAAGTTGCAACTGGCCGGTTTTTTCGGACTTCCAAGCGAACCGAACTGGCGCCTGCCCCCAATCCAGATTGGGACGATGCAATTTTGCGATTTGGCTGGCATCGCGAGGCGTTGCCTGACGGGCCGCCAGCGTGGTTTCACAATCCGTTTGCGGAAGCGACTCAACCAGATGCCGCTGATAACTGGTGGGAAATCCCTGACTTTGCCGCGAACGATATCAAGGGTTTGTGGGAGTTATCCCGTTTTGATTGGGCGGTGGCATGGGCTACGAAGGTAACGAGCGGAGACGTGGCGGCGCTCACCAGGCTGAATGAGTGGCTTGCCGACTGGGCGTCATCGAATCCTCCTTACAGAGGCCCCAATTGGAAGTGTGCTCAGGAAGCTTCTATACGGGTCATGCATCTGATAACGGCGTCCATGGTGCTCGGTCAGACGGCGTCGCCTGAAGTAGGCTTGATCAGCCTTGTGAAAACACACCTTGAGAGGATCGCGAGAACAACCTCCTATGCCATTGGCCAGCAGAATAATCACGGCACGTCGGAGGCAGCTGCGCTCTTTTTGGGTGGTGGTTTCCTAAACGGTTATGACGAACGGGCGGCTCATTGGGAACAGCTGGGCCGGGAACTGCTCGAAGAGCGTGCTGTTAGCTTAGTCGCGCCAGACGGCAGTTTCAGCCAGTATTCAGTGACATACCACCGTGTGATGCTCGATACTTATTGTTTGGCTGAGGCGTGGAGGCGGCACCGTAGACTTCCAGAATTTTCAGATAGCCTGAAGACGAGGCTTAGCGCAGCGACGCGCTGGCTTGAGGCGATAACAGTCGCGGAAACGGGCGATGCACCCAACATCGGAGCCAATGATGGGGCCCGTCTAATCCCGCTCACGAATTGCGATTATCGCGATTTCAGGCCTAGTGTGCAGCTTGGTGCAGCTCTATTTGCGGGGCGTGATGCTTTTGGCGATGGACCTTGGAATGCAGCCCTAGATTGGCTCAATGTGAAGCGCGCTACAAATCGCGAAGCGCAGTCGAGCGTTACATTTGACGACGGCGGCTATCATGTACTTCGCGCTGGTGGTGCGCTCGCTGTGCTGCGCTATCCGCGCTTTCGATTCCGTCCGAGTCAGGCTGACGCCCTCCATTTGGACTTGTGGCACGGCGGACAGAATATTCTGCGGGATGCGGGTACCTTTAGCTACAACGCGAAAGGCTCTGAATGGTTTGGCAGCGCGGCTGCTCACAACACCATCACCTTTGATGCTCGTAATCAGATGCCTCGCCTGAGCCGCTTCTTGTTTGGCGATTGGCTTGAGACGGACAGCGTAGAGCCGGTATCGATAGGGTCTGATAGAACGGCGGCTGGTGCCAGTTACACTGACAAGTTTGGCGCGCATCATCGCCGGCAAGTGGAACTGACAGATAAAGGTCTAATCTGCCGCGACAATATTTCAGGAGATTTCGAAGAGGCTTGCCTACGCTGGCGCTTGCATCAGGCCGAGTGGCGCTTGGATGGTAATTGCGTATGCGTCGATGATACTTCGCTTTGTATTCGAGTTGAAGGCATACCGCACGTGCTTCCAAAGCTCGGAGTTACGCAAGAATCACGCTATTATCAGCTCAGCGAAGAGGTGCCGCAGCTCTCGATCACTGTTACTGGGCCAGCAACAATCACTACTGAAGTCTCTTTTTGACCATGCATATTTTGTATTTCCACCAGTATTTCACCACGCCTCAGGGGTCTGGCGGCACGCGCTCGTATGAAATGGCGCAAGCCATTCTGCGTGAGGGGCATAGTGTGACTATGGTTTGCGGCGGAGTCGCTGGAGGTAAAACCGGTTTGTCTGCCTCGTTTGAGGCTGGGCGTCGCCGCGGTGTGGTGGACGGTATTGATGTGATCGAGTTCGAGCTCGATTATGGCAATCATATGGGTTTTGCTCAGCGGGTCCGCGTATTCCTCAAGTTTGCATTTGCTTCGATCAAGGTCGCCTTGCGTGAACCTGCTGATCTTGTCTTCGCCACTTCCACCCCGTTGACGGCAGGAATTCCGGGAATTGTGGCGCGCTGGCTAAAGCGAAAGCCGTTTGTGTTTGAAGTCCGCGATCTTTGGCCGGAACTGCCAAAGGCTATGGGCGTGATCACTAATCCGATCGTTCTATGGCTGATGTCGATCCTTGAGTGGGTGTCCTACCGCAGCGCGGATCGCTGCGTTGGGCTGTCGCCAGGAATCGTCGAGGGCATTGCCGCGCGTGGCGTCGACAAATCAAAGATCGCGCTGGTACCGAATGGCTGCGATCTGGATTTGTTCAAAGGGCAAGTTGCCCCCTGGCGCCCCGAAGGTGTCGGTGACGATCAACTGCTCGCGATCTTCACGGGAACACATGGACCCGCCAACGGTCTCGACGCGATTCTGGATGCAGCAGTGGCACTAAAACAGCGCGGACGAAGCGATATCCGCGTCGCCTTAGTTGGGCAGGGCCGCGAAAAGGCTCGGTTGATGGAGCGTGCGAAACGAGAGCAGCTTGATAATGTGCTGTTTCTCGATCCGGTTCCAAAGACGCAGCTTACCGGCCTCATGGCTGGCGCTGATCTTGGGTTGCAGGTTCTGCGCAATGTGCCAGCTTTCTATTTTGGCACGTCGCCGAATAAGTTCTTTGATTACATATCTGCTGGCCTGCCGGTGCTCAACAATTACCCCGGTTGGCTAGCCGGTCTGATAGCCGAAAATGGATGCGGCTTTGCCTTGCCGCCAGAGCAACCTGAAGCGTTCGCGGAGGCGCTAATCAACGCCAGTGAAGATCGTGCAGCACTTAGAACTCAAGGTGAAAACGCAAGATCTCTGGCTGAGCGCGAGTTTTCGCGAGCACTGCTGTCGCGCAAATGGGTTGCTTGGGTTAGTGAAGAGCGCAGTCTTCCAGACCTGTCGTCTTGATTGTGGTGAAATGGAATCGGACATATGAAACGTTTTTTTGACATCATTGCGGCCCTTTCCGGGCTCCTTATTTTGTTGCCTGTGCTTTTCATTGTTGCCTTGCTGATTGCGCGTAAGATGGGGCGGCCAGTTTTGTTCCAGCAAGTGAGGCCAGGGCAAGGCGGAAAGCCGTTCAATATGGTCAAATTTCGCACGATGCGTGATGCGCTAGACCAGGGTGGCAGTCCGCTACCTGATGCCGAGCGATTGACTGGGTTTGGCCGGTTCCTGCGGTCGAGTTCGCTCGATGAGCTGCCAGAGCTTTGGAATGTGCTGCGCGGCGAAATGAGCCTGGTGGGGCCGCGCCCTCTACTTATGCAATATCTGCCGCTCTATTCACCCGAGCAAGCGCGCCGTCACGAAGTGAAACCGGGCGTGACGGGTTGGGCGCAGATCAATGGCCGCAACGCTTTATCGTGGGATGAGAAATTCGCCCTCGATGTATGGTATGTCGACAATCGAACGTTTTGGCTCGATCTCAAAATCATCTTTAGAACTATCGTGAAAGTTGTCCGAAAGGACGGCATTAGCGCTGCGGGCGAGGCAACGATGCCCCCATTTACTGGAGCATCCGAATGAGGATTTACCTTTCTCGGCCGCACATGTCTGGCCACGAAGAGACCCGTGTAGCGGAGGCATTCGCATCCAATTTCATTGCGCCAATCGGGCCCCAATTGGATGAGTTTGAGGCTGTGGTTTCTGATTATCTTGGCGGCGACAAGCACTGCGTTGCGCTTTCGTCTGGTTCAGCGGCGTTGCATCTCGCTCTGCGTCTGGCGGGCGTGGGCGAAGGCCATGAAGTTTGGGTTTCTTCCATGACTTTTGCTGGAGGGGTGTTCCCGGTGAACTATCTCGGCGCGCGGCCGCGGTTCTTCGATCTGAGTCCGCAAACTTGGACAATTGACTCCAAACTTTTGGCGCAAGAGCTTGAGCAGGCAGCGAACGAAGGACGATTGCCGAAAGCTATAGTACCTACAGATCTGTACGGCCAAAGTGTTGATCTAGAGGCGCTAGAGGCGCTGGCAGTCCAATATGATGTGCGGTTGGTGGTGGATTCTGCGGAGAGCCTGGGTGCATCCCATGGTGGCGGACGAAAAGCGGGAACAGGCGGGGATGCTGCGATCCTCTCGTTCAATGGAAATAAAATCATCACGACATCTGGCGGCGGTATGCTGGTCACTCGGCATAAAAGCTGGGCCGATGAAGCGCGCTTTTTGGCGACGCAAGCACGTGATCCTGCGCCTCATTATGAGCACTCGACCTTTGGCTATAATTACCGATTGTCGAATGTCTGCGCCGCAATTGGCCTGGGACAGATGCAAGTTCTGGGCGAACGGGCCGCACGGCGCAGGGATATTTGCCGGCGTTATGTCGATGCACTCAGCCGGCCTGGAATAGATTTTATGCCGGAGCCGGACGGCGCCTATTCGACCCGCTGGCTTACTGCACTGACTATCGACCCTGAGCTCGTGGGATTGACACGTGAGGACGTGCGTCTTGGCCTGTTAGAACATAAGATCGAGGCTCGCCCGCTTTGGAAACCGATGCATATGCAACCGCTCTATAGGGGCGCTACCTATCACGGTTCTGGAGTTGATGAGCGTTTGTTTGCCAATGGGCTATGCCTGCCCTCAGGCAGCGACATGACTGACGAACAGCAAGATGAGGTGATCGAACGTATTCTTGTAATGTTTGCGGCCAAGACCTAAGCTTAAGTTCAATTGAGCGCCCAAAAACCTTGGTCTACGCTACTCTGAATTGACTGCTTTTTTCGGCGCTGCTTCGCCGTCAGGCTGGTGATCGAACTCACTCACTAATTGGCCAAGCAGAGCGATGCAATCTCCGCTTGTGGTGGCTGTCTCGAGGCTCTCTAAATGCTGGTTGAATTCGGCCCACGGCAAAAAGTGCTCATGCGCCATCTTAATCCGGTCATGCCTGGTGCTTTGAGCATCGTTACCGATCAGTAGTTCTTCAAACAGTTTTTCACCCGGCCTGAGGCCAATTTCGGTGATTTCAATATCGCCAGTGGGATCGTCTTCGTCGCGGACCTTTAAACCCGACAGCTGGATCATCGTCTTTGCCAGATCAATGATCTTCACCGGTTTGCCCATGTCGAGTACGAACACTTCGCCTCCCTTTGCTAGACCGCCTGCTTGAATGACTAAATTGGCCGCCTCGGGGATAGTCATGAAATAGCGGGTGATGCGCTTGTCAGTCAGTGTAATGGGACCACCAGCAGCAATTTGACTGCGAAACAGTGGCACGACTGAACCGCTTGAGCCCAGCACATTGCCAAACCGGACCATTGAGAAACGCGTGTCGGTCCCTTTGGCTGCGTAGCTTTGTAGGATTTGTTCAGCGACCCGCTTCGTTGCACCCATGACATTGGTCGGGCGAACAGCTTTATCCGTACTAATCAGGATGAAATCGCGCACTTTGGCTGTGATAGCGGCTTTCACAACTTCGTGTGTGCCGAGCACATTATTACGTACGCCTTGTACAGCATTGGCCTCAACCAATGGCACGTGTTTGTATGCGGCTGCGTGATAGACGGTTTGCGGCCGGTGCTTCGTAAACACTTTGGAGAGTGCTTCCGGATCGCTTACCGAGCCTAGCACTGGCACAACCTCAAGTGATTTTCCAAGATCGGTTAGCAACCCACACAGTTCACGCTCAATTGCGTAGAGCGAATATTCGCTCATCTCGTAAAGCACGATTTTACTGGCGCTTTGAGCGACGATCTGACGGCACAGCTCGCTGCCGATTGAGCCTCCTGCACCTGTTACCATAACACTACGGCCAACAATAGTTCGACCGAGTAAGACTTCATTAGGGGCAACAGGTTCACGGCCCAACAAGTCCTCAATCTCAACGGGACGGGTATCGCTCAGCGAAACTTGCCCGCCGACAATATCCCGTGCTCGAGGAAGAATTTTCACTTCAACCGGATATTGCCGAAGTCGATGAAGGATTTCGCGTTGGCGGCGGCGCGAAACGCCTGGCAACGCGAGCAGGATGTCAGTGACGTCTCCCTTTGCGATGACGCGTTCCAAATCGCTACTGGCATATACGCGGTCACCGTCGAGGCGTTGACCGGCCAAGCGCGTGTCATCGTCAATATAGCCAACGGTTTGCATTTGCGGATCGGAGCGAATTGAACTTGCTAGCTGTTGGCCAGCTCGTCCTGCGCCATAAATCACCACTCGTCTGACCTCACCACTATTGGTTCTGCGATCAAGGATATCGATAAAGAAATAGCGAGCTGCGATGCGTGAACCGAGTAGCAACAAGAAAAAGGTAAGCGGTTGCAAGAGACCCATGGTACGCGGCACACCTGATAGGCCGTACACCATAAATACACCGAACATTGCCGCGGCATATGCGCTGAATGCCGGCACGATTGTGCGCATCATACCCACGCCAGCATAACGAAATATCTGATTATAGACGCCAGCAGACCAGAAGATCGGTACCATCAACACCAAGCCGCCAACCAGCAGAGTACGTATGGGTTGAGAGAATAGCTCCCACTGACCAATGCGCAAAGAATAGGCGATCAAAACCGAAGCAAGCAATAAGGTGAGATCCAGCCCAAATACGAGCATGCGCTTTCGGGCTCGCGACCAAGTCGAGAGCTGCTTCAATATGCCAACTAATAGGGCGATGAGTATTTTCATAGCTTTTGGACGCTCTATCTCGCAATTCTCAAGCCACCAAAAACGTCGCCTACACCTTGCTTATGACGCATGCAAGAAAGCGAACGCCCCAGCGAATTGGTAGACCGTAGGTCTTCTCCCCTTTCTTGTGCCTGCAATATCTGTAATGCGGACTCCATGATTTTCGCTCAACTTTGCAGGTCCATACCCAGGTGAATCGTTCTGTCGAAAAGAGCCGCTCATCCAAGTTGGGCCATACTGCTCCCTTAGTTTGGCTGGGCTTGTTCGCCTTTGTGGTGATTATGCTCGGCGGAAGCTCGCGCCCTGACGCGGTTCAAATTGCCGCGCTGCGTCCGTTGGCGGCGTTGTTTTTGATTCCAGCTCTGTTCGCGTTGAAATCTGAAGACTTGCGTGAAGCGAAAGCGCTTGTCGTTTTTGTTGGGCTAGCCGCGCTTTGGATCGCGTTTCAGCTTGTACCGCTGCCTCCCTCTTTGTGGGGGGCGTTGCCAGGTCGTGATTTGGTTGCGAACCTTGATCAACTAACCGGCACTGGGAGATGTTTGGCGTCCAATCGCATGGGTGCCAAGTCGAGGTTGGAACTCGCTTGCGAGCCTCATTGTGCCACTCTCTGCTTTGTTGCTCGCGTTGGCGATGCGGCCTACCTTGCGCATGCTATTGCTCATAGTCGCCTGCATCGGCCTGCTCGATGCCTTACTGGGTTTAGCGCAGGTTCTCACTGGGCGTTCGAGTCCGCTCTATTTTTACGCCATCACCAATCGCGGATCACCTGTAGGATTGTTTGCTAATGAAAACCATTCGGCGGTCTTTTCTGCTTTGGCACTTCTTGTCATAGCGCGGCTGTGGTCTTCTGCCGCAAAAGCAAGTGAACCGATCTGGCTACGCCTAGTTTATGCGCCTGCATTTATCGTGATCTTGCTATCAATTTTGGCGAGTGCTTCGCGAGCTGGTTTGATAACTGCCAGCCTTGCATTGCTTGCCTCATGCTTATTGGCGTGGTTGGCGATGTCGTCGAGACGTCCGACTAAACGCTCACATGAGATCGAAAAATGGCTGGCAAATCACCCTAGAACACTACTGGTATTGTTTGTTCTTCTGATCGTGGGGTTGTTGACGGCGTTTTATCAGCTTGATCGAGCGCCTAGTCTCGAGGGTGTGCTTGCCCAAGACAACTTTGGAGGCTTGCGAGCAAGTCTATGGCCGGTTCTCACCCTTATGATTCAAGAACATGGTGTTTTAGGTGTTGGATTTGGCTCGTTTGAAGAAGTCTATCATATCTATGAGCCTACAAAGATGCTGATGCCAAGTTATGTCAACCAAGCCCACAATGATTGGGCGCAGTTGATTATTGAGGGGGTGTTCCAGCAGTTCTGTTGTTGGTGGGGATCTTGGGTTGGTCAGCTTTGTCGGTGCTGCATTTTTTGCGTGGTGCAGAAATCTCGCTAGCAGCCGTCGTCTTCTGGGGGGCGTTGATTGCAATCTTAAGTGTTGCCTCGTTGGTCGATTATCCTGTTCGGACACCCATTTTTCAACTTCTCACAATCTGGCTTATGGTTTCGCTTATGATTGAAAGGCGTTCTCCTGACTAATTCCCTTTTTGGATGCCACGGGCCGCTCAACAGAGCAATAAAAGCGGTCAAAAGGTTAGAAAAACGGTTGGTAGGTAGTCAAAATGCGGTATGGCGATCGAGCAATCTTCGAAGGCAACCATGATTTCTTTTTTAAGCATGCATTTGCGGTAGGTGCGCTGGTTTTGCTCAGCGCTTGCGTAACTGATCGAACGTTTGGTGCCGCACCTGGGGTCGAAGTGACTGAACTTGAGCGATTGCCTGCTCCAACGCTCGACTTGTATTATACCATTGGACCGCAAGAGACATTGGAGATTCAGGTCGTTGGCGCAGAACCGTTAAGCGGTAGATTCCTCACCGATGAGCAAGGCGATCTGTCATATCCGCTGATCGGCAAAGTCAACGTTGGCGGTCTTCACCCGAGCGTCGCCTCAAAACTCATTGCGGACGGGCTACGCGACAAATTTTTACGTGACCCCCAAGTTCGTGTGATCCCTGAGGAGTTTACCCGTCCATCAATCTCGGTAGGCGGCCAAGTCGATAAACCGGGTAGCTATTCTGCAGTTGGTAAGCCAACTCTTTTGAGGGTCGTCAATCAAGCAGGTGGTCTTGCGCAATATGCTCGGCTCGACGATGTGCTGGTTATGCGTACCGTCGATGGGCAAAGGTATATTGGTGTATTCAATATCGCAGCTATTCAGCGCGGCAACTACGAAGATCCGCTGCTTTATGCGAATGACATTGTTATGGTTGGTGACAATCCAGAGCGCAGGAGACTGGATAACATTCTTCAGTTTGCGCCGCTTTTGACCTCCGCTGCTATCGTAATCGACCGATTGGGGCGTTGATCATGAACAACATGATAGATTCTGAGATGGCTGCGGCGCGGCCAGCGTCACATAACAGTTCTGGTTCTTATGAGGATCGCGAGAGTTTTCATCTCGACCTTGAGCGTTACCTGATTGAGGCGCGCGCGCTGAAGTTTTGGATTGTCGGAATCTTTGCCTTAGGCCTGTTGGTATGCCTGCTGGTGACTTTGCTCTCGACAAAGCTCTATCAAGCTAATGCTAGGATCGAAATCACTCAGGTTGCAGCCAATGTGACAGATATAGATCCACTTGAGAACGATGTTCAGGTCTCAGAACTTCAATACCTTAACACACAATACGAATTGCTTGAATCACGCTTTATGGCAGTTCGCGTTATGGAGGTTGGTAATCTGCTGCGCGATGAAGAATTTTTGGAAGTTTTCGACCTTCTAGAAGGAGACGAATTTTCGCAGAGCTTCGTTCAGGATCTTTTGCTCGAGAACATTAGTATCGAGCCAATCACACAGTCGAGCTTGGTTGATATCGGTTTTTCAAGCTCGTCAGAAGAGTTATCGGCACGTATAACCAACCTTTGGGCTCAAGAGTATATTGCTGCCAATTATGAAAAGCGCTTTGGGGCCAATATTGAGGCCCGTGATTTCTTGAGTGAGCAGATCGACGAGCTTCGTGAGCGACTTTCAGTCTCTGAGCAGGAACTGGTCGACTATGCGAATGCAAACCAGATTTTGGTCTTGGAAGGGGTGGATTCCGCGGCTGGTTCTGACACCGCTAGTCAGACACTTCTTGCGGCTGACCTGACGACTCTCAACCAAGCTCTAGCTGGCGCGGTCACGGATAGAATTGCTGCTCAAGCAGCCTTGACCTCTGGCGATTTTTCGGGACAGAATGTCAGCAATCAACTCAGATCAGAACTTGCCACCTCTGAGGCCGAATTGGCTCAGTTGCTTGCGATTTTTGGACCTGAGTACCCCCCGGTGCTTGAAAAGAAGGCGCAAGTTACCTCGTTGCGCGATTCGATCGCCTCAGGCGCGCACGCGGCTTTGCAGGCCGCTACCATTCGTGAACGAGATCTGCGCGCGCAGCTAGACCGTGCGAAGTCACGGTTTGTCGGACAACAGGATCAGGGTATACAATATGGCATCCTAAAACGTGAAGTTGAAACCAACCGCGAGCTTTATGATGCCTTGCTACAACGCTTTAAGGAGCTTGAGGCCTCGGGCGCAGGCCAAAATAATATCAAACTGATAGATATGGCAGGTGTTCCTGAGGAACCTTATGCGCCATCACCTGTGCGTAATGCCTTGATCGCGCTTCTAGCCAGTCTCGCCTTGGCGGCTGGACTCGTCTATCTTCGCGTGATCTTAAGCCAGACTCTGCGCGATCCACAAGATGTGCCGCGTCGCTTGGGTATTCCTGCGCTTGGTATCATTCCAAAGATTCGTACCGACGAAATCGCTGCTGAAATTCTGTCGCGTTCGTCGGAATTGAACGAGGCTTACAAATCGGTAAGAACCAATCTCACATTCTTGACGCCGCAAGGCGCCCCGCGCGCTTTAATGGTGACGTCTTCTGTGCCCGCCGAAGGTAAGAGCATCTCCTCAGCCGCCTTGGCAACGAGCTTTGCGCAATTGGGCAAGCGAACTTTGCTTATTGATGCCGATTTGCGGAACTCGAAGCTGGCAGATACGCTTGGCGTTACGGGCCATGGAAAAGGTGGTCTTGCGGCCTTGTTAACCAATGAGGCGTCTATCACGGAAGAGGCCATCGGATTAGAGGATTTTGGCTTCGACTACGTTCCAATAGGGCACAAGCCGCCCAATCCAGTCGAATTGCTTGCCGGTTCGCGCCTCAAGCAATTAATTGACCAGGCTCGCGATCAATATGAGCAAATTATTATTGATGGTGCACCAATGCTGTCGCTTGCTGATGCAATCGAGCTATCGCGTGCAGTCGATGGCGTAATCTACGCAATCGAATCTGATCGGGTAAAGATGCGTGCGATTGAAAGTTCACTCGACCGGCTACGCCGCACGGGTGCGCAAGTGTACGGTGCGTTGATTACCAAAGTTGATGAGAATAACGCGGCATACGGTTATGGCTACGGTTATGGCTACGGCTACGGTAGCACTGACGAAGCCGAGGGTACTGGTCAAAAAGCCTGATGGGCAAGCGGCCTATGAGCTCGAAGAAGTGGCCCAAGTTAATTGGTGTCTCAACGCTTGCACTCGCGCTTGCCGTCGCGCTTACTTTGCAGGCCGCCAGTGGTGTCTTGTCCAAACCCTCCCCAGAATTAGCAACGAAACTCTTTTCAGCGAATGGTCAAGCTACTGAAAGACTGGCTTTCCAAACCTTCAAAAACGGCATCACTGATCCGACAGAGACACACGCCGCCGCTACTGCTGCTGCAACGCAGGCTCTGGCCGCCTATCGCGCAGATGTTTTGACGCCGCGAGCACTCGCAATCCTGATCATGGCTGAAGCAGACGACCAGGCACGTCGAAAGATGCTAAGGAGCGCAGCTCAAATGAACAGACGCGAGGCATCTCTGCAGTCCTTGGTCATCCAAGATGCGCTGGCGAATGATGAATACTCACGCAGCATTGATGCGCTCGATCAAGTCCTTCGGGTTCACCCAGAGTTGAGAGAGGATTTCTTTCCAATTCTTGGAGATGCGCTGGCACAAGAGGAGACTATTCCGCTGTTTGCTGAAATGTTGGATGGCAGCTCAGACTGGCATGAGCGGTTCCTGTCGTATGCTATCACCCAGCCCACGCTGCTACCAAATGTGGCTGTGCTTCGGCCTCAGATCACTGTTGAAAATGAAAACCTCGACCGCCGGTTGATCTTTGGATTGGCAGGTCTTGGAGATTTGACCGCCGCTCAAGAGGTGCTGAAAGCTGCGACTGGGCGAAACAGCACTCTGGCCAGTCTTGGAACACTGGATTGGCGGGCGGATTTTGCGCCGTTTGATTGGAGTTTTACAGACAAAACAGGGCTGCGTGCCCAATTGAGTCGCAATAAAGCAGAACTCGAACTGTTTGCACGACCTGGCCGGGGTGGACCTTTGGCAACGCGCCTATTGGCTGCGCCCGACGCGCCGTTTTCGATCACAATTGATCACCGTGTCGCACAGAAAGAGCAGGCACGTGACGTCCGTTTGCAACTAATCTGTAGCGGAGAAACCACGCCCTTTCTTGACGAGCGCTTTGGCGATAGCCCGCAAACGTTCGAGATTAATGCTTTGGGTGAAGGATGCGACTATGTTGCCCTTGCGTTGGTTGGACGCGCTTGGTCAGGCCGAAGCCCCCTTAACGCTGCTATTCGCTCAATTGAGATCACTCAGTAGTAGCCGTTATCCTGCCGCTCGCCTCATGACACTGTAATATCAGGCGCATCTTCTTGTTTCATGCCGACCACGTGATAGCCGGCGTCCACGTGCTGGACCTCGCCGGTTACGCCGCTGGATAGGTCGGACAGGAAATAGAGCGCTGATCCGCCGACCTCGTCGATGGTGACGTTGCGGCGCAGCGGCGCATTATACTCATTCCATTTAAGGATATAGCGGAAATCACCAATCCCGCTTGCAGCCAGCGTTTTAATCGGTCCCGCACTGATCGCGTTCACCCGGATACCGGCTGGCCCCAGATCATTGGCGAGATATTGCACGCTGGTCTCCAGCGCCGCCTTGGCCACACCCATCACGTTGTAATGCGGGATGACCTTCTCCGCGCCATAATACGTCAGCGTCAGAATACTGCCGCCCCCAGAGCCGTCTTCTTGCAATGGTGGCATCATTTCTGCCGCGCGCTTGGTAACGGCGACCAGTGAATAGGCCGAGATGTTCATCGTCATCAGGAAGTTATCGAGGCTGGTGTCGACATATTTGCCGCGCAGTTCCGATTTGTCGGAAAAGCCGATTGCATGCACCACGAAATCCAGCGTGTCCCAGCGCTGTTTGAGTGTGTCGAAGGCGCTATCGAGCGAGGCCATATCCGACACATCGCACTCAAACACAAAGTCGCTGCCGAGCTGTTCAGCAAGCGGTATAACGCGTTTTGCCAGCGCATCACCCTGATAGGAAAATGCCAGCTCAGCGCCTTGCTCAGCCAGTTGCTTGGCGATGCCCCAGGCAATCGACTTGTCATTCGCCAGGCCCATAATCAGCCCGCGCTTGCCCTGCATCAGACCCTGACCAGCCGTTCCCATCGCATCCTCCTTGTCACTCTTTATCTGCGTCTTGCGCGCCGCCGTCCTCGCCCACAGGCCTGCTGTCACTGTCAGGCTCTGCGAGGGCCGCATTCAATTCCGCGCCGATCACCAGCCCTAGCCCCACCAGCCAGAAAAAGAAAAGCGCGATCATGATCCCGGCAAAACTGCCGTAGGTGAGATTGTAGGTGAAAAAGCTGCGTAGGATCGGTGGCAGCGCGCTGGAGACGCCCAGCCACCAGACAGCGGTGAACAAAGCGCCGGGCCATTTGGGATACGCCTTTGTGCGGTAGGCGGCGGGCGTCAGCGTGTAGAACAGCAAATAGAGCGAGCCGAACAGGCCAAAGGCGGGGATAATGCGCGACAGGCGCAAAGTGCCCACCGCCTCGGTCAATTGCGGGAAGCGCGCATCGATCACCTGTTGGGCCGCGCCAATTGCGACCTGCGCAAAGAGCGAAACCATCAGCAGCACGACCGCGCCCAGTATCAATCCGGCGGACAGCAGGCGGTATTTCCAAAATGCATGGCTGGCGACCGTGCCATAGGCGCGGCGCAGAATGTCGCGAATGGTTTCAACCAGGCTGGATACCGTCCACAGCGCAATCCCGGCGCCAATCCACAACAACCAGCCGCTGCGCGCGCCCATCGTATTGTTGGCGACCGGCGCGATAGTGTCAGCGACGATCGGCGGCATCGCGTTAAGGACGGTTGCGATCAGCCCAGCGCTGTTTCCCTCGCCGCCAACCAGCTCAAACAAAGCCGCGCCAAGGATAAAGAACGGGAAAATGGCCAGCATGGACAGATAGGCAAGATTCCCGGCGTGGATAAAGCCATCATTATATGTGCCGATTACGGTCCGTTTCACGACTGTGAATGCGCGTGAGCCCGGACCAAGCACGCCCAATACTTTGCCGCGCACTGATAGAGGTGCCTCGTCAGTGCTCATCAGCCCTTGAGTGTCAGCCTGAGCGTTGAGGCAGGCGCGGCGCGCCTCTGGAGAGAGCGAGCGCACCTCGCGTATGTTGTGATCGGGGAGGCCTGACTGCGCGCGCATGAGTTTACGACCTAATGATCACAGGCCAAATTTCTCACGCGGTTTGTCTGGATCGCTCCAATCGCCGATCTTGTCGGACAGGGCATCAAGATCTTCGGGCAATTGGATCTCCAGCGTCACCAATTGATCGCCTCGCTTGCCGCCTTTTTTGGTCCAGCCTTTACCGCCCAATCGCATAATTGTGCCGCCATTGGTGCCGGGCTTAATGGTCAGCATCACCGGACCATCGACCGTCGGGCATTTGACCTTTGCGCCGCGGATCGCCTCATCCAGAGTAAGCGGCAAGTCCATGCGGATATGATCGCCATCGCGGCGGAAGAACGGGTGGCTGCCGACCTCGACAATCACCAGACCGTCGCCTTTGCCGCCGGGGCCATCGTGACCCTTGCCCCTCAGGCGCATCTGTGTGCCGTCTTCGACGCCGGCGGGCAATTTCAGATCAATCGTCTTGCCATCGGCAAGGGTGATGCGTTGGTCCACGCCCGCGGCGGCATCAATGAAGGGAACAGCCAAGCGATATTGAATGTCTGCGCCTTTTTTGGGTGGAGGCGTGGGGCGTGCGCCAAATCCGCTACGCCTTTGCCCGCCGCCCATTCCGCCTCTAGGTCCGCCGCGCGGCTTTCCACCGCCAAACAGGCCTTCGAACAGATCGCCAAGGTCCATATCGTCTGGGCTGAACCCGCCAAGGTCATCCGCACTGTAGCTGCGCCGTGCGCCGCCGCCGCCAAATCCGCCTCCTGGGCTGCCACTGAACCCGCCAAAGGGGTTTGTGGGGTTGCCCTCCATATCAATTTCGCCGCGATCAAACTGGGCACGTTTGGCGCTGTCAGACAGCAGATCATACGCCTTGGTCGCATCGGAAAAGCGCTCCGAGGCTTTGGGATTGTCCTTGTTGCGGTCAGGATGAAGCTCTTTGGCGAGCTTGCGATATGCGCTCTTTATCTCCTTTTCGGAGGCGGTGCGGGCAATGCCAAGGGTGCTATACGGGTCAGCCATCGCGTATTAGCTAAGTGTAACAGTCCCCCGGCGCAAGCGTGCACGTGCGCTTGTCCTGAGTGATGCCAGAGGCGCATGGCGCTTGGCCTACCTTTTTGATGTAAGTTCTGAATTTCACTGGGCCGTGTATTTATTGCGATGAAAGGCAATAGAAAACGCGTCGACCAAGTGAATGTTAACCATCATTCACTATATTGTAATGTAAGCTGCACAATAGCGGTTTCGTTATTTCTAAATAAGGGTCACTCAGATGATTAAGAAGAATGTTTTTGCAGCTTTGGCTGTTCTCGGCCTGGCAAGCGCACCAGTGATGGCGCAGGTTGCTGCACCGGTAGAAGCTGAAAGCGAACTGGGCGGCGGCAGCGCTGGTATTGTGGCTGCTGGCTTGATTGCTGGTATTATCGCAATTGGTGTTTTCGCCTTTGCTGACGACGATGATGCGCCAGTTAGTCCATAACACGCTTTAGCGTTTTAAAGATTGTCGGCCCGGCCTCCATTGCGGAAGTCGGGCCGTTTTCATTTGCGTATGAGAAGCGCGTTTCGCGCCTTTGCGGCATTGCGCTTTCCTACTTGCGTGCGGGGCTGTAATTCTCGTTGCATGATGGCCCAAACATCCCACATGATTGCCATGCGAAGTGGTACTGTTTCTAGACTGGCGAGGCCGAGAGGTTTTTGCCTCTGGACAGTGTTCCAGGTGTTCCAAGCGTGGCTGAGGTGCGGTGAAGCGAGTGGGAAGTGCAATGAGTGATATGGCTTTGAATGCAGCGCAATTGGCGGATAGCGCGATCCCCTCTGGCGCGGATCCCTACGCCCTGTTCGACGAGTGGTTTGCGCTTGCCAAAGCGAGCGAGCCGAACGATCCCAATGCGGTGGCAATAGCGACTGCGAGCGCTGATGCTGCGCCATCGGTCCGGATGGTCTTGCTGAAAGAGCATGGGCCGCAGGATGCACCGGCCGAGATCGGAGGCGGCGGCTTCACCTTCTACACCAATACACAAAGCCGAAAAGGCAGCGAAATTCTCGCCAATGCTCAGGCGAGCATGCTGTTTCATTGGAAGAGCCAGCGCCGCCAAATCCGTATCGAAGGGCGCCTTTACGAGGTGACGCCTGAGCGCGCCGATGCCTACTTCCACTCGCGCCCGTTCAAGAGCCAGGTTGGCTCTGCCGCCAGTGAGCAGTCACGCCCGCTCGCCAATAGGCAGGCCTATGTTGATCGCGTTGAGCAATTGCGCGAGGAGCACGAGGCAGACGGAATAGTGCCGCGTCCGGCGCATTGGACTGGCTTTACGCTGGTGCCCAGCCGGATTGAGTTCTGGCTCGACCGCGACAATCGCCTGCATGACCGCCGCCTGTTTGAGCGCATGCCAGCGGGCGGCTGGTCCGACACACTGCTCTATCCGTAAGGGGCCACGTAATGACGCAGACAATACCCTATTGGCATGTTGACGCCTTCGCAGCTGACGCCTTTGGCGGCAATCAGGCTGCGGTCATGGTTCTGGATGAGTGGCTGCCCGACGATGTGCTCGTCAAAATTGGCGGTGAGAACATGTTTGCGGAAACCGCCTTTGTGGTGCGCGATGAGACTGGTGAAGCAGATTGGGAGCTGCGCTGGTGCACGCCAACCTATGAGATCGCGCTGTGCGGCCACGCGACCTTGGCGGCTGGTCACGTGCTGCTGTCTCATCACGAATGGGGAGGCGAGAACGGCGGGCGCGATGCCGTCACCTTCCGCACGCGCAAGTCAGGCATTCTTGAGGTTAAGCGGGCAGGCGAGGGCTACGAAGTGGCGCTACCCGCGATCCGGACCGAGCCTCGTCCGCATCCGGAGGCGGTCAGGATGCTCGGCGCAGAGCCGCTGCTCGTCCATCGTAATGACACGCTTTACAATATCTTCCTCTATGAAAATGAAGCGCAGGTCCGAGCACTGAAGCCTGACCTGAAAGCGTTGGGCGCTCTGGGCGTGGACCAGTTCGATTGCACAGCGCCGGGCGACAACAGCGACATTGTGAGCCGGGTGTTTGTGCCCGGTGCAGGCGTGGATGAGGACAGCGTAACCGGCTCGGCTCACGCAGCGCTGACGCCGTTCTGGGCCGAGCGGTTGGGCCGCGACAGCTTCACCGCGCATCAGGCATCGGAGCGCGGCGGTGACCTAACTTGTCGGCTTGATGGGGAGCGTGTCTGGCTGGGTGGGCCATGCGTAACCGTGGCGGAGGGTGTGTTCTACGTTTGAGTGTCTTGTCCGCGTGTTGTGCCACCCGCTACCTAGGCCAGCGTGACTAACGCACGGGATACAATGCCAGCACATCGGCGGCTTGTTCAAGCATCGGCGGGCGTTCCTCCGATGTGGAATGGCCGAGGCGGACCAGAGTCACTCGTTGCTCCGGTGATACAAGTACATATTGGCCCATATGCCCGATCAGCGAAAACAGGCTAGCGGGCGCGCGGTCTGGAAACAGCGGATGGGGAAGGCCGCCGCTTGCATCGCCCATCGGGCGGTTGAGCCAGGTTTGCAGGCCGTAATGCGGGCTCGCTGGGCTAGGGGTGACCATCGCCTCGACATAGCGGCGCGGGATCAAGCGCTCGCCATTGGGCGCGCGGCCCTTGGCGCGCAGGAACTCGCCAAACTTGGCCCAATCGCGCGCGGTGGCATGCATCAGGCTGCCGCCGATCATCGTGCCAGAGGCGTCGAACTCCAGCACCATTGAGTCCATGCCGAGCGGGTCAAACAAACGCTCACTCAAATACTCACTCACTGCCTTGCGCCGCATATCTGGATCATCGCTCTCGGTCAGCGCGCGGGTCGCGATATCGGCGAGGATCACGGTGGTGTTGGATGAATATTCGAAGGTCTCGCCCGGCTCCGCCTCAAGCGGTTGCTCTTTCGCCCATCGCGCCATGTCGTCGCGTCCATCGAGGAACAGCATGCGCACCTCAGAGGATTCGTACGGCGGATCGCCAGCCTCAGTATGGCGCAGTCCGCTGCGCATCTGGAGCAATTGCCGCAAGGTGATCTCCGCGCGCGGATCGCCGGGGCGCTGCCACATGGGCACTGGCGCGGCCTCGTCCAGGCGTAAACGTCCATCTGCGACCAGCATGCCGACCATTACTGCTGTTACAGTCTTGGCCATGGACCAGCTGATATGCCGGGTTTCTGCATCGTAACCCTCGCCATAGCGCTCTGCGGCGAGCTCTCCATCCGCCATAACTACGACGGCGCGGGTCTCGCCGATCCCTTCGGCATTGAACAATTCGTCGACCTCGCGGGCTAGCTCTTCGCGCGGGGCACCAGCTTGTTCAGTGACTGCAGCCAGGGCCTCGTCGCTGAGCGGTGCGGGTCCAGCTGGCGGAGCGTCGCCGCATGCGGAAAGCAGCATCAAAGGGGCTGACAGAAGCGCAAGAGCAGCGTTAGAGGGGATGTGACGCACAGACATTTGACACTCAATTCCCCAAGGATCACGGTTTAGCAATGGCAAATTCAACGCGCCCGCGCGCCAAGCGAACATCGCGAGTGGGACTGTGGCTTTTCCTCCTCATCATTGTCGCTTTGGCGGTCACGGCATGGATCTATCGCGAGCCTGTGCGCGGCTATGCGAACGCCGGTACGACCTACGCTGCGCGGATTGCCTGCTCATGCCGATTTGTGGCGGGGCGCAGCCTGGAGGATTGCAAGAAAGACAAGCTTGCCGGGATGGAGCTGATCACTCTGGTCGATAATGTTGAGGTGAAAAGCGTAACCGCGCGCTTCCCATTGATCACCGATGCAACTGCGACCCACCGTGAGGGCTATGGTTGTGTGTTGGAGAAGTGGGAGGGCTGAAAGCAGCTCACCTAATTCTAAGCTGCCGCGGTTGTCCCATCAATCCAGCCGCCGCCGACCACTCGCTCTCCGCAATAGATCACTGCGGCCTGGCCGGGCGCGACGCCAAATTCTGGCTCGGCAAATCGGATGGAGCAGGTCGCGCCATCGCCCAGCTCACCGATCAGCTCAATCGACACAGGTTTGGCAAGGCTGCGCACCTTCGCGGTCAGCGGAGCGTCTGGCAGCGGACCAATCCGGTTGGTCTCAATGACCTTTGCCTCGCTCACCGCCAGCATGACTTTCGGGCCGACGCGGACTTCGCGGCTGTCAGCGTCCAGGCCAACGACATAGAGCGGCTCTGGCTGTCCGCCGATATCCAGCCCCTTGCGCTGGCCAACAGTGAAATGGACGATCCCCTTGTGCATGCCCAGGGTCTCGCCAGTTTGTGCGTGCACAATGCCGCCCGGAATGCCGCCTTCTGGCCGCAGCGATTTCACGATCTTGGCGTAATTGCCATCCGGGACGAAGCAGATGTCTTGGCTGTCAGGCTTCGCCGCATTGCGCAACGCCGCCGCTTCCGCAAGCTCGCGCACCTGCGTCTTGGGCAGACCGCCCAGCGGAAAACGGATATAGTCCAATTGCTCCTGCGTGGTGGCATAGAGGAAATAGGATTGATCGCGTGAAGGATCGACCGCACGATAAAGCTCCGGCCCGCCGCCTTCCATTATCCGCCGGACATAGTGACCGGTGGCGAGGCAGTCAGCGCCCAGCTCGCGCGCCATGCGAAACAGATCGGTGAATTTGGGCCCCATATTGCAACGGATGCAGGGCACCGGAGTGCGGCCTGCCAGATATTCATCGGCGAACTGCTCGACGACGTCTTCGCGAAAGGCGCTTTCATGATCGAATACGTAATGGGCAATGCCCAGACGATCGCACACCGCTCGGGCATCTTGAATGTCATCACCAGCGCAGCATGCGCCTTTGCGGCCCGTCGCAGCGCCATAATCATAAAGCTGCAGTGTGATCCCAATCACTTCCGCGCCCGTATCCGCGGCCAATGCCGCGACCACAGAGGAATCGACTCCGCCGCTCATCGCCACGACGATGCGCGATTCGCTCGCTGGTTTCGGCAAGTCGAACAGGGCGGCGCTATCGAGCCCGAAGACCGGACCGGCATCAAGAATTGTGTTTTCAGTCATTGCAGAGGGCGCCTTTACACCCGCTTTGCTGCGGGTTCCAGTGCTTTGCGAGACCCGCTCCAGGGCCGGGCGACGGGCTGAAACGCGCACCGCGAGAACTTGCGAATACTTGAATGCGCACCCGCCAATAGTCCTAAGAGCAGGTAAATGTGAGTTTTACCTCATGTTGACATGCTTGCCTTAGAGACGAGCGAATGTTCGAAAACGTTTCACCGATTCACAGCGCTCAGATGCAGGCCGAGCTGGCTGCAGCTGGCATCGCCGTGCCGACATCGCTGACCCTGATCGACGCCGGTGCCAATGGCATGGACGATGATCGGGCTGGCGATGCTCTGCGTGCAATCGGATGGAATGAACTGACCGCACGGATCAACGCAGCGCATGACCTTCGCGCCGTATTGCGCCGTGATGCGGTTCATGGATCTGTTAGCGTCGCGAGCTTTGGAGATGCGGCAGCAAGTTATTTTGCTGCGATTGGAGAAAGCGAACGGCCCGTTAACCCTATTGATTTAGAGGGTTGCAAAGCCTCAGCCACTATAAGGCTTCAACACGAAGAGAACGCGGTAAGAGGCGATCGAGAGACTATAAATGATTGAAAATCAGGACATCCGCCCCGCGCAGGTCATTGGTCCACTTGGTGAACCATTGACAATTGATGACTTGCCTTCGCCCAAAACGAAGCGTTGGGTTGTGCGTCGCAAGGCTGAAGTCGTGGCTGCAGTTAACGGCGGTCTCTTGACCATTGACGAAGTGCTGGAGCGCTATGGGCTGACTCTGGAAGAGTTCGCATCTTGGCAGCGCGCGGTTGATCGTTCGGGCATGCAAGGCCTGCGGGTGACCCGCATTCAGCATTACCGCGACCTCTACGAGCGTCAGCTTAAATACTGACCTTTAGACGCGCGCTCCTGAGCCTTTTCCGGGGCCAGATTCGCACAAACTTGTAAAACCTCCTAGCATCCTGTCGTTCTCGCGCTTTAAATAGCGCGGGACGCAGTGGATTCGCGCCTTGGCCGGATCGCTGCTGATAAAGAAAACCTCAGGAGGGATCATTATGGGTTGGATTATTGCTCTTATCGTCGGCGGCGTGGCCGGTTGGCTCGCTAGCTTGGTTATGAACCGCGATGCTTCAATGGGCATCTTTTGGAACATTGTCGTGGGCTGTGTTGGCTCGGTGGTCGGCAATGCAATCGTTGGCCCGCTTTTGGGCATTAGCGGTAGCGTCCAAGAGTTCTCATTGATCGGTCTGGGCGTTGCTGTTGTCGGCGCCGTCGTGCTGCTCGGCATTGTTAACCTGATCAAGCGTGGCAGCGTGCGCTAAAAGAGCCACGGTCAAATAGCATTATTGGAGCGGGGTAGCGGTGGCTGCCTCGCTCTTTTTCGTGTGTGCTTAGGAACTTATGCGTCATGCCGCTCGTCTATGCTCAAAGTCATCAGTCGAACCGCGCATTGCCCGATAGCTTACAGCGGCGTATGAGGGATTGCACAAGGTGACTTATGAGTATAACACACCTGTGCGATACACTTGAGGTTTAGCCATGAATTACGAAAGTTCCATCACTGCAGAGGCTGCCGATAGCGTGCCGACGGACTTGTCTGGCGCCGCTGCGGATAAGTCGCGCGTGTCGCGCCCAGTGGTGCTGATCGGGATCGGGATCATTGGCTTGCTACTGGCCATTGCCGCCTATGTAGTGCTGACCTCTGACGACGGTGTGGGGGCGGGCGATGACAATGCTCAGGCGCCGGTCGTAACCGTGGTTGCGCCGGGCAAAACCACTGTAGAAGGTGTGATCTCTGCGCCCGGCACTTTGGCCGCGCGGCGCGAGATGCCGGTTGGTGTGGTTGGCGAAGGCGGCCGAGTTGTCTCCGTTCCAGTGGATGCGGGTGATTGGGTGCGTCAGGGCCAAGTGCTAGCCGTGATCGATCGTTCGGTCCAATCACAGCAGGCTCAGGCGCAATCGGCCCAGATCGGCGTTGCCAAGGCGGATGCGCAATTGGCCCAGGCCAATCTCGACCGTGCGTTGCAATTGGTTGAGCGCGGATTTGTTTCCAAGGCTGACGTAGATCGCCTTACCGCAACCCGCGATTCTGCAAATGCCAGGGTTCAAGTGGCTGAGGCGCAATTGCGCGAGCTGCGCGCGCGGGCCGCGCGTCTCAATATCGTCGCTCCGGCGGCGGGCCTGCTGCTTGAGCGCAATGTTGAACCGGGACAAACGGTTTCTGCTGGCACGCCAAGCCTGTTCCGGATCGCGCGTGGCGGCGAGATGGAAATGCTCGCTCAGCTGAGTCAGGAACAAATCGCAGTTTTGGGTCAGGGCGTAGCGGCCACTGTTGTTCCAACCGGATCGAGCAAGAGTTTCACGGGTCAAGTGTGGCAAGTCTCCCCGGTTATCGATCCGCAAAACCGCCAAGGCATCGCGCGCGTTGCGCTGTCTTATGCGCCGGAATTGCGGCCTGGCGGCTTTGCCACGGCGGAAATCAAAAGTGGCACTGTAGTCGCCACGATTTTGCCAGAGAGTTCGGTCTTGGCCGATAGCGAAGGCAGTTTTGTCTACATCGTCAGCGATGAGAAGAAGGCCGAGCGACGTTCAATCAAAACTGGCATGGTAACACCTGATGGTATTGTCGTGACTGAAGGATTGAATGGCAGTGAGCAGATTGTGCTGCGCGCCGGCGGCTTCCTGACCGAAGGCGAAGCGGTCTCGCCCAAAATGCTAGAGGATAGCTAATAGCCATGGGTTTTCGGAACATCTCTGCTTGGTCAATCCGCAATCCAGTGATTCCGCTGGTTGCGTTTACCGCAATGTTCTTGGCGGGCTTGCTCAGCTTTAACAAAATGGATGTGGTGAATAACCCGGACATTGAATTTCCGGGCGTGAACGTCACCATTTCTCAGCCCGGTGCAGCCCCGACTGAGATTGAAAACCAAATCACGCAGCAGGTCGAATCTGCGGTGCGGTCGCTTAGCGGTGTGCGCAACATTTCTTCTACTGCGCGCGAGGGAAGCTCGAACACTTTCGTCGAGTTCGAGCTTGGCATTGATCCCAATGTAGCTGTTGCTGAGGTTAAAAATGCGGTCGATAGCACGCGCGGGAACCTGCCCGATGGGATTTTAGAACCGCGGGTTAGCAAGGTCGACATTGCCGGCGGTTTCCTCGGCATTTACGCCGTTGAAGCGGACGATATGACGATTGAACAGCTCAGCTGGTTCATCGATGACACCGTTTCAAAACAATTGCTGTCTGTCGAAGGCATGGCTGAGGCTGGCCGCTGGGGCGGGGTAAACCGCGAAATTGAGGTCATTCTTGATCCGGCGCGGCTGTCCGCGCTCGGCGTCACAGCCAGCCAAATCAACCAAGTGCTACGTCTCGACAATGTTGATGCGGCTGGCGGCATGGCTGAGATTGGCGGCGCGCGGCAATCGGTGCGCGTATTGGGCAATACCGAAAGCGCGTTCGAATTGTCGCAGCGCCAGATCCGTCTGAACAATGGCACGTCGATCAAGCTGGCCGACGTGGCCCGCGTGCGTGATGGCTATTCTGAGCGGACCACGATCAGCAAGGTGCGTGATAAGGAGGTCGTGAACTTCTTCATGTCGCGCGCGAAAGGCGCATCTGACGTCACGGTCTACGAAGAAGCGCTGACCATCATCGATCAGATTGAGGCGGAGAACCCCGGGGTGAAATTCATCCCGCTGTTCAACACCGTCAAATACACGAAGGACCAATACACCAGCTCGATCTCCGCCATGGTGGAGGGGGCTGTATTGGCTGTTGTGGTGGTGTTCTTCTTCCTGCGCGATTGGCGCGCGACGATGATCTCATCGATTGCGATCCCGCTGTCGGCAATCCCGACCTTCTGGTTCATGGATCTGATCGGCTTCAACCTCAACCAAATGTCTTTGCTGGCGCTCGGCCTAGTCGCGGGGGTCTTGGTTGATGATGCCATTGTTGAAATTGAAAACATCGTCAGACACATGCGAATGGGCAAATCTGCCTATGAAGCATCGATTGATGCGGCGGATGAAATTGGCCTGCCGGTGGTCGCGACCAGCTTTTGCATCATCGCGGTGTTCTTCCCCGTTGGCTTGATGCCGGGCATTACAGGTCAGTTCTTCAAGAACTTCGGCCTGACAGTCGTGATCGCGGTCTTAATGAGCTTGGCCGTGGCGCGGATGATCACACCGATGCTTGCCGCCTATTTCCTGCGCGCAGAAGGGCACGCCGCGCATGGCGAGGGCAAGTGGATGGATCGCTATATGCGGGTCCTCAATTGGTCGCTCGATAAGACCAAGATGCTGGAGCGCCGTGAAGGCGTGGACGCTCCGCGTTATCGCTGGCTCTATGTGCTGTCCTTGCTGCTCACAGTCTTTGCATTGCTTGCGGCGTCGGCGGCCGGTTTGTTCATGAGCTTTAGCATCGTCTCGGGCCTCGACATTCCTGCCAAGGTTGGCGCGCTCGTTTCCAGCGATCCAAACTCCTTCGCATTCGGGCTGGTTTCGAAGGTCTTTGAGCTGCTGTTCCTGACCCTGGGTCTTGCCGTCGGCTTTTTGGCCGGTTGGGTGGTCTTCAAACTCATCCAATTGCTCAGCCGTTTCAGCAGCGGACAGTTTTCGCACAGCGTGAAGTACATGACCGCGCGTTTCTTCGACCACCGGGTTTGGATGCTGGGCGTTGGATATTTCGCGCTGCTGCTGACCATTTTGTTGATGCAGCAAACGCCGTTTCAGGCGTTTCCAGACATTGATGATGAGAATGTTCGGGTTGAGATCGAGATGGTCCCTGGCACGACGCTGGCGGATACCGAGCGCGTAACCGATCAGGTTTCTGCCTTGATGTATGCGCAAGATGATGTGGAGCTGGCGCTTGAGCGAGTGCGCGAAGGCCAAGCGACCATGTTCGTCACCTTGAAGGAAGATCGCTCAAAAACCTCGGTCGAATTCACCCGCGATCTGGCTCCCGAGCTTGCCCGTATTGCGGATGCGCGTGTGCGCTTCCAAAACGATAATGGGCCCGGTGGTGGCGGCAGCGGCCGCGACTTCACCATTATGTTGGCGGGTTCTGACCCGGCCTTGCTCAATGCCACTGCTGCGCAGGTCGTCGAGGATATGCAAAAGCTCGACTCGGTCGTTGCTCCGCGTATCAGTGCTGACATCCCTCGCCCGGAAATTATCATCCGTCCGCGCCAGGAACTGCTTGCGGATCTCGGTGTATCAACTGTTGCGCTCAGCCAAACCATCCGAATTGCAACGATGGGCGAGATTGAGCAGAACTCCGCGAAGTTCTCACTGTCTGATCGCCAAGTGCCGATTTCGGTTCGATTGCCGGCCTCTTCCCGCGAAGATTTGACAACACTTGAAAACCTGCCTGTTCCGACAGCGAGCGGCGGATCGGTGCCGCTTGGCACTATTGCTGATATCTCGTTTGGTTCGGGGCCAACCTCTATTCAACGCTACAATCAGAACCGCCGTGTTTTCATCGGCGCTGACTTGGCCTCTGGCTTTCTACGCGGCGATGTGAATGCGCAGATTGAACAGCTGCCAACCCTGCTTGATTTGCCAACTGGTGTCATCCGCGATTCCATTGGCGCAGCTGATGTAGAAAAAGAGCTTGCTGACAACTTCAAGATTGCCATTCTCGCAGGCGTTCTGCTTGTCTTTGCGGTTCTGGTACTGCTGTATAAACGTTTGATGAGCCCGCTGGTGAATATGACATCACTGGCCCTTGCGCCATTGGGCGGAATTTTCCTCGTCTGGATCGTGGGGCAGCCGCTCTCTATGCCGGTGATGATCGGTATCCTGCTCTTGCTTGGAATTGTGTCGAAAAACTCGATTCTCTTGATAGACTTTGCGATTGAGGAAATGGCCGACGGCACCGATCAATTCAAAGCGATCATGGAGGCGGGCCATAAGCGTGCGCAGCCGGTTGTGATGACGACAGTCGCAATGACCGCTGGCATGGTGCCAACGGCGCTGTCGCTGTCGGGTGATGGCGCATGGCGCCAACCCATGGGCGTTGTGGTGATTGGCGGCCTGATCCTGTCGACGGTCCTGACGCTGCTGATCGTTCCAGCTGGTTTCAGTCTGGCTGATAGCTTTGAGCGGCGCGCTGGGCCTTGGATGCGCCAACGCTTCCTTACCTATCGTCCCGGAGATGAAGATAGCAGCAACACCCAAGCGGTGTCTGATGTGCCTGAGGCGGGCGGCGAGCCTAAGCCTTCGGCGACTCCGGCAACCCGTTTGCCGCCCGGGGCAGAGCCTGCCGAGTGAGTGATCTCGCGCTAATGCCAGCCACAGTGTTGCAAATCCCAGCGGCATGCTAGGCGCGCGGCCATGTCTGATGCTCAGCCAATTCCACTAAAGTTCGGCGGTGAAGCGCTGACTGAGGACCGTGCGCGGCGTATGCGCTGGACAGCGACCGGGCTGCTTGCGGCGATGGCGCTGCTGTTTTTTACGACGCATCCCTATGTCGAACTGCATCCGGCATGGGGCTATGTGAATGCCTTTGCTGAGGCTGCAATGGTCGGCGGCTTGGCCGATTGGTTCGCGGTCACCGCTCTGTTTCGCCACCCGTTAGGCCTGCCGATCCCGCACACGGCGATTATCCCTGAAAACAAAGACCGCATTGCTGACACTATGGCGCAGTTTCTCCAGGAGAATTTCCTGACCCCGGCGGTTGTGGCGCGGCGCATGGCGGGCATGAATGTCGCGCGCGCGGTGGGCGATTTCCTGGTGGCTCCGGCGCGCACGGAGGATGGCCCTGACCCTCGCTCCCGCATTACGGGAGGGGCCGCCGAATTGCTGGCCGAAGTGCTCGAATCGCTCGATCCTGACCGGCTTGGCAACCAAGTGCGCAGCGGGCTGGGCAACCAATTTGCCAAGATTGATATCTCGCCGCTAGTGGGCCGAATGCTCGAAAGCGCAATCGCCGATGGGCGCCACATGCCTTTGATGGATGGCTTTATCCGATGGGCGGGTCTGACGCTGGAGGATAATGAAGAGACGGTGCGCGAGGTGATCCATGCCCGCGCCAATGCGGTGCTGCGCTGGACCGGCCTTGACGAGCGGATTTCTGGCTCTGTGCTGGATGGCCTCTATAAACTGCTGGCGGAGGTTCTGGTCGATCCCGAGCACCCACTGCGCAGTAAGATTGAAGAGGGGCTGGCGAAGCTTTCGCAAGACTTGCAGCATGATCCCGACACCCGTGAGCGCGTCGAGAGCATGAAGCGCGACCTCATCGAAAATCCGGCGGTGGCCGAATGGTGGATGGGCGTGTGGGAGCGCATTCGCAGGTCACTTATCCGCCGCGCGCGTGAAGCAGACAGCGAACTCGGCAATGAAATGCGTAAAGGTCTGTCCGAGCTTGGCAGCGCGCTTAAACAGGATGAGCGCTTACAACTTCAGATCAATCGTTTCGCGCGGCGCACTCTGGTGGGCGTTGCGACCCGCTATGGCGGTGAAATTGTGACTCTGGTGTCTGACACGGTGAAACGCTGGGATGCGACAACGATTACCGGGCGGATCGAAAGCGCGGTCGGGCGCGATCTTCAGTTCATCCGCATCAACGGCACTTTGGTGGGTGGGCTGGTCGGTATGACGATCCATTTCATCATCGGCTTTATGTAGTGGAAACTTTGCCTCCTGCGGGGAATTACGCAGGCCCCTCGCAGTTCTCAGTTTGGCAATAGGCGCTAGCAGCAGTGCATGCCTATCGAAGAACCAGCACCTGCCCCAAAAACGATCTCCCTCGCCGCCGGAGCGCAGGCGGTGATCAATGGCGCTTTGGTGACTGCGCAGCGGGCGTGCCAGCTTGAGGTTGGATCAGGTGCTTATGTGCTCACTGGCCGGGCGCTGTGGCGCAGTCAGCGTGAACGCTCTAGCAGTGCGGATGCGCTGTATTATGCGACGTTAGAGGCTTGCACGACACCGCAAGCCTTTGAGCTTGGGCGTTTCCAGTTGTTTGCCGCCCTTAGCGAGGTTGTAGCGCAGGATCGCACCCACCAGTCGCAGAAAGAATGCGCAGCCTGCGCCGCGGCTCTGGTCACTGGCGATGCAGAGGCCGCGCTGGCGAGCGCGCGCCGATTGGCAGAAGCGAATGTGGCTAAGGCAAAGTGCGCGGCCAGCTCTCGCAGGGCACCTGCTAAGCGGCGGGAGCAGATCGTATCGAACGGTGCGGTTTAGTTGTTCACTTTGTATGTGATCGAAGTCAGATAGTACGATGCCATCGGTGCACCATTGGCATCTAAGGCCGGCTCAAAACGCGCTTTGGTCATCTCTTTGCATGCGGGGGATTCGAGTGATTTGTTGAGCGTCGTCTCGTTGATGACACAACTGGTTACGCTCCCGCTCCGGTCGACATTTACACGCAGTCGGACAATGCCTTGCTCGCCTTTGCGCAACGCTGTTCTTGGATAATTATCGGCAATTCTCTGAACAACCACATCTTCGTTTATCCATTCAGGGGCCTTTGTAGCGCTCTTATGCTTTTCGACGTCCAGTCCCCATTCGCTGACAAGACTTTGCGTGCACTGGTTGAGCACTTTGAAGACTTCACCGAGTTCGCCCGTTTTGAACATCACGCTTCGGTTACGTTGCTTGAACTCCACGAATTCGACGGAACTTGCTTTTTCAGTGTTTAACTGTGGGAGGATGCCAAGCATGTAGCCTTGATCTTGGTCTTCAAGTGTCATCGTGGAGTAGATGATAGCGTCGCCCACGCTCTCGATTGTGCCCATGAATGGCTGCGTTTCACGCGGCTCTTGGGCGTTGGAGAATTTCACATCGACAGGCTTATAGGCACGGAAACGATCGAAGCCCGGTCCTGATGCGGTGAAGCCAAAGGTTGCCTTCGGTCCCCATTGCTCAAAAAACAGGACATGGCGGTTCTCCCCATCGCCAAACACGCGGGCAAGGCGGCATTTCTCGGCGGCAAAATCAACATTCCATTTGGAACTTGGCTCAAGCACGACCGGCTCTGCCTTGGCATACGCTGGACTCGCGGCGCCGATACCCAAAGCGGCCGCCACCAATACTTTCAATCCTAACCGCATATATGCCCTCACAAAGCAAAACCTCCGCCCCACAATAACGGGACGGAGGTTAGCTTCAACCTTAAGTCTTTATGCAGGGCGGCCGTTTAGCCGAGCTTTTGCGTCAACTCTGGTACTGCATTGAACAGATCGGCGACCAGACCGATGTCCGCCACTTGGAAGATCGGTGCATCTTCATCCTTGTTGATCGCGATGATCACTTTGGAGTCCTTCATGCCCGCAAGGTGCTGGATCGCGCCGGAGATACCGATCGCGATATAGACCTCTGGAGCGACGATCTTGCCGGTTTGGCCGACTTGATAATCGTTCGGGACATAGCCCGCATCCACCGCAGCGCGTGATGCGCCAATGGCCGCGCCAAGCTTGTCAGCCAGCGGGGTGATGACGCTTTCGAAGGTTTCGCTGTCTTTCAGCGCACGCCCCCCAGAAACGATCACGCCAGCGCTGGCGAGTTCTGGACGGTCGCCGCCATCAGCGATTTCGCTGCTGACAAAGCTGGAGATGCCCGCATCGCCAGGGCCGCTTGCGTCTTCAACCGAGGCTGATCCGCCGCTGGTCTCCGCCTTGTCAAAGGCCGTGCCGCGAACGGTGATCACCAGCTTGGGATCGGCGCTTTCGACAGTGGCGATGGCGTTGCCGGCATAGATCGGACGGGTGAATGTCTTGCCGCCTTCGACCGAGAGAATGTCGGAAATTTGCATTACATCAAGGTGCGCTGCAACGCGCGGAGCGATGTTCTTACCGCTCGTCGTCGCCGGGGCGAGGAAAGCGTCATAACCTTCCATCAGGCCAGCGACCAATGGTGCAACGTTTTCAGCGAGGCCATTCGCGTAAGCGGCATCATCCGCCTTCAGCACTTTTGAAACGCCCGCGATCTGCGCAGCGCCATCAGCAACGGCGCCGCAATTGTGGCCCGCGACCAGCGCGGTCACATCGCCCAGCTTGCCAGCGGCGGTAACGACAGCCAGTGTGGCGTCATTGACGGATGAATTGTCGTGTTCGACGAGAACCAGAGTGTTCATGGTCTTTGTTCCTTATCCTGCTCAGGCACGCGCTTCACGCGATGCCCAGAGCCTTGATCTTTTCAACCAGCGCATCGACGTCGGCGACCTTTTCACCGGCCTGACGAACGGGCGGCTCAGCGACATTGGTGGTCGTGAGGCGCGGGGTCACATCGACACCGAAATCGGCTGGGGTTTTGCTGTCGAGCGGCTTCTTCTTCGCCTTCATGATGTTCGGCAGCGAAGCGTAGCGCGGCTCGTTGAGACGCAGGTCAGTGGTGACAATCGCTGGCAGCGTCAGCTTGACGGTTTCCAGACCGCCATCGACTTCGCGCTTCACTTCTACGCTGTCGCCGTCAACTGCGACGGTGTTCGCAAACGTGCCTTGCGGGCGGCCCATTAAGGCAGCGAGCATTTGGCCAGTTTGGTTCGAGATCGTCGGAGATCGATTGCTTGCCGAGCAGCACGAGACCGGGCTGTTCTTCGTCAGCGATCGCTTTCAGAATTTTCGCAACGGCAAGCGGCTCAACTTCTTCATCGGTTTCGACCAGGATCGCGCGGTCTGCGCCCATGGCGAGCGCGGTGCGCAGCGTTTCCTGAGCCTTGGCCGGACCAATCGATACAGCGACGATTTCTTCGGCTTTGCCCGCCTCTTTGATGCGAATCGCCTCTTCGACAGCGATTTCATCAAATGGGTTCATGCTCATTTTGACATTGGCCAGATCAACGCCTGTGCCGTCGGCCTTAACGCGCGGTTTCACGTTATAATCAATCACCCGTTTGACGGGGACGAGGATTTTCATCGCAGTTCCTTCCTTATGGCGCCCAGGCGCAAATTTACTGAAAACCGCCCTATCTTGCGTTTACGTAAACGTCAAGCAGCGCCGGAGTCCCAAGTGCATATTTCGCAGGCAGTCCTTGCGTGCTGATCGCTCTAGGTCAAGCCTGCCTTTTTGAGAGCTTTGCAGGCTCTGTTGCGTGCTCTGAAACTGCCTTGGGTGGGGCGTGCAGTACAGGCGGGTTAGTGAGGCCGCTTATCCCAGCTCTGATAACTTTGAGAGAGCGTAAGAAATGCATCGATGTCCGGCGCGGTGGCAAAACTGTGCGGCGCGACATTCACGGCGGCTTCCAGGCCTTCATCAGTGTAAAGCTCAATAAAGGGAGGAAACTCACGGGCCTGCGTGAGCAACGAGGTGCGAATGTTGACCATATCGTGAAGTCCGGCTGGCCGAGTGAACATCCAGCTTAGGCATTCTGGCCAAAAGAAGTGCTGCGTGGCTTCCTTGAGACCACCGAGTGCCGTGCTACCTCCCGTTACGCGGAAGCGCTCTTCTTTGTAGAGCGCGTTCAAGGAATATGGACCGCCAGTCATGCGCTGACAGCCCTCTAGTGGCAGGCAGCGGTGAGAAGCGGAGGTCCGTCGACCTTGAACTGCACTCCGCCGCACCGGCGATGTCCACTAAAGGACCCTAACTCACGAGCGTTCCGCTCTTCCAAGAGCGGTTCTCCGACCTCTATCGCTTTCCCCGTGATAGAAACTTTGGTGGTTCCGAATAAATAATGGCTTCGGGCGCGACTTTACGGGCAATAGTGCAGCCAGCCCCAATGCGCGCCCATTGGCCAATTGTGTGGCCTGGCAACACACAAGAATGCGTGCCGAAGAACGCGCCTTCTTCGACCGTAACACCGCCGGTTATATCAACATGCGCACTGAGAGTGGCAAAGTCACCGACCGTTGCGTCATGACCCAACCCAGAATAGGCGTTGATGTGCACGTGGCGACCGGTTTTCGCAAATGGGTATACGCCGCCAGCAAAGGCGACAATCGTTCCAGCTCCTAATTCGGCCGATGCATCAATTTGGCTGACCGGATGTATGAGACGGGTAAACTTGGCATTGGCGCGCTCAAGCTTTTCGCAGACATACCTCTTGGTTAGTGGATTGCCGATGGCGCAAATATACAGTGCCTCTTGGTCGACAAAATGATCGGCGATCTTGCCGATTATCTCACCGCCCCGACCGCGTTCTTGCATGTAAGAAGGGTCGTCATCAATGAAGACTAAATCTTCAAATTGCGCCGTCCCAGCGGCCCGCATCGCGTCCGCGATCATGGCGACTTCCCCGCCAAAACCGCCAGCGCCGACAATGATCAGTTTTGTCATGCTGGCCTAAAACCTCCATCGAGCAAGATCGACTCGCCCGTCATCCAGCGACCGCCAGGAGACATCAAATATAGCGCCAAATTGGTCACGTCTTCCGGCTGCCCAAAGCCAAGTGGGTATTGTGCCTCGATACGCTCACTCGCGTTGTTCACTCCGCCATCAACGTATTTTTGGTGCATTTCTGTAACGACATTGCCAGCAGCAATTGTATTCACAGTGACTCCGCGTTTGGCACATTCAGGCGCTGAAATACTAGCCAGCTGCGCAATCGCTGCCTTTGCAGAGCCATAAAGCGCAAGGCCCTGGGCAGGCTTGAAGGCGCTGGCTGACGACATCAGTACAATGCGTCCTCCCTCTTCCATGACGGCCTTTCTGAGGGCGGTAGCAATAATCGCTGAGGCGCCCCGGACCGAGGCGTTGTAGAGTAGATCAAAAGTGCGGTCTGAACTGCCTTTCATAGACTGGATCGTATTGGCTCCAGCGCAGTGGTACATGCCATAAACTGGGCCGTGTTCTTTTGCGGCAGCACGAATGGCCAAAGCGAACGCATCAAGGCTTTCGATGGGATCAACGTACATTGCGTGTCCGCTGCCAGCACAGTCTGCAATCGTCTTGCTCAGACGTTCCTCGTCCCGGCCAAAGGCCAATATCTGCGCTCCATACAGAGATGCTGTGACCGCAAAGTCTCGCCCCAAACCAGAAGATGCGCCGGTTACGAGAATTGACTTACCTTGAAGAAAGTTGGCTTCAAACATTAAGCAGCCTCATCGACCAAATATCGCGGGATGGCGCCAAATTCGGCGACCAGCGCTGACCATGAAAGCCCAACGCCAAAACCGCACATTACTGCTTGATGAGGTTCCTCAGGTCCATCAGTGATGAATGCAAGGGGGATCGACGCGCTCGAAGTGTTGCCATAGCGATCAAGATTAACAACCACCTTCTCTGCATCAAATCCAGCTTTTCGGCCAATCGTCTTAAGGATAAGTTCGTTTGCCTGATGGAGGTAGAGCCGCTCAATCGTTTCTGGTGACGAACCAGAGTAATCTAGCAAATTTGTAATTGCATCCGGCACAACCGTGGTCGCGAAGCCAAAAACGCTTGCGCCGTCCATGAACAGACGGCCTTCTGATACCTCTCCAGAGAGTTCGTCGAGATCTGCACTTGCATCGCGCGAAGCACTGCCGGGCATAATGATTGCGCGGCTGCCTGAGCCATCAGATCCGACTAGAAAACGCCATTCGCTCGCCCCACTACGCTTACTAATAAGTGTTGCAGTGCCTCCGTCTCCGAAGATTGGCGCGGTTGATCGATGATTGGAATCTACGACTTGAGAGCTCGTATCTCCTGCGAGCAGCAGCACGCGATCAACGCCGCCACCCGATATGAGCGATGCTGCTAGCCACAAGCCATAGGTGTATCCCGAACAGCCGAGGTTTACGTCAAATGCTGCCGTTGAATGAGGCAGACCGAGACGATCTTGGGCGATTAATGCTGATGCGGGAAGGTCATAGTCCGGCGTCTGGGTGACAAGGATAACAGCGCCTACACCTTCAAATGAATGACCTGCCTCGTTTAGCCTTTCAGCTGCTCGAACGCAAAGGTCGAGTGTGGTCTCACTCTCCACCACCCGCCGTTCCAGTATTCCGGTTGACTTGCCGAAGCGGCGCGCGAATTTTTCGCCAAATCGTTCGACAAACGCATCATTGGTGACATTTTTCGAAGGCACTGCTGCTGCCATCGCATCAATAGCGATGCCGCTAAAACTTGATAGACCCTCGTTTTTCAACTCACTCGCCTTCGGCAATCTTAAGAACTTCGCCATAGGTTTTGCATTCTGCCAACGCTTCGCCTTCGGCAGTCTTGCCAAAATGCTCATCAATGAGAGCGATTACGGTAACGATCGTCATCGAATCCCACATCTCAGACTCTTCGAGCACATAGCCCTCAACCAACTCATCTTCTTCAACTTCTAGAGTATCAGCGAAGACTTCGCGGAATTCATCACTCATCAAACAATCCTTACAGAGTTACGGTGCAGCCAGCCCAAGATAATCCCACCCCAAAGCCGAGTAGGACGCCTGTCTGGCCGCGTTTCAAGGTACCTTTATCGATTGCTCTCGATAGTGCAATCGGGATGGTGCTGGATACGGTATTTCCAACGTCGGCGAAGTCGATTACCATTTGCTCGTCGGTCAATTCTAGTTTGCGCTGCAATTGCTTCAATATGAAGCTATTTGCCTGATGCAAGATCGCAAACTCGATCCCAGATCTTTCCAATCCAGATTTTTCCAGCATGGATTCGAACATTGGCGGTATTTCGCGCAAGGTGAAATTCAACACAGCGGGTCCATCCATGTATAGATCGGCTTGGCTTTTACCACCACTGCTGCGCATGCCGCTTTCTTTGACGATGAGTTTGTCTGCGCCGCTGCCATCGGAACCGAAGACAAAGTTTTCTAACGCAGCCTTGTTTGCGTCGTCACGCGTCACAAGCGTTGCCGTTCCTGCATCGCCGAAGATGGTTTTTACGCTCGCATCGTCCTTGCCTACAAGTTTGGAGTACCCGTCTGCGGTGAGCAGCAAGACCGTTTTGGCAACGCCCGCTTCGACCAGTGATTTTGCCAGGGCCAGTCCGTGCACGTAGCCTGAACATCCTTGGTTGATATCAATCGCGCCAATTGATTGCTTCAGCTCCAGCCTGTCCTGAATCACACACGCGCTGGTCGGCAAAATATAATCAGGGGATTGCGTGCAAAAGATCAGATAACCGAGCTCATCTCGCAGGTCGGGGCGTTTGGCGAACAGGTTTTTAGCCGCCTGTACTGCGATATCAACGGGCGTTTCATCGGGACCAAGCACGTGTCGTTGTTCGATCCCGAGCTTCTTGGATATCTTCTCTGCACTCCAGCCAGGAAAGCTAGCGGCCAACTCTTCGTTGGTTAGCAATTGATCTGGAAGCGCTATTGCGATGGCTTCGATCCGTGTGCTCATAGCACTTGTCCTTTTGCAAAGCACAAACGCGTGCCCGACTGACCTGTCAGGCCTGTCGCATCTAAAATTAAGCCGCCTGTTTAACCTCAGCGACGATCTTCTTCGCCGCATCGCCCAGATCATCCGCGGCCACAATTGGCAGTCCGGAATTGGCAAGAATGTCCTTACCCTGCTGAACATTGGTGCCTTCGAGGCGGACCACTAGCGGGACAGACAGGTTCACGTCTTTTGCCGCTTGCACGATGCCGTCGGCGATGATGTCGCATTTCATGATCCCGCCGAAGATATTGACGAGGATGCCCTCGACCGCGGGATCTTTCAGAATGATCTTGAACGCCGCGGTCACTTTCTCAGTGGTTGCGCCGCCGCCTACGTCGAGGAAGTTTGCCGGGAAGGCGCCGTTCAGCTTGATGATATCCATTGTCGCCATGGCGAGGCCCGCGCCATTGACCATGCAGCCGATGTTTCCATCGAGTTTAATGTAAGCAAGGTCATATTCTGACGCTTCAACTTCGGCTGGATCTTCCTCGGTCTCGTCGCGCATCGCCTCGATGTCTTTGTGACGATAGAGCGCATTGCCATCAAAACTCATCTTGGTGTCGAGTACGAGCAGATCGGCCTTGCCCTCGGCGTTCGGCTCGGTCTCAACCAGCGGATTGATTTCCAGCATTTCGCAATCGCTCGCCATAAAGGCGGCATAGAGCTTGGCCGCGAGCTTCTGGCACTGCTTGTTGAGATCGCCGGAGAGCTTCAGGGCGAATGCAACGGCGCGGCCATGATGCGGCATAAAGCCTTGCGCAGGGTCGATCGTGATCGTCGTGATCAGTTCCGGTGTGTTGTGCGCCACGTCTTCGATATCCATGCCGCCTTCGGTGGAGGCGACCATCGCGACCTGACCACTGGCCCGGTCGACCAGCATGGCGAGGTAATATTCGCTTTCGATATCAACGCCGTCGGTCACATAAAGGCGGTTGACCTGCTTGCCCTCGGCCCCGGTTTGAATGGTGACGAGCGTGTTGCCGAGCATTTCCTTCGCGTGGCTCTCCACTTCATCGAGCGAAAATGCCAGGCGTACGCCGCCCTTTGCATCTTCTGGCAGTTCCTTGAACTTGCCCTTGCCGCGTCCGCCAGCGTGAATTTGCGCCTTTACGACATAGAGTGGCCCGGGCAGCTCCTTCGCGCCATTGACGGCTTCTTCCACGCTCATCGCGGCATGGCCTGCTGGCACGGCGATCCCGTGTTCCTTAAGCAATTCCTTGGCCTGATACTCGTGAATGTTCATCGGTGGCTGTCCTTAATTCGTAAATTCGGGGAGATAATGTTGCTACGTGCCTAAGCATGGATTCACCGGCTTGAAAAGTGTGGTTTGTACGGCCACGACTAAACGCTCACATGATTGATCGAACTCGCCTTCAAGAAATCGTCCGCGAAGCGGGCCGGATCGCGCATTCGCGCTGGCCGGGTGATGGCCACGCGCTGAGCACGTGGGAGAAGACGCCGGGCGATCCCGTTAGCGAGGCTGACCTTGAGGTTGATGCCTTTTTAAAGCGAGAGCTGGGCGCGCTGTTGCCCTCGGCGGGCTGGCTGTCAGAGGAAACCGCCGATGATCCGGGGCGGCTCGACAATGATTTGATTTGGCTGGTGGACCCGATTGACGGCACGCGCGATTTCATTCGCGGACGGCCTGGATGGGCGGTGTCCGTGGCCCTGATCAGTGCTGGTCGGCCCTTGATTGGAATGCTGGCTGCGCCTTCGCGCGGGGAGGAATGGATCGCAGAGGCGGGCAAAGGCGCGACGCTTAATGACCAAGCGATCACCGCTTCACGGCGGACCGAATTTTCCGGTGCGCGCATTCCGATTGATCAATTGCCCGGTCCCGATTCTGATCTGGTGATTGTCGAGAAGCCCAATTCGATCGCTCTGCGCATTGCGATGGTGGCGGCAGATATGGCGGATTTGGTCGCGACATTGCGCTGGGGCTATGAGTGGGATGTCGGTGCAGCGACGCTGATCGCGCGTGAAGCGGGCGCGCAGGTCTCCGATGCGTTTGGCGTGCCGCTGGGCTATAATAAACGGGATCCGCGCGCCTTTGGCGTGCTGGTCAGCTCACCTGAAATTCACGGCGCAGCGGTTGAGCGGATTGCCGAGCGGGCCAGAGATTTGGCCAAGTAAGTTTTGTTTGTGTGAGACTTAGCCACTCGCGCTTGAGGCGAAAAAGAAAAGGGCCAGGTTTCCCCGGCCCTCCTCGTTACGCTGAAAGACGCGTGTTTATGAGCCAGCACGGGCCGCGTTCACGTCGTCTTGGCTGATCGGTACGATCTTGATCTCGACCCGGCGGTTCAGCGGCTCGTTGACATTGTCGCCGGTCTTCACGCGCAGATAATCATAGCTTTCACCAAAGCCCTGGGTGGCCATCCGGCTGCGCGCAACACCGCGCGACCCAAGGTAATCGGCAACCACCTGTGCGCGCTGTTCTGACAGGCGCTGGTTCAGAGCATTCGAGCCGGTGGTGTCGGTAAAGCCATAAACGTCGACCAGGCTGTTGGGATATTTGATCAGGCTGTCGGCCACGGTGTTGAGCGTGTCGTAGAACCCGGGATTGATATCGGCTGATCCGCTGGCGAAGGTGACACCATCTGGCAGGCGCACCAGAATTGCGTCTTGATCGCCGATCTCTTCGACATCAACGCCGCTGCCTGCGGTTTGCTCGTCAAGTTCCTTGATCTGGTCGTCAAATTGCTTGCCGAAAACCGCGCCGGCAGAACCGCCGATGCCTGCGCCAATGATGCGGGCCGTATCGCCGCCGACCACGCCGCCGAGCAAATAGCCCAAAGTGCCGCCCAGAACCGCGCCAATACCGGTCCGCGAGACCTTTTGCTGTCCGGTGTTAGGGTCCGTGACACAGGCGCTGGTGCCGAGCAGCGCGATGGCCGCTGTGCTCGATAGGAAAATTCTTGCTGTTTTCATTGTCGTTGTCCTCCTCGACGGCTCAAAGCTCGCACAGATCGTGCTTCGCGCGCAAGTGTCAGCGCCCAAAGCTGCGCTGATCTGGCGTGCATGTGCCTTGGCCTGCTTTTCGGCAAGCTGAATAAGGTTAATTCTTGTAAACCATAGATCGCGGCAGCGGTTTTTGAGTGCATGGATACGAGACCGGCTGGCAAGGCCGAACAATTGTGCTAGCGAATAGGGTGTGACCCCCTTTCCTTGGCCAGACCTGTTCATCATTTTTGGATTGATCGTGCTCAATGGCGTATTCGCCATGTCAGAGCTTGCGATTGTTTCGGCGAAGACCGCGCGCCTTAAGGCGAAGGCGGAGGACGGATCTTCGGCGGCCAAGACCGCGCTGGAGCTGGCGGCTGATCCGGGCAAATTCTTGTCCACCGTGCAGATCGGCATCACTTTGGTGGCGATTATCACCGGGGCGTATTCCGGAGCCAGTCTGGAGGAGCCTCTGGGTGAGCGTCTGGTCCCAATGGGTGTGCCCGCAGACATGGCCGGTGATGTCGGGTTTGGCATTGCGATTGCGGTGACCACCTATCTCAGCCTGGTGATCGGGGAGTTGGTGCCAAAGCAGCTGGCGCTGCGATCCTCGGTACCAATCGCGCTGGTTATGGCGCGGCCCATGGCCTTGATCGCTCAGATCGCCGCCCCGCTGGTGTGGTTGCTGGATAAATCGTCCGCCGGGATCATTCGCCTGTTCGGCATTCGCAAGGGCAGCTCCAATTCGGTGACCGCCGAGGAATTGCAGATGATTTTCGCTGATGCGACCCGGTCTGGCGTGATTGAGGCGGAGCAGCATCAGATCCTGACCGGCGTCGTCCGCCTGGCAGAACGGCCCGTGCGCGAGATGATGACGCCGCGTACAGAGCTCGACTGGATTGATATCGGCGCGGATGAAAAGGCGATCAAGGCCGCGATTGAAGACAGCCCGCACTCGCTGCTGCCGATCGCCGACGGCTCGCCCGACAATGTGCTGGGCGTGGTGAAAGTGCGCGAAGTTCTGGCCAAGATGGTGGCCGGAGAAGAGGTCTCGCTCAAGGATATGATGCGCAAGGCTGAGGTTGTGCCGGATCAGCTTGACGCAATGGATGCCCTGCGGGTTCTTCAGCAGGCCGATATTGCGCTCGCCATGGTGCATGACGAATATGGCCATCTCGACGGGGTCGTATCGCCGGTCGACTTGCTCACCGCAATGGCGGGTAATTTTGTGAGCGACAAGGACGAGGGCGATGAGCCTGATCTGATCGAGCGGCCCGATGGCTCTCTGATCATTTCCGGCGCGATCTCAGCGGATGCTTTGGCTGATCGGCTTGGCTTGGACTATGACGACAGCCGCGAATTCGGCACAGCCGCGGGCTATGTCCTGTCAGTGCTCAAACGCCTACCGGTCGCGGGCGACACGTTCAGCGACCAGGGCTGGCGTTTTGAAGTTGTGACAATGCACCGCCGCCGGATCAGCAAGATCCTGGTGCGTAAGGACGCGGAGGCTCAGCCCGGTACAACCGTCTGAGCCGACGCGCCGTCGCCCTCTGGCGCAGCGATAATATCCCGCGTCACGCGTCCCTTAGCGACTGTATTGGTGCCTTCATCGCCCACTTGTGAACGGATGCCCGGTGCGGCGGCTCCGGCGCGGTCAAGCGCGCTGGTTTCCACCTGGCTGCGTGCAGCAGGACCGCCAAAGATGGCTTCCAGCGCTTGCTCAGAGGCGGTGCCTTCGGCTGGACGCGGCGCGCCCGGCGCAGGCGGGGCAAGGTTGAAATCTGGCGGAACCACCAATGGTGCCTGGCGCTGAACGGCGAATTCATCAGGCCGATCGCGGTTGAAAATGCCCGAGCCTCCGCACGCGCCCAGCATGGCACTGGTCGAAATCAGAAGGATAGCAGTTTTGTAGGCACGCATTGCAAATCTCCGAGTCAATTCTCAGCTGGCCGCTCAGCGTTAAGCTCGCCGACTGGCTCTTCAGCGGTTTCTGTATCACTCTTATCGCTCGCAAAAAAGCTGCGAATAAGGATTAAGACCACGCCGATGGTGATAGCGGCATCGGCGACGTTGAAAACAAGGAAGGGGCGAAACGTGCCGATATGCAAATCGGCATAATCGATCACATAGCCAAATTCATAACGGTCGCGAATGTTTCCGATGGCTCCGCCGAGGATCATGGCAAGGCCGATGATGTCCCCCATCAGCCGCTCTCGCATGATCCAAACCAGCACGACCAGCGCGATCAGCGCGGTCATCCCGACCAGCGCCCAACGCATTTCCATACTGTCGGCCTGCAACATCCCGAGCGAGACGCCGCGGTTCTCGACATAGGTGAGGTCGAAAAACGGCAGCAGCTCGATATTGCGTACTTCGCGCAGGGCCAGCGGGCCGATCACATACCATTTGATTAGCTGATCCACACCCGCGATGATGATCGCCAGCACCAGGCCGATTATCCGGTTGCGAGTGAACAGGCCGCTCATGAGGCCGCATCCAGCTCAGCAATCACATCATCACAGCGTCCGCACAGCGCGCCTTCTTCAGGCACATCAGGCAGCAAGCGCCAGCAGCGCCCGCATTTCGCATGGGATGTTTTGAAGACGGTCACTTCGTCCCCTTGGCCGCGGCTGACTGTCGCAGTGATGAACAATTCGGCAAGCTGTTCGTCGCTCACGCCCTCTGGCACAGCGCTGGCGGGCACGGTTACCTCGGCTTCCAAGCTGGAGCGGATGGTTTTCTCGCGCCGCAAAGGCTCGATTGCTTCGGTCACGCGTTCGCGCAGAGCCCGCAAGGCCTCCCATTTCCCGGTGTCGGCGGGCACGGTCGGAATGCTCGGCCATTCGAGCAAATGCACGCTTCCGGCATTTCCGTCTTCATCTGGCTCGCCATCTTCGGGATAGCGGCTCTGCCACACTTCCTCAGCAGTGTAGACCAGCACTGGCGCGGCGTAGCGGACGAGCGCATGGAACAGTAGGTCGAGCACTGTGCGATAAGCCGTCCGGCTAACCGAGGTTTCGCCATCGCAATAGAGCGTGTCTTTGCGAATATCGAAGAAGAAGGCGGAGAGGTCTTCGTTGCAGAAATCGACCAGCAGGCGGGTGTAGCTGTTAAAGTCGTATTCTTCGGCGGCCTTGCGCAGCTTAGCGTCGAGATCACCCAGCAGCGAGAGGACATAGATCTCCAGCTCAGGGATTTCGCCGCCGTCTGACATATCGCCGACAAAGCCATCGAGCGCGCCGAGCATATAGCGGAATGTGTTGCGCAGGCGGCGGTATTGATCGCCCACGCCTTTCAGGATTTCATCGCCAATCCGGTGGTCTTCGGTGAAGTCCACGCTGAGCGCCCACAGCCGGATGATATCCGCGCCATATTGCTCCATGACCTTCAGCGGATCGATGGTGTTGCCGAGCGATTTCGACATTTTCTTGCCGGCCTTGTCCATGGTGAAGCCATGGGTCAGCACTTCGTCATAGGGCGCGCGGCCGCGTGTGGCGCAGCTTTCCAGCAAGGAGGATTGGAACCACCCGCGGTGCTGGTCGCTGCCTTCGAGATAGAGGTTCGCAGGCCAGGTCAGATCCGGCCAGCGGTCCGATTCCAGCACAAATGCATGGGTGCAGCCGCTGTCGAACCACACATCCAGAATATCGGTGACCATTTCATAGTCATCCGGGTTGTGATTGGCCCCGAGGAACTCGGCCTTGCGGGCCTCTTCCCAAGCATCGACGCCTTCTGCGGTGACAGCGGCGACAATGCGTGCGTTCACTTCCGGGTCTTGCAGATAGGTGCCATCGGGGCGCACGAAGAGCGTGATTGGCACACCCCAGGCGCGCTGGCGGCTGAGCACCCAATCTGGGCGCCCCTCGACCATGGAGCCGATGCGGTTCTGGCCCTTGGGGGGGACGAAGTTCACCCGCTCAATTTCCGACATGGCGCGGGCGCGCAAAGTGTCGCCTTCACCCTTGGGCAGTGCGCTGCCCACGGCGGCGTCCAAGTCTTCTAAAGGCGCAGAATGCAGTGAAGACAATGGCTCCAAAACCTTGTCCATCGGCACAAACCATTGCGGCGTGCAGCGATAGATCACCTTGGCTTTGGAGCGCCAGGAATGCGGATAGGAGTGCGCGTAATCGGCCGAAGCGCTAAGCAACGCGCCCGCTTCGCGCAGGTCGTTGCAGATCGGGCCATCGGGCGCATTGAACGGTTTGTTGATAACGGCGCGGCGTCGCGCCTTGCCATCCGCATCCAGGTCATCCGCGCCGAGCCACGGCCAATCGTCGCGGTACCGGCCATCGTCCATCACCGCGAAAACGGGGTTGATGCCGTTCGCTTTGCACAGGTCGAAATCGTCTTCACCATGGTCAGGCGACATATGGACAAGGCCGGTGCCGCTTTCAGTGGTGACGAAGTCACCTGCGAGGAACGGGCGGGGCGTGGCGAAGAAGCCCTCAGTGCCGACATTCACCTTTTTGAGTCCGTGCATCGGGTGACGAACTTTGGTTCCAGCCAAGTGGGAGCCCTTAAAGCTCGCACCCTCCTCGAAAGTTAGTTCGAGCCCTTGAGATCCAAGGGCAAGCTCAACCGATTTTCGAAGACGGTGAGTGAAATCGGCGACCAAATCCTTGGCGACGACAAAGGACACCCCGCCGTCCAACTGGCCATAAACGGGATGAGCGTTCAGTTGCTTACCCACCTCACGAACGGCGTCGTCCGCCAATTCGTCGAAGGCTAGCTCGATGCGTGGGTACAAGGCGACGTAGTCTATGTCCGGGCCGTAAGCGAGCGCCTGATTGACAGGTATCGTCCATGGCGTTGTCGTCCAGATGACTGCATAGGCAAACTCGCCCAATTCCGGCGGGCCGTCTACGAATTCAAACGCCACATCAATCTGTGGGCTGTCGGTCAGGTCCTCATATTCGACCTCCGCCTCGGCCAGAGCGGTCTTTTCAACCGGGCTCCACATGATCGGCTTCGACCCGCGATAGAGGTTGCCAGTCTCCACAAACTTCATCAGTTCGGCGACAATCGTGCCCTCTGCCTGAGGGTCCATAGTGAGGTACGGATTGTCCCAATCACCCATAATACCAAGGCGTTTCAGCTGCTCACGCTGGGCATCGACCCATTTCTGGGCATAGGCGCGGCATTCGGCGCGGAATTCCTTTGGTGGAACCTCGTCCTTGTTCTTCTTTTTCTTGCGGTACAGCTCTTCAACCTTCCACTCGATTGGAAGGCCGTGGCAATCCCAGCCCGGCACATAGGGCGCATCCTTGCCCATCAGGTTTTGCGTGCGGCACACCATGTCTTTCAGGATATGGTTCAGCGCATGGCCGATATGCATGTCGCCATTGGCATAGGGCGGGCCATCATGCAGGATGAACTTCTCGCGCCCCGCGCGGGTGTCGCGCATGGTGCGGTACAGGTTCGCATCCTGCCAACGCGCGAGAATGCCCGGCTCCTTCTGCGGCAGGCCGGCTTTCATCGGAAACGCGGTCTTCGGCAGGAAGACGGTGTCCTTGTAATCTCGCTGTTCAGTCATCGGCTTTGCACTATTTCCTAGCCAAGACCCGCTCGTGCTGAGCTTGTCGAAGTATGGGCGGGTCGTTCGATTAACCCTTCGACAGGCTCAGGGCGAACGGCCCGTGGGAATCTCGTGTTGGGCCTCTAGGCAAAAGCTCAACTTGCGGCAAGAAGCCTTCGCGCTTCCTCGCAATCCTTGTCCATCTGAGTGATGAGATCCTCTAGCGAGTCGAACTTCGCCTCTCCGCGCAGGAAGTGGCGAAAGGCGATTTCGATTTCTTGGCCATAAAGGTCGCCGGAGAAATCGAAGAAATGCGGCTCCAGCAATTCCTTGGGCGGCTCAAACTGAGGGCGAATGCCGATATTGGCGGCGCCTTTCAGCTCCTCGCCGGTTGCCAGCACTTTGCCGGTCACCGCGTAAATTCCGTATTTGGGGCGCAGATATTTGTCGATCGCCAGGTTCGCGGTGGGATAGCCAATCTCGCGCCCGCGTTTGTCGCCATGTTCGACAATGCCTCGAATTGAGAAAGGTCGGGTGAGCAACTCTGCGGCAAGCTCTGGTTGGCCCTCGCGCAAAGCTTCGCGAATGCGGCTGGAGGAGACAATCGCGCCTTCTCCCTCGACCGGGGATACGACCCGGCTTTTGAGGCCATGCTCGCCGCCAAAGCTGCGTAGCAGATCGACATTGCCCTTCGCGCCCTTGCCAAAGGTAAAGTCCCCGCCGGTCACCACGCCATGCGCGCCAAAGCGCTCAATCAGGATCTCCGTGATGAAGTCCTCTGCGCTGGTGCCGGACAGCTCGGCATCGAAATGAAACACCAGCATAGCGGTCGCGCCCGCGCCTAGGTACAGCTCTTGGCGCTGCTCCAGCGTGGTCAGGCGAAATGGCGGCACGTCTGGCTTGAAAAAGCGCACCGGATGCGGATCGAATGTGGCGATGATCGAGGGACGACCTTCGGCGTGCGCCCAGTCTATCGCCTCACCCGCCACGGCTTGATGCCCGCGATGGAAGCCGTCAAAGTTGCCCAGCGCGATGATCGCACCGCGCAGGGCCTTTGCCACAGGTTCACGGTGATCGAGCCAGCGCATTATGCCTCTGCATCCTGCGTGTCTTTGCGCCCTTGCCGGTGGTAGGTGAGGAAGGAGTAGGCGGGATGGTCGCCCTCGGCGGGGTAGTCTTCGCGGGCGGTGACTTCCCATTCCGCACCAATCGGTTTCATAAAGGTGTCGCCGGAATATTCCGCGTGGATCTCGGTCACTTCGATCCTGTCCGCCAGCGGGCGAAAGACGTCATAGATCGCTGCGCCGCCAACGACCGCGATCTCGCCGGTTTCATTGCCGTCGCGGGCCAGCTCCAGCGCTTCGTCGATCGAATGCACCACCTCTGCGCCGCTGCTGTCCCAGCGATCGCGCCGGGTCAAAACGATGTGGCGGCGGCCAGGCAGCAGGCCGGGCAGGCTCTCAAAGGTCTTGCGCCCCATGATCATCGGGCGGTTCATGGTCAGCGCCTTGAACCGCTTAAGGTCGGCGGGCAGGTGCCAGGGCAGCTTGCCATCCTTGCCAATCGTGCCGTTCCCAGCGCGGGCATAGATCAGGAATATCTCTTCGCTCACGCGCTGGCTTGTCCCGCATCATGGCTCACCCGGGTGACATGGCCCATCTTTCGGCCCTCGCGGGCCTCGGCCTTGCCATAGAGGTGCAAATGCGGCTCCCCCTCTTCGGCCAAGAGGCTGTGCGCCTCCAGCGCGTCTTTGCCGATGATGTTGCGCATTTCGATGCTGGCAAAGCGGGTTTCTGTGCCGCCCAGCGGCAGGCCGCAAATCGCGCGAATGTGGTTTTCAAACTGGCTGGTGGCCGCGCCCTCGATGCTCCAATGGCCGGAATTGTGCACGCGCGGGGCCATCTCGTTGAACACGGGGCCAGCCTTTGTGGCGAAAAATTCGAGCGTCAGGACGCCGACGTAATTCAGCGCATCGGCAACCTGCCCGGCGATGCCGCTCGCGGCCTCAACCTGAGCCTCGACCAGAGGGCCTGCGGGCAGGATAGAGCTGCTCAGCATGCCGCTGTCATGGATATTGGCGGTGGAATCCCAGAACCGCACTTCGCCATCATATCCGCGCACGAGGATCACCGAAAACTCGGTTTCGAAATCGACCATGCCCTCATAAACGCAGGCGACGCCGGGGAAGCGGATGCCATCCGCGTCATGCGCGGAGGCGACACGCCATTGGCCCTTGCCATCATAGCCATCGCGTGCGGTTTTAAGGATGCCGGGCGCGCCGACCATCTCAAGCGCTCTGGCAAAACCCGCATCATCTTCAACGCGTTTGTATGGGGCTGGTTGTGCGCCTAACCCTTCGACAAAGCTCTTTTCATTGAGGCGATCCTGCGCCACCTCCAGCGCCTTTGGGCTGGGGGCCAGCATCGTCTCTGGCAATGCGTGAACCGTGCTGAGCGGGACGTTCTCAAACTCCCACGTTATCACATCGCATTTTTCCGCAAAGGCGGCGAGCGCGGCGGTATCACTCCAATCGTTCTCGAAGAAATCCGTGCAGACATCGCGCGCGATATTGTCGCCTTTGGGCGCGTAGCCAATGCAGCGATAGCCAAGCTGGAGTGCGGCAACCGCCAGCATTCGGCCCAGCTGACCGCCGCCCAAAATGCCAATTGTCGAGCCGGAGGGAAGCGTTCTCATTTCGCTCTTTTAATCCTGCGGTGTTTCAGTGACGGCGGCGCTGCGCGCGGCACGCCAATCTTGCAGCCGCTGCGATAGGCCTTCGTCAGACAGCGCCAGAACGCTGGCGGCGAGCAGGCCAGAATTGGTTGCGCCTGCCTCGCCAATCGCCAGCGTTCCAGTGGGTACACCGGCGGGCATTTGCACGATTGAGAGCAGGCTGTCCCAGCCCGACAGAGCCTTGGACTGAACCGGCACGCCAAGCACCGGCAGATGGGTCATCGCCGCGATCATGCCGGGCAAATGGGCCGCTCCGCCCGCGCCGGCGATAATCACGTCAAAGCCTTCGCCTTCGGCGCCTTTGGCAAAAGCGGCCATCCGGTCAGGTGTGCGGTGGGCCGAGACGATCCGCGCCTCATGCTCCACTTCCAGCTCTTCGAGCACTTCGGCGGCGCGTTTCATGGTCGGCCAGTCAGACTGGCTGCCCATGACGATGGCGACTTTGCCGGTGGTTTCTTTGCCCATACGCCCTCAGCTGCCCTTCAAATAGTACCGCTCGCCCGGGACCATCGCATCATCAAAGTCATAGATGATCGGCTCACCCGTGGGAATCTCGAGGCCGGTGATGTCCTCATCTGAGATATTGGAAAGATGTTTCACCAGCGCGCGCAGCGAATTGCCATGCGCTGAAATGATCACCGTCTCGCCGCTGGCCAGCACCGGCAGGATCGCGCTTTCCCAATAGGGTAGCACGCGCTCAATCGTCAGCTTCAGGCTTTCGGTTTGAGGCACATCAATCCCGTCATAGCGCGGGTCTGCGCCGGGATCATATTCACTGCCCGGCTCGATCGGTGGGGGCGGTGTGTCAAAGCTGCGGCGCCAGATATGCACTTGCTCATCGCCATGCTTATCGCGCGTTTCTTGCTTGTTTAGGCCGGTTAGGCCGCCATAATGCCGCTCGTTGAGCTGCCAGTTCTTGGTCACCGGCAGCCACAACAGGCCCGCTTCTTCGAGTGCGAGGTTGAGCGTTTTGATTGCGCGGGTTTGCAGCGAGGTAAAGCAGGTGGTCGGCACCACGCCCTTTTCGCGCATCAGCGCGCCTGCGGCCTTGGCCTCGGCGATGCCTTGCTCGGTCAGGTCAACGTCCCACCATCCGGTGAAACGGTTCTCCAGGTTCCACTGGCTCTGGCCGTGGCGCACGAGAATAAGCTTAGGGATGGTGTTTCTCCGGATTTCCGCTTTGCTGTTCCGAGCCACGCGCTCCCTCCGCCCTTCCACCCGGACACTTTCGGATACGATCCGGGTGGAAGGGCGGAGGGAGCGGGTGGCCCCGGTTGCCCATAAATTTAAGTCAAACGCACTAGCCCCCGGCGTCGTCCTTGGAAACCCTGCTTTCGCCCGATTCGTCCACGCCACTCGCAAGATCACGGCCTTGCGCTTTGCGGCGGCGCAGATTCTCTCGCAATTTCGCGGCCAAACGCTCCTCGCGCGACAGATTATTGCTTTTGCTGTCATTCATGCGAAACGCCTTGCCGATATCGGGCCTCAGGTTCAAGCGCCGCTTGACATTGGCGCTGCACCCAACGATAGGCGCGCGTCTTGAACAGGCGCCGCGGTAGCTCAGTGGTAGAGCGCGTCATTGGTAATGACGAGGCCGAGAGTTCAATTCTCTCTCGTGGCACCATTTTCTTTGATTTGTGTTCCGCATCCCATCCGGGATCCGAGTGCACCGTTACAAACATTGCCCATCATCTAGCACGAAATCCGCGCCGGTGATAAACTTCGCCGCGTCAGAGCACAGCATCAACATCACGGCATCCAGCCCCTCGGCGCCCATCAGGCGCCTGCGCGGGAAGCCGTTCATTTGCCGCTTACCAGCTTCGGTCTCAAACCAGTCATTGTTGATATCGGTGCGGATATAGCCGGGCGAGATCGTATTCACGCAAATGCCAGTGCGCGCCCATTCACGGGCCATACTTCGCGCGGCCTGGACGACGCCTGCCTTGCTGGCGGCATAGGCGACGAGGCCCGGCGCTGGCTCAAAGGCGGTGATGGAGGCGATCATGACAATCCGGCCATTGGGCACGCCCGCCTCAATCATCCGCTTCGCCCCTTCGCGTGCGGTCAGGATCGCGCCCTTGAGATTGATTGAAAGCGTGCGTTCAATCTCTTCCTCAGGCATTTGCGTGGCTTTACCCAACCCATCGATACCGGCATTGGCGATGACCGTATCGACTGTGCCAAAGGCGGCCTCCGCCGCATCGTAACCAGCGATGATGTCCGCTTCCCTCGCCACATCCATCGTGATCGGCGCGGCCTTATCGCCGATCTCGCTGACCAAGGCCTCGAGCCGATCTTTGCGCCGTGCGCCGAGCGCAACATTCGCGCCGCTGGCCGCTAATATGTGGCCAAAGCGCATGCCCAAGCCTGAAGAGGCCCCTGTGATCAGCGCATTGCGCCCACTCAAATCTGCAGAAATACTCATGTAGCGGACTATGGCGATGAAGGCGGATGGCCGTCTACTGATTTCTTTATGGTGGCCGTGTGTTTGCGAGGCTCCTCTTGCGCAAGGCCCATTCACATGCGCTAGGATGCGGCAAACAGCGAACACCGCCTTTTGGGGACAGCCATGGATTTTAACCTGACCGATCAGCAGCGCGAGCTGCAGGAAACCGCGCGCAAATTTGCCCGTGCTGAACTGCCAGAACTTGCGCGCGATATGGAGACGAACGACTTTCCAGTGCCGCCCGATATGCTGCGGACCTATGGCGAGATGGGGTTTCTTGGCGTCAACCTGCCAGAGGAATATGGCGGCCTGGGTCTGGGCCATATCGAGGCGCTGATCGTGCTGGAGGAATTTGCCCAAGTTTCCAACGCGGTCGCCTTTCCTGTGTTTGAGGCGCTGACCGGACCAGTGCGCACCATTGACCGGTTCGGCTCCCCACAGATGAAAGCGCGCATTCTGCCAGAGGTCATTAAGGGCGAGAAGATTGTGGCCGTCTCAATGTCGGAGCCTGATGCTGGGACGGCTCTGACGGACCTTACGACAAAGGCGGTGGCAGACGGAAGTGACTACATTGTCAATGGTTACAAGCGGTGGACCAGCGGCGGCGGGCATTCTGATTATTACGTCACCTATTGCCGTTTCACCGACGATCCGGGCGCAAAAGGGATCGGTGCGATCCTTCTCGAGAAAGACATGCCGGGCATGCAATTTGGCAAGCGCGAGGAACTGATGGGCTTTCGCGGCATCCCCACCGCCGACTATGCCATCGAAGGCGTGAAAGTGCCGGGCGAGAATGTGATTATCGGCGCTGGCGGGTTCGGCAAACTGATGAGCGCTTTCGGGCTAGAGCGCTGCGGCAATGCGACCCAAAGCCTGGGCGTTGCGGCGGCGGCGCTGGAACAAGCGCTTGCTTATACGCAGGAGCGCGAGGCATTTGGTAAGCCAATCGTCGATTTTCAGGCGGTGCAGATGAAGCTGGCTGAGATGGCGATGAAGGTCGATGCCGCGCGTCTGCTGATCCACCGTGCGGCGGTGAATGCGTCCAGCAATCCTGATGGCCTGCCCAGTGTTTATGAGAGCAGTCTCGCCAAATGTTATGCTAATGAAATTGTGCGTGAGGTTGCGGCGCTCGGCATGCAAGTGATGGGCGGTTACGGCTATCACAAGGATTACGGGATGGAACAGCGGCTGCGCGATGCCTATGCTTGGGGGATCGCAGGCGGCGCAATCGATGTGCAGAAGACCAATATCGCCAGCGCCATGGTGGGGCGCAGATTTAACCAAAGGGCGTAATTGGGACTTGTGCGGCGCGGCTGTATTGCGCATCTAAGGCACTATGGACACACCCGAGACAAATCCGACCCCTGCCACGCCTGTACCGGGCAACAAGCCTGCTGCGCCTGCTGCCGCCCACGAGGTCGCTCCGCATGACGATGCGGCGCTGACGCAGCTGCATCCGAATTATGTCCATTCCTTGCGTTTGACCGCAATCCTCACAGCAATTCCCGTTCTGATCGGCGGCCTGGTGTTCGAGGCTGTGATTGTTGAGGAAACGCCAATCCCTGCTGGCGTGGTGATGAGCGTTTTGCTCGTCCTCTCGCTCATCTTCATCATTCGCGTGCCGATGCGCCGTTTCAACGCGCGCGGATACAATATGAGTGCAGACCGGCTGCGCGTGGTGCGCGGTATCTTGTGGAACTCCGACACGGTTGTGCCGTTTGGCCGGGTTCAGCATATTGATGTGGATCAGGGCCCGATTGAGCGGTTCTTCGATCTCGCCACTCTTACCGTGCACACGGCGGGCAGTCACAATGCCTCTGTGCATTTGCCAGGACTGAACAAGGCACTGGCCGACGACATGCGCGAAGATATTCGTGCGCATATCAAGCGGGATACGATGTGAGCATCGAGGTGGGCAACGAGGTGAGCGCTGAGGCCAGCGGAGCTTCTGCGACTGCGCCAAGCGCTGGGCTAGCGGATGCGCAATCTACCGAGATAGCGCCTCAACGCACGGCCCCGCTCAGCGTTGCTTTGGGCGTCGTTAGCGGGTTGAAAAACGCCGTCATACCGGCGGCCTTTGTCATGTTTAGCAGTCGCAGTGGCTACGCCATTGCCCTGGGCCTCGGGATCGCGGCGCTGATCATGGCGGTAAGTTTCGGCATTGGCTACATCCGCTGGCGCAAGCTGACGTACACGGTTGGCGCGGAGGACATTCGGGTGGAAAGCGGGCTGGTTTCGCGCACCGCCCGCTCGGTCCCGTTTGAGCGTATTCAAGACGTCAGTCTGGAGCAGAAATTGCTGCCCCGCCTGTTTGGCCTGGTCTCGGTCAAGTTTGAAACTGGTGCTGGCGGCGGTGAGGATCTGTCGCTTTCCTTTCTGACCGAAGATGAAGGCGAGCGATTGCGCCAGGTGGTGCGCGAACGCCGCGCCGCTGAAACCGCACAGCCAGCGGTGGAAGGTGCAAGCGAGGCCGTCGCCACGCAAGAGGTCTCACAAGACGAAACCGCTGAAGCGCTCTTCACCATGGGGCCGCGCCGCATTTTCATCTTCGGATTGTTCAGCTTCTCTCTCGCTGTCGTTGCCGTCCTATTCGGTTTGACCCAGCAGTTTGAGTTCTTCCTACCATTTGACCTGTGGGATTTTGAGGCTTGGGAAGAGCGTCTGATCGGGCAAAGCGATGCGCTCTCCAGTCTTGGCCGCAGTGCGCAAATCGTTGGCGGCATTATCGCAGTGCTTTCTCTGATCATCTTGGGGATTGCGACCGGCCTGATCCGTACAGCCCTGCGCGAATGGGATTTTCGGCTGGAAAAGACACCCCGCGGGTTTCGCCGTCGGCGCGGTCTGCTGACCAAGACTGACGTCGTGATGCCGGTTCACCGGGTGCAGGGCATCAAGATCGGCACGCGCTTCATACGTTATCGGTTCGGCTGGCATGGCCTCAAATTCATCAGCCTTGCGCAGGATGCGGGCGCTTCGAACCATGATGTTGCACCCTTTGCGCAGATGGACGAGATCGCGCCAATCGTTGAGGCTTCCGGCTTTCATTTGCCGCGCGAAGATGCGGACTGGCACCGGGCCGCGAAGAAATATCGCTTTGATGGCGCGCTGATCGATGGCGGCGCATTTCTGCTCATCGCTGTACCAGTGGCGATCTTTGCGCCGCCCTTTTTCGTGGCCATCCCCCTTGCGCTGGCGGTGCTTTTTGCTTTTGCTGCGCTGTATTCTTGGCAGTTTAAGCGCCACGCGCTGGACGCCAGTCAAATCATGTCGGTCAGCGGGCTATTCTCACCCAGCAGCATGATCGCCAACCGTGTGAAATTGCATTCGGTTGAAATCAGCCAAGGCCCGATTGCGCAAAGGCGCGGCTATGCGAGCCTTGATTTCGGATTGGCAGGTGGCAGCTTTTCGATTCCTGGCGTCCCATTGGAACGGGCCCTAGAAGTGCGCGCCGCTGTGCTCGAAACAATCGTCAGCAGAGACTTCTCCCAGCTCGAAAGTGCGTAGTTATTTGGTCCTAGCCACCTGCCGCACCCTCCACCCTTCGACCCGGATGGTATCCCGGTAGGCTCCGGGTGGAAGGGTGGAGGGTGCTACGGCTCGCTATGCAAAAAACGCCCAAAACTAAGCGAGTAAGTCGCTCCAATCGGGATTCTTCTCAAATTTTGCGGCGACATAGGAACATTGCGGCACAATCTTGAACCCTTGTGTCCGGGCATCAGCGACCAGGCGTTTCACCAATTCGCCCGCCACACCGCGGCCGCCAATGGCTCGCGGAACAACGGTGTGGGTCGCGATGCGTACGCCCTCTTCGCGCGGTTCCCATTCAAGGTATCCGGTTGCCGTCTCGCCCTCTAGCTTAGCGACATACTTCCCACCGGTATCTGTATCGTGGTGATTGACAGTAAGAATGTTTGTGATGTCAGTCATTTACCATGCTCCTTCTTGCCAAGAACGCTGCTCGCACTAAAGCCGCTTTGTAATGACGAGTCCTAAGCCTTTCCTGTCCGACAATGCCGCGCCGGTCCACCCCAATGTGTGGGAGGCGATGCGAGCGGCGGATCAGGCCGACAATCCCTATGATGGCGATGCGCTGTCGGCGCAATTAGACGAGCGTTTTAGCGACCTGTTTGGGCGCGAATGCTCGGCGGAATGGATCGCGACGGGCACTGCGGCCAATTGCCTGGCGCTTGCCACTATGGTTCAGCCGCATGGCGGCGTTGTATGCCATGAAGAGGCGCATATCGAAGTCGATGAGGGCGGCGCGCCCGGCTTTTACCTCCATGGCGCGAAGCTGATGCTGGCGGCGGGCGAAGGCGCGAAGCTGACGCCGGGGGGAATCGCCGCACTGATCGATCCGATCCGCGACGATGTCCACCAGGTGCAGGCGCATGCCATCGCGATCACGCAGGCGAGCGAGTATGGCACGACCTATTCCGGCGAAGAACTCGCCGCGCTCAGAGAATTCGCGACGGTGCGCAAGCTCGGCCTGCATATGGACGGGGCGCGCTTTGCCAATGCCGCGGCGAATGCTGGCGGCTCGGCTCGGGAGGCAGCGCGTGCGGCATGCGGCCCGGTTGATAGCCTTGCCTTTGGCTTCATCAAAAATGGCGGCATGGGCGCAGAGGCGGTGGTGCTGTTTGACCAGAGCCAAGCCGATCTGGTGCGCTATCGCCGCAAACGCGCAGGCCATTTGCAGTGCAAGGGCCGCTATCTCGCGGCGCAAATTCTCGCGATGCTCGAGGGTGATCTATGGCTGGCGATTGCGAGCCATGCAAACGCGGCGGCGGCTGAGATTGCCGGCGCTTGCGGCGATCGCTTGATGCACGCTGTTGAGGCCAATGAGCTGTTCGTGCGCCTGACCGAGGCCGAGCGTGAGACGCTGCGTGCGCAGCACTTTGCCTTTTACGATTGGGGTGCCGATGCAGCCCGGTTTGTGACCGCCTGGAACACCCGCGATGAGGATGCGAGCGCGCTGGCCAAGGCGATTGCTGCGCTATGAGCCTATTCCCTTGAGCGCGACTCAAACGCCGATGCTGAGCTGGCGTGTCATCCTACCGTTTGTGCTCACCGGATCGATCTGGGGATCGACCTGGTTTGTGATCACTGGGCAGATCGACGGCGTGCCTGCGGCATGGTCGGTCTTCTACCGCTTTGCTCTGGCAACTCCGGCCTTGTTTCTTGTCGCATTTCTGATGAAACGGCGGCTGAAGCTAACCCGGCCAGAACATATGCTGGCCGTAATTGTCGGCATTTTCCAATTCAGCGGCAATTTTCTGTTCGTCTATCACGCCGAGCTTTACGTGACCTCTGGCATTGTCGCGATGATGTTTGGCTTGCTGATGGTGCCCAACGCTTTGTTCGGCAGGTTATTTCTTGGCGAGAAGGTGCAGGTGGGGTTTGTGCTGGGCAGTATGATCGCGATCATCGGCGTCTCCTTCCTGCTCGTGCATGAATGGCGCGCAAACCCGGATGCAGGGGTTGTCGGCGGCAATGTCGGGCTAGGGATTGTGCTGGCCTTGTTTGGGATTCTGGCCGCCTCTGTGGCCAACGTGATCCAGGCGAACCCAACCGGCCGCGCGGTGCCAATGGTCAGCCTGCTTGCCTGGGCGATGCTGTACGGGACGGTGTTTGATCTTGGCTTTGCCGCGCTAACCTCAGGCCCGCCGCCATTCCCGACAAACGCCGGATATTGGCTGGGCATCGTTTATCTGGCTGTGGTCGGGTCGGTAGTGACTTTCCCGCTGCACTACAATCTGGTGCGCGAGATTGGGGCTGGGCGGGCTGCCTACAATTCGATCCTCACGATCTCGGTCGCGATGCTGATTTCGACTCTGTTCGAGGACTATCAGTGGACGTGGCTGACCGCTGGCGGAATGGTGCTGGCGGTGGTGGGGATGGTCTTGGCGTTAAGGGCCAAGCACACTTCCTAGTCCTTCCACAAAGGTTGGATATTGCGGCTGCCAGCCGAGCACGCGCTTGGCCTTGCCATTCGCAGCTCGGCGGTTCTCCGCGTAAAATCCGCGTGCCATTTCTGATAGGTTTGCCTCCTCCAGCGTTTCCAGTGGTGGAGGCTCGATCCCTAGCAATTGGCAGGCATGCTCGGTCACGGCATTGCCGCTCGCGGGCAGATCATCAGCAAGGTTGTAAGCCCCCGCTGGCGCGTCGCTGGTTAGCGCGGCAATCACGCCGCTGACGATGTCATCGACATGCACCCGGCTGAAGACTTGATCCGGCATATTGATCCGCCGCGCGCGGCCATCACGCACCCGGTCGAGTGCGCTGCGACCCGGCCCATAGATGCCGGGGAGGCGGAACACCCGTGCGCCCAGCTTCACCCATAAAGCATCGGCTTCGGCTCGCGCATTGCGGCGGCCTGCGCCCGTTTCGGCAATGGTGGGCGTGCTTTCATCGACCCATGCGCCCCGCTGATCGCCGTAAACGCCGGTGGATGAAAGATAGCCGTACCATCGTTGACCTGGGGCCTTGCCAAAATTGCGACCATAGATGTCCAGCACAGAATCAAGCCCGGCCTTGCGATCCGGCGGGACGGAGGACAGCACATGGCTCGCGCGGCCAAGCGCTGATTTTACAGCATCACTGTCAGCAAAATCCACATTGCCCGCGCTGCCCGTGGCATCCACTTGCCAGCCGCGCCTTCGCATTTCCTCAGCGATGCGTTTCGCGGTGTAGCCAAGGCCAAAGATCAGCAAATTTGTCATGCGCGCCACCTAATCGCTGGACGCTGAGGCAAATCAACCTAAATCTGAGCCCATGGATATTGCAACGACCCCCTCGACCCCGGATGGCAACCCTCAACTGGCGGATGCGCCGCCGGTCCCGGCCGAACCGCCGGTGATCCTGCGCGAGGATTATCAGCCGTTCCCTTGGCTGCTCCCTGAAACCAAGCTCGTGTTCAATCTTGGCCTCGAAAAGACACGGGTGCTGGCCAGCTTTAAGGTGGAGCGCAATCCTGCTGCCGAGGCCTCCAACGAGCTGCGGCTCAATGGTGACAGCCTGACACCAGCGCGCGTTACCGTCGATGATGTGACGGTCGACAATTTTGTGATGGACGGTCCCGACCTGATCCTGACGCTGCCGGGCGGCAGCCATCAGATCACAATCGAGACCGAAATCGATCCGAGTGCGAACACGACCCTTATGGGGTTGTACGCCTCGAATGGCATGCTTTGCACTCAATGCGAGGCAGAGGGTTTTCGCCGGATCACTTTCTTCCCGGATCGGCCCGATGTCCTTTCGACCTACCGCGTCCATATGAGCGGACCGAAAGACCTGTTTCCGGTTCTGCTGTGCAACGGCAACAAAGTGGCTGAGGGCGAAAGCGAGGGTGGCCAGCATTTCGCACAATGGCATGATCCATGGCCTAAGCCGAGCTATCTCTTCGCTCTTGTCGCGGGCGATCTAGTCGCCAATTCTGCGCCGTTCACGACGATGTCTGGCCGTGAGGTTGAGTGCAATATCTGGGTCCGCGCTGAAGATCTAAGCCGCTCGGACCATGCGCTCGCATCGCTTCACCATTCGATGAAATGGGACGAGGAGACCTTTGGCCGCGAGTATGATCTCGACCTCTACAACATCGTCGCCGTGTCAGATTTCAACATGGGCGCGATGGAGAACAAGGGCCTCAACGTCTTCAACACCAAATATGTGCTGGCCGATCCCGACACAGCAACCGATGCCGATTATGACGGCGTTGAGGGTGTGATCGCGCACGAATACTTCCACAATTGGTCGGGCAATCGCATCACCTGCCGCGACTGGTTCCAGCTGTCCTTGAAAGAGGGCTTTACCGTGCTGCGCGACCAGTTGTTCAGCCAGGATATGCGCGGAGAAGCGGTGAAGCGGATCGAAGACGTGCGTATTCTGCGCGCGGCGCAATTCCCGGAGGATGCAGGGCCACTCGCGCATCCAATCCGGCCAGACAGTTACCGCGAAATCAGCAATTTCTACACCGCCACCGTCTATAACAAAGGCGCCGAAGTCATCCGCATGATGCGCAGCATGGCAGGTTTGGACCAGTTCCGCGCAGGCACCGACCTGTACTTTGATCGCCATGATGGCGAGGCGGCGACCTGCGAGGATTTCATCAAATCCATCGAGGACGGAGCGGGCCTTGACCTTGAGCAGTTCCGCTTGTGGTACCGTCAAGCTGGCACGCCTCGCGTGAAAGTTCGCCAAGAGGTGGCAAGCGATGGCCTGACCCTAACGCTCTCTCAAACCGTGCCGCCTACGCCGGGTCAGCCGGAGAAGCAGGCGATGCCGATTCCGCTACGGATCGCTGTGCACAGCCGCAGGGCAGGTCAGCTCGGCGAGGAGCAGCTGATCGTGCTTACCGAGGGTGAGCAGAGCTTCACTTTGCCAATGGCCGGGCCAGACCCTGTGGTTTCGATCAATCGCGGCTACACCGCGCCCGTGGTGATTGAGCATGAGGTGCCGCTCGAAGACCTCGGTTTTCTTGCCGCGCATGATGATGATCCCTTTGCGCGGTATGAGGCGATGCAGCAGCTCAGCGTGGGCTATTTGGTCGCGGCGGCCTCTGGCGAGCTGGACGAGGCGCAGCGCGCAGCGGGCAAGGCCGCGATTGGCGATGCGCTGGCCGCGATCCTGACTGATGATGCGCTGGACGACAATATGCGCGGCGAGCTGATGATGTTGCCGAGTGAGACCTATCTGTTTGAGCAAATGGCAAGCGGCACTCGTTTGGCCGATCCGGGCGCGATCCATGCTGAGCGTGAGGCGCTGAAGGCCGCGCTGGGTACCGTACTCAAACGGGAGCTTGAAGGGCTCTACACGCGCACGGCCTCGGTTGGCTTTGACGATCTTGCTGGGCGCGGCGCGCGTAAAGTGAAGACTCAGGTCCTCGTGCTGCTGGCGGCGAGCGATCCAGAGCAAGCGGCGGAAACGGCGGCGCAGCAATTTGATGCGGCGAACAATATGACCGACCGCCAAGGCGCACTGATGGTGCTATGCGGTCTTGAAAGCCGGCAACGCGCCGATGCGCTTAGGGCTTTCTATGATCGCTACACCGGCAATGATCTGGTGATCGACAAGTGGTTCACGCTGCAGGCGCTCGCTCCGCACAAGGATGTGATCGAGCATGTAAAAGAGCTCGCCAAACATCCCGATTTTACGATCAAGAACCCGAACCGCGTTCGCTCGCTGTACATGGCCTTTGCTGGCAATCCCACGGCGTTCCACGCGGCAGATGGTTCCGGCTACGGCCTGATTGCGGACCTCATTTTGGCGCTTGACCCGATCAACCCGCAAACAGCGGCGCGGTTTGTCTCGCCGCTGGGCAAATGGCGGCGGATCGAACCTGGGCGGGCAGCCATGATGAAGGTCGAGCTGGAGCGCATTGCCGCGGCACCCGGCCTGTCACGCGACACATCCGAGCAGGTCACGCGCAGTCTGGAGGGCTGAGCGTGGGCGCGTTCGATATAACCCGGGCTGATGCGCTTGGGCGCATTCCGCACGGCTTTTTCGGGCATGCAAATGGGGTGCATCAATTCGGCTATGGCGGGGATGGTGATAGCGCATTGATCGCACGGGACCGTCAGGAAGCGGCGCAAGCTCTGGTGGATGGCGGCACGCTCGCCGCCCCGCATCAAGTCCATTCGCCTGATGTTGTAACCGTGGGCCAAGCCTGGACTGATGATCCCACTGGACGCCCGGTCGGTGATGCTGTCGTGACGTCAACGCCTGGCATCGTGCTCGGCATTGTGACGGCGGATTGTGCGCCGGTCCTGTTTGCGGACCAGCAGGCGGGGGTTGTTGGCGCGGCCCATGCGGGATGGCGCGGCGCGGTAGGCGGCGTGCTCGAAAACACGCTCACCGCGATGGAGGCTCTGGGTGCAGCGCGTCAGAATATCGCCGCCGCCATCGGACCCACGATTGCCCAGGCGAGTTACGAGGTGGATGCTCCCTTTAAGGCCAATTTCACGCATGAGGATGAGCGCCATTTTTCCGTGGGTCGCGACGAGCATTGGCAGTTTGATTTGCCCGGCTTTGTCGCCGCGCGGCTCGCCAAATCTGGGTTGAAGACGGTCCAATTGCTCGATCTGGATACTTTTTCGCTATCGCAGCGTTATTATTCCTATCGCCGTGCGTCCGGGCGCGGGCAGGCGAATTATGGGCGTCAAATCAGTATGATCGCGGCGCCCTGATGTGGTTTGGCCATAGGCTTGCAGGAAAGCGAACAGGCAATGCTGAAAACAGTGTTGGAATCCCCGGCCATTGGGGCTAGTAGCGCGCACGAGTTGTAATCCGGCATGGGGTGAATGCAGGTTTGGGCTTTTGCCGACTGCATAAATTCCCGCTGGACTGGCTAGACAAACAATCAACGTTGCCGCCGCATGGGCACATATCCAGAGCGGCAAAGAAGACAGGGTTTTGAACGATGGCTGATGCAAACGAAGCAAATGAGGGCGTAAGGCGGCGTGATTTCATTCACGTGGCAGCACTCTCGACCGCTGGCGTTGGTGCCGCGGCCAGCGCGCTGCCGCTGGTTTCCCAAATGGCTCCATCGGCCGATGTGCTCGCTGAAAGCACCACCGATGTGGACGTATCCGCAATCGAAGCGGGCCAGAGCATCAAGACAATCTTTCGCAAGCAGCCACTGTTTGTAAAGCGCCTCACCGCGGAAGAAATTGCCGCCGCGAATGAAGTCGATGTGGCCAGCCTGCGTGATCAGCAAACACTTGCTGAGCGTTTGGGCGAAGGCAATGAAGACATTCTCGTTACGATGGGCGTTTGCACCCATTTGGGCTGTGTGCCTCTGGGCGCGGCTGAGGGTGAGAATAAAGGGGAATATGGTGGCTATTTCTGTCCGTGCCATGGTTCCCACTACGATACCGCTGGCCGGATCCGTAAAGGCCCTGCGCCAACCAATATGATCGTGCCAGAATTTTCATTTACGTCTGAATCGGTCATCCGCGTCGGATAATCGATCTAGATAGATTACTGTTGAACACTCACGAGAGAACGCCATGAGCTTCGCCTGGGCAAAACAATACGAACCGAAGAACGACTTCACCAAATGGATTGATGAAAAGCTGCCATTGCCGCGGTTGGTCTACAATGCAGTTGGTGCGGGCTATCCGGTGCCGCGCAACCTCAACTATATGTGGAATTTTGGTGTTCTCGCCGGATTCTGTTTGATGATCCAGATCATCACCGGCGTGATTTTGGCAATGCACTATGCGGCCAATGCCGAAGTTGCCTTTGCCACGACAGAGCACATCATGCGCAACGTCAATTCCGGTTGGCTGATGCGTTATGCCCACGCCAACGGCGCGAGCTTCTTCTTCATCGTGATTTATCTGCATATCTTCCGCGGGTTCTACTATTCTTCTTACAAAGCGCCGCGTGAGATGATCTGGCTGCTGGGCGTGGTCATCTTCCTGTTGATGATGGCGACTGCCTTTATGGGATATGTGTTGCCGTGGGGCCAAATGAGCTTCTGGGGCGCGAAAGTGATTACCGGCCTGTTTGGTGCAATCCCGCTGGTCGGGGAATCGCTTCAAACATGGCTGTTGGGCGGTTTTGCGCCTGATAATGCTGCGCTGAACCGTTTCTTCTCGCTGCACTTCCTGCTGCCATTTGTGATTGCAGGCGTTGTTATCCTGCACATCTGGGCGCTTCACATTCCTGGCTCGTCGAACCCAACCGGGATCGAAGTGAAGAAGGAAAGCGACACAGTGCCGTTCCACCCGTATTACACGGCTAAGGATGGCTTTGGCCTGGGCATCTTCCTGCTGGCGTTCACTTTCATGGTGTTCTTCCTTCCGAACACGCTGGGTCACCCGGATAACTATATCGAGGCGAACCCGCTTTCGACACCTGCTCTGATCGTTCCGGAATGGTACTTCCTGCCGTTCTACGCGATCCTGCGCGCATTCACCTCTGATCTGACAATCCCGTTCACCGGCATCATTCTGGTCCCGGCGAAACTGCTCGGTGTGATCGCAATGTTCGGCTCAATCCTGATCTGGTTCATTCTGCCATGGCTCGATAAAAGCCCGGTTCGCTCCGGTCATTATCGTCCGATGTTCAAGAAGTTCTTCTGGTTCGGCCTTATCCCTTGCATGGCTTTGCTGACCTATTGCGGAGGTGCGCCGGCAGAGGAGCCTTACGTGCTGCTAAGCCAGATCGCGACGGCCTATTACTTCCTCCACTTCCTGGTGATCCTGCCGATCGTCAGTCAGATCGAAGTGCCAAAGCCGCTGCCTTATTCGATCACCGAATCGGTGCTTGGATCGGATGATGCGGCTCCTGAAAACTCCGCAAGTTCGGGTGCAAAGGGTGCTGGTGAAGCCGGCTCCTTGCAGCCGGCCGAATAGTCCGCCATTGGCAACGCTGCCCGTTTGGCCCAAGTTTAAGTTGAAAGTCTAAGCGTATGAGCATTCGTCTCGGAGCGATCATTGCAGGTTTAGGGATCGTGGGGATCCTGTTTTTCTGGTCCCTGCTGCCAGGTGCGATCAATTATGCGCCCGCTGAAAAACCTGACTATTATGCCTTCAAGGAAAAGCCCATCGCGCCTGAAGGTGGGTTCTCGTTTGAGGGTCCGTTCGGCAAATGGGATAATGCTCAACTGCAGCGCGGCTATCAGGTCTATAAAGAGGTCTGCGCGGCCTGCCACGGTCTGAAGTTTGTCGCATTCCGTAATTTGAGCGAGCTTGGCTATTCCGAAGCAGAAGTGCAGGCCGAGGCAGCCAATTGGATCGTTCCGGGTATCGATCCCAACACCGGTGAGGTGACCACGCGTCCGGGCAAACCAACCGATCAGTTCCCATCACCGTTCGCAAACGATGTTGCGGCCGCTGCGGCCAACAACAATGCGATCCCACCTGATCTCTCACTGATGACCAAGGCGCGCAAAGACGGCACAAATTACGTCTACTCGCTGCTTGCCGGTTACGGCGAACCAGATCCAGAGATCGCCGCGAGTGTGTCAGAGTTTGAGACCCCGACCGGCCTGTATTTCAACAAGTACTTCGCCAATGTGAACATTGCGATGGCTCCGCCTATCGCGGCCGACGGGCAGGTTACCTATGCAGACGGAACCGACGCGACGGTCGATCAGATGTCTGCTGATGTTGCCGCGTTCCTGACCTGGACCGCTGAGCCAACTTTGGTGAAGCGCAAGCAAACCGGTTGGCCAGTGCTTGGCTTCCTGCTGTTCGCAACGATCCTTGCTTATCTCTCAAAGAAGCAGATTTGGGCCGGGCTTAAGCCGAAGAAGAAATAGGCAGACGGGCATCTGCCCAATGTTTGAAACAGCGCCTCTCCATCCACATGCGATGGCGGGGCGCTTTTCGTTTGAGGTCTATGCCAAGTGGGCGCGGCCCGAGATGAGGAACTGGATATGACCCCTGAAGAACTGCGCGTGCTGATCCGTACGGTCCCAGACTTTCCCAAGCCAGGTATCCAGTTTCGCGACATCACGACATTGATCGGCCATCCTCAGGGCCTGGCGGCCAGCGTTCGCCATCTGGCCGAGATGGCGCGAGCCTGCGGCGCTCAAAAAATTGCCGGGATGGAGGCGCGCGGTTTTATCTTTGGCGCGGCGGTGGCGGTTGAACTGGGCATTGGCTTTGTGCCGGTGCGTAAGCCGGGCAAGCTGCCAATTGAGACCATCGGCGTCGACTACGCACTCGAATATGGCACCGATCGGTTGGAGATGGACCCTGCCGCCGTCAGCGATGGCGAGCATGTGGTGATCGTCGATGATCTGATCGCCACCGGCGGCACGGCCATTGCCGCGGCAGAGCTGCTGCGTATGGCCGGCGCGCGGATTGATCATGCGCTGTTTGTGATCGATTTGCCTGACCTTGGCGGAGCGGCGAAACTGACCTCGGCGGGCCTAGAAGTGCGTACATTGCTGGACTTTGAGGGCGATTGAGGCCGCTGCCCGCAAGCTCGCGGCGCTGTAAACGATTGTCTTAAGCCTTGATTTCGCCCCCGTAAGCGCGCACCCGAACGCGGGTATGGACTCGCAAGCTCTTGTAATCGCCACGGTCGGCGTGCTGGGTATCGGCGCGCAATGGGTCGCTTGGCGAACCGGTTGGCCTGCGATTGTCCTGATGCTGGCGGCGGGCTTTATCGCTGGCCCAATCACCGGACTGATCGATCCCGAGGCAGCCTTCGGCGATTTGCTCGACCCTATGGTCAGTATTGGTGTTGCGCTGATCCTGTTCGAAGGGGGCTTAGCCTCGACTACCGAGAGCTTAGGCATTCCGGTCAAGCGGTGATCCGCCTCGCTACCATTGGCGTGTTTATTGGTTGGGCGCTGGGTGCGGCGGCAGGGTATTATATTGCCGGTCTCGTGTGGCCGGTCGCGGTGCTGTTTGGCGGTATTTTGATCGTCACCGGGCCAACGGTTGTCATCCCGCTGCTGAGGCAATCCAAGATCCAGACGCGGCCCGCCTCGATCCTCAAATGGGAGGGGATTGTAAACGACCCCACTGGCGCGCTGTGCGCGGTGATCGCGTATGAATATTTTCGCAAGGTCGCCGATAGCCCCGGTGCTTCACTGATCGAAGTGGTGCCGCCGTTGATCATCGCTGCGATTATGGCGGGACTGATCGGCTATGCTGCTGCGCGCTTGATTGCCTTCCTGTTCCCGCGCGGCGCGATCCCGGAATATCTAAAAGTCCCCGTGCTGTTCAGCGCGGTGATCGGCGTGTTTGTCCTGTCGAATAATATCGAGCACGAAGCGGGTCTGGTCGCGGTTACGGTGATGGGCATTACTCTCGCCAACCTTGGCGTCTCCAGCTTGCGCTCGATCCACCCGTTCAAAGAGAATATTGCGGTGCTGCTCGTCTCGGGCATCTTTATCCTGCTTTCTGCCTCGCTGAAGTGGGAAGAACTAACCTATCTGCAGACGAGCTGGCGCCCGCTCGCATTCTTGGTCGCGCTGCTGTTCCTCGTGCGCCCGGCCACCGTTTTGCTCAGCCTGCTTGGCACCGCCGTGCCGTGGAACGAGCGCCTGTTCATCGCCTGGATTGCGCCGCGCGGTATTGTGCTGGTGGCGATCTCTGGTCTGTTTGCGCTGCGGCTTGATGAGCTTGGGATTGAAGGTGGGCAATTGCTCACCGGCCTCAGCTTCGCCGTCGTGGTCATTACCGTCATCGCCCACGGCTTTACGGTCGAATGGGCGGCCAAATTGCTGGGTGTGAAAGGCGAATCGCGACCCGGCCTGCTGATTGTTGGGGCGACCCCGTGGACCATTGCGCTCGCGCGCGAGATGCAGGCGCTCAAAACCCCGGTGATGATCGTTGATCCCAGTTGGCAGCGGCTTGGCGCGGCGCGGCGCGAAGGCTTACCGTTCTACCACGGTGAGATCTTGAACGAGGCGACTGAGCACAATCTCGACCTTACCCCATTCCAGGTGCTGGTCGCGGCCACTGATAACGAGGCTTACAATGCACTCGTCTGTAATGAATTTGCGCATGAGGTGGGGCGCGATTCCGTCTATCAACTGGGCGAAAGCGCGGATGAGGACGATAAGCACGCGCTGCCAGAGAGCATCCGGGGGCGCGCATTGTTCGAATCGGGTTTTGGCGTGTCCGACACCAACGAGCGCCAGGAGCAAGGCTGGGTATTCCGCAAGACCAAGCTGTCGGACGAGTTCAATTTTGAAGACGCGCAGGAGATCCTGCCGCAAACCGCAAACATGCTGATGCTGGTGCGCAAGAGCGGCACGCTGAGGTTCTTCACCCATGCCGCCCGGCCAGAACCGCGCGCGGGCGATACGATCATTTCCTTCACCCCGCCTTCATTGAAGAGCGCGGAAGATCACGCGGCAAAGCGCGCGAATAAAGAGAGCGGAAAAGAGCGGGCGAAGGAAAACTCCAAACCCAGCGACGAGGGCGACACAGGCCCGCAAACGGCCTGATCGAGGCGGGCAAAGGTAAACGAGGAAGTGATGAGAACGACGACAGTCTTGATCGCAGCATCATTGATGATGGGCCTATCCGCCTGCAGTGCCGAGCGCGATGCTGTGGATGCGGGCGAGGACGTCAGTATTGCGGATGGCGCTGATGGCGAGAATGCCGAAGACGGGGCGAGCGAAGAAGAAACCGTCTCAATCCTGCGCAGCGATATTGAGCAACCCGAAGTGGACGCTCCGCTGGAGCCGCTTAACGCCACGATTGGTTTTCCCGATGGTGGATCGGAGCTTAGCGGAGAGGCCTTGACGGCGCTCAAAGAAGTGCTCGCCTCAGAACAGGTGGCGCGTGGCCTGCCGATTGTCCTGCGCGCTCACAGCGATGCTGGTGGCAGCGATGCGGTGAATGCGCGAGCGTCCGAGGCGCGCGGTCTGGCGGTCGCCGCTTGGCTGATCGAGAACGGTATTGCTGATGACCGCATTCGTGTGATCGTCTTTGGGGAGCAAAACCCGATAGAGCCCAACGCTCTGCCCAATGGCGCGCCGAATGAGGCAGGGCGGGCGGCGAACCGCCGAGTGGAGGTGCTGGTCGGCTCCGCGCGACCTGCGTCATCGCAAGATGCCGCCGCAGACTGATCAGTCGAGGCTAGCAACTAGCTCAAGCGCGGACTGCGCATATTCCCGGCGGCAGATCAGCAGATCGGGCAGGTATGTGTCCGCTTGGTTATAGACCATTGGTGAGCCATCGATTCGGCTGCAATGCAGGCCGTGGGCCGCTGAGACCGCAATCGGCGCGCAGCTATCCCATTCATATTGCCCGCCGGAATGCAGGTAAATCTCAGCCTCGCCGCGCACGATCGCCATGGCCTTTGCGCCCGCGCTGCCCATGGGCAGCAATTCGCCGCCAATTGCGTCAGCTAATGCGACCGCTTCCTTAGCGGGCCGAGTGCGGCTGACGACCAGACGTGGTTTTGCCGCCGCTTCGGGCAGGGCGGCCGGTTGATCAGAGCGCAGCACTATGCCGCCGTCCAGACCGGGCAGAGCGACCGCGCCGACACTGGCTGTACCGTCGACTGATAGGCCGACATGCACCGCCCAATCGCTGCGCTCCTCGCCATATTCGCGTGTGCCATCCACTGGATCGACGATCCAGACGCGGCTCATGGAGCAGCGCGCCGTGTCGTCCTTTTCCTCTTCGGACAGCAGGCCGTCATCGGGACGTGCGGCGCGGATCGCATGGCATAGGAATTGGTTCGCCGTGGCATCGCCTGCCGCGCCCAGCGCCTTGCCAGTGAACATACCGCTGCTGCGGACATCCAGCAGGATGCGCCCTGCGACCTCTGCCAGGTGTGCGGCCAATTCCGCATCGGACATTGCGGCCGGATCAGCGCTCATTGTTTCACCTGTCATTTCAGCGGCAGGATCGCGGCAATGATGTGGTCGGCGGCTTCTTCAATCGTCATCTCCACCGTGTTCACGCGGATTTCCGGGTTCTCTGGCGCTTCATAAGGGCTGTCGATCCCGGTGAAGTTCTTAAGCTCCCCATCGCGCGCCTTTTTGTAAAGGCCCTTCACATCGCGTTGTTCGGCGACTTCCAATGGCGTGTCTACGAAGATTTCGATAAACTCGCCTTCCGGCATCATTTCGCGCACCATCTGGCGCTCAGCCCGGAATGGCGAGATAAACGCGGTCATGACGATCAGTCCGGCATCCGTCATCAGCTTCGCCACCTCGCCAATGCGGCGAATGTTCTCAATCCGGTCTGCCTCGGTAAAGCCCAGATCCTTGTTCAGCCCGTGGCGCACATTGTCCCCGTCGAGCAGGAAGGTGTGGCGGTTCATCAGCGCTAGGCGCTTCTCCACTTCATTGGCGATGGTCGATTTGCCAGAACCGGAAAGCCCCGTGAACCACAGCACGCGCGGTCGCTGGTTCTTCAGGCCAGAATGATCATCGCGGGTAATCGTGGTCGGTTGCCAATGCACGTTTTGCGCGCGGCGCAGGCTGAAATGCAGCATGCCCGCGCCCACGGTCGCATTGGTGAACTTGTCGATCAGGATGAACCCGCCAAGCGCGCGGCTGGTTTCATAGGATTCGAATGTGATTGGCCGATCCGTGCGCAGCTCCGCCACGCCGATGCCGTTGAGTTCCAGCGTTTTTGCCGCCAGATGCTCAAACCGGTTGATACAGATCTCATATTTCGGTTCAGCGATGGTCGCGCTGACCATCTGGCTGCCGATTTTGAGCCAATAGGCGCGGCCAGGTTTCAACGCGGCCTCGTCCATCCACACGAGCGTGGTTTCAAACTGGTCTGAGGCTTCAGGCGGATTGTCCGCCGCCGCGATCACATCGCCTCGGCTGCAATCTACCTCATCCGCTAGAGTGATGGTGACCGACTGGCCGGCGACGGCCTCATTCAGCTCTCCATCGAAGGTCAGGATCGATTTGACGGTGCTGGTCTTGCCCGCGGGGACAATGCGCACCTTATCGCCGGGTTTGATCGTGCCGCTCGCGATCAGGCCGGTAAACCCGCGAAAATCCAAGTTGGGCCGGTTCACCCATTGCACGGGCATGCGGAAGCTGCGCTCCTGCGCGGCAGTGTTCGCCAGCTCGACAGTTTCCAGATGCTGGATTAGGGAGGGGCCGCCATACCACGGCGTATTGACCGAAGGGGCGCCATCGGCTCTTGGGGTGATGTTGTCGCCCTTAAAGCCGGAGATCGGGATCGCGGTGAAGCCTTCAATGCCGATCTGCTCGGCAAACTGGCTGTAATCGGCGAGGATTTCCTCAAATCGGGCCTGATCGTAATCGACCAGATCCATCTTGTTCACCGCCAGGACCAAATGCTTGATGCCCAGCAGGTGGACGAGGAAGGAATGCCGCCGCGTTTGTTCGAGCACGCCTTTGCGCGCATCCACCAGGATCACCGCCAGATCGGCGGTCGAAGCCCCGGTGACCATATTGCGGGTGTATTGCTCGTGCCCCGGCGTGTCGGCGACAATGAATTTGCGTTTCTCTGTGGTGAAGAACCGGTAGGCAACGTCGATGGTGATGCCCTGTTCGCGTTCCGCCGCCAGGCCATCGACCAGCAACGCAAAATCGATCTCATCGCCCTGAGTGCCGACCTTCTTGCTGTCGCTTTCCAGTGCGGTCAGCTGATCTTCGAAGATCATCTTGGAATCGTACAGCAGTCGCCCGATCAGGGTCGATTTGCCATCATCTACGCTGCCGCAGGTGATGAACCGCAGCAGGCCCTTATGCTGATGCTGGTCGAGATAGGCGTCGATATCCTCCGCGATCAGTGCATCGGTTTGAAAACTTGAATCCTGAGTAGGGGCGTGCCCATCAGCCATCAGAAATACCCCTCTTGCTTCTTGTCTTCCATGCTGGCGGATTGTCCCTTGTCGATCGCGCGGCCTTGCCGTTCAGACCCGGTGGCGAGCAGCATTTCCTGAATGATCAGGTTCATATCGGTCGCATCGCTCTCCGTCGCGCCGGTCAGCGGATAGCATCCCAGCGTGCGGAAACGGACAGATCGCTCAACCGGCTCTTCGCCCGGCTCTAGGCGGAAACGGTCGTCATCCACGACCAGCAGCATCCCGTCACGCTCCACCGTGGGGCGCTTTTGGGACATATAAAGCGGCACGATATCGATCTTTTCCAGCGCGATGTATTGCCAGATGTCGAGCTCGGTCCAATTGCTGATCGGGAACACGCGAATGCTCTCATCATCGGCCTTTTTGGTGTTGTAGAGGTTCCACAGCTCAGGCCGCTGGTTTTTGGGGTCCCAGCGGTGTGATGCGGTGCGGAACGAAAACACGCGCTCTTTCGCGCGGGCCTTTTCCTCATCGCGCCGCCCGCCGCCAAAGGCCGCGTCGAACCCGTGCTTGGTCAGCGCTGCCTTCAAGGGATCGGTCAGCTGCGCCTGGGAATAGAGCGCGCTGCCGGTGTCGAACGGGTTGATACCTTGTTCTTCGGCATGCTCGTTCTCAGCCACGATCAGGTCGAGATCATATTCCTTCACCGTCCTGTCACGGTGATCGAGCAGAGCCTGAAAATCCCACCCACTGGCGACATGCAGCATCGGGAAGGGAGGCGGCGCAGGGTAAAAGGCTTTGCGCGCAAGGTGCAGCATGACCGAGGAATCCTTGCCGACCGAATACAGCATAACCGGTTTTTCAGTCTCGGCCACGACTTCGCGGAAGATATGGATGCTTTCGGCTTCGAGCCGCTCAAGATGGGTAAGGCTTTTCATGGTTCTGGGCAGCTAACGGTTCGGTGAGGCAAAACAAGCCTAGTTTTGTTTGTTGGGCAAGAAGCGCAGCCTGCAATGCTGCTCAGCTAACAGAGCATAGCGCCATTTTACGCACGAGCTATTCTTGAGGAAATCTGGAGCGGGTAAGGGGAATCGAACCCCTCTAGCTAGCTTGGAAGGCTAGAGCATTACCACTATGCTATACCCGCCCGCTCGGCAGCGCCATTGCCACGGCAAATGCGCATTCGTCAAATAAAACCTAGGTCCTGCCCCTAATCCACCGGCATATTGTCAATCAACCGGGTGCCGCCAATTCGCGCTGCGACCAGCAGGCGGGCAGAACCGCCATCCAGCGCGGTGATCTCTGCCAGAGTGCTTGCATCGGCCAGGGACGCATAATCAACGCTTGAGAAGCCGGCACCCAGCAGTGCTGATTTGAGCGCGCTGAGTGCCGCGTTAACCGGCGCGCCGCTTTCAATCTCTGTAATTGTCGCCTTCATCGCCGCCGGCAGGGTCGCAGCGGCCGCGCGGTCGCTGGGTGAGAGATAGCGGTTGCGGCTGCTCATCGCGAGGCCATCTGCCTCTCGCACGGTTGGCACGCCGATAATCTGCTCTGCAGGCGGCTGGGTCAGATCAAGATCGCGGGCCATAGTGCGGATCACCGCAAGTTGTTGAAAATCCTTCTCGCCGAAGAACGCCATGTCGGGTTGGACCTGATTGAAGAGTTTGCACACGACCGTGGCGACCCCGTCAAAATGACCCGGCCTGTCCGCGCCGCAAAGGCCTTCGCTCACCCCGCGTACGGAAATACTGCTGGCGAAATTTCGCGGCCCGCCGGGATACATAGCCTCGACTGTTGGTGCCCACAGCAGTGACACCCCAACGCTTTCCAGCATGGCGGAATCCTCGGTCAATTGCCGGGGATAAGCGTCCAAGTCTTCACCTTCGCCAAATTGGGTCGGGTTGACGAAGATCGAGGCTACCACATGGTCGCATTGATCACGCGCAGCTCGCATCAAAGTGAGATGCCCCTCGTGCAGCGCGCCCATGGTCGGGACCAGGCCAATGCTGGCGGGTGCGCTGATGCTACCCTCTGCCACCGGTTCCCGGCGCAGCGCCGCGATGGATTTTCTCAACATCTCGAGTGTGCTTACGGTTTGCAGTGGTTTGCCCTTTCGGTATGCGCTGTAACTCATCTTTAGCCGCGCTGGGCGAGCGGAGACAAGATCGCCCCGTTCGCACCGACGTTCGCAATGAAGGACACGGCCCATGGCCCAGAAAAGCGCGCACCGCATCGTCTTTGCGAATGAAAAAGGCGGTACGGGCAAATCCACTACCGCGGTGCATATTGCGGTTGCGCTGTCCTATCTGGGCGCGCGGGTGGTGGCGATTGACCTTGATCCGCGTCAGCGCACGATGGACCGCTATATGGAAAACCGCGCAGCCACCGCAGAGCGGCGCGGGATCAACCTACCCACGCCCCAGTGCCAGGTTTTCAGAGGGCGCAGCGATTCCGCACTGCTGGTGGCGATAGATCGGTTGGAGAAGGACGCCGATTTCCTGATCATAGACAATCCTGGGCGTGACGATCCCTTGGCCCGTACGGCGGCGGAAAACGCCGACACTTTGGTCACACCTATGAATGACAGCTTCGTCGATTTCGATTTGATCGGCCAGGTGGATTCGGAGACCTTTAAGGTCAAGAAATTGTCCTTCTTCGCAGAGCTGATCTGGGAGGCTCGGGTGAAGCGCAGCCGCGCCACTCTGGCTGACAAGCGTCCTGAGATGGATTGGATCGTGGTGCGCAACCGGACCGGCCACGTTGAGGCGCGTAATATGGCGCGGATTGAGCAGGCGCTTAACGAAATGTCGAAGCGCGTCGGTTTTCGGGTCGCCCACGGCCTTTCTGAGCGTGTGATTTATCGGGAACTGTTTCCCTCCGGGCTCACTTTGCTTGATAAGGGGCACTTGGGTGAGCTGGGCACCAGCCATCTGATCGCGCGGCAAGAGCTGCGTTCGCTTTTAAAGGCCCTCAACCTGCCCGATTTTGAACGCGGGCAATCGCAGATGGAGCTCGCCTGAGCCATGCTAAAGATCGCGGTTATTCTTGTGCTGATATGCGTCCTGTTCCGCTGGGCGCTGGGCAAATGGCCTTGGGATATGGCGAAGGGCCCCTCAAGCAGGAACCAGGAGCTGACGAAGGCGCGGCAATTGCTGCGCGTGCCTCAAGACGCAGATTATGCAGAGATTGCGGCGGCGCATAAGCGCCTGATTGCGGTCGTGCATCCCGATAAAGGCGGCTCGGCCGAGCAAGTGTATGAGGCGAATGCGGCGCGCGATCTGCTGTATGAAGAATTGCCCGGCCCCGCGCCTGTGAAGGCGCGCGATGATGATGACAATGCAGGCGCTCCGCCTGAGTGATGCGCGCTGATGATGGAGCCGCATATTAGGACGATAGGCTTTGGCGTGCGTCGCGGCCTTCCATTCAATCAACCACCCCAAACCCCATTCAGGATGATCTTATCATGAGTCACCAATTTCACTCCACGGTCCTGCGTGAATATGACATTCGCGGGATCATTGGTGAGACGCTGGGCGCGGATGATGCGCGGGCCATCGGGCGCAGTTTTGGCACCATGCTGCGTGAGGCAGGTGGCAAGACGGTGGCGGTGGGCTACGATGGGAGGGTCAGCTCACCCATGCTCGAACACGCCCTTTCCGAAGGGCTCACAGCCAGCGGCTGCGACGTCGTAAAGATCGGGATGAGCGCCACCCCAATGCTTTACTATGCTGAGGCGTCATCCGAACAGATTGATGGCGGCATACAGATAACTGGCAGCCACAATCCCGCCAATTACAATGGCTTCAAAATGGTATTTCAAGGGCGTCCGTTCTTTGGAAAGGACATCCTGGCGATCGGCGAAATGGCCGCCTCTGGCCGGTGGGCCGACGGCAACGGGGAGGTCAGCGAGCGCGACATCCTGAGTGAGTATGTCGAGCGCTTGCTCAAGGCTCTCACTGGGATTGAGGGGGAGGCCCTCGCCGACCTCAAGGTCGGATGGGACGCTGGCAATGGCGCCGCTGGACCTGCTTTGGAGGCGCTGGCCGCGCGGCTGCCCGGGGAACATCATCTGCTGTTTACTGACGTTGATGGACATTTTCCCAATCATCACCCTGATCCGACTGTGGAGGCCAATCTGGCTGATCTTCGCGCGCTGGTCGCGGAGAAGAACCTCGACTTTGGTGTGGCTTTCGATGGTGATGGGGATCGGATCGGCGCGATCGATGGCTCGGGCCGGGTGATTTGGGGCGATCAATTGCTAATGATCTATGCTGAGGATGTCCTCAAAACCCACCAAAACGCGACGATTATTGCCGATGTGAAGGCCAGCCGTGCTTTGTTTGATCACGTTGCGGCGCATGGCGGACAGCCGCTGATGTGGAAGACCGGGCACAGCTTGATTAAGTCCAAAATGAAGGAGACGGGTTCTCCCTTAGCCGGTGAAATGAGCGGCCATGTGTTCTTTGCTGACACATATTACGGCTTTGACGATGCTCTGTATGCTGGATTGCGGCTGATCGCGGCCTCTGCGCGACTCGGCAAATCGGTGACGGAGCTGCGCGGGGCGATGCCCGACATGCTGAATACGCCAGAGATGCGGTTCCAGGTCGATGAAGTGCGCAAATTTCCGGCTATGGCTGAAATCAGCGAGCGGATGACGACCAATCCCGGCCCCGGCGTCGAAGAGGTCAATGCGACCGACGGCGTGCGGGTGAACACCTCCGATGGCTGGTGGCTGCTGCGGGCTTCAAATACGCAGGACGTGCTGGTCGCGCGCGCAGAAAGCGATACCGCCGAAGGGTTGGAGCGCTTGATCGCACAAATCGACGAGCAATTGGCCCTGTCCGGCCTTGAGCGCGGCGAAAGTGTGGGGCATTAGAACTACGAGCACACGAATTTGCATCCGAATAATCGCACAAGGACAAAGAGATGAAGCATCCGTTTAAGCACATTGCTCTCTCACTCAGCGCGGCCGCCTTGGCGTTTTCCGCGCCGCTCGCGGCTCAGGATTCTGCCTCTTCAGAGCCGACGGCCGAAGAGTTGGAACAGGTCATGGGCGCGCTAACGGGCATGTTCCAGGCAGAGCCGCTGACGGCTGAGCAAGAGGCGCGTCTGCCCGCGGCTGAGGTGATTGTCGCCACCATGATGCCGGAGGGTTTCTACGCCGAGCTCATGGGCGAAATGATGGGCGATACCTTCACCCCGATTATGGCGATGTTTTCTGGCGAGACGGGTGCGCAAATGATGCTGTCCACCCGGCTGGCGACCGATCCGGCTAAGGTTGATGCCTTGAGCGCCGAGGAACGCAGCGAGCTGGTGGCCTTGCTCGATCCTGGATTTGAGCAGCGCGGTGAGGCGATGGGCGGCGTGTTTGGCGAGATGATGACCGAGGTTGCCACCTTGATCGAGCCGGGCTTTCGCCAAGGCATGGCGCGCGCTTACGCAGTGCGCTTCACAGCAGAGCAACTGACCGATATCGCGGCCTTTTATGCAACACCAACTGGCGAGATTTATGCGCAGCAGACCATGGCATTGTTCACTGATCCGCAAGTGATGTCCGCCAGTATGGAGGCGATGCCGGTGATGATGGGGCAGTTTGCCGACATGGAAACGCGCGTATCTGAAAAAATGGCGGAGTTGCCGGCGGAGCGCGCCTTTGAAGATTTGAGCGCGGATGAGCGGGCGCGCATGGCACAATTGCTCGGCCTGTCCGAAGGGGAGCTAGCGGATATTGTTCAACCTCCAAGCGGGGGCGGCGGTTCACCGTTCTGATCTACGCTTGCGAGAGGCTGTGCTGATCTCCATTGTGTGAGGCGTGACAGCCAGCGCGCCTTCCCCAAAGCTTCCATCTGAGATCCAGGCGTGGTTCGATGCGCGCGGCTGGCGCGTCCGGCGGCATCAGCTCGACATGCTGGCTCAGGCCGAGGCGGGCAATCACGCGCTGCTGGTGGCGGATACTGGCGCGGGCAAGACGCTGGCCGGGTTCTTGCCGACATTGGCCGCCTTCGCGCCTTCGACCCTGCAAGGTGCAAAGCCGCCAGAGGGCCTGCACACGCTCTATGTTTCGCCGCTAAAGGCGCTGGCCCATGATGTGCAGCGTAATCTGCTGACCCCGGTGGAGGAGATTGGCCTTGATATTCAGATCGAGACGCGCAGCGGCGATACGTCCTCTGACAAGAAGAAACACCAGCGAACCAAGCCACCACATGTGATGCTGACCACGCCAGAGAGCCTCTCTCTGCTGCTGTCCTATCCGGAAAGTCTGGAGCTGTTTCGCGGCCTAAAGCGGGTGGTGATTGACGAGGTCCATGCCTTCGCCACGGGCAAGCGCGGAGACCTGCTCGCATTGGCGCTCGCGCGGCTTCAGAAGCTCGCGCCCGATATGCAGCGGGTCGCTTTGTCAGCAACGCTCGCCAACCCGCTGGCCTTTCGCGAATGGCTCGCCCCGCAGGCCGATGATGGCACGGGCGAGATTGCTGCGGCGGAGCTGGTGCTGGGCGAAGATGGCGCACCGGCGGAGGTGGAAATCCTGCTGCCGATTGATGCGCGCGTGCCGTGGGGCGGGCATGCCGGGCGCTGGGCGGTGGATCAACTTTATGAGCAGATCAAAGCAAATAAAACGACGCTGATCTTCACCAACACCCGCTTTCTGGCGGAGTTCATTTTCCAATGCCTGTGGGATGTGAACGAGGACAATCTGCCCATCGGCGTCCACCACGGCAGCCTGTCGAAAGAGGCGCGGCGCAAGGTCGAGGATGCGATGGCACAGGGGCGTCTGCGCGGCCTCGTGTGCACGGCCAGCCTCGATCTGGGTGTTGATTGGGGCGATATTGACTGCGTGGTGCAAATGGGGGCGCCCAAGGGCAGCTCTCGCTTGCTGCAACGGATTGGCCGCGCCAATCACCGGCTCGATGCGCCCAGTCGTGCGATCCTGGTCCCAGGCAATCGCTTTGAATTTCTGGAGGCGACCGCGGCCAAGGATGCGGTGGATGAGGGGCAGCGTGATGGCGAGGATTTTCGTGGCGGCGGCCTCGATGTGCTGGCTCAACATGTGATGGCCTGCGCCTGTGCGGGCGATTTTCGCGAAGCCGAATTGCTGGCTGAGATTCGCAGTAGCCTGGCCTATGCCTGGGTTGATGAGGCGGCATTCCAGCGCGTGCTGAGCTTTGTCGAAAATGGCGGCTATGCGCTCAAGGCCTATGACAAGTTCAAGCGGATCACGCGCGATCGCGCTCCTGCAGGCAAGGGCATATGGCGGCTGACTCATCCCAGCCATGCGCAGCGTCACCGAATGAACGCCGGGATTATTGTCGATAGTGAAATGCTGATGGTGCGGTTCAAGAATGGCCGCAAGCTGGGCAAGGTGGAGGAACGCTTTGCCGCTCAGCTCTCGCCCGGTGACACGTTCTTTTTTGCGGGCATCAGCCTGGAGGTGGAGAGCCTCAAGGATATGGATGTGATCGTGCGCGCGGCGAAAAAATCGGCGACCATTCCGAGCTATGGAGGGCTGCGCCTGCCGCTGACCACCCATTTGGCGAGCCGGGTGCAGCAAATGCTGAGCGACCGGGTCAGCTGGGCGCGTTTTCCCGATGATGTGCGCGAATGGCTGGAGGTGCAGGATTGGCGCAGCGAAATGCCGGGGCCGGGCAAGCTGCTGGTCGAGAGCTTCCCCCACGCGAAGAAGCATTACAGCGTCTATTATACGTTTGAGGGATGGAACGCGAACCAATCGCTGGGTATGTTGATCACGCGGCGGATGGAGGATCTGGGCCTCGCGCCGGGCGGCTTTGTGGCGAATGATTATTCGCTTGGCGTGTGGGGATTAAAGCCGGTTGCGAACCCAGTGCCGCTGCTCTCGCCCGATATTCTGAATGATGAGTTCGTGGATTGGGTGCAGGAATCCCACCTGCTGCGCCGTGCCTTTCGCGAGGTTGCGGTGATTAGTGGGCTGGTGGAGCGGCAGCATCCCGGCAAGCGCAAGACCGGCAAACAGGTCACGTTCTCGACCGACCTCATTTACGATGTGCTGAAGAAATACGAGCCGGACCATGTGCTGCTGGAGGCGGCCTGGGCTGATGCCCGCGCGCGGATGACGGATGTCGGGCGTCTCGCTGATTTGCTGGAGCGCTCAGAACGAGAATTGGTGCATGTCCAGCTCGACCGGGTCAGTCCGCTGGCCGTGCCAGTGATGACGATGATCGGGCGCGAGGCTGTGCCGCAAGGCGCGGTGGATGATGAACTGCTGCTGGAGGCGGAGACGCTGGCAGGTGAGGCGATGCGGGTGGATGAGCCGCTGGAGGATTAGGGAGCGGGCGGGGCAGGGGCAGGCGGACCGTCCGATAGCGACCCACAAGCAATCGTTGATGGTGGACTAGAACAAGCGCTCCAAAAGCAGATCTATTGTCTCGTTTGCGTCCGACCATGGATATGCGCTGATAGTGATCTTGTTATGCGCAATGCCATGAAGCGCTCCCAGAATTAGGTCCGTATTTAGTTGGAGCGATTCCTTGGCAATACCGCCCGCAGCTAGGGCGATTGCCTGCGGAAATAGTTCAAAGTCAGCCAAAATCTCAGGGTTGTCGACGAACAGGCTGACGTCCGACTGGGTCACTCCGTCCGCCATAAATACGAGACGATAGTGTTCCGGGTTTGTCAGCCAATATCCGACATAGAGCTGGCAAGCGAGCCGAAGCCGCTCTTTGGGATCAGTGACTGACTCCAATCTCGCTCTGATTTCACCAAACACCGCTCGGAACACGACCGTCCATAGCGTCTGGAGTATCGCGAGTTTGCTGTCGTAATATTTGTAAAGCGTCATCGGAGAGCAGCCGACCTCGTTCGCCAATCGGCGGATCGAGACGTTGGCATAGCCTTCTTCCTGGAAAAGGCTCTCCGCGGTTTTGGCAATCAACTGCCGCGTCGCTTCGTTCTGGCCAGGCGTCTTGGACGGCCTTCCTCGTGGGCGGCGTTGGCTGCTCGGCAACTTAGTCATTGCCACGTTAGACTCCATTGACACGGCAATTGCAACTATATAATTAGAACGCGTATAATTAAATATCGCCCGATATGTTTTCTGCTCTCACTTGGGTGCAGATGCCAACGACGAGGATGCCGAAATGACGAACCTACTACGAATTGTCCTTGCGCTGTGCGGGATCGGAATTGTCGCGCTTGGCCTGAACGTCAGTCTTGGCGGAATTGTGACGATGGGTTGGCAGGGTTCGACCGACTTCATCTCGGTCACGGACGCTGCTGCTTTTAGGGTTCAAGACAACCATGTTCGCTTTATCGCTGGCGTTTGGACCGGAGTGGGATTGCTGTTCCTTGCAGGATCGGTTGCACTTGAGCGAATGCGATCAGTGCTGCTCGCTTGCATCGCGATGATAGTAATCGGCGCTTTTGCTCGGCTTGGTTCAGGTGATTGGGATCTTGTCGCAAGCGCAGCGATCCTGCCTTCCTTGCTGGCTGAGCTAATCGTTTTCCCAGCGATTGGCCTTTGGATTGTGCGCAACGGAAGGACATCGAATGCTTGAAACCTTGCACATTCTCACAGTCATTTCGCTTGGTATCTTTTCTGGTGCGCAATTGGCCGAAGCTTGCATCCTAGTACCGTTCTGGCGCCGAATACCGGCAACTGAATTTTTTAGTCTGCATCACGCTATGGGACCGCATCTGTTTCGGTTCTTCGCACCGATCACCGCCGTTGCCGTGCTGCTTGCGCTAGCATCTGCCTTAATCAGTAACGGCGATCCATGGCCAATCTCTGCCGGAGCGCTCTCGCTTATCGCGGTTGCGATGTTCTTCGCCTACTTTAAGGCCGCGAATGCCGCCTTCGCTGCACGTTCGATCACCGATGAGCGGCTGCCTATCGAATTGATGCGCTGGGCCAGATGGCATCAGGCCCGAACTGTGATCGTCATAGGTGCTTTCGTCAGCAGCGTGCTCGCCTTGTAGCCGTTCGCTCAACTCCCAGTATCGACCTATGAGTTGAAGGTCCGTTCCCACCCCCATCCTCAGACGCAGTCCCAATGCCGCTCACCGCACAAAGTCCTTGTGCCTCTCATTGCCGACAAAGGCGAATTTGGTCGCACCGCTATCCTTGATAAGCGCAATCGTGCGCGAGGATTGATCATAGCTTGCATAGGCATCTGGATCGAAGCGTAGTTGCGGTTCCTCGGGCATAGCGTTCGCCAGCTCCAGCGATGCGCGCAGCCTCTTGCGGTCGACCGCCTGACCGTTCCAGAACAATTGGTCCGATGCGTCGATATGGACGATGTTGATCCTGGGATCGGCGGTGCATTCCACACATGGCCCCGCGGGCAGATCGACCTCGGTGGTGTTGGTCTGAATCGGGATTGCGAGCATCAGCATGATGAGCAAGACCAAGAGCACATCGATGAAGGGAGTGACGTTCATCTCGCCCATGGTTTCCTTGCGGCTCGCAAATCCATTCGGGCGTCGCAGTGTCATAGGCATGGTCCAGTCTCCTTCGTGATGATGCTTGGTCGTGATGCGTGCGTTGCAGAGGGTGCTTTCCGCTAAATGTTAGCGTTATGATTAAGACTATATATCATAACAATTAAGTTGCCAAATGCATACCTTGTTTGGAGGGAGTGGAGCGCGGATTTGAGCCTCTATACCTGTACGCCAGCACATTTTGGGATTGACCCAACTGGCTCAGCGTGTGGTGCCGTGCGTTTTGGTATGCCTAGCCGCAAACTCAGGTCGCTGAAGGGCGGTGCGTGCGATATATTCGCCGCACCAGCCAAAGAAGTGCGGTCCAAAAGAAAAGGGCGGGTCCGCATATGCAGCCCGCCCTCTTCGAGTTTTTGTATGATCGTTTGACCGTTACTGAGATCCACCAACCGGCGGTCCGCCGGTGCCAAATGTGCGGTATTTCTCGTTGCCGACAAAACCGAATTTGGTGATCCCTGAGCCTTTGATGATCTGCAGCACGCGAGCTGTCAGATCATAGCCTGCAAGCGGTTCTGGTTCGAACTGCAATTCAGGCTCTACCGCAAAAGTCAGCGATTGCTGCAGATTGGATACCAATTCGCTCTGCGAGATCGGAATCGCATTCCAAAGAATTTCGCCGCCCTGGGTAAGGACCAGCTTGTTCTTCACCGGGTCGACCGGCGGCGGGGTATCGTTCTCAGAAGGTTGCGGCAGATCGATATCAACCGAATGGGTCGCCACCGGAATGGTGATGATGAACATAATCAGCAGCACGAGCAAAACGTCGATAAGTGGCGTCATGTTCATTGCGATCATCGGTTCGCCGTCGTCTGCGCCTCCAGACAATGCCATAGGTTTTCTCCTAGTTCTTTCTGGTCAGCTTAGCCGTTTGGATCGACCGGGTTCGAGATGAAGCCGACCGTTGGGTAACCAGCAGCCTGCACGTTATAGATCGCTCCTGCGATACAGCGCCAAGGTGCATTCACGTCACCGCGAATGTGAACCTGCGGGATCTGATCCGGGTCTTCCATGATCGCTTCCACGCCGCCAGCGCGCTGGACGATTGCGTCAAGGCGTTCAAACGCCCGGTCGTACAGCTCTTCTGAGGTCACTGGAGTGATGTTGTTGAAATAGACCCGGCACTCACCCTGACGGGCAGCGCCTTCAAATCCAGGCTCACCTGCACTGTTGCCAGCGCCATCGGTCGTGCTGACCGTCAGCAGCAGGTTTTCCACCTTGTCATCGGATTCGAGCGACTCGAAAACTGGAATTTCGAGTTTTTCGATCGTCTGAATCGCCACTGGAACCGCGATAAGGAAGATGATCAGAAGAACCAGCATCACGTCCACGAGGGGCGTGGTGTTGATCTCTGACATGGGGGTCTCACCCCCTCCCATCGAAATCGCCATTGTGTATTCCTATCCTAAACTTCGCCCGAAAATCCGGGCTGGTAATCGTATTGTGCCCTTAAGCAGAGCGGTTAGCGCGGGGCGGCCCATTCCTGGCGCATGGGCCAGTAGCAAGGCCGCCCGTCACGCAATACGATTAGGACCGGGCAGCGGCAGGCTTCGCAGCAGGCTTAGCCGCAGCAGCAGGCTTCTTAGCAGCCGGTGCAACACTTGGCTTAACCGCACCATCTGAGCTGATGTAGGCCAGAATGTCGGTTGAGAAGCTGTTGAGCAGCTCAGCAATGCGGCGGTTACGGCTCTGCAGCCAGTTAAACGCAAGCACGGCAGGCACAGCCACAAGCAGACCAATCGCGGTCATGATCAGGGCTTCACCAACTGGACCAGCAACCTTATCGATCGATGCCGAACCGGCGATGCCGATGTTGATCAGTGCGCGGTAAATACCGATCACCGTACCAAGCAGACCGATGAATGGTGCGGTTGCACCAACGGATGCGAGGAATGGCAGGCCGCCAGCAAGCTTTGAGTTGATCGAGATCTTCCGAGCGCTGAAGCGAACCGTGCATGTAATCATGCGCTTCAAGGCTGTCGGTCATCTTAGCGTGCTTTTCTTCGGCGGTGATCGCATCATCTGCAACCTGGCGCCATGCACTGTTCTTCTCAAGCTTGGTCGCGCCTTCTTTCAGCGAGTTGGTGCGCCAGAAGTTTTGCAGGCCTTTGGCTTGCTTCATCACCTTGTTCTGCTCCAGCAGCTTGGTGATGAGGATGTAGAATGAGCCAACGCTCATAATGATCATGACAGTCAGGATGAACCAAGCGACAGGGCCGCCTTCTTCCATGGCTTTGACAAAGCCAAACTGGTTTTCCGGAGCTGCTTCAGCGGCGCCAGCAAGAAGTTGAATAATCATTGCGAAAAGTCCTCTTTAAAAGTCCCCGAACCATGTCGATGCGTCGATCATGGCCGAATTATAAATCTTAGTTCAAACGGTAGGTAATCCGTGTCGAATAGCGGCCCGAAGTCGGATTGCCAGCAGCATCAAGTGCTGGATTGAAACGCGCATAGCGCTCCATTCCGCGGCAGGCAGCCTGATCAAGCACACTCGATCCGCTGGAAGCCGTTACAGAGCATCCGGTCGCCCGGCCCTTATCCGTAACAGTAACGCTCACACCAACAGTTCCTTCAACTTCCTCACGCAAAGCGCGTGAAGGGTAGTTCTCCTGGATCCGCCGTGCCCAGCGTCCTTCGTTCCGGGTCGTAGCTCCGCGCGCCTGTGAGGGCGGCGGTGGCGGCGCTGGAGGCGCAACCGGTGCTGGCGGCGGAATTACGCGCGCAGGCGGTGCTGGCGGCGGAATAGTCTGCTGCGTTTGAACGTCCGGCGGCGATGTTGCCACACTGATTGGTGGTGGCGGTGCTACCGGTGGAGGAGGCGCAACATCCTGAGGCTCAGGGGGTGGCGGCTCGTCTTCTGGTTCTGGGGGTGGTGGTTCCTCAATGTCGATTGTGGTCACACGCTCGACTACGTTCTTGACCGCCGAAATGGCCAAGCCCGTTACCAGCATGTAGCCGACAGCCACATGAATTATCGCCACGATGATCAGAGCAATAATCCTGTTATTGCTCATCTGTTGGTCAGCGTAGGCCATCCAGTTGCTTTCTCTCCGTCATTTCAACCGGCAAAAACCGGTCCGCTCCTCATGCGCAGTCTGCACTGCGAATGAAACTCGTTATCTCATGTCATCCCAAATTGGGAACAGGTTTTTTCACCTGACTGGCTGTCAATGTGAATTGTCCCGCACATTACAGTCATGACCAAAAGCGACTATGTCCCCATCCTCGCTTCGGGTAATCGCAGGCTTTAACGGTCATGCGTTGGGCAATCAAACCCTTTATCCATTCAGGGCCGATTCAGTGTCTCAAGGGTGGAACAGTTGAGCGCAAGTGGCTCGCGATTTAACGCGTTTTAGGTATACGGATTGAGCAAATGTTTAACCAATTTTTAACAAACAAAATCAGTGCTCTGGCGCTTTCCTTGGGTCTTTTAATAAACCCCCTTCCGGCGTTGGCGCAAGAAGCTGTCGCACCGCAAAGCGAAATTGCAACTTTTGCTGACCTAACCACGCTTGCAGACCGGTCTGACCTGGTCATTCGCGCAAAGATTCGTCGTCAAATCACTGTTGATGAGGAACGTGCGCCCGATCTCGAGTCTGGATTCGCGCGCCTCTATATCGAGGCGGATACAATGGCTTTGCTGTCTGGCCGCACTTCGATCGGCGAATCGCTTAATTATCTGGTGGATGTACCGCTCACCGCGAAAGGTAAGCCGCCAAAACTAAAAAAGCGCGAGATGCTGCTGTTTGCTCGCGGAGTGCCCGGGCGGCCCGGCACGGTGCAATTGGTGGGTCAGGGCGCGCAGCTCGATTACACTCCTGCATTGGAGGCGCGCCTGCGCCCCATCCTAACGCAATTGGTGGCGGCCGATGCACCCGCAACGGTCACCGGCGTGCGCGATGCGTTGGCGGTGGCTGGCAATCTTGTGGGCGAATCGGAAACACAGATATTCCTGGAGACCACTGATCGCTCGCCGGTCTCACTCACCGTTCTGCGCCGTCCGGGCCAGACTCCGGTCTGGGGCGTGTCCTGGGGTGAGATTATCGATTCGTCGGCGCGCGCGCCTCAGCCAAACACACTTCGTTGGTACCGGCTCGCCTGCGCTTTGCCGCGTGAACTGCCAAGCTCGGCCAATCTGTCGCGCGATCCCACCGCCCGGCGGCTGGCAGCGGCGGATTATGGTTTCGTCCTATCACAGCTCGGACCGTGCAACCGGGAAATCACGACCAGCTAAAGTCTAGGCTGACCCTGCCCAAGACAAACTGCTTTCAGCTTGCGTTTCGCGGCCGCTACGGCAATGCGCGACGCAAATGCTCACACGAACGGTTCGGTGAGCGCGCGAATTTTGAAGGGAAGCGTTGAGCATGGCGCAGACACAGCAGCCATTACGCATTGCAATTGCCGGTTTGGGCACAGTGGGCGCGGGCGTGATTCGCTTGCTTGAAACCAATCGCGATCTGATCGCAGCGCGAGCGGGACGCGGTATTGAAGTGACCAGCGTGAGCGCGAGGGACCGGCACAAGGACCGCGGCATTGATATGTCGCCCTACAGCTGGACCGATGACATGATGGCGATGAGCAGCGCTTCTGACGTTGACGTGGTGGTCGAATTGATCGGTGGTTCGGATGGTCCAGCCTTGGCGCTCGCCAAATCCGCTCTCGAAGGCGGTAAGCATTTTGTCACCGCGAACAAGGCTATGATCGCGCATCACGGCATGGCACTCGCAAATTTGGCCGATGGCAATGCGGCTGCGCTCAAGTTTGAGGCAGCCGTTGCGGGCGGCATTCCGGTGGTGAAGGGCCTGCGCGAAGGCGCGGCGGCCAATGCCATCACCCGGATTTACGGCATTCTCAACGGCACCTGCAATTACATCCTGTCGGAGATGGAGCAGACCGGCGCAGACTTTGGCGAGACCTTGGCCGAGGCGCAAAAGCTTGGTTATGCTGAGGCCGACCCGACCTTTGACATTGAAGGCGTCGACGCGGCGCACAAGCTTGCGATCCTGGCGGGCATTGGCTTTGGCGCAGAGGTTGATTTTGGCGCGGTGCGGACCACCGGCATCACTCAGGTGCGCAGCGCCGACATCGCTCAGGCCGATGCGCTTGGTTATGTCATCCGTTTGATCGCGCAGGCCGATGTGGATGGCGGCGAGGTGGATGCGCCGCATTTGCTCCAGCGGGTACGACCCTGCCTGGTGCCGAAGGATCACCCACTCGCCCCGGTGGATGGGCCGACCAATGCCGTGGTCGCGGAAGGTAATTTTTCGGGCCGGCTGCTGTTCCAGGGCGCAGGTGCGGGCGACGGCCCAACTGCAAGCGCGGTGGTGGCGGACCTTATCGATATTGCGCGCGGCGACACTGGCGCGCCGTTCTCTGTACCTGCCGGTCAGCTCAAAAAGCTGGCGCCTGCGGAGCCGGGCCACCGGATGGAGCGGACCTATTTGCGCTTCACCGTGGCCGACCGCCCCGGCGTGCTGGCAGAGATCACGGCGGCGATGCGCGACGGCGCTGTTTCAATTGAGAGCCTCATTCAAAAGGGACGTCCTTCACAGGGCGACGATGTGCTGGTCGCGATGGTCACGCATGAGGGGCAGGAGCGCTGCGTTCACAAAGCGCTCGATCTGCTCGAAGGGTCAGACAGCCTCACCGCTCCTCCATTGGTGATGCCGATCCTGAAGAGTTGATTTTGAGGTTTTGGGTTCCGCGCACCATCCGGTGCGCGATGTCCTCGCTCACGCGATCAGGATCGCATCGCTGTGGGCGGCCATGCGGCCTTGCGGTTGGCTAACGCCACCCGAGTTCTGCGGCTAATCCGCTGGCTGGCATTTGAGGGTCAAAACAAAACCCCCTACTCAGGTTCATCCAGGCTGGAGCTGGGAACGCCGAGCGCCGCACGCCGGGCCTTCTCTTCTTCCTCGGTCAGTTCGCGGTCGCCCAGCGGCGGTAGGCCGCGTGCAATCCGGTCTGCATCCGATCCCTCGGGAGCTTCGGGCAGGGCCTCGACATCGATGAGTAGCGCGGCCTCTGGCGGGCATGGCGGGATCAGGCATAGTCCGCCGACCGTCGCCGGCCCGCGAAAGATTCCTGCCCCCGCAACATCAGGCGGCGGCAGGGTGCCTGCGTTCTGCGTCTCTTGCGCATAGCGACGCTGCGCATCCTCGCGGCTGCCGCTGTAATAGTTGGAATTGTCTTCGCCGATCTGGCGGCAGACGATGATATCGCCAGAAATGCTGGCAGCATCGGCCTCTTCCTCGCAAGCGCGCACATTGCTCTGGTTCACCTCGCCGCGCGGTACGGTAACGGTGAGGTCGATCCGAAACGGCTCATCCTCGCCTTGCGGCTCCTCATCTGCCTGTTCGGTTTGAGAAACCTCCGGATCGGACACGGGGCTGCCATCTTGGGCATGCACGGGAGCACTGAAGAAAAACACAGCAGCAGCAGCGGCGGCAGGAGAAATTACCAAGAGAGGCGGGCAATTGCGCACAACCTTTGCCGGTTCGCTCGACCTGCTGCTCGACAAGGCTTGCTCCTATTGTCTAAGCGCTTGACCCAAGGCCAAAGCGCTCCACCTGCTTGGCGCTCACACACCCTGTAAGGAATGAATTCGTCATGAACACCCCCGCTGAAACAGATATGCTCGCCAGCAAAGATGAGGGTCAGGAAAACGCACTCGACCGGGTGTTGGTGCTGGAAATGGTGCGCGTGACAGAGTCGGCGGCTGTGGCCGCTGCGCAATTGGTTGGCCGGGGTGATGAGAAAGCCGCCGATGCCGCCGCGGTGGAGGCCATGCGGCGCGCGTTTGACACGCTGTACATGGACGGCACCGTGGTGATCGGTGAGGGCGAGCGTGACGAAGCCCCGATGCTCTATATTGGCGAGAAGGTGGGCGGCGCGCCGGGCAAAGGCCCCAAGATCGACATCGCGCTCGATCCGCTAGAAGGCACCACGATTACTGCAAAGGCTGGCCCCAACGCGCTGGCTGTTTTGGCAGCTGCAGAAGAAGGCTGTCTGCTCAATGCGCCTGACACCTATATGGACAAGATCGCGGTTGGTCCGGGCTATCCCGAGGGCGTGATTGATCTGGCCAAATCACCGACCGAGAACGTGAAGGCGGTCGCGGCGGCCAAAGGGGTGGCCCCGGGCGACATCGTTATCTGCGTGCTCGACCGTCCGCGCCATGCGGATATGATTGCAGAGCTGCGCGCGCTCGGATGCGGCGTCGTGCTGATCGGTGACGGCGACGTTGCGGGCGTGATCGCGGTGACGGATGAGGAAACCAATATCGACATGTATATGGGCCAAGGCGGCGCGCCAGAGGGCGTGCTTGCCGCTGCCGCATTGCGCTGTGTCGGCGGCCAATTCAACGGCCGTCTGGTGTTCCGCAATGAGGATGAAAAAGCCCGCGCGCGCAAATGGGGCATTACCGAGTTTGACCGCATTTATAAGCTGGAAGAATTGGCGAGCGGCGATTGTATCTTTGCCGCAACCGGCGTGACTCAGGGCTCGCTGCTCGACGGAGTAAAGCGCCGCCGCAAACCAACCGGCGAGACGATTATGACCACCGACAGCGTAGTGATGCGCGCCTCATCAGGCACTGTGCGCTGGATCCGGGGCGAGCATAAGGTCTGAGGCGGGTGACTGAGATGCCAAGATGAAAGCACTCAAACTCTGTTTACTTTTGAGTGTTTCAATTTGCTTCCTGATGGCGCTCTGGTCGAATGCGAACCCGATCGAGATCTATGTTGTCTCGCTGATCAAGCTTTTCGATGATCCGAGGATCGAGCTCTTATTGTTCAATCTCCTGCTGTGGTCGCCCTTGCTTTGTCTGATCGTGATGCTGCTTGTGAAACTTCGAGCAGACGGCGTCCCCAAGTGAGGTTGCGATAGCTGCGGATCGCCCCTTGCAGCTATCAGCCGCCCAGGTCGGGCAGCTTTGCAAAGTCGGGCGCTTCGACGACAATCCGCGCCGACTTGGCCGCTTCGCCGCGCATGAAGGCGTGCATTGCCTCGCCAACTTGCGGCGAGGTCATGAACAGATTGTGGCCCGCGTTCTCGACCATGATCTGTTCGACATTGCTTAAGCCTGCGGTCGCCTCGGCGTGCCCTTCGGGATAGGTTCTGCCGTCCAAAGTTCCGGTCAGCATCAGCACCGGCGTATCGCCAAACGGGCCATCTCGGAAATTGGGACCGGCGTCGATCTCTGGCAGCTCGCCCAGGATCTGCGGCATCGGAAAGTTGAGATAGGCACCGACGGGAGAGGCCGCAGCCTGCTGCTCAAATGCCTTTAGCCGGGCGGGCGTGATGCCCGATGCGCGGTCCATCGCCATTGACATGGCCGACAATGCAATCGGTTCGTCCGGTGTCCAGAAACGTTGCAGCACAAAGGTGATCAGAGTCGGATCGCCCGCGTCGATCTGCCGGTACATCATCAGCATCACAGCCGCGAATTGCGGATCAGAAATCAGGCCGCTCATAAATTGCTGCAAATGCCGCCTTTGCAGGAGCAGATCATAGGTCGTGCCATCACGCTTTGGCACGGTGACCGTCATCGGTTCGGCGTCGAGCTTGGCGTGAACGCGGCTGATCAGGCCCAATATATCGGGATAGAGCTGCGCTGCTTCAGGTTGCTGATCGACGGCGGCTTGCAAGCGCTCAAAATAGCTAAGCGTGCGCGTGGGCAGCTTCACCGTTTGATCAAGCCCTTCGGTTGCCGCCATGATCACGCGGTCCAGTTCGTCTGGAATTGCGGTAAGTGCGGCCAGCGCCAGATGGCTTCCATAGGAAATCGACCACAGCGAAATTTGATCCGCGCGAAGGTGTTTGCGGAGCTCGGAAAGGTCCTGCGCGCTTTCGGCGGTGCTGAAACCGCGTAGGTCAACGCCGGCTTCGCCCCAGCGCGCCGCACATTCGCGCACCGCCAGCCGGTAACGCATGGCATGCTCCGCATCGCTGATCCGCTCCATTTCGCCGATCGTGACGCTTGAGGTGCAGCGCTCTGGCTGCTGAGATTGGCCGGTGCCGCGCTGGTCAAATGCGATGACATCACCGTGCTGGCGCATCGCCATAAACAGCGGGAAACGCGGCCCTGTGGCGGTGCCAATTCCAGAGCCGCCGGGGCCGCCTGATAGATAGACGATCGGGCTGCCCGGCGTGTCTGTTGTTGCTGGAAAGCGGACATAGGCGAGCTCTGTTGAGCCGCTGGCCGGATCGCTGCGGTTCATCGGGACGGTCAGTGTGCCGCGAAATGCTTCCACCGCCTCGCCGCTGCGCGCCTCAAAGGTGATGGCTTCTTCATTGGGTGCGGCGTGTGCGGCGCTAGGTGCGAAAGTGAGGGCAGGGGCAGCCAGCACGAGGGCAAGGGCGCTGATTAGGTGCGGTTTTTTCATTGCGGCTCTTTCCGATTGTTGATCATGGATTGAGCCTGAAACTGATGGAAATCGGTGCTTTGAATAGGGGCTGATCTGTTAGCGGGGGTTCTGATCGGTGAACGGGGGGACTTCCCGTTCATCGGAAGCTATAGGAATCCCGGTGCTGCGTTTTGCCATCTTCTTACTGTCATTTCTGACGTTTTCTGCCCCTGCGCAGGCACAGGTTCAGGCGCAGGATTATCAGAGCTTTATCGATCATCCCGCGCGGGTTTGCGATGCGGATCTGACCTCTGAAATGGTCCCGGATTTTGCGGCTACGAATTGCCGATCCGTCCTGTTTTATCAGGCCGACCCGCAGGATCGGATGCTGTGGGCTGAGGTCGTGTTTGAGGCAGAACCAGCCTTGCTCGAAGGTGGCAAACCGCTTGGCCTGTTCGTGAGCGCAAAGGCCTCTAGCGAGGCAAGCCTCAACGGAGTGCCGATTGGCACGAACGGCAGGCCGGGCGCATCGCAAAGCAGCGAGGAACCCGGCGATATGGATGCGGTTTTCTTCGTGCCGGAAGGAACGCTGAAGCCCGGCAAGAACCGCCTTGTGATGCGGCTGTCCTCTATGAACGGCGGCATCACGCTGAATTCGCCGATCCACAATATTGCCCTCGCGCCCTACCGTGATCCGCGCAAGCCTGGGCCCGCGACATGGTTTGCGCTGATCACCCTGGGGCTGTTTGTCGCAGGCTTTGTGTTTTTCGGCGTGCGCTCGCTGCGCGGCGATGACCGTGAGGGTTCGGCTCTGATCGCTGCCCTATCGCTCGCCGCTGCCTTGCAGCTCGCGGCTGAGGCGGCGCGCGATGTCATGCCTTACCCCTATCCCCTGCATGATTTGCGGTTGTCGCTGATCCTGACCTTTGCGATTGGTCTGGGTCTGAGCTTTACCGCCTATGTGCTGCTGCGGCTGTTCAGAGCGTATCCCCGGCGGCGTCTGCTGGCCTTGGCTGCTGTGCTTGCTATAATGCTGGCGATCAGCGCGCTTCAGCCCGGCTTTGACCTAAAAACCAGCTTTGTCCTTATCGCCGCTTCGCTAGCGGCGGGAATAGCGGGCACCACCGCATATTCCGGGCAAGGCAATCGCGGCGGCGCATGGCTCGCACTGGCCAGCGCGGCACTGGCGGCGGCGATCTATTGGCTTGGGGGGTTCTTTCTCGACACCGTGCTCTATCTGGTGGTCGCGGCAGGCCTGCTGTGGCTGTTTTTCAAGCAGGCGCGCGGCGGCGTCCTGACTGAGACCCTGGTGGCCGAAGACAGCGCGCCAAAGCGGATAGAGCTGACCAGCAATGGTAAGGTCGAATTTGTCGATGCAAGCGACATCGTGCGCTTTAGCGGGGCGGGCGATTATGTCGAAGTGTTCTTGGCCAGCGGACGCAGCGCCTTGCACAATGCTAGCCTCGCCGCGCTGGAGCGAGAGCTGTCAGACGGCTTTATCCGGGTTCACCGCTCCCACATAGTCAACGCGTCCTGCGTCAAATCGCTGACCCGCGAGAGCGCGGGCACAGGAAATCTGGAAATGTCCGACGGCAGCATGGTGCCCGTCAGCCGCCGCAACATGGCCAGCGTGCGGGACGCATTGACGCTGGCGTAAACAGAGAGCTCCAGGGCCCTGGTCCGTAACTTGGCCCGTACGAGACGCTCAGAATCTCCGCCTACCAAACCCAATTGCGGACAAATGGGCGGCGGCCTCTGTTGCGTCCCTATGAGTCTGGGCTAGGTGAACCGCCATCAACTTCACTCGGGGATTCGCATCCATGAAAATCATGTCCGGCAATTCAAACCTGCCGCTCGCCCGGGCGATCGCCGCCTATCTCGAAATCCCTTTGACCGATGCCAGCGTGCGCCGGTTTGCCGATGAAGAAATCTTCGTCGAGATCCACGAGAATGTGCGCGGCGAGGATGTGTTCGTTGTCCAGTCGACCGGCTTTCCAGCGAATGACAATCTGATGGAGCTGCTGATCTGCATCGACGCGCTGAAACGCGCCTCGGCCAAGCGGATCACCGCAGTTGTGCCTTACTTCGGCTATGCCCGGCAGGACCGTAAACCCGGCCCGCGCACGCCGATCTCGGCCAAGCTGGTGGCGAACCTTATCACTGAGGCGGGCGCTGACCGCGTGCTGGCGGTGGATTTGCACGCCGGGCAGATCCAGGGCTTCTTCGATATCCCGACCGACAACCTGTATGCCGCCCCGGTCATGGCGGCCGATATTCAAGCGCGCTACGGCGATCAGGATTTGATGGTTGTTTCCCCCGATGTTGGCGGCGTGGTGCGCGCCCGCGCGCTGGCCAAGCGGCTCGACAATGCGCCACTGGCGATCGTCGATAAGCGCCGCGATCGTCCCGGAGAATCGGAAGTCATGAACATAATCGGCGATGTTCAGGGGCGCCATTGCATCATGATCGATGACATCGTCGATTCCGGCGGCACGCTGTGCAACGCGGCGGAGGCCTTGCTGGCGGGCGGAGCAAAGAGCGTCGCGGCCTATATCACTCACGGTGTTCTGTCGGGCGGCGCAGTGGCGCGGATTGACGGGTCGAAGCTGAAAGAGCTGGTGATCACTGATTCGATCCTGCCGACGGAGGCCTGCGCGGCTTCTGACCGGATCCGAGTGCTGACCATGGCGCCGCTGGTCGGCGAAGCAATCCGCCGGATTGCGGATGAAAGCAGCGTTTCGAGCCTGTTTGATTAGTGGATGTATCGGTCGCGAAGCGACCGCAAGGCCAAGCGGCCGCCCGCCTCACTCACCGCGCCAGGGTGGCTCCGCCCCAGGCTTCAACCGGTCGAGTTCGGCCAGGCGCCGGGCTTGGCGCGTTTCCACATTGATCCGCAAGAATAAGCGCGGCTCAGAGCGGAATGCGGCCGGAGTTGTCCCGAAAAACGCCTTAAAATCGCGGATCAAATGCGATTGGTCGAAATAGCGCAGCAATAGCTCGCTTTCTTCCTCTTCATCCGCCACCCCGCACAGCTGCGCCGCCAGATCGAGCGCTTTTGCCCGGCGCAGAACCGTGCTCGCCGTCATCCCGAAATCGCGCCGCACCAACCGCTCCAGCTTGCGCGAGGACATGCCGTGCTCGGCGGCGAAATCGCCCGGTGTAATCGTCGGATCGGCAAAGCTGGCATGCTCAAAGGCGGCGGCCAGCGGATCGGGCTTTTCCGGCTGGGTTCGGGCGATAAAGGCGCGCATCGCCTCCTCGACCGTTTGCAACCATTCCTCTGGTTCGGCATCAACTGGATAATCCTGCGCCGCGCCATTGGTGATCAGGCCAAAGGGGTCGTCCCTTTCAATCTGGTTGACCAGCGATGCGAGCTCACGCCCCAGTAAACACGGGATCGCGCCTGGGCGAAAGCCAATTCCAATCGCGATCACATTGCCGCTGCACCCCACCGGCATATGGCGCGATTGCGGGCCAAACAGGATGGCCTCATCGCGAAATTCCATCGGCCCATCGGCCGTCTGCGCGTCCCACGTGCCGCCTATGACAATGCGAGCGAAGGCCAGATCATTGCAAATACCGCAGGCGATATGAGAGTTGCCTTCCACCTCCAGCGTCGAGGCGACCAATCGGCCAATCCAAGGGTCCAAGTCTTTGGCAGGCGCGCGGCTGGCGGCGAGTGGCATGCCGCTGCGATTGACCCCAGAGCGGGATGCAAAATGTACCGGCGCATTCGCGCTTGCCTGTTCGCCCATATCCGACCCGTTCAAAAAGACTTGCGACTGTCAAAATGGGCCGCGGTTTGAACCTATTCAACCCGCACCGCTCCCACGGCATGTAACCCACCCTTTTGGCTATGCCTTTGCAGGACAGCCGTTTAACCTTAACCATAAGGCACCGCTCGAAGCTTGTGTCAATTGCAACATACCCGATCAGCGGTCAGCTAAGCCGGTGCCAACACGCCCCTTGCATTGCCGCGCCTGTGATGAGACTGCGCGCGGATTATGACTAACAAAGACGTAGCAATCGCTCAGCGCCTGGCCGATGCGGCTGGCAACGCCATCCGCCCCCTGTTTCGCGGGGACTGGTCGCAAGAGCGCAAGGCCGATGCCTCGCCCGTGACAGAGGCCGACCGTGCGGCAGAGGCCGCGATGCGCGCGATTATCGAGGCGGAATGTCCCGATGACGGGATCATTGGCGAGGAGTACGGCACCCATAATGAGGGCGCGGGCCGGCAATGGGTGCTCGATCCAATCGACGGCACGATCAGCTTTATGGCGGGCCGCCCGATCTTTGGCACGCTGATCGCATTGCTGCAGGATGGCTGGCCAGTGCTGGGCGTGATTGATCAGCCTATCGCCGCAGAACGCTGGGTCGGCCGCATTGGCGAGGGCACGACCTTCAACGGTCTGCCGGTGCGCACGCGGTCTTGCAAGGAACTGTCAGAGGCGACCATCGCCTCCTCCGGTCCGCAATATTTCACCGACGATCAAGGCGGTGCGTTCATGTCGCTCGCCGCGCAAACCTCGCAAATCGTGGTGTGGGGCGGGGATTGCTACAATTACGGCCTGCTGGCGAGCGGCCATTTGGACGTCGTGTGCGAGGCGGGGCTGAAACTTTATGATTACGCCGCGCTGGTGCCAATTGTAGAGGGTGCAGGCGGGATGATGAGCGACTGGCAAGGCAACCCGCTGGACGCGAATTCCGATGGCACCGTGCTGGCGCTGGGCGAGCCCGCGCGTCTGGAAGAAGCGCTCGAGGCGATGGGGTAGGGGTTTGGTATGGCAGTTTATCTGTCTTGCGCGCTTGCATGAGCGAGCGCGATATCCTCGCTCATGCGATCAAAGATCGCGTCGCTGCGGGCGGGCATACGCCCCCTCCGGCTGGCTGGACAAGCCAGCCGCTCAGGACAGGCTTTCGGCGCTGCGCGCCGAGCTCCGCCACCAAGCCAGCTGCAAAGCTCCAAGGGGCTTGGTGCCAAACTGATGGCTTGGAATGGTTCGGACCCGTTAGGGTCCGCAAGGGGCTTGTCCCCGCCCGCAGCGATGCGGCTGCAAGCCGTATGAGCGAGGACATCGCACATCGGATGATGTGCGGAATAAAAAGACCCACGTCACCCTGAACTCGTTTCAGGGTCCATCCCCTGCGCGACATACTTGGAATTGAACTGGCGATGGATGCTGAACTGAATTCAGCATGACGAGTCAGTAACGTGAGCACTTAAACTCCCAAACGAAACAGTAAGAAAGCCGGTATATCATTCGCGCGATCGCTGGAGCCTTCCAATCCACCTGATTGGGGCGCGCAGTGTCGATCCAGAAGTTCTGGAGAAAATGCGGGTGAAGGGCGAGTAGGTTGATGGTTTTGAGCTTGGTGGTGAAAAACGGCGCGCGCAAACATGCGCAGGAGATGGTTTGATGGTTTGGAGTTTGAGGCGTGCCAATCGGGGGTGCTGGATCGATAGCCAGGAATTCGACGGCGGCCTCTCCAAAATCGGATGCGAAGACACGTTAGATGATGGAGTGGCAGCAATACGAGATGGCTCCGCAAGTCTGTTTGCGGGCTGTCGCCTCAAAAAGAACCGCATTCCTGCCAATCTTGAACGGCGCAATGAAAGAGCAGTGTCGGGCCATAAGAGTCCCATTGGCCTTTCAATCATGTCAGATCGTTTCAAGCAAGTTTTCGAAAGGCTTGAGTCTGATGTTCACCAGTTCTTGCCACTCGAGGTGGTGAGATGAAAAAAGTAACAGTTCGAAAACGCTTTCTTCTTGGGTTGTTTGTTCTTTTTTTTGGGGCTGCAGGTGCATTCATATTGGCAGTTTCGGTACATGTTGTCCGCTTACTTTGATCAATCTGGTGACGCCTCTCATTCAAGCGGTGGCGTAGCTTATCCTCTAATTGAACCATTCTTCTATGTTTTCGAGGTGGCAGCAGTCAGGATCTACCATCAATACAGATTGACGTCTGGTGGATACTCTCGGTCAGGGGAAAACTGGGAGACAATTTCAGCTGATGAGGTCCATAAAACCGTCAGTGGTGTTCACCTTAAGAGCGGAAATTCAAATAGCGTAGGTGATGAATATTTTTCTGTAAATCAAGTTCACAGTCAAAGTTGTTCTTTAGCATATTACTCTATTGAAAGTTGTGAAAGGCGCTATGTGATTTTCGATAATATACTTTGTTCATTCCCGGCCGACATTTATATTTCGTTCAATCATATTCGATGTCGGCAGTTTTTCGTCGGCGGTTCTGAGGTGTATTCTGATTTTGGCGGCATGAAATTCACAATTTTTCAAAAAATCAGATAGTTAGTAATGTTGGGGGGCGGTGACAGCATGGAGCGGGATATACCTTTTGCTGATATTTGGTCGGCAATAGAATTACGGTGACAGTGCACTTAATTGATGTTTGTCGTCCTGCTAGATAGCCACAGGCCAATGAGTTTGCATGATAGCTCGGTGGTAGTCGTCGCTTGCCAGTTTTCCTACTCAGTGCGCTCTCGCTATGAGCTGGCACATGCTTCTGCTCCCCGTCCCCCAGCTTCCCACTAATCGAGTATATCGATCAATCACCGCCTCTGTGATCGATTGGTTTTTTGGCTTTGGACTGTGTTCCAGCCGTTCCAGGCGTGCTTCAGTAGCGATGAGTGGAGTGGGGAAGGGAGAGGAGTTGTTTGTGGTTCCGCACGCTATCCAGCGTGCGATGTTCTCGGCCCTGGCGGGCCTGCGGGCGGCCAGTCGGCCTTGCGGTCGGCTGATTGCCGACCGTGCTCCGCGACCAAGCCAGATGCAAAGCTCCAAGACGCTTGGTGCTGGATTGCTGGCTTGTAATGGCTCGAGACCGCAGGTCTCGCAAAGGCGCACGCCCGCCCGCAGCGACGCGATCGCCAGATCGCATGAGCGAGGATAGCCAAGTGAGCGGATGCGAACGCCGGCGCTTGAGGCCCAACAAACCAGCCGAGGACATCGCGCTCGCGGATGCGAGTGCGCAAGACAAGAACGCACACCGGATGGTGTGCGGAACACAAAGGCTCCCTTCCAAACCCACCAAAACGCTTGCCTACACGCGCCTTGGCCCTTATGTGGCGCGACTTCAACGACACGAATCAAGCGATTGGCCTGGCTCATCAGGGCTGCCAGGGCCGATTAGAACGTGTCTCTGATCAAGGAGAACGAAATGCCCAAGCTGAAGACCAAAAGCGGTGTGAAGAAACGCTTCAAAATCACCGCAACTGGCAAGGTCAAGCACGGCGTCGCTGGTAAGCGTCACCGTCTGATGAGCCACAATGCGAAGTATATCCGCCAAAACCGCGGCACCTCGGTCGCTTCAGACCCGGATGCGCGGACGATCAAGAAATGGGCGCCTTACGGGCTCGATTGATTTGATGAGCTAGACCGCCCACTCGCTCCACCCTTCCGCCCGGAACCTACCGGGTGATCATCCGGGTGGAAGGGTGGAGGGAGCGGGCTGGCGCAGAACTCTACAAAGGATACTACATATGCCTCGCATTAAACGCGGCGTCACCACACGCCAAAAGCACAAGCGTCTACTCGAACAAGCCAAGGGCTATCGCGGTCGCCGCAAGAACACCATTCGCGTTGCGCGCCAGGCGGTCGAGAAGGCCGGTCAATACGCCTACCGCGACCGTAAAGCGAAGAAGCGCAGCTTCCGCGCGATCTGGATCCAGCGCATCAACGCGGCTGTCCGCGCTGAAGGCCTGACCTACTCTCAGTTCATGCACGGCGTGAAGCTGGCGGGTATTGAGCTTGACCGCAAAGTCATGGCGGACCTCGCTATGAACGAAGAAGCGGCGTTCAAGTCGATCATCACTCAGGCGAAGGCGGCATTGCCAGCTTAAGCCTGCGCTCTCAGCATGGGATGCGCAACCGCGCGGCACCATGTAGGAAACGCAAAACGGATAGGGCGCTGGCCGAAGAGGCTGGCGCCCTTTCGCTTGTAAAAACGCGACACATCGGCCAAACCGAGCGAATGGGTGGGCAGAGGACGAAACGCGTAGGCAATAAGGATGCGGACTTCACCGTTCGCAGCCAATTCTACTCGCCTTCGCCAGAGTTCGATGGCTGCTTCACGACCTTCTACCAATTGGTGCTGGAGGTTGAAGATGGCAAAACTGTCAAAGACCACTTGCAGCCGGAATGGGCCAATATCCGCTTCTTCAGCGGCAGCCGTCCGAATGCCAGCATTGGCACATCGCAGCTCTCTGGCTCGCGCTTCACGGCGACCGGGCCAAGCTCCTTGCCCTGCGAATTTGAGCTGGGCGAATCGCGGATGTGGGGCATTGGCCTCTTGCCGCTCGGATGGGCAAGGTTCATCGATGTCGATGCACGGGAGCTTGCCAATGTCGGCTGTGATGGCGCGACGCATCCCGCATTTGCGAAGTTTGCAGGGCTTGCTGACGCCTTGTGCGATGAAGGCGTGAGCGACGATCAGCAATTGGCCGCGATTGAAGACACCATGCGTGAACTGATGCGGCCCAACCGCGATGAGCCCAAGATTGCCCGCGTTCACAAGGCGCTGGTCGAACCAGCGCTCAACACGGTTGATGACCTGGCGCAGGCTAGCGGGATCAGTGTGCGGACACTTGAGCGCGTGTGCCGGCGGTATTTCGGCTTTGCTCCAAAGCTCCTGATCCGGCGCCAGCGTTTCATGCGCAGCCTGTCGGACTGGATGCTGCACGACAAGCGGCTGTGGACCGAGGCGATGGACGATCACTATCACGACCAAGCCCAGTTTACCCGCGAATTCCGCGAGTTTATGACGATGAACCCGAGCGATTATGCGGCTCTTGAGCATCCCATTCTGGCCTCTTTCATGGAGGCCCGAGCACGGGTTTGGGGCAGCGCCGCGCAGACGCTGGACAAGCCTTTGCGATAAGGGCTTAGCCAGTAGCGCGCTGATCTTCGCATCAAGGCGCAATTCGCGCTTTGCCAAGGCGGCGAAATCCCGCTAGCGGACCGGCTCAAACCTTTGGGCTAGACCATGACTGAATTGACATCACAAAAAGACGCCGCGCTGGCGGCAATCTCTGGAGCTGATACGCTCGATGCGCTGGAGGAACAGCGCGTGGGCGCGCTTGGGAAAAAGGGCTGGGTGAGCCTAGCGCTCAAGACGCTGGGCCAGATGAGCTCGGAAGAGCGCAGCGAAGCAGCGCCTGCGATCCAGGCGATCCGCGCCGAGGTGGCCGATGCGATTGCGGCGAAAAGGCAAGCGCTGGAGGCCGCCGAGCTCGAAGCGCAGTTGGCCAGTGAAACCCTTGACCTCACTCTGCCTGCGCCAGACATGCTGAGCGGTTCGGTTCACCCGGTGAGCCAGGTGATGGACGAGCTGGCAGAGATCTTTGCTGATCTCGGCTTCGCGGTCGCAACCGGTCCAGAGATCGAAGACGATTGGCACAACTTCACCGCGCTCAACATGGATGAGAGCCATCCTGCGCGCGCGATGCACGATACGTTCTACTTCCCTGATAAGGCGGCGGATGGCGGCCAAACGGCCTCAAGTAGTGAAGCGGTAGGCCAGAAAAGAATGCTGCTCAGGACGCACACCTCGCCCGTGCAGATCCGCAGCATGAAAGAACAAGGCGCGCCGATCCGCCTGATCGCGCCGGGCCGTGTCTATCGCAGCGATAGTGACGCGACCCACACGCCGATGTTCCATCAGGTCGAAGGCCTGGTGATCGACAAGGACATTCACCTCGGTCATCTCAAATGGACGCTGGAGACGTTCTTCAAGGCGTTCTTTGAGCGCGAGGACATCACCTTGCGCCTGCGCCCATCCTATTTCCCCTTCACCGAGCCCAGCGTCGAGGTCGATGTTGGTTACTCAAACGAAGGCGACCGCCGTGTCGTTGGCGGCCACGGTGATGAGCAGGGCTATGACTGGATGGAGCTGGGCGGTAGCGGGATGGTGAACCGCCGTGTGCTCGAGTTTGCCGGCATCGATCCGGACGAATATCAAGGCTTTGCCTTTGGCCTCGGGATCGACCGTATCGCCATGCTCAAATACGGCATGAACGATCTGCGCGCCTTCTTCGATGGCGATCCGCGCTGGCTTGCGCATTATGGCTTCTCGCCTTTTGATCAACCGACCCTGTCCGCCGGTGTGGGAGCGCGCGCATGAAGTTCTCCGTTACATGGCTCAAAGACCATCTCGAAACCGATGCAACGCTTGGTGAGATCACCGACGCGCTGAACGCGATGGGGCTTGAGGTTGAAGGCGTTGAAGACCCGGCTGAGAGGCTTGCTGGCTTCAAGGTCGCCAAAGTTTTGACCGCTGAGAAGCACCCCGATGCAGACAAGCTGCAAGTGCTGAGCGTTGACACGGGCGAGGGCGATCCACTGCAGGTTGTATGCGGTGCGCCCAATGCGCGTGCGGGAATGAAGGGCGTGCTGGGTCTGCCCGGTGCGGTGGTGCCAGCCAATGGGATGCAGCTTCGCAAGAGCGCGATCCGCGGCGTGGAGAGCAACGGCATGATGTGCTCCGTGCGCGAGCTGGAGCTGGGCGATGAGCACGACGGCATTATCGAATTGCCGGATGATGCGAGCGTGGGCCACGCCTTTGCTGCCTATCAGGGGTCTTCACCCATCATTGATGTCGCGATCACCCCCAACCGCCCCGATTGCATGGGCGTTTACGGGATTGCGCGCGATCTCGCCGCGGCGGGTCTTGGCACGCTGAAGCCAATTGCCTTTCCGAAATTTGAGGCCTCTGGCGCTTGTCCGGTGGAAATCCGCACGGATGATCCAGAAGGGTGCCCCGCATTCTATGGCCGGGTGATCAAGGGCGTGAAAAACGGCCCGTCGCCAGACTGGCTGCAACAGCGCCTGATCAGTGCGGGCCAGCGCCCGATCTCGCTGCTGGTTGATCTCACCAATTACCTGATGCTGGCCTTGGGCCGCCCGGCGCACGCCTATGATCTGGCGAAGCTCTCTGGCGCGGTTGTGGCGCGCCGTGCGAAGGCGGGTGAGCAAGTGTTGGCGCTCAACGAGAAAACCTACACGCTTGATGAAAGCATGGTCGTGATCGCCGATGACGCGCAAGTTCATGACATTGCCGGCATTATGGGCGGTGAGCATTCCGGCGTTTCAGATAGCACCACTGACTTGCTGCTCGAAATTGCCTATTTCGATCCGGCCCGTATCGGTGTCACCGGACGCAAGCTGGGTCTGGCATCGGATGCGCGCACCCGCTTTGAGCGCGGCGTCGATCCGGAGTTTCTGGATGATGGTCTCGACCTGCTTACAGGCCTGATTGTCGAGCTGGCGGGCGGCGAAGCAAGCGAGAGCGTGCGTGCAGGTGCGGTGCCCAGCGAACCTCTGGTCGTTGTATTCGATACGGGTCTCACCTCCCGGCTTGGCGGCGTCGACGTGCCTGATGATGAGCAGCGCCGTATCCTCGAAAGCCTTGGGTTCGTTGTGGCAGAAGACTGGCAAGTTACCTGTCCCTTGCGCCGCAATGATATCGAAGGCGCAGCCGATCTTGTGGAAGAAGTCGTGCGTATCCACGGCCTCGACAAGGTGGAAAGTGTGGCCTTGCCGCGCATGGATGGGGTGGCCAGTGCCAACTGCCACACCGGCGCAGCAGCTCGAGCGCAAATTGCGCCGTGCAGCAGCTGGTAACGGGTTGAATGAAGCGATCACATGGTCGTTTATCTCTGAGGCAGAGGCCAATGTGGTTGGCGGCGGGCATTGGTCGCTCGACAATCCGATCAGCGAAGACTTGAAAGTGATGCGCCCCTCGCTTTTGCCCGGCCTCTTGTCGGCGGTGCGACGCAGTTTTGATCGAGGGTCTGCCAGCGTGCGCTTGTTCGAGATCGGCCGGCGTTACCTCGCAGATGGAGAGTATCCAGCGCTTGTCGCTGTTATGGCGGGCGATGCGGCGCCACGTTCATGGCAACATGGCAAGGCGAGGAGTTTCGATGCCTATGATGCCAAGGCTCAGTGTTTGGCCTTGCTCAAAGCAGCCGGTGCACCGGTCGACAGATTGCAAGTCATGGGCGAAGCGGGCGATATCTATCACCCCGGGCAATCTGCGACTTTGCGTCTGGGACCAAAGAACCGCATCGCGAGTTTTGGAATGGTCCACCCCACCGTTCTTAAGGCGTTCGAGATTGGCGTTCCTGTTGCCGCCTTGGGCATTCATCTTGATGCGATCCCGGCAAAGAAGGCAGGCAAAGGCCCGGTCAGTTTTGCACGGCCGAGCTTTACCCCGCCTGCTTTGCAATCGGTGACGCGCGATTTTGCGTTTCTAGTGCCAGAGACGCTTGCGGCGGGCGATCTGCTGCGCGCGGTTCAGGGCGCGGATAAGGCGAACATCGTGGGCGCGAGAGTGTTTGACCTGTTCACCGGCGGCAATGTTCCAGAGGGCCAAAAGTCACTTGCGATCGAGGTGACTTTGCAGCCGGGCGAGAAGAGCTTCAAGGACGCAGAGCTGACCGAGATTTCAGACAAAATTGTTGCAGCCGCGGCCAAGCATGGAGCGGAGCTGCGCGGCTAAGCCCCGCGCGCTCCAAACTGGGCGGCTGAGCAATAGTGGCGGGGTCTAATTACCCCAGCCGTCATCTGCAGCTGAGCCGCTTGCGCCCCAGTCTTCGCCGTATTCCTTCTCGAACTTCTCACGCTTTTCTTGTGCGGCCATCTCGCGTTCCATCTCACTGAACGCGACCATGGTCTCATTGGCAGCGTTGATCCGTTCTTGAACTTTTCCGCCCTGCGCGCTGAGTACGGCTTTGGCGGCAGGGGAGGTGGCGAACATCATATCGAATGCGCGCCCCTCGATGGTCGAGGCGATCTGTTCGTCGGCCGCTTTCTGGGCCATCGATGTATCTTGGCTTCCTAAAGTTTTGTGGAGCTGCTCAAACTTCGAAGTAACGCGCGTGCCATTGCCATCAGGGGCAATTATTGCGACGATCCGAAAGATATCGCCGCCCAGCTCGTCGTTTGCAGTGATCACAAACGTATTGGGGCTAGGGTTCGTGACTGTCTCGCCAACGATATCGCGCCCGAGGATAGCTATTGGTAGCTTCGCGCCTTTCAAAGCCTTTGTCACTTCTTCGGGAGATTTTTCGAAGTATTGACCCGATGCGCCGCATGCAGACAGCAAGACGGCAAAGAATCCGGAAAGAAAAATTCTGTAAATCGACATTAATGCCCCCTATTCGCGACCCTGATTTCGCAGATCGATCTTACCAGTCGGTAAATTGGAGGCACAGCGCTGTGCGCGCTGCGGGGGCTGTAGACGGGTTCAGCGCTTGCGGCTAAGGCGCGCGCTCCATGTCCAACGGTGCTTTAAGCTAGACCTATGTCCAATCGCCGCACATTCGCGATCATCTCTCACCCTGATGCGGGTAAGACCACGCTGACGGAGAAGCTGCTGCTGCAAGGCGGCGCGATCCATTTGGCGGGCGAGGTGAAGGCGCGCGGTCAAGCGCGGCGGGCGCGCTCTGACTGGATGAAGATTGAGCAGCAACGCGGCATCTCGGTCACCTCGTCTGTGATGACTTTTGAAAAAGAGTATGAGGGCGAGAAAATCACCTTCAACTTGCTTGATACGCCGGGGCATGAGGACTTTTCTGAGGACACCTATCGGACGCTGACTGCTGTCGATAGCGCGGTGATGGTGATCGATGCGGCCAAGGGTATTGAGCCACAGACCCGCAAATTGTTCGAGGTTTGCCGGTTGCGCAGTGTGCCGATCATCACCTTCATCAACAAGGTCGACCGCGAAGGACGCCCGGGCTTTGAATTGATGGATGAGGTCGCAGAGATGTTGGCGCTGGATGTCAGCCCGCAAGGCTGGCCGATTGGCATGGGCGGACAATTTGAAGGCGTGCTTGATTTTGAAAGTGGCGCTGTCAGCCGCCCAGAAGGCCCATCGAAGGAATTTCTCGGCACCCGCGACACCGATCCAGACATTCCCGCTGAATGGGCCGAAGAGGCTGAACTGGCGCAAGTGGGCTATCCGGAATTTGACCTCGAGGCCTATCGCAATGGCGATTTGACCCCGGTCTATTTCGGATCGGCACTCAAGAATTTCGGCGTCACCGAACTGATCGACGCAATTGCCAAGCACGCGCCGCCGCCGCGTCCGCAGCCAGCGGGCGATGATCAGATCACGCCCGAGCATGACGAGGTCACCGGCTTCATCTTCAAGGTGCAGGCCAATATGGACCCCAATCACCGGGACCGGATCGCCTTTATGCGCCAGGTTTCCGGCACCTTTAAACGCGGGATGAAGCTGACGCCTTCTGGGCTGGGCAAGCCAATTGCGATCCATTCCCCGATCCTCTTTTTCGCTCAGGATCGCGAGATTGCCGACACTGCCGAGGCGGGCGATATTATTGGCATTCCAAACCACGGCACTTTGCGCGTGGGCGACACGCTGAGCGAGCAGAACAAGGTTCGCTTCACCGGCCTGCCCAATTTTGCTCCGGAAATTCTGCGCCGGGTCCAACTCAAAGATCCGACCAAGACCAAGCAGCTGCGCAAAGCGCTTGACGATCTGAGTGAAGAGGGCGTGATCCAGGTGTTCTACCCTGAGCTTGGCGCGCAGCATATTGTTGGCGTGGTCGGTCAACTCCAGCTGGAGGTGCTGATCTCGCGGCTGTCTGCGGAATATAAGGTTGAGGCCGGACTTGAGGCTGCGCCCTTTGCCACCGCCCGCTGGGTTAAAGGTGAAGGCCAGGCTCTCGCTGATTTTGAAAGCTTCAACCGAGCTAACCTGGCGAAAGACCGCGACGGCGATCTGGTGTTCATGGCCAAGAGTCCGTGGGACGTGAATTACCAGGAAGAAAAGAACCCGGAGCTGAAGTTCTCGGCCACTAAAGAGCGCTAAGCGCTCACGCGAGTGTTGCGGCGCGGCAATGTTCGCGGCATGGGACACTGCATGACCGTATCAGGCCCAACCTCTCAGACGTTTTTCTCTCAGCGCATCAAGCTCAATTATTTCGATTGGGCGCAAAGTGATGCGGACCGCGCAAAGCCCAAGCTGGTTCTGGTGCATGGCGGGCGCGATCACGCGCGCAGTTGGGACTGGACGGCGGAGCAATTGTGCGCCGACTACCACGTGGTTGCGATGGATCACCGCGGGCACGGCGACAGCGACTGGGTGTCTGATGGCAATTACCAGTCGGGCGATATGGTCTATGATCTGGCGCAGTTGATCCACCAATTGGGCAGCGGCCCTGTTACCATTGTCAGCCATTCCATGGGTGGCAATGTTGCGCTGCGCTATGCTGGCACCTTTCCCGACATGGTGACGAAGCTGGTTGCGATTGAGGGCCTTGGCCCAAGCCCTACGCGCCGCGAAGAAATGCGCGCCACGCCCTATCCAGAGCGCATGGCCAAATGGATCGTGAAGAAGCGCAAGGCGGCTGGCCGGAGCCCGCGCAAATATGAAAGCATTGAGGCCGCCTTTGCGCGCATGATCGAGGAAAACTCTTACCTCACCGAAGAGCAGGCTCGGCACCTCACCATCCACGGGGTCAACCGGAATGAGGACGGCACCTACAGCTGGAAATTTGACCCCCACCTCAATGTCTGGGGCGTGGAAGACGTGGCGGATGAGTTCATCAAGCAAACCTGGGGCGCGATCACATGCCCGACTTTGCTGCTCTATGGTGCAGATAGCTGGGCCTCAAATCCCGAGAAGGATGGCCGGCTTAAGTATTTCAATACAGCCGAAGTGATCGAATTTGAGCAGGCCGGGCATTGGCTACACCATGACCAATTCGACAAGTTTATGAGTGTGCTCAGAGACTTTCTTTGAAGGGCACAAGGCCAATAGAGCGCCATTTAGGCAGTTGCCATTGCGGCGCCGTGCAGTTCGCGATCAAAACGGATTTTCCCGAACTCACCACATGCGATTGTTCAATTTGCATCCGCAAGAACGCGTTAATGGTGAAGGTGCACGAAAGCGATTTTGAACTGCTCACAGGCACACAGGCGCTTAACGAATATCAATTCCACACGCATACAGCGCGGCACTTCTTTTGCGGAACCTGCGGCATCTACCCGTTCCATAGAAAACGGGTGACACCCGACTTCATTGGGATCAATGTCTATTGTCTGGATAATTTTGATCCGGCGGGCATTCCGGTGCGCGCGACCATAGGCAAGGATATGGATTGATGGCTGAGTTTTTTGATGCGTTGATTGATAAGCATGTTGCTATGATCGAAGCGCAGCCGGTTTTCTTTGTGGCGACCTCAGCTCCAGTTGGGCGGATTAACCTCAGTCCAAAAGGCTATGATGCTTTCCGAATTCTCAGCCCTAAACGTGTCGCCTATCTCGACCTTGGCGGGTCAGGCAATGAGACGCACGCGCATCTCGGTGCTGACGGCCGGATCACCTTGATGTTTTGCAATTTTCAGCAACCCGCCAATATCCTGCGCATTTATGGCCGCGGTGCTCCTGTGCTGCCTCAGGATGATGGCTGGGACAAACTGGCGAGCCATTTCACGATGTTGCCGGGCACGCGCCAAATCTTTGCGATTGACATTGAAAGTGTGCAGACAAGCTGCGGTTGGGGTGTTCCGTTGATGACGCTGGAGGCGGAACGTGAGACGCTGAAGAAGGCGCATCGGCAATCTGATCCGGCGGAATGGGAAGCAAAGATGGCGACCCGCATCAGCAGCATTGATGGCCTGCCAGCGCGTCCGACCGACCGTTATATTGCAGGCGAATAACTTGCACTGCATCACAGCGACTGCCTAAAAAATAAACAATGGGTTAAAAATTAGGCAAATCTCTCTAGGTGGTTAACCTTAGAAGCCGCACTTTTGCGCGATTCCACTCTCTTGTCAAAACTGGCACGCCTTTTGCTGCTCTATGCGAGCCGGGGCTGACCGGCGGAAATTGAGGGGGCACGGATGAAGTTCATCATCGCCATCATAAAACCATTCAAACTCGATGAAGTCCGCGAAGCGCTGGGCGGCATCGGTGTCGCCGGTATGACCGTTTCTGAGGTCAAGGGATTTGGCCGCCAAAAAGGCCAAACCGAGATTTATCGCGGCGCAGAATATTCGACCAACATGCTGCCAAAGGTGAAGCTCGAGATTGCAGCCAGCGATGAAATCGCTGCGCAAGTTGTCGAGACCATCCAGCAAACCGCCAACACCGACGCGATCGGTGACGGCAAGATTTTCGTGCTCGATCTCGCATCGGCAACCCGGATTCGCACAGGCGAAGCCGGTGAAACAGCGCTCTGACGGGGGACAAGGACAATGAAAAACACCCTTTTGAAATGTGCCGTGCTCGGTGGCGCCGGCTTGCTTGCCACACAGCCTGCACTCGCAGCGCCTGCAGCAGAGGCCGCCGCCGCTGTACCTAAGGCTGGTAACAACGCCTGGATGATGACCTCAACGGTACTTGTGCTGCTTATGATCCTTCCGGGCCTTGCGCTGTTTTATGGCGGTTTGACCCGCTCGAAGAACATGCTCTCGACCATGACTCAGATCGGCGCCACCGCCGCTCTGGCGATGCTCGTGTGGGTGATGTGGGGCTTCTCACTCGCCTTTGGCTCAACACCCATCGAGGGTTTTCTGGGCCAGTTCATCAGCGGGGGTAGTTACTTCCTTGCGGGCATGAGTGCAGAAACAACGGCGGCAACATTCACGGACGAAGTGATCAGTGAATATGTGTTCGTCAGTTTCCAAATGACCTTCGCGGCGATTACGGCTGCGCTGATCCTCGGTGCGACTGCTGAACGGATGAAGTTCAACGCCGTCATGATGTTTGTGCCGATCTGGCTGACCATCGTGTACTTCCCAATTGCACACATGGTTTGGGCCGGTGACGGACTGCTGTTTGAAGCTGGCGCGTTGGATTTTGCCGGCGGCACCGTTGTTCACATTAACGCCGGTGTGTCTGGTCTCGTCCTGGCATATCTGTTGGGCAAACGCCGCGGCTATCCGCAAGAGCCTATGCCTCCGCACTCACTGGTAATGACCATGATCGGGACAGGCCTGCTCTGGGTTGGCTGGTTCGGTTTCAACGCTGGTTCTGCATTGGAAGCTGACGGATTCGCTGGTCTTGCAATGATCAACACCTTCGTTGCCACCGCCGCTGGTGCGCTAACCTGGATGGTGATTGAGCGCATGGCTGGGCATAAGGGTTCGGCGCTGGGCTTCTGCTCAGGTGTTATCGCTGGCCTTGTTGCTGTTACCCCGGCAGCGGGTAACAGTGGGCCATTCGGCGCTATCCTACTCGGCATTGTCTCATCTGTTGTCTGCTACTTCTTTGTAGCGAAGGTGAAGACCAAATTCGGCTATGACGACTCGCTCGATGCATTCGGCATTCACGGCGTGGGCGGCATCGTTGGTGCGATCGGTACGGGCATTGTCTATCAGCCATTCCTTGGTGGTCCTGGCGACGGTTCGACCGGTCTGGGCGCTCAGCTCTGGATCCAAACTGAAGGCGTGCTCGTAACCATCGCTTGGGCCGGTATCGGCACTCTGATCGCCGCTTACATTGTTAAGATGATCATTGGCCTTCGTGTTGATGAAGAAACCGAAGTCGACGGGCTCGACATCTCTGAACACGGAGAGCGTGCCTACAATTAATCACCCAGTTTAGCGGGGGAAGTACTCTCCTCTCCCACTTCCTCCGCTAACCTTTGTTCCTCCTGCGAACATACAACTCTTAATAGGCCGGGGCGTTCAAAGCGCTCCGGCCTCTTTTTTGCAATTTCTATGTGTGTCTAGTGTGTTACAGTTTTTCAGTAACTTACTCAGATCAAATGTGAGCGCCTTGCAATTGATGTATCTGAGGAGTTGTCTTCGTCTCTTCTGGTATCAAACCCAGCAAATAGGAGAGAGATGATGCGTTCCCCCAAGCTTCTTTCGCTTCCCAAATGTCGCGCCGCGTTGTTAGTCGGCTGCGCGTTTACATTTGGCGCCGCCCCTGCATTCGCCCAAGACACTGACCAAGATGAAAATGCCGACAGTCCCGCCAGCGGCAATGTGATTGTGGTGACCGCGACCAAACGCGACACGACAATCCAGGATGTCCCCTTTTCGATCAACGCCCAGACACAGGAAGATATTCAAAGATCAGGAGCGGTAACGCTCGAAGATTTGTCGCGTAATGTTGCTGGCTTGTCGGTCCAAAATTTGGGCCCTGGTCAAAGCCAAGTTTCCGTTCGCGGCGTTTCCGCCGGTCAGGTCGTTCGCGACCAACCTGGTGTGAAAGAGCAAGTCGGGGTGTATCTCGACGAATCCGTGATCTCACTGTCGCTGTTCACACCGGACCTTGATCTGTTTGACCTCAACCGTGTCGAAACGCTGCGCGGCCCGCAAGGCACTTTGTTTGGGTCAGGCTCGGTCGGCGGCACCATCCGCTATATCACCAATCAGCCAAATACCGATGCGGTCGAAGGCCTGATCGAGGGCAATGTCAATCTGGTTGATGGCGATGATCTGGGCTGGCACCTAAAGGGCGCGGTCAACCTACCGTTGAGTGAAAATACGGCCGTCAGGGCAGTCGGATACTATACCCAATATGCCGGCTTTATCGACGCTCAGGGGCCAGCCGGCGGTGAGGATGTGAACGGCGGCGAGCGTTATGGCGGCCGCATTGCGCTGCGTGTCGATACCGGCGAAGGTTTCAGCATTACCCCGCGTCTTGTCTATCAAAAGGTCACGGCAGACGGCTTCAACAGGCAGGAAATATTCAGCCTCTTCGCCAATCCCTTCACGACCACGCGTCCCCCGACGCAGCTGGGCGAACGCGAGCAGTTCTTGCTGCTGCGTGAGGCATTTGAGGACGAAACACTGATTGCGGATCTTGTGGTGGAGGCCGATCTGGGCCCGATCACAATGACCTCGGTCAGCTCGTTTACTAGCCGTGATATCTTGGTCAGCCGCGATGCCAGCGCCCTGACAGGATCGGTGTCGGTCGATCTTGGATTTCCGGAGGCCGGGGTACTGCTCCCATCTAATCTACGTGACACGACTGATGTCGAATCCCTAACGCAGGAACTGCGTTTTGCATCGGATTATGACGGACCGATCCAGTGGGTGATTGGCGGCTTCTATTCAGAGACTGATCGGTTCTATCGCCAGCGCTTGCCCACACCGGGCTATGCTGCTTTTACCGATGCGACGCTGGGTGCAGGCACGTCGGCGGCGGTTGTCAATGGGTTTGAAGATCTCGATTCGCCGTTCAATTCCGATCTGCCGTACAACATCGAGCAATTGGCGATCTTTGGTGAGGCGACCTGGGAAATCACCGATGCGCTGACCTTCACGGCTGGCGGTCGCTATTACGACTTTGAGGAAACCCGCACGATCACCACCGGCGGCTTGTTCGCCAATGGCGACGCGGGTGTGGTCGATGAAACGGCGTCTGACGGTTTCACCCCGCGCTTTCTACTCAGTTATGAACTCAACCCCAATGTGACGATCAATGCACAAGCCTCTCAAGGATTCCGCTTGGGCGGGGTCAATGATCCGCTCAATGTGCCGCTCTGCAATGCCAATGATCTCGCATTGTTCGGTGGGTTTCAGGACTATGATGACGAAACGCTGTGGAACTATGAGCTGGGTGTAAAGGCGCAGGGCAATGGTTTCACGTTCAACGCTGCCGGCTTCTACAATGACATCAGCGACCTGCAGGTTACGCTGGATGCTGGCAGTTGTTCTTCACGCATTGTCTTCAATGTGCCTGATGCGCATTCGGCGGGGATTGAGGCGGAACTGGGCTACAGTCCATTTGCTGGTCTGAATCTGAATCTGTCGGGAAGCTGGATTGAGGCAGAGTTCGATACGACGCTGCCTGGCCCTCTGACTGAGGCCACTGGTATCCGTGAAGGCAATCGATTGCCTTCGGTGCCAGAGCTGCAATTCTCGGCCAGTGGTAGTTATGAATGGCCGATCTCTGACAGTGCAAAGGCGTATTTATCAGCGTCTGTAACCCATGTGGGTTCGCGCTTCACTCAGCCTGCGGATCAGGAAAACAATCCGCGTACTTTTGTCCATGGCCTACCCTTCGGCGGCGCACCCGCTGATGCGGCAACCACCGTTGACCTCCTGCTTGACGACTATCAACTGGTAAACCTCAGCGCCGGGGTCGATTTCGACAGTGGGCTCAGCCTGGTGGTCTATGCCAACAATGTGTTTGACGAGAACGCGCTACTCTCTTTTGACCGCGAACGCGGCGGTAGAGCGCGGCTAGGATTCCGGGTTGGCAATCCGCGTACATTTGGGGTGACTGCGCGCCAATCATTCTGATCTCGCCGATCTGAGAAATCAGGAAAGCCGGGGCGTTTGGAGCGCTCCGGCCCTGATTCCCTGGAGATAAGACTATCTTGTCGCGGCCTTCACAAAGTCAGCGCAGCGTTCGCCGATCATAATGCTCGGCGCATTGGTGTTGCCGCTGACGATTTTGGGCATCACGCTGGCATCGGCGATCCATAGTCCGTCGAGCCCGCGCACTTTCAGCGTTGGGTCAACCACGCTGTCCTTGTCACCGCCCATGCGGCAGGTGCCAACCGGGTGATAGACGGTGTCAGCGCGTTCTCTGATGAGATTGTCGAGTTCGCCATCATTTTCGAGATGGATCGGATGCCGATCAGTCGGGCCATATTCCTGCAAAGCAGGTGCTTCCGCAATCCGGTGAGAGAGGCGCACGCCTGCTCTGAGAACCGCAAGATCGCGCTCATCATCCAGGAAATTCGGGTCGATCACTGGCGCATCAGTTGCCCGGCGCGATCCGAGCCGCACCGTGCCGCGACTTTCCGGGCGCAGGACGCAGGCATGCAAAGAGAAGCCGTGCTCTTTGATCTTCTCACGACCGTGATCCTCCAGAACGGCGGGCACGAAATGCCACTGTACGTCAGGCGCGGGCGCGTCCGGCATAACCTTCCAGAACCCGCCCGCCTCGGCATAGCATGTGGTCATCGCGCCAGTGCGGCTGCGGCGATGCTCCAATATGGCGGCGGCCATTCGCAATGTACCTTTCAACGTCCCGCCAATCGGCACATCGCTCTCGGTTTCCCATCCGGATACATAGTCCAGATGATCTTGCAGGTTGCCGCCAACCTCGGGCCGATCTAGCGCCACTGGGATGCCGCGCTCTTGCAAATGCGCACCGGGGCCAACGCCTGACAGCATCAGGATTTGCGGGCTGTTAAAGGCGCCCGCGGACAGGATCACACCGCGTTTTGCATAAAGCATTTCGCTGCGCCGACCGCGCTTGACTCGAACGCCCGTGACCCGGCCTTGCTCGATCACTAGTTTTTCAACGACTGTGTCGGTGCGGATCGCAAAATTGCCCTGCTCGCGAATGGGCTCGACATAGGCGCGAGCAGCGGACCAGCGCTCGCCATCACGCTGGGTCACCTGGTAGAACCCAAAGCCGTCCTGGATGTCGTCGTTGAAATCATCATTGCGGCGCAGCTGCATCTCGCTAGCGGCCTCGATAAAAGCATGGCTGGCTGGATTGGGAGATATCAGGTCAGATACAAACAGCGGCCCGCCGGTTCCATGATAATCATCCGCGCCGCGCTGGTTCGCTTCTGCTTTTTTGAAATATGGCAGCACGTCATCATAGGCCCAGCCGGTGCAGCCCATCGCCGCCCAATTGTTATAATCCCATGCGTTACCACGAATATAGACCATGGCGTTGATCGCTGAAGATCCGCCCAGTCCCTTGCCGCGCGGTTGGTAACCGATCCGGCCATTCAGTCCCTCTTGCGGGACCGTGTTGAATTTATAATTCGACGAATTGCGGATGAAGGGCATGAAGCCGGGCGTCTTGATCAGGACGTTGTCATTGCGCCCGCCTGCCTCGATCAAGCACACACGCTTGGTCCCATCGACGGCGAGCCGTCCCGCCGCTGCGCTGCCGCCGCTACCGCCGCCGATGACGATGTAATCGAAGCTTTCCATGATCTCTCCTCTTGGAAGTGACAGGCTTAAGCAGCTTCGTGCGGGCTTTCAATCGAGTTTCGATCCGCCACCGGATTTTGTACAGATTGGCCAATGCGCTTGCGCCAACGCGCACGGATCATATCGGAGGTCTCGCGGCTGCCATCATGGGTCCAACCAGGCTCGCGCAGCAGGTAAGACAGCTTATGCCGCCAAGGCGCGCGGGCAATATCGCTCAGCATGCCGATCCATTCATGGAACACCGCCCACAGCAGGTTGAAGCTGCCAAGCTGTTTGATGATGCCATAGCGGATTGGCTCATCGTCTTGCTCGGCCTCAAATGTGCCGAACATCCTGTCCCAGATAATGAAAACGCCTGCGTAGTTGCGATCAAGATAGCGCGGGTTGGTGGCGTGATGAACCCGGTGGTGGCTGGGGGTGTTCATCACGGCCTCGAACCAGCGCGGCATTTTGCCGATCGCCTCGGTGTGGATCCAGAATTGGTAGACCAGGTTGATCCCGCCGCACACGGCAATCATGCCGGGGTGAAACCCGATCAGCACCAATGGCAAAGCGAACACGAAGCCGAGCGTGAAGGATCCCGTCCAGCTCTGCCGTAGTGCGGTTGAGAGGTTGTAGTGTTGGCTAGAGTGGTGGTTGACATGCGCGGCCCAAAACCAGCGGATGCGGTGTCCCGCGCGGTGGACCCAGTAATACTTTAAATCATCGAGTACGAACACCACTGGCCATGCCCAAATCGGGTCCCACCAATTCTCACTGATATCGAACAAGCGGTAATCATAGGCGGCGATGAAGATGGCGAGGAAGAAGCCGCCGAACAGCGCGCCTGCAACCGTGGAGCCGAGTCCAAAGCCAAGGCTGACGAGCGTGTCCTTGGGTTCATAGGCGCTTTGCCTGCGCAGCCTTGCCCAGGTCATTTCGGCGAGAATCGCCGCGATAAACAGCGGTACGGCCAGCTCAGTGACAGAAAAATCGGGCAGGTCGATCATGCTAACGCCTACCTAGCTGATTGATGGCAGCGACCCAAGTTTCTGCATCATTAAGCGCTAGCTGAACCGAGCCGAATCGTGCTTCACCCGGGTCGATGATAACCATGTCGCGGCGAGTGGTGGCGCTGGCCTCTTCGCTGAGAATACGTCCGGCAAAATGTGCACCGTGCGGCTTGAGTAGCATGATCTGCCCTGCTGCGTCCCTCAGGAGTGCCCCGGCCCCATCGCGCGCTATCGCGCTTTCAATGGGCGCAAAACCGTCTGCCACCTCACCAGCCGCGTGTGCGGCCTCGTTATGGCTCGTTAATTTGGGTCTGCCGCCCAGCTTCAATGCAAAGGCGAGCCACGCCAGCAGCATTATTGCCACTAGCGAGCCGCCAGTTTGCAAAAGGAGCGGATGAATTTCCATCTGCAAAGGATTGGCACGGCCTCGGCTTTGCGGCAAGCAGGGCGCAAGGGAGATTGCTAATGAAGTTTGTTGCTCGCACTGTTTTGGCTGGATTGCTGCTTGGCGCAGCGCCGCTCAGCGCTCAGACTCAAGATCCTGCCGCTAATGTGGACGCGCAGCAAGAGCGCACCGTTAGAGTGGCGCAGCAATTGTGGGATCTGGCCGAAGTTGGCTATCTTGAAACGCAATCGAGTGGGCTTTTGCAATCCGAGCTTGCGGGCGAAGGGTTTGAGATAAAGGCGGGCATCGCCGAAATCCCGACTGCGTTCGTTGCCGAATGGGGTGAGGGTGGTCCGATCATCGCGATCCTTGCCGAGATGGACGCTCTGCCCGGTATCAATCAGTCTGCACTGGCCACCCGCGATATAGTCGAAGGCAAACATGCAGGGCATGCCTGCGGGCACAATCTGTTTGGCGCCGCGTCACTCACGGCTGCTATTGCGGTTAAGCAATGGCTTGAGGCCACCGGTACACCCGGCCGCATCCGTTTCTATGGTACGCCAGCTGAGGAAGGCGGCTCTGGCAAGGTCTATATGACGCGAGCTGGATTGTTCGATGATGTCGACATTGCGATCCACTGGCATGCCGATGACGAAAACAGCGCAGCGGCCCGGACCAGTCTTGCCAATCGTTCAGCCAAGTTTCGTTTCACGGGAATTTCTGCACACGCGGCTGGCGCGCCAGAGCGCGGCCGCTCTGCCCTGGATGGGGCAGAGGCGATGAACATGATGGCGAATATGATGCATGAGCATATGCCGCAAGACGCGCGTATGCATTATGTCATCACCAGCGGCGGCAATGCTCCCAATGTGGTGCCTGACTTTGCCGAGGTGTTTTACTACGTCCGGCACCCTGATCCCGATGGCGTGGATGCCATTTGGGCACGGTTGGAGAACGCGGCCAAGGGTGCTGCGCTCGGCACAGGAACTACCTTGGAATGGGAAGTCATTCATGGGAACAATCCGCTGTTGGTCAATGAGACCCTGGCCAAGATGATGGACGCGAAATTGCGGATGGTTGGCGGTGTTGAATACACCGCAGAAGAGCGTGCATGGGCGGAAGAGATCCAGAAATCACTTGGCGATGCAGCAAAGCCGCTCAGCAGCGCGGGCGAAATCGGCGAATACAACAAGAGCCTTGGCTACGGGTCGACCGATGTTGGCGATGTCTCTTGGGCGACACCGACCGTTGGCGTGCGCACGGCGACTTGGGTGCCCGGCACCAGTGCACACACTTGGCAAGCGGTTGCGGCCAGCGGCCATTCGATCGGTCACAAGGGCGCTCAGGTCGCGGCCAAAGCTATGGCTTTGATGGCGGCGGAGCTTTACACCAATCCGGGATTGCGCAGCGCGGCGAAGGCCGAATTCGATGCCGCACGCGGGCCGGACTACACGTACAAATCGCTGCTGGGCGACCGCGAACCGCCGCTCGATTACCGTAAGTAAATCAGCGAGCGGACTTACTCGCCTGATTGGCCAGAGAGCATATCGAGCATGGGGCGCACCGGGCTGACATCATAGCCAGCCTTGGCCGCCGTATGCACAATGCCAGCAGGGCTATGACCTGACTTTGCCTGGGCGAGCGCCCACAGGAAGGTTGAGCGCGTGCCAGAGCGGCAATAGGCGAGCACCTTGCCTTCAGCTTTGGCCATCGCGCCAACCATCTCGTCAATCTGCGGCTGGCTAAAACCGGAATGCCCGATGGGTATGGCGCAATAATCCAGCCCTGCGGCCTTGGCCGCCGCTTCGATTGCATCGCCTTGCGGTGCATCAGGCTCCTCACCATCTGGCCGATTGTTGATGATCAAGGTGACGCCCACATCTTTGGCCGCATTGATATCATCCAATGCGATTTGCGGGCTTGCAAAAATGGCGGGTGAGAGTTCACGAAAATCGCTCATGGTTCTAATCGCCTTTGTGGTGCGAAGGCCTGCGGGAATGCTCAGAGTATCTGCGCGTGCGCGCATTTCATGGCCAACAGTTTGACGCGAAGCAAGTATTCGGATTGTTCGAAAGTGTCACAATTCTCAGGGATAACAGCCGGGATCGGTTAAATCATTCGCAAAGCATAAGTTTGTGCGCTATGCACCGATTCTACGAGGTGGGACTCCGGATGATGCCGGTGTTCTGCCTGTATCAGTGGCGGCTTGCTGTCCCCGCTCTGATGCATAGGAGGATGGGCAGTCTTGTAAGGTACGTTTTGAGTTATGGGTTACGATAGAGGACGTCGGCGCGGCCGGGACAAGCGCGACGGATTCGGCGAGGACAGCTACGATCCTTTTGGCGGCGGCGGCGACGGATTCCCGCCTCCGGGCAATTACGGAAATGACCGAAGCGGCGGTGGCGGTGATCGCTATGGCGGCGGCGGTGGACGTGGCGGCCCAGGTGGCGGCGGCGATCGTTACGGCGGCGGAGGCGGCGGTGACCGTTTCGGTGGCGGTGATCGCAGCGGCGGCGGTGGCGGTCGTGGTGGCCCTGGCGGCGGCGGTGGAGGCGGCGGTTTCAACCGCATGCCCGCTCAAGTCGTAGGTACCGGCAAGGGTACTGTGAAATTCTTCAACAGCCAGAAGGGCTTCGGCTTTGTCGCGCAAGAAGGCGGCGGCGAAGACGTGTTCATTCACATCAGCGCAGTTGAGCGTGCTGGACTAGAAGGTCTGGCTGAGGGTCAAGAGCTTGAGTTCAACCTGGTTGATCGCGGCGGCAAGATTTCCGCTCAGGATCTCCAAGTGGTTGGCGATGTGATCGCGGTTGAGAAGCAAGAGGCGGCGCCTCAGCGCGAGCTGACCGGCGAAAAAGCAACCGGAACTGTGAAGTTCTTCAACTCGATGAAGGGCTTTGGCTTCCTGGTGCGCGACGATGGCCAACCAGATGCATTCGTGCACATCAGCGCGGTTGAGCGTTCTGGGCTGCAAGGCATCAATGAAGGCGAACGCTACGAGTTCGACATTGAAGTCGACCGACGAGGCAAGCATTCTGCTGTCAACTTGGTGCCTGCGCAGGGATAAATCTCCCCAGCACATATCAGGGCCGTTTGACCGGAAACATGAGCGGCCTTATCAATTCGGGAAATGGCGGCTCTGTTTAGGGTCGCCTTTTCCATTTCTGAATTCAATTTTCGACTTCACTCAGCTTTTAAGGATCAAACCATGTCGATCACACCGCTTATGCCTGTCTACCCTCGCTGTGGTGTCCGTCCGGTCCGAGGCGAGCACTGCCACCTGATCGACGAGGATGGCACGCGCTACCTTGATTTTGCCAGTGGCATTGCGGTGAACTTACTGGGCCATTCACACGACGGGCTTATCAAGGCTATTCAGGATCAAGCTGCGACCTTGATGCACGTCTCCAACCTTTATGGCAGCCCGCAGGGTGAGAAACTGGCGCAAATGCTGGTCGACAACACTTTTGCAGACACCGTCTTCTTCACCAATTCAGGAGCCGAAGCGGTTGAGACCGCAATAAAAACCGCGCGTGCTTATCATCAGAACGCGGGCGATGCGGGCGATTCCAGCAAGCATGAGCTGATCACATTTTCTAACGCATTTCACGGCCGCACGATGGCCACTATCAGCGCATCGAACCAGACCAAGATGCACCACGGCTTCTCGCCGATGCTCGATGGTTTTAAGTATGCCGAGTTTGATGATCTGGAATCCGCCAAGGCTCTGATGGGACCGAACACAGCAGGCTTCCTGGTCGAGCCGATTCAAGGAGAAGGCGGCATTCGCCCCGCTTCACAGGAATTCATGCAAGGCTTGAGGGCTTTGGCTGATGAGCATGACCTGATGCTGGTTCTGGACGAGGTGCAATGCGGGGTTGCGCGCACCGGCACGCTTTACGCCTATGAGCAATATGGCATCACGCCTGATATTGTCGCAACCGCAAAAGGCATTGGCGGCGGCTTTCCTTTCGGCGCCTGCCTAGCAACCGAAAAAGCTGCACGAGGCATGACCTTCGGCACACATGGTTCGACCTATGGCGGCAACCCGCTGGCAATGGCGGCAGGCTGTGCGGTCATGGAGGCTGTAGCTAATGAGGAGTTTTTGAGCTCAGTTCGCGAGAAGGGCGAGCGGATTCGGACGCGGCTTGAGCAGTTCATCGGCAATTACCCAGAACTGTTTGAGCTGGTGCGCGGGATGGGTCTGATGTTGGGCATCAAGATGAAGGTCGAAAGCCGTCCGTTCTTCGTGCACCTGCGCGAAAATCATGATCTGCTGACCGTTGCCGCGGGTGATAACACTTTGCGTGTGCTCCCGCCGTTGGTGATTGGCGATGCTGAGATTGACGAGTTTTTCGACAAGCTTTCCGCTGGTGCGGCGAGCTATAAAATTCCAGAGCCAGCCTGATGACGCACCAACATTTTCTCGATCTCAGCGATGCTGGGTCCAATGCAATTGCCGCGATGATTGGTGATGCGATTGATCGCAAAGCGGAGCGCAAAGGCTGGGGCAAGGGGCAGCCTGATGCCGATGCTCCGTTAGCAGGCAAGGTTCTGGCTTTGGTGTTTGAGAAAAACTCCACACGGACTCGCGTGAGCTTTGACATTGCGATGCGGCAGCTGGGTGGTTCTGTACTGATCCTGGACAACGCCTCTAGCCAATTGGGGCGCGGCGAGACCATTGCGGATACCGCCCGCGTTCTCAGCCGAATGGTCGATGCAATCATGCTGCGGACCAATGATCATGCGAAGATCGAAGAAATGGCGCGCCACGCGACGGTGCCTGTGATCAACGGTCTAACCGATCGCTCGCATCCGTGTCAGATCATGGCCGACCTGCTCACAGTGATTGAACATGGCAAACCTCTGCCGGGCTTGGAGATCGCCTGGTTTGGGGATGGCAACAATGTGCTGCACTCTATCCTGGAGGCAGCCGGCCTGATGAAGTTCAACGTTCGGGTGGCGACGCCAGCTGGTTATGAGCCGGACAGTGAATTTGTCGAAATGGCTCGTGCAGGCGGCGCTGAGGTTACTTTGACACAGGACGCCGCCGTCGCCGCGCGCGAAGCGGACGTACTGGTTACGGACACTTGGATTTCGATGGGGCAAGCGGATGCCGATGAGAAACGCCGCGCGATGGAGCCTTTTCAGGTCAACGCTTCGCTCATGGCGGAAGCCAAACCTGATGCATTGTTCCTTCATTGCCTGCCTGCGCACGTGGGTGAAGAGGTAAGCGAAGACGTGTTTGAAGGATCGCAGTCGGTCGTCTTTGACGAGGCGGAAAACCGCATCCATGCGCAGAAATCTGTACTGCTGTGGAGCTTCGGCCTGCTTGCGTGAGATTTGCCCCACGATTGGGGCTTACCTCCCGCGTTGGAGCCACCATATAGCTCGCTATGACACAGGCTCAATCTCCCACGGCGCAAGAGCCAGAGACATTCGCTGATAAACTGCTTGGCTTCACTCTGCCTTCGCGCAGTGCCCGTGGCCGCGCGGTTCGCTTGGATGTCGTGCTGAACGATGTGCTGGCAGTGCATGATTATCCTGCCCCAATTCAACACCTGCTTGGCGAAGCGCTAGTGCTGGGCGCTCTGATGGGCGGATTGCTAAAGGGCGAAGACGGCCAGCTGACTATGCAGGCACAGACGAAGGCTGGCCCGGTGCAATTGCTCGTATGTGACTATCGCGGCGGCACAATGCGGGGATATGCTGAGTTTGATGGCGTTCGGGTTGAAGGCTTGGGTGCAAATCCGGCGCTCGCTGCACTGTTTGGGGAGGGATATCTCGCGATCACCTTCGAGACGGGCGGGGGTAAGCGCTATCAAGGCATCGTCCCGCTGGAAGGGGACAATCTGTCTGAGGCATGTGAGAACTATTTTGTTCAGTCGGAGCAAGTGCCCACACTGATCAGAGTGGCCAGCCGATCGGGCGTCAACGGCCATCACGCTGCCGGTATGCTGATCCAGCATCTTGCCGATGGCGAAGAGGGGCGCGAACGCTTGCACGTTCGCCTCGACCATCCGGATTGGGAACACATTGTCGCATTGGCCGGCACGTTAAGTCATGAAGAATTGCTCGATCCTGGCCTCTCGATGGAAAGCATTGTGTGGCGCTTGTTCCACGAAGAGGATCAGATTCGGGTCCAGCCGGGCAAGAGGCTGGAACGCGGTTGCCGCTGCAGTGCTGACTATTATCATAGCGTCATCGCCCGTTTTCCAGCCGATGAGCAGGATGCAATGCGCGATAATGAAGGGCGGATTGTGGTCGACTGCCAGTTTTGCGCTCAGCAATACACCTTGGCAATTTAACAGTTCGTCGCTATTCAGGAACGGGTCATCGCGTGTTGTCCAATACGTACAACTCAGTGCAGCAAATATATGGCGAGGTATGCTGATGAAAAAACGTAGCGCACCGATTGGTAAACGAAAGCTGATGGCCTTGGGGCTGTTTGCTGTCGTTGGAGCCGTGCCTCTTGCTGCACAGTCCGATGGACTTGCCATGCTATCGGGGTTGGCAAAAGGCGAATGGACTGTGAAGCCGCGAGATGGCTCACCGTCGCGCAGGATTTGCGTGCGCAGTGGACGTGAACTCATCCAGCTGCGCCATACTCAAAACGATTGTAGCCGGTTTGTGGTAGAGGATGGGGCATCTGAAGTGTCGGTTCAGTACACCTGCCCTGGCGATGGCTATGGGCGGACAAACATTCGCCGCGAGACGGCATCTTTGGTGCAGGTTGAAACCCAGGGGATCGTTGACGGCCTGCCATTCCAAGTGACTGCGGAGGCCCGGCGCACTGGCACGTGCTGATTGTTTGGGAATTGGTACGGGTGGATTGCTTAATATCGTAAGCGCGCTAAGCCGGTAGGGATGAGTTTCGAACCAGAGCAAAGGCGGCCTACCGCCGTGGTCCTGTTGTCAGGCGGTCTCGACTCAATGGTATCGGCTGGAATTGCGAAGGAACGCGGCTTTTCGGTTCAGGCGCTTACCATTGACTATGGCCAACGCCATCGCCGTGAATTGCAATCGGCCGAGAGTATCTCCCGGAAATTGGATCTAGAGCGTCAGGTGCAGATATCACTCGATCTGCGCTCATTCGGTGGCTCTGCGCTTACCGCCGACATTGACGTGCCCAAAACGGGGGTCGCAGATGATATTCCGGTTACCTATGTGCCAGCCCGCAATTTGGTGTTTCTCGCACTCACGATCGCATTTGCCGAAGCGGCAGGTGCCAGGGATGTCTTCATTGGGGTGAATGCGCTGGATTATTCTGGCTATCCGGATTGCCGCCCGGAATTCATTGCCAGCTTTGCTGAAACCGCTCGTCTGGGGACAAAGGCCGGGGTGGAGGGGTTTCCGTTCGAGATCCATGCACCTCTCCAGCATATGACGAAAGCCGATATTGCCAGCGAATGCGCTCGCTTGGGTCTAGACCCTGCCTGGAGCTGGTCTTGCTATGACCCCTCGCCCGATGGAACTGCATGCGGTCAGTGTGATTCATGCAGGCTCAGGCGCAAGGGCTTTGCTGAGGCCGATCTAACCGACAACACGCGATACGCAGCATAGCAATTGCTGCTCTAACTGGGGAACTGATTTGAGCGATACCGAAAGCCAACCAGTGGTCGATACCGACCAGCCGGTACCCGCCTATTCCTGGTACGCATTGAGCGTTTTGGTGGTGGTTTATGTGCTCAATTTTATTGACCGGCAAATTCTGTCGATATTGGCCAATGACATCAAAGCTGATCTGGGCGTTGATGATGCCTATCTTGGCTTCTTGTATGGCACAGCATTCGCTATTTTTTACGCGCTCTTCGGTATCCCGCTTGGGAAATTAGCCGACAGTTGGAAACGCGTTCGGCTTATGACACTCGGCCTAACCCTCTGGTCAGCGATGACCGCTGTTTCAGGGTTCGCACGGGATGCCGCGACATTAACGGTCGCAAGAATCGGCGTTGGTGTCGGTGAGGCGACGGCTAGTCCTTCAGCCTACTCGCTAATTTCGGATTGGTTTCCGGCAAGGCTGAGGGCAACCGCACTCGCGATCTACAGCTCGGGAATTTATATTGGTGGTGGAATTTCGCTGGCAATTGGCGGGCTGGTCGTAGACCGCTGGAACGCTGCGTTCCCGCAAGGGGATCCCTTATTGGGCTTAGCGGGTTGGCAGGCCGCCTTCATTGCGGTCGGGGTGCCCGGATTGCTATTGGCAATTTGGGTGATGACGCTTCGCGAGCCTATACGCGGCGCAATTGATGGTCTGGCGACCCGAGAGGATCCGCATCCCTTTAAGGGCTTCGTGCGAGAGCTCTACACGGTCATCCCGGGTTTCACCTTTTTCGGTGCCGCCACTCGGGGTGGAAGAGCGCTAGCAATCAACATCGCGGTATTTATCGGTGCTCTTGCGATCGCTTATGGTTTGACGAATATCCTAGACTCCGGCCCTGGGTTCATCTTTTCGCCAATCACCGATCAATGGTTGCTTTTATCGATCGGCTATTATTCGGTCTTCTGTTGGGCGAGTGCGCTTCGGCAACGTGATTATCCCACATTCGCGTTGACTTGGGGATCGCCTGCCTTCCTTTGCACGATCCTCGGATACGGGACCGTGGCATTTATGGCCTATGCTGCCTCCTATTGGGGGGCGCCGTACGCCGAAAGGATATTTGACGTTTCTAAGGCTGAGCTTGGCTTTTGGCTTGGTGGCGGTGGTGCGGCCGGCGGATTCTTGGGGGTAATTCTCGGTGGAAGAATGGCTGATGCGCTGTTTACGCGTTTCTCATCTGGCCGGATTTGGGTGATTTTGTTTGGGCTTGTCAGTCCAATTCCCTTTGCCCTCGTTCAGTATACGACGGATAGCTTCACGCTGTTTCTCATTCTGAATGTGATGACTAGCGCATTGGCTGCATCAGCACTCGGCGCTGCAGCGGCCAGCAGTCAAGCGCTGGTCTTGCCTCGGATGCGGGGAACCGCGACAGCGACTTTCTTCTTGGCGACAACTCTTGTTGGTTTGGCACTTGGTCCATACACCGCTGGCTATATTTCAGCACAAGACGATGCGGGCTTAAGCGTTGGAGTGCTTTCAACGCTATGGATTACTCCAATAGGTCTGTTTTTGTTGATCGCCGCTATTCGTCTTGTTCCGCAGGCGAATGCGACGGTACTTGAGCGAGCGCAGGCTGCAGGGGAACCAAAGCCGGGCAGCTAAACAGCCCTATTTCTTGACTAGGACGCCGCACGCGATGCGCGGTCCAGCGGCGCCTGCAGGATCGCTCATATAGTCGTCCGGTCCAGCATGCAGCATAACTGCGGTGCCATCCGCGTCAAAAATGAGCGGGAGTAGTTCCTCGGCAGAACCTGGCAGCTGAAACGATGTTTCGAGCGACGATTGCTCTTCGATAAGTAGATTAGGTAGGTCGCCAAGATGCGCCCCATCGATGCTTTGCGAGCCATGGGTTCTCTTGAACGGATTAAGGTGCCCGCCAGCCGTCTTAAAGTCGGGGCCTTCGCATACGCCAATAGTGTGGAGGTGAAAGGCGCGTTCGCCAGGTTCAAGCCCCTCGATTGATACTGTAATAGAGAGGGCATCGGATTCTTCAGTGAGCCGAATTGTGCCGATCTCACCTTCGCTCGCGTCGAGAAGCTTTGCCTCAGCAACCGGAACAGCCCGGTCGTCTTGATTGGCAGCAACGGTCGCAGCATTCTCAGAGCCAGAGTTGCAAGCGTTCAGTGTAAGACATGAGCAAAGCAGGGCTGTTGAGAGTGGGCGTGGCATAACGGTTTCCAACCAAAAATTGGCAAAAAAAGGGGCCGGACTTTGCCGACCCCTCTTCCTAATGTTCGACGCGAAGCGCGCTTAGATACCCGAACCCGGGCCATACGTCACTTCAACGCGGCGGTTTTGAAGTTCGCGAACTCCATCTGCGGTAGGTACGCGAGGTTGCGATTCACCGAAAGCTTCACCAGTGATGCGACCTTCAGGAACACCGCGACCGGCAAGGTAACCGCGAACCGAAGCGTTACGACGCTCAGCCAAAGCCATGTTGTAAGTCACACTGCCTGAACGGTCAGTATGGCCTGCAAGCATAACATTTGCCGAACCACAATCTGCATAGGCGGTAACTGCACTATCCAAGATGGTTGCCGCTTCTGGTGTGATCACTGATTCATCCCAATCGAAGAACACGATATATGGACCAGTATTACATGGTGCCGCAGCTGGTGCTGGTGGTGCAGGCGGCGGTGGTGGTGGTGGTGCCGGCGGAGCTGGCGGTGGAGGTGGCGGTGGAGGTGGTGCAACGTCGCCGCCAAAGTTGTAAGTGATCGAACCTAGGATCGAATGTGTGCTTACATCGGTTTCGTACTGCGATCCAAGTGTGTCGACGATGTTGACGTCTACAGCGTTAAAGTAGCGATACTTTAGACCAACGTCCCAGCTATCATTCAATGGTGCGCGAATGCCAGCTAGGATCTGCCAGGCAAGGCCAGTGTCCGAATCATTGAATGCGCCTGGTCCATTTGATGCAATCGTTCCGTCCAGATCTACGCGGGCAACGCCAACGCCGCCGCCAGCGAAGCCTTGTATGCCGTCATCAGGTCCGAAATCAAAAAGGCCGTTCAGCATGAAGCTAAGCGCGTTTACTTCGCCTACCGCAGGGAACGTTCCACCACTAACCAAATCAGTTACGCTTCCGTCAGCAACACCGTTGGTGCCAACGGTCAAGTTTCCAAGGTCCGCAGCGCGGTAACTTGCCTCAGCTTCCAACCGGAAGGCGCCGAAATCATAACCAACGGCTGCACCGAAGTCGTAACCGGAATCATAATCACCTTGGACATCATTCGAAGTCCCATTCACGTCGAAGTCGATATCTTCGACAAGCATGGCTCCACCATCGCCTTGGATGTACCACTGCCCATCGCGAGCTGTAGCAGGCGCTGCGAGCGCCGTTGAAGCCATCGCCAATCCTATGACGAGTTTGCGCATTCCAATAATCCCCTTTTTAGCGTTATTTGGAGCAGCGCACTCTCTAACTTTTCCCTTTGCGCGTGGCAAGCAATCAATCGATCAAACTGTTGCATTAAAGTCGCTATCGAGGGGGCTGGTCCCAAAAAAGGCATACTTCGTCATGAGTTGTGGCGGTTGCGTGCTGTGCAAGAGTGGAATTTGTGCCTCACGCAAAAATGCCAACGGCTCTCAGTGCATCCACGATCTCAGCGAGCATGATTCGAGCCTCTGCGTCAATGACACTCCCGCTTTGAGGAAGGGTTGGTTCAGTTGCGCTCGACCAAGCTGATGAGAAGAATATGAGTTGATTGGTGTCTTGGTTGAAAGCCATCATACCGGGTGTTGCGGGCGTGAATTGCCAAGAATTGTTAACGAAGACTGAGAGGCTATCATCTTGGCCGCTCCATTCACCAGAACCAACTCCAACAATATATGTGTCGCCATCGTTCGGTGCCAACGGAGGTGTATCTTGGATGCTAAGGATTGTTCTCGCCATTAGGCTATCGATCAATGAAAATGCTTCATTGACAAAAAATTCCTTCTGCGATTGACCCGCAAAAAGCAAAGGCAATGAGTAATTCGTTGTCGTTGTCGGGAAAGAAGCGGCTGCCGGCATTGTAGGACTCCGTAAGTTTTAGAAAAGTGCTGCCAGCCTAATTGCCGACGAGCTCGAAAACGTTCCGATCTGCTTGACCCAGAATTCTTGCGGACCGAAGTTGGCGAGCAGATCACTGCGTTCGACTTCGGAAAAACTCACTTCAGGTTCAATGGTGTTCCAAGATCGGAATGGGCTATCAGCCGGACCATACCCGATGAGGTAGGCTTCGCTTTCCTCGACAAGGGGGGTGTCGACTAGGTCTTCCCAAAGCCACTGGCCTCGGGCACGCCTTGTCCAGCAAAAGTGCCAAGACCCATCATGCAATGTGGAAAGGCGAGGGTGGACAGGCGTCAAAGGGCGCCTTGAAAGCCCTGAATTGGCGAGGTTTGCAAAAGTGGGCTCATCGTCTCCCAGACCGATCGCAGCGATCCTAGTGTTAGTGTTCGATGAGACTTCAGACGGATTGAGGGCAGTTAGGTTATCGTCAAGCAAAGTCGCTTGAGTGCCCGGCTCATGTCCATTTTGCGCGCTGGCTTCTGTACCGCCTCTGCCTCGCAGTAGTCCCGACAGCTTCCATCTTCCGGCGCTCACTACCTCGGCAGACAAAAATTGTACGACTTCGTCACCAATCAGAACTCGGTTTTCGCCAAGTGCTAAGCCCGCAATTGTGGTTTCAGAGAAAGAGAGTTTATCATCAGGAAGATCAATGAGAACCGATGAACCAGGTTCAAAATGGGTTGCATTGGACGGCCCAAGGCCACCGGCAATGATCCCTGATACTGCACGCGGTGCGCTTGTTGAGCCGATTGGGATAAGACCTCCTGCGCGCTCTACATACAAGGCTGCACCCCTCCAGCTTGACGTTGCTGATGAAGCTGCTGCGAATATTATCGGTTCAGCAGCGGAGCTCGTACCATCGGCAGGCACTTCAAACACGCTCAGCAGGGTTGGGCCAATCAGTTCATCATTGGGATGGTGAGCTGCTCCTGAGTCCGACGAAACGTCGCCAGCCAGTCCAGGGGCGAGCCTTTTCAAATTGAGTTCAACGCCGCGGTCAAACCATTCCCAACCTTTAACTAGCCATCTTCCAGGCATATCGGGAATTTTAACAATTGATCCAGGTTCCACAGTAGGATTGAGATCTGCAGTGTTCCAAGTGATTTGCTCGTGTTGCCACCTTGCCCGGTTAGCGCTGGAGTTAGCGAGTTTGCGCGCGCCGTCCGCTTGCATGGTGGCTGGAATATCAATCATGGCCTCGCGGCCATTTGGCCTTGAGCCGATCGCACGTTGGACACCGGGCTGATAATCGCGGTTTTCGTCGTAATAACGCAGCGCAACAGGCTCCTGCGCGAACCGCTCGGCCCTTCGTCTATTTCGCTGCCCTTCCTCAGCATTGCTCACTTCTGGAGGGAGAGTGGTTAGCGCAGTGCCGGAATTATCGATTGGGCTGAGTGTAAATCCACTGTCTTTTGTAACGCAGGAAAGGGGAAAGGCGCGATTGAGCGCAGCTAAAGATGATGTAAGCGGCCCTCCCTCATCGGCAAACCCGCGTAGATGAGGCAGGGTTTGAGATGAGTCGCCTGAGATTGCCAGAGGGACGATGTCGTTAAGTGCAACGGACGAAGGACTCTCTGCCATGATCTCAAATGTGAGTGTCGGAATACGATTGCCAAAATCAGCTAATTGCAGATCTTCAAAGACTACATAGGCGCAGTCTCGAAAAGCGGGTGTGGCACTTCCCTTGTCGGCGGCAATCAATGGATCGACAGGATCATCGCCGTGACCGTCATAGAACCGGAGCACTCCTTCGGTCTTTAAGTCTCCGGCTGCACCTCTTAGCAATTCTCCATCCGCCCAAACCCGACCGAGGGAGGACACAGGCAAGCTGCTCAAGGCCACCGCGAATGAGGTGGAATAGCTGTATGTTTTCGTTGAAGGTCGGCCTTTGCCTCCACCACTCATTGCTGAGCTTTCGATTAAGTCGGTGGACCAAATCACCGTTCCAGGCACCCGCATACGCCCAAAGACCCGAGCAATGGGCTGACCATAGCTTGAGGTGGTCACGGAGAGTTCTTTGAGTCGAGGCCCCTCGATTGTCCCAGAACCAAATATCGCTTGATCGGCTTGCTGACCGATTAGAGCGCCAATAGCGCCTCCAACCGGGCCACCAATAGCCGTTCCCACTGCTGTAAGTAGAAGCGTTGCCATCAGGTTTTTCCTCGAGTTTCTGGTTCAAACCGCCAATGCTTGACGAGCGAAATACTGGTTGGCGCTGGCTCTCGGATTACGCGTCGGAGACCGATATGAGCGTGAATGAAGGTCACCGAGTTCTCAGCGATCATGATGTGAAATTGGCCGGGGGAAGGTGCTACTAGAAGGACGTCGCCAGCACTAATGGCACCGGCGGTTTCGCTAAGTCCGGACAATGATGCACAGTAGAGCCAAGGTTCGATGCTCTGATTGCGTATTTTGTACCCGACGGGGAGCTCGTACTTTATGCCAACTTTGCGTAAACTGCAGCCCAGTAGACCAACACAGTCGATGCCGCTTTTTGGGTCGCGACCGTGGAGCCGAAATGGCGCGCCAACGAAAGATGCAGCAGCTTCTGCGAGCCGGGATGCATTGGTCATCCAGTTGATCTGCCATAACGCGACAAAAGGTCATTGCCCGGCAGAAAGGGCTCACCGCGAAAATTTGCCGCGTTGTTAAAACGATCAGCGCATGTCGCCAGAGTGTGATCACACCCTTCGAGTAATTCTGCGCGCGTCCCCGACTCAGTGCTCTCGGACAGGGCTCGATCAAGAACGAGGCCTTGAGGGTCTGCGCTCACAATTCCGAAGGTTAGCCCGGTTTGAGGACCGGCCAGGAACCGCAGCTTACCATCGATGTACAGATCGTACGAAACGTCATCGAAGGATACGCGATTGGCGTCAAAGTCGATTTGTGTGACGATATGAACGCCGGTTAGTCCGAATGCGGACAAGGTACATCCCGGCCCGCAGAATTCTGCTCGGCACGTTGGGCTAGTTCGCGGTACCAGATCTTCTTGCAGCGAGGTTTTTGCAGAGCGAAGCTCAGCCACAAACTCGCGTTGGTTGTCATCGATACGCCCAAGCCGGCCCGAATAGAGCGTGCTGTGTTCCAGGCTTTCCCAATCAATGACACCAATTTCAATTGCAGCGGCGTCGAATAGGCCGGCCGCCAAATCCTCTGCTGTGATACTGTCGTGACTGAGTGCGCCTTCAACCTCAGCGCTATCGTCGTTCAATTCTGTTGTTCGCCGTATAGCAGCCGGAACCATCCCCGGAGCGGACTTGTGACAGATCCCTTCGAGGTAAAGGTCGCGATCGTGACTGGTGAAACCGAGCGTTACACCGTCGCGCCGAAACACACGCCAATATGTTGCGACAGTGTCGAGCTCTCTGTCGAAAAACACACGCATCAGTCAGCCTCGCGAATTTCGATCAGCGCAATGCTGGGGGCTTCACCCGCATCAAAACTGACGCCAGAGACATCGATGCGATCTTCTGCAAAACGGACCGGCACGTCGAACAAGAAGCCCGCGCGCACTTCCGCTCCACTCTCTGGTGCCTTTGAAAATTGGATCACGCCTTTGCTCGAGACCGTCCAATCGCTGCGTTCGATGCCATCGACGCTGATTAATATGCTCTCGACCCTCGGGCGGGTGATCGGCCGTTCTTGCGGATCTGCGACCGATCCGTAAGATTTTATAAGCGGGAAGTCGGCCTCTAATCCGTCACCGACGCCGATCAACTGATCGAAATGCGTTGGCACGCCCGTCATGCCGTTGGAGCTATGGTCAAAAGGATCGCTGATCCGAAATCCTCGTGCCGCCCCTCGCCGCGCGCGGAAAAAAGCGATGAGCTCAGCGAGCTCACTCTCGGATCGAACCCCCGGGCCAACATCGAAATGCATACGAGCATCAGACCACAATGCATTGCGCCGTTCATAACCTGATGCGGTCACAGCAACAGAAGTGGAGAACTCAGGTGCAACGGCGGTGTCACGGCCAAGCGCGAATGGATAAAGCACATCATCGAAAGCTTGCATTGCATCCTCGTCATGATTGGGAAGGCGGGTGTATCCATCACGCGCAACCTGAGGGAGCGCCCAGACAAAGCGGCGCTGAACGCCTCTTGCTCGCGCTTCATCCAGGCCCGCATCGATTGGCGGCCATAATTGCTCGGCATCGGCCGCGTTCAGCACGAAGCCTGACAGGTAGTCTTGTTCTGCCAAAGGATAACCAAGTCTTGCATCGACAAAGGCGTAGGCCTGCCGGCGTGCCGCATCGGTTCCTTCGGTAAGCCAGTCATAGTCTTCTAGCTGTAGGCGATCGAAGGCTGGCCTAGCCCAACCTGAAGGGAGATTGGCCCGATAAAGCTCTGGTGTTTCTGGGTTCAGGATTGTCGGTGTGAATGCGAGCAGCAATATCTCTGCTGGGCCGCTGGCTGCCTCCCGAACTGCTTGTCCAAGATCGGCCGTTGACTGCGCCAATACGGCCCCCGCTTGATCAAGCAAAGCAAGCTGGTCTGTATCAAGCTCAACGGTCACGTTGTTTATGGCAGGCGGATTGCCGCCAAACTCTGTCTTTGCTGCATCATCATACAGGCAGATTTCGTTTGCCGGTGTGACCCACCACCATGGCTCACCTATTTGAAAGCGCACCGGTAGCTGTGCGTCTTCTAAGAATTCTACGAACTTCGTCGCGTAGGCCTGCAGCCAAGCCATTGCGTCATCATTGGCGGGTGACAGAAGCGTTGAAGGCGGAACCCAACCGGTTAGAGCCTGAGAGCCACTGGCAGTCCGTTGTTTCCACGGATCAGGGCAATATGCGTCGAACAACTCGTAGGAAAGCGAGGCGATGGCCTCAAATTCATTCTCTTTACAGGCGGAAAGAAATGCCCGGTGCCAGACATCTGCAGGCGTACAAAGCACCCCGCTTTCGATCACATGCAATTCGCCGGGTCCAACCAGCTGGAGCCGCATAAAATGGCTCATGCCAACATAGTGAAGGATCTCATCGCGGTAGCCCAAGCCAACAATATTGCGGAGCAAGCGTGCGGGCGTCTGATTATAGGCATCATCATAGGCCGTCGCCATGCGTTCTTGGTGCGGAGGCATGCGAACATCGCCCAATTCCAACATCGCGTTCTTGCCATCGCATTTGATGCCCGAAACAATCACATGCCCATTGAGGCTCGATGGCAAGGGTTCGGTGCCGCCAGCAGCAAAGTCAGGCGCAACGATCGAAATGAACATCCGGTCGATGTCTGTTGGATGGACGGGTTCTCCGGGTAGAACCCAACCACTTCCTAACTTAGAAAATGGTAGAGTGATGATCGCATCGGTTGGCGATCCCACGGCATAGTTCCAGAGCCGAATGTACCATGCGCGCGGATTGCCATCCGTATCACGACCTTCAATTGTGAGGGTCGGACCGTTCACCTGATCAAGCGTGGCAACGCCGGTGGATTGCCACCGAAATTTGAGTTCAGTGTGCGAATAATCTCTGCTCGTTTCATAGGCGAGCAAGGGATGATCGAGACTGTCCGTGCTGTCCCAAATCAGACCGACAAGTTCGCCCCTATGGTGCAGTTCCACATCGACCCGAAGGCTATTGGCTGCTGTTGTTACGACAGACGCCATGGCCGGTCTCGGGAAATCGATTGTCCAAAACCGCGGGTCAAACCTTTGCAGATAACGTGCTTCTTGGGCGCGGCGTTCGCGCGCTAGCCAAAATGCCATGATAGTCCCCTTTGGCTAAGCGTGTTGGAGGGCGCGCCGAACAGCGCTTGCGACTTGGCGAGAGGAGCGCTTCATCGCGGTTGGTGCAGAGGTCCCACGCGGCGAGGCAACTTGAATAGCCACGCGAACGTCCCGTGACTGTCCGCCCAAACTGCTGTTGGACTCAATCCGCCCTGCGCTGGTGGGCACAAAGACCTCTGGACCTCTTTCGCCGACCAGATAGCTGCTACCTGGGCCAACTGGGCCGCCTGTCGCTCTACCGGGCAACCCCAACAGCCCGCCTAGGGACTGTGTAATCAAACTGCCAAAGCCAGAGGATGAGTCGCCAGACCCTCCGAACAATGAACCAATTCCTGCATTGATGGCGTGCGCTGCGATCTGGTCGAGCGCCTGAAAGGCGGTCTTCTTCAGATCATCAAAGCCTAGGCTGCCATTCCTCAAGGCAGACGAAAGCCCCCGCTCCAGAACGCTTCCCGCTTTTTCAAAGCCGTCGAGTAATGATGTGTCGAGCGCGCTGCGCATATTTTGCAGGTCATTGGAAAAGCCATCGGTCGTGGCTCGCACATCGATGACCAGCTCTTCTATGTTATTTTCCATCGCTGTCGTGTTCCATCATTTGCGCGATCGCTTCGCGAGAGAGAGGTGAGGCTGTCTCAGATCCAGGCGTGTGTAGGGCCATGGACAATTCAGCCGGGGTTGAGCGCCAGAATTGAGATGGGCCCCAATGCAGCATGCGAGAGGCAAGTCCGCAGAAATCAGGGACATTGTCGCTGAACGAAGGTGTCACTTCTGACCCTTAAGAACCTGCGCCAAGATCACGCGAATAGGCTTTGCTGCTTCCAACAGCCCCAAGGCCAAGACCGTGCTGCCAACCTCTGGTCGGTCAGGGCGATTTTCTGTCGGTAAACAATGCCACAGCAGGCCAGTAATTTCGGCAATGGTCAGCGAACCGGCCGATGCTCTCTCCACCAGAGCAAAGAGTGATCCCAGCTCTTCTTCCGCAGCAACGAGCGCTTCGAAGCTGGGCCTCACAACATAGCCTCGGCCATCAATCGATAGCTCAGATTCGCCCCGCATTGTGTTGGCGGAATTGGTCATGCAGGTACGACCGGCCCCGAGCTCTCCAGCTGCAAGGTGTAGTTGCGTTCGCCGTTGAAATCGCCGGAATAATCCAGCCGCTGCACTAGAAAGCGGCCATGCAATTTTTCGCCGTCTTCGAACGACAATTCATAATCATCAATAGTGCCGGCCAAGGCATGGGCGCGGACCGAGGCCTCGGCGGAACTGCCAAGAAAAATGCCGGCGGCGCTAACGGAGACGGAACGATTGCCGGCGCCCGATAAGAGGTCCCGCCAACCGCCGGATTCTTTATGGGTTACAACGACCGTATCGCCGTTGATCGACATTTGCGTGGTGCGCAGTCCAGCGACGGTTTCATAGGCGAGCGGGGCGCCGCCATCGCCAATTTTGAGCAGAAAGGCAGAGCCAGTTTGTGCGGGCATAGGGCTTACTCCGTGATAGGTTCGAAAAGTCGGAAACGATATTCAAGCAAAGCGCCGCGCAAATTGTTCGGGCGGCGCTCGCTGCGCGCGCGCAAGAATTGCGACGACACCAATTGGAAGTCGGCTTGCTCGTGCGGGAATGCGGCAATGCGGTTTTCAATGGTCTCCACGAAGTCCGCATCGGCGGCGGGTTCATCAGTTCGGCTCTCCAGCTCAAACGCGATGCGGATCTCAAGCCCGTGCCGGTCTTTAACGCTCCAGTCGACCGAGCCGCTAGCGGCAATACCCAGCCAAGGAGGGCTTGCGGAAAGCGGGCTTTCCTCTTCGATTGCATTGATACCGTGCAGTTGAGGATCGGCTCTGAGCCAATCGATCAGCGCTGCGCGCAGCAGATTTTCCATAGGTCTAAATCACCGTAAATTGAGGCCAGAGCGTACGAGCGCTGCGCCAGATGTGATGGCGAGCTCTGCTTTGCTCATGGTCAAACTTTGCGCGGTCTTCGGCGATACGCTTCGCTTTGACAGTGAGACGCTGCCCCAGCTCAGCGCTGGCGCTGCTCGTACGTTGGGCGATCATGTCAGGCCCGCTGTGCGCCAAGGGCGCCAGAGTGCACCGACGCTGGCTGGAGGCGCAATCGCTTCCTCACGATCTCGGTCGCGGTAATAATATGCGGCCAATCGAATGATTCCGTGGCGCAGCGGCTTAGGCAGCTCGTCCCAATCGGCGGCGATGCCAGCGACTGTTTGCACTATGACAGAACGCGCATCGACAAGTGATGAGGTAAGCGCGAAACAGGCGTTTCCGGCGCTATCAATTTCGATCTCGAAATCATCGTCAGCAAGTGTGCTGCGTATGCCGTTTTGGGCGAGAAGTTCTGCCGATGCCAAACTTTGAACGGGCCGGGATGCCAATTGGTAACGCCCTGCAACTGGCGGTAAGCTTTCTTCCAGTGTGGCTTCCAGCGGCAATTGGCCAATAAACGCTTCGCACATGGAAAGGCTGGTCGCAAGCAGCTCGATCAACACATCATCTTCATTGGATCGAGTGATCCCGAGCCAGGCTTTCAACTCATCAAGCGGTGCGCCATTGAGGTCGGCCGCAATCACAATAGTCCGCTGCATTGCGGTCTCCCAGAAACAGGTTTCAATAAGGGGGCACCCGCGCTGCTTCGGGAGGCGGGAGGGTGGCCTGGAGCTGCGCGGGTGCGGGGTGCCGGATAGGGAGAAAGGGGCTAACCCAACCTAGCCGGGAGCCGATCAGGCCTCGACTTTGAGGAGTTTGATTGCATTGCTGTCGAGCACCTTGCCGCCGACACGCTTGGTGGCGTAAAAATGTACGAACGGCTTATTGGTGAACGGATCACGCAGCACTTGTGTGGCGCTCCGCTCAGCAATCAAATAGCCATGGCGGAAATTGCCGAATGCGATAGGGTAAGTGCCTGAGGCGATGTCGGGCATGTCTTCTGCTTCAACCACCGGGTACCCAAGCAGACGATCCGGTTGACCTTCAACCATGCCAGGTTGCCAGAGGAACGCGCCATCTGCGGTCTTCAGCTTGCGGACTTCAGCAAGCGTGGCTGAGTTCATCACAAAACTTGCGCCTTGCCGGTGACCTGATTTCATCGTGTGGATGAGGTCGATTAGCTTGGCATCGGGCGCACCATCAAAGCCGTTCGCATCGCCTGACCCAACATATTGCAAAGTGCCAAAAGCGCGAACACCATCTTCGCCAGTGCCCATTGGGGCGCTAAGGAAGCCTTCGGGCTGATCGGAACCGGTGCCAGAGACGAAGGCAGCACCTTCTGCGCGGGCAAATTCGCTCGCGATTTCGCTTGCAAGCCATGCCTCAAGATTGAACCCTGCATCGTCCAGCATCGCTTGGCTGGCGGCTGGATTGGCATAAAGGTCGCCAGTTGGTGGGGCGATTTCGGCAAATTCTGGCGCGTCCGTTTCTGGGCGTGTCGATGTTTCACTAACCCAGCCAGATGCGGTTCCGCCTGTTGAGACCAGCTTGCGATAGCCAGCGCTGCCGGTTTGCACGACCTGCGCGATCGATCGGATTGGGTTGATCTCCGCAAGCTCGGTAGCGATAAGAGCATCGATCTCTCGTGGTACGGCATACCCACCATCTGCTGGCACCGCACCGCTGATTGATTTGATCTCGCTTTCTTTGCCGCGACGAAGGTAGCCATCGACAAAGCCCTTAACTTCGCTGGAAGTGGTGCCTCCGCCGATTGATGGCCGACTAGCTGCGCGGGAAACCTTATCAAGGCGGGCCTTCACTTCGTCGACATCGCTGCGCAGACCAACAATATCGGCCTCAGCTTGATCTTGCCGAGCGACAATGTCGAAGCTCTCTTCCAGTTGATCACTGGGGGTAACATTAGGGGTGGGAGTGCTTTCCATTGGGCATGCAACCTTTCTGTTGGGCATAAAAAAGGCCGCCCCGTTGGCGGCCAGTTGGGAAATTTGAAAATGCAGGTTCGTGTCAGGTGACGAGGTGAACTCGCGCACCGTGTTGCAGTGGATGAGTCACCAGACTGATTTCAAATAGATCGATGGCGAGCAATTCGCGGCCCCTATCGGTTTTACGATATTGGCGAGCGCGGTAGCCAAAGCTGAGGCCATCGACCTCGCCCTGCTTGAGCATCGCGGCGCCGCGCGCATCGTGCGTGTCGATCCGGGCGATAACCCGCAGCCCTTTGGCATCTTCGGAGATATCCTCAATGATACCCAGAGGCTGATCGGGTCTATGCTGCCATAGCAGTGGCAAGGGCTCGTCCTGCACCGTCAGCGTGTCGATAAAGGCACCGGGCCTAACTGTGTCTCGTGCCGCATCGGCGATATCGAACAGGCTCGCATAGCCGGCGAAACGGATGGATTCATTGCTCATTTCGATAGTTCCCAACCGCCCAACCGGACGGCAATTCCGATCAGGACTAGGGCAAGCAGTGCTCGTATCGCCCAGCCGACAAATGCCTTCCAGGCGCTTGTTTTGGCATCGCGCCAGGCCTGCAGCAACTCACGCAGTTCATCCAAATCACCTTGGGCACCCGCATCACCTAGTCCCAATCGCGCCAGGACTTTCTCTGCTGCCAGCTCGCTTGATTCTTCGACTATTGCCCGCAGCGTTGCGATGTCAGCGCCATTTTCGGAGGCCTGAACCATCAGGTTGGCCAGCATTTCTTCGCGGCTCATGGTGCGTCCCCCTCAACCTCTTCCGGCTGCAATCCGAGCATCTCTCGTTTCTCGGCGCGGGATAGGAACTCCGCGTCCGATACCTGCTTCCACAGCCGTTCACGGTCTTCTGAAAGCGCTGGAACGCGGTCCATATCCACGCGTAGCTCACCCTCTGGAAACCAAGGTGCCAAGCCTTCGTGCAGTGCCCCAAAAAGTTTATCGGCGAGCGGCAGCAAGGTTAGCCGCCACAGCGCTCTGTTGGCCTCGCGATAGTTGGAATAAGTATTGTCGCCCGGCAGGCCGAGCAGCATCGGCGGAACACCGAATGCCAGCGCAATATCGCGCGCAGCCGCGCTTTTGAGGGTCGCAAAGTCCATGTCCGCCGGTGAAAGCGCCATGCTTTGCCATTTCAGTCCGCCGTCAAGCAGCATGGGCCGGCCGGCATTGCTATGGCCGGAAAAAGCGCTGGCCAGCTCCGATTTCAACCGATCAAATTGATCAGTCGTCAGGCCAATTCCATCGCCCGCGTCATAAACAAGTGCGCCAGATGGCCTGGCGGCGTTTTCCAATAATGTTCGGTTCCAGTTTGCCGCTGCATTATGAATGGCAATTGCCTCATGAGCCGCGGCCAGTGCTCCCGCGCCGTAGTGATCCTCAACGGGGTGCATGGCCTTGATATGGATCATGTTGGGCCAGCCGTTTTCATCCTCAAGCGGGATGGTGATCGGTTGGTCAGAAGGATGATATTCAAAGGCACACGGCCAGCCATCAGACCCAGCGACAATTTTGACCCGGTCTGGTCGAAGCGCAAACAGTTCGATGACCTGGCCTGATGCATCCTTGATGATTTGGACAAAGCCATTGCCATGCAGCACAACATGCGCCGCGATCGTCTCGATCAGGGATTGGCCTGCGCTGGTCGACTGGACCAGCGCCTTTAGAACATCGTCATTGCAGGCCAGTGGTGATTGGCCGACACCCTCTGCCACTATGCGGACGGCGCGTTGAGCAATCGGATTGCTCAAAAAACCATCGCGGATGGCCTTGTGGTATTCATAGTTTCGGGTGCCATCCGCCGCATTGAATGCTGGCGCCCAAGTTGGGATGAAGCTTGGAGCAAGCGGCACACGGGCTTCCTCGCCGCCTTTAAAGGCAGCGGCGATCGTTTCGAGCAATGCCATGAAATTTCCTTCTGCAGTCAGATTGGCAGCACGCGTGGCCGATGAGATGGGCCGAGCATTAGTTCAGTGAGCGCCCAGACCAGCGCATCGGCGCGGTCGGGGCTGCGGCCTGGTCCGGCGTATTCGCCGCCGGTCTTAAGACCGCATATTTGGTCTTCGAGTTGCGGGAATAGTCCGCAGTGTCTCACCCGCCCGGTTTCGTAGAGAGCGGCAACTGGCTCAGCGCGGGCAACCTTGCTGCGGCTGGCATGGACCAGTTTGATGGGCAATGTGTTGTTGGCAGCGCGCAGCACGCTGGAAACCATCGCGCCGCCTTGATTGGCCTCTGCGACGACACGGTCGGCATTCCATTCCTCTGCTGTTGCGGCGACCCGCCGAGCCCATTGTTCGGGGCTGGCCCGCTCGATTGTGCAATCAGCCAGCACGCGCCCAATTTGATCTTGTCCCAAAGCAGCAACGATAATTCCGCAGGCATCGCCGTTGGCCGAGGCGGGAGGATCGACCGCGACCACCACTCTTGCATCATCTGGTCTTTCGCCCGTTTCCCGGGAGTGTTCGACCATCGATCGCGTCCACAGCGCACCCTCGATATCGGTCAGGAGTTCGCCATCGATTTCTTGCCGTGCCTGCTGGCTGCCCGCAAATTCTCCCTCAATCGCGGCGAGGAAACGTTGCGGTAAGTTTGTCGAATTTTCATAGGTCGAACCGCGAGTGACCACTGCCTCCCCGCTCTCCTCCTGCTCCAATATTCGCGTGATCAGTGGCACGCTGCGCGGCGTCGTGGTTACCGCAATTCGCGGGTCACTGCCGAGCCTCAGGCCCATCAATAGATTGTCCCAACACCGCGTTGCGCGCTCGTGAGCAAGCGGCCATTTGCAGACCTCGTCACACCATGCATGGGTATGCTGAGGTCCTCTGAGCAATTCAGGTTCAGCGGCAGAGAACAGCTGTGCTTGCGCTCCATTGGGGAAGCGCAGTCGCCTAAGCGAAGGTTCAAAAACAGGCCTGCGTTCCGGTGGACAGCAGGCGATAATCCCGCTTTCCCCTTCAACCATAACAGCGCGTGCTTCGGCCAACGAAGACGAGACCAATGCGATCCGCGCTTGAGAATTCCCTTCGGCGATTGATCGTACCCATTCCGATCCAGCACGAGTTTTGCCAAAACCGCGTCCAGCCAGGATTAGCCAGATGCGCCACTCACCTTCGGGTGGCAATTGTGCAAGCCGCGCAAAGAAGCCCCAGTGATACGCAAATTCCGCGCGTTCCCGAGAGTTGAGCGCGCGGCTCAGTTCTTCGCGAGCAATGGCTGGAGCGTCCGCCAGCCAATCATGTTGTTCAATCACGTCTTTTTCGCTTCTCGGGCCCGTTCCTGCTGTATTCTGAGCCGGATCTCCTCGACCTTGCGGTCAATCGATCCGCGAATTTCAGCCGCACTGACATTGCGCTGTTCCGCTTGCGCTCTGACAGCGTTGTCGCGGTGTGCATTTAGCAGCCTGATGGCATTGGCGAAGTCATACTTTGATGCATCACCTGCTTGCTGGTCTCCTTCGCGCAATCGGCGCAAGACTTCCATTTCCAAGTGTTCATATCCTTCCCACAGGGCGGCGAGCCAGCGGCGGGCAAATTCAGGCTCGTTGGTCCGGGTACGGTAAACATGGCTGTTTGATACTCCGGCAAACTCAGCCGAGCGGCTGACGTTCGAGGATTGTGCGAGATGCTCAATAAATCGATCTCGCCAGTGCGGATTTATTCGCGGGCGTTTTTTCTGGCCACGCCGATCTGGCCGTAAATTATCAGGCATCTTTGGTCTCCACTCGGCCTGGCTGAAGCTGAAATGCTAGAGGAGACCGACATAGAAAAGTCGCAGGAGTTGATCTGAAGTTTGTTTCAGCCTCTCGTCTCGACTCACACTATCGCGATGTTGATTTCTTCTAACCAAAGATCGTGACAATGTCAATATAAAAGTACCAAATAGGTTATTTAATCTCAGTTGCGTCCTCTCTACAGCGCGGCTAAGCGCCAATAATCACTCGGGCGCGAACTGGCGAAAGATACTCAAGCTCATGATGAAACTGCTGCGCGGTCTCTACAATTGGACCATGGACAAGGCCGCTCACCCTAAGGCTGTGTGGTGGCTGGCGTTTTTCTGCTTCATCGAGTCGAGCTTCTTTCCGATTCCGCCGCATCCACTGCTCGGGCTGATGTGCCTTGCTGAACCAAAAAAGGCGATCCGGTTTGCCGTTGTCGCTACGGTCTCATCGGTGCTTGGCGGACTGTTTGGCTATGCGATCGGATACTTCTTATACGACGCCGTGGGCTCTTGGGTGATTGGCTTGCTTGGCCTCACAGAGAGCTTCCCGGTTGCGGCATGCTACATTCGCGAGCAGGGCGGCTTGGCCGTCTTCTTTGCCGCCGGCACACCGGTCCCGTTCAAATTGATGACAATCACAGCGGGCTTTATCGAGATGAATCTGGTGACGTTCACGCTCGCCGCCGTTGCTGGGCGGGCGCTCATTTTCATGATCGTTGGTGTGCTTTTCCAGCTATTTGGAGCGCCCATCAAGGCTGTCATCGACAAGTACCTTGGCTGGGTCACAACGGCCTTCGTCATTCTGGTGGTCGGCGGCTTCGTTGTGTTCACGCAGCTTGCAGGCAGCGAAAACGAAGGCGAAGTGAACGCCTGCGACAACGCAACCGAAGTGCGCGCTTAGCGCTTAGATAATGCCCATTGCCTTGCCGGCGCGTTCGAACATGCCGAGGATGGTTTCGACTTCCTCCGCCGAATGTTCAGCGCATAGCGAACAGCGCAGCAAGGTCATATTCGCCGGTGTTGCTGGCGGGCGCGCCAGATTGACGTAGAGTCCCTCTTTCAACAGCGCTTCCCACATGGCCGCGCCGCGCTCAAGATCGGGCATGATGACGGCCACAATCGCGCTTTGCGGCTCACTGGTGCCAAGCTGAAAGCCAAGGTCAGTAAGACCGCCGTGGAGCCGTTTGGAATTTTCCCAAAGATGCGCGCGTTTATTCGCGCCATGCATCAGCTTGCGAATGGAGGTCGCTGCGGTTGCCACTACGCTGGGCGGCAGGCTGGCGGTGAAGACATAGGGACGGCAAACAAGCCGCATGATGTCAAACTTTGGGTGATTGGACACACAAAAGCCGCCAACCGTCCCGACGCTTTTCGAAAATGTGCCGATGATGAAATCAACATCGTCGATCACGCCTTGCTCTTCGCAAACGCCGCGGCCGTTTTCGCCAATAAAGCCCATTGAGTGCGCTTCGTCGACCAGCACCATCGCGCCATATTTCTTCGCGATCGCAACCATTTCCTTTAAGGGCGCAACGTCGCCCAGCATCGAATAAACGCCTTCGAGGATGACGAGCTTGCCAGCGCCTTCAGGAATCCGGCGTAGGCGCTTTTCCATCGCTTCGACGTCATTGTGCTTGAACGGAACAACTTCGGCATTGCCCATCGCGCAGCCATCCCAAATCGAGGCATGACTGTCGATATCAAGGACAATGTAATCGCCCTTTCCGGCTAGAGTGGCGATGATCCCGAGATTGGCCTGGTAACCGGTCGAGAAAACCATGGCGTGATCCATCGCGTAAAATTCACGCAATGCATCTTCGCATTCTCGGTGACCTTGATAAGTGCCGTTGAGAACGCGGCTACCCGTTGTGCCTGAACCGTAATCAGCCAAGGCCTGCTTGCCCGCATCGATCACATCAGGATCGAACGTCATGCCCATATAATTGTAGGTGCCGAGCAAGATTGTCTCGCGCCCGTTGCAGATCGCGGTGGTCGGCGAGAGGACCTTTTCCATGACGAGATTGAAAGGGTCTTCAATGCCGCTCGCGAGCAGCGTTTCACGCGTCTGGATAAGGTCGTCGAACTTGGACAGCAGATCGCCTGATGGCGCGACATCGGTAAGGGTCTCAGTCATGGGCAAAGCCTATATCAGCTATCCTGCATTTTGTGCACAGCAGCGACCAGCTGGCCGTAATTTTCGATTTCGGCCTGTTGGTTCATGCTTATGATGATGTCGAATTCGTCCTCAATCTCCGCGACGAAGTCCATCACGGTTAGGCTATCGAACTCAAGATCACCGGCAAACGTGGTTGCGTCTTCGATAGTGACGCCCTTCTTGTTGAAGGGTTCGATCAAGGCGCGGATACGCTCATCAACTGCGGCAGAATCCATGGTGTTGGCGCTCACTTTCTGGGTGCAATTTCAGCTTCAGAGAAAGGTCTAGAGGTATTTGGAATCGCAGACCAGCCCATATGAAGCCATTTCTCGGGGGCAAACGGCTCAAATCGTTGCCGCTTCACCGCCATTTGGCCTTCAATTTCGAGAATTCAAGCTGAGCGGTTAGGCGGTGCAAGTGCTTCGTCCTGGCGTCAAACCAAGGCTTTGACTGCATTCATAAACGGCATGATCGAAACGGGCTTTGCCAGATAACCGGCGGCACCTGCCGAGCGGATCCGCTCTTCGTCACCCTTTCCGGCAAAGGCCGTAACGGCCAGGACCGGGATCTCGCACAGCGAGGTGTCACGCTTGGCCGCCTCGATCAAGTCCACACCGGAAATTCCGGGCAGCTGAATATCCATAATGATCAGATCGGGAGCGGTTCCGCGTGCCATTTCAAGCACCTGATCGCCATCTGCGACAGGCTCGACTTCAAAGCCGTTTGCCTTCAACACGTCGCAGAACAGTTTTCGATTGAGGTCATTATCCTCGACAACCAAGATTCGCTTTGCCACTGACCGATGCTCCCCCGAAGTGGGCTGATTAACCCGACAAAGAGGCTACGACAATTCAAAATCCATCTATTCATGACGGCGCAGTACAAGAACTCAGCCCGCAGACCCTTGCCTTGGCGGTGTTGGGCTGGGTGCTGGAGGACAACGAACGCGCGGAACGCTACCTCGATTTGACCGGGCTTGATGCCGACACTTTGCGCGGCGGATTGAATGATCCCACAGTTCTAGCCTCAGTTTTTGATTTTCTCGCAAACCACGAACCTGACCTGATCCGGGCGGCAGAGGCGCTCGCCGTAAAGCCTGAGGAATTGATTGCTGCCCGCCAGGAGCTTGCATCATGAGCCGGCCTCTTATCATAAGCGATTGCGACGAAGTGATCCTGCACATGGTCGCGCCGTTCAAAGAATGGCTGGAAAGCAGCCAGGGTGTGGATTTCGAGCTGGAAGGCAACAGCTTCGCAACCGCTTTGCGCTGGCAGGACAGCGGTGATGTGCTTGATCAAAAGGAGATCTGGCGGTTTCTGGGCGGCTTCTTCGACACCGAAATGGACAGCCAAATGCCGATTGCGGGAGCGGTCGAGGGCCTCAATCATCTGTCAGAACAGGCTGATGTGGTGATCCTGACCAATCTGGTCGATGAGCGACGCGATCACCGCGCTCAACAATTGGCGACGCACGGTCTCAATGCCCGCGTGTTCACCAATCAGGGTCCGAAAGGCCCCGCACTGCAATCTATTTTGGCGGAATATTCGCCTGGCCGCGCGATTTTCATTGATGATTTGGCGCAGCATCATGCATCCGCATCCGAAGTGGTGCCGGACACAGTGCGACTGCATTTGTGCGGAGAGCCTATGATCGCGCCGCATATTGATTGCGCACACAAGGCTGGTCACGCCAATGCGAGGATCGATGAGTGGTCGCGGGCATTACCGTGGTTGTTAGAGCGTTTGAAAGAGGAAGCATAATGAGCATCGAAGCCCGTCTGAAGGAGCTTGGCATCACATTGCCTGAGGCCGCTGCACCCGTTGCGAGCTATGTTCCGGTCGTATTGCAGGACGGGTTTGCACATGTCTCCGGCCAATTGCCTTTTGTTGCAGGAGAGCTTGTGACCGGCCGGTTGGGCGATGATGTTTCGCTTGAAGATGGTCAGGCGGCGGCACGAGCGTGCGGCCTGATGATTTTGGCGCAGCTCAAAGCGGCCGGGATCGATCTGGACCGCGTGTCGCGGGTCGTAAAGCTCGGCGCATTCGTCAGTTGCACACCGGATTACACAGACCAGCCGAAGGTCGCCAATGGCGCTTCTGATCTGATGCAAGAGGTGTTTGGTGACATTGGCCGCCATGCCCGTGCAGCCGTCGGTGTTCCGGCCCTGCCGCTGGGCACGGTGGTTGAGGTGGATGCGATTATTGCCATTGCCAGTGAGTGAGCGCAGCGCTCCGCGTTGGCTAACTGAGTGGGCCTACGCCCACCGCGGACTGCATGGGCCAGGAGTGCCCGAAAATTCAGTTGCTGCGGCGAAGGCGGCCATCGCGGCAGGCATGGGCATCGAATGCGATATCCAGCGCAGCCGCGATAACGCACCCATGGTTTTCCATGATTGGGAGCTCGCTCGGTTGACGAGCCAACAGGGCGATACAGGCGCGCTCAATATGGACGAGTTCACCCAGCTGCGCCTGTTGGGGACGCATGAGCACCCCGTCCCGCTAGCTCAGTTTCTGGCAATCATTGGCGGCCAGGTTCCACTGCTGATCGAGATCAAATCCAAACCTGGCTATGACGTTGATCTAACATGTGAATGCGTAAGTGCTGCATTGGCAGATTATGCGGGTGATCATGCCGTCATGAGCTTCGATCCGCGCGTTGGGCAATGGTTTGCCGAACATGATTCTGAAAGAATCCGGGGCCTGGTCTGCACAGACACGCTGGACCTTGGGTTTCTGGGTGTGTGGCGGCAACCTGGCGCGCTCGAGCAGGCTCAGCCAGACTTTCTCGCGATGGATATTCGCGACCTGCCAAATGCGCTGTGTGAGACTTGGCGAGCGGCACGGCGTCCACTGCTTAGCTGGACCATTCGCAGCAAGGAATTGCGCGAACAATCGCAGGGTCTGATCGATGCACCGATCGCTGAGGGTGAGGGGATCGCGTGAGCGATATCGAGTTGACCGTGCGGTTGGCGCCAAGCGTTGGCTCTTTCGATGTGGCTGAATGGAACGCGCTTGACCCCAGCGGAAATCCTTTTGTCAGCCATGAATTCCTTACCGCCATGGAGGACTCTGGTAGCGTGGGCGAAGGCACCGGCTGGGATCCGGTGCCAATTGCGATGACTGACGAGAATGGCAAACTGCTCGCCGCCATGCCGAGCTATGCCAAAGGCCACAGCCAGGGCGAATATGTGTTCGATCATTCCTGGGCGGACGCCTATCAGCGCGCTGGCGGGCGTTATTATCCAAAACTTCAGATTGCCTCGCCATTTACCCCTGCGACGGGGCCACGCTTGCTGTTGTCCGATCCCTCATTGGCTCTGCATCTGCTCAAAGGCGCTGAATTGGTGTGCGAGCAAAATGGATTGTCCTCAGCGCATGCGACCTTCATCGATCAAGCGCAATTGCCGCTGTTCGAGGATGCTGGCTGGTTGAAGCGAAGCGATTTGCAGTTCCATTGGATCAATCGCGGCTACAGCACCTTTGATGATTTTCTGGATGCCCTCTCGTCCCGCAAGCGCAAAAACCTGCGCAAGGAACGGGCAGCGGCGCAGAAAGACCTGCAAATCTCTAGGCTTTCCGGAGACGACATAAAGCCAGAGCATTGGGATGCCTTCTGGCTGTTCTATCAAGACACTGGTGCGCGCAAATGGGGCGCGCCCTATCTAACGCGCGAGGCATTTACGCTGCTGCAGGAGCGGATGGGCGACCAGCTGGTCATGATCCTCGCACTGGACGAGGGGATGCCAATAGCAGGCGCGCTTAATTTCATCGGCCAGGATGCGCTTTATGGCCGCTATTGGGGATGCGCGCGTGATGTGCGCTTCCTGCACTTTGAGCTGTGTTATTACCAAGCAATCGAAATTGCGATCGAACGCGGTCTCGATCGGGTCGAAGCCGGTGCACAAGGCGGCCACAAACTCGCTCGTGGTTATGAACCAGTGCAAACTTGGTCGGCGCATTGGATTGCCGACCCTGGTTTTCGTGACGCGGTCGCGGACTTCCTAGAGCGCGAGCGCGATGGCGTGGCGACCGATCAAGTCCTGTTGGGCAGGCGCACGCCCTTCAAGCAAAACTAGGCAGCTTGGCGGCGTGTTTCCGACAGCCATTGCCGCGCACGACGCTGAGCCTCTGCGATTTCGCGAGCGGTCATTTCGTCAGAAATGTCTGCGCGGCACCATGCGGCTTCTTCATGACCCTGCGCAGCAGCAAGATTAAACCATTTGTGGGCTTCAATAAGGTCGCATTCAGCACCATTGCTGCCGGTTGAAAAGGAAACACCCAAATCAAAATGCGCTGAAATGTCGCCTTGAGATGCCGCCGCCAGATAATCGGCAAGGATCTCATTGTTCAGATCCGTGTCCAGTTCGGTGGCTACGCCGCCGGTGATAGGTTTAAGTTCCATAATTTGGTTACCCCGTTAATCACGAAACCAACACCCCCGGCTGGCTCGCTTAACCATGTCCTCGCTACTCGTGGTCAACAATTGGTTAACGATGAGGTTAATTTTTGTGATCAAGCGGCACGAAATGCGTGAGATCCAGTATTTTACGTCTCGCGATGACACTGGGGTGGGGAAAGCCGCTTGTGCGTCTCAGACTGCAAGCCTATAGGCGCGCTCAATGCGTTGACTTAGGGGGCCGGCCAAGCGTTTGGAAATTCCGCGCTTAGCGAATTGGACAGTCTCGCCGAAAGTGATTGGGGTAAGAGGACCACATGGCCACTGCGTCGACTGACGATATTGATATTCTCGCAAAAGCGAAGAGTATGCTCGAGCCGGGCTACGTGCCCAGCGATAACGAAGAGTATATGAACGAGCAGCAGCAGAACTATTTTCGTATGCTGCTGCTTGAGTGGAAACGATCGATCCGCGATGCGGCTGATCAAACACTCCAGTCTTTACAAGATGGCCCAATCCGAGAAGCTGATCTCAATGATCGTGCATCTAGCGAGACGGATTGGGGCATTGAGCTGCGCACTCGCGACCGTCAGCGCAAGCTAGTGGCCAAGATTGAATCCGCTCTGCATCGCATCGACGAGGGCGAATATGGCTATTGTGAAGTAACGGGCGATCCGATCGGATTGAAGCGACTAATTGCCCGACCTGTCGCGACCATGACCGTTGAGGCGCAAGAAGCGCACGAGCGCAAAGAGAAAATTTCCCGCGACGACTGATCAGCCAGGCTAACGAACGGCTTGGAACAAGTGCCAGATTGGGACGCGTGCGTTTTCAAGGCTGCTCCTGCGCGCCTGTTAAACAATCATTAGGCACTGCGGCATAGCCCGCGAGACAGTAGACAATGCTCTGCGCGCTATTGTGGCGACGTAAGAGCCGATGGAATGGCAGTTTTGTTTGTGGTGGGCGCAGGAGACTTCTTAGAATGACTGGTGTTGAAACTAGGAGCGTGTCGCGAGACAGTCTCTTTCTGCTCGCCGGTATTCGTGTGGAGCAGGCAGGGGACACGCACCGTATACGCGTGCGCAACTTGTCCGATGGCGGCATGATGGGCGAAGGCAATTTGCGCGTTCAACCCGGCAATCGGTTGGACATTGAGCTGAAAAATATTGGCTCTGTGACGGGAACTGTCGCTTGGGTTCAAGATGATCGCTTCGGTATCGCCTTCGATGAGGAAATTGATTCCCAATCTGCACGCAAGCCGGCCAACGGTGACGATCAATCAGACACTGCGGGCTTGAGCACTGCTCATACGCGTAAAGCGCCGTCGGCTCCCGATCCACGGGATTTTCGCAAGGTCTGAGGATTTCCGTCGGCTTCAACGCTGACCAACGGGAAACAACCTGATAGGCTCGCGGGGATGATGCGAGTCTTGCTGCTTTTCCCCTTCTTTTTGGCGCTTTTGGCCTGTGGTCCCTCGGCGGATGACGGGCCGGTTAAAGTGGTGATCATTGGCGAGCCGAAGAGCCTGCTGCAGCAAGGTGTTCGCCTATCACCTGCCGCTCAGCATTTGCGCGCATCGACTCATGAAGGCTTGGTTGCACTCGACCCATCCGGTCAAATTCTCCCGGCAATTGCAGAACGCTGGATCGTCACTGACGATGGGTTGAGCTATATTTTTCGTTTGCGAGAAGCGACTTGGCCGGATGGTGAGGCGATTACAGCCCAGGGCATAAGACTCCAACTGCGCGATCTCCTGCGCCGCTTAGAGGGTACGTCACTCGGCCTCGACTTAGCAAAAATCACTGAAGTCCGGGCCATGACTGGTCGGGTGATCGAAATACGATTGAGCAGTCCGATGCCTGAGTTCCTCAGGCTCATGGCCCAGCCAGAGCTTGGCTTTGTGCGCGAGGGCAGCGGGATGGGACCGATGATTGTCTCCAGCGATGAAGAGACCCCGCTTCTTGCACGTTTGAATGCCTTGCCGCCTCAGGAGCGAGGCCTGCCCGCCCGTCAGGATTGGGAAGAAAACGCTCGGCCGATCCTCGTGCGCGCCATGTCAGAACAGCGTGCGGTGGCCGCGTTCTCCAATGGTGATGTTGATATTCTGCTAAATGGCCAGTTGGTCAGCTTCCCATTGGCGCAGCTGGGCCCGCTGTCGCGCGGAAATATTCGGGTCGATCCGGCGGCCGGCCTGTTTGGGTTTGCGATCCGCAATGACGATGGCGTCTTGGCAACGCCCGCTTTGCGAGAAGCACTGTCGATGTCGATTGATCGGGATGCTTTGATCGAGCCGTTCAGTCTGGGTGGATGGCAATCGACCAGCTGGGTGGTGCCGTTGGATTTGCTTGAGCCTGTCACCACCGGCGATGAGCGGTGGCAAGACCTAACGCTAGCTCAGCGCCGCAGTGTTGCGTCTCGCCGGATTACCAGTTGGGAAACCGAGAACGGCGCAGAGGCCGTTTTGCGCGTCGGGCTGCCCTCTGGGCCAGGCGGTGATTTGTTGTTCAATCAATTGGCGGCAGATTGGGAGACCGTGGGCCTTCGGCTGATCAAGATGGAACCCGGCACGGGCGCTGACCTGGAGTTGAGAGACCGGCTGGCGCGCTATTCCTCGCCCCGTTGGTATCTCAATCAGTTCAATTGCGAGCTTGAAATCGGGCTATGCTCCGAATCGGCCGACCAATTGGTGGCGCAATCGCTGACCGCGCGCGACCCGCGTGAAAAGGCATTGTTGCTGGCGCAAGCGCACGCGATAATGGTTGCGGAGGAGGTGTTTATTCCGCTTGGCGTGCCCGTGCGTTGGTCCCTGGTTCGGGGCACTGTTAACGCCTACCAACCCAACCAATGGGGCGTGCACCCCTTGTTCCCGCTCTCTCAACCCACCATTTAGGGGGTAAGGAGAGACACTATGGATGGGCCTGAACGACCACAGGCGATAAATTTCGCCCTACCAACTGGCACGGATGCCGGTTCTGTGCGGCAACGCGTGGTCGCGATGGAAAACCTTCTGGAGCGCACTTTTCGCGTGCCAGGCGTCAATATGCCCATTGGTCTGGATGCGATTGTTGGTTTGATCCCGGTTATCGGTGATCTGGTTACGACCGCTCTTGGTGCCTATATTATTTGGGAAGCGCGCAACCTTAAAATTCCAAAGTGGAAGCTTTGGCGTATGGGCGTGAACGTCGCATTCGACACCGCTATTGGTTTGTTGCCGGTAGTTGGGGACGCAGCTGACTTTCTCTACCGCTCGAACTCGAAGAATCTGCGCATTATTATCAAGCATCTCGACGCACATCACCCGGAGACTCGGGTGATTGAAGGTTAGAACAAAGCCAAGAAAACGGGCGTTAAGCTTCCAGTTCGATGTCCCAATAGAGCCAATCTCGCCACGTCTCATGCAGATAGTTGGGCGGGAACATCTTGCCATATTGCTGCAATTGCCAGCTTGTCGGCCGAATTGGCTTCATCATCAGGCTCATATGCGCCTGCTTTGGTGTGCGGCCGCCCTTCTTCATATTGCACGGCGCACAAGCAGTGGTGATGTTCTCCCACGTCGTCTTACCGCCCAGACGGCGCGGGATGACATGATCGAAGGTCAGGTTCTGTCCAGGCCCCTGACCTTGCCCGCAATATTGGCATTGAAATCGGTCACGCAGGAACAGATTAAACCGTGTGAAGGCGGGAAACTCGCTTTGCTTAACATATTGCCTAAGTGCGATGACACTCGGAATCTTCATGTCCAGCGAAGGGGAATGAACCTCGCGGTCATAGCTCGCGACAATATCTACCCGGTCTAGAAACACCGCCTTGATCGCAGTTTGCCAAGGCCACAGACTCAGAGGGTAATAAGACAGCGGGGTGTAATCCGCGTTGAGCACGAGCGCGGGGCATGCCGACGGATTGCATGTCGGGTCTTCGTCGGCGCTGCGAAACCGCGCCACTCGCTCCATCAATTCGGCTTTGAACACACTCGTGATCCTTTCCGATTGCCATGAGAATGCCGTGGCACGTGAAATAGTCAAACCCATGACGTGCTGGGTTTCCACAAGGATTTTGGGTGGTCTCGCGCTTCCTCCTCCACTGTGGCAGTGGAATGCTGCGATGATTGTCACACGATCTCGCCCCTAGCCCGAACGGTCACTTGCACCTTGGCCATGCCTTTTCGGCTATTATTGCGCATGATCTGGCTAAGGCAGCCGGAGGCACATTTTTGCTGAGGATTGAGGACATTGACGGTGCCCGGTCGCGGACAGAGCTGGTGGATGAATTCCGGCGTGATCTCGAATGGCTTGGGCTCGATTGGCAGGAAGTGACCCCACAGTCACAGCGGATTGAAAGCTATCAGGCCGCTGCTCGGAAATTGAAGGACGAAGGGTTCCTCTATCCATGTATATGCACTCGATCAGAGATTCAGCGCGCGCAGCAGGCGGCTGGCATCCAAGGCGGTCTTTATCCCGGCACTTGCAAGGAGCAGGGTGGCGTTGATCTGGAACAACCGCATTGCCTGCGGCTCGATCTGGACAAAGCAATGGCAGGCGTCGGCGAATTGATCTGGACGGATGAACATGTCGGATCGGTGATGGTCGATCCGCGCGATTTCGGCGATGTCGTGATCATGCGCAAGGATGAACCTGCCAGCTATCACTTGGCTGCGACTTTGGATGACGCAGCAGACGGAGTGACTTTGGTCACTCGCGGCTCTGACCTCTTTTCATCGACTCATATTCACCGTCTTTTGCAAGAGCTTCTCGAACTGCCAGTGCCGCGTTGGCATCATCATAAACTCTTGCTCGACGAGCAAGGCAAGAAGCTTGCAAAACGGCGCGGTTCGTCTTCGCTGGCTGACATGCGAGAGCAGGGCGCGGATGGTCTCTTGCTGGCAGAGCAATTGCGGTTGCAACGTTTGCCGGGTGGTATCTCACTGGAAAGCGCCTAAATACTGCGCATGACATATTTTCTCATAGCTGTTCTGGCCGTCTTGAGCGTTCTGGTGCTTGTGTCGCTCGTTCGCGGTATTATCGCCTTTCTTAAAACGACGAAGATCGACTTGGAGACGGGCGAGGGCGAGACTGCCACCGATATGCAATTGCTTCAAAACAAAGCGATGTTTGCACGGATCAAATATCAGGCGATGGCTATTCTGGTCGTGGCGATCATTTTGGTTGTGGCACGCTAGGCCGGTCTAGGGGCGCAAAGAGACGTGGTAAAACTCAACAAGATTTACACCCGCACCGGGGATGACGGCACCACCGGTCTAGTCGATGGATCGCGTTCGGCAAAGCACTCGGCACGAATTTCAGCCATTGGCCGCGTTGATGAAACGAACAGCGCGATTGGTCTTGCCGCATGCCATTTGGCTGAGGGGCTGTATAAGCAACTCCTTACACGGGCTCAGAACGATCTTTTTGATCTCGGCGCTGACCTCGCGACTCCAAGCGAAGCCGGTGACTTCACGCCGTCGGAAATGGTGCTTCGGATCGTTCCTGCTCAAGTGACCTGGCTTGAGGATCAGATTGACGGCCTCAATGAAGAGCTAGAACCATTGACCAGCTTCGTGCTGCCCGGTGGCAGCGAAGCCGCCGCGCGCACTCACGTCGCCCGAGCTTCGGCTCGTGCAGCCGAGCGGGCGATGACCCGACTATCAGAACATGATGCTGTGAACCCATCAGCGCTTGCCTATATCAACCGACTGTCCGACTGTTTGTTCGTGCTGGCCCGAGTGCTCAACGACAATGGCCGCGCCGATGTTAAATGGGTGCCGGGAGCTAATCGCTAGCCAAGCGGGATTTGCATCGCTAACACGCGCTCTTTGCTGCACTTGCGAAGGGATTTTTCATGCGGACAATAGCGGTTATAGGGGCCGGGCAGATGGGCACTGGCATTGCTCAAACTATTGCTCAGCATGGCATGCCGGTTATGCTATCCGACGTGGATTTGGCTCGCGCTGAAGCTGGTAAAGCCGCTATTGAAAAGGCCCTTGTAAAACTGGTTGGGCGCGGAAAGATCGAAGCAGATGCTGCTGAAACCGTGCTCACCAAGGTCACGCCAATTGGCGATTACGCACCTATGGCCGAAGCAGGGCTGATTATTGAGGCCGCGACTGAGCAAGAGGCGATCAAGCAAGCGATCTTTGAGCGCGCTGGCAAAGTTCTGGCTGGCGATGCGATCATGGCCAGCAATACAAGCTCTATTCCGATAACGCGTATGGCGAATTATTCGCCCGATCCAGAGCGCTTTATCGGGTTGCATTTCTTCAACCCTGTGCCGGTGATGGGTCTGATTGAGGTTATCCCTGGGCTTGCGACCTCACAGGATACAACCGATCAAATTACGGCATTTGCTGAAGGTTTAGGCAAAGAAGTGGTGTTGAGCCAGGACGAGCCAGGCTTCGTTGTAAACCGCATACTGCTGCCCATGATTAATGAGGCTGTGTTTGTTCTAGGCCAGTCAACCGCTGGTATTGAAGACATCGATAAGGGGTGCCGACTGGGTCTCAACCATCCCATGGGGCCCTTGCAACTCGCAGATTTCGTTGGGCTCGATACATGCCTTGATATCATCAAGGTGCTTTACAAAACGACGCGCGATACAAAGTATCGCCCAGCGCCTCTGCTCGTAAAATATGTCGAGGCGGGTTGGCTAGGCCGCAAAACTGGACGCGGTTTTTATGACTATACAGGCGAGGCGCCGGTTCCGACGCGGTAGCGCGCCGTATCTAGGTTTACTCAGCCAAAATTATCGGTTCTCCGCCTTCGCTTGAGGAAGGTGAATTGGGCACTATTCTCGGTCCGCCGGCAGTACTTGAGTAGTCGCGTCTCGTTGATTGAGGAGGAATGCGATTCGCTTGCCTGACGATCACCGTATCCGGCTTTTCGCTATCGGGTGTAGTACTGCGATAAGGCTCGGGGCCAAACCCGCTGGCCTCGTCGATTAACTCATCATCGGATGCCCAATCGCCAATTGGTGGTTCTGCGTTTTGAGCGATTGGTGCAGCAGCGACTGTGGACGGTTGCTGCGAGCTCTCAGCGATCAGCTCTCCATTTTGAGGCTCATCGCTGTCTCGCACTGTAGGAGTAGACAACGACTCCCCAAAAATCGCCACACCGCCAACCACCATAGCGGCGAAAGCTAGGACGGGTTTGTAGTTATCAAGTAAAGCCATAATTCAATAAGCGATACCCGAGCTTGGTTAAGGTTTGGTAGACGTCAACTCGTTTTTGAGATGGTACAGAAAATCAAGCGCTTCTCGAGGCGATAAGGCATCAAGATCAGCGCCTTCCAACTTCTCTTTCAGGATATCGCCAGCTTCGAGTTCTCCGGGTTCACCCGTCTGGGCTGCATTCGCGAACAGCGGCAATTCACCCAACCCAGCGGCGATGCCTCCAGTTTCTGCCCGGGCCGCCTCCAGTTTTTGCAGCACTTGCTTGGCTCGCTTTACGACCGGAGCCGGGACGCCGGCCAATTTGGCCACAGCAAGACCATAAGAACGATCCGCAGGGCCTTCCGAAACCTCGTGTAGCAGCACCAAATCACCCTTCCATTCGCGCGCTTTCACATGGTGCAAAGACAGTGCTTCACAGCTATCGGCTAGCCGAGCAAGCTCATGGTAATGGGTGGCGAACAAGCAGCGGCAAGTAATCTTGGAATGCACTGCCTCAACGACCGACCATGCGAGCGCCAAGCCGTCGTAGGTGGACGTTCCGCGGCCCACTTCATCAAGGATGACAAAGCTGCGCTCAGTAGCTTGCGAGAGGATTGCAGCGGTTTCGACCATCTCCACCATAAAGGTTGAGCGTCCCCTTGCGAGATTGTCTGAAGCGCCGACGCGGCTGAACAGCCGGTCAACCAGCCCAATTCTGGCTGCTTTTGCTGGTACATAACCGCCCGCCTGTACCATCAAAATGATCAGCGCGTTTTGCCTCAGGAAGGTCGATTTGCCGCCCATATTGGGGCCGCCAATCAACCACAGACGGTCTTGCCGCGCTAGATTGCAATCATTAGCGACAAAGCGATCATTGGTCTTGGCCAAAGCAGCTTCTACGACAGGATGGCGGCCAGCGGTGATCGCAAGTTCGGTCGTATCGACGATCTCAGGCTTGCACCAATCGCCCTCTGCTGCGCGCTCCGCCTGGCCCGCTGCTACATCAATTCGGGCCAGCGCTGCTGCAGTTTGCGCAATGGTTTGCTGTGAGGCGATCACCGCGCCAGTCAGCTCTTCAAAATGCGCTTCTTCCGCTGTCAATGCGCGTCCGCCAGCCTCAGCAATTCGGGTAGCTTCTTCGTGCAGCGACACCGAATTAAACCGCACGGCCCCTTTCATCGTTTGCCGGTGGGTAAAGCCGCTGTTTTGCTCCATCAAAGCATCGCCATGCCGGCTGGGCACCTCAATGAAATAGCCGAGCACGCCGTTGTGTTTGATCTTGAGCGAGGCAATTCCTGTCTCTTCGCGGTATCTCGCCTCCATTGCGGCAATCGCCTTGCGCGCATTGCCAGAGACTTGTCGCAGCTCGTCCAGCCCTGCATCGTAACCATCCGCGATATATCCGCCCCCAGATCGCTCCGTCGGAGGGGTTGCAACAAGCGCATTTGTTAGCAAATCTACCAAGGCGCTGTGTCCAGTGAGATGGGGCATGAGCTGCTTCAGCAGTGATGGGTGATCGCTTTGCTGCATCAGCGTCTCATGAAGCAGTCGGGCATCTCTGAGGCCATCTCGCACCTGACCCAAATCTCGCGGGCTTCCTCTGCCAGCTACTACTCGGCCCAAGGCGCGGCCAATATCCGGCAGTGCGCGCAAGGCCTCGCGCAGATCTGCGCGGTCAATCGGCTGGCCATGCCAGAATTGAACTAAGGATAGCCGCTCTTCAATTGCGGATTGGTCAAGCAGAGGTGAGCCTAAGTCTTCTGCCAATTGCCGAGCGCCGGCTCCGGTAACGCAGCGGTCGATTGCCGCGATCAAGCTGCCGCTGCGCGAGCCATCTTGAGATTGCAAGATTTCTAGGCTCGCGCGGGTCGCCTCGTCCATCACCATGCCTTCGGCACCGCACCGTGAGACTGGCGGGAGGAGCATAGGCAGATTGCCGCGACTTACATGCTCGAGATAGGCAATCAGGCCAGCCGCCGCCGCCAGCATAGCGCGCGAGAAATCGCCAAACCCATCCAATGTCGCAACGCCATGAAGCTTACGCAGCCGCTCCGAACCATCGTCGCTTGAAAAATCACCTTTCGACCGAGGCGTGATTTCATCTGGCCCATGCGTCCAGCTTTCCGGTGCAACAATTTCGTTCGCGTCAAGCCGTGCCAAATATGCACCCAGCATATCTGGTGTACATTCTTCTAAGATCATTATGCCCGTTGAGATGTCGCAGCTGGCCAAACCGATCGCCCCGCGGACATCAGCCAGTGCGACGAGCAAATTGGCATTGCGCGGTTCAAGCAAGGCTTCTTCGGTTAGCGTTCCAGCCGTCACAAAGCGCACGATGTCGCGTTTTACGAGCGCTTTGGAGGAAGGCTTGCCTTCCTTCTTAGCCCTTATTTTGGCTTCTTCTGGTGTTTCCACCTGCTCGGCAATCGCGACCTGACAACCGCCCTTGATCAAACGGGCCAGATAGCTGTCGGCGGAATGCACCGGAACGCCGCACATCGGCACTGGCTCGCCGCTGTGTTCACCGCGGGTGGTGAGGGCGATATCGAGAATGGCCGATGCAGTCTTGGCGTCATCAAAGAACAGCTCGAAAAAATCGCCCATCCGATAGAACAGCAAGCAATCATTCGCCTCTTGTTTGAGGGCGAGGAATTGCTCCATCATCGGTGTCGTTTTTCCGGCCATGGATTAGGCCTAGACACCCGTAGAGCGATTCGGAACGGCCGCTAGGCTCCTTTCCCCTATCGTTTGCATCGTTAGGTCGCTAAGCGCACGGTAGAAATCGATTTGGGAGACCTCCAGATGGCCGATGACCGGCAAGTCACATTCACGACCCGAGAAGCCCTTTTTTATCACGAGACAATTCGTCCGGGCAAAATTGAAATTGTGGCGTCAAAGCCAATGGCATCTCAGCGTGATCTCAGTCTCGCTTATTCACCAGGGGTTGCCGCCCCGGTTGAAGCTATCGCCGCTGATCCCAGTCTTGCGGCCCGCTACACTGCCCGGTCAAACTTGGTTGCGGTTATCTCAAATGGCACGGCTATTCTCGGCCTCGGTAATTTAGGGGCATTGGCCTCAAAGCCGGTCATGGAAGGCAAGGCAGTGTTGTTCAAGCGCTTCGCAGATGTCGATTCTATCGATCTGGAGCTGGCGACTGAGGATCCAGAGGCCTTCATTGAAGCGGTGGCGTTAATGGAGCCGAGCTTTGGCGGCATCAATCTGGAAGATATCAAAGCCCCAGAATGCTTTATTATCGAGCAAGCACTGCGTGAGCGGATGAACATTCCTGTCATGCACGATGACCAGCACGGGACTGCGATCATCACCGCTGCCGGGCTGCTCAATGCCTGTCATTTGACTGACCGAGACGTGCAAGACGTAAAGATCGTCGTCAATGGCGCCGGGGCTGCAGCGATTGCTTGCACTGCGCTTATCAAGGCAATGGGTGTTGCTCATGAGAACGTAATTATGTGTGATCGCACCGGTCCTATCACTCCGGGACGTGACAATGTGGATCAGTGGAAAAGTGCGCATGCCGTCGATACTGATGCGTCGAGCCTGGAAGAGGCGTTAGTCGGTGCTGACATTTTCCTCGGCCTGTCGGCAGCCGGAGCCTTGAAGCCGGAATGGGTGAAGAAGATGGCGGATAAACCCATCATCTTTGCAATGGCCAATCCCGTTCCAGAAATCATGCCAAATGAGGCGCAGGCAGTGCGTCCGGATGCGATCATTGCCACTGGCCGGTCGGACTTTCCGAACCAGGTAAACAACGTACTGGGTTTCCCATTCATATTTCGCGGCGCACTCGATGTGCAGGCGACCACGATAAATGAAGAAATGAAGATTGCCGCCGCCAATGCGATTGCGGAGCTGGCTCGCAAACAAGTGCCAGAAGAGGTTTCCAGCGCCTACGGCAAGAACCAAAAGTTCGGCAAAGACTACATTATTCCGGCGCCGTTTGATCCGCGTCTGATTGAGGTGGTTTCCTCTGCAGTGGCCAAGGCCGCGATGGATTCTGGCGTGGCACAGGCCAAGATCGAAGATTTTGACGCCTATCGTCATGCGCTGAAATCGCGCCTCAATCCAACAACCGCCGTCCTCACGGGCACCTACAACGAAGCGAAAGCCAATCCCAAGCGGATGGTGTTTGCCGAGGCGGAAGAGGAAGTGGTGCTGCGCGCGGCCATTCAGTTCCGCGATTTCGGATACGGGACACCAGTTTTGGTCGGCCGCACGAAGGCTGTTGTCGATAAATTGCATCAATTATCAGTGTCTGACCCGGGCAGTTTTGAGATTCAAAATTCCGCGACCTCAGAACATGTCCCTGAGATGGTAGAATACCTCTACAAACGCCTGCAGCGCAAAGGCTACACAGAGCGTGATGTGCGCCGAATGGTAAACCAAGAGCGCAACGTCTTTGCGGCCCTACTGGTTGCACTTGGCCACGGCGACGGGATGATTTCTGGCCTAACGCGGACATTCGCGCAGACGGCTCGAGAGGTAAATCTGGTGCTCGACAAGAAGCCGGATGCATTGCCGTTTGGTGTGCATATGATGATCGGCAAAAACCACACGACATTTCTGGCCGACACGACGATTAACGAGCGCCCGAGCGCGGAAGAATTGGCTCATATTGCCAAGGAAACGGCCGCTGTCGCACGGCGTATGGGACATGAACCACGGGTCGCCTTCCTGTCATACTCGACATTCGGGAATCCTTCAGGCCAATGGCTAGGCAATATTCGCGAAGCCGTTGCAATTCTGGACCGTGAAGATCCTGGGTTTGAGTATGAAGGTGAGATGGCGCCAGACGCCGCACTTAATCCCAAGGTAATGGAGCTCTATCCGTTCAGTCGCCTGTCTGCGCCTGCCAACGTGCTGATTATGCCGGGGCTGCAATCAGCCAATCTTTCCGCAAAATTGCTCAGAGAGCTGGCCGGGAATGACACCATTGGGCCAATGTTGATTGGCATGGAAAAGCCAGTTCAGATTGTGCCGATGACTGCGATTGCGCCGGATGTTTTGACCCTAGCGGTTCTCGCGAGCGCAGGCGTAGTGGGCTAGACCTCTGCATGCCTGGTATTATTGCCTGCCAACGAGATCGTTTCTCGATCCCACGCGACGTACACTACCTCAATTGCGCGTATATGGCGCCGCTATCGCACGACGTAGTCCGAGCGATGGCGGATGCCTCGCGACAAAAGGCGACGCCTTGGAATATTAGTCCGGCTGACTTCTTTGTTCATAGCGAGCATTTTCGGCGCCGCGCGGCGCAGTTGGTGGATGTTGGTGCAGACAATTTGGCGATTGTGCCATCGGTCAGTTACGCTTTGGCGGTTGCGGCCAACAATCTATCGCTATCAACCGGGCAAGAGATCGTAACCTTGGCGGATCAATTCCCATCCAACGTCTATGTCTGGCGCGAATTGGCCAAGCAATGCGGGGGAACGGTTGTGACGGTCCAGCGTGATCAAGACGCGGCTTGGACCGATGCTGTTCTGGATGCCATTGGACCAGACACGGCCATCGTCGCGGTGCCTAATTGCCACTGGGCCGATGGACGCATAGTCGATTTGGAGGCCGTCGGCGTTAAATGCCGTTCGGTTGGCGCGGCTCTGGTTCTCGACCTGACTCAGTCATTGGGTGCGATGCCAATTGACTTTGCCAAGGTGCGACCTGATTTCGCGGTCGCAGCAAGCTACAAATGGCTGATGGGACCGTATGGGATCGGCATGCTCTATGTCGATCCGAGCTATCATGATGGGCTGCCGTTAGAGCACAATTGGATCAACCGTAGCGGTTCGGAGGATTTTAATCGGCTGGTTGATTATAGCGAAGATTTTCAGCCCGGTGCTCGTCGGTTCGACATGGGGGAGAAATCAAATCCGCCGCAGCTTTTTGGTGCCAGCGCTGGGCTCGACTTTCTGATTGAATTCGGGGTGGAGAGGATTGCTGAAACTCTGGGTGAGCTGACCAAGGCGATTGCGCATGAGGCTGCAAAACTCGGGCTGACGGCTGCACCGCTTGGCGTGCGTGCGCCGCATTTTCTCTCGCTCAGCTTTCCTGAAGGCGTGCCCGATGGTTTAACCAGAAGGCTGGCGGCCAATCAGATCTTTGTTTCGCAGCGCGGGGATTCGTTGAGGGTGACGCCGCATCTCTATAACGATGAAGCTGATGTTGCCGCGTTGCTTTCAGCGCTTTAGCTAATCAGTTCCTCAATCGGCACGTAGTCCATTTCATAGCCAAAATAACGCGGGCTGAAGACCGCTAGGCCAGCTTCGCTGCGCCAGATCGGATCGCTCTTGAAGCCTAGCACAGCAACAGACTGTCCATCTTCATAGCCCGGATTGACGACCCCATCGCCGCTTGCAAGGTCGATTAGGCTGATGAGGTCGGGGCATGTCGCGATCACGACGCCGTCTCGGCGAGCGACGAGATGCTCGTTCTTTACATCAGTTTCGAATGACTGGCCTGCAAAATCGCCGGTTCCGTTCAGCGTCACTTTGCCTTGAAGGAAGCCGTCTTCATCGGCCCATTCGGTGCCCGCGACCTCGCCAGTGAACAGTAGATAGCCATTGCCGGCCGCGCGCGCGGCTTCGATTGGATCATTACCGGCGGCCTTCGCTTCGCGAACGGCCTTACCGATCGATATTGCCAAGGAGAGACTACCGGTAACAAGTGTGCCTTTCGTCTTGGCCTGCTTACCCGTGATCGGGGAGTCCGCGACGCCGCAAGCGCGGCTGACGACGGCTACGCTCCGTAAAATGTCTTCTGCGCGAGTTGGATCGCCCAGAGTGCCGATCACCATTTCATCGCCAAATGGGGTGGCCGCACCAATCGGCGTCAGCGGCACTCCAGCAACCTTTACCGAATGCTGGTTGATCTCTGGAACCGCACGGCCGACTGTGTCGGCATCGAGCGCGGGAACGCCCAACCGCGCTGCTATCGAAAGGCCTTCAGCTAAGCTGAGAGGGCCGATCTCACCCAGAATAACGGCTGCAAACTTTTGATCCAGATGCCGCTCCAACGTTTCGAACGCAGCTTGTACTGGCTCTTCCACCTGGTTTTCTATGGCATCTAGCCGAGCCTGCATGTCCTCGCTCGTGGGCGCGAGGCTGGCCAAACCATAAGGGCAGGCGACCCTGTCATCATCAGATAGGCCCGAGACCGGAATCGCGCTGAACCTATGACCTGCCGCCAGGTCTGAGGCGATCAATTCACGCGCCTCGGCGAGGCTACCACCCCCACCTGTGCCGAGATAGGAGCTGCCAACCAGTGCATCTTCAAGCGCTTCAGCGTCTAGCAGCCTGCCACCTTGATCGAGCGCAGCGGCAATCCGGTCACCGCCCGAACTGTTCGTGATCTCACTGCAAGCCGAAAGCGCTCCCGCGCCGATGGCCACTCCTGCCAGAAATTGTCGCCGCGCTACCATTTTGCCCCCTTATGTCAGGGTGCAAGTCTGGAGCAGCAGAGCCGCGAAGGCAAATTCAACGTTTGCGGTAGCGAAAATACCAGACTTCATGTTTGAAGACTTCGCGCGCTTTCTTTTCATAGCGCGTTTCGGGCCAGCCCGATGGGCGGTTCTGAAAACTCCCTGGACCCTCCGTCACCCATTCAAGACGGTCCGAGAAGCGCTGCATCACCATTAGTGCATGGCGCAGGTAAATCGCATGATCGGTTCCGAAGCGGAATTCGCCGCCAGGTTTTAGCTTGTCTGCGATCATGGCGATCGGACCGTCATTGACCATGCGCCGCTTTGCATGACGTGCCTTTGGCCAGGGATCGGGATGCAGAAGATACACCATAGTCAGAGCGCCATCGGGAATGCGGCTGAGCACATCGAGCGCGTCGCCAGCGTGCAAACGGACATTGGTGAGCCCTTGATCGTCGACATGGCCAAGCGCCGCTGCCACGCCATTCATGAATGGCTCTGCGCCGATCAACCCATGGTTCGGCAGCAAGTCTGCGCGGTAGGCAAGATGCTCTCCGCTGCCAAAGCCGATTTCAAAGTGCATTGGGCAATCCTGGCCGAACAGCCTTTCAGCGGTGACTGGCCCTTGTGCTGGTACGGCGATTCGAGGCAGCAGATCATCGACCAACCCCTGCTGGCGCGCGCGCAGGGGTTTGCCGACACTACGGCCGTACAAACGGTTGAGCGTCGTGGGGTCGCCTTCTTTGTGCGCAGTCATGTGCCCCCGCTAGAAAGAGCGCGGCCCTGTGTCCAGTGCTCAGTCCGCGACCGCCACTTCCATCGGCGCATTGTTGTAATCCATCGGGAACACTGATGCGGTGAATTGACCCTCTACATAGAGGACGATGCCTCCGGTCCGCTTGGCGATTTGCATCTGACCATATTCGTCGATCCGCTCCCAGCGGTCAGCCGTTTCGAGCTTTGCCCGGTCCATAAAGCTGGGGCTTAGTGCTGAGCAGGCCTCGTCGAACCACAGGATTTCCTGCGCTGGATAGCCCGGATATGTGAAGTTGATTTGGCAGGCGGGGCGTTCCCCGCGCTTCACGTCGTTTAAGGAAATGATCCGGGCTTCGCTCTCAATCGGTGCGTCTGCCCTGTCTGGAGGCGGCAGAGCAGGGGAACCTGTCCGCTTGATTTCTGCCGAACTTTGGTCGTCTGGGGGAGTTTCGGCCGAGGGCGCCGGATCGGCAGGCGCGGTTTGCTCTGCGCTCTCCTCCTTCGTCAGAGCGTCCGCATTTGAGCACCCAGCCAAGGCAGATGCTAGGGCCGCGAACGCGAGATATTGAAGGGTAGAGGGGCGTCTCATCGCCTAAGCTTAGTCTGGATCAAATTCGATATGAAGATGATTGTTCGCCGGATTGTTTTGGAAGACCTCAAACAGCACGTCGTAATCTGGCCCAACAGCTTCGCTCACGGCATCTCGCAAGGCTTCTCCTTGAGCAATAGTCAGATTGTTGCCCCGGAAATCGAGCGCTTTATTCTCATAGTGTAGAGAGTTCTCGCTATGCCGCGCGTCATTGCCGCTTGTAATGACAGGCTGAGGCAAGCCGGGCTGCTGCGCTGCCGCGGCCACCGCGCGGATCGCAGGGTCCATGGAGGCGTGCAACTGAGACAGGTTCACACTATCACTTTTGATGGCAACGCCCACTTCAGTGGCAAGCACTCTACCGTTAAAGGGACCAGTCGCAGGTTCAGCTGGTGACTGCGCAACGCTTGCCGTGCTTGGCAAGCCGACTCTGAATTCGCCTGGCCGATGGCGTTCAAGATCTGGCGTCGTGCCATGACGATGAATGGCGTCGCCTCGTCCTAGCACTGGTCCATCAAGTGCGTTGATCCAACCCAAATTGACGGAATCGGAATAGTTTGGATTCGCATAATTCAGATGCGATCCAATTGAGGATTCTCTGCCCTGAGTGCGCTCCGCAAGATAGCTGTCCACCAATTGATCGACCCGCGCGCTTACCTGAGCCATCGGGATTTGTTCGACCGATGTGCGCCCATCGCGCCAAGACACTGGGCCATTGATATCGGAGAATTGGTACCGTGCGTTCGCGACATCGGCGACTGTCTCACCCCAACGTCCTGAGGCGGTCCGATTGAGCAGAGTGTCGATAATCCCATGCGCCTGTGCATCCCCGGCGGATTGCACCCACTCGGTTTGAAGGACGCGTTTCAAGTTATTGACGTCTGCCTGCGACAGACTGAGGGTCTCTCCGTTGAAGTTCGTCTCTCCAACGGCCCCAACATCGCTCGGTCCTGTGACGGCTGGTGTCCCATTGCCAGAGCCTTCGACCCCAGATTGCGGTGCCGAAGGTGCTGTAGGAACGGCCGCCCTTGTTGCTGGTAGAGTAATCTCTTGGCCCGGGTAAATAAGGTTGGCGTTGCGGATTTGAGGATTGGCGTTCAGCACAGCTTGCAAGGATAGGCCTGCGCTTCGGGCGATAACCGCCAAGGTGTCACCCCTTACAACCGTATGGGTGCTCGTTCCCGTACTCGGAACGTTCAGACTTTCGCCCGCATATATCTGGTTCGGGTTGGATATTCCATTCGCCCTCGCTAGCGTCGCCACATCAGTTCCAAACCGCTGTGCAATGCTGCTGAGCGTGTCGCCGCTCCGTATCGTGTAGCTGCTTTGAGCGCTCGCACTTTGCATCGCTGCGGCGATACGGCCGGTGTCGTTAGAAATATGCTGCGTGGCTGCGTTTACCATGACCATGCCTCCATCGCTGCGAGTACTCCCATAGCGATCGGACGCTGTAACTATACGATTCGTAGAGATTGCGGCGGGGCGACCTTAGAGCGCGGCAAGCACAGCAAAAACGCCCAGAGCATCGCTGCCCCGGGCGTCTATTGTTCCCGTCCCAGAAGACTGGAGAATTCGTTCAGGCGCTTAAGCGGCCTCTGCTTCCGCATCCGGATCGCGCAGCACATAGCCGCGGCCCCAGACCGTTTCGATGTAGTTCTCACCACCGCAAGCATGGCTCAATTTCTTGCGCAGCTTGCAAATGAAAACATCAATGATTTTGAGCTCAGGCTCGTCCATTCCGCCGTAAAGGTGGTTGAGGAACATTTCCTTGGTCAGCGTCGTGCCTTTGCGCAGGCTCAATAGCTCAAGCATGGCATATTCTTTGCCGGTTAGGTGAACGCGGGCGCTGTCGACTTCAACAGTCTTCGCGTCGAGGTTCACGGCAAGCTTGCCAGTGCGAATGATGGATTGGCTGTGGCCTTTAGAACGGCGCACAACAGCATGGATACGAGCAACCAGTTCTTCGCGGTGGAATGGCTTGGTGACGTAGTCATCAGCGCCAAATCCGAAGCTGCGAATCTTGCTGTCCATTTCGGCAATGCCTGAAAGGATCAAAACTGGTGTCTGCACCTTCGCAACACGCAGTTTCTTAAGCACGTCATATCCGTGCATGTCTGGGAGGTTAAGGTCGAGCAGGATGATATCGTAATCATACAGCTTACCTAGATCCAAGCCTTCTTCGCCGAGGTCGGTCGAATAGACATTGAAGCCCTCTGTCGTGAGCATAAGCTCAATTGCTTTGGCCGTTGTTGGCTCGTCCTCAATCAAGAGCACACGCATTGCTGGTCCCCTATATACCCAGATCATCGTAACAAAGTGTCACGGTAACTCCTCGCTAAGAGGTGTTGCCATGTATTAACCACATAAGTTCTGAACGGAAAAGGTTAATTTACCGTAAAGCATGAGAAACCGGCGAGTCGCAGGGGTTCGCACCTATGCGGCGGATGGCCCAAATTCGCGCGTTTCTGAGGTGCTTAGGCATGCTCGGACGCGGCAAAGCGTCGGCTTAGAGGTTGGCCAGTTTCTTTTGCCGGCGTCGTTCTGCGCTTGAGCCGATGCCTATGGCTTCACGATATTTGGCAACCGTTCTGCGCGCCAGATCGAAGCCTTCCTCTTTCAATAGGTCAGCGAGTTTCTGGTCAGACAGGATCTTCTTCGGCTCTTCGGCATCGGTCAGAGCTTTGATGCGGGCCTTAATTGCTTCGGACGACGCGCCTTCGCCATCGCTCGATGAAACGCCACTGGTGAAGAAATATTTGAGTTCGAAGCAGCCGCGCTCGCAATGCAGGAACTTGTTGCTAGTCACACGGCTGACTGTGCTTTCGTGCATATCAATTTCTTCGGCCACTTCGCGCAAGGTCAGTGGGCGAAGGTCCGACACACCATTGCGAAAGAAGCCTTCTTGCTTTTTCACGATTTCGGCCGCTGTCTTGAGAATGGTTTTTTGGCGCTGGTCCAGCGCCCGGATGAGCCAATGTGCGTCCGCCAGCTTTTCCTTTAGCCAGCTTTGCGCGTCGGGATCCGGTGCGCCATCGCGCAGTTCAACAAAGTAAGATCGGTTGACGATCAGGCGCGGTAGGGTCTCCTCATTCAACGCAACATCCCAGCCGCCCTCGCCATTATCAGTGAGCAGGATATCAGGCACCACCGCGCTCGCTGTGCTTGCACCATAGGCCAGCCCTGGTTTTGGGTCATAACCGCGCAATTCGGCCAGCATGTCGGCAAAGTCTTCTTCGTCCACTCCGCAAACGCGCTTCAGCCGAGCAATTTCGCCTCGCGCGACCCATTCCAGATGGTCAATCAATTGCGCCATGCACGGGTCATAACGGTCTGCCTCGCGCGCTTGGATCGCCAGGCATTCAGACAGGCTGCGTGCGCCAACCCCGCTGGGGTCGAGCGTTTGCACTGCCTTTAGCGCATCCTCAGCATCGCGCAGCTCCACCCCGAGGTCATAGGCAACATCGCGCAAATCGAAGGTGAGGTAGCCGGCCTCGTCGAGCAATCCGATCAAATGGCGCGCAATGAAGGCTTCTCCCTCGTTTTTGGTCGCCGCGCCAATTTGCTCATTGAGATGCTCTGCAAGAGTGATTTGTGCTGCGCTTGTTTGCTCAAGATCCGGCAACATGTCTGAACCGCCACCACCGCTCGCGGCCGCTCCCCATTCTGCATCCGCCGCAGCGGGTCCGCCCGCGCCGTCGCCCGTGTCACGGTCACGGTCGAGTGCGCCAGTGTCCAAATCGAGCGGAGCTTCGCTTTCGCCTTGCGCTTGACCGATCAGCTGATCGGCAGTGAATTCTTCGCGCGGTATGTCATCCCTTTCTCCGCTAGGTCCGCTGTCTTCGCTGGACAGAGCCCCTGCCTCGAGCAGCGGATTGGCCTCCAAAGCGTCGGAGATGAAGGTTTCGATTTCGAGGTTTGACGCCGCCAGCAGTTTGATCGCCTGCTGCAATTGCGGCGTCATCACCAAAGACTGTGACTGGCGTAGGTCTAGCCTTGGGCCGAGCGCCATGATTTAGTTCCGCCGCCTCGTCACAAAGTGAAGCCTTCGCCCAAATAGAGCCGCTTGACGTTTTCGTCTGCGACAAGAGCCTGCGGTGTTCCCGCGAAGAGAACCTGTCCGCCATATATAATGCATGCGCGGTCTACGATATCGAGCGTTTCTCGAACGTTGTGATCTGTGATCAGGACGCCAATTCCGCGCTCTTTGAGGTCTTTCACCAGATCGCGAATGTCGCTGATCGAAAGCGGGTCGATGCCTGCAAACGGTTCGTCAAGCAGCATGATGGAAGGCTTTGCGGCCAGCGCGCGGGCGATTTCGCAGCGTCGACGTTCGCCGCCTGACAATGCCATGGCTGGCGAGCTGCGCAGCTCAGTGAGGCCAAACTCACCGAGCAAACGCTCCAACTCCTGCGCTCGGGTATCACTGTCTGGCTCAACCATTTCCAGCACGCAATTGATGTTTTGCTCAACGGTCATCCCGCGAAAAATGCTGGTTTCCTGTGGCAGGTACCCAAGCCCTAAAATCGCGCGGCGATACATTGGCAGCTTGGTGACATCTTCGCCGTCCATCAAGATCCGGCCGGAATCCGGGCGAACAAGACCCATTATAGAGTAGAAGCACGTCGTCTTGCCCGCGCCATTGGGGCCAAGCAGGCCCAGAACTTCGCCTTTGCCGACCGTCAATGAAATGTCACTTAAGACAGAGCGCTTGTCATAACTCTTCGCAATGGAAATGACCTCAAGGCCGCCGTCAGGCAGCGGCGCGGTGGCATCGGCGGTGGCGCTTTCAGGCATCTCGGCCAGGGCGTTTGTCTCATTCATCTGATAACCCTTAGCACCGCAATCCAGACATAAAAGGGCAGTATTACCCAATTTGGCAGGATTTTTGCGTGTCGCCATTCTCGCTCTGCGGAGTTGCAAACCATGCAACAAAATTGCGGTTTGGTTACTGAGCTTGCAAGATTCGTTGCAATTTGAAATACTCGGCGCTTGGGGAACGAGATCCGTTGGAGAGCGGCACAATGAAAAATATCGCGCATCGCTATGACGTAGACCAGCAGACTGACAGCAAGGCTGAAGCTGGCGCTCTCGACTGGCGCAAATCGATGAGCGATCACGTTGCCTACGCGCTGCTCGTTTATACGGGGCTTCAGATCTTTGTGACGATCAAGGCGCTCAACACGGGTGGGGCATCGATCCTACCATACATCGCGCTAGTGGTTTTGGTCGCGGCAATCATTCCCGCCTGTCGCTGGTTCGAGAAGCGCTGGACTGGCCTGTCAGACAGCGAAGCGGCAGACCAAGCGTATCGTCCGGCATTCCGGCGCGATCTTGCTGGCCTCTGGATATTGGCGATTGGCCTGCCGTTCGTGCTGACTTTTTGTTTTAAAGCGGTCTCTTCGCTTCTTTGGGCTTAGATCACGCTCAGACCTGAGCGCGGTCGATTGCCTCTACAACAATCCGCCGGGCTTCTGCGCGGTCGCCCCATTTACCGATCCGGACCCATTTTTCGGCTTCAAGATCTTTGTAGTGCGTGAAGAAGTGCTCGATCTGTTGAAAAATGATCGACGGCAAATCCTTGGTCTCACCAACGTCTGAGTAATACGGGAAAGTCGTGTCGACGGGCACGCAGATCAGCTTTTCATCGCCGCCGTGTTCGTCTTCTAGGTTCAGAACACCAATGGGGCGTGCGTGCACTACGCAACCCGCCATAAACGGCGTGCGCGCGATCACCAGAGCATCCAATGGATCGCCATCAGGGCTGAGCGTGTGCGGCACAAACCCATAGTTTGCCGGGTAACGCATCGGCGTGTGTAGAATACGATCGACGAATAATGCGCCGCTTTCCTTGTCAAATTCGTACTTCACTGGCTCTCCGCCAGTGGGTACTTCGATGATGACATTGAGTTCGTCAGGTGGGTTTTTTCCGGTCGAGATTTTGTCGATACGCATGCTGCTATCCTACTAGTGTCAAAGCCCTCTCCCAGAGCTTGAGTGCCCCCTAGCTGCGCGGCTCTATTGCGGCAAGATGATCTTGCCCCTAATCGCTCAAGTGAAATGTCGAAAAACACTCCAAAAGCTATTCGTGGGACGCAAGACATCTTTGGCGCTGATGCTGAAGCCTTCGCGTTCGTGGTCGAAACCTTCGAGCGCGTGCGCCGGCTTTACCGATTTCGCCGCATTGAAATGCCAGTGTTTGAGAAGACGGAAGTGTTCGCCCGCTCGCTTGGCGAGACGACGGATGTTGTCTCTAAAGAGATGTACTCGTTTGAGGATCGCGGCGGGGATTCGCTGACCCTCAGGCCAGAATTTACCGCCGGAATTGCCCGTGCTTACCTGACCAACGGTTGGCAGCAGCACGCGCCGCTAAAGGCGGCGACCCACGGCCCGCTGTTCCGTTATGAACGCCCGCAAAAGGGCAGATATCGGCAGTTTCACCAGATCGATGCCGAGATCATTGGTGCCGCAGAACCGCAGGCCGATGTTGAGCTGCTTGCGATGGCTGACCAACTCTTGAAAGAGCTGGGTATTGAAGGGGTGACGCTGCATCTCAACACTTTGGGCGATGGGACAAGCCGGGAGGCCTGGCGCGCTGCGTTGATCGAATACTTCAGCGCGGTGAAGGATCAACTGTCAGAAGATTCGCAGCAGCGGCTGGAGAAGAATCCGCTGCGTATCCTTGATAGCAAGGATGGCCGGGATAAACCGTTCCTAGCTGACGCACCAAAAATTGATGATTTCCTGTCTGATGAGGCGCGGGCGTTCTTTAAGGCTGTGACTGACGGTCTGGATGCGGCAGGCGTCAAATGGGTGAGGGCAGAGGCACTGGTGCGTGGGTTAGATTATTACCGCCACACCGCCTTTGAGTTCATCCCGGACGAAGGTTCTGCAGCGGCAGAAGCTCTGGGTGCGCAAAGCACGGTCCTTGGCGGTGGGCGCTATGATGGTTTGATGGAAAGCCTGGGAGGGCCTGCTACGCCAGCGGTTGGCTGGGCCGCGGGCATTGAGCGCTTGGCTATGTTGGTGGGTGAACGTTCGGAGCCAGCTTCGGATGTGGTCGTCGTGGTCGAAGATGACGAAATGACCGCTGCTGGGCAGCAAGCTGTAAGAGTAATTCGTGAAGCGGGCCTGTCCGCTGAATTCATAGCTAGTGGCGGCAAGAAGAAGCGTTTCGATAAAGCGGTGAAGACGGGTAGTCTTGTGATACTAGCCATGAGCGATGGCGAGCGGCGTCTTCGTTATCAAACTGATGGCCCCGATCGCGAACGTCTGGTTGCTGCCCTAAATAATTTGAACCTCGACTGATGCAAATCCCCGCCGAACGCCTTGATCAGATTGCTCACCGCTTCGCGGAGCTGGAAGCCCGTATGGCATCTGGCACGCTGGAAGGTGACGAGTTTGTGCGTGCCTCGCGCGACTACTCAGAGCTGGAGCCGGTTGCGAAGCTATCGCTGCAGGTTAAGGCCATGCGAGAGGAAATCACCGGCCTCGAAGACATGCTGGCTGATCCTGAAATGAAGGCGATGGCTGAGGAAGAACTCGGTGAGCTGCGGGAGCAATTGCCCTCGGCAGAGCGCCAGCTCGCCATTGCCTTGCTGCCTCGTGATGCCGCCGACAGCAAGCCGGCCATGCTGGAAATTCGCGCGGGGACGGGCGGCGATGAAGCGGCTCTGTTCGCTGGCGATCTTTACCGCATGTATGAGCGCTTTGCCTCTGAGCAGGGATGGAAAGTCGAACCCGTCAGCATGAACGCATCAGAAGTCGGCGGTTTCAAGGAAATCGTCGCCAATGTGCGCGGCGCCGATGTGTTTGCGAAGCTCAAATTTGAAAGCGGTGTGCACCGGGTTCAGCGCGTCCCTGAGACTGAGAGCGGCGGGCGCATCCACACGTCAGCGGCGACCGTCGCGGTGCTGCCAGAGCCGGATGAGGTGGATATTCGGATCGATCCAGGTGACCTCAAGATCGACACCTACCGGGCCAGTGGTGCCGGGGGTCAGCACGTCAACACGACCGACAGCGCAATCCGCATTACCCACGAGCCAAGCGGGCTGGTGGTCACCTGCCAAGACGGGCGCAGCCAGCATAAGAACCGTGAGAAGGCGATGCAGGTTCTGCGTGCGCGTCTGTTCGAGAAAACCCGCGATGAAGCGCAAGGCGCCGAGGCGGAAGCCCGCAAAGCTATGGTGGGTTCAGGCGATCGTTCCGAACGGATCCGGACCTACAATTTCCCTCAGGGTCGGGTAACCGACCATCGCATTGGGTTGACCTTGCACAAGCTTGAGGATGTGCTCGCAGGCCCGGGCCTCAACGAACTGGTCGATGCATTGACGGCAGAGGACGAGGGCAAGCGGCTGGCTGCGCTCAACGAATGACCGTCGCTGAGGCCCTGCGCGAGGCCACTCATAAGCTCTCGAGCACAAGTGATACCGCGCGCCTTGATGCGGAAATTCTGATGGCGCACGCTCTTCGTGTAAGCCGCTCTGACATGTTGCTGAGGCATATGACGGATGAGGCGCCTGCTGGCTTTGCGGCTCTCCTAGAGCGGCGTCTAAGATACGAGCCGGTGGCCTACATAACCGGCGTGCAGGAGTTCTATGGACGTGAATTTTGCGTCACGTCCGATGTCTTGATCCCTCGTGGTGACAGCGAAAGCGTGGTTGAAGCAGCGCTTTTGAAAGTTCCAAATCCGGGCCGGATCCTTGATCTCGGTACGGGAAGCGGGGCTCTCTTACTCACTATGTTGGCGGAAACCGAGGCATCCGGCTTGGGTATCGACCAATCATCGGCAGCGATTGCTGTGGCACAGACCAATGCCGAAAGACTGGGAGTTGCTGATCGAGCACAGCTTCGCGTCGCTGATTGGAGCGTGCCTGGCTGGAGCGAGGGCAGCGGTCGTTACGATCTGATCATTTCCAACCCGCCCTATGTGGAGAGGGACGCGGTACTGGAGCCGGATGTGCGCAAATTTGAGCCTGCCAGCGCTCTGTTCGCCGGCGATGAGGGGCTGGATGACTATTGGCGCATCATCCCGCAACTGCGTGCTCTGCTAACGCCTGATGGTATCGCAGTGCTTGAAATAGGGGCAGATCAGGCATCAGCCGTCAGCTCAATCGCTGAAACAGAGGGTTTTGATGCGGAGATTGTTCGCGATCTGGCAGGCCGTGACCGCGCGTTGATCCTCACTTGATCAGCGATTCGGGGTTGACGAATTTTCGTCAGGGCTTGGCAAACGCGGCCAGCCTCGCTAACCCCGAATCAGGCAATTGATCGGCACGGGCTGCAAATCAATTGGTCTAGCTCCGTATGAAAGCATGGATTTGCCGCGTGGATACCCCCGGCTCGTACAGCGCGGAGCGCGCGCCAAGATTGAAAGTGGCGTTTGGACGAGGGGTCTACTGGTCATGGTAAAATGAAAAATTTGCCTGAGAGCCGTAAATGAGGATGAATTTCCTTGAATAACAATCGTAATAATCGTCGCCGCGGTCGCGGTAATCGCAATCAAGGCGGCGGCAATCAGCTAAACCGGATCGACAGCAGGGCACGCGGTAACGCGCCGCAATTGCTCGATAAATACAAGAAACTGGCGCAAGATGCTCAGCATCACGGCGACCGGGTTCAAGCTGAATACTATTTGCAATTTGCCGATCATTATCTGCGTGTAATCGCTGATAATAAGGCCCGTCAGGACGAAGCGCGCGCCAAACGCCAGGAAGAGCGCGGCCAGTCAGGTGAGGACGGCGATGAGGATGAAGACGGTGAAAACCGTCGCCGTTCGCGCCGGCCACGTTCACGCCGGGATGAACAGGCAAATGACCAGCAATCTGACAGCGACAATGGCCCCGAAGCGGATGCGGGTGATGTAAGCTCGGATGACGTAGGCGAGGAAGAACCCAAGCGCCGCACGCGTAAGCCGCGCGGTGAAGGTCAGTCGGAAGGTCGCACCACGCGCCGGAAACCTCGCGAGCCGCGCAAACCCAAGAGCGATAACAAAGTTGCTGATGAAATTGACGCCTCTGTTCTTCCGCCAGCGATTGGCGGGGACACACCGAGCGAAGAAGGCAGCGGCGACAGTTTGGAAACCGTGGACCAATAGAGCCTTAAGGCCGGGATGATCGCGGGAAAAGCAGCCAATATGCGAGCCATCATTGATCGCTGGATTGGTATTGTCCGCGCGCATCCCAATTGGACCACATTACTGCTGGCCGCACTGGCCGCACTGGGTTTCCCACCCCTTGGATGGTGGCCGGTTACCCTAGTCGCTGTGTCTGCCTTTATCGTCTTGCTGAGCAATGCTGCCAATTGGCGCAGAGCCGCTCTGCTTGGCTGGCTGTTCGGTTGGTCACATCTGACCCTGGCCAATAATTGGATTGCGACGGCGTTCACCTACCAGGCGGAGATGCCGCAGTTCCTTGGCTGGCTCGCCGTACCGTTGCTATGCGTTTACTTGGCTCTCTACCCAACCATTGCGGCTGTGATTGCCCATATCGCGGCGAGACGCGCTGGATTGCTCGCGTTCGGAATGGCGCTTGCCGCCGCTTGGATTGTGACGGAGTGGCTGCGCAGCTGGATCTTTACTGGCTATCCATGGCCGCCGCTCGGCCTATCTTTGCTGGGATCTTGGGGGCGGCCCGGACTGGCAATTTTGCTGCCATGGCTCGGCACCTATGCGCTTTCGGGATTGGTGATTTTGCTTGCTACGGGCCTCGCTCATCTTGCGCTTAACAAGGCGCAGATCAGCCTCGCCGTTTTGGTCGCGCTGATCTGTGCTGGAATGCTCTTTCCTTTGTCGAGCGTTCTCGAGCGCGAAGATGGCACAGTACCCTATGCTCTTATCCAGCCGCTGATCCCGCAACCAGAGATCAACGATCCGAGCAAGTTTGAAGAACAGTTTGCACTTATCACTCAGCTTACTTTGCCGGGGCGCGAGCATCCGAGGCTAGTGTTATGGCCAGAGAGCGGGGTGCCGGATTATCTCGAAGATGGCTATCCGCAACGATACTATGATCGGATGACGGCAGCGGGCGATCCAGAGTTCGCGCGCAATCGCATCGCGTCGATTATTGGTTCAAACTCACTGTTATTAACCGGTGTCGTGAATCTAGACCTCGCTGAGAAGAATGGGTTCATCCGCGCGGTCAGCGCAAGAAACTCTGTCATAGCCTTGGACGGTGCAGGTGACATTACGCAGCAATATGCCAAGGCGCACTTGGTGCCATATGGCGAATATTTGCCGATGCGCGGCCTACTGGAACCGCTCGGCCTTAGCCGTTTGGTGGCAGGCTCCATTGACTATCTGCCCGGACCCGGTCCGCGCACGCTCGATACTGGCTCGTTTGGCAAAGTGGGCATCCAGATTTGCTATGAGATCGTCTTTTCCGGACAAGTGGTGGACACCGCCAATCGCCCAGACTACCTGTTCAATCCGTCCAATGATGGATGGTTCGGCATTTGGGGACCGCCGCAGCATCTAGCCCAGGCCAGATTGCGGGCCATTGAAGAGGGTTTGCCTGTGCTTCGGTCCACCACAACCGGGATCAGCGCGGTGATCGATGCCGATGGTATTGTGCGACAGAGCATCGCAAGTGGCAAAGCAGACCGGCTCGATGGCTATGTGCCTAGCGCCAAACCACCGACCCTGTTCGCGCGTCTTGGCAATGCTCTTCCTCTTAGCTGGGCAGCGCTTCTGATCTTGCTGGCGCTGGGTGTATCTAGACTGGTTGCGCAACGTCGCGCTCCGAGTTAGGGCATATCAGACATAAAGAATTCCTTATATCCCGTGAATCTAACGCAGAGGTACCATGCGTAGCGAATATTTGTTCACATCAGAAAGCGTTTCTGAAGGCCACCCGGATAAGGTCTCTGACCAGATTTCCGACGCCATTGTCGATCTGTTTCTATCGAAGGATCCCGAAGCGCGGGTCGCCTGTGAAACCCTGACCACGACGCAGCGCGTTGTGCTCGCGGGCGAAATTCGCGCCAAGGGCATCTACGAAAATGGCGAGTGGGCTGAGGGTGCCCTGGACGAAATTGAACAGACGGTCCGGGCCACTGTGAAAGAGATTGGATATGCCCAGCCTGGATTTCATCATGAGACCCTGATCTTTGAAAATCATTTGCACGGTCAGTCGGCTGAAATTGCCATGGGCGTGGATGCCGGCTCTGAAGGCTCAAACAAAGACGAAGGCGCTGGTGATCAAGGTATCATGTTTGGCTTTGCCTGCGATGAAACACCTGATTTGATGCCCGCGACACTCGACTACAGCCACAAGATCTTGCAGCGCCTCGCGCGTGATCGCAAATCGGGCGCTGCTCCTTTTCTGGAACCGGATGCGAAAAGCCAAGTGACCTTGCGTTATCGCGATGGGAAGCCGGTGGCCTGCACGGCCATTGTGGTCTCTACGCAGCATGCCCCTGGCTATCACGAAGGTGAGAAAGAGGCAGAGCTCAAAGCCTACGTTAAAGGCGCGGTTGGTGCCGTCCTTCCAGATGGTTTCATCAGCGATGAGACGGTCTGGCACATTAACCCAACCGGCGCCTTTGAAATTGGCGGCCCGGATGGGGACGCTGGCCTGACCGGGCGCAAAATCATTGTCGATACCTATGGCGGCGCGAGCCCGCATGGTGGAGGTGCCTTTAGCGGCAAAGACCCGACCAAGGTTGATCGCAGTGCGGCCTATGTCACACGCTATCTGGCGAAGAATATCGTCGCAGCAGGACTGGCGAAGCGCTGCACTATTCAGCTCGCCTATGCGATTGGTGTTTCAAGGCCACTATCACTCTATGTCGACACCTTCGGTACCGGCACAGTCGGTGATGACCGTATCGAACAAGCGATCATCGGCATGGAGAGCCTTGGCGGTCTGACGCCGCGCGGCATTCGTACGCACCTTGGTCTGAATAAGCCGATCTATCTCAGAAGTGCGGCCTATGGTCATTTCGGCCGTCAGGCGGAGGGCGATTTCTTCCCATGGGAACGCACGGATCTGGTCGATACACTGAAGGCAGCGCTTACTTAAACGGACTAGCTATCTGCGACATCTGGGGTGTCTTCACCAAGCCTTGGTGATGGGCGATCCAGCGCCAATTCTGCATCAGAGAAAGTAAATGGACTGCGCACGCTCGGCTGTCCATCGAGCTCTACCTTTAGGCCACGCGCCTTCACTTGCGGGTCCGAAAACACGTGGTCAAGATCGTTGATCGGGCCAGCGGGCACTCCGGCGGCTGCACAGGCCTTTAGCAAGTCGTCGCGCGCCCAATTCGCAGTCTCATTAGCGATCATGACGTCAACCAGACCCCGATTGGCAATACGTGCTTCATTCGTCGCAAATCTCTTATCCTTGAGCAGATCATGACGCCTGAGCACGCTCAGCAGCTTGCGGAAGAGACCATCATTGGCGGGCGCAAGAACGACCGGGTCATCGCGAGTGGGGAATACGCCATAGGTGCTCACTTGAGCATGCGCATTGCCCATGCGCGGCGGCACCTGGCCCGTCGTGAAATAACTCGTCGCTTGATTGGCCAGCAAGGCGACAGAGCAATCGAGCAAGCTCATATCGATCCATTGACCTTTGCCAGTGCGCTCTCGCATGAGCAATGCAGCCTGGATGGCGTTGGCAGCATAGAGGCCGCATGTAAGATCGGAGATCGATACGCCATGTTTCATGGGCTCCCCGCTCGGCTCCCCGGTTAGCGACATGAAACCGCTCATCGCTTGGATGACAAAGTCGTATCCGGGTTCATCGCGCCTTGGCCCGTCTTGGCCGAACCCGCTGATGGAGCAATATGCGACCCTGGGGTTGGACTGAACGATATTTTCATAGTCTAAGGTGAATTTTGACAGCGTGCCCGGCTTGAAATTCTCCAGTACAACATCTGCCTCATCACACAGGTTACGCACGAGTTGGAGATCGTGTTCGACTGAAAAATCGGCTTTCACAGACCGCTTTCCGCGATTGCAGGCGTGGTAATAGGCGGCTTCGCGTTCAGTCGCTCTGTCCCGGCCTTCGCGCTCAATCCAAGGCGGACCCCACAACCGGGTGCCATCGCCCTGAGGGCTCTCAATCTTGATAACGTCAGCCCCAAGGTCAGCGAGAATTTGGCCCGCCCATGGTCCCGCCAATACGCGCGCCAACTCCACCACGCGCAGGCCCGCCAGTGGTGCGTTTGGATTTCGCGGATTTTCTAGCCACATTGCCTTCGAGCCTCAGGCTAGAGCCACTTCGTACTTTGCGCTTGTTTTGGCCGCGATTTCCGCTTCGCTGACACCAGGTGCCAGCTCAGTAAGGCGAAACGGGCTATCATGGTCTGTACGATGGAAGACGCCCAAATTCGTGATGATCATATCAACCACATTCTTACCGGTTAGCGGTAATGTGCATCCGGGGATGAACTTCGGATCGCCCGCTTTGCTGTTGTGATCCATCACCACGATGATCTTCTTCACCCCAGCAACCAGATCCATCGCACCGCCCATGCCCTTGATCATTTTGCCAGGAATCATCCAATTGGCGATGTCGCCGTTCTCGGCAACTTCCATGGCGCCGAGCACGGTCAGGTCAATGTGACCGCCGCGGATCATGGAAAAGCTGGTGGCGCTATCGAAATATGCTGAGTGCGGCAGCTCACTGATGGTTTGCTTGCCCGCGTTGATCAGGTCCGGGTCGACTTCATCATCATAGGGGAACGGCCCAATTCCAAGCATACCGTTCTCGCTTTGCAAGGTCACATGCATGCCTTCTGGAATGTGATTGGCGACCAATGTCGGGATGCCAATGCCAAGATTGACATAATAGCCGTCTTGCAATTCCTGCGCGGCGCGTGCTGCCATTTCGTCACGAGACCAACCGGTTTTTTCATCTGACATGTGTGTTGCTTTCAATTTTGATCAAGCACAGGGGGAATAAGGAACCAGCCATTGCCGATTATGGACTCGAGGGCAAAGGCGGCTTCGGGTTTCAAAAGATAATCATACAATTCGTCAAAGTCGCTGCGGGTGTCGCCAGCAATGGCAACGATGCAATGGGTCTCAGACAATTCGCCGCGCCGTGTTTGTTTGCGGTCGGCCTGATATCGCATTAGCAGCAGGTTGTCCGATTTGTCCGGATCAAGACCAGAGGCATGCAGGGCGCGCCGCACTTTGCCCGCATCGGCTGCAGAATTGGCGGAGAGCCAGGTTATCTCAAGGCCCAGCGCCCGCAGGTTAGCCAAACCTTCTGCGAGAGCGGGTTGAGCGTTTGGCGCGTTTGGCGGTGTGAACAGGCCATCGCCTGGGTCTAAGTCGATCAGCACGGTTGGTGTGCGTTCTCCGCAGTCGTCGCGCTTGCCATCAAGTGCTGGCGGATTGGTGAGGACCGCCGTGCTAGCTCGCGGAGCATCCTCATCCGTTTGCCGCAATATCTGCCCCGCCTGGTCGCTTGCATAAGCGATCAGGGCTGCATATTCGCTACTAATTGGTGCTGACGTATCAGGAGAGCCAGGTGTTGCTATCCGTTTATCCGGTGTGAAAGCGCTCTCATCGATGATGGTGCCTTCAGGCGCTCCCCGTTCGATCTCCACGCGCGGGTCTGGTTCATCCGCTTCCTGTCTGTCACGGTCGGCGTTCGCTCCGGCAAGGGCTCCTCCCGCAACGACAGGAATGACCGCCGCAACACAGCCATTGAGCGCGAATGCTGCGACGAGCATTCCGGCTATCAAGGGCGAGCGGTGGGAGAACATCTATCAGCCTTTAGCGCTAGCCGCCGCTATTCAGGCGCTGAAGCGTTCGCGCGTCGTGCGGAATTCAATTTGTTTATCGTAGGGTGCGCCCAGGACCAGGCGCTGCACGAACACACCGGGCAAATGGATTTCATCGGGACTCAGTTCACCGACAGGAACGATTTCCTCGACCTCTGCTATGCAGACCTTGCCGCAAGTCGCGGCGGGCTGGTTGAAATTGCGCGCTGTCTTACGAAACACAAGGTTTCCTGTCTCATCCGCTTTCCATGCCTTTACGATGGCAAGGTCGGCAAATATCCCATGTTCGAGGATGTAGGTCTCCCCATCAAAGTTTTTATGCTCTTTGTCCTTGGCTACCTCGGTGCCCACACCGGTTTTGGTATAAAAGCCCGGTATACCTGCACCGCCTGCGCGCATGCGCTCGGCCAGCGTGCCTTGTGGGCAGAACTCCACCTCAAGCTCGCCAGCAAGAAATTGCCGCTCAAACTCTTTATTTTCACCAACATATGAGCTGATCATTTTTGCGACCTGCTTGGTCCGTAGCAGCTTGCCGATGCCTTCGTTATCGATCCCGGCATTGTTGCTGGCGAATGTCAGGCCGGTTACGCCGCTGTCGCGGATCGCATCTAGGAGTCGTTCTGGAATGCCGCACAGACCAAATCCCCCGGCGGCGATCAGCATGTCATTTGTGATCACACCTTCAAGAGCGTTCGCTGCATCTGGAAAAAGCTTGTTCATGGATGGGGCTGGCCTTGATTGAGGTTGATTGTTGGTCTGTCGATTAGTCGTTTGAGGATTGGCTGTCACCACCTGACCGTGCGCTTTGGTGAGCTGTCTGGGTCAAGTCTAGAGTTTCGAGTAGTATGATTGCTTGGTGGCGATTTGGATGGATTGTTGCATACGTATGCGAACATTGCACTGCAACATTTCAGACGGTCTACAAAGCTCAAGGCGGCGGCATAACATGACAGTTTTGCGACAATTGCAACTCTTATGTCTATTAAAATTAGATACTTGAGACCATTATAGATAGAGATTGTTGCATTTTCTGCAATTTTAAATGCGCCTTTCGCACTTGCACAAAATAGCCCGTTTCTGCATATGACTGCCATGCCTAACAGGCATCCTCTCCCAAACTTTTAAGCCCGGTCTTTGGACCGGGCTTTTTCTTTGGGCGCGCGTTTTCTCCCTTTGACGCAACTCCCGGTCCGCTCGTTGTTTTGCCTTGAGTCCACTATGAGGCACGGCGCTGTCCGTGCACATTTGCATTCCCACGCCAGTCTTCCTAGCTACAAGAGCCTGTAGTTAGAAAACCGCCCGAAGAGGAAGTGATGAATGGCTGATGCCGAAGCTGCGCCGCCGACCCGAACAACAAGGCTGCAAGTGGCGCCAGCCCGGCAGGAGGAATCGGGTCAGGGTATCGCGCGTATGCCGCGTTCAGCTTTCAAAACTCTCGGAATAACTGAAGGCGATATTGTTGAGATCGCTGGCAAAAGAACGACTGCCGCGATTGCCATGGCAGCCTACGCTGAGGACGACACGCTGGATGTGGTGCGGCTCGACGGTCTGCAACGCGGCAATGCAGAGGCTGGCTCTGGAGAAAAGGTAGAAATAAGCGCGGCCGAATCCCGCCCGGCGACACGGGTAGTCTTCGCACCAGCTCAGCGCGAGATGCGGTTGCAAGGGCCGACGCAGGCCTTGAAGCGGAACTTCTTCCGCCGTCCTTTGGTCGCAGGCGATTTGGTTGCAACCACCGGCCAACAACCGGTCCAGAACATGCCTTCTGACGTTCGCCAGATGCTCCGTGCGCCGGCCTATGCACTGACACAAATCCGACTGTCCGTTTTCGCCACTGTGCCTAAAGGCATCGTGCATATCGACGAAAATACCGAAGTCGAATTGCGAACCGAGTTTGAAGAGCCACGTGATGCTCGCGCCGTGGTCAATTACGACGATGTCGGTGGTATGTCCGATACGATTCAGGCGCTGCGCGAGATGGTGGAACTGCCGCTGCGCTATCCAGAGCTCTTTACCCGTCTGGGTGTCGATCCGCCAAAGGGCGTTTTGCTGCATGGCCCTCCTGGAACCGGTAAAACGCGCCTGGCTCAGGCTGTTGCGAACGAATCCGATGCTGAGTTTTTCACTATTAATGGCCCGGAGATTATGGGCTCCGGCTATGGTGAGAGCGAAAAGCGGCTGCGCGAGGTGTTTGAAGAAGCAACTCGCGCTGCACCCGCAATTGTTTTTATCGACGAAATCGACTCAATCGCGCCTAAGCGGCAGAACGTCCCTGGCGAGGCGGAGAAACGCCTGGTTGCGCAATTGCTCACTCTGATGGACGGCCTAGAAGCGCGTGCAAACCTTGTTGTGATCGCCGCGACCAATCGGCCAGATGCGATCGATGAAGCCTTGCGGCGCCCGGGCCGGTTTGACCGAGAAATCGTCATTGGTGTTCCCGACCAGGGGGGCGGCGCGAAATCCTGTCCATTCATACTCGCGGAATGCCGCTTGAAAGCGCGGTTGATCTGGATGAATTGTCCCGCGTTACTCACGGTTTCGTGGGTGCGGATCTGGCCGCCTTGGCGCGCGAGGCTGCAATTGATGCCGTCCGCCGGATTATGCCTAAGCTTGATCTTGATGCGCGGACGGTCCCGCCAGAGGTTCTCGAAGAGCTTTGTGTGACGCGCGAAGATTTCCTCGGTGCGTTGAAGCGGATTCAGCCGAGCGCGATGCGCGAGGTCATGGTTCAAATGCCCAATGTCAAATGGGACGACATTGGCGGCGTCGGCGACGCAATTGAGAAACTGAAAGAGGGTATTGAGCTACCGCTCAAGAAACCCGATGCGTTCCGTCGTCTGGGTATTCGTCCGGCCAAAGGCTTCCTGCTCTATGGCCCCCCCGGGACTGGTAAGACATTGCTGGCGAAGGCCGTTGCGAAAGAGGCCGAGGCGAACTTCATTTCGATGAAAAGCTCCGATCTTTTGTCAAAATGGTATGGCGAGAGCGAGCAACAAATCACTCGCATGTTTGCGCGTGCTCGTGCGGTTGCCCCGTGCGTCATCTTCATCGACGAGATTGATAGCCTCGTGCCTGCGCGTGGGTCGGGCCAAGGCGAACCGCAGGTAACCGGCCGCGTCGTGAACACCATTCTGGCTGAGATGGATGGTATGGAGGACTTGCAATCGGTCGTTGTGATTGGAGCTACCAATCGTCCGACTTTGGTGGATCCGGCGTTGCTCAGACCGGGCCGTTTCGACGAGTTGGTCTATGTCGGAACACCTGATCCGGAAGGTCGCGAGCATATCTTGCGGATCCACACGTCGAAGATGCCATTGGCTGATGATGTCGACCTATCCGTAGTGGCCAGCAAGACCGAGCGCTTCACTGGTGCGGACCTCGAAGATGTCGTGCGCAGGGCGGGCCTTAACGCGCTTCACCGCATGGGCAATGATGTTGAGACGGTGACCGCAAAGGACTTTGAAGAGGCACTCAAAGATTCGCGCGCGACGGTGACCGGCAAGATGGAGGCAGAATATCGCAAGATGCGCGGCGAGCTCAAAAAGCGGGCGGCTGAAGTCAATCCGATCGGCTTCTTGCAACCGGAGAAACTGGAACCAACCCGAGCCAAAAAGCACGAGTGATGCGCCGTTCTAAGTGAGCGTCAGTTTCCTTGCGCTCGTTCATTGGCGGATTGCACTTCGAGCCGGTGCCGGATCAACGCGTCGGGCTGGTTGGTTCGCAGCCAGGAAATCATGTGCTCGCGCGCTGCGCAGCGTAGGGTCCACAGATCGCCAATGGTTGCCGCGCTCATGGCCAAGCGCAGTTCCATGCTTTCTGGATAAGCTTCTGTCATCAGCATCGCGCAGGTGCGCCCATCAAACAGCTCGTGGGAGCCTACGAAGCGCTCAAATTCGGCGCGAATTGGCGGGACGTCAGCGGCTGGGTCAAGGTGCAGGAAGACCGGGCCGGTCAGCATTTCGCTCTTGCGTGACCAGTTTTCAAAACTGTTGTCGAGAAAGCGGGTTGTTGGGACGATCAGCGCTCTTTCGTCCCAGGTGCGAACTTTGACAAAGCTCATATGGATCTCTTCAACGCGGCCCACTTCGCCATCCACTTTGACCATATCGCCAAGCCGCATGGGCTCGGTCAAAGCGACCTGAAGTCCCGCAATCAGTGACTTCAGCGCAGGTTGAGCCGCGGCACCTACCGCTAGCGCAGCCAAGCCCGCTGACGCCAGCAGCGTTGTGCCAATGTCGCGAACGGCGGGAATGCCAAGGAGCATCAAGCCGACCGTGATAAAAATGATCGTAAACGTTGCCGTTCGGCTCAAAATGGCGATCCGGGTTTTGCGACTGCGCGTTGCTACGGGGTCGTTCGAGGCCTCCAGCCTCAGCTCCAACGCCGCGGTAAAGCCCTTCACCAGAGTGTAAGCGATCCAACCCAGCAGCGCCGGGCGCAGGAATTTGGCCAGCGGTTCCCAGATTGATTGCAATTCGGCGTTCATTTGCGCCGCGATCGTGATGCCGATCGCAATGAATGACCATTTGATCGGAAGGCGGACACGCTCAACGATCATCTCGTCCGCAGTTGTTTGGGACATTTTGGTCAGCTTGCCGACCGCACCATAGACGAGCCGGTAGATCAGGTATGCAATCCCGATTGCCAGCAACAGGGCGAGGCCAGCAACGCCCCATGCGAACCAATCGACGGTGAGATTTGCGGGATTGAATTGATCAAGCATGCTGCGCACCTATGCAGACGCGCACACGAATACAACCATGGATGCGCCCGCATGCTCGCTGCGCAGACATGGCGCGCAACCAACTAGTGCGCTGCATCCCAGCTTGGTCCGGTCCCGATTTCAATCTGCAATGGCACATCGAGCTTGATCGCAGGCAGCGCGGCTTCCGCCATCACGCGCTCGATAACCGGGCTGGCCTTGGCCACATCCTCTTCGGGTAGCTCGAACACCAATTCATCATGAACCTGCAGAAGCATACGAACATTGGGTAGGCCTGCTTCTTCCAAGGCGGGCAGCATACGCACCATTGCACGTTTGATAATGTCTGCGCTGGTGCCTTGTATGGGCGCATTGATGGCCGCGCGTTCGGAGCCTTGGCGTTCAGCCTGGTTCTTTGACTTGATCCGGGGGAACCAAGTCTTTCGCCCGAACAGGGTCTCGGAATATCCGCGCTCGCGCACCGTCTCCAGCGTTTCCAAGATGTATCTCTGGATGCCGGGAAAGCGCTTGAAATAAGTGTCGATCATGGCTTGCGCTTCGTCCGGTTCTACTTCCAATCTGCCCGCCAGCCCCCAGCGCGATATGCCGTAAAGAATAGCAAAATTGATCGTCTTTGCCTGGGCGCGGGTATCTCTGGTTACTTCGCCGAACATCTCGTTCGCAGTGCGTGAGTGGATGTCTTCGCCTGAGGCAAAGGCTTCCTTGAGTGTGCCAACATCGGCCATATGCGCGGCCAGTCGCAATTCGATTTGCGAATAGTCAGCGGCAAGCAGGACGTTACCGGGCTCGGGCACAAAGGCTTCGCGGATCTGGCGTCCAATAGCGGTTCTGATCGGAATGTTCTGTAGGTTCGGATCGGTGGAAGACAGCCGGCCTGTTTGTGCGCCAACCAAGCTATAGCTTGTGTGCACGCGGTCGGTCTTGGGATTGATCGCTTGTTGCAAAGCGTCGGTGTAGGTTGATTTGAGCTTCGCTAATTGGCGCCATTCGAGCACTTTGTTGGCGATCTCTGCGCCTTGGCCAGCAAGTTTCTCCAGCGTGCTGTGATCGGTTGAATATTGTCCGCTCTTGCCTTTACGCCCCCCTTATAGCCGAGCTTATCAAACAGGATTTCGCCCAATTGCTTCGGGCTGCCAACGGTGAATTCTTGCCCGGCGTCAGCATGAATTTGTTTCTCGAGAGAGGCTATTTCTGTCGCGAATTCCTCGGACAGCTTTGCCAACCGTGCACGGTCGACCTTGATACCCTCACGCTCGATCGCTGCGACAATTGGAATCAGTGGCCGGTCAACCCGCTCGTAAATTTGCGAGCCGCCTTCTGATGAGAGGCGCGGTTTGAGATGCTGATAGAGCCGCCACGTTACATCGGCATCTTCGGCGGCATATTCGGTCGCACGGTCGAGCGGGACCTCGCCAAATGGGATTTGCTTCTTGCCGGTTCCGCAGACTTCTTTGAATGACAATGGCGTGTGATCGAGATGGCGGACGGAAAGATCATCCATTCCATGCCCGCCGCCAAGGCCTTGTTCACCGCGCCCAGCATCCAGAGCAAAGCTCATCACCATTGTGTCTTCGATCGGACTGACGGCCAGGCCGTATTGTGCAAGAACGTTGAGGTCATATTTGCCGTTCTGGAAGATTTTCAGAACGGCATCAGCTTCGAACAAAGGTCTCAGCGCAGCGAGCGCGGCGTTGCGGTCCACTTGTTCTGGCTTCTCTGAGAGCAGATCCACACCGCCATGAGCGAGCGGGATATAGCAGGCATCGTTTGGACCCAACGCAAGGCTGACGCCGACAAGCTCAGCCTGCATCGCATCAAGCGAGGATGTTTCGGTGTCGACAGCCACCTTTCGCGCTGCAAACGCACGAGAAACCCAGTCCTCCAGACGTTCCATGGTCTGCACCGTTTCATAGGCGCTGCGGTCAACGGCTGGCATCTCAGGAAGTGCCTGGCTGCTGCCATCTTCCGTGCCTGCATCGCCCGCTGTTTCGGCTTTGGCAGGATCCAGGTTTGTCGCGCGTTCAGGGCTACCGCTGCCCGCTCCGAGGCGTTTCAGCAGGCTGGTGAAACCATGCTTTTGGAGAAAGGCCGCCAGCGGTTCAGCAGGCACACTTTCGAGCTTAAAGCCATCAAGCGGTTGCGGCAGATCGGCATCTTCCTTGAGCGCCACCAGCACGCGGCTTAACTCTGCTTCCTCGCGCCCGCCGAGTAATCGCTCCTGCAGCTTAGACTTCTTCATGTCTGGTGCCGAATCCAGAGCTGCGCCGAGCGAACCGTGTTCAGCGATGAGTTTGCTCGCTGTCTTTGGGCCGACACCATAAATGCCGGGAACATTGTCGACGCTATCGCCCATCAGAGCGAGAACATCGCCAACCAGTTCAGGGACGACGCCGAATTTTTCCTCGACCTCAGGGATATAGATGCGCTGGTTTTTCATCGTGTCGAGCATGTCGACCCGTCCGCCGCTGCGCTCACCCACCAATTGCATTAAATCCTTGTCAGACGACACAATGGTCACATTCCAACCTTGTGCCTGCGCCGCCCGAGCATAGGAGGCAATCAGATCGTCCGCCTCCAATCCCTCTTGCTCAATGCAAGGCAGGCTAAACGCCCTTGTCGCATCCCGAATAAGCGGGAATTGCGGCACCAAGTCTTCCGGTGGAGGAGGGCGGTTTGCCTTATACTCTGGATAAATATCGTTGCGGAATGATTTGGATGAGGCATCCAGAATGACCGCCATGTGAGTCGGACCATCGGCTTGGTCGAGGTCTTCGGCTAACTTCCAAAGCATGGTGGTGTAACCATAGACTGCGCCGACCGGCGTTCCCTCGGGATCGGTCAGAGGAGGCAGGCGGTGATACGCCCTGAAAATATAGGATGAACCATCGACGAGATAGAGGTGCTGTTGCTCGGCCATGATGCGGTGCTAGCACCGCGCAAGGCAGGTGATAAGCCGGTTTGGTCGAGGCAAGGCGGCTATCACCCACGCAATAGTGAGCAACGACAGAACGGGCGGCAAATAAGGCGGAAAAATGGCGAAAAAGGCGATTTGACCTTGCGTTGCCATAAAGTTGCCACTATTTAGGATCTCGAAGCCGGGCGTTCTAGACTTGGCTTTGGCATTCTCCGGGGGGACCGGATGTGCTTAACACACTCGCTGGATAAGGAATTGAATCCTATGCGTAAAATTATTCTTGCTGCCGCTGTTGCTGGTTCGGCTCTTGGCCTTGCTGCATGCTCTGAAACCGCTGAACAAGCTGGTGAAACCGTTGACGCGATGGCCGCTGACGCAACTTCTGTTGTCGAAGACGGCGCGGAAGCTGTTGAAGGCGCTGCTGATGCGACTGCAGAAGCTGCTGGCGATGCAGTTGATGCAACTGGCGAAGCTGCCGAAGGCGCTGCTGCTGAAGTAACTGAAGCTGCTGAAGGCGCTGCCGAAGCTGCTGAAGAAGCAATGACCGGCGAAGCTGCTGAGTAATTCAGCCTTTTAGCTTTAGCTAATTAGATTGAGGGCGGTGCCAGATAGGTGCCGCCCTTTTTCTATGCGCCGCGTTTTCTATCCGTCAGGTTTCCGACGTGCTCAGCCACCAGTGTGCGGAGCGTTTGTCCAATTTTGCTGATTGCGCGCTTTGGCTCCGAAGCCATCATAAAGCGCACGCGCAATTGCGGCGATCCGGCGTTCGCGGGCCAGTCGTGACCCTTGTCCTGTGACATAAATGGCGACGGCAATTGCACGGCCATCTGGTGCTTCGATAATGCCAATATCGCTCGATGTGTTATTGAGCGAACCTGTCTTGTGACTGACCCGTGCATCCGCCGGCATGTTCGCTACGATGCGGCGCTTACCGGTGCGAGTGCGGCTCATCGCGCCAAGCAGGACACGGCGGCTTTGCGCGGATAGGAAGTCTCCGCGATAGAGACCTTGGAGCAACTGGATCATCGCTTTGGGTGTCGCCGAATCCCGCGGATCAATCCATGCAGCTGGATCATATTCCCCATCATCGCGGACCAAAGTGGCGATATCACGGTCAATGCTGAAGTTCTCAATGCCTTGGCGGCGTACCCAATCATTGACGCGTTCTGGCCCGCCAACTGCGGCGAGCAAAGCATCGGTCGCCGGATTGCTAGAGCGAGTGATCATAATCTCGATGAGATCGATCGCCTGCATGTAATTGCCTTTGCGCACGGGCGCAGCGGCGCTTGAATATTTGGCCGAACGGATCGGAATGAGCAGCGGGAACTCGCTTGTCAGCGAATAGCGTCCCTGCTCAACCATCTCGAGATAGGCGCCGGCGACCGCAATCTTGCTGGTCGATGCCATTGGGAACAACTGGTCACCCAACACATAAAGCTGGTCGCCCGTTGCAAGGTCGACAGCAGCAACTCCGATGCGTCCTTTGTCGCCGTCGGCGAGTTCAGCAATCCGCTGCTCAAAGCCGGAGGCATAAACGGCCTCAAAACTCTGCGGGTCACGAACATTAGTTCCCAACGCATTGTCAAAGCTGGCAAGCAGCTCATTACCTTGCGCAGATGCTGGACTGGAGATCAGGAGTGTGGCCGCTAAGCCTGCGAAAAGTGGTGCGAGACGACGTTTGAACATGAAGCGAATATACTCAACTAGGGTTATCGGAGGCTTAACAATTGGCGATTCGCCGCGGCAAGCTTTAGTTTCATCGCTCGCGATGAACGGTGTGTCGCAAGCGACCGGATTCGCTGGACACCAGCCAAGGCGGCGTGGGTTATCACTCTATGGATCGATTACGAGGTTCGTACCGCGCCGGCTGCGCATTGCGACGCGTTGATTGATCTTGACTGTAGCGAGCGCCTCGGCAGTGTGATCGTCAAGCTTTGAACAGGGTATATTTCTAATGATTCGCACAACACAGATCGTAAAAACTTCAAGCTTCGCGATTACTGGGCTTTTGCTTAGCACATCGAGCATTGCGCTGTCGCAAGACGCTCTGATTGTGCAGCCTGGCGCACCTGGGCAGGAAGGCCGCGTGCTGAGCGCCGATGAGGCAACCCAGATTGCAGCGACTACGCATTCACCGGCTGACGTTGGCTTCATGCAAGGTATGATTGTACACCATCAACAAGCGGTAGATATGGCGGTTCTGGTGAAAGACCGCACGAACCGCGAAGAAGTCGTAACGCTTGCTGGCCGGATCGAAGCAAGCCAAGCTGATGAAATCAAGTTCATGGAAGGTTGGCTGAAAGATCGCGGCGAGCCGACTGAATTGCCCGGTCATGCTAGCCACGCGGCGCACATGCATCACATGATGGCCGGCATGGCTAGCCCGGATCAAATGGCGGCTTTGGCAGCCGCCTCGGGGGTCGAGTTTGACCGACAATTCCTCACTCTGATGATCGCTCACCATGAGGGCGCGATCGACATGGTCGAAGACTTGCTCGACCAGCCCGGCAGCGCAGCTGATCCGGTCTTGTTCAAGTTCGCAAGTGATGTGGATAGCGACCAAACCAGCGAAATCGACAAGATGAACCTCGTTCTGGCCAGTCTCTCTGCCGATCCCCGTGCGACATTGAAAGCTGGTTTTGCAGATGCAGGAGAGGCAATCCTCAACCTGCGTAAGGTGGCCAGCCTATCCAAACCCGCTGGTTTCTTTGACCCGGCGAATCCCGCCGATTTGCGGCCAGCCATTCCTGATGAGGAAAAGGACAAAGCCGACAAGACAGCTGATGAAGCAGTAAAGGAAACTGACCCCAAAGCAGACGCACAGCCGGCCGAGGATACACCGCTGCGCGAAGAGGAAGAAGACCTCACAAAGTTCGCTGAGCGCTCACCACTGCTCGATTTTGCCAACACCGACATGGCCTTCTTCGACGATATCATGGTCGCTGGCAGCTATCACGGATTTAACATCTACAAGCTGAGCGAGGATGGCGCGCCAAACCTTATGAGCTCAGTCGTATGTCCCGGCGGCCAAGGGGACGTGTCGGTTGTGGGTGACATCCTGGTGATGAGCGTTGAGCAAACGCGGGGGCGCGTCGATTGCGGTCTGCAAGGCGTGGTTGAAGATGTGAGCAAAGAACGTTTTCGCGGGCTTCGCATCTTCGATATCTCAGACCTTGCCCGTCCGCGCCAAGTCGGCGGCGTACAGACCTGCCGGGGCAGCCATACACACTCCATCGTCAGCGCCGATGACACAAAGATTATCGTCTACAATTCCGGCACCTCAAGCATTCGGGAAGAAGATGAGCTGACTGGCTGTGTTGGCGATATTGCCGGGGATACTCGGACGGCTCTGTTCAGCATTGATGTGATCGAAATTCCGCTTGCTGACCCGTCTCAGTCGCGCATCGTAAAATCGCCGCGCGTCTTCGCTGATCCAGAAACCGGAAGTATCGCTGGCCTTTGGACTGGCGGCGATAGTGGCGAAGGTACTCAGGATACGCGCCCGACCGACGAATGCCACGATATCACGGTCTTCCCGAGCAAGAATATCGCTGCAGGTGCGTGCTCGGGCAATGGCATTTTGTTCGACATTTCTGATCCGATGAACCCGGTGCGGATTGATGCGGTGTTCGACAAAGGTTTTGCCTATTGGCACTCCGCAACGTTCAACAATGACGGTACGAAAGTGATCTTCACCGATGAATGGGGCGGCGGCGGACGTGCGCGTTGCCGCGCATCTGACCCGATGACTTGGGGCGCGAATGCGATCTACGATATCGTAGAGGGCAAGCTTGAGTTTCGCAGTCACTACAAAATGCCTGCGCCGCAAGGCGACAAGGAAAACTGTGTTGCGCACAATGGTTCGATCGTTCCGGTTCCGGGCCGCGACTTGTTCGTCCAATCCTGGTATCAGGGCGGGATCAGCGTAATGGATTTCACCGACAGTTCGCAGCCGGTTGAAATCGCCTATTTTGATCGCGGCCCAATTGATGAAGAGCAATTGGTGGTCGGCGGCTATTGGTCGTCCTATTGGTACAATGGACGGATTTATGGGACCGAGATCACGCGCGGTATTGATGTGTTTGCGCTTGAACCAAGTGAGTTCCTAACCGCTGACGAAATCGCTGCAGCAGAAGCAGCCAGTTATGCCAATACGCGGTTCAACCCGCAGACCCAGACAGAGGTCACTTGGGATGCGGACGTGATCGAGGCCGCAGCGAACAGCCGCAGCGGCGGCTAACTCTAAGCTTCACCAAACCTGGTGCATGTAAAATAAAGGGCGGGGCGGCAATTAAGCCATCCCGCCCTTAGTGCTGTTGCCGCAGTGGCTTTAGCTCTCTTTTGTCCGTGCGATCCACTGATCTACTTGTTTCTCAAGGATGCTGAGCGGCACTGAGCCACCACCAAGAACAGTGTCGTGGAACCCGCGAATATCGAAGCTATCGCCCAGTTCAGTTTCCGCTTTGGCGCGCAGTTCCTGAATGCGGATCATACCGATTTTGTAAGCGGTCGCTTGGCCTGGCATCACGATGTAGCGGCGCACTTCAGAGCGTACCGTCGTCTCGGGCATTGGCGAGTTCTCTAGGAAATAATCGATTGCTTGCTGTTCGCTCCATCCCTTGGAATGGATACCGGTGTCGACAACCAGCCTGATGGCTCGCCATATCTCCGTCGTTAGCCTGCCGAAATCAGAATAGGGGTCTTCATAGGCCCCCATCTCTTTCGCCAGAATTTCTGAATACAGCGCCCAGCCTTCGCCGAACGCCGGGATATAGCCGCCTTGCGCGCGGAATTTTGGAATGCCAGTCAGCTCTTGTGCAATCGAGCTTTGCATATGGTGGCCGGGATTGCCCTCATGATAGGCGATCACTTCCAGTGGAGGGATCGGCATGGCGCGCATGTCGGATAGGTGGGCATAATATACACCGGGCCTTGAACCATCTGGCGTGCCGACGCGGTAGTGCTGGGCCGCGCCATCCTGCTCGCGGAAAGGCTCCACCCGTTTTACGACCAGATCGGCCTTGGGCAGAGTGCCAAAGAATTCAGGCAATTTGGTTTTGATGAAGGCAAGATGCTCCTCGGCCTGATCAATATATTGCTGCGCACCTGCATCTGTATTGGGATAATAGAACTGGTTGTCCTCGCGCATGAACGCAAAGAAGGCCTGCAGATCGCCGTCAAATTCGACCTGATCTTTGATCGCCTCCATCTCGGTGCGAATGCGGGTGACTTCGGCGAGGCCGATCTCGTGAATTTCATCCGCCGTCAGGTCGGTGGTGGTCATCAGCCCCAAGCGATAATTGTAGAAATCCGAGCCATCCGACAGAGCGCCCACGCCTTGCGCTTGCTCATCGGCATCCGGACGATCTTCGGTGAACCAATCAATCACACGCTGATAAGCGGGTGCCATCTGATCGGTCAGAGCTGCGCGGGTTTCTTCGCGCAATTCGCCGGCGCGTTCTTCGGTGATTGCGCCTGTTTCGACCAGGCCGGCGAGACGCTCTTCACTCGCCACCCACAACGCCGATGGCTCACCTTCATCGAATGGCGCACCGCTGATGAGCTTGCCCGATTCAGCGATAACGGCATCATAAGAAAAACGAGGAGGGCGGGTGCCAGCCTCTGCATTTGATTGCGCGCGCTCCAGCAATTGATCCATCGCCGTGCCGATTCCGCCGAGGCGTGAGATAAACGCGGTCATATCGTTTTCATCTTCGACCTTATGCTGGCCGATAACAAAGCTGGGCAGCGACGTGTGGGTGCCGTTCATCTGATGGAGGACGTATTCCTGGTTGTTGAATTCAGCTGCAGCTTCGGCCTGATCCTTGCGAAATTGCCACATGTCCCATGACAGCTTGGCTTCGTCTGACAGCTCATCATAGTCGAAGTTTGCTTCCATTTCAGCGGTAGCGGACTGCCACCATTCGATCTGAGCCGCTTGCGCAGCGAGACTCATGTCGTCGATCTTGTCGTAATCCGTTTTGCGACCAAGTGCGGTCTGCCGGATGGGGCTGAATTTCAGCTCTTCCTCAAACTTCTCGTCAAACCAAGCGTTAATGCATTCGGTTTGTGTGGTCGCGCATTCGATGGTTTGGGCGGGAGCGCTCATCATGTCGCATCCGGTCACAGCAACAGACGCGAGGAGCAGCGCTGCAAATTTCGTTCTCATGGATCAGTCCCTTATTCGTAAAATTACTGAGGATCGCCATGCGCCACTCGATCCAAAATGGGAAGCCATGCATTCGACAAATAAAAAACCCCGGCGGACGAATGTCCACCGGGGCCTTCTTGTAAGCGTTGGGTGATGGGGGCTTAGAAGCCGCCCATGCCTCCCATACCGCCCATGCCGCCCATATCGGGCATTGCAGGGGCCGCTGCGCCTTCTTTTTCCGGAGCGTCAGTGATTGCCGCTTCAGTGGTGATCAGCAAGCCAGCAACCGAAGCTGCGTCTTGCAGAGCAGTGCGTACAACCTTGGTTGGGTCGATCACGCCAGCTTCTACGAGGTTCTCATAGGTGTCCGTCGCAGCGTTGAAACCTTGTGTTTCATCGCCTTCACGCAGCAGGTTGCCAGAAACAACCGCACCGTCATGGCCGGCGTTCGCAGCAATCTGACGAACTGGCGCCAGGATCGCACGGCGAACGATGTCGATGCCGCGGGATTGATCGTCGTTTTCGCCTTTTACGCCTTCTAGAACCTTAGAAGCGTAAAGCAGTGCAGTACCGCCGCCAGGGACGATGCCTTCTTCAACAGCTGCTCGGGTAGCGTGGAGCGCATCATCAACACGGTCCTTGCGTTCCTTCACTTCGACTTCTGAAGCGCCGCCAACTTTGATCACAGCAACACCGCCAGCGAGTTTCGCCAGGCGTTCTTGCAGTTTCTCGCGGTCATAATCGCTGGTCGTGGCTTCCATCTGAGCCTTGATCTCACCGACGCGGGCCTTGATGTCTTCTTCAGCTCCAGCGCCGTCGACGATCGTGGTGTTGTCTTTGTCGATAGTGACGCGCTTGGCTTCACCCAGCATGCCGAGCGTAACGTTCTCGAGCTTAATGCCGAGATCTTCGCTGACCATTTCGCCCTTGGTAAGGATCGAGATGTCTTGCAGCATAGCCTTGCGGCGATCGCCAAAACCAGGTGCTTTGACGGCAGCAACTTTCAGGCCGCCGCGAAGCTTGTTGACCACGAGGGTCGCGAGCGCTTCGCCTTCGATGTCTTCAGCAATGATCAGCAGCGGACGGCCGCTTTGAACAGCGGCTTCGAGCACCGGCAGCATAGCTTGCAGGTTCGACAGTTTGGCTTCGTGGATCAGGATGTACGGGTTTTCGAGTTCAACCGTCATCTTGTCTGGGTTGGTGATGAAGTACGGCGACAGATAGCCGCGATCGAACTGCATGCCTTCAACCACGTCGAGCTCGAATTCGAGGCCCTTGGCTTCTTCAACGGTGATGACGCCTTCTTTGCCGACCTTTTCCATGGCTTCGGCAATCTTCTCGCCAACTTCCTTGTCGCCATTGGCAGAGATCACGCCAACTTGTGCAACTTCGGATGAGCCAGCGACTTCTTTCGAACGGCCTTTGAGGTTTTCGACAACCTTGGATGTGGCGGAATCGATACCGCGCTTCAGATCCATCGGGTTCATGCCAGCTGCAACTGCGGTCATGCCTTCACGGATGATGGCTTGGCCCAATACGGTTGCAGTGGTGGTGCCGTCACCCGCGAGGTCGTTGGTCTTCGACGCAACTTCCTTGAGCATTTGCGCGCCCATGTTTTCGAACTTGTCAGCAAGTTCGATTTCCTTGGCGACGGTTACGCCGTCCTTGGTGATGCGCGGTGCGCCAAAGCTCTTGTCGATTACAACATTACGACCCTTCGGGCCGAGTGTTACTTTTACGGCATTGGCAAGCGTGTCTACGCCCTTGAGGATGCCTTCACGGGCATCGCGGCCGAACTTTACGTCCTTAGCAGCCATGATTGTTTCTCCTGAAAAATTGGATTGATTAGAAAGCTATTGGGATCGCTCGGCTCAGCCGATCACGCCCATGATGTCGCTTTCCTTCATGATCAGCAGGTCTTCACCGTCGATCTTGACTTCGGTGCCGGACCATTTGCCGAACAGAACGCGGTCGCCAGCGTTGACGTCGAGCGCGATGCGCGCGCCATTGTCGTCGCGGGCGCCTTCGCCGACGGAGACGATTTCGCCTTCGCTTGGCTTTTCTTGTGCGCTATCAGGGATGATGATGCCGCCAGCGGTTTTCTGGTCAGCTTCGATGCGACGGACCACAACGCGGTCGTGCAGCGGACGAAATGCCATAGTGATGACCTTTCTTCTAAGGTTGATGAGTAGATTGGCACTCTCCTCCTGAGAGTGCCAGCGCAGGGCAAATGGGGATGCTGGGACGCGGAGTCAACAGCGCGCCATGCACTTTTTTACATCCGCCAATCCGGATGGATCATTGCGGGCGAGCGGTTAGACCCAATCGTTCCCGCAGCATCCACCGCCAAGTGAGAAGAACGGCCGCACAAGCTAGGCCAACAGCCAGGCCAATCCAGACACCAATGCCCTGCAAAGGCGTGAAGAACCCCAGCCCCAATGCCAGTCCAAAACCGGGCACCCAATAGCTGAAGATGGCGATCCACATTGGCACACGCGTGTCTTGCAATCCGCGTAGAGCTCCCGCGGCGACAGCCTGTACGCCATCAACCAGTTGGAAAGCCGCTGCGAGCACAAGAAATTGCAATGCGAAGCCCACCAATGCTGCATTTTTCGGATCGGCAGTGTCGACAAAAATCAGCAGCAAGTATTCAGGCACCAGAACCATCGCGGTTGCCGTGAGTGCCATAAAACCGGTGCCGATGATTAGCGCGACCCATCCGGCGAGCCTGATGCCTTCGATCTCACGTGCACCATAATGATAGCCGACGCGTATGGTCGCCGCTTGGCCGACTCCGAACGGCACTTGAAACGCCAAGGCTGCGATATTTAGCGCGACGATATGTCCAGCAAGTTCCGCCGCTCCAATGCGTCCCATTAGGAAGGCAGCGGCGCTAAACACGCCTGCCTCTGCGGTCACGGTCAGCGCTATTGGAGTGCCGAGGCGAATGATAGTGCCGAGCCGTTTCCAATCGGGCCGCCAGAAGCGATAGAATATATGATACCGGGCCAGCGCTGGATTGATGAGAATGATCGCCACATAAGCGCCCAAGGTCACCAACGCAGTGATAATTGTCGCCACCGCGGCACCGGTCAGGCCCAGTTCTGGCGCGCCAAAATTGCCGAATATAAAGGCGTAATTTGCCAGCGCGTTCACCGGTATGCCCAGCGCAGTAATGGCGGTTGCGACAACCGGACGGCCCAGTGCGGAGACGTAATTGCGCAAAGCAGCCGATAACAGCATTGGGATCAGTGAGAAGATGATCACCTGATTGTATTCATTCGCGAGCGCTATAATCGCTGCCTCTTGCCCGGTGAGACGCATCGCCGGATCCAGTAGCAGGGCAAAACCCATCCCGCCAATGCCAGCGATCACGGCGAGCCACAGGGCCATTCTGGTTGCGCGGCGTACTGGCCTGAACGAGGTAGAGCGTGAGCCAATCGCCTCCGCAATCAGAGGAGCAACAGCCCCAACCAATGATGCGAGGGTCCATACAACAAGGCCGAACAGACCAGCGGCGAGACCAGATGCGGCCAGTGGTTCTTCTCCAAGCCGAGCGATAAAGATGACATCGACGATGTAGATCGCAGCCTGCAGCAGATTGGCGAGCGCGAGCGGTAAGCTCAGTCGTAGCGTTGCGACCAGCTCATCGCGCCAATGATCAGCATTGGCGGCGCGCGCTTCAGGGCCGTCACTGCCGTCCGGCAGGGGCTGGGAGATCGGTTCGTTCGACATGATAATGGTCGCGGGCCAGCCCGCCCGAATAGACGAAGAACCGAGCGAGCTCAATTATCATCAGTCGAAGCAGACGATTTCGTGAGCGACTTATGGCTCATTCAGCACGGTCGACTGGCATTTGCAGACACACACTATGCCGATTGTTTCTTGAAACAAGCGGCCGCAATTTTGCGATGAAAGAGCTTAAGGCTTCAGTGCATTAACACTGTTTTCAAGATCGCTTGGAATGATCTGCCAGCGCAGGGGATCGTCATATTCAAATTGAATATTCATGTCCTGCGTATCCCGAACAATATGAAGCAATGCACGATGCCATTTCTTCCCATGCTGACGTTGCATATCGGCCTGCAACTCGAGCATTTTTTCCATCGCATCATCGCCGGTGCTTCGCGGAAGTCGCGCTTCCCATTGGCCCTCAGGAAAAAAGACATAACCAAATGCGTTTTCGCGGCCATCAGTGAAATTATAGACGATCGCGACAGACGCCCAATCACCGGTTTGATATTTCGGATCAGACAGCACCAACTTGCCGATAGCAATAATCTCTTCGTCAAAAATAGCGGCGCTCGCTTCTATCTGTACGTCTTGTTCGCTCATGGTGCTGCTCGCCTGATCATGTGGTCAATCTCGCTTCTTGAAACACGTTCGAACGCCTGACCTGCCTCATTTCTAAAGCGCTCCTGGTTGGAGTAAATCAATTTACCATCACTATTGCGCACATCGTATTCCACATTGATGCGCCCCGGTCGTGAGCCGTCAAAGTCAGAAAATCTTATCTCATATTCGACCTTGCCGCCAGCTCTGATCCAATCTGCAATTTCATTTTCTAATTTGGCAAAAGCGCCGCTGTTGAGGTTTTTCAGGCGTACCGTTTGACCATCAATCACGACATCGTTTGGAGTGCCGTTTTGCGGGAACATAGCCCTTTCGCCTTGATCACCTAAGAAGCGATGAGCAACAGCATGCCCTCCTTGATCGCCTGAGCGCCCGAGGCCTGCGACATCGCGTTGTGCGGCCACTTCCGCTGCGCTTCGATCAAGGCCGCTGAACACCTCACTCAAGTCTGCACGTGCCGATATCAGGCGGCCTTGTGTATCGAACGAGTATTGAACTTTATTACCGCGGAATGTGTGTTCGATCATTTGCCCAGCGCGCGCCGCAGGCGCGGCGTCACTGGCAGTCTCAACACGGTTCGCGATACGTGCTGTATCGACCGCTGCATCCCCAACATCGGTTGCGATATCTGCTACTCTGGCACCTTTACCCGCTTGCCCGGCGACCGGCACAAAAGTCGCCGCTACCTCAAACGTCACGCGGCCTACAGTCTCGCCCCACCAGCGTGCCTCGGCTTGAGGTCCGAGCGCGGCGGCGGCCGCGTGGCTATCCTTCAAGCTATCCCATTGCGCATCAATTGCGTTGACCACATCGGCTCTTAGCTTGCCCGGATTATCGATTATTGCGGTTGCATAGTCGCGGAGTGCTGACCCCATTTGACCCAACGTTTCGCTAGTCGTATTGCCTCGCTCACTTGAGGGAATGACGGCGTCTAACGCTCCGTAGCCAAATCCGCCGAGCTGTTGCCGCGCCCAGTCGCCAACATCGCCGAGCGGCGTGTTGTCAACGCCATACTGAACGGTCTGGCCCACCAGTGTGAGTGTGCCAACGACCATGTCTTTGGCCCCGTTGACTACGCCTTCACGCAGGCCATTCCTAAATTCCCGCATGGCACCCAGGCTATCCAGCACCGTTTGCAACTCAGCGCCCCATTGCGTTTGTTCCAGACTCGCGTCGCGAGCCATGTCGGCCAAGTGCGGTTGAACAATATCCAGCAATTTATTGAGCGGATCGAACCTGTCGAGTATGGTGCCGATCTGGTCAAAAATGCCGCGTTCAGCAGCTACAACCTGGCTTGCAGTGGTGGCCGTTTGGAGCGCCTGAAAACGGTTGATCACCCGATTGAGCGCTGCGTCATCTGTGCGACCACCGGCCAAAGTGATCAGCTCATTGAAATACGCCTGTGTAGCGGGATTGGTGCTATTGCGAGCGTATTCAAGCCATTGGGCCCGCGTCATCGTGGGCGGTGGTGCTACAAATCCATCGTCCAGTCGATCGAGTGTTTCAAAACTGCTTGGCGGAAGAGCCTCTGCGAAGTTGCCATTCGAAGCCTGTCCTGAGGTGGTAATCCCATTCATAACAAACACCTTCGCTGACTTGGTCCTTCCAAGTCAGCGATATCGGTTTATCAAGATTCGAGGTATCTGCAGATCGTATAGGGCGGTGCAACTCACCGCATCACAGCACTAGTCCAGCGGGTGGAACAGCAAGCCTGCGAGCGCGACCAGCCCGCGCATGCCATCAAGCTCCAGCTTGCGGACTGCGCTGTTGAGGTGCGTGCGAGCGGTGCCCTCGCTGATAGCCAGCAAAGTCGCAATATCAGCATTGGAGCGTCCCCAGCCAGCAAACCTGAGGGCCGCTGATTCCGTCCGGGTCAGCTGCTGCAATGGATCAACTAATGATAGCGGAACCCGCGCGCCATCGACCAGGAACTCGCCGACGGTGACTTCTCGTTTGCGTGATGGGTCCCGCTTGGCCGCGCTTCGCATTTCCTCGATCAGCGCGAGCAATTCAGAATCTACTTCTGAGCCATCCCGTGAGCTGGCGCGGGTAGCGAGACCCTCAGTCGGAAGGTTAGGGCGCTGTGTCATTGCGGCGTCCCTGCGCGCTCCAGCATGCCCTGCGCAACGGCATCGCGTGACATCAGCTCGTTCACGACGAGGTTGCCGAGCAAGGGCAATATCAAGATGAGTACAAAGATCGCGGCAGTGGCCTTAATCGACAGCGATAGCATGAACACGTTGAAGTTTTGCGCGAAGCGATTGAGCAGTCCCATACCAAGGTCGATCATAAACAAGACCATAAGCGCAGGGGTAGCGAGAATAAACGCAATCATAAAGTATCGGCCAAATTCCCATTCAAACAACGCGACTGCCGACATATCAAGCTCAACCCCGCCCGGCCCCATGGGCCAAAGCGCATAACTCATCATCAAAGTTCCAATGAGCAGCGTTAGCCCGCCAGCGGTTACGAAGGTTACCTGCGCGAATCTGCCCAGCAGGGTGGCGGAGAGTGACTGAGTGTTGCCAGAAATTGGATCGACAACTTGCGCAATGGTTGCGCCAGTTTTGCTATCGATGATCTCGCCTGCTGAGGCCATCGCCCACAGAAAGGTTGCATAAAACAGGCCGATCACAACGCCTGCCGCCGCTTCGCGTCCAAACAGCGCCAGCCACTGACCTGCGGTTAAGGTGCTGGGGGAGAATGAGACAGGCAGTGACAGGGCGACCAAACCAAAGGCGATGATAAGGGAATTGCGCACTAGCGGCGGGATTAATTGCGGTGAGAACAAAGGCAACATGATGAATGCCATGGCGAACCGCGCTGATGCAGCCCCCACAAGTAGCGCCTGCTCTGTCCAAGGCGCGGCGGAAATCAGCGACTGGCCAAGGGCGCCCCCAACACTCATCCAACCAGCCCGTTGAGGTTGCTGAATATCTTATCGCTAAAGGCGAACAGGCTGCCAACCATCAGGCTGGCGGTGATGAACAGGGTGAGCACAATCGCGAAGAATTTCAGCGTGAACTGGAGCGTTTGCTCTTGGATCTGCGTTGCCGCTTGCACAACTGCGACCATCAGGCCGACCACTGATGCCGCAATAATGGGTGGGGCGGAAAGCAGCAGCACCAGCCACAATGCCTCAAGCGTGATATCTGTGAGGTTCATGGCCAGCGCCTCGCCTTGCTACATCGCATAGGAGAGCACCAATCCATGGCTGAGCTTTGCCCATCCATCGATTACGACGAATAGCAATATCTTGAACGGCAGTGAGATTGTGACCGGGCTAAGCATCATCATATTGAGCGCGAGCAGGATGTTCGAGATCACCAGGTCAATGATCAGGAAGGGCAGGAAAATCAGGAAGCCGATCTGAAAGGCCGTTGTTAGTTCGCGCACCGCGAATGCTGGTACAATGATAACAAAATCGCTGTCGTTAATCTCTGCCGCGCGTTCCGGCCCGCTGATCCGCCGCTGTGTTGCCAAGAAAAAGGCGCGGTCTTCTGCGTCCGTGTTTGCGAGCAGGAACTTGCGCAACGGCTCTTTCGCTTTGTCAGCGGTTGATATGATCTCCTGAGTGTCGCCAAGCTGAGACGGTCCAGCCGGATTTTCACCCGGCATGCTGGCTTCGGTTTCACTGCCCATTCCAGCCGCAGCCGACATGTCTTGAAGTGTCGGGTACATGACATAGACCGAAAGGATGAGCGCTAGTCCATTCAGGACGATATTGGGCGGGGTCTGTTGCAGGCCGAGAGCGCTGCGGACGATGGCCAGAACAACCACGATTTTGGTGAAACTTGTGACCATCACGGCTAGGAACGGCGCGAGCGCGATCAACAATACAGTGATCAGCGCGGAACCTGGGGTGAATGTCCCGAGTTCCATCATTTTGCCTCTGCCGTCAGCTCGTCCGTATCCCCCAATGGTTCGCTGGGAGAGGCTTCTTCAGCAGTGGGCGTGGCGATGTCCGTCCTTTGATCACCGGGTTGGTTCGCGGCAGGTGACGGGCTCTCGACCAACACCGCAAATCGGTCACCCACGCGGACAATTTCTCCTTTACCAACGGGCAATCCGCCGACGCTGATTGTAACCTGCAGGCCCTCTGTGATCGGCCCAAGATCAATCGATCCAGCATCAGCAAGGGCGGCCAAATCATCTTGCGACAGAACGGCGTCGGGTAATTGCAGAGCCACTGGCACGGTCATTTGATTGGTGTCTTTTGGATCACTCATCGGAGCTGCCTCGAGATTGTTGGGGGAGTTTGTGAGCGCGGTGATCAGTCGCCCTGTTTGCGGATCGAATGCAACGCCGTAGCTTAATGGACTCGTCGCATTTTCAATGACTGGCCAAGGTGATCCAGAGAGCAGCAGCAGATCGCCTCCACCCAGAGCTTCGGCTTCGTTTAATGTGAGCCGGGTCGCCGCGAGCGAAAGCTGCACCGGCACCGGAGTGGCTGCTGGACACGGTATGGGCGGCGACGCAAGCGGTGCGATCTCGCCCAACGGCTCACCGGCGCGCGAAAGCTGAACGCAGGCAAGTTCAGCGTCCAGCTCGCCGTGATTGTTGAACTCAGCGGCGAGGCCTGTTGCCTGCTCAATCTCATCCAGCGACGAATTGTGTAAAGCCAAGGCGCTCACCAATGCGTCAGCCGCTGCGCCCAGCGGCGCGCGAGTCTCTGGCGGCGGGCGAAATGCAAGACCATCTGCCTTGTACCAGTCCGCCTGACCAGACGGAGCGGGCACAACTGATGTCACAATACCGCGATGGGCAAGCAATCGGGCTGTGTGATGCGCCCAGGCACATTGATCGCCGTTCAAGCTAGGCAAGCTGCCCGCTATGCCCTTGAGTTGTTGGTGACGAGCGCTCATATCTGCCCCTCATCGGACATGCGAAGCCGAAAGCGTGGCCGTCCCTTTGGGGCATCACTTGGCATCTGCTCGGCGTCGTAGTCCGCAGCGCCTCTGGATGTCTCGGTAGAGTCAGGAGCAGGCCATTCCCGCAGCCTAGAGATAGAATGTGCGGTTACTCCCAGCAGCATCTCCTCGCCCTCAATCTCGATTAGCACCAGACGTTCACGCGGGCCGATTGGCAGGGCCCGGATAAAGCGCAAATTTCGCGTGTCTTGCTGGCCGCCAAGCTTCCCAAAGCTCCCGTCTTGAAATCGGCGCATCAGGTAAAGCCCACCCCACGCAAGGGCGATTACGAATGCCAAAGACAAGACAATTGCTAGCAGGGACGAAAGCACCGTTCCGATGGTCATGACGGTTCTAACTCCATTGGTTCTGTATCAGTTGGGTCGCTGGGCGGCGTGTGGCCATGGTCCAGCTCACATTCCATCGGAGCCTTTCCTGCGCGAGCACGCTTGGCCCACAAAATCACCTCGGCGATGGCATCGAACAATTCCTCCGGAACCATCTCACCAACTTCGCCGCGTGCCCAAAGTTTGCGGGCGGTGGGAATGTGACGGACTATTGGCACTTCAGCATCAATGGCGGCCTCCCGCATGGCCTGCGCGATCTCACCATCACCGCGCGCCAGAACGACCGGGACCGGTGCACGGTCCGGATCATAGTCGAGCGCGATCGCTAGATGAGTAGGATTGACCAACAAAGCCGATGCATCTTGGGTAGCTGAGACAGCGCCTGATTGCGCCCATTCTTGACCCAGCTGGCGGCGATGATCCTTTACATGAGGGTCGCCTTCGTCCTGCTTGACCTCCTGTTTGATATCGCGGCGGCTCATCATCATTTTCTTGAGAAAGCGCTGTTTGGTCCACACATTGTCAATCAATGCGATCCCTACGAAAAGCCCACCAACCCAGGCGAGGATTTCAAGTGCGATACCGAAGGTAAGAGCCGCATCGCGCGATCCCGCCTGTGCGCCAAGCCCATCTCGCCAGACTGGCTCTGACGCAGGCAGCAGCATCGAGCCCATTTTCTCAATATGTCCGTAGGCGACCAGCCAGACGACGGAGAGCACCGCGAGCACTTTTGCCAGTGTTTTGACCAGCTGAACCAGTCCGTCTTTACCGAACAACCGCTTCAATCCCTTGATTGGATTGATATTCTCGAATTTCGGTTCAAGCCGCTTAGGCGCGAACAGGCCGCGAGTCTGGAATATTTCTGACAATCCGCCCAGCGCGGACAGGGGGATCAATACCACTGCGCTCAGCATAAGCAGTAGCAATGCCCCCTCTCCGGCGAGGCCGTCGAAGGCTAGGTCAAAGTCTCCACTGGCCGCCTGACTCACAACTCGGCCTCCGAAGTCGGCGATGCTTCGAGCGATCCAAGCGCCCGCTACGAGCAGCAATAAAATTGCCCCGAAGGTGCCGAGCATGGACGAAATGTCTTGTGCCTTGGCAATGTCGCCCTTTTCGCGGGCATCTTTCAACTTCTTGGGAGTCGGCAGCTCTGTCTTGTCGCCGCCTTTATCTTCATCCGCCATTTATGCCTGCCACTCACCTCATAAGACGCCCGTCAGAAACCGGCTCTAATTCTGCGCGCGCGTGAGGCACTTTATCCTCGTGCGCGACTCCGGATGGCAGGCCCGGAAATCACGTTATTTGCACCCTTGTTAGTAAAGTCAACGGACTTTGAAGTCGTTACCAGTGAAACTTGTGGCGACTCGACTCGGTTGCAGTAATCACTTCATAAATGTGTCACAGACGAATTGCTCCAATTTTACGGTGAACCGAAAATGGCAAATGCACTCGATTCGTCGCACAATGCACGCAATTCTGGGCAATTGAGCAAGTTTTCCCATGGTTTACGTTGGCACTTCAAACTTATCAAATATCCTTTACCATCATGGTTGCTGGATTGGTGGGGTCAAAGGCAGGATTCCCGACCCGTTGGCGAATAGCTAGGTTACTTGATTGGTTTGGAACTAAGTTCTGAACAGGAGGTCGCATGTCAAGTAAATTACATAACAAATATGGGCGAGTTCTTCGCCATGCGAAGTTATTTGGTTCGATGCCTACTGTAATTGGCATCAGTTTTTCTCTGTTGAACGGGGCTGCGGTCGCCGCGAAAGAGCGTGATCCGGAACCGATCGAGAATCCTGGTGAGTGCGAGGTGGATGCGCCCATTCGAGTGGCAAGCGTTGATTCGCTTCGACATTTTGAGGGTTTGCTCGGACATTGTCCGGAGACCTCAGTAATCGAGTCGCCAGCGTTCAAGGCAAATCGGCCCCGCGGAGTTGTTCGCAGCACGACGATCTCAGAAGAAGCCGAGCCGTTACGGCCTGATGGCGGTTATGATGGTGATCCAAGGTTTATTCTCGCGACCAAAACGGACCTAAAGGTGAGCAAAGAACCAAGTGTGGAAGCTGAGACCTTCAAACTCGGCGATGGATCAATTGTCGCAATTATCCCTCCTGAAAGCGCGCGTCGTCCCATCGAAGCTGAAGGTTTGAACGGGCTGGGGTTGACCAATGATCAGGACAGCGAAGCAGTTCTGGCACTCAGTCCGCAAAGCTACGGAACGCGTTTCGATGCGATCATCGGGGAGGCGGCCAGGGCGCACCGGGTTGATCCTTTGTTGCTTCACGCTGTTATCAAGCAAGAATCCAGATATCGGGACCGAGCGGTCAGCCATGCGGGCGCCAGAGGCCTGATGCAGGTCATGCCGGGTACGGGCCGCGATCTGGGAGTGAGAGATCCGCAGCATCTTTTTGATCCTACCACCAACATCAATGCCGGTGCGAAATTGCTTAGTCGATTGTGGCAAACGTTCGATGGAAATTTGGAGCTAGTGCTCGCCGCATACAACGCAGGTGAAGGCGCTGTTCGTAAGCATGGCATGAAGATCCCGCCCTATCGTGAAACTCAAGATTATGTTGCCAAGGTGAAGGCGAATTACGTCTCACTTGCTGACGAGAACGGGATTGCGGTGAACTTCTGATGGCGCTCAGCGCGAAGCTCAAAAATGCCGCATCGGCGGTTCCAACGGCCCAGCTGGTCGTGATCGGTGGGCTGGTAGCAATCTTCGCAATGTTCATTTTGCCAATGCCTCCAGCGATGCTGGATGTGTTCATTGCCTTCAATCTCACTGCCGCCGCTCTACTTGTAATAGCTGTTATTGGCGTTCGCCACCCGCTCGAATTCTCTACTTTCCCCTCGATCCTGTTGTTCACGACCGTTGCGCGGCTTGCGATTAGTGTGGCGACCACACGGATGATCTTGACCGAAATGGATGGCGGTCAAATCATCACTGAATTTGGCGAAACGGCAGCTGGCGGGAATATCATTGTCGGGCTCGTCGTCTTCCTGATCATCACAGTCGTGCAGTTTATCGTGATCTCGAAAGGCTCGGAGCGGGTCGCGGAGGTGTGCGCACGCTTCAGCCTCGATGCGATGCCGGGCAAGCAGCTTTCGATTGATAGTGACCTGCGGTCTGGGATGCTGACCAAAGATGAGGCGCGCAAGAAGCGTAGCGAATTGGAGCAGGAAAGCCGACTCTACGGTAGCCTCGATGGCGCCATGAAATTCGTAAAAGGCGATGCAATTGCCACAATCGTGATCGTGGTTATCAATCTTATCGGCGGCATCGCGGTTGGCTCACTGTACCATGGCCTGTCGCTGGGTGAGGCTGCTGCAACGTTTTCCATTCTGACGGTTGGCGATGGGCTTGTTGCGCAAATCCCGGCGTTTTTATGCGCGCTTGCTGCCGGATTGCTGGTTACGCGCAGTAATGATCCAAGCACGAAACCTGACCTCGCACCTGCGATCTTCTCTGAAATCGGTGCACGCCCTGGTACACTCATTGCTGCAGGTGCGATCGCTCTGGCGCTCGGACTGATACCGGGTTTTCCTTGGGGGGTGTTTTGCGCTCTAGGACTTACGCTGATGTTGGTGGGCGCTTGGCGCGATCCAGTACTCGGGCGGAAAATGCGTGAATTCGCAGCGCGCGGGCAAGACGACGATGCGCCCATCGCGGAGGAAATCATCCTGAAGGCGCGCCCCGCTCCGCAGGTCGAGCCGCTGGTTCTGTCGCTCCAATGGGGTGCAATGAGCGCTAGCAAAATGGCGCTTTTGACGAGTGAGCTGGATGCGGCCAAAGATGATCTACAAATGGTGTCCGGCGTCGCCCTTCCGGCGCTACGAGTGCAGCGGATGGCGGATCATGCATCCGAAGGAAGTTGGGAGCTGCTGGCCTATGACGCTCCGCTTGGTGCAGCGTGCGAAAAGCCCGAGCAAATTCAGGAACGTCTGCCTGCATTTATGCGCGAGCTGCTCCGCCGCAATCTGACCCTGTTCCTCGGCCTGCAAGAGGTTACCGATCAGCTTGATGTTTTGGGCGAGACCCATCCAGAGGTGGTGAAAGAGGCGGTTCGCGCCGTGCCGATCCAGACCATCCTCGAGGTGCTGCGTATCCTGGCTGATGAGCAGGTGTCATTGCGCAATATGCGCGATTGCATCGCTGCGATCAGCGAGGCCGGCCAAACCGAGCGTGAGGCGCATATGATTGCAGCGCGAGTCCGCATCGCTTTGAGGCGGAACATTGTTGCGCCGTTATGTGAGGATGGCCGTCTGAAAGTGATGATGATCGGTCCGCGTGCAGAAGATGCGATCCGAGCTACATTGACAAGCATTGATGGCCAGCCGCGCTTGGCTGTTGATCCCCTACGCATGCGTGATCTCGTGAAATTGATTGGGCAGGAAGTAGAGGCTGGGGGCGCCCGTGCCATCCTGACTGCGCAAGATTTGCGCCGGCCATTGCGCCTCGTGTGTGCGGCCGATCTGTTTGATGTTCCAGTTTTGAGTTTCAACGAATTAAACCCTGCTGTCCCACTTGATGTGGTGCGGCAACTCGACATCGCTCCGGATTTGGTTGCCCACGCAGCCGAGCCGGACGAAATTTATGCGGAGGCTGCGGAGTGAACCCCCTAAACACCCGTTCGATTTTCCCTATTTTGAAGGGCGTTATACGCAGGCCGATAATGGCCGGCCTCAGCTTAGCAGCCTTGCTCTCCCCAGTGGGTGCAACCGCTGGGGAGGTGCCATTTGAAGAGAGCCCGATATCGATCAGCGCGCGTGGTCAGGATGTGCGCGACTTTGTTGCAGATCTGTTTAGCGAAGCGGGCCTTCGCGCAAAGGTCAGCACGGGGGTGAAAGGCAAGGTTCAAGGGGTCTTCAAAGACGATCCGCTGACGATTTGGGGCACAATCTCGCGTGCTTATGGACTTGTTGTTTACTGGGATGGTTCGGTTGCCCGGGTTTACAGCAATGATGAGATTTCGAGCCGATCCATCCCTACATTTGCTGGCGAGAAGGTTCGAGATCAGGTCGAGTCGATGGGCCTGACGGATAAGGTCAACACGGTCCAGACTAGGAACGGGATGGTTCTGGCAACAGGAGTGCCATCCTTTCTCGACAAGGTTGAGCATATGGCTGGCCAATTGCAAACTCAGGCCCTGTCCGCTCCCGCGCCTGTTGTTCCAGTTGCAAAGACACGGCCTCTTGTCGCCTCGCCTTTGCTCCGTGCGCCGCTTGCCCGTGCCAGCGTTCGTTCGGAAGTGATCCGGCATGCGGGTCTTCGCAGTCCGTTTGAAGTGCGCATTTTCTATCTGAAATATCGCAGTGCAGCCGATCGACCGGTGCGCAATTCTGACTTGCTGACGATTATTCCAGGGGTTGCGACTGTCCTTCAGGAGCAGATGGGTGATGGCCGGCAAGTTGGCAATGTCACTTCGAACTCCACCAATGAATACACGACCACCGGGCTTCGTAGCCTACGCGACCGGCCATTTGATGATCGAGATCGCGATTTCAGTCGTCGGGACGATGTTGACCAGCGAGAATTCGAACGTGACTTGAATGGACCGCGCATTTCCGCCGATTCAACAGTCAACGCTGTGATCGTGCGAGATCGCCCGGAAACCATGGGCGTCTATGAACAGCTGATCGCGAACCTCGATATTGAGCCGCTGATCGTTGAGACGCAGGTTACGATCCTAGAGCTCAATGTTACGAAACTTAAAGAGCTTGGCCTTGATTTCGGTTTCGGGATTGAGAGCCTTGGATTGCTGTTTGGCGGCGGTCCAAACTTCGGCCCGGGCGGGATCACTGGTGGCTATCTGAGTGGTGATGGAAAGCTGTTCATTGCTCGGGTGAAGGCATTGGAGGAACGCGGTGCCGTTCGGGTTGTGACCCGGCAGTCACTCTCTTCATTGAACAATGAGGTAGCGTCCTTTGGAGACAGCACCCAGCAAGTGATCAAGCTGGAGGGTGAGCGCGAGGTTGACGCGGTTACGGTCGATTATGGTCTGACAATGAGGGTGCGACCATCTGCCATCGAAGATGGCGGTGAAATGCGGATCCGTATGCAGGTTGAGATCGACGATACCCAGCTCAACGGCATGGTCATCGACGGAGTGCCCGTGACCGGGGGTGCCAATTTGGCAACGCATATGATCGTGCGCCAGGGTGAGAGTGTGATGCTGGGCGGTATGACCCGGACAACGACGTATGATCGGAAGCGCAAAACCCCGGTTTTGGGCGACATCCCCGGACTTGGTCAGCTGTTTCGTAAGCGCCGCAAAGGCGAGGATCACTATGAACGCCTCTTCCTGTTGACGCCCAGGATCAGCAATCTCGGCACCTCTCAACTGTCCGCGAATGAGGTTGAGCCTTTGTCCATGGAGCAATTGCGCGGCGAAGAGCCGATCACTCCGAGACAGCGCCGATGAACGCGCATTCGTCAGTTGCCGAGGTGCATGAGGCCGGTGAGAGCATAACGCTCACGCTACGGGTGCTGAACGGGCGCTCGCAAGGCGCAGAACACCGTCTGCCGCCTGGTCGTTCGCTGGCGATTGGTCACAGTTTTGAAAACGATATCGTCCTGCGTGACCGCTCGACCAAAGGCTGCGCGCTAAGGCTCGCAACCTGCGGAAAACGCCCAATGCTTGAAATCATCGCTGGTGAGGCAGTGGTGCTGGGCCGTGATATGGGGGCGGGCGAAAAGCTGGTGCTGGAACCCTATCTTCCGGTTCAGATTGGCGATCTGCAATTTGCGATCGGTGGCAATGATGAAGAGCGTTGGTCGGACGCGAGCGAAGCGGCCAGTGAGACCATGGTCGTCGCTTTGCAGGAAGCTGACGCTCTGCCTGCGACAGATATGGGCGAGCGATTGGCGCTGCGCTCTCAGCCCGCTCGCACAAAGATTGCCGGGATCGAGTGGACCGCCGGAAAGCTGGGTCTGATCGGTGCAGCGCTGCTAGTCATTGCGGGCGGTGCGTTCTTTGGGAACACCGCGCTTAGCTCCGATGCCGATGATCCCACGGCCATTGAGCTTGCTCTGGTTGATCAAGGGTTTCGGGGCCTAGAGGTTGGACGCGCCGCGGACACAGGCGCGCTCGCGGTAACCGGCCTAGTGCATAATGAGGGTGCTCTGCTTCAATTGCGCGAATGGGCGACGGCAGAGCATCCTTCTTTGTTCGTTGGGGTTGAGACGCTTTCGCAAGCAGCGGAAACCGCAACCGACCTGCTGTCCGCGCAGAAAATTGACGCACGCGCTTTGCCAGCAGGTGCAAGTGGTTTGATAATCGAAGGGCCGTTTCTGCCCAAGGACAAGCAAGGCGAACTGACTGCTCTGGTTCAGAAAGACCTGCCTCATGTCCGCTCGGTTGAGTTTCGATCAGACCCCAATCGCGGAGGCAGTGATCTCGCCTATTTCTTCAACGCACCGGGATATGGCGCGGCGAGCTTTGTGGCGGGTGACCCCGGCTATTTGGTGACCGAAGACGGGACGCGCTGGTTCGTTGGTGCGAACCTGCCAACCGGCCACAAAATCGTTGAGATTGGCGACGGTCAGGTGACCGTAGAGCGTGAAGGGATGCGCGACACTCTAGTGATGTGAAACGAGAAAATTGAGCTGAGTACGAAAGGAAGTGACATGACAGATATTAGTGGAAGGGTATTGGCAAATTTAAGCTCCAGCCCATCAATGTTTACCAGCAGCCGTAATCGCAGTTGGTTTGAAGCCTTTGCTGGGGCCTGGGGTTCTGCGCTCGACAATCAGGCATCAAAGATTGAGCAGCAAGCCAATGTGATTAGCGGTGAAGAAGGGGCCGACAGCCCGTCTGAAATCACCAAGCTAACGGCGGAATCTATGCGCATGAGCTTTATGGCTCAGAGCAGCCACACTTCGCTCGACAGCGTTTCGAAAGCGCTTGAGACGATGGCTCGGAAGAACTGATCCATGAGTATCGAGCTACTCACGGCGGCCATGCTTCCCGGCGGGGTGCAGCAGTCCAGCGGAGGGGCAGACCGCACCATTTCACTTGGCCCGTCGGCTTCTGCCCAAGGGGCGCAAGGCACAGAAGCCGCACGCTTTGCGCAAGCGATCGACAAGGCCTCCAGCGCGAGCGGGGTCAATCGAGCCGATCTTCCCGCTCCGCTTGGCAACATGCTGCGCGCGCTTGACGGGATCGATGTGCAAGCGCGCTCAGTGACGGATTTCGCGCAATCAGCACAGGCCAGCAATGGCGAGCTGACACCGGGCGAGATCGTGCAGCTGACGATGAAGTGTCAGGAGTTTATGTTCCAGTGTCAGCTGACCTCGAACATTGCCAATCGCAGCGCAGACGGGCTGCAACAATTGTTCCGGCAACAGGGGTAAGGTGACTATGGGCAGCGGACAGGTTGGATCAATTGGCTCAGGTCTGCAGCGAGGTCTACGTGGCTTGGCTGCGCTGGTTGTGATGGTCGTCGTGGCGGCTTGCAGCGGGCAGGAATTGTACCGCGATGTGGCTGAACGGGAAGCCAATGAGATGGTCGCCGTGTTGGAACGAGCAGGCATCGAGAGCGGTAAGAGCCCGGGTGAAAAGGGCGTCTTCACCGTCACCGTCGCCCAAGGGGACTTTGCGCGCTCGGTAGAGGTTCTGCGGCAAAATGGCCTGCCGCGTGATCAATATGAATCGCTGGGCACGGTGTTCAAAAAGGAGGGCTTCACCTCGTCCTCTTTGGCTGAACGCGCTCGGTTGGTTTATGGTCTGAGCCAAGAGTTATCTCATACGATCAGCGAATTTGACGGGGTGGTTGAGGCCCGTGTGCACCTTGCTTTGCCCGAGACGGATGTGCTGACCGGCGTTGCTAATCCTCCCTCGGCATCGGTTTTTGTGAAGTATCGCGAAGGCTTTGATCTCAGAGCGCAGACCGCCGCGATCAAGGCTCTGGTTACCAACAGCATTGAAGGGCTGGAGTACGAAAAGGTCAGCGTCGCAATGACTGAGGCGAAACCATTGCCTGCCGTGAGGTCGAATGCGCCAACTTACCAGCTCAGCGAAATTCTGGCCACGCTGGCTGCTGTTTTGGGCGTCGGCCTGCTCGGGCTTTGCGCATTGCAATTGTGGCGCGGTCGCCGCCGTCGATCAAAATCCAGAGCTCCGGTCGAACAGTCAATTGGGATGAGCCATGGCGGTTGAGGGGCTAAGTGAAGGATTGCCAGCGCGCGCGCAGCGATTTGCCGCCCGGCTGCGCGGAGAGAGCCTGCCCACATTTAGCGATCTGGTCGATCCACCCGACTGGAGCGTCGCGGAGCAGGAACGCCATAGTGAGCTGGTCGTGACCATTGGCTTGCTGCATGCACGCCCGGCGATTGATGCGGAGCTCAATGGTGCCCGGCTTGCGGCCTTGGCTGCGTTCGTCGGAGAAGATCGGTTCGATGCGATCTGCGATGCCGATACAGATCAGCTTAGAGCAGAATTTCTCACCGACGATCTGCCAACGCCTGTCGAGCTGGTGGAACAAGGTGAGGCGCTGGTCGAAAGGGTCCAGCGGCACCGCGAGTTCGCACCATTGGCTGAGCTTGCAGCAGAAGTCTTGGCGCAGGCGCAAACACCTGAGATGGAGCCGGCTGAATGAGCGAATTCGTTATGTGCGGCGATGTCTTAGTCCGGCCGTCCTCTTCTCGGATTGCAAAAGACAATGTGAGTGATTTTCGTGAGAGCGCAGCGCTGCTCGCCGAGGCAAAGGCGATAGCTGATCAAGCTCGGACCGACGCAGCCGCGGTGCGGGCGGAGGGCTATGCTGCGGGCCGCGAAGAGGCGCTGGCAGAAATGCGCGATGCGCTCGCCAAATGCACGGTGCAATTGCATGAAGATATGGCCCGCGAAGATGCTCGGCGTGAGCGCGCTGCGGCTATCGCGGCGATGGAAGCGGTTGAGCATTTGATTGGATCACGCGAAGACGCATCGGTAGTTACGGGATTGGTCGAGCAAACCCTTAGTCGCTCGGGCGCCAATGCTTCGCGGATCGTAGTTGCTGAGCAATGGGTCGATGCGGTTCGCAGCCAATTGCCGAAAAGCAGCGCGCGATTGGTCGAGGGTGACCCACAACTGCAAGATATGGGTTGCCGAATTGAGGCTGGCGGCGGGCGGATTATTGCTGACCTTGAGATGCAAATGGCGGCTCTGCGAACGCGCTGGGACGTGGGTGCGGCTGACCTCAATGGCTAACTCTGGTGTCTCCTCTCTGCTCGATAGCCTACGTTCGCCGCTGTATGAGCAGCGCGGTCGGCTGGTTGGTGCGGTGGGTACAACACTTAGGGTGCGAGGGGCTCGCGGCCGGATCGGTGATGTGATGGAGATCGCGACAACCGAAGGTGAAGAGGCGCTGCGCGCAGAAATTGTCGGATTTGATGGCGACATGATGCTGCTGACACCGCTTGGCGAATTGCGTGGATTATACGCTGATGCCGAAGTGATTTTGCGCGAAATGGCCGACCGTGTGCCGGCCAATGACAGTCTGCTGGGCCGCGTCCTGGATGCGCAAGGTGCGCCCATCGATGGCGCAGGGCCAATCGCTCCGACGCCTGACCGACCGCTGGTTGCGCTTCCGCCCGCGCCTATGGAACGCCCTCCCATTGATATGCCGCTGGAAAGCGGGGTTCGCGCTGTCGATGGCTTGCTCACGCTCGGCATCGGTCAGCGCATGGGAATTTTCGCGGCTGCTGGTGGTGGGAAGTCGACGCTGCTCGCAATGTTGGCTCGCCGAGCAAAGGCCGATGCGATTGTAATCGGCCTAATCGGAGAGCGCGGCCGCGAAGTGCGCGAATTTATTGCTGATACGCTGGGTGATGAGGGTTTGGCGCGTTCCGTCGTCGTGGTCGCCACATCAGATTGCCCGGCAATGGAGCGTGTCCGGGCTGCGCGCGCGGCAACCGCGATTGCGGAAGGTTTTAGAGCGCAGGGCAAACATGTTTTGCTGCTAATGGATAGCGTGACCCGCTATGCTCGCGCACTGCGAGAGATCGGCTTGGCTGTCGGCGAACCTGCCGTTAGGCGCGGCCTGCCGCCTTCGGTGTTTGCCGAGCTTCCGCGACTGTTTGAGCGTGCTGGGACGGACGGCGAGGGTGCGATCACCGCGCTCTACACCGTCCTGACTGAGGGCGAGGAGGAAGACCCGGTTGGCGAAGAGGTCCGCTCTTTGCTTGATGGTCATATTCACCTGTCGCGCAAGTTGGCTGCGCGCGGCCATTTCCCCGCTATCGATATCGCCACGAGCCAGTCTCGGTTGTTCCGCAAGCTGTCTGGGCCAGGCCAAATTGCCTCCGCAGAAGCGGTGAGGGCGATGCTTGCCAAACTATCCGAGATCGAATTGCTGCTGCAAATGGGCGAGTATCAATCCGGGCAGGACCCACTCGCTGATGCGGCGCTAGAACAGCGCGATGCGATCGAGGCGTTTTTGTGCCAACTCTCTGAAGATGCCAGCGATCAAGCGACCACGCTCGCCCGGCTGCGAGCGATTGGAGAGGCGATCCTATGAACCAGCAATTGCAGCAAGCAAACCGGATTGCGCAGTTGAGAGAGCGGCGCGCGCAGCGGGTTCGGCGCGAGGCCAAGGCTGCTGAGCTAAAGAGCGCAGCCGCCGCACAGCAGGCGCATGATGTCTATAGATTGGAGCGCGAACAGCGCGAAGAAGCGGAGTTTATGCTGCGCTCTAATCCCGCCGACCCTCAGGCATTGCTATGGCGCCGCGTATCTGACGAAAAATGTGAAAACGCCAGCATGCAGCGCGCCGATGCCTATGATGCGTTGAGCGAGGCACGTGAGCATTTGCTTGTTGCCCGGACTGAGCATGAACGGGCGGCAGAACGGGCTGATCTGATCACTGAAAAAGCTATGGCAGAGCGCAAGGCAGAAGCTCTGCGGCGTGAGATCATTGCCGACGAAGCAGCGGAGGAATGCCGCCAATGACCCAGGCTCCCCGTGCAGCAAATGATCCCAGTGTCGCGCGCGCTCCGCGCCAGGTGCCGGAGGCATCCAAGAGCAATGAGCCGCCGCGCCGGCAAGCGGAGGTCAGAACGCTGAGCGAGCGATTCTCGGCGAAAGTAGAAAGAGTGGGCGATGACGCTGGCCGTTCTTCCGAGCAAAGCGCAGATAGGGCAGGGCAGAACTCTTCCGCACGATCACGATCAGGTGACTTCGACAGTCTGTCAGGCGAGAGCGGCCATCAAAGCGAAGGGGAATTGTCGCGCGCTGACATGACCCGCATTATGGCTGGCAAAGACCCGCAAGCGATAGCGGCCCAGTCCGCGCTTTCACCTGCTGACAAGGCCATGTTTGACCGGATGGCCGCGCAGATCGCGGAAAGCTGGCCAAGCGTATCTCAGCCGTCGGCAGAAATTGAGTTTCCACCCGGTTCCTTGGCACAAGGTGCGCATTTGCAAAGGCAAGCGGATGGTGGGATCGCCATTCGAATTGCAGGCCTCGATCCGAAATTGAATGCATTGCGGGCAGGATATGCGCAATTGGCTTTGCTGCATGGCTTGGGCCGGCGCCGCCTGAACATTGCTTCTTTGCAGTTTGAGCGGGCCAGCAAGAGTGCCGACAACGCTCAGCCGGGACGACTCTCTGATATACCCAGAGCTGTCTGATCAATCTGATTGAACGCGCGCTCAATCGTTTCGCCATCAGAAGGCTGTTCGTGCGCAGCAATCACGCGCGCAATAGTGTCTAGCGAGGCGGCTTCTGGCCGGGCCGCGAGCAAGCAAGCGCTTTCTTGCGCGAATGCTCCGAGGCTGCGTGCCAATCGGCCTTCGTCGGTTGGTCTGGCTTGCAGGTCACTGGCGAGTTCGCGGGCAACCGCGCGGATCTCGTAGAGATCTTCGCCATCGCGCAGCGGAGCCTCATCTTGATAGTCACGTTCATCTTCGGACATTCGAAATTCGCGAACCACGCGGCCTGCAATTTGCTTTGCTAACTTTCTTAGAGCGCCGCCAGTGCGACCTCCGGTTTTGCCAGAGCCAGCAGAAATGGCTGACACTGCGCTTACTCCGGTCGGGCGGATTGAGTTTACCATCTCCGGCCCTCCCTATTTTTGCGCTCGGTCGGCCAGGCGCATAGATGCCATCGCCTGCTCGGTTGCAACAAAACCAGCGTCTTTCATCGCTGCATTGGGCCAATCACTGTGAAGGAATCCCTTGATGACCTCAGCTGGGGCAGGAGGCGGCCAAATCGGGCTGCGAGCTTGCACCATTTCGAGCAGCTTTAGTCGTTGCGGCTCATCACTGCTTTGCTCAGCCGGTTTGGTCAGCATCGCCGCTGGCAGAGCGCCTTTATTGCCCACTTGCCATGGGTTTGCGCCCGCCTTGAGCAGAACTTCCGCTGATCGAAAGTCCTGAAACATCAATGCTAGCTCAAGCGGGCTAGCGCCCAGTTCATCGGGGCGGTTCACATCCGCCCCTGCGCGCAGCAGCAGGTCAACCGCATCGGGCCTCTCAAAATAGAGGATTTCCTTCAGCGGCGTTGACCGGCCTGGTGTCTGGGCATCGGGCGAAGCGCCCGCTTGCAGCAGCATTGTCGCCATTAGCGGATCGTCAGCGAGCAACGCGTAAGTGAGCGCTAGGCCGGCTGTTATGCCATCGGGATCGGCGCCAAGCTCTAGCAAAGCGCCCAGCATGCGGGGATCGCAATTGCCAATCGCGAAGCTGAGCAAGCCGCCGCTGTTGCCGCTGGCTGCGCGTTCATTTTCGCGCAGAACGCGGTGGGTGGATAGCAGCCGAGGGTTGGCGCGCACCATCTCTTCTACACGGCTAATATCGCCGTCCATCACCGCGTCAAACAGCTGTCTACCTTCTTCACCATTACTGAGGTGGGCGCGCACTTTTTGACGATCAGGAAGCTTAGGCTGCGACCGCGTGTAACAGGATGAGGTTTCGCTCAATGCAGAGCAGCTCCCAGAAAGACCAGCGAGTGCCAGAATAGCAGGTGATAAGGCTAGCGCATAGCGCATCGTAGATACCAGCCTATAGGCAAGCTAAGGTCGCGCGCCAAGTCAACCTCCTGGCAGACTGGCATTCACATAGCTCATGAAATGACGGTTCACCGCGTGGTCTTGATACCACTTCATGCCCTCAGGACGGACGGGATCAAGCTCAATGCGCGTGCCGATCGCTTCTGGCATGTCGACAACGCTAGCGCCAAGCACGCCGCCCAGGATTGCGCCGATCATGCGGTCACCGCCATCTTGCAAAGTCGATAGGATCTCGCCTCGCACATAGAAAGCGCTAATATCAGGGACGTCCAACCGCCCGTCTTTTGCCGCTATGTTCCGAGCCTCGGTAAGGGTCGGTTCTGAGAGGCCAGCGGCGTTGAATGTTGTCGCATCAAGTTCCGCAGCGGTCGCTGCAGCCGAGGCCAATCCGCCGCCAAGCGAATGACCGGTCAGGGTCACTCTTGCGCCCTCTGGCACGGTCAGCCGCTCGCCGATTTCCAAGGCGCGGTTGTAATAATCAGTTCGCAGTCCCAGCCCTTGGCCAAAATTGCCGCGCCAATCAGCGGCGCTTTGTGTGCCTCTGAAGGCGACCACATAGCTTGTTTGTCCGGCGATTTCTCGGGTGTAGACCTCGGCTTGAAAATCGGTTGTGGGCGAAGAAAGCATGGACTCGCTTAGCCCAATCTCAATGACCTGCGCACCTGAGGCGAGATCCCAACCAGGGGGTGATGCGGTGCCAGGCGTGTAGACGTCGGTCGCCATCGCGGCGAGTTCGCGGGTGGTTGGCGGCGGCGGAGCGCCTGCCGCGAACACGTCAGCCGGCCCGGCCTGACCCACGGCAATTTGATCCGGCGCGGACTGCGTGCGATTGAATTGCACCGCATTGCTTGGCCCGCCGGTCGTTATTGTATTGCGAGCCGCCTCAATTCGCGCATCACTGGCTGCCGCTAGCGGAGAGGTTTGGACGCCAACACCGATCTCACTGCGTCTGTCGGCAGCAAAATCATTTATGCGATTGGTTTCCATTGCCCGCTCCGTCTCGCCGTTTGGCGCTCCTGCATATCTGACAGCTAATGCCAAATATGGCGGTGAGCGTCTCTATACGTTTCGTATAGACGGCGCCGAGGACGGCGTACGAAGGCTCCGGCCTAGAACCGTTCCCACATCGACTCGAGTAGATTGTCATTCAAATCGAGCGCCTCGAGACGCGGGAAGTCGCCGCTCGCTGAACAACCTTCGATCCTTGCAGCGCCTTCTTCGCGCACCTGAGTGCTTTGCCCTGCGAAACTGAGCAGCGGTTCCTGCATAATCGGCGCAGCTCTTCGGCGGCGCGGTTTGCGGGCGAAGTTTAGGGTGCCATCAGCGTCGTCATAAGCCAGTCCGTCCACCTCGAAATAGCATCCGCCAACCGCCACTCCTTTGGCGCTGGCCCAGCCTGATCCATCGGTTTTCACAATTACAGCTGCCACGGCGGAATCGAGCAGGATCGGCAAGATCCGGCCATATAGGCCTGGTTGACCTTCTGCGGTTGGATAGGCCGCCTCGCTGGATACGAACAATCTATAGCCTGAGCCTGATATCCAGGACGGTGCACCAGTGCCAGAGCGCAGATCCGTTTGCCGCGCTTCATAGGCGGCGATAACGCAGCTAATCTTTTGGTCTTCGGTTTCCAGATTTGTGCAGCCGTCACGGCTCGCCGCCCAAGCTGCCCGGCGAGATGCGTACCCTTTCTTGGCGGTGCTTTGGCGCTCCAGCTCCATTACTGAGCTTAGCAATGCGCGCGTGCTGCTGCCCGGAACATCGCATGCCAATTGCAAGGCGGGAACCAGCCGAGCATTGCCGCATGGGTCCGTGTCGCTGGTCTCTTCACTTGAGTCCTTGACCAGTTGGTCCACCTCTCCGGGAAACAGCATTATCGCGCGGCGGGGTGAGCGAAGGACAACCGGGCCAACCAGACGAGCACCCTTCAAGCTTGGAAGGTGATCCAGCGCTAACTCAGTCTGATCGATTTGCGCACCGCCAAGATCAATATCCGGCCAAAAGAAGCCGTAGAAACTGGCGCGGCGCAGATTGGCGTTCTTGAGTGATATGCCTTCGCGTTCGGTCGGGCAGCCATCGGCCGCACCGCTGCCGCAAGCAATACGGAAGTTGGTGAGGTTGGCGCCTGACAGATCAAGGTTGCGCATCGAACCGCTCCAGCCGCCATCAAGACGGCCGTTTTGCCAATCGGCCTGCCGTGCGTCGACCTGAGCCAGCTTGGCATCGCGCATCAAGACATAGGGCAGCTTCGCCCCTGCCATCATCGCGCCGGACAGATCGACATTAACAAAGCCAAGGCCCGATCCGGAAAAGCCTGTCCAATCGGTCTGGCTGAAATCTGTGCCGAAGAAGCACATATTATAGAGCCGCGCCTTCTTCATTTCGGCGCCAACGAACGAGCCGCCCTTGATATAGATCGTGCCCGCGCGCGTTTTCTTGCGGATCTTGGTTAGATCCCGGACGCGCTTCATTCCGGTTGCGTCAATCGCAAAGCCTGGCTCGTTGGTGCCAATTGGCGGAGCATTGGCCAGACAGGAATCTTCCGGCACATCCACCTGTTCAAATAAATTGTCGCCGAGCCGCTTCCCGGTGACGATAATCGCGCCGGTGTCGCGCGCGAAGTCATCCCCCAGAATGCTTTCCTCTACCTCTGTTTCGGAGGTCTGGGCCGACGCTACGCTCATGCCAAACGCGTTTGAGAGACCGATTGCACAGGTCAGTCCGGTGATAACGCTTAGCAGCTTGCCCATATTTGCCCCTGATTTGACGATTTTGCCTGAATTATCATTCAACTAGTCAATCGCGATTGGCCGATATCTGGCGGTGAATGACAAGCAGATGGCGACCAGCTGTTACGTAGCTGCGTCAGATGTTCGAGAATCGGGGTGATTGGTGCCGCCTATGCGTTTTGCAGAGGCGATCTATGCATTCTGCCGATACTGCGACTCGGTGAATTGGATCAGAAAGGTCTCAAGGCAGACACCCGCCTTGGCAATAGTTTTCGATCTGAGGGAGTTTCAAAATGGCATTTGGTCTTGGAAGCATCGTACGTTCGGTCATCAACCCAATAAATTTGGCACAGCTTGCAATGGGCCCAGCGGGATGGGCTGGCCTGGCCATGCGCACCATCGGCGCGCAAATTGGGATGAACTTGATCCAGCAGCTGGGGCAGAAAATTGGTTTGCCGCAGCCAATGATTGATATGGCGCAGTCAGCATTTGCATCAAGCGCTGGAATGCCGGGTCTAGCAAGGCAAAACATGCAGGAAGCCATTCAAGGTCTTGCGCAGCAGTTTGGTTTAGGTTTCCGGGATATCGCATCGCTGGAACGTGCGGCAAGAGACGACATGGACAATGGTCTCAACAGTTTGCTTGCGGCAAATTCAGAATCGCAAGAGCAACGCGAGGCACGTGCAAGCCGGGGCGGCAGCTGGCTCATGGCAATCGCTGAAACTCTGGGTCGTAAACTTGATGCGAAGGCATCTAAACTCGAGAGCATGGCGAGCAAGCTAGATGATGACAAGCCTAGCGCTACCGCTAAGTTTAGTGCCGAATCTCAGCGCTTCTCCATGCTCTTCAACAGCACAAACACTGCGATCAAAACCATCGGTGAAGCGATGAGCCGAAGTGCTAACAAACAGTAATTAGGACTCGCAATGAACAGCGCCCTGGTGGTATTGATACTCCCGGGGCGTTTTTTCGTGGAGACAAAGAATGAAGCATATTGTTTCGCTAGTCTGTGCTCTGGGGTTAGGGATCGCAGCAAACAGCTCGGCCGCAGCCCAAGACTTCTATATGCCGCCCATAATCGATGGTAGTGTGGCTGTAGGTCTGGCCGCGCAAAGCCATGTTCAAAGGTCAGAAGAGCGACGCGCCCAACTAACTGCGCCTAGCAGGTCTGCTATTGATGGCGTTGGCACCAATTTTGACTTCCGCTTTGCGCCAGACAAGTCGCGTACGCGGACAAATCTGCAGAGTTTCGTCAATCGCACCAAAGACAAAGGTGCGGCTGCCGATTTGCAGACGCTGATTGATGGCCAGCCGCGTATCATCGAACTGATTGGTCAAGGCATTGGCAGCTATGGCCTTGATCCACATGATGTCGCCGATGTCTATTCTGTCTGGTGGATTTCGACCTGGCTCGCTGCTCAAAAGCGCAACGACACGCCTGATCGCGGTACGATTCAAGCCGTTCGTGAGCAAGTCCGCTCAGCCATGGCATCGACATCTGAGTTATCAGGAACAACCGATGCACAGCGGCAAGAGTATGCCGAGGCGCTTTTACTTCATACGGCTGTGATGGACGGTGCTATTGAGGAAGCTAAGAACCAGCCAGCCACACTTGAGAAGTTGGCAGGGGCCGCACGTCGGGCCGCCAAAGAGCATGGTCTCGACCTATCGTTGATGACGCTCACAGCGAATGGATTTGTCCCTCGGACAGGTGCCGACGCGAGCGAAGCGGTTGAGGGCGAGGCCGCCCATGCTTTGGCTAAGGACGGTTCGTTGGAGCAGGACAATGACAGCGATTCCTCGATGGGAATTGCCTTGGCCGCAGGTGCTGGTCTCGGCCTGGTGTTGCTCGCTGGCGGGGCGATCCTGCGTAAAGGCTAAGGCGCTCTGCCGAAATCCAAACGAGATTGAGCGGCGGCGTCATTGATTTGGCGTCGCCGTTTCTATTGGGCCGCACTATCCCGACGTGTTGACGCAGGGCGGAAACCTTACCGATAAACAAAAAGGGCGGCACCTTGCGGTACCGCCCTCCTATCTGCGGGCGCTTCAAGACACCCACAAAACTCTGGTCAAGATTACTTGAGCGAGCCCGTTACTTAAGTTCTACGGTACCGCCAGCAGCTTCGATCTTGCCTTTGATTTCTTCAGCTTCAGCCTTAGCAACGCCTTCTTTAAGCGGCTTCGGTGCGCCTTCAACAAGACCCTTGGCTTCGGTGAGGCCTAGGCCGGTGATGGCGCGGACTTCTTTGATAACCTGGATTTTCTTGCCGCCGTCGCCGGTGAGAATGACGTCGAATTCGTCTTTCTCTTCAGCAGCCGGTGCGTCGCCGCCAGCCGCAGGGCCAGCAACAGCAACAGCAGCAGCGGCGCTTACGCCCCATGCTTCTTCAAGTGCAGTTGCGAGTTCAGCTGCCTCAAGGACGGTCAGCTTCGAAAGTTCTTCAACAAGCTTGGCAATATCAGCCATGATGTTCACTCCAAAAATTTGGCAGGGCGGATGGGTTCATCCCAAGGCCCCCAGTATGTTTCGTCTCTAATAAGAGCGTCTCTTAAGCAGCTTCGCTGGCGCCGTAGGCACCAAATACACGAGCAAGCTTGTTGGCGGGCGCGTTGACGACCTGAGCAACCTTGGTTGCTGGTGCGTTGACGAGACCCACAAGTTTGCCGCGCAGCTCGTCGAGGCTTGGCATCGAGGCGAGTGCCTTGACTCCAGCTTCGTCGAGCACCTGCGTGCCCATCGATCCACCGACGATTTCCAGCTTGTCGTTCGACTTTGCGAATTCGACTGCTGTTTTGGCTGCGGAGACTGGGTCTTCCGACCAAGCCAGCGCAGTTGGGCCGGAGAGAAACTCTTCGATCCCGGTATAATCGGTGTCTTTCAGGGCGAGCTTAGCAAGACGGTTCTTCGCAACCTTATAGGAAGCACCGGCTTCACGCATCTTGCCGCGCAGTTCAGTGGACTGGTCCACCGTCAGGCCGAGGTTGCGGGTGACAACCACCACGCCAACGTCTTTCAAGATGTCGTTGAGCTGGGCAACCGCATCGGCTTTTTGCGAACGATCCATGCTTTTGCTCCTTCACTAATGATCGCCCAGCATATGCCAGACGACCGGCTCACAATTGGCCTTGCCGCTAACCGACAAGACCGAATGTCCATTGATGGGGAAGGAGGATGCCGGTGAAGCATCAAAGGGGCCGCCGAATAGGGAGGCCTGAAATCTCTTTTCCCCGTCTAGGCTGGAAATTAAGAAAGCCAGATTGCCTTCACCAACTGTCTCGGACGGATGGCTGCCGAAACAGCCGAGGCGCGCAATTAGCCTACGCGCCCCGAATGTCAAGCTATTGTGGTTCGAATGAGAGCAGGTCGCCCGGTTGACAGTCGAGCTCGCGGCAGATGGCCTCAAGGGTTGAGAAGCGGATTGCCTTGGCCTTGCCGGTCTTCAGGATTGAGAGGTTGGCGAGGGTCAGGCCCACACGCTCCGCCAGCTCGGTAAGGGTCATCCGGCGATCGTGCAGCAGGTCGTCTAGCTTTACCATGATATTGGTTCCTTCTTCGGCTGGCATCAGACGGTCCCTTCCAGATCATCGCTCATCGCTGCGCCATGTTTGAACACACGGGCGAGAATGAAGAGCACCACGACCATGATGATGCCTGTTAGGTCGAACCCGGAATCAACATTGAAGTTGGCATCTTCCATGGGTTCAGCCCATTTCGCCAGAAGCAAAGCGAGCCCGGCCAATGGGATTGCCATCACTTGGACAGCGAGCAGCATCCACGCCATGATATTTAACCGGTCGGCATTCTCTGGAACGAATGGATCGCCTTCACCGACTGTTGATATGATCGCGCGCAATTTGCCAAAGAACAGGAAAATCAAAACGACACATCCCATAGCCAGGGCCATCACACCAAGCGTAGGCATCAGCGGCAATACGCCGACAGCGCCTTCAAATTCCGTGGTGATTTCAGCGTTGATCGCGCCCTGCATGAATACCACCGCGATCAGGCCTGCAAGCAAAGCCGCAGCGCCGATTGCCATGAATATCTGCATCAGGATCGTGAGTATTTTGCCGGCAAGCAGCAAGAGATCATTGGGTTTGTCTGTCATTGGAGAGCCTCCCTTCAATTCTCGATCAAGCCAGCTCGGGCATGGCTGAGTGGATTTGGCTGCTTGCATTTGCTTGGGCCGGCGGAACGGTGACGATCACGCCGATTGAAGAGAAAGCCATGAGGACCGCAGCGAAAGCGGCGAATGATTGGGCGCCAAAGTTTGTCATATATCGATCTCCTTGATGGTGAATATTGATATTCAATAATTTCGATCTAACCGTGAGTCGATTTATTGTCAATCAATAATATTGAAAAACAATATGTGATACATCGAATAACGAGGTGTTGTGCCTGATCCTCCTGGTGGGGATGTGCATATCGATTGCGCATTTTGGCCACCCGGAAACGACGCTTTTGATCTCTGCTTAATCGACTCGAGTGCGTGCGGGTTGTGTGGGGGCGAAACTGATGTTTGACTCGGGGCCTGCGAATTCCTACATGCTCGTCAATCGCTCGCTTCGAGCAAAGCCGATTCATACGCGGGAATGGGCTTAGGGATGGAAGCGGCGAGTTTCATATTCGCGACGTTATTACTGAGCTGCTGCAAAGCGATCCTCCTTTAAGGTCTCTTTGCGTGCGGCCTTTTTCGCGTCTGATATGAGGCTGATTTCGCGCGGTGCAGAAATCAATTGTGAGCGACCGGAGATTCTCTTCGGCGACAGATAAAGAGGCAATTTACCTCCATGGCTACTAAGGCAAAGCCCATCAAATCAAAGGGCGCGGCGCAAGGCACGGCCAAGCGGCGCATTCGTAAGATCTTCGGTGACATTCACGAAGTCGTGCAAATGCCGAACCTGATTGAGGTTCAGCGCGAAAGTTACGAGCAATTCCTGCGCTCAGACAAGGAAACAGGCTATGTTTCCGGTCTTGAAAAGACGCTGCGCTCGGTTTTCCCGATCCGTGATTTTGCTGGCTCTGCCGAGCTCGATTTCGTTCATTACGAACTTGAGCCGCCAAAATATGACACAACTGAGTGCCGTCAGCGCGGCATCACCTATGCAGCGCCGATGAAGGTCACGCTGCGCCTGATCGTGTTTGAAGTCGACCAAGAAACGGAAACCCGCTCCGTTCTCGATATTAAAGAGCAAGACGTCTACATGGGCGACATGCCACTGATGACGGAGAACGGCACGTTCATCATCAATGGCACAGAGCGCGTAATCGTATCGCAAATGCACCGCTCGCCTGGCGTGCTGTTCGATCACGATCGCGGTAAAACGCACTCCTCTGGTAAGCTTCTGTTCGCGGCACGCGTCATTCCGTATCGCGGTTCATGGCTCGATTTTGAATTTGATGCGAAAGACATCGTCAACGTCCGGATCGACCGCAAGCGTAAGCTGCCTGTCACGGCGCTGCTCTATGCGCTGGGGCAAGACAGCGAAGAAATCCTGCACTTCTTCTATGACACCGTCACTTGGGAGCGCGCGAAAGACGGCTGGAAAATGCCGTTCGTGGCTGACCAATGGCGCGGCCAGAAGCCTGCATTCCCATTGGTGGACGCGAAGACCGGCGAAGAAGTGTTCGCAGCGAACCAGAAGATTTCGCCGCGGGCCGCCAATAAGGCTGCGAAAGACGGCCTCACCGACCTGCTGCTTCCTACTGAAGAAGTTGTGAGCCGCTATGCTGCGCGCGACATGATCGATGAGGCGACCGGCCGTATCTATGTCGAAGCGGGTGATGAGCTGACGCTGGAGCATGTTGAAACGCTCGACAATGCTGGCATCGACAGCCTCGAGCTGCTCGACATTGACGAGATTAATACCGGGCCGTGGATCCGCAACACGCTGAAGGTCGATAAGGCTGAAAACCGTGATGAAGGTCTTGAAGCCATCTATAAGGTGATGCGTCCGGGCGAGCCGCCTACCAAGGAAACCGCAGAAGCCCTGTTCGAAGGCCTGTTCTTCGATGGTGAGCGTTATGACCTTTCCGCGGTTGGCCGCGTGAAGCTCAACATGCGTCTTGAGCTTGATGCAGAAGACACCGTTACGACCCTGCGTAAGGAAGACATCCTAGCCGTGGTCAAAGAACTGGTCGATCTGAAGGACGGCAAAGGCGAGGTTGACGATATCGACAACCTCGGCAACCGCCGGGTCCGCTCGGTTGGCGAATTGCTGGAGAACCAGTACCGCGTTGGTCTGCTGCGCATGGAGCGCGCGGTTAAAGAACGCATGAGCAGCGTCGATGTATCGACTGTCATGCCAAACGACCTCATCAACGCTAAGCCAGCTGTTGCTGCGGTACGTGAATTCTTTGGCTCTTCACAGCTGTCGCAGTTCATGGACCAAACCAACCCGCTGTCCGAAGTGACCCACAAACGCCGCGTATCTGCGCTTGGCCCAGGTGGTCTGACGCGTGAGCGCGCGGGCTTTGAAGTGCGAGACGTTCACCCGACCCACTACGGCCGGATTTGCCCAATTGAAACGCCGGAAGGCCCGAACATCGGCCTTATCAACTCGCTGGCATCGTTCAGCCGGGTCAACAAATACGGCTTTATTGAAACGCCGTATCGCCGGATTGAAGACAATAAGGTCACTGGTGATGTGGTCTATCTCTCCGCAATGGAAGAGCAGAAGCACACCGTTGCCCAGGCATCGGCTGAACTCAATGAAGATGGCTCTTTTGTTGAAGAGCTGATCTCAGCGCGTCAAAGCGGTGACAACCTGATGGCTCCAAACGAGCAAATCACGCTCATGGACGTGTCGCCTAAGCAGCTCGTCTCGGTTGCTGCATCGCTCATTCCATTCCTGGAAAACGATGACGCCAACCGTGCGCTGATGGGTTCGAACATGCAACGTCAGGCTGTGCCATTGGTCAAGGCGGAAGCGCCTTGGGTCGGCACCGGTATGGAAGAAACCGTGGCCCGCGATAGCGGCGCTGCGATCGCGGCGAAGCGCGGCGGGATTGTCGACCAGGTCGACGCGACCCGTATCGTGATCCGTGCAATTGGCGATGTTGAGCCCGGTCAGTCCGGCGTCGACATCTACACGCTGCAAAAATTCCAACGCTCAAACCAGAACACCTGCATCAACCAGCGCCCGCTGGTGAAGGTTGGTGAGACGATTGAACCGGGCGATATCATCGCCGATGGTCCTTCGACTGATCTGGGTGAGCTGGCGCTGGGTAAGAACAGCCTCGTCGCCTTTATGCCTTGGAATGGCTACAACTACGAAGACAGTATCCTGATTTCAGAGCGCATCGTGAAAGATGACGTCTTCACATCGATCCATATCGATGAGTTTGAAGTCATGGCCCGCGACACCAAGCTTGGCCCAGAGGACATCACGCGCGACATTCCAAATGTCGGCGAAGAGGCTCTGCGCAACTTGGACGAGGCTGGCATCGTCTACATTGGTGCAGAAGTGCATCCTGGCGATATTCTGGCTGGTAAGATCACGCCAAAGGGCGAAAGCCCGATGACGCCGGAAGAGAAGCTCTTGCGGGCGATCTTTGGTGAGAAAGCCAGCGATGTGCGCGACACCTCGCTGCGTTTGCCACCAGGTGTTGCTGGCACGGTTGTCGAAGTTCGCGTGTTCAACCGTCACGGCATTGAAATTGATGACCGTACCCGGGCGATTCAGAACGAAGAGATCGAGCGTTTGCGCAAGGACGCGGCCGACGAACGCGGTATTTTGAACCGGGCGACCTATAACCGCCTTCGTGACATGCTGGTTGGTCAAACCATTGCTGCAGGTCCAAAGGGCGTGAAGAAGGGCGACAAGATCACCGCCGACATGCTCGAGGGTATTGAGCGCCACGAGTGGTTCAAATTCGCTGTTGCGGCGGACAAGCGCCAGACCCAAATCGAAGCGGTTAAGTCGCAATATGACGAAGCCGTTGGCGGGATCGATGCGAAGTTCGAAGACCGTAAAGAGAAACTGGAGCGTGGTGACGAACTCGCACCGGGCGTGCTCAAGATGGTCAAGGTCTTCGTCGCCGTGAAGCGCAAGCTTCAGCCAGGCGATAAGATGGCTGGCCGTCACGGGAACAAGGGTGTGATCTCTCGCATCCTTCCGGTTGAAGACATGCCATTCCTCGAAGACGGTACCGCTGTTGACGTGGTGCTGAACCCGCTGGGCGTGCCATCGCGTATGAACGTCGGGCAGATCTTCGAAACGCACCTCGGCTTTGCGGCTCGCGGGCTCGGCATGGATATCGCAGAGAAGCTTGAAGAGTGGAAAACGGCCAATCCGAATGCGCGTCAAGACTATGCCAAGGCGAAGCCGCCAGAGGCTGTGCTTGACCGTCTGAAGGATGTTTACGGCGAGGCGTATCATGAGGATCTGGCAAGCCGTTCAACCGAGCAGATCGTTGATTTGGCGGGCAACCTCACCGCTGGTGTGCCAATGGGTACACCTGTGTTTGATGGTGCGCGTGAACCGGATGTGTCAGACATGCTTGTGAAGGCTGGTATCGACAGCTCTGGTCAGTCGGTTCTGTTCGATGGCCGTACGGGTGAGGCATTCGACCGTAAGGTCACAGTGGGCATTATCTACATGCTCAAACTGCACCACTTGGTCGATGACAAGATCCACGCTCGTTCGATCGGTCCATACTCGCTCGTCACCCAGCAGCCGCTGGGCGGTAAGGCGCAGTTCGGCGGACAGCGCTTTGGTGAGATGGAGGTCTGGGCACTGCAAGCTTACGGTGCCGCCTACACCTTGCAGGAAATGCTCACCGTTAAGTCGGATGACGTCATTGGTCGTACCAAGGTCTATGAAGCCATCGTCAAGGGTGATGATACCTTTGAGGCGGGCATTCCAGAGAGCTTCAACGTTCTTGTGAAGGAAATGCGCAGCCTGGGTCTCAACGTTGAACTCAAATCTTTGTCTGACGGCGAAGATGGCGATGATGATCAGTGGCCGGAGGCAGCGGAGTAAGGGGTGGATGGCAGACTTTAGCTACATCCTCGCGAGCGATGTGTATCTTCGTGATGGATTGGGCTTGGAGCTTTGGAGAGACGAAGAGCAGGTTGGTGAAGTTTTCAGGTCAGATGAGCATAAATTGATGACCATCACACTTTGGAAAAAAGACCTTCCACTCGAAGTTATCGAACGCTTCATCGCCGATGCAAAAGACCGCCTCCTTCCGTTCTCGGATGATTAGGTTTTCTCCCAAAAGGGAATGTGAAAAATGAACGAACTTACCAAATTCACCAACCAGCTGGCCAAGCCGGAAACTTTTGACCAAATCCAGATTGGCATTGCCTCGCCAGAGCGCATTCGCAGCTGGTCATTTGGCGAAATCAAAAAACCGGAAACGATCAACTATCGTACGTTCAAGCCTGAGCGTGATGGCCTGTTCTGCGCCCGTATCTTCGGTCCAGTAAAGGACTACGAATGCCTGTGCGGCAAGTACAAGCGCATGAAGTACAAAGGCGTCGTCTGCGAGAAGTGCGGCGTTGAGGTTACCGTTACCAAGGTTCGCCGTGAGCGGATGGGGCACATTGAACTGGCCGCGCCGGTTGCGCACATCTGGTTCCTGAAGTCGCTGCCATCGCGCATCGGCTTGCTGCTCGACATCCAGCTTAAGCAGCTTGAGCGCATCCTCTATTTCGAGAGCTATGTAGTGATCGAACCGGGCCTGACCCCGCTTGAGAAATTCCAACTGCTGACTGAAGACGAGTTGCTCGAAGCTCAGGACGAATATGGCGAAGACGCGTTCTCTGCCGACATCGGCGCAGAAGCGGTCAAGCACATGCTGATGGATCTCGATCTTGAGCAAGAGCGCGATGATCTGATGGAAGAGTTGGCGACCACCAAGTCGACGCTCAAGCCGAAGAAAATCATCAAGCGTCTCAAGGTTGTTGAGAGCTTTATCGACTCGGGCAACCGCCCTGAGTGGATGATCCTCGAAGTGATCCCTGTGATCCCGCCAGAGCTGCGTCCACTGGTGCCGCTGGATGGTGGCCGTTTCGCGACCTCGGATCTCAACGATCTTTATCGCCGCGTGATCAACCGGAACAACCGTTTGAAGCGTCTGATTGAATTGCGCGCGCCGGACATCATCGTCCGTAACGAGAAGCGTATGCTGCAAGAGGCCGTTGACGCACTGTTCGACAATGGCCGCCGTGGCCGCGTTATTACCGGTGCTAACAAGCGTCCGCTCAAATCCCTCAGCGACATGCTGAAGGGTAAGCAAGGCCGCTTCCGTCAGAACCTGCTTGGTAAGCGTGTCGATTACTCTGGCCGTTCGGTCATCGTGACCGGCCCAGAGCTGAAACTGCACCAGTGCGGCCTGCCGAAAAAGATGGCGCTCGAGCTGTTCAAGCCGTTCATCTATGCCCGCCTCGATGCGAAGGGTCTCTCGATGACCCTGAAGCAAGCGAAGAAGTGGGTTGAGAAAGAGCGCAAGGAAGTATGGGATATCCTTGACGAAGTGATCCGCGAGCACCCGGTTCTGCTGAACCGTGCGCCAACGCTTCACCGTCTTGGCATCCAGGCGTTCGAGCCGGTTCTGATCGAAGGTAAAGCGATCCAGCTTCACCCGCTGGTCTGTTCGGCCTTTAACGCTGACTTTGATGGCGACCAAATGGCCGTTCACGTTCCGCTGAGCCTCGAGGCTCAATTGGAAGCGCGCGTCCTGATGATGTCGACCAACAACATCCTTTCGCCTGCCAATGGTAAGCCAATCATCGTTCCTTCGCAGGATATGGTGCTCGGCCTCTATTATCTCTCGATGGAGCGCCAGGAACACGCTCCGGAATTTATCGAGGAGAAAGACGGCACCAAGATCGAGAAGCTTCCGCGCTTTGCCGATATGGCCGAAGTGCACCAGGCGCTCGAAACCAAGTCTGTCACGCTCCACACCAAAATCATCGCCCGCGTCCCGCAGGCCGATGAAAAGGGCAAGGTGGTGATGAAGCGTTTCGTCACCACGCCTGGCCGGATGCTGATCGGTGAGTGCATGCCGAAGAACCACAAGGTTCCTTTCGACATCGTCAACCGTCTGCTGACCAAGAAAGACATCGGCGATGTGATCGATGAGGTCTATCGCCACACGGGTCAGAAGGACACTGTCCTGTTTGCCGATGCGATCATGGTTCTTGGTTTCCGTCACGCGTTTAAGGCCGGCATCAGCTTCGGTAAGGACGACATGATCATTCCTGACAGTAAGGAAGGCATGATCGAGGAAACCAAGTCGCTGGTCGCTGACTATGAGCAGCAATACCAGGACGGCCTGATCACTCAGCAAGAGAAGTACAACAAGGTGATCGACGCTTGGAGCCGCTGCGGTGACCAAGTGGCCGACGCTATGATGGACGAGATTAAGGCTCAGCCGATCGACAAGGATGGCCGCGAGGCTCAGATCAACTCGATCTACATGATGGCTCACTCTGGTGCGCGTGGTTCACCCGCTCAGATGAAGCAGCTGGCTGGTATGCGCGGCCTGATGGCTAAGCCTTCGGGCGAGATCATCGAGACCCCGATTATCTCGAACTTTAAGGAAGGCCTGACCGTCCTTGAATACTTCAACTCCACCCACGGTGCGCGGAAAGGCCTCGCCGATACTGCGCTTAAGACGGCAAACTCGGGTTACCTAACCCGCCGTCTGGTTGACGTATCGCAAGACTGCGTCATCGTTGAGCTGGATTGTAAGACCGAGAACGCGCTGGAAATGCGCGCCATCGTCCAGGGTGGTTCGGTTATCGCATCGCTTGGCGAGCGTATTCTTGGCCGGACAACGGCGGAAGACATCGTCAATGCATCGACCGGCGAAGTGATCGTGAAGTCTGGCACTCTGCTCGACGAAGCGATGGTGAAGGAAATCGAGGCGGCTGAAACTCAGTCCGCGAAGATCCGCTCTCCGCTCGTTTGCGAAGCCGAGCAAGGCGTTTGCGGTAAGTGCTACGGGCGTGATCTCGCTCGCGGTACGCCGGTAAACATTGGTGAGGCTGTCGGTGTTATCGCGGCTCAGTCCATCGGTGAGCCGGGCACGCAGCTGACCATGCGGACCTTCCACATTGGCGGTGCGGCTCAGCTGAATGAAACCTCGCACCTTGAGGCGATTTCGGATGGTAAGGTCGAACTTCGCGACATGCCAACGATCACCGATAAGAAGGGCCGGATCCTCTCGCTTGCTCGAAACGGCGAAATCGCTGTGATCGATGCTGAGGGCCGTGAGCGTGAAATGCACAAGGTGCCTTATGGTACCGTGCTGATGTTCAAGGACGGCGCGAAGGTGAAGGTGGGTGACCGCCTGGCCGAGTGGGATCCGTTCACTCTGCCAATCATCACCGAGCAATCGGGCGTCGTGAAGTACCAAGACCTTGTCGAAGGTACGACGTTGGAAGAGCGCACTGATGATGCCACCGGTATCGCCCAGCGTGTTGTGACAGAGAACCGTGCAACCGGCCGCAAGAAGAAGGAAGACCTGCGTCCGCGCATGACCCTGCTTGCTGAAGGTCAGACCGATGCGGATGAAACCGAGGCTCAGCGTTATATGCTGGCTCCGGGTACGACCCTGTCGGTCGATGATGGCCAAACGGTTGAAGCGGGCGACATCCTCGCACGTGCCAGCCGCGAAGCTGCCAAGACCCGCGACATCACCGGTGGTCTGCCGCGTGTGGCGGAATTGTTCGAAGCGCGTCTGCCAAAGGACATGTCAGTCATCGCCAAGATTTCAGGCAAGATCGAATTCGTTCGCGAATACAAAGCGAAACGTAAGATCGCGATCGTTCCGGAAGAAGGTGATGCAGTCGAATATCTGATCCCCAAGACCAAGGTGATCGATGTGCAGGAAGGGGACTTTGTCAAGAAGGGCGATACGCTCATCTCCGGCTCGCCCAACCCGCATGACATTCTGGAGGTCCTCGGCGTGGAAGCGCTGGCGGAATATCTCGTTAACGAGATCCAGGAAGTTTACCGACTGCAAGGCGTGAAGATCAACGACAAGCACATCGAGACCATCGTTCGTCAGATGCTGCAAAAAGTCGAGATCACCGATGGCGGAGACACCACTCTGCTGCACTGGTGAACAAGTTGATCTGGAAGAAATGAACGAGGCCAACTCGAAGCTCACCAAGAGCAAGAAGCCGGCCAGTGGCACGCCGATCCTGCTCGGGATCACTAAGGCGTCGCTGCAAACCCGTTCGTTTATCTCTGCCGCTTCGTTCCAGGAAACCACGCGTGTTCTGACGCAGGCTTCGGTTGAGGGTAAGAAGGACACGCTGATCGGTCTCAAAGAGAACGTGATCGTGGGCCGCCTGATCCCGGCCGGTACCGGTGCGGGCATGAATCGTATGCGGGTGACAGCATCAAGCCGCGATGCAGCGCTGAAAGCTCAGTGGAAGAAGCAGCAGGACGCGTTGGCTGCGGCTGGTGCAGCGGAAGCTGAACCAGAAGCTGATCCAGTGTCGAGCGAAGAAGCCATGAAGGCAGCGATGGCCGCTGCGGCTCCATCGCCTGCTCCTGAAGAAGGCGGCGCTGAATAAGCGCAGCAGTTTGGCTGCATTCGTAGCTCAACAGACAAGGCCCCGCTGGAGCTTAAGTGCTTCGGCGGGGCCTTTTGTATTTGATGTCGCTTGCCGTAATTTTCGCTCGTGATACGTTCCATGTGTCAAATGGAGAGGGGTGAGGGGTCTAAAATGAAAAGGTTTTTTCTGACGGCTGCAGCCGTATCTGGCCTGTTGGTGCCAGCTGGGGCGTGGGCACAGGATGGGGCGGAGACGATCATCGTCACTGGCTCGCGCTCGGATCGCGGAGATTTCGACGAGTATTATGATGATGAGCAATCCGCGATCGGCCTCACCCGCAAGGCGGACTATTTCGTCAAACCGATCTACGTGAACTCGGATTCGCGCGAAGAAAATGTCCGTCGCAGCGAGGTCGCTGCGATGCTTCGCGCTGTTATCGAGCGGGCAGAGGCAGAAGGTATCACTCTGGTTGCGGGCCAATACAAGCTTTCGCCCCTCACACTTGAGTCGATGGAAGACTTGCTCGTCTATGGCCGTGGCAACAGGCCAGACACTACGCGTGTCAGACTTTATGCGCGTCTTCCGGTTGGAGGTAAATTTAGGGGCCAGGACGAGGTCGATGAAACAATCCAGGCCTTTCGTAAGAATGTGCCGGCTACGGGACGGTCATATATCGAAACGGGGACTACCGATCTCGCGATAGACAATCCCGATCAATACCGCGGTTCGGTCGTTAAGGCGATCGCAGACGAGTCCAGGAGGTATGCCGCAATGTTCGGAAGCGATTACGGAATCGAAATTCGCGGCCTTGATTCGGAGCTCTTCTTCAAACAGGCAAGTCAGACCGAGGTGTTCCTGTTCATCGAGCATAGCTTCATGATTAAGCCGAAGTAGGCCACAAACACATTATAGCTATTGCGAGGCAATCGCAACAAAGGTAGTGCTGAGGTGTAGCGAGTCGCTATGCAGCATTGCCGAGGTCTTTATGAAAACGCCGCGTTCCAGTTTACCGTCCGCCACTCCCGAAGCGGGCAAAGGCAATTGGATCGCGGCGCTTGCAGAGCCAGCGAAGATAGAAATGCTCGGCCCAATTGCCGCTCGCTTCATCTACTCGCTGCGACTGATCGCTTTGCATGAGCGTGCGAGGCAAGATCCCGTGCCGGAGCTTGCCGTCCGCCTTGGCAATGTGAGCGCCGCGAGCCGATCATTGTCGCTGGCCCAAGCGATCTCGCGAACTTGGCCTGAGAATATTCACGTTGCGCGCTTCTGCTGTCGTATGCTGAGCCATGATGAGGCCTGCATCGGCGCGATGATTGATCATGCTACCGCGCGGTCCCGCATCGAATTTGGCCGCGAGCTTGGCGGGTTGGTGCGGCCAGAGCGGATTGCCGAACTGTGGGACAGGACACAGGCATTGATCCTGGCGGAATCGCACGGGTAGACCGGCTGCAACAATGCTTGCCCGAAGGGCGCGCGCTGGCTACCGCTTTAGGCATGACCATTACACGTTTTGCGCCCGCTCCGACGGGCCGTCTTCATGTTGGCAATATCCGCACCGCGCTCCACAATTGGATGCTCGCGCGCAAGGCGGGCGGTAAATTTCTGCTGCGCATTGACGATACCGACGCGGCGCGTTCCAAAGAAGAATATGTCGATGCCATCCACGAAGACCTCGCGTGGCTAGGTATGCAGCCAGACATGGTGGAGCGTCAGTCCCTGCGGCTCGAACGCTACGATGCTGCATTTGACGTTCTGAAGGCCGCAGGGCGGATCTATCCGGCCTATGAAACAAGCCAGGAATTGGAACTGAAGCGTAAGGTGCTGCTCGGTCGCGGATTGCCGCCGATCTATGATCGCGGTGCCCTGAAGCTGACGGACGAGGATCGCGCAGCGAAGGAGGCTGATGGCGTTCAGCCGCATTGGCGCTTTAAGCTCGATCATGATGAGCCGATTGAGTGGGAAGATGGCGTGCGCGGTACGGCAAAATTTGATCCTGCCCAACTTTCTGATCCGGTTATTCGGCGCGCGGACGGGTCATGGCTCTACATGCTTCCCAGCACAGTTGATGATGTTGAAATGGGCGTCACTCAAGTGCTTCGCGGTGAAGATCATGTTTCCAACACTGCCGTTCAAATTCAGATGTTTACCGCGCTTTATGCTGCACAATTTTCTGCAGCATCTGGCGCGCCCAATGTCCTGCCGAAATTCGCGCATGAAGCCTTGTTGGTTGGGCGCGAAGGCAAGCTCTCGAAACGACTTGGCTCACTTGGCTGCGATGCATTTAGAGAACGCGGGATTGAGCCAGAGGCACTGATTGCTTTGCTGGCCCGGCTCGGCACATCGCTCTCCGTAGAACCGATTGCGAACATGAAGGATTTGCTTGAGACGTTTGATCTGTCGACCTTTGGCCGCGCGCCAGCAAAGTTTGACGATGCCGATCTGGAGCGGGTGAACACCGCCATTGTCCACCAAATGGAATTCGCGGAAGTCAAAGATCGCTTGCCAGAAGGCATGGGCGAAGACGCATGGCACGCCGTTCGCCCTAATCTGGAAACTGTCGGCGGGGCGCATGATTATTGGCGAATCGTCACCGGTCCGGTTAATCTGCCCGAGTTCTCTGACGAAGACCGCGCCTATCTCGCCGATGCGGCCAGTACGCTGCAATGGGGCGATGATCCTTGGGGTGCGCTCACGTCAGCACTGAAGGAGAAGACCGGGCGCAAGGGGAAGGCCTTGTTCCTGCCTCTCCGGCAAGCGCTCACCGGTATGAACCACGGACCGGACATGGGTGAATTGCTGCCAGTGCTGGGTGAAGAGGTCGCACGCCGCCGATTGGAGCGGGCTTCAAACTAGGCCTTCTTTAGCCCTCATGCCGCTCAAGCTCATTACCGGATAGCGTTACGACGTGGAGCAAATTGGTCGCGCCAGGGGTGCCAAATGGCACACCAGCAAGCGCGATCAGCTTGTTTCCAGCTTCGCCAAATCCGTGGCGCAGAGCCATGCGTTTACCCTTGGCAATCATCTCTTCAAAACTGCCGATGTCCTTGGTCGCGACCGCATGTGCGCCCCACAGCAAGCACACGCGGCGAGCAGTCCGGTTCGATGGGGTGAGCACCAGGACCGGTGTATCGGGTCGCTCGCGCGACACGCGCCGCGCGGTCGAGCCAGAGGCCGTGAACACTGTAATCGCACTGATCGGCACGGTATCGGCAATTGTCATACAGGCATGTGCGAGCGCATCGGATGTTGTCGCGTCTGGCGGTGTCTCGAGAAAACGCACGCGCTCTTTATAGCCTTCATCGCGCTCGACCTGACCTGCAATCTTGTCCATCATGGCCACGGATTCCTCTGGCCATTCACCCGCGGCACTCTCCGCAGATAGCATCACTGCATCGGCGCCATCATAGACGGCATTGGCGACGTCAGAGACCTCCGCACGGGTCGGCATCGGACTTTCGATCATGCTTTCCAGCATTTGCGTAGCGACAATCACTGGCTTGCCCGCGCGTCGCGTCGCATTGACGATCTTCTTTTGCAGCGGCGGGACTTCAAACGGCTCCAGCTCCACACCCAAATCACCGCGAGCAACCATGATGCCATCGGACAGCTCGATGATCTCTTCCAAGCGGTGCACCGCCATTGGCTTTTCGATCTTCGCGCACAGAGCGGTGTCATTGCCGATCAGCCTGCGCGCCTCGGCAAGGTCTTCTGGCCGCTGAACGAACGACAACGCTATCCAATCCGCCTCTTGCTGAACCGCAAAGGCCAGATCGCGGCGGTCCTTATCGGTGAGCGCAGGGATGGGCACCTCCGCGTCAGGTACGTTGACGCCCTTACGGTCAGAGATGACCCCGCCAACCTCAGCCGAGCAGAGGATTTCTTCGTCGCTTGCCTTGATCACCTTCAGCTTGATCTTGCCATCATTGATCAGCAGGCGCTGACCCTTTTCCAGAATGCCGAACAGCTCTGGATGAGGCAGACATACTCGGGTTTCGTCACCCGGCTCTGGATTGCGGTCGAGCGTGAAATGGCCGGAGTGGCGGATCACCGCGCTGCCATCTTTGAACGTACCCACGCGCAGTTTTGGACCCTGTAAATCGGCCAAGATTGCGACAGGGCGAGCAAACTCTCGCTCCATATCACGGATCGCCGCAATCGAGGCGGCATGATCCGCGTGTTCACCGTGGCTCATATTCACCCGGAACGCATCTGCGCCCGCGCGAAACAATTTGCGCAGCATTTCTGGCGAGCGGCTGGCCGGGCCGATTGTCGCCAAAATTTTGACCTTGCGGCCGCGAGGGTTCATCCGGTTGAGGTCGCTCTTTTTCATGGTGCCAGCTATGGCACAGGTGAATGTCAACTCAAGGACTAGCTTCAAATGGATACGAATGCGCCCAATCACGGCAGCCAGAATATCGGCTCGCTGGAGCATTTGGATGATGCAGTGGCGGCTGCTGCGTTCCGCCGGTTAGTGCGTCATTTACAACACCGTCATGACGCGCAGAACATTGATTTGATGGGGCTATCGGGTTTTTGCCGCAATTGCCTGGCAGACTGGATCCGCGATGCGGGCTTTGGCGGTGACAAGGCAACCGCGCGTGAGCTGATCCATGGCATGTCAATGGATGAATGGAAGGCGACCCGCCAAACCCCGGCGACCGAAGAACAATTGGCCGCCATGCAGGCCAGCGTTGCCAAAAATCGCGTGGATTAGCGACGAGTCCGGTTCACGGCTGATCCGCCTTTGGCTATCGTAGCGCTTAACTGATTCTCAAATTTTGGAGCACATAGAATATGGCTGATGCCACAGATGACCGCCTGCGCCTTTTGATCGAGCGCATTGAGCGCCTTGAAGAAGAGAAGAAGGGCATCGCCGATGACATTCGCGATGTTTATGCAGAAGCAAAAGCGGTCGGTTATGACCCCAAAATCATGCGCCAGGTGGTCCGTCTACGCAAGATGAAGCCAGATGACCGGAATGAAATGGAAATGGTCCTCGATACTTATAAGGCTGCCCTCGGCCTCGGCTGATTGCGCGCTTCACTGGCGGTATCATCGCCTTGAAAACTCCGGTCTGTGTATTATTTGAATAATACAGCATTCAAAAGAGGAAATATGGCCGGACAGTACAAAGACGCTCGCGGGATTATCGTCAGCACAACACCGACGCTCGAAGGCCATCCGATCCAGGAATATTTGGGCGTGGTGACCGGTGAAGTGATCGTTGGTGCGAACCTGTTCCGCGATTTTTTCGCCAATATTCGCGACATTGTTGGCGGCCGTTCGGGCAGTTACGAGCGCATTCTGTCCGATGCTCGCAATCAGGCGATTGAGGAATTGCAGGCGGAATGTGCCAGCCGCGGTGGCAATGCGGTGGTCGGCATTGATCTCGATTACGAAGTTATAGGCGATCGCGGATCGATGCTGATGGTATCCGCCAGCGGCACAGCTGTGAAAATCTGAATCTGTTCACATCTGATAGATCGTTGGCAGATAAACCGCGTTGAACGCGGCGTTATGCAGCATGGCTGCGCGCTAACCGAGGGTAATATCCGCTATAGCTGGTCTTGCCTCAATATCAGGCATCGGAGTAAGGCCACCCTTCATCCAATTGCAGCGGTAGTGATTCAGAGACCATGGCAGGCCATTCCAAATTTAAGAACATCATGCACCGTAAAGGTGCGCAGGACAAAAAACGTTCTAATCTGTTTTCCAAGCTTTCCCGCGAAATTACCGTGGCTGCGAAAATGGGCACGCCCGATCCGGATATGAACCCGCGTCTGCGGCTGGCGGTCAACACCGCCAAAGGCCAATCGATGCCGAAGGACAATATCCAGCGCGCGATCGACAAGGCAAGCGCAGGCGATGACGAGAATTACGAAGAGGTCCGTTACGAAGGTTACGGCCCCGGCGGCAGCGCGATCATCGTTGAAACGCTGACCGACAATCGCAACCGCACGGCAACAGCGGTGCGGACTGCGTTTAGTAAGAATGGCGGCAATCTGGGTACAGAAGGTTCGGTTGCGCATGGCTTTGAACGGCTTGGGCTGATCGAATATTCGGTCGATGCTGGCGATGAAGACAAAGTCCTGGAAGCGGCCATGGATGCGGGCGCAGAGGATATTGAATCCTCAGAAGACGGCCATACAATTTGGACCGCATCAGAAGATTTGCACGAGGTTGCCTCTGCGCTTGAGAAGGCTCTGGGTGAGGCCAAGGAAGTCAAGCTCGCATGGAAGCCAAACCTAACGGTTGAGCTTGATGAGAAGGGCGCTGGCACATTGCTGAAGCTGATCGATACGCTTGATGATGATGACGATGTGCAGACCGTTTGGGGCAATTACGAAATTTCTGACGAGGTGATGGCGAAGCTTGACGCTTAGGTTCGCTTCATGCCGGGCTACCTGCATTGAGACTTCGCGAATGGGTTTTAGCGATTGGTTTGGCCGCAGCTTTCCTGCTGGCTATCGCTTGGCGTTTGGGGTTTAGGGCCGGTCTATGATTATCCTTGGCCTTGATCCTTCACTCAGCTGCACTGGCTGGGGCGTGCTGCGCAGTGAAGGCAGCCGGATCAGCCACGTCGCCAATGGCCAGATCAAGACGGATGCCAAAGCGCCGATCGCCGTGCGACTATCGCATCTGGTCACTGCGCTGGATGCGGTGATTGCTGAGCATGATCCGGACCGGGCGGCGGCGGAAGAGATCTTCGTCAACAAAAACCCGCAATCAACTTTAAAATTGGCGCAGGCGCGCGGTGCGGTGTTGGCCGCCTGCGGGGCACGGGGGCTTGAAGTGCGTGAGCATGCGGCGCGTTCGGTCAAGAAGTCGGTGGTTGGGACAGGCGCAGCGGATAAGGAGCAGGTTCAGGCTATGCTCAAGGTTTTGCTCCCAAGTGCGGCTCTTGCCGGTGCGGATGCGGCCGATGCGCTAGCGGTGGCCATTGCTGATGCGCATCTGTCCTACATGCCGCCAGGCAGATAAGGGTGCGAACTGTGATGCGACATTTGGCGAGCAATTGTGATTGTATAGGTGCAGAACACGCGCCAAGTGGGTTGGTTCGAAAACGTCAAACGTGTTCCAGGAATATGGGTAGGGATTGGGCATGAAACTGCAGATTTACGGGATTCCGAACTGCGATACGGTCAAGAAAGCGCGCAAATGGCTGGATGCCAAAGGTCACACTTTCGACTTTCATGATTACAAGAAAGTGGGCGCTGATCCGGCCAAGCTGGAGGCATGGATCGCGGACAAAGGCGTCGATGTGGTGCTGAACCGGCGCGGTACGACATTCCGCAAGCTGTCCGATGCTGACAAGGCCGACATCACGCCAGCGAAGGCTGTCACATTGCTGCAAGAGCATCCGTCCATGATTAAGCGGCCCATCGCCGAGTATGAGGGCGGCTTGCTGGTTGGGTTTAAGGAGGAAGAATGGTCTGCGGCTCTGTCTTAGGTTTGCTCGCATGTGCGCTTTCAGTGATTTCACCAATATTGATGCCTGCTTCTGCGGCGGCGCAATCCGGGACATCGCGCGTGGCTGATGGGCCGCTCATCATCGCCCACCGCGGTGCCAGCGGTGATCGTCCGGAACACACGCTTGCCGCCTATGAGTTGGCGATCGATCTGGGAGCAGACTATGTCGAGCCAGATCTGGTCGCGACCAAAGATCTGGTGCTGGTCGCGCGGCATGAGAACGAACTGTCTGGCACCACGGATGTGGCAAGCCGCGAGGAGTTTGAGGATCGCCGGCGTGATAAGATGATCGATGGCCAATTGGTCGCCGGCTGGTTTGCGGAGGACTTCACTCTCGCCGAAATCCGGACCCTGCGCGCCAAGGAACGCGTGCCGAGCGCGCGGCCCGACAATACGGCCTACAATGGGCTCTATCAGGTGCCGACCTTCGAAGAAGTAGTCCAGCTGGTGCGGGCCAAGGAGGCGGAGACCGGGCGTAGTATTGGCCTCTACCCAGAGCTCAAGCACCCGACCTTCATGCTGCAAGAAGCTGGCATTGATATGGTTGACCTGCTGGTGCGCGATTTGCGCGCTCTGGGTCTGGATAAGGCGGACAGCCGCATCTTCGTGCAGATCTTCGAGGTGGGTCCGCTTCAGAGGCTCAACCAGCGAGTGGATGTGCCGCTGGTGCTGCTGATCCATCCGCAGGGCGGACCTTATGACGAGCCGGAGTTGCGCTGGGCCGACATGGTCACTCCGGCAGGTCTGGCGGAGATCGCCGAATATGCCGATGGTATTGGCCCGGGGCTAAGCTACATCGTCAATGAAGACGGCTCGCTCACCGATCTGGTCAATAATGCTCACGCAGCCGGCCTCACAGTGCATCCTTGGACACTGCGCAAAGAGAACGGCTTTCTGCCTTCCGCATTGAAAGGGACCGGCGGGCCAGCGGGCGACGGCCGCTACCAATGGCTGTGGAGCCGCGCGATAGAGAGCGGCGCAGACGGGTTCTTCACCGACAATGTTGGGGAGCTAGTGGAAGTGCTCAAGCAGCAGAAACGCTAACTCCGGCGAGCCGACAGGATGTAATTGAGTGCTTCATCGTCTGACAGATGCAAGCCTTTGCCTGGTCGGTAAGCGATGCCTTGCTGATCGATCTGCTCGAGCCCGACGTCTGACAGTAGGTCGGCCAACTCCTCTGGTGTTATGAAGTCAGACCAATCGTGCGTGCCCTTGGGTACATAGCCGATGGCTTCGGCGGCGCCCACGAGCAGTAAGCGGCTCGCGGCGGTGCGGTTTGGCGTCGACATGACGAGCAATCCGCCGGGCGCAATCCGGTCGGCAACATTAGCGAGAAACGCGGGCTTGTCAGCAACGTGCTCAACAACCTCGAGGCAGGTCACGAGGTCGAACTGTCCAATATCAAGTCCAGCCAGTTCGCCTGCCATATAACGAATGTCTAGTCTGACTGCTTCGGCGTGTGCTGCGGCGGCCGATACGTTCTCAGCGGCAGCGTCAACCCCGGTTACAGCCGCGCCTAAGCGCGCCATGGGTTCGCAAACGAGGCCTGCACCGCAACCAATGTCGAGTGCGCTCTTGCCCAGTAGAGGTTTGGCGCTGTTTGCCGAGCCACTCCAATGCGTATCGATTGCGCCGCGAATGAACTGCAATCTTACCGGGTTCACCTGGTGCAAAGAGGCCATCGGCCCTTTCGGGTTCCACCAGTCCCGCGCCAATGAGGCGAAGTGTTCCGCCTCCTCTGGGCGGATAGTTACACTTGTGACATTTGCCTTTGTCATCCACCGCCCTTAACAGCGCGCAGCACAGTGAACCAGCAGGAGCGAAAATAAATTGGCCAAGAGTGGGCAACGGATCGTGATGAAGTTCGGCGGCACATCAATGGCCGGTACCGAGCGCATTCGCCGCGTCGCCAATCTCGTGCGCGCGCAAGCTGCTGCGGGGCATCAGGTGGCCGTGGTTGTTTCGGCAATGGCTGGCGAGACTGACCGGCTGATCAATTTCTGCCGCGAAGCCAATGCGCTGTACGATCCTGCTGAATTTGACGTTGTTGTCTCCAGCGGAGAACAAGTGACCAGCGGGCTGCTTGCGCTCACGCTCCAGTCATTGGGTAGCAAGGCGCGAAGCTGGCTCGGCTGGCAATTGCCGGTGCGCACGATTGAGGCACACTCAAAGGCGCGGATTGACACAATCGATGCGCCTGGCTTGGTCGAAGCGCTGGAAAACGGTGAGATCGCCGTCATTCCAGGTTTTCAAGGCGTTTCCGAAGAAGGTCGCATCACCACGATGGGACGCGGCGGCTCAGACACCTCTGCCGTTGGGATTGCTGCTGCGGTTAATGCAGACCGCTGTGACATCTACACCGATGTTGATGGCGTCTACACGACCGACCCGCGCATCGTCGCCAAGGCGCGCAAGCTCAAGGCGGTGACTTACGAAGAAATGCTCGAACTGGCCTCAGTAGGGGCCAAAGTGCTGCAGACCAGGTCGGTGGGACTGGCGATGAAAGCTGGGGTGCGCATTCAAGTGCTTTCCAGCTTTGGCGATGACGATGCAGCGAGTGCAGATGAACTGCCGGGAACGCTGATCGTCTCGGACATGGAAATGGATCAATTGGTGGAGAACGGCGATATGGAACGCCAGCTGGTAACCGGTATTGCGCATGATAAGAATGAGGCGAAAATCATCCTCACCCGTGTGCCTGACAAGCCCGGCGCAGTGGCTCACATTTTTGAACCGCTGGCCGATGCCAGCATCAATGTCGACATGATCATTCAAAACGTTGGCCGTGATAAGGGCGAGACCGACGTTACCTTCACCGTCCCTCAGGCGGATCTAGCCCGCGCGCAGGCAATGCTGGAAGACCGGCTTGAGGATATTGGCTTCAACAGGATCATCACCGACAGCCATATTGCCAAGATCAGCGTCGTTGGCGTCGGTATGAAAAGTCATGCCGGTGTGGCCAGCACTATGTTTCGCGCCTTGTCCGATCGCGGGATTAACATTCAGGCGATCTCAACTTCAGAGATTAAGGTCAGCGTGCTGATCGATGAGGACGAAACAGAGCTCGCTGTGCGCGTTTTGCACACTGCTTATGGGCTTGATGCAGTGGATGAACCCGTCTGATCGTGTCGCTGGACGGCGTCTAACCGGTTAAGGTCTCGCTTCGTCGGGTTAGGCGTTAGCTGCTAACTACTTCTTAACTCTGCTCGGCAAGATTTGTGGCTCGCAAAGGAGTCGCGACTATGGTGTTGAGAGCGCATCTGGGCCCAATTGAGCCTGCCTACAGTTCTGATGGACAACGCGATGAGCCACGGCGCGAGCTGCGCCTAGAGACCAGCGGCGTTTTGCCCGGCGGCGTGAACGCGAATGTTACCGTCCATAACATCTCGGCAACGGGCTTGCTGGTCGAAACGGCCCTGCCTATCGTACGCGGGGAAACGCTGGCTGTGGAGCTTCCACAGATTGGCGAGGTGGTCGCAGAGATCGTCTGGGTCAGCGGTTCATTGTTCGGATGTGCCTTCGCGAAAGCCCTTAGTCCTGCGGCCTTGGCTGCGGCTGAATTGCGCTCAGACGCACCGCTGCCAGAGGCGATCGGAACGACCGCTGCTATTGCGGCGATGACTCCAGTCACCAATGAGACCCTTGGTCTCAAATTGTCGCGCTTGCGCAAGGAACGCAGCCTTACCCTCGCTCAAGTTGCTGAATACCTTGGGGTTAGCAAGCCGACCGTGTGGGCATGGGAGAAAGGTAAAGCGCGCCCGCTACCAGATCGGCTTGATGCGATCGCTCAGGTGTTGGGCGTTTCAACCGATGATTTGTCCGGTGCAGCCACACCTGATGATAGCACTGCGATCATCAATGAGAGCCGTTTACGTATTGCTACCAGCCTCGGAACGACGCCGGATAAGGTGCGTATCATGATTGAGCTCTGAGAATATTGTTTTACAAACATAAGGATCAAGTTGAGGTAGAAGAAACTCAACATTGATTCGTATGCGGCATGCCAAGCAGAGAATCCTTTGAGAACCTTACAATCCGATATGAATGGGTATTAGTATGAATACCAACAAATTTTCAGATTGTGGTAAGTATATCTGAGGTTGATTCGTTTTTTAGGTAAGTTAATTTACTAAACTAACTCTACTTCAGAAAAGTAACGCAAGTGCGAGCTTTTCAATAGCGATTACTCGCATTCGTTAGTTTATTTGTTGATTTAACTTTGGAACGGTTTGACCCGGGGGTGTCAAAGCCGGGGGCAATACGGCAATGGAAATTGGTTTAAGCGCGACAGAGGGTGCCGAGCTGCACGGTCTACTGGCCGAAGCTGCCGGTGACATTGTCGTAAAATTGGATGCGAATGGCTTCATTCAGCATGCATCACCGAACATTAAGGCAATGGGGCTTGAACTCAGTCAGCTCTTGTTCCTGCCGCATATCGCTGACTTGGCCTGCGTTAATTATGTGGACGGCCTGCGCGCCTTTGTCGCGGCCGCCATGAGCGATAATGCGCCAGAAGGGCCTTTCGAATTTCCAATTATGATACCCGGCGAGACGGGTTTGGTCGGCCAGGGCAAATGGCATTCGCTTAGCCTGCGTCCTGTCATCAATGATGACGGCGCAACCTGCGGCGCTCTTGGCCTGCTGCGCTCGGTCGAACATCGCCGCATGCTCGAAGGTGAACTCTATGCCAGCGCAACGACCGATCATTTGACGGGCCTTTGCAACAGCAAAGTCTTCGCCGCGAAATTACGGCGCGCGAAGAAGAGTGATGAAGGCGGGGCACTCGCTCTGTTCGAACTCGACCGATTCCGCGCGATTTTCATGCAATATGGCCAGAGCGCGGCGGAAGAAGTGCTGTGGGCGTTTGCGCAATTCCTCGAAGCAATGTCGCAGCCAGACTATGATCTTGCGCATCTCGATGGCGGCCGCTTTGCGGTATGCCTGCCGGGCCTAACTTCAGAAGAGGCCCGGGAATGGTGTGAGGATGTGTTGGAAACTTTCGCGGCGCTGGCGATTGGCGCGACACCTGGCGAACCGCGCCTTTCGGCCAGCGTGGGTCTAACAACACTCAGCTCCACCGTTGATGAGGCGTTCAAGCGGGCTGAGCTTGCTCTGGTGATGGCGCGCGCTAGCGGCGGCATGCGCGTCGGCGTTAGCGGCGATACCCGCGGGCCAATTGTCTTTCGTGAACGGCCGTTGGTCGGCGAACTTGGAGTCAGCTTCGCAGCCCGCTAAGGGCTAGCAATGGCGTTTACAACAATAATACTTCTGCTTGGCTCGGGCGAATTGGGCCGCGAATTTGTCATCTCAGCAAAGCGGTTGGGCGCGCACGTTATCGCGTGCGATGCCTATGACAATGCGCCAGCGATGCAGGTCGCTGACGAGCGTGAGGTTTTTTCTATGCTGGATGGAGAGGCTCTCCGTGAGGTGGCGATCCGGCACAAGCCTGACCTTATCGTCCCAGAAATCGAAGCGATCCGAACCGAGGTCTTGGCTGAGTTGGAGGCCGATGGTTTCAACATCGTGCCTTCGGCGCGTGCAGCTCTGTTGACTATGAACCGCGATGCCATCCGGGATTTGGCCGCTGACCAACTCGGCCTCACAACGTCGCGTTACCGCTATGCCGAAAGCCTGGACGAAGTGCGTGAGGGCGCGGCCCATGCCGGCTTCCCATGCGTTATCAAGCCGGTGATGTCATCGTCTGGCAAAGGGCAAAGTAAGGTTGACGAGGCTGCTGGGCTGGAGGCGGCTTGGAACTATGCGGTCGACAACATGCGCGGGGACCGGCGGCGCGTGATTGTCGAACAATTCATCGACTTCGACTATGAAATCACCTTGCTGACCGTGCGCCATGCTGGCGGGATCAGCTTCTGCCCGCCCATCGGCCACCGTCAGGAACGCGGTGATTATCAGGAAAGCTGGCAACCTGCCGCGATGAGCCCCGCAGCGCTGGCCAAAGCGCAAGAGATGGCATCTAGAGTGGTGACGGAGCTTGGCGGCAAGGGACGCGGCCTCGGTCTGTTCGGGGTCGAATTCTTTGTGCGCGGGGAAGAGGTGATCTTCTCAGAGCTGAGCCCGCGCCCGCATGATACAGGGATGGTAACGTTGATCTCGCAGGATCTAAGCGAGTTTGATCTGCATGCCCGCGCTATTTTAGGCTTGCCCATCCCCGCGGAGATTGCTGCGCGTCCCTCTGCCTCAGCGGTGATCTTGGCCGACCGAGACAGTTCAGATTTCCACTTTGAAGGAGTGGCTGATGCTCTCGCTCTCAGCGAGCAGCAGGTGGATGTTCGCATCTTTGGAAAGCCTGTCACGCGGCCCTATCGCCGTATGGCGGTTTCGCTCGCCAAAGCAGACGACACCGATGCCGCTCGCAAGCTGGCCGGTGAGGCCGCGAGCAAGGTGCGCATTGCCTATCGCGATTGAGGCCTCTAATCGCCTCAAACATGAGTGATTATTCAAAGAGCGCGGCCCTGATGCAGCGCGGAACCGATTTTCTTGGCTGCGAAACTGCGATCCTTTGCGGCGCGATGAGCTGGGTGTCAGAGCGTAATCTCGTATCGGCAATTTCAAATGCTGGCGGGTTTGGTGTGATCGCCTGCGGGGCGATGACGCCAGAGCTGCTTGATACAGAGATTGCGGCGACAAAAACGATGACCGGCAAGCCATTCGGCGTGAACCTGATCACTATGCATCCGCAATTGTTCGATCTGATCGCAGTGTGCGGCAAGCATGGCGTCACGCACGTGGTACTGGCAGGCGGTATCCCGCCCAAAGGTAGTGTCGAGGCGATCAAGGAATTCGGCGCGAAAGTGATCGTTTTTGCCCCAACGCTCGCCTTGGCAAAGAAGCTGCTGCGTTCCGGCGGTGATGCATTGGTGATCGAGGGCATGGAGGCAGGCGGCCATATCGGTCCAGTTTCAACCAGTGTCTTGGCGCAGGAATTCCTGCCAGAATTGGCCGAAGATCACTTGGTGTTTGTTGCTGGCGGCATTGGCCGGGGCGAGGCGATTGCGAGCTATCTTGAGATGGGTGCTTGCGGTGTTCAGTTAGGCACGCGTTTTGCCTGCGCGGCCGAGAGCATCGCACATCCCGATTTCAAGAAGGCCTTCTTCCGTGCCAAGGCGCGCGATGCCGATGCCAGCGTTCAGGTCGATCCACGCCTGCCCGTGATCCCGGTACGTGCGCTTAAGAACAAGGGCACGGAAGAGTTCACTGCCAAACAGATTGAGGTTGCCGGGATGCTGGACCGGGACGAGGTCGATATGGGCGAGGCACAATTGCAGATCGAGCATTATTGGGCGGGCGCATTGCGCCGTGCAGTGATCGACGGCGATGTTGAGAATGGCAGCCTCATGGCCGGCCAGAGCGTCGGGATGGTAAAGGCGGAAGAACCCGCCGCTGATATCATCGCGTCCCTGATGCGCGAATGCGAGGCCGCCCTGGAGGGCAGATAGGATGGCTCATTCGGACGAGCAATCAGGCAGCCATGCCTTGATCCTTACGCTTGATTGCGCTGATCAACCGGGCATCACCGCGCGGGTTACGGCGTTTCTGTTTGAGCGCGGTTGCAATATCCTCGAAGCGCAACAGTTCAACGATCGCACCAGCGATCGCTTTTTCATGCGTGTGGCGTTTGATCCGGCTGGTCGTTTGAGCAAAGATCTGCGTGAAGAATTCGGCGTGTTTGCTGGTGAATATGGCATGCGCTGGAAGCTCGCATTACGTGATCGGCCGCGCCGCGTTCTCATCATGGTCAGCAAGTTTGACCATTGCCTTGCCGATCTGCTGTATCGCTGGCGCACAGGCGAGCTCAACATCGAACCAGTTGCCATAGTCTCCAACCACCCTCGTGAAGCAGTGTCCCACAGTGAAATCGGCGATGTGCCATTCTTTCATCTGCCCATCACCAAAGAGACGAAGCCGCAGCAAGAAGCGCAGATGCGCCAGATTGCCGAAGACGTGGGCGCCGAACTGGTGGTCTTGGCGCGCTACATGCAGATTTTCTCAGACGAGCAGTCGCAGAATTTTGCCGGGCGCTGCATTAATATCCATCACAGCTTCTTGCCTGGATTCAAAGGGGCGCGGCCCTATCATCAGGCGCACGCGCGCGGCGTAAAGATGATAGGGGCGACCGCGCATTTCGTCACGCCGGACCTCGATGAGGGACCGATCATCCACCAGGATGTCGAGCCGATCAGTCATGCCGATCAGCCTGATGATCTGGTGCGCAAAGGGCGCGATATTGAGCGTCGCGTCCTGGCCGAAGCTGTCCGGTTGTTTGTCGAGGAGCGGGTGCTGCTAAACGATAGCCGTACGGTAGTGTTCAGAGGCTAAGCAGTGTTCTCCAGGGCTCCGTCGCTGGAAGATCGCTGGTTAATGGGTCCCAGACTTGCTGCATTAGTGCCCGTGCCTCAGCTTCGGGAACTCCCCGTTCACGATCGAGTACATAGAAGAACGCGGTGACCCGGTAGTTCATGATGCAATGGACATGGACCGGGCCATCAATCTTGTCCAATGCCTCACGCATTTGTCGGATATGGCAGCGAGTTGGCGCGTCAAAGGGTACGGGGATGTGCGTGTACTTTATCCCCTCGCGTTCAAGTAGAACTCCTTCGTTCTGCAAAGCCTCTGGATGATCGTCGAGAGCGAGGTTTACGATGTGCTTTATCCCGAGCGCAGCAAGCCGTGCCGGATCGCCCGGCTCGAGCTTTCCCGACGTGGTCACCCCGTCTGGTCTGCGTTGCCAATTGCGGATGTCATCTGGGGCGGTCATTTCTGCCAATGCTGCGAGATCTAGAGAGCTGAATCTGGCTCTATCGCCTTATCCTCGTTGGCGCGGTGGATCACATAGGCACGGACGGCTTCGATCTCTTCGGGTGAAAGCGATTCAGCAAAGCTCACCATGCCGTTGTCTTTCAATATCCCGTCGCCGACGACTGCCATCCAGCTTTGCTTGTTGCCGAGCGTTCCTGAGCGTCTGAGGTCAGGCAGCACCGTAGAACCAACGGCTGCAGGCGCGTGGCATACAGCGCAATAGCGAGCATATTTTTGCGCTCCTAATGCAATGGTCTGTTCGTCTGCGCGGCTCGCTGGAGGATCAAGGGGCAGCGCTGCAAGCTCAGGCTCTGGCGGCAGTTCCGCTTCACCACCAAGCTTGAAGACGAGCAGTCGGCTGATGTTTCGCACAGGTGCAAGATCATTGAGGATCCCGCCATCAACCGTGATCGCGTAGGCGCCGCCCCAACCGGCCAGCACAGCGACATATTGCTCGCCATCAACAGTGTAGGTGATGGGCGGGGCGACCACGCCTGTCTGCGCTCCAAAGCTCCAGACTTTGTCGCCTGTCGCTGCGCTATAGGCGTTGAACTCGCTGCCTGCTGTGCCTTGGAAAACCAGGCCACCGCCCGTTGCGAGCAAGCCGCCATTCCAAGGTCCAGGATGATCGACGGTCCATTTCGCCTCTTGGCTAACCGGATCCCATGCGACCAGCCTGCCCTTCAGCGTGCCAACCACTTCGCGGCGAATGCCCAGATCTGGCGGCAAGTCGCCAGCGCCCAGGTTAAATCCGATATTGAAACCGCGCGCGCGGTCGGGCTTCCAATTTGCCTCGGGCGCATAAACCATGGCCGCCTCAAACGCCGGGATGTAAACCAAGTTTTCACCGGGGTGATAGGCCATCGGGTGCCAATTGTGCCCGCCGAGTGCGCCCGGCGTAACAATTGCTGGCTTGCCGGTTTTGTCGACGCGGGTTTCTGGGTTTTCAATCGGGCGGCCATCTTTGTCAATCCCGCTTGCCCAATTCACCGCCACATAAGGTTCCGCCGAGATAAACTCTCCGGTTGCGCGGTCGATCACATAAAAGAACCCGTTCTTGGGCGCTTGCATCAACACCTGACGCTCGGTGCCATCAATCTCCATATCGGCCAGGATTATGTGCTGGGTCGCGGTGTAATCCCAGGTCTCGCCCGGCGTGGTTTGATAGTGCCACACATATTCACCAGTGCTCGGTCGGATCGCGACTATCGACGATAGATAGAGGTTATCGCCTTCGCCTGTCCCGTCCTCACCAGGCGAACGATAGGCCCGGTTCCATGGGGAGCCATTGCCAACACCGATATAAAGCAGGTCTAAATCTGGATCATAGGCCATCGAGTCCCAGACGGTGCCGCCACCGCCAATCGCGTCTTCGCCGACGAGGGCATTGCCGCTCCATGTTTCAGCCGCCGCCTTCAGATATTCAGGGGATGCCTCACCTTCATTGCCTTCTGGAACGGTATAGAAGCGCCACAGCTCCTCGCCATTCTCCACATTATAGGCCGCAACATATCCGCGTACCCCAAATTCTGCGCCGCCGTTGCCGATGATGACTTTGCCATCGATGATCCGCGGCGCGCCGGTTACCGTGTACGATTGGGATTGGTCTACGGTCACCGTCTCCCACTCAACTTTGCCGTTGTCGCGGTTGAGCGCGATCAGACGTCCATCAAGAGTGCCTAGGAACAGTTTGTTCCCCCAAGCGGCGAGGCCCCGGTTAACAACATCGCAGCAAGCTTTGACCGCTGTCTCCCCGGGCACTTTGGGATCATAGTCCCATAGCGGCTCGCCAGAAGCGGCATTGAAGGCGCGGACTTTGCTCCATGCGGTGGTCAGGTACAGCTTGCCGTCCATCACGAGCGGGGTCGCCTCTTGGCCGCGCGCGGTGTCCATATCGGCGAACCATTCGAGTCCCAAATCGCCTATTGTCTCTGCATTGATTTGCTGAAGCGGGGAGTAGCGTTGTTCCGAATATGTGCGGCCATGGGTGATCCAATCCGCGTCATTGTCGCCAGCGTTGACCAATGCCGCGTGGGTGATCCCGCCTTCTGCTTCGCCTTCTTCGAGTATTCCGCAACTCGCCAAAGCGATCGATACCGCCAGCGCAAACCCTGTTCTTATCATTATCTCGCCTCTCCCTCAGGCTGGCATGTTGCCGTGCATTCATGCGCTTGTCCATCTTCGGAATCTGAGGGGCCGAGTCGGTTGGGGATGCGGGCCTTTGCTATTGCGCACGGCTGGGTTAGGTTAAATGCAGTTCGGTCTGCGGTGATTTCTAGATTACCGAGTTTAGGGCCAAAGGGGAGTTTGAATTCATGGAATACGTGCTTGGTGCATTGCTGCTGGTGCTAATTGTCTTCTTGGTCATGGGTGTTCTCGTGGTCAAACAAGGCTTCGTCTACACAGTCGAGACATTCGGCAAATACACTAAGGCTGCCGAGCCTGGTTTTCACATCATCTATCCGTTCATGCAACGAGTAGGGCAGAAAGTGAATGTGATGGAGCAGGTGCTAGACATTCCCGGTCAAGAGATCATCACCAAGGATAACGCCATGGTCGGCGTCGATGCGGTGGTGTTTTTCCAAGTGCTCGACGCTGGTAAGGCGGCGTATGAGGTGGCCAACCTTTACAATGCGATCATGGCACTGACGACGACCAACTTACGTACAGTGATGGGGTCTATGGACCTTGATGAGACACTTTCTAAGCGTGATGAAATCAATGCGCGTCTGCTAAGCGTCGTGGATCACGCCACCTCACCATGGGGCATTAAGATCACGCGCGTAGAGATCAAAGATATCCGTCCACCACGTGATATTTCAGAGGCCATGGCGCGGCAAATGAAGGCGGAGCGCGTCAAACGTGCAGAAATTCTCGAAGCAGAAGGCGACCGTGCATCCAACATCCTGCGCGCCGAAGGTGACAAGCAATCTGCCATCCTGCAAGCGGAAGGCACGAAAGAAGCCGCATTCCGTGATGCAGAAGCGCGCGAACGCGCTGCCGAAGCAGAGGCTAAGGCAACCCAAATGGTGTCAGACGCCATCGCCTCCTCAGGCAGCCAGGCGATCAACTACTTTGTTGCGCAGGAATACACCAAGGCGATTGGCAAGTTTGCGGATAGCGCCAATGCCAAGACGATTCTGTTCCCGGTTGAGGCAACCCAGCTGATCGGTTCGCTCGGCGGGATCGGCGAATTGGTGCGCGAGGCGGTTAGCCCTGCTGAAGGCGATGTTACAACCAACGTTGGAGCGCCTCTGCCGAAATCACGCGCTCGCACCACTGTGCCACGTACAGGCGACAAATGATGGACGATTGGGGTTCCTTCGATCCGCATTGGATATGGGTCGCGTTCGGCCTGGTCTTAGCCGCGCTCGAAATGCTGGTGCCGGGCGTCTATCTCATCTGGCTTGCAGTTGCCGCGATCGTCACTGGTCTGCTTACATTCGGCCTCGATCTCGGACTACCCAGCCAGGTTGTAATCTTTGTATCGCTGTCCTTGATCGCCGTGTTCAGCGCGCGGCGATTTCTGCGGGACCAACCGATCAAGAGCGCCGATCCGATGCTCAACCATCGCGGTGCGCAATTGATTGGCGAGAGCGCTGTTGTGACGCAAGCCTTTGAAGGCGGCTCTGGTCGGATCAAGCATGGCGACAGCGAATGGCTCGCCCGCGGACCAGATTTGGACGTTGGACAGCGGGTCCGTATCACTGGCAGTGAAGGAGCTGTGCTGCTTGTTGAGGTCGCTCACGCAATCGCAGACGGTTCGCCAACCGGCGTGGAGGAAGAGTCCAGCTAACTAACTGGCGGCGCGCTCATTGCTCAGGCCAAACCGGCCAAATTTGCGATATCGAACCATCCATTTGTCCAGAAACAGGCCAAGCGGCTTCGGCTTGATGCCCAGCTCTTTGAAGCCCGGACGGTTGCCGGAAGTGACAGATCCCAATTTGAGTAGCTTCCATTGATCCCGGCTCATCGGTGTGCCGGGTAGGGCCGCAAACATTGCCGAAACGCCATCCGGCATGGCGATGAATTTGCGCGTCCGGCCCTGAGCAGCGGCGATCCGCTGATTGATTTCCATCATGCTAAGCTGCTCCGGTCCGCCAAGCTCAAAGGTCTTGCCGCCATGCTTTGCTGGCTCTTCAAGGGTGCGCAGGACTGCCTCGGCCACATCATCGGCGAACACCAATTGCAGTTTCGCCTCAGGCGCAAAGACCGGGAGCGCGGGCAGGTTCGCAATCATTGAGCCAAACATATTGAGGAAATTGTCGTCTTTTCCGAACACAATCGAAGGGCGTAGGATGGTCGCCTTGGGAAAAGCGGCCGTTACACTTTCTTCGCCTTGCGCCTTGGCACGGGCATATTCAGCACTCGAATTGGCGTCGGGACCGATTGCGCTGACATGCACAAACGCTTTCACGCCTGCCTCTTTAGCGAGCCTAGCCATCGTACCAGGTGCCTCACCCATAACCTTGGACTGGTCGCCACTAAATGTGCCGACCAAATTGACCACATAGCTCGCGCCATCAATCGCGGCGGCCACACTGGCCTCATTGGTGATGTCGCACCGCGCGAATTGAAGTTGACCGAGATTGGCGAGTGGTTTCAGTGAAAACCCATTTTCAGGATTGCGGCTTGCAATGCGGAGGCGCGCGCCGCGCTCCAACAGGCTTTGCGCGACATAATTGCCGATAAAGCCGCCGCCACCGAATACGGTGACTAGCTGATCTTGAAAGAGGTCTGATTTGGGCATTTGCCTGTGCTTTCCCAGCCTTGAATAGTCTCGCTTCCCCATGTCCTAAGCCGCGCACCACTGCAAGTGCCGCGATCACTTAGCGACTTGGTATGCGTATTGGCGTTGACAGTAGGGCGCGCACATCGCTATTGGCCCGCCCTCACCGCGAGTACGCTCTTACAGCGCCGCGAGCAGGTGTGCCCAGATGGCGGAATTGGTAGACGCGCTAGCTTCAGGTGCTAGTATTCGCAAGGATGTGGAGGTTCGAGTCCTCTTCTGGGCACCATTTGTTCTTCCCTTGTTCTCTCAGATAATCTATAAAAACCGCAGAAATCCAAGGGGTTTGGCCCTTGGATCGTTCCGGATCGTCCCACCTGTTCTCGGCCGATCCAGACATTTTTGCGGGCCTTTTGTGGGCCTTTTGCAAAAGGCCCAAATGAAAAGGCCCACACATGCCTCTGACGGATACCAGACTCCGAGCCCTCAAACCGAAGGCAAAGCCTTACAAGGTCGCTGACGAGCGTGGCCTATATATCGAGGTCACACCCGCTGGTGGCAAACATTGGCGGTTTCGATATCGAATTGGAAAAGCGCAAAAGAAGGTGTCGCTCGGCGGCTACCCTGTGGTAAGCCTCAAGGATGCGCGAGAAGCAGCAATGGAAGCGAGGCAGACCATAGCTTCTGGCGGCGACCCAGCGGTGGAGAAGCGCAAACAGAAGATTAGGGATGAGTTTCTTTCGGCGAGTACTTTCGAGGCGGTCGCCCGCGAGTACATAGAGCAGATCATGGTTCAGAATGGCCGCGCTGAAGCGACTATCGTCAAGGCGAACTACTTTCTTGATAAGCTGACACCAGCGATCGGAAATCGGCCGATCCACGAGATCGAACCTTTCGAAGTGCTCGCGCCTTTGAAGCGTCTTGAAGCTACTGGGAAGCACGAGACGGCAAAAAAATGTCGATCATTTGCAGGACGGGTATTTCGGTATGGGGTGGCGACAACTCGGTGCAAATCTGATCCAACTTCGCTGTTGAAGGGAGCGCTCATCACGCCAAAGCCGACGCACTACGCCGCCATTCTTGATCCAGAGAAGCTAGGCGGGCTGTTGAGAGCTATCGACGACTTTGAAGGTTACGCTCTCACAAAGTTTGCGTTGAAGATTGCCCCGCATGTTTTTGTGCGTCCTGGTGAACTGAGGCATGCTGATTGGGCGGAGTTTGACCTTGATGAAGGCGTCTGGCGGATCCCAGCAGGCAAGATGAAAGCGCGGCGCGCGCACGCGGTTCCGCTCTCAAAGCAGGTCATCAGCCTTTTCGAAGAGCTCGGCACCATGATGGGTAAATCAGGTTATGTGTTTCCATCAGCCCGGTCCGGTCTACGTCCCATGAGTGAAAACGCTTTGAACGCAGCCTTTAGAAGGATGGGGTTTAGCAAGGAGGAGGTCACCGCGCATGGGTTGAGGGCGACCGCATCCACCCTGCTCAATGAAAGCGGAAAATGGAGCTCAGACGCGATTGAGCGCGCGCTTGCGCACGGAGACAGTAATGCGATCCGCGGTGTTTATCATCGAGGTAAGCACTGGTCTGAGCGCGTAAAGATGTCGCAGTGGTGGAGTGACTATCTTGATAGCCTCAAGTTGGGCGGTGACTTGGTATTTCTGAAAGCGAGCTAACTCTTGAGCTTCTTCAAGATCGCGCTCATTGTTTGGCGTATGCCATCCATCGCCGGATAACGTTTCTCACATATCCTGGGGTTTCTCGATTTTTCGGAATGCCTCCTGCTCGCGATACGGCACCTGGGCCAGCATTGTAGGCTGCCAATGCGAGATGGATCGCACCGAACTGATCGAGCATCTGCCGCAAATATCTTGCGCCGCCATCGATGTTTTGAGCGGGGTCATGCCGATTGGTAACCCCGAGCTCCCGTGCTGTTGCTGGCATGAGCTGGGCTAATCCAGCCGCCCCTGCTGGGCTGATTGCCATCGGATTGAACCGTGATTCTTGCCAGACTAACGCTTGGAGGAGCCTTGGCGGCAAGCGGTGACGAGCTTCTGCTTGACGGATCAGAGGCTCGTAGAGCGCCTCTTTGAAGCTTCGTTCAATCTGCGATTTCTGACTTCTAGGATCGTATTGAACGTCCGCTCGTCGGTCTGACGCGCTTTCAACCGACCCCATAACGTGATCGAAAATCTGGAATTCTTGCGCGATGGCGCAGCTTGGGACTGCCAGTCCTAGCGTACCTATCCCGATCGCTATTTTCGAGCTTTTCACTGCGCAATCTCTCAATCTTGATAATTCTGGCGTGAGAACATATTATGAACGTATGGGTGTAGGAAACCATATGATTGGTTGCACCAACAAGAGGAGAGGGAAGCGACAGAAGGGGCAATTGAGCAACTAAGGAGCTCGCATGTCCTTTTCGAATTCCCATCAGTCTCGCGCGTCGTTTGAGGAAACCGCTCGCAAGCTCTGCGAGAGCCGCGGCGGGAAGTGGTCTGGCACCAAGGGCATGGCCCGTTGTCCAGCGCACGATGACCGCACGCCTTCGCTCGGTGTCACGCTTGGCCGAAAGGCGATCCTCCTACATTGTTTCGCAGGGTGTGATCAGGCGAGCGTGCTCGCTGCCCTCGCCCGTGAAGGGATCGAGACCTCAGCTCTATTCTCAGGTTCTTCTGACGAATTTCCGTTCCAGCCGAGCTATTCCAGCAAGCCATCAGCTGCAGCACTCCGCATCTGGCGCGATGCCCGACCGCTGCAGCGAAGTCCTGCCAAGGCATATCTCGAAGAGCGCGGCATCCTCGCAACCTCCCATGCGCTGAGGTTTCATCCGCGCACACCGCTTGGACCGAAAGGTCGCGCGCGCTTTTTGCCGGCGATGATCGCTTCGGTCAGCCTCGACGAGGGGCCGATTGCCGTTCACCGGACTTTCCTGTCGCATTCCGGCAATACGCAGGCATCGTTTGCCAAGCCGAAACGTGCTCTGGGGTCTCTCGGCAAGGCGGCAGTCCGTCTGTTCGCACCCGCCGAGGGAAGGCTTGGTCTCGCCGAAGGCATTGAAAGCGCGATGTCGGCCTATGCGCTTACCGGGATCCCAACATGGGCAACGATGGGCAATGAACGCTTCGGCCTGGTTGCCATCCCCGAGAGCGTGAGCGAGCTACATCTCTTCGTCGATCACGACGCAGGTGGAGAACTCGCGGCAACTCGCGGACTGGAAGCCTACGTTTCACCCAATCGCAAAATCCTGATCCGCAAGGTCAGATCGCGAGGCGAAGACTGGAACGATGAACTGCAGACGTGGCTGCTCCGAAAGAGCAAAACTTAGAGGAGAGAGAGCTCCTGGGTCTTTGGCCGCACGGTTGTCGTGAGGCGCAACAAAGACAGGAGACTACTCATGATCCAATCCATTCCTCTCAAGAAACTAATCTCAAGCCCTCGCAACGTACGCAAAACAACCGACGTTCTTGCCGATTTGCAATTGCGGGCTGATATCGCGGCACGCGGGCTTCTCCAAAATCTGGTAGTTCGCAAAGCCACCCGAGGGAAATTTGAAGTCGAAGCTGGCGGGCGTCGCCTCGCTGCATTGCAAGCGTTGGTCGAGGAAGGCACGCTTCCCAAGAACCATGAAGTCACTTGCCTTGTCATCGAAGGTGAGGAAAGCGAAGTGCGCGAAGCGAGCCTTGCCGAGAACTTCCAGCGCCTCGCAATGAACCCGGCCGACGAGGCGCAGGCTTTCGCTGCGATTGTCGAGGCGGGAGCTAGCACCGAAGACGTGGCTCGCCGGTTCGGTCTCACAGTCCGCTTTGTCGAGGGCCGTCTGCGCTTGGCGGGCCTCGCACCTTGTGTCTTCGAAGCGCTCGCCGAAGGCGCGATCACGCTCGATATGGCCAAGGCCTATGGAGCGATCTCAGACATTGACCGCCAAGCACACGTCTATGCCGAACTGCAGGACGCCTGGTACCAGGTCACGCCTGACACGATCCGTCGCATGGTGCTCGATGCCACTGTTCGTGGCTCCGATCCGCGCGCGGTTCTGGTCGGGCGCGAGGCCTACCTCGCAGCAGGTGGTCGGATCGAACGCGAACTCTTCGACGACGAAGCCAGCGAAAGCTGGATCGATGTCGCGCTGCTCGAAGACCTTGCCCAGAAAGCGATGGATGACGCTGCGAAGAGGGTCGCTGAAGAACACGGACTTGCCTGGGTGCGACCCACGCTTGGCAACTATGTAAGCCACGATCTCGTCGAGGGCCTCAATCGGCTTCCATGCGAACCGGCTCCGCTCAGTGAGCAGGAAGCCCGCGAGCTCAGCGACCTTGAAGCTGACTACGACCGGACAGCGGCCATCCTCGAGGATGAGGACAGCGACGAAAGCGAGATCGCCAAGGCGGAAGAAGAGCTAGTCTCGATCGACCGCGCGATGCGCGATCTGCACGATCGTCCGCCAGTGCTTGCCGACGAGCTAAAGTCAGAGGCTGGAGCGTTCCTTGTGCTCTCACGGAATGGCGAACCTGCAATGGTGCCGCAGTTTTACACTGATGCTGAAGTCATCGACACTGATGACGGAGCTGTCGAACCGGTGGATGCAGGTGCTGATACCAAGCGCAAGAGCGGGGCGCTTTCGCAGCGTCTGCTCGACGAGCTCGCGATGCAGCGTCGCGATATCCTGGCGATCCACCTGGCCAACGATCCTGCGCTCGCGCTTGATTTCATGGTCTTCACGCTCGCAGATGCTGATGGGCATGACTGGCGCGCGAAAAAGGCGTCGACGCTCGTCGGCTCGGTCGCATCGGGGCCGGTGGCCGGATTCGAGGCGAAGGATGCCCCCGCAAGTGCTGCGCTCGCCGAGTTCGCCGCTTCGCTCGACGAGAGCTGGCGCGCCGGCGAGACTGACGTCGAACGGTTCGAACGCTTCCGCGCATTGAGCGATGAAGCACGTTCGGCCTGGCTCGGCCATGTCGTATCCCGCACACTGGTCGCGAGCCTTGCCTGCGAAGGCGATCGCTCGGCGCCGCTGCACGAGATACTCGGGTCGCTGCTCGAGATCGAAACCGCGCATTGGTGGCGGCCGACGGCGGCGAACTTCTTCGATCGTGTGGCCAAGGCGCGCACGCTTGAAGCGCTCGACGCTGCAGGCGGTCCCGAACTCGTCAGCCGCTATGCAGGTTCGAAGAAGGCAGAACTAGCGAGCGCAGCCGAGCGTATCTTCTCCGGCAATTTCATTGGCGAAGCGGATGTGAAGACGCGCGCGGGAGCGTGGGTGCCCGAGATCATGTGCTTCGGTTCTCCTGAGGAACCGGTCGAGGATGAAACTGCGGCCCCGGTTGAGGACGAGACCGCGAACGAAATTGCCGAGCAGGCTGCCTGACCCCTCCTGACAGGTCCAGGTGACTCGGCGGGCGGTCCGTCCCTCTCGGGATGGGCCGCCTTATTCGCGTTTCCGTCCGAAGGTCGCCTACGATGGTGAGTCTTAGAGGGGAGGACGCTTTGTTCATCCTGAACCCGGACACGTCCGTTCCGGCGATCAGGAGACCATCGATGACAAAGTCCCGCCGCACTGCTTCAGTTTCTCCAGCTGCGCGTATCACCGCCGCCATTATCGAAAAGCTAGAGCAAGGCACCAAGCCTTGGGTCAAGCCGTGGCGTGGCTTGCCGCTTTCTCGCCCGCTGCGATCATGCGGGACGCCGTATCGCGGCATGAATACCTTCTGGCTCTGGATGGTTGCTGATGCCTGCGGCTACGCCTCACCATACTGGATGACATATCGCCAGTGCCAGAAACTCGGCGGCCAAGTCCGCAAAGGAGAAAAATCGACCATCGCGATTTTCTACAAAAACTACACCAAGGAAGTCGAAAACGCTGAAGGTGGGCAGGATACGGAGAGCCGGCGCGTGCTGAAGACCTATTCAGTCTTCAATGCCGACCAGTGCGATGGCCTCCCCGAATTCTACCATCCCAAGCCACTGGTTGCCGCGCTTGAGCCCGAAGGCCGCGAGGAGCGGCTAGATGCCTTCTTCGCTGAGATCGACGCAGAGCTACGCCATCATGGCGCGCAAGCCTACTACGAGCCACTGCGTGATCGCGTCACCATGCCGCCGGCCGAACTCTTCGAAGCCTATGACCATTACTACGCAACACTTGCGCATGAGCTATCGCACTGGACTGGACATTCTTCGCGACTCGATCGAGGCCTCAAGAACCGCTTCGGCAGTGATGCCTATGCCGTCGAAGAACTTATCGCCGAGCTGTCCTCCGCCATTCTTGGTGCCGAACTGGGATTGCCCGTCTCGCATCTCGATCATCATGCTAGCTATATCGCGTCCTGGCTCAAGATCCTTAAACAGGACGAGCGCGCGATCCTGACCGCGGCCGCAAAGGCCGAGGAGGCAGCCACCTTGCTGCTCGAAATGGGCGGTCACCAATCGAGTGCCAATGAGGCTGATGCCGAACTTTCTGACGCAGCCTGAATAAGAGACTTAACTTGAGCAACTCTGTCAGCCAGCCCGCACGTACTGGCACTTGCCTTCACACCGAGTCAATTCGGTCTGGCCGAGCGCTCCTGGACCGATCCTGGATCACTCCCAGACAACTCCTGCGCCACTCCGACACGATCCCGCACAGCCTGTTCGCTGGTCCTCGTGCCCTGGACCGGTCAGGTCCCACAGCAACCCGCGCAAGGCTGCGGCCCGTGTGGCCCACGCCAGCCTTGCCTTGCGGGGTTTCCCGCTGACGCGGTGCGGTGGTCTCTTATCCCGGTCCTTTTCGGACACGGCGAACGGGCCCGCGCGGAACTTCCTCCGTCGGCATTCGCCGGTCTCAGGAGGACTAAAGATATGTATGACAATTTCGCCACCCAGCTTGCCGGCCTCGATCTATCCGGCTTCTCGATCACGCCTGCCCCATTCAACGGATCCGACTTCCCTTGCGAGGACGCCATGTCTCACACGCTCGGAGCAGTCTGGTCCGATCTGTTCGCGCTGTTTGCCGACACCGCGCTCGAGGCCGACGCCGAGGATCTCGCTTGGGGCTTCGTCAATCTCTTTCACCGTGCAGCCAGCCGCAAGTCGACCCAAGTAGATCGGGCCTCGGATGAAATCCGCGCCCTATTGGCATCCGCCGACGGGTCCGAAGTGCATTCGTCAAACCTCCAGGAACAAACCCTGCGTGCCCAGTCTGCTGAAGCCAGCATGCAGGTGTTCGAGCAGATGCGTGAGGTTGCAGCAGGTCTCTATCGCGACGAAACCGGTTCCTCGTGGAAGCCCGTATCGGGATCGCGTGCGCGCCACTCGAAGAACATGACATCGGCCGTGATTGATGCCCGCGACTTTTTGCGCGTACGCAAGGAGCGTCGTCAGGCTGCACATTCTCCCGAGGGTACTCCGGTGGTCTTTGCCGGTGGTCGCAACCGTTTCGAATGCGTGGCCGACGCCAAGACTTACGCGGCGAACATCTGGGCTACACTCGACAGGGTGCGCGAGGTCGTTCCTGACATGTTTCTCGTACACGGCGGCGACGGTAAGGGAGCCGACAGACTGGCCGCATCCTGGGCCGAGCGCCACGAAGTGCAACAGCTCACATTCGGGCTTGAGCGTCGTTTGGGTGCTCGTGCAGGGTTCAAGCGCAACGAGCAAATGCTTGGTCTCAGCCCTCGCTATGTGGTGGCATTTCCGGGCAACGGCGTGACCGAACGCCTCGTGATCGAAGCCAAGAAGCAGCGCATCACGGTTGTTGATCGTCGCGGGCCGTTGGGCACTAGTCCCGCTTGACGGGGAAAGAGCAACTAGACCTCTCGGATGATCAATTCCCAATCGCCGAAGAAGGGCGGCCCCATTCAAGGCCGCCCATGAGGCGCAGAACTCATTGCTGCTCCGAGTCCTACGGGTCGCAATGGCAGGGGAGTACCGAACGCAATCAATTCCATTGTAGGGTTATGAAATGCCCGAATGGATACGCCTCTGAACAGCTTCATTGCTCATCGCGCGTAACCAGCGCGCCTGTGCAGCAATCTTCCTGGACGGACGCGGTTACTGAAAACTGCGGCGCGGCACTTATCGTTCCCGCATCCGATTTTCCAAGCTACAAGATCGGCAATGCAACTCGATGATCTTCTTCTTCGCTACTTTGCCTCGACCAATTTGTCTAACGTGGCGCCAGACACTTTGGCGGCCGGGATCGAGCATTGCCGGGTCGACCTCGGTCTCGAGCAAGACAGGGGCAAGCGCTTTGCACTGTGGTCGTTCTTGCACATGTTCGGGTCCGCCCCCGACCTCGACGTGGCGTTCGACAACGAGGAAGACCGGGAGGCTGCGCGCAACTTCATGGATCTCCTGGCGGCATCGGGAGGCGATGGTGTAGGTTGATTGAAGCGGGGTCACGCGAGCCTTCAGACCCGCACCCGATACCCATCCGGCTTTCTTCGCGAACAGTCCTGAACCAGGTCAGCTGAGGAGCCGCAACCCGTTCCTTTCCGGCCGTGTTGGCAGCTGCGCTGCCTGCCCGCACCACCCGTCATGAACAGGTTCCCCTTAGAGCTTCGCTCCTGCGGTGCAGTCCTCCCATGCCCTGCTTCTTCTGGATGTTCGCAAGCCGGAGATGGTCTCCGGTTTGAGGAACTGAAGGAACTAAGATCATGACCAATATCGCAATCCTCACCGGCCGCATCGCCCGCGATCCGGACACCCGCGAGACCAAGGGCGGCACCAATGTCACCGGGATCACTGTCGTCACCGATCGCCCTGCAAGGGACAAGGACGGGAAGACCTACAAAGACGAGAACGGCTACACCGCAAAAGAAAGCGAATTCCACCGTGTGACCTGCTTCAATGGCCTCGCCAAGACCGTCGGACAGTTCTGCTCCAAGGGCCAGCTGGTTTCCGTCCAAGGCCGCATCCACTACACCCAATGGGAAGACAAGGACGGGGTCACACGCTACGGCACAGAGATCCTCGCCGACAAGGTCGACTTCCTCTCAAGGGGCAATGGCTCCGGCGAGAACGACGAGAACAAGGATGCTCCCGAAATCGACTGATCTCAGCCATCCAGCCGCCCAAGAAAGGGCTCTGTCCAAACGGGACAGGGCCCTTTCTCGTATTCACTTTCAGTGGCTTTGAGCTGTGCGTGATGCGGAGGCTTGCTTTTGAACAAGCCGCTTTATGGCTTCCTCTTCGCCGAGTTTTCCGAGCTCATTTGCAACTTCGGATAGGCCCCTCTTTGAGAAGGTTTCTAACCCCGTTCCAAGAATAACCTGGCCCAGTTCAATGGCAGCCTGTTTCTCGAGTTCTTTCTGACGTTGGTCGAGTGCCAGCCTGTCGGCCTCCAGTTTCTGGAGTGCGGCTACAGCGCTTCGTTTCGATGGCATTGAGGGTACTTCTTTCTTCCCCTCCGATGACCCTCTCCTCGGCTGACGTGCACTATCACCCGCCCTGTAGGAAAGCGATTTTCCCCTTGGTTTTCGCGAACACCTGAGATCGAGCGGAAGGGGGTCTGGCTCACGGACTTTCAAGGATGATGGGCGTACAGCTGGCGCGTCAAGGACGGCGGGGCCCCACCATTTTGCCGTCCCTTCGCTTCGCTGCAGTCCGACAAAATCGTTGCCCCCACCGCCGCTTGGCGGTCGCCCAGCCGGGCGATCCCTGACCCGCCAGCCACACACCCATCTGCCTTCCTCCTGTCGTCTTACCGACAGATATCAGGAGGATTTCATGACTGCGCTTGCATCGATTCAATCAAACTCGAACAGCTACTTCGAAGCACTGGCCACTGCCGAACGGCGGGCCTTGCACAGCTTCTTCGACCAGCACGTCGTGGAAGATAATGACCTAGGATACTTCGCCCTGGACGAGGGTGACTACAACGCCTTGCCGGCGCATCTAGCCAGCCGGGTGGTGCACACGGTGCACGGCGCAATGCTCGACGAGTTCTGAACGTCCGATGGGGCGGGAGCCGGTGACGGTTCCTGCCCCTTTTTTGTGTTCGCTGGTGGAAGAAGAGAGAGTAGTAAGGAGCGGTGCTGGTGACGCGCTCGGTCCCGCACCACCTGCGGCGGCGCTCCTGCGGGCGCGGCGTATTTGGTCCGGGCCCCGCATGCACTCCTGAGCGCCAACGGGTCGAAGCGGCGCGAGGCTGACGGGAGCGACAAACCCCGCTCCCTTATCTCGCACGCGCTTCTTTTGCCGTCAGCTTATCAGGGGTGCGTCTTGGTTGGGATGCTTGCTTCCGAACTGGCGCTTGCGGTTCGCTTCAGCGTCCCGGGCTGTTGCTTTCGCTCGATCGGCACAGATGCCAATGCCCGTTCAAAACCCATTCTCTGTCGTTTCTGGACTTAGACCTCGCAGTGGGAAAACGGTAGCACACCGTACGCAGCGGGGCTGGCAAGTAAGATCATGAAGTTTATCATGAATTTGGCAATGTCCACTTCTGTGCCAGTCGTGTGCCAATGGCTTTATCGACTGTGCCAGAGTGTGCTGAATTCACTTAGCACATTGAATTTCTGTCCTAATTTTCCGGTTTCCTACACCCTATTGCCCGTGCCAGAGTGGCACTTGCTTTCCGAGGAGTGAACCGGGTTCTTTTTAGCAAAAGGAACTTGGATTCATGCAAAGACATCATCGTTTTGTGACCTATGTCACGCCTCTCATTGCCGAGTGGATTAAAGCTCAGGCCGATGAGCGGCGGGTAAGTTCAAGCATCGTGATTGGCGATTGCATTTTTGATGCCTGGCAGCGTGACGCGGAAGCCGATTTGAGGACGCCAGCGACCGATCCGGTTCGCCAGAACATCTTCATCACCGTAGCTTTGGATGCGCTGCTCACGCACCATTCTGTGCCCGATCTGCGCGAGCAGACGGTCGCGGCCTATCAGCGCCGGCTGGAGCGTTTGGGGCTCGTTGCGCCGCGCCCGCAAGGGGGCGGCGATGAAGCATAAACTCGTCAACTTCACTCGCGGAAGCCAGCTCCTTGGGCACTTTGGTTTCATGTTTGCAGCCGGGCTCAAGGGTCCGCTCATCATCACACTGCTGGTGATTCTAGGACTTATCTATTGGGAGGTAACAAGCAGCCTCAATGACCACCAAACCTACCTTGTCTGGATGCACATCTACTCATCCTTTTATGCGTTTATGGAGTTCGATCCTGACAAGCTTGTGAACCTCACCTTGGCTGATGGAAGCATCGTCGCGTTCCCGATCAGCGTAGTCACAGAATACCCGCCCATGAAAGAGGCAATGACCGCATTTGAGGGGGCGGTTGAGGCTGCGCTTGTCACCTCGGCGTGGGGTCTTGTTCCTGCCTTCATTGCCTTTTGGTGGGTTGCTGAACACTTCGGTTGGCGCTCCAAGCAAAGGAAGCATGTGCGCGGCGCATCGCTTGCAAGCCTTGCTGAACTGGAAGCCGAAATCGACGATCACAATCGCCATGAACGCGCCCGCGAATATGGCAGCAATTTGGGATGGAGGTGGCGGCTTGCAGGCAGCAGCGCGCTAGCTTCAGCCGGTCTCTATAGCCCCGCGCACCTTGCAGGCGTGAGCTGGCCCTGGCGTAAAGAGCAAAGCCACACCATGCTGGTCGGCACGACAGGCACGGGCAAAACGGTCGCCCTTTTCGAGCTCCTTTCCGAAATCAGACAAAGAGGCGAACGTGCGGTCATTTTCGACCTGACCGGCGCTTTTATCGAAACCTTCTTCGATCCCGAACGCGATATCATTTTGAACCCATTGGATACACGCTGCCCAAGCTGGAGCGTCTTCGATGATTGCACATCGCGCGCGGAGTTTCATGCAGCAGCGGAGTCGCTTGTGCCCCATGATGGAGGCGGCTCGGAACAGTTTTGGGTGCTCGCTGCGCGAACCCTATTTGTTGAAACATGTATCAAGCTGAAAGAAGCAGGGCGCGGGACCAATGCCGCACTTGCCGATGAATTGATGAATGCAGATCTCTCGGATCTGCACCGCCTGGTAGAGGACACAATGGCTGGACCGATCAGCACGCCGGCCGCTGCTCGCATGGCGGAATCGGTCCGCGCCGTCTTCAATGTGAACGCAAAAGCGATGCAAATGCTGCCTCAATCAGGGGACGCTTTTTCGGTGCGGCAGTGGGTGACTGGCGAAGGTGACCCGGGCTCCTTTTTATTCCTATCCGCTCGCTATGTGGACATGAGCGTGCTCTCGCAATTGCTGACGCTTTGGCTTGATACAGCGATCAACACGCTGATGACGGGTCGCCGGACGCGTGACCTGCAACTGTGGTTTCTGATCGATGAGCTAGGCGCGCTTCACCGCCTGCCGTCGCTCGAAAAAGGTCTGCAGACTGCGCGCAACTTTGGCGGTGCTATCGTCACGGGTGTCCATACCTTCGCGAAGCTCAAGGAGGTCTACGGCGAGAACATGGCAATGACCTTGTCGTCACTTGCCAGGACCAAACTCATCCTTGCGACTGCCGATCGCGAGACCGCCGCATGGTGCTCCGACATTATCGGCCACCGCGAGGTTCGCGAGATGGAAGAAGGGTATAGCTATGGCTATAACAATGCGCGCGATGCGGTCAGTCTGACGCCGCGTCGGCAGGTGGTTCCGCTGCTTTTGCCTGATGAGTTTATGGGCCTTCCCAGCCTTGAGGGCTTCATCAAGTTCCCTGATGGTTTTCCGGCGGCGCCTGTCTCTTTGCAACCCCGAGATTGGCCGCGCCGGGTCGAAGGTTTTATCCCGTGCGAGGATGCCAAAGGACCAACGTCAAAGGCAAAGGCTGAAACTCTCAAGGAAGGCGAGGAGACTTCCAAGGTTACGGCGATTAAGGGCGGAGAGGAAGGAGAAGACGGCGGCGATCCGCGCAAGATGAAGGAAGCCACGGATCGCAAGCGTGAGCCAGCGAAGCGTCCCAAAGCGCAGTCTCGCGCGCGTGACAAGAAGGTAAAGACTGACAAGCGAGAACGTTCGGAGTCTCGCTCTAAGACAACCCTCAAACAAGCTGTTGAAGCCTCGCTCAAAAGCGAAAGAGCAGCCTCTTTAGGCAAAGTACAAGGCGAGCTTCCGCTTGGGGAGCAGCAAGTCGATCACCGTGAATCAGACGCCCTGAAAAAGCCTGCGCCTCGCACTGATCGGCCCGATCCTGACGCCGCGCAGCGTGAAGGTGAGCAGCGAGCAAAGACGGATAAGACGCTTCAAGAAGAGCAGCAGCGCTCGCTCTTGGGCGGCGCGGCACGCGAAGAATATGATCACGATCTCGGCGACTTCGACGCTGAGATGTGATTGCGATGATCGGGGAGGACAGAGGGACTTGAATTGTGTGAGGCCTGCCCATGCTCTCCGTTGCCAATGTCCGCTCGTCCTCCGCAGCGGCCAACTACTTCGCATCCGACAATTATTACGCCAAAGCTGATGCTGATCGCTCAGGCGAATGGCTCGGTGAAGGCGCAAAGCGGCTTGGTCTAGAGGGGAAGGTGGACGCTAAAGCCTTCGACGCTTTGTTGCGCGGTGAGCTCCCCGATGGAACGCAAGTTGGCAACCTTGGGCAGGCCCATAGGCCGGGCACCGACCTTACATTCTCTGTTCCCAAGAGTTGGTCGCTTCTTGCCCTTGTGGGCAAAGATGAGCGTATCATCAGCGCTTATCGTGAGGCGGTTGTCGAAGCGCTTCAATGGGCGGAAAAGAACGCTTCCGAAACCCGCATCATGGCGCAGGGCAAGGTTCAGACCCAAAAGACAGGCAATCTGGCGATTGGGCTTTTTCAGCACGATACCAATCGCAATCAGGAACCCAATCTCCATTTCCACGCCGTGATCGCCAATGTGACACAAGGCAAGGATGGTAAGTGGCGGACGCTCAAGAATGATCGTCTATGGCAGCTCAACACCACGCTCAACTCCATCGCGATGGCGCGCTTCCGAATGGAAGTCGAGAAGCTTGGCTATGAAACCAGACCAACTCTCAAGCATGGCAATTTCGAAGCGCGCGGGATTTCGCGCGAGGATGTCATGGCCTTCTCTTCGCGGCGCCAAGAAGTGCTTGCAGCGAGGCAAGGTCCAGGCCTTGAAGCTGGGCGGATCGCTGCACTTGATACCCGCTCTGCCAAAGCGCCGATCGAGGATCGCGATACGCTTGGAGGCATGTGGCAGGAAACTTCGCAATCCATTGGTCTCGATCTAAATCCCATGGTCGAGCGTGCGCGTGTGCGCTCAGCCATGCCTGAAAAGCCTCATTCGGGTTTCGCGACACTGGTGGAACGGGGCCGAGCTCTGCTTGCCAAGTTTGCGAGCCATGTTCGAGGGGCATCAGAAGATCCGTTGGTGCCGGCCTCGGTGCTTAAACAGGACAAGCAAACGATCGCGGCCGCGCAGGCGGTTGCCTCGGCTGTGCGGCATTTGTCGCAGCGCGAGGCCGCTTTTGAACGCGAAGCGCTCTACAAGGCGGCTTTGGATTTTGGTCTGCCAACGACCATCGGTAAGATCGAAACGAGAACCCGCGCCTTGGTCAATTCTGGTCATCTTGTAGCGGGACGCAGCGAGCATAAGGGCTGGCTCGCATCGCGAGAAGCGATTGAAACCGAGGAGCGCATCATCGCCGCAGTTCAGGCGGGAAAAGGAGAATCCGCGTCTGATCTCAACGCTGAAGAGGCAGAAACCCGCGTGCAGGCCTCAGCCGAGATTGGGCACGGCTTTAGACTGAATGACGGCCAACTTTCGGCTGCGCGCCTTATCTTGACTTCATCGGATCGAACCGTTGCGGTGCAGGGCGTTGCAGGCGCTGGGAAAAGCAGCGTGCTTGGGCCGGTCGCCAAAGTACTGGGGGAAGAGGGACGGCCTGTCATCGGCCTCGCTATCCAGAATACACTTGTCCAAATGCTGGAACGCGACACGGAGATTGAATCGCAGACGCTTGCCCGCTTTCTGGGGGGCTGGAAGTCGCTGCTTGATGATCCCTCTAATCGCAGCCTCAAGGCCGAAGCGAAGCAGGCGCTCGGAGGCAGCGTTCTCATTCTGGATGAAGCTTCGATGGTCGCCAACAACGACAAGGAGAAGCTCGTGGCGCTCGCGAACCTAGCTGGTGTCCATCGCTTGGTGCTTTTGGGCGACCGCAAGCAGCTCGGCGCTGTCGATGCCGGCAAGCCCTTCGCGCTTCTGCAAAAGGCCGGCATCGCGCAGGCCCACATGAACACCAACCTGCGCGCGCGTAATCCTGTTGTTCGCGAAGCCCAAGCCGCTGCGCAGAAAGGTGATGTTCGAACTGCGCTTGCCAAACTTGAGCCCCATACGATCGAAGCCAAAGGCGATGGCGCGATTGTGGCTGCTGAGCAGTGGCTTTCTCTGAAGCCAGAGAACCGAGAGCGCACATCAATCTATGCCTCGGGACGCAGGATCCGCTCAGCTGCCAATGAGGCTGTGCAAACAGGTCTTCTTGCAAGCGGGCAGATTGGGCCGGAGAAAGCTCAGTTGGCTGTGCTTGAGCGCGTGAACACCACTTATGAAGAACTGCGCCATGTTGCAGCTTACCACACCGGCCGCATTCTTGAGGTTTCAAAGAGACAAAAGGCGCTTGGCCTTATGCCGGGACAATACCGCATCTTGGGCAGCGATCCGAAATGCAAAAGGGTCACTTTGGAGAATGCTCGCGGAAAAGAGTTCAGCTTCGATCCTTCGCGGATAAGGGCAGACAAGGCCAATGACAGTCTGGCTCTTTTCAAAGACCGACAGCTTGAAATCCATCGTGGCGACAAAATTCGCTGGACACGAAATGATCACAAGCGCGGGCTGTTTAACGCTGACCAGGCAAAGGTCATTGCCATCGATAAGGGCAAGGTCACTGTTGAGACCTCAAAGGGTGAGCATGTGACGCTTGGAAAGGACGATCCTATGCTGAAGCGCATCGATCTCGCCTACGCGCTAAACGCTCACATGGCGCAGGGCCTCACCTCAGATCGCGGGATTGCTGTTATGGACAGTAGAGAGCGCAATCTATCGAACCAGAAGACGTTTTTGGTAACGGTGACCCGTCTGCGGGATCATCTGACTTTGGTCTTGGACAACACTCAAAAGCTGACTGCCGCTGTTGCTTACAATAAGGGAGAGAAGGCTTCTGCCCTTGAGGCCACATCCCGCTTGCAAGCTGCTGCAGCGAAAGGTGGCGAGATAGAGCGGAGTGAAACAAGCGAGAGAAGTCCCGACAAAGAACTCGAGCACATCAAGAGTAAAGCGCTTGATCGGGGGATCTAATTGCGATTTTGCAGTCCAAATCAGACCACGATGCACTCCGTGATTATTTTTGCAGCAAACAAATTTGCGCGTCGACTTTGGCATGCTCGTAGAGATAATTTTTTCGAGTCGTTCGATTTATCTAGGGTAACTGAGATTCGTATTTTTTATGGCCAGGACGCTATTTCAGTAATGAGTGTTCACCTGAAATGGAAATTGTGTTGGTGCTTTGATCTAACTGTACGAAAGTACCTGCATTCGTTGCTTTTGAAGAAGAAAGATATGGCAGAAGACCCATTCGAGATACCGTTCGGAGACGATGAAGACTTCGACCCGGATTCGCCCGCTGCGGCCATGGCGCGACTGCGAGATCAACTTAGAGCAATTCACCCACAGGCATCGACGATCATCACGGGATATGCCGCACTCGAGCTGGAGGTCGATCAAGTGCTTCGTGAATTTGTGGCAAAGCCTACCAAGCTCCCGCGCCTCAGCATGGAACATCAACTGGGATTGCTGCGAGCCATGTTGGACGATGAGTGGCTTGGCTTCGCGCTCGATGCAATCAGCGCATACGGTGCGCTCCGCAACAGCGTCGCTCATGGTGACGATAGGGAAACGATCGAAAAGAAAATCAGAGCCTTAGGCGCCAAGACCCATGAGATCGGCATACCATTGGAAGACTATAAGAATCTAGGAGTTGTAGCCATGCATCTGGCTTCAGCTCTACATGTCGGCACGGAAATTTTTGAGTGCAGATGCGCGAAGCCATTTTAGGCTGGTCGAGATTTCAGGTGACTTCCTCATCAGTCGCTGTATCCGTTTGCAGTTCTTCAGTCGAATTCGTGTGCGCAGCAATCAGTTCACCCAGATCACTACGTAAGACAAACAACGTGACGCCTATGGCAAGTGTTAATAGAACGGCAAGAGTGACTTTGAGCGCGGTCTGATCCCGCTTAATTTCATGAATACGATCGCTGAGCTTCTTATCCTCATCATCTCGCTTTTTCACCTCGTCCTTTAGGCGCTTGTCAAGCGCATATAGGGTGTCGGTCGCAGCTGATAGATTGCCAATGATGCTTGGTGGTATTCCGGCGCCTCCTGGCTTCGTCTTCTGCTTCTCAGATGGCTCGTCGAGACTAGCGTACCAAACAAGGAAAAGCGGCAGCTTTCGCTGAAGATGGACTGGCGAAGGTCCCGCATTGAAGACGGCAAAGATAAGTGGCCCTTCCCACCCCGGATCGATGTGAAAGCCCGATACGTTGATCAGCCCCTGCATCTTAAACGTGGCCTTCATGGAAATGAATGCCATTGCGTCCGCCGGGACCGAGACTCGTTCTTCTGTCAGAATGAAGGCAAATTGCTCCGGAGGAATCTGAAACGCTTCGTCATCCTTCAGAATGCGCTTCGTGTTTGAGAATACTTCATCAACATGTGGTGTGACGAATATCTCGCGCCCGACACGAAGTGTGATCGCATTACAATCAACCATATCTTTGTCTGAAGGCTCGACTAATGATTTGAGACGCTTTTCGAGCGTCTGACTACTCCAAAACGCCACCTGCGTTTCTCCCTTGCTACGAGTATCAGCACATCTAGCAGGCCCGATTACTTGAGCCAGCGCAAAATCACCGGCTGAAAGCCTTCTTCAAAGGCAGTTTTCCCCCAAGCCATCGCACCCCAGCATCGCAACTCAACAGAGTCGTGTCCGTGCCAAGCCAGCACGAACAGCAGGTTGCACCGCCCCCAAAGTAGAAATTTGCTATTATCATGAAATTATGATTTCATGATAATATGAGCCTGCCCCCTACATTCGAACCAGACGAAGATATTCACCTCCAGATCCAGGTTCCCGCTGTGACCCGACACGATCTTGGGCAGCGGTCGCTGGACGCTCGAGAGCCGATCAGGATGGTCGTGCTGCGCGCCTTGGACGCGTATGGGGTTGCTGTTCCGAAAGAAGCGATTGTCGATCGCAGGAAGATACGATGATGGCAGAAGCGTTCGAGCACCTTACGATCGATGGTTATGCCCGGCAGGCTGCGGCGACAGACCAGCGGTCCTCTACAGCCGAGCTCGGGTTTCACCTTTTGGGCCTGGTCGGAGAAACGGGCACCCTGCTCAGTGAGGCGAAGAAGAAGCAGCGCGATGAAGCATCCTACCTCGGATATGCTGAGGCCGTGGCCGAGGAACTTGGCGACGTTCTCTGGTACTTGGCCGCGATCGCTCGGCGAAGCCATCTGTCACTCGCGGACATAGCTCTTTCCGCACTGAGCGGGGATCGTCGCCGTGAAGACCTTTCACCGGTCTCGATCACCTTTCATGACCTGCAGCCCGCCACAATGGAGTTCTCAAAGGCCCCGATGCCACGCTTTGAGCAGACCCTTCTCATGCTTGCTAGCAAGGTCGGTGATCTCATTACTTCGTTCGTTAACTCAGAGCTTGAAAATGACCAGCCGCGTGTGCGCGATCATCTCGTAAGTGTTGCGGAGAAGCTCATCGAAGCAAGCACTGAATCCGGTATTACGATGGAAGCGGCCGCAGCGAAAAATCTTCACAAGATCTTTGACCGATGGCCGCAAGAACGCCGGTATCCCGACGCATTCGACGAAGGTTTCGAGCTAGAAGAACGGCTGCCTCGAACCATGACTATCGACATCTATGAGCGTGAAGTCCGCGGCAAAACATTCGTCTATCAAAGATCCAATCACATCTATGTCGGCGATCGTCTTACCGACAATGCGGTGGAACCCGACGACTATCGCTTCCACGATGTCTTCCACTACGCCTACGTCGCCGTTTTAGGCTGGTCGCCCGTTATGCGGGCCTTGTTTCGTCTGAAACGTAAGAGCGATCCATTGCTCGATGAAGCTCAGGACGGTGCGAGAGCAATCCTGATCGAAGAGGGTCTTACGTCCTGGTTGTTCACACAAGCTCAACAACTTCGCTTCTTCGACAAGGTCGAGCGCGGTGGATTGCCACTGGATTTGTTGAAGCAGGTCAGGGCTTTCGTGAGCGGCTATGAGGCAGAGCAATGCCCCTTATGGCTTTGGGAAGAAGCGATCTTGCAAGGCTATTCTGCGTTTCGATTTCTACAGGAGAAAAGGCGCGCACGCCTCACAATCGATTTCGAACAAAGAGAGCTGCAAGTAGCAGAGTTGCCAGCATGACCCCAGCAATGTTCATTGATCGCTTGGCTGGTCTGGAGCTCCCGGCAACCTTCAACCCATGGCACGACAGATGCGCGGAGTTCGATAGAAGCGATGCCGCTGCAAGGCGGCGCCGAAATCTGCAGAATATGCTCGAGGCAGCAATTGATCATGGCGCTGAGACAATGTGGATCGCGCGCGATCTCGGATACCGCGGAGGGAGACGTACTGGGATCCCGCTTACCGACGAGGTCCATTTGCGCGATGCCGCTGCTCTGATGGGCGATATTAAGCTTGAGAAAGCAACCCAAGGTCCCGTGGTGGCAGAGCGTACAGCCGCGGTTGTGTGGCAAGTTTTGCGATCTATCAGTTCACCTGTCGTGCTCTGGAACGTGTTTCCATATCACCCGCACGAAGAAGGCAAATCGATGTCGAACCGATGTCACACTCGTGCTGAGCGGGAGATGACTTGGTCGCTCCTCGAGGACCTCATTGCGATGATCAATCCTCGTGAAATCATCGCAATTGGGCGCGATGCACAGATGGCTTTGTCTGCACTAGACAAGAATGTGATCCCGATCCGCCATCCAAGCTATGGCGGGCAACGAGAATTCATAAGCGGGATACACCATTTCTATGGCTTAACCGAGAGCCAAGGGACGCAATCCCAGGATCAACAGCTTCCTCTTGAGGCCTACGCAGCGTCTGCAAATTGCGCGTTGGCCTGATCACACCTATCGATCAGATCAGCGAGGTCGCGACGATTCCAAGCCCCCTCCCGGTATCAACCTCGGCATGGGTTGAAATGATGGTCAACTGACCGACTTCGACACCTGCCTCATCAGCGATAAACTTCATCAGTTGCCCGAGCCCGATGAGGTTTCCCAGCAGCTTCTCGATGTAAAAATGATTACGGTACATTGCAGTCATTGAGAGCTTCCGCTGGCCCACCGGTCCTATCAGTTTGAGGCTCACAAAGCTGAGGCATTGGCCGCCGAAAGACGCATTATCGACATCGCGAGCAGGGTCAAACACGAGCAGCTCGAACCGATTGAGTGCTTTGACCGAAGGATTACGAATCCGCTCAACAATATCCCAGATCTGGTTGATCGATGATCCATCGGGTTGCGGGAGATCTGTCATCCTCTCGAAGTAGTAGCCTGACCAACGCTTCTTTCCTCTGACGAGAGGAAGCACCTTGTTGTGGAATCGTTTGAAAAACGTTGGCGCACCGTACCGACGATAGAGGCCAGCGGGGAAGATCGTGTTCGAGACCGTCTGAATGCGTTTTTTGTCATGCGTTTTGAGAAAGTCATCGACCGTGGACACGACCGGATCGGACAGGCTGGTTCGCGCCACAGGATCGACTACATCGATAATGACATTGTGTGCTTCATGCCCCTTCGCTCCTTCGACAGTGCGGACTGCTTCGAGCCAAGCGCTGGCGCAATCAGCTTGTGGTGGAATTGGTTGGTACATCAGGTTCCTCCAAGAGACGGGCGGCTGCGAACAACCGGTGCGTCAAATATTCTTCGCTTAGCCATGCGTGCCCGTCGTCCCCCCATGTGGAGCCCCAGCTGTTGCGAACAAGAAAAACGGTTTGGGCATCCACTTGGCCGTGACCGACGGCGATTACTGCATGCCGCATCGCCGGATCAGGCAACTCACCCGGAGGCGCAGCAACGAAACCACCATCACCCGGACTAAAAAAGGACTGTGACAGGGTCATCAGGATGAGTATCGGCACGCTATTCTCGAGCGCAGCCCTGACGGCTGTCATGTCGAGCACTTGCATGGCTCCGTCCCGGCGGAAGCATGGATCCAATGATGCCGGGGGCTTGCAATCCTCAAGGCTTGCCGGGTTTTTGGTCTGATAGGGCCAGTCCGTCTCGGCGGGCTGGCCATCGAGACGAAGGGCCTCAAGCATGGCTGGCAATGTAGCTCCGCTTGATGGAGGTCGGCCGGCTCGCTTTTGCGCTCCATAGAACAGGTACTCGCAAGACAGAGGCAACCAATCGGGCCGAAGACTGGCGTGCGTGTCGCTCGCCGCGAATGCGAGACAAGTGGGGCGTGCCCCCTGATCGCGGGCAGGTCCAAACGTCGACCTTAGGTCGGTCTTGATCGATAATTCTGAACTCATGCGGCCTGAAGCAGGTGTCGGCGCTCAGCACGCGACAATCCCTGTTGCTCTGGTCCAGTGAAGTCGAAATCGAATGTTAGATCGGTGTGAAGCGTTCCAGGGTCCCATGGGCGCTTTTCAGCAAGAGACACGGTGCCTCGCTCCGGGCTGGCCGCCGCAGTAACGCGGCGCATGACCGAAGCTCCAACGCCCTCGGTATCATGTGTTTCTCGTTCATCCCTGACCACGGCGAAGCCGCTAGCCTTGAGTTGATCAAGGTCCCACAAATATCCGCCGCCACTTCTTTCTTCGAGTGACAAAACGAAATGATCGTGGTGACTTCCATCAATCCTCGTACCCGCATCTTTTTCAGTAAGGAGCCAGACATCTCCCCGATAGTTCTCGGGAGTGTAGTCATTAAGCAGAGCAGCCTTGAGATCGCGCCGACGTCTTGCCAGCAACCGATCCTGCACATCGCGCGAAACAATCCGGTAGCGATGAAGCGTTCGGGCTGTTGCCTCATAGCTTGCACCCAGTCGAAGTGAGAGCTGGTAGACTACGGCAGGCTCTGCGAGATCTGGAGCGGTCCACCCTTGTCGCTGACAATGCGAATGGATGAGCCACTTCGGCATCATAAACGCGATCGCGAATGCGTCTGCTTCGGTCTCTTGGAATTCGCTTGTTGGTTCGGGAGAGTTCGGCGTTCGCCTCAATATGTTCTCATCGTCTAGACTGGGCTTGTGACCCATCCGAAAGTGACCGAGCTCGTGGGCTGCAGTAAAACGCTGAACACTCATCGGCCGCTGTGTCGTCACCAGCACTCCCGGCGAGGGCTCGTTCAGATAGGCGCCAAGTAGGCCGTTCAGGGGGCGTAGCAAAAGTGGAAGATGGAGCGCGTGTATCGCGGCGAACACATCGACATGGCCGCCCAGGCTTGCAACCTCGTCTCTTGTGCCAAGCTCACGATGAAGTCGGCCAGCTTCCATCGTTCCCGCACGCACTGCGCTTGCATAGTCTTGCGCCATCAGTCGGCTCCGTCCCCGTTTGAACGCATACGCAGATAGTCCGCGAACTTCCCGAGCTCGGCTCGGTCCTCGACAGACAAATCCGCTACGCGGCGAGCAAGATGGGCAACATCGGCCGGAAGTCCTGCCGAGGCATCATCTTCACCAGTGAAGTAAGCCACAGACTGTCGATAAAGCTTCGCAAGGCGTGTCAGTTCAATCGCCTCCACACGGCGTTGCCCGTTCTCTATATCGGTCAGCGCTGTTCGCGGAATCTTGAGATATCTCGCGACTTCTTCCTGCTTGAGGCCGAGATATTTGCGCGCCTCTTTCAAGCGTTCGCCAAGCTGTTTCCGCTCAAGCTCGTCGTCGGCGCGGCTAAATGACGCGTCAGTCATTTCTTCGCCCCCTTGTTCCACTTCTTGTTCCACACTCGTTCGATCCTCGGAAGCATGTGATCCAGCGCTTCCTTGATCGAATCGTACCCACCCGTGCGTACGATGCTCTCGCGTGGCGGGAAGCCCAGGACCGGTTCAATCGAACACAGCGTGTCGACTACAGTAAGAGAATCCAAGGGAACTGGAGCCTTCGCGATCCCCGCAGGGTCGGAGGGCAGCTTAATGCCGTGCAGTCCTGCTTCGTTTTCCGCCACATCCGTCAGCTCAGCGACCAAGATTTTGAGTATGTCCGCTTTCGGAAACGCTTTCGTCTTTGGAATTGGGGGCGCAGTCGTCGCCATGCATCACCTGTTCGTTGCTCGCAGTATGCATAATGTTGGAATATCCGACATTCAAGAGGAAAAATGATGGATTTGTGGACCGTTTCCGTTTGTGGCCCGGTCTTGGCGTATACGTAGGATCAGGGAGCGCAGGTCTCTAAGCGCACTATTTGCGTCCGAAATTTGCATACATTTTTCGGACACACTGTATCGACAATGTCCGAAATTGTGCTACATATTTCGGACATGAATGCTGATATCTCACCTTTGAAAGCGCAGATTCTCGAGCGCATCGCAACCCAGCCGGGGAACGCGGTCTGGACGCCATCTGACTTCCTCGAGCTCGCTAACCGTGATGCAATCGACAAAAGCCTTCAGCGGCTGGTGAACGCTGGAGAGCTGCGCAGGATCGACCGGGGATTATACGATCGGCCGAAAATCAACAGTCTTACCAAAGAAAAAGTGCGCCCGACCCTCGACAAGTTGTCGAGGCGGTGGCGCGTCGAGACCAAATACGCGTGCTCGTCGATGGAATGACAGCAGCCAACGACCTTGGTCTAACCAATGCAGTGCCGGCGAAAATTGTCGTGCACAGCGAGGCAAGGTCCAAGACAATCAAGCTCGGCAATCTCACCATCGTGTTCAAACAGACTGCCGCCAGCAAACTCTACTGGGCTGGCCGCCCAGCCATGCGGATTGTCCAGGCCTTGCACTGGCTTCGCGACACGATGCTAGGTGATGATGTCAAAAACTGGCGCGAGAGAGTGACCAGTATTCTCACGGATCCCGTTCATGGGAAGAAGCTGCGAGCCGACCTGGCAGATGGCTTCGCTACTCTACCTGCCTGGATGCAGGACTTTTTACGTCCATTGCTGCACGATCAGGCACCATTATCGTGAACTCTGCTTTCGATGAAATTCTGCGTACCGATGCAGAAACGCGCAACGGGCTATACGCAGCAACTGCCCAAAGGCTCGGTACAACGCCGCAGAACGTCGAAAAAGACCTCTGGGTTTGCTGGACGCTTGATGCACTATTCAACGGAATTGGCGAAGGGCCTCGGCTACTTTTCAAAGGCGGCACCTCTCTGTCCAAGGCATTCGGTCTGATCGAACGCTTCTCCGAGGACATCGATGTGACTGTCTTCCGCGATGATCTGGGCCATTCAGCGTCAGTTGAAGAGCTCGAAACGTTGAGTGGTAACAAGCGCAGAGCCGCGCTCGACCAAATGCGTGAGGCCTGTGAAGCCTATATCAACGGGCCACTATTGGAACGCCTTGACGAACTCTGCGCTGAAACCGGCACCAGAACAGGGATCGAGAAAGGTGCGCTACGGGTGGAGCCTGATCCTCACGATCGACAAACCCTGTTGTTGATCTATCCCAGTGCGACGCCCACTGATGACTACATCGCGAAGTCGGTGAAGATCGAATCAGGCGCAAAGTCAGCCCTCGATCCCAATTCGCTACAAACCCTCACACCTTATGTGGATGTCGATGTTCCGGACATCGATCTCTCCGTACCGAACGTGACCGTAGTCGATGCTGGGCGTACGTTCTGGGACAAGGTGGTCATCCTTCACGGTCTGCGGCGCTGGTATGAGAACCGGGGGCAATTGCGAGGCAACGGGCAACGTGTCTCACGCCACTATTACGATGTGTTTCGTTTGCTCCAGTCCGACGCAGGCCTAGCAGCGCTGAAAGACCCGGCTCTCGGTGAAGACTGTGTCGCTCACGCCCGCATGTTCTTCAATCGACCGCCATTCGATCTAGCCTCGGCCCGCCCGCCAACCTTCGCCTTGTGTCCCGAGGAAGGAATGATTGATGATCTGCGGCAGGATTATCAGGCAATGAGTGTCATGATTTTCGGTGATGCGCCTGCATTCGACGAAGTTATTGAAGCCGTCGCCGACTTGCAAAACCGTTTGAACGGGCGAACATGACAGGCTTCCTCGACCGCCTGTTCGGAAAACGCTCGCCTGAGCGCAAAGGGGGAAGCAAGCGCTCAGGTGCAAGGCTCGATATCGACGAATACAGCCACGGTCTTGTCAGCATCGCACAACTCGACTTCATAGGTCATCATGCCAAGTCACCCAACGGAAGTTACCGGCTGATCTGGGCAGACAGAACACCTGACGGCTCGCGAGGTGGGAACCGAGAAAGCGGGCACGGTTCGTGGTCACTGCTTCTTCACGATCAGATCGTCAAATCTGGCAAACTTGAGCGACCACAAGAGGGAAAAGTCGCCGATGATGGCGTTTTCATTCTCCATGATTGTATGTTTGGAAACGGATTACAGAGCCGTTTCACCGCCTATGACCGCGATGGGCAGCAGCTCATTAATCAGCACTTCGCAGCCAACCTTATGAGCAATAGCCTCTCTCCTGATGGGCGCTATGCGATCTGCCAAACAGCTAATGCACCTGGAAGTGATGACAGCTGTCGGTACATGCTGTTTGACCTTGAAGCCCGACACGAGATGGCAAGATGGGAAGTCGAGACTGGTTGGGCTGAGGGCTATGATTGGGATACTGGCGCGGAAAAAGTAATCATTTGCCTGAAAGATGGAGAGCGGGTCGCTTACGATTTTGCTGGTTCTATGATCGACCGTGACGGTTGGCAGAGAGCTCGGATCGCATCTGGCGATCTGGGCGTGATCAAAGACCTGCTGGCATCGCAAGAACCCCTTTCAGAAGGAGCGCGAACGGAAATCAAAGCTGGTCTCGAACGTGCAGCGCGCGAAGGTGAGCTATGGGGTCAGGCTCGTGCGTACCGCCTTTTGGGTGAAATGTATGAAGCTGAGGGTAAGCGTGAGAAGGCGATCACGGCCTATGATGAGGCGCTAACACTAGACCCTAAGGTCGGTGTCGCAAGACGCGCTGACAAGCTTCGAAAACAAATGGGTCAGGGCGAGGCGAAACCTGCGCGCAGAAAACAAAGCCGTTTCGAAAAACAAGCGCAGAGGCTTGGTATCGAGCATGATGTAATCGTCCTTGAGAAGGGTGACGGAAAGGACTGGAGGCTACAGGCAGCCCATCAATGGTCCTCGGTCGAGTTTGCTTCACTGGAACACTATCGCAATTTGGGCTGGAGCGGAGCTGCTTCCGAAGGCGGTTTAATCTTGACTTTGCTCAAGGCGGCATCGTTTCCAAGGCTCGATCCACGCAACGCCGACACCTTTGTCGAAGCATTGTATGCGCAAAACGTTGCGTTTGATGAGGACCGTTTCGACAAGGGAGATCTGATCGCGGCGGTTTCACAAGCGACGCGTTCTCAGATCGAAACCAACTGGAAGATCATCTCTGCGAGCGCTGGGAGAACCCCAGCATTCTACCCCACCGTCCATGCAGAGCACGTGCTCGGCCTGTTCGAAACCCTCGGGACTGAACGTCTAGCGAGGATTGCTGAGGTCTTCGCAAATGCCCCATACGATTTCAGATCCGGCTGGCCTGATTTGACTTTGTGGAAGGATAATCTGGCCCGTTTTGTCGAAGTGAAAGCGCCATCCGATAGCTTTCACGCTAGTCAGGCTCGACTTATCTCCAAGCTGCTGCTGCCACTTGGATTTGACGTTGCATTGGCCGAAGTTCGGCCAAGCCCATAAGTACGGTCAATTGCCGAGAAGATGTACCGCTTCAAGCTGTTTGCGGATAGGCATGACTAAAGAGCTCTCCCAAACCATATGACCCGGCCGATCACCTCAACTCCTTCACGATCGACATCATTCCATGAAGGATAGGCGGGATTGTCACTGGAAATTGTAATCTGTTTCGCGCCGGGCTTGATGGCGATGCGCTTTACGACCAACGTATCGTCGGAGCGCAGCACATAGATGCCATCCCGCAGCCTTGCGCCATGATCGGACGCATCGACCAGAACCTCATCGCCATCGCTAAGTGTGGGCTCCATCGAGATCTCCCAGAACGCTTACGATTGAAAGGCTGGCGCCCTTAGCGCCGGTCAATCTCCTGAGCCATTTCTCGTCAAACCCAAAGCGCGTGTAACTGGTCTCATTCGATGCAATAGCGCCGAAGCCGGCTGAGGCATCCACGTCCAGAACGGGAACTTCGATCATTCCATCCATTGGTGTTTGAGCAGGACCACCGAGCCTTTGTTCATCGACCCCAAAGAAGCTTGCAAGTGTCTTGCGATCCTCGGGGTCAAGGATACGAGGCGATCCGCGCTTTATGAATTGCTGGATATAGCTTGGATTACGTCCAAGCAGCCTCGAAACCGCCGCGTAGCCGTATCCGCCCTGGGTGATCAGCCTCTCAAGTTCCTCTCTTACATGTTCCATTTGTGTGGTCCTTCAGGATTGATCGTAGGATTTCTTCCTAGACTCGCGGAAATCATCCTAGTAAGAACATAACAAGAACACAAGGGATTTGCGAGTCGGAGTGAGAAAGGTATGACGCTGCTGGAACGGATCGAAAGGCATCTGAAAGACAACCATATTTCTGCAACGCGTTTTGGTAGGCGAGCCGTGGGCGATCCCCGTTTTGTGCTCGATTTGAGGATGGGGCGCAGACCACGCCGAAGAACCATTGAGCGACTCAATGCCTATTTGAATACACCTGAAAGCAGGCGTCCTTCGATCTCCCCGCAGCATTGCGCCAAAGACCCGAACGGTTTGACCAAAAGACCCTAAGTCCAGAAGGTGACCGACCAGATTTTGAGCTTCGTACAACTTGGCTTACACTCTCGTCTTGAAAGCAGAGGGGGCTTTGGTTTCTGGCGAAAGGACGCTGACTTATGAGCAATTCCGACAAAACTCCGCCGGAGAGCAAAGGCGATTGGGAAGGCTTTCGCGAAATCGACCGCGCTATCGCTGAGGATCGCCTGACATCCTACACTTGGAAGAAGACTTGGGCTGATCCTTGGGGACGTTTGAAGCTCATCGTAATCTTCTTGGGCCTGTCCGCATTTGTTGCGTTCGTGATTGTGCACGACATGATCCTCTAAGGACAGCTACCACTCCTTCACATTATCGGCTGCCTCTGCAGACGCGCCTTGTGCGTCTCGCGTGGTCCGATTGAGTGATCCTCTTCTTTGCACAATGCCTCGAGAGCCCTCGCTTTGTCTCTGACTAACGTCGTCTGCGATCTCTTCTCTGCCATTTGACGGATCCCCCAATGAGCTTGGCACGCTGCCAAGACGAACAGAACCGCGAACACCGCCTGCGCTTCCAACATTGGGCCGCGCCACCGGCGCTCCATCAGGTAGGACAAGTTCGCTCGCGATCTCGTCATTGAGGCCATCAGCGTAGCTTTCAACAAAGCGAGATTGCAGTTGTTGCCCTTGCGCGCTCATCTGGAAGTCGATGTCATCAAAGCGAGCTTGGCCGTAATAATCGCGATTGGCATCGATCTCAGCCATGCCCCATTCGCGGTAGGCCTGACTTAGATTCAAGGTTCCGGCTGCATTGGTGCTTTCATACCAGCTGGCCTGGCTCTCCAACCTATTGGCTATCTCTTCTGCCCGCCGTGCTTCGAGCGTGTAGCTTTGCGCTTCAGTCAGTGAGGTTGTGACACCGGCGGCGCTGCTCGAGACAAGCGCTTCTGAGCTTGAACTCGTTTCGCGCAGGAAACCTTCTCTCGAGTTTGACCAGTTCTGGCTTTCTGAAATTTGGCTCAACGCACTTTCGATACGCGAACGATCTTCCGAGGCGATCCCGATATCGCTGTCGGTCCAGCTTTGATTGCGTCCGCCCTTGACGCCTACACCGGCTGATCCAGCGCCTCTTTCTCCCTTTACACCAAGAGCTCCATCGCCATTCAGGAACCATGAGACCGTGATGTCGTCCGATGCCCGGCGTGATAGGCCAAATTGCTGCTGGAGTGTGTTCGATGCATTATCGAGTTCGCTGAAGGTTCTGCCAATGCTGTCATTGCTTGATGTTCCGCTGACCGTCTCATTCGAGCGAGAACGGGTGTACGCATCGCGCAGCTCGCTGAATCGCGTAACCGCCGAGCTCGTCGATTGCTGAGCGAGATTGGAGAAGGTCTCGCTCTGGCTACGGCTCTCGCTCGCCATGGTCGAAAGTCGGCTAGAAAAATCCTGTCCAAGTGTTGGGGTATAGGGATAGCTCGAAGTGGGCACGTTGGCGAAGTCCGCTTGCGGGAAGCTGGTTGTCTGGGTGCCGTTCTCGCCGATGCCCCGCGTTTGGGCGGCTCCATAAGCGATGTTTGGCGCGAGGCTGCCTTGCGCAAATTGGCGGGAGAAGACGCTCGAATTGTCGAGATTGGTGTTACCAAGTGAGACGTTGCCCGTGCTCGCTTCGCGCGCTGCCTCTTCGGCCGCGTTCTGGCTGGGATTGAGATAGCTTGTGGCTTGGCCCGAAATGGCCATCGCGCCGCGCGCAACCCCGCCTGCGAGGAAGGGGATCGAGGCGACAAGATACCCGGCAAGAATACCAATATCGTTGTTGACGTCGGTCATGCCAGAGAAGGTTGCAAGGCTAAGGCCGCTAGTGCCGCTTGCGGCTGCAACATCGCCTGCGCCTTTCAGCATCAAGATCATGTGGAGGATGACGAAGAGCGGTCCCCAGGCAGCGAGGTAGAAAAAGCCGGTCACATAGCCTCTCAGCGCAATCGGCCCGGTCCTTGGCATTAGGAAAAGCGGGAAGAGAACTGGAAACAGCGCGTAGAATACCACCGTCAGCACGACATTGAGGATCGGCACCCATTTCATCGCGTTATGGGCGATCGAAGAATAGGTTCGTTCGGTCTGGATATCGGCTCGGGTCTGGGCAAACACATCAACACTTGAAGCGCCGCTTGATCCGGCAAAGCCATGCATGGCCTGATTCATCGCGTTGATCGTCAGCACCTGGCGAAAGATGCTGCTCGCATCCTTCGAAATGCCTGTCAGATATTGGTAAGCGACGGGTAAGTCCGCGATGAGCTTGGCCTTGGCTAGCGCTTCGGTTTGCCTCGGATAGAGCTGGCGGCCGGCAACAAGCGTCATCTCATCGATCATGCTCGCCCATTGGCCAGATAGGCTTGTGTAGGCCTCACGGCAGGTGACGATATTGGCTGTGACGCTGTCATCACCTTGGCGGGTCAGGAACTTCTGCGCGCGCGCCGGGCTACCCGGCGCTATCGTTGCCCAGATGTCATCGCTTCCTGAGAGCTCTTTCATTGAATAGCGGCCAAGCAGCAGATCGTAGAACACGCATTGGCGCACATGCTCATCGAAGTTCGCGGCAAATTCAGGATCAGCGATGCGCAGGCTCCGCGTCGCCTCGAGGAGGCGCGCGCCGTAAATCATACCGTTCTTGGAATAGTTGAGATCATCGGGCAGCCCGAACACGGTCTCAGCCGAACGTGTCAGGTAATCGCCAATCTGGCTGGTGAAGCTCGCCATAAGTGCAAGGCCGAGCGGAACATTGGCGACAGTCGCAGGAGCCAGGCTGGGATTGACGCGGTCTGTCACCTGCACATCCATGCGCGGCACCATCAGGCACATATAGATGAGTGTCGCTCCCAAGAACCAGTTGAGCCAAGCGCGCCAATTCTGATTGAATGCAACGACTATAACCGCCAGCGTCATAGCCATAACGAGCGCCACCTGAATCAGGCTCTTGTAGCCTCCGGCACCTGTCCATGCGGCTACGGCGTTCAGGACATTGACGATGTATTCGCCACCTCCGGTGGTGAAGATCTCGACCATTATCTTTACCTCAAGGCACGATCGAGCGCGATTGAAGGCCGCGCGACCAGTCGAGCGCCGCCGACATCGACGGCGACATCGAAGCGGCGAGCGCGCTTTCGATCATCGCTGTCTTCTCGATGATCTGCATGATCGCAGAGACTTTGGCTTGGCCTGTCGCTTGCCGCTGGATGAGACTGCTACGCACTTCGGTCACTTGTCCGCGCCATATCGCCAACTTGGCTTCGTCAGCGGCAATAAAGCTCGCCATCGAACGGCCAGCTTCCGACACGATGCGGTCAAGGATTGCGTAGAGCAGGTCGACACTCGCAATCTCAGCCAGCGTATCGCGGTCATCGGTCGGCATCCCGCGCCCATAGGCGGCTTGAACAGTTAATATCTTGTAGAGCGGGATCGAGGCGACCTGAAGCAGCTCCTTCTCGGCATTCCCGATGGCCGTGTCCGTCCGGATCGCATCGACCATATTGCCAATGAGCTGCGCCACCCGTGGTCGGATCGCCTTGGCGTTTGACAGGCTCATCTGCTGGAAGCTTGGATTGAGGCACAGATCGGTTTCATCACAGCGGAAGACGCGCACGCTTTGGCCTTGGGTTCCATCAAGCAGCGCGCTCACCAGCGTCGAAGACGCATCGCCAGCGAAGGGCACAAACTTGCCCGGCTCGTCATCCTTGGGCGGGACGTAGATCACCGTGCCGATCAGCGTCATGGCGTATTCGGCGAGTTCGCGGTCGAAAGTGCCGCTGGGGTTGAAGAAGGCGCTCTCTTTAAGGACGTGCCACGTGTAGTTGCGCGCTACGCCGGGATTGACGTCGGCATAGTCAGTACCGGCGCTTTCATTGGTGGAAGCGCGCTGGCCTCGCGTGCCGCAGCCATGCTTGGCAGCGGCATAGTCGGTGAAGATGCCTTCAGAATTTCCGATCGCTTCGCAGATTGCTTTGTCGGCCAAATCGCCTTTGGGCCAGAGCCCTCCCACCAGCCCCTGCGCCATCTCGCAGGAATTGATCGAGAGATTGTTCATGAGCTGAGCCTTCTGGCTAAACTCCTGCATGATCTTATTGCATTCAGGGCAGACGGTATCGATCGCCAAGCTGAAGGCGAAGCCGACTGCATTGTTGGCCACTGCCTTCATCAGCGCGACCATCTCGCTTGCATTGATAAAGGAAAAAGAGCCGGCAAAGATATCGATCCCGCCGCACCCCGCACGCGCTCTGGGCAATTGCAAATTGGCGATATTGGTCGTCTTTTGCGGAAATCGCGTCCACACATTGCCCAGACTATAGTAGCCCGCAGACTGGCCTTCGAAGGCGGTCGGACCGGTAACGTTTGCCGCCGCGCCCATGTCATCCATAAAACGATCCATGCTGTCGCCGACATTTGCCGCGAGAGGCGAGGCTATCATGCTGGCAGCAGCAAGGCCGAGCGCAGCGTTTCTGATGCTAGTAATCATGTCCGGCTTCCTTTGAGGTGAGGAGATAGATGCGGTCTTGCAGCTCATCAGCGGACAGCACACCGTATCCGATCGGGATCGGCCGTTTGGCCTCGCTGTCCCACAGGACCAAAGCGGGCGTTGCTTTGGTCTCAAGGCCCATCCGCTCTCTTTGATTGGTTTCGACCCTGTAGTCGGGGAAGTGCCTTGACGGCCCGCCATCGGTTGAGATCGCGCGTACGGTGATCCCCCAGCGGCTGGCGACGCCTTTCACGATCGGGCTCATCACTTCGCACGGGCCACAAGTGGCGCTAAAGAAATAGAATAAGCCATAACGCTCCGAGAGCCTGCCCATCACGGTGTCGCGTTCTGCTGCCCGCACATCCTGCCACTGTTTCTTGGCGACCGCACCGACAGGACGCTGCAGCGTGTAATCGAGTTCGGGATCCTGCCAGATGGCCCGCTGCCAGACGTCGGAGAAGAGCGAAGCACGATCGAGCTGCGCGCGCTGGAAGCGGATGTACGCTGCGACATTGTCTCTCGTCGGATAGAGGATCGCGCGCGCTTTCAACTCGCGCAGCTCGCTGGTAATTGCTTCCAATTCTTGGGCGGCTGGTATCGCCTCCTGCTCCGGTTCTACCTCTTGCTGTGGCTCGTTTTTGGGGATCGGATTGGCGCAATAGAACCAATAGCCGAGCTTGCGCTCCTGGCAGTAGAGCGTGTCTGCTGCAGTGCTTCTCTCGGTGCTCTCAACTCGCTGTGCGCTTGCTGGCACTGCGCTCAAGACTGCCGAGATGAGGATTAGCGCAAGCCGTGATGCTATGCTCATCATTGACCGCCCCTTGCGTAATAGTCGTCGATCTTTTGCTGGATGAGGATGCTCGTTTCGAGCTCATCGGGGAGGCGCGCCGCTTCGGTGAATTCGGCATAGACTTCGCTGAAATCCATGAGGCTCAAATCAAGCTGCGCAAACTCGTCGAGGGTAAATCCTTCGCACTGCTCGTGCTTGGGCTTGTCCCATGGTTTGGGGAGCTGTTTGCGACCCTGTTCCTGCAAGATGCGCGAGAGCTTACTTTCAAAGCAGCAATAGGCTTTCTTCTTGGTCAGGCAGACACCGAGGAATTTCTTCGAACAATAGGTCCCGACATAGGCACAAAGCCCCTGCGCATCGCGTTCATGGAGCAGCACTTCCTCGCGGTCGCAGCCAAGCGCGACCAGCAAGCTGATGCCGGGGATCAGCGGAAAGCCTTTGCCCTTGCAGCAATTGAGCACGCCAAAGACTTTGGAAGAGCAGGTGTTTCGGGTCCCACGGAATAGCGTCAGCGTATTGGGATCGAACTGCCCACGCGCCTCATCCATTGCATTGAGCGCGGTGACCGCATCTTTGAACTCATCATTGGGCGTGCGCTCAATGGTCTCGCAGCTTCCATCGATGCAATAGACATCGCCATCGCAGACGAACTGGGGTGAGTTCTCGGTTTCTGGAATCGGGCATTCGTAGATGCGCTCCCAGGTCTCACAGGGAAGCTCCTCTGTGATACATTCTTCGCGCACAAAGCGGCAGGTGCCGAGCGCTTCGACATCCGAGCAATCGCTTGCCGCTTCGCGTGATGTGCAAGTGTAGCTTCGCTCCCATTCCCAGCAGCTCCGGGTGACAGCCACTCCATCAACAATTCGGGTTCGCGGGCTCTCATCGGTGCAGATTTCCGCATCGAGTGTGCAATCTCCATCCTCCGCAAAAGGCTGGCACTGGGTTTCATCTGGAGCGGCGTCGCCCGTGCTTTGCGTGGTGATCGCATAGGGCGTGTAGCGCGAGTCAGGCGCGTCGCAGGAAATCTCAGCGATAGGATCGCCCGGTTCAGAGCAGTAACGGTTAAAGCCGTTATCCCACCACTGCAGACATGGGCCTGGTCGATAGCCGGTGATGCGGCACAAGCCGCTGTTAAATGTAGAGCACCATGGGAGACCTTGTTGGATGCCAGTATCGTTGCAGAGATAGTGCCATTGCTGGCGCTGGGTCACGCTTGCGACTAGCGGGACAGAGCATTGCCCCTGGGCTTGCTCGACCCGTGTGCCTGTGTTGCATGTTGCTGTGTAAGTGCCAGCGGACCCGGAGCCAGGCGGCAAGGGGACGCATTCGCCTTGACTGCCCGAGATCGACATACCGCTGGTGTAATCAAGCGGTGCCTTATTGATTGCCAAGCTGCGGGCAATCACCGCTTCAATGTCATCGCTTTCAAACCGAGCGCGATTGGCCATGCTATCGCGCACCAATCGATGGCCTTGATGATTGCGCGATGCGGCCGTCGCCGTTCCCTCGATCTGGTCAGGATTGTCAGCAAGCCGCTCGAGATTTCGCACGGCGTTGCGGTCAAAATTGGGAAGCTCGGATGCGTTCGGCTCACTTTTGCTTGCAGCTTGCGCTTCACCGCGCAGGCTCTCGCCAAAGGCTTTGCCATCGCTTCTGGCCTCCTGCTGCTGAGCCGAGGCCGGAACCGCGAGCAAAGACAGAGCAAACAATAGCGCTTTCATGCCTTGGAGCCGGATCACATCTGTTCTCCTTGTATGCGGCGGAGATGAAGGCGGGCGAGGCGAGCACCGGGACCGCTGCCACTGGCAAAGGTTTCGAGCACGTCTTCAACGCTGATATTGCCAGCCACGCGGTCATGGGGTGGCACGGCGTCAGTGCAGTCGAATCCATCGCATGGAGAAAAATCGCTCGCGATCATGACGAAGCTTGGGGCCGCTTCGATCTGGAAAGCGCGGAAGAGACGCGGATCAATGCCGAGCGTACCGGCTTCGTGACCATCGCTCCAGATCGCCGCGAGGCGCCGCTTAAAGGCTTTGCTGTCGCCTTGAGGGAAACCTCGAAGGACAGTGATGCCGCCTGCTTTTGTCATGTCTCGCACCAACGCTTTCAGCGAAGCTTCCGGCATGCCGAGCGATGCAAAGGCGATGAACTTGGGCGTGCCGCCAAGGCTCGCTACTTCCGCATCGGCCTGCGCGCGGATCATGCCATCCAGATCAAGCGGGCCTTGATCTGCCGCTGCCTGCGCCGTTGCGGCGTAGCTAGCGCGATTGTCCATTGCCTCTTGCTGTGTTTGGTTGGCTTCTTGCGCCAGAGCTTCGGCTTTGGACCGTACTGCGGTGGCGAGCGCTTCGGCGTCGTTCGTGTGTTCGCTTGCGCGCGCTCGGATTTCAGCAAGATCGAGTTCGGGTGAAGCATCCTGAGCTGATGCGACAGCTACAGTTGCAGCGATCGCAAGACTGGTGATGGCGAAAAGCGGGAAGCCATGTTTCATAGCGCGCAGCAATTCCTTTTGCGCCAGACGAGATATCCCATGTCTTCGCCAATGGCGGGGATCATCTGTCCGGGAGATTGAAAGGTGGTCGAGGCACCAATCGGCGGGCAGGCGTAACGGCCTTTGGTCGCCGGATTGGGGTTGGTGGCCTGGAAGCGATATTGCTGCTTTCGCATCACAGGCATGAGGTATTTGCCGCAAAGCCCTTTCGACCCCATCGTCCCCCATGAGACGAGCTGGCGGTGCAGCTTGTAAGCAAAGCGTGAAAGAACGAGCCGCGAGGCTTGCACATGGCCGATCGAGGCAGAGACATTGCCATTCATCGGATACATTGAGCCCTGGCAGCCCGCGCACCAAAACATTTCATCAAGCGGAAGATTGGCGGTCGAAGCCGCGCAGTCGGCAGCGCAGGCGGCTAGTGCGAGCGGATTGGCGAAGAGCACCGCTTCAGGGTTGATGATCGCGGTAAGCTCGCTGTCCTGCCACAGCGGATCAATCTCGGAAATGTAGAGAATGTCGATCGAACCGGGTTCAAGGCACAGGAAATCAGCAACGATTTCCATCCAGTAGATGAGCGGATAAGCATACCAGTGGACATGCCAGCTTGAATAATACTGGCTTGCTCCGCCAATTGCAGACGGTCCGGAGATCGAGCGAAAGCCAATATCGAAGCCGGGATCGAGCTTCATCCCGCCCAGATTGACGAAGCACCATGGCTTCATGCTGACATCGGCAAGCCGTACCGGCTCCCAGAACCCCATCGCGATGCCAGGCCGGATACCGCAAAGGCAAAGCGGAAAATCAGGATTATCGGGATCAGGACGGCTTGAAGGCCAGATTTCAAGCCCGCCGACCGATATCGGGAACAGGCACGACCAGCAGATGTCGGTGATCGGATTGACGAACTGCCCGGTGCATTTGCCTGGCCCGGCATCGGCGGAAGCGGGCGAAGCGAAGGCCAGTGACAACGAGGCGATCACGAGAGCCAGGAAAGCGCGGATAGTGCTCATGGCCGCACCTTCCGCACTGGCAAAGCGATCTCGCTTACCTCAAGTATGCGCCCTTGCTGACGCACTCGTGCTGGCACAGCTTTGATGTTGAACTTGGCCGTGAGTTTGCCGGCTTGATCGAAATAGAAGCGGCGCTGACGAGTTTTCATGAGCTCGAGCGGTGCGCCTTTGACCAAGATCAGCTTGGCCTTTGAGTCTTGCTCAAGCGCCCATCGGATCTGCGCTGGATCATCGCCATCGAGGAACAGAAGGTCAGCGCGCAGCTTCACACTGTCGAGCGGATTGACCCGCGTTCCGGCAGCATGGATGAGCTCGCCTTTTGCCCCGCGAATATCGGCAGCCAGCGTGATGGTTGGATCGAAGATCCAATTGCGGCTTTCGTGCGCGCGGATGAGACCGGGAACAGGATCAGGTCGATTGACCCGCGCAATGGTTCGTCGCTTCAATTCCTGATTAAGCCGCGCGCTCTCGCCTGACTTCTCCATTGCCACAAGGCGCGAGTGGATCTGTTCGAGCAGGTCGCGCTCGACAATCGGAAAGAGCGTGCCGCGCTGACCGTAGTCGCGCGCTTCTGCCTGTGTCGGCAGGATGGCGAGAGAAAGCGCGATGAAAGACAGAGTGGCGCGCATCACAGGATGGCCCTCCCGCTGCCAGTGATCTGCCTGGCGCAGACAAATCCTATTTCCGCATAGCGGCTATCAAGCCCGCGCGGATGATCGGTTCCGGCGTAGAAACACCCTTCCGGGATCTCGCCTTGCGGCCCTTGCGTGAGCGCTATGCCGAGGCTGGTTCTGTCGAGACGCGTCGCAATGGGGTCGCCATTGATGAAGACTTGGTCGCCGTCATGGCTGACCATATCGCCGGGCATGCCCAGCACGCGCTTGCCGAACATTTGTGGCTCTTTGCCAAAATGGGTTTCGACGAGCTCGCTTTTTGGTGGCTCGAAGAAGATCAGACTGCCGCGCGTAATCGGTGTCGCCTTGTCTAGCCAGAACGCCCAATTGGGCAGGCTTGGGCTCGCATTGATGAGGAAGGCGTGGTTTTTGCTAAAGGCATCGAGTGGTGCCCAGGCGAGCGGCAAGAGGACGACCCCTAGGAGGAGCAGCGGGCGCATGAAGCGAAGAGGCAGATTCATGGCCGTTCTCCCGCTTTGAGCTTTTCAGCGATGCGCGCTTCGAGCTCGGGTGTTGCGTCATCGGCCGCGCCTGCGAGCACAGCTTCGGCAACCAGAATGACGCGCCCGTCGCGTCCCATATCGTCAACCGCGCTTTCCGCTGCTTTGAGGTAGGCAAGGCTTGCCGCCTGGACCGCCGCAGGATCCGCATCAGCGCGAGCGGCTTCTTCGACAAATGTCCCGATCGTCTCGGCAAGCCGGACTGTGACGATGCGTTGGATGTGTGGTTCGTTTGTGATCTCTCGCGTGATCCATGCGCCCCAAAGAAAAGCGGCGATGCAGGCTGACATGACAAGCGCTTTGACAAGGAGCGGGCGGGTTAGGTTTGCATCAGGCATGGGACACCTCGTCTTCATGGAGGCGGCGCTCAAGCCGACGCAGGAAACCTGGTATTCTAAAAAGGGCAAGCGTCCCCGCGATTATAAGGAAGGCGATCTGCAAATCCGATGCAAAGAGCCGCTGCGCTAGGGGTTCAGCGGTTCGGTAATGGTCAGCAAGATTGCCAAGCTGCGCGAACAGCGTGGTGAGATCCCAGCCTGCGAGCAGCAGAAAAACGAACAGCGGCAGGCCAAGCACCAGTAACAGAGTGCTGGCTGCGAAGATGACGCATTCGATCAGCACAAAGCAGCTGCCTTGAAAGAGCGCGAGCCAATTGAAGGAGCGCCGCGTACGCTGTGCCCATTTCGTCAGGGGCAACGGTGTGCGATCGACAAGCGTGTTGGTTTCGAGCGTCATTGGCTTTCCCCTTGGATGCCCGCGACGAGAGCGACTGCGCGTTCCAGTGGCATGCCGCTTCCGACATGGCTCTGGATGGCAGCATAGGTGTCAGGATCAGAGGAGAAGATCGTGGCTGAGAGCGGGTCGAGCACCAGCCTTCCCACCGCTTCTGTCTCTGGGCCCTTCACATAGATCTCGCTATATTCGGTGCCCGAGCGCTTGAGGCTGCGGATCAGCGTCTCAGTGCGGTCATCCATGTCGAGCCGCGCTTCCTTGCGGAAGTCGGCGATGGTCTCGGGCTTTTGCTGGAGCACAAGCATCCAGTCGCTGTTTTCAAGCGCGGCGCGCGCGCCATCCGATTTGTAATAGTCATTGAGAGACTGGGTGGCAGTCGCAAGAGCGCCGCCATATTTGCGCGCTGTTCGAGCGTAAGTCTCGACAAACTCGCCCATCGACCCGCCTTTGAGCATGGCCCAGGCCTCGTCGATAAGGAGCAGCTTCTTGATTGCCCTAGAGCTGCGTGTCATCGCCTGACCGGTCATGAACATGATGGCGGAGAGAACGACGCTCCTCAGTTCCTCGCGGCTCGCCAGATCGCTCATCTCAAAGACGGTGAAATCATCTTCGAGCGCAAAGCTGGCTTTGCCTGAGAAAAACCCGGCATAGCTCCCACCTTGGCAAAAGGGCGCAATCGCTGTCGCAAGCTCTTTGCCCGCTTGGTTCTCGCTTGAATGAAGCGCGTGGGCGACATCATCCACGGCCCCGCCGCTCCCAAGTGCATCCCATACATGGGTCACAGCCTGATCAATCAGCCCACGCTCGGTGTCCGATGGCGCCGTGCTTGGCCGCGCCATCTGGCCGATGATCGCTTTGATCATGGCAAAGCAATCGAGCCGGTAATCTTCGTCGATCTCGGCGCGCGCATCATCGACCATCGAGAAGGGGTTGAGCGAAAATCCAGAGGCGAGCGTAAACTCGACAAAGCGACCGCCTTGCAGCTTTACTGAATGCTCAAAGCTGCGACCGTCATCAATCACCACAACCTTCGCGCCGGCACCGCGCAAAGCGGTGCAAAGTTCTTGCAGCAGCACCGACTTGCCCGAACCGGATTTACCGCAGATCGCGATGTTGTGATTGCCCGCGTTGTTCTCGAAGGGCGACCAGAAAAAGGGTTGGCCGCGCCTTCCAAGCAGCAAGAGATGCGGGATTTCTCCGCCGAGATACTCGCCTTGCAGCGGCGCGATATTGGCAGCTGTCGTCGAGAGCATCGTCCGAAAGCGCTTGAGACGCGCCATGTCTTGGACAAGGCCGTCCGCAAGGCTCAGTGGGAACGCAGCGACCAGACCTTGCAGCTGCAGGAACCGTTCGTCGGCCAAATCCCATCCGGCCGCTTTGTAGATTGCCTTGATTGTGCGCTCATGCGCATCGCCTTCGCCAAGCGGGGAGATGGTGGTGACACCGTAGAAGAGTTTGACCAGTTTCTTGCCCGCCTGGAGCTCGGCCTGAACGTGTTTCCATTCGGCCGATTGCTGGGAGAGATTGGGAAGAAAGCGCGCGCTTTTCGTTTCAGAAAGGCTGGTCGTACGCATGAATTTATAACCTGCACGAGCGCTAGCTGCTTCCTGATCGGGATAGTGCAGGCACAGCATCGTGGCTGCAGGGCAAGGGAAGCGCAGTTTGTCGGTGAACATATCACCGATGAGGCGCGCACATTCCCACGGCGCCCAGCGTTCAGGTGTCGAACGCACGCCATAATGGCGAACGTCAAAGCGGTCGGGATAGCATTCGCCCATTTGCGGCACGCCATCGCGGCTTCGGCCGGTTTCGCGAAAGCGCTCGGTGCGAAGGATCAACCGATCATCTTCGACTTCCAGTTCGATATCGCGTCGGATCGCTTGGGCATCGAGCGTGTCTTCGCGGTTCCAATGTGTAGTCTCAGGCTCGCGCGCCGTGGTGGGCGATGTGAGTTCATCGATCAGCGCCAAGAGCCCAGCGGGCTCAAGCGGGGTTGACGAAAGGCCCAGCGAATTGAGCATGCCCATCAGGCCCTTGAGGCATTCGCTAAGCTCTGCGTCGCTCACATTGCTTGGAACTGGCACGCCAAGCGAAATGATCAATCGTGTATGGCGGGCATGGAAAGGCGCGTGCTCGGAGCCAGATTGCCAGACAAGATCGTAAAGCCGGTCGGTGCGCGCTTTGGCTATCGCTTCATAGATGCCGCCTTGCTCGTAACGCGGAGCAAACCAGGGCGCGACAATCGAGCCGATGCGCGGGCTCGCGAAATTGAGCACTTGCAGGCATGCGCCCCGCGGCAGACTTTCAGAAAAGAACTGTCCCAAGATTTCGCCCGTGCGTTCGTCGGCACCGATCAGCGGGGTCACTTCAAGAGCAAAACCTTTCGAATGGGCGTTGCGATAGAGCCCGGCGCCTTGATCGAAGACGCGGTAGGGTAGCCAGTCCGACAGCATTTCAAGCGAAAAATGCGCCGCCGTTTGGTCGGCTTTTTTGGCATCGCCGAACAGGCCTGAAAGAAGCGCATCGCGCGCAGAGCTTAGTGAGAGGGTCATAGCGTCTCTCCATCATCTGTTGGCGATTGGGGCACCCGGCCTGGGGAGGGGAAAGGCCGGGTGCCCCTGCGGCCGGCGCTATCGCGCCGGGCAGCTCCGGAGAAGTCTGGGAGGGGATAACCAGAACGTCCGGGAGCTGCTGCGGGGTAAAACTGGAAGGTGGAGCAATGGGTTGCTGTTGCTGTGTGCCTTGGCTGGCACGGCCGAGCGCGCGAAGAACCTGGCCCGTTGAGAGTGGCGCCCGCCACTCCGAATGCGGCTGCTGAGGCAAAGGCACATGGACAATGCGCGCTTCGTGCTCGCGTCCGCTGGCATCGCGCCGCGCAGCGACCACAATACGCAGCCTGCGGTCACTGCTTGGCGGTGCCACCTGAGTGACAGGTTCTTGAGGCAGGCTCGCCTTGGTCGCGGCATCATCAATCGCCGATGTGGGCGCGCAGCTGCCACCCGGCGCGCGGCAAGCGAAATCACCGCTCACATTGCTGCCCAAAGTTGCGCAGCCACTGATTGTGACAGCGAGCCCAGCAAAGATCGCAAGCTTGTAGGTGCGCCGGCTCATTGGTCTGCTCCGCCTTTGGCAAAACGGATCAGCGTTTGCGCATCGCGGTAGCCGTGAAGCACTGCACCATCTTTCGCGCGAACGATGACGGGCGTTCCGGAAAAGCCATTGGCTTTGGCAAAGGCCTCATTGGCATCTAGCGCCTCGCTTACATCGCAGCTCGAGGGTATTGGGTGTGTCTGCCCGGCATAAGCCTGATGCATCGCTTTGGCGGGATCACGCGCGCAGAGCACGCCTTCAGCCATCCGGCGGCTTGATGCGCCAAAGATCGAGATCGGGCGTTCTTCGATGAAAAGGCCTGTGTCTTTGAGGGCGCCGGTGAGCTGGCGGCAATAGCCGCATTGAAAGTCTGAAAAGACGATCAGCTTCTCAGCCCTGGGATTGCCCCAGTGCACTGCGCCGTCTTTCGGAAGGCCAGCTGTATCGACTTTGGATTTCGCAGCTTTCGCTGTGTGGCTTTGATCCGCGCTATCAGCGCCTCGAGCGGCGCGCGCGGCTCCTGCGGCCAGAAGATCGGGGTTGAGCTCGATCAGCCGAGTGGCTGTTACATCACGGCGTTTTTCAAGATCATAGAGCCGTCCGACGAAGAGATAACGCGCCGCCTCGTCGATATAGAACAGCGTGTCGCCTGAAACCACTTCGCACCAGGGCGCAAAGCTCTTGCAATCTAGCGCATCAATCGGCGTTTTTGGCAGCCGGAGCTTGAGCGCCTGGCTGACATCGCGTGCAATCGCGGCATGGGCCGGGATGGCGGTCACCATAGCGACACCGCTGGTGAGCACGGCAGCGGCGCTCGCCGCTGCAATCGAGAAATGAATAGCCCGTGTCATCAGACCGGGACGAAAATCGTGAAAGTTCATTGAGAGGGGCTCCTGACATGGACGCCGTCGAGAAAGACGATTTCGACTTCGATGCCGGTCGGCATCTCGACGACGGGTTGGTATTGTTCGGCGCGTTCGATGAGGTATTGGCTGACGGTGTCGGCGGCTTCGCCGGTGCCTTGGCCAAAACCGCCTGCAAGAATGTCGGTGGGGGAAAGTACCTCGCGCTGGCCATCCTCGCCGACACGGCCGGCAAAAATGCCATTGGCGTTGGCGGAAAAGCCCCGGCCAAACCCGCCGACAATTCCAGCGAGCAGCGCTTGACTTACAAGACTACCTTCGCGGCTCACGACGCGGCCGCGAACGCCGGACTTGCCAGCAAAGGCGATGAAGCCTTTGACCTCGCTTACCGCATAACGACCGCCTGGCTGCGCGCAGGTCATGCGCGCTAATTTGACGTAGACTTTCTCAGCCGAGAGATCGCCGCGCGCCGCGCCATTGACGAGGCAACCGGTCAAATCGGTGGTGAGGAGGCGTTTGCCTTTGAGGACAGAGCGCGCCGGGCCAGTGATGCGCAGTACCACAGGGAGCGGATCGCTTTGACTGGTCACGCCCGTAGACGCATCAACCCCGACGATGACCGTCGCTGGCGCGTAGCTGTTGGGCGGCAGGTAATCTCTGCTCGCTTCCAAAAGCAGCGGGGGTGATCCGTTGCTTGCAGTGCTCGGCGCAGGTTCGGAGGTCGCGCTTGTAAAACTGAGCAAGCTTGCCTTGGGTTCGGCAAGCGGTGCTGGCTCCAATGCTGTTGGCTTGGAGCCAGGCTGAGGCGGAGCAATCGGCGCGACAGGCGCCACAGGAGGATTGGCTCTTGCACTTTCGAGCTCCGAACGAAGGGCCGCATTTTCAGCTGAGATCGCATCGATTGCGGCCTGGCCATCGCTGAGCATGCGCGCGTTTTCGCCGCGCAGTGTATCGAGTTCCTGTTCGATCGAGCTTTTGGGAAGCTGGCTTTCTTGCAGGTCCTTGATCGCGCGGCCCTGCGCATCGAGCCGATTGCCATAGGTCGCCACAAACTCGCGTTGCGAGAGATTGCGGTTCACCAAACCGCCCGTATCGATCGTGGTCGCACCGCCATCCGCGCCATTTTCCGCTTCATCGCCGCTGAAAATGAACATCGATCCGCCGATGAGGGCTACCGCGCCGATCCCGGCGAGGAGCAGCTTTTGCCGTTTGGCGATCGCGCTGTTGAGACCCGCTCTTTTGCTGTCGGGCGCTTTGGCATTGCTCTCAGCCATCACTTCAGCCCTCCCTTGGCAAAGACGAGGAAGGCCCGCGTCGTCTCGCCGGGTGCGAGCGTCTCGCTGGCATAGGCAAAGGCCAGCGCGCCTGCGGGCCCATCGCGCTCATTTGCAAGATCGATTGTCTCAGATCCGAGATTGCGCAGGGTGAAGGCTTGGCCGGTGAGTTCCCCGCCTTCATATTCTGCGACCTGTTGAACTTGGAGACCGCCTGTGCGGCGATGCCGCGACAAAGCTGCGCGCGTCCGAAAACCGGGTAGCACTGCATCGCTCGCCATCGCTTCGATCAGACGGATCGCGGCTTCGTCTTCGGATGGTGCGGAGTTCAAGCCGTCGCCATCTTCGGGTTTGGCTAGCGCTGGATTGGTGACGAAGAGCTGGCTCGCTTCATCGCCTTCGACTGTGCAAGTGAATTTGTAGACATGGCCCTTACTGCTGGTGGCAAAGAAGCTGACCCGTGCGCTCGCATATTGCTGCGGGACGGAGACATAGATGTCACCGCGCACTGGCTCATGCGTCACTTCAAAATCATTATAGGGATAGCCGCTTGCCATCTTTGAGACATTGGCAAAGCCGTCTTTGATCAGCGCAATCCGGGTGAGCGCACCGCGCGCGAGGACGCAATCAATCGTTGCTCCATCAGCGGCTTCGACAAACTGATCTGCATGCGCAGGGGAAGCCTGGATGAGCGAGGCTGAAGCGAGCAGCACACTTGTAAGGGCTGTCGACAGGGATCGGGTGGAGAAGCTCATTGGCTTTCCTCCTCTTGGGCAGGAAGTTGGCGGAAACCGGTCAGCCCAAGGCTGAGGCCGCGACGCTGCCAGATGAACTCAAAGCTGCGGGTCTGGCTTGCGATCACTTGCGCGCCGACAAAGGTCTTGAGCGTGCCGCTGACGGTCGAAGTGAGTGTGTCAGGATCGACATGGATTTGTGCGATCACGAACGCCTGACTGATGTCCGAGCCGCGCTGCTCATCAACGATCTTGATCAGTTCAGCCTTGAGACTTCCGCGCGCTGCTGGATCAGCAAGCTTGAGGATGCTCTCCATCCAATAATCGAGGCTTTCGGGCGCGCGGTTGAGCAACATCAGAGCGGTGTCACGGGTAACAAGCTCGAGATATGTCGCGTCGATCCCGCCACTCGAGAGCTCGACCCGTTCCGAGGTGATCGGCATCAGGATGAGCGCTTCATCGCGAGTTGCTGCGGTACCGACAGCGAGAACCGTGGTGAGGCCGAGCACGCCTGCCAGCGCCGCAAAGCGGTTGCGCTGCTTCAAATGGCGTTGCGCCTCTTCATAAGCGAATTCAGATTTCATGGGTGTCCTCCCTCAGCCGGCAAGCAGGCGGCAATGGGAGGGCGGCGTGGCTTTCAAGCCGAGGAAGCTTCCCGGCAAATACCAATAGGCAGCGTGCACCAGTTTCGAGCTTGCACCAGATCTTTTCGCTTTCCGAAGAGCGAACCAGGTTACGGCCGCGAGGCCAGTCCCGATGAGAATGTGCTGCGCTAGAATACCCCAAGCAAACGGGATCAGCAGTCCCGCAAACTCATCGATTGTCCAAAAGCCAATCAGCTCCGGATCATCGAGTCTTTGAGGCACCAAGTATGTGTCGGCCATGCCGCCCTCCTTTCAGCGTAACCAGCGATCAGATGGTCGCGGTCACGACAGAGGTGACGATCGGCACACCGGTGCCAACGCCGATGCCAACGCCCACAGGCACAGCGACCTGGCCAAGCGCGAAACGGCCTGAGGCCAGCGCGATGAGGCCACCGGCGAGGCTAAGGACAGTAATGATCTTACCGCCGGAGCCTTCGAGGAAGTCTGTGAACTTCTGCAGCGCGGGATCGAAGGTCGTATCAGCGCCGGCATAGGCCGCACCGGCGCAGGCCAGGGCAACGGCTGCCGGGACGATATAGTCGCGTGTCCGTATGTTGCTTTTGGCCTTTGGGGGGAGAGTAAGGATCTTGGTCATCGAGGAACTCCATTGGGAACAAGAAGCAGCGATGTGTTCGCTGTATGTTCTTTCCTCGATTGAGTGGCGGGGTGTAGGAAAAGCGAAACTGAGAGTTTGTCGCCCGCACCAAGCAAAAAGCGACATTGAAAGGCTTTAAGGCCGGAATGTGCGTCGACCGGGCGTCGTATGGAGCGGTCTGCGCCATCTGGTGCGCCAGGCATGCCGCATTGTGCGCGTAACCTGCCGGAATCCGCGCGAGATCATGAGAATTGACTGATTCGGGAATTCCTTGATGTTCTATTTATGTTCTTTTGTATTTCCTACACCCTTCCTAGATCGATAGCTCGATCCTGAAGCCACAGCTCAAGGAAGGAATCGGCAATGACCGACATGGTGCAATTCTCCGAAGAACAGACCCGCGCTGATCTCGGACGGCTACTGACAAGCGCGGTCGAAGCAAGCGGGCGCACACGCTGCGACATTGCGCGTGATGCGCAGATTCATAAGGACGCCTTGCGTAGGGTTTTGACGGGCAAGCGGTCAGCGAGTTTGGGAGAAGCATCGCGAATCTTGCAGGCCAGCGGTGTTAGCCCGCAACAAGCTCTGTCGATGTTTTTGCTCTCCGACGCCGATCAGTCGGCAGAATGGCAGGGAACCGAGATTGGCCGGTTTCTGGAAGACTTCCTGACCGCTCTTCCGATAGCCTTGACTTGCGAGCTTGGGGGCCGGCTACAAGATGTAAGGCCCCGCTGGGCCAGAGGCACTGCGCACCGTGTTGCGCGGCTGCTGTCTGATCATATTGATGAGCTTGAGCGGAAGGATGTGTTGCTCGGAGATGTCTTTGCAGTGGCCGAAAGAAGTCATCATGGGTGAGCATTTAGGAAAAAGACTGGACGAGCCGCGCCGCGTGACACGCCTCATTCGTCTTCCAGAAGTGATGAGCCGGGTCGGGCTTGGCCGTTCAACGATCTATCGCTGGATGAGTGAGGGTAGGTTCCCCAAGCCTGTGCAACTGGGTGGACATGCCGTGGCTTGGTCTGAGGACGACCTCGACAAGTGGATCGCAGGTAAGCTCAACTAGCCTTTGCCTCGAGCTCACGGTCATTCCAGTCCTGACCCAATTGCGGACGTTAGCTTAGAGCCCAAGGTCACCGCTGGGATTGCCTTTCAACAAATGTGAGAACGGCTTTACTTCAAAGCGGCTTCAAGCGCTCGTGCTTGTCAGTCTCGCATTCAGAGTGGTCATTGATCGCCGCCATGACCTGGCATCCGCCGACCTTACCGCCCCTGCAATTTTCGATCATGCGTTTCAGCTCGCGTTCCAGAGCCTCTAGCTGCCCCAGCCGCTTTTGGACTTCGGCAAGTTGCTTCTGAGCGATCGCGTCCACCGCTGAGCAGTCTTGGTCTGGTTCAGTCTGCAATCCAATCAAATCTTTGATTGCGTCCATGGAAAAACCAAGTTCGCGGGCATGCCTGACGAATGAGAGGCGTTCCACATCGACGCTGCCATAGAGCCTTTGCCCACTTGCGCTGCGGTCTGGCGTGCCCATCAAGCCGATACTTTCGTAATATCGAATGGTGGTCACTTTGACCTTTGCAGCGCTTGAAAGACGGCCAATTGTCATTGGTTTCATATGAGTGTGCTTTTCCCTCTTGCCCCTACAGCCGCTGTAGACTGTATCACTTGATTCAGAATCATAATCAAGCGAGTCGGAAAATGCCTCAAACCCAGATTTCAGAGCGATCCAAGAAACAGAAAAAGCTGTATTTCCCGCCCCTGATGCAGTTCGCGTTCTATGGCCTTGCTGGCTATATTCTGGCGACAAACCTGCCCGCGCTTGCTTACGGATCAGTGCCTCTTTTTTGGCTATCGGTTCCCGTCATTGCGGCTGGAGCGCTGGTGCTTTTCTTTGCGGTTCGATCGTTTGGGAGGGCGAACACAACGGTAAATCCGATTACGCCTGAGCAAGCCGAGCAACTCGTTACAACAGGCCTCTATCGCTTTACCCGAAACCCGATGTATCTGGGTATGCTGCTCGTGCTTGTGGGTGGAGCCTTGGCCCTCCAAAACCTCGCAGCATTCAGCGGGCCAATTCTCTACGCCCTCTCTATCACGCTCATCCAGATAATCCCTGAAGAGCGAGTTCTGGAGCAGAATTTCGGAAGCGCATTTACAGCCTACCGCAACCAGACGCGGCGCTGGTTGTAGGAGTGCTGCACATGATTGACCTGCCTTCATGGGTCGCTTGGGGTTTGTTCGGATTAGCGGCCAGTTCGATTTGCGCGATAATCGGGCTCTCCATTTTTGCGGTCTTGAGCGGAAAGTTTCAGTTCTTCCCTCCCCCTTCAGGGGACAGTTGGCAGCACCGCACCTTCATGGCGCTGTTTCGCCTGTTCCTTTACCCATTGCTGGCCCTTTCCCTTCTCGACTTTGAGTCTGTGGCTCCCGCTGATGCCTTGCTCCAATATACTGTGGGCCTCGCACTGTTGGTTGTAGGCTTTGCTCTGGCATTCTGGATTACGTTCCAGATGGGCTGGCGCAATGCATTTGGCGAAAAGCACGGTCTGAAAACCACTGGTTGGTTCAGCCTAAGCAGGAACCCTGTCTACGTTGCGACATGGGTTGGCATGATTGGTTGGGGCCTGCTCGCTAACACGTTGCTTGTCTGGATATTATTGACGCTCTGGGCGGCCATGTATTTGCTCGCTCCTATCTTCGAAGAGCCATGGCTGGAGCAGCAATACGGTCAGGACTATTTGGACTATAAACGCCAGACAAGGCGGTTCCTGTGATCAGCAATCTTTGTCAGAATCCTGGGCCGTGTTTACCCTTCTTTTGCGGGCTGCATTTTTCTGGCGCTCGGAATAGCATCTCTCATTCAGCCGGAAATCATGAGCTACTATGCGATTGGGCTCGACCAGCCATCGGCCCGGGTGGCTATGCGCGCCATGATCGGAGGCGGCGAGATAGGTATAGGCGTTGTGCTGATCCTTGGGGGGCGCATCAACCTCTCTTCGCGTCAACTTAGTCTGATTGCTGCCGCAGTTTTTATCTGCGTAGGGTTAAGCAGAGTTGCCGCTGTTTTCATCGAGGGCGCTGATCTGCTTGCCGTCCAACCGCTACGTGAAGCTCTCATCGAGATATTGCTTGGCGGCATGGGGCTATGGGCGGCGCGTGGATGGGAGAACGATCAACTATGAGCATTTTCAGCCATCCAAGTCCCATGATTGATATAAACTTGAACAAATCTTCACGTGTTTCTAAGATGTTCACTGAAGTGACACGCAAGATTTTGCCTTTTCTCGCGGTATTAGCGATCCTTTTCAGCAGCGTGCTGTCTCTCCCGGACGTGCATGCCGGGGAAGGTGAGAGCTTCGCTCATGCAGCCGATCATATCTATGCGCATGGCGCGGACCACTTTGATACGAACGATGCAACGCCAGACCATGATGAACAGGACCATTCGGCAACGCACCACCACAATTGCAGTTTTAGTCTCGCTGACACCAGCATGCTCCTGCGATCACCTTTCTGGAGTTCGGATAACCTGAGGGGCCCGCTTGCCACGTCATCGCTCGCCTCCCTTGCTCCCCCAGTCCTGATACAGCCTCCCAAAGCCTGACCGACAATCATTTGCGAGCTCGCTTTCGAGCGCGCTCGATTGGTTTCAGTCAGGAGATAAGAAATGCGGTGCATTGCACTGGCCGCGGCCTTAATTGCCGTGTGTACGGGTTTGCCGATATCGGCACAGGAAACAATTACCCTCGATGAAGCGCTCGCCAGAGCGGGCGTTGACGGTCAAGAGGGTACAAGTTCGAACAGCAATCCGCGCGTCTACGGCCCGCAAGCGGAAGCAGAAGCCGCGCGTGCGGCTATCGACCAGGCGCGGCTTCGGCCTAACCCTTCGCTGTCGTTCGAGGTGGAAGACATTGCAGGTTCCGGTGCATTTTCCGGCCTGCGCTCTTCCGAATATACTCTGGCGATCGGCCAGCAGCTTGAACTCGGCGGCAAACGAAGGGCGCGCATCGCGAGCGCACAGGCATCGGCCGACTTCACCGGCTTGCAGAGCGACCTCGCCCTGTCGCAACTCGCGCTGGGCGTTCGTGAGCGATATGTCGAAGCTGTCGCCGCAGGCCAGCGCCTCGTCCTGGCGCTCGAAATCGTCGAGCGGAACCGTGAGCTAGCCCGGATCGCCAGTGTGCTTGTCGAGGTCGGGCGAGAGCCGCCGCTGCGTGCCATGCGCGCCCGTGCAGCGCTTGCAGAAGCGGAAGCTGAGCTCCAGGCTGCAGAAGCTGCCGATCTAGCGGCACGTCAGGCGCTCGCGGCTCTTTGGGTGTCCGGCCGGCCCAACCCGGTGGTATCGAACGTCTTTCCTGATTTAGCGCCGCCGCTCGCGCCGCTGGGTTCCGAAGATCCCTTGCAGCTGCGCATTGCGGATGCGCGAACCACCTTTGCTGAGGCCGAAATTGCGCGTGAACGCTCGCTCGGTGTTCCCGACCCCACGCTGTCGGCAGGCGTGCGCCGATTTCAAGAAAGCAACGATCAAGCCTTCATTGTCGGGATTTCCATTCCGCTGCCTTTCCGCAACCGTAACCAAGGCAACATTGCAGCCGCTGAAGCGCAATATCGCGCGGCAAGCGCGAGCGAAGCGATAGCCGAGGCGGACTACCGCGTAGAGTTTGAGCGGACGCGAACGCTGTATCTGGCCGCCGAAACGCGAGTGGAGACCCTTTCCAGCGCATCTCTGCCGCAGGCCGAGGAAGCACTCCGACTTGTCGAGATAGGATACCGCAATGGCAGGTTTCCGCTGATCGAAGTTCTGGCAGCTGCCGAAGCGCGCGACGCCATTCGTGAAAACCTGATCCAGGCAGAAGAGACCCGCGGCCTGCTCGCCGCGCGGCTCATCTGGCTCACCGCACAGTGAGGCCAATTTCCATGACACGCAAACAACTCATCGCCGCGATCGGCATCCTCATTCTTCTGGCGGTTTCGGCCTGGGCCTTCTGGCCAGAAGGTCAAGATGCTCACTCTGAACACGGACATGCCGAGGACGGGCATAGCGAGGAGGGAGACGGTGAAGAAACCGACACTCCCGAAGGCACCGTGCCAATTACAGAAGAACAGATCACAGCTTCGTCGATAGAAATCGAAGCTGTCCAATTCGGCGCTGCGACTGAGCTCGTATTCCCCGCAACGGTCGCCGCGGCGCCGAGTGCCAGTGCGCGGATCGATGCACGCGCTTCCGGAGTCGTGAGAAGCGTGAACAAGACGCTTGGCGACTATGTCAGGCGAGGTGAGCCGATTGCCCGGATCGAAAGCGCTGACGCTGCCGGACTGGCTGCGCAGGTTGCTGCGGCGCGTGCCCGCGTAAACGAACTGTCCGCACTCTATGACCGGGAAAGGCGGCTGTTCGAGGCCAATGTGACGGCTCGGCAGGATCTCGAAGCTGCGCAGGCCAATCTGCAGGTAGCAAGGTCCGAACTTTCCCGCGCGCAAGCCGCATCCGCAGCTGCTGGTGTCAGCGGGGATGGACGGTCGCTTGCTGTGACGAGCCCGATTTCAGGGCAGATCACCAGCGCGCCGATCGTGCTCGGCTCCTATGTCTCAGCCGGTGAAGAGATGTTCCAGATCGTGAACGCGAGCGGCTTGCAAGTGCAGGTTGCTCTGCCAGCCAGCGATGCCGCGAGAATTAGGCCCGGCGACGAGGCAACGCTGGAATTCGGGGAGGAGCGGGAGATCGGCGGACGTGTGCGCTCGATAACCCCCGCGCTCGATCCGGAAAGCCGAAGCGCCACCGCTATTATTTCCCTTGCGAGGGCAGTGCCCGGATTACAGCCAGGCGCATTTTTGCAGGCGCGCATCCAGCCCTCAGGTGAAACCGATGCGACCTCGATCTCGGTGCCTGAATCCGCAGTTCAGATGGTCGAAGGCCGTGAAGTCGTGTTCGTTCGCACGCGTACCGGCTTTCGGGCGACGCCTGTCGTGACGGGATCGCGCTCTGGAGGGCGCATCGTGATCGAGTCCGGATTGCAGAATGGCCAGCGGATCGCGACCGAAAACGCCTTCCTGCTCAAAGCCGAACTCGGAAAAGAGGAAGCCGAACATGGACATTGATCGTTCTGAGAGCGGCTTCGAAAAAGAGGCCGGCAGCAATGGCGGCCTGATTGGCGGCGTCCTTGACTGGTCGGTGCGCAACCGCTGGGCGGTCGTAGTTCTGGCACTCGGCGTGGCGATCTGGGGCGCGTTCAATCTTGCGAAACTGCCGATCGATGCAGTGCCGGACATCACAAATGTTCAGGTGCAGATCAACACCGAGGCACCGGCGCTCTCGCCCTCACAAATCGAAACGCAGGTAACCTTCCCTGTCGAGACGGGCCTCGCCGGGATCGAGGGACTGGAAATGACCCGCTCGATCTCGCGCAATGGCTTTAGCCAGGTCACTGCGATCTTCGAGGAAGGCACGGATATCTATTTTGCGCGCTCGCAGGTGGAGGAACGGCTTGCCACGCTCGCCTCTTCGCTTCCTGCAGGTGCGGAGCCGTCGATGGGTCCGATTGCGACCGGTCTCGGCGAGGTGTTGATGTATACCATCGAATTCGAGCATCCGGGTGGAACGGATGCGCCAAAAGGCGGCGCCATTGGCTGGCAGAATGACGGAAGCTTTGTAACCGACCGGGGCGAGCGATTGGACACGGAGGTGGCGAGAGCCGCCTACCTGCGCACGGTGCAGGACTGGGTGGTCGCGCCGCTGATGCGCTCGGCCGACGGCGTCGCGGGCGTGGATTCGATCGGCGGCTTTGAAAAGCAATATCTGGTGCAGCCCGACCCGGATCGCCTGGGCGGCTACGGTGTTTCACTCGACCAGTTGATTACTGCGCTCGAAGCGGCGAACCAGGCGGAAGGCGCGAACTTCGTCGAACGTGCCGGCGAAGCGCTCCTGGCCCGTGTCGATTCCCGGCTGAATTCGGTAGAAGACATCGATCAGGCGGTGGTTACGACCCGCGAAGGCGTGCCGATCCGCGTAGGCGATGTTGCCACAGTCGAGATTGGCGGTGACCTTCGCACAGGGGCTGCCTCGCTCAACGGCGATGAAGCGGTCGTCGGAACTGTCCTGATGCGAGCGGGCGAGAACAGCCGGACGGTTGCCGCCGGCGCTGCAGAAAGACTTGAGGAAGTTCGCGCATCGCTGCCTGCCGGAGTGGTGGCTGAGATTGTCTACAATCGGTCCACTTTGGTCGATGCGACCATCGCTACGGTTCGCAACAATCTGGTGGAGGGCGCCTTGCTTGTCATCGTCGTCCTGTTCCTGCTGCTCGGAAACATCCGCGCTGCCATCATTGCCGCTCTGGTCATTCCTTTGTCGATGCTGATGGCAGCGATCGGTATGAACCGGCTCGGCGTATCGGGCAACCTGATGAGCCTTGGTGCGCTCGATTTCGGCCTGATCGTCGATGGCGCCGTCATCATTGTCGAGAACAGTATCGCCCGCCTCGCCCATAGGCAGGAGCTTGAAGGACGCTTGCTGACGCTGCGTGAACGCCTCGTGGAGACCCGCGCAGCAGCGCATGAGATGATCAAGCCGACCGTTTACGGTCAGGCGATCATCTTTCTGGTCTTTGCGCCTCTTCTCACCTTCACCGGTGTGGAAGGCAAAACCTTCACGCCTATGGCCATCACCGTCATGCTTGCCCTGGCTTCGGCTTTCATTCTGTCACTGACATTTGTCCCTGCGATGATCGCTCTCTTATTGAACAAGAAAATCAACGAGAAAGAAGTGAAGCCAATTCGCGTGGCAAAGGAACGTTATGGTCCGCTGCTGCGCAAAGCCCTCGCCCGTCCATGGCCGGTCATCGGCACCGGTGTCGGCGTATTTGCACTTGCAGCGCTGGTGTTCAGTTTCATCGGCAGCGAATTCACGCCGCAACTCGACGAGCGAGATCTGGCGGTGCAGTCGCTGCGCATCCCATCCACCCCATTGGAGCAGTCGCTCGCTATGCAGCGCCAGGTCGAGGCGCGCCTCACACAATTCCCACAGGTCGAGCTGGTGTTTTCGCGCACCGGCACGGCCGAGGTCGCAACCGATCCCATGCCGCCGAACATCTCGGATGCCTATGTGATCCTCAAGCCACGCGAGGAATGGCCCGATCCCTCGCTGTCCAAGGAAGAGCTGGTTAGCGAGATGGAAGAAGCGCTCGGCGGCCTCGTCGGCAATCTCTACGAGTTCAGCCAGCCCATCGAACTGCGCTTCAACGAGCTTATCGCCGGTGTCCGCGGCGATGTGGCGGTCAAGCTCTATGGCGATGATCTCACAGCCATGACTTCAGCTGCAAACGAAGTCGCCGCCGTGCTGCGCGGCGTCGAAGGCGCGGCCGACGTCAAGGTCCAGCAGGTCGCTGGCTTCCCGACACTCGATATCGCCTTTGATCGGCCCACGATCGCGCGCTACGGTCTAAGCGTCGAGGAGGTGGCGCAGTCCGTTGCCATCGCGCTTGGCGGTCGCAACGCCGGCCTTGTGTTCGAAGGCGATCGCCGGTTCGATGTCGTCGTCAGATTGTCTGATGCCAATCGCAACGATTTCGACCAGCTCGGCACCTTGCCAATTGTTCTACCCAATGGGGGAAGCATCCCGCTCAGAGCCGTAGCTCAATTCGAGGTCGTCGATGGGCTGGCCGAGGTCCGGCGCGAACAGGGCCGAAGACTGGTTATCGTATCCGCCAATGTGCGGGAACGTGATCTTGGCTCATTTGTCGAGCAGGCCCAGTCCGAAGTGGCCGCAAACGTCGATCTGCCATCCGCCTCGTTTATCGAATGGGGCGGGCAGTATCAGAACTTGCAGCAAGCGCAGCAGCGCCTGCTGATCGTGGTTCCGCTCGCCTTCGCGGTCATCCTGTTGCTGCTCTACATGGCGGTCGGCGGATGGGTTTCGGCGCTCGCGGTGTTCAGCGCGATTCCGATGGCACTGGCTGGCGGGGTCTTCTTTCTGGCCCTGAGAGGCATGCCATTCTCGATCTCGGCGGCCGTGGGTTTCATTGCTCTATCCGGCGTGGCCACCTTGAATGGTCTCGTCATGATAACCGCGATCAAGCAGCGGCTCGAAAAGGGTTTGGAGCTTGGTGAAGCGATTGTCGAAGGCGCAATTGCACGCCTCCGCCCGGTTCTGATGACGGCGCTCGTCGCCTCGCTCGGCTTCGTTCCGATGGCGCTTGCGACCGGAACCGGTGCCGAAGTGCAGCGCCCGCTCGCCACGGTTGTGATCGGCGGGTTGATAACGGCAACAGCGCTCACGCTGTTCGTGCTGCCTGCCATTGTGAGCCTGATTTTCGCGCAGAAGTCGCGGCGTAACGGTTCTTTGGACACGCCGGGCCCTGTCGATGCGTGACGTCTCGACCGGCTAGGAACATGCATAAACTCAAGAAGTTGGCTTAAAGGAGAGTAGATATGAAGAATATCAATATATTACCGACAATAGTCGGCATTATGACGATCTCGATAGCTCCTGTATCGGCACAGGAGCAGACTACGCCGGCTCCGATCGCCGGCGTCTGGAGCATCGGTGAAACGCGGTCCTGCGACAGCGGGCCGGCATGGGTGTTTTTCGCAGATGGCTTTTATGCCGAAGTGCAGCTTCCGGACGGTGCGCCCGCCGCTGTAGGCGTCTGGCGCGACGAGGGCGACGCCATCGCTTACACGCATGCCCACATGCCGTTCGAAGGTCATGAGCGGCCGATGAGAATTCGTCATTTGACCATTGAAGAGCGTAGCGCCGAGCGGTTGACGATGCGGAATTTTCGCGGCGATGCGCGCGTGTTTCACCGCTGTCCGGCAAGCTCTGTTCAAAAGCCAAATGGTCGCTCAGGCCATTAAATACGACAATCGGCGGACATCGAAATCACCCCAAGAATGGCGAAAGGTTTAAGAAGGGAAATACCATGAGCGGCGAGCATGAATTCGAGCTGGATACTGCTGAAAAGCGCCGAACTTTGTGGATTGTCCTGTGGCTTAATGTCGCGTTGGCCGTCGGTTTCTTGTTCGCCGGATACTTTGCCGACTCTAACGCGCTTCTCGCCAATGGTCTCGACAATGCATCTGATGCTCTTGTCTATGTCCTGAGCCTTTTCGCACTTAGCCGTTCTCGAGTGTGGAAGCGCAACGCGGCTCGCCTTTCAGGTGGCTTGCTCCTGTTGTTTGCCGTTGGCGTCATTGCCGATGCAATACGTCGCTTTCTGGAGGGCTCGGACCCTGGCGGCATCGAGATGATGGCCATGGCTGCGATCGCAGCCGTAGTGAACCTCATTTGCCTTCGCCTGCTGCAAAACCTCCAGCAGAAGGACGTCAATCTGCGAGCCGCAACGACTTTTAGCTTCAACGATTTTGTCGCTAATGGCGGGATTATTGTCGCTGGACTGGTCGTCATGCTTACTGGTGCGAATTGGCCAGATCTACTGGTCGGCGTCGCTGTTGCCGGGATCGCGATCTATGGCGGGATCGATATCCTGCGCGATGCGCACATGGACCAGCACGATGAAGAAGGCACGACCCACAGTGAGAACTAGAGCCAATTGCTCGTGGGCCTTATGCTGGCTCTCACCTCAAACTCTTATGCAAACTGCGGCTTTGCCAGCATCCAAATCGCCATGCCGATCATGAACAGGTTTTCGGTCAGCGAAACAAAGCCGAGCGGCACGTTGCTGTCCCCACCGACGCACGCGCATTTAAGTTCACGCTTGTCGATGTAGACCGCCTTGAACACGCTCGCTGCTCCGATTGTGCCGATGAAAAGCGCTACCGGAATCGAAATGATGTTTAGCACGTGCGCAGTCATCAGCACCCCGGCAAGCCCCTCGGCGAAGGGGTAGATGTACCCGTAGGGCACCCACCGTCTTGCGAGCAGGTCATAATTCAGGAACATGGTCGAGAAGCTCTCTACGTCGCGCAGTTTGAGATAAGCGAGGCCGCACATCGAGAAGCTTACGAACCACTCGGCAGAAAGGATCGAGACAGGCTGCCCATTGGCAACCCAGGCCGCTGCAAAGGCCATAAGAGCCATCATACCAAACAGCACAACGACAGGTCGATAGGTAATCCCGTCCTTCTCGACCGCATTCCCGAAATGGGCCGCGAGATCAGTGTATCCGCCTATGCGCTTGTCGCCGATCCAGGCTTGCGGTGTAGTTTTGACACTGTGCTCGTCCTTGAAAGCATCGGTTTCTTCACGCGTTGTCAGATGATGATCTTCGACCCTGTAGCCTTTGCGCTCAAGCAACCACTTGGCCTTCAGGCCTGACGGACAAAGATGATCGGGCATCACCATGCGATAGAGTTTTGCTGTTTTCATTTGAGTCATCTCTGATTGCCTCGACGAAGTCTTAGTGTTGCTGGGATAGATGCCCTGGCCCGTGGGACAGTTCCGCTCCCCAATACCCTTGCAGGACCACAGCGATGGCAGCGATTGACAGACCTGTGCGTAGGGTTCTTCGCGCATGGTCAGGAGGTCTCGCTGCGAGTAGCGCAAGACCAATCGACAAAACGGCCAGTCCCGTTCCGACCCACCTGTGCTGTTGCATCAGGGCTTCTCCTCCCATCCACATGCCAGTGTGTATCCAGCCAAAGAGAGCTGCAATGACTGTTCCAGCGGCAGCGAAATAAAGGATGATGCGGACGGTCTGTTCCAGACCGGAGTTGGGGCGAAGGATCAGCAAGGCCTCAACCGCAGCAGCCAACAAGAGCAGCGCAATCGGGAAGTGAACTGTGGCCGGGTGCAGCATACGCAGCGTTTCGAGAGCCGAACCGACCTCATCAGCAAGTTCGATCTCGCCCCCTGCTGCGTCCGCTTTCTTGGCAGCTGGCTCATCTCCTACCGCTTGCGCAACAGGCTTTTGCGCCGCCGCAGCGGTGCCATGTTGCTCATCGCCATGCGCCCAAACAGGCACACTTGTGAAAGCCGAAAACATCGCAATGCACAAAATCATCATTCTGGCGATAATTGTCATAAGTGCCTTCACCTCGTCTGTTTTCCGCCTTGGAATACGACCTACTGCTTGGTCAGCGCGGTAATCGTGTTGCCGTTTTCGGTTGCCTCGGCTGTAAACTCGATTGCATCACCCACAGCCACATCGCCGCGCACGTCTTCGCTGGCATCGAAAGCCATCACCATCTGAGGCCAGCCAAGCTCTGCAACGGGTTCGTGATCGACAGTGAGAGTGCCTGCCTCGGGATCAATGGCGGTTACGGTACCGATGGCACTGGCGGTTTTTGCACCCTCGCTCTCATCCATCGCTGACATATCATGTCCTTCCATCGACATCTCGTCCGCGCCCATTTCGTCCATGGTCTCCATCTCCTGCCCGCTGTCGCAAGCAGCGAGGGCCAAGGGCGCGGCCAGCAACATAACTAGGTTTGAGGTACGCATTCAGTTTCTCCTTCGGATTGTGTTGGCCGATCGGGCCGGGGGCGCCGCATCAAGAGATATGCGGCGGGGATAACGAACATGGAAAGCAGCGGCGCGGTGATCATGCCGCCCACCATCGGTGCGGCGATGCGGCTCATGACCTCCGATCCTGCGCCGGTTCCAATGAGGATCGGGAAGAGACCGGCAAGAATGACGGCCACGGTCATTGCCTTGGGACGCACGCGCAAAAGAGCGCCCTCCCTGATCGCTTCGCCCACGCCGTCCGCATCGAGGGCACCGCTGCGCCGGGCCAGTGCAGACTTGAGGTAGATCAGCATGATGACGCCGAATTCCGCTGATACCCCGGCAAGGGCGATGAAACCCACCGATGTCGCAACAGACTGGTTGTAGCCCATCAGATAGAGCAGCCAGAAGCCGCCGGTGAGTGCAAAGGGCAGCGTGCCCATAACCAGAAGCGCTTCGTCGAACCGGCGGAAGATCAGATAGAGCAGGATGAAGATGATGCCGAGCGTTGCGGGAATGACGACCTGCAACCGCTCATTCGCGCGAGTGAGATATTCAAATTGGCCCGCATAGGAAATGCTCACACCGGCAGGCAGATCGACGCCCTCTGACACCGCCGCCTGAAGATCGCTTACGACCGAAGTCAAATCGCGCCCGCGCGTGTCGACATAGACCACGCTGATGAGACGGCCCTGCTCATTCTTGAGCATAGGAGGGCCATCGCTGACGCTCACCTGTGCGACCGTTCCGAGCGTGATTTGCTGGCCTGACGGGGTTAACAAAGGCAGCGCGCGCAGTTCTCCGAGGCTGTCGCGGATCTCGCGCGGATAGCGGACATTGATGGGATATCGCGCCAGTCCTTCGACCGTTCTGCCGATATTTGCGCCGCCGATCGCGCCTGACACAATCTGCTGAACATCGGCGATGTTCAGCCCGAAACGCGCCGCAGCGACCCGGTCGATGTCCACATCGACATAGCGGCCTCCCGATAGACGCTCTGCCAAAGCGGAACTGACGCCGGGAACCTGTTTTGCGACATTCTCGACCTGCAACGCCACGCGCTCAATTTCGGCAAGGTCTTCGCCGGACACTTTCACACCGATTGGGCTCTTGATACCGGTCGCGAGCATGTCGATGCGGTTGCGGATCGGTGGCACCCAGACATTGGCGAGCCCCGGCACCTGCACCGCGCTGTCGAGTTCTTCCACCAGCTTCTCCGGCGTCATTCCGGGCCGCCAGTCTTCGCGCGGTTTGAAGCGGATCGTTGTCTCGAACATCGTTAGCGGTGCAGGGTCGGTCGCAGTATCCGCACGTCCGGCTTTTCCGAAAACGGTGTCGACTTCCGGCACAGATTTGATCAGTCGGTCTGTCCGCTGAAGCAATGCGGACGCTTCACCGGGAGATAGGCCGGGCAGCGCGCTCGGCATGTAAAGGAGGTCGCCTTCATCGAGCGGCGGCAGGAATTCTCCTCCCAGACGGGTGAACGGGACCAGCGCTGTAAGGAATACAAGGCCTGCCACAACCAAAGTGGTTTTCGGTCGGCGCATTACCCAATCAAGACCCGGCCGATAGGCCTTGGTCAGCAAGCGGTTGAGGACGTTGGTGTCCTCCTTGGGTATCTTCCCGCGGATCAGCCACCCCATCAGAACGGGAACCAGCGTCACCGACAGAATGGCGGCCGCCGCCATGGCATAGGTCTTTGTGAAGGCCAGCGGCGAAAAGAGGCGGCCTTCCTGCGCCTGCAGAGTAAACACCGGCAGGAACGATAGGGTTATGATAAGGAGGCTGAAAAACAGCGCTGGCCCCACCTCTTTCGATGCTTCCGCAATCAGCTTCCAGCGCTCATCGTTGGACATCTGCTCGCCCGGATGGTCCTCTTCCCAATGCTCGATGTGTTTGTGCGCGTTCTCGATCATGACGATGGCAGCGTCGACCATCGCGCCAATTGCGATGGCGATGCCGCCCAGGGACATGATGTTCGCATCGACCCCTTGGAAACGCATCACGATAAAGGCCGCCAGCACCCCCAATGGAAGCGTGACGATAGCCACCAGTGCTGATCGCACATGCCACAAGAACAGCGCGCATACGATCGCAACGATGATGAATTCGGCAATAAGTTTTCCGGTCAGGTTTTCGATCGAGGCGTCGATCAGCTTCGAACGATCATAGGTCGTGACAATCTCGACCCCTTCGGGAAGACTGGCTTGGAGTATTTCGAGCTTCTCTTCGACAGCCGCGATGGTCGCCCGCGCATCCTCACCCTGTCTGAGCACAACAATACCGCCTGCGACCTCGCCTTCGCCATTGAGTTCGGCGATGCCTCGCCGCATTTCGGGGCCAAGCTGAATCGTGGCGACATCGGACAAGGTGACGGGGATGCCGTTTCCGACCGATTTCAGCGGAATCTGTCTGAAGTCTTCGAGAGACGTGAGATAGCCTGATGCGCGGACCATAAACTCCGCCTCGCCCATTTCGACCACCGATCCGCCAGCTTCCTGATTGGAGGCCTGGATGGCACGCACGACCTCGCTGTAAGTGACGCCAAGCGAAGCCATCCGGTAGGGTTCCAGCACGATCTGGTACTGCTTGACCATGCCGCCGACGCTGGCGACCTCTGCAATGCCCGGAATAGTCTGGAGCTCATAACGCAGGAACCAGTCCTGAAGACTTCTGAGGCCAGCAAGATCGCTGTTCCCCGTTCGGTCAATCAGCGCATATTCGTAAATCCAGCCCACCCCCGTCGCGTCCGGCCCTAGCGAACTGGTCACTCCTTCGGGCAATTCGTTTTGCACTTGGTTGAGATATTCAAGCACGCGCGAGCGCGCCCAATAGAGGTCGGTCCCGTCCTCGAAGATCACATAAACGAAGCTGTCGCCGAACATCGAATAGCCGCGCACAGTTTCCGCTCCCGGCACCGAGAGCATCGTCGTCGCAAGCGGATAGGTGACCTGATCTTCGACGATGCGTGGAGCTTGCCCAGGATAATTCGAGCGAACCACAACTTGTACATCAGACAGATCGGGGATCGCATCGACCGGCGTTGCGCGTACCGCCCAGAAGCCGGCGAGGGTGACCGCGATGGCCGCCAGAACGATGAAAAACCGATTGGCGATCGATGCGTCAATAATCCGCGCAATCATCGTTCGACCTTCCGAATGGACTCGATGCGCGGACCGGTGTCGTGCTGCGAGAACGTGAACTCGACATCGTCCCCCGGTTCGAGACCCTCGACCAAAGAGGCGTCGGCCAGGGCAAAGGGCATCACCATGCTCGGCCATTCGAGGGCGGGAACCGGCGCGTGATTGAGAGTGATCGAAGCTCCGGCAATCTTCGTTATGCTTCCCGTGGCAGTGTAGGTTTTCATCTTTGCTGAGCCGTCCGACGCCATGCTTATGGTGCCATCGATCGACCTGACATCGATCCCGGCCAAACTCGCTTCAGAGTCGATCAGGAACTGACCCGAGGTGACGACTTGCTCGCCTTCGGCGAGGCCCCCGAGTATCTCGGTCCTGCCATTCGCCTCGCGCCCGATTTCGACCTCGGCAGGTAGGAAGGCCCCGTCATCCTGCTTGAGCATCACAAGATTGCGGCGTCCGGTTCGAATAACCGCCTCCGACGGCACCAGCAGAGCACGCCGTGTGTCGGGTGAGAGCGAGACCTGCGCGAACATCCCCGGCTTCAACCTGCCGCGTGGGTTCGGCAGCTCAGCCCGGACGGTGATCGTCCGGCTTGCTGCATCGGCGCTGGGCAAAATGGCCGTAATGCTCCCTGCAAATCGTTCATCGGGAAACGCTGCCAGAGTGGCGCTGACAGTCTGACCCTGCCGTACGTTTGCGGCCTGTGCCTCGGGAACTGAGGCTTCCAGCCATATCGGCGAGAAGCCTGTAATCTCGGCCAGTGTCTGACCTTCCATCACCGTCATGCCCGGCCGCACACCGAGCATGGTGACAGCGCCGCCTACCGGAGCAGTGACAGTGATCGTGTTTTGCGCTCTGCGTGTGCGTTCAACCGACGCGATCATTGCGTCGGTCATGCCGAGCAAGCGCATGCGCTGCCGCATCGCGTCTGCAAGTGCCTGATCGCCGGTATCGAGCACGGCAATGTACTCACGCTGCGCACCGCCCCAGTCAGGAACGAGAATATCGACTATCGGAGTGCTGCGACCCACGACATCGTCCTGCGCAAGGCCATAGGTGCGTTGGACATATCCGCCCGCTCTTGGCTGGACGATGGCAACATCTCGGCTATTGTAGGCTAGGACGCCCGTCACGGTGATTTCCGGCTCGAGAACTCCGAACTCCGCCGCTGCCGTGCGAATGCCGAAATTCTGGACCAGGCCTGGATCAATCCGGACGCCCGCTTTCGCAGCTTCTCCCGCGCACTTGGGAACCAGCATCATGTCCATGAAGGGCGACTTGCCAGGCTCGTCAAAGCGCTGTCCGGGAACCATCGGATCGTACCAGTAAAGGACCTCTTCGCACTCCGCCTCAGCGGAGCCCGACATCCCACCCTCGCTCTCATCGCCTATAAGCGAGAGCGCATATCCCGCGCCGAGGCTGACAAGCGCGACGGCTGCCATGATTGCATAGGTTCGCTTTGAAGGGCCGGAGCTGTCGACTGTATTGCTCATGGCTGCTGCTCCCCGTAGGTCAAGCGAAGCATCTCTGCCCATTCCACGGTCGCAGCTTCGCGTTCAAAGATTTCAAGATCGAGCAAGGCCAAATCTGCCTTTGCTGCAATCACATCGATCAGGTCTGCGTTTCCGGCAGCAAAGCTCGCCGTCTCCAGTTCAACCCGTTGCCGGGCCAGCGGCAGTAATTCATCGCGGGCGCGTTCCCATTGACGCTTCGCGCTGCGCCATGAGGCGAGATCGGATTCGAATTGCACACGCAGTGCCCGCAAACGATCGTCGCGCTCTGCCTGCGCCGCAGCAGCTTCTGCCTCGGCGGCACGAATGCGCGGCTTTTGACGTCGATCGGTAAAAATGGGCAGGGTGACCGATCCCATGACAGAGAATGCGTCTCCGAAGGCAGGGTCGCGTCGGCCATAGTTCACGCTCACGCCGAAGTCGGGGCGCAAGTCGGCGCGCGCGAGGTCGGCGTTCGCTTCTGCGCGTCCGGTGGCAGCATCGGCAAGACGGATGACGGGGTTAAGGTCCAGAGCTTGTTCGAGGCTGCCGCTGTCGACATCGGCCGCTGGCGCATCACCCGCGACTGTAGGGTCGTCTGTCTGAATGTAGCTCGAGAGCATGGCGCGCGCGGCATCTCTTTCGGCTTCAATTCTTGTGATTGCATCTTCAATCACAAGGAGCTCGCGGCGAATGGCAAGGCTTTCAGCTGGACGCGCTGACCCCGACGCGACAGCGCTGTTTGCCACCGGCTGAAGCCTGCGCAGATCGCTCAGCGCCGTATGGGCGAAGGCGAGCTTCTCCTCGGCATAGTACAAGTCGATCCAGGCGGTTGATGTGGCGATATCGATCCGCTGCTGCGCAACTCCAAGCCGCATTTCCGCGACCGCGACGTCTGAGTCCGCGACGCCTCGACGGGCTCTTCGCCGTGCAAGGTTTGGGATTGGTTGCTCAACACCAATAGCTATCTGCGTTGGAAGCTGGCGATCAAACTCGAACGCCACAGGCCCGGTGATTGGCAAGTTTGCAATCCCGCCACGCAAAACAGGATCGGGCAACTCATCTGCGGCATCCGAGGCATCTCGTGTGCCGTCGATACGCAATTGCGCGGCCTGGAGCAGCGGCTGATCCTCGCGCGCTGCCCGCAAAGCTTCTTCATAGCCAACCGGCTGCGCGAGCACGACCTGCGCCGGCATCAGGGCGGCGGCAAGGATACCGCCTATGGACCGTTTCATGGAAAAATCTCACTCGATGTAAGCGATGCGCACGCCCAGCAGTCCATCACTGCTCGTTGATGAACAGTGACGCTCACAGACAGCATCTCAACAAGGGGCTGACAGCCCCGCTGTTACATTGGAGTTAGAAGCGCGGAGGCGGGTAGTCAGGCGGAAGCGCTCGACCAGCCAATTGATCAGTTACCGCCGTAAAAAACTGCTTGGTATTAGGGGGAAGGTTATTGGACAGGTTGGGAAGGGTGTTCCCCATCAAAACCGGAGCAACAGCGTTCATGGAAAGCATGCACTTCAACGACATGTCATCACAAGGGTCATTTTGATTTTGACCTGCGTGCCCGGAATGATCCGACGCGTGATGCTTCATCTTGGCGCAGTCCGCCAAGGTCATAGTTTCTGCTTGGGAGAGCGATGCAGCCTGGGCCGAAACCTGAAAGATCAGGCCGAGGCACATTAATACCGCAATGATGTTCCCGAAAACACGCATTGCCGAGACATAGGTGACAAACGCTTTCCCGACAAGGCGCGAAGTCTGAATAGCCAAGTTGTTCTGGGTAGTGGATTCCATGTTTATGTCGGTTGCGGCATTCTCAAACTCGACATGAAACTGTAATCACCAACCTCCGATTTCAATCCGTTCAGTCCACCAAAATCAAAATTCAGAGGTACTATTGAACAAGTCAGCGGGCCGTTTTGTGGTCCTTTTGATATCCACACATGGGAATATGCTTATTTATCAAAGGCATAGAATTTTAATTCGAGTCCTCTTCTGGGCACCATTTATCTGAAAATATACAATAAAAACAAGGTGCTGCGTGGATTCTCGAAATCCGGCCCACCCTTCCGTCCACCTCGATTTTTGCGATGTAGTGGGTTTGCATGTGCTCCTATGTTCCTTCCAATCACGCAGGTTGGAGAGAACAGATGGCCAAAGCGGATAGAACAAAGGGCGGCTCTATAGATCTGCTGATCGAGATCGATAGCTTCGAGCAATCCTATCACATTGCAGATCACCGGGCTGAGATTGGCCGCGTGGACGACGAGGCAATAATCGACATTCGCGGGAAGATCGTGCGATCCAGCTACCAGCAGCCTTTGGTTGGCGCGCCCGCTGACTTGTCACTGGTCTGTTCTCAGTCTTACCATGCCGCTCCTGATGCATCGGAGGCGCCGTTGCCGATGCTCATGACAGCGAGCCATGTCAAAGGCAGGTTCAAAGCCTTGGGTTACTTGCCTCCCGAGCCATTCTGGGCGCTTCCGAAAATGATCTCGTCTGGCAGGGTGTCTCACGTCATTGTCGATTATCGGGCAGGGGTCGGCAGAGGCTACGAGCTTCATGCCTTGTATTTTTCATCCCACGAAAACATCAAGCGCCAAGAGCTAGTCCACTCGCCATAGCGCGCTCGCATCTAGCCAATTGCCCTTGCGTATGATCTCGTCGCTGATAGCATTCGAAGTGCCTCGGAGGCTTTTGCCAACCCCGAGCATCGCGATGCTCTTCAATTAGGAGACATCGTGATGAGGATTTTGTCGAAGCGTCAGGTCAAGGAGTTAGTACTGTATTCGCCTCAGCACATCGCACGTCTGGAAAAGGCCGGCCAATTCCCCAAGAGGGTACAGCTTGGCCCGAGCCGGGTCGGATGGGTTGAGGACGAAGTGCTGGACTGGCTGCAGAAGCGCCTGGAAGCCCGAGACGAACCTGTCCGGCACTCCTGAGAAGGAGCGGGTGGTCGAGTTTGCAAGCTTGGCCACCCAACTTAATCGAAACGTTCGACATCAATATTCGGCTGCCCCATGCGGCTGATGTAGGCACCAAATCTCTGCACAATGTTAGAAAGGAAGGGCGCGGCGATTGAAGCCACCCGATCACCAAGCCGCTGATTGAGTTCTTCCATTGACATCGACTTCAGATCGCCAAAATGGACCAGCAGTGGTTCATCCTGTCCCGGCAGTGGTGGCAGGAAGTGTTTGGCAGGGCCAAGATTCTGGTTAACGTACGCACGGAGGAACTCGGCAGGCTCCCTCTTCTTCTTTTTGCTCGTCGCTTCCTTCAAAGTTTGGACCTGATCCTTCCAGTCCTTGATCCCCGGCAGGCACTTAGCGAGAATAACGTTTGGCACTTTTTGGGTTGCCATGTCGCATTGTGGCGTCAGGACGACCCACGTGTCCCCATCAAGGCTAAAAATGTCGCCGGTGTGCGACCTGTCTTCAAGAAGGGATGGGCTCACGTAGGCCTCAAATGGGTGCCAAGCGACTGAATCCGGCCCATCCAGCCCGAGAAGCTCTGCTATGTGACTGACGTATTGGCGCGTAACTATGTCAACCAAGTCCGTATCGCTACCGTCTTCGAGAGCGGCAAAGCTACTCCATTTGGGCCAAATCCGGCGTAAGAAAACCTCTGCCGCAGAGCCATCAATCTTGCTTCGCGCCGCGTCCAACACACCCAGCATACCCCACAGTTCCGAGAACCATGAGACTGCTTGGTCATAGGCGGTTCCATCATCATTTTCTGGTGCGTTCTTGTCGAACACGCGAACTTGCCCGGCTTCCCTGACTTCTGCTTCAAGAACGCTATCATCAGCGGTCATAATTCCGACAGGTATGCCACGTTCTCTCATGGCCATGAGCGCCAAACGGTTGCCCGAAGGATTGGCGGTTTGAGCGACCTGATCTTCAGATCGAACGCGGAGATCGAAGAGCGCCACATCAAATCTCTGCCGCCTCAGCAGTTCCTCTGCCTGTTCAACCGTTTCGGCTTTTTCATGATGCCAGCATCTTCCTGTCTCAGCATTCTTCTCGTTCCAGTCCTGAATGGCTGTTTCAAAAAGGTCCTGCTGAGCAGCTTCATCGTCGACAAATAGGATGTATCTATCTGGCATTGTTATCCATCACCCTCGGAAATCGGATTTCGAATCTAGCACCATCGGGAAACTCAGGGTGGTAAGCCAAGGTTGCGTCGGATCGGGCCAAGGCTTCCTTCGCAATATTCAGACCAAGACCGGTCCCACCGGTCTTCAAAGAGAAACCCACATCGAAAATCAGTTCAGCAAACTCTTCTTTGACGCCGGGGCCATTGTCCTCGACGTAAACAACGGCATTCTCACCTTTCGCGCGAATGACAATCGAGATTTGCGGATTCTCGGTATTGGAGTCTTCCAACCAATGCAGTGAGTTGGCGATTAAGTTGACCAATGCGGTCGACAGATCGTCCTGGTAGCCAATCAGTTCTATCACGTCGTCAGGATTTGATACTTGGATCGGTACGTTACGATTCTGAAAGAGGTCGATAGCGCCATTGATAGTGTTGATCGCAAAGAAGAAGCTTGGCGGCCCACGTTTGCCCCCAGCGAGCGGCTTGAGATTCCGGAACAGGGTGGCAAGTTTCCCGGCATTGTCAGCAAGCATGGGGAGCTTTTTCTTGAATTGAGCCTTTGCTTCGTCGGTCTTCTTGCCGCGGCCTCCGAATAGATCGGGATAGAGCCTCTTGAGCCTCGATGCGGTCGTGGCGATGTATGAGGCAGGTTGAGCGCCTTCGTGTAGCACCTCGCTTACAATGGCACCCAGCGAAGACTTGGCCTCCAGAATTCTCTGACGCTCTTCCAGTTGGTCAATCCGGTCGGTTAGTCGCGCAGATTCCGTATCCAAGAGTTTTTCGGCTTTCGCACGTTCGACTGGCTCAAGGGATTGAACCAGTTTCCGAATCTTGCCCAACTCAGCAAGCTGTCTTGCCTCTTGATATGTTGTTTGGCTTTTTCTCGATATTCCGGCTTGCGACCTGAACTTGTATCGCCGTGGCTCGACTTCACGGTCCAGCAACACCTCGACTTGTCTTGTGAGGCGTCTGAATGCTCCGTTCTCCTCGAAACCTTCACGACTACTACGTTCGACGAGATTGGATTCATCTTGATCTTCTACCGTGATGTAGCCTGCAATCTGATTGTGGCCCACATGAAGTGATGGATTTTGAACGCGACGCTTATCGAGAGTTAGCCAGTCATTATCAGGGTCGCCGTAAGGCCTTATCCGAAATCCACTTCTGTAGATTGCCACACCAGCAATGTTGTCGAGAATTTTGCGAGCCTCAGTCGCTGTAAGATCACCCAAGCCGGCGGCTCGCATATTGCTGCGCAAAGCATCCGCTTCACGGTCGAACAGGAATAGGCGCACTCCTACCGGACCGCAGCTCTCTTCTTCTTCATCCCACTGTATGCTTATCTCGAATTTCTGACGCCCCGATCCAGCACGACGGTTTTCAAACGTACCATCAAAATTACCCTCAGCGTCAAACGTTCCAACAACCTCATAGTCGCAACTCGTCAGAAGCGGGAAAGGCAGGACTTGGTTCGGCTTGGATGTACTCTCGTCTGATTCGCCACCGGCAGAATTGGCGAGATCAAGCAGCGCTTTCCCATCAAAACCTGCAGTCTCCTTGGTGCATTCTGTGAGATCGAGGAATATCTCGAACCGATCCTCGGTGCCCTCCAATACGATAGGTGAAAGCAGGCGCCGCAGCTCCAATATGAGCCGATTAATCTTCGCCTCAGGCCATGCTTCATGCAGGTCGAGAACTTCGATCAGCGTGCCGCTCGGACCATCTGTTAGCTGCGTATAGTAGTCTATCGCCACATCAGAGAGATAGGTCTCTCCGTCAAACACAGACCAATCCAACTCGGGAATCAAGACTTCCTCGCGCTTATCCTCGCGCTCACTCGTAGACATCAACGCCATCCGACCACCGAGCTTGGCCGCCGCAAATCTGCCTATCCCCTTTGACCCCATCATGAGTCGCCCTTTTTGCGGCGATCTTCGATTCTTGGTCTTTGCGGTCGTGGCCGGTTCCATCCATTTGTCCGTGATGTCTGAGAGGGCCATCCCGTGACCATCGTCTTGAATGGTTATTCGGCCCTGCCCGCTTCTCAGGGGAGGATGGAATTTCACAGTGACTGTTGAAGCGTCCGCGTCGTAGGAGTTTTTAACCAGCTCAATGACAGCAGCTTCCGGCCCACTGATTAACTGGTCGCCGATCGTACGAATAATCCTCGCCCTCGGCTTGAATCTCAACTTCTCAAGTTCTTCTGACACGTACGTCTTCTCCAAGAACCTAAGCTAGGTGACGCGAAAATTGTTGTCGACCAAATGATTGCGGGAAGCAGACCCTAACGTACAATTCACGCACTTTTCCACCATGTTCCGTTTTTGTTCTGGACATTTTGTTCGCTTTCTGGGATTCAATGGGACACATTGTCCAAAAGCGTCCCAGAGGTTTTCATGCTGAGCGAAACAACTAATAGTAAATTTTCGGTCCTGAGGAGAAAAGCTGGCCTATCCGTAGAAGACGTAGCCAAGCTGATCGGACGAACTGACAGGACCGTCCGGCGTTACGAGGCCAAAGATGGAGCGCCTCCACAACTTGTAATCGATACGCTTCAGCGCGTTGCTCAGATCGGGACGACTGCTTCGTCCGGATCTGATTGTGCCTTTCGTTTCATAGACCTCTTCGCCGGTATTGGCGGACTACGAAGGCCGTTTGAGGGGATCGGCGGCAAATGTATTTTTACTTCAGAATGGGACCGCTTTGCGCAGGAAACATACCTCGCCAATTTCCCCGATGATGAAGATCATCAGATGGTTGGTGATATTCGGCCATTCGCAGAAGATCCTTCTAAGATTCCTGCACATGACGTTCTGCTCGCAGGGTTCCCATGCCAACCATTCTCGATTGCAGGGGTGTCAAAAAAGAATTCGCTCGGACGTCCTCATGGGTTCATGTGTGATACCCAAGGCACCTTGTTTTACGACGTGGCGAAGATCATTAGTCACCATCAGCCAGCAGCTTTCCTGCTTGAGAACGTGAAAAACCTTAAACGTCACGATGGCGGTAGGACATTCGCCACCATCATGCACGTATTGGAGGAAGAGCTAGGCTATAAGGTTCACACGAAGGTTGTGAGTTCGGAACCTTGGGTGCCGCAAAAACGGGAGCGTATTTTCATCGTCGGTTTTAAAAACTGCGGTACGTTCTCATTTGAAGATTTGGCCATCCCTGACTACGCTGATGGCCCGGTGCTTGGCGACATTCTCGAAGATCAGGTCGATCCCAAATACACACTGACCGAGAAACTCTGGAGCTATCTCCAGAACTACAAGAAGAAGCACGCCAAGGCTGGAAACGGGTTTGGCTACTCCCTGTTTGGTCCGGGCGATGTCACGAGGACTCTCTCTGCTCGTTACTACAAGGACGGATCAGAAGTTCTCGTTGCCCAAAAGAACAATCGGCCGAGGAGACTGACGCCACGTGAGTGCGCGCGTCTCATGGGCTTTGACAGCCCACGGTCATCTGACTTCGTTATTCCGGTATCTGATACACAGGCATATCGCCAGTTCGGTAATGCCGTGGTTGTTCCGGCAGTCCAAGCAGTTGCGAATACCATGAAACCACACATTCTTGATGCGGTCTCAGTCCCCGCGATTGAACCACTGAAGGAAGCAATGGCTGTCGCCTGACTTTTATGGTGGATGTCGTGGCCAAAGCTACCCGCAGCCGGATGATGTCGGGCATCAAGGGTAAGGACACAAAACCGGAGCTCTCACTCCGTCGAAACCTACACCGACGTGGGTTCAGGTATAGATTGCACGCAAGAAATCTGCCGGGGCGACCTGACATGGTCTTTCCTCGTCTTGGTGCTGTCTTGTTTGCAAATGGATGCTTCTGGCACGGACACGACTGTGCGCTATTCCGCTGGCCTAAGACACGGCAGGAGTTCTGGGAAGAAAAGATCAAAGGAAACCAAGCTCGCGATATGAGGAATGAGCAGTTGCTTCTTGAGGCACGCTGGCGAGTTGGAAAAGTCTGGGAATGCGCTTTGAAAGGTAAATCCAGGATCGGCATTAGCGAAGTAGTAGAACAATGCACGAGCTGGTTGGAGAGCAGCACATTGCAACTTGAACTGCGCGGTATATGAAAAAGGGGCACCTATCAGAATATTTTGACGGTGTCGGAGTAAAGGTGCTTTCGGATGTCGATGCGACAGCGAAATCGCACCAGCATGAAATCGGCACCACCAAGGCAATGCGGAGATTTCTTGGTGAAGGAAAAACCAGATTCGAAGTAAACTACATCTGGCTTGGTGGAGAACAAGAAAGCGTTACCGACCACGACTGGGCCACCCATTACAATACGAGGGAGGGTAAACCTCGTAGCGCGGAGTATCGGCTCTACTATCCATCCAATAGCGTAACCAACATGATGACGGCTGGGGACACGCTCTTCCTTGCAATGCGCAAAGATCGCTCGATCCTCTTAATTGTCGTGCCCAAGGATAGCGGTTTAACCAGCCACTTACTGTGGCTTTTCGGCATGGACGAGCAACCAGAACTCCAGTTCAGCGCACAGCAGTACGACGATAATAACGATGCTGTTCTCGATTTTGCGGCAAGGTTTGTTCTTGATGAAATTGGTATCGAATTTGAGGACCCGAACGCGAATACCCTAGACGCGATCGTTGACCGGTTTGGATCTAGTTTTCCACCTACGGCGGAATTCTCTCAGCTTGCTCGTTTGACACTGCCGGAAGTTCACGCTGAGGATGACCCTGACGCGGCCCTCTTAGCGTGGCTCGACCATGAAGAAGCGATGTTCAGACGTCTTGAAAAGAAGATTGTTGCTGAGCGTATCTTGGAAGGTTTTGTGGAGGATAGCGAGGTGGATGTGGATGCCTTCATTCGCTATTCGCTCGGGGTACAAAACCGACGAAAATCTCGGATGGGACATTCTCTTGAACATCATCTCAAAGCAGTCTTTGATGCGTGTTCGATCCGATATGATGCCCAAGTGATCACCGAGAAAGGAAAGAAGCCAGACTTCATATTTCCGGGGCGGGGCGAGTACAAAGACCCGAATTTCAACGTCAGTCTACTTACCATGCTGGCTGCGAAATCGAGCTGCAAGGACCGATGGCCACAGGTGCTACCTGAAGCGGAGCGAATTCCGCAGAAGCATCTAGTAACGCTCGAATTGGGCATTTCAGAGGCACAGACTAACACGATGGAGGCATCAAACGTGCAGTTGATCGTGCCATCAAAACTACAATCAAGTTATCTTGATTGCCAACGATCTTGGCTGTGGTCGCTACAGGACTTTGTGGGCGAAGTCTCTAGCAGACAAGGAAACTGATTGAGGATTGGGGGGCTAATTGGAGTGTAAGGCATGCGGAGCAAAACTCGATCCGCGCGACAAGTTTTGTTCGAAGTGTGGAGCGGTAACCGAGCACGGCAAAGGCACTAGCGAACTTGCTGGCCGATATGTAGCGGAACTCGTCGATGGCTTTGGAAAGCTCTTTGCCGCAGTTCTTGGCTACGTCACCAATCCTGAGAATCGAAAGAGGGTCGCAATTGGCGGAGGGATAGCCCTTGTTTTGCTCATCTCTTTTACAAGCAATCCAATCTCACGCGGTGTCTGTGGTTTGTTTTCTTCCACGCCTGATGGCCCGACTTACAACGATGATGGGACACCCAATTTCGCGGAATACGAGGACGTGTTCCTTGCGGAACAGGCATCATACGACGTCAAAGGGCAAGCAAACGTTCGTGATTTTCCAACCGGCGAGGGCACTACCGTCATAGGCACCCTTGTTGAGGGCGAAACGGTCGAAGCCCAGGAGGTGATGGCATTTGACCCGCTGTCTAGGTGGTTGAAACTGACTTCAGGCGGATATGTATGGGGCGCTAACCTATCGCCGATTGGTCCAGACCCAGAGCCTAGGTTGCCTATGTTCCCACCCAGATTTCAAGGAAGTTGGTCTACCCGCGAGTCTTGCGATCGCAATGGAGCGGATATCTTTGTCGACATCGGTCCCACTGCCATTTTCGTTCAAGGAAATCGGAGTGATCTCCTCCGCACAATCGAGGATGATAGCTCTTTCACAACCTATGTCATTCGCCCGACGGCGAACCCCGATACTGAGATGCAAATCACCATCGACTATTCAGCAAACGGACGCTGGATCATTCTCAATCACAAAGAGCCCGAAGACATAGGCGTCTGGAGTTTGCATGATCCAGAAATGCCATGTCATTTGCTCTATCGCTGATGGGGATACGAGACCGGCTTACTCTATCCCCATGCTGATAGCTTCCCGATCCCCATCCATAGCTGCACATCGGGCATCACTGCGGCGCACATTGCGATGGGGATACAGAATGACTTCAAGATCTTTCTCTACTTAATTTACGAGAAATATCTTGAAGTTGCGCGAGCCCATTATTGGTTCACGGGGCCACAATAAACTTGACCCTGACAGCCTCTATTCTCCATCCTAAGAACTCAAACCACATGGAATAGGGGCATCCATGGATATTCTCTTAAAACGCGAACAGAATCGAAATTGGCGAGGACGGGTTGTCTTCCGGCTTTGGGCGAAGGCTGAGATGTCTGATGACGAGCGAGCTTTGATTGATCGCTATGATATGGGCGACTCATGCCTGATTGCAGCTGACGACTTTGACCATCTCAAAGGTGCAATGGTCATTGGTTTCGTAGCGTTTCTGACTGGGGGTCTCTTTGGAGCCTTTGCATCAGACGAAGTCTTGGGTGGCCTTGCCTTTGGCCTGATAACTGGTGTTGGCGCGGGCTATTGGTGGCTTAACGAAAAGCGCGAGACCATCTGGATGCGCGATCTGCTTTATGGCCGCAGGTTCAAATGCGATAGCATCATCGAATTGGCCCAGAAGGAAGCGATGCTCGACAACGCGTGCATTGCGCTTCGCCAAGTGGTTGAGACAGCGAAGCATTGGGACGGGGTCGAGACCCGGCCCGTGCCGGTCTTGCCGCCAGAAGAGGCCAAGGAAGTGGTCTTAAGGCTCGGCTGACATGGCTTCAGACATTGGCGCCAAGCTCCACAGTTTCTTGCATGGGTTGATCAGACCCAGCGAGAAGGATCTTGTTCGTCGCCAATGGGAAGAGGTCGCCCGTCAGTTTGAAGCACATGACCTGCGAACAATCCAAGAGCGTGAGCGGCTAATTGCGTCTATTGCGACCGAAGTGCGCTTTGAGCTGTTTGCCGATGCGCCGATGAACGATCAGGATGGTGTCATCCTAAACCTCGTTTTGCAGCTCTTCGACTACGACCAGCTCTTTGTGCTGCCAGAGGTTGATTGGGAGCGAGAGCGCACGATCGCTGAGCTATGGGAAATCCGCGAGGAGCTGACCCGCCAACAGAAATTGCTCGACGACTTCGATCGCCATGTTGAACTGATCCAATTGTCGACAGCAGCGATGCTCCGACCCGTCTACGAGGCGTGCCCCGCACTGCTTGACGAAGCCGATCCATCAGACGGTATCTCGGTTCCTACAGACCTGCTACGAAGCTTAGGAGACACTGGCGAAGTCACCGAGCAGGTGTTTGGTGTCAGCTTCGCGCAAGAGCTCGTTGAGACCGATCTGCTCACCAATTTGCGCCGACGGTTGGACTACAATCTGATCGCGGCTTCAGGTGGCAACCCCGCCGATCCGTCGAGCTTCAAGCGGGCTCCAAAGATGCCCAGCCAGTTCGATGCGAAGACCCCGGAGGTGATGCTCGAGACCTATCTAGGTGGCACACCGCTTGCCGCGCTGTTCGATCAGGAACTGACCTTCACTATTCCCACAAAGTCGCGCTTTGAACACCAGCACATTGTCGCGGGCTCAGGCCACGGCAAGACGCAGACGCTGCAATATCTGATTGCGCAAGACCTGGCCGCGATGGAAGATGAGAAGCGCACGGTCATTGTGCTCGATAGCCAGGGCGATCTCATCAACAACATTGCCAAGCTTGATGTCTTTGGTCGTGGCGGCGCTCTTCACGATCGGCTTGTTCTTATTGATCCGACTGACGTTGAGTATCCCGTCTCGCTTAATCTCTTCGATGTCGGCCAGAAGCGGCTTGATGGCTATGCGCCTCTTGAACGTGAGCGTTTGACCAACTCAATTCTTGAGCTCTACGATTTTGTGCTTGGCACGCTGCTCGATGCGCAGATGACGCAAAAGCAGAATGTGATCTTTCGCTATGTCACACGGCTTATGCTGCATATCCCCGATGCGACGATCCACACGCTGCGCGAGTTGATGGAGCACGGCAGCGAGGTGAAGTTCGCCGAGCATATCGCCAAGCTTGAAGGAACGGCCAAGCACTTCTTCGAAACCGAATTTGCCTCTCGCGAATTCGAGCAGACCAAGAAGCAGGTCTTGCGCCGCCTTTGGGGCATCCTCGAAAACCAGACATTCGAGCGGATGTTCTCACATCCACGCTCCAAGCTCGATCTCTTCACCGAGATGAACGCTGGCAAGGTCATCCTGATCAACACCGCGAAGGACTTGCTCAAAGAGCAAGGCACCGAAATCTTCGGGCGGTTCTTCATCGCTATGATTGCGCAGGCTGCCCAAGAGCGCGCCACGCTGCATGGATCAGAGCGCGTACCGACGATGGTCTATATCGATGAAGCGCAAGACTACTTCGATCGCAATATCGGCCTGATCCTGGCTCAGGCGCGCAAATACAATGTCGGCATGGTGCTTGCCCATCAGTATCTTGGGCAGCTTGAGCCCAAGCTTCAGGAAGCCTTTGCCGCCAACACCGCGATCAAATTTGCGGGCGGCGTGTCAGCCAAGGACGCGCGTTCGCTTGCGCCGATGCTCTACACCGATCCGGCCTTCATTGAGGCGCAGGGTAAAGGCAGCTTCGCTGCGTATATTCGTGGAGTCACAAAGCACGCTGTGCCGCTTTCATTCCCGTTCGGCCATTTGGAAGACTTACCGATCATGGCATCGCAGGACCGCGTTACGCAGCGTGATGTCATGCGCGAGCGGTATGCGGTGCATCACTCCCAAATTGGCGAAGGTGGGACCGAAAATGATGCGCCGGAGGGCGATGTAGGCGATGAGCTAGGCGGTGATGATCCAAAGCCCGACAAACCCAAGCCAAGCGGCCCAAAACCCAAGGGGCCATCAGGTTCTAGGCCTCAAGCGGAAGGGGTGACACAGTCGGATGATAAAAAGCCGACAAAACCTAGCAAGAATGGACGCGGACATATCGATCACACACCGAGTGATGAGTGGTAATTATTGTCGCTGACCTTAGTGGCCCAACCCTGATCTTGGCGAAACACTTCTGAATTTGCTGCACGGTTACAGGCCAGCACTATATGCATAAAGACGTGGGCCTCCGAAGTTCCAAGAGGACCACGCCATGTCACCAAAACCGAAATTCGACGCGTTGGGGCGGCGTTCCCGCACTAGGCCAACGGCAACCGGCAAGCGCATAACACCGCAATCGCGCGATCTGCTGTGGTTCGAGAAACTCGCTGAGCATGGACCTTTGCCGTCTTCGTTTCTGTTCGCGTTCGCCAAAGACTCACATCGATCTGAGAAACGAGCGAAAGAGCGTTTGACCGACCTCTTCAATGAGGATCGCACGCCGCATAAGGGCACCTATCTCACGCGTCCGATGCAGCAGTTCGACACTCTCGATGCGCGCTACAATCAACTGGTTTATGATCTCTCGCAAGCGTCAGCTGCAGCCTTGCGAAAGAGCGGCAGTACAATCCGTCCGGCGCGCTCAGGACCTTGGCAGCATAGCCTGATGGTGAGCTGCATCACCGCCTCGATCGAGCTTGTGTGCAACGAGCGCGACGACATCAATTACATCCCACAATCAAAGATATTGCAGCGTGCTGAAGCATCTCTGCGATGGCCGACCAAAATCTGCGATCCTGACAGCGGCGCAACTTATGAGAAAGATTTGATCCCGGATGCCGTGTTCGGGCTCGAATACCTAACGCCGACTGGAAAGCGCTACCGCTTCTATGCTCTTGAGGCTGATCGCGCGACCGAACCGCTGCGTTCCGCCGAAATACACCGCAAGAGCTTCCTTCGTCATCTCTTGCAGTATGAAGACTACATCGAAGGTGGCGGATATCGGGAACATCTCGACTTAACCGCGCCGGTGATGGTGCTCAACGTCACTACCAGCGAGGAACGGGTTCAGCGAATGCTCGGTCTGACGAAAGAACTGTTCCCGGCGGGGAACTCTTACCAGCTGTTTCAATGTTGGGATGCTTTTGGGGCGGTATTTGAACCACCGAGGCCTAACCCCTCATTGATCGAGGATGCTTGGCGAAAGGTGGTTGCGGAATTGGTAAGTGGTGAGCCTACGCCGCCCATGATCGCGAGCGCTTTGATCATTGGAAGCAGTTGAGTGCGCTAGTCAGTCGGCGTGCAGCCTGCAATTTCGGTCAATTGGCTCACAGTTGGATTGCTCCTGACCAGTCGATGAACTTGGCTCATCGTCACACGAGAAGTGCCACAGCTTATCGTCCCGCTTGTCAAAACTGCACCCGTGTCTTTGGCAGTGAGTTGATATGTGATGATCGAGCCACCAGTCAGTCTAAGTGGATTAAGCCCGATATATGTTCCAATGTTCTTTGTCAGAACACTTGTCCCGCCTGTCTTGTTTACAGACACTCGGAGGATTGAATTGCTTGCCGATATCATCCTCAATGCACGAACTGCCGACATGAATTTCACAGACCCATTGGCATCGGGCTTAAGCCAGATTTCTGAAAATGTCTGGTATTCAGTCAATGTAGCTCTCAATTGCGCTAGCCTCGCCTTTTCTGAGGCAGTTTGGCCATCTCCTTTGGAGGTCAACGCTACTTCTTCGAGTTTGGCTTGAGCCCTTACATCCTCAAGCTCGTTCAGAGTATCAATCAGCGGGCTTTCTGCCGACTCAACTCCAGCGACGGCATTAGGTCTGACCGCGCAGTCGGAAAGTTGCCCTGCAACGGCTCGAGCGAGCATCTCGTCATCTACACCGGTGGCACTGATTGATTGGAATTCGCGATCTGCCCGAAGCATTCCAAAAAGCGCGTTCGCAGCTGCAACACCGCCACTTACAGAGGACGGCTCGATCCAGCCAAACGCCGGTTGCGTTGGAGATAGGCCCAAGGCAGCGAACGACAACTGCAGAGAGCGCATGGTCAACTCCAATGAACCTGCGTCACTCAGCAGGAGCGCTTCATTCCCGGCAAGCACCAAGATCTTCCCGCTTGTCGAGGAGCAATTTTTACCGACACGATTCTTTATCGTGTTTGCAGCAACTCGCATAGTAATTGAGGCGAGCATGGACACTTCCATTTCACCCGCGCCTTCACCAACAGTCGTGTTACCCTCGAAAGAGGGTAAGCCTAGGGAGCCTATCGCTTTCCGTTCCGCATCGCGAAGGTTTTCACGTGCGTTAAAGGCATTGAGACGGGCCTCATCGAGTTCTTGTTGAAGCTTAAGTGCATCTATCTGTTCTTGCTCGGGAGAAGTTTCTTCATCTTGCCCATCTTGGGCAAAAGCAGGACTGGCGACTGCCAAAGCAAGCACAGCCGAAAAAATGAATTTAGACGAGATATAAGTAAACTTCATGATTAGCCCCCATGAGTTTTAGCTAATGAAGATTCTTCCCCAGATCTAGTATTTTCTCGGATCTTCTTAAAATAAATATGTAGGGGATTTTTTCAAGCCTAAACTCGAAGAGAGGTTTCCAAATGAATTAGGTAGCCAAAGAAGTTTTCTGATTTTGTCTATTTTGATTCTCGTCATTTGACTCGAACGTTAGACTGACCTCCAAATTGCTGGATATAAACAGGGCCAAGTATGTAGCTTGGCCCATGTTGCTGATCGTCCGAAGTCAATATTCGGTTGCCAGCATTATTGTGAGAACGCGTTTGGTGACGTCCGAATCCGAAAGATCTTCGCTTCCCGAAATCGTATCAGGGGCGTAGTAATCGATCTTCCAGAAGACCCCTTGCCCGCCATGATCGAATGCACCGAAGTCGTGTTCGCCGTGTGGGTCATTATCTTGATCAAACTGGTCGAAACCGGTCACCTTTGCGGCAACCGCTTTCATACCTTCATCGCCAAGCTCTTTGATGCCTCGTGTGATGAAGATGTCGCCGCCAATCCCAGACCGGCGAAACCGGTCATTGAGACGCCGGATACGCGCCGTCTTCTCTTTGTCCATGATGTGTTCTCCTGCAAAATCCGGCAACACACGATTGCAGCCGGAGCCGTGCAGAAAAGCTGAGCGGCCACGATGCCATGGCCGCGCCCTCGTTTGCTTGATGGAAAACACCAAGGGCGCTGCCCTTTCGTTTTCCAAAGCATGAAATGCATGGGGCCGTGACTCGCCCTCCTATCGTCGGGCTGCGTCCGCACCACCCCCAAAGGCATTTCACGCTTTCCTTTCTCCATCCCGTTCTCGCCGAAGGGCAGGGCCGATGGTTGCATCGGCCCAATTTGATTGAAGCAGCGCCTCTTTGCGCTGCCTCGTTTTGAAGAACTGAAGAACTACATTTGCCTTGCCAAGAGCATTGGCCCGCCGCGAACGGCCTGGTGAGCCAACGCTAAAGCCTCGAACAAAACCATATGATGCGGCTCATTGTCGCAATACTCTCGGTGAGGCACCTTATCGGCCAACTCAGGGAATAGGCTTACGAGATGGCTTGCTTCGGCCTCTCGCGTGCGAAACTCGTTTTTACGCTTGAGGGGTAAGAATTGAGCGTTCGCTTTTTCAGCCTCATCGCGGATCACCTGAAGCAGGGCTTTAGCCTTCGCACCTTTTCGTCCTGCGGTTTCGAGTTTCTCCATGACGATTACATCAGGGGAGAAAACTTCGATAAACTCACGCGTGAACTCCCTAGCAGCCTCAGTGCTTTTCGCCGCCACGCATGACGTATGCCATGTCGCCAGTTGCCCGTGCTCGATCAACACGAAGCTGATCCTGCGATACCCAGCGGCAAACGCCAGATAGCTAAGACTCCGCATGGTGCTGGGTTAAGGCGGCGGTCAGCTCCCTATCCAGTCGTTTCAGCGTGTTGTCTCGATTAAAGTTGCCTTCAGCATCGTCTGTGACCTCCGGCAGATCAGGCAAGTTGCGGAAGATGGCCTCCCGTGCCGCCTGCATCAGCTCCTGGTAGAACTGCGTGAAAGAACGGTTCAAGATGATCGAAAGCCGACAAAGTTGTTCGATCGATGGCGGACGTGTACCCGTTTCGAGGGCCGCGATGTCCTTGCTGCCAAGCTCAAGTAAGATGGCTAGATCGCGCTCCGTTAGGCCAGCCTTCCGGCGCGCTGCGCACAAATCATGCGCAAATTGTGTGAACATAAGTGGATTTGATTATTCTGATAAATCCACTTTCAAGCTTAGCGTAAGCCGCGCGATCGCAATAGTGCGAGTGAGATTCCCAATCCCCATATTCGTGGCAAACCTGGTCTCGCTCGCTTTCCTATGCCCACGCATTGTGAGCAGCGCCCGCTTCTTCGGAAAGGTTGTCACCTTTCCGGTTGGCAGCTCTCACTGCGTCGGAGGTAATACACTCTTGTTCCCCTAAAGGGGAGGATATCTCCCTGGCGCTTCATAGGTCTAGTGCGCGTGCCAATTGAGCCACGTGGCTTGACTATCACCCGCACTATCGGGAGCCATTGAGTTGGCCCACCCTAAGCCACATGGACGCGATTACCCTCGGCCACGCTGATACACGTAAAGGACCACGCCTATTTGGAGTGAGTGCTCAAGACCGTCTCTCCCATCAATATATCATCGGCCAGACCGGTACGGGCAAGAGCACCATGCTCAGGAACATGGCGCTCCAAGACGCTTCAAACGGCACCGGTTTTTGTCTGATCGACCCTCACGGCGATTTGGCTGATGATCTTGCTGCCAATATCGATCAGGAGCTCATCTATTGGCGTGTTGGCGATCCTTCCTGCCCATACGGCTACAATCCGATCAGTCGGGTTCCCATGTCACTTCGTCCTTTGGTCACCTCAGGATTCATCGAAACATTGAAGAAGCAATGGCCTGACCGATGGGGCCCGCGCATGGAGCATCTCTTGAGGCAAGCGGTCCTAGCTCTGCTGGATCAGCCCTCTTCAGACATGAGCGAGATCATGCGCATTTATGTCGACAAAGACTTCCGAAGTGAAGCGGTAAGGCGCCTGATTGATCCGCAGTTGCGAGCGTTCTGGACGGTCGAGTTTCCGAGGATGAATTACCTGACCGCCAGCGACGGTGTAGCTCCAATCGCAAACAAGCTGGGCGCATTTCTTGCTAATCCTTCTGTCCGTCAATCGCTGTGCGAACCGGAGGAGCCTTTGCGCTTTCGGCGGATCATGGACGAGGGACAGATACTGCTAGTCAGTTTGGCAAAGGGTCGCGTCGGCGCTGATATCGCCAATGTCGTAGGCGGCTTGGTTATGACCAATCTGATCAATGCCGCGATGAGCCGCCACAATCTGCCGCGGCGAGAACGGCGACCGTTCTTCGTTTACGCTGACGAGTTTCATGCGTTCACTACCGCAAGCGTAGCAGACCTGCTTTCTGAGACCCGTAAGTATGCTCTGGGACTATGTGCATCGCATCAGCATCTGAGCCAAGCGGATCAAGCCGTTGTAGACGCCGTAATTGGGAACGCGGGGACTCTTGTATCGCTGCGCATTGGTGCGAAGGACGCGGGGCTGATCGCGCGCCAATTCGGAGACATCGAGCCACGCTATTTTTCGCAGCTGCCGAACTATCGAGGCTTTGCCCAACTCATGGTCGATGGGCACAAGCGCAAAGCGTTCTCGTTCTCGACGCTGCTGCCGACCACGAATTTGGGGATTGGGAATGATAGCCGCACTATCCAGCCCAGTGGCGGCGGAAGTATCATTGCCGCATGAATGAGCGAGATCACCTCGAAGAGTACTTCCAGCTTTGCAAGCGCATCTATGAGCAAATGGAGCGCGATGGCACGTGGCCTTGGAAGACGGATTCGACGAAAATCCAAGATGTGATAGATTCAGAGAATAGTTCTGATGACCTATGAAGCGTTGCTACGGCTACATTCGCGTCTCGACCGTCAGGCAAGGTGACGGCGTTTCGCTAGAGGCACAAAAGGAGGCAATCCGGGCCTTTGCTAGTCACAACGAAATCGAGATCATCGAATGGTTCGAAGAGCTCGAAACAGCGGCAAAAACTGGCCGTCCCGTCTTCAACCGTATGATCACCAACCTCAGAAAGCGGCAAGCCGAGGGATTGGTGGTTCACAAGATCGATCGGTTTGCTCGAAACCTAACAGATTACAGCCGGGTGGCTGAGCTGATGGACCGGGGAATCTCGATCTTTACAGCAATCGAAAGTCTTGATTTCCAATCGCGAGGCGGACGGCTCGCCGCCGATGTGCAGGCCGTGGTAGCTGCTGACTTCATCCGCAATCAACGCCAGGAGACCATCAAAGGCCTTTATGGGCGTCTGGCGCAGGGCATCTACCCGTTCAAAGCGCCAATCGGTTATCTCGATAATGGTGCAGGCAAACACAAGACACCTGATCCTGAGCGCGCACCTCTTATCCGAGAAGCCTTCGAACTCTATGCGAGTGGCGATTACTCACAGTTGGCTCTTCTCGATGCCATGAGAAAACGCGGCCTGACTGGAGGACGAGGCGCACCGATCTCGTCGAGCACGCTGGAAGCGATGCTAGCCAATCCATTCTACGCGGGCATCATCGAGATCAAACGCAATGGGCGGACGTTTCAAGGCGGGCATCAACCCCTCATTTCGCTTGCCACATTTGAGAGAGTGCAGGCGGTGAAAGCCGGCAAAGCGCTCAAGAAGACGACTGTCCACCAATACACCTATCGGCGGCTCTTTCGGTGCCGTCATTGCGATGGTGCAATGACGCCTGAGCGACAAAAAGGCACAGTATACTATCGTTGCCATACAACCGGGTGCGCCACAAAAAGCATCCGCGAAAATGATCTAGAAGACTGTCTCCATCAAAGCCTTAAGAAGGCCGCACTTTCTGACGAGCAAATCAAACGGCTTATGGCTTTGCTGCGAAGCTGGATGCGAGAACGTCAGAAGCAAATTAAGCAAGAAGCAATTCCGCTCAAGCTAAGCCAGCTCGCCGAGAAACGCGAAAGGCTAACCGATGCATTGATTGATCGATTGATCACACGAGATGTCTTTGAGAAGCGCAACGCAGCGCTGCTATTCGAGGAACAACGATTGCGGGAGCGAGAAGCCCATCTGAACATCTCCAAGCAACCGGACCCAAAGAGAGCTCGAAAATTCTTCGAACTCGTAAAAAACCTTGCAGATATCTATATTTCAACTTCGCCAGCCCACCGCAGGGAATTGGTCGAGATCGCGACTTCGAACCGTTGGGTGGATGGGAAAAACGCATACGCTGAGCCGTCAAGTTGGCTCCGAAAGCTAGGACAAGTGGACCTTGTCCTGAATGGTGGACATTATAGGGGTACAGCTCGAACCTGCAGGGCTAGCGAAAACGATATTTTTGAGCTGTTTTGTTCAGAGAGGTTTTCAGAGATTTTGAGCATTGCTCATGGCACAGACACAAATGCGACCTCGTCGTAAGACAAGGTCGCAAGGTAACTTCTGGGTAATGAGTCACGTTAGGAGCGTGGTTCGACGACCCAAAGCTGGGCTCCTTCTTCACCTGACGCCATGCGGTAGTGCACACCGGCAACAGGCTCTGCTAGAGTCCGATTCACAAGCGAGACTGCGTTGAAGTAGCGAAACTTTGTTGGATCGTTTCTTCTTTCAAACAAACGCTGAAGGTCGTCCTGAGTTGCTCCTCCAGGTGCTCTTTCACGGACTTCTTTCATGAGGCCTGGTGTCAGGACAGCAGGCTTAACGAAGACACCCTTAAGTCTCTTAAAATTTCTCCCATCAATATGCCCCAGTGGTTGAGGCCCAGACTCAAAATCGATTGAAACTTTCAGACGCTCGTCCTCCTGCAAGACGCCGACCGCCTTCCCCCACTCTTGAAGCTCTTGAGTCAATTCACGCTTCTTCGCCTGGAGTAACTGCATTCTATCCATTGGAACATCCTTCCTGAGTCGGCTAACACCAACCCGGTGTGAGTTGGTGAGCTCCTGGCTCAGAAAACTAATATGATTCAATCACATATGATCTCTCTGTCAATCTCACGTCAGACATACTGTCCGGTAAGATGCGAACATGCGAGAACCAGAAAATGACCCGAATGAAGCTTACTTTGAGGTTTGTAAGCGTATTTACAAGCAGATGGAGCGCGACGACTCCTGGCCCTGGGAAGACCAAGGAAGTAAACAGGATTTGAACTGATCGAGCCCTATTTTGAGCCACATTCTAATTGGCTTCCGAAAGTCATCAAAAGTTCGAATTTCCTGCAGCAAAAGAGCCTGCAAATGCAGGCTCTTTTGCGGACTTTTCGATATGTCCTGAATGGTGGACATTATAGGGGTACAGCTCGAACCTGTGGGGCTAACTTGAACGATATTTTTGAGCTGTTTTGTTCAGAGCAGGTTTCGAAGTTTGAGAGAATGTCTCGGCAGCGCAGCAACTCCGAATCTTAGGCACCCGAATAGCTTTCCCCTTGAGGGATGTACCGGTAGGGATGCTGCAAAACTTAGAAAGGGGATTCTGGAAGAAGCGTTTCGTCAACGGCCAAAAAATGTGCTGACCTCATGATCTGAGGCCAGCACCAGGATTCGAATTCTATTTCAACCATCGCACCAATGCTCTGATTGCTCGTATTGCGTTCAGAGCAGCAGATCGCATACCACGGACTGAGAGATCACCCAAGGTAACATGAAGCCAATTTAGACCGGTACCGACCATTTTCATGGCCTTTCCGATCCATCCCAGCAGGTGCCAGGCAAAAACGACATAGCCTAATGCCAAGATCGTATTTGCGATCAACAGAACCACCATCATCGCCGGGCTGTTGGCGATGTAAGGTGGGAAGAAGATCAGGGCCCTCGTTGTTACTTCCAGATAGTGGCACGTAGCACCAAAGGGTGCTATGATGGCGGTGAGGGGGTTTGGTTCGCCATAGTGTTTCTCCAGAAATTCTCATGAACTATTCCTTTCTCGAAGCCGTTTACGCGACCGACATCGCGCAACTGGCGATCATACCCTTCGGACGGCAAGCGCCAGCTTGCAGTTCGAAGGGTTTTTATGTCGAATTGATCATTGCACAGCCTCCTGGCTATGCTCGCCCCTCCCCGCGAGCGCTGTGGGAGAATGGGCACCGGAGAATGGAGGATCATCTCCGACCGGTATGTCGTCCTGCGACACCTAGGAAGCTTTTCCATGCTATCCACATGGTCTGATTCCCTGAGCCTATTGTGCATTACCGCGACTGTAAGTAAATGCGTCGAATCGTTTTTCTGGCGTTTGCCAGACATTTGACACTAGCGCCCCTGAATCCCCTCCGTTAGTGTCCTTTTGACACTGAGGGTGACGGTGAAGGGGCAACATGTCGCTACGTAAGACGAGAAAGATCAACAAATTTGTAGAAGTGTCTCCAGAACGGAGACTAAGTCCCAACTCCGTAAGGCGGTTGCTCTTCCAATTTATCGAAGACGTTTTTGAGAAGGACTGCGTCCCCGCTGCTGCTGCCTTGTCCGAAGCCCCCAGGGAGCCCGGACATGTCCGGTATTATCAGAAGCGATTCTCAAACGAAGCTCTTTACAATTTGACGCGCGACGAGAGGCTACCCAGCTATACAGTCCTCGATGCATTTGCGCGTTATCACAAAGTGCCAATTTCTCTGGTTCTGATGTTTACCCGTGTGCATTCAGAACTGGACGACCCGACCAGACGTAAGAAGGGGCATCATCTCACAACGATTAATGCGTTCAAGGAGGCCTTGGCGGCTCTCGAGCAGGCAGCGATCAACTCTGATCCAGATGCTGAAGCGCACGAGGAATTCAGCTACGCTCTATTTGCGCAGATCGCTGAGATTTACCGAAATCAAGATGACGACAATCATCTGCCTTTTTGAGGACAATCTTCCAGTGACGTTCTGTTTTACTGAATCGGTGATACCAACTGCTCAAGATTGTCATTAAGTTGATGAATTGGGGGTTCATCGCCTTGCTTGGCGCGCCTTCACCCTACGCGCCAAAGCCGCCAGTGCGCGCGCAAAAAAGCATCCTTCGGATGCTAGGTTTTCAGCCATTCTGTCGATTTCTTCGATAGGTATGCTACCCTCCGCCATTGCATGCGTCAGGTCGTTTCTATCATTCTTCCATTGTTCCAATGCATTGAAATCAATCTGCTTATCGATCTCGGGAATGTTAGACGCTCGACTTCTCAACTCGCCAAGTTTGGGGCCGAGCATCTTGATGGGATTCCCGTTTGGCCGCAGGTCTCCGCCTGTTGATCTGAGTAATGATCGTAGTCGGTCTTCTACAACCGCATATGCATACCAGGATGATTCCAAATTGCTCCCTGCCGCCTTGGCTGCATCCATGCGTTCTATAAAGATTTGGTAGAGCTCGTGTTTATTTGCCATGTTCACCCCTTCAAGAAATCAGTCCACATTTCCATGAGTGCCCGACGCTTCTCGAGCCGGTCGGAGCGCTGATAGGCACCAACTACGCCTGTATCGACTTGGTGCCCAAGCGCAGCCTCTTTGACTTCGAATGCAGTTTCGGTTCGTTCCTCAGCCCAAGTGCGAAATGTCGTGCGAAAGCCGTGTGGCCGAGCGTCATATCCCTCACGTTTCATGAAGGTAGACATGGCCATATCGGAAATCGGCCTGCTGCGTAGCGCGGGAAACAGAAAGTCGTTTGGTGACCGTTCCCTTGCGATGTCGACAATCGCCAGTGCCTCATCCGTGAGAGGAACGCGATGTTCACGCCCAGTCTTTGTACGCTCGGGTGTGAGCGTCCAGACACCATCTTCGATCTCCTCAAAGGTGGCGAGGCGAACTTCGCTTGTTCTGGCAGCCGTTAGGATCAAGAAGCGCAGGGCCAGGGCGGCGGTGTGATCTTGGCTGCAAAGCCAACGATAGAATGTCGGCGCATCAGCGTAAGGCATCGCCGGTATGTGCTCGGTCTTGTGTCTCTGCTTACCGAGGAGCGCTCTGGCTTTCATCGTTGCCTGGAGGTCGACCTCGAGGCCCAGCGCAGCGGCATACTTGAGTGTTTGTCCAATATGTCCGAGAGACTTGCGCGCGGTCTCTGCTTTGCTGTGCCAGAGAGGCTCCAGTGCCTTCTTGATCATGTGCTGGTCGATGTCTTCGACCGGAATGTTGCCAATCTTGGGAAGGACATGGTTTTTCAGCAGGCCGAGCCAACGATTAACTGCGTTGGCGTTCTTGAGCTCGGCTTTCTTAGCCTCGAAACAGCCTTGTGCTGCCTCAGTGAGGGTGACGACTTTTGGAACTTGGCGCTGCTTCGCGCGCTCCAAGATCGGGTCTAGGCCGTCACGAACCGCTTTGCGGGCTTCAGCAGCCCGCTCACGCGCTTCTGCGATCGAAACATCTGGCCAAGGGCCCAACCCCATCTCACGGCGCTTCCCACGAATGACGAGGCGGACAATCCACTTGCCCGCGCCTTTTGATCGCTTGATCAACCAGAGGCCTTGGCCATCAGCATATTTGCCTGTATCAAGGTTCCTCGCCCGCATCTGAGTAAGTGCGTTTACCTTCACAGCCCACCTTTTGGCATTTTGGGACTCGAACAACAGAGCCTACCCAATAGCCCACCTTTTGACACGAGAAACTGTGAAAATCAATGTTCAACTATGTTGGGGTCATGCTTTGTATATCATTGTGAAATAACAAGAAAAAATGCCAGTATGTTCAGCTATGTGAGCATCGCTGTGAGTCCTCTTCTGGCACCATTTGTTCTTTCCTTGTTCTCCCAAATAATCTATAAAAACTGCAGAAATCCAAGGGATTCCGCCCTTGGGTCGTCTCGGAATGTTCCGCCCAACCTCGGCCGTTCCAGACACTTTTGCGGGTCTTTTGGAGTCTTTTCGCAAAAGCCCATATTTGAAAGGCCCCCACATGTCTTTGACCATTACCCGACTCAAATCACTGAAGCCCAAAGCCAGGCCATATGAGGTCAATGATGGGCGCGGATTGTACATCGAGATCACACCATCCGGCGGCAAGCTTTGTCGTTTTCGATACCGTTTGCCTGTTCAAGGCGCGTGAATTGCAAGGTCACACTGCTGGCATTCCGCCTGTGTGTCCGGACACAAAGTTAGCTTCGCCTGCACCGAGCAGGTCTTGGGGCCTGTGCTCGCACTATGGGTAAGACACAACGAGATAGCAGACAGTTTCTGCAGCGGATGCATTAGTGATGCAATGCCGACGGTCTGCTGGGTAGTGCGCAGTATCCCCGCTTTTCAAACCCGTCGGCGGTTCGTTGCTGACGCGCAGGTCCACTTCCCCCTTCGCCACAGTGAGTATTTCTCTCGTCCCGGCAAAATGCGCATCGCTGTCCAGTTCTCCACCGGGGGCAAAGGTCAACTCATAAAGCTCGATATTCTTTTCCATATGCAGCGGAGAAAGCGTGCGTAGGCGGCAGCCATTCTTCTCACTGAAGATCGCCTGCTCGTCATCTGCATCCACGATCTCGATCAACGAAGGGCGCGTCTCGGCTTCGATCAGATGAACGATGGACAGGCCAAAGGCTTCGGCGATGCGTGCCGCCACAGCCAGAGTGGGATTAGCCTTGCCACGCTCGATTTGCGAGAGCATCGACCGGCTGACACCGGAACGCTCTGCGAGCTGATCCAGGGTGATCTTATGCGTCCGGCGCATCACTGCGACACGGTCGCCAAATTCTTTGCTGATCGCGTTTTCCGACATAATGGAATCACTCTTGTATAAGATAATTATGTTATTATAGCGACGCAATTCTCTTATGGTGAAGGAGCGGTGTTGTGAAGGCGTTGGTCAAGGCAAGGGCGGAAAAAGGGCTCTGGCTACAAGATGTCGCGGAACCTCAGGTTGGCCTCAACGACGTGAAGGTCAAAATTTTGCGGACTGCGATCTGCGGCACCGATATGCATATCTGGAACTGGGATGAATGGGCGCAGCGCACCATTCCTGTACCGATGACGGTGGGCCATGAATTCGTCGGCCGGATTGTGGAGATCGGCGACAATGTCTCCGGCTTTGAACTCGATCAAATCGTTTCCGGCGAGGGGCATGTGATTTGCGGGCGGTGCCGCAATTGCATGGCAGGGCGGCGGCATATGTGCGCTGATGCCAAGGGCATTGGGGTCAACCGCGAAGGTGCCTTTGCCGAATATCTGGTCCTGCCTGCGGCCAACCTGTGGGTGCATGATCAGGGTATCGACCTCAACATCGCATCAATCTTCGACCCGTTCGGAAATGCCGTGCACACCGCCTTGCAATTCGACGTGCTGGGCGAAGATGTGCTCGTGGTTGGCGCTGGCCCGATAGGCATCATGGCAGTGGCAGTGTGCCGTCACGCCGGTGCCCGCCATGTGGTGGTGAGCGACCTTAACGAGGACCGGCTTGCTCTGGCCAGAACAATGGGCGCAACGGCCACTGTCAATCCGACCAAGCGCTCGATCGCGGATGTACAGAAGGAACTGGGTATGGCCGAAGGCTTCGATGTCGGCCTCGAAATGTCCGGATCGCATCCCGGCTTTGCCTCGCTTATCGACAATATGGCGCATGGGGGGCGGGTTGCGATTCTGGGCCTGCCCGCCGATGCGCCCAAGATTGATATGGACAAGGTGATCTTCTCGATGCTGACCCTGAAAGGGGTCTATGGTCGCGAGATATTCGAAACCTGGTACAAAATGTCCGTCTTCATCCAGTCGGGATTGGACCTCGCGCCGATAATCACCCATCGCCTGCCGGTTGACCGCTTCGAAGAAGGATTTGCGGCGATGGCTTCGGGCGAGGCCTGCAAGGTTGTACTGAACTGGGAAGAATGAGGATCAAGCGATGAGGACACGGTTTTACGAACATCTCGCACAGGAACTGCAATCGATTGAAGATCAGGGCCTGACCAAGTCGGAACAACAGATCACCACCGCGCAAAGCGGCACAGTTTCGCTCGTCGAACGCGAGGTCGTGAACCTGTGCGCGAACAATTATCTCGGCCTCGCCGATCATCCTGAGATCATTGCCGCCAGCCACGCGGCGCTCGATCAATACGGGTTTGGCATGGCCTCGGTGCGTTTTATCTGCGGCACGCAGGACCAGCACAAGCATCTCGAGCGCAGCATTTCAGAGTTTGTCGGGTTCGATGATACGATCCTATATCCGTCTTGCTTCGATGCCAATGGCGGTTTGTTCGAAACGCTGCTCGGACCGGAAGATGCGGTCATTTCCGATGCGCTCAATCACGCGAGCATCATTGACGGCGTGCGCCTGTGCAAGGCTAAGCGCTATCGCTACGCCAATAATGACATGGCCGAACTGGAAGCGCGCCTGAAAGAGGCTGACGCAGCTGGCGCCCGGTTCAAGCTCATCACCACCGACGGTGTGTTCTCAATGGATGGTTTCATCGCGCGGCTCGACGAGATTTGTGATCTGGCTGAAAAATATGACGCGCTTGTCCATTTCGATGATTGCCATGCGACCGGCTTCCTCGGCAAAAATGGGCGCGGCACACACGAATATCGCGGCTGTATGGACCGGATAGACATTACTACCGGCACGTTGGGCAAGGCGCTGGGCGGTGCGAGCGGTGGCTACACCAGTGCGCGCCCGGAAATCGTCAATATCCTGCGCCAGCGTTCGCGCCCGTATCTCTTTTCCAATTCCGTCGCACCGCCTGTGGTTGCCGGATCAATCAAGGCACTGGAACTCGCAGCTCTCCCCGAACAGCGCGCCACACTCTGGGAAAACACACGCTATTTCCGCCAGCGTTTGGAAGAGGCCGGCTTCGATGTCTTGCCGGGCGAACATCCGATCATCCCGATCATGCTCTACGATGCAAAAGTTGCCGCCGAATTCGCGGCTCATGCGCGTGCCAATGGTGTTTATGTCACCGCGTTTTCTTTCCCGGTGGTGCCCACGGGGCAGGCCCGCATACGTACACAGATGTCATCCGCACTTTCCAAGGACGAACTGGACCACGCCATCGATGTCTTCATCGAAGCGCGGCGCGGCGCAGGGTGAGGGCATGGTGAGGATCGCCCCCCGTGACTGCGAATAGGGTAGATGCGTAGCAGGAAAGAAGGGTCGATGAAGCCAACAAACGGGCGATTGTAATGCTGTCATTTCTGAAACATTCCGGCCCGGCATTGGCCCTTCCAGATCCCACACGGTTGGCCCGATGCGGATTGCGCACCGGTTTGCAACGGACTTACAGAGCGCCAGCCTGCTGGACGAAGAATTCTATTCTACAGGAGGCGGCTTCAGCTCAAAACCCCGACTACGTATGATCTGTTGCCAGCCGGCAAGGTCGTGCCCAATTCCTTTGGATCGGCCGAAGTGCTGCTCGGTCTTCGTGCAAGCCACGGTTCAAGCATCGCGGAGCTGATTGCCGAGAACGAAGGCGCTTTTCGTCCGCGAGAAAAGGACGCTGGCTGGTTTGGACAATGTCCTGCGCATCATGATGGCCTCGGTCTACAAGGGATTGACCACCACCGGCACGCTGCCCGGCAGCCTGAAGGTCCAAAGGCCGCGCGCCAGCCCTGTGGGACAAACTCATTTCGACACCGCAAGCCAATGATGCGGCAGGCACCATTCCGGTACTGCTGTGCCATTATTGCATGCAGGAGCCCGTAGACATCGACAATGCCCGGAATTTCCTGCTGACTGCCGGTGGTATTGGCCTGCTTTACAAGCAGCGCGCGTCGATTTTGGGCGCTGGAATGGGCTGCCAGGGCTAGGTAGGTGTGGCCTGCTCCATGGCACCGGAGGTCTGGCTGCGGTCTGGGGTGGGTCGCCAAGCCAGGTTGCCAGTGCAGCCGAAATCGCCATGGAACACAATTTGGGCTTAACCTGTGATCCGGTCGCCGGGCTGGTGCAAATCCCGCGCATAGAGCGCAAAGCCATCGGTGCGGTAAAGATGGAATGTCACTGAAACCGCCACTTCGGATTTGCTGAGGTCTTCATGCACAAGAACTTTCAGGCCATTGTCCAGAGTGAAGATTTCGTGCTGGAGATAACTGGCATAAGGCAGCTCATCGCCAGATTTCTCTGATTGGACCTCTGATGCGTCCCCATCAGTTTGGCCGCCGGCATCGCGGGCGTCTTGCGCATGCCCGGCTACGCTCCACAAGAATGCCGTGGACACCATAAGCGGCGCGCCAATCAGGGAAGGTTTTCGAATCAACTAATCCTTTCTTATTCGGATGGCCAGCGATCCTGGCTTTCTATCTCGCGGTCGTGGTTATATCGCTCTGTCGTTTGCTTGGATCATGCAGACTCCAACCTTCATCCTTCATGATTTCGAACAGGAAGTGGCCAATTTTCTCACGGAAAGCGAATTTGACGGCGAAACCTTGTCGCCCGACATAGAGTCCAAAATCATCGATTTGCGCGCTGCCTATGATGTCGCATGGGTGCGTATCTAAGGCGCAGAGACTGAGTTTTCATTCGGCCCGGTCCCGGACGAGGTCAATGACGCACGCGCGCTCCAGCAATCCCGGAACATCGACTTTTTTGAAGGGGGCAATCCGGACACCGTGCTGCGCATTCACCGACTGAGGTATAACAACATACGCTGTGAGGAACGGGGCACATGCGACACAATCCTGATCAGCGGCTTTATAAGAAGCCAGATACCGACTGCCGAAATACCGGATTCTTCGTTCATCCAGCTGTTCAGGGGGTTGATGACCTCACCAAGCTTACCGCTGTTTCTGTTCGGATCACCGATCATTCTTTTTCTGACGGTCTGGTTGCTCACCCGCCCCTTGCGCAGGGCTACACAGCAGGCGGAGAAAATTCGTCCGTCGGATATCGATATTCGTCTCGATGAAAAGTCGGTTCCGCTTGAAGCGCTACCGCTTGTACACTCGGTTAATCAGGCACTGGAACGACTGGATCGCGGCTATGATACACTCGGCAAATTCATCGCTGCCGCAGCCCATGAACTGCGCACACCGCTGGCTTTGTTTGACGTGCATTTGAAAGATGTGCCCGAAGATGAGCCCCGCAAAAATCTGCTGGCGTTGGTCGTCCGGCTCCAGCAAGTTATCGACCAGATCCTGTATCTGGCGCTAATGGGATGGGCGAATGCGCCGCTGGAGAACTTTGACCTGATTTCCCTCACCTGCGAGGCGATTGCCGACCGCGTTCCGATGCTGGAGGAAAAAGATATCGGGATAGAGCTGGAGCACACGGTTGATGCCTTCCCGATGAGAGGCATGAAAATGGCAATCTATTCAGCGATCACCAATCTGATCGACAATGCCGCGAAACATGTACCCGATGGCGACTGTATTCGTCTTATTGTTCATGAGAATGGCCTCGACGTGATCGATCATGGTCCGGGTTTGAGTAAGGATTTTGAACCGTTTGCGTTCAACTCGTTTAAAAAGCAGAATTCCCAATCGGTCGGCTTCGGGCTTGGCTTGTCGATTGTTGAAGAGATCATGAAGCGTCACGGGGGTTCTGTCACCTATTCACCAACCGAAGGTGGCGGCGCGACGTTTTCGTTGAAGCTGACAAGCGTATGATCCTGGTTCCAATTTGTGGGGAAACGGAGCCTTCACCCGCAACGAGATAGCGTGGTGTCATTGCTTGGAGCGCCTTTCTCCCCCAACTTTATGTAGCAGTTGCCGATCGCCATTGATCGTATGCGTGAAATTCAAGGAAGCTGCCCATGGCCAGCTTTGGTAAGACTTAAGTCGCTACTGGTACTAGCGCCTGCTAAAAATGATCCGGACGGTATCGCTGACCCCGTCCGCTTGTTTCCTCAAATAGAGCGTTCTTCTGGCACCACTCACTCATTCATCGATGTTCGAAATGATTGCTAAGTCTTGGTAAACTAACAAGAATACACGGTTTCCTGGTTGCTGGCGTCCGTCTAGCTTGTCTGCAATCGCAGCATGTTCGGGGCCACGATGGGGGCCGCATTTGAGCGCTGAATGAAAGTGGCCCCCACATATGGCTTTGACCGAGATAGCGCTTCGCAACGCCAAACCATCGGGCAAAGGTTGGCAATCATCAGATGAAAAGCAGACGCCTTCGACTTGAATGCATTGACTTCGTACTCATGGAATCTCTTCAGCCGAGTCTTGCTGCAATGTGATTTGATGGCAGCTTTCGGATCCTTTTCCGGCCGAGCAGACCAAGGATCCGATTTTGACGCAATAGCGCCCCAGCCTCGAAAGAGGATAGACCGTCATCGGCCAGCACAGGCGATCGCACGAGGCTGCGCACATAGTCGCCAACAGCGCCGTAGATTTGCACAGCGCTCACGCCGTTCGTTTGGGCCTCTTTGGGGGCTAGGCGAGACATGCGCTCTTGCTCAATGAAGCAATCCAGTTCGATCGAGGCCAAAGCGTATTGGTACCAATTGTCGGGTTCGCTAACGATGTCATTCAAGGCAATCGCTTTTGGTATGTTTTGCGGTGAGCCATCGTTGCAAAATTCTAGAAACTCCAGAATTTTCTTTGTGCTGCCCGCACAGGCCATCCCATTGAAAGAAATGAAAATGCCGTTCTCATCTGCATAGTCATACAGCACTTGTGCAAGGACAGGCCGGTTTTCTTCTATCAGGCGTTCCGCATTTTCCATCATATGCCGGCAGATCATGAAGACACCGGAAATGAACTGGAATTGGCTGGTCAGATCATCGCTCACCCTGTTTGCAACTTTGGCCTGACGATTAAAGCGCATTTGATAGGCAATAAGAGCGATGCTGGCACGCGCCATTATGTAAAGATCCCAGATGCCTAGCGGATTAGCGCTGCCTTTGTGATCAACATGATAGGACTGCACCGCTTTGGTGATTGCTAGTGCAACATCAAAATTCTGCATCGCGGTCCGAAGGGCTGACATATTGATCAGGCGCCCTCTTCGAGATCCCTCATACTTGCAGGCAATCGTTTCAGCAGGCACATGGTGATTTAGTGCAAAGGGCCGGGTGTTTTCTTCGCCCAATTGGCGGCCACTGACTGAATAGAGCGCCGACACGCCATGCCATAGCCCATAGTGGAACTCCATATCTGGAGATTTCCATGGCTTGGGCAGCATGGGCCACAAGGAAGTCTTCATTAACTCGCGCAAGTGCACATTTCCCAAATCAGGACTGGACGATCTTTAAGCTACGCTGGAATTCAGGAATGGCTAGCTCAAAGAGCGTTTAAATTCGATTAGTTTCTTGATCTTACGAGGCTGTCGCTTCGGCCAGAGAATTATGCACACACCCACTTTGTCCAAGTCAGTGAACACCTATCGCTCGCGTGAAGATCACGCTCTCTCATGGCTGTGTGGGGACTTAACGCTTGATACTTTGTGCACCTTGGCGCCTGAGTGGGAAGAATTGACGCAAGGGGCGACCGAAAAGAACATATTTCAGTTCCCTCACTTCATTCGCAATTCCCTCCCCTTGCTGGCTGAGCAAGAGCCCAAAATTGTGACTGTCCGAGCTGCGGGCTTGCTCATTGGCATTGTGATCCTGCGACGCGATGTAGGTTATGCGAAGCTGCCGGTGCCGTTCTGGAAAAGCGCCCTACACCACGAACAATACCTTGGTTCGCCTTTGGTTCGGGCAGGCTTCGAAGAAGAGTTTGTGGCGGGATTGACCTCGTGGTTGGACCAGGCTCCGTTCCATTGCGGTTTTCTGCAATTGGCAAAGATATCGAGTGATGGCCCATTCGCCCAAGCTATGCTGAGGCATTGCGCTAAGACCGGGCGAGGTATCATAGTGGCCAACCGGCATGAGCGTGCCGCAATCGCACCAAAAGTCAGATCGGGAACCAAAGACGACAGTCATCTCAGTTCTTCGCGGCGCAAGAGTATCCGAAGGGCGAAAAAGCGGCTTCATGAAGCCGGTGAGGTATCCATCGAAAGATTGAGTGAGAGGGATGATCTCGACGAATGGACTGACCAGTTTCTGTCCATGGAAGACACTGGTTGGAAGCACGAGGCTGGCTCATCGATCCTTTCGTGTCCTAATGAGACCGCTCTTTACCGGGCAACAATTCGAGACGCGTTTGAGGGAGGGAACCTCACCCTCACAAGGCTCAGTCTCTATGGAAGGCCGATCGCCTACACGCTCGACGTTCTTGCTCCGCCCATGGGGTTCTGCCTGAAATCGGCGGTCCATCCGGATTATCGCAGGTTTTCGCCAGGCGTGTTGATGGAGTTTGAAACACTCCAATATTATCAGCGGCAAGATGAACTCGATTTGATCGATTCCTGTACGCAGCCGGATAATGCCATGCTCAATGAACTTTGGCCGGACAGGCGGGCAATCATGGATGTGGCAGTTGCGAGGCGCAGTCTGATATATGGCCCGATTTTCGCAGGCACTCGCGCTGCCAAAGCCATTATGCAGAGGTGCGCTGATGCCTGAGATGCAAAACCCTGACACGCCTTTATCACAACAGGCTGCGGAGGTGCGTTCACTTGATCGCAAGAACGCTCCCTTGCTTGAAGCTATGATTGACCTGTTTGGGCAAGGTCAGGAGCCGCACCATCGATCCTTTCCAGAGCATTTTGGTCCAGCAGATAATCTCGTCGCGATTTCTGTTTATCTTCAAGGCTTCTTGAAACCGCGCAATCCATTTCGCCAACGCACTGGGTTTGCCAAAGGCCTATTTCTCCAAGAGAGTTTGGTCGGTTACCTGCTCTACCGGCTCAGCGAAACCAACGATGTCTTCTACGGGAAGCCGCGCTGGCATTGCCATATCGAGGATATCGTCGTTCATAAGCGTGCGCGCGGTCTAGGCGGGGCTTCGGCTTTGATCAGCACGTTGTTGGTCGAGCTTGCCCCTTTGGGCGAGTGCGCGGTTTCTGGTACTGTTTGGGACGGCAATTCGGCATCCCAGGCGCTGTTCCAGAACCAGGGTTTTGAGCCGCTTTCTCAGAGTTTTTTCAAGGTGATTTCATGAACTCCCTCCGCTTATTCACTTGCCTTGCGCTGCTTGGTAGTGCGTCTTGTTCTGAGCCTGCGCCACGCAATACCATCGAGCTAACGGGTGTCTCTCCTCACTTGCTCCTGTTGGTCGGCGATCAGGATGAGCAGGACGAAGACTTCATCACAGTCTTAGATGTCGATCCCAGTTCGGACGGGCGCGGGCAGCCCTTGGGTTCAACCCCAATTGGGCACAAGGCATCAATGGTGCATCACATGGAATATGAGGCGCCGCCCAAGGGCGAACCTATCTTCATGAATGGTCACCATCATGAACTGACATTTGTCGTCGATATTTCTGACCCAAATGCTCCCACAATTGCGACGACCTTTGGCTCGCCATCACCCCTGCGCTTCGCTCACGACTACGCCCGCACGGCCGAAGGCACGCGATTGGTTGGATTCTTGCGAAGCGCTGGCGAGAGTCCAGATCCCGATGAAACGACCACTCCAGGAGGCCATGGGGGGATCGCGGAATATTCCATAACCGGAGAATTGATTCGTTCAGCCTCTGCTGAGGTTTCTGGTTTCACCAAGGCGATCCGCCCCTATTCCTTCGCCCAACTTCCCGAAATGGACCGGATCACCGTAACCAGCGCGCCAATGATGGAACAATCGTGGGCTGAGGTCGTCCAGATATATCGTTATTCCGATTTCGAACTGCTGCACACGCTCGATCTTGAAGTGGGTGTGGATCACACGGGTAGGCCGGTTGAGGGTCTGAATGGAGCCAGCTTTGGGCAGCACGTCCTGCGCGACGGGTCTGTCTTTCTCAACTCCTATGGCTGCAATTTCTATCATCTGAGCGCGATCGACAGCGAGAAACCACAGCTTGATCTGGTCTATTCGGTCGAAACGGATCCCTCTGAAGATCCCACACGCATTCGCGGAGCTTGCGGCGTCCCATTGTTGATTGGTCAATATTGGGTGCAGCCGATTGGCAAGAAGCAGCAAGTGGTCGTCCTCGATATTTCCAACCCACAGTCGCCCAAAGAGGTCTTTCGGTTAGATACGCCGGAGGGTTTTGCACCGCACTGGATGGGCAAGGACCCGGCAGGCAATAGATTGATCATGGGCGCAGAACTTGGCGGAGAACAGGGCTTCTACGTGCTGCGTTTTGACGAAAGCACAGGGCGTATTGAGTTCGATTCAGACTTTGCCGACTACACTAGCGACAGTGCGCTCAACTTTTTCCGCTCCAAAAGTCCCGGCTACATTTCGCTCCATCGGAGCGAGTGGCCGCATGGCCCGACGGGGCCTGCCTGGGGCCATGCAGCAGTCTTCTTTGACGGCCGCTAGAGTGGGAGTTGTTGGCCTCTCGGTACGTCTTTTGCGATGAGTGATACGCTTTCCTTCGGCGAGCGCGTGCGTAAAGCTTTGATATGGCGTTCGGGAACGCAGGTTCTGGCCCAGCTAATCTCCTGGGGCAGCACACTGGCGGTGATCCGTATCCTTGACCCGTCGGATTATGGTCTGTTCGCGATGACGCAGGTCGTGCTGGTCTTCTTGAGTTTTCTTAATGGTTACGGGCTTGCCAGCTCAATCGTTCAGAGCGAGGAGCTTGATCCGCGCCGACTTAAGCAAGCCTTTGGCGCCCTGTTGCTGCTCAATGGAGGGCTTGCCGCAGCGCAATTCCTGCTCGCCCCCTTGATCGCCGACTATTATAACCAGCCGATCGTCGGTGATTTGCTCCGCGTTCAGGCACTGATTTTCCTGGCGACGCCCTTTATCGTGCTGCCCGAAGCTGTGATGGCGCGCGAGTTGGAGTTTAAGAAGACTGCAATTGTAAATCTGCTCTCTGCAGTAATTGGGGCAATCGTCGCCCTGAGCTGTGCCCTGTCCGACCTTGGGGTTTGGACACTGGTTTACGCCGCGCTGGCGATTTTCTGGACTCAGGGCATTGGGCTATTCTTATCTGCCCGGATGTTCATCTGGCCGAGCTTCGATTTTCGCGGCTCTAAAGATATGTTTACTTTCGGCGGAACCATCCTTTTGGCGCACGTGCTTTGGACGGTTCAAAGCCAATCAGACATCTTCATCGGCAGCCAATCGCTCACGACTTACGAGCTTGGCCTTTATGCAGAAGCGTTGTTCCTGACGACAATTTTCGCGGCGAAGTTTGTCCCACCTTTGAACGAGGTCGCGTTTCCCGCCTATTCGAGAATGCAGGATGACCCAGAAGCCGTGCGCCGTGCATTCCTTAAGGCCGTCCGCCTCATAATGATGGTCGCTTGCCCCTTCTACCTGGGGATGGCGGTGACCGCGCCAGAATTGGTCCATGTCGTGCTGGGTGAGAAGTGGTTGCCAATGGTGCCTATCGTCTCAGTGATGGCTCTGGTTATGCCGCTGATGACGCTACAAATCCTGTTTGCGCCGCTCAACAACGCCATGGGCCATCCCGAGATCTCATTGCGCGCAACTTTGGTGGGCGCGGTCGTAATGTCCCTCGGCTTTCTGATTGGGGCGCAATTCGGGGTTATGGGCCTCGCATATGCATGGGTTGGCGGCTTCCCACTCGTGACGATCGCAACTGTTTTGCTTTCACGGCGACACTTGCGGTTGCCAGCCATGGACCTTGTCCAGGCGATCTGGCCAGGTCTGTCTGCCGCTGTGGTCATGGCCGGTGCAGTGTATCTTGCGAAAACGGTCCTGCCGCCGCTGCCAGTTTTCGCCAGCCTATCAATAAACGTTCTGCTTGGTGCCTGCATCTGTGCGGCTGTCCTGTATTGGCTCGCGAAACCGACATTGATTGAATTGTTCCATCTGATCTTTCGCCGCAAACGCAAAGAGGAGCCTGAAAGCAACCTTCAACCTGCTCTTCGGGGCGCTGAACCTCGTTGATCGACGGGACTAGAGAAAGCAAATCAGGCCGGAGGATGAGGGCGATTGGGTGATCGCTTCGGCGAGAACATAACCATCGGCCAATTGAGCACAGCCAGTTTCGAGGGATATAGGCTTGGACAACTGGCGAACAGGTGAGATTTGCACCAAAGACCAGCTTTGTTAATTACGCAGTGCAGCTGGCGCCACCAAGGACGCAAAAGCGCGCGCAATGTGGATGATTGAGTTGAACAGGAGAATTTGCCTCTTCAAGCGTTGCTCCTAAGTCAAAACCTTCTTGATAGGGCAAAAGAGTGCAAGCTGCGACGCGCGGTGTCTTCTCACCCTTACGCTTCACCACCATTCGGCTGGATGCGCACATCATGCTTTGCGGGTTGAGATTCAATTTGTCCCAACAGTCACTGGTGATCTCGGCGATATCGGCATCGGCGTCCATTTGCGGGAAAAGCGTCAATTCGATCGGATTGTTCGCATCGACAGGCAAATCATGCTGGGCGAACAAGTCAGCAAATCCTTGGCGTGCAGATGCTTCGGTTTCACCTTCTAAAAGGCGCCCTGCAATCGCCACTTTAAAGCCGTTTGAAGTCAGCCATTCTAGGCCGTTCATTGCCTTGTCCCAGCTTGTTCCGCGTTCTTCCTCGTGAACAGCCTTGGTAAAGTGATCAAGACTGACCCGGATGGTCATTCGCTCGGTACCTTCAAGCTCTAGCAATTCCTGTTCAAATCGTCGCATCGGCCGCATCGCATTGGATAGGACCAAGACATCAAAACCGCGAGCCAGACACAGGCGCAGGATCTCAATAATGTCCGGATTCATAAATGGTTCGCCGCCGGTGAACGCTATCTCGCGAGTGGTAAGGTCTGTTTCGGCAATCTCATCCAGATAGGTCTGTACCTCCGCCAGTGTGAGATAGACCAGCGCATCATTTTTGGGCGAGCTTTCGATATAGCAAGATTTGCACGCCAAATTGCACAAAGTTCCTGTGTTAAACCACAGCGTTTCCAATCGCTGGAGTTCTACATAGGCTCGTTCATCGCCCTTTGCGGTGTGATAGGGATCTGCAAATTTCTCATCTGAAATTTTCTGAGTCTTGCTCAAGGCGAATGGGGATTGATCATCCATCGTCTAGCTTTCCAGAGCGGGGGTCATTGTGCTGCATTCGCTTTCCGGCTCCGCCAGAGAATGTCCCGCGCAAGCGAGCTTTGTAAGCTCTGGCCATCGCCTGAGATCTTCTGGCAGATCGCAATCTGAAAGCGGCTCAAGCAAAAGGGGGTAATGCCCATCTGCTTTGCGCGCCGAAGTGTCTCTGGCAAGACTTGATCTGTGCTCCAAGGCATATCGGTAAGCAATTGCGGCAGAGGTTCCCGCATACCAATCAGATAATATCCGCCATCCAGTGCGGGTCCAATCACCAACTCATGCTCGGCCAGTCCAGCAATGGCTGCTGAAACATGTGAAGGACTTAGGTCTGGGGTGTCTGAACCGAAAAAAATAATTGGTGCATCATCGACGAATGCTAGGAGTCGCTGTGAGAGATCGCCTTCGGCTTGCGGAACGAGAGCCGCCCTTTCGCCGAGCCATTGCATGAAGGCGGTTCTGTCACCTCCAGTATAGGCGAGCGTCAGCGGACATCCGGCTTTGGTCAGAACACCAAAAACGTGCTCGGTCAGATGTCGATGGATTGCTGCAGCCCCCTCTGAACCGACAGCTGGGATCAGTCTGGATTTGCATTCTCCAGCCACTGGGTAGCGAGTGAACTGAACAAGGCGCGGGTTTGGCATAGAATGATCAATCACAGTTCGCTGGCAGGTGGCAAGCGCTAAGTGCGCGCATTAGCTATTGTTAAGTGACCAATCATAAGCATAGCCTGCAACATCGGTTGCTCCGTCGAGCAAGGCCGCCGTTGGTCCAGTGGCATATTCGCGGGCATGATCCAAGACATCCTCTACAGATCCCCAATCATCCTGATACCATTCGTAAATGTTGGATGCGATAATACGGCCGTTCTCGCCGCCAAAACCACGTGGGTGGTTTACATATGCGGCAGCTGCTTGTTCGAGCATTGGCTCCAATTTTGCCGCCGTATAGGCTTCGAGAGCCAAATTCGGGCAGCCAATTGAGGCGCAATTTACGGCATAGTGGATACGGACATCCTGCCATTCTGGCCGCAGAATATCATGCTCAATATTGTCGAGGCTCAGCGTGCGACCCGAAACGGTAACGGCGTCGTCCTTCCAAGGTCCGCTGCCCAGCAAACCAATATCACGGATAGAGTCCAGCGGCAGATTTTTGAGGATCACGTCTACTGTTACGGCATTGTAGAGATTGACCCAGAACGCGAATTGCTCATCGCTGGAGAAATCTTCGACGGCCACGGCCTGCATTGCATCAAGGTAGGATTTCAGAGCATCAGCGGCTTCGCCCTTCATCCGGTTATAGTCCACCAAATTGACGCCATTTTCGCCCGCGGTCACATATTCGCGCAGCAACGCGTCCCATTTCGAATGGTCGATCATTTCGCTTGAATCCTCATTCGTCGTGAAGCTGTCTTCTCCTAAGCCACCGGGATCGGAGGCTCCGCATGCTGCCAACAGGGCGGTCGCGGGTATCGCGCCGATTATGGTGCGGCGCGACATTTGCATTGATGATTGTATCTGAACTTGCGGAGCCGTCATGACTTCATCCTCGTAACTTAAAAGCGTTCAATTGATGTTCGCCGTGTTGCCAGCAATTGTTACATAGAATTCAGTTCTGAGCTGCTGCTTGGCCAGCTTCGCCTCGAATTGTGGTTCGTGACCCTAGGTGAGAGTGGTCAAAATCACCGAAGGCCTCGCGCCCGATAACGTACAAAATTTTCCAGCCAGCGGCGAAAACGCCCTTTATCGTGCCAGATATTTTTGAGGTGCCAACACGCTTTCGGTAGCGTGCCGGACGCTCACATACCCGTAAGCCCATCTTCGCAGCCCTAACCTGCATTTCGATCGTCCAGCCGAAGTCTCGATCGGCCATTGCAAGACGTTCCAAGGCATCTCGGCGGATTGCTCTGAAGGGGCCAAGGTCGGTGTAACGCACCCCCAAATCAATCTTACCAACGCTGGAGCTAGCCAGTTGCCGAGACGCTGCGGTACAGTCATTGCTCCTGGATCAATTGTACCCAAGGGGCGCGATCCAATCACCATATCAGCATCACCTGCAACTATCGGTGTAATTAAACTTGCGGCTTCCTCAGGAACATCAGACAAATCGGCATCCATAAACAGGATGATATTGCTCTTACGATCAACCTTTACCAAACCAGCCAGGCAAGCCGCCCCGTATCCTTTTTCTGGTTCCGTAACGAGGACAGCACCGGCTTCTTTCGCGATCTGTGCCGTGCGGTCTTGCGAACCATTGTCGGCGACAATGACCTCTTTTAAGCCATCGGGGTTAGCGCGCATAATGCCGCTGACTGTTTCACCAATGGACCTCTCTTCATTCAGCGCGGGGATCACCACTGAGACTTGCGGGGATGATATAGGCGCGGCAGTGCGCTCTTTCGCTGATCGACTGCCTCTAAGCCGCCAACAATCATAAATGATTGCTGCGGCAATCAAACTCCATTCGGCATATTGTGCAGCCGGATGGACCTGAAATTCTTCAAGCGCAAAATTCTCCAAATTTAGACCGGTCAGGTATGACAACGGCAAAGCTGCACTGGCAACATACGGCCAGACCTCTTTGCGTCCCACCGCCAAAGGTAATAGCCACATCAGATACCAAGTGTTGACCGCCGGAGCGAAGAGCAAAATCACTCCGAATATTGCCGCCAATGGCACATCATCAAAACTGCGTGATTGGGCGTGCATCCAAAGGACAATCATGCCTGCTACAAACAAGGCGACTAACCGTCCCCAAGTCGGTCCAAAAAGCAGGAAAAGAGGCTGATAAGCGAGTGGGTTATAGTACCAAATTGTCGCGAAAGTCTCAGTGGAGTCGAGCCCCACACCTTGGCCTTGAACTGCAAAGATGCCGTATAGCAGCAGCAATGTTGCCAAAGCCGCAATCAAGGCTCTGGGCCTGAGCCGCAAGAAAATCGGCCAAGCGGCCAATGCCACTAACTTAACCCCTGCTGCGACCGCCAAGAGGCTGCCAGCCATAAGGGGATGTCGTCGCCCTGCTAGGATGGCCGAGAACAGCGCCAATCCAACAAAAATGTCGGAATGCAAATGCAATGTTGTTTCTGCAATTACGACTGGGTTCCAAGCGAACAGGACCACACGTTCTGGGCGAAATTTGCGAAGTAGCAATCCACTTGTGAGCAGGCTTGCCGCGGCAAAAACTAACCGCAGGCCAAATTCATCAGTGCCGGCAAAGACACTGGTAATGGCGAAGATGATTTGGAGAACCGGACCGTAAATGGTCGGATATTGAGGATAGTTCACCCACTCTAGCACCGCTAGCATTTGCGGTGGTACGCTCTCATCATCGAAAAAGTCTGCCGGCGGGATACCGTAAGGTGTACCGGTTTCCAGAATGCGCCATCCATCCCAAATGAAACGATAATAGTCGTCTTCAAAAATCGTGAAGCCGAAAAGCGCAATTCCATTGCCGAGCAGCGCAATAGCCATAACGGTAACTGGCCTTAGTGGGCCTGAATGCCATAGCAGCGCACTGGTCAAAGCGCTGCCCAGGGATAGCGCCGCAACGTACGCCAGAACCGATGTGTCTGGCTGCCGCGACAGCAAGACCAATGCAAATATAGTCGCCAAACACAAAAACGCCCCGCCTACCAAACGGTAGCGAAGCGTTTTGTGCGAATGTTTTTCGGGCATGATTGTATAGCCCAATGAGGCTAGCGGAGGCTGTTAAACTCCGTAGCGTTGCCGCAGATAGTACAAAACCGCTTCACGGTTTTTGCCTTTCAAATTGAACTGACCGCCTTGAACAGCTTTTGCAACTTCAGCGGCTGTTTGCTGATTCAACTTCCCATGATAACTGCACTTTTTACACGTGATGCGTTTGCGCACTTGGGATTTGCCGCGACGCTCCAATCTTTCAGCTGGTGAGATGCGCGGTGCTGAGGCACCGGAACCGCCACTGAAGCCGCCATAACCGCCTCCCCCCGCCAGAACCTGACGCGAGAGTTGGAGCGGAACCCAATGCCAAGACGATGGCTGCCGTTGATAAGATTGCGCTTCGCACGATGTTTTCCCTACAATTGAGTTAGACGTTACCCGTCCGTTCGTTGGAAGAGTCGATTGGGTTACAAAATTCTGAAAAATTATTTCGGAAATTTGGATACGAACGATTTTCGTTCGAGAAGTTGCCCCCAATTATCATCATAGGGATGGATCAGCATAGTTGCTTCACCTCGTTGGTTGACAAGCGGGCGACCATCATTGTGCCAGCCGAACAGGCCGAGCTCTAAATTGACGGTTTTGATGCCCCCATTTGTTCGTATCGCGTTCTGAATTTTGCTTGCGTATTGTGTTGAGCGCACGCCAACCGAGCAATAGAAAACCGCCGTTTTACCCGATATCAAATGCCCAAAATTTCTCATAAAATCTGCAACTGGCATCTCTGGCGGGATGCGAATGGAGCCGGGGAGGTGGCTAACGGCGTATTCTTCTGCCTCACGGGTATCAAAGATGATCGTTGTGTCGGGATCGCTGGCCGCAAGCTGCTGCGCCGAAATATGCGCAATTTCGGGCATGTTTGCTTTGATAGTGCTGTGGACACCGGTCAAGTCACTTGCCGGTCCCCAAGGGAATGTTGCTGTCCCCCAAAGCAAAGGTGCGCTGATAACGCTAGCGAGGCCTAGGTAAAGCCATCTGCGTTTGGTCATGTCTTGCCCCGGTTTGTAAAAGGGCGGATCAGATAATCATGCCAGTTTTCCAGCGGCGCGTAACCGTCAATGCCGGTTGCATGAAAGGTTTCGTCCCGCGGCATATGCTGCGTGCCAAAAATCCGGTCGTAGAAAGAAAAGAACGAGCAATAGTTGCGCCCCCAATGCTCGATGCGGCGCGAATGGTGATAATGATGATAGACATTGTCGGCCAGCACATGTCGAAGAATCGGTGGGAACGACAAGGCCGGATTGTCGGTGTGCATGTAGTAGTTCGAGATCAAATAGAACGTCGTTAGCAATGCGACAAAACCCTGCGGGCTCTCAACCAGAAAGATCAGAGGGACTGTAATAACTGCCAGATATACCGCGTCCTGAGCCCAGTGGGAGTAGCTGCGCGCGGCGTTCATGTCTTCGATTTGGTGATGGATAGCGTGCAACCGCCAAAGGAAGGGAACATCGTGAAGCGCGCGGTGCAGCCAGTATTCGAAGAAGCCGATTATGACCATGTAGATGATCGGGAATAGCAGCGAGACCGGCCCCAAATCTTGGATCTGGAAAACAGGCTCGAAATCCAAGGTTTGCAGACTGGAGAAAGCCGCAGTTTGCAGCATTACCGCGATGACAATAGCTGTGGCTCCATACAGCAAACCCTCGGCATAACGTCGGCGAAAGTCTTTAAAGCCCAGGTGGCGCCATTCAAAGAAGGCGAAGAGCGCGACCAAGCCCGTGTAACTAAAGATCGCATTGACCAAGGCTGCTGCGAAGCCGGCCCAGAGGAGATCAATATCATGGTCGATCAACGCCCAGCCAACCGCGTCTTGAGCCCAAGCGACCAATCGCAAAAGACCCTCTGAAAGAGCGATTAACAGACCGAAGGTAATGACAAACGCCAAGGTCCGTGGGCGACGGATTTCCTGGTCTGTACTTTCTTTGGCGCGCTTATCAATGGTGTCAGCCATGCTCGCCCCTTACTCGAGAATTTCTGTCCTGCGCCAAAACATTCGTCAACACGATAGTTTCGGTTACAAATTTCGGTGACGTGACCTTGGGCTGGTGGCGGTTGTATCGGCTCAGCCTGATGGAGAAGGGAAAACTAGCTTGGAACGGGCGTGAACGTAAAAAGGCAGTGATAAACGGCTGAGGTTTCTCGGCTTGCACCGTTTCTATTCCACACAGCCTTGATCGATCGAGAGCCTTGCCGGCTGGCTCGAGGCATCTGTTTTGTCATTCAGAGCCCGTGCTGTTTGCTGCAATTGCGCGCAATCAAACTTTGCGCCCAGATCTTGTGCTTCGGCAATCAGTTCAGCGAACGCCCGCGGCTTCAGGTTCAGCAACCCGCGCCTTAGGAAAGTTCGATGCCAGCGCTTTGCCGGAGCTAAAACAGCGGCAAAGGTACTGCGGCCTTCAGAGGTCTCCAAGGCTGCCCCTCCCAGTTCAGACAGCAGGGCGTTTGACGTGTTTGGCATGGCCATCAAGGCCGCATATCGTCTGGCGGCCTCCCTGTGGTTGCCCGTTTCGATGGCTAGTCTCAAAACTGCTTCCTGCGTGATTGGGTCGCGCCAGCCGCGCTGGCTCGCGGTTTGCAACGTCTGCAGGCTCCCTAGGTCGTCTTGATTGAGGGCTTGGGCGATGGCCAAAATGCGAAGATGTTCGGCGGGGAGCGGACGCCGCGCGACCAATCGCTGAGCTTCAGCACGCGCTTGTTCTGAGTCGCTGGCTGCAAGGGCTCGGGTGGCGAGCCTCTCTTGAGCGAAGGCTCGAAACGGCGTGGGAATCAGCGCCGCGAGCTCGCCTGATACGCGGGCCTGCCGGTCCAGCTGCGCTCCTGCGGTAACGAGACCGATCAGGACCAAAGCGATGAGCCATAAAGCCTGCCTCATGCCTATTGTTCCTGTCCAACTCTACTAAAACGCAGCAGCAAGATGAGCGCGAATGCGACCACCCCCAACATGGTTTGGCTGCGGAGTGGAAAATCCACCAATGACTGAGCCGCGATGCCAACCAATACTACGCTGCCGCCCCAAGCGACCCATTTATGCGCTGACAGCCGCGCCTGCCATGTCATCCAGGCGATCCAAGCAAGCCATAAAGCGATGAGGAAAATCCCAATTAAGCCTGCTTCAATTGCGACTTCCAAATAGTCGTTGTGAGCGCGCCCAGCTCGCCGAGGTGTCAGATTCTCAAGAGACTCGTCGAGCTGAAAAACCTCGTCGAACGTGCCCATGCCCGATCCAATCGGCCAATATCGACCGGCAGTGTAGGTTGCATCTTCCCAGATATAGATGCGCGCGTCGTCTCTTGCCTCAAACCGATCAAGGCTGTCGCTGATCCGCCCCGGCGCAAAGACGAAAAGGCTGGCGATCAATGCCACGCACGAGAGACCAGCAACAATGCCTTTCTTGCCTCGTGGGTGTCCTTCGTTAGGGTTCGCCCGCGCCTTGTTCAGCCTTGCTCCCATGCTCTTCGCAAGCAACATCGCGAGCGGCAACGCGGCCAGAACAATAGCGGTGCGTGAGCGGGTGAGAAGAATGGCCGTGATCAGGATCAGGCAGATCATGGCGCGCCAGAAAAGAAACGATGAGGTGTTGGACGGAGCGGGCAACAGCGCGGCAAGCGCAAGCGCTGAAACCATAAACAGGCCAGTGGAATTGCGATTGGCAAAGGTTCCAAAAAGCACCCCGGGCATTGGGTTCTCTGGATAGAACAGACCACTTTGACCCTGGCTAGCGACCTGTACGGCGCCCAGCAATACGCTAGCCAGTGCCAAGCCCACCAGTGTCCAAGCGATCCAGATCAATTGGTGCCGCGAAAGTTGGTAAGCGACAACGAGTACCGAGAGTGGCAAGATCAGGCTGGCAAATGCGACCAGCGTTCTGGCCGGATCAACGCTTATGGGGAACCAGGTGTTCACTCCGGCCAGCGAGCGCGCTTCGAGCACAAGATTTCTGCCGGGCAAGATTGCAAGAATTCCGTTTGGTAAGGGGATGAGCTGTATAGCCGGAAGCAATAAGCACGCACCAATGAGCGCGCGAAGGCCAAACGGTGTCGTGCTCCAAAACTTAACAAAGGCACTGCGATGAAAGCCGAGAACGAAGAGCGCTGCAAGTTGTACAGCCAGGTTTGCCAGACCGTATCTGACGCCGCCTCCACCAATGATCACCGCAATGGTCAGTAGCGCAACCAGCGCATAGGCGCTTGATCGAGGAGAAATGCGATCAGCACGCATAGAAAGCGATCAAAAGGCCTGCTTCAATTGGCCCCTGGAGATTGATTGAGGCCTCCATCACCGCGCTGCGCAGGATCATCATCTTCTTGGATAATCAGGATTCCGATGATTATTCCCACACCGCCCAAAAGCGCCAGCCATAGTGCACCGCGATCTGCATCCTCAGCAAACCAGCCTCGATCACTGATAGCGTTAGACGAGGCCCCATCGGTTGAAGCTGCGCAGCAGACAGAATAGTCGCCTGCTCGCGTGTTGGCATGCGCAGAGATTGGCGCGAAAAACAGTCCAAGCGCTGCGGCTAAAAACGCTATTTGAGCTCGTAATGTTGGCACCATCGTCCGCTCCCGCCTTCTGACCTATGTAATACTACTAGGTTGGGAGCAATTTACAAACCGAGCTGGACCACTGAGAGGATCAGACATGCCGATTACTTGTTATGTGGGGCGATTGGCTTTGAATTGTGCGGAAAGATTGGAGTGTAAAGCTCTTTGCTGCTGCCCAGCACGATCTGGCCTCCCCACAGCAACCAAGCATGCGAGTTTAAGCCATTGGCCTCTTCTCGTTTAACTCCAAGCTCAATCACACTTGGGATGCCTAATTGGCTTAGCCAGTTCTGCCCAGCGATCGCTTGTATCAAGCAATCACTACGCCACGGCAAGCGAGCGGACAAACGAGGCAGAATATAGCCGATGCGGGCGATGGTCTCCGCTCGTTTTGAGCCAGGCTGAGGCTGCTCTTGACGGGCCAAGGCCGCCTTTTCATTGCGCTGATCAAGTGCGCGCATATCCAGTTTCGCGAATGCCAGCCGAGCCTGAACGAGCTCCACCATACAGCGCACGCTGTAGCGCCCAATCCAAAGAGCATCCCTCAGTTTGGGTTTCTGGCCCTCTGTGGGCACGGCGGAAACTCTCGTTGTCACTTTACAATAGATGCCAGACTTGGTCGCTCGCGACAATCTGAGGGCGCATGAAGCAGCGTGGTTTATCCGCCTTATCGCCTATGCCTCGCGGTGTGCTATGTGAGCCAAATGCTGAGTGAGGCGATCAAAGACAGGTTGGGTGATCGTGACTATCTCGATCTTCATTTGGCGGCCATCGCGTCGGTCGCAAAGCTCGGCGAAGTGCCGTGGTACGACGCGCATTTCTTGCGCCGGTTCGAGGCAGCAAAGTTGTATATAGGAGAGGTGGCTCCCGAGTATTTGGAGCGATTTGTCGCTGGATTCGCGCCGCTGCACCCAGCCGATAAGTTCGAGATCTGCATTATCGATGCCCTGTTTGATGACACTGTTCGGCATGAGATCAACTCGGTGGTCCAAAGCCTTCCCGCCGCGCAGCTCGAACGCCACGAGGTTGAGAAATTCGGACGCGATGTAGTCCACGATCATCCATTCTTTCTGCAATTGCAGCAGGGCCTACTGCCTTTGGTGAGCGAGCTTGCAGGGTGCGAATTGGTGATGGGATACAACTTCCTGAGTCTATACAGAGGTTCCGGCCAGTGCGCACCGCATCTGGATGAGCCGATATCGATGTACACGCTCGATTATTGCATCGAGCAAAGCGGCAGCTGGCCGATACACTTCAGCAAGCAAGTGGAATTGCCTGATGCAGATACGATCCAGGCTTGGAATGAGGAAGACCTCAAGGATGACGCCGGGATGGATTGGACATCGCATGAGCTAGAGCCGAACCAGGCGTTGCTCTTTAATGGCTCGTCCCAGTGGCATTACCGTGATCCGATCACGCGCGGAGGGTATTGCAATCTTTTGTTCTTCCACTTTTATCCCGCTGGCTGTGAAAAGCTGGTGAGGCCGCGCCTCTGGGCTGAGCATTTCGAGCTCAGCATATTGCAACCATTGTGCGATGTCTTTGCGACGGAAGCTGAGAATGGGCAGATTGGGTGATTGAACTGCGTCACTTGAAATCATGCAGAGTCATTGAGGCCGAATGACCGGAATCGCCGGACTCTATTGCGCTGATGGTGTGGACCCTGCGAACCTCAAGGCAATGACGGACGCCATCGTGGATCGCGGCCAGGATGGCGCCGCCACTTGGCTATCGAATGCATCCGACCATGATCGCTCAACGGGACATGAGAGCCTCGTGGGATTGGGTGCCAGCCTACTGCGTGTAACGAGCGAAGCGCAGGACGAAACCCAGCCGCATTGCAGCGAAGACCGGCGGATTGCTCTCGTGTTTGATGGGTTCCTCACCAATTGGGAGGAGCTTCGCGCCGAACTGCTGGGTTTTGGCGTGGTGCTGCGCAATAGAACGGACACAGAGCTGGTGCTGCGCGCGTACCAGCGATGGGGCGAGGATTGCGCACGTCATTTAGACGGCGAATTTGCCCTCGCTCTGGCTGATTGTCGGTCCGATCCGAGCAATCCGCTTGTCTATTGCGCGCGCGATCACATGGGTCTGCGGCCCTTGTTTTATCACTTTGATGGCCAGCAATTGCTGTTTGCTTCTGACCTATCGGCACTGGTTCCGCAGATCGAACCAAAGCCGAGGCCAGATTTTGATTATTTGGCCGGCGTTATGGCGGACAAATGGCATCAGCGCGATGCAACACCTTGGCGGGGCATTAAGCGCCTACTTCCCGCCCATTCGCTGAGTTTCTCGGCAAATCGCCTGACCTTAAAAGAGCACTGGTCGCTGGACCCGGAAGTCACCATTCGGTATCCCCGTGATGAGGACTATTTTGAGCATTACCGACATCTATTGAAAGATTGTGTCCGCCGAACTTCGCGTTCTCATAGCCCTCTTGGGGTGACGGTAAGCGGCGGTCTCGATTCTAGCGCGCTTTATTGTTTGGCATATCAATTGGCAGGACGAGGCGAACTGCCCGCGCCATCAATCTCAGGGTATACTCTTACGGGAGCGCCAGGCTCCCCCGCCTATGAATTGCCGTTCGCCAGAGCCGCGGCGGAGCATGTCGGTGCTCAATTATGTGAAGTGCCTCTAACGCAGCCGCCCATCGATTGGTTCACGGAGCAGGCACGCACGCGATATGATCTACCGATCCCTACCAATGGCGCGATGAGTATTGGGTTGGAGAATGCAGCTGCGGCAGATGGTTGCAGGGCTTTGATGGGCGGCGACGGGGGTGATGAGTGGCTGCAAGGCAGCCGTCATTACTACCGAGAGTTTACCGAGGCTGGCGACGTTGCGGGGTTTGCGCGGGCCTTGCGCCAGGACGCGGCGGCTGAAGGATGGCGGCAAACATTACCTATTGCCTTGCGGCATATGATCAAGACGCTTCTGCCGGAAATCATTCGAGTTCGCGGCCGAGACTATAAGCGGCAGAAGGCGAGGGAGCGGAAGGAATATCTCGATTGGTTGACGGAGGAGGCCAGACACCGACTAGCCGAGTTTGAAGACAGCTACATCACCTCACTGCCAAGCGAGCCGGTGCGTTGGAGCAAGCTCAATCTCGTACGCGCGCCGGGCACGGACATGGCAAACACGATGATGCAGGGGCAATATGCGAGGGCTGGTTTGGAACCGCGCAATCCGATGTTGAGCAAGGCCTTTATCGAATTTTCAGCCAGCACGCCTGAACATATTCGCAAGCGAGCTGGTCACAGCAAATATATCCATCGTAGGGCACTGCGAGGAATTGTGCCGGATGTGATCCTAGACCGGACTACCAAAGCGGATTTCCCGTCGCCAGAGCTGGACCGAGAATTCGCTGACTTCGCTCGCAAAAATGCCGATCCTCTGCTCGATAATATGTGCGATGAAGCCGGGTTTCAGCGTCTTCTGCGGCCAGATGCGTCTGGCACAATCCCAGATGAGTGTTCGTGGGAGGTGTGGGGAGTTTACGCTTGCGCGGCTTTTTTGTATCATTTCCGCTGATGGTCGCAATGTTTCCTGACGCGCGGCCAAACCAGCAAGGTCGCCTTATGAAACAGCAAGCAAAAAAAGCGAAATATACGCCGCCACGCCTGACCGCATACGGTTCTGTACGAAATTTGACCGGCGGTAGCGCCACCATGATGATGGACGGTATGATCATGATGGCGATGAACTAGCATCCTGCTGTTTTCACGCCGGACGGATAAGGCCCGTGGCTCAAGAGGTGCCTTCGCCTAAATGATCGACATCCTGAACGAGCATCTTGAATATCTCAATCTCTCCGAGCGCCTGACGATATATCGCCAAGCTATCGAAGAGGTTATTCAGCCTGGAGATACCGTAGCGGATCTTGGCTGCGGGCTCGGCGTGTTAGGGCTGCTTTGCTTGGAGACAGGCGCTTCAGAGGTGTGGGGCGTTGATAGCAGCGATGCGATCCATCTCGCGCGCGCGAGCATGGCGAAGGCTGGTTTGGAAGATCGCTATCACTGCGTTCCGCAATCAACTTTCCACGCTGAATTACCAGAGAAGGTCGATCTGCTGATTTGCGACCACGTTGGCTTTTTCGGGTTCGATTATGGCATCATTGCGATGCTTGAGGATGCGCGCAGGCGGTTTCTAAAGCCGGGCGGCGCGATTGTGCCTCAGTCGATGAATTTGATGGTTGCGGGCGTTTCAAGCGAGGAATGCCGGAGTAAGGCCGGCGCATGGCAGGCAGAGCATATTCCGTCAGAATATCGCTGGCTTGATGGCTATAATCGGCACGCAAAGCATCACCACAGCCACTCTGCTGACGAGCTGATTAGTGGTGCGGTGCGACTGGGTCGCATATCCCTTTGTGAAGACAGCCCAGAGATCTTCAGGTTTAGCGCTTCGCTATCGATCATTCATTCCGGCGTGTTTGACGGAGTGGCTGGGTGGTTTGATTGTGCATTGAGTCAGGGTGTGCGGATGACCAATTCGCCGTTTGATCCTGCCAGCATTGGCCGCTCGCAAGCGTTCTTGCCAGCAGCCGAACCTTTCCGGGTTGAAGAGGGCGATGAAGTCGAATTCTCAATCAACATTCGCCATGCGGAAGAGATGCTGGCTTGGACGATACAGCCCCCCAATGACGCGCCCGTTCAGAAGCTCTCAACCTGGCACGGGACCTTGCTAAAACCCTCTGACTTGGCGGTGTCAAACGGACAATCGCCTGCCTTATCAGATCAGGGCGCGGCGCGTGCGTTTGTCTTGGCCCAGGTTGATGGGGTGCGGACGAGGCAAGAGATTGTGGATCAGGTCTTGAGGGATCGACCAAAGCTGTTTCCAAGTGATCAGGCCGCTCTTGATTTTGTGATGCAGGTGTTAGCCAAGGATTGCACGCTGTGATCGGCCTGGAGCTCGCAGAGGTGCGAGCGCAAACGGATTTATCGCCCCAGCCCTATGATCGCTGGGTTGATCCTGACGGCGAGATAAAGGCCGAATTCCGTCGGGACGACGATGGCTTCCACTTGAGGTTCCTGGATGAGGCCGACTTTCAAATCACGAGCAATAGCCAAGGGGTGATCGCTTGGCCTGCGCCCGGCAGCACTGAGCAAACGGCGCAGAACCTGTTTCACAATGCAATACTTCCGCTGCTCACCAATCATTCCGGCGGGCTGTGCCTTCACGGGAGCGCAGTTGTGATTGACGGTAGTGCTGCAGCCTTTTTGGGGCCATCGCGCAGCGGCAAGACGACACTAGCAGGAGCCTTTGCAAAATCAGACGCTCCATTTCTTACAGAAGATGTGGTTGAGCTTGAACGGAGAGAAAGCGATTATTGGGTCCAGCCAAAGGCTACAGCGCTGCGCCTGTTCAATGACAGTGCTGAGTTTCTGCTCGGCTCGCAAGACCACTGGATTGAAGCCGAGGACAAACAAGCTGTTTCAGTGCCTGAGCAATTGCCATTTGCTCAGGAGGCTAAAGGCTTGGACGCAATCTTTGTGCTCGCCAGCGCAGAGCCAGAGAAAGTAAGCATCACCAGGCTCAGCCCACTCAGCGCTCTGACGCACTTGATACCGCATTCATTCATTCTAGATGTCGAAGACAAGCCGCGCCTCAAGGCCCATTTCTCAAGGCTTGTCGATCTGTCGCGGGACGTTCCGTGCTATGCGCTGGACTATCGCCGCGACTATCGCGAGCTTGAGCATGTTATCGAAGCGGTTCGTGCAGTGAGGAGCAGGTAGGAGGTGCACAATGCAATTGAGTGATGTCATATGTGCGTCTGAAGACGTGGTCTCGCGAGAGGTGGGCGGCGAAATGGTGCTGCTCGATATGGCCAGCGGGACTTATTTTGGTCTGAATGCTGTTGGCACTCGAATTTGGAGCCTGCTCGACGAGAAACCCTATTCGATTGCCGAGCTTTGCGACGTAATTGAAGCGGAATTTGATGCGCCGCTTGCGAGTATCCAGCAAGACGTACTCGGCCTGGCAATAGAGTTAAGCGAGCAAAACCTGATCAGGGTTGAGTAGCAACCTCGCATACGGTCTGATCGCTCACCTCGAAAACCCGGTCGGCAAGGGCAAGGCTCGCTATGCGATGTGTTATGATGATGACCGTGCGACCGCTAAGCGCGCTTTCGCATTCGGCAATGAAGGCTGCTTCGCTTTCAAGGTCATACATGCTGGTTGCTTCGTCCAGTATGAGGATGGGTGGATCATTGAGCAGTGCCCGGGCCAGCGCAATGCGCTGACGCTCTCCACCTGACAATCGGATACCATTGTCGCCAATTTCCGTGTTCAGGCCATCGGGGAGCTGCGCGATGAATTCCCATGCCTGAGCCTGCCTGGCGGCACGCTCAATTGCTTGCGGTTCTGCTTCTTCGCATCCAAACTCGATGTTGTCGGCTATCGTCCCGTTGAACAACAACGCGCGCTGAGGAACATATCCGATCTGCCTGCGCCAGGCCTGTATTTGCAAATCGGCGATATTGTTCGATCCGTGCAAGATGCGTCCGGCGTCTGGCTCGTAAAAGCGCAAGAGCAATCGGATAAGGGTCGACTTTCCAGCGCCATTTGCTCCGGTCAGCGCAATCACTTGCGCAGGTTCTATCACAAAGTTGATGCCGCGAAGAATCGGCTCGCGGCTATCATATCCAAAGCTCACATTTTCGAACCGGATGGTCGAAAGTGAGGCGTTTGTGATGTCGTTTCCAAAACCGTCGATTTCAGGCTCCACCGCGAAGATTTTTTCCATCCGCGCGGCCGTTCCACGTGCGATCTGCCACTGGCCGTAGACATTGGCTAAGCCGCCGACAGGACGAGTAAGCAAGGCAGCATAGAGCAGAAAGGCGAACATTTCTGCCGGATCGCGCTCACCGACAGCTTCCCCAGAGGTAGCAAGCACGATAATTGCGATGGTGGCCAATCCAGCGGCAAGGGCGATCACAGGGCCAATTGCGGCTGTAATGCGGTCTTCCTGCAAGCTGAGGACACGCGCCGCATCAACAATCCTAGCGTAGGCTTTGCTGTGCCGGGCTTCGGTTGCAAAGGACTTGATCGCAGGCAGCATCTCTAGGTCACTGTCGGCCACCCACATCACCTTTGCCTCTGTTTCTCTGACCCGCTCGGCCAGCCCTCTGAGCCGCCGGCTAAGGAGTTTGAGTACAATGAAGAATACAGGCACGAGTATCGGAACGATGAAAGCGATTGTTGGATCGATGAGAAACAACAATATCACCGCGCCGCCAGCCATCATTAGCATGGCTGGCACATTGGCGATGGTGGAGGTTAGGAAGTCGCTGAGTAAGCGTACTTCATAAGTCATCATCGCCAGGAGATCGCCTCGCCTGCTTTGTTCGTGAAAACCTATCGGAAGGTTCTGGATGTGGCCGTAAGCATCAAGTCTCAGCCTAGCGAGTATTCGCCCTGATGTCTGAGCGGTTACCATGCTTGCAGCAATATTCATGGCAGTCATAATGACCAGCGCGAGCACCAACAGGCCTGTGATCTTGCCGAGGTCGGTAGGCGCATCATCAGCAAGCCTGCCGAGCAATTGTCCGGCCAGCCAAGGCACGGATAGCGTGGCCATGGAACTTAATAGAGTAAGCCCGCTGATAAGAGATAGCTCGCGCTTAAACTCCAGCGCGCGCCGCCATAGGAATGAGCGCTTCATGAAGGCTTTCGTCCAGCCACTAATCTGATGAAGGAACGAGCCAACCACCGCACGCGCAGGCCAGCGACTGACCAATTTTGGGCTGCCCCGAATTTTTCCTTCAGATGTGCTGCACTGGGCCAAGCCTGCGCGAGGGCGAAGCGAGCTTTAGCTGCCGGTGAATGCACATTGGCGAGATCGGTTTTGAACCGCGTGACTGGGTCTGTTTCTGCGAGATAGGCTTGAATTTCGGGGCATCCAGTTTGGGGTGCTAGTTGGGTTTTGACTTCTTCAGGAATGGGGGTGTGGAAAGCATTTCTCGCGGTTTTTAGGGCCGCATGTACAATTGGCCCTACACCGACCTTTTCGCAGAACTCTGCCAGCATGGACCAATCGCGCTGGCCGAAACTGCGGGCAAGCAAATCGTAGTCCTTCGCCCAGATCAGCCGCTCTCCACCATGCACTTTGGTTTCATTGACTGAATAGCCATGTGTTTGGTGCCACGCCTGATTGAGCGCAATTTGGACCAAGGTGAGCACAGGCGGTGCTGCCATCGCAGCTTTGCTGAGGTTGGGCAGGGGAACGGCTTCTTCGAAATATAGCTCAGCAGGCAGGATTGCTTGCAATGTGGGACCATCGACCGCTTGCCAATGGAGGTCCAGTTCATGCACGAAATGGGCGCCTGTCTTGAACAGCCATGTTTCCTGATAGACTAAACCGTGCGGCACCTCACGCATGATCCAGCCGCTTGATGAGAGCACGTCTCGCGCTGTCTTTCGGTCACTCGGTTTTACCAGTAAATCCGTGTCACCGCGCCGACGGACCGAAGCATCCTCGTAGAGAGAATAGGCAAGGGCGGTTCCTTTCATAACGACTGTTTCAACGCCTCGATCTGCCAAATGCTGGATAAGTTTCGCCACACAAAGGCGGTGCGTTTCTTCCCATAAAGCGGCAATCTGCGCTTCCTGCCCGATGTCATCCAGTATCCGGATGGGCCAGTCCGAGAGTTGGTTACGGCGTAAATTGAGCGCTCCTGCGATCCCGTGGAAGGCGATCCGGTCCCAAACCTGCGTAACGCCTTCGCCTGTCCATTGCGCAGCCTGGCCGCGCATTGCGCTGGCTAACATTGCATCGATGGTCGCGGTTTCTGTCATCTGTTTGGCGACAAGCCTCTTGGGTTCGGGCAATTACTTCCCGCTGAAGGTGCGTCATTTTTGGCAGATTATCCAGCGTATCAATCAGGCTTTTGACGCGTCCATGGGATTAGCTGCTCTGGCTAGTCCAAGGAGTTTGGTGGAAGCCGGCTGTTGTACATTGACCAGGCTAGACTGCACTGCAATGAATCGAAGTTGCAAACGCATGAGGTGTTTGCTCCAGAATTAGGAGCCTTCTTTCCATGACCACCAGCCGTAAAGGCATCATTCTAGCTGGTGGCTCGGGTACGCGTTTATACCCGCTGACGCGCGGTGTTTCTAAGCAGTTGATGCCAGTTTTCGATAAGCCAATGATCTACTATCCGCTCAGCACTCTAATGCTGGCCGGGATCCGCGACATATTGATCATCACCACGCCAGAGGATGCGGCGCAATTTCACCGAGTGCTGGGTGATGGCAGCGCTTGGGGCTTATCTCTGAGCTATGCGGAGCAGCCAAATCCTGAGGGGTTGGCGCAGGCTTTTCATATTGGTGCAGATTTTATCAATGGCGAGCCAAGCGCTCTCATTCTCGGTGATAATATTTTCTATGGCCACGGGTTACCGCAAGACCTGACCAATGCCGATGCCCGCACCTCTGGTGCAAGCGTATTTGCTTATCGCGTAAACAATCCAGCGGCATATGGCGTCGTAGAATTTGATGATCGCGGACGGGCTGTGTCCATCGCAGAAAAGCCGGCAGCTCCAAAATCCAATTATGCGGTAACGGGATTATATTTTTACGATAAGACGGTCGTGGACCGGGCTCGGGACCTAAGGCCATCGCCGCGCGGTGAGTTGGAAATCACCGATCTCAATCGCTTGTACCTAGACGATGAAGCGCTTTCGGTGGAGTTGATGGGGCGCGGCTATGCGTGGCTGGATACTGGTACGCATGCTTCATTGCTTGATGCTGCGACTTTTGTTCGCATCACAGAAGAGCGTCAGGGTTTGAAGCTGTGTTGCCCTGAGGAGATCGCTTGGCGGCAGGGTTTCATAGACGATGAAAAGCTTCAGGAAATTGCGGAACCTCTGCGCAAATCGGGCTACGGGACTTACTTGCGGCAATTGCTTGAAAATCCGGTGCAAGTGTGAAGTTGATCGAGTGCGATATTCCAGGGCCGATATTGATCGAGCCGCGCGTGTTTGGTGATGATCGTGGTTTCTTTTTGGAAAGTTGGAACGAGCAAATCTTCAAAGAACTTGGTCTGGATGCCGGGTTTGTCCAAGACAATCATAGCCGCTCTCAAGCCGGAGTATTGCGGGGCTTGCATTTTCAAAATCCCAGTCCTCAAGGCAAACTGGTGCGCGTTACCAAGGGCGCGGTGTTTGATGTGGTCGTCGATTTACGGCGTTCATCTGAGCATTTTGGGAAGTGGGTCGGCGTAGAACTTTCAGAGGCGAACAAACGGATGTTTTGGGTGCCAGAGGGCTTTGCCCATGGCTTTTTGACGCTCGCGCCGGATACTGATTTTCTTTACAAATGTACGTCTGCCTACGCACCAGAGTATGAGCATACGCTTGCTTGGGATGACCCCAAGCTGGCAATTGATTGGCCAATTGATGATCTTGAGTTGGTGTTGTCGGATAAAGACTGCCGAGGCGCCATGCTAGCCGAAGTGGAAGCCTTTGCATGAAGGTGCTTGTCACTGGCGCCAACGGGCAGGTTGGGCGTGCGTTGCAGGCCTGCGTTCCTGGTAGGGTTGATCTGATCCCCCTTGATCGTCTGCAATTGGATGTCACCGATCAACTGGGTGTACAGCGCACGATTGATGAGCATCAACCAGACTGGATCATAAACACTGCTGCGTACACCGCTGTTGATAAGGCCGAGGGTGATGCTTCTGCCGCGCAGCTGCTGAATACCGATGCCGTCTCATTTTTGGCAAAGGCAGCAGCCGGCTGCGGCGCTCGATTGGTGCAAATTTCCACCGACTTCGTTTTCAATGGTGAACGCAAATTTTCCTACAAGCCGACGGATCGACGGGACCCTTTGTCGGTTTACGGCACTACAAAAATGGCTGGTGAAGATGCTGCTGGCAAAAAGGCCCTGATCGTGCGGACAAGTTGGGTGTACGCCGCAGGGCATGCTAACTTCGTGACAACGATGCTTAGGCTGATGAAAGAGCGCGATGAACTGCACGTAGTGTCTGACCAGATAGGCGCACCGACTTATGCAGGCAGCTTAGCGAAAGTGATTTGGGAACTGGTCGAAGGCGGCAAGCAGGGCGTATTTCACTATTGCGATGCTGGCGAAGCGAGCTGGTACGATTTCGCGGTGGCCATACAGAAAGAGGCTTTGGCAATAGGTTTGCTTGATCGCTCTATCCCGATCATGCCAATTTCAAGTGAGGAATACCTGGTACCAGCCAAGCGGCCCAGGTTTTCTCGGCTGGATTGTTCGACCACCAGCGAAGTGCTGGGGCGCGGTTTCCCTGATTGGCGCGACAACCTGCGCGTGATGCTGAAGCAGGAGCAGGCTCTTGGCTAATCTACTCATCACGGGCGGTGCGGGCTTTATTGGCGGCAATTTTGTGCATTTTTGGAGTAACCACCATCCTGCTGACCAGCTTGTTGTGCTCGATGCGCTAACCTATGCGGGCAATCGTTCGACTATAGAGGGCGTTGAGCAATGTGAGCTGATCGAAGGCGATATTCGTGATCAAACCTTGGTTCAGCGGCTGCTTAGCGAGCGCGACATTGACACGATTGTACACTTCGCGGCGGAAAGCCATGTGGACAGATCCATCACTGGGCCTGATGCCTTCATCGATACCAACATTCTGGGAACGAATTGTCTCTTGAAGGCGGCTCGTAAAGTTTGGTTAGACGAGGGTGGCGGGCGCGAGCATCGCTTCCACCATATCTCGACTGACGAGGTTTTTGGCTCACTGACTGCGGATGAACCTGCGTTCAGTGAGACCACGGCATATGCGCCCAATTCGCCCTATTCCGCCTCAAAGGCAGCCTCTGACCACTTGGTCCGGGCCTACCACCACACATACGGCCTTCAGGTAACCACCAGCAATTGTTCGAACAATTATGGCCCCTACCAATATCCTGAAAAACTGATTCCGCTGTTCTTGCTAAATGCGCTGTCGGGTCGGCCCCTGCCGATTTACGGCGACGGTATGAATGTGCGTGACTGGCTTCATGTCGAGGATCATTGCCGCGGAATAGAAGCCTGCATTGAGCGCGGCAAGATTGGCGAGACCTACAATATTGGTGGCGGCGCTGAGCTCCCCAATATGGCTGTGATCGATGCGATTTGCCTGGAAGTCGACCGGGCCTTTGCGCGGAACGAGGCATTGGTGAAAAGATACCCTGATGCGCCAGCAGCACAGGGACGAGAAACGTCAGAGCTGAAAACCTTCGTCGAAGATCGCGCTGGCCATGATCGTCGATACGCTATCGATGAAACGAAAGCGCGGCGTGATCTCGGTTGCGCACCTCAACGCAGCTTCGAGCAAGGTCTGGCGCAATCGCTGCGCTGGTATTTGGATAATGAGGCGTGGTGGCGCCCTCTGCTGGCGGTTTGAATAAAGCCGTGCCGCAAGCCAAGTCCGCTGCGCTGAAGTCTGATGATTTCTGCCTGATCGTGGCGGTCGATAATGATGAGATATTAAGCGAATGCTTGCTGCGTTCTCCTGATGTCGCGAGCGGCGCTCTGACAATCACCGAGATCCGTGGCGCGAGCAATATGGCCGACGCTTACAATCAAGGCCTGGCGAGAACTATGCGGCCCATTTGCGTCTTCACCCACCAAGATGTCTATTTGCCGCAGGGTTGGCTTGAGCGGGCAGTCGCGGTTCTCAATGGACTCAGCGAGAGCGCACCTGGCTGGATGGTTGCAGGCCCTTACGGCGTTCGTCCAAACGGCGAGCATGTTGGCCGGGTTTGGGATGTGACGATGGGCAAAGAGCTGGGATCGAGCGGCTTTGCCCCGGCAGAGGTCGGTTCATTTGACGAGCTGGTTTTGATCTTGCGCCGAGAGCCGGGTTTCCAATTCGATCCAGATTTGCCGTATTTCCACCTCTACGGAACGGATCTGGCGCAGGCCGCGATTGCAGCTGGCAGAACGGCTTGGGCAGTGGAGCTGCCCGTGGTTCATAACAACCGCCCAATTGTCTCACTTGGTGGAGGCTATCGCGAAGCTTACCATTACGCCCGAAAAAAATGGCGAGCAAAGCTGCCAATTCCTACCTCAATTTGTTCGTTATCGAACAATCCACTGGCGCTTTGGCGTGCACAGTGGAGGCGGAGGAAAGTAAAGTCGCGCGGCCTTTGTTTACAAGCTGACGCGCAAGACATCGCTAGGCAAGCAGGTTATGAGGATCCATAGTTTAGATGACTTTAGGGGTGGGGCGAAATTCTTGGCTAGGAGGCTAGGTCTTTGCCATCATTAGCAGTGCTGGGCATGCATCGTTCCTACACTTCGCTCGCCGCGCGGTGGCTGGCCAGTTGTGGGATTGATATGGGCGGCTCCACATTGGGGGCCGGGATTGGTAATGAGCATGGTCATTTTGAAGATGTCGAATTTCTGACGTTTCACATCAAAATTTTGGCGGCGCATGGTCTGTCCAGTAACGGCATGGCCGATTGGGGCGCGCGTTCGTTCGATCCATCCGCTTATCGTGCGATGAAGATCGAAGGCGAACTTGCCGAGGAAGGCCGCACTCTTTTGGAGCGCAGGCAAAAGTCCAAGGCATACTTTGGCTGGAAGGAGCCTCGCACCTGCCTGTTCCTGCCGTTCTATCGCGAGGCGCTTGATCCCTTCGCGCTGATCTTGTTTCGCCCCTTTGAGGAAGTCGTGTCTTCATTGCTGGATCGGGAACGACGTGTCCATGCAGAGACCGGCCATCGCGGCTGGCTCCGGGCGTATTATTGGGCCACGCGATCGCGCAGTGAGGCGTGGTTTGAGCAATTGCGCAGCGATTATCTGGAGGCCTGGATATATTACAATCAATGCTTGCTGGATCATGTCGAAGCGAGTGACCCGGGCCGTTATATGGTGCACGATCTGGCCAGCATGGTGGCAAATGATGGTAATATTCTTGAACGGCTGAACCAATGGGGTTTTGACTGTGAGGCAAGGGGACTTGGCGCGTTGAAGGAGCCTACTAAAACACGTGAATTGAAGGGATTGAGTGGTGATGAGTTGGACCGCGCCCAGCATATAACGCAGCGCTTTTCCGAGTTAATTGGCCGATAGCGCCGTGACGGTCTGGAAACGAATACGCACGAACGCAGGCTGGTCACTGGTATCACTGGGTGCAGTCGCCGTGTTCGGGTTTGCCGCAATGTATTTCAACGCCCGCGCGCTCGGCGTAGATGGCCTTGGCACGCTGGCCGCACTGCTAGCCCTTACGATGATGCTAGAGGTTTTGGCCGGCATGCAATTGTGGCAGGCGATCTTGGCATTGTCTGAAGGGCGTGAGAGCCGAATATTGGGCGCGGCCTTGATCATAAATCTGGCAGCGGCGGCGATTGGGGTGCTGATCGGCCTCGGCGCTCTGCGGTGGCTGAATTGGCCGGGCGGCTGGTCGGCGATCATGCTGATCGGTTCCCAGCTGTTTCGAACGTCTGACCCGCTGACTGGAGTTTTGCGCAAGCACGACCGCTTCGATTATTTAGCCATCGTGCGGTCAGGATCCGCTGCGGTTACCCTGCTGGTAGCCGCGGTGTTTTGGTATGCAGCGGCTCCGATAGACGCTTACCTGATCGCCTTTGCGCTTGTTTTTGTCGGCACTAATGCCGTTCTGCTCGCAAAGGTATGGCAATTGTGTGTGCCTGAGCGGCCGCCGCGCGGTGAAACTCTTGAGGTCTTGAAGTTCTGCCTGCCGACCGGGCTATCTGGCGCGGTGGGTGCGGTGAGGCAGCGTGGCATAGTAGTGCTGTTGGGGGCAGTTGCTGGCAATTCGATGGTCGGCATTTATGCCGTGGCTGACCGGATCGCTTCACTGATGCAAATGCTCTACCGGGCGGCATTCGAAGCCGTTTTTCGGGAAATGCCAACCACGCCAAATCCGCTGAGATTGGCAGGTGTGATTGCCGCATTCGGACTATTCACTTCCGCAGCCGCCTTGGCGGCGGTCTATTGGTTGGGGGTGCCAATCATAGAGCTTGTCGCAGGGCCAGAATTCGTCCCCGCTGCAGCCACCTTGCATTGGCTAGTCTTGGCCATTTGCTTGAGCCTGATGACCCTAGGGATGAGGGCGGTCACGATTGTTAAAATCGGTCCAGCAGCGATGTTGAAATGCAATCTCTTTGCCTTGATCGCACTGCTTGCAGCGCCCTGGATGATTGTACAACATGGCGCAGTCGGGGCGGCCATGATCCAGGTTGTGTTTGAGGTTTTGTGGATCGGCGCCGTCTTGCTGGTGATGCTGCGGAATTGGCCTTCGCTTAGCAGGCCTGCGCAAAATTAGGCGGCGTGAGAGCCGGAACATACAAGTAGCACCGGCTCCCTTCGCTCACCGCAAGACTCAACCAAAGATCGATTTTCCGACAGCGCCTACTGCGCCGTAGGTTGAGCGTTTTGCGCAGTTCAAATCGCCGCGCAGCACCGGGCCCTTGCCATTGACCAGGAGATCGCCGGACGGGCTAAAATCACCATTGTCAGCGTCCACATAGAGCGAACCAAAGTTGCCGCCAATGGACGTGCCGCTGGCACCTGCTGGCGGGGACGATCCAGCGTGCACGTGATTGTCAGCAACAATTGGATCAGGATCAGCGGCTCCGCCCCACCGCAACTCTTGCGAGATATTGTTTGCAATCAAGCAGTAACCGTCTGGATTGAACGTGCTGTCGCTACGCATGGTGATTGTTTGGCTCGCCATGGAATTATGCGCGATAATCACATGGCTATGCGCTGAGCTAAATTGGCTCTGCGCGCCGCTGCTTAGAAAGTTCTCAAACGCATTATTCACAATCATCACATCGCTGAAGCCTCCTGGTGCGGTCAGGAAGATGTTCTGGGCATCGATATCCCACATTCGGTTTTCTGCGATAATGAGATTCTCAATCGCTGAATTGCCGCTCAGTTGGTAGATATCGGCGTGGATGTCGAACTTGGTGTGCAAGACCAGTGGCGCGGATTTCACATCTTGCTGACCGAAAGCAGCCTGCGGAGAGCCGCTATCGAGGCATAGGCCAAAAGCAGCAAAACGATTGTCCAGCACGGTCGCGCTCCAACCAGGCTGTGCATTGATCCAGTCGGCCAGATTTTGGACCGTGTAATTGGTGTCGGCAAGAAATGCGGCCTTGTTGGTTCCAGTCACAAACGTTCCGATGCTTGAACCATCTTCTCGGAGGGTGAAGGTTTTGGGACCAATACCGTTTGCTGCGATGGTCGCGCTTCCAGCAGGCCCGGCGTATTCAACACTCAGCGCGGCCATGCCGTTGCGATAATAGCTGCCATCGAAATCCTGCACGGTGTTGCCGACAAAGGCATATGTGCCATTGGCGAGATCCGACCAGCACTGGGTGAACTCGCATCCGCGCACCAGATGCTGACCCGTCGCGCAGTTTGCCAAATTGCTGAAACTGCATTCGGTGATCCAATGGCGGCCGCGCAATATCCAAGCCAGCGTGTTACGAGGCACCTTCAGCGGGGCATCATTGCGGCCGTTGCTATTGGTCAATACGCAGCCATCGAACCAATTGTTCCGCGCCCATCCAGGCTCGAAATAATACTCGCTTGATCCAGCAAAATCGAACTCGCAGCGACGAAAGCAAACTGGTTCAAATCTGGGCCTAAAGAAGTTGAGCGTGCCGTCCGCTCGCAGGCTCTGTGAAAAGCGCACGCCTGGAACAGTCGCTTCAATGACGAGCCATTCAGCGGTCGCGCCCCTGTTCCAATTACGGTCGGTGAGCGCGTAATCGCCAGCTTTCTCAATTCGCACTCGCAAGGCACCGGAGGCACCTTGCTGCTTCATCGCATTGATGGCTGGATTGATGTCATGATAATTCGTGGCTGAAAGCGGCAAGTCGGGATTGACGGTGAAGTCGAGTTCCCACTCGTCGTCATTCGGATGAAACGTATAGGGGCCGATCACGCGGTTCTGCATGCTGGTGTCGGTCGGGACCGCCTCAAAATACACATCGGCAGAGCCATTGCCGGTGTATTCAAGCTCACACCACCAACCCCAATAACATCTGGTGAGGCCATTAGCATCGACGAGATTTCGCACACTCGGGGCGGCAATATCTACAACATTGCCCTCATAATGGACGCGGACAAATGACAGGCCGTCTGTGTCGAACAAAGTGCCAGCATTGTTCGCCGCCGCCCGGACTCCAACCGTGAGATTGCTTGAAAAGCGTTGCTTGGGAGGGGTGATGAGACGCAGCACAGGCTTGGCGGTTGTTCGAGCCGGATCGACGGGTGTGGAGGCAAAACCGCTCCCCGCTGTTCCAGTCCAGTTTTCGCCCGGCATGATGGTCGCTTTGCTTGATGCAGAGGCTGCATTCAGCAGTCTCGACACCGAGCCAAAGCCATATCCGACGCGCCCCATTAGGCCAGCCCGATAATGTTCGCTGCTGTCGTGCCGGATGCGCTGACTTTCCGGGCGCGGACATCGATAATGCTGCCTGATGGAACGCTGGTGAAGACCACCGGAGCATCGGCGCGGACCGAGGTGATGGCCAGGTCCCCGCCTTCGCCAACGTACAAAGCCTTGGTCGCGCACATCAGATCGTCAGTGTCGCTGGGTGTGATTTCAAAGCAATATTCTGCTGGTGCCATTGGGCTGTCGGCTTGGTTGCGGAATGGATCTTGTTGCATTTCAATGTCCTCGGATTCGCTTTTGGTGAAACTATCCGCAATAGAGAACATAAAAAGAACATGTAGGAAAGTTGTTTGCGAGAACTTGGGTCTGGCAAGAACATGCGCCGTGATGCACAGTGCGAGTATTTCATAGCCTTAGTGTATCGTTCAAGGATCAAGGGAAGTCGCCGCAATATCGCAATGGGAAATTCTGCAACCCCACCAATCCACTCAATGGCCGCGCCACAAATGGCGAGAAATCACGAGGCTGAGCGATGGCGTGTTTTTGGTGCGGTGGCGCTGGTCTATACTCTACTGATCCCGTTACCTTTCAATTTTAGCGTCGGCACCTTGTTGCTTCCGCCGTATCGGCTTTTCCTGATCGGTGCGGCTTTCGTGATCCTGCGTGATATTCTTAAGGGTCACCTGCGACTTTGCCTGGCCGATTATGTGGTCGCCGCGCTTGGGGTTTGGATTGCCATATCCTCAATTGTGACGATGGGGTTGGACCAGGTCGTGCAGGCCTCTGGTTCTTTAGTTCTGGACATAGTCGTCGCCTACTTCTGGCTGCGAACGACGATTAGTTCCCTCAGGGATTTGCGCATTCTGCTGGTTTTGAGTGCACCGGGGCTGGCAATGACGGGGCTAATCATTGGTGCCGAGTCGCTTCTCCAGATGCATCTGGTTATGCCCGCTGCAAGCGCGATCACCGGACAGGTTCACGAGCTTGAGCCGTCGATACGACTTGGTCTGATGCGCGGGCAGGGGCCGTTTCCGCATCCAATTCTCGCCGGTATTTTCTTAGGCAGCTTCTTGCCGCTCTATCTGGTGGCTGGTCTGCGTGGATGGCCATTGTGGCTTGGCCTTTTCGGAGGCTTTTGCTGCGTGTTCACATTCAGCTCCGGTGCGTTTTTGGTGCTCGCTTCGGGCCTCGCTTTGGTGGCGGCCAATTTTATGATTTTGCGTACCAGCATGGTCAGTTGGCGGCTCGCGCTTTTGGGATTGCTGGTGGTGATTATCTTTCTGGAGGTCGCCAGTCAGTCTGGGGTTGTGAAACTGATTACCCGGTTTGCGGCGCTGAACAATCAAACCGCCTTCTTCCGTCTGCTGATCTGGGACGAAGGCATCAAGACGGTGGTCGAAAACCCCATTTTTGGGATCGGCTTTGGTGACTGGGCACGCCCGCGTTGGATGCCGCCATCGGTGGACAATTACTGGCTGGTCTTGGCAATGCGGCATGGGGTCATCGCTCCACTGCTTGCCTTGCTGGGGGTATTGCTTGCCGTGGTGGGCCTCGCCCGCAATTCAGTGCGATTAGCCACGGTGGATCAGAACACGATCCGCGGCACTGCGATCGCCTTGTCGGTTATGTGCCTTGGGGTGTTTTCAGTGGCCTTGTGGTTGTCCCCTCAGGTCTGGTTCTTCGCCTTGCTGGGCATCGCGGCATCGCTTGTTCAGCACACTGCGCAAAGTGCCGCTGAGACATAGCGTCAGCGGTTTAGAGTTCGCTTTGCCAAGGCAATTGCGCGCTCTCGAACCCATCTCATTGGCCACCAAATCCATCTGTCCGTTTTGGTCGCAAGCACACTCGGAGGGCGGGGCAGTCGGTGCTCTGTAATTTGAAAGCTCAAAAGCGTCGTAGGACTATCCACGCGCGGGCCCCTGATACGGTTCGAGACATTCTCGCCATGAATTGTCTGAAGCCAAGCGGGTGGCGATTGAATCTGCTGATATGGATAGCTGCGTTGTAATTTTCTATGCTGATCGCACCAAACAGTTTTTATGTCGTCCGACCCTTCTAGCAGAGACACAAAGGGGCTGTTTGGGTCGCTCGCATGGTACAATTTATGCTCCCTTAGACTGTAGCCCGTTGGAAAGTTAAGCGCCGTCCCAATCGGCATCTGATCTGCTGTTTCATGCAGCTTGGCAACGAAAAAACGGGCAATTGCATCATCATTGTCGAGCCGCGTTGTCAGCAGCTTTTCGGTGCTCACGATGAGGCGTTTTCTGATATCGTTAGCCGCTCTGCGTGATACGAAATCATCGACAAACAATGCCTCGAACGGCACAATCATACGCCAGTTTTGGATCCGTTTGCGATAGACATCATCGGTTCTGGCATCGAAATAGATGAGCCACTGGAAATCGTGCACAGTTTGTGCCGCCACACTGGGCAGGCATATTTCTTCAAACAAATCCATTCGTCTGTCGAGCCATCCACTACGGCCTCGGATCGCGGCCTCTCGGCCGTCGCTCGCGATATTGAAACGCGTGAGAAGAAAGTGCTGAAGGCTCACTGCTTCGTTCGATCGGCCAGTGCACCGCGATCAAGTCTAGCCTTCAAACCGGACCTGGGGTGATAGCCGCGCAGCCATAGGTCCGGACGCAATGCAACGTGGCGATATCCCTTGCCAGCAGCGGCAAGCCTATCGCTACACCATCCCAGAAGTACGCCGAGACTTACCCGCAATATTGCGGCCTTCCACATCATGCCAGCCGCAATGATCCGCCTATGCATAGGCCAGTGCTTCCTGAGAAATTCCATGGTCCCAGCGGCTTGATAGAGGCGGCGGAGTGGCGACTGAAAATTGCCATGTGCGATTTTGTGGTGTGCCTTTGCAGCGGCTATCTGCCACAAATCATATCCTGATTTGTGCAGTCGCAAACACAGGTCGACCTCTTCACAATATAGGAAGAAGCGTTCGTCCAAACCGCTCATCTCTTCCCAAAGATCGCGCCGGATCATGAAGAAACCACCGGACAGAACGTCTGCCCGCCGGTCGTTCGTAATGCCTGAAGAATGGGTGTCTTGCGCCCCAGAGAGGCCAATCATGCTGGATAGAAAGCCTCGCAAAGATGGCATCTGAATGGAATTGCCAAAATCTGGCTGACCATTGCCATCCAGAGTGATCCCGCCCCAGGCACCGGCATCAGGGTGGCGGGCGGCGCCATCCAGCAGCGCATCGAGCGCTCCATACTGCAGAAAAGCATCTGGATTGAGCAGCAGTAAATATTGGCCCTTCGCATGCTGGGCCAGTCGGTTGTTCGCTCGCGCAAATCCGACATTGCCTTCGCTGGCTATTGTCGTGACTTGCGGGAAGGTATCCGAGACATGTTTCTCCGTCCCAACACTGCCATTGTCGATGAGCAGAACTTCAACGCGTGCCCGCTCTTTAGCCTTTTCAATGGAGTCCAAACATTCATCAATGAAGCCCCGCGAATTGAAGGTCACAACCAGAACGGAAATGTCGATTGGTGAAGATGTCCGGGGCTGATCCATGTTCACAGTTTGCGCGAGCTGTGATCGCGGACCCAAATTGCTTGTTTCCCTCGCAGCTTGCGCCATTCCGCCAGTAGTTTCGAGGCGAATTTCATTCCCGCAAAAGTCATGGCGGCTAAGGGTGACGTTCCTCCTGCAAATGCGGATTTGAAGATGGTGCCTTTGCTTGCCTCTCGCAAATGAGGACTTGGGAAATGGCGACGGACCTGTTCGCTACCTATCCGACGTCGCGCTTCGACGCGAACCTGTTCGATCGCAGTTTGGGGCGGGGTTATGGTGCAATAAACTGGCTCACCAGCACTATCTTGCATCACCAACACTCTTTCATGGCCTGCGAACCGAGACAAAGCCCACAAATCATCTGCGATGATCGTGGGGAAGGGGCCGATGCGTTCCAAGCCTTGCTCTGAGATGGCAAAGCATCCCGCACCGCCCAACGCCGAAGACGCAAAGCGCTGCTGTTGCCAGACTTTGTAATAGGCTCGCACGGGTGAGCTGGACTTCGATGTATCGAAGCGCGCTTTGGGTACGGCAGCCAAGACCTCACTATTCTCTAGTGCGTCAGTCAGAGACCGGAGCGTTCCAAAGCTACACATCACATCTGCGTCTAAGAACACTTGAGGGTAGTACGACGCTGCCTCTCGCCCCGCATTCATGGCCGCAGTTTTGGACGTCTCAGCTATTTCCATAACCTTGGCCTGAGGAGCGAACTCGCGCGCTATTTGCGCGGTTTGATCGCTGCATCCATTGGCGACCACGATCACTTCAAAATCGGCGTCTACCGGTGCATCCTTGTACAGACAGGCGAGGCAACGCGCGATCACTGCGGCCTCATCATGAGCAGGGATGATGACCGTAAAGCACGCCGTGTCCACCGGCCTTTGGTCCCGCTTATTTGTCCTCATATTGGTAATAGCGGTATTGGTAATCATAGCTTTGCCCGGCGGTCAGCGCGCGATACTTTGTCAGGACCACGCCCAAGACATTGGCGCCGACGCCTTGCAGCCGCTTTACGGCCGCTTTGGCTTGGCCGAATTGTACTTTGTTCGCCTCAAGAATGAAGATTGTCCCATCAACATGTTTGGCGAGCAGCGGGGCATCTGCGATCCCCATAACGGGAGAGGAATCGATCAGGATGATCGAATAGTCTTGCCGCTGCTTTGATAGAAAATTGGCCAGATAATCAGACGACAGTGTCTCAACTGGATTGGGCGGAAGGGCCCCTACAGCCAGTACATCAAGGTTTTCATGAGGCCCTTTGACCACCGCTGTTCCAAATTCAGAATGCCCGAGCAAGACCTCTACGAGGCCCGCCTCGGGCGGTTCGCTGCCAAGCAATTTTGCGATCGAGGGTTTGCGTAGATCCCCGTCAATCAGCAACGTCTTGCGGCCTAGCCGAGCGAACATTTCAGCCAGGATTAGCGCGCTGGTCGATTTCCCTTCACCCGGCTGGGCACTGGTGAATTGCAGTACATTTTTATCCCGTGACATCGCGTAGTCGAGTGTCGACTGGATCGACGCATAGGCTTCTATCAATGCCCCATGCTGCTCTGTCCCTTCTTCATGGATCTTGGCCTCATCGACATAGGGCGTGTGCCCAAACAGGGGCAATCCAACTTTCGTTTCAACGTCATCGAGTGAGCGCAAGCGATCATCGAGGGTCTCGCGTATCACTGCTAGTCCTCCAGCCAGTGCGAGGCCGCTTACGAGAGCGATCAGCAAGTTGCGCATAAGATTGGGCGATATCGGCGAGGATGGCACTAAGGCGGGGTCAAGCCGCGTGATGGAGCCGCTTTGCACATTGGCGGCTGTGCTAATCGAGTTGAACCGCTCCAAGAGCTCTGCAAGCTGGCTACGAAGGGCGCCAGCCTCTCGTTCGAGCACACTGTATTGCACCTGGCGATCCTGTTCGTTGAGCGTTTCTTGCGTGACCGAGCGCAATTCGCGCTTGAGCGCACGTTCCTGCTCGCGGGCAATTACGAAATCGCTGCGAATGCTTGCTTTGATATCAGCACTGGCGTTTGCGATCTGACGCTCAACTTCGGCGATTTGAGCGTTGATTTCTACGATTGAAGGATATTGGTCGTTGTAGCGCTGCTGCAGATTGGTGCGTTCTCCGATCAGCCGTGCTCGCGTGTTTTGCAGATTTTGGACGACCACATTGTCCTGCACCTCCGGCAATTGTGCAGCCGGTATGGAGGAAACGGCTCTCCATCTTTGCTCCGCGGCTATGCGTTTTGCACGGGCCGCGCTGGTGGTCTGGTTTATGCTCGTCAGATTGGCTGCGGTCGTTGTTGTTGTCGCTTCGCCTTCTTCGCTTGCTGGCCTTTGAGTGACGATACCATTGCTTCGGGCATAGGCGTTTGCCGCCTTCTCAGCATCTTGCAGCTGAGCCCGCACATCGGTGATCTGTTCCTGCAAATATGCGCGCGCATATTCGTTGCTGTCGACATTCCGCCTAGCGTCTGATGAGACATAGGCCTCGGCATAACCATTGGCGATTTCCGCCGCCAATGCCGGGTTTTCCGACTGGTAGCTGATCGTCGCAATGCGGCTGTCATAGGGAATATCCGCAGTCAGCCCGCCCTTCAGCATCGACGCGGCCATAGCGGTTTTGTCTTCAAGCCATTGTTCGTCACTGCGGCCATTGGGGCGGCCGCTGTCTGTTTCCGCACCGATGAACTCCTGCCGTTCGGCTAGCTTGAGATTTTGGGCAACGACGAGCGCAAGGTTGTAGCTTTCGATGACGCCAACCTGAGTGGCCATGTAGCTGGAAATTTCATTGTTGTAGATTTGCGGAGCGACGTCCTGGCCTTCGACGACATAGAGTCCGCGCGGCTCCACTCTCAACGTTGTTTCGGCTTGGTAAACCGGTTGCTGCAGCATTGTGAGGATGAGCCCGGCAACAAGAGCAAGCAGGACAGTGCCGCCAATCGACCAGCGTTGCCTGAAAAGCAGTCCGCGCAAAGCCGTCACATCGAACAGCTGGCGCCGCTCCTGTGTGCTCGGTTGAGACGATGGAAGATAGCGATCGTACCAAGCGGGAGGCGGCTGAGGCGTGGACTGTTGGACTGCAGATGTCTCGTTCATGATCGGCTCAATTGTCCAGGCTTGCGAACACGCCAAAGGCTGGTAGCGCGCGGAGTGTGTCTTGCCAGAACTGCGACAATGTCGAGGTGCCCACCACAACCCTGTCGCCTGGCTCTAACACCGGGTCCAGCATCGTGCCGCGGCTGACCTCGCCATAGTCAAAGCGCGCCGCATAAATGCCATCGGGGCGGGTGCGGAAGACCGCCACTTGCTTAAGCTCAGCAACGCGGGTCACCCCTTTTGCCATCGCGATCGCGGATGATAGCCGCGCACCAGGCTGAAACGGGTACACGCCTGCTTCTTGCACGGCTCCTTCGACCGTCACCAAATGGGATGCATAATCGGAGATATTGACGCTGACGCGCGGGTTTTTGAGGCCCAGAGTGTCCAGCCTTTGGGTGAGTTCGCTCTCGATCTCACCAGTTGTCTTGCCGCCAACTTCGTGACGTCCCAACATTGGCAGAGAAACGATCCCATCGACCCCTACGCGTACATCACTGAGCGAAAGGTCAGGCTCACGAAAGACACTGACGGAAATGATGTCCGAAGCGCGCAGCCGATATGTGCCTGGCTTTTGGAAGGTATAGTCTGCCTGTCCCAGCGCTTCATTTGGCGCGGTGACGCTTGCGCCAATGTTGGCTGGAGGTAGAGAGGCGCAGGCCCCCAGGATGGCCGCGGCGCCCAAGATTACAGAACTGCGAAGTGCTTGATCAATAATCTGAATTCTCACAATAATGATCCCCAAGGCTCTTCGGTAGAACCTTAAGTATTGGAGACTAGTGCGGCAAATCCTTAGGCGCAACAAGTTACGCAGATTCCTATGAAGTGTCCTGGTGCTACGCGGTGAGTAGAGCCTATTCGTCGATTGCTGGAAGATCGAGTATTGAATGCGATCTGGCTCCTGGACCGGTTGGCGGACGTAAATTATGGCTTGGGGGCGAATTTGATTTCACTCGGCTAAGAAAGGGCAGCGGCAGTGCTTCTGGATGTATCGCTCCTCAATTGGCTTGGCGCAGGCCTCTATCTGTTTGTGGTCATAATGTGCGGCGCGGCATGGAGGGTTTCTGTGCAGCGGGGCATGAGCGTCTCTCTGGCGCGCGCGTGGCGGCTGATGGCCGTGTTCTTTGGTCTGCTCATTGCGTCACGGCTGCTGGGTTTTGAGGACATGTTGCGCGATGTGATGCGCGATCTGCTGCGATCTCAAGGCGCTTATGACGGGCGCAGTTTTTGGCAGCTTCCCTCGGTGATTGCTCTATTGGTAGTCGCGGCAATCGCCGTTGGCTTGATGGTCCGACAAGGATTTCGTGCCAAATCTGGTGCGGTCAGCGTGAGTGCATACAAGATGCTGCTCACAGCACAGCTATCCGCTTTTGCAATGCTGCTCCTAATCGGTCTGCGCATAATATCGCTGCATTCAGTGGACACTTTGCTTTACGGTGGACCGATAAAACTGAACTGGATTATGGATATTGGCGCCTCACTGCTCGTCGCTGGATGCGCGGCGCGATACTCGATGACCGTAGCGGGGAAGCAGAGCAGCTAGTGCTAAATCTGGCCTCGCTCAATGAACCCTGCGACCGCACTTAGAAGCTCCGAGGAGGCCTGAGGTTCGACATGTGGCAAGGTGGAGTTTGTCAGGCCCTTTCGGATCGTAACACCTAGCTCATTTGTGCTCCAAGCAACAAGGATCCCGGGCTGGCTACGCAATTGCTTGGCTGTTGCCAGCTGATGATCATTGCGATGCTCGTCCAAGTCCGCTTGTCGGGGGATCAAGACGATTGGCTTTCGAAGCCTTTGGGCGGTTAGAACCGTGCCAATGCCCGCGTGTGAGACGATCAACTTGGAATCGGCTGCCAGTTCTTCAAACTGGCCTGCGTCGAGATTGTTGTGCAATTCCATATTAATCGGGCGATACCGGCTTCGTCCCGTCTGAGCGATCACGGGCATATCAAGCGTTGGCGCAATTTCGTCCATCGCGCGTATCAGCCGATCAAACCCCAGCTGCATGCCCACGGTTACTAAGATCACAGAACCGACCCACGAAAAAGCGGTTTGGTGTCGCTCGCCAAATGGTCCCATTGCGTCAGGCATTCATGGGCCACGTGCTTGGACAGCTTGCCGCACATTGAGAGCTGCTCAGCATTGGCCACACTATCAACCCATAGTGTTTTGGCGCCAATCAATCGTCCGGCAAGAATGCAGAAAAATCCTGGTGCGGCGCCAGTTGAGATCACAGAGGAAGGCCTGGCTTTCAGGACGAGGCGTATCGCCGCAATCAGGCAAAGGAGTGCGCGAGATCGGCGTATGCTGATTGCAATCCGGCAGTTCTGCTACGCGCTCAATACCATGCGCGGTCGCCATATCCCTTTGGGTTGTCGCATAGCAGACATCGTGCGGATCGAGTGATGATCGCAGCATCATCAACTGCTCCCAATGTCCGCCGCCTGATGCGACTGCCAGGACCTTTTTCATATCGTAACCGGCCCTCACTTGGAAAAATCGCAGACCAAACAATTGCGTGACTTCTGCTCACAAAGTCAATCAATCTCCCTTCGATATCTTGCCACCAGAACAAGGGCAGGCCAATGTCGCTGACAAGAGGGAGAAAAATTGCATGACGCAATCCAGTGGGCCGCTAACCGGCCTCAAAGTGGTCGAATTCACAGGCATAGGCCCCGGTCCGCACGTTGCGATGCTGCTGGCCGATATGGGCGCTGAGGTCGTTCGGATTGAGCGGCATGGCACACAAATCAGCAATCCGGTGGTCGAGAGGGCGCGCAACCGAGTTGCCGTGGATGTGAAGAGCGATGAGGGCCGCGCATTTTGCCTCGACACCTTGGCCAATGCAGACGTGTTGATCGAAGGGTTCCGCCCTGGTGTGATGGAGCGTTTAGGTCTGGGGCCAGACGACGTGCTGAGCGCAAACGAGCGTTTGGTCTATGCTCGGATGACGGGATGGGGCCAGGACGGCCCGCTCGCAAAGGCGGCTGGCCATGATATCAATTACATTGCAATCACCGGCGCGCTCGCTGCGGTTGGTAGAGAGGGAGAGCCAGCGATACCGCCGCAAAACCTTGTCGGGGATTTTGGCGGCGGGTCGATGTACTGCGCATTTGGCATCCTTGCTGCTCTCTATGAACGGGAGCGGTCAGGCAAAGGGCAAGTTGTCGATGCGGCGATTGTCGATGGCGCGACCAGCCTGATGAGCTTCTTTTTCGGGGCCGGATCGCGGCCAATCCTCTCGACGGAGAAGGGCAAAGGGATGCTCGGGGGGCGGCGCATTTCTATCGCTGTTTTGAATGCGCAGACGGCTTAGAAGTCTCTGTGGGCGCGATTGAGCCGCAGTTCTACGCCGAATTTCTCGCTAAGTCAGGCGCGCCAAACGAGCTTAGCGAAGGCCAGCTGAACCCGAGCAATTGGGATGACTATGCCAAGAAATTGGCCATCATGTTCAAAACAAAGACACAGGCGGAGTGGTGCGAATTGCTGGAGGGAAGCGATGCGTGTTTTGCCCCAGTCCTTCCGGTCGAGAAAGCCCGCGAACACCCGCATTTGAAGGCCCGCGGCGCCTATGTCGAGCACGGCGGCGAGTGGCACACGGCGCCTGCTCCGCGATTTAGCCGCACGCCGGGTGTAATCCGTGACAGCGCGATGGATGGCGCAGACGTCGCCGGAAGCTGGAAAAAAGAAGGCTAAAGCCAATGGCTGGAAAGTACTTTGACGAATGGCAGGTGGGTGAACGGATCGAACACGATATCCGCCGCACAGTGACCGAGACGGACAACCTCCTGTTTTCGACCATGACACACAACCCTCAGCCGCTTCACCTTGATGTCGAGGCGGCGAAGGAAAGCGGGTTTGGGCAAATCCTGGTCAATTCGACCTTCACATTTTCGCTTCTGGTTGGGCTCTCAGTGGGTGACACAACCTTGGGCACATTGGTCGCGAACCTAGGCTTTGATAAGGTCGTGACGCCCAAGCCAGTGTTCATCGGCGACACCTTGCGCGCGGCGAGCGAAGTGAAAGAACTTCGCCCCAGCAAGTCGCGCCCAGAGGCGGGCGTCGTGACCTTCATCCATGAGTTGACGAACCAGCGCGATGAGGTTGTGTGCCGCTGTGAGCGTTCTGCCTTGCTGCAAAAGTCAGGCTGACATTCCCCTTTGGCTTGACGAAGTGCGCTATCTCAGCCCACATTCTTGGCCATAAAAAGAGGAATGGGAGGGACGCCATGCAGATGACATGGAAAGCGGCAACTTTGGCCGGCATTGCGAGCATTTCGCTCGCTGGATGCGACGCGCTGAGCGGCGTTGATGAGGCGCAAAGCGGCGATGGCGAAGGCACTATCGAGCTCGCAGAGTTCCCCGACCGCCCCTATTGGGGTGACACTCACCTGCATACAGACAATTCGGTCGATGCCTTTGGCTTCGGCGTCCGCCTTGGTCCGGAAGAGGCGCTGCGTTTCGCCAGCGGTGAAGAGGTAACGGCGACCACTGGTGCGCCAGCCAAGCTCGCCCGGCCGCTCGATTTTCTGGTTATTGCTGACCATTCCGATGGTCTCGGGGCAACGCGGCGGCTTTACGATGCCCCACGGATCGGCGTGCAGGCGATGGGCGATGAGACTATGCTGCGCTGGTATGACATGATGCATGAAAGCCCCGAGCAATCTCAGCGCGCAATCGGGGAGCTAATTACTGCGGCAGCCAATGGCACTTTGCCTGAGGCGATGAGCGATCCAGAGCGGCAAAAGGAAAACACTACCGACATTTGGAATACCCAACTGGAGATCCTTGATCGCTACAATAAGCCGGGCAGCTTTACCGCGCTGGCCGGGTTTGAATGGACGCTCATGCCGAATGGCAATAATTTGCACCGGGTGGTGATGTTTCGCGATGGCAGCGATCGAACCAGCCAAGTCTTGCCTTTCCCGGGCCTGAGCACAACGCCGGAGCAATTGTGGGACTATATGAGCGCCTATGCCGATAAGACGGGCGGGAAAGCGCTCGCCATTCCGCACAACTCGAACCTTTCCAACGGGATGATGTTTGAGATGACCATGCCTGATGGCAGTGCAATGACCGCAGAATATGCAGCCAAGCGAGCGGCGGCGGAACCAGTGGTCGAGGTCACGCAGATAAAGGGGGACAGCGAGGCTCACCCGCTGCTCTCTCCCAATGATGAGATGGCAGGTTACGGCGTGAAAGGTTGGGAGCTTGGCAATTTGCCACTCACCGCAAAAACCGAGCCTGAGATGCTGGGCGGAAATTATGTCCGAGAAGCGCTGAAGCGAGGCCTCTCGCTAGAAGAACAGCTTGGCGTGAACCCCTATGCCTTTGGTATGATCGGTTCGACCGATAGTCATACGTCGCTCGCCACGGGTGATGAGGACAATTTCTTCGGTAAGCATACCGGCAATGAGCCAAGTGTCGAAGATCGTGCTGCTGCCGCGCAGAACCTTGGAACACGCGAAGGACGGTTCGGCTGGCATTATCTTGCAGGCGGTTATGCAGCGGCATGGGCGCGCGGCAACACAAGGGCGGAGATTTTCGACGCGTTTGCCCGGCGAGAGGTTTACGCTACTACCGGTCCGCGCATGTCTGTGCGTGTCTTCGGAGGGTTCGACTTCACCGATGCAGATTGGGACGGCGATTGGGTGAGGGCTGGCTATACACGCGGCGTACCAATGGGCGGCGAATTGACCGATAATGGCAGCGCTCCAAACTTCATGATATCTGCCCTGAAAGATCCTGATGGCGCAAACCTTGACCGCGTTCAGGTTGTGAAGGGGTGGATTGATGCCTCAGGCGAAGCTCAGGAACAGGTCTATGATGTCGTGTGGAGCGCCATGGAAAGCCGCGCGCTGTCAGCTGGCAAGGTGCCCTCTGTCGGCGATACGGTAGACCGGGAGACGGCGAGCTACACCAATGACATCGGTGCAGCTGAGCTGCGCACGGTCTGGACGGATCCCGACTACGCCGAGGGTCAGCGCGCATTCTACTACGTGCGTGTCATCGAGATCCCAACACCGCGCTGGTCGCTGTTTGATGCGGTACGCTTTGGGATCACCCTGTCAGAGGAAGCGATGGCCGACGCGGTGGCCCAAGAGCGTGCGTACACCTCACCAATATGGCTGCGGCCTGCGGTGGTGGCGACGGCTCCTGCGATCATGGGGGAAGGGTGAGCGAGCCTGACGACGCGGCCAGAACCTGGCCCAACTGGACGCGCGAACCGCTGGTGCATTTCCTGGCTGCGGGCGCGCTCGTCTTTGCCCTGTTTGCTTGGCGCGGCGAAGAGGTTGATCCCGCCAGCCGAACGATAGACATCGACCGCGCGGTTCAGGCCGACCTGTCCCTGAGATTTGAGCGGACCCTGGGCCGGGCACCCACCGACGCCGAACTCGACCAGCAAATCGAGCGGTTTGTCCGCGATGAAGTGCTGTATCGCGAGGCGCTGCGTCTGGGTTTTGATCAAGGTGATGCTGTCGTTAGGCGAAGGCTTGCGAGCAAGATGGACCTCGCGGCCAGCGCACGTGCAGAAGCGGCGACACCGTCTGATGAGACCTTGCGCGCTTGGTATGATGTCAATGCGGAGCGTTACGCCGGCGCGGTGAGCTACAGCTTTGACCAGCTCTATTTCGAGACCGAAGGCGCGGCCAAGTCTGCGATTGCCGGTCTCACCTCGGGCGCTGATTGGAGCGCTATCGGTGAGACCATCAGCTTGCCCGCGTCCGCGCAAGGCATGCCTGCGCGCGAAGTCGATACCCGCTTTGGCGAGGTGTTCTTGGCGGAGCTCGCCAAGCTTGATCCTGGAGATGGTTGGCAGGGGCCCGTCCGCTCTGGCTTCGGCTGGCATGCGGTCCGATTGCGAGCGAGAACCGGCGCGGCTGCGCCCGACTTTGCCGAGGTCCGCGGCCAAGTCCTCAACGATTGGCGCAGCGAGACGATCGCCTCCCGCAAGGAAGCGGCCTACGAACTGCTGCGCAGCGCCTACACGGTTGAGATCGCTGAGTGAGGTCATGGCTTGGATGGCTGCTGACGTGTGCCGCGGTGCTGCTTGCGGCGCCTGCGTCGGCTGATGAGATCCGCCCCGCCGTTGTTGAACTGTCTGAGCAAGAGGCAGGCGAGTGGCTGCTCGATTGGAAGCTGCCCGTCGCATCCGCCGATCAGGCCGCCGGTCCCGTTCCAGCGCTGGTGATCCCGGAGAACTGCTCCTTTATCGAAGGGCCCGTTCTTCGCGCTGCCCCGCTGGAACAGCTTGGCCACGGCCGATTGCAATGCGAGGGCGCGCTTGCGGATCAGCGGATTGGCTTTGCTGCATTGCCCAGCGGTTCGGACGCTCTGCTGCGGGTGGTTCCGATTGGGCAAGTGTCGCAGACCTCTCGGCTGACATCGGATATGCCAAGCGCCCGCATCGCCGCCGCGCCCACCACTTGGGGCGTCGCTCGCAGCTACTTTGCCATCGGCGTTGAGCACATCCTGCTCGGCTGGGACCATCTGCTGTTCGTCATCGCGCTGGTGCTGCTGGTGCGCGGGGGCTGGTCGGTCGTCAAAGCCGCCACGGCCTTCACGATAGCGCACTCGGTTACCTTGGTCGCGACCACATTGGGCTATGCCGGATTGCCGCAGCGACCCGTTGAGGCGCTGATCGCGCTGTCCATCCTGTTTCTGGCGGTGGAGCTGCACGGTCGCGGCAAGCCGGATCGCCCGAGGAGCTGGACGCAGCGCGCGCCGTGGCTGGTGGCGCTTGGGTTTGGCCTGCTGCATGGGTTTGGCTTTGCCGGCGCGCTGTCGGAGATTGGCCTGCCATCGGGCGAGGTGCCCGCCGCATTGCTGGCCTTCAACATCGGCGTTGAGGCGGGGCAATTGCTGGTCATCGCTGCCGTTCTGTGTTTGCGCTGGGTGATCCTGCGCTGGGCGCCTCAGGCATGGCCGATTGCGCTGAAGCTCATCACTTACGCGATCGGCACCATCGCCAGCTTCTGGCTGTTTGAGCGGATTTTGACCTAGCTCCATCCATCGCACGTGAGGCACGCTTGGAACGGCTGGAACACAGTCATGGCTGAAAAACCAATCGATCACAGGCGCGCTGATTGATCGATCTACTCGATTAACGAGGGGCTGGAGAGCACGGGGCAAAAGCATGCCTCAGACATAGCGAACGCGCATTGAGTAGGAAAATTGGCTCGCTGCCATGCCTTACCCCGTGTCGTCACCCTGAACTTGGTTCAGGGTCCATCCTCAGAACAAACATCTACCAGTAGCGCGCCGCGATGGATGCTGAACTGAATTCAGCATGACGTGTTTGGATTTGGGGTGACGCAGGAGGGAAAGACCAGGTTTGATAACCACCGCAGCCCACCTCGTTCGTCATCCCGGGAAGCGCAGCTCTGCAAAGCAGACTTGATCCGGGATAACACCTTCAACGGCGCGCTGGTTTTGCCAGCCGCAATCCCTGCCAATGGCATCTCTGATGCGTGCGATCATTGCCCCAAAAGGAGCATCGGCAAGTGGCGATAGCCGCGCTGGTTTACTTGATGCGGGGTGCTTGGAACGACGATGCGTGGAAGTCTGGCTGCAGAGCTGAGGCTATGGCTGAGTGCTGTCACCGTCGATTAAGTATCCTGTCCCTGGAACTCCTGCCTGCAAGATGGTTTAACACAAGTTGGTGGAACTGTTGGCTGCACATGATTATGAAATCTGTATGGATCAAATCGAGTGGGAAACATCGATCAATGCGCCGGGCATGCTGCTGCATATTTGGCAAGAACAGCCGGACTATCTTCGCACACAAATTAGGCAGCTTCATCGTTTTCTGATCGACTGCTGTTGGAGGCACCAGCACCTCATTCCACAACCTGGCTTGCGAGGCGGCCTAAGGGGTGCCGAAAAATGGCTCGCAGGCGAAATCGACGATGAGGCTCTCAATCAGCTGAACTATTATGCTGAATCTGATGCATTCATGATCGATTTTGCCAAGTCTTCGGAGGATCTGGACGAGCTGAAAGCGCTGATAGATAGTGTTCAAGAGGTTCGTGGTTTTCCTTTCGAAGAGGCGCGCGCGCTCTTGTTGAAGGCCGCCTACTTTGCCGAAAGCTCAATGATCTATCCGATGTTCAACAAGCTGCCTTACATAGAGAGCCTGTTCACATCAGAGTTTCTTTGCGCTGATTTGCTGAGACGCCACTTAAAACCAAACTTCGCTAGCTGAACGACTACTTTTGGGTCGAAAGCAGAAAGTCTGCTCTCGGCTAACACCGGCCAAAATCGGTCATGCAAGAAGGACAGCGCGTCAGCCGTCGTTAGGTATTCGAGTTAAGTTGACTGAAGGCTGCGGCGACCGATGGCCGCCGCCTACATCTCCTCCCCGCCCAATGCCTGCCACAGGAGCACGCGCGCGCGCTGAGCCCTGCCAAGCGCGGCGGCGGCTCGTTCTCCGCTTGCGTCGGCGGCGCGGCGGGCCTCTAGCACGGTCAGGAAGTCGGCTAGTCCGGCGCGGTAGCGTGAATTGGCGAGGCTGGCTGCGCGCTGCAATTCGTCTCTTTCCTTCACCGCCAGATCCGCTTCGCGGTCGCTCGCTTCGATCAGGCCGTAAGCCGTTTCTGCTTCGCCTAGCGCTTGGAACACCGCGCCGCGATAGGCGGCGAAGGCGGCCCTTTTGGTCGCAGCCGCGCCGTCGATCTCAGCCTCTATCCGGCCAAAGTCGAGCAAGGGCGCGGCCAAGCCTCCGCTGAGCGAGCCGACCAGAGAGGCTGAGTCGAACAGATCGCCGAGGTTGAAGGCGAGCAGGCCGAGCGCGGCCGATAGAGTGAACTGCGGAAAGCGCTGGCGCGCGGTCGCGGCAAGGTCTGCGTCGGTTGCGGCCAGCTCTGCGGTTGCCGCCAAGACGTCAGGCCGGTTGGTCAGCACCAGGGACGGGACGGCGGCTGGTGCCAGCGCCCGCACGCCCGCCGGGCCCTGCTTTTCCAGAGCTGCGGTGACGAAGCTCGCGTTCTGACCGGTCAGCGTGACCAAGCGGCCAATGATGCGGACCCGCTCGCTAGCGAGAGCGGCCAGGCGAGAGCGCGAGGCGCTTGCCGCCGCCTCTGCGCGGACGCGGTCAAATCCGGGGGCTAGCCCGGCGTCTTCGCGCGTTTTGGCTAGCCCTGCGAGTTGTTTGGCGGCGAGCACGTCTTGCTCCAACGCCTCTTGCCGCTGAGAGAGGGTGCGCCAATCAATCACGCTGGTTGCGATCTCTGCGATCAGAGCCAAGCGGACGGCACCCGCAGAGGCGCTGGCGGCGTCAATTCGGGCGATGGCCGCGCGTTCCTGCGCGCGCAGACGGCCGAACAAATCCAAGTCCCAGCTGGCCGCAACATTGGCGCCATATTGCACCTGTTCAGTGTCGATAAAGCCGCCCTGCGCCGCGCCGTCGCCGAATTGATTGGGATTGATCCGCGTGCCTGTTGCCGATGCATCACCGGTGACGAGCGGGAGGCGCGCTGCGCCTGCGCGCCGGGCGCCGGAGCGCGCAATATCGATGCGGGCCAAGGCCTCCTGAAGGCTGGGGGCGCTGTCCAATGCCTGGCTGGACAGATCGAGAAACGCCGGGTCATCACTCGGCAAAAGCTCAGCCAGAGCAGTGCTCGTTTCGGCTGAGGGCGCGAACAAAAAGCTCTCTGGCAGCTCAGGCGCAGGCGTGGCGATTTCCGGCGGAGGCCCAGCGACGCAGGCACCGAGCGAGAGGGCTAGCGCCGCAGCGAAGGATCGGCGTAGGACCACGGAGGAGAGGCGGGCCATCGGCTATTCCTCCGTCTCACCATCAGGTGTCTCGGCGGTATCGCTGGAGCTGCTGCGGGCAGGGATAAACGCGTCTACCTGCTGCCCGACACGGAATGCATCGCCTTCTGGCAGTGCATAGATCACCTGAAGCACGCGAACATCGACCCGCTCTGCTGCGCTATTTGTCAATTGACGTTTGGGCACAACCTGCGGCTCTGCGCGGACGAATTTCGCCTCGACCTGGCGATCTGCCGCGCCGCGCGGGCTGACGATGGCCGATGCGCCAAGGCTCAGGCGGACGGCTTCATTCTCGTCAACGTCGACCCGCACGTGGAGCGGCCGTGTCTCACCCATTTGGATGAAGGGCAGCGAATTGCCGCCCCCTTGATTGGAGACGAACTCGCCGGGGCGGATGTTCACCGCGAGGATTTCGCCAGCAATGGGTGCGCGCACGGTCAACCGGCCAAGCTCGGTTCGTGAACTCGCCGCGCCCGCTTGGGCGGCGGCCAGGCGGGCGCGGGCAAGCTCTAACCTGCTCGTTGCCGCGGCAACCTCGCCTTCGGCCTGAATAACTTCGGATTGGCTGACTGCGGCTGGATCGTCGATCTGGGTATATAACGCGAGTTGCCGCTGTGCATTGTTGCGCGCGGTTTGAGCTTCGCGAATGGCCGCGCGGGCTTCACCAACGGCTGCGTTTGTTTCCTGGAGGCGAGCGCGAATGGCTCTGTCGTCGACGACAAACAGCGGCTGTCCCTTCTCAACGAAATCGCCCGGCTGAACTCGCAGGTCGGCGATCAGGCCTGAGAGGGCCGTCCCGACATCGATAATCTCGCTCGATGGTTCGACCAACCCTGCGCCGGCCACGCGCGCTGAATTGGCAAGTTCGCCGCTCGCTTTGGGCGGTTCACGGTCAGGCTCGGATAATTCGCGATCGGGCAGGCCCGTCACGATGAAATACACCGCCGCAATCAGGCCAATGATGGCCAGTATCGGCATGATCTTGCGTGAGAAGCTGAGATTTTCAGGTAAAATAGCCATGGCTGTGCCTCGAAGGGAGAACGAAAAGGTTTAGTGGTCGTCCGGCATTTCTGTGCCGTCATGCGTGACCCGCCCGTCCTCAAGCACGAGGATGCGGTCAGCGAGATCGAAAATGCGGTTGTCGTGGGTCACAATGATGCAGGCGCGGTCTTCGGCGACCGCAACCTCTCGCAGCAAATCCATCACTCTGCGCCCGGACTTGGCGTCCAATGCAGCGGTTGGTTCGTCGCACACCACAAGGCGGGGTTCATGAACCAATGCGCGGGCAATGGCGACGCGTTGCTGCTGTCCCCCAGAGAGCTGTTTGGGCAGCTTGTTCGCTTGATCGCCAATGTTGAGAGCGTCGAGCAATTCGATCGCTTTGCGCCGCGCTGGCTCCATGGCCATGCCTTGAGCGATCAGCGGCACGGCAGCGTTAGCCGCCGCATCGATTGAGGGAATGAGATTGTACTGCTGAAAAATGAAACCGATGTTTTCCAGGCGGAAGTTCACAAGCTCTGTGTCGCTAAGATTGTAGATGTCGGTGCCGAACACACGAACCTCGCCCTCGGTCGGCCAAAGGATCCCGCACATGATGGAGATCAAGGTGGTTTTGCCGGAGCCGCTTTCACCAACGACATAGGTCAGCTCACCGGGCTGAATATCGGTGTCGATACCGTGCAGCACGCGGATCGTGGACTGCCCGGCCTGAAAGTCGCGCACGATTCCGCGGGCGCAAATCGCGGCCTCGCGCGGCGCGGCGTCGGATTCAGATACACTTTGCGTCTGTGCCATATCGCTCACCGGAACACCGCTGCTGGCTCTGTGCGCAGCACGCTGCGGATCGCTATAAAGCCTGTAATCGCGAGGATGATAATGACCGAGGCTAGGCTCACCAGCGGGATTTGCCAGGGAATATAGAACCCTTTGAAGAAGGGGTTGCCTGAAAAAGCGTAGAGAAAGCCAACGGTCCCCAGCACGCCGATGGCGTAACCAATGAAGCCGACGAGGCCCGCTTGGACGGCGACCATGCGGATGATCTTGGCGTTGGTCACACCAATCGCTTTGAGCGCCCCAAACTGCTTAATATTGTCTCTGATGAATAGGCTGAAAGTGAGGCCAACAATCGCCACGCCGACTATGAAGCCAAGTAAGACGGTGATTCCAAAATTGGTCGGGATACCAGTGTTCTCAATGATGAAGTCCACACCAGCCTGCGCCAACTCGTCGCGGGTTTCGGCTTTCAGACCGGTTTGCTCTTCAATGCGATCCGCGACGCCTTCGGCGGTTTCGCCGTCGCTAATCCCGGCGAGCACAAAACTCATTCGGTTGCGCGTGCCCGGCACGTAATTGAGCGCTTGGCTGTATTTCGTGTAAAGCGTGACCTGGCTCGTAAAGCTCGGGATTGCATCGGCAACGCCGCGAACAACGGCGCGCTGGTCGTTGAGCTCTAGTCTCTGGCCGATGGGATCGGTCCCATCCTCAAACATATTGTTGATGCCGACATCATCGATCACGACAGTGTCCGGTTGAGCAAAAACGTCTAGCGATCCCTCAACCATATTCTTAGGCAGGCCAATCAAGCTCGCATCATCAACTCCGATGATTGTGACGCCTTCAAGATCTCCGTTGCTTGTGCGGACGTTTGCAGCGGCGCGCAGGTGCGGGACAGCCCATTCCACGCCAGGCACGGAGCGCACTTGGTCGAGCGCTGTCGCAGGCATCGCAAAGTTCACATCGGTCGTCCGGCTGACCGGATCCATCACCCAAATCTTGGCCGTTGGTACATTGTAGACGCCGCTTGCGCCGCGCTCGACCAGATTCACGAAGATGGTCAGCTGCTGCGTGATCAGCAGGGTTGAAAAGCCAATACCGAACAATAGCCCGTAGAACTTTTGGGCATCGCCGGTCAGCATTCGTATCGCAATCCAAAGCACGTGGCGGGAACCTTTACGGCGAGAGGGGGTTGCGTCTTTGTGACGTCTATCACATTATTGAACGGTCGCGTTTAAATGAACGGAGCCGTTCACTTTGTCAACCCAGTTTCAAAAAAGAACCGGAAGGCCGGTCGATATTGCGAAGCGAGAGGCAATCGTGGAGGCCGGTGCGCGCGCCTTTTTTAATGTTGGATTTGCGGCAAGTTCGATCGAGCAGATCGCTGCCGATGCCGGCGTATCAAAAGTCACAATCTACAATCACTTTAGCGATAAGCGCGGGTTGTTCGCCGCAGCTGTTGACCATGAATGCGAAAAAATGCGCGGCTATTTCTCGATCGATTCGGCCTCTGACGCATCAATTAAAGAGCGTCTGCGTGTGATTGGAGAGGCAATGTTTGCCTTTCTTTCGCGCCCAGAAATGGTCCAATTCGAGCGACGAATTGCCGCCGAGACAGAAACCAATCCGTCGATTGGGCGAGAATTTCTCGAAGCTGGGCCTTGGCGGATGAAGGGAGCATTCAGTAAATTTCTTGCTCATGCCGACGCGTCAGGGGAGCTATCCGTGCCAAATCCTGACTTGGCCGCGGAACAGTTTGTCGCAATGTGCAAGGGAATGGGCGACCTGGAACAGCGTTTTGGTGAGGTGATAACGGCGGAGGCCAGGGACGCCCGGATCAGCGGCGCAGTCGAAGTGTTCCTGCGCGCCTACTCGCCTGTAAAAGCATAACCAATTGGCTTGAATCGCAAAAACAGATCATTCTGTTCGCAATTTCGCATGATCCGATACGTATAAGGATGTCTTGCCATTCATCTCTGCTCACCTACATAATCGGGTGAGAACAAGGAATCTGAGCGCATGAGCGACGAAAACGACCCGCAGCAAACACCACCTGAAAACCCAAACCCTTGGGTCAAACAATTGATGATTTGGGGCGGCATCTTCATGGCGCTGCTCGTCGTGGTATCGATGTTCAGCAATTCCAATGCTGCGCCTGGCCAGCAGATGAGGTATTCTGAATTCCGCGAAGCAGTCGCTGAAGGGCGCGTTTCAGAGGTGCAGATTGCGCCGGACCTGATCACGGGCAAACTTAAGAACAATGACGAGACGTTCTCGACTGTCCCGGTGCCGAGCGACGATCAACTCACTCAATTGCTCGACGATAACGAAGTGAAATATGCCGGACAGGCCCCTGAGCAAATGAATGTGCTCTGGGTTATCTTGATCCAGGCCTTGCCGTTTATCCTGATCCTCGGGATCGCATTCTTTGCGCTGCGCCAAGTGCAAAAAGGCGGTGGCGGCGGCGCCATGGGCTTTGGAAAGTCCAAGGCTAAAATGCTGACTGAACGCCAGGGCCGCGTCACATTTGATGACGTCGCAGGCATTGATGAGGCTCGCGAAGAGCTTGAGGAAATCGTCGAATTTCTGAAAGATCCCCAGCGGTTCTCCAAGCTGGGCGGTCAAATCCCGAAAGGCGCATTGCTGGTCGGTTCGCCTGGTACCGGTAAGACTTTGCTAGCTCGCGCGATTGCGGGCGAGGCGGGCGTGCCGTTCTTTACGATTTCGGGTTCTGACTTTGTCGAGATGTTCGTTGGCGTTGGCGCAAGCCGCGTGCGTGACATGTTTGAACAGGCCAAGAAGAACGCTCCGTGTATCGTCTTCATCGACGAGATTGATGCGGTTGGCCGCTCACGTGGCCATGGCCTGGGCAATTCCAACGATGAGCGTGAGCAGACGCTTAACCAGCTCTTGGTTGAGATGGATGGTTTTGAGGCGAACGAAGGCATCATCATCATCGCTGCGACCAACCGTCCCGATGTCCTCGATCCAGCGTTGCTGCGTCCGGGTCGTTTCGACCGTCAGGTTGTGGTTCCGATCCCTGACATCGATGGCCGGGAAAAGATTCTTGGCGTTCACATGAAGAAGGTGCCGCTGGCACCGGATGTGAACCCGCGCACGATTGCTCGCGGTACGCCTGGCTTCTCAGGCGCTGATCTCGCTAACCTGGTGAACGAGGCCGCTTTGCTGGCCGCGCGCCGGAACAAACGCTTGGTCGCCATGCGTGAGTTTGAGGATGCGAAGGACAAAGTCATGATGGGTGCGGAGCGCCGCTCCATGGTAATGACCGAGGATGAAAAGAAGATGACCGCCTATCACGAGGCGGGCCACGCGATTGTCTCCGTCCACGAGGAAGCATCCGATCCGATCCACAAGGCGACGATCATTCCGCGCGGCCGCGCTTTGGGTATGGTGATGCGCCTGCCAGAGCGGGACAGCTATTCCTACCACCGTGACAAAATGCACGCGAACCTGTCTGTCAGCATGGGCGGACGTGTGGCTGAAGAGATCATTTTTGGTCACGACAAGGTTAGCTCTGGTGCTTCGTCTGACATCCAATATGCGACCGACTTGGCCCGCAATATGGTGACCAAATGGGGCATGTCGGAGAAGCTTGGTCCGCTGCAATATGAGCAGAGCCAGGAAGGTTATCTGGGCATGGGCCAGACTGCCCGTACAATGGGCGGTGCAGAAACGAACAAGTTGATCGATGCTGAGATCAAGGGCCTGGTCGATGGGGCGCATAAGCGCGCGACCCAATTGCTCAAGAAGCATGAGGATCAATTGCACCTCTTGGCGCAGGCCATGCTCGAATATGAGACCCTGACCGGCGATGAGATCAAGCAATTGCTCGACACAGGTAAGATGGACCGGCCTGATGAGCCGAAAGGCCCAGCGGTGGTTCAGCCGGCCCATGGCTCTGCGATCCCGAAAGCGGGTAAGCGCTTTGGATCGAAAGATGACAAAGGCGGGGCCGCACCGCAGGGCGCATAACCTCGATCTAAATCATGCAAGTAAATTGGGGCGTCTGGGGCAACTCAGGCGCCCTTTTTGTCAGGAAGCATTCGGTTGGCCGCCGGCACTTGTCGCGCTCAGAACGCTCCAATCATCAACAGCAGCCATGCGAAACCAAACGTGATCGGCAGCATGATCATACTCAGCAATGTACTCGTTCGCCAAAAGGCCGAGAAATGTGACAGATTATAGGCGCCCTTAAGTTGGCGGTAGATGTGCACCGGCGGAATGAGAAACGTGATCAAGACGATCCAGCCTTCGCTTACCCCAGCCAAAATCAGCATCGAGACGATGATGAACAGCATCGACATAAATGCCAGCGAGTAAGTCACAAAAATCGCATGGTCATAGGCCTTGAAGCGGCGCTTCCAAAAGAACAGGATCCATACGAACGGGATCGATAAAGGGATCAATAGCCAGCTGAATTTATAGGCGTTGTTCTGGAGCTTATAGAGCATCAGTCCCGGGTTTTCATTCCACTTCTTGATGATCCCCTCGTCAAATGCGTCGATACCGGTGCCATTGAGTGAGCTCGGTCCGGCGGCGTCTGGCACCATCTCATCGACCGTATTTATTCCTTTGACGGCTTCTTCCGCCTCTCTAAGCGCAATTTCCGCTGCCAATCGTCCTGGCGAGCCTGTGGGCATGTTCTCAAGCGCTTCAGCCGCAGCATCGCGGTCCGCTATCACTTGCTCTTGCGCTTCATCCAAAGAGATATAGACGTTGGTGCTCTCTGGCAGGGTGGTTGGTGTGCTAATCCCAGCGATTTGGAACACTGCGAACATCAGAAAGACGGTGAACAGGAACATCGCCATCGGGCTGACGAACTTCGCGCGTTCCCCGTCGATATAGCGGCGAGTCAATTGGCCGGGCTTAAACACCAGCATTGGCAATGTGCGCCACAGCTTTCCATCCAGGTGAAGGACACCGTGGATCAAATCATGGGCGATTGCGGCTAGGCTGCTGTGGATGTGCCGTTTCTGGCCGCAGGCAGAGCAGTGCTCGCCCGTCACCTCGGACCCGCAATTCTTGCAGGTGGTTACGGCGTCGCCGTTTGCGTTCAGTGCAGCGTTCTCGCCGTGTGCCGGTTCGACAGCGCGGCTGGCCATGCCCCCTTCAATCGCGGCGCCAACGCCTTCGGTTATGTCGCTCATAGCCCCCTCAATCCACCTGCTGCCTTATAGGCAGCATGGGAGCCAAGGCGAAAGACCTGAGGTTGCCGTATTTCAATCATTTTGAGGAGAAGCGATCAGATAGGCACAAAAAAGGCCGCCAACCGGCAGCCTCTTTCGTAAACTGCGCACAAAAGCGCGCGTGAATGTGTCAGCAGTCTTAGCTGCCGTCGTAGTCCGAACCGATCGACGTTGAGCGTGTCGGAGCCGAAGCGGTAATCCGCAGGGCTTCTGCAGATTGGCTCAGCGAACCGATTTCATCGGCATCATCTTCATCATCAGGAAGGATTTTTTGAAGTCCGGTAACCAGCGCTTCTTTCAATTCCTTCGGCTTGATTGTCTGCTCGGCGACTTCGCGCAGGGCCACAACCGGATTCTTATCACGGTCGCGGTCGAGGGTCAGTTCCGCACCGCCAGAGATTTCGCGCGCACGCTGAGCTGCGAGCAGCACCAGATCAAAGCGGTTTGGAACCTTGTCTACGCAATCTTCAACGGTAACGCGTGCCATACTGGCCTCTTAAATTAGATTTTTCGGAAAAATGAGCGCTGCAGTTAGTCGCAGGGCCGGTCTGAGTCAAGAAATGCGAGCTTTCTGCGGTTCGCGGACTAAGAGGGTGAGACTATGCAAACCGCTCCCGATCCTGCCGAAACGCCAACGAGCGATTACAGCGATTCAGATAGTTTCCAGATAGAAGCTCAGGGCCACGTGTTTACGTTCTACCCCAGAGGTTCAGACAGACTTGCCGCCTTGCTCGGTCATATTGACGAAGCGGAACGCTCTCTGGAGGTTTTTTATTACCTCTTTCAAGATGATGCCTCAGGCACAAAAGTGCGCGATGCGATGGTTAGGGCGGCTGAGCGCGGGGTAAAGGTTCACCTGATCGTCGATGCCTTTGGCAGCGATGCCCCGCCCGATTTCTTCGAACCATTGGAAAGAGCCGGAGGGCGTTTCTCCATCTTCTCTCCGCGTTGGGGTGTGCGATACCTTATTCGCAACCATCAAAAATTCGCGATCGCCGATGGTGTGCGAGTGATGACGGGTGGCTCCAACGTCTCTGACCACTATTATGACCCTCCAGAGAAGAACGGCTGGTGCGATCTTGGCGTGGCAATTGAAGGCCCCGTTGCTGGCCGATTTGGCGAATGGTTTGGTAGTATCTGTAGCTGGGTGGAAAGCGAAGGGGCACAGTTCCGCCGAATTCGCAAAATGGTGCGAGATTGGGATCCTGGCGACGAGCAGGTGCAGCTCGTACTTGGCGGGCCAGTCGTGCGTGCGCAGAATTGGGCGTATCGGCTGAAGAAAGACTTGGCGAAGGCCACAAGGCTGGATTTCGTGACTGCCTATTTCTCTCCGCCACTTAGCATTCGGCGTCAAATGGCCCGTGTCGCAAAGCATGGTGATGTGCGAATGATTACGGCGGGAAAGTCGGACATTATGGCGACGATCGAAGCGGCGAGATTGCTGTACAATCGCTTTCTCAAAGCGGGCGTTCGCATCTTTGAATTTCGCCCGTGCAAACTGCACATGAAATTGCTCGTCGTGGATGCGATCAGCTATTTTGGCAGCGCCAATTTGGACCGCCGGTCTGTGCGGATCAATCTGGAGCTGATGGTACGGGTGGAAGATGAAGCGTTGGCTGAGCGCTTGCGTGAATTCATGAATCACTTGGAGAGCGCCAGCGTGCCAATCACGCCGGAGTGGTACAGCGAAAACGCCACCTTCTTGACGCGCCTGCGCTGGCGATTGTGGTTCTATTTTGGCTTGGCGGATGCCTGGGCCGCACGCAGGCTCAATTCCTGACCACGTTGGTCTTTCGCCTCAATATCACTCGTATCCGTAATCCGAATAATCCTTCAGATTTGGCGAGGTAAATTTGGTGAACTCGCTTTGGAAATGCAGCGGGACCATACCGGTCGAGCCGTGACGCTGCTTCGCAACGTTGACCGCAGCCTTGTTCTTGACCTGCTCGTAAGATTCTTCCCAGGCGCGGTATTTCTCAACCGCTTCTGGAGTGCTCGCCTCGGTCGGGAAATCGGGCCTGGTAGCCTCCAGATAATAATCGTCGCGATAGACGAACCAGACCATATCGGCGTCTTGCTCAATCGAGCCCGATTCGCGCAAGTCAGAGAGCATCGGGCGTTTGTCTTCGCGCTGCTCCACCGCACGGCTGAGCTGCGAGAGCGCGATCACTGGGACACTTAGTTCCTTCGCAAGCGTCTTTAGACCGCGGCTGATCTCAGAGATTTCGTTGACCCGGTTGTCATTGGCGCGGCCCGAACCTTGCAGCAGCTGCAAATAGTCGACCACGATCAGGCCGATGTCATGACGCCGCTTCATCCGCCGCGCGCGTGTCCGCAAGGCACCGATGGTGAGGGCAGGCGTGTCGTCAATGTAGAGGGGCAGTTCGGCAAGGCGCTGGCTGGCGAAGGACAGTTTCTGGAAGTCCTCCCGGCTCATTTTACCGCTGCGCAAAGCCTCAGAACTGATCTCCGCTTGCTCGGCGAGGATACGCGTCGCGAGCTGGTCGGCGCTCATCTCGAGGCTGAAGAAGGCGGCCGGTGCGCCATAGTTGAACTCGCCGCCGTCCTGCTCCCAATTCAAATGGGCTTCGGCGCAATTGAAGGCGATATTGGTGGCAAGCGATGTCTTGCCCATGCACTGGGCGGCCAGCGAGGATGATAAGGTCGGATGAGTGCAGGCCCGATGTCTTGCGATCAATCGAGTCCAGACCTGTCGTCTTTCCCGATAGCCCGCCGCCCGAGTTCATCGCGGCCTCGGCCATCTTGATCGCGGTGAGGGCCGCGTCGCGGAAGGTCGAGGCCTCGCTACCCGTCGCCGCGCCCTCGGCAACCTTAAACAAGTCCGCTTCGGCTTGGGAAATCCGGTCCATCGGATCGACTTCTTCACTGGTATCCAGCGCGCCTTCGACAAGGCCTCGGCCCACGCTGACAAGCTCCCGCAGCAGAGCGAGATCGTAGATTTGCTGAGCCAATTCGCGAGGGGCCAGCAGGCCTGCGCCGTTCGCTGTCAGCTGAGCCAGATAGCTCGTGCCGCCCAGTTCTTTCAGCGCCTCATCACTCTCAAAATACGGGCGCAGTGTGACCGGGCTGGCGGTCGCATTGCGCTCAATCAAAGTGAGGATGCGAGTGTATATCCGATCGTGCAAAGGCTCGAAGAAATGATCTGGGCGCAATGGCGTCTGCAATTCCTCAATCACCCGGTTGTCGATCAGTACTGCACCCAGAAACGCCGCTTCCGCCTCAAGGTTAGAAGGCAGCTTACGCGCATTGTCGGTTTGAGAATCGATGGGGAGAAGAATTTCAGGTTCGGCCATGCGCGTCTCTTGCGCAGCGGATGGGAAATGGCGCAAGGGCAAATGGCGGCAAATTCGCCTCACTTGGCTGTGGATAGCGGGGATGGTTGATCGAAGTGCTTGAACTGTCCCGATACGATCTGCGAAGGCGATGCTTGTAATGGTGACGCCAAGCGAATCTTCTGCGAGCCAATCGGGCAATTATCGCATCACGCATGTTGCGCTGGATGAGGAGACGATCCTCTGGCGCAATGCAGATGTTGAGCAGGAACGGCGCGTCGCGATTTATGACCTGATTGAGGAAAACAGCTTTAAGCCGTTGCGCAGTGCAGAGCGCGGTTCAGATGGACCATACCGGTTGCAATTGTCGGTGCGTGATGGCCGGCTCGCGATGGATATCAGCGATACAGACGAAACGCTGCTTGAAAGTCTGGTGATTGGCCTGGCGCGCTTTCGCCGTCCGATTAGAGAATACTTTGCCATTTGCGACAGCTATTATCAGGCCATTCGCAAGGCGACGCCGTCAGAGATTGAGACGATCGATATGGCGCGGCGCGGTATTCATAATGATGCTGCAGAGCTCTTGCTTGAACGCTTAGAAGGTAAAGTGGAAACCGATTTCGCCACGGCCCGGCGATTGTTCACGCTGATCTGCGTTTTGCATATCAAAGGCTGAAGGCAGGGGCAGGGCACAAGACGTGGTAAGCAGTCGTTCCAAGACCAAGGCCAAACGGCAACGCCCCGCGCGCACGGGGAAACCTCGCCGTGGGCGCTTGCTGGTGTACGCAGCTTCCAGCTTCGCATTGCTGGCGATCGTCTATGCTGCTTGGTTCTGGTGGGACATGCGCAGTTGGCGGCCTGATGAGGCGGTCTTTCCAGAGCAGGGCGCGGTGGTCGCCAGTGGAGCAAAGAACGTCCGGTTTGAAACGCTCAAGGCGCTGGGCGGACAATTCGTCTATCTTGATTTGGGCGATCCGATTGCGCGGCCTGATCCTGAGTTTGCGAAGCACTTAAGTGCGGCCGAGCGCAGCGGGATGAAGGTCGGAATGCTGCATGTGTTCAACCCGTGTCAGCGTGCAGACCCGCAATCGGCCCGCTTTACTCGGATGGTTCCGCGCAGCGCCGACCTGCTGCCGCCCGCGATTGCCTTATCAATGGTGGCTGACACCTGCGAAGATGCGATCAGCGATGCAGCGGTCGAAAGTGAGTTGATGACTTTAATCAATCAGATCGAAATGCATGCGGGCAAGCCAGTGGTGCTAAAAATCAGCCGCGAGTTTGAAGAACGCCATTCGGTGGCTGGCAATATTGAGCGCGACCTTTGGCTGGAGCGTGACCGCGCAAAACCGGCCTATGCCGGGCGGCCTTGGCTGCTATGGAGCGCTAACAGCCAATTGGTCAGTGAAGCGGCAAAGGAGCCTATAGAATGGGTGGTCATCCAGAATTGAATGTCGGCGAACTGGTGGCTGCTGCGCGCGAAGCGGCTGAGCATTCCTACTCGCCATATTCCAATTATTCAGTCGGGGCTGCGCTGTTGTTTGACGACGGGACGGTCGTGACCGGCACCAATGTTGAGAATGCAAGCTACGGACTCGCGCTGTGTGCGGAGACGATCGCAGTGTCCAAGGCGATGGCTGATGGCCGGCGCGGCGGACTGATAGCGGCGGCCGTGACGGGGCCGCATGACAGCGGCGACGGGGAACCGATCACGCCATGCGGGCGGTGCCGCCAGGTGCTGAATGAATTGGCGCAATTGGGCGGGACCGACCCGGAGATTTTGTGCGTCGGCGCGGATGAGATCCGTCGCGTCGCCCTCTCACAGCTGCTCCCGCACGCATTTGGGCCTACACATCTGGCTTAGGATCAGGGCCCTAATTGCCGAAAATGTCACCCAAGGCCTTGCCAACATCGCCAAGCGGGTTTTTGCGAAAAGCGCGCTCTTCGTTGCCGATGTAAGAGAAGATTCCGTCGAGTCCCTGATCGGTCACGCTGCTGTTGATCCGTTCACGATTGAGCCCGGCCGCGCTGATAAAGCGGTGCTGGCTCGATAGCTTTTCAAACTCACCATAAACGCCCAGCTCTTCCAGCGCGCTGTCGACCAGCGGAGAGAGCTTGCCTTGCAGCGTGTCATTTGCGCTGCTGCGCAGATAGCGGGTGCCGCCGTCACCTTTCGAAATGATGCCTGGCGCATCGGTGATCGAGAGATCGCCAATTGCATCGCGAAAGATTGGCTTGGCTTCGCCTGCCGCGATGCCAGCAGCATCATTGATCCGGCGAGTGACACCATCAAGAATCCCGAGCTTTCGCCCTGCGCCCAGGATTGAGCCGAGCAGTCCGCCGCGCTTCTTGCCGATGATGGGCAGGCCAATGCGAATGGCCTCATCGCCGTAAAAGGCGCCGGGCTGCGCGAGCTGGTCGAGAGCGCTGTCGCTGGCCTTGCCCAGCAATGAGGTCAGACTTAGCCCTTGGGCATATGCAGGGGCAGGGAGCATTGCCGCAATGCCGAGCGCCCCTGTTCCAAGCAGAATATCGCGGCGATTCCAGTTCAAATTTGCGGCCATTATCTCATCCCCTTTTTATGCAATATGCTTGATAGTAACACATCGCGGGCTGCGAGCAGACTGAACCGGATGTAAAATCCTATTGCGGCTCATCCAGCCATTCTAGCAGTGCAGCTAGGCAGTCTCGGGCGAGCAGCTTACAGCGCTCTGGTGACCAACCTTGCTCTGGCTCTGGCGCATCGGCCAAATCCTTATACGGCATTTCCAAAGTCATGGCCGTACAGCCGAAACGTTCCGCAACCAAATTGGTGCTGATCCCGAGATTGGCCTTGCCAGCGGGGGCTTTTGGATAGCCGAGCTTTGTTTGAAAGTCTGGCGTCCGCCGGTCCAAAATGCGCTGATAGCGGTAGAACTCCTCGCCTTGCTCGTCGGTCCAGGATGGAATGCCTTCAAAGCCTGCCAGAAACACGGCGGGGATCGCCTCATCGCCGTGTGCGTCAATTGCAAAGTCGACGCCGGTCGCGTCCATATGATTGCGGATCGCGAGGACTTCGGGCGATTTCTCGGCACTTGGCTCGTTCCATTCGCGGTTCAAATTGACGCCAACTGCATTCGTGCGCAGATGGCCGCGGCGTGATCCATCCGGATTGCAATTGGGCATAATGTGTAGGCGGCATTTGCGGCGCAATGCCCGCGCGACCGGATCAGTCGGATCGGTCAGACATTCCAGCACGCCCTCCATCCACCATTCTGCCTGTGTTTCACCGGGGTGCTGGCGCGCATAGAGCCAGACGGAACGTTCACCTTCGCCCATTTCAAGGCAATCGATCGGTTGGCCATCCAGAGTGGTGCCAAGGCGTAGGAGGTCTACACCTTCGCTAGCGGCGGCCTCTGATACTAGGTCATGATGCCGTTCCATGGAGTAGGGCGCGAAATAGGCGAACCAAGCGATATTGCCCGACGGGACATAGCTGATGGTTAGCGTGCCATTGGCCTCGCTTTTGTCAAAGCTGCTGGTCGCGCGCGCCCAGAATTCGCGATCCTCGGACACGCAGGCGTTATAATCAGGCCAGCCGCCTGTAAACGCGCTATCATTAAGGTCAGTGATCTTCAGCGTTAGCTCTTCGCCGGCTGCGCAAGTGACCCGGAAATGGAACCACTGAGCAAACTCCGACATGTGGTCCTTGCGCAGGGCCAGTTTGGCGGTGTTTCCGGAGACGGAGAGAACTTGGATATTGCCGCTGTCAAACTCGGCATCAATGGCAATGTCATTCACTATTTTTGTCACTCACTCGTCTCAATATCTTGCAATTCAATCGTTACGGTGTCGCCATTGCCCCCTGGGAAATCACGAAACAAGGCTTTTGCTAAAATTGGTGCGCTTGAGGCTGCCTGATCTTCAGGTGTGTCCTGCGACACTTCGATTTGAGCGCGCCCTTCCCACAGGTTACCTGGAGATGATGTTTGGGCGCCGGCAGGCCGTAATGTGACAGCCAGCTCAGTGCCGATACGTGCGCGGTTGCTGCCGCCGCCCAGATTGATCCCAATCCCTAGGCCAACGCCGGAGCCAAACGATCCAGTCCGGCCTCCGACCCCGACACTAACGGGCCCGCCGCCTTGGCGCTCGCTCTGCGCTTCAAAACGTTCGAGCGAAATGCTGGCGATAGCGTTTGCTTCGCTGCGCGGTCCCTCGCGATAGCCAAGCGCCACAAGCTCTGCTGCCACCGCGGCTTTATATGGGGCGAGTTCAAGGTCTGCATTGCTCTCGTCAGGCGCGCTTTCGACAAACACAATGCCCTGGCCAATTTGGCCAAGCGTGTCTTGCTGATGGAACCGAGTGACCGAAACAGGGCTGGGCGGCGGAACGGTGGCGCAGGCGCCTAGTGCGGTGGTGGCAGCCAATGCGATGAGCATCGCTGCTTGTTTCATAATGGGTTGAGCCATGTCGGCCTCCTTTAAATATGTGCGACGTTTGATCGCGTAATCCCGTTTCAGCGGCGCACTGTTTGGACCCATTGGCGCGATTGTGCAAAACTGCGTTTCTTTCGATGAGCCATCTACGCTTTTGCACATGTAGCTTGCTAAGGCCTCCCTATGACCGAATTTTCTAAAGTCCCAGTTTTAGTAACAGGCGGTGCCGGTTACATTGGCAGCCATGCGGTGCTTGCGCTTAAAGATGCAGGCTGGCCAGTTGCGGTGATCGACAATCTCACAACCGGCTTTCGTTTTGCGATTCCCGATAAGGTTCCGCTTTACGAGGGCGACATTGAGGATGGGGAGTTGCTGGCGCGCATATTTGCCGAGCAGGGAACGGGTGCGATCATGCATTTTGCGGGTTCGATAATCGTTCCTGAAAGCGTCGAAAATCCGTTGAAATATTATCATAACAACACTGCGAAGAGCCGGGCCTTGATCGAGGCTGCGACCAAGGCAGGCGTGCCGCATTTCATTTTCTCGTCTACCGCCGCGACCTACGGGGTACCAGAAACATCGCCTGTGACCGAGGACACGCCGCGCAATCCGATCAATCCCTATGGCTGGTCGAAACTGATGACCGAGCAAATGCTGGGGGACGTATCTGCGGCGCATGATCTCAACTACTGCGCTCTACGCTATTTCAATGTCGCGGGCGCTGATCCTGAGGCGCGCAGTGGGCAATCAACCGCTGGGGCAACGCATCTTATCAAGGTCGCGGTTGAGGCAGCGCTGGGCAAACGCGAATCGGTGAGCGTGTTTGGCACGGATTATGACACCACCGATGGAACCGGGGTTCGCGATTACATCCATGTCAGCGATCTGGCGGCGGCGCATGTGCTGGCGCTTGAGGCACTTATTGAGCAGCCCAAACGCTCCCTCACGATGAACTGCGGATATGGCCGCGGTTTCTCGGTTCTTGAGGTACTGGACGCGGTTGATCGCGTGACGAATCGCCCGATTAACCGCGTGCTTCAAGGACGCCGCGCTGGCGATCCCGATTCGCTCGTCTCTGACCCAAAGCGGATTCAGTCCACTTTGCCGTGGCAGCCCAAGCATGCTGACCTCGACACGATTATCACCCATGCGCTTGCCTGGGAGCGGAAGCTGTCAGATCTGCGCTAGATCGTATGGCGTATGAATTTACGGCCTAGATTGCTTGACCTTGGCGGTCTCTGGCGCTAGTGGCCGCTCAACAAATTCCGCGCGTCGGGGCTATCTCCGGCGCGCTTACCTTTGGAAGACAGACAATGAAAATCCGCAACAGCCTGAAGTCGCTGAAAAACCGCCACCGCGATTGCCGAGTGATTCGTCGTCGCGGCCGCACTTATGTGATCAACAAGACCAATCGCCGTTTCAAGGCGCGTCAGGGCTAATCAGTCCTGTTATGGCCAATTGTCCAAGAGGCAATTGAGCAACCGCACCGGCCCGCCTCCGCAATGGAGAGCGGGCCGTTGCCGTATTTGGAGCATTCCCAATGAGTAAGGCACCGGCTGCGGTCGTGTTTGATGTGGGGCGCGTGCTGTTCCACTGGCAGCTTCGGGCTCTTTTCGAAAAGCTGATCGAGGACCCTGAAGAGCTCGACTGGTTCCTCGCCAATGTCGTGACCGAAGAGTGGCATTTCCAGCATGATCGCGGTTGCCCGCTGGGTGACATGGTTCCCGAACGCATTGCAATGTTCCCAGAATATGAAGCGCATCTCAATGCCTACACCACACGTTTTAACGAGACCGTGCCCGGCCCCGTCGAGGGGACGCATGATATCGTCAAGCGCCTGCATGCCGATGGGGTGCCGCTGTATTGCTTGACCAATTTTGGGCATGAATTCTGGAACATGTTCCGCCCCGAACATCCGATCTTTGACCTGTTTGAAGATATCATCGTGTCAGGCACAGAGAAGGTCGCAAAGCCTGATCCGCGCATTTACGAGCTTGTCGAGGAGCGAAGTGGTTTTGGGCCTCAAGAGCTGTTCTTCACCGATGATAATGCTGCGAATATTGAGGCGGCACAGGCTCGCGGTTGGTCGGCGCATTTGTTCACCGATGCGCAAAATCTAGAAGCGCAATTGCGCTCCTCTGGCTTCTTGGCGGCATAAACCAAAAGACCCCCGGCGCCGGTTGGGGAAGCGCCGAGGGCCATCATTCATCGTCCGAGTTGGAGAGCTTCGGACGAGAGGAGGTCTTTTAGGTAGGCTTACTTGCCGTTGCACTTGGCCAGCTTGTCTGCTGCCAGCTCTTCACCCTTGGCGGTAAAACTCACGATCTCACCGAATTCACGTGAGAGGCCGCGGCAGATGCGAAGTGGGCGTGAAGGACCTTTGTTCGCGACACACGTGGTGCCTTTGCATGACCAAGCGACGCCCGATGCGACAGTGCGGCTGTCATCTGCGGGCTGAGCAAGAGTTACGGTGTAGTAAGGGCCGCTCTTCGCCATCGCGGGCGCCGTTGCCACACCGAATGTCAGGCCAGTGTAAACTAATGCCATTGCGAAAACCGATAGGCGGCTGAAACGTGAAAGGGAGAGGGTCATCGTTCATTCCTTGTTTGAGATGTTTAATCAGTTGCAATTCAAAACCAGTTGCGAATCACTACCTAAGCGATTAGGTTTTGAGTTGCAACTAAAAACTGAAATCTTTTTGCGTCATCTGAAAATCGCGCTAAAAAGGTTTCAGGGAGAGGACTGAATTATGGGCGATATCCGCGAGCCATTGCGTGAACTAACTGAGTGCGGCCTACCGCAAGCGCTTGAAGTTATGGGCGAACGCTGGTCATTTATGATTCTGCGGGCGAGCTTTAACGGTCTACACCATTTCGAGGAGTTCCTCAGTGAACTCGGCATTGCGCGCAATATTCTGTCCAACAGGCTGGCGAAATTGGTCGAACATGGGATCCTGAAAAGAGAGCCATGCGCCGATGATCGCCGCAAAATTGAATACCGGCTGACGCCCAAAGGCTTCGATTTGCTCCCTGCGATGCTTGCGCTTCGCCAATGGGGCCAGAAATACGGTGTCGAGGTGGAGGAAAGCCCTGTGCTTGTCGATGAGCAGGACCGCCTGCCGATTGGTCCGGTGTCAATCCTCGCTCATGACGGACGCATTTTGACGCATGAAGATCTGTGGCTGGTCGCGCGTGAAAACCTGGGCAAGCGGGCTGATGGCTCAATCGCCTCTGTCGAAGGCGATCTATCGCGCGGCGATGTGGTTGATCTGGCCGCCGCCAAGCGCGCGGCGGGCTAATCCTGAGGCCTGCCTGTTTTCTACATGCGCGCGGGTTGGTGGCGATAGCTAAGCGCCTCGGCGATATGCGCACGTCCAACAGTCTCGGCTCCTGAGAGATCAGCGATTGTCCGCGCGACCCGAAGCATTCTGGTGTATCCGCGCGCTGACAGGCGCAGCTTCTCCGCCGCCTGCATGAGCAATTGCCGACCGGGATCATCTGGCGAGGCATAATGTTCCAGCTTCTCGCCATCGAGTTCCGCATTGGATCGAACACCGCGTCCCTCCTGAACTCGGCGAGCTGCTGCGACTCTTTGCGCCACGGCTTCACTGCCTTCGCTCGCTGGCGGCAGGGCCATATCCATCGCGCTGACTGCGGCCACTTCAACATGCAGATCGATCCGGTCCAGCAAGGGGCCGCTGATGCGCGCTTGGTATTCGGTGGCGCAGCGCGGCCCGCGCGCGCAAACATGGCCCGGTTCGCCGGCATGGCCGCAGCGGCAGGGGTTCATGGCGGCTATCAATTGCACTCTGGCCGGAAAGGTAACGTGCGCATTGGCGCGGGCGACATCGACATGGCCCGTCTCCAGCGGTTGTCTGAGGGAATCGAGCACTGGACGCTGAAATTCGGGCAGTTCATCTAGGAACAGCACGCCGAGATGCGCCAGGCTGACCTCGCCAGGGCGGACTTTCAGGCCGCCTCCGGTCAAGGCGGCCATGCTGGCTGAGTGATGCGGTGCGCGGAAGGGCCGCGACCGGCTGATCCGTCCGCTGTCGAGCAATCCGGCGACCGATTGCACCATCGACACCTCCAACGCTTCGCTGGGCGTAAGTTCGGGCAAGATGCCGGGAAGGCAGGATGCGAGCAGGCTCTTGCCCGATCCCGGCGGCCCCATCATCAGCATATTGTGCCCGCCGCTGGCGGCGATCTCGAGCGCGCGCTTGGCGGTTTCTTGACCCTTAACTTGTTTCAGGTCTGCGCCAATCGGCTTTTCCTCTATCGCACCTCGCTCTGGCTCTGCCAGGGTCTGCGTGCCTTTGAGATGATTGAGCAGGCTGACCAGATCCTTCGCCGCCAATACCGGTATTCCGCTGGCCCATTTTGCCTCAGGGCCTTGCTCTGCCGGGCAGATTAAGCCGATTTCATTTTCACTCGCATGCAGTGCGGCCAGCAATGCACCCGGCGTGGCGACAATTCGGCCGTCAAGTGAGAGCTCTCCAACGGCCAGCCAGTCCCCCAATTGCTCTGCATCGGTCACGCCCATCGCCGCGAGCAGCGCGAGCGCAATTGGCAAATCATAGTGCGAGCCGTCCTTTGGCAGATCGGCGGGAGACAGATTTATGGTGATCCGCTTCGGGGGCAGGGCAAGGCCCATCGCAGCCAGCGCGGCCTGCACTCGCTCTCGGCTTTCGCTGACGGCTTTATCTGGCAATCCGACCACGGTGAAGCGCGGCAGGCCGGACGCGACTTGGCATTGCACCTCTACGCCGCGCGCCTCGAGCCCGAGATAAGCGACCGTTTTGACCAGTGCGACCAAAGAGTAACCCCCTAATAACTATAGTGCGATAGCCACCCAAAACTCATTCATTCGCACTATTCGATTGCATAGGTGCAATTCCTAAACGTCTTGGCAAGCATAAAACTTCGCCATTCCTAAAATATGTCGATTCTAAAGATTAGGGATGCAACATGTTACTCGCCTGCTCATCGCTATTTTCAGCTTACTTGCATTGCCAAGTGTTGCCGCTGCGCAAGAATTTGCAGCATCGCGGTCAGTCGCGGTGGAACGTTGGGTGGAAGAATGGGACCCTGCGGCTCAGCGCTGGGTGCGTCTGCAGTCTTCAGCCGCTGCGCCCGCTAGTTTCCAGTCGGTTTCGGCAGGCAGCAGCGCAGTTATCACCGAATACACTTATGTAGAACCGCAAGCCGACGCGATGACGACCCGCTATGCAGCGCCGCTGCCGGCTGCTGCGCGGCCAGCGAAAGCGGCATTGGCGCAATATGGTCCGTTCCAAGTTCTTGATGAGAACCGCGCCACTGTGGTTGGCTCAACCAACCGGATGAGCCCGCAATACTTCAACGCGATGCTACGCGATTTCCCAGGTCTTAAGCACCTTGAAATGATCGAGGCTCCGGGCACCAGCGATGACATTGCCAACCTTGCCGTGGGCCGCGCCATTCGCGCCGCTGGCCTCTCAACCCATGTTCCCGACGGCGGCTCTGTGCGCTCTGGCGCGGTTGAGCTGTTCCTGGCGGGCAAGACCCGCACTATGGAAGACGGGGCCGAGTTTGCGGTGCATTCCTGGCTCGACAACCATGGTCGTCAACCACAAGACTTTGCCCCGGACGCGCCGGAAAACCGTCTCTATCTCGACTACTACACCGAGATGGGCATGAGCGATGTGCGCGCGCGCGACTTTTACGCAATGACCAATTCTGTGCCGCATCAAAGCGCCAAATGGCTCGGCGCGGACGAAATGCGCACGTGGCTGCGCCCTGAGCGTCCTGCACGTGCTCCAAAGGTTGAGCGCCAGCGCCAGATTGATCTGAACTTTATCATGATGCCGACCATCAAACTGGCATTCAACGATATCGCTCATGTTGAGCTCGCAATGCTTGACTCAGGGTGCGCTTTCCCATAATTGCGCGCTCGTAATGCGGTCGCCAGCAGGCGGCCCTTTTTATTCGCGCGGCAATAAAGATTATCATATTGCTGAGCACACTGATTTCGAGGACGATATGAAGCGGACATTCCAACCAAGCAATCTCGTGCGCGCCCGCCGCCACGGTTTCTTCGCTCGCAAAGCAACGCCAGGTGGCCGCAAGGTTCTGCGCGCTCGCCGCAAGCGTGGCCGCAAGACCCTTTGCGCGTAAATTAGACTGGTCGGCGTCCCTGCTGGGACGCGCAGTTTTTGCTAACGACTGAGACGTCGTATGCTGCGGGCTCCCATTGGGGGCCCGTTCTGCGTATAGCAGCACCTTAATGGCTCAAGTTCTTACAAAGCGGTCTGACTTTTTGGCGGCGAGATCGCGGTTTGCGTGTGGCGCGGCCGGGGTTTGTTTTGCTCACCCGTCCCAATGGCGGTTTGGGTCAGCGCTATGGCATTACCGTGACCAAAAAGATCGGCAATGCCGTGGTTCGCAACCGAATGAAACGCAGGTTCCGCGAAATACTGCGCGCGGCTTTGCCTCAGTTTGGCCTGCCGGATCATGATCATGTGTTGATTGGCCGCGCAGGCGGAGTGGAGCGCGACTTTGATGCGCTGGGTCAAGAGCTTGAGCATGCACTGGAGCGCGCCAAGGCGGGGAAGGGCGATCCGGCCCGTGGACGCAGGCCGCGGCGCGGCAAGCGCCAAATTCCCAGCCAGAAGATCAGTGGTTCAACCCCATCATGAAGCACGTTCTGATCTTTATCGCCAAGCTGTGGCAATGGGGGCCAAGCCGGATTTTGCCGCCGACATGCCGCTATGCGCCGTCGTGTTCGCAATACGCGATCCAAGCCTTGGGGAAATATGGCGCGATCAAGGGTGGATGGCTGGCGACGAAGCGGCTAATGCGCTGCCATCCGTGGGGCGGGCATGGATATGATCCCGTCCCTTGAGTTCGCATTTTTGACTGTCATACCTATATAACACGCCTGCTGCCAAATCGGGCAAACACACAAACAGGATTTACTCTTGGACAATCAGCGTAATTTGTTGCTGGCCGTAGCGCTTTCAGGTCTGCTTATTCTCGGTTGGGATGTGGCCATGCGCCAGTTCTATCCGGATGCCGCGATCACGGCGTCAACCGAAGAGGTTGACCCAGCGGCGGCTGCGAGCGCGGGCGATGTCCCGGGAACCAGCGTCGTTGCAGCGGACTTGCCCAGCGGCGTGACGCCTGCGGCGGGGCCAGTTGATCTGGATGCAGCCTTGGAAAACCCGCTACGGGTGGCGATTGATGCGCCGCGCCTGGCTGGCTCAATCAACCTCGTCGGTGCGCGAATTGATGACATTGTCCTAAAGGATCATCGTCAGACGATTGACGACGACAGCGGCCCGGTGCGGCTGTTCGCGCCGGATCGCACCGACAACCAGTATTTTGCTGAGTTTGGCTTTCTCGCCAATGCTGAGCGGCTGGGCCCGGATGTCGTCTGGACTGCCGACGGGGAGAGGCTGACCGTAGATACGCCGGTCACGCTAACACACACGGCCGCCGATGGACTGACCTATTCGATCAAGCTTTCGATTGATGACAACTACATGCTGGAGGCGGTGCAAACCGTATCCAATGCTGGCGAAGCTGCGGCGGTGGTTCAGCCATTCTCGCTGATCAACCGCACGAGCGCCAATGCCTCGGCAGACGAATTTATTGTCCACGCGGGCCCAGTCGGTGTGTTTGGCGGCACGATCGACGAAGAATACGCATATGACGACCTTGATGAAGTCCCGAGCTACACCCCTGAGGGTCAAGCCAATTGGCTTGGCTTTACAGATCGCTACTGGCTTTCCGCACTTGTCCCGGGCGAGGGAAACTTTGAAACCAACTTCCGTGCACTAGGCGGAGAGATTTACCGCAGCGATCTGATCTATGATGCTGTCACCCTGCCTGCCGGGCAATCCATTGAGCAAACAACGCAGCTGTTCGTGGGCGCCAAAGAGAGTGCGGTGCTGGATTCATATGAGGAGAGCGGGATTGATGACTTCGGTCTGGCGATTTCATGGGGCTGGTTCTGGTTCCTTGAGAAACCGCTGCTGCTGCTGCTCAAGACTCTGTTTGATTTCGTTGGCAATTTCGGTGTCGCGATTGTCCTGCTCACTGTGATCATTCGCGGATTGCTGTTCCCGATCGCGCAAAAGCAGTTCGCCAGCATGGCCGCGATGAAGGCGGTTCAGCCTAAGATGAAGGCGATCCAGGACCGTTATAAGGACGACAAGCAGAAGCAGCAGCAAGAGATTATGAAGCTGTACAAGGATGAGAAGGTCAATCCGCTCGCCGGCTGTTTGCCGCTGCTGATTCAGATCCCGATCTTCTTTGCGCTCTACAAGGTTCTGATCCTGGCGATCGAAATGCGGCACGAGCCGCTCGTTGATTTCTGGATTAAGGATCTGTCCGCACCAGATCCCTGGACAATCCTCAACCTGTTCGGCCTTCTGCCATTTGAAGTGACCGGTTTCTTGGGTATTGGCGTGCTCGCTGTGCTGCTTGGTGTGACCATGTGGCTCACGTTTAAGCTGAACCCATCGGCAATGGATCCGATGCAGCAGCAAATCTTTAACTTCATGCCGTGGATTTTGATGTTCGTGATGGCGCCGTTTGCGGCCGGTCTGCTGCTTTACTGGGTAACGTCGAACATCCTCACCTTGGCTCAGCAAAGCTACCTCTATTCAAAGCACCCGCAATTGCGCGCTGCTGCTGAGAAGGAAAAGGCCGAGAAGGAGCGCAGTAAAGCGCTTGAGGACCAGTCAAAGGGCGAGGCGTGACCCCAGAAAAAGAGCAGCAAGAGCAAGAGGAGCGGGCGCAGAAATTTCGTGAACGCGCCGCTTCCAAGCTCTTCTCCGGGCGCGTGGACTTCCTGTTGTCCGCGCCCCAGCTCAAATTCCTGCCCGAGCCGACGGTGCCGGAAATTGCCTTTTGCGGGCGTTCCAATGTCGGCAAGAGCTCGCTTTTGAACGCGCTAACCGGGCGTCGCTCAATTGCGCGTACCTCCGTTACGCCGGGCCGGACGCAGGAGCTAAATGTTTTCGAGGTGGGTGAGCCGACCCAGTTCCGGCTCGTCGACATGCCGGGCTATGGCTTTGCCAAGGCGCCGCCCAAAGTGGTCGAGACATGGAAGAAGCTGGTGCGCCAGTACCTTCGCGGACGGCCCGTTCTTGCTCGCAATCTTGTGCTCGTCGACTGCCGCCACGGGCTCAAGGATGTTGACCGCGAAATGATGACCATGCTGGACGAGACAGCCGTCGGCTACCGCGTTGTCCTGACCAAGGCGGATAAGATCAAAGCCAGCGAGCTGGCCAAAACGGCAGAGGCGGTTTCCGCTGAGGCGCGCAAACATGTGGCTGCCTTTCCTGAACTGCATATCACCAGCAGCGAGAAGGGCATGGGTATTGCGGAGCTTCGCGCAGCCGTGTTGCTGGACGCTATGGGTGAGAGTTACTTCACCTAAAGATTACTTCGTAAACAGCTGATCGGGATCGGCGAAAGCCTTCATCTCGATCGCATTGCCGGAAGGGTCGCGAAAAAACATCGTCGCTTGCTCCCCGGTTTCGCCTTTGAAGCGCACCGTTGGCTCGATCACGAACGTTGTGCCCGCGTCTTTCAGCCGCTCCGCCAACGCTTCCCAGGCGAGCATATCCAAGACCAATCCGAAATGCGGCACCGGTACGCCGTGACCATCGACAGGATTGCTCGCGCTATCGCCAGCCGCACCCGGTGCCAGATGCGCAACAATCTGATGACCATGGAAATCAAAGTCGATCCATTCGTCGCTGCTGCGGCCCTCTGCGCACCCCAGGACGCCTCCGTAAAAAGAACGCGCGGCGGCAAGATCATCAACCGGGAAGGCGAGGTGGAATGGTGGTGTAGCCATGTCTGGGCGAAGAGCCTTTCTGTGATTGGATGCTAAGAAGTAACCCGTTCAGCCTCGACAGCGAAACACTGAATATCTAGGGCATCGCAAAGCGAGGCGGATAATTGCCTCAAACCTCTAAGCCCCGCAAGATGGAGCAAGCCGTCATGAAGCTGATTATCGGCAATAAGAACTATTCCAGCTGGTCCCTGCGCGGCTGGCTGGCGGCAAAGCAATCTGGTCTGTCATTTGAAGAATTGACGGTGCCGATCCTCGGCGAAGGCTGGGAAGAGCAAAAGCAAGGCATGGGCGAGATGCAACCTTCGCATGGCAAGGTTCCGATCCTGTGGGATGATGACAAGGTCATTTGGGACAGCCTCGCGATCATGGAATATCTCGCCGACAAAGTTGGGCGCGACCGTTTCTGGCCAAAGGATGAGAGCGCGCGCGGGATGGCCCGCGCCATGGTGGCTGAGATGCACTCATCCTATGCCGCACTGCGCAAAGACCTGCCGATGAATGTCCGCCGCAAGGTGAAGCTGGAAGAGGTATCGGAAGAGGCGCGTCAGGACATCGTCCGTATCCTGACCCTATGGGCGGAGGCGCGCTCGCGGTACGGTAGCAGCGGGCCATTCCTGTTCGGAACCTTTGGTGCTGCGGACATCTTCTATGCGCCGGTCGTCTCACGCTTCATCACTTACGGCATCGGCGTTCCGGGCTTTGCGGAGGCCTATATGCAAGCGGTGTGGGAACACGCCTGGATGCAGGAATGGATCGGAGCCTCTGAAGAAGAGCAATGGGTGATTGAACAGTACGAGACAATCGGCTGATGCGTGCCTTCGCAAGGCTATGGCTGTGCGCCTTGGCAATCATGCTCGCTGCACCAAGCCCTGCTTTCGCTTGGGGTTTTTATGCGCATGGCAAGACCGCTGAGATCGGCGAGGCAAATATCTCGCCCAAGGCACGCGCAGAAATAGCGCGATTGCTGCGCTCGGAGGCGCTGCTTGGCACGCCGGAATGTTCGCTTTCCACGTTAGAAGAGGCCTCTGTCTGGCCGGACTGCGTCCGTCGGACTCGCTGGCGCTGGGGCTACACCGCCGCCTGGCATTATCGCACGACACCGATTTGCGAGGCTTACAATCCGCGCGCCAATTGCTCTGGCGGGAATTGCGTCACCGCCCAGATTGAGCGCAGCCACCGCATCCTAGCCGACGAAAGCCTGCCGGATCATATCCGCTTGGAAGCGCTGGCCTTCATGGTCCATTTCGCGGGCGACATTCATATGCCGCTGCACTCGGGCGATAAGGATGATCGCGGCGGCAATGACCGAGAGGCGGACTATGGGATCGTCCCCAGTCTCAATCTGCATTGGATCTGGGATGGTCCCTTGGCGGAGCGCGCGATCACCAGTGGTGAGCGACCTGTTGTTCGGTCCTACAGCGCAGCAGAACGCAGCGAACTGGGCGGCGGATCACCGGCGGATTGGGGCCAGGAAAGCTGGAAGATTGCCCGCGATTTCGTCTATCCGACCGCCTTTGACACGCAGGATGTTTGCGGAGGCCAGCTGCCAAACAAGACCGCCCTCAGCCAAGAGGACATCGTCAAAGGCGTGCCGATCGCGCGGCGGCGCGTCCAGCAGGCTGGCATCCGCATTGCCGAGCTGCTCGAAAGCGCTTTTGCCCCAGGACCATTGCCGGAATCGGAGCGGCGCGGGCGATAATCGGCGCACCAGTGCGAAAAGCGGGTTTGGCGAAGTCACACACCCTGCTAAGCCTAGCGACGATGACCACAGTTCTTGAGATTGCGCAGCGACTTATCGCAGCGCCCAGCGTTACGCCAGCGACCGGCACGGTGTTCGATGCGATGGAGGCGATGCTGGCCCCGCACGGCTTTGCGGTGCATCGTTTCACGCGCGGCGATGGCCCAGAGGGCAGCGATGAAGCAGCGGTTGAGAATCTGTTCGCGATGCGCAAGGGGCCTGCAGGTTCCAAGCATTTCGCCTTTGCAGGCCATCTGGACGTCGTCCCTCCCGGTGAGGGCTGGACCAGCGCTCCGTTCGAGCCGGAGATCAGAGGCGACCTGTTGTATGGCCGCGGCGCGGTCGATATGAAGGGCGCGATCGCCGCCATGATCGCTGCCATTGCCGATGTGCCAGCGGATGCGGGCACGATCAGCTTTATCATCACGGGCGATGAGGAAGGCCCCGCGCTGCACGGTACGCGCGCGCTGATCGACTATATGTGCGAGCAGCATATTCAGCCTGATCTGTGCCTTGTGGGTGAGCCGACCAGCGTTAACAGGCTCGGTGATATGATGAAGATCGGACGGCGCGGCTCCGTCAATATCTGGCTGAGCGTTGAAGGCACCCAGGGCCACGTCGCCTATCCGCATCTGGCCGATAATCCTCTGCCGAAACTGGTGGCGATGCTTGCCGAGCTTGATGCGCTTACTTTGGATACAGGCACCGATTGGTTCCAACCGTCCAATCTGGAAATCACCGATCTGGCCGTCGGAAACAAAGCGCACAATGTGATCCCGGCAAAGGCGGAGGCGCGCATTTCGATCCGCTTCAACGATTTGCACAGCGGCGCCAGCCTGTCTGACAGGGTCAGCTCCATCGCCGAAAACCACGGCGGGGCAGCACGGCCGATCATTTCGGGCGAGCCGTTTCTGACTGAGCCAGGGGCATTTTCGCAGATGATCGCCGATGCGGTTGAGGCGGAAACTGGCATCGCGCCAGAGGCATCAACCAGCGGGGGCACGTCGGACGCGCGTTTCCTGCGCAATGTCTGTCCAGTGATTGAATTTGGGCTTTGCAACGCAACCATGCATAAGCGCGATGAAGCGGTCGCCATTGCTGATTTGGATGCGCTGGCCCGGATATATACGAATGTGGCCTTGGCCGCTCTAAAACACGACTAAACGCGGGAGCGCAGATGTGCTGAAGGCTTGGTTCAATATTCCCTTGTGGCAACGCGTTATCGGGGCGCTCATTCTGGGCATTGCTCTCGGCCTCTACTGGGGGCCGGAAGCAGAGAGTATCAAGTGGATCGGCGACTTCTTCATCAAGTCGATCAAGATGCTGGTCGTCCCACTGATCTTCTTCAGCCTTGTCGCGGGTGTCGCGGCCATCGGCGATCTGCGGAAGCTTGGCGCGGTTGGCGGACGAGCCATTATTCTGTTCGTGGTGAGCGGACAGATCGCTGTCTGGTTGGGTTTGGCTCTTGGAACCGCCGCTGTGAATTTGGGGCTTTTCCCGAGCAAGGAAGAGCTTGGCACGCCCGAAGTTCCGACGCCTGAACCCAACGAAACCACTGCCGTCGATATGGTGCTCTCCGTCGTCCCTGAAAGCCCGGTGCAGGTGATGGCGGATGTCGCTGTGCTTCCGCTCATCGTATTCTCCCTCCTGATCGGGATCGGCATTCTGATGGCCGGGCGCGACGGCGAACCGGTGCAGAAGATTTTCGATAGCGGCGCGATTGTGATGCAAAAGGTCACGATGATCGTGATGGAGCTGACCCCGTTTGGCGTGTTTGCTCTGATGGCTTGGGTCGCGGGCACGCTCGGCGTGGATGCCCTGAAGGCATTGAGCTGGCTTGTCGTGCTCAACTATCTGGGCTGCTTCCTGATCATCGGCGTCATGTATTCGGCGATGATCAAACTGATCGCGAAACTGCCGATCATCGATTTCTTCCGCGGGATCGTGGATGCGATTGCGGTGAGTTATTCCACGGCCAGCTCCAATGCGACGTTGCCGGTTACTTTGCGCTGCGCAGAGCGAAACTTGGGCATTCCCAATTCCATCGCCGCGTTCGTGATCAGCCTTGGCGCGACGATCAATATGAACGGCACGGCGATGTATCTGGGTCTTGCGACCCTGTTCGGCGCGTCAATCTTCGGTGTGGATCTCAGCTGGGGTCAGTATTTCCTCATCTCAATCCTCGCGACGCTCGGCGCGATTGGCGCGGCGGGCATTCCGGGCGCAGGCCTCATAATGATGGCGCTGGTGTTTGGCGCTGTGGGAGTGCCGCTGGAGACCATCGCCTTTGTGGCCGGTGTTGACCGGATCATGGATATGATGCGGACCACCACCAATGTGAGCGGCGATGCAGCCGTAGCGACCACAGTGGCGAGCCTGCTGGACGAGATCGACCGCGAGGAAATGATCAGCGCGGATGATGTGTGAGGACTAAATGAGTCCCTACAAGAGAGCGGCTCTCTTGGTGCTCGCCACGGTGCCGCTTCTATTGACCTTTGTGGAGCTTGCTGGCCGTGACAATGTGGTAGGTGCCATTATTGCAGCTGCGGTAGTCTTGCTCACTTGGGGCGGCGCAATTCTGACGAGATGTCCCAAGTGTGGTCGCTCGGTGCTGCACCATGTCTTTCGTGCTGGAATGCCGTGGCCACGAAAAATCTGCGACGACTGTGGCTATGACCTGACCCGGCGTTAACGCCCCTTCGGCTTCTCAAGCACCTTCTTCCTAAAGCTGCATAGATCCACCAGCTGGCAGCGCCAGCATTCAGGCGTTCGTGCTTTGCAGACATAGCGGCCATGCAGGATTAGCCAGTGATGCGCGTGCAGGCGGAAGGGCTGCGGTACGCGCTTTTCCAGCTTTGCTTCGACCTGTTCCGGCGTCTTACCCTTGGCCAGGCCAGTGCGATTGCCCATCCGCAGGATGTGCGTGTCGACTGCAAAGGTCTCTTGGCGAAACCAGCAATTGAGCACGACATTCGCCGTCTTGCGCCCCACGCCGGGCAGCCGGACGAGGTCTTCACGTGTGTCAGGCACTTCGCCGCCATAATCGTCGATCAGCAATTGTGAGAGCGCGATGACATTCTTGGCTTTGGAGTTGAACAGACCGATTGTCTTGATGTGCTCGGTGAGGCCTTCCAGTCCCAGATCGAGCATCTGCTGCGGTGTCGTTACCTTCGCAAACAGCGCGCGCGTCGCCTTGTTGACGCCAACATCGGTTGCCTGCGCAGACAGGGCCACGGCGACGACCAGTTGATAGGCATTGCCATATTCCAGCTCGGTCTCGGGCTCTGGATTGTCTTCAGCCAGACGGCGGAAGAATTCGAAGATCTGGTTTTTGGTCATTGGCGGTTGATCACAATCCCAAAACGTCGTTCATTGTGTAGCGTCCAGCGGGTTTACCGATCAGCCATTCCGCCGCTTTCACTGCGCCGCGCGCAAAGATCATGCGGTTTTCTGCGCTGTGCGACAGCGTGATACGCTCCTCATCCCCCGCCAGAATGACGCTGTGATCGCCGGCAACGCTGCCGCCGCGCAGCGCCGCAAAGCCAATTGCGCCTTCGGCTCGCGCGCCAGTGTTTCCGTGCCGTCCGCTTTCCATATTGTTTGTAAGATCAATACCGCGCCCTTCAGCCGCCGCCTCGCCAAGCAGTTTGGCCGTGCCAGAGGGAGCATCGACCTTGTAGCGGTGGTGCATTTCCAGCACCTCAATATCCCACTCCGAGCCAAGCTTAGCGGACGCCTCACGCACCAGATGAGCCAGCAGGGTGACGCCCAGTGAAGTGTTGCCGGTTTGAAGCACAGGGATGGTCTCAGCCGCTTTGTCGATCGCAGCGAAGTGTTCCGTTTCCAATCCCGTCGTCCCAATCACAATCGGTGCGCTGGCGGCAAGCGCAGCGTCTAGGTTCGCTTGTAATGCGGCCGGAGCGGAAAAGTCGACCAGCGCGTCAGACACGGCCGCCAATGGGCCAGGCGTCTCGCCTTGATCCACGCCGCCCGCCAATTGATGGCCAGCATCCGCGATGGCCTGGCTTAAGGCTTCGCCCATTCGCCCCTTGCTGCCGATAATTCCGATTTCCGCCATTGCTACCAACCTATTCAAAGTGTTTGATGGCCTCATGGCAGACATTGAACGCATCGTCATCCTGACAGGCGCAGGAATTTCCGCAGAGAGCGGGATTGATACATTTCGATCTGCTGGCGGGCTGTGGGAACAGCACAAGGTTGAAGATGTAGCGACGCCAGATGGGTTTGCGCGTGATCCCGATCTGGTGCTTGGGTTTTACGATATGCGGCGCGAAGCGCTGGCGACAGTAGAGCCGAACGATGCCCACCGCGCGCTGGCGCGGTTGAGCCAGGAATTTGCCGGCGAAGTGCTGCTGGTCACGCAGAACGTTGATGATCTGCACGAGCGCGGCGGTGCCTGTGACGTGCTGCATATGCATGGGCAATTGAAAAGCGCGCTGTGCCAATCATGCGACATTCGTTCGCCCTGGGATGCCCCGATGGCGGATCGCCCGCCATGCCCGGTTTGTCAGGCACCGGCCCTGCGCCCGGATGTCGTGTGGTTTGGCGAAATGGCGTATCAGATGGATCGTATCTACGCGGCCTTACTGACCGCAGATTTGTTCGTCAGCATTGGCACTAGCGGCGCGGTCTATCCAGCGGCGGGCTTCGTCCAGGAAGCAAAGGCAGCGGGCGTGCAGACATTGGAGCTCAATCTGGAGCCAAGCGAGGGTACACATCATTTTTCGGAGGCGCGCCATGGGCCGGCCAGTGCTTTGGTGCCGCAATGGGTGGATGAGGTGTTAGGCGATTGAGGTTCCGCAACCCTTGCACGCTGCGTCTTTGGCAATGCTGAGCGTGCGCATACCGGGCTTCATCCCGTTCAGGATATGAATTTTACCCCATTGCGGATCGCCAAAGGCGCTCACACCGCTGAGCAAGACACGCACGGCCTGCATGGCTGCAAAGCTGCCAGCCCAGCCCGCCATCGCGCCCAGCATGCCGTCCTCCGCGCACGTGTCGCAGTCTTCTGCATCAAACGCATCGCCGACAAAGCAGCGATAGCAGGCATGGTCAGCTAGGTGGCCGGCAAAGGCACCAACTTGGCCCTGAAAACGGCCAACGGCTGCGCTGAGCAGAGGCACACCGGCCGTCACACATGCATCGGATACCGCCAAACGCGTGGCAAAATTGTCTGTGCCATCGAGTACCAGATCAGCGCTACCGATCAGGCCGTGGGCATTATCAGGATCAATCCGGGTGTCAGAGATCTCCGCGTCGATCTCGTCATCGAAATTTGCCAGCCATCGGCGCGCCGAAACAGCCTTGCCATGCCCAACATCGCGGGATGAAAAAATAGTCTGGCGCTGGAGATTGCTGGTATCAACCACATCGTCATCGACCAATGTGAACCGCCCAATTCCGCTTGCCGCCAGATATTGCAGCGCTGGCGATCCAATCCCGCCAAGCCCGATCATCGCGATATGTTTATCAGCGAGTGCGACCTGACCCGCGCCGCCAATCTCCGGCAGCACAATATGGCGCGCAAAGCGATCAAGACGGGCAGGGGATAATGCGCTGGAAACAGTCATGCACCGCCTGTTGGCACCATGTTCACAGCCTGTCGACAGCCTGTGGGCAAGGCTGTTGATGACCCTGTCGACAGACTGTTGGGTTCTTGTGAACTTCAGGAGCCAGCGTTCACATCCGCTTGGCTATCTTGTGGGCTAGGCCGTCCTCAAAAAATCAACTCTCCAGCTGGCGCAACAGACTACGCACATCGCCATCCATATCCGCATCGCGGGTACGCAGATCTTCGATCAGCCGTACTGCGTGGATAACTGTCGAATGATCCCGGCCACCAAATTTGCGGCCAATCTCTGGATAGCTGCGCGGTGTCAGCACCTTCGCAAGATACATTGCGACCTGACGCGGCCGAACAACGGCACGGGCGCGGCGTTTGGACGACATCTCACTGCGATCAATCCGGTAGAATTGGCAGACGGTGCGTTGGATCTCATCAATTGTGATCCGGCGGCGATTGGCCGAAAGAATATCGGTCAGCTGTTCTTCGGCGAGCTGCAGGGATACCTCTTGGCCGGTCAGCTGCGCATAAGCGATCAGCTTATTGAGGCCGCCGACCAGCTCGCGGATGTTGCGAGTGATGGTGCGGGCGAGGAAATCGATCACATCGTCCGGCACGTTGAGAGGCGCAAAACGGGTGAGTTTCGATTCAAGGATCTTGCGGCGCAGCTCAATGTCGGCTGCTTGGATGTCCGCAACCAGACCCATCGACAGACGGCTCAGGAGACGCGGTTCAACCCCGTCGAGCGCCTGCGGCGCTCGGTCAGCGGCAAAGACGAGGCGTTTGCCCTCAGCCAAAAGCGCATCGATCGTGTAGAGCAGCTCTTCTTGGGCGCTTGCCTTGCCGATGATGAATTGGATGTCGTCAACCAGCAGCAGATCAAAGCTGCGCAGCCGCGCCTTAAACTCGATCATCTGGTTGGCTTTAAGCGCTTGGACAAACTCGACCATGAAGCGCTCAGCAGAGCAGTAGAAAATCCGTGCGCGAGGGTGCGCTTGCAGAAACGCATGGCCAATCGCGTGCAGCAGGTGGGTCTTACCCTGGCCGGTCGCAGCCTTCAGATAGAGCGGTGAGAATTGCGGCTGCTCAGTTGCGGCCATACGCTGCGCGGCATTGCAAGCGAGCACATTGGCCTCGCCCGTGACGAAGGCAGCAAAGGTCAGTGATGGGTCAAGCCCTACGGAGCTGGTGAAGCCTGCATCGCCAATCGTGCCTGCAGCCATCGCAATCGCACTGGCATCCGCGTCATTGGCTGGGCGGCGGCCATTGTCCAGCCGCAGCTCTGGCAATTGGCGGCGTCCGGGGTGAACTTGCACGCGAACATTGCGAACTTCGCTGCGCGCAATCTTCCAAGCGAGTTGCAAGCGGTCATGAAACCGGTCTTGCACCCAATTGGCAGAAAACTCAGTTGGCAAAAACAGATCGAGCGTGCCGGTATCTTTATCAATGCCGCCAACCTGGATCGGTTTGATCCATTGGCTGTGCAATTGATGGCCCAGATCCTTGCGAAGTCCTTGGCTGATATCTGACCAATCGGCAGCGAGGTTCACAGCTTCGGAATCTTCCATCAAGTCGTCATCTGCTTTCCGACGCGTAGACCGCGCCTTATCTATTTTATGAACCATCGTACGTAATCCTGTGCCAACTCCAGAGCCGCTGATCTGGAGCGTTTCCCCAACTTCATGACAGGCAAAGCCTTCCCATGACCCGGAATCCAAAGATCCGGGTTTCCCCTCTTCATTCAAACTTTAAAAACCCAGGCTGTCCCGCCCCGAGTCAGTTATGATGTACCTATGCATTTCACCATCAGGCAAGGGTGCATAATGTAAAAAAACAGAAATATTTCTATTGACTCGGCTGTGACCCGCAGGCCTGCGTTCAACGCGCTGAATTACCTTTAATTTTTGGTTTATGACCGTGCGAATCGCGGGGAATCCTAAGCTCTCAGTGTGTCAGGCTTGTCATGTTTCCCGCAAACAAAAAGGGCCGAGCCAATACGGCCCGACCCTTATGTATATTTCTCCGCAATAATACGGATGCGAGTGGGTGCGAATCAGAGCGCAGCGACTCGTTTTGAGAGACGCGACATTTTCCGCGCGACTGTGTTTTTGTGCATAACGCCGCGAGCAACACCGCGAGCCATTTCAGGTTGAGCAGCCTTGAGCGCTTCAGCAGCAGCAGGCTTGTCGCCGGCTTCGCAAGCGGCTTCGACCTTTTTCACAAAACCGCGGATACGGCTCATGCGGGCTGTGTTGATTTCCGCACGGCGATTGTTGCGGCGGATGCGTTTGCGGGCTTGCGGCGTATTGGCCATATCTGTTTCTGTCTCGCGGTTTCTGCGGGCCACCAATGATGGCCTGATCTCTAATATCGTTTGCTCGAAGAATCGGCGCTCAGGAATTCACCCGTTCGCCGGAAAACGCGGCACATAGGGCCAGCCTTGCGAGATCGTCAATGATTTTGGTGCCGCCCTGGCTGAGGGTACGTCAATCTAAGCGGCGCTCATTTTTGACACTTGGAGCAGAACCACGTGCTGCGTCCGCCTTGTGCTATGCGCTTGATAGTTCCACCATCTTCATTGCGGCATGCCTCACCCGTCCGGTCATAGACATCAAAGCGCGTCGCAAAATAGCCCAGTTCGCCGTCGGGCTGCGCATAATCTCGTAAGGTCGAACCGCCATCGCGGATCGAGGTCTCAAGCACATTGCGAATGGCTGGCACTAGCCTGGCCAGCTGCGGCTTTGTCACCTTGCCACCTTGCTTGCGGGGATGAATGCCAGAACGCCACAGAGCTTCGCAGACATATATATTGCCTAGACCAGCGATAATCCTCTGGTCGAGCAGGCATAATTTGATCGACTGGGTCTTGCCTTTCAGCGCCGCTTTCAGGTGATCCACGCTGAGGCCATCGCCCAATGGCTCCGGCCCAAGGTTTGCAAATTGCGGCCACCGGTCCAGCGCATCACTCGGCACTAGATCAACTGAGCCGAAGCGGCGCGGATCGCAAAGCGCAAATTGGTGATCGTCTGTCTCGATGATCAGATGATCGTGTTTGTCGGGCGTTTCAGGATCGATTCGCCAGCGTCCACTCATTCCCAGATGGAAGACCATCGACTGGCCGCGATTGAGATCAATGAGGCCATACTTGGCGCGCCGTGAAAGGCCGGTGATCACTGCGCCAGTCATCACTTGCACCAAGTCTGGCGGAAAGGGACGGCGCAGGTTGGGGCGGTTCAATTGGACGCGCGAAATACGTTCACCCAGCATAAAGCGCTCTAGCCCGCGAACGGTGGTCTCAACTTCTGGTAATTCAGGCATTGTTCTTAGGCTCGCTGATACTCGCGAACCGTAGCCACCCGCTCCCTCCACCCTTCCACCCGGAGCCTACCGGGACACCATCCGGGTGGAAGGGTGGAGGGAGCGGGTGGCTACGGCAGCTTTCGGCAGAAGCCGAAAGCATCGCAACAAACATACGCTGTAACAAGCTTTGCGCGCTGCACAAACTCCCCTAAGGCTCTGCGCCATGAGCGAAAAGACAGTATCCTTCGGTTACGAAGAAGTGGCCCCAGAGGAAAAGACCCGCCGCGTTGGTGATGTATTTTCCAGCGTCGCGGGCAAGTATGACATCATGAACGATGCGATGTCGGGCGGTATGCACCGTTTGTGGAAGGACCGTTTTGTCAGGCGGGTGAAGCCACAGGCTGGCGAGACGATCCTCGATATGGCAGGCGGCACCGGTGATATCGCCTTTCGCATGGCGCCCAGCGGCGCAGCGATCACGGTGTGCGACATCAATCAGGATATGCTCGATGTGGGCGTTGAGCGGGCGATGGATCGCGGCCTGCAGGACGATGAAGGTTCGCTGGTCTGGTCGTGCCAGAACGCGGAGGAACTTAATTTTGCCTCCAGCAGTTTCGATGCCTACACAATCGTATTTGGTATTCGCAATGTCACCGACATTCCAAAGGCTCTGCGTGAGGCAAACCGCGTTCTGCGACCTGGCGGACGTTTTTTCTGCATGGAGTTTTCGACCACGGAATGGCCGGGCTTCAAAGAGGTCTACGACGTTTACTCGCATAAGATCATGCCGAAGATGGGCAAGATCATCGCCCAAGATGAAGAAAGCTATCGCTATCTTGCTGAATCGATCCGCCGTTTCCCAAAAATGCCGGAGTTTGAGCAGATGATCCGCGATGCGGGCTTTGCCAACACCAAGGTGGAGCCGATCCTAGGCGGCGCAGTGGCCATTCACTCGGGGTGGAAGATCTAGGGTGACGCAGCCCGCTACACATCTTTTCCGCCTGCTGAAGTGGGGCATCACGCTCGCTCGCCGCCGCGCGCTCGTCGGTATCGAGAATGATCCCAATGCACCGCCTCCTGTGCGGCGATTGGTCAAGCTGGCGCGCTGGATATCTCTTACCGGCAAATCTGGTACTCCCGACTATGCGGGGGCTTTTCGCGCGATTGGTCCGGCGGCGATCAAGCTGGGGCAATCTTTGGCCACCCGGCCAGATATTGTGGGCGAGGAAGCAGCGAACAATCTGCTCAGCCTGCAGGACAATTTGCCACCTGTGCCTTTCGCTCAGATCAAGGCCGTGATTGAGGCCAGCTTTGGTGCGCCGCTGGAGACTCTGTTCCGCGAAATAGACCCCAATCCCGTGGGCGCGGCATCCATTGCTCAAGTTCACAAGGGTGTGACCACGGATGGCCGCGAAGTTGCGATTAAGGTGCTGCGGCACTGGCATTCGCGAAAAATTTGCGCGTGATATTCAAACCTATGAATGGGCGGCGGCGCACCTTGAGGCATTTGGCGGCGAAGCAGAACGGCTGCGTCCGCGCCTGACAATTGCCAATTTCAAACGCTGGACCAATAGCGAGCTTGATCTACGGCGCGAGGCGGCCTCTGCATCAGAGCTGGCCGAGGGCATGGCCGGTATCGAGGGATACCGCATTCCGGAGATCGATTGGGACCGCACCAATGGCCGCGTCCTGACCGTCGAGTGGATCAACGCGGTCAAGATCAGCCGGATTGAAGAGCTGAAAGCGCAGGGGCGCGACCTGCCGCATATCGCCGAACGCCTGGTGATATCCTTTCTGACGCAGGCGATCAGCGCCGGCTTCTTCCATGCCGATATGCATCAGGGCAATCTGTTCGTTGAAGAAGACGGCACGATTGTCGCGATTGATTTTGGCATCATGGGCCGGATTGATCGGCGCGCGCGGCAATGGCTCGCAGAGATCCTTTATGGCCTGACGACGGGCAATTATAAACGCGTGGCCGAAATTCATTTCGAGGCGCAATATGTGCCGAGCTATCACTCGGTTGGCGAATTTGCGACCGCACTGCGCGCCGTTGGCGAACCGATGCGCGGCAAGCCGGTGAGCGAGCTGAGCGTTGGACAAATGCTCGATGGGCTGTTTGCGATCACGCGGGATTTTGACATGCAGACGCAGCCGCATCTGTTGCTGCTGCAAAAGACGATGGTGATGGTCGAAGGCATCGCGACCCAGCTCAACCCTCAGATCAATATGTGGGACACATCGGCGCCCTATGTTCGCGGCTGGATCCGGGACGAATTGGGGCCAGAGGCCGCGGTTGCCGAACGGATTAAGGAAGACACGCAAACCTTCCTGCGTCTGCCCGGTTTAATCCGCCGGATTGAGGACCGCTTCCCAGCGAAAGGTGGCGCGCCAGAACAGCCTCCGCTGCCCGATGTGCCATTGATGACCGACCGCAAACCGCGCCAGGGCGGCAGTGTGCTTGGGTACCTCGTTGCGGGCGTTGCCGGGGCAGGCGCAATGTTTGGCGCGATGGCGCTGGGTTTGATCGGTTAAATTATCGCTGATTTTACTCGATTTAATGTCCCATTGATCAAGCTTAATTAACCATTGTATCCCAAGGAACTCGCTTGGGCTTGGCCCAAGGGCGCTGTACGTCTAGGTTCTGAAACAGCGTTAATGTGATGTGAGGGAGTGACGCGAGTGATTGTTTGCTTGCCCGGCCCATGTGTAAGTCTATGTGTGAGGACGCAAAAATGACCGAAGCACGGCCGAAAATCCTGTTGGTCGTGGGCGGCGGAATTGCCGCTTACAAGGCTTGCGAGCTGGTTCGCCTGATCCGCAAAGGCGGCGGCGATGTCACTTGCGTTGTGACCAAAGGTGGTCAGCAATTCGTCACGCCCATGTCGCTCGCCGCTTTGAGCGAAAATCAAGTTTACACCAATCTCTGGGATCTCAAGAACGAGATCGAGATGGGGCATATCGAGCTGAGCCGTGAGGCTGACCTTGTGGTCGTCTGCCCGGCGACGGCCGATCTCTTGGCCAAAATGTCGTCTGGGATCGCAGACGATCTGGCGACCACTTTGATCCTGGCAACGGATAAGCCAGTGATGGCCGTGCCGGCGATGAATGTGCGCATGTGGGAGCATGAAGCAACCCAGCGCAATATCGAATGGCTGCGCCAGGCGGGTGTCAATGTGCTGGACCCCGATGAGGGGCCGATGGCCTGCGGCGAGTTTGGCTATGGCCGCCTGCCAGAGCCGGATGCGATCTGGCGCGAAATTGCGTCTTACTTTGACATTGAAGTTGAAGAGCCGGTCGCACCAGCGGCCACTCCCGTTGCTGTGCCTGCCAATGACGGACCGGACGATGAGTATGAGGTGGAGGCGATTGAGCCTGAACCGGAGTACGAAGAAGAAGACCCGGAGAGCAAAAGCGGCGGTCTGGGCGGCCTGTTGTCGATGATTATTCCGCGTTCCACTGCAAAGCGCACGCATGAAGAGATCGAGACCGAGTATGTCGAAGCGGCTGATCTCGATGATGCCGAGGCGGCGGAGTTGGCCGAAGACGGTGAGATCGAAGAAGCGCCTGAGTTCAATCCGGACTTTGGTGGGCCTCTGCTCGCCAAGAAGGGCGGAGCAGGCGCTGCGCCGCCGATGGATCCAAGTGCGATCAACCACGAAGTCGACAAACGCAAAGCCGCGCCCGAGCTGACCGGGCCAGTGGCATCCTTGGAGGACGGCGTTCAAGCCGCGCTGGATGATGCGCTGGGCGGCGGCGGTTTTGATGTTGATCCGAACTACCGCCCGCTTGAGGGACGCCATGTGCTCGTGACCGCCGGGCCAACGTGGGAATCGCTCGATCCGGTGCGCTACATCGCCAATCGCTCAAGCGGTAAGCAAGGTTTTGCCATTGCCGCTGCTGCCGCTGCGCTGGGCGCAAAGGTCACTCTGGTGGCTGGGCCAGTCGCCTTGCAAACGCCCGCCGGTGTTGACCGGATTGATGTCGAGAGCGCTGCGCAAATGTCAGAGCGGGTGAAAGCGGCTCTTCCCGCAGATGCAGCCGTGATGGTGGCAGCCGTGGCCGACTGGAAACCGAAAGAATACATGTCTGAGAAGATGAAGAAGCGCGGCTCGGCTCCGCCAGCATTGCTGCTTACTGAAAATCCAGACATTCTCACAAATCTTGCCGCCGGTTCCAACCGCCCAGAACTGGTCGTCGGCTTTGCGGCTGAGACCGAAAATGTGCTCGAAAACGCTAAGAAGAAGCGCAAGCGCAAGGCCGCCGACTGGATCGTGGCCAATGATGTATCCGGCGATGTGATGGGCGGCAATGAAAACACCGTACATATCGTTTCAAGTGAAGGGGTGGAAAGCCTCGACAAGATGCCTAAGCGTGCCGTTGCTTTGGCACTGGTTGAGCGCATCGCAGAGACTTTGACCGCCGAGGCCGCCGAATGAGCGGTCAGCCGGGTGCTCCGGGCGCCGGAGTAGAACCATCTGCGCCAATTTCCGTTGAACTGAAACGCTTGCCTCACGGTGCAGGCTTGCCTTTGCCAGCATACGCCACGGACGGCGCCGCAGGCATGGACATTGTCGCGGCAGAAGATGTCACTATTGATCCAGGTGCGCGCCATGCCGTTGCAACCGGCCTCGCGGTCGCCATTCCCAAAGGGTTTGAAATTCAGGTGCGCCCGCGCTCCGGCCTCGCACTGAAGCATGGGATTACCGTTCCCAATACGCCCGGTACAATCGATTCTGATTATCGCGGTGAGCTAAAAGTCATCATGATCAATCACGGCGGTGAACCCTTCGCAATTGCGCGCGGTGACCGGGTTGCTCAGCTGGTGCTGGCTCCTGTTACGCAAGGTGCCTGGGTGGAGGTAGAAGAGCTCGACGCGACGAAGCGCGGCGCGGGCGGATTTGGTTCCACCGGCGGCCACGAAAAGCTTTAGCAGCGCTCCAAACGCAAAAAAGGCGGCGCCGTCTCCAGCACCGCCTCTTCAATCCCGTCCAAGGGAAAGGGGTGATCGGCCTTCCGACTAGTCGGTGCGGCGGACCTTTTTGCTTTCTGGCTTAATGGTGATGCGCAAAGTCTCGCCCGAATTGCCGGGGAAGTCTGTGAACATCGCATCCACCAGGTTCGGAACCAGATATTGCAATCGGTTTGAGCTGGAGACGGCCTCAGCCTTGCCTTCAAACAAGCGCTCGCCGGTCGCCGCGCTGTCGATCTTCATATCGATACCGCTGGTATAGACTGTGATGCTTCGCACTTCTGGTCCGCCGAACCACGGATCATAGAAGCCAAATCCCCATGCGCCGCCAAAACGGCTGCGATGGAAACCTCGACCGCGGTAGAAGCCGCGCCGACCAAATCCGCGGTACCAGGGGCTGAAAAAGGGATCACTGCGAAACCCAGCGTTCGTGGTGCGAATTCTCTCGCGTCCTTTGTCGATCCCATAATCGAAACGCACCAGCAGGTTCGCTGCTTCAGGCGCAGCCTGCGAATATCCGAGCCGCTCCATCTCCGATTCCACGAAATCGGCATATTGCGCGAATTCTAAGCCACCCGCGAGCTTCGGATCGTCGGCCACGACCGCAAAGGTCTGACCGGTTGGAGCGGGCAGCGCGCTTTGGAAGCGCGAGACATCGGCCTTAAACGGCGTGGCGCAGGCTGCGAGGCTTAGCAGCAGCACTGGCACGCTCGCACGTCCCAAACGCCTCAATAGCGCGCGGCCTGGCGTTTTCGCCGAGGAAGTATCGGAATTGGTCATGGCATTACCTCTTATCACTCACATGGCTTTCAAAGGCTCATGGTTTGCCGCCGCCATTTCCCTTCATTCGCACTATAAAGTCCTGGTGCGAATCCCATCATCGAGTCGGCAAGCTGTCATCAGCAGGCCTTAGTGTAAAGACGTGGCCTGAACGCATTTTGAACGCGTAATGACTGAATCGCGTGCTTTTAAGCGTGCAAAATACGATTTATCGTGATTGCAGCTATGCCTAGCCACGCACCAGACCAAGCGCCTCATAGGTTGCTTTTAGTGTCGGCGCGCTGCGCTCGCGCGCTTTCGCCGCTCCCTTCGCGAGGATCGCATCGAGCGCTTCACGGTCCTGCATCAGCTCCCGGAAACGGGCGGTAACCGGCGCAAAACTCTCAGTCAGAAGCTCGCCGAGGGCAGGCTTGAACGCTCCGAAACCCTGGCCGCCAAAATCAACCAGAACCTGTTCCTTGCTGATGCTTGCCAGCGAGGCAAAGATACTCACAAGGTTCAGCGCCTCTGCGCGGCCTTCCAGCCCCTCCAACTCGCTTGGCAGCGGCTCTGGGTCCGTCTTTGCCTTCTTCACCTTTTTCATGATGGTATCAGCATCATCGGTCAGGTTGATACGACTGAGATCCGACGGATCAGATTTGCTCATCTTGGCTGTGCCATCGCGCAGCGACATGATCCGCGCGGCTTCTGGCGGAATGTAGGGATCGGGTAGGGTAAAGACCGGCGCATCTTCAGAGGCGAAATCCGTGTTGAATTTCTGCGCAATGTCGCGCGCTAGCTCCAGATGTTGTTTCTGGTCGTCGCCAACCGGCACATGAGTCGCCTGGTACAGCAAGACGTCTGCGGCCTGCAGGACAGGATAGGTGAACAGGGCAATCGATTGCCCTTCACGGTTCTTGCCCGACTTATCCTTCCACTGAGTCATGCGGTTGAGCCACCCCATCCGCGCCGTTCCATTCAGCAGCCATTGCATTTCTGCATGGGCTGGAACCTGCGCTTGGTTGAACAGAACCGAGCGTGACGGATCGACCCCGCAAGCGACCAAGGCCGCCGTCATCTCAAGCGTCGACTGCTTAAGCTGGACCGGATCATGCGGCAGTGAAATTGCGTGCAAATCAGCCAGAAAGAACAGGCATTGGCCATTGTCGCCAATATCATCTTGCATGCTCACCCAATTGCGGATCGCCCCCAGGTAATTGCCGAGGTGAAGATTGCCGGTAGGCTGAATGCCGGAGACGACTTGCATGGGGAAAAGGCTCTTTCAGTTTAGGTTGATTTGCGGGTGAGCTTGGCGATCCGTTCGCGGTCGAGCGCGCCCAGAGCGAAAGCCAAGGTGAAATAGACGATTGCCGCCGCGCCGACCAGCACCGCGAGTGCAAACAAACGCGCAAAGATGCCAGCGGAGTAATAATCGGACAGCATGCCGCTGGTAAAATACAGCGCCGCGCCCATTGCGGCGGCGGCGATGAGCTGCCGCAGGATCTGACCGACCAGCTGCCAATTGGCGCGGTAGTGCCCGCGCATGGCGAGGATCACATAGAGGATTGTGACATTGATCCACGCACCGGCCGCGCTGGCCAAGGCGACGCCGACAACGCCGTATGTTTCCAGGAACAGGATGTTGTAGGTGATGAACACAAATAGCGCGACAAAGGCGGTGTAAACCGGCGTCTTCGTATCGGCGCGCGCATAAAAGTTCGGCACCAGCACTTTGATCAGCACATATGCAGGCAGGCCCATCACCAGTGCGGTTAGGACAGCGCCCGTTTGATTGGCATCCTCGATCGCGAAACGTCCCCCTTCAAAAATCATGGTCACAAACGGCACGCCGCAAATCGCGAGGGCAATTGTGGCGGGCAGCGTCAGCAGCATCGCGAGTTCGATCGCGTCAGACTGGACTTGCGATGCGCCCTCGTGATTGTCGCTGCCGACGAATTTGGACAGGGTTGGCAGGATCGCGGTCGACAAGGCAATGCCGATGATCCCGAGCGGCAACTGATTGAGCCGGTCGGCATAATTCATATAACTGACCGCGCCGGTCTCCAACTGGTTGAGAAAATAGAGCTGGACCAGAGTGTTGATCTGATAAGCGCCGCCGCCAATCGCAGCAGGCAGAGCGATGATGCCGAGCCGTTTCACCTCTGGTGTTAGGCGCGGCAGGCGCATTTTGACCTCGAAGCCCTCAACCCTGACCCAGTAATAGAGCCAGGCAAGCTGCATCACGCCTGCACCGGTGACGGCCCAGGCGATCCCATAGGCGACCTGTTCAAGGCTCGCGCCGGTTGCCATCCAGCGCTCGCCGATAAGCAAGGCAGCGATCAACACCAGATTCAATATGATCGGAAAGCTGGCCCCGGGCGCAAAGCGAGAGACCGAATTGAGCATGCCGGTGAACAATGTCACCAAGCTGACCAGTACAATATAGGGGAACATGATCCGGGCGAAATCGACCGCAATCGGGAAGGTGTTCTCGTCAACTGGCTTTTCTGCGAGCAGCCAGATGACGCCCGGCATGGCGAGCTCAAATATCGCCACCAGCGCAATCAGTACTGGTAAGAATACGCTCAGCACATCAGCGCTGAACGAGCGGGCCTCTTCCATGCCGCCGTCGCCGTGCAGGCGCTTGGAGAACATCGGCACGAAAGCAGCCGAAAATGCCCCTTCGGCAAACAACCGGCGGAACACATTCGGGATAATGAATGCCTGAAACCAGGCGTCGGTGATGTCATTGGCGCCGAGGACACGCGAGAAAATCATCTCGCGCGCCATCCCAGCGACCCGGCTGGCGAGGGTTAACCCGCCAATGGTTCCGACATTTTTAAGCAGGCTCATGGCTGCACCAGCCCTATCACAGGTCTAGCGGTTTGAAAGCCTGTGAGCTGAGCCAAGCAGAAGTCCGCCTTACGCTTCGCCAGCAGGCACACCGCCAGCGGCCGCTTCTTCTTGCTGCTTGCGAGCGAGCTGCTGAAGATAGAGGCCGTTGAAATCAATCGGATCCATCAGCAGCGGCGGGAAGCCAGCATCACGCACGGCATCGGCAACAACGCGGCGAGCGAATGGGAAAAGCAGACGCGGCGCTTCGGCAAACAGGAATGCATGGGTCTGATCTTCAGGCAGGTTGCGCACACCGATGAGGCCGCAATAGGCCAGCTCTACCAAATAGGCGCTGCCTTGCTCGGTCTTGGCATCAATGTTCACTTTCAACGTGATCTCGTGAACATTCTCGTTCACTTGTTCAGCGCCAATATTGAACTGCACGTCGATCTGCGGTTGATCCTGCCATTGATATACGTCTGGTGCATTCGGATTTTCGACCGACAAGTCTTTGACATATTGTGTAATCAGGCCAGCTGCGGGTTGATTATCGGCGCCATTCGCACCGGCTGCTGGATTGTTGAGATCGGTTAGGATGTCGCCTTCTTCGGCCATTTTTAAACTCTTTCCATGATGGATAATGTGAAGCCTGCACAGCGCGCAGGGTGATTGGGTATTCGGTTGGCGGCGCGCCTAGCAGGCGCGAGCCGTGCTCGCAACCGGATGAGATGCACGCAAAAACCTTTAACGGGCACGTCAAAGGTCGTTGTCGATTTGTATTTAGCGCCTATTTAAGGCACTTAAGGTATGTAGGACTCGGAGATCGCGTGTCCGCGTGATTCCAAACCAACCAGGTATTACAAACGTGATTGTTGAAATTATCATCCTCGCCATGATCGCCGCATTTTTGGGGCTGCGTCTCTATTCGGTGCTTGGCCGCCGCGCAGAGCATGAAGAGGAATCGGTTCCAAACCGGTTTGAGCCGAGCGGAAAACAGCCGCCGCACACCCCGCCCAGCCCGGCGGCGGTGCCGGTGGCCGCCAATCCTCAACCAGAGATCACAGGCGTATTACCAGCGGTCGAACGCGGCATTCGCGAGATCGCGGCGGCGGACAGCCGATTTGACCTCACCTCGTTCCTGGAGGGCGGACGCGCAGCCTACACCATGGTGCTTGAGGCATTCTGGCAGGGTGACCGTGAGACCCTGCGCGATCTGTGCGATGACGATGTGTTTGAAGGCTTTTCCGCCGCTATTGATGAGCGTGAGGCCGCTAACCACACCCTCGACAACAAGTTGATCCGGATCGAAGAGACGAAAATCCACTCGGCGCAGCTTGATGGCCGGATGGCCCGGATCGCTTTGTTGTTCGTGGCCGATATCGCGGCTGTTACGCGCGATAAGGACGGCAACATGATCGCCGGTTCGCTAGACGATGCGATCGAAAGCCGCGACATCTGGGTGTTCTCACGCAATGTGAGCGATAAAGATCCAAACTGGGTGCTCGACGAAACCGACGAAGGCTAAGTATTAGCCTTACCGGACACTGACCCTAAGGAGAGTACAATGCGCACAGGCCTGGTTCTGGCGATCGCTGTCCTCTTGTCCGGCTGCGTTCGCGTAATCCCTGAAAGCAACGCGCCAAGCGGGCCAGTTGTTACGACACCGCCGCCACCTGTGACCGCGCCCACTGGGCCGCCTGCTCCCACTGGGCCTGCGCCAACCAGCGCGCTGATGGCGGGCGTGAAGCCTGGCCCATTCGTGTCTGGGCTTGGCTATGCTCAGGCGGATGCAGAGGGGGCTCTGCGCTCATTTATCGAAAGCTGCCCCAGCCTGCTGCGGCGCGAGGACACCACCGGCCTGACCCGGCCCAGCGATTGGCAGCGAGCATGCGAGGCCGCCCCCGCAATCGCGGCACCGCCGACACATTCTTTGCCACTTATTTTGAAACCGCGATTGTCGGCACAGGCGAGGCCTTTGCGACCGGATATTTTGAACCTGAAATCCGCGCAAGCCGCACGCGGGCTCCTGGTTTTCAGACGCCGATCTATGCGATGCCGAGCGATCTGAAACGCGGATGGACAGCGGATATTCCAGCGGCAGAGCGCACAGGACGTCCGCCGCTGGGACGAACCAATGAAGCGGGCGAGTTCGTGCGCTATTACGAGCGCCGCGAAATTGAAGAGGGCGCGCTTGACGGCCGTGTGCCCGTCATCGCCTGGGCCGCCGATCCCGTTGAGCTCTTCTTCCTGCAAATTCAGGGCTCCGGACGCCTGCGGACGCCTAATGGCGAAGTGATCCGCATTGGTTACGCCGGGCAGAATGGCCGTGAGTATGTTGGCGTTGGCCGGGTCATGCGGGACCGGGGTTTGATCGGCGAGGGGCCGGGCAAATATGCTGGCTCCATGCAAGGCATCATGGCCTATATCCGGGAAAATCCAGAGGAAGGCCGCGAGCTGATGCGCCTCAATAAGAGCTGGATTTTCTTCCGCGAACTGACCGGTGATGGCCCCTTGGGTTCGCTCGGTATTCCGGTGCGGCGTGAAAGCTCGGTCGCTGTTGACCCGCGCTTTGTGCCTTACGGTGCGCCCGTCTGGCTCGATCTCGACCGCGATGTCGCCGATGGCCTATGGATTGCGCAGGATACAGGTGGGGCAATCAAAGGTCCGAACCGCTTCGACACCTTTTGGGGTGCGGGCGAAGACGCGCGTCAGATCGCTGGCGGCATGAGCGGCCGCGGCCAAGCGCTCATCCTGCTTCCGCGCGGCGTAGTGGAACGCCACAGCAACCGATGAGCATCCCGCGCGGCCTCAATGAGCAAGAGGCTGCTGCTTGGGCGCATTTGGCGCAGAGTGTAACCCCGCTAGAGGGGCGCATGCGGCCTGTGATGCCGCAAGAGCCAACCGCTGGCGTGCAGACCAAGGCGAAGCCCAAGACTGGCTTGAAAGCGCTGCAGCCGGTCTCGCCAATGCGCAAGCAGTCCAAGAAACTCCCGCGCGCCGCCGCTAAGGTTATTGCCGCCCCGCAGCCAAAGGCGGCCCCGTCCAGTCTTGATGGGCATTGGGATCGCAAACTCAAAACTGGGCGCATTGTGCCCGACTACACTCTCGATTTGCATGGCCACACGCTCGACAGTGCTTACACGCGGCTTTCCAGCGGGCTTGACCAAGCGCGGGCGATGGATGCGCGGGTCGTATTGGTGATTGCGGGGCGTTCGCGTCCGGTTGACCCGGCGGATCGCGGGCAAAAACGCGGTGCGATCAGAGCTAAACTGCTCGATTGGCTTGCCGCTGGACCGCATGCTGGCGCAATCTCTGCGGTTAGAGCCGCGCATCGCAGCCACGGCGGCGAAGGTGCGCTCTATCTTGTTCTGAAACGGCAGCGGTAGAGACGTAGGGCAGCGGCCCTATCAACCTCCTGACCCATCCCAAAGTCCCAAATAAAAAGCCCCCGGCATTTCTGCCGAGGGCTTTCTTGCGACCCGATCAGGCTTGCGCCGGATCAGCCGTGGTATTTCGCATGGGTCAGATCAAAGCGATCTGCGTTCATGACTTTGGTCCATGCCGAGACGAAGTCGGCGACGAACTTCGCTTCATTGCCAGCCTCGGCATAGACTTCTGCCTGCGCGCGCAGCTGAGAGTTGGAGCCGAAGACGAGGTCCGTACGGGTGGCTCGGTATTTCTCAGCGCCGGTCTTGCGGTCCGTGCCGATGTATTCTTCATCGCCGCTGCCATCGACCGGGGTCCACTTGGTTCCCATGTCGAGCAGGTTGGTGAAGAAGTCCGGGGTCAACTGACCAACGCGGTCAGTGAACACGCCGTGACTGGTGCCTCCAGCATTCGCGCCAAGCGCCCGCATACCGCCGACCAGAACGGTCATTTCCGGGATGGACAGGCCGAGCAGATGCGCACGGTCGATCAGCATTTCCTCGGTCCGCACGCTAGCCTTCGTCTTGAGGTAGTTGCGGAAGCCATCAGCAAACGGCTCCAGCGGCTCAAAGCTTTCCGCATCAGTCTGCTCGTCGGTCGCGTCGCCGCGGCCGCCAGCAAACGGAACGCTTACGCTGTGGCCAGCGTCCGCAGCGGCTTTCTCAACCGCAGCCGACCCGGCCAGCACGATTGCATCGGCCATTGAGATGTCGCCGCGTAGCTCGTCGATCTTGGCGAGTACTTTGCCCAGCTCATCGGGATCGTTCGCCGCCCAGCCATTTTGCGGGGCGAGCCGCACGCGGGCACCGTTGGCGCCGCCGCGGTGATCCGAATTGCGATAGCTTGAAGCTGAGGCCCATGCTGCTTTGACCAGCTCGCTGACGGTCAGACCGCTGCCGAGGATGGCCGATTTGAATGCGTTAACCGCACTCTCAGCAGGCTCAGTTCCGGTAGGAACGGCATCCATCCAGATCAGGGTTTCTTCTGGAACCTCTGGACCCATATAGCGGACCTTTGGACCCATATCGCGGTGGCACAGTTTGAACCATGCGCGCGCAAATGCGTCGTCCAGCTGCTCTGGATTGGCCAGGAAGCGCTCGGAAATCTTGCGATATTCCGGATCCATCTTCAGCGCCATATCGGCAGTGGTCATCATGGTCGGAACCTTCTTCGAAGGATCGCGAGCGTCCGGCGCCATGTCGGCTTCTTCAGGATTGATTGGTGTCCACTGCTGAGCGCCGGCCGGTGAGTGCACCAGTTCAAAGTCATATTTGAACATGATCCGGAAGTAGTCATGCGACCATGCAGTTGGATTGTTCGACCAAGCGCCTTCGATGCCAGAGGTGGTGATGTGCCCCTTGGCAATCTCTTCCTCGTCGACCAGCCAACCCAAACCTTGTTGGTGCAGTTCTTCACTTTCTGGAGCGCCGCCAAATGTGTCAGACGGCTGCGCGCCATGCGCCTTGCCGAATGCGTGGCCGCCAGCGGTCAATGCGACGGTTTCCTCGTCATTCATCGCCATGCGGGCGAAGGTTTCGCGCATGTCGCGGGCCGATTGCAGCGGATCAGGATTGCCGCCCGGCCCTTCTGGATTGACGTAGATCAGGCCCATCTGGATTGCTGCCAGCGGGTTTTCGATCTCTGCGCCGTCATCGGGACGGATGCGAGTGGCAACGCCTTCGTTCACCCACTGCTCTTCGGTGCCCCAATAGACACTTTCCGGCTCGAACACGTCCGCACGTCCGCCGCCAAAGCCAAATACCGGGCCGCCCATTGATTCAATCGCGACATTGCCGGTGAGGATGAACAGGTCAGCCCAGCTGATGTTCTTGCCGTACTTCTGCTTGATCGGCCACAGCAGACGGCGCGCCTTGTCGAGGTTACCATTATCTGGCCAGCTGTTGAGCGGGGCAAACCGTTGCTGCCCACTGCCAGCGCCGCCGCGGCCATCGCCGGTGCGATAGGTGCCGGCTGCGTGCCACGCCATGCGAATGAAGAACGGACCATAGTGGCCATAATCCGCTGGCCACCAATCCTGGCTGTCGGTCATCAGCGCGGTGAGGTCTGCCTTCAACGCAGTGTAATCGATTGTGTTGAAAGCCTCGGCATAGTCAAAGTCGTCGCCATAGGGATTAGCGTCGCGACCTTCCTGAGTGAGGATTTCAAGCTGAGTTGCCTCTGGCCACCAATCGCGATTGGTCCGGCCCAAAAGCGAGCGCATCGTACCATCGCCATTAAAGGGGCAGCCATTCATTTCACCAGTCTTTGCATCCATCGGGATTCTCCTATCCAGTTGAGACTCGGGGGTGAGCCAAGGTTATGAGCAGAAGATGACGGTTTGAGTGTGATCTGTCTAATCGATTAATATGCGCTGATTGATTGACAGGATCGATTTGTCGCAAGGCCGATTGCGCACTTCACCGTCTTGGGACTTCCGCGTTCTTTGCTCAGATTGAGAGCCGTTTGGCCTCGCGAAAGCTGATCAATTTGCGGCGATCCTCATCCCATAGCGCCAGCCACATTGAGCTGACCGCTTCGCGCGGGCCAACGCGGTTGACTTCTGCCAGCTCCGGGTGTGCCTTTAGCGCGGTGGGCAGCCGGTAGAACGGGATGCGGCTGACCAGATGGTGGATGTGGTGGATCGCGATATTGCCGGTGAACCAATTCATCACAGCTGGCAGATGTAGGTAGGAACTGCCGCCAATTGCCGATTCGTGATAGGACCAGTTTTCGCGCGTGTCCCAATGCGCATCCTCAAACTGATGCTGGACATAGAACAGCCATACGCCAACCGATGCGGCGGTCAGCAGCACGGGCAAGAACACGATTGCGGTCACATAGGCTCCAAAGATCAGGCCCAGCGTAATGAGCAGCGCTGCGGCAACGGCATTGGTGGCCAGGGCGCTGATCCAATAGACCCATCCGTCCTTCATCAGCCCGATCGGCAGGCGGTGCCTGAGTAGGAACAGATAGGCCGGCCCAATGCCCATCAGCACAATCGGATGGCGATAGAGCCGGTATCCAAACCGCCCAAGCCAGCTCTTTGCCCGGTATTCGCGCACGGTCAGCGTATCGACATCGCCAAACCCGCGCGCATCGAGGTTGCCCGTGCTTGCATGATGCAGCTCGTGGCTGCGCCTCCAGCAATCATAGGGGGTTAGCGTCAACACGCCGATTGAGCGGCCGAGCCAGGTGTTGGCGGTCTTGCTCTTGAAGAACGATCCATGCCCGCAATCATGCTGGATGATGAACAGGCGCAGCAGCAGCATTCCTGCGAGCGGCGTCAGCGCAAAGGCGGCATAATGCCCCGCCTGAACCGCGAACAGCATCGCGCCCAGCAGTACCGCAAACGGCACAAAGGTAGAGGCCACTTCCCAGATGCTGCGCGAGACGCGCGGTGTCCGGAATGCTGCGAGCTCACGGGCGAGGGCGCGCGGATTGATCACTCGTTCAGCCTCTTCGGCGGTGGTTACAGGGGCCGGCTCAGAGCTTACCTCCTCCAGGCCGTTGGCCGAGCTTTCAAGGTGGTGGTCTGAGTGCTGAGAAGGGGAAGAGCGGATGGGGATACCTGCTTGTTCGTTGGAGGGGGACAAAGCGCCGTGCTAGCTAGCCAATGGCGGGTGATGTGGCAATCGGCGTTGGTCGAAAGCCAAGGCCATTTGGTAGTGTTCACGCCGTTCGCACTGCGCGCTGATCTGTATTGCAGGCCCGCATGCTATGCGCCGCCCACCTGGGCACGGTGCAGCAGCTTGTGATCGGCCAGCACCAGCGCCATCATCGCCTCCACCACCGGGGTTCCGCGAATGCCGACGCAGGGATCGTGCCGCCCCTTGGTGCGGACCTTGGTGGCTTCTCCATCAGAGTTGATCGAGTCCACTGGCGTCAGGATCGAGCTAGTGGGTTTGAACGCCGTGCGGCACACCACAGGCTGTCCGGTTGAGATGCCGCCCGCCGTGCCGCCTGCGTGGTTGCTGGCGTATTGCGGAGTGCCATCTGCGCCCGGGCTCATCGCATCGGCGTTTTGCTCTCCGGTCAGCCGCGCTGCCTCGAACCCATCGCCAATCTCAACGCCTTTGGTCGCGTTGATCGTCATCATCGCAGCGGCCAGATCGCTGTCGAGCTTCGCATAGACCGGGGCGCCCCATCCGGCGGGCACGCCCGTTGCCACGCATTCGACCACCGCGCCCAGCGATGACCCGTCTTTGCGCGCTGTATCGACCAGCTCTTCCCAACGTTTCGCCGCCCAGCTGTCTGGGCACCAGAACGGATTGCCTGCGATCTCGCTGAGGTTGAGCGCCTCACGGTCGATCCTGTCCCCGCCCAGCTCGCACACGAAGCCGGTGATGGTGACCTCTGGGATGATCAGCCGCGCCACCGCGCCCGCCGCCACTCGTGCCGCGGTCTCGCGCGCGCTACTGCGCCCGCCGCCGCGATAGTCACGGTGCCCGTATTTCGCATCATAGGTATAGTCCGCATGGCCAGGGCGATAGCTCTTGGCGATCTCGCCGTAATCCTTGCTGCGCTGATCGGTATTTTCGATCATCATGCTGATCGGCGTGCCGGTGGTTTTGCCTTCGAACACGCCAGAGAGGATCCGCACCAGATCGGCCTCTTTGCGCTGAGTGGTGAACTTGCTCGTGCCCGGCTTGCGCGCGTCCATGAACGGTTGAATGTCTGCCTCGCTCAGCGCAATGCCCGGCGGGCACCCGTCCAGCACCACGCCCAATGCCGGTCCATGGCTCTCGCCCCAAGTGGTGAAGCGCAATGCGCGTCCGAAGGTGTTCCAACTCATAGCCGCCCAATTCGCCAATCTCGCCGCGTTTGTCCACCTTTGGCTGCGCGTCTGTTCTGGTTGCATGGCTACCGTTCCTTCCACCCGTCCACCCGGATTGTGTCCCGGTAGGCTTCGGGTGGACCGGTGGAGGGCGCAGGCGGCTCGGTTCATCGCGCGTGACGCACGCTTGGAGCGGCTGGAACACAGTCTACGGGAAGAAAAGCAATCGATCACCGGTGCCCCCATTGATCGGAAATTTTGATCAAGGGCGATTGGTCTGAGCGGCGCAGCGTTTGGCATAGGAGGGTTCATAGCGATTGGCCTAGCGGTAGGAAAATGGGGTTTGTTGTTCCGCAGCACATCCGTGCTGCGATATCCTCGCGGCTTGCGGACAAGTCCGCGCCGCTGCGGGCGGGCAGTCGCCCTTGCGGTCGGCTGATCGCCGACCGTGCTCCGCGACCAAGCCGCTGCGACCGGCCTGGAATGGTTCGGCGAGCGACCAGCGAGCCGCAAGCGCGACCGCGCGTCGGCCGATAGGCCGGAAGCCTGAGTGAGCGGACGCGAACGCCGGCGCTTGAGGCCAAACAAAAAATGTCGCTTGCGCAAAACAAACAACTTCCTCTGGTCAAAGCTGCGCGGTTAAGGCAGGAACAAACCATGTCCAAGGGAACACGAATATGATCGCGAAATTATCCGGACGCCTCGATGAAACGGGCGAGGATTGGGCCATCGTCGATGTTCAGGGCGTGGGCTATCTGGTCCATTGCTCCACCAAAACGCTTGGCGCCATGGGCGAGGTGGGTGAGGCCTGTACCATCCACACCGATTTGCAGGTCAGCGAGAATGATATGCGCCTGCTCGGCTTTGCGGAAAGCGCAGAGCGCGATTGGTTCCGCTTGCTCACCACCGTTCAAGGGGTGGGCAGCAAGGTGGCACTGGCGATCCTTTCTGCCCTCTCGACCGGCGAAGTGCGCGATGCCTGCGCTGGCGGCGATGCGGCCACGGTCGCGCGGGCGCAGGGCGTTGGGCCGAAGCTGGCTAGCAGGATTGTCAACGAGCTGAAGGATAAGGCCGGCGCACTACCTGCTTCTGGGCCGGGCGGCGGGATTGCGGGAGCGTCGATTGGTGCAGTTTCACAAGCAGGCGGCGCGAGCGCGGATGCGGTGAGCGCGCTGGAGAACCTCGGCTTCAAACCAGCGGTCGCGGCGCAGGCTGTGGCCCGCGCGCAAAGCGAGCTGGGCGAGGATGCAAAGGAAGGCGATCTGATCCGGGTGGCGCTTAAGAAGGCAGCTGGGTGATGGAATGGCAGTTTGGACTTGCCGCCTTCGGTGTCTTGTTGGCGTGGACTTTTCAGTTCTATGACAAAACTTCAGACCGCAAAAGGCGGAGGCAGTCAACACTCGTTGCTATTGCATCAGAAGTTCAGGCGATAGGTTTTTTGTTGCGTTCCGACCGCTATCTTGAGCGCTATCATTCACTCGCAAATCAGGTTCGCAATGGCACTTGGACTGGCGACAGCTACGTCATGGACATCCGGAGCAACTACACCAGGGTTTTCGAAGCAAATGCTGATTCACTATCGGAGTTGGAACCTGAGCAGGTATCGAAGATCGTAAGCTTCTACACCTATACACAAGCGTTGATCGACAGCTCTAAACCAGATGGAAGCGCGGTTAACTCAGAGCACCTTGATGATGTAGCCAGCAATGTTCTGGCGCTAGAAGGATATCTGATGGCGATATTGGCGCTTGGTGACGAAATCGTGCAAATGCCCAAGACGCCATTGCCCACGCTGTCAGAAAATGACTGATCGAAGCCTTCAGCCATCACCTCCCCGTCATCCTGAACTTGTTTCAGGATCCATCACCATCGCCACGCAGAGGCAAAGGCTCAAAGCCCAGATCAACTGCCAAGTCTCGCCAATGCGGGTTGGCATCCTCGATCAGATTGATCTTCCATTGGCGGCACCAGTTTTTGATCTGTTTCTCGCGGGTGATGGCACCGTCCATTGCGCCGAAGACCTCAAAATGAACCAATCGGTGAACCGCATATTGGCTGGTGAAGCCTCCAGTGATTCCCTCGCGGTGCTGCCAAAGGCGCGCGGGCAGGTCAGAGGTAACACCCGTGTACAGCGTGCCGCGAAGACCGCTGGCAAGAATGTAGACACAGGGTTGGATATCGCGCTTCACAAGGTGCCTTGTGACGGGCGATGGATGCTGAAACAAGTTCAGCATGACGGCCCGAAATCTGTGCACTCAATATGACCACCAAAGGAACATCCATGCTTTGCTCCAGCAAAACGGCTATACGGTGAATCCGTTTTGACGCAGGACAACGAACTTCGGCCGGGATTGAACATCCCGCGGTGGCTCTTGCCATTGCTCGCGGGCGTGGTGGTGGTCGCCTTTATCCTCGGCGCGAGCGGCGCGGTTGAAATCTCTGGCAAAAGCGAGTGCGAGGAGGCAGGGGGCAGTCTGTTGGATGGGCCGGGCGTGCGCGACTGCATCATGCCAGAGGAAGAGGAGGGCGCATGACCGAAGAGACACCGATCCATTCGCCTGATCGGCAGCCGGACGATCCGGATGCGGCGCTGCGCCCCAAATCGCTTAAGGAATTTATCGGCCAAGAGGCCGCGCGCGATAATTTGCGCGTGTTCATCGAAAGCGCGAAATCGCGCGGTGAGGCGATGGATCACACGTTGTTTTTTGGCCCTCCGGGGCTGGGTAAGACGACGCTGGCGCAGATCGTCGCCAATGAGCTTGGCGTGGGTTTTCGTGCGACCTCTGGGCCGGTGATCGCAAAGGCTGGCGACCTAGCCGCGCTGCTCACTAACCTGGAGCCGCATGATGTTCTGTTCATTGACGAAATTCACCGGCTGAACCCGGTCGTCGAGGAGGTGCTCTATCCGGCAATGGAAGACCGCGCACTCGATCTGATCATTGGAGAGGGGCCGTCTGCCCGCAGCGTGCGGATCGACTTGCCGCCGTTCACTTTGATCGGCGCGACCACGCGGCAAGGCCTGCTGACGACGCCTTTGCGCGATCGGTTTGGCATTCCGGTTCGGCTCAATTTCTACACCCATGATGAGCTGGATCAGGTGGTGACGCGCGGGGCGCGGCTGCTGGGTCTTAACATTGATAAACAGGGCGCGCGTGAGATCGCTCGCCGATCGCGCGGGACGCCTCGGGTCGCTGGCCGCTTGCTACGCCGTGTGCGCGATTTTGCCCATGTCGCGGGCGAGGGCACGGTGACGCGCGCGGGCGCAGACAATGCGCTCACCCGGCTGGAGATTGACCGGCTGGGCCTGGACGCGATGGACCGGCGCTATCTCACCATGATTGCAACCACTTATAAGGGTGGCCCGGTGGGGGTGGAGACGCTGGCGGCGGGTCTCGCAGAACCGCGCGACACGGTGGAGGATGTGGTCGAACCATATCTGATCCAGCTTGGCCTGCTGGCGCGGACAGCGCGCGGCCGGGTGCTCAATGATGGCGGGTGGGAACATCTGGAAATGACCCCGCCAGCGCCCACGGCTGCGAATCGGGCTAGTGGCGATGGCCAGCCCAGCATGTTTGGCGAAGGCGATTAAGCGCGTCAGGCTAACTCAGCGGCTTACTTAGTCCGCATATTCGGTATCAAACTGGGACAGGCCCTCTGAAAAACCACGCTTTTGGCGGGATTTTCAGCGTTAGCCGCTGCGATTCATGGTTAACCGCGTTGTGCACGGCCCTGCCCAAGCATCATGAGAAGATTGGATTTGGTGAAGGAGCGGATGGGCCGCCTCTTAACCGCCCACGCAAATGCAAGGTTCGTAACTCATGTCGATCAAACTGGCCGCAGCTAAGCTATCAGCCACCGCCGCAGGGCTCGCCCTGATGACCGGGGGCGCCGTGCGAGTGGCAGAGCCGATGAACACGGATGATCCGCAGTTCACCACCAATATTGATGGGAAGCTGGTCGAAACCCGCACCCGTCTGGTGAAGGGCGAGCCGCAACTGATCAAGACACGCACGCGTCAACTGCCTCCACCGGAGCAGCGCCGCCGGCGTATCGTAGAGCGCACGATTGAGTGCCAGCCAGAACAGCCTGGCTTTGGTGGCCCGAACGCTGCATCAGGAGCTGGCGCAGTCGCTGGTGCTGGTGCAGGCCGCATTGTGCAGACTTATTTCGATCCAGCTGAGTGCCCGCCCATCGCTCAAGTTGCGTACGCTCCAGCACCGCTTCCACCCTTGCCGCCAATTCGCGGCGGGGGCAGCGCGGCTCCGATTGTAATCGGCGGCAGCGGCGGCTTTGGTGGTTTCGGCGGCGGCTTTATTGGCGGCGGGTTCTTCGGCGGCGGCGGTTCGTCGAGCGGCGATGTCTCTGTGGTCAGCACTACGACTTCTGGCGGCGGCACGACCAGCGATGGCGTTTCATCCTCTGGCGACATCATTATTGATATCGACAATTCAACCTCGACCACATCGTCTTCGGGCGTGGTTACCTCAACCAGCTCTAGCGGTGAGATCACCTCGTCTACCGGCGCGGTTTCGACCTCGACGTCTAGCTCTTCAGGCAATGTGTCTTCTTCGACCGGTCAGGTCAGCACATCGACCGGACAGGTGAGCTCTTCTACAGGTCAAGTGAGCAGCTCTACTGGTCAGGTGTCGAGTTCAACCGGCCAGGTTTCAAGCTCCTCTGGCAATGTTTCGTCGTCATCGGGCAATGTCTCGTCTTCGTCGGGCAACGTTTCAAGCTCGTCTGGGAATGTTTCGAGTTCATCCTCGTCATCGTCGAGTTCTTCGAGCTCTTCCAGCTCGTCTTCGTCTTCTTCCAGCAGCTCATCCGGCGGCGGTAACACCTCCACTGGCGGCAACACTTCGACTGGTGGCAACACTTCAACTGGAGGGATGACTTCGAGCGGCGGTTCGAGCAGTGGCTCCTCCTCAGGTTCGTCTTCGGGCAGTTCGTCCGGATCGTCCTCTGGTGGCAGCAGCTCAGGCAGCTCGTCTGGTTCGAGCAGTGGCTCTTCATCGGGTTCATCTTCGGGCGGTTCCAGCGGCGGTAGCAGCTCAGGCAGCTCGTCTGGCTCGAGCAGCGGCTCTTCATCAGGTTCGTCATCGGGCGGTTCCAGCAGTGGCAGCTCTGGCGGCGGAAGTGGCTCTTCGACAACAACCGGGGGCATGACCTCAACCGGTGGCAGCTCAGGCGGATCATCGTCCAGCTCGTCCTCGAGCTCGTCTTCTTCGTCGAGCAGCTCGTCCTCATCGGGCGGCAGCAATGGCGGCTCTAGCGGCTCCAGCTCTGGCTCGTCTTCAGGTAGCTCATCCGGTTCATCGTCAGGTGGCAGCAGCTCCGGCGGTGCATCGTCCAGCTCCTCGTCTTCAGGTAGCAGCTCTTCATCGAGCAGCTCATCCTCGTCGGGCGGCGGCAGCGGAAGCACGACGTCTGGCATGTCGACCAGCGGCGGCAGCACCTCGGGCGATATGACCAGCAGCACCAGCTCTTCGTCGGGCAGCTCGTCTTCGTCGTCGAGTTCTTCAGGCTCCAGCTCTGGCTCGTCATCGGGCGGCTCAACCAGTTCAAGCAGCAGCTCTTCGAGCTCGTCATCGTCTTCGTCGAGCTCCAGCAGCTCCTCGGGCGGCACCAGCAGCGGCACAGAAGTCCCTGCACCGCCGATGACAGTACTGTTTGGCTTGGCGGCAGCAGCGATCCTGGGCCGCAAGAAGTTTCGGATTAAGCGCGGCGGCTAAGCCTCGCTATTGAGCCTTTGGGCTCACACGATCTCCTGATGAAAAGGGCGGTTCCGCGTTGGGCCGCCCTTTTTCATTACGGGGTGACTTGCTCCGGGATTGGCTGAAGCTGCGCAAACATCGGCTCGCCCGTCCATGGAACGTCCGCGATCGGCATCACGCCGTCCAACTCCCACACGTTGTCATAGCCATAGCCGACCAGATTGATGAAGGTCGGGATGTTGAGTGCGAGCGGCGCTGCCTTCAGGCCGATTGGTTCGACATTATCGCTAAAGTTGTTGTTGCAATAGATGTAGATCGGACGATCACGGTTTTCGCCGATCACCTTGGCCAATTTCTCCTCGGTAAAATCCGAAAACGGCAGGTTCACTGCGCCTTCAATATGGCCAAGCCGGAACGCTTCGGCAGATCTGGTGTCGAGCAATAGGGCACCATCGGCGAGCGCTTGCTTCAGAAACTCATCCTTGGGCAGAAGGCGCCGCTCTCGCAGCTCAGCAACTTCTGCTGTGAGCGCGGCAAAAGCGGGAAAGTCGATTTGTGGAGATGAACTCTCCAATACGTCGGGCTGCGGCTGCGTTTGATCTTGGGCCGAGGCACCTGCCGTGGCCACCAGTGCAAGCATTGGTGCAGTCATCAGAAACAGTCGCATGAAATCGTCCTCCCAGAAGCATTTCTGGAAAACTGCGCTCACGCGGCTGACTTTATCGTGAATGGCGATGATGCGGCCGGTTTGCGGTCGGCCAAACCCTAGAGGTTACGGCGTCGTCTCTGGCTTGTTCGCCTCACGCCAGGCGATGATGCCGCCGCCCAAATGCTGGGCTGGTTCGCCAGTGTGCGCCGCGAGCTTTTCGGCTGCAATCAGCGACCGGCGACCCGAACGACAGTAAAGCACGACTTCCTGGATGTCGTGCTGATCGAGCTTAGCAGGATCAAAATCATCGAGCATGATGTGTTCTGCGCCGGGTATCATGCCCTCAGCCACCTCCTCGGCGGTGCGTACATCTATGAGGCGGAGATGGCCGCTTTCCATGAAGATGGCGAGTTCCTCGACGCTGAGGTCGACCACAGCAGTTTCCGGGGCTGCATCGGTTGCGGCCTCGGCGCTCGCATTTTCCGTTGCTGCATCCGCCGCCTGTTCTGATGCCTCAGATGTGCAAGCAGCAAGGCACAGGCTCGCCGCCATGATCGAAATCATTGCTGTGCGAGCCTGCATGCGTCTGCTTTCTTAGCTTGCGAGTTTGCGCAGAACGTAATGAAGGATGCCGCCGTTGCGGTAATATTCCATCTCGTTCGCGGTATCGATCCGGCACAGTGCGGTGAAGCTGAAGGTACTGCCATCGCCGCGTGTCACATCGATTGTAACGTCCTGACCGGGAGTCAGATCAGCAAGGCCGCGAATGCTGAAGCTGTCGTCTGAGCCAAGGCCCAAGCTCTTGCGCGTGTCGCCGTCCTTAAACTGCAGCGGCAGAACGCCCATGCCGACAAGGTTCGAACGGTGAATCCGCTCGAAGCTCTCAACGATCACAGCGCGCACGCCGAGCAGGATGGTGCCCTTCGCCGCCCAATCGCGTGATGAACCGGTGCCATATTCCTTGCCGCCGACCACGATCAGCGGGGTACCATCCGCCTTGTGCTTCATGGCCGCATCGTAAATCGGCATTTGTTCGCCGTTATAAGTGGTCTCGCCGCCTTCGACGCCTGGGACCATCTCGTTCTTGATGCGGATGTTGGCGAAGGTGCCGCGCATCATCACATCGTGGTTGCCGCGGCGTGAGCCGTAGGAGTTGAAGTCTTTCTTCGCGACCTGATTGCTGTTGAGATAGGAGCCAGCGGGGCTGTCTTCCTTGATCGCGCCAGCGGGCGAAATGTGATCGGTGGTGACCGAGTCGCCGAGGATCGCGAGCGGTTTTGCCCCTTCGATATCGGTGATTGGCGCAGGCTCCATGCCCATACCTTCGAAGTATGGCGGGTTGGCGACATAGGTGCTGCCCGCGCGCCATTGATAGGTGTCGGATGGCTCAACTGTGATCGCCTGCCAATGCTCATCGCCGTCATAAACGTTGGCATAGCGGTTTTCGAACATCGAACGGTCGATATTGGCCGCGCGGTGCTCGGCAATTTCCGCATTGCTTGGCCACAGATCGGCCAGCATCACATCATTGCCATCCTGATCCTGGCCCAGTGGGGTGGCGGTGATGTCTTCGGTGACGGTGCCCTTCAGCGCATAGGCGACGACCAGCGGCGGCGATGCGAGGAAGTTGGCGCGCACGTCTTGCGAAACGCGGCCTTCGAAATTGCGGTTACCCGACAGGACAGAGGCCGCGACAATGTCATTGCCGTTGATCGCCGCGCTGATTGGCGCAGCGAGCGGGCCAGAGTTGCCGATGCAGGTGGTGCAGCCATAGCCGACGAGGTCAAAGCCGATGGCATCGAGATCATCTTGCAGGCCGGACTTGACCAGATAGTCGGTCACAACTTGGCTGCCCGGTGCGAGGCTGGTCTTCACCCAAGGCTTAGGCAGCATGCCGCGCTCATTCGCCTTTTTCGCGACGAGGCCAGCGGCGATCAGCACGTCCGGGTTGGATGTGTTGGTGCAGCTGGTGATCGCGGCGATCACGACGTCGCCGTCGCCAATGTCGTGGTCTTTGCCGTCAACACCGACGCGAACCGGCGCGTCTTTCTTATACGTGGTCTTCAGGTCGCCATTGAACAGCTCGTCAACCTCAGGAAGGATGACCTTGTCCTGCGGACGCTTCGGCCCGGCCAGGCTTGGCACCACCAAACCCATGTCGAGCGAGAGCGTATTGGTGAACACTGGCTCATTCGCCGGGTCGAACCACATGCCTTGTTCTTTCGAATAGGCTTCAACCAGAGCGATGTTTTCTTCTGAGCGGCCGGTGAGGCGCATGTAGTCGAGCGTTTTGTCGTCGATCCCGAAGAAGCCGCAAGTTGCGCCATATTCCGGCGCCATGTTGGCGATGGTCGCGCGGTCGGCGAGGGTGAGGTTGGCAACGCCCGGACCGTAGAACTCAACAAAGCGGCCAACCACGCCCACTTCGCGCAGCATTTGCACGCAGGTGAGAACGAGGTCGGTGGCGGTGATGCCTTCGGCCATGCGGCCTTCCAGTTTAAATCCGACGACCTCTGGGATCAGCATGGAGATCGGCTGACCGAGCATAGCGGCCTCTGCTTCAATCCCGCCAACGCCCCAGCCGAGCACGCCCAGGCCGTTGATCATGGTGGTGTGACTGTCGGTGCCAACGCACGTATCAGGATAGGCGACCATCGCGCCGCTGGTATCCTTGCTCGACCATACGCCTTGGGCGATATGCTCCAGGTTCACCTGGTGGCAAATGCCCGTGCCGGGAGGAACCGCAGAGAAGTTCTCAAAGCTCTTGGAACCCCATTTGAGGAAGTCATAACGCTCCGCATTACGCTCATATTCGAGCGCCATGTTGGCTTCCATCGCTTGTGGATGGCCAAACTCATCGACCATAACCGAGTGATCGATCACGAGATTGACGGGAACCTGCGGATTGATCTTGGCGGTGTCGCCGCCCAGCTCTTTGATCGCATCGCGCATCGCGGCCAGGTCCACCACGCACGGCACGCCAGTGAAATCCTGCAACAGCACGCGGGCCGGGCGGTATTGGATCTCATTACCGGTGACCGGGTTGTTCTGCCAGTCGACAATCGCCTGCGCATGCTCGCGGCCAACGGTGAAGCCCTCATCTTCAAAGCGCAGCATGTTCTCCAGCAGCACTTTTAAAGAAATCGGCAGCTTGGAGACGTCGCCCAATTGCTCGGCCGCTTTCGCGAGCGAATAATAAGCGTATTCAGTGCCGCCAACATTGAGGGTTGAGCGGGTTGCGAGCGTGTCCTTGCCGACCTGTGTCATCGAGGCGTTTCTTCCTTGTCTGTGGTGTGTTCCGGGCGGGTTCCGCGCCGGAGAAATGTCTGCTGGATCACCTGCTAGACCTTGGCCGCTAGGTCAAGTGCGGCGTGGCCCCTGCAATCACGCCAATTCAGATTTTACAATAGTTAACTTTCCGAATCTCGGGCTTCGGTGCAAAAGCGTTTTCGCAGCAGGGACGCGATAAAAATGAATAGAAACGCGCAGTCGCACAAAGCGAAAATCAACAGCTTACGCGCCGGATTATTGGGCGCAGTGATGATGGTCATTGCTTGTTTTGGGGCTGCCATCGCCTTTTCGGGGGAACAGGCGGAGGCACCACAGGGGTACTCGGCGGCGTTGGTCCAATTGGGGGCAACCAATAGCCCTCGGGTCGCAGCTGGAAACGAACCGTAGAGTTCATAACCGGCTTTTACCAAGGGGGTTGGTCGGATCGGCGTTTGCGCGCTGATCCGGCCTTTTTTGTGTTCGCTATGACGGTGGCCGTGATGGTGATTATACCCGCAACTACACTCATCTGTGACGCGCAATTGCGTTAAATTTGCATTCATAATAAAAGACTTAGCGCGCAGTGGCTATTGTGCGGGGGAGATATGCAAATGACACGAGTTTTTCGATCGCTTGTTTTGGGCACGGCGTTGATCGCTGCGACTGGTTGCACCACAGTCATGGACGAAACGGTCGGCCTGATTGGTAGTGCAATTGGGCCGCGAGCCGATAAAACGGCAGATGGATCTTATGCCCTGCCGACCTTTAGCATCCCCGATGATGGTACACGCTTTTCGGCCAAATCAGCGGCAGAGGCGCACAACAGCCTGGCCCGCATGGTCACCGGCATGAACAAGAGCGAGCGGCAGTATTTTGCTCGGGTGTTCGGTTCGCTTGGATATTATCATGGATGCAAGGATCGTGGCCGCCGTAGCTATGTAAAGAACGCCTTCGCCAATCCCCGGCAGTACGGGATTTGCAACATGAGCACCTTCTATGACGACTCTAAGTGGGTGTCGCTCAATCTGATCTACCGCGGTCGGCCCGATTCTGAAGTCGTTCGCACGGTCCAGCGGCGCTATCTGCTGGGCGGTGCGCCGATCGGTGAGCCCTATAATGTTGGCTATGGTTCGGCGACAGCGTGGAACCGCTGGATCGAATGGTCCGGTCATCGGCTGGACGGTATGACGCGCACAGAGATTGTGGCGTTTTTCCTCGACAAGACCAATGGCCGCTTCGGCAATCAGCAGCAGCTTAGCCAGCGGCCCTATCCGGTGCAGGGCAGCTAACGAGCCCTAAGGTGTTTGGCTCGCGTTCGCACTGGGCGGCGCTGGCTGCGTCCTGCGTGTCGCGATCCAGCATCCTGCGATAATCAGCGCAGTGCCGGCGAGCGTCGTCAGCGTCACTTCCTCACGGAAGAACAGCCAGCCGAGCACGCTGGCCCAGAGAAATCCGGAATATTCAATCGGCACCAGCGCCTGCGCCTCTGCCCGGGCATAGGCCCAGGCAATCGCCATTGCGCCGGTGACGGTGAAGGCGCTGGCAATCGCAATGGACCCGACCGCGCTTGGATCTGGTGTGGACCATAGGAATGGCGCGAAGATGAGCAGTACCAGCCCGCCAACCCCGCTGTGAAAGGTGGCCACTTCGACCGGCCCGGCAACCTGCGACTGGCGGCGAATGACGATGAAATTATAGGCGTAGAGCAAGGCGGAGAATATTAGCGCGATCAGCCCGAGGATGAGGTCATTGCTCATTTCCGCGCGGCCAAACTGTCCGCCGATAATCACAATCGCGCCGATAAAGCCGATGATGCTGGCATAGATCGCTTGCGGCTGGATTTCCTCACCCAGCAGTGCGCGCGCAAAATACAGCGCAATCAGCGGCGAGATAAAGCTGATGGCAATCGCTTCTGCTAGCGGCATTTTCGTGAGCGCATAGAAGAAGCTGAGCGCCATAAAAGCGGAGATGACCCCGCGCTCCAAATGCAGCTTCATCACGGCGCGCTCTGGCCACCGTGATGCGCCCTTTCTCAGCATCGGGACCAGCCAAAATGGCGCAATCATTGCCGCCCCGATCAGCGCGCGCAGCAAGGTGGCGGTATAGGCCCCGGCGGCAAGCGCCGCGCCCTTCATAAAGGCATCCATCAGGGACAGCAGCCCGACCCCGGCAAAAGCGGCCAAATAGGGCAAAAGACGGTGGGAGCTATGCATTGCGGCATCCCCTAATGGCGCATCGGCGGCGCGTCACTTGGAAACTCGCGTGGAGGTCTACGTTCGCATGGCTCCGCTAGGGCGATTGAACACGGGCTGCCCCCGCGCCTCTCGTTAATTTGTGTAAACCCCAGCGATTCAGCCAAGCGAAAGGGCATATCGCATAAACATCCGCTTGAATCGGGGGCTTCAGAGCCTTATAACTATGGTTACTGCGCCGTCACCGGGCGGCGCGTATTGGGATGCTAGAGACATTTATGCGCAAACACCTCAGCAAATTTGCCGCTGGAGTAGCACTTTCAGCGATCGCTTTTGGCGGCGCCTCCGCACAGCAGGCCGAGCCTGCTGACCTGCTCGCCAATGCGCAGGCTGACCAAGCTGAGACGCAGACGCCGCCTCAGGAGGCTCCGCAGGAGCAATCTGGCAGCTTTGAAGAGGCTTTTCCGGGCAGCGTTTCCGCGCCAGTTGTGCAAGGCGATCTCGATCCCACGCCAAAGCCGAATATTCAGGCCTGGACAGCTGAAAACGCCGCCGCTCTGATCGCGGTGATCGAAGGCATTGCCAGCGAAGGCCTCGACCCGGCGGATTATGATTTGCAAGCGCTCAAGGTCTCGCAGGCCTCCGGCCCGTCGGCAGAGCTCGACATGCTGGCGTCCAAAAATTTCCGCTGGCTGGTGGAGGATATGCGCGATGGCCGCACGCCAATGGATGCGCGCAAACAATGGTTTGTGGTTGACCCAGACCGCGACACCTATCGCACCGCAGACCTGCTGGAAAAGGCGGTTCAGACCGGCGATATCGCGGGCACTCTGGCGCAACTTGCGCCGACCCATCCCGATTATGCACGGCTGAAGGAAGAGCTGGCCAAGACACCGGCGAGCGAACCCGCCAAACGCAAGCTGATCCGCGCGAATATGGACCGCTGGCGCTGGCTCGCTCGCGATCTGGGCAAGCAATATTTGATCACCAATGTGCCGGAATATCAACTGCGCCTGACGGTGAACGATAAGATTATTTCCACTTATCGCACCGTCGTGGGCAAGCCGGGGCGCACCGCGACCCCGCAGTTGGCCGAGATGGTGTCGGGCGTGGTGTTCAACCCGACCTGGACCGTGCCGCAATCGATCGTGAAGGGCGAAGGGCTGGGCAATAAGGTGCTGAGCAACCCTGCTTGGGCACGGCGCAATGGCTATAAGGCGACCAAGAATTCGAATGGCTGGATCACTGTGGTTCAGCAGCCAGGGCCGGGCAATTCGCTGGGCCGGATGAAGTTGGAAATGCCAAATCGCCACGCGATCTTCTTCCACGATACGCCATCACGGCATCTGTTTAAGAACGCCAATCGCGCGCTGAGCCATGGCTGTATCCGCACCGAGCGGGCGTTGGAGCTGGCGATTACGATGGCGATCCTGGGCAAGGGCGCGAGCAAGGAAAAGGCGGTCGAGATCGCGACCTCGGGCAAATACACCAAGGTCCCGATCAAGAAGGAAATGCCCGCCTACATCACCTATTTCACGATGGCGTCGGACATCGAAGGCAATATGTCGACCTTTCAGGATATTTATGGTCGGGATAAGCCGGTGCTGGCGAGCCTGGACAAGCCGCGCGTCGACAATCGCACCAATGTGAGCGACGATGAGGTTATTGTGATTGAGGACGATCCGCGCGTTGGGGGGTAGGCGCTAGCGGTTAGTTAGCCCACTGGCTCAATTGCCGCGCGGCGACGACCGATTGGCGATACAATAGGCCGGCTGGAATGGCGTAGCATAGCACCGCTGCCAGCCAATACTGGCTCTCCGCTTCCTGCAAAGAGAAGCCCCCTCCTGCCATTAGGTAAGACGCAGCAATCGCTGTGAGCGTTGCGGCGGCGACGGAAATCCATGCGGCTGTGGGTTTTTCGATGTTGTCTCGCAGCAGCGCGGCAATGGGCACGCCGACCACGGCGATATAGAATGCACAGAATGCTGTGCCGATCATGATTCCGAAAAACATCATGAGGAAGAAGGTGACCAAAATCGATCCGATGGACAGAAAACTGAGTTCGAATTGCGGGGTAAATCCAGAAATGGCGACGTAAATCCAGAGGCACAATGAACCGCAGGCAGCAGCTTGAAGGCTGGCTGGCAAAACTCCTCTGAACGCTGATCCAATATTGAGCTCAAGCCCGGCATGGTTCAGCCGATAAGGCACCGCCTTAGAACGATCCCGGGGCGTAGCGCTGAACATCGCTAGGCCGTGCCGGTTGCAGTGGTTCGAGCTGAGGACGCTGCGCGATGCTGCCATCCTCGTTCAGGCCCAGGCTGTCGGCAAACAGCAAACGCCCGCCAGACAGGTTGAGCAGGGCAATACGGAATTGCTCCTCGCCCAGCGCAAAGCAGCCATTGGAACGGCCCAGCCGGCCCCAGCGATCAATATGCGTCGGCTCTGCATATTTGGCGCGGTGCATCACGATATAGCGGCGCAGGGCGGCATCATTGGTCGGGTCGAGCCCGCCCAGCCGCACTGATGTGCCATAGCGCCCGACATACCATTCCCACGTCACATAGGCACCGCGGCTGGTCGCGTTGGAGCCTTCGACATTGGAATAATTGTTGAGCCAGCCGTCATGCTCTGGATCAGAGCCGGCGCCGTGGCTGACGTGATAGCTTTGCACCTCTTGGCGGTCCAAATTGACGAAGTGGAACCGCCGCTGGGCCGAGTGCACGCCGAAATCGGCAATGCCCACGATGTCGCGTTTCCAGATCGCCGCGCCGGCCCGGTTCAATTCGCGCTGGGCAATATCGAACAGCTTGCGGTCGCGCGCAGAGCCTTTGATCGGCTGCGCCGCGAGCATCGCTGGCAATGCAGGTGCAGCCAAGGCCGCGCCTGCGACTAGGCCAGTTTTGAGAAGATCGCGCCGTTTCATCATCGCTAAACTACTAGCGCAAATCTATCCTTTTCGTGAACAAAAAATCACATCAATTTTGGGGTGAGTTTTAGGCCTGGTTTTTCGTGACCGAGGTTTCGCGCGTCGGGGCGGCGTTGTGCTCGGCAAAGGCCTTCATCCCCAGCGCCATGATCCCCGGCATGCATTCCTTCACGACCGAGCCAATGTCGGCAATCGCGGCGAGTTTTGGGCTGCCTTCCGTCATCATTTTGGCCACCGCCGGGCCGGTCGGGTGCAGGCGGCTGCGCGCGTTAAATGCATTGGTTTTTTCGTTTTGTGACAGCAGCCCGGTGCTGCGCAAATTGGCAAGAAACGCGGCCGGATAGGTGCTCGGCGTGTCGGTCAGCGGGGCGGGCGGGCAAAGCGCGTTCTTCTCGTCATCGGTGTCGAAATTCGCCTCCAGGAAGGCTGCGAGCGATGCGCTATAGGGCACGAACGGAGACTGCGCCAATTGCAGGGTGATGGTGTCGCCATCGAAGAATGGGCGTTGATTGCTGCGCGCATCAAACGGCACAGCCGACGCAGTGCAATCGATAAACATGGTGCGTGCTGGCACGCTCACGCTTTCACCTGCAAAGTGCATTTTGCCTGGCTCAATGCGCGTGACCCGGCCCTGGAGATAGACCTGCTGAATGCCGCGCAGCATCTCAATCTCGCCTTCAGAGATCACCGCAAAGTGGAACATTTCCGGCTTGGTCTCCGGATCGATCCGCAGCATCAGACCCTCTTCGCCCAGCTTTGCGAACATTTCATCACCGTTTTCGGAGGCTGCGGCGGCGCGCATTTGCCTCCGCTGGAAATCAACCAGGCGGTCGAGGTGATGTTCGGCGGGTTGCAGGAACTTGCGGTTGAACATCCAGCTGTCGCGTGGGCGCACCCAGCCGATCCGGTCCGCCGCAACGCCTGCCTCCAGCAACCAGACGGCGGTGTCCATCGCGGTCTTGCCCGCGCCCAGGATCACGAAATGCTCAGGCAGATTATCCGCATCCTTCCATAGGCCGGGCAGCTCGCCGGGAATGGTGAAGGGCGTGCCATCCGCGATCTCATAAGCGGGCTTATGCGTGGAGGGGACCGAGGTCTGGAAATAGGTGCCATCCACCAGTTTGCGCCGGACATTCACCTGCCGGGTCTCGCCAGACAAAATGCCTTTGACCTTATGGCCGTCATGATACTCGCTCAGCGGCAGATAGGTGACCCGCCCGCTAGGCAGGAAACGCTCATTCATCAGCTGCTCGTAATAGGCCAGGATTTCCGCATGCTTGGCGAGCGGATACATGCCTGCATTATGCCCATGTGCATCAACCCTGTTGGTGCACAGCTCCACCGAATTGACCCCATAGGTGCTCGACGGCTGGTGCAGCGTCACAAAGGAATAGGCATCGTTCCAGTGTCCGCCCGGCTTTGCATGCTTGTCGACAATGGTGATGTGGCAATCGGGATCTTCGTCGAGCAGGGTGTCGGCGAACGCCATCCCCACCGCGCCAGCGCCAATAACGAGATAATCCGTTTCGAATTCGGCCATGGCTCTGGTATCCCTTGCGCTGCAATTTATTGCGGAATGCGTGGCGTCTTTTGCTGTGTCATGCAAGGCCATGCAAGCTGGGAGTGAGCGAATGAATGCGCGAATGGAGCTGGTTTTTGCCTTGGTTTCAGGGGGCTTGTTGGTGAGTGGATGCGTTGCCTCAGCCAGCAGCGCTCCGTCGGTGCCGCCTCCGGTGGCACAGCCGCAGCCCGCGTCAGAGCCGCCGGTCGAAACGCATCCAGAACCAGAGCAAGCGGCCTATCCCGCCCCCGTGGATCTGCCCGAGCTTAGCGACCGTTCCATCGTCCGCAAGAACATGGCGGAGGGGCCATCGATCATCACGGTTGAGACGGCGGAAATCCCTGAAACGCCGACCAAGATTACGGATCAGGCCGCAGCTGAGCGGTTGTTTGGCAATTCTGGCATAACCCTGCAGTGGATCAGCTGGAAGCAGCGCGGGCCGGTGTTCATCGCGATCGATGAAGACGGGGTCTGGTGGCTGACCGGCAAGCAAGAGGGCGAGGATGGCTCGGGCTTGAAGTTGGAGGGGCGCATTTCGGAAATTGGCTCGGACTATTTCCTGTTTCAGGGCGAGATCAAGATCATCGGTTCGCCAGATGGTGAGCGCTATTGTCGCGGGAATAAACAATGGCGTTTCGGCATAACACAGAACCGCAAATATTGGCGTTTGCGCGAATTTGAATGGTGCGACCGGCTAACCGATTACATCGACATCTATTTTTGAGGCCGCGTGAACGAGCGCCAGTACGCACTATTGCGCGCTCATAACCATCTGATTATCGGCGATTTCGACCGTGCCAATCTTGGATAGATAGGATTGGCCGAGCAGCGATATGCTGAGCCCTTCTGGAATGATCACGGCGGGGATGTTGCGCCGGGCCATGCCGCCGATCTCAACCTCATTAAGGCGGGTCGGCACGCCGTACACCGCGCCGCTTGCGCCTGCACCAATATGGCGGACTTCGCTCTCGTCCCATTGCAGGCCAGCGGCCAGTGCGTCATCCGCGGTCAGCGCGATCACGCTCGCCCCGGTGTCGACCAGCATGCGAATATCCGCGCCATCGACGTAGGCAGAGGCGTAAAAATGCCCATCCGGCTTTCGCTCCAGCACGTGCTCACCTGCAGACCATGCTGCGTTGGATTGTGATTGGGCAGAGGAAGTACCACCAAAGCGCGATGCAGACGCGCTCGTATCGCTCTCGGATGCATCCTCATCAGCAGAGGGCACAGCCAGATAGGCAAAGCCGCAGGCGGCAAGCGCAAAGACAATAAAACGTTCCATCACCTCGCAGCTTAGCGGGGCGAGATTAAGCCTCTCTAAAGAGTGGCAGTGTGTGCGGAAACACGCGCGTTTTCATCCGCCATCGCCAGCATGGAGCGGGCGTGGCGCGCGCCAATTTCCGCCTGATCATCGCCGTACCCGCCGCCCAGCGCGCTGGCCACAGGAAGGCCCCGCGACCGCGCCTCGCGCACGACATAGCGATCCCGCATGGTCAGCCCCTCGTCCGACAGCGCCAGCCGGCCGAGCTTGTCCTCTGCATGGGGATCAACGCCGGCCTGATAGAACACAAAATCGGGCGTGAACTCGGCAAAAACGCGGGGCAAATGCAGCGTCAGCGCCGCCATATAGCTATCATCGTCCACACCATCGGGCAGCGGCACATCCAGATTAGAGCGTGCCTTTCGCACCGGAAAATTCTTCTCCGCATGCAGCGACAGCGTGAAAATATCATCGCGCAGCGCGGTGAGGCTGGCGGTGCCATCGCCCTGATGCACGTCGAGATCGACGATCAATATGCGCGCCGCGTCCCCTTCCGCAATCAGGCGGTTGGAGGCGACGGCCAGATCGTTGAACACGCAGTAACCCGCGCCGGTGTTCTCCAGAGCATGGTGGCTGCCCGCGGCGCTGTTTGCGGCATATCCGTGCTCCATTGCCAGCTTCGCCGCGAGCCACGTTCCGCCATTGGTGTGAGCGACGCGGCTGGCGATGTGCGGGGTGACGGGGAAACCGATGCGGCGTTCCTTTTCGCGCGGGACGCTGGCGGTGAAAACCTCCTCGACATAGGCCGGGTCGTGCACCGCCTCCAGCCATTCGCGCGGGATAGGCTGAGGTGCGTGTTCGGTGATCTCCGCGCCGCTCTCTCGCCCAAATTCCCTGAGCGCCTCCATGACGAGATAATACTTGTCGAACTTGAAGGTGCCGCGCTCTGGACGAGGGGCCATGTAGTCTGGGTGATGAACGACGTGGAGCACCCTGGCATCACTCGCGAGCCTCTTTGCTCAAGTCAACATGCAGCCATTAAGACATTGTTCATTAAGCGAATGTTCCTTTAGGAAGGTTTTTGGGGAGCGTCGTAATGAAACATATTATCGCAACAACAATAGTCAGCGGAGCAGCGATTTGCCTGCCAGCGTCACAGGCGTCGGCACAATATGATGCGGCGCGGCCGGGCAGCTCGCTTTATGCTCAGCCGGTGAAAAACGATGCGGCGCAGGCCTTCATCCAATCGGGTGATGCCTATGTTCACTGGCTAACCAGCATGAAGTGTCCGGTGGAGACCTCTGGTGTGCCGCTGAATGTGCGGAGGCAATACACCATCCAGGGGCATTCGGTTGCCTGCAGTTATGGCGATGGCAAGACCATCCGAACCAGCTTCAATTTCAGGCCGTTCGACCGGGATGAGACCCCTTCGACAATGGTTGAACGTATTTCTGCCAGTATCGAAGAAGGGGGAAGATCGCGGCAAAAAGCGATGTTCAAGAAGTCAGGATGGATTTCGCCGGTGAGCCAATTGCCTGCGTTAAAGTGACCTATGATTATCAGCCCGGTAGCAGCGGAGTTAAGATTTCAGAGAGCATCATGGCATGCAATATGCTCACTTGGGCACTTTCGGTTAACTGGACTGGCCGGACGTCTGAAAAGGCGCGCGGTGACGCACTGATCGAGGATTTCCTCAAGAAACAACAGGCCACCAGACAGCATTTGCGCAGTTGCATTGCCGAGGGCAAAAAACGCCGCGAAATGCAGCCGAGCAGCGCAACGGGATTGAGCATCGCGGTGGACAGGTTCGGCTATCAGGAGAAAGGCAATCCCTGCTTCTCAGGCAATATTAGCGCGAGGGAAGGCCGCGATCCGCTGTTGATATTGGTTTGGCCTGGCAATCCGGATACACCGACGACCCTTCATTCCGTTGCGCAAAACGGCGTCGTAAATCGCCAACCGGTGTTCCAGCTTCAGGATATGTGGGCGACTGTACCGGCAAGCGAGCGCGGGCCGGGTGGTTATGTCATGGTGAAACAGGACGCCGATGGAACCGTGTCGTCTTATGGCGGATATCTGAAGATCGTGAGCAGCGGCAGTATCTATGAAAACTACCTGAAGGTCTTGAGTGGAGAGCTGAAAGCCCAGACGAGTTCCAAGCCCAACAAGGCCGGCGGTTCAAATATCACGATCGGCTAGCTGTGATCGGCGCCGGTTGTGATTGTCATCATGACCGGCAGCCAGGCTGCTTGCCCCCTGCTTTTGCATCCGCGATTTCATAACGGCTTCGCCTTACTAGCGGCTCCAGGCTTCAAGCTCACCGTAAATCGCGTCTTCATCACGGCTTGCGGCGTTGCGCCAGGTGGTCGCCGTGTCCGCGTTGAGCAGCTCGCCCTCAGCCGTCAGGATCAGCACATTGGGCGTGCCGGGCAGGTCCTCAATCCCAAACCGCTGGGCAATCGCGAGATTATGGCCGTCGCCTGATTGCGGCATGCCGACATTGATAAACACTAGCTCGTATTCTGCGTCGATCAGCGCGGCGAAGCGATCGGTCTGAAGCCAGCCCGCAAGGGCGCGGCTGTCGTGGCACCAGTTTGCGCCCATCACCAGCATCACGAGTTTACCGTTTGCTGCTGCCCGTTCAAACGCAGCATCGACATCCGCGTCCACGCTCTCAGAGACGTCATAGGCCTTAGCCTCGGGATAGTCGTGCGAGGTGGACAGCGTTCCTGCCGCCATGACGCCGCCGGTCACCAACAGCCCGCCAGCCAGTCCGCCAAACAATTGTTTGATCACTCGGCAGCCTCTGGCGCTGCTTCCGCCTCGACTGCGTGCGGATCAAAGGCGGTGGCTTCGCCTGCTTCGATCTTCGCTGCTTTTTCCTCGACCAGTTTGACAATGTGTTCGAGTGTGTTCTCATCATTGATCGCATGCGCTTTCACGCCGGAGAGGTAGACCATGTGCTTGCCATTGCCGCCGCCGGTCAGGCCAATATCGGTCTCGCGCGCTTCGCCCGGTCCGTTGACGACGCAGCCGAGCACGGACAGCGACATGGGCGTCTTGATGTGCTCCAGCCGCTTCTCCAGCGTCTCAACCGTGCGGATCACGTCAAAGCCCTGGCGCGAACAGCTGGGGCAGGACACGACTCGGACGCCGCGTGTGCGCAGGCCCAGGCTTTTTAGCATTTCATAGCCGACTTTGACCTCTTCCTCTGGCTCCGCCGACAGTGAGACACGGATCGTGTCACCAATCCCCGCCCACAGCAGGCTGCCCATGCCGATTGAGGATTTGACCGTGCCGCCGATCAATCCGCCTGCCTCTGTAATGCCCAGGTGCAGCGGGCAATCGACGGTTTCCGCCAGACCATGATAGGCGGCCACTGCGAGAAAGACGTCGCTGGCTTTCACGGCGACTTTAAATTCGTGAAAATCGTGATCCTGCAGCAACTTGATATGATCGAGCGCGCTTTCGATCAGCGCCTCTGGGCAGGGCTCGCCATATTTTTCGAGCAGGTGCTTCTCAAGACTGCCAGCGTTCACGCCAATGCGGATTGCGCAGCCATTGGCCTTGGCCGCGCGGACAACCTCACCCACGCGCTGACTGCTGCCGATGTTACCGGGGTTGATGCGCAGACAGGCGGCGCCGCCGTCGGCTGCTTCCAACGCGCGTTTGTAGTGAAAATGGATGTCGGCCACGATCGGAATGCGCGCAGCCTTGGTGATCTTGCCAAAGGCGGCGGTCGCTTCTTCTGTCGGGCAGGACACCCGGATGATGTCCGCGCCCACTTCTTCGCACCGGCGGATCTGATCGAGCGTCGCGACAGCATCTTCGGTCGGGGTGTTGGTCATGGTCTGCACGGTGATCGGCGCATTGCCGCCTACCGGCACATCGCCAACCATGATTTGGCGGCATTGCCGCCGTTCGATATCGCGCCAGGGCCGTATTGAAGACATGCCTTGCGATATAGGCGCGTTGATGGGCAGGGGCAATGATGCAGGCGCGGGTTGGCTAAGGGCACGCAAACAAAAGCGGCGGCCAACTGAACGCTGACCGCCGCCTAAATTTCGTGAGACCTGCCTGTTACCAGCGGATCAGTGGGGGAACCACGATCCGGCCAATGACAGCCGCAATTGCCACGGGCACAACATGCCACAGGCCCAGGTGCGCGACACTGTCGACCGGGCAGGTGATGCCATAGGCAAAGGTGCCAAGTGCGCCCGCTGCTGTACCTGTCAGCCAGCCGGACCGCTCTAGCGAGACCGGTGCGCTGCGGCGCAGCCACAGGATGGACGCTAAGCCAACCAGCAATGAAGCAGACAGCGAAGCCTTGGTGCACATCCAGGCAACCGGTGTGACCAGCTCCCCATGATCATGGCTACCAGTGGCCACGCTCAGTGCCACTGTGATTGGCAGAACAGCGAGCATTGCCGCGCTCCAACCAGGGGCGTTTTCACGCTGGCCAACGCGCGGAGATCCGCCCATGACCAGAGCCAATGCGCTGGCTACGCCAAGCAACAGGACCAGGCCGTTGGTGACCCAAAAGAACGAGGAGGCCTTGCCTTCGAACATGCCGAACCAGAAGTCGAACACGGCCACTGACACGGCAAAGGCAACCAGCGTGGCAAAGCCCACCAGCATCAGACCGCCTTGAACCGTAATCCGGCGGACCGGTTCCAGATCGTCAGCTAGCCCTGCAATCATGTTTTCACGTGTAGTGTTCATCTTAATCAGCTTTCTCAACCAGCGCGGCAAGCTTCTTCAAGCCGCGATGTATATTCACTTTAACCAGACTTTCGCTCTGGCCTGTTCTTTGGGAGGCTTCGCGGATCGAAAGCCCCTCGATTTTGACCAGTTCGATGGCCTCTGCCTGACTTTCATTGAGGTGGCTAAACAGCCGCTCAAGACTAACCCGGGCCAGCGTCACTTCTTCGTCGCTATCCTGCACCGCATCGTCATCTTCGATTTCTTTGCTCTCGTGCTTATACACTTTGCGCAAATGATCGACCCAGCGATAGCGGGCAATGGCGGCCATCCACGGCATAAACGGACGGGTTGGATCGTAGGTTGCCCGTTTATGATGGATCGCCAGCAGCACGTCCTGCACCAGATCATCGAGCTGGGACGGTGGCACGCGCCGGCGAAAATATCTCTCTAGCCACATCCCCGCCTCTGACAGCAGCACATTGTAGGCGGCTTTGTCGCCGTCTTGTGCCGATGCCATCAGGCGGGCAAGGGTGACTTCGTCAGCGATCACAACCCCGTCTCCCGTTACTGGCCGCGTGCTTTAGCGATCAGAGTGTCAGCGGAGAAGATACCGCCACCGCGAGAGACCAGAGCCAGCGCCAGAGCGATGATCGTAACAGCCCAACCAAAGAAGTGATCACTGGTAGGGAATACGAACAACTGGATGACGATTGCCATGCCCATCAATGCGAGAGCTGAGAACCGAGTGAACAGTCCAAGCACCAGCAGGATCGGGAACAAAAACTCTGCATAGGTTGCCATCGGCACCGCTATGTTGGTCGGCAAAGGAAGGCCTGCAAACTCATTCTCAAAGATGAAGTATTGCACTTCACTGATCTGAAGCCACGTGCCTTCCTCGACCTTGGTTTTGTACGACCGCCAGAATACTCCGGCGAGCGCGATGCGGGTGAAGAGCAGCGCAAGCCCTTCAAAGAATCGGCCAGATAACAGCCCGACCAACCGGTCATATAGTGAGATTACGCTGCTCATAAATTCCTCCTAGAATTCGCCGCGCTGCTTAGCGCTTAACCGGCTTTAGCGAACCTTTGCCCTTAGGCGTACTGATTTTAACGCAGCTGCCTTTGTCGACATAGGTCCATGCATTTCCTTGGTAATCGCGGGTCGATGTACCTGCACAGCTTGTGCCTGGACCGGCAGCGCAATCGTTCTTGCCTGCTTTTGAAACTCCGTAGCATTTTTCTTTGGCACCTTGCGCAGCAACTGGTGTGGATGCAAGGCTGGCTGCGATACCGGCGGTCATGGCGAGGCCAGCGAAGGTGGCGATTGACTTAGCGTTCATGATGTTTCTCCAAAAATCTTAATCGGTGTGTTGGTCCAGCTTAATGCCGGGACTGACCATGAGTTCGTGGCCCTACATGCAATGGTTACAGGTGGGCACTTTTTTCTGTTTTTCTTTGGCAGGAGGCCATTTGTTAAAGGGCAGGTGTAACGCCTGCGCCCTCACGCGCGAACACTATCCATGAAGCAAGCATTGCAAGGCGGTGCCTTAAAACCCGCAGCGTAGCAATGTTTCAAAGTCTGGCGAACGCGCGCTCAACCCTAGCATGAGCGCGCGGTTGCCAAGCGGTCTGGTACGCTTGCACGTCTGCCCATTAATCGACCCTTCAAATGGACGAGGAATGTGAGCGTACTAGACCGCTAAATTTCTGCTATAGCGGGAAGAGATATGCAAACCACACAAGAAACGATTGCGCCATTTGGCGGCTTTGGCCTGGGTCTCAGGCGTACGCATTACGAGGATTTTCTGGATCGCGGCAACGGGCGGGATGTGCCGGTCGACTTTGTCGAGGTGATCTCGGAAAACTATATGATCGAAGGCGGGCGCCAATTGCGTATCCTTGAAGCGGTGCGGGAAAAGCACCCGGTGATCATCCACGGGGTGTCGATGTCGATTGGATCGGCGGGCGGATTGGACGCCGATTATCTCGACCGCCTCAAGCAATTGGAACGCCGGATTGACCCTTTGTGGGTGTCAGACCATCTGTGCTGGACCCGCACGAGCGCGCACAATAGCCATGATCTGCTGCCGCTTCCACTGACCGGCGAGGCTCTCGATGCGGTCTGCGCCAATATTGATCGCGCGCAAAGTCACCTTGGCCGGCCAATGCTGTTCGAAAACCCTTCCAGCTATCTCACATTCCCCGAGGACGAGCTGACCGAGTGGGAATTCCTGTCGGAAATGGCGCGGCGCACGGGCTGCTATCTGCTGCTCGATGTGAACAATATCTATGTCAGCAGCCAGAACCACGGATTTTCAGCCGATGACTATCTTGCTGGCCTGCCATTGGAGCGCGTCCGCCAGATCCATTTGGCCGGACATGATCCGGCAAATGAGCAGCGGGATATCATTATCGACACGCATGACCGCGAAGTGTGCGACGAGGTGTGGGCGCTTTATACCAAGGCTTTGCGCATGCTGCCGGTACCGGTCGCGACAATGATTGAACGCGATGACAATATTCCGCCGCTGCCCGAACTGCTGGCAGAGCTGGAGCGTGCGCGCGGCTTGGCTAAAGAGGCTCTGGAGCCGGTTCCTGCATGAGCGCCGCTGATCTCGCTCAGCAGCAGGCCACCTTTATGGCGCAAGTGCTCGATGAAAACGTGCCTCTGCCGAACGGTTGGGGCAATTCGCAGGCTGCCGGAATGCAGGTTTACCGGGGCAATTATCGCTCTGCTTTGATGGATGCGCTCAGCGATACGTTTGAACGGGTGAAGCATTATGTGGGCGATGGGCCCTTCGCTCAGGTCGCTGCGCATCATGCGATCACCAATCCTCCTGCCAGCTGGACGATTGATGATGCGGGTGCGGGCTTTGATGAAAGCTGCGCTCAGTTGTTCGGCAACAATCCGGAAGTGGCCGAGCTTGCCTGGCTGGAATGGACCATGCTGGGCCTGGCGACTGCACCGGATGTTCAGCCGCTGGATGGGACAGGTTTTGGCACGGCAACGGCGCAGTTTGGCGATGCCGATTGGGGCGCGATGAAACTGATGCTTGCACCGCGTGCCGCCGCGCGCGAGGTGGCGCATGATCTCACCGTGATCTGGAACAACCTGGGTGAAGATGGCGCAGAACTCGGCGAATTCACGCTCGAAAGCCCCGGCGGCTGCCTGGTTTGGCGCGAAGGCGAACAAACAGTTTTTGTGATGGTCGAGGCAGAGCAAGCGCGCGCGTTTTCCGCGGTTCAAAGCGGCGCTAGCTATGGCGAGATCTGCATGCTTCTGGCGGGCGACAATGCCGGTGAGCAAGACATCGCAGATGCGGCGATGCGAGCTGGCGCGATGCTGGGGCGTTGGCTCAATGACGGGCTGATCATAGGGCTCGCCTAAAGCGGCCGCTGCTTAGGTATTCGTCGCTCGCTTGCCCAATAGGGGGGCTATTCTACTTCGCTCGCTCCGTGCCCTGAAAGATTCTGGCTCAAGCCACGGTCATGTGCTTAATGGGTCCTGACCTAAGTCAAAGGGAGAGACCATGCTTAGCGGAACCTCGATCGAACTGCGCAGCGCCAAGGCAAGCCTTACCATGCGGCTGGTCAAATGGATCATGTCGCGCAGAAGTGCTGTTTTCCCGCATGATGCCGGAGATTTTGCCTCCTATATGGCGTCGCGCAAACTCCCCGAAGACGCGCCCATGCCGGCCAAGTTTGAGCAGCAATTTCAAATCGAGCATTGGGAGGCTGAGGGTCAGAAGCTTGTCACCTTACACCCCAAATCGGGTCCAGCGGACTGGCACATGCTTTATTTCCACGGCGGGGGATTTATCCTGCCGATGTTCAAGGAGCACTGGCCGCTAGCCGCCGAATTGATCGGTCAGGCGGGCGTTAGCATTACCTTGCCGATGTATGAGGTCGTGCCGGAAAACCATTATTCGCGTGCGGACAGGCTAGCTGATGCCGCCTTTGCCAAGCTTGCAGAAACGCATGATCCGCAAAGGATCGTGATCTGCGGCGACAGCGCTGGCGGGCACATGGCACTCAGCCTGGCTTTGCGGCTGGCGAAGGCGGGCGGTCCGCAGGCTGGTAAGCTCGCATTGTTTGCGCCGTGGCTCGATGTAACGATGGCGGATCCGGCGATGCAGGCGGTGGAGCCGCATGACATCATGCTGAAGATCGGCACCTTGCGCAGCTGCGGTGCGATGTTCGCTGACGAGCGTGATCCAGCCAGCGCTGAGTGCAGCCCGCTATATGCTGCGCCCGAGGCACTGGCTCAATTGCCGCCAACCCGCATTTTTACCGGCCGGCACGATCTGTTCATCATCGACAGCCGCACCTTCACACACAAGCTGTGCGATGCGGGCGTGAATGCCAAGCTTTATGAATATGAGGGCGCACCGCATGTGTTTATGGCGGTCACACCCACGCGCGAGGCTAAGGATGTGTTCGCGCTGGTTCGGCAGTTCTTGGCCGAGGCGTAGCGCAGTCGCGACGAAGGATCAGGCGCTGAAGCTCTCGCCGACCATCTGCTCGCTTAAAGACCACAACCGGTCTGCATTGCCCTTGTCCAGAGCATAGCTGCGCACCCCGCCCTTGGTGGATTGGTCGTCAATCTCGGCGACATGGCAATCCTCGCAGTAAAGCCCGCCTTTGCCATTCAGCTCTGGCGCGGTTGCGGCCCAGGTCTGCGTCGCAGCGCCTTGGGGAATGCTCTTAAAGGCGAAGTTCGGATCGCTGCTGGTGACCCGCTCGATCAATGCCTGCTCCTGCTCTTCGCTCAAATGCCGGCTGAGATTGGTGTTGATCCCGCCCGGATGCACGGCAAAGGCGTGGATGCCAAGCGGGGAAAAGCGGTCCTCCAGCCCGACCGTAAACAGCACATTTGCTGTCTTGGATTGGCCGTAGCTCAGCCATTCGTTGTAATCGCGATCTTCAAAGTTGGGATCGTCCAGATCAACCGGGCCAATATGGTGGCCGCGGCTGGACAGATTGACGATGCGCTTGTTTGCGCCCGCTTCTACCAGCGGCATCAACCCCTTGGTCAGCAGGAAATGGCCCAGGTGATTGGTGCCAAATTGCCGTTCGAACCCGTCCGCTGTCGCTTCCTTGGGGCAGGCCATGACGCCAGCATTGTTGATCAGCAGATCGATCTTGGCAAAGCGCCCGGTCGCCTCTGCGCTGCATGCGCGCACGCTGTCCAGCGAGCCGAGATCGCAAATGATCGTCTCCAACTGAGCGCCGGGCGTTTCTGCCACGATGCCCTGCTTCGCCGCATCAAGCTTTGCCTGATTGCGCCCAGCCAGCACAATATGCGCGCCGTTGGTCGCCATCGCCCGCGCCGTCTCCAGACCCAGGCCAGAATTGCCGCCAGTGATGAACACGGTCTTGCCGGATAGATCCACGCCGGACAGCACTTCATCCGTGGTCGATTGTGCGCCAAATTTGCCCATGCTTGATCTATCCCTTTGTCACATACAATTGGGGCGCGGTAACATAGCCACCGCGCCCCGTCATGTGATTAGGCCAGCGTCCCGCAGGGGACGCCAGCAATCGCTTTATTTGTCGAGCTGTTCCAGCTTCTTGGCGGCCCATTCGCGCCCACCAAGACCGAAGGCCAGCGATGCAGCGACCGCGCCGCCGATGACCAAGGCACCAAAGGCGATGTTCACGATGTCTTGTCCGACATTCATGTTGCTAAGACCCATGAACGTGAAGACGAGGATGGTGGCATAACGCACCACTGAACTCGCCATCGAACCGCCATCGGAGCCGCCGAGCAGCTTAGCCAGCAGGTTAGCGATCAAGAAGCCAACGCCAATGATGACCGCGCCGAACACCACGTTTCCGCCCGTTCCAAGGATTTGATCAAGGATACCGGTCAGCTCTGGGAAGCCAAGAACCTTGGTCGCAGCGATTGCGAAGAACAAGATGATGGCGATTTGAGCAACCCGGGCAAACACGTCAGAGGCGTTGGTTCCTTCTGGAAGCAAGCCCATTGCGGCAATCGGACGATCAACGCCGAGGCCAGACAGCAATTCGCTGAGAATGCCGACCACGAATTTACTGATCAGGTAGCCAATGCCCAGCAACACGCCAGCGGCAATGATGTTCGGGATCGCGCCCATGATCAGGCTCAGCATTTCAGTGGCTGGGCCAGAGATGGCCGCGATGTTCAGCACCCCAAGAGCGCCGATGGCCACTGGAATAGCGATCAGGGCGTAAATGATTGTGCCCAGCGTCTTGCTAATCGTGGAATTGCCGGTGACGTTCTCTACGCCGCCTTTATTCGCCCACTTGTCGAGGTTTATCGTCTGCATCGCGGTGGTTGCGATATCGCGAACGATCCCAGCGATTAAGAGGCCGATGAACAGCAGCAAGCCTGCGCCAACGAGGTTGGGAACATAGCTCATAATATTATTGAGCAATTCGTTGATTGGCCCCGCGACCCCATCCAGTTCAAGCACTTGCAAGATGCCGAGCAGGCCGAACAGCCAGATCAGCAGCGAGACGATTTTTCCAAGCGATGTACCGATGCTTTCACCGCTACCGGTCGCGCGTTGAAAGATGCTGACCTTGTCGACGAGTGTCGCAAAAGCCCATTTAGCCGCCTTCGCAAGCAGCCATGTGACCACCAGAATAGCGACTGCGAACGCTGCTTTTTCAAGCAGTTCCATCGCAAGCGCTTGATCGAATTGATAATTGCCAATTTGCATAGGAGATCCCCTCATTACTGAAGTTCAGCCTAGACGCCGTGTAGGTTTCTACAAAGCGAACAGTTGTAAATTTTGTTGAAGGGGAGCTGAGGATTGGGACTGGCCTATTCGCGTATGAGAGGTATGATCGCGCCTATGCAGACAACGATCACGCGCTTCGCCTTGGGTTTGTTTCTTGGTCTGGTGGCGGCAGGCCCGCTAACTGCTCCCGCCTTTGCTCAAGACCCGAATGAGCCGCGCTGGTCGCTGGCGATCCATGGCGGGGCGGGAACGCTTGATCCAGAACGGATCACGCCGGAGCTGCGGGTACAATACGAGGCCGCGCTGCAAGACGCGCTGGATCGCGGCACGCAGATTTTGAAAGACGGTGGTAGCGCTGTCGATGCGGTGAAGGCGGCAATTGTTCCGCTGGAGGATAATCCGCTGTTCAACGCTGGGCGCGGCGCGGTGTTTACCTGGGAAGGGGAGAACGAGCTCGATGCCTCAATCATGGTTGGTAACGACCGCAGCGCAGGCGCAGTGACGGGCGTCAAAGCGATCAAGAACCCTATTTTGCTGGCCGACAAAGTACGCACCGAAAGCCGCCACGTGTTCCTGAGCGGGGCGGGCGCAGAGGAATTCGCGGTCGACAAAGGGCTGGAGACCGCCGGACCGGAATGGTTTGCGACAGAGCATCGCCGCGAGGCTTTGGTGCGGATGAAGGCGCGTCAGCTCTCTGCGATTGATGTTGATCACAAATTTGGCACCGTTGGCGCGGTGGCGCTTGATCTGTCCGGCAATTTGGCCGCAGGCACTTCGACCGGCGGGATGACCGGCAAACGTTGGGGCCGGATCGGGGACTCCCCCATGATTGGCGCGGGTAATTATGCCGACAACCGCTCTTGCGCGGTCTCGGCCACGGGTTCTGGCGAATATTTCATCCGGGTTGGCGTGGCGAAAGAGATTTGCTCGCGGCTGCGCCACCGGTTCCGAAAGGAAATTGACGCGGCTCAAGCGACCGTGCCGCTCGATACCGACGGCAACCCGACCTATATCGTGCATGCCTCTGAATTCATCTTCGACGAAGCAATCGTGCAGGAGGAAGCCGATGCCGTTATGGCCGAGGTCAAGGATTTGGGCGGCAGCGGCGGCGTGATCTTGGTGACACCGGATGGCTATGCGCTCTACAGCTTCAACACCACCGGCATGTACCGCGGGCGGGCGACCAGCGACGGCGTGAATGAAGTGGCGATTTTTGCGGGCGAATGAGGCGCGGGCCTAAGCCGCCCAGTCTCCTCGTTTTAGCCGCGAGCAAAGTCGACAAGCACTTTGCCAATTTCAGCCAGCAGTGCCTCGGCGGCTGGCTCGACTCGCTGATGCGTATCCTGAGCGCGGAAATATGCAGCGAAGGCTATTGGCGCTCTGCCTGGCGGCTCGGCAAAGCCAATATCGACATACAGGCTGCCCATGCCTGGCCAGAATGACGTGCCAGTCTTGTCGCCCGCGGCCCAGCCTTCGGGCAGGCCCGCTCGCACGCGGTTGAGCCCGGTCTGCGTGTCCACCATCCAGCGGCGCAATTGTTCGCGTTCTTCCGATGGCAGGACATCGCCATAGGTCAGCTTGGCGAGGGTGCGGGCCATGGCGAGCGGGGTGGAGGTATCGCGGACCTCGCCCAACGGCACATGGTTTAGCGCTGGCTCGATCCGGTCGAGGCGGCTCGTCTCATCCCCGATACTGCGCCAGAACTGGTTGAGCGCCTCCGGCCCGCCAAGCTCTCTCAGGAGTACGTTGGCCGCTGTGTTGTCGGATGTTTTCTGCGTCGCCTCGGCGAGTTCGCGCAGGCTCGCCCCTTGCTGAAGACGCGGTGTGGTGAAGGGCGCGTAGGACAGCAGCTCTTCCTCGCTCCAGCGCACATTCCGGTCAGCATCAATCGCGCCGGAAGCGTGACGAGCCAAAACCAGCGCGGCGAGCGAGGTTTTGAAGGATGAGCAATGGCCAAACCGCGCGGAGCCATTGTGGCTGATCGACTGGCCGGTTTCGGTATCGATGATGGCCGCGCCCAATGCGCCGCCTGCGGTTGCAGCCTCGAGAATGCGCAGCCGGGCCGAAAGTCGCCCAAGCGCGCTTTGGTCAATCGGTACGCAGGCCGCCGCTGCGCTTGCGAGCATTCCCGATAGGACTGCGCGCCGCTGCGCCTTGGGTGCTCCGTCAGGATCGCCGGACCTGCTCATGCAAACTTGTTCTGTTTGCGTTTGCCAAAGCGCATATCGTTTTCCAGCTTGGCTCTCAGCTGCGCATAAAACGCCTCTAGGAAGGCTCGCTCATCACCGGCGCCCGGATCCCATCCGATCTTGCCGCAAATGGTGGCGTGCACTGCCGAAATCGCCTCGCCCCTTCCATCGCGCAGCACCTGTTCCAGCGTCTGCAATTCATGTTCGCCGTAAACTGACAGCTCCTCATCGCCGAATTCATAAAGCGCCCCGGTAACGCCGCTTTGCCCGCGCGCGGCGCCCTGCGTAGAAAGCGCCTCGGCCAGCTTCGTACGCGGTGCCTCGACCACCCAAGTGCCCGCGATCACATCGCCGGCGCGCAGAGCGTCTTTGTTAAAGAACGGGAAGGCCATGAACACCATGAACCAGGCCAGACCTGCTAGCCCCGCATTGCCCATCTCGCCAGTGGGGGCGAAGATCAGGAAGACGAGCGGCATAAACAGTTCAATATCGCGCAGCAGGTTGCGCGCCAGTACGGCCTCCGCGGTTAGACGTCCGCCATCGCGCGCAGCGATGCGTATTCCGGTCGCGCGCTTGCCCAGGGTCGCGCCGCGCGGACCAAGTTCAAAGGCGAGGAAGTAGCCATAGCGAGCGAGGAACAATATTAGGATGAAGACGATGACGAGGAACTCTCCAGCGCCAGAGATGCTCTCTTCCATCTCGCTTGTGACTTCGTCGAACAGGCCTCCTGCAATCCAGCCCATCAGTAGGACAAAGATCGTCAGGCCCACATAAAGCAGCACGAAATCGAGGACAAGCGCGCCCACCCGCGATCCGCGCGACGCCACCACGATTGGCACAGTGATGCCCTCTGGCGTGACCAGAGTGCGCTGTCTCTTGTTGACATATTCATAGCTGCCGGCCGCCGCGCTCATGCGGTGTCCTCAATATTCTTGGGCCGATAGGCAAAGAAATAGGCGAGCCACAGCGCGAGCATTGTTCCGCCGATCAGAAAGCGGTCTTCCATTCCGCCAACCAATTGGCGCGGGAAAGCCTCCAAGATAGCAGCGACCACCATCATCAGCACCACGCCTGCCATCACGGTTGCGCCGCGCCGTCCGCTTTCCGCCGCTGCGGTTAGGACAGAGCGATTGCCTGGAAAGGCCATGGAGCGCCCGATATGCAGGCCCGCTGCACCGGATAGCAGGATCGCAAACAGCTCTGTTGTGCCGTGGACGCTGAGCCATGCAGCGAATTCCACTGTCAGCCCCTGGCCCGCGAACAGCCACAACATTGCGCCCAGCACCGCCATATTATGCACCAGCAGCATCAGCGATGGGATGCCAAAGGCAAAGCCGAGCGCAAAGGCGAGGATCGCGACCCCGGCATTGTTGCTGAACAGGCTGGCGGCGAATACTGACAGCCCGCTGGCGTCCTGCTCTACCGCGAGGGATTCTTGCAAAACCTCGCGGCTGGCGCCCGGCACGCGGGTGTCGAGGAATTGGGTGGGCACAAGCCGGAAATACCATTCGCGGTCTTGCACCACGAGCAGCCAGCCGACCACTGTGCCGGCGACCATCACGGCCAAGGCGATGCAAATCTCCAGCCAGATCTCGCGCACTGCGCGGCTCCACCCACCAAACAGGAACGAGCGTAGCCAGCCGCCAAAGCCCTGACGCGGGCCATAAACCTGAAACCAGGCGCGCTGCACCAGGCTCTCAAGATAGCGCAAGGTCGACGCATCGAGCGAGGTTTCGCGCGCGACGGATAGGCTGGATGCCGCCGTGCGATAGAGGGTGGGCAGGGCGAGCAAATCCTCATCGCTCACGCGCCGCAATCCGCCGCGCTCCATGCGTTTCAGGATCTCTTCAAGCCGCCGCCAATCGCCTTCACGCTCCAGACGGAAACGGTCGGAGCGCAGCGCAGCACTTTCAATATCGGCGGGCGCTTCAATCTGGGTTTTGCCAAACCAGCTGGAGATGACAGGGGCCTTCATCCGATCGCCTCGCTGTTCTTGATCATGAAATATCGGTCGATCAGCTGATAGCCGATCTGATCCCACGGGGCCTCGATCACATTGACACCCATGCGGCGCAGGCGTTGCAGTACGACGCGGCGTTGATTGGCTAGGGTATCGGCAGTGACGCTGCGCGCGAGCATGGCGATGTCTGAAGGTTCTTCAGCGATGAATTCCTCCAGCTCGCTATCCGCGATGGTGACGAACAATACGAGATGTTTGTCGACGAGCCTGCCAAGGCTTTCGATCATCAATTCCGCTGCGGTCGGATCAGTGAAATCGGAAAACAGAATGATCAACGAGCGGCGTTGCAGCTTGGCGGTCAGGGTCGCTAGCGCGAGGGTGAAGTTCGGCTCTGTGCTGGTGTAATCGAGCGAGGCGGCTGCGCTTTGCAGGCGGTGGAATGCGCGTGCATCGCCGACGAAAGGCGTCATTACCTGTGGTCGCTGGTCAAAACCAAACAGAGAGACGCGGTCCCCGCTCTTCAGCGCCACGTAGGATGCGGTGAGGGCGGCGGATACCGCCCGGTCAATGCGCGGCATGCCGTCCACCGGCTCGCACATTGCCTGACCGCAATCGAACGCGAAGACGATCTGATTGTTGCGCTCGCTTTCGTTTTCGCGGGCATAGAGCTTGGTGTGGCGGGCGCTGGCTTTCCAATCGATCCGGCGGCGGTCCATGCCCGGTTCGTATTCCGACAAAGCCTCAAATTGCGTGCCTTCGCCGCGAATACGCACTGGCGATCAGGCCAGTTTGAGCATCGCGCAGAAATGTCTGAAGCTCACGGCTGCGCACCGGCGAGAGATCGGGCCAGATCCGCAGCTCTGTATCCAGTTCTCGGCTTTGTTGGCGCGCACCGAGACCCAGCGGACCTGCCCAGCGCAGCCATGCGCGCGGAACCTGCGCGGTGCCGCGCCGCTCCGGCTTGGTCTGATAAGTACCGGTGTAATAATCTTCGGTGGAATGCGGGGTCAGGCTCAGCTCTGCGCGACCGCCGCCGCCCAGGCGCGGGTCAAATTCCAGCGCGCCTTCCACCCGCGAGATCTGCCCGCCAGTAAATTCTGCCAGCATGGTGAGTGCAGCAGGCTGGCCCACCTCGACATCGCGTGGGGCGCGAACGTCCCACTCTCCAGGGCGCCCTGCCAACCCCGCGTCCAGCACGATCAGCAGCAGCAGGACAATCGCCGCCGCGGGGGCTGCGATCCATGTGCCGGGCGCCATCGCCGCAATCACCAGAGCGACCGGCGCAAAACCAGCCGCCAGCCACGCCGCGCGCTCTGTCGGCACGATCGGCAGGCTGGGCATATTTGCCAGTCTGGGCAAAGCGAGAGCCATGGTTTTAGCGCGGCGCCTCGGTGCTTTCGATGAGTTCAGCGACCAGTGCCTCAACATCGCGGCCTTCGATCTCGGCCGCTGGGCTGAGCGTTAGGCGGTGGCGCAGCACGGGGACGGCAAGCGCCTTCACATCGTCGGGAATGGCATAGGCGCGGCCATGCAATGCTGCGCGCGCTCGGGCAGCATTGGCAAGCATCACGGCGGCGCGCGGAGACGCACCGACGGAAAGCTCCGCATGTTCGCGCGTCGCCCGCACCAGCCGCACGACATAGCCGGTTATTTCCTCGGCAACCGTCACATGGTCCAGCGCGCCGCTGGCCGCGATCAGTTTTGCCGTGTCGGCCACCGCCGTCACGCCGAGCGTTGCTGGCCGGATCGGGCCTTGCTTCTGGCCATAGCTGGTGACGATCTTGGTCTCTTCTGCCTCATCGGGATATTGCACCAAGAGCTTGAACAGAAAGCGGTCGAGCTGTGCCTCTGGCAGGGGATAGACCCCCTGGTTCTCAATCGGGTTTTGGGTCGCGACGACCATGAAACGTTCGGCCAGCTGATGAGTTTCGCCGTCCAGAGTGACGCGGCGTTCTTGCATCGCCTCCAGCAAGGCAGCCTGTGTCTTTGGCGGTGTGCGGTTGATCTCATCCGCGAGCAGCAGCTCGCAGAAAATCGGCCCGCGCGTCAGGGTGAACTCGCTGGTTTGAAAATTGAACAGATTGGAGCCCAGAATATCGCCCGGCAGCAGGTCCGGCGTGAACTGGATACGGCCAAAATCAAGGCCCAGCGCGGTGGCAAAACTCTGCGCCAGAAAAGTTTTGGCTGTGCCCGGAGGGCCCTCTAGCAATACGTGGCCTTCGCTGATCATCGCGATCAGCAATTGGTCGATCATCTCGTCTTGGCCGACGATGGCTTTGGCCACTTCGTCGCGGATCGCGTCCGCCAATTCGCGCAGTTCTTCGAGGCTCATGCTCATTTCTGGAGTTTCCTTGTCAGCTCTTTGAGCGCGCGCGCGGCGCGCAGAATATCGGATGGTGAACGTGCGGCGCGCAATTGCTGCGCCCTCACAGAAAATGGCGGATCTTCGGGCAATATACGCCGAACCGCCTCGTCAATCGTGCCTTCGTCAGGCTTGGTCAGTCCCAGTCTGCTCGCCAGCTGCCGTGCGGATAGCGCGACGTAAGGATCGGCGAGCAAGCGCTGGCGACGTGCTTTTACGATCAACCCCGCACCATTGGCGACCAAGCGACGTTTGCCAAAGGCAATGTCCGGCCCGCTAGCCGCCGCCGGACCAAAGCGTTTGAACGCGCGCCAGCCGACAATCAACATGGCCAGGATGAGGCACAAGGTGGCGGCCAGAAACGGCGGACGAAATGCCAAGGTTAGAAGATTGGTCGAACCGCCAAAACCATTGAGCGTAAGGTCAAAGACGACTGGATATTCATAGCCATAGCTCGCCTCGTCAATCAGCGCCAGAGCGAGCGCCGCGCGGCTGGGATCAGCGAGGCCATAATTGTTGACCAGATCAGGCTCGACGACGAAGACCACCTCTTCATTGTCGTCGGTGGTGCCAAATTGGTCCGCAACCAGGAATGACAGGGCGAGGGGTTCCCCGCTCTGGTTCACCACTAAAGCCGCACCGTTTCCGCGGTCTGTCACAACGATGTTCGTTTCCGTTGGCAATGCGCCGGTTAGCTCAAGACCCGCCCAATTGTTGGGCCCATCTTTTGCGTTCTTTAGCTCGGTCTCTACCGCATAATGATCGGGCAGACTTTCGCTCCAATCAAACGGGATCGCACTGTTTAACTGGACCCAATCGTCCTCAATGTCTTCCTCCACCCGGCTTTCGGCTCCAGGTGGAAAACCACTGGCGAACCATTTGGGCAGGATGACCATGGTCGGACCGAGATAGGCCCGCTTTTGCAGGATCTCGCCGAGTTCATCCTTGTCGAAATATTGTGGCAGGGTCAGCACCAACAGATCGGGCGTCTCCAGCCCGCTTGGCGAGCGTGAGGTGGAGACGGCTTCACCTTCAAGCTCCAGCAGCTTGACCAAGCCGGAATAGCCATTGAGACCATTGGAGGCGGCGTGGGCCGCACCATTATTGCCGCGCCCCTGCGTGTCACCAGCCCCGATGAAATAGAGCATGGCGATGAAGGCGAGGAAGCCAAACAGCACAAGGCCCAGCACCGTGCGGCGGCTGAAACCACCGCCGCCGCGCCGGTTGTTGGCCTGTTGCAGTGCGCCGCTCATGCGCCCGCCTCTGCCGCGGCGTCGCGGTCAATCAAATTGCGCTTTTGATGGCTGCCTTCGATCTTGGCCAAGGCGAAATCGGCGTAGGCTTTGCGGGCGGCCTCCCAATCACCGGCATCGAGCGATCGTAGGGCAAACAGGCTTTGCTCCACCCGCTCTGCGATAGTGCGAAAGGCAGCGCGGGCCGCGTCCGAGAGAGCAGGCAATGCCGCCAGTTCGCGCGCGGTGCTGGACGGGACCACCCAATCGGGCCGTGCAGATGCGATTTGCCCGACACTGCGTTGCAGCAGCAGGTGTACCGCCTCGTCATAACGCCCGTCGGCGGCGAGCTTGTCTGCATCCTCCAGCAGGGCCAGCGACTGTGCACGGTCTGGCTGCCATTCAATCTCTTCTTCCGCTTCGGCCATGCGCGCGCCCAATCCAGTCAACGGGCCAAACATTCGCCAGATAATGAACAATACCGCCGCGATCAGCAGGGCCAGAAACACCCAGCGCAGGATCGGCCATGCGCCGCCGAACATACCGCCAAGCGGGCTGAAGAAATCAGCCAGGCTTTGCAGTGCTTCTTCAAATCGGCCCGGTTCGCGCGGTGGGATAGGAGGGATTTCAATCTGTTCAAATTGAATGTCACCATCGCCGCGCAGTTCCTGCCAACTGCCGGGTGCATCCGCGTTGCTGATGGGATTGAGCGCCGCATCGTCTGCGTCAACAGCAGAGCCATCGCCGGGGGCCTCTATTGGCCCTGAATTGGTCCCTGTTACGCTCGTCATGTGGGCATGTTCGTGGCACGGGGCGCTGCAGGGCGCAACACCCGATCCTTAAACAATTGGGTGTGTGCGTGACTCTTGGCCCGCGAATTTGGCGAATCGCCTAAGTAATTTGGCGGGCACGGCCCTGTTTATAGGTGCCCAAAATCCGCAATTCTTTGGAATGAAACGCGAGTTCTTCCAGTGCCCGGTCCACCGCCGGATCACCCGGCGCGCCGAGAATATCAGCGTAAAAGGCGGTTGCAGAGAAACTCGTGCCCTTTTGATAGCTTTCCAGCTTGGTCATATTGACGCCGTTCGTCGCGAAACCGCCCATCGCTTTATAGAGCGCGGCGGGGATATTTTTGACTTCAAACACAAAGGTTGTGATCGCCTCGCTGCCGCCCAGCGTTTCGTCGCGTTCTGGCGTCTCGGCCAAAATCACAAAGCGGGTCATATTGTCCGCGCTGTCCTCGACATTGTGCTGAGCGATTTTGAGACCGTAAAGCTCAGCTGCAATCGCCGGAGCAATCGCGCCCAGCTTGGGATCGCCGCGCTCTGAAACAAAGGCGGCGGCCCCCGCCGTGTCGGCATAGCTCAGCGGAACAATGCCGCGTTCGCGCAGGAAAAAGCGTGATTGACCAAGCGCTTGTGGGTGACTGTAGGCAGCTTCGAATGGCCCGCTGCCCAGCCCCATCAGCGCGTGATTGATCGGCATGAAATATTCGCCAACAATCGACAGGCCGCTTTCTGGCAGCAGGAAATGGATGTCGGCAACCCGGCCGTGCTGCGAATTTTCAATCGGGATGATTGCCCGGGCCGCCCGCCCGTCTTTCACTGCCTCCAGTGCATCTTCAAAGCTGAAGCAGGGCAGCGGCAGATAGTCTGCTGCTGCTTCGGTCGCGGCGCGGTGCGAATTTGCGCCCGGCGATCCTTGAAATGCAATCGCGCGCTCAGGCTGCTTAGCGGCGGCGGCGCGCATGGTTTCAACAATGGCGAGGGCAGGAGCGGGAAAACTGTGCATACAGCCACGCTTGCTAGAGAGGGAGCGGCCCACTCGCAAGCTCGCTCTTGGACCCGCTTGCATTTGCTGCAATGCGTAATGCTGCGATCACTCTTGCACCAAAGGGCATCGGTGATTAGAGCGACCTCAACTTTGACCATAGCAAGATTACCGGATCTCAATTCACCATGGATGATCGTTTTAACACCGCCGCTGGCTGGGTGCTGTTTGCAGGCATTATCGCGCTGGGCTTCTCGATTTTGAGTGGGAAGTATTTCCATGCTGACAATCCGCAGCGCCCTGAGCAATTGGGCTATGAGATTGAAGGCGTGGTGGAAGATACCGCTGAGGCTGAAATGACCATGGCCGAGGCGCTGAACATGACGGAGACCACGGTCGAAAAGGGCGCACAGGTGTTCGCCAAATGCTCGGCCTGTCACACGGTTGATCAAGGCGGTGCGAACGGCGTTGGTCCCAATATCTACGGCATTATGGGTAAGCCGATTGGCAAGAGCGTTGCTGGTTTCGCCTATAGTTCGGCGCTTTCCAGCAAAGACGGCGTGTGGGATTGGGACGCAATGGATGCCTGGTTGAAGAGCCCGCGCGGCTTTGCCGATGGCACCAAGATGAGCTTTGCTGGCCTGTCGAAGATTGAAGACCGCGCCGCTGTTGCGGTCTACATGAACTCGCTCGGCTCTAGCCTAGAGGTGCCAGCTTATGTTGAAGCGGTGGCTGATGAGAGCGGTGAGGAAGATGCAGCCGAGGGTGAAGCAGGCGAAGTTGCAGAAGCGGAAGCTGAGCAAAACGCAGCTGCTGAGATAGAAGAAGCGACTGCAGAATAAGCGCTGAGCGCCTCGCATACGTTAGGCGGCGCCACGTCTGTCTTTCTATCAGGCTTTAGCCGGCCTCCGCGGCGGGTTTAAATCCCTGAGCCACGACATACCATTCCGATGATCCCTTGCGGCTTGCCGGGGGTTTGGCATGCTTTACGCTCTTAAAATGCTTCTTGAGCAGGTTGAGCAAATCGGTGTCCGTGCCGCCTGCAAGCACCTTGGCGATGAAGGTGCCGCCTTCCTCCAGGTTTTCCGTGGCAAACCACGCCGCCGCCTCAACCAGCCCCATCGTGCGCAAATGGTCGGTCTGTTTATGGCCCACCGTGTTGGCCGCCATATCCGACATCACCAGATCGGGCTTGCCGTCCAGCTCCGCTTGCAAAGCAGCGGGCGCGTGATCGGCCATGAAATCCATCTCCAGGATCGCGACGCCTTCAATCGGCTCAGTTGGCAGCAGGTCGATCCCGACAATTGCGGCGCGCGGTGCTTGCTTGCGCACCACTTGTGCCCAGCCGCCCGGTGCAATCCCCAAATCAACGACGCGCTTGGCGCCTCGGATCAAGGCAAAGCGCTCGTCCAGCTCGATCAGCTTATAGGCCGCGCGGCTGCGATAGCCGTCCGCCTTGGCCTTTTTGACATAGGGATCGTTCAGCTGACGCTCTAGCCAGCGGGTTGATGATGCGGTGCGCTTGCGCGATTTTCGCACCCGCTTTTCAGGGTCGCGGCCAGATCGCGTCATCGCCTATTGCTCGCCGCTTTTGGCGGCTTCACCGGCGACAGGAACCTCGCCCGCGCGTATTTTTTGCAAGGCACGCATGCTGCGTTCTCCATCTCGTTCGGCGGCCATCAGGCTGCGCAAAATGCCTTCGCGGATGCCCCGGTCCGCCACGCCCAGGCAGCTTGCCGGCCACAGGTCGAGGATCGATTCCAAAATCGCGCATCCCGCAACCACCAGATCGGCCCGGTCATTGCCAATACAGGGCAGCTCGCTGCGCTCCTCCGGCGACATGGTGGAAAGCCGCGTGCTGATGTCGCGCATTGAGCGAGACGGCACGATCAGACCATCAACGGCCTTGCGATCATAATGTGGCAGCTCAAGATGCAGGCTGGCGAGGGTTGTAACTGTGCCGCTGGTGCCGAGCAGGCGGATATCATCATGCGCGGCGGCCTCGCTGATGCGCTCAGCAAATGGGGCGAAACTTTCGGATACGCGGCGGCGCATCTCAGCATAACGCTCGGCTCTACCCTCGTCAGTGTTGGCGCCGCGCTCGACCGTATCAGTCAGCGAGACAACGCCCCAGGGCACGCTTTGCCAGTCGATAATGCGCGGGACTTTGCCGCCCGGTTCCAGCAGCACAAGCTCGGTTGAGCCGCCGCCAATGTCGAAGATGACCGCTGGTCCGTGACCTTGCTCCAGCAGGATATGGCAGCCGAGAACCGCGAGCCGTGCTTCTTCTTCTGCGCTGATAATGTCGAGCACGATGCCGGTTTCCTGGCGGACGCGTTCGATGAAATCGGCACCATTGCTGGCCCTGCGGCAGGCCTCTGTGGCGACCGAGCGTGCCAAGCGAACTTTGCGGCGGCGCAGCTTGTCTGCGCAAATCGACAGCGCGCCCAGCGCGCGGTCCATCGCCTCGTCAGACAGGCGGCCAGTGCTGGCGAGGTCTTCGCCCAGTTTCACCACCCGGCTAAACGCGTCAATGACGGTAAAATCCTTGCCAGAAGGGCGTGCGATCAAAAGCCGGCAATTGTTTGTGCCGAGGTCGAGTGCAGCGTATGCTTCATTGGGGCGATGTGATCGGCCACCCGCGCGATTGCCGCGAGAATGCTCACCCGGCCGGCCATGGGCGGGGTGCTTGCTTTCATTGGGCTGGTGGGCGCGTTTGTAGCGAAAATCGGCTACTTTACCGGACTTGCGTCCCCTTTTTCTGCCAGCCTTTTTAAAACCGTCCGGCGGAGACAGATCCGCCATACTCAACTCTTTCTTTTCCTCTCGCGCGCATATTCTCGCGAGGACCTGAAAAGAAAACTAACGGATAGCGCGCCTTAGGGCAAGCGGCGCGGCGTGCTGGTTCTCGGTATCCGCTAAAAGGGGGTGGACCTGGAGAGGCATGCTGTCATGTCCCGCAAATATTGCCCGCTGAAGAAGTATTCTTCTTCATACGCCCATTTGCCGAGCAGCCCATCGCTCAGTGTGGAGAAGTCATTCGACGTGATTTGTGACGGCAAGAAACACAATTGCCCGCCCTCGAGTTTATAGCCGAGGGTCTCGCCAGCCATCGCGTCCATGCCAATTTTGAAAAAAATGTCCTGATAGATCATCCTTCGTCCACCAGATCGTATCTCGCGATCCATCATCTCGTACATAGAATTCCATTCCTCCGGTGGAGTTTGAGTTATCACGAAAGCGACATCACGGTCTTTGCAGCCCCGGGCATTGTACTGGATCAAATGCGTGAGGAAAAAATCGTCAGCGGTAAACTCTATGATCGTCCGGTGCGATGTTTCCTCCAGTGTTCCACACGCAGGCACATCCCAACATCCTTGAATGCCACTGGCCTTTGTTTGACAGGTAAAGCTAGTCTGAGGTCCAAACCCCTTAAGGGCCTCGGCTAATTCAGCCGAGCTTTGAGCCGATACGGCATTCGCGGGCAGCAGACAGGCTGATAATGCAAGGATCATAAAGGCTCGCACACAGTTGGGAAAACTTGATTTGGCGGTCAATTGATAGCTCCCTCGGGTAAGACGTCAGCTTAGCAACGCAGATTTATCAACTAAGGCAAGCATTTGAAGGGGGTGTTGAGCGATTTCGGCTCAGTCGCATCTCAGCTCGGCTTGCCCGCGCATGGCTCTGCGCCTAAGGGCATTGATATGACTGAAAAAGACCTCACAGATCGCAAGTTTTACCGTGCAGAGCAGGAAACCCGCTTTGCTGAAGAAGCACCTGAGCACACACCTCAGACCGAACATCCGGCCTATAAATTGGCATTTCGTGACGTCGATTTCATGCTGCGTGATGAGCTGCGCCCGGTGCGTTTTCAGCTTGAGCTATTGAAGCCGGAAATGCTGCTGGACGAGGCGCGCGTTGGCTCCACTCTGGTGATGTACGGATCGGCCCGAATTCCTTCACCTGAAGAGGCGGATGCGAAGGTTGAAGCGGCCAAGAATGGCAGCGAATATGAGCAAAAGGTCGCAGCCAGCCTGGCGGCAAAGTCGAAATATTACACCGAGGCGCATAAGCTGGCGAAAGTGGTCTCGGAAAAAGGGATCGTTGAAGACGGCAAGCGGCAATTTGTCGTGTGCTCTGGCGGCGGTCCATCGATCATGGAGGCGGCCAATCGCGGGGCTTCGGATGCTGGCGCTGAATCGATCGGGCTCAATATCATTTTGCCGCATGAGCAAGCGCCCAATTCCTATGTGACGCCCTATCTCAGTCTCAATTTTCACTATTTCGCACTGCGCAAAATGCACTTCCTGATGCGCGCGCGTGCCGTTGCGGTTTTCCCGGGCGGGTTCGGCACATTTGATGAGTTCTTTGAGCTGCTAACCCTGATCCAGACCGGCAAGATGCAGCCCATTCCGATCCTGCTGTTTGGCAAGGATTTCTGGAACCGCGTGGTCAATTTCGAAGCGATTGCCGAGGAAGGCACGATCTCCAAGAAAGACCTTGAGCTGTTCCATTGGTGCGAAACAGCGGATGAGGCGTGGTCGCACATCTCGGACTTTTACGAGCTGAACCGCTAGGGGTTTTGTCCTTAAGCTGACCGTAGCCACCCGCTCCCTCCAACCCTTCCACCCGGATGATATCCCGGTAGGCTCCGGGTGGAAGGGTTGGAGGGAGCGGGTGGCTACGCCACTTTTTATCAATTGCTAAGCGCGACCTCGCTCAACCAAATCTTCGCGGCGATCCTGCTGGCGCGGGGTGCCGATGTCATGGGCGAGGCCCAAACGTCCCAATCCGGCGATCACCGACCAGCCCGGATCGGCCTGTCCCGGCTCAATGCCGATGCGTGCCGATTCCGGGAAGGCATGGTGATTGTTATGCCAGCACTCGCCATAGGTGATGAGGCCAAGGCCGGGCAGGTTGGAGGCTTGAATGCCCGCATCACGCACCAGCCAGCGGCCGGGGCCGGGGTTGTGGCAGAAGTAGATGATGGTCCAGTGGCCTGCCGTGCTCACGAACACACGGGCGCATATGCCCCAGAGTACAAAGGCCCAGCCGCCGATCCAATATAGGGCGATGGCCAGCGGGATTTGGTGCAATCGCCATGTCGCATCGAGCATCCAGTAGAACGGATCATCGGCGATTTCAGGCTCGATTGCCAACCTTGGCGGGCGCTCGAATTCAAATTTGCAGAACAGGTTCCACGCTAGGTCCCGTGCCAGTGAGCGGCGGTGAGCGAAGAAGTCATGGCATTGCGGCTCGCGCTGGGCCCAGTCTCTGGTGTCATGGATGCGAATGATCCCCGATGGGCCGGAAACGCCGACCAAGGTGCCGATATAAATCAACGCTCTGGCGAGCCATTTGGGCGCCCTGAACGTCCGGTGGATCATCATCCGGTGCATGCCGACACTGTGACCGATCAGCAGCGTGAAATAGGTGAGCCCCAGGAAGAGCGCGATGGCAGGCCCGCTCGCCACAAAAAGCGCAGCCACAGTCCCGCCTAGCATGCCAGCGTTCCATACGGCCTTCGGCCAATCGATCCGCACGCGGCCCCGCACTGGGTTGGCGCCTTGGCCATCCACTCGGATGACCGGCTCCATCATAGGCTGCGCACCGCCTGATGACCTAGAGGTCCGTTGCCAACGCCGTACCCTGGCGATGCTTCAATCGCCTGTCTCACAAAGGTCTGCCCCAACCGGACTGCGTTTTCGAGCGGTTGGCCGTGGCCCAGCAGCACCGCAATGGCGGATGAGAGAGTGCAGCCTGTGCCATGAGTGTGGCGGGTATCGATCTTGGCTTGAGCAAAGTGCTTGGGCACTTCGCCAGAGCGAACCAGAATATCGATAATACGTGCGTCCTCTGTGTGTCCGCCCTTGGCCAGCACATCGCAGCCATGGGCGCGGATCAGCTCTTCGGCGGCGTCTTCAATCAGGCGCGTATCGCCAAGGTTGCGGCGGACCAGATGCTGTAACTCTGGCAGGTTCGGTGTGATGATTGTGGCGCGCGGGAACAATCGCTCGCGCATGATTTCAATCGCTTCATCCGCGATCAGGGTCGCCCCAGAGGTCGAGACCATAACCGGGTCAAGCACCACCGGCACCAGGCTGTCGATCAGCTCCAGCGCGTCCGCCACATGCGCAATAATGTCGGCGTCATGCAGCATGCCGATCTTGATCGCATCGACACCGATGTCGTTGATGCAGCTGGTGATCTGTTTGGCGACAAAGTCACCAGACAGCGGCATGATTGCTTGCACTCCTACGCTGTTTTGCGCGGTCGCGGCGGTTATGGCGGTCATCGCGTAGCCGCCCAGCATGGTGATGGTTTTAATGTCGGCCTGAATGCCAGCGCCGCCAGAGGAATCGGACCCGGCAATCGCCAGAATGCGCGGCGGAGCGGATGGCGGGGGTTGGCTCATCCCTTGAACTTACGCCCCGTACTGGGCGGATATTTCTCTTGTAGAGCCTTGGCGCGGGTGGGCCGATCCATCAATTCGCCGCCGCAATTGGGGCATTGGTCATCGTGCGCGTCCGCGCATTCCGCACAGAACGTGCATTCAAAGCTGCAGATGAATGCACCAGGTGCCTCAGCAGGCAGATCGGTGCCGCATTTCTCGCAATCGGGGCGCATTTCCAGCATGGTCTTGGTCCTCTGAGTTGCTACTCAAACGGCGGCGCGGACGGCGTCGCAAATACGGCCGACCACCGCCTCAACTTGGGCACTGTCATCGCCCTCCGCCATCACGCGGATCACCGGCTCTGTGCCGGATGGGCGGATGACCAAGCGGCCTTTGCCTTCCAGTTCTGCCTCCGCTTCGCTGATAACCTGCTTTACGGCTTCGTTCTCCAACGGCTTGCCACCGGAATAGCGCACGTTCTTGAGCAGTTGCGGGACTGGGTCAAACACATGCAGCAGCTCGCTGGCGGGCTTATCAGCGCGCACCAGACTGGATAGCACGCGAAGCGCGGCGACCGTACCATCGCCAGTGGTCGCGTGATCGAGCAAGATCATATGGCCCGATTGTTCGCCGCCAACGTTAAATCCGCCCTTTTTCATGCGCTCCAGCACATAGCGATCGCCGACCTTGGTCCGTTCCAGCGTGAGGCCTTGCGCGTGAAGATGCCGCTCCAGCCCCAGGTTGGACATGACCGTTGCGACCACGCCGCCGCCCGTCAGTGCGCCCTTTTCATGCATCCGCGTCGCGATGAGAGCCATGATCTGATCGCCATCGACCGCGCGGCCCTTTTCATCAACGACGATAAGCCGGTCTGCATCACCATCCAACGCGATGCCGATATGCGCCTGCTCCTCAACGACTTTGGCCTGCAACGCCTCAATCGCGGTGGAGCCAACGCCGTCATTGATATTGGTGCCATTGGGGTCAACGCCGACGGTGATGACCTGCGCGCCGAGTTCCCAAATCGCCGATGGAGCCACTTCATAGGCGGCGCCATTGGCGCAATCGACCACGACCTTCAGCCCGTCAAAACTGACCTCGTCAGAGACCGATTGCTTGACCGCGTGGATGTAGCGTCCGCGAGCATCCTCGATCCGCCGTGCGCGCCCAATTTGCGAGGCATCGACCAGCGCCGGTTGTAGCTCCAGCAATTCCTCGATCTGCATTTCGTCCTCATCAGACAGCTTAAAGCCATCTGGGCCGAACAGTTTGACGCCATTATCCTCGTAAGGGTTGTGGCTGGCCGAAATCATCACGCCTAGATCGGCGCGCATTTCGCGTGTCAGTAAAGCAATCGCCGGGGTCGGGATCGGGCCGGTCATGATCACATCCATGCCGACACTGGTAAAGCCCGCGACCAGCGCGCTTTCAATCATATAGCCGGACAGGCGTGTGTCCTTGCCAATCACGACCCGGTGGCGATGCTTGCCGCGCATGAAGTGAGCGCCCGCTGCCTGTCCCACTTTCATCGCCATTTCCGATGTCATCACATCGCTGTTCGTGCGGCCACGGATGCCGTCTGTGCCAAAGAATTTGCGTGCCATGGCTGTGTCTGTTCTCTCCATGAAAGCACCGTCGCGGGTGCCCGCGGGGTAAAAGCCGATTTGTCAGGCGCTTCTGGCGCGGTTATCGCACGAATGGAAGGGCGCAAGGCCCAAAGGGGACAGAATTTGAGCGAAGTTGAAGGCCAAAGCGCAGCAGCGACAAGCGGACAGCGCTATGAGCTGGCTTCTATCCGTCTGCCAGTGGCGCTGACATTTGCCGGATTGGTCGCTGGCTTGCTGCTAGGCATGGTGCTGTCGGACGGTGGGATCACCGACTGGCTGCAGCAGATTGTTGCGCTGATCGGCAGCTTGTGGCTGCGGGCGCTGCAGATGACGATCATCCCATTGGTCGCGGCGCTGCTGGTGCTGGGCATCGCGCAAATGGCCGAGGCCGCGAGAGCCGGCGCAGCGGCGCGGCGATTTTTGGCTCTTGTGTTTGCTGTGCTCGTCGCAGGCGGATTGTTCACCGCCTTGATGATGCCGATAATGCTTGGAGCCTTGCCCATTCCCGAAAGCGCGAGTGGATTTTTGGCCGCCGTCCCAGACGGCGAGCAGCAAGTGCCCGGTGTGCTCGATTTCCTTGCCTCGCTGATCGCACCCAATATCATCGCTGCGGCGGCGGAAACGGCGATGTTGCCGCTCACCATATTCTTCGCTCTGTTTGCGGTTGCCGTGACCCGGCTGCCCCAGGATCAGAGCGAGCGGATGCTCGGCTTTTTCCATGCGCTGGCCAACACCATGCTGATGATCATTGGCTGGGTGCTGTGGATCGCGCCGCTCGGCGTGTTTGCGCTGGCCTTTGGAGTGGGCCTGAAAAGTGGCGGCGGCGCGTTTGCGACATTGGCGCATTACATTCTGGTCGTCTCCGCGATGGGCGGATTTATCCTGATACTAGCCTATCTGATGGCATGGGCGCTGGGCGGGGTCAGCCCGCTGCGCTTTGCCAAGGCAGTTCTGCCCGCCCAAGCGGTCGCGGTTTCCACTCAAAGCTCGCTCGCCAGCCTGCCCGCGATGCTGGACAGCGCTGGGCGGCTTAACTTGCGCGAGGAAACCAGTGAGTTCGTGCTGCCGCTGGCGGTGGCAATTTTCCGCGCGACCAGCGTAGCGATGAATATGGCGGTGGCGCTGTATGTCGCCAGCCTGGCCGGAATAGAGGTATCCTGGCCGCTGATGCTGATCGGCATTGGCGTGGCGGTGGTCATCTCCATCGGTTCGGTTAGCCTGCCTGGCTCCATCAGTTTCGTGGTATCGATTGGCCCAATCGCGCTCGCCATGGGTGTGCCAATAGAGCCGCTGGCGTTGCTGGTGGCGGTGGAAATGTTGCCCGATATCATGCGCACTTTGGCCAATGTCACAATGAACGTGGCGGTCGCTGGCACGGTCGACCGATCTAAGGATTGAGGCTTTGCCGGACTAACCCGCCGGACCAGCTTCCTCTTCTGGGCTGCGATTGAACAGCTCGCTGCCAAACAGGGGTTCGCCAAACACAAAGCCGATCAGATTGGGGCTCCCGATGTGATCGAACAATGCGGTGAGCGTCAGCAGGATTGGTACGGATAGGAGCGCGCCCGGCACGCCCCAGATCCATGTGAAATAGGACAGGGCGAGCAAGATCATCACCGGGTTCATGGTGAAGCGCGCACCCAGAATTGATGGGGTGACGACATTCGCCTCCACCGTGTGAAGCACGATGTAAGCTGTAACCGGGACCAAGCCGAGGAACACAGTATCTGCGGTGCCGATGCCGAACATGCCGAGCAGGGCAGCCATGGCGATTGGACCGATATAGGGCACGAAATTGAGGATCGCAGCGAGCCCGCCCCACATGATCGGCGCCTCCACGCCCAGCGCCCACGCGCCCAAGGCCACAACCACGCCGATGCAGGCATTGATGAAGCCTACGGTGAGAATATAGGCGGCAACCCGGTCCTGCACTTCGCGCAGCACTCGCGCGGCCTTGACGCTCGATCCAAAGCTAGAACGGTCAAACAGCAAATGCCGCCTCAACCGGACGCGCGCCTCAATCATGAAGAAGGTCATCAGCAGAGTGATCAAGACCTCAATCAGCACGCTGGGCGTGGACCAAGCGATCTGTTCGAGCAGGGTTGGGGTGGCGAGCACGACTTCGCGTGTGCCGGATTCGCCCAATATTTCGCCCAGCTCTCGGTTGATGATGGCGAGCCATTCAAACTGATCGCGCAGCTCAGCAAAACGCGCGCCCACTTGCTCAGTAATGGCGGGCAAGGTGTCGAACAGGGCAAGGGCGGGTTGAAGCACCAGCGCGAGGGCGAGCAATACAACCGCCAGAAACGCTATCAACGCGCCCAGGGAGGCGAGCACATTGGGTAGGCCGATCCGCGCCAGCCTGTCCGCTAGCGGCGACAGCAGGATGGTGAGCAAGATCGCTGTGACCAGCGGCAAAAACACCACCGATCCGATCGACAAAACGAAGGGTATGGCGAGGAACAGACCGATCCCGATCAGCAAAACCAGGGCCGACACCAGCCGCACCTCCTGCTCAGCAAAGGCCAGCCGTCTGCTTGACGCAGGGGTGGCGCTCGGTTCGCTTGGGTGCGGGTTGGGTGTTTCGCTCGTCATTTCAGGCAATTCCAGCTTGTCGCTGGTCTTATTGCAGGACTGCAAAGCTGCGCCAAGCGCCTGATGCGGGAAGTTTTGAAGTTACGCTCTTCCAAGCCCGCAGGTCGGGCGTGAATTAATCGATCTTCGCGGTTTCGCCATTGCCCGCGGCGACATCGTCCAATTCTTCTAGGATGGCGCGGTGCGCGGCATCATCCCCGATTGAACGTTGAGGGATATTGCCCTCTGCCAGCATGCTGTTGAGTGTGGAGCGAGCGCGGCCCACGCGGCTTTTGATCGTGCCGACGGCGCAGCCACATATTTGCGCGGCTTCCTCGTAAGAAAATCCGCCCGCGCCAACCAATAGCAAGGCCTCGCGCCGTTCCGGCGGCAGCGTCAGCAGCGCACGGTGCATGTCGGACAGGTGGATTGGTTCTTCTTGTCCAGCAGGCGCGGTCAGGATGCGCTCTGCCACCGTCTCATCATAATCGCCGCGAAAACGGTTGCGCCGCATATCGGTGAGATAGGCATTGCGCAGGATTACAAAGGTCCATGCGCGCATTGATGTGCCTGGCTCAAATCGGGCCTGCGCAGCCCACGCTTTCAGTAAGGTTTCTTGAACCAGATCATCGGCCATGTCGGGGCGGCCGCATAGGCCGCGCGCAAAGGCCCGCAAATGCGGTACGACCTCGGTCAGTTCGCGCTTAAAGTCAGCTTTTTCAGAGGCGCTGCGGGTCTCGACCGACATCAGCCATTCCCATTCTGGCTGGCATCATCTGGATCAGTTACATCAAGCTGAGACAGCAGATTTTTGAAGCTGTCGGGAAGCGGTTCTTCGACCACGGAATCGTACAATTGCTTTAGCCCGTCAGCCCATTGTGGCTGCTCCATAGCCTTGGTGCTTGTTGGTTTTTCCGCCGCTGCGTCAGTCGGCGATGTTTCTTTACCCGAGGCCATAATTGATCCTGATATACTCCGCGATAGGCGAAAGGCACCGGCATGTTAGGCCATATCGGTGGCATTACTACATATGAATTTGGGAACGATACGGCCTATGTATTGTTCCCCTGCCATTGACAACTAAGAGCTTGGACTGATGCAGGCGAAGGCATCTAAACGAAAAGATACTGTGCCGCTTGGCGGGGCTCGGCAATGGTTGATTGCCTATCCGAGCGCCGTGCCTGCTATCATTTTTCTCGCTATTTCCGTTGTCACCTTGCTCAGCGTATTCGCGATTGAGACAGGTGCGCGCCATAGCGAGAGCTTGCAGATCCGCAAGATCGCCGCATCCATCGCATCTGAGCTTGGCCATGAAGCCAATATTGCCGTGTCTTACATGCACGCGGGCGCTGTGGTGCTGTCCAGCAGCGGGCGGCCCACGCCGGAACTGCTCCAGCAATTTAGCACTGAGATGGAGGGGGATTTTGAAGTGCCAGGGGCAGGGCCAATGGGCTGGCTGTCGCACGCTGACCCTGCCGATGTCGACGGGCAAGCAAGCCCGATGTTTCAGGAAACTCTGGCCGCCGTTCAAGGCAGCGGCGCACCATCATCCTCTGGCAGACTGATGATTGCTGGCCCGGAGGGCGGCGAGGTTCCTGCCTTTCTGATTGTTATGCCGGTGCTGGCGGGGAATACGGCTGAGGTTGAGCCAAGGGGCTTTGTCCACCGCGCGTTTAACGCGAATATGTTCCTTGCAGCGGCGCTGGATTTGGCGATTGAAAACGATCTGGCTGTGCGCCTGTTTGACGGGATGGAGGATCAGGCTGCATTGCTTGCAGAGCGTTCTTCCACTGCCTCCACTAGCAATGTGATCGAAAAACCGATCCAGATTGCCAATCGCACTATGCGCTTGGAAGTGGCCGCGCCGACGCCTGCTTTGCTGACCCCGCTGTCTGTGGTTACTCTGCTGCTCGGTCTTTCGGTTGCCGCTTTGCTGGCAATGCTCGCGCGGATCCTGACCCGGCAAATAGCCAAGGACAACGCGCGCCTCGAATTCTTCGAAGAACAGCACTCGATCCGCAATTCACTGACTAGAGAGCTTAATCACCGGGTCAAAAATACGCTTGCAAACGTTCTTTCGCTGCTTTCGTTGACGCGCCGCCGGGCAGACAATCTGGATGACTTTGCGGAAGGGCTGGCCGGGCGGATCAGGGCTCTGTCCGCGACCCACGATTTGCTAACCAATTCAGAGTGGGGAACCACACCCATTGCCTCCGTCGTCAAAGCAGAGTTGGCGCATGTCAGTGCAGCAAGAGAGCATGAGGTTGAGATCGAAGGTCCCGATGTTGAGCTTGCCCCCAATGACGCGTTGACCCTTGGTCAGGCAATCCACGAGCTTGCCACCAATGCGGCCAAATATGGTGCGCTCAGCGATGATGTAGGCCGGGTGTCGATCACATGGTCTTTGGTCGATCCGGATTTGGCCGAAGTGGAATGGCTGGAGGCGGGCGGACCAGAGGTGAGCGAGGTGCGCGGAAGCGGTTTTGGCACGGAACTGATCCAGAAAATCGTCGCTCACGAATTAAGGCATCCGGTTGAATTGCATTTCGACACTGGCGGCGTGCGCTGCACTATGCGCGTGCCGGTTCGCCCCGCTGGCGAGTTTCAACTTCGAGATCAATTGGCAGGCTGATTGATCGGGCAGCCTGCCTAGAACATCAATCGAGCGGTTTGCTGGAGCCGAAGAACAGCGCCTGGCTGATGGCGGCGCTGACGGTGCGTTCCTCAAATGGCTTAGTCACCAGATAGGTTGGCTCTGGCCGATCCCCGGTCAGCAGGCGCTCTGGATAGGCGGTGATGAAGATCACCGGGACATCGCCAATCGCCAGGATGTCGTCGACTGCGTCTAGCCCGGATGAGCCATCGGCCAACTGAATATCGGCCAGCACCAATCCTGGGGTCTTTTCCGCGGCGACCTCGCGCGCTTGCGTGCGCGTCGCCGCCGTGCCGCAAATCGTGTGACCTAGCGATTTGACCAAATCTTCGAGCTGCATTGAGATCAGCGGTTCGTCTTCAATAATCAGCACCTCGGTGCTGGTCTCGCGGTCAATTTCGCTCACCGCCTCTTGCACCAGTCGTTCAACATCTGCTGGTTCAAGTTCCATGATTTGCGCTGCTTGCGCAGACGTGAAGTCTTCCAGTGTGGTAAGTAGCAAGGCCTGACGATTGAGCGGTGTGATTGCCTCAAGCCGCGCTTTGGCCGCTGCTTCATGCTCGCCCGCTGGTGTTTCGTCTTTGGTGACTTCCATATAGGCGCTCGCCCAGACCTTGTTGAATGCAGCGTATAATGCGACCCGGCCGCCTTCGAGCGATTGCTTCAGCGTCTCGTCAGCCAGCGCCGCCTCTAGAGTCGCACGAACAAAGGCATCGCCGGTGTTTTGCGCGCCGGTCAGCGCCCGTGCATAGCGCCGCAAATAAGGAAGATTGGTAGCAATGTCTTGGCCAAGTGGCATTGGTTCGCTTTCATTCAAGGATTTGAGCACCTTTATAGCGGGTTGGTGCACCTATTCTATAGCTTCCTTGCAGTTACGCGGCGCGCGCCCGCTTGGTTGCAACGGGTGTCATGTCAGAGATGAATGCCTGCCCTAGCTGCCGGAACGAAGGCGATCCCGGTTTGCCCGATCTGGAAGGCGAGTTTCCAAAAAATTTCAAGGCAACGGGAACCAGAGCGAAGGCGGCGCATTTTGTCTGTATCACCGCCGAGACCCCCCTCCCGTCCAAGCGGCGTGTGGTACGATCCCAAGGCCTTCACTCATCCGAGTGGAGGCCTTTTTTCGTATTCGTGCAAAGCTCTGTTGGGTTCAACGGCTGCGACGGAACCGATCAAACATGCCTTTGCGCGGGGCCGTTTTCAGCATCGCAATGAGGTCGTCTGGCCCGTATGGTTTGGTGAGGACAGGGCCGAGTTTCTGGACCGCTGGCGGAATTTCACTGGGATCGTCAGTTTGAAAAATGATGCGAGTGGCATTGCCGCCAACGGCATCGACGAGTTCCGCGACTTCCCAGCCCATGTCGCTGTCGGCCAAATGCACATCAAGGATAATCGCATCGAACGAGCCGGAGCGCAGACGTTCAAGCGAGCAAGCGGTTGAAGGACAGATGTTCACTTCGTCGACGCCTTCGTGGATCAGGGCTTCTTCCAGCACGCGGCCATGCTCAGCATGATCTTCAACCACCAGAACACGCCGAGGAAGGCGGGCTGGAGCAGCTTTGCCTTTGCGAAATGAGAGCATGCTTCACCCTTGGCTGAACTAGCGAACGACAATCTTCCTTACGGACAGATCGGCGTTCTTGTTACAGTCTGCAAGACGGAATGTCCGGGTGGTCGCCCCTAAGCTATCGGTTTTTCATAGATCGCATATTCGCGGTTGATCTCTGCCTGGATCGTGTCGGCGATCGCAACCATTCCCTGATTATCTTCCAGGATCCAACCGATCTCTGCACGCTTGGAGGCAAAGGTGGTGTAAGCACTCTCGCGAATTTCGTTGATCATCATGAAGGCCAGCTGGCTTGCCAATCGTGAGTTTTGAACCTCTTTCAGAACCCCCATCAGGGGTACTCGCATGCCTGATCCGCGCGGCCCGCGCAGCCAGCGCAGCATGTGAAACCAACCAAACGGCAGCAGCTTGCCATCAATTTTGTCTAACACATCGTTGATGTCCGGGAAGGTCAGCATGAAGGCAACCGGCTTTCCCTCAACCTCGGCAATCATATTCAGCGGTTCGAAGATGATCGTCTTCAGCTTCTTGCCTGCATAGGCGACCTCTTCCGGGGTGAAGGGTGTGAAACCCCAATTGTCTGACCATGCATCATTGAGGATCGACAGCACGATCTCTGCATCACGGTCCCAATTGGATTTGTCGACGCGGCGAATGGTGATCCGCTCGTTGCGCTTGCCCGACTTCACGATCCGCTGCACCAGCGGCGGGAAGTCTTTCGTGATGTCGAGATCATAGGTGTAGAGCGTCTTTGCGCGGCTGTATCCAACGCCTTCGATCCAGCTTTGATATTGCGCGGGATGATGACCCATCATGATCATGGGCGAATGGTCGTGCCCGCTCACCAGCAGCCCTGGCTCCTCCCACATGGCCATGGAAATCGGGCCAACGGCGCGCGTCATCCCTTGCTCAGCGAGCCAGCTCTGAGCCTTTTCCAGCAGAGCTGAACCCACGTGTTCGTCGGCCGCATCGAAGTATCCAAACATGCCGGTTCCCGGGCCAAAGCCCTGCTCGGCAGGCATGGCCAGCGCCAGCTCGTCAATTTGTGCTGAAATGCGCCCGACCATTTTTCCTTCACGGTGGGCGATGAACAGTTGCGCCTTACCGTGCTTGAAAAACGGGTTCTTGTCCGGGTTGACCAATTCCAGCAGTTCAGAGCGCAATTGTGGGACGTGGTGCGGCACGGATGCCGCAAATTCACGCCCCAAATCAACGAATTGCGCCCGCCCACGCTTGTCGCTTACCGCTTCGATGCTTATTTGCGCATTGGTCACGCAGATCGCCTTGTTCAGTCCATTGCCAAGGCGTCTGTTTGTCCCGGCAGCGGCCAACGTGCAAGAGAATCGATCACTCTTGCCAACAGGATGCGTTTGTCCTCGCCGGTAAGATCGCCTAAATGGCGGAATTGAAAGCACCGTAATGACGATGATTGAGCAACCTCTGATCCCTGCTAAGGACGTGCCCAGCGACACCGCTGGTGTGCCCACGCGTGCGCAGTTCCAGACGACCGACGACAAAGATATGCTGCGCGCCGCGCGCGACCTGACCAAGGATTTGGGCGAGGCACGTGCGGGCGTTTACTGGTCTGACATGCTGATTTCGACCGGTGTCGGATACGCGGGTATCGCAGGCGCGATCTTGTCCGGTAATCTCGCATTATCGGCCGTGTTCGGTCTGGTCGCGGCTTTGGCGCTTTACCGCTCGCTGATGTTCATCCACGAGCTTACACATATTCACCGCGATGCACTGCCTGGCTTTCGCAAGGGCTGGAACCTGCTGGTTGGCATTCCGCTGCTGACCCCCAGCTTCATGTATGAGGGTGTGCACACTATCCACCACACCCGCACGCGTTACGGCACGATTGAAGATCCCGAATATCTGCCATTGGCGCTGATGAAGCCGTGGAGCTTGCCCGCTTTTGTGTTGGTCGCGTTTCTCGCGCCAATTGCTCTGATCGTGCGCGCGGCGATCCTGGTGCCACTGGGTGCGATTATCCCGCCGGTCCGCACTTTCGTGTGGGAGCGGTTTTCTGCGCTGTCGATCAATCCCGATTTCCGCCGTAAGCCGCCCAAGGGTGAGCTGTCTCGCCAGGTGAAGTGGCAGGAGGCGGGCGTGTTCGTCTGGTCATGGGCGCTGCTCGCCGGCACGCAGGTGTTTGGCTGGCAACCACTCCTGATCGCGCTTGCTATTCTGTCGCTCACTGCGGTTCTCAACCAGCTGCGCACATTGGTGGCGCATTTGTGGGAGAACGAAGGTGAGCCGATGACGGTGACCGCGCAATTCCTCGACAGCGTGAATGTGCCGCCCCCCGGTCCGATTGCTGAGGTCTGGGCGCCTGTTGGTCTGCGTTATCATGCGCTCCACCATCTTATGCCGTCCATGCCCTATCACGACCTACCAGAGGCGCATCGGCGGCTGGCGGCGGAGTTCGGTGCAGGTTCAACCTATTCCGGTGCAAACCATCCTGGCCTGCTGCCGCTGGTTGGCCGGATCGCGCGCAGCACCATGATGCGCTGAGCGGCGACGGCTAAGGCTACTGAACTGGGTCAGCCTTTATCAGTTTAGACGCTTTGGCATCGATCTCTTGCGAGCTTTCGCCGCGGATCATCGTTTCAGAACCGCTCGCTGCGTCCCCGCCATAATCTGGCCCGCTGGTGATGTTGAGGCCTGAGGTCGCATCATTGCCGCTGCCTTTGCCATCGCCACCATCGGCAGCATCCTCTGCGCCCACGCCGAGGGCCATCTCTTCATCGGTTGGCTCATCGACATCCTCTAGCGGGATTAACTCTGCTGAGGCCTCAGCGGTTTCATCATTGCCATTGCCGCAGGCTGACAGCAGCATGGCGGCGCCCAATGCGCCGATGAGTTGAATGCACTTCATTTTTGTCCTCCCAAGGCTTGGCACTCAGCTTAGGCAGGAAGGCGGGTGTGTTCAAACCAGCTTGCGGCAAAGCGTGGCTGAGAGCGCTCATGACCACCGCGGGGCGGTCAATCGAGGAAATGGATCATCGCACAGCGGCTCTCGGCGGGAATGCCCAAAGCGACGGCACCCTCCAGCGATTCAGCCAAATGCGGACGCCCTTCAAAATTCTCCACCTCAACAAAGCCATGCCGCGCATAAAACGGCGCGTTCCAGGCGATATCGCGAAACGTATTGAGTGTGATCGCCTTGAAGCCGGAGTTGCGCGCATCAATTTTCAAAGCGCCCAGCAGGGTTGCACCAATCCCTTGCCTCTGGTGCTTTCGCGATACGCTGAGCTCGTGCAAATGCAGTTCCCTGCGAACCGGGCCAGCTTCAGCAAAGCCGACGATTTCCTCGCCAGCTACGGCGGTCAGCGAGCGTCCATGCGCTATCGCTTTGATGTGATGCTCGACGCTGGATGTAGGCGGGATCGGAATGCCCTCCAGCTCAGGAGCCTGGCGCAATAGTTCCGCTGCATCGTCTTCGACACAAAAGAAGTACTCTGCATCCTCTTTGCGCGAGAGGCGAATGGAGAACCCGCTCATTCCTCGGTCCGTATGAGAACGGTCTCACCCACAAGGAAGAACAGGAAGAACGGAGCCCATGCGGCTAGGAACGGCGGATACCCGCCAAAGCTGCCCATCGCCAGTGCGGCATTGTCGACCACGAAATAGGCGAAGCCCAGACCCATGCCGATGATCGCGCGCACGAACAATTGACCTGATCGGGCGAGGCCAAAGGCGGCGATTGCACCCAGCAGCGGCATCAAAAATGCGGATAGCGGGCCGGACAATTTGTGCCACCATTTGGCTTTCATTTCTGAGGTTCGCCGGCCAGCGGCCTCATAGGCATCGATTGTTTCTGACAGCTCGAAGAAGGACAAAGCCTCTGGATCGATCGATTCCAGGCCAATCCGCTCTGGCGAGATGCTTGTTCCAACGGTCAGGTTTTCCAGCGGCTGGCTGTCCGCGCTGCCAACCTCAAAGCTCACTGGATTTTCCAGTTTCCAGCCGGGGTTGGCATAGACAGCGCGCGGCGCAAGCACTTGCTGGCGAATGATGCCGCCCGGTGCGCGCTCATACCAGGTGACATTGGTCATGGTGATTTGTTCGCCTGTGCCGCTGAGGCTGGCGGCAGACAAAATGCTAGAACCATCGGTGAGATAGACGTTGGCCTTGATGCTGGAGGCCTCTGGTATCGGACCATAATCGGCCGCTTCCCAGGCTTTGAGTGTAGCGGTCGCCCGGGTCACTACGCGATCGTGAAAACCGAAGCTGATCACCGAAACCAGCGCGGCTGTGAGCAGCAGAGGCGAGAGCACTTGATGTGCAGAGAGGCCAGCGGCCTTCATCGCTACGACCTCGCTGTTTTGGTTCAGCGTCACCAAGGTAATGAGCGTCGCGAGCAGCACAGAATAGGGTAGGAAGCGCGATATTAGTTGAGGAATGCGCAGGCTGGCGTATTTCCAGACCTCGCTATCGCCATTGCCAGGCACCGCCAGGATGTCGCCGCTGTTCGACAGCAGGTCGAGCATCATCAACACAAGCACCAGCATCACCAGGACCGCGAGGATCCGCACGACGAACATCTTTGCCAGGTAGAGCGTGAGCGTGCGCGAAGGGAAGAAGTCGAGCTGCATATTGAGGCTATACCCTGCCTATTCCGCTGGTGATGGTTGCGGGTCAGGATCGGGCCCGCGCAGTCGGTGCGGCTTTCGCCGGTCAAACAGCTTGCGCAGTCCCTTGCCGATCTTTGCGGTACCAGTTTCCAGCGCACCAATCGCTTGCCCGCCGGGCACATGGGCGACGCGGTAATACATCCACAGGATCAGCGCGGCGAACACCACGAATGGGCCCCACAATGCGATGATCGGATCGATCCGGCCCAGCGTCGCGATGTCTTCGCCATATTGATTGATCTTGTGATAGGCGACCACCATCACAATCGAGACGAACACGCCCAGCGCGCTGGTCGATCGTTTGGGCGGGATCGCCAACGCCACCGCCAGCAGTGGCATCAGGAACATCATAACCACCTCGACCAATCGGAAGTGAAAGCTTGCCTGGCTGGCGTCACGGTCCAGCTCTGCGACATTGTCATCTGACCATCCGATCCTGAGCAATTCGGGCAGGATGTATTCTCGCTCCGCATCGCCGCGCGCACGGAACTCCTCAATCGCAGGCAGGTCTATGGGCAGGTCATGGCGGCTGAAGGACAGAACGCGCGGGGTCTCGCTGCCGGTGTCTTGGACGATGGTGCCTTCGGACAGGCGCAGGATGATCGTGTTGGGATCGTCGCTGGTCGCCAGGAACGCGCCTTCGCGGGCGCTGATCGACAGCACTTGATCCTGAGAGTTGGAGACACGGGCAAAGATGCCGATCAACCGCCGTCCTTCGTCTTCGCTTTCCTCAATTCGCAAAGCCATGCGGTCGGCCAGAGTGTTGAATTCGCCAACCTTTATCGATGCGCCCAGCGCGCCAGAGCGCAGCTCAAACTCCATCTGCTCGTAATAATATCGGCTGATCGGCTGGACATAGAACACCAGCGCCACATTGATCGCCACCAGCACGCATGTGATCGCATAGGGAACACGCAACAGCCGCCAATAGCTGAGGCCGACGGCACGCATCACATCGAGCTCGCTGGAGGTCGCCAGTTTTCTAAAGGCGAGCAGAATACCGAGCAGCAGGCCCAGCGGGATCGCGAGGCTGGCATATTCTGGGATCAGCGCACCCAGCATCTTGAAAACAACGCCAATCGGGCCGCCTTCTACTGCGACGAAATCGAACAGGCGCAGCATTTTGTCGAGCATCAGCAGCGAGGCAGCGAGCGCAAACACGCCCAGCATTGGAAACACCACCAGCCGGAAGATATATCGATCAATACTGGGAAAAGCGTTGAGCACGGGAGCTTAGCTGGCTTTCACATCCAAAGGTTTCGCGGCGTGTTCGCGCGGGTAATTGCCCTAGCGAAGCGGTGTCTTATCAAGGCCCATAGCGAGGTTTTTGACCGGGGTCATCTGCCGTCTGCGTAAGCGTCGTGGATGGTGGGGCTGCCACATAAGGCTAGCGGGCCGCGGGCTCAGTGGCCCACGCTGCCCTCACGCCTTTTCAAGCGTGCATTGCAGCGGGTGCTGGTGCTGCTTGGCAAAATCCATCACCTGATTGACCTTCGTCTCGGCCACTTCATAGGGGAAGATCCCACACACGCCGACGCCCTTTTGATGCACATGCAGCATCACCCGCGTCGCTTGCTCCAAATCCATCGAGAAGAAGCGCTTCAGAACCATCACTACGAATTCCATCGGGGTGTAGTCATCGTTCAGCAGCAGCACTTTGTATTGGCTGGGTTTCTTTGGCTTTGTGCGAGTTTTGGTCGCGACACCAACTTCGCTCTCCGACCCGTCATCGCTGTCATCGCCGGCCGACAATTGCGGCAGCAATAGAGGTGTGGTCGCATGGCTGAGGGTGAGAGGCAGAGTGTCAGTCATCATGATGTGCAATATCGGAAAGGTTGGTCCATCTGCAAGGTGCCTTGCGCAACCTTAAGGTTTTACCAAGACGATTCGCCTGATTGCCGTACAGTTTCGGCGCATTCGCCGCGCAGGCGTGCTCATTTCAGCACTTAAAAATAGAGGGGCCGGACAAACCATGATGGTCTATCCGGCCCGGCGCTTTCGCGCGTTTTCGAGAGCCAGTTGGGAGAGTGGAGAGGCTGGCTCTGAAAAGCTCTTTGTTCAAATTCGAATGTTCGAATTAGGCAGCTTTCGAGACTTTCTCAGCAGCTACGCTAACGCGGTTCGAAATTGGTGCGAACGCTTCGTTGTAAAGCTTCACCCATGCTTCGGTGCGCTTGGAACCGTAAGAAACAACCGCGTCAAAGTTGCGACGGGTCAATTCGCCCTGCATCTGGATCAGTTCGGTTGGCGACTTAACCGAAGCCATTTTTTTCACGTCTCCGGTGACGGTTTCAACGACGGTCTTGCCGGTTTCAACTTGCTCGCGGCCCATGTCTTGCATGCCTGCAAGCAGGATCTTGCCCGATTCAACGACGGCATCGACATTGGCTTTGTTGAACTCGCCAACTTCGCTTGCCAGCTCAGTGCCCTTGGCAGCGGCGGTCTTTACGCGGGTTTGGACGTCCGCAGCCAATTCCTTGGCAGTCGCGGTGATGTCGGTGTTCTTGGCAGTGGCCATGATGGTGTCCTTCAGTTTGATGACTGGATTGGTATCTGTGGTCTTCGCTGCGGCTTTTGCTGGTGCCTTCTTGGCAGCAGGCTTCTTCGCAGCGGTCTTTTTAGCGGCGACCTTCTTAGGGGCTGCCTTGCGCGCCGCTGGCTTCTTCTTCGCAGCGGTCTTCTTGGCGGCTGCCTTTTTCTTGGCAGGTGCTTTTTTCGCCGCAGTCTTCTTAGCAGCAGGAGCTGCGGCTGCTTTTTTCACCACCGCTGCCTTTGGGGCTGGCTTCGGTGCGTCGGCGTCAACCGCCTTTGGGGCAGATGTTTCGCTTACAGTCTTCTTTGCAGCAGCTTCGGCATATGCCTTCTCAGCAGCAGCATCAATCTTAGATGGGGCGTTGGTAGCCATAGTAACCTCACTTTATGTTGCACTGCACAAAATAGCGATCGCAACTGCGAAGTCAAGCATTTTTTGTGCACTGCACAATAAGCGAATAAATAACTTTAAAACAGATATTTAGCGGGTTTTAACGTAGCGTCCGGGCGCATCTTCGATGACTGTATCACCGCGTCCACCAGGCTTGCGCTTGCCCTTCACAGGTACTTTTTCCGGCGCCTGCTGATCCAGCCAGCCCAGCCAATGCGGCCACCAACTGCCCGGATGCTCTTCTGCGCTCTCGACGAAGGCTTTGAGTGATCCTGCTTCGCTATCACCCAGCCAATATTGGTACTTACCCGCTGCCGGAGGGTTCACGACGCCAGCGATATGGCCGGAGCCGGCGAGCAGGAACTCCATCGGTCCGTTGAAATGTTCGGTCAGGCGCCACACGCTTTCCGCTGGCGCGATGTGATCTTCCTTACCGGCTTGGACAAAGCTGGGCGTTTTGACCTGCGTCAGATCAATCGGTGTGCCGTCGGCCGACAGCGCATCTGGCACCACCAGCTTATTGTCGCGGTAGAGGTCGCGCAGATAGCCGTTATGCCATTTGGACGGCAGGTTGGTGACGTCGCCGTTCCAATGCAGCAGGTCAAAGGCGGGATAATCCTCGCCCAGCAGATAATTGTTGACGACGTAATTCCAGATCAGGTCCTTGCCGCGCAGCGCGTTAAAGGTCGCCGCAAGATAGCGGCCATCGAGATAGCCCTTGGGAGAGAGCGTATCGATCATTTCCAGATGGCTGTCTTTGATGAAGTGTTTCAGCTCACCGCTCTTCTCAAAGTCCACTTGCGCGGTGAAGAATGTCGCTGTTTTGACTTTGTCCGCCTCGCCGCGGCGCTCCAGCACGGCCAATGTCGCGGCCAGCGTGGTGCCTGCTACGCAATAGCCGATCGTATGCACTGCGGGCACAGACAGGCGCTCTCTCACCAGATCGATCGCTTCGATCTGCGAGCGGATATAATCATCCCATACAACTTCACCCATGCTCTCATCGGCAGACTTCCAACTGACCACGAATACGGTCAGGCCCTGATCAACGGCCCATTTGATGAAGCTCTTTTTTGGTGTCAGGTCGAGGATGTAGAACCGGTTGATCCATGGCGGGAAGATCACCAGCGGTACGTCATAGATGTCTTTGGTCGATGGGCTGTATTGAATCAGCTGAAACAGATCGGTTTCGTGCACGACCTTGCCGGGGCTCGCGGCCAGGTTCTCACCCAGGGTAAAGGCATTGGCATCTGTATGGGTCAGCTGCCCGCGCTTAAGATCTGTGATGAGGTGTTTCATCCCGCGCACCAGATTTTGCCCGCGCGTCTCAACCGTGCGCTTCATCACAACCGGATTGGTGAGTAGAAAATTGTCCGGGCTCATCGCCTCCGCCAGAGCGGTCACTGCAAATTCCAACTGGCGGCGTTTTTCCTTGTCGACGCCTTTCATCGATTTGACGGAAGCTTGGAAATGCTCCGCAAGCATCAGATAAGTCTGATGCAGCAGAGCAAAGGCGGGATACTCACTCCACGCTGGATCGGCGAAGCGGCGGTCTTTGCGCGGCAGTTGCGGTTCGCCTTTAGATGCGGCCGCGACGCCGCCAGCCATAGGCGCAGCGAACCGGCCCATTACGCCTTGCCACAATTGCAGCGTTTCCTGAGCAAGCTTGGCCGGCGCCTCCAGCGGATTGGTCGGTGCTTGCTTCAAAAGGCTTTGCGTCATCAGCATCCACTGTGCTGGATCCAAAGGATTGCTGCCTTGGGTCACCTTCTTTGCGGTTTCACTGGCCTGATAGGCGGCAAATTCGAGCCACATTTTCTGCAGCTCCGAACTGGCTTTGGCCCATTCGGCCAGCTCGCCAGCAGAGGGTGTTTTGCTAAATAGGCCGCCGCTGTTCTCGCCGCCAACGCTGTCTGCGCCCGGCGCGCCGTTGCTGGTCGCTTGCGAAAACATCTCTCGCATCGCCTCGCCCTGCATGTCGAAAAAGGCGCGAAATGGTTCGCCGCCCCCTAGCATTGTGTTGGAGGGATCGTCTTGTGACATGGCCGTTTGTGCTCCGCTTTCCCAACTCACCATAGGGGGTTTTCTGACGTTCCCCAGCAGAATAGCGAAATTGCCTTCCCACTTCGACCGTTAATCGCCTAAACTGATCTCGTGCTCCTGTCGCTATGATGATTGCGCAAAACTGGGTAAGGATCGCAATGAACGACCAATTCTACCGTATGAAGCGGCTGCCGCCGTACGTAATCGCTGAAGTTAATGCGATGCGTCACGAAGCGCGCTCGGCAGGTAAGGACATTATTGATCTGGGTATGGGAAACCCGGATCAACCTCCTCCTCAACACGTGATAGACAAATTGTGCGAAGTCGCCGCGAAACCCAATGCGCATGGCTATTCGCAGTCCAAAGGCATTCCGGGTCTGCGCAAGGCTCAGGCGAATTATTATGGTCGCCGCTTTGGGGTCGATCTCGACCCTGAGAGCGAAGTCGTGGTTACTATGGGATCGAAGGAAGGGTTGGGCAGTCTGGCCAATGCGATCACTGCGCCGGGTGACGTCGTCCTTGCACCCAATCCATCATACCCGATCCACACCTTTGGCTTCATCATTGCAGGGGCGACCATTCGCGCGATCCCAACGACGCCTGACGAGGATTATTGGCGCTCGCTCGAAAGTGCGATGAACTTCACCGTGCCGCGCCCCAGCGTGCTTGTTGTGAGCTATCCTTCAAACCCAACGGCAGAAGTTGTCGACCTTGCGTTTTATGAGCGGCTGGTTGCTTGGGCGCACGAGAACAAGGTTTGGGTCCTGTCCGACCTTGCGTACTCAGAGCTCTATTATGACGACAATCCAACGCCCTCCATCATGCAGGTGAAAGGGGCAAAAGACGTCGCGGTTGAGTTTACCAGCATGTCAAAGACGTATTCGATGGCTGGCTGGCGAATGGGCTTTGCGGTCGGTAATAAGCAGCTGATTGCCGCTTTGACCCGGGTGAAATCCTATCTCGATTATGGTGCATTTACGCCGATCCAGGCGGCGGCTTGCGCTGCGCTCAATGGCCCGCAAGACATCGTTGAAAGCAATCGTAACCTCTATCGCAAACGCCGCGATGTGATGGTGGAGGCGTTTGGCCGCGCGGGCTGGGACATTCCGTCACCATCGGCCTCTATGTTTGCCTGGGCGCCTTTGCCGCCATCGCTGGCGGAGATGGGCAGCCTTGAATTTTCCAAAAAACTGCTGACCGAGGCGGAGGTCGCCGTTGCTCCTGGCGTTGGTTACGGAGAGGAAGGTGAAGGCTTTGTACGCATTGCGATGGTCGAAAATGAGCAGCGGCTGAGGCAAGCGGCGAGAAACATTAAAAAATATTTTGCCTCGCTTGGTCTCAACGCGGGGGCGTCTTGAGATAGAGAATGGCTCAAAGAGAAATTCTTGAGTTTGGTTCGGAGCGGAATGGCTTGGCGAGCGTTGTTCGCAAAAGCACTGCCGATTTGAGGAGAGGCAAATGCCATCCGCCGACCCACGGCCATTAACCGATCGGCAGCGTGACGTTATCGAGCGGATTGATCGGCGCGTCCCGATCAAAGTCATTGCTCAGGAGATGGGGGTTTCTGAGACCCGCATCAATCAGCATATCAGGGCTCTCAAAGACGTCTATGAAGCTGGCAGCCTGAATGAGCTGGTTGAGAAATATCGCGCGACGAAGCCTTCACCATCCGGATCAGGGACGGGCGAAGGCAGCCCGGGTTTGAAACCATTTATTGGTCCGGTTCAATTCCCCGGGCAGATGGGCTTCCCGGGAACTGGCGAAAGCAAGATTTCGCTCGGCATTTTTGATGGCCGCTATGGGGTCTTGGCCCGGCTAGCAGCGGTCGTCGGGATCGCCTTCGGTGTCCTTCTTGCTGTTATCTTGGCGCTTAGCGCCGCTCAGGCGCTCAGCGATATCATGGACGCTAGCGCTTAAAGCACCCCCGCAAATCTGGGAGGTTTAGGGTGGGCCGCCACACTGTTGGTGCCCGGAGAGATGGGTGTTTCTGAATGGCGCCGACAGTGCTTTCAAAGAAAATCACACCACAGATATGCGCAAGTAATTGATGTACATGACATTTGAAAAATGCCGAGCTGAGGCCGGGAACGAATTCATTGTACATTCCTTTAAGATGCATAATACCGAACATAGTTAAGATAGCGGATGGCGTTAATACTTCGCCTATTCTGTCTGTAGGCCGAATTCAGGGGCGGTTGTACAATGTGGGGTGCTGCATCATGGAGTGGGCCGTGAGCTCGATCGCAGCCTATAATCTGGTGCCTGATGGCGACGCTCTGATCCCCAGATTTCGGGAGGCGGGTGATCTAACACTGGACCTTTTCCATCGCGATGGCCGGATCGAGGATCGCTGGCTCGGGCTTCATCCGCGTGAATTTGAACTGCTGTGGCGGCTTGCTGAAGAGCCTCAGGTTACATTATCGCGAGAGCAATTGCTCGCCGATGTTTGGCGCATAATGTACGAACCAGAGACCAATAGTGTTGCCGTCCACGTCGCCCGTGTTCGGGCAAAACTGGCTGGTTTCGATCTGGCGCACATCCTGGTGACGGATGAAAACCGTGGGTACTTCCTTGATGTTCCCGCTGAACCGGGTGTGTTCAAATTTTCTAATGAAACGTCGGAGCATGACGAGAACGAAGTCAGCGGCAAACCCTAAGGTGTGTCTGGACTTGAGGAACGCCTTGCGGCAGTCTTTTGGTAGATGAGGCGGAGCGCCCGTTTCCTAGACCTTGAGGGAAAAGACAATGTCCGAAGCTGCTGCAATGACTTCCAATGATCGCATTGCGATTGAGCTGAGTGATGATGGGGTGGCGCAGGTGCGCTTTACCCGCGGCGACAAAATGAATGCACTCGATCCTGAGATGTTTCAGCGGATCATTGAGGCGAGCAGCCAATTGCAGCGGATGAAGGGCCTTCGTGCGGTTGTCCTCTCGGGCGAAGGCCGCGCATTTTGCGCTGGGCTCGACCTGTCGAATTTCTCGCGGCCACCCAGTCCGGATGAACCGGAATTGACAGAGCGGACCTACGGCAATGCCAACAAGTTTCAGCAGGTGGCCATGCAATGGCGCAAGCTACCTGTGCCGGTGATTGCGGCGGTGCACGGCGTGTGCTTTGGCGGGGGCTTGCAGATTGCCAGCGGGGCTGACATTCGCGTTGTCCATCCTGAGACCCGTATGGCCATCATGGAGATGAAATGGGGTCTGGTGCCGGACATGGGTGGCTATGCGCTGTGGCGCGGGCTGGTGCGTGATGATGTGTTGCGTGAGCTTATTTATACCAATCGCGAGTTTTCCGGGGCGGAGGCGCATCAGCTGGGCCTCGCAACCCACGTTGATGAAGATCCGGTCGCGCGCGCCACTCTGATCGCCAGCGAGATTGCCAATCGCAATCCCCACGCGATCCGGGCAGCCAAACGGTTGCAAGCAGGTATGCTGGAAAGCGACACTGATACGATCCTGATGGAGGAAAGCATCGAGCAGCACGGGATCATGCGCACCAAAAATCAGGTCGAGGCGGTGATGGCTGGCATGGAAAAGCGCAAGGCCAATTTCGACGATGTGTGAGGCTGCGGCTTAACCAGCCTGCTGTGCTAACCAAACACCGCGACGCATTGCAGCCCGTCCAGCATCTGGCGACCTTCGCTGTTCCACATCCGCAGACGCTCTGAGGAATAACCATCGTCGGCGTGCTGGCTGGCGTTTTCGGCCAGATACCAGCCATCGGGATTGCTTGCCTCTGGTTCCAGCACATTAAACGACCAGTTGATCGAGCTGATCGGCCCCATTCGCTGCATAATCCGCATCGCGCCGGGCGGCATCACGTCCCCCATCAGCACCAATTGGCTGACGGCGTCGAGGCTGTGGTCTTCGGTCAGCCGCGCCCATCGACGCACGGTCGCGCCGTGGTCTTTGCCTTTGTCCTGGCCAAAACGCACATCGAAATTTTTCTGGATGAAGGCAGGCGCCTGCCCGGTCATCGCTTGGGCCGCTTCCTCAGGGCGGCCGGGCCAATCGTCTGGCGGGCTGGAGGGGCGCAGCGCATTGGGATCGCGGCCGGTACCGAACAGCCAGAAGCCGGTAAGCGCGACTTTCCCTTCGCTTAAGATTTCGCTGCGGACTTGAGTGACATTGCGTCCCTGCCGGATAATTTCAGCCTTCAGTTCGATCTCTTCGCCGATCGGCGCGACAAAGCCGATTTGCGCGGCCCTTAGCGGGGGCAGATCGGGGAAGGCACGTACCGCCATGGTGTATCCCACCAGCGCTGACGCGCCGCCATATAGAGTGCGTCCCTGCATCCAGTCGCTGGCATGCTCCAGGCGGGCGGGGCCGGGCTTGCCGGTGATCGGTTCGAGAAGGCTCGCGATAGTCATGGCTATCATCTCTGCCGCGCCAAAGTGCCTGCGTCCAGATTGCCCTTACGGAAACTCGCCGCTTCGCGCAAAGGGCACAAGGCGCATTGCCTTTGCCGCCGCGAATCGCTAGTGCGCGCGCTCCGCAGGTCGTAAGACCAAAAGGGTTGGCCCGATGGCGGAGTGGTGACGCAGCGGATTGCAAATCCGTGTACGCCGGTTCGATTCCGGCTCGGGCCTCCATCTTTCCCTTGGGAAGATACATATCTGGGTGGTTCGCCACTATCACCCACCGGCGCCGCTTTAGCTCAGGTGGTAGAGCACATCATTCGTAATGATGGGGTCAGAGGTTCGAGTCCTCTAAGCGGCACCACGTTTTTAAGTGTTTGAAACACAATGATTGATAAGAGTCTGTGATACTCTCTATAGCAGAAGTTGTGCAGGAACTACTTGGGTCAAACTTACAAGACCCTTCGCTCAGCTGCATTGGCTGAGTGTCAAAACCTCACTGCCCGACCCGCGTTCAGCTGCGCCGCGCCAAAACTCTGCCATACTAAGACAAGTTCGCTGTAGCTTCGCAGTGCCATCGGCACTGAGCAAGGAAATCAGGCCGAAGCCATCAAAGTGCCATCGGCAGAACAATTCACATAATCACCGGTCAGCCAGCCCTCTGGAAACACGGAAACCTCGTGCCACAAATGCAGGCCCGGCTGCCCCTGGAATTGCTCCACCATACCGCCGAATTGGGCCATAATATCAAGATGGGTGGGGTGATGGTGAGTCCATTCTTCAAGATGACCCAGCGAAGCAAAATAGCCGAGTCCCACAGTGCGTGGTTGCGGGGCCTCCGCACCGCCGATTTCCTCAATAAAGCGCATGCCGAAGCAACCGGTATCCGCTCCATGCTCACGAATATGAGTGAGCCCTCGGTGCAAAGCGGGTTCGACATCCGCTTTGTACTTCGCAAACTGTTCATCATTGATCATGGCGAGATCTTGCGTTGTCTTAATGAGGCACGCATTCGCCGGCGCTTGCACTTTAACCCTGCGGCCCAGCGATGAACCGGCTGGCACGTCAGATACGCCCCCGGTAGCTGCCAACTGATCATCAATCGTTGCAACCATCCTATCGCGGCAGCTGCCCCAATATGCATGGTCAGGCGTGATCTCCATCGCATCGGCCATATTGGCTATACCGCTGACATTCTCCGCACGGGAGCCTGAAGTTTCGTTATGATCGAGCGAGATACGGCAATATTCGCGCCACAGCCCGACATGACCAGTCAGAAAGGCATCATCCTCGAACAGGGCCTCAATCTCTGAAGCAGCTAGCCATGCGTCATATTGCGATTGGCTCTTCCAATAGGCGAACCAAACTTCGCAATTTGGCCCGAAGCCGGTCTTTACACGTCCATGCTCTAGCACACTGGGACCGGTTTCATGGCCCAGTTCAGTCAAGAGGCGGGCCTTTGCACCGGTATCATCGCTGCCGCGATTCTCGATCCCGAAAGTCACCAGAACCAGATCGTCAATATCCCGGAAACGCGGTTCAAACGCGTCGTATGGAGGCTCAAACCCCTCAGGTTTTGCAACCGGCGGTGCCTTACGACGAGGCCCGATATTGGTCATTCAGAGGCCTCCTGACCACCAATTGTTTCAAACGAAGAAGTGTCTTCGGCCGCATATTCGGCGGGTGAAACGACAGGTCTGATTGGATCGCGATTGAGCAGCAAACGTGTGGCCTCTGGTTTTGAGTAATGACCGGCGGGGTCCGCGACGGCTTTCGCCATCACAATCTGATCGAAATCGAGCTCTGCCACAATCAACCCTTCCTCAGTTTCAGAAAGGAATTCTGCTAGCTTGCGACCATCCGGTCCGAAGATCATAGATGACCCACCGCCGAGCTCGATGAATGGCGGAACTTCGTCACCAACTTTGAAAAAGTCGAGCGCAGCTTGGTCGATCACACTCGTTGCCGCCACGACAAAGGATTGACCTTCGACAGCATATATCTGAGAGGCGGCCATGTTTACTTCGGCGCCCAGCGCATGCGCGTTCTCACGATAGACGACAAAGGCAGGCCAAGCGGAAATGTGAATTTCTTCGTTTTGACTATACAAGGCATATTTTGAAAGCGGTTGGATGTGCTCCCAACAGCAAAGCTGGCCAACTCTGCCGATGTCTGTGTCCGAAACGACGAGATCCGCGCCGTAGCCTTCCCCAAAAACTGATCTCTCGACATGGGTTGGTTTGAGTTTACGGCGCAGAGACACAATCGATCCATCGCGACCGATCAGAACTTGGCTCAGGTACAAACTGCCGCCCGAGCGTTCCGAAATTCCGGTCGAAATCATGATATTGGCATCACGCGCCATTTGACACAGACGCTCAAATTCAGGTGTCCCCACCTCAACAGAATTTTCGAAATAGCGAGTGGTAAACTGCATCCCCCACGCGGGTGCACCGAGCCAGATATGGAATGGGTAACCGGGGAACCAGGCTTCTCCAAACGCGATCAGGTCACAACCCTGCTTCGCCGCATCGTCGACGAATTTCTTTGCTTTATCCAGACAGGCATCGAGGTCGAAGAAAATCGGGGCGGCCTGCACGGCAGCGACTGTGATGGGTAATCTCTTGCTCATTGCTTCCACTTTCTAATTCGAACGATCACAGCAATGACGGATCGCAGGTTGCATTTGCTCGTACACCTGAACGATCCGTCACCTCAATTCGTCAAAAATTGACAGTTACGCTCGCGCCCCATTCGGCACCACGCGCGAAGAGTTTCTGTTGGAAACCGCCGGGGTTGAGAATCGATGCACCAGCAACAGCATAGAGTTCATCGGTCACATTGGTCCCAAAAAAGCTGGCACTATACATTCCATCGAGACTGTCCCAAGTCACGCCAACATTCACGGTTGTATAGCCGTCTTGTCCGACCTCGTTGTTTGCATCGAAAAAGAACTCGCTGCGCGTGCTTACGTCGCCGCGGAACGTCAGCGAGCCAAGGTCACCGATCTCGGCGGTATATTGGGCTCCGGCGTTGACCGTCCATTCCGAAGTGCCTGGAAGGGCACTGTCGAGAGTGATGCCAACGACGCCTGCGTCCAATCGGTCGTATTTCGCGTCAATATAGCCCGCACCCAAGTTAAACTGGAATGCATCAACCGGTTGAATCAGCAATTCCAATTCCGCCCCGTTGATCGTTGCTTCAGCCGCGTTCTGGGTGGTCGGCGCGATGCCAAGCTGCACATTCACCTGAAGGTCATTGTACTTTGTGGTGTAGGCGGCCGCGTTCAACTGGACTGTATTGTCGAGAAGCTGCGATTTCAGGCCAATCTCAAACGTGTCGACGGTTTCTGCATCGAAGGCAGGAATGGCATCAACTGGATCCTGACCAGGTTCAGGGAAGATTGGAGGGAAAACGCGCTGAGTGAAGCCACCCGATTTGAAGCCCTGAGAATAGGTGAAATAGGTCGAGACATCTGGCGTCCATTCATAACGGACATTGACCATCGGCGTCACTTTTGTGGTGGATGTGGATGCGGTCACAACCGGAAGTATCGGCGTGCCTTCAGGAATGCCCGTCGCGATGTCACGCAGCACGCGCTGTTCGGGGCTAAAATCGCGCTTATCCCTAGTCCAGCGTAAACCTGCGGTCAGGCTCAGGCTATCGGTGATTTCGTAGGTCGCTTGACCAAAGGCAGCAATCGACTGGTTTTCGACGGTGCCGCCGCTGAGAATCTCAATGACGGAAAAATTCACGAAATTTTCGTTGGTGCCTTCTTCTGCAAAGAAATAGCCGCCCAATATCCAGTTCAACCGATCATCAAACGCTGTGCCTAGCAATTGCAATTCTTGGCTGAACTGCTCGTAGACGAAGCTGTCGACCGTCGAATTGATACTGACAGGTGCGCTGTCTGGCTCGTTTGTGGAATTGCTGTCGAGGTCGCGGTAAGCCGTGATGGACTTTACAGTGATTGCGTCTGACAACTCATATTCAGCGGTGAATGATACGCCGAAGACATCAAGGTCAGAGAAGGAATCTCCAGTGCCCTGATTTATGCCAGGCACGCCGACCGAAACAGACTGCTCGTTAAAACAAGCCGGATTGCTTGCGCCGATAAAGCAGGCGCTCGGCGGCCCCATCATTCCCAATGGAAAGGCAAGAGTGGGGTCGATTGCTGGAGCTACGACAGCATTGTGAAACCCTGCGAAAGGAGCGTCTTGGTCTAGCGCTGTGATGATAAAGGGCGCCGAAGCCTCGCGCCGCCGTGAATAGTCACCAGACAGGGTCAGCTGCAACGGCCCGTTGTCAAAGGCCAGCGTGCCGCGAGCGGAAAAGCTGTTATCATCGCCTAGGAAATCCCCAACATTGGGGCGGAAGACATAGCCGTCACGCTTGTGGTAGTTTGCCGCAAAGCGCGAAGACAGGTTTTCACCCAAAGGAATGTTGACCAGCCCTTGAACCTGTAACCGGTCATCGGATCCGGTCGTCACTTTCAAGCGGCCACCAAACTCATCGTCCGGCTGTTTCGAAGTGACGTTTACAGCGCCGCCAATCGTGTTGCGGCCGAACAATGTGCCTTGCGGTCCACGCAGAACCTCAATCCGCTCAATATCAACCAGATCAATGAGCCCGCCAACCGCGCGCGATATATAGACACCGTCAACATACAGACCGACGCCGGGGTCTGTGTTGAGCGAGAAGTCAACTTGGCCAACACCGCGCAGGAAGATCGCCGGTGTTGCAGAGCTTCCGGAAAATGCGGCTGATGTATTGATTGTCAAACCCGGCGTAACGTCAGAGATCTGGCCGACATTTGAAATTTGCCGGCTTTCAAGAGCTTCTCCACCAAACGCCGTGATCGAGATTGGTGTGTCCTGAATGTTCTCTTCACGCCGGCGCGCGGTCACGACGATCGTATTAATGCCGCCTCGTTCCGCTTCTTCTTGAGGCTGTGTTTGATCGGTGCCGTCAATTTCCTGAGCGTGGACGCTGCTTGCAGCAAAACCCAATGCCAATAGTGAGGCGGTTGCCGCTAGATGTGTGTTTCTCGTCATTTAAGTCACTCCCTCTAACCTGCCTGGTAAGCCCGCTGTTACGCCCTCAATCAATTTCGAAAGTTCGCCGACTTATTTGGACAGAATCGCCAGTGCTTTCGCGATTCTTCATCATCAACCTAGCTCATGCTTTCCGTGAAACTTGACACTGGCGGCGCAAAATGTTGAATATTCACGTAATGAATTTGTAAGGATGGCAACTTGACCGACGCAACCCTATCTCAGCTTGATCGCTTCACCACAGAAGCGGTGGTGCCATCCAGGCGCGGCGAACATTGGAATCGTTTGGTCAACGCGGCTTTCTTGCCGCTGGAAACGGAGTTGTTGCAAGATAACGAGTTCACGGGCCAGATTGAGTTGCTGCGGTCCGGGCGTACCGGCATCGCTCTGGTGCGTGCAGGATCCCAGATTGTCCGACGTAGCCGGAAGGCTATTCGAGCCGGCGATGGCTCGTCATACATTTTTGTCTGCCAAACGGCTGGTAGAGGGGCCATCTGGCAAGATCAGGAAGAAATCAAACTAGCAGAGGGTGACATCACATTTGTCGATAGTGACCGCCCGTATGAGCTGCGTTTCGACACGTTTTTTGAGCAAGCGGTATTTCAGGTGCCGAAAGAAGTCTTTCACGAACGCTGTCGATGGTTGGCGGGCGCAGCTCCTATCCGTCTCAATGGGCAAGATGCGCTGACAAAAATTATTGCCCAGAATATGAAAACATTGCTGTCGGTTGGGCAAAATTTGCCTGAAGGCCTGCGGCCCCAAGTCTTCGGGAGCCTGACCAGTCTTGTCTCGACTGCGCTGGGCGCCAGGTTCGATTCCACCGCAAATGATATCACACAGCCGCGTATCGAGCATCTGCAGCGCGCAAAACGGTTTATCCTCGACAATCTGAAGGACGAGGCGCTTAATCCCCAAATGGTCAGCGCGGGATGCAACATCTCCCCTCGCTATTTGAGAGATCTATTTGCGAAGGATGGTCAATCGCTAACTGCTTGGATTAAGGCGCAAAGGCTCGATGCGGCGAGGATGGACATGGAATCAAACCTCGGCGGCAGCGAAACTCTCAGTCAGATTGCTTATCGTTGGGGTTTTGCCGACTACACGCACTTTTGCCGGTCCTTTAAAGCGGCCTATGGGACAAGTCCGCGAGCGTGGGTGAAGCAAAGGGGCTTTAGCAATGGCGGTGGAGGCCAAGCGCATTGATGGCCGTCTTTTAGGTCCGATTTGCGGAAATGCCCACCTACTTCTCAGAGGCGCCCGCTAAGTTGCGCGCGATCTTTTGCAACGTTCCGTTGAGTTGAGCGATCTCTTCGGCTTCGACTCCGTCGAAAGCGATCCCATAGATACGGTCTGCCTGATGCCAGGCCAGCGGCCGTGCCCGCCTGCCATTGCGCGTCAGCAAGACTTCGGTCACCCGCGCATCCGAGGCGCGCTGGCGAGTCTCAACCAACCCTTCTGTCTGCATGCGTTTGACAATCCGTGTCATTGTCGAAAGTTTGATGCAAGATTCCTTGGCGAGGTAGCTGACACTGCGCGCGCGGTCGCCCGACAGCAGCATAAGGACCCGCCAGTGAGGAACATCAAGCTCTACGGTTTTGAGGCCTGCCTCCAGAAACTCAAGATACCGGTCATGCGTGCGAATGAGCCAATAGAATGGCCATGTTTGGACATCGAACTTTGGGTTCTCGGTTCCGTCGGTCGCATATGCATCCCTAGTCGCTGTATCGACATCAGGTGTTGTGTAATTCACGAGGCTTCTCAACTTTAGTTGAAAGATCAACTTGTCTATGGCGGCAAAACTTTAAAAAGAAAAGCGTTGCCAGTCGGTTCGCGCAGGCGGCTATGCCAATTCCTTGTCTGGCCACGCCAGCAAGGCAGCATCCGTCGCCTTCTGGATCTGCTCACGGCTGACGCCAGGCGCTATTTCGGCGACTGCCAATCCTTCGCCCTTCACATCGAAAATGCCCAAATCGGTAATGATCCGCTTCACAACGCCTTGCCCAGTTAGAGGCAGCGTGCATTGCTTCATCAGTTTTGCCGCGCCTGATTTTGTGACGTGATCGGTGATCACAACCACGCGTTTCGCACCAGCGACAAGATCCATGCCGCCGCCCATCCCTTTGACCAGCTTGCCCGGGATCATCCAGTTGGCGATATCGCCGTTCTGGGCGACCTCCATTGTCCCAAGGATTGCAAGATCGATATGGCCGCCGCGGATCATCGCGAAGGATGTCGATGAGCTGAAATAAGATGTGCGGTCGAGTTCGGTAATGGTTTGCTTGCCCGCATTGATTAGGTCAGGATCTGCCTCTCCTTCAAACGGGAAGGGCCCCATTCCGAGCATGCCGTTTTCGGATTGGAGGATAAGATCTCGGTCCGCCGGAATGTGGTTTGCAACCAGAGTGGGAATGCCAATGCCCAAATTGACATAAAATCCATCCTCGATCTCTTCGGCAGCCTTTGCGGCCATTTCATCACGGCTCCAGCTCATTGTGCGACTTCCTTCGAGCGTTCAGTCAGTTTTTCAATGCGTTTGGCGCGCGTGCTTTGGACCACACGTTGAACAAAGATGCCTGGCGTATGAATGTGATCTGGGTCCAGCGATCCGGCGGGGACGATTTGTTCAACTTCGGCCACGGTAATGCGCCCACCCATCGCCATGTCAGGGTTAAAATTACGAGCGGTCTTGCGGTAGATCAGGTTGCCGTCTTCGTCTGCGATTTCGGCCTTCACCAGCGCCAGATCAGCGACGATGCCCGTTTCCATGACATGAGGGACACCATCAAATTGGCGGATCTCCTTGCCCTCAGCATTGACCGTGCCGACGCCTGTTTTCGTGTAAAAGCCAGCAATTCCGGCGCCGCCTGCGCGGCAACGCTCGGCTAATGTCCCTTGGGGGCAGAACTCCAGTTCGATCGCACCTGACAAATAGAGGTCAGAAAACAGTTTGTTGTCTCCAACGTAAGATGAAATCATCTTTCGGATTTGCCCGGTTGAGAGAAGCAGGGCGAGGCCTTCGCCATCGGTTCCTGCATTGTTGGACACACAAGTCAGCGCGCTAGCGCCTGTGTCTCGTAAGGCTTCGATCAATGATGCCGGCATCCCGCACAGGCCAAATCCGCCCGCCATGACAGTCATGCCATCGGTGGCGATCCCTGCCAGTGCATCTGCTGCGTTTCCGAAAACCTTTTTCTTCAAGACACCCTCATTTGCTTCACATCTATTTTTTGCTTGCCAATACGCTTGGATCAATTTACGTGATTAATCAAGTTTTATCTTTGAGGATGCAAATTGACCCAGATTTCCACCCCTATGGCAGTTGAAAACGACTCGCTGCATGGTCAGGCCGACTCGGTCTTGGCTGCAAGGGTTAGGGTTGGTGACGGGCGTTTCTCGGTTATGATCAAAGATACAATTGATCTTGCTGGAGCGGTGAGTGCAGCAGGCAGTGCGGCATTAATATCTGAAAAACCAGCATATTCAAATTCCCGGATCGTTGAAAATCTGCTTGATTCGAATTGCAGTATCACTGGCAAGACCAATCTGCACGAGCTTGCTTATGGTGTGACTGGGATCAACGATTGGTCCGGTACGCCGTGCAATCCCCACTATCCGACTCTGATACCAGGGGGTCATCGAGTGGTTCCGCCGTGGCCGTCTCAGCCGGAATGTGTGATTTTTCAATTGGTACAGATACAGGCGGTTCGATCCGAATTCCAGCGGCCTGTTGCGGCATATTTGGTCTGAAGCCGACATTCGGTCGTATTTCCAGAGCGGGCTGCGCGCCCAAGGTTTCTTCGCTGGACTGCGTTGGGCCGTTCGCGCGCGATGCTGGGATGCTGCACAAAGCGATGCAGTGTATCGATCCTGAGTTTTCTCCACTTCCTCCAATCGACCAAATCCGCTTTGGCTGGCTTGAAACTGCGGCAGAAGAAGCCGTTGCGCAAATGGTTTGGCGCTCGGTTGAGGACGCATTCGGTTCGATCCATGAAGGCATTGCGCTTGATGCTTTTGATGATGCTAACCAGGCCGGCCTCACAATCATTGCGCGGGAAACCCACAATGCGTTCGGCCATTTGATTTCTACTGGAAAGCTGGGCGCAGATATTGCCCACCGTCTGACAAAGGCAGGGCAGGTTAGCGACGATCAATTGGTGCAGGCCGAGCGTGTGCGCGGCGAATTTACGGCTGAACTGGATAAAGCGCTGGAGGCTGTCGACATTGTCGCGCTGCCTACGCTTGCCGGGCTGCCGCCGCGCCTTGAGGATGCTGGTGATCTGATGAAGATGCTGGCGCTGACCGCCCTGTGCCGACCATTCAATGTCAGCGGACATCCGGCCCTGAGTGTGCCCGTTGGCGAGATCGACGGCGCGCCGGTTAGCCTCCAGCTTGTCGGCCGTGAGGGTGAAGACGAGACATTGATCGCGGCGGCACAGAAATTTGCACCGCTCCACACCTCCAAAATCAACACAGTTCAAAGCTGAAGGAAGCAATCATGCACATTTCCGATGCAAAAGAATTCTCGCCATCAGAGTTCATTGATAAATCACGTTTTGAGGCTCTCCTCGAAGACATTGCGGCTCGGCGCGACGAATTTCGTGATCAACGCCATGTCAGCAAGGATGTGATCGAGGAGCTGCAAGCTATTGGCCTGTATCGCGCTTTCGTTCCGACTCAGTTCGGCGGGAGTGAAATGCCAGCTAGCGATTTCCTTCAAATCATTGAACGCATCTCTGAGGCTGATGGATCGGTGGGCTGGGTGGCTAGCTTTGCTTTCGCCACAAAATATCTTTCATCGCTCCCGCCAGAGACGCTGTCGAAAATTTACGCGGACACGCCTGATATCGTCTTCGCAGGCGCGGTATTTCCCCCCAACCCGCGAAGAAGGTGGATGGCGGGGTCCGGGTCAGCGGACGTTGGAGCTTCGGCAGCGGGTGCATGGGGGCCTCTCTGATTGGGGTCGGCATCAGTATTGAAGGGCAGGATGGCCCGCCTTTGCCGCTGATGGCGGTCATGCCGGCGGATCAGGTCACGATCGATCCAACTTGGGATACGCTGGGTATGACCGGCACTGGCAGTCATGATCTGGTTGTTGAAGACGTTTTTGTGCCGGATGACTGGATTTTGGTAAGAGGCGCGGCTCCCACTATCAATTCGACTGCCTATGATTACCCGACATTGGGGATTTCGGCGCAAGTGCTGGCGGTCTGCAATCTGGGTATTGCGCGTGCGGCAGTCGACCACGTGATTGGCATTGCCGACAAGTCGAAATCCATCACCGGCGCGCCGACACTTGGCGACCGTGACAATGTTCAAATCCATCTTGGCGAATGCGAGGCAAAGCTGTGTGCAGCGCGCAGCTGGTTTTATGAATTGAGCGATGAAATCTGGGCAAAGTCGGAAGCGCGCGAGGAAATGACGCGTGATGACATGATGCGTCTGCGTTTGGCTTCATCCCATGCCGCGCGCACGGGGGCGGAGGTCGCACGGGCCTGTTTCGAGATGACCGGCACGATGGGCATTTTCAACGCCAATCCTCTGTCCCGCTATCTCGCTGACGCGATGGTGACGGCGCAGCACGCCTTCCTCAATGAAGGATCTTTTATGAACGCGGGCAAGGTTCTGGTCGGGCAACCGCCGATCCCTGGATACGCTTGAGCCAAACGGACCATATTGAAAGGGATTGCCATGACTGAACAGCCTAAGAAAATTCGCACGCTCTTGTGCATTGCCGTGTTGCAACCATTCTTCGATTTGCCTTCCTCAGAGATCGGGAAAGTCTGGAGCGCGTTCGGCGAGATGATGGGACGCATCAACCAGATGGAGGGCGTCGAAGTCCTCGGCATGCTCGACGATGACGAGACAATGGTGGGAACGTCTCCCGACGGCTATCCTTGGACCGCTTACATCATGGCCGACATGCCCGATCGCGACAGCGTTATCGCAGCATGCAATCTGTTCCGCACGATTGAGATCGGTGAGTATCGCCTTTGGAAATATTGCCGGGTCGAGGCGCGGATGGGCCGCGCGCTCGAAGTGCCTGAGCAATACGCGAACGGTTGAGCGCACGCGTGATGTCTAGCCCGTCATCTTCTTTAACTGATCATGCTCGTCTGGCTGAGCTGGAGCGCCGGTTGTTTGCGCTTGAGGCAGAGAGTGCGATCCGCGGTCTTGTCGCTCGCTATATGGAGATTTGCGACGACCTCGATCCCCATACCGATTTCGATGAGCTTGGCAGTCTCTTTGGCGAGAATGCGAAGTGGCTTGGCGGCGGGGCAAGCTATGAGCAGGCATTTGGCGTGCACAATGGCAGAGCCGAGATAGTCGCATTCCTGCGTGGTTATGCCGAACCACCACATTTTGCCTCCAACGCGCATTTTCTCACCAGTGAAACCATCAACGTTGATGGCGAAACGGCCGAGGGCAGCTGGATGATGTTGCAGATGCCAAGCTTTGCGTGCGGCGAGAGCTTCGTGCTCGCTGCGCAGCTCAAGCTTGGTTTCGTATTTGAGGACGGTGCGTGGCGAATTGATCGTTTCCTAACGACCAATCTGCTCGACCGTCAGATCGAGGGACAATGGAGAAACGACTCCAAAATCCCAACTCCCAATTCAACACCGGAAAAAGGGGACTGAAATGGCCACTGCTTTCACCCGTCAAAACTCTACGGAGTTTGATTTTGACCACCTGGTTCAGCATGATCGTGTGCACACATCCCTGTACAATGATGCAGCCATTTTCGACGTGGAGATGGATAAGATCTTCGGCGAGACATGGGTCTGGGTTGCGCATGAAAGTGAGCTTCCGGGCAAGGGCGATTTCATCACCACCCATGTTGGCATGCAGCCGGTTATCGTCTCACGCGACCGCAAGGGTGTTGTTCGCGTTTTGCTCAATCGTTGTCGTCATCGCGCGGCAACGGTGTGTGAAGCGAAAAAAGGCAATGCGGCAAGCTTTGTGTGCCCTTATCATGGGTGGGGTTATGCGCAGGATGGTTCTTTGCGCGGTGTGCCGATGGCGGATGGCTACGATGCGAGCTTCAATAAGTCCGAATACGGTCTGATTAACCTTCGGACCGAGAGCTATAATGGGCTGATCTTCGCAACGCATAACGATGATGCGCCAAGCCTTGATGATTTTCTGGGCAAGGCAAAGCCGTGGATTGACCTGTTTATGAAACAGGGCGGCGGATATCCCGTTTCCACCGGCGGCGAGCATAAGTTTCGTTTCCCAGGCAATTGGAAAATCCAGCTTGAGAACACAACCGACGCCTATCACTTTCCGGTCGTCCACAAATCGTTCCTGAACTCGCTGGATTCGCAAGCCGAGGAATTGTTCTCCTTCCTTGATGGCGACGGCTATGTCGAAGATCTCGGCAATGGCCATTCAGTCATGGTGATGATCCCTGAACTGGTAGATCTCGATGCCAATCTGGATGATCCGATACCTGACCGTTTTGAAGAGCTCGCCGAAGAGCTGCGCAAGGAACACAGCGAAGAAGAGGTTCGCCGCATCGTGCGGGCAGTCGGCGGCACCGGGTTCAACCTGAATTTATTCCCGAACATCGCGTGTTCTATGGCATTTTCCGGGCTCTGCGTCCGATTTCAGTCGAAGAGACAGAGATCCGTCATATTGCGATCACCATGGAAGGCGGGCCTGAGGCCGCCAACCAGATGCGGCTGCGGCTGCACGAACATTTCCAAGGCCCGATGGGTTTTGGCAGCACCGACGATGCCGAAGCGTGGGAACGCGTTCAGCGTGGCTCGCAAGCCGGGCCTGACCTTTGGATAATGCTCAATCGCGGTCTTGATGGCGATGGCAACGGCCCTGGTGGTTCAAACCGTGGTGATGTCAGCGCCGAAACTGGAATGCGTGCCGCCTATGGCGAGTGGAAACGGATGATGCAGGCATGAGCACTTCAATTCAACTCAACGAAGCGACCGCACTGATCTGGCAAGAGGCAGAATTGCTTGACCGTCAGGACTATGACGAGTGGCTCAAAGTGTGGTCAGATGATGGCCTCTACATCATCCCAATCGAGAAAGACTGCGATGATTTCGCGAACAGTCTGAACTACATTTACGACGATCAGAGTATGCGAGACATGCGGGTGAGACGGCTGAAGAGCAGTTTTTCCATGTCCGCGCTGACGGCGGCCAGCACCGTTAGAACTGTGTCGCGTTTCACCGTATCCAATCAGAGCGATAACGCGATTGAAGTTCGCGCCGCGCAAATTCTGATTGAGCACAAGCGTGATAACAGCCGGACCGTTGCGGCCAATGTCGACTACCGCCTTGTTCGCGGTCCAAACGGCCTTCAGATCGCGCAAAAGGTTGTCTGGCTCGCCAATAGCGAGGATTCAGTCAACGGTATTGGATATTTGCTGTGAGCCTTCCTGATTATCACGATGTCGCGATCGTAACAGGGGCTGGGCGTGGTCTGGGCCAGGTGATTGCTCGAGAGCTGGTCGCTGCCGGATATCGTGTGGCGGCGAGCGACTTGGACCGGGCACGCGCCGAGGCGACCTGTACAGCGATTGATCCGTCGGGTCTGCGATCCATGCCGGTCACTCTCGATGTGTCTGGCAAGAGTGCTTTCGAACAGGCCTTGAGCGATGTGAGCGATCAGTGGGGCGGTGTGGGCGTGCTGGTCAACAATGCCGGCATCACCAAGACTACGCCTCTGTTCGAGATTACGCCGGAAGAATTTACCGAAGTCACCAACGTCAATCTGCGTGGCACATTTCTAGGCTGCCAGGTCTTCGGGCGCGCATTCGCTGATCAGGGCTATGGCCGGATCATCAATCTCTCCTCGCTTGCCGCTCAGAATGGCGGAGCCGCTACCGGAGCGCATTACGCTGCGTCGAAAGGTGGAATTGCCACACTGACCAAAGTGTTCGCGCGGGATCTTGCTGCAAAAGGTGTGACGGTAAATGCCATTGCACCAGGCCCGCTGGATGTGGAGCTGGTGCATGAAATTCTGCCCGCTGACAAACTGGCTGCTGTGACCGCTTCAATCCCGGTTGGGACACTCGGTGATCCAGCATTCATTGCCGCCATCGTAAAGCTGATGGCTTCGCCACAAGCGTCCTCGATGACGGGTTCAACTGTGGACTCAAATGGGGGGCTCTATGTCCGCTAAGCCTGTCATCTCGACCAAAGTTGCAAGCCGGATCGACCACCCTTCGGGAGTGATGATCGTCGAGTTGGAACCTGCCGATGGCGCGGTGTTGCCTCCGTTCTCAGCTGGCGCCCATGTCGAGGTTCTGATTGAAGAAGGGCTGACGCGGCAATATTCGCTTTGCGGCGCTCCGTGCTCGGCTGGGTTGTATCGCCTTGGAATTCTTAAAGACCAGAATTCGCGCGGGGGATCTAAGGCGCTCCATGCGCGCCTTTCAAAAGGTGATACGCTCAAAATTAAGGCGCCAGAGAACCTCTTTCCGCTCGCACATGATGCCACGCATGTCACATTGGTGGGCGGAGGAATTGGTATCACGCCGCTGATCGCGATGGCCTATGATCTCCATGAGAAGGGCACGCCGTTTACCCTGCATTATTGCATCAGCGATCCGGGTAAAGCCGCGTTCGAAAGTGAACTCAAACGGGCACCTTTCGCCGCGCAAGTCCACTTGCATTGCAGTAGATCAGACGCGCATCCTGCTTTTGCGGCAGGCGACATCCCGGCGCATTTGGACGGGCATCACATTTACACCTGCGGGCCCGACGGGTTCATGGACCACGTGTTCGATTTGGGTCGAAAGCACGGGTATGCTGACGACGCTTTGCATAAAGAGTTGTTCAGCGCGGATGTCGACACATCAGGGGACAGCTTCGAAGTTGAGGCATCACAAAGCGGCCAGATATTCGCGATTGGCGAAGACGAAACCATTGCCGAAGTGCTCAGTGCAGCCGGAATTGAAATTGCTGTTTCTTGCGAAGAGGGCATTTGCGGCACTTGTCTGACCGACGTGATCGAGGGTGATATCGACCACCGCGATCAGTATCTATCGGATGAAGAGCGCGAAGAGGGCGAACTTATGCTGGTCTGCTGCTCGCGGGCCAAATCGAAAAAACTAGTGCTCGATCTATGAGCAATCCGCTTGCCTCAAATGGTCCCACGATTGAGCGGGTCGAAAGCTGGATCATCTCCATCCCGACAATCCGCGCGCACGCTTTATCAATGGCGACAACGTCTGAGCAGAGGATCGTTCTGGTGAAAATCACCACTTCAAACGGGGATTTTGGGTGGGGAGAAGCAACCACAATTGGCGGCCTCGCCTATGCAGACGAAAGCCCTGACAGCATCAAGCTAACGATTGATCGCTACTTTGCAGATATGTTGATCGGTCGGCCGATCCTACGCCCTGCGTTGGCGATGGCGGCAATAAACCAAAGCTGCGTCGGTAATTACTTTGCCAAATGTGCGGTTGAGATGGCGCTGCTCGATTGTCTGGGCAAGCACACCGAAATGCCGCTTTCCGAATTGCTGGGGGGCCGTTTGCATGACCGGCTGAGCGTCGCCTGGACTTTGGCCAGCGGCAATACAGAGCGGGATATTGCCGAAGGGCGCGAGATGATCGCAGCGCGGCGGCACAACATCTTCAAACTCAAGATCGGCAAAAACCACTGGCAGGACGACTTGGCGCATGTTCGCAAGATTTGTGATGCGCTGGGCGAGCAGGCCAGCATAAGAGTGGATGTCAATCAGGCATGGGATCTGCCAACAGCGCAGAAGGTCATTCCCGCTCTCACGGAGGCGGGGGTTGAGCTTGTCGAGCAACCGATGCGGGGGCAGACCATGCTGGCGCGCGTGAACTGCGCTCGCTCGGGACCGCTGGGATTATGGCGGATGAAGCGCTACGCGGCGGTGTGGAGTCGGCTCTTGCGATCTGCGTCAGCCGCTCTGCTGATGCGATATCCCTAAAGATTGCGCAGGCTGGTGGCCTTACACCTTGCCGGGACGTCGCCAGGATTGGCGTAGCTGCTGGACTGTCACTTTATGGCGGAACAATGCTGGAAGGCAGCGTTGGCACTGCGGCATCTGCTCATCTGTTCTCAACTTTGCCCAACATCGCATGGGGCACAGAGCTGTTCGGCCCACTGCTGTTGACGCGAGACTTCCTGACTACGCCGCTCACCTACGACGATTTTTCGCTGGTCGTGCCCACGGGACCAGGTCTTGGCATTGAGATCGATGAAGCTGCTGTTTCGGAATGCGCCGAGACATGAAGCGGCCCCAGTCAAACAAAGGATAAAGTATGCTGTTCATGGTCGAAATGACGGTCAACGTGCCGCACGGTATTGATCAAACGACATTTCAACAGGAAGTCGCCACCGAAAAAGCACGTGCAGAAGAGCTGCAACGAGCGGGCACCTGGCGGCACCTTTGGCGTGTCGCGGGTCAGTACGCAAATGTCAGTATCTTTGATGTCGAGGGCCCTGGCGCGCTCCACGAATTGCTGATCGGCCTGCCGCTTTACAAATATATGGACGTGAAGGTCACGGCGCTGTGCCGCCATCCGTCCTCAATCCACACCAACGACCAATAGCATTCATCAGGGAGAGAACCGATGCCCAACGTTTACGAGAGCGAGCATGTCCAGAACCTGCTCAAAAGAGTCGCCGGACTTGATCAAGATGGCGGTGACCCGCGCGTGAAGAGCATTGTTTACGATCTCGTGTCCGCGATCTGCGCTACGATTGAAAAGCACGATGTGAGCGAGAGCGAGCTTTGGAATGCTGTAAACTTTTTGGGTGCTGGCGCCGATGAGTATGGCCTGATCGTGCCGGGCATCGGATTGGAGCACTATATGGATGTTCTGATGGATGCTGCGGATGCAGAGGCGGGTCTAAGCGGAGGCACACCGCGAACCATCGAAGGCCCACTATTCGTGGAAGGCGCACCGCAGTCAGACGGTCACGCCGTTATGAGCGACAGCGAAGACGAAGGGGAAGTGCTGATCGTAAATGGCACCGTGCGCGATTTGGAAGGGAACCCGGTTGCCAACGCTGTGCTCGACGTTTGGCATGCTGACACGCGCGGCTTTTATTCGCACTTCGACCCCACTGAACAGCAAGGTCCGTTCAACAATCGCCGCAAGATCAAAACCGGCGCAGATGGCACATACAGTTTCCGTTCGATCATGCCGGTTGGATATAGCGTGCCTCCCGAAGGAACGACGGATCGTTTGATGAAGGCCTTGGGGCGTCATGGCAGCCGTCCTGCGCACATCCACTATTTCGTGCGCGCTGAGGGTTTCCGCCACCTCACCACACAGATCAATATCGCTGATGACCCATTGGTGCACGATGACTTTGCCTATGCAACCCGCGATGAGCTGATCCCCTCGCTGACGCGCTCTGAAGACGGGGCCGCGATCACCTTCGACTTTGAACTCGTTCCCAACGAGGTTGGCGCATACAGGCTGTCTGACCGCGTTCGGACAGCCGCCTGATGCCAGGTCAGGGATAAGTCAGGTGAAACCTCCCAGCCATATCGAAACAAGCGACCGGACGAGGATCGCTATCGACTATCGCCCCGTCGTGGGTGCTCCTGTCCTTGTGCTGTCCAATTCGTTGGGTACTGACATGTCGATGTGGGAACCGCAGATAGAGAGCTGGTCATCGCAATTCTCCATTTTTCGTTACGATACGCGCGGCCATGGAGGGTCTGATTGCCCGCCTGGTTCGTATTCCATCGATCGCTTGGCACTTGATGTGATAGAAATTCTGGATGCTCTCGCAATCGAGCGTGCCCACTTTTGCGGTCTCTCTCTTGGCGGGATGACGGGCCAGCGTTTGGGCTGGCTCGCGCCGGATCGCTTCAAATCGATCACATTGGCCGCGACGAGTGCCTATATGGGGCCTCCATCCGGTTGGCAGGAGAGGATTGAAACCGTCAGCGTAGGCGGGATGCAGGCGATTGCGGACAAAACGCAGAATGTCTGGTTTACGCCAAAATACCAGTCGGAAAGCGGCGATGAGATTGCCCGCCTTCGCGCCATCTTCCTATCCACAGACGTTATGGGATATGCCGGTTGCTGCGGTGCAATTCGTGATATGGATTTGCGAGCATCAGCGCGTCTGAACGCAGGGCCCGTGCTTGTCATTGCCGGTAGGGATGATCATGCAACCCCTGTCTCCCATTCGGAATTTCTGGTGTCTCAGATGCCCGATGCTCGGCTGGCCATGCTTGCCGGCGCGCATCTGGTCAATTTTCAACAACCGCAGAAATTTGCCCAGCTCGTATCTGAGTTCATTCACGAACACGACTAGGAGTACGCAGCATGCCTCATCTAACGATAGAATACAGCCGCCCGGCTTTGGATGAAGCGAGGTTAGGGAAACTCATCGATGCGCTGATCGGCGTTGCGGACCGATCCGATGTGATCGAACTGCCGAATGTGAAATTGCGGGCGATCCCTCTCGATCATTACCGCGTAGGGGCGAATGTAGAACCCTTTGTCCATATCGGCGTCGCCTTGATGGCCGGGCGGCCAAAGGCCGACCTGTCAGGGCTTAGTAACCAGATTTTCGATGCCGCTGCCGATCTCTTGCCTGATGTGGATCAAGTGACGGTCGATATCAGGCAAACAGACCCCGATACTTATCGCAAGCGCGCTAGCTAGGCGTTCACGCTTACCATCAGATCCCACAGGAGTGCAGTATGTCTGACACCAAACAGAAAGATGATAGCGTCGAGGCGCTCAAACAGTGCTTCTTTAACGGGATGAGTTTGGCTGCTGCCACGGTCAATGTGGTAACCACTGATGGCCCCGGTGGACGTGCGGGAGTGACCGTTTCGGCGATGTCATCTGTGTCAGCAGATACGCCAAAACCGACACTGCTGGTTTGCGTCAACGAAGCCAGTGCCGCTGCCAAAATAATTCTTGAGAACGGCGTTTTTTGCGTCAATGTCCTGCGCGATCATCAGTCATATGTGTCGGACGTATTCGCCGGCCGATTTAATGATCAGCTATCAGACAAGTTCGATTGTGCAGAATGGCAACAATTTGAGACGGGCGCGCCAGCAGCAATTGGCGCGTTGGTGGCATTTGATTGCAAGGTATCTTTGACTGAAAAAGTCGGCTCACACTATGTCATCTTTGGGCAAGTCCAGCATGTCGAAGTCGGTGAATCCGGCAGCGCTTTAACCTACGCCAATCGTGCTTACAGTTCGGCTCAGCCGATCGAAATTGGACAGCCGGACGAAGGAGATAAATTTGCTCCGGTATCGATAGGTTGCTTCCACACCTTTGCGCCAACAATTGTGCCGCCCATCATGAGAAGGCTTAGCGATGCGAACACTCCGGTTTCGCTCAATCTTGTTGAGGGGGACAATCGCCGGTTGAAAACTGCATTGCTTTCCGGCGAAATCGATTTTGCATTTCTGTATGATTATGATCTCGCACCGGAACTTGAGACTGAACAGATTGCGGATCTGAAGCCCTATGTGCTGCTGTCGGCCAATCATCCACTCGCCAAACTGGATAAACTCCAACCTGAAGATCTAGCCAATGTTCCGATGGTATCGGTTCGTGAGGAATCGAGTAGAGTGCGGTTGGAAAGCGTCTTGCACCAATTCAATATTGAACCCCAAGTGGTCTACCGATCCTCCTCATTGGAAATGACGCGGGCGATGGTTGCGCAGGGATTAGGCTTCGCAATTGTTATGACGCGAACCGCAAACTCTCGCTCTCATGGAGGTTTGGAATTGGTTTCACGAGAACTCAGCACGACTATACGGGAGAGCCGCATCGTCCTGGCCCGGAAGAAAGGCAGCGCGAGCCATTCGATGGAAAAAAGAATGCTGGAGATAGCCCGTACAGTCTCGATCTAAGCGCGGAGATTTTGTCCGGCGTTACCTGCTAACTGCACCTGATTGACGAAAGAGGCGGCCAGGGGGGTACTCTATATCTAACAGAGACGAGTTCGCTTTTGCCTGACAGAACCGGGTGAAAGCATACTGGTGCTCAGCCCCAAAACCAGTCAATATGATCCCGATATGACACCTGAATTCGGCGAATATACCCTGCGCGATCACCATGCCAAATTGTTGGCAACTGCCGGGTGAGCGCAGGAAACCTGCTCTTCACCGCGCTTAGCTGTGTGTTCTTTATGGCGCTGGTCGGCTGGATCAGCTGGCTGAAAACGCGTGGGACCGCTGACACTAAAGACGGCTATTTCCTCGCAGGGCGCGGGCTGGGTGCGACCTTTATCGCTGGCTCGCTGCTGCTCACCAACCTTTCTGCAGAGCAGCTGATCGGGCTGAACGGCTCTGCCTATGGCTACAATATGTCGAGCATGGGCTGGGAGGTCACGGCGGCGGTCGCGACGATTGCGATGGCGCTTATCTTCCTGCCGAAATATCTCGCGGGCGCTTTCACGACCCTGCCGCAGTTCCTCAATGACCGGTTCGATCCGGTGGTCCGGCGCATGTCGGTGGTATTGTTCATGCTTGGATACGGCCTCGTGACAATCCCCAGCGTGCTCTATTCTGGCTCGGTTGCCGTCTTGCTGTTGTTCGACGTGCCTGCGCTCACTGGCCTTGCATACTTCCCGGCATTGGTGATGACGGTGATTGCGATCGGCGTCACCGGCGCGGTCTATGCAATATTCGGAGGGCTGCGCGCGGTGGCGATTTCCGACACGCTAAATGGCGTAGGCTTGCTGATCATCGGCGTGCTTGTGCCCGTGTTTGGCCTGATCGCGCTGGGCGGGGGCAGTTTCGGCGATGGCCTGGCCCAGATCACGACGCAAAATCCGGAGAAGCTGAACGCTATTGGCGCGTCGGATGATCCCACGCCGTTCGGCACGATCTTTACCGGCATGATCTTCGCCAATCTGTTTTACTGGTGCACCAATCAATATGTGATCCAGCGCACGCTCGGCGCGCAAAGCCTCGCTGAAGGACAAAAGGGCGTGCTGTTTTCCGGCTTCTTCAAGATCCTGGTGCCGTTCATGATGATGATCCCCGGTGTCATCGCGTTCCACCTTTATGGCCCTGGGCTGGGCACAATTGACGAGGCCTATCCGCGTCTGATCCGAGACGTTTTGCCCGTCTATCTGTCCGGCTTCTTCCTAGCGGTGCTGCTGGGCGCGGTGTTCAGTTCCTTCAATTCGCTGCTCAATTCTGCCGCGACTCTGTTTGCCTTGGATGTCTATGCGCCCGCGCGCGGCGGCGAGGCGAGTGACGCGGAGCTGGTGCGGGTCGCCAAGATCGCCGGCCTGGTGATCGCGCTGTTTTCTTTTGTGGTCGCGCCGCTGCTCTATTTTTCGCCAGAGGGGCTGTGGCAAATCATCCGGGTCTTCACCGGCTTTTATAATATCCCGACCGTGGTGATCGTGATCATCGGCCTGTTCACATCGCGCGTGCCCGCGCTGGGCGCGAAACTTGTGATCATCTTCCACGTGGTCACCTACGGTCTCATCCGCTTTGTGCTTGATGATGTGATCACGCTGCACTTCATCCATCTCTATGCCGTGCTGTTCTGGATTGAGGTTGGCATTATGCTGGCCTGCGGCTGGCTGCGTCCGCGCGCAGAGGCGTGGCAATTTACCCGCGACGAGAAGGTCGACCTCACCCCGTGGCGCTTTGCCAAGCCGCTGGCGGTGACGCTGTTCAGCTGCGTCGTGGCGACCTATCTGCTGTTCTCGCCGCTGGGCCTGGCATCAATCAATGGGCCTGGCATCGTGTTCGGGTTGTTGATCAGCGCTCTGGTGATCGCGAACCTTGGCGTCTGGGTAATGGCCGCGCGGCGAACCGCCTAGGCAATCAGTGAGGCGAGCACCCGGCGCTTGCCCGCGAACGGCCGCCGCCCATGCATCACCTGGTAATTGTCGAGCAAGGCCACATCGCCCGCCTGCCACGCCAGATCATGGGTCAGCTCATCCGCAATACGGATCGCGTCGGCCATGTCCTCCGGAGTGATCGGCTCTCCGTCACCAAAAGTGATCGCGTGGTTGGGATCATTGCGGCTGTCGGCCCAGCCTCTGAATGCCGCGATTAACTGGTTGAAGAAGCTGGTGCCGCCAGCAGCGAGTTCGCGCACAGCGGGCAGGGCCGCCGTGGTGACGCGCAGGCTCTCATCCTCCAGCCATTCCCATGAATAGCCGAGCGCTGACAGCCGCGTCTCAGCGCCCGCTTGGTCGGTCACGCTCAACGTGCTGCGCCAACTGCGCCCTTGGCCAGAGCCTGCATCGTCGCTGCCCGGCATAACATTGGTGTATCGCACGCCCTCGGCCTTCACGCGCGCGATGAATTCCGGATTGGCGGTGCGCAATTGATCGAGCACCCAGTCTGACCGGCACAGCGGCGTTGCCCCGCCGCTTTCCGCGGCAATTTCGCAGTAAAAGAGCAGTTTTGCCGGATAGAGCGGCGTCTGCGCCATTTCGTGATGCAGGAAAATTTCGGTCTCTGGTGGCGCTTCATTGGCGGTGAAAACGCGCGGCGTCACATTGGTGCGCACCGCATTGGAGAGCGAATCCTCATAAGTAAAACCTGTCTCGCCATAGGCCTCAATAGCGGCATCGAAGGCCAAGGGATCAGGAACATCGAACCCGCGAAACAGCAGCGCGCCCGCATGGTCCAAGGCCGCGTCGACCGCCGGTTTATTCGCGCTGATAAACGCGCTGAGATCGCCGCCGCCGGTGATGATCGCTGGAAATTCTGGAGTTTCACTCATCGCGTCGCTCAATCGTAAATCGGGTGGAAGGTGCCAAATGCCGCCTCTGCAAACACGCCGGGATCGTTAAATCGGCGATCCTGATTGAGCGCACTGATCGCGGCCATTTCGACCTGACTCAGTTCGAAATCGTCAATGGCCAGGTTCTCACGCATCCGCTCCGGCTTGGTGGTCTTCGGGATCACTGCCGTGCCGCGTTGCACGCCCCAGCGCAGCACCACTTGCGCCGTCGTTTTGCGATGGGCTTGAGCTGCCACCATCACGGGGGCAGAGCCGAGAACGCTCTCTTCTTGGCTAGCCATATTGAGCTCGAAATAGCTTTGAGCGCCGAGTGGGGAAAAGGCGGTGACTGGAATGCCATAAGCGCCCGCGCAGCGGACCAGTTTTTCCTGCGTTAGAAACGGGTGGCTTTCCACTTGCAGCATGGATGGCGCGATCCGGGCGTAGCTCATCAAATCATGGATCAAGCCGGTGTTGTAATTGCACACGCCGATTTGCTTCACGAGGCGCTTATCGACCAGAGCCTCCATCGCCGCCCATGTCGTATGCAGCGGAACCTTGGCCAGTTTCATGCCAGAGTTCGCGGCGGGATCATGCACCCATTCGGGTGGATAGCGGGTTTCAATCGGCACATATTCGAGAGCGATCGGGAAGTGGATCAGATACAGATCAAGCTGCTCGATGCCCAGATCATCCAATGATTTGCGGCAGGCTTTTTCGACGTGCTCGGGCGCGTGGAATGTGTTCCACAGCTTGGAGGTGATCCACAGCTCGTCGCGCGTCACCAGACCTTCGCTGATCGCCTGGGCGATGCCTTGGCCGGTTTCAATCTCATTGCCGTAATCCGCCGCGCTGTCGAAATGACGATAGCCTGCGCGGACCGCCCCAACCACGGTTGCGGCGGTGTCTTCGCGCGGGATTTTCCAAAGGCCAAAGCCAATCGGGGGCATGATCTGCGGCATAGTCTAACCTTCGTCTGAGAAATTGAGTTCGACCGGTTGGCCGGTGGCGATGCTTTGCTGGGCTGCGGCGCCGATGACAACGGAGCGATAGCCATCGCGGGCTGTGATCAGCGGATCGCCGCCGCTCAGCAAGGCCGCGTGAAAATCGCGCAGCTGATAATATGTTGCCCCGTGGTGATCACCCGCAGCCAGTGCATCTGCAGGGGTTTCGACAGTCTCGCGGTGCGGGCCAGACTTGTCGCGTGGAGACCAGGTGACTTGCCCAAGTGGCAACTTCACTTCCATCTTGCCGATGGGGCCAGCGGCGCTGATTTCTTCCTGCTGTTCAGACCCTTCGGCAAACATGCACAGGTCCAGTATGGCGCGCGCGCCGCCCGCGAAATCCACCATGACAAAGGCGTTGTCGATAATGTCCGGCGTTTCGCCGCCATATGTTTCATCAAGGTGATTTACGTCCTGAGCGCCGCTGGCAAAAACGCGCACGGGTTCATCGCGTAGGATGTGCCGCATCAGGTCGAAGAAGTGGCAGCATTTCTCCACCAGAGTGCCGCCGGTATTGCGGTTGAAGCGGTTCCAATCGCCGACCTTCTCCAGGAAGGGAAAGCGATGCTCGCGAATGGCCAGCATTTTGATATCGCCCGCTTCGCCAGCATGAACCCGCTCAATAAAGCGCGTGACCGGCGGCATGTAGCGGTATTCCAGGCCAACCCAGAATAGGCCCTCGTAGTCGCGCGCGGCTTTGGCCAGCGCCTCGGCATCCACTACGCTGGTGCACATTGGCTTTTCGAGCAGCACAGCGCAGCCCGCCTCCATAACTGGCGCAACGACGTCGTAGTGCGTGAAATTGGGCGAAGCGATGATGACGGCATCGGGTCTCGCCTCGCGCAGCATGGCGGCATTGTCATCATAGCAGGTAATGGTCTGGCCAAGCTCGCTTGCGAGAGCGGCGGCGGCGCTGCGCGACCCAGAATCGGGGTCAGCAATAGCGATCAGCTCCGCACCGGAAACCAGCGCTAAGTTTTGCATATGCTCGCGGCCCATCATGCCGCATCCGATGATCGCATATCTGCGTGTGTCGCTCATGGCTGGCTCATGTCTGCGCGGCGGCGGAATGGCAAGCGATCATGCACGGCGAGGCGCAATCGCATAGCCAGCGGGCGCAATTTCCTCGCCGGTCTCAGGCCAGACCATTGGCGCGCTGGAATAGTTGAATGCGAAGATGTGCGAGGCACTGCACCGGGTCCGCAAACTTTCGGGCATAGCAGTGAACGTGACCCCCGCTTCGCTCGCCATGCGCGCGACGAGCTGATCCAGCAAAGCGCGATCGGGCCAGATGGAGACATAGCGGCGACCACCTTGCTTATAGACCACGCCGCAGCCATCAGCGTCGGCAAATTCAGGCTCTAGGTCGCTGGCAATTTCTTCGCGCCAGCGGGTGATATCAAAACCATCGCCCGGTTCGCTCACGCCATCGCGCAGGCTCTCCACGCGGGTGACTTTGAGCGCGAATAGCTCCTGCAATGCGCCGGGTGCCAGATTGTCAGGAATGCAGAAGCTATCGGTTTTACTTCCAGAACGCGGACCGATCAGCACGGGGCATCTGAGTGCTGCCAGCTTCTCTGCAAGGCCATTGGGCACAATCGGCAGGGTCGGGATGACGACCATTTTGTAGTCTGTCAGGTCTGCGGCTGGTGAGACAATATCCACGTCCAATCCCGCACGTCGCAGCGCGGAGTAATGCTCGTACACCAGCTCGAGATAGCGGAAGCTTTCCCCCTGCGGTTGGATGCCGCACACCCATGCTGCCTCGTAAGAGAACACCAGAGAGACAGGCGCTTGCGTGGTCTGTTGCGGGCCAATCTCCGCGATCACGCGCGCGGCCTCTCTCACTTCGTCTGCGGCTGGCGCATCTTCGCTGTCCGGCCTCAGCAGGCCTGCGTGCATTTGCTCCTGCGCAAGTGGGGCCTGCCGCCAGCGGAAATAGCTGGTGAATTCTGCCCCGTGCGCCATCGCCTCCAGCGTCCACAGCGCCACCATTCCGGGCAATGGGGCTGGGTTGAAACGTGCCCAGTTTACCGGGCCGGGTTGCTGCTCCATCACACCCCAGCGCTCGCCTGTGCAGCCGCGATAAAGATCGTGGTGGAAGGCGGCGATATCGGGGTGGCCCTGGTGCAGAAACTCCTGCTTTTCATCTTCGCTGAACCAGAATTGCTCCAGAAACCCGAGTGGGTAGCTGTCCCAAGTGGCGACATCCAAATCCTGGCCGACGTCGTAGTGATCGAACTCGGTGAAGAACCCCATGAAATTGTGCGCAATGTCTCGGCCATGCGATGCGGCGCGCAGAATATCGACTTGCTCACGGTTGAAGCTGGCAACCTCGTCCGACGCAAACCGGCGGTAGTCGAGCCAATGCGCCGGGTTCGCCTCGGTCACGGTGAGGTGCGGGGGATCGACCTCTGCAAAGGTGCGATATTCCATGCTCCAAAACACATTGCCCCATGCGGCATTCAGCGCATCAACATCACCATAGCGCGCGGCGAGCCATTCGCGAAAGCGCTCAGCGGCAGCCTTTGAGAAGCTCAAAACCGTGTCGTGACAGCCATATTCATTGTCGGTTTGCCACATGGTGATCGCCGGATTTGCCCCGTAGCGCTCCGCCATGGCGGCGGTTATCCGGCGGCTTTCGGTGCGGTAACCCAAGTGTGAGAAGCAATAATGCCTCCGCGAGCCATAGCCGCGTGGGCGGCCTTGCTCGTCAATTGCGAGCATATCCGGCATTTGATCGACCAGCCATTTGGGCGGCGTCGCAGTGGGCGTACCAAGGATGATTTTGAGGCCCGCATTGGCAAGCGTCTCAATCGCCCGATCGAGCCAATCCCACTCGAACCTTCCCGGTTCTGGCTCAATCCGGCTCCAGGCAAATTCGCCGATCCGCACCAGGGACAGGCCCATTTCGGCCATGCGGCGCGCATCATCAGCCCACATATCCTCCGGCCAATGTTCGGGATAATAGCAGCAACCCAGCTTCATTTTGCGCGTCCTTTGGCGTTTTCGAAAGCGGGGTTTCGCGCCCGGTGGATCAGAATGCAAGTCCGCGCGTTGTTATGGCAGTATGCTAAGGGTTAACCCTTATGGCTGCGACCTATTTACACATATATAAATATCTTTATATGTTGCTTCTGTGATGAATATCGACACAATCTTCCGTGCGCTTGCCGACCCCACCCGGCTGCGCATTATGCGCTTGCTTTCGGCGATGGAATTGGCCGTTGGCGAGCTTGCGCAAGTGCTGGGGCAGAGCCAGCCGCGTGTTTCGCGCCATGTTGGAATATTGTGCGATGCGGGTCTGGCGGAGCGGCGACGCGAAGGCAGCTGGGTGTTTCTGCGCATGCAGGGCGGGGCGGAGCAAGCCTCTCCTTTAGTGGAAGCTATTGCCCGTTTGCTGGCCATTGCTGAGGCAGAAGATCAGGACTTTGGCCAGTCCTGCGCCGAGGATATGCGCAAGCTGGCCGCGATCCGGACTGCCCGCGAAGAGACCGCGGAGGGTTACTTTGCGCGCCATGCCGGGGAATGGGATGAACTGCGCCGCTTGCACAGCTCAGACAGCGAGGTTGAAAAGGTTCTGGCGCGCGCCCTGGGCGATGCTCCGCTGGGAACGCTGCTAGATATTGGCACGGGAACAGGCCGCATGGCGGAATTGTTCGCGGATAGCGCGGAACGGATTGTCGCGCTCGACAAGAGCCTTGAGATGCTGCGGATCGCGCGGGCTAAACTGCAACATCTACCGACAGAACAGATTGAGCTGGTGCAGGGCGATCTTGGCGATTTGCCTTTTGCTGCGGCGAGCTTTGATACGATTGTGATCCACCAAGTGCTTCATTTCGTACAAGACCCTGCACTTGCACTGCTGGAGGCGGCGCGGGTCACGCGGCCCGGCGGGCGCATCGCAATCGTCGACTTTGCCGCCCACAATCATGAAGAATTACGTGATCGCCATGCGCACGCGCGCCTTGGCTTTTCCGATGCGCAATTGCGCGATCTGCTGTTTGATGCAGGCTTTGAACCCGAAGCGCCGCAAGCACTTGATGGCGAGCCGCTGACTGTGAAAATCTGGCTCGGCGAACGCCGCAGCAACCCTCTCTCAACCCCCGCTAAGGAACGCACAGCGTGAGCCCGACCCTCGATCAAATGCATGAAGCGCGCACGGCGTTGGATACGCCGCTTTTCTCCGGTTTGCCCGGCGACATTGAAATCAGCTTTGAATTCTTTCCACCTAAGTCGGAGAAGATGGCGGAGACCTTGTGGAGCAGTGTCGACACGCTCTCACCGCTGGGGCCGCGCTTCGTGTCGGTTACCTATGGCGCTGGTGGCACCACTCGCGAGCGCACTCATGAGCAGGTTGTGCGGATCAATCAGGAAACCAATATTCCGGCAGCAGCGCACCTGACCTGCGTCAACGCAACTCGCGAAGAGGTGGATGCGGTGGCGCGGCATTATTGGGAAAGCGGCATCCGCCATATCGTTGCTCTACGCGGAGATCCGCCTGAGGGCGCAGGCGGATACACGCCGCATCCCGGTGGATACGCGAATGCCGTGGAGCTGATTTCGGGCCTAAAAAATGTAGCTGATTTCGAGATATCGGTTGCGGCCTACCCTGAGGTTCACCCGGATTCCCCCGATGCGCAGGCCGATATCGACAATTTGAAAGCGAAGTTTGAGGCGGGGGCGACCCGCGCCATCACTCAGTTCTTTTTTGAACCGGAATGCTTCTTCCGATTCCGCGACAAGGCGGCAGCGGCGGGAATCAATGGCGAAATTGTGCCAGGCATCATGCCTGTAATGAGCTTCGCCGCTGTCCAACGCATGTCCGGCATGTGCGGGACGGCGATACCTGGTTGGATGGAAGGCCTGTTCGACGGCTTGGACGAGCGTCCGGCGGCTCGCCAACTGGTCTCCGCAACGATTGCGGCAGAGCTGTGTCGCAAGCTTTACGCAGGCGGCGTGCGCCAATTTCATTTTTACACGCTCAACCGTGCGGAGTTGAGCTATGCGATTTGCCACATGCTCGGCAAACGCCCGGTCGGAGAAGCGGTGTGAACGCGCGGGAAGCCTTGTTGGAGCAAGCTGGCGAGCGGGTGTTGATCTTTGACGGCGCGTTCGGGACGCAAATCCAGGAACGCAAGCTGACCGAAGAGGACTATGCCGGCGATCTGGGCCTGAAGGCCGATCAGAAAGGCAATAATGACATTCTCGCCCTGACCCGGCCTGATGTGATTGAAGACATTACGCGCGCCTATCTTGATTCTGGATCGGACGTGATCTCGACCAACACCTTTTCAGCCAACCGGATTAGTCAGGCGGATTACGCCGCTGAGGCTCAGGTGGCCGCGATCAACATCGCCAGCGGCAAGATCGCCCGAGCGTTGGCCGATGAATATGCGGCGAAAGACGGCCGGCCGCGCTTTGTTACCGGAGCGATTGGACCGACCAATAAAACCTTATCACTGAGCCCCGATGTCGAAGATCCTGGCTTTCGCGAGATTGATTTTGATGAGCTGACCGCAGTCTACAAGGAACAGGCGGCGGCGTTGATGGAGGGTGGATGCGATTTCATCCTGATTGAAACGGTGTTTGACACGCTCAATGCCAAGGCTGGTATTATGGCGGTAAAGCAATTGGAGACAGATCTGGGGCGCGAAGTGCCAGTGATGATCTCTATGACGCTGACCGACCTGTCTGGCCGCAATCTGTCCGGCCATACGGTCGAGGCGTTTTGGTATGCGGTGCGCCACGCCCATCCGATTACCATCGGCCTCAATTGCAGCTTTGGTGCGGATCAACTGCGCCCGCATGTTCAGGTTCTCTCGGGCATCGCCGATACTTTGCTGATGGCTTATCCTAATGCCGGCCTGCCCAATGAGCTGGGGGAATATGACGAAATGCCGGAAACCACGGCGGGACTCGTCAAGCAATGGGCCGAGAACGGTCAGGCGAATATTCTGGGCGGTTGCTGTGGGTCTTCGCCTGCGCATATTCAGGCGATTGCCGACGCGGTTGTGGGCCTTGCCCCGCGCAATGTGCCTGCGCCAGAAACGGCCATGCGGCTTGCGGGCCTCGAACCCTTCACGGTGGCGGCCTGATGGACCAGCAAAATTCGACAGCGCGCTTCATCAATGTGGGTGAGCGTACGAATGTCACCGGCAGCGCTCGGTTCAAGAAGCTCATCATGGCGGATGATTACACCGCCGCCGTCGAGGTCGCGCGCCAGCAGGTGGAAAACGGCGCTCAGGTGATCGACGTCAATATGGACGAGGGGCTGCTTGATGCGGTCCACGCCATGACGACGTTCCTCAAATTGATCGCGGCAGAGCCTGATATTGCCCGCGTTCCAGTGATGATCGACAGCTCCAAATGGGAGGTGATTGAGGCTGGTCTGAAATGCGTTTCCGGCAAGCCGATTGTGAACTCAATCTCGATGAAAGAAGGCGAAGAGCCGTTCCTGGAGCAAGCGCGTAAATGCATGGCCTATGGCGCGGCTGTTGTGGTGATGGCGTTTGACGAGACAGGCCAAGCAGACACCAAGGCACGCAAGGTTGAGATTTGCAGCCGCGCTAATGAACTGCTTACTGGCATCGGTTTCCCGCCGGAAGATATCATCTTTGATCCGAACGTTTTTGCGGTTGCCACCGGCATCGAAGAACATGACCGCTATGGCCTCGACTTCATTGAGGCTGTGCGCGAGATTAAGGCTGCGTGCCCGCATGTGAAGACCAGTGGTGGGCTGTCCAACCTGTCCTTCAGCTTTCGCGGGAACGAGACGGTGCGCCGGGCGATGCACTCGGTCTTTCTCTATCACGCGATCCCCGCTGGGCTCGACATGGCGATCGTTAATGCCGGGCAGTTGGATGTTTATGACACGATTGACCCCGTGCTGCGCGATGCGTGCGAAGATGTGATCCTGATGCGCCCGGTAGAGGGAGAAGACAGCGCGACGGAGCGGCTGATCAACCTCGCCGAAAGCTTCAAAGGCAAATCAAAGGAAGACGATAAGCAGGCGGCGGAATGGCGCGGTTGGGAAGTTCGCAAGCGGCTGGAGCATGCGCTGGTCAAAGGGATCGATGCGCATATCGTCGATGATACTGAGGAAATGCGCAGCGCCACTGCCGACGCTGGTGGCCGCCCAATCGAAGTGATCGAAGGCCCGCTGATGGACGGCATGAATGTCGTTGGTGATCTGTTTGGCAGTGGCAAAATGTTCCTGCCGCAAGTGGTGAAATCCGCGCGCGTTATGAAGAAGGCGGTTGCGCATCTCATCCCGTTTATCGAGGCAGAGAAGGATCTGCTGCCGGAGGCTGAGCGTAAGGCCAAAGGCAAGATCATCATGGCGACCGTGAAGGGTGACGTGCATGATATTGGCAAAAATATCGTCGGCGTTGTGCTGCAATGCAATGGCTATGAGGTGATCGACCTTGGCGTGATGGTGCCCTGGCCCAAGATTCTGGAAATCGCGAACGACAACAATGTCGATATGATCGGCCTGTCCGGCCTGATCACTCCCTCGCTTGATGAGATGGTGACCGTGGCGGAAGAAATGCAGCGCGCGGAGATGACGATGCCGCTGCTGATCGGCGGGGCAACCACCAGCAAGGTTCACACCGCGCTGAAGATCGACCCAGCCTACGAAGGCCCGGTGATCCATGTGCTGGATGCCAGCCGCGCGGTTGGCGTGGCGTCGAAACTACTGTCAGACACTCAGCGCGATGGCTTCGTTGGCGAAACGGCGGGCGACTACACCAAAGTTCGCGAGGCGAGGGCAGGCAAGACGCCGAGCGTGCTGCTGAGCCTAGAAGACGCGCGGGCCAATTATTACGACGCTTACCTCAGCGATAAACCTGCGCCGCCGCTCAATCCCGGTGTGCATGCTTTTGACGATTGGGATTTGGCGGATCTGCGGCAATATATTGATTGGACACCGTTCTTCCGCGCGTGGGAGCTGCACGGCAATTATCCCGCGATCCTGACGGATGACGTGGTGGGCGAAACCGCCAGCCAACTGTTCGATGACGCCAATGCGATGCTCGACCAGATCATTGCGGAGAAATGGCTGACGGCGCGCGGTGTTGCGGGCTTTTGGCCGTGTGCACGCGACGGCGATGATGTGACGATCCACCGGGTTCGGCGCGAAGAGCATGTCACGCTGCCTTTCCTACGCCAACAGGTGAAGAAATCGCGCGATCGGGCGAATATGTGCCTTGCCGACTTTATCGATCCCGATGGCGATTGGATCGGCGGCTTTGCGGTCGGCATTCACGGGATTGAGCCGCATTCGGTCCGTTTCCAAGCGGACAAGGATGACTATTCCGATATTCTGCTGAAAGCGTTGGCTGACCGGTTTGCCGAGGCCTTTGCCGAGCGTCTGCACCTGCACACACGCACCGATCTGTGGGGCTATGCACCCGGTGAGCAGCTGACCAATGAAGCACTGATCAAAGAGCAATATCGCGGCATTCGCCCGGCTCCTGGCTATCCCGCGTGTCCAGATCACTCGCTTAAGCCGATTCTGTTTGAACTGCTCGAAGCGGAAAAGAACGTTGGCCTGACGCTGACTGAGAGCTTCGCGATGTATCCAACGGCGGCGGTCTCAGGCTTCTATTTTGGGCACCCGGAATCGCAATATTTCGGCGTGGCGCGGGTTGGGCGCGATCAATTGGAGGATTATGCCAAGCGGCGCGGGGTCGATTTGGCAACGGCGGAACGCTGGCTGCGTCCAAATCTGGATTAGGCCAATCTCGATTGATTTTGGGCGGCACAGCGGCAATGCTCTGGCGATGTATGCTCGATTGCTTGCCCCGCTGCTCCTTGTTTTGCCGATGACATCGGCCTGCGCGACCATACCAGACATCGACGCCGGTCCGCCGCCTGCCACAGTGGTGGTGGCGTTTGACCGAGAGACTATCACGCCGCTGATTGTCGAAGGTGTACGCAATCGGGAGCGGGGCGAGGCGGTCGAGGCCAACGATCCGGTGCGCATTGCGAGCATTTCAAAGCTCATCATGGCGCTGGCAACCTTGCGGCTGGTCGATGAGGGCAAGGTCGATCTGGATGCCGATGTGTCGAATTATCTCGGGTGGAAGGTGCGCAATCCCAAATTTCCCGATGCCAAGGTAACGCTAGCGCAATTGCTGTCTCACCGATCCGGGCTGCGCGATAATGCGGGCTACGTCATTCCGCTCGGCGAAAGCCTGCAGGCGAAACTTGGCGAGCCGCAGGCGTGGTATGCGGATAGCCCGCCCGGAGAGGCTCCGTTTGAATATGCAAACCTTGGATCGCCTGTTGTGGCGACCGTGCTCGAGGCGGCAGCGGGCGAGCGATATGACCGCATTGTGGAACGCACGGTTTTTGCGCCGCTGGGGATCAAGGCCTGTCTAAACTGGATCGGTTGCGATGAAGATATGACCTCCCGTGCCGTCACGCTTTACCGCGACACGGGCGAGGTGGCCCGCGATGACACTAGTGACCTGCCGCCCAATTGCACTGTACCGGTGGCGGAAGGCACTGCATGCGACCTTGAGAGCTATGTGCCGGGCACCAATGCGTCGATCTTCTCACCCCAAGGTGGCGTGCGGATCGGCATGATAGATCTGGCAAAGATCGGGCAGGAATTGACCAAACGCCATACCGACAGTTTCCTGTCATTTGACTCACTTGGCATGTTTATTTTTTCGATGATGCATAAACCTGAGCCAGGACAGGAGTTCTTTTGTGTTTACGGACTTGGCGTTCAAATGATTGAGGCCCCCAAGAAACGTGTTCCGATGGGCTCTTCGATGACGGTTTGTCGCGCATTGGCCATGCTGGTGAAGCCTATGGTCTTCGTTCAGGGCTGTGGCTCGACGCAGTCGGTGGCACGGGCTTCGCTTACTTCACCACGGCTGTTCCTCCGCGCCAAGGGGCCGAGGACGAGGGCGGGTTCTCGCAGCGCGAAATCGACCTGATGAAGCGCGCTCAGGCGCTGCTGGCGGAGCAAAACTCCAACTGACCGCACGATTGTTTCGCGTTTTCCCGGATAATGCTTGGCGGAGATTGACGCACCCCTTCGCATGCGCAACATGGCGCATGCCCGTCAGAAGTGATTCTGACATCTTTCGCGGGAGAGATTTGGCCGACTTGCTTGCAAAAGCATTCGGGCAAGGCGCCGAAGGAGCAACCGCCCCGGAAACTCTCAGGCAAACGGACCGCGCTGGAATGGGCACTCTGGAAAGCGCTCTTGCGAGCATTCGCAAGGCCACCGAAGGGGAAGGCTCGCTGCGCCGCAAGGCGCGGCCGAGCTAAGCTCTCAGGTTTCCCGACAGAGGGGGCAGGATGAAACGGCGCTTCAATAGTGGAGCGTCGCACGCCTGTGCGGGGACTGATATTGAGCGACGATCACACCACTGATGATATGGAAGATGGCGCACCGCCGATTGCTCAGCTGCCGCTGGACGCCTGGCACCGGGCACGCGGCGCGCGCATGGTCCCGTTCGCAGGTTATGAAATGCCGATCCAATATACGGGCGAGGGCGGCGGCATTGTTGCCGAGCACGAATGGACGCGGACCAGCGCCGGTTTGTTCGACGTGAGCCACATGGGGCAGGTTTTGTTGTCGGGCGAAGGGCTCGACGAGGCCGTCGAAGCAATCCTGCCGATCGATCTTTCAACACTGAAACTGGGGCGCCAGCGCTATTCTCTGTTGCTCGATGAAAATGGCGGCGTGCTCGATGATCTGATGGTCTCACGCTGGCCCGGTAATCTGAATTTGGTGGTCAATGGCGCGACCAAATGGGATGACATTGGCCATCTGCGCGAACACCTGCCTGACGCAATTACGCTTCACCACATGGACGAGCATGCACTGCTCGCGTTGCAAGGGCCGAAGGCTGTCGATGCGCTCGCACGCCATGCGACGGGCGAATATTCCTTGGCCGATCTGACCTTTATGCGCTTTGGCCGGTTCGAGATCGCAGGACATGTGGTGACGATCGCGCGTGCGGGCTACACTGGCGAGGACGGGTTTGAAATCTCCATCCCGGCAGAGGCGGCGGAAGAGATCGCGACCCTGCTGTGCGCGGAGCCAGAGGTTCGCCCGATTGGCCTCGGCGCGCGCGATAGCCTCCGTTTGGAAGCTGGCCTGCCGCTTTACGGCCATGATCTATCGCCCGATATCAGCCCGATCGAAGCGGGGCTGATTTTCGGAATTAACAAGCGCCGCCGCAGCGAAGGCGGCTTTCTGGGAGCAGAGCGCGTCCAGAGCGAGATTGCGAATGGCCCCGCGAAAACGCGTGTCGGCCTCAAAGTCGATGGTCGCATGCCCGCGCGCGAAGGGGCCAAGGTTTTTGCCGGAGACCAAGAGATCGGTGTTGTCACCAGCGGCGGGTTTTCACCCACGCTCGGGGCTCCGATTGCTATGGCCTATGTCGATCCCGCCCATGCGGGCGAAGGCCAAACACTAGAGATTGAGGTGCGGTCCAAGCGCCTCTCCGCCACCGTTTCACCCATGCCATTTGTACCCCATAATTATTACCGAGGGAGCTGATCAAAATGCCGCGTTATTTCACCGATGAACATGAATGGATTGATGTCGAAGGCGAAACCGCCACGGTTGGCATCACCGATTATGCGCAGGAACAATTGGGCGATATCGTGTTCGTCGAACTGCCCGATGTCGGCGCGACGGTCGACAAGGGCGGCGAGGCTGCTGTGGTCGAAAGCGTTAAGGCGGCAAGCGATGTCTACGCGCCGATCACGGGCGAAGTGACCGAGACCAATTCCGCGCTCGAAGATGAGCCCGCGCTGGTCAACACCTCGCCCGAGGAAGAGGGATGGTTTTTCCGCCTGACAATCAGCGACACTGGCGAGCTGGACGGCTTGATGGATGACAAAGCGTACAAGGCGTTTGTCGATAATCTGTGATGCGAAGCGCGCTCACGATCTCTTGCTTTGCGCTATTGTTGGGGAGCTGCGCTTTGTCGGCTCCCGACGATGCATACACGGTGGCTGAGGTCCTCGCTGACATTTCAGCAGAGGACAGCAAGCTAGATGGCAAGGTCGTGGAGGTGACGGGCTGGCTAGGTGAGTGTGGCGGGACCAATTGCGCAATATTCAGCACTTTGGATGATGCAAAAAGGGTCGCTGCTTATCGAGAGCTTCCAGACGAAGAATGGATGCCAGCCTTTCGCCGTGCGCTTGGGATCGGCGGGAATGACGATTTCGATAGTCGAGCGATCTTCATGCAGTTCAATGAAGTTGTCGTTCGGGGAGAAATCAACGCAACTTGGAAAGCGCCTCCTGACGACAGCGGCATGCAATTCGGATGCTTGGATCGATGCGACGACATCAAGCCCCATTCTATCACACTGATTCTTTAGCGAGATTATAGATGCGTTACCTGCCTCTTACCGACACTGATCGCGCCGATATGCTGGCGAAAATTGGTGCCAATTCGATCGATGATCTGTTCGTCGATGTGCCCGCCGTGGCTCAGCTTGATGGCCCGATCCGCGAGCTGCCGATGCATGCCTCCGAAATGGCGGTTGAACGGCATATGAAAGCGCGCGCGAATAAGAATTTGGCCGCTGGTGATGCGCCATTCTTCCTTGGCGCAGGGGCGTATCGCCACCATGTTCCCGCCAGCGTCGATACGGTGATCCAGCGCGGCGAGTTCCTGACCGCGTACACCCCGTATCAGCCTGAGATCGCTCAGGGCACGCTGCAAATGCTGTTCGAATTTCAGAGCCAGGTCGCGCGGCTCTATGGCTGCGTGGTTGCCAATGCCTCGATGTATGATGGCTCTACCGCATGCTGGGAAGCGGTGGCCATGGCTGGGCGCGTCACGCGCCGCCACCGCGCGGTGCTATCAGGCGCGCTGCACCCGCATTACAGCCAAGTCGTTAAGACCATGGCGCAGTTTACCGGCGACACCATCGCTGATGCGATGCCCGCCATTCAAACCGAGCCAGACAATGCTGGCCTGATCAGCCGGATCGATGACGACACCGCCTGTGTGGTGGTGCAATATCCCGATATTCTTGGCCGCATTCCGGACCTCACCGAACTGGCCGACGCTGCCCATGCAAAGGGCGCTTTGCTGGTGGTAGTGAACACAGAGCCGGTGGCGCTGGGCGCGATCAAATCGCCGGGCGAAATGGGTGCGGACATCGTTGTGGGTGAGGGCCAATCGATTGGCGTTGGCTTGCAATTTGGCGGGCCTTACCTTGGCCTGTTCGCGGTGCGCGATCCGAAGCATGTGCGGCAAATGCCGGGGCGGCTGTGCGGTGAGACCACGGATGCAGAGGGCAAGCGTGGTTTCGTACTGACGCTTTCCACGCGGGAGCAGCATATTCGCCGCGAAAAGGCGACGTCCAATATCTGCACTAATTCCGGCCTGTGCGCTCTGGCGTTCAATGTCCACATGACCTTGCTCGGCGAAAAGGGGCTGCGCGAACTGGCGGCGGAGAACCACCGATTGGCCTGCATCGCAGCAGACCGGTTGGAGAAAATTCCCGGTGTGAGCTTGCTCAACAGCGCCTTCTTCAACGAATTCACTCTGCAACTCGGCGGCAAGCCAGCGCGCGACGTTGTGCGCAGTCTGGCCGATCGCGGCGTTCTGGGCGGCGTCTCGCTCGACCGGCTCTATCCCGGTGTTGCGGGGCTGGAGGATGCTCTGCTGGTCGCGGTGACCGAGACGGCGACAGAGGAAGACATCGAAACACTGGCGAGCGAGCTGGAAGGAGTGCTGTCATGAACGCGCCCAACAAATCTGGCTGGAAGCCTGAGATGCAAGTCAGCGAAGACGGTCTCCACAATGGCCCTTCGACCACAACTGGCAACCGCGCTTTGATGCTGGAAGAACCGCTGATCTTTGAGATCGGCCATGCGGAAACAACCGGCGTTGACCTGCCAGAGATTGACCCCAGTGCGCCAAACCGCCTGGGCGGTTTTGACCGCATGGATCCGATTGGTCTCGTCGGTCTGACAGAGCCAGAAACGGTGCGTCATTACACCCGCCTAAGCCGCCAAAATTATGGTATTGATCTGGGCTTCTTCCCACTCGGCAGTTGCACGATGAAGCACAATCCGCGCCTTAATGAGAAGGTCGCGCGGCTTTCCGGCTTTGCTGATATTCATCCGCTGCAACCGGTGCAAACGGTGCAGGGTGCGCTGGAGGTGATGAATGAGCTGGCGCATTGGCTGCTGACCTTAACTGGAATGCACAGTGTTGCGATGAGTCCCAAGGCGGGCGCGCATGGTGAATTGTGCGGTATCCTGTGCATACGTGCCGCACTCGAAGCGCGCGGTGATGCGCGTGAAGTCGTGCTGGTTCCGGAAAGCGCCCACGGCACCAATCCAGCAACGGCTGCTTTTGCCAACTACCGGGTAGAGAATATTCCCGCGACGCCTGCGGGCCGGGTTGATCTAGAGGCTCTGAAAGCCCGGTTGGGCCCGGACGTTGCAGCGGTGATGATCACCAACCCGAACACATGCGGCCTGTTTGAACCCGATCTGCGCGAGATCAGCGATGCGGTCCATGCCGCTGGTGGTTTCGTCTATTGCGACGGTGCAAATTTCAACGCGATCGTTGGCCGAGTGCGCCCTGGCGACCTTGGCGTCGATGCGATGCACATCAATCTGCATAAAACATTTTCGACCCCGCATGGTGGCGGCGGTCCCGGTTCTGGCCCGGTCGTCCTGTCCGAAGCGCTCGCGCCTTTCATGCCGCTACCCTACACGGCGCGCACCGCAGACGGCGTGGTGCATCTGGTTGAAGAAGAGCAGGCGGACGATTTCGCCCGCGAACACTTTGGTGGCGAGCTATCCAGCTTTGGCCGGATGACCGCGTTTCACGGCCAGATGGGCATGTTCACCCGCGCGCTGACCTATATGCTCAGCCACGGAGCCGACGGACTGAAGCAAGTCGCCGAGGACGCGGTGCTCAATGCCAATTATGTGCTGCGCAGTCTGGAAGATATCCTCCACGCTCCGTTCGCAGACAGCGGGCCTTGCATGCACGAGGCGCTGTTTGGCGATAAGGATTTCGGCGGCGGCCTCTCAACGCTCGATCTAGCGAAAGCGCTGATCGATGAGGGCTATCATCCGATGACGGTGTATTTCCCGTTGGTGGTGCACGGCGCGATGCTGGTCGAGCCGACCGAGACCGAGAGCAAGGCGAGCATTGATCAGTTCATCACCGCATTCCGCAGCGTGGCCGAGCGCGCGCTGGCTGGCGATGAGAGCATGAAACAGGCACCGTATTATGCACCGCGCCGCAGGCTGGACGAGACGCAGGCTGCGCGCAAACCGAAACTGGCATGGCAGGACCCAGAACTGTCAGCTTAGACTATTGCGCCTAGAGGGCGGGGCGTTCGGGCTTTTTGAGCTCCGCCTCGCCACCGGGTGCAACGGCGATTTTAATCTCGCGCAGGTTCAGCACCACCACGAAAAAGCCCAGCACGGCGAGAGAGCTTGATCCGAGCATGGCAAAGGCAGCGCCTTTCGCGCCGTCCCACTCGATCGCTGTGCCGAGCAGGAGCAGCGCGAGGATGGTCGGCACTGCCCGCACGAAAAATGCGGTGTGCGCCTTACCAGCGGAAACCAGCAGCGATTCCAGGCTGGCCCCGACCAGCTCCACCGCGCCTGCGATAGAGAGTATCACCATCGCCCAATAAAAACCGGAGAAGTCATCCTCTGCGATGGTTGCCAGGCCCCAACGGCCAAACAGCAGCGCCATTCCTACCGCCAGCCCGCCGGCGACAACCGCTATATTGGCCATGCGCCGCGCGATCTCGACCGCGTTTTCCTTGTCATGAACCAGCTCTGGCAGGATCGCTTTCGATATGGTTTGCGCCAATGTCACCAGCGCCTGACCCAGCTGAGCCGCGACCCGGAAGCCGCCAGCCAGCGCTGCTCCGCCAAACGTGCCAACCAACAGGATGATCACTTGTTTGCCTGCAATCGTCAGGCTGCCTGACATGTTGGTCGACCAGACAAAGCGCCAAACATCGCGGTGCTTTTTGGGGAGCTTGGTCAGGCTGACCTGCGACAGGTCAATCGGTTCCTTGCGCGTTGCAACGATCCAGAGCGTCACCGCCACGGCGACCTCTGCCGCGGCCCAGGCCATGATAAAGCCAGCGACATTGGGCATGAACATCCAGGCGAGAACGGCGCCCGCCGCGCGGATCGCGGGTTGGACCGCTTCAGCCCCGGTCGCCGTGGCAAATTTAAACCTCAGTCGCAGCAGGCCTGTCGGCGTCGTGCGGATCGATAGTAGCGAGACGATGCAATAGCCGAAGGTCAGCCATAATAGTTCGCTGGGCAGAGGTAGCCACATCTGCGCCGTCCATACGACAAAGGCTGCGATTACCGCGCCCATCACAACCGACAGCAGATCAAGCGCGATGGCAAAACCGGTCGCCTCTCCGGGGCCATCGCCGTTTGCGCCCCAGCGGATAATGAATTGCCAGGTCTGAAAATTGGCGAGGCCGGTGACCGTCTGGCCCAAAGCGACAATGATGGCGAAATGGCCAAAGCTCTCAATCCCCAGCGTGTGCGTCGCAAGGTAAAGATACAGCAGGCTCATCGCAGCGTTGAAGCCGCGCCCTCCGAGGAGCCAACCGATGTTTTTGAAGAGGCGCTTCATGGCGGCGTGTCCGTATGTTTAGCCGCGTTTGCCTTCGGTTTTTGCCAGTAGCCGTTCGGTCACTTCAAAGGTCCGTTCATTATCGACGTCGATGGCATATTGCCCCTTAGACAGCACAATCGGCACCATCTTCAATCCGAACCGGTTGGAAATTTGCGCGAACAATTTCTCTTTAGATCCCCAGCCCATGCGGAATCGGATCAGGTTCATAAAACCGAAGGCCTTGATGATGCGGCGCGGGAATTTCACAAATTGCCCACCTTCGCGCATGATCTCGGCGGCTTTTAAAGCGTCCGCACTGCCCATCCAATACATGTTGCAATTGGAATAGCCGCCGTCCTGGAATTGATAGAACTTTGATTGCCCTTCCGGATCGGCGGCTTGTACGTCTTCTTTGCGCGCGAGACCTGCGGCGGCGCCAGCCTCTTCAGCCAAAGCTTTGTCGATGAATTCGGCGTAGCCTTCCGGGGTGACCAGGCAATTGTCAGCGGTGGTGATGAGCATGGGAAACTCCACGCCCTCCGCACCTGAAAACACGCTGTCGACGATGTTGAATTTACCCTCAGCAAAGCTCAGGCGGCCTTCTTCGAGCAGCTTTGCCACGACGGGCTGAGCCGCAATCTCGTCTGGCTCATGCGCTACAATGCGAATTGTACCGACACGGTCACAGGCCGCGACCTGTTCGACCACGCGTGCGACCATGGGGGTGCCATTGACCGGGACGACGCATTTCTGCGCCACACCAGCGCGTTGAGCCAAGGGGTCAAGCACGCCAGAGCGTTTGCCGGCCATGATGAGAGCTGTTGCTTTGATTGATCCGTCCATGCACGCGCCTTTAGCGCTTATCGTGGGAGTGCGCAAAGTGGAGTGCGACGAGTGTTGTGCAACAATGGTTTGCACGCCATGGGTCAGCGCATGCGGATTATCTTCTCTCGCAAAGGGTTTGACAGCGCGGCGGGCGGCGGACCGTCTCCAATAGTGGACGGCCAGCCGATCAGCCTGCCGATCCCAGCCGGCGTGGCCAGCAGCACGCGCTATGGCGATTTGGGATTGGGGGATTTGGTTTCAGCCGCGAGCAAGGGTAAGCTGGGCGCAGGCGATTTGTGCCACCATGATCCGATGTTTCGGGGGATGGTACATGCTGGTTCGGTCAATGCGGCGCAGCGCAAACCCATCTGGAGCGGCAAGGCGTGGGCCTGGGCGATGTGTTTGTGTTCTTCGGGTTGTTTCGCGATGAGCACGCAGACGGCACACGCGGCGATCCACACCACCGCATCTTTGGATATTTGCGCGCTGAAGAGATGGTGGCGCTCACCCAGGATGTCCCAAGCGAACTTGTCAAAGAGGGGCATCCTCATGCGCTCGCGCTGCACGGTTCGAACGATGTGATCTGGCGCGGGGAAGGCCGCACCGCAAACAATACGAGTGATATGCTGCGGCTGACGATCCCCGGCGCCTCGCCCAGCGTGTGGCGCAGGCCCGACTGGCTGAAACGCGGCGGGCTATCCTATCACGACCGGCCATCTCGCTGGGCCAAGCGCGGTCAATTGCAAAGCGTTGCGCGCGGTCAGGAATTCGTCGCCGATATTGGACGCAGGCAGGCTCCGCGCGATTGGCTGGAGCGGATTATTGCTGAGATAAATAGGTCTTGATGATGGCGGAAAAATCCTTGCCGCCATTGCCCGCCCCGTCGAAATCTTCGTAAAGCGCGGCCGCCCGCGATCCCATGGGAACGGCGCTGTCCGAAGTGTCCGCCGCATCCATCGCCAGACGCAGATCCTTCAGCATCAATGCCGTTGCAAAGCCGCCTTCGTAATCATTGTCAGATGGGCTTTGCGGGCCGACGCCGGGGACCGGGCAATAGCTGGTCATCGACCAGTTCTGGCCGGATGAAACCGACGAAATATCGTAGAAGGTTTGCGGGTCCAGACCGAGCTTTTCAGCCATCGCAAAGGCTTCGCATGTGCCCGCCATATGCACCGCGAGCAGCATGTTATTGCAGATTTTCGCCGCCTGACCATTACCGGCGTCGCCCGCGTGGATCACGGCTTTGCCCATCGCGGAAAGGATCGGCTCTGCGCGGTCAAACGCGGCCTTAGTGCCGCCGACCATAAAGGTGAGCGTGCCGCCATTCGCCGCCGCAATCCCGCCGGAGACTGGCGCATCGACCATGTCATAGCCCGCGGCCGTGGCGAGCCCAATCACGTCGCGAGCGGTGGCGACATCGATGGTTGAGCAATCGAGGAAGACGGCGCCAGCGGGCGCTTTGCCGATGACATCTGCGGTAAAAACCGATTTCACGATCGCGCCATTGGGCAGCATGGAGACAACCGCCTCAGCATCGGCGCAGGCTTCAGACGCGCTGGTAAAGGTCGCGCAGCCTGCGTCCTTTGCAGCGTCCAAAGCGGCTTCGCTGAGATCAAAGGCCCGCACATCATGGCCCGCCTTAACGAGGTTGGCGGCCATCCCGCCGCCCATATTGCCAAGGCCGATAAATGCAATTTTCATGTGTTTTTCCTCTCCGATGGCGCGTGGCTGGATTCAATCCAGACCTACCGCCCCTTCCACACGCCTTCACGCTTCTCAATGAAGGCGGCCATACCCTCGGCCTTGTCTTCGCTTGCGGTGAGGATTTGGAAGATCCGGCGCTCCATGATCAGGCCCTGATCGAGCGTCATTTCAAACGCAGCGTTGACCATTTCCTTGTTAGCGATCGCGGCCATTGGCGGCATGCTTGCGATTGTACTCGCAGACTTCAGCGCGTCGGCCAGCAGGTCAGCCTGCGGCACGACCCGCACGATCAGGTTCGCACGCTCGGCCTCTTCCGCGCTCATCATTCGGCCGGTCAGGCACATTTCCATCGATTTCGATTTGCCGATGGCGCGGGTGAGACGCTGTGATCCGCCCATCCCGGGTGCCACGCCCAGCTTGATTTCGGGTTGCCCGAATTTCGCATTGTCCGATGCGATGATGAAGTCGGCCATCATCGCAAGCTCGCATCCGCCACCCAGCGCAAAGCCGTTTACCGCCGCAATCCAGGGTTTGCGGGTTTTCTTCACGATCTCGCTGGTCCAGGGTGAAAAGAAATCGTCGAGATAGAAATCGGCCGCCGCCTTGTCCGACATTTCTTTGATGTCCGCGCCGGCGGCAAAGGCCTTCTCGCCAGAACCGGTCAATACCGCGCACAGTTGGCTGTCATCAGCCTGACAGGCAGCAAATGCCTCAATCAATTCTGCCAGTACAACCGAATTGAGAGCGTTCAGCGCTTTGGGCCGGTTGAGCGTCATCAGTGTGACGCCGGTGTTGCCTTGCGCATTGGCTTCAACGGTTATGGTTTCATAGCTCATAGGGGTTTCCATTCCTCGTTTTCGGGGAGGGGAGCAAAGATGCTCTCGATCAATTCGTCAGACACGCCCTCTGGCGTCGCCGGGTCCCATTTGGGATCGTTGGTCTTGTCGGTGATGACCGCGCGAACGCCCTCGGCAAAATCGGGCCGGGTCAGCACGCGCGATGCGATGCGATATTCCATGCGCATATTGTCCGCAAAATCGGTGAGGCCTGCGCTGTCCGCCAATTGCCGCAGCGCCACTTTGCAGGTCTGCGGGCTCTTGGTGCCCAAAGTATCACGCTCTTTCGCGGCCCAATCCGCGCCGCCATTCTCATCGGTCTCGATCTCAGCCTCCAAGCTGGCGAGGATCTCTTCATAGCTGTCGCTGGCGAAATGCTTGGCAATGCGCAGGGCGTTCTTCTCAATCCGCGCATCAGGCGGCGTGCCCACGGGTTCAGACAAAATACCAGCGATCCGGCCGGGCCGCTCAATAATGCGCGCCTTTAGGTCATCGAGCATGTCGCTCGGCACGTAATGGGTCGCAAGGCCGGTCCATGCGCATTCTGCGCCATCTAGCCGCGCGCCGGTCAGCGCGAGAAACTGGCCGATCCGCCCGCCCAGGCGCGAAAGATACCATCCGCCGCCGACATCGGGGAACAATCCGATCCCGGTTTCTGGCATGGCAAAGCGGGTGTTTTCGGTCGCTACGCGGAATTTCGCAGGCTGAGAAATGCCAACCCCGCCGCCCATAGTGATCCCATCCATGAAGGCCACAATCGGCTTTTCATAGGTGAACATCTGATGGTTGAGCTGGTATTCGTCGTGAAAGAACTTGCGGCCCGATACGCCGCCATCATTCAGCGCTGAGTCCCGCAAGAACGCGATATCGCCACCTGCGCAAAACCCGCGTGTGCCCTCGATGTGGTCGAGGATGACCGCTTCGACCGTGTCGTCATTGGCCCACTCCGTAAGAGCAGCGCTGATCGCATGGCACATCTCCAGTGTCAGCGCGTGCAGCGCCTTGGGCCGGTTCAGCGAGATATGGCCAACAGCGCCAGTTTTGCGGGTGAGGACGTCTTGAGTCATTAGGAACTTTCTAAACGCAGGTTTGGGGTTACTGGCGCAGCAGATCGCGGCCCACGATCATGCGCATTACCTGATTGGTGCCTTCCAGGATTGAGTGCACGCGCAGATCGCGCCAGAACCGTTCAATCGGGTAATCCCTGAGATAGCCGTATCCGCCGAACAATTGCAGTGCATCGTTCACGACCTTGCTGCCGTTGTCGGTTGCAAGCCGTTTTGCCATAGCCGAGAAGCGTGACTTGTCCGGCGCATTGTCTGTCACCTTGGCTGCTGCGAGATAGAGCAGCGCGCGGGCGCTCTCGAGGTCGGTTGCCATATCGGCCAGCATGAACTGCGTATTCTGGAAGTCAGCAATCGGCGTGTCGAATTGCTTGCGATCCTTGGTGTAGGCGATTGCCTCATCGAGACAGCGCTGCGCCCCGCCAAGCGAACAGGCTCCAATATTCAGCCTCCCACCATCTAGCCCCATCATCGCAAAACGGAACCCTTCGCCTTCACCGCCGACACGGTTCGCGACCGGAATGCGTGCATCTTCGAAGACCACCTGCGCCGTGGGTGAAGCGTTCCAACCGAGCTTCTTCTCAGGCGCGCCGAACGAAACGCCTGGTGTGTCCTTGTCGATCACCAGGCATGTGATGCCCTTGGTCTTATGCTCGCCCGTGCGCACCATGGTGACATAAATATCGTTGACCCCGCCGCCGGAAATGAACTGCTTCGTGCCGTTGAGCACGTAGTGATCACCGTCCAGCACGGCATTGGTTTTCAGACCTGCAGCGTCCGATCCGCTGCCCGGCTCTGTCAGGCAATAGCTGGCGATCTTATCCATCGTGACGAGGTCAGGGAGATAGCGTTCCTTGATCTCCGCCCCGCCAAACTGGTCAATCATCCAAGCGGCCATATTGTGGATCGAGATGAATGCGCTGGTGGTGGGGCAACCGTAAGACATCGCCTCCATAATCAACGCTGCTTCAAGTCGGCCAAGCCCGATGCCGCCGCTTTCTTCTGAGACATAGATCGCGCCAAAGCCCAACTCTGCGGTGCTTTTGATCACGTCTTTGGGGAAATGGTGTTTCTCGTCCCATTCGCCGGCAAACGGCGTGATGTTATCGGCGGTGAAACGCTGCGCCATTTCTTGGATCGCGAGTTGATCCTCTGTGAGCTGAAATTGTCCTGTCATGGATGATCTCCTACCCCGCTTAAGGGCGCGAGAAAAGGCGTGATCGGCTGCGAATTTTGCCGGGGCCATGCAATTTTTGTAACTATTTGCTCGCATGCGCGTAACTATTGGTATGACCCAGACAAAGCCCAAGCTGTTGATCGTGTACAATGCCGATGGCGGCATCCTCAACGCGCTGGTCCACGCGGTGCACAAAACCGTCTTTCCCGCGACCTATCCGTGCTCCCTATGCGCGGTCACATACGGCACAGTGTCGATGCGCAAGGTGTGGCGGCAGTTCCTCGATGGCTTGGATATGGAGAAGGTGTTTCATCACCGCGATGATTTCGCCGCTGATTATCCCGGGCATGAATTTGTGCTGCCTGCGATCTTGATCCGTGAGGGTGATGGACAGCCGGAGCTGCTGCTTGGCCCAGAGCAATTGGATCAAATGACCGATGTGGCAGAGCTGATCGCAGCGCTGGAGCTGGCCTTGTCTCAACGCCAGAAGTCTGCCGCTGCTTAGGCGCTTGCCGAACCTTTGACAGAAGGCATTTAGCCAATCGATCTAGGGCTGAACCATAGTGCAGGAATCTGCATTCGAGGCCGCTTTCGCTTCTTCAAACAGAGCCTGGGTCGGTGCCAGTCTTCGGATCAGAACTACGCCGCGCAGAGTTGGGCTGACAATATCGGCCGCGTCCTCGCCGGGCGCCGCCATGCTTGATATCATTCTGACTTTTTGGGCGCTGCCCGCTGTCCGAATGGTTGCAAAATTGTTTGTGTGGGCGTCGAAGAACGAGAGGGACTGATACTCCGGCCATTCACCGATCGTTACGTCGAGCCATGCCGAGCTTTCCCCATTAGTGCTGAGGTCATAGCGACATAGCGAATAGAACAGATCGGGTGAGCTCCTGACCACGGCCTGGCTTTGCGGAGTAATGCGCTGCGGGGTTGTGAAGGCGTGTTCGGCAATACCGCGATTCTTGAGCGTGGCCAGAGTGCGGTCCATAATGACGCCTGGCGCATAATGCAGCGCCGCCCAATGCGTGGCGAGTGCTGTTACGATCAGCATTGCCATCGGGCCAAGCCAGCGGTTCATGCTTCATCCTCACAGGAAAGCCGCTCGACGGACGGCGGCTCAAGCGCGCTCTGCGGGTCGGCTAGCAAGGCTTCGTCAGGCATGTACAGCCTCAGTGTAAGGTCGAAGTTGCCTGCACCGCGGCTCGAAATCCAAAGGCGGTTTTCCTGCGGTTTTCGCGGTGCGATAACGGCTGTCATCACTGCGCCAACAGCCTCTTCATTGGCCTCCGCGACGACGTTCTGATCTGCATTGATGGACAGCGCCTCATCCTCATTCATTGGCAATTTGCTGTCAGCATCATACAAAGTGACCGACCACCATTCAGCAGGCATTTCGGCCACTTTTAGGCGATAGGTGCACTCTTCACGCAGGCGTTCGCCTGAACTGTCAGTCGTGCGAGTGAAATAGACGGCTTCACTCTTTGCAAGTGCCAACAGGCCATGGCGAGCGACCCTTGCGCGGGTGTAGGGATCGGCGGCGTTCGACCCTATGGCGAAATCTGCCCGCCAACCGCGAACCTCAATATCTCCGAAATCGAGCGGTTTCATCCCTGGCCAAAGCCCGGCCATGTAAAGCATGCTGCCAATGCCAATCGCAGCGCCTAGGATCAGTGCCAGGCCATAGCGTAGTGCTGTGCCGATCACGCTAGGATCGCCTCGGCCTCAATCTCGACCTTCCATTCTTCCCGGCACAGCCAGGCTACGCCGGCCATCGTTGCTGCAGGAGGGGTCTCGCCGAAAAAGCGGGCATGCACCTCGCCAACGGCGCTCTGATCGGTGGGATCGGTCAGCAGCATTCGGGTGCGCACAACGTCGCGCGCACTGCCGCCCAAATCCTCAATCGCTTTCACGATCAGAGTAAGACAGCGCTCAGCTTGTTCAGCGGCCCCGCCCGGCGTTGTTTCACCATTCTCCTCAATCGGGCCAGTGCCAGCGACAACGATACGATTGCCGGTCCGCACCGCGCGGCAAAAGCCGAACTGCGCCTCAAAAGGCGAACCGGATGAGGTGCGTTGACGTGTCATTGCGCAGGCTCCTTTTTCAGCTCTGTTTCGCCTAGTACTTCGCGATTGAACCTCTCGCCGAGCTTGGTCGTATCATTGCCAGGATACCAGCGCTGCGATCCGATCCCCTTGTGCCATGCGGCGAGTTCCACCAGGGTCCCCTGCGCCGACGGGACGTCGGGGGCAGCGAGATAGGCCGGATTGGCGAAGGCTTCATCGGCGGTAATAATTGTCCAGCCATTCGCCTTTAGCGCGCCGACCAAATCGCCAATGAACATCGCTGAAAGGTCGGTCTCATGCAGCAGCATATTGTGGGCAATCGGGCGGCCATAGGTCTCGCGGGCAAGCCGGTCATAAAACTCGGCGGCCTCGACGTGGCTCTCAATGAATATGCGCCCGGCAGCGTCCAAATCGAAGAGTTCGCCGCTGCGCTTGGCACGGTTCAATTCGTTGTCGGTAAACCAGTCTGAGGCGTCTACGGTTGGGCTGGCGTTGAGCAGTCCGCGCGATTTTAGCGCCGCACGAATGGCGTCGCGCTTGGCCACATCTTCGCGGCCCTCGTCGAGATAGGGGTAGCGGAACCAGGCGCGGTAACCGCGCCGGTCTTTGAGCCAAGCGCCGGCGCGGTCGATCTCCGCGATGTATTCTGAGGTTTCGGTTTGCGAGAGGCGCGGGTGATCCGCGGTATGATTGGCGATGACGTGCCCGGCGGCAACATAGGCGGCGATACGCTTTTCCGCGCCGGGACGTTCAGCGATTTTTGCCGGATTGAGGAAGAATGCTGCCTGAGTGACACCCGCCTCGTTCAATTGCTTGATCAAACGCTCCGTACGTTCATCGTCGTCAAAGAATGCGCCCGGATGACGCGGCGTATCATCGAATGTCAGCGCGATGCGCTTGTCGCCATCCACCTGCGCTGCGGGTGCTTCCTGCACCGCGTTTGGGCCGATGCAATTGACGAGCAATATGCCCAACAGAGCCAGAAGGCCCGTCTTCATGATTTGGGTAATGCTCCCCGTCATTCGCACCGCTTGCGCGGCATCGGCGTGCCTGCTTGCTCACCGTCCGCATCGACTGGCGTTAGAATATCGCCGCCATCCGTCAGCGTCAGCCGGGTGCGTTCCGTCCAGCTCTCGCCTTCGCCAGACATGGAAAGCGCAACGACCACTTGGTTGTCATTCTCCACCTCGACGCTCTCAACCTCGCCGACGCTTTCGTAGAACATCAGATCGCCAGCGGTTACCTCTAGGCGTAGGTCGGATTCGGGCGCGCAGCTGCCCTCGATATAGTCCCACACACCGCGAAAGTGCTCTGGGATTGCGGCGATGGTCGGAGCCGACGGCGCTTCCGGCGCCGCTGCTGGCTCAGGCGATGCGACGATCGGCGCAGCGGGTGCTTCTGCGTCCACTGGCATGCTCTCTTGCGCGCCCTGATCCACCTGCGAACAGGCAGCCAGAAGAAGAACCGTGGATCCGATCAGCAGTCGCATAGGCCTTACCCCATGGTTGGAATGACAAAGGCGTTTCCGCCATCCGGTGAGCCATCGGGCCAGCGCTGGGTGACTTTCTTGACCTTAGTCCAGAACTTCAGACCTTCCATGCCATATTGATCGGTGTCGCCAAAGCCGGAGCGTTTCCACCCGCCAAAGCTGTGATAGCTGACCGGCACTGGGATCGGCACGTTGATGCCGACCATGCCGACGTTCACGCGGCTCGCGAATTCGCGCGCGGCATGGCCATTGCGGGTGAAGATCGCGACGCCATTGCCATATTGATGATCACTCGGCAGGCGCACAGCCTCTTCAAAATCATTGGCCCGCACAATCTGCAGCACTGGGCCGAAGATTTCTTCCTGATAGCTTTCCATTTGGGGGGTGACCCGGTCGATCAGGGTCGGGCCGATGAAGAAGCCTTTCTCATGACCTTGCAAAGTGAAGCCGCGGCCATCCACGACGATTTCGCCGCCTTCGCGCTCCGCCGTGTCGATCCAGCCCTCGATCCGCGCCTTGTGCTCAGGTGTCACAACCGGGCCGTAATGCGCGTCGGGGTCGTTCGAGACACCAATGTTGAGCGCATGGATCGCCGGGATCAGCTTCTCTTTCAGGCGCTCGGCGGTGTCTTCGCCCACTGGCACAACCACTGGCAATGCCATGCAACGTTCGCCGGCGGAGCCGAAGGCTGCGCCTGATAGGTCATTCACGACCTGATCGAGGTCCGCATCGGGCATCACAATGCCGTGGTTCTTCGCGCCGCCCATGGCCTGCACGCGCTTACCGGCGGCAACGCCGCGCTTATAGACATAATGCGCAATATCGGATGATCCGACAAAGCTGACCGCGCTGATATCTTCATGGTCGAGGATTGCATCGACCATTTCTTTATCGCCATGCACGACCTGCAGCAGGCCCTCTGGCGCGCCCGCTTCAACGAACAATTCCGCGAGGCGAACCGGCACAGATGGATCGCGCTCCGATGGCTTCAGGATAAAGGCATTGCCAACCGCAATCGCCATGCCGAACATCCACATTGGAATCATCGCTGGGAAGTTAAACGGGGTGATGCCCGCGCCAATTCCTAACGGCTGGCGCATGGAATAGACATCAATGCCCGGGCCTGCGCCCTGAGTATATTCGCCCTTCAGGACCTGCGGGATGCCGCAGGCAAACTCGATCACTTCCAGTCCGCGCTGAACATCGCCCTTCGCATCGTCGATCACTTTGCCGTGTTCGGAGGACAGGAGCTCTGCCAACTCCTGCATGTTCGCCTCGATCAGCTCCTTGAACTTGAACATCACGCGGGCACGCTTTTGCGGATTGGTCGCCGCCCATGCCGGCTGCACTTCCTTTGCGGTCGCGACAGCTTTTTCGAGCAGCGCGGCATCGCCCAGTGCAACCTCGGCCTGGATCTCGCCGGTTGATGGGTTCCACACTTGGTGCTTACGTGCGGCAGCGGTGTTTGGTCCGCCAACCATGAAGTGATCAATCTGACGCATGGGGTTGGATGCTCCTCTATTGCCGGATCAATTGCAGTTGGACGCGCGCTGCGCAAGCTCTGCAAGCCTCACAAAAGCTGGTGGGAATTCTCGCCCCCACATTGCGACACGATCTGTCCTGCGTTTGAGCCTTTATGAAATTTTGTGCACGCAGATGGCACAATGCATTTGTCCGACGCCCCTATGGCGGTGCCAGTTGCAGCGGTTTTTTGGCCGCCGCGTACGGATGTTGACGATTACGTGATCCTCGTGTTTATCGCGCAGCGCTCAACGCGGGTGTAGCTCAATGGTAGAGCAGCAGCTTCCCAAGCTGACGACGAGAGTTCGATTCTCTTCACCCGCTCCATCTCCGCCATCGCTGAATCCGCCCTGCTGCGGCTCTATTTAGGAGTGCGTTGGGCGATGTGTTTACAGCGGCATAAATACTGATCCCAACTGTTGGCGTCATTTCCCAATCATCCGCAAGTGATGTTGTGTGGGAAATCGACCATCTCTCTCAAAAGCTCAGAATTCTGCCAATTTTCAAGTTTGGCACGGCTCCTGCAGAGTTGTTTTCATCCAGCGGGATCGCCTCGCCAGATACGAAACAGACCAATAGGAGACTTCAAAATGTTCGCTACCGAAACCAACAACGCCGTCCTCGCAGCTGTGTTCTCACTGACCATTTCTGCCGCTCTGTTCGCCACAGCGATCATCCCAGCCAGCCCAACTCTCTTCGCTTAACAGCGCCAACCCACCCAAAGGAATTCAATCATGTACGCCGACGCCAACAGCACCACGATCCTCGCAGCCGTCCTCTCCGTCGCTATCTCAGCCGTCTTGTTCGCAGGCGCGATCGTTCCAGCCAGCCCCGGTCTGTTCGCTTAAGAGCCGTTTACATGAACACCGACCGCTAAGGCCCTAAGGCCAGCGCCCGGTCTCAACCTTGGAGGCTGGGCGACAGAGAGGCGCAAATTACGGGTAGACCGCCGGACGCTTCGCCATCATCGCAGCCACGCTTTCGCCGAACTCACTCGATTTCAATTGCGCCGCGAAAATCTCACCTTCGACATTCATACATTCGGTGATCGCCTCGTTCTGAGTGCGGACCAGCGCCTTGGAATGCCGCATTGCATTCGGCGCAGCATTGGCAACCAATTGCGCCAGCGCGCGGGTTTCCGCCGCAAACACATCATCTTCAAACACCCGTGAGACCAGCCCCATGCGCAGTGCTTCTGCAGATGTCAGCGTGCGCCCGGTCATGAACACATCGTTCGCCGCCGCCATGCCGATGATCGCTGGCAGCAGCATCGAGGACGCCGCCTCTGGCACCAGGCCCAGCTTTACGAACGGTGCGGCAAAAGTCGCCGAGGTAGCGCAATAGACCAGATCGCAATGCAGCGTCAGCGTCAGGCCGACGCCAATCGCGGGGCCATTGACGGCGGCAATCAGCGGCTTTGGACAATCCTTGATCGCGTGGAGAAATTGCACGACCGGCGGCAAGCCGTCGCCGCGAGGGCCCGTGGCGAAATCTTGCAAGTCATTGCCCGAGGTAAAGTAATCGCCAATACCAGTGAACATCAGCGCGCGCGCACTATCGTCGCTGGCATAGCCGTTCACTGCATCGGCCATGGCCTGATACATATCCTGCGTGATCGCATTCTTCTTTTCCGGACGGTCGAAGGACACCGTCGTCAAACGGTCGGCGGTTTCAATGCGAATATGATCGGTCATCGGCTTGGTTCCTTTGATTGGGGGGCATTCACATTGCGTGCGACAATTGTTTGTGAATGCGATGTCACGTGGTCGAGAAAGCGCGCGATTGTGCGACGCTCCTGCTCGGAAAATGGCTTAAGCAATTCGGTGTTGATCGCCTTTGTGATTGGCGATGTGTGCTGCGCAATTGCGCGCCCAGCCGGCAAGATCGTGAGAGCAATGCGGCGGCGGTCCTGCTCATCCGGCGTCCGTTTGACCAGATTGGCTGCCTCCATCCGATCAACCAAGCCGCTGAGGCCAGATTTGCCTAGGTGCAGCGCTTGCGCAATTTCGCCCAGCGATAATCCATCCTCTTTTGCCAGCATAAACAGGATCGCCTGCTGCGCGCTGCCAAGTCCGATCTGATCGCGCAAATGATGATTCGCTGCCCGGAATAGGGCGGCATGGGCAGCCTGAAGCTGGTGGAAGATGCGAAGCTTGGACATTTGATTGTTCGCATACGAACTAATATTGGACGGTTGTCAAGCTGTGGGTTACCGGATGCAGCGCTCAAACTAGCTATTTGGGTGGCATGCGGATCGCGCCGTCCAAGCGGAATTGGTGGCCGTTGATATAGGTGTTGCGAGCGATCTCCACGATCAGCGAGGCAAATTCCTCCGGCTCTCCGAGGCGCTTGGGGAAGGGGACGCTGGCGTTCAGCTGATCCCACATTTGCGGATTGCGATCCTTCATGCCCAGCATCAGCGGCGTCGCGAAAATCCCAGGCATGACTGAGTTCAACCGAATGCCCAAGTCCATCAGGTCGCGAGCCATCGGTAGAACCATGCCGTTCACGCCGGATTTGCAAGAACCGTAGATCGTCTGGCCGATCTGGCCGTCTTGCGCCGCGACACTAGCGGTAAGGGTTATGGAGCCGCGCTCCCCATCATCGTTGACCGGTTCAGAATTGGCCATACCCAGTGCAGAGATGCTCGCCACCCGGTAGCTCGCGACCAGAATGCCCTGCGCGCCGAATTCATAATCTTCGGTGGAGAGACGCTTGTATCCGCCCTTTTCCTTGTCCCAGCCGATGGTCTTGCCGCGCCGGCTGGCCATGGCGCAGTGGACGGTGACACGTTCCTGGCCATTGGCTTCGCGCGCAGCTGCAAAGCCCGCCTCGACCGAGGCTTCGTCCATGATGTCGACATGGTGAAAGGTGCCGCCAATCGTCTTTGCATGCGCTTCGCCGTCTTCATCATTGATGTCGAAAATCGCGACCTTCAGCCCGGCCTCTGCCAAAGCCGCTGCGCTTGCCCGGCCCAGACCCGATGCGCCGCCGGTAACAACTGCGGCCATGCCTTTTGTCAGTTTCATATGCTCTCCCCGTTTTTCCTGATTGCTCAGACTTGTAAGCGAGCGGCGCGTAGCTGCAAGTCTCAGCCGCAGGAGGCGCTGGCGAAACCGCTGTGGCATAGCTAGGGCGGAGCTATGGACTCGTTTCTCTTTGCTATGCTGCTGGTGTTTGTGATCGCGCTGGGCGGGCGTGATCAGCTGATCATTGCGCAGTTTTCCGAAGTGGAGGAACGCAATTTTGGTTTGCTGATTGCGGGTGCGGCCTGTGCTGTGATGAGCGCGGGCGTGATGGCCTATGCTGGCTCAACCATGGCCGCAATCTTGCCGCCGCGTGCCGCAGATATGCTGGTCGCCTTCGCGCTGGCCATCGCCGCGTTCGAACTGTGCTGGCGGGTCAAGGTCAAACCGATGAAGGAGCCGACCCGATCTTACATTGCGATTGGCGCGGTTTTGCTCGCGCGCCAGATCGGGGATGCGGCGCGCTTTGCGATCTTCGCGCTCGCGGCCGAGGCGGTCTACCCAACCACGGCCTTTATCGGCGGAGCGATTGGCGGCATCGCGGCCATTGGTCTCGGTTGGTCGCTGGGACTCAAACAATTGCAGCGGTTTCCGCTGCGTACCATCCGGTTTGGCTTTGGGTTTTGTTTGATTGTCGCGGCTTTGGTGATTGGATTGAACGCTCGTTACATGTTTCTGTGATTGGCTCGAATGATTGTTGTAACTTCAATTTTCTCGGAACTGATGCGGCAGCTTGGCGATTGATTGGATGCAACTTTACGACGCGCCGACACACCGTTCAGGCGCCCCACACGAGAATAGGAGAGCCTTTCAATGCTCGACCCAAATGACAATTCCAAAACCGCAATGGTAGCCGCAATCAATGGTCTGTTGGCCGATCACTTTGCCCTCTACGTGAAGACCAAGAACTTTCACTGGCATGTAAAGGGACCGCGCTTTCGCGACCTGCATTTGTTGTTCGACGAACAGGCGCTGGCCATCCAGGGCCAGATTGACGCGATCGGCGAGCGCGCCCGTAAGCTGGGCGGCGATACGATTACCTCGATTGGCATGATCGCACAGCATACTCAGGTTAAAAACCAGGACAGCGCGTCCCTGTCTGCTGAGGAGATGATCGCCGAGTTGCGCGATGATAACCAGCGTATGGTTGATCGCCTCAAGTCGATGAAAGAAACCGCAGAGCAGGCCGGTGATAACGCGACCGATGGCCTGATCGACGATTGGACCGATATGGCCGAAGAACGCGTCTGGTTTCTTAACTCACTGCTCCAAGGATAAATGCGCCTGTATCCCCGGCATTGCCGAGCACCGGCGAATACGATTGCAAAGATCACGAAGGGGCCGTTTCCGCTAGCCGGAGGCGGCCCTTTTGCTATGCCGGTGAAATGAAAACACATATGATCGAAGCCGCCACGCCTGAGACCATCGCTGAATTTGTCGCCGGGCAGCTCAGCGATGCATTGAACTCGCCATTGTACCGTGGAGGCGAAGTGGGCAACTTGCCAATTTCAATCACCGTACCCGGTGGTTCAACTCCTTTCCCGATATTTGAAGCGCTGGTAAAACATCCGCTCGATTGGTCGCGCATTATCGTGTGGCCCAATGATGACCGGATCGTGGCAGAGGATCATGCGGCCTCCAACACTGGAAAATTGCGCAGCATTTTTGAGCCGGTTGGCGCACAAGTTGTCGCTCTGCCTAGTGCGGAGGAACCGCCGCGTTTCGCGCTGGCATGGCTCGGGATGGGGGCGGACGGGCATATCGCCTCGTTGTTCCCAAACACTGATCCACAGGTAGACGACGCCCAGCTGATCCGCCGCCTGACGCCCGATCCGCTGCCGCCAGAGGCTCCATTTGATCGTATAACGCTGACCATTCCCGCTCTGCTAAACAGCGGGCAGCTGATGTTTACGCTCGGCGGCTCGGCGGAAAAGCGAAGCGTGTTTGAGGCGGCGCTTGTGAGCGAGCACAATCTGCCGGTTGCACGTTTGATTGGCGCAGTGGGCGAGCAGACGCTAACCTGCTTCGCATGAAGCTGACCGCCCTTATTCCTGCTGCGCTCCATCGGGCTGCGTTGCCCCTTGCGCACAAGGTGCGGCATCGCTGGCGTGGGCTTATGAAACACCCGCTGGCTGGCTGTTCGGTGATCATTACCGACTTTAACGGCAATTTGCTGTTGCTGAGGCACAGTTACGGCCCGCAGGGCTGGGCGCTGCCTGGCGGCGGCCTAAGCAAAGGCGAGGATGCTAGCGAGGCTGCGCTGCGCGAAGTGCATGAGGAGCTGGGTCTGGAGCTAGGTGCCGTGACCCTCATCGGGACAATCGACGAAGTGATTTCAGGCGCGCCACACAAGGCCTATCTGTTCACGGCCGTTTGTGATGATCATCCGAAGCCGGACCAGCGTGAGGTGCTGGAGGCGCGGTTCTTCCCCTTGCATTCATTGCCAGAACCGCTGAACGAGCGAACCCGTGCACGACTGGAATTTTGGCGAGTGCAAAAGGGCGGCAGCAGCGCGGTCGCCGACTAAAGCAGCGACAATTGCGCGGTGTCTTTGGGCGGCGACTTGTTCTCTACGCCCTCCAGATTGGACAGGGTCAGCCCCATCAAACGGATCGGCAGCCTGAGCGGCAAAGCCTCCTCCAGTAGCTCCCGGCCAATGGCCGCAAATTCTTCTTTGTTTGCAACCCAATCCGGCAAAGACTTCGAGCGGGTCATATTCTGAAAATCGGTGTATTTCATTTTTAGGGTCACCGTGCGCCCGCGCGCCTTGGCGTTTTCAATCCGTTCCCACACGATGTCGGTGATATTGGCCAGAGTTTCGCGCAATTGCGCGCCGCTGGAGATATCTTCGTTAAAGGTCCGCTCTCCGCCAACCGACTTGCGTTCCCGATGAGCGCTGACCGGGCGCAGGTCGATGCCGCGTGCGGCGCGGTAGAGATAATCGGCAAAGCTGCCAAAATTTTCACGCAGGAATGCGATGTCTTTCGCGGCCAGATCCGCGCCCGTCGCTATGCCAAAGCGCTTCATTTTCTCTTCCGCCTTTGGCCCGACCCCGTGGAACCGGCGGATCGGCAGGCCAGCGACAAAGTCTGCGCCTTCGCCCGGCCGGATAACGCACATGCCGTCGGGCTTGTTCTGATCGCTGGCAATCTTGGCGAGAAATTTGTTGTAAGAAATGCCTGCGCTCGCGGTCAGCTCGGTCTTGGCTTTGATTTCCTGCCGGATCAGTTGAGCAATGCGCGTGGCCGATCCAATGCCTAGCCTATCCTCGGTCACATCGAGATAGGCCTCATCCAAGCTGAGCGGTTCGACATGCGGCGTGTGGTGTTCAAACACTTTGCGGATGGTCCGGCTGGCCTCTTTATAGGCATCAAATCGGTGGCGCACGAAAATGAGATCGGGGCACAGCCGCTTGGCCGTGACCGATGGCATGGCGCTGCGTACGCCGAATTTGCGCGCTTCATAGCTGGCGGCGGCGACAACCCCGCGCCCGCCAGATCCGCCCACCGCCACCGGCTTTCCGCGCAGTTCAGGGTGATCGCGCTGCTCAACGCTGGCAAAAAACGCGTCCATATCGACATGGATGATTTTGCGCAGGCCAACCGCCTCTTCGTTTCCGCCGCCGGTTCCTGCGTTGCCTTCCATAGCGCTGTATTACGCGATCACTTGGCCAAGCGAAACCTTCGCTGTCCGCCACAAAAACCAAGCTCGATCAAATCGCTGCTTTCCTTCTTGTACGCTTACGCCCAATGACCGCAGACCATGTCAACAACAACAGCCGCCGCAGCTCCCAAAGCCTTGGGTGAGCGCGAGATGATCGTGCTCATGGCGCTGCTGATGAGCCTGCAGGCGTTTGGCATTGACGCAATGCTGCCCGCTCTGGGAGAGATCGCGAGCGATTTTAATGCTGATGGCAATGACCGGCAGCAGGTGATCGGCGCGTATTTTCTTGGATCAGGGCTGGGCGCGTTGTTTCCTGGAATGTTTGCTGATCGTTTCGGGCGCAGGCCAGTGCTGGCCGTCGGCCTGTTCGCATACATCGGATTTTCGGCCGCCTGCGCCTTAGCGACCAGTTTTGACATGCTGATTGCGATGCGTCTGGTGCAAGGTTTTACCTGCGCTGGGCTCAGCGTCGTACCGGCGGCGATTGTGCGAGATCAGGTGGGCGGCGATCGAATGGCCCGACTGATGAGCCTTGTCATGATGATTTTTCTGATTGTTCCGATTATCGCTCCGGCTATTGGTCAAGTCATTCTGATCTTCGCAGGTTGGCAGGCCATTTTCATCGCGATGGCGGTGGTCGGAACTTTTGTGGCTGCGTGGACATGGCTGCGCCTGCCGGAAACGCTGACGGATGAAACTCGGCAGAAAATCGATGTTGCCACTGTTGCGCAAAATATGGGCCAGGCGTTGTTTAACCGTCAGGCAATCGGTTACGTCATTGGCAGCGGACTGGTGTTTGGATCACTGTTTGGCTTTCTCAATTCGTCGCAGCAATTGATCGGCGAGGCGTTCGGAATGGGCGAATACTTCGCGCTGATCTTTGGCGGAGCGGTGCTGGGAATGGTGGCCGCCAATTTCCTAAATTCGCGGATCGTAGAACGCTTTGGCGCGCGCCGGGTCAGCCATACGGCGTTGTTCCTGTTTATCGCCGCCTCCTTGCTGCAATTGTGGTCGGCTAGCCAACCCAATCAGACAATCTGGCAGTTTGTCCCGCTCATGAGCTTCAATATGGCGATGCTCGGCTTTGTGGGTGCGAATTTCAGCTCAATTGCGATGCAGCCATTCTTCCATATCGCAGGTGCTGCCAGCTCTGTTCATGCTGCGCTCCGCATGACATTGGGCGCGCTGCTGGGCGCGGGCATTGGTTCGGCCTATGATGGCACCACCGCGCCTCTGGCTATGTCGATGCTGGTCTGTTCGTTGCTGTCGCTGGGCATCGTGTTGTTCAGCGAGCGGGGCAGGCTATTCACGCGGCCAAATGGGTGAGTGAAGTAATTGTTCTTGCACGCCCCTCCGCCGGCGATCAGATCAGTGAACCTTTGACCTATCAAGTTCCATAACGATCACGGTCGAAACGTCTGACTTTGATATAAGGCCAAGCGATTTTTACTTAACCGCAACTAGTTTTATCTAATGGAACCGTGCATTTTTTGGAGAAGACTGATGCGCGAACTGATTCTTGGTATGGTGCTTGTCCCGGCAGTAGGTCTGGGTGTGTTCTTTTTCCCATCAAGCGAGCCTGCCAAGGTCTATCCTTTGACCAAACAAGAGGCTGTGCGCCTGCTTGATGGTTCAGACAATAAACTTAAGCGCGTTAAGCTGGGCGGTTGGAGGCCATATTCCTACAGCCCTAACCCGGGTCTTGTTGAGTACATTGATCGCAAATCGGGATCAGATGCTGTCTGTATCGCAGAACTTACCACTGTCCGTTCTGAGGGTGTGAACGTCGAAGTATCTTGCCCGGGTGCACAGTTCGAAGGAAAACTCGCGGACCACAAAAAAGCGGTCGCAGAAATCGCTTTGCGTGAAGTGGTTGATGCCACGCTTTCAAGTCGCCCATTGGATCAGAGCCTAGTGGACGAAGCCTTTGCAAAATTCGATCTCGACGGTTTGGTGAAGGAAGAAGTGTTGGTGCTGGAAAGTCAGTCACAATTTGGCAACAAGCCGGCCAATGTGGGCGAGCAAAATCGCTTAGATGCGCGGGAAACCTACGCAAATCACTACAATTCAGAAGGTGAAGGCGATGGTGGCTGGAGCGCTGATGGTGCGTTCAACGCCATCGAAGACTAGTCGGCTCGCGACCCGTTTCGAGACGCCGCCACGCCAGCTCTGCAAATTCGCACAATAGCGGCCGCGTGTCGCGCGGGTCGATAATGTCCTCGACATTGAAGCGTTCAGCGCTGCGGAATGGCGAGGTGACCTTGCCTAGCCTCGCTTTGATCTCTTCAAGCATTGCGGCGGGATCATCGGCCGCCTCCAGCTCGGATTTGTAGGCAACCTCTAGGCCGCCCGCGATGGGCAGGCTGCCCCAATCGCCCGAGGGCCAGCAATAGCGATATTGGAACTTTTCGGCATTGCTCATCGCGCTGCCCGCGATCCCATAGGCGCGGCGCATCACAATGCTGGCGAGAGGGACGCTGGCCTTATAGATCGCGTTCATCGCCTGCACGCCGTAGCGGATCGTGCCCGCCATTTCCGCCTCGCGCCCAATCATAAAGCCGGGATTGTCGACGAGGTGCACGATTGGCAGGCGGAATTGGTCCGCGAGCTTCACGAAGCGCTCAACCTTTTCAGAGGTTTTCGCCTCCCAAGAGCCACCGAGATAGCTCGGATCGCTCGCCACCACTGCTACCGGATAGCCATCGAGCCGGGCAAGCGCGGTGATCGCGGCGCGGCCCCAGTTCTTGCCGATCTCAAACATTGTGCCCGTGTCCAGGATCAGGTCCATCGCGCGGCGCATGGAATACACCTGCTTGTCATCGCGCGGCACGAGCGACAGCAGCGCTTCTTCGCGGCGGTCCACCGGATCGCTCGGCTGCGCACGGCGGGCATGCTGACCGACATGTTCGGGCATAAAGCTCAGGAAATGGCGCGCCCGGGCAAAGGCTTCGGCCTCGCTCGCGACCTCATCATCGACCACGCCGTTGCGGGTGTGAATATCGACACCGCCGAGCTCTTCCTTGGCCTGTGCGTGATCGGCCGAGCCCTTGTAGCTCTCGCCCAGCCCATCGACCACGGCGGGGCCAGCGGCGAACAATTGCGAGAGGCCGCGCACCATGATCGAATAATGACTTGCGACCGTGCGCGCCGCGCCCAGGCCTGCGGTCGGTCCCAGCGCCAGCGCCACAACGGGGACAGTGTCGAGGTTCTCCACCACATCGCCCCAGCCGGGCACGGCGGGGATATAGGTCGCGCCGATCTGCTCCAGTGTTTTGACACTGCCGCCGCCGCCCGTGCCGTCAATCATGCGGATGATTGGCAGTCTCAGCTCATGTGCCATCTTTTCCGCCTGCACCATCTTGCGCGAAATGCCTGCGTCCGCTGCGCCGCCGCGAATGGTAAAATCATCGGCTGTGGCGACGACGGGGCGGCCATTGATGGTGGCTTTGCCGAACAGGAACGGGGCAGGGGTGACGCCGGCTAGGTCGCCGTTTTCGTCATAGCGCCCCTTGCCAGCGATCTTGCCGATTTCACGGAAAGAGCCTTCGTCAACCAGCGCCGCGAGCCGCGCGCGAGCATCCATCTTGCCCCGGCCATGCTGGCGCGCGACTTTGTCTGGCCCGCCCATTTCTTCGGCCAGCGCCTCGCGTGCGCGCAGTTCTTCGAGTTCAGATTGCCAGGTCATTTTCGTTTCGTGCCGGAGCCACCCGCGCCCTCCACCCTTCCACCCGGATTATCACGCCCGGTCATGATCCGGGTGGAAGGGTGGAGGGCGCGGGTGGCGCGGCCGCAAATCATTCGGACGGCTCCACCACGCACAGCACCGCCTCGACCTGAACCTGCGCATCCTGACTGGCGGAAAGCTCGGTGACGGTCCCGTCAAACGGGGCGGTGAGCGCATGCTCCATCTTCATCGCCTCCAGCACCATCAGCCGGTCGCCCGCTTTGACTGCTTGGCCCTCGCTCACATCAACCGCGATAACTTTGCCCGGCATGGGAGCGAGGATCGCGCCGTCTGCGGCGGAAGTGCCTGTCCCACTTTCGGTTCGCGGGAGCGAAATTTTGAACATGTGCCCGCCAATGCTGACGAACTGCGCATGAGGCTCGATACAGTCTCTGAATCCGTGCTCAAAATACTGCCCTTTGGGTGTTGGGTCGTATTGGAACGCTGTCACCTCGCCGTTAACTGCCAGTCTGAATTCCTGCTGTTGCACCCCATTCAGGCGAACACCGATTAAGGGTTCTGCCTTTGGATCGAATTGGCCAAAGCCGGTGGTTTCTCGCACAAACCAATGAAGCGCATCACTCAAGGCGCGGTCGCTCAACTCGGGTTGTGCGGTCAGTGCTTCCTGCTTGCGCTCAATCAAACCAGTATCGAGATTGGCTTGCACGACGTCTTCATCGCGAAGCAAACTAACTAGGAAAGCGAGATTGGTCTTTATGGGCCAGATTGACGAATATTCGAGTTCCACGGCTAGGGCCTCGATTGCCTCTTCCCGCGTTTCACCAAGGGAAACTACTTTGGCGATCATAGGGTCATAAAACGGCGAAACATTTGCCCCCTCCTCGACGCCCGTTTCGATGCGCGCATCGCCACAGAAATCTAGGATATCCAACCGCCCCGTACTCGGCAGGAACCCCTTCGCCGGATCCTCAGCATAGAGCCGCGCTTCGATCGCATGGCCGTTTATGCTCAGCTCGTCCTGTTTTAGCGGGATCGGCTCTCCGCTCGCGACGCGCAGCTGCCATTCCACCAGATCCACACCGGTGATTTCTTCGGTCACCGGGTGCTCGACCTGAAGTCGCGTATTCATCTCCATAAAGAAAATGCGGTCCGCGCGTAGGCCTTCGCTGGCATCGGCGATAAATTCGATCGTGCCTGCGCCCTCGTAATCGACCGCCTTCGCAGCGCGCACGGCGGCGGCGCAGATTTGTGTCCGAGTTCCCTCATCCATGCCAGGGGCGGGGGCTTCTTCGATCACTTTCTGGTGGCGGCGTTGCAGCGAACAATCGCGCTCGAACAGGTGGACGACATTGCCGTGGCTGTCGCCGAAGACCTGCACCTCGATATGGCGCGGTGAGGTGATCCACTTCTCCAACAGCACCTCATCATTGCCAAAGCTCGCCTTGGCCTCGCGCCGGCAACTTTCCAGATCGGCTGCGAAATTCTCTGCCGCGTCGACCTTGCGCATGCCCTTGCCGCCGCCGCCTGCGACCGCCTTGATCAGCACAGGGTATCCAATCGCGTCCGCCTCTTTGGAAAGGCGCTCCAGCGATTGGTCTTCACCTAAATAGCCCGGCGTCACCGGAACGCCCGCATCCATCATCAGCTGCTTGGCCGCATCTTTCAGGCCCATCGCGCGGATGCTGTCCGGCTTCGGCCCGACCCAGATCAGGTCCGCGTCGATCACGCTCTGCGCGAAGTCTGCGTTCTCCGACAGAAAGCCATAGCCGGGGTGGATCGCCTCGGCTCCGGTCTCTTTCGCTGCCGCGATAATCTTCTCGCCGATCAGATAGCTTTCGGCGGCGGGCGAGGGACCGATATGGACCGCCTCATCGGCGCTTCGCACATGCAAAGCCTTGGCATCGGCATCGGAATAGACCGCCACTGTGGCGACCCCCATGGCCCGCGCGGTGCGCATGATGCGGCAGGCGATTTCGCCGCGATTGGCGATAAGGAGTTTTTTGATCATTCAGGACGTCCCGGTGCATCAATATCGGCGCATTGATCGGGCGGAACCATAGTGAAACTGGTATTGCCGACTTTCCATTCGCCGTCAGTTTTCACGAGGCTCAACGAATTGGTCCCGCAATGTGTAATCTCACCCTCGACCCAGAACGTATACGGGCCCCAAACCTGCGCCAGATTGCCAGAGATATGGATATGATCCCGATACATTTTCTCGTCGACTGATCGGGTGTCTTTCGCCCAGCGCGCGAGATGATCGGCCACCGGTACAGTGATCGTGCGCGGATTGTCTGCATCCATCTGATCGATGATCATAATCGTCGCCTCTGGCATTATGGTGTCGGCAAGCGCAGTCTTATCCTCGCTTCGCAAGGCTGCGAAAAACCGTTCCACTGCGGACACGACCTCTCCTGTCGGCAGGACTACAAGCTGCGCGGATGCAGGTGATGCAGTGCACGCAATCACTGCGCATGCGAATGTCAGAATTCCTCTCATGTCAGTTCGCTACGCGCTCAGGGCCGGGGCTTCAAGCCGGATTGGGAGAGGTCGGCCTGAAATCCTTTATCCCCCAGGTGATCGGGCCATCGGGGTGCCTTTCCCGGTTGATCACGGCGGACAGGAATGCGCGTGCGCCATAGAGTGCCTTTTCGGAGCGGGGCACATAGGTGCGGCTGTTCCACGCCTCTGTGCCACGTGCACGAACTTTGCGCCCGATCGCGCCGTAAATCCGCGCTGCCGACAGCACGGCCCAGCGGCTGCGGAAGGGCAGGCGAGCGGCGCCCACGCGGGCGGCGGCTTCGTGTTTCTCAACCAAGGCGACGAGCCGCGCGGCCATATCGGCGAGCTCCTCGCGGTGGTGCGGCTTGGTGTGTTGGCCAGGCTCGATATCTTCCTCGACCAGCCATTCCGCTGGCAGATAGCACCGGCCCGCGGCGTCATCCTCGACAATGTCGCGGGCAATGTTTGACAGTTGGAAGGCTAGGCCCAGGTCACACGCCCGATCGAGCGTGTCCTCATCATCTGGGGCGACGCCCATGACCACCGCCATCATGACGCCAACCGCACCCGCCACGTGATAGCAATAGCGCAGCATGTCGGCCTCGCTGCGCGGGCGCCAATCCTGCGCATCCAATGCAAAACCCTCGATCACATCCTCGGCCATTTGCGCGGTTAGCCCGCATTCTGCCGCCACCACGCCGAGTGCATCGAAGGCAGGATCGCCGGTCGGCTCGCCGCTTAGCGCTTTGTCGGTAAGCTTGCGGATCAAGGCCAAGCGTTCCTCAGCGCTGGATTGATCGCCTAGCGGCCCGCCCATGTCCTGATTATCGGCAATGTCATCCGCGCGGCGGCACCAGGCATAGAGCAGCCAAGCGCGTTCGCGCGTTTCCTGGTCGAACAATTTTGAGGCGGCAGAGAAGCTTTGCGATCCGTGTTTGATCGAGAGGTGGGCTTGTTCGACCAAAGCGGCGCGTTGTTCGCTTGTAGTGTTCATACTGAACGAGCTTCGCGGACCTGCGCCCTCCACCCTTCCACCCGGAGCCTACCGGGATACCATCCGGGTGGAAGGGTGGAGGGCGTGGGCCGGCAAGGAATCATCAAAGATCAGACGCCTTCATCCGAAAGATCGGCGTATGCGGCTGGTAAGCGGCCATTTTGTCCAGCAGATCAGGCATGGTGTCTGCGTGGATCAGGATGTTTTGATGGGCCGGGCGGACAAAGCCGACATCCGCCATTTTGGCGTTGAATGCGATCAGATCATCATAGAAACCAAAGGCATTGAGCAGGCCCACCGGGTCAGAGTGGTAGCCAAGCTGGGCCCAGCTCATCGCCTCCCACAATTCGTCCATCGTGCCGACCCCGCCAGGGATGGTCACAAAGCCATCGGAGAGATCGGTGAAACGCTGTTTGCGCTCGTGCATGCCTGTAACAGTGATCAGCTCGTCGCAATTGTGATTGGCAACCTCGGAATTGACCAGCGCCTCTGGGATCACGCCGATCACTTCGCCGCCCGCGTCCTTCGCGCCGTTCGCCACAGCGCCCATTAGGCCGAGCCGTCCGCCACCATAAACGACGCCAATGCCTCGCTCGGCAAGGCTTTGGCCGACCTCGCGGGCGAGTTCGATATAGCGCGGGTCTTCGGGAGTGGCCGATCCGCAATAGACAGCAAGGCGTTTCATCTTGGATGCTCATCTTCTTTTGGTGGGCGGGCGCGTCCGACATATTCCTTATGGGATGCGCCAAACTCACGGAAATTCAATCGCGCCTGTGCAAGACTAAGGTTCTTGTTGGCGCCGCCCCATTGTTCATCTGCATTCTCATCATTTTGTCCGTCGTCTTGCCACCAGCAAACCATGCAAATCTCAAACGACCATGGCTTTGGCATGGTCAGAAATCCGCAGCACGGACAGGGTTCTTTGCTCATGTCGCCGCTTTGGCCGCCAAATCCTCCAGCATCAAGCCGGCGGTTGCTTTTGCACTGCCGACTACGCCGGGGATGCCTGCGCCCGGGTGGGTGCCTGCGCCAACGAGGTAGAAATTGTCGATCACATCATCGCGATTGTGGCCGCGCAAATAAGCGCTCTGCCATAGGACGGGTTCAAGGCTGAAGGCGCTGCCCAAATGCGCATTGAGATCTTGCTTGAAGTCCTTCGGGGCATAGCTGAATTTGGTCACGATCCGGTCGTGGATGTCCGGGATCAAGCGGCGGCCAACCTCATCGAGGATGGCCTTTTCCAGCTTGGGCCCTTCGACATCCCAATTAATCGGCATTTTGCCCATATGGGCGACGGGCACAAGCGCGTAAAACGTGCTCTTGCCTTTAGGTGCCATGCTCGGATCGGTGACGGTCGGATGGTGCAGATAGATGCTGAAATCCTGCGGTAGCACGCCGTTTTTGTAGATGTCGTCCAGCAAGCCCTTATAGCGCGGACCGAACAGGATCATGTGATGCGGGATGCCCGGCCATGCGCCCTCCAGCCCGAAATGCACCACGAACAGCGACGGGCTGAAACTCTTGCGGGACAGTGACTTTGCCGCCTGTGGTCCGCGCGGTGAGCTCGACAGCAAGTCGCGGTAGGAATGCATGATGTCTGCGTTGGAAGCGACCGCATCGAAGCGCTGTTTCCAGCCGCTCTCGGTCTCCACCTCGGTGGCGCGATTGCCGATCGTGTGAACCTGTTTCACACCGTCGCCAACGCGCATTGTCCCGCCCAGCCGCTCAAAATGGCGGATCATGCCCGCGATCAGGCGATTGGTGCCGCCGCGCGCCCACCACACGCCGCCGTCCTTTTCCAGTTTGTGAATGAGCGCATAGATCGCGCTGGTGTTCATCGGATTGCCGCCAACCAGCAGCGAGTGGAACGACAATGCTTGGCGCAGTTTCTCATTCTTCACATAGCTGGAGACCATGGAATAGACGCTGCGCCAGGCCTGTTTCTTGACCAGCGCCGGGGCGGCTTTCAGCATGCTCTTGAAATCGAGGAATGGCTTATGACCTAACTTGAGATAGCCTTCCTCATGCACGCCTGCGGAATACTCCAGAAAACGTGCATATCCGACCACATCATCGGGATCGAGCTTGGCGATTTCGGCGTTGAGTTCCGCCTCGTCGTTCGAGTAATCGAAATTTGTGCCGTCGGGCCAATTTAGCCGGTAAAACGGCATGACCTTCATCAGTTCAACGTCTTCAGAGATGTCGTGCCCGGTTAGTTGCCACAGCTCCTCAAGACACGGCGGATCGGTGATGACGGTGGGGCCAGCATCAAATGTGAAGCCATCCTTTTCCCAGAAGTATGCACGGCCACCGGGCTTGTCGCGCGCTTCGACCACGGTGGTCGTGATCCCGGCCGATTGCAGCCGTATGGCCAGTGCCATGCCGCCAAACCCCGCACCAACAACGCAGGCGGTGCGCCCCTCATAGGTCTCTGCCAAGGCCGGGTTGATACCCTGTTGGCCAGACGCAGGCGGAGAGCCGAGGTCGAGCTTGGCGGTCTGCGACTCGGGGGCATTCATACCGGCTTCTCCGATTGGGTTTTGGTTGTCAGCGGCTGGCCGCTTTTGATCATGGCGGCGAGTGCACGCGGAATAGCTACGGGCGGTTTGCCCCAAAGGACGCGCAGTTTATCGCGCCGGGTGGAGCGCGCGGCATAGAATCGTTCAATCAAGCCTTCGCGAAGGGTGTAAAAGCGCTGAAATATGTCGACCCGGCGGTGCGGCTTTGCCGCGAAGAACAGCATGCGCGCGAGCGTCCGGTAATATCTGGTCTTACGCCAGTGCCGCGCGGCCCGCGTTTCAAAAAGGGCGGCTAGCTGCGCCCCTGCTAGGTCGGCCTCTGCGGCAATGGTGAGGGCGTTATCGACCGCGATCGCCATCGTATAGCTGGTGAGTGGGTGGACGAAGCCGCCGCGCGCGCCGGCAATGGCTACGCCGGGAATGCGCATTTCGGCTTGATAAGCAGCGAAATTGCCGCCGGTCAGAACGGGCAGCAATCCTGCTTCACTGCCAACAATCGCGCCGTCATCCCAGCCATTCTGGCGGGCGTAGGCATCAATGCGAGAGGATAGCGCGCCGCGGTCCATCTCTGGCTCGTCGGCGTAATAGGTATCCTCGACAAACACGTCATGTGCGCCCAGCGGCAATGTGTAGACGAAGCGGTAGGCCCCGCCATTGCCGCGCGGGGCAAGCTGGTCAACGGCGGCGTCCATGATCACCGGGCGTTCCAGCCCATGTGCCGCGTCCAGCCGCATCTGGCGGCCCATGAAAATCTGCCAGCCCCCGCGTAAATGCGGGCTGGGTGAAAAGCTGCGGCAGTCGATGACGGCGCGGGCATTGATCCGCTCCCCATCCGCCAAGGTCACACCGCGCGCGTCGATTGCCTCTGCCGCGCAGCCTAGGCGCAGTGCCCCCTCCGGCAGCAGCCGCACGAGACCTTCGTGAAAATCGCCGCTGGCCATAGAACGATAACCGGTTCTCAGAGTGCGGCGATATTTCGGGAAGGCGACGTCATAACCGCTGTCCCATTCGGTCTGACGGAAGGCGGCGAGCAGCTCTCGGCCTGTCTCTGACAGGTCGCTGTCGAACCAGCTCCAGCGGTGATTGCCGCCAAAGCTTTTGCCGTTCTCGATGATGGATAGGCGCAGTTCGGGCCGTTCGCGGAAAAGCGCCAGCGCAATCAATCCGCCAGCCAATCCGCCGCCAACAATGGCCACATCGATTATGTTTCCGCTCATCCTGACCTCGCCCTAGGGAATGCGTGAGAGATCGGCAATGGCGCGTTGTAATGGCAGGCATAATGCCGTGCGGCTGCCCTGTTCTTTCCGCTGTGATTATGGGCGCTTGCGGTGATCTTTGCTTGCAAGTGCGCGCGCGCTGATTCACACTCAGACGTGATGGCAAAACTCATTCCCAACCGCACCACTGTGTTCGTCTCTATCGGCATAACGATTGCGACAATCGTAATCCTGCTGGCGATGGATCGCCCGCCGATCTGTGAATGCGGTGATATCAAGTTGTGGCACGGGGACATCAATTCCTCTGGCAACAGCCAGCACATCTCCGATTGGTACACGCCCAGCCACATCATCCACGGAATGATTTTCTATGGGTTTGGTTGGCTGCTCTTCAGCAAATTGGGCCTGGGCGGCAAGAATGCCGTGCGTTGGGGATTGCCGCTCGCGGTGTTTCTTGAAGCGGCTTGGGAAGTGCTAGAAAACACCCCGATGGTGATTGCTCGGTTTCGCTCGGTCACGGCCAATTGGGGCTATTCTGGTGACAGCGTGCTCAATTCCTTCGCAGACATCGGCTGGATGAGCTTCGGCTTTTACCTCGCGCTTAGGCTACCCGTGAGGGTGACCGTCATATTGGCGGTCATCATGGAGATACTCGCTGCCTATGTGGTGCGCGACAATCTGACGTTGAATGTCATCATGCTGTTGTTCCCGGTTGAGGCAATTGCTGAGTGGCAAGCGGCAGGTTCCGCCTGAGCCTTGGGAACCGACCCAAGGACGGTCGGTTGAATGGCTGAAACGGAGCTACAAATGTCACGAAAAACAATTGCGTGGGCGCTGGTCGCTGCCGCTGGCCTGGCCTGCACGCCTGCCTATGCGAACGGCAATAGTGAAGGGGATGCATCTCAGCCGAGCGAGCGAGATACTGTTGGCGGCCAAGCTCAGTCTTCAGAGCGGCAAGGTCCGTCAAGCGGAGCTGGAGGCCCACCACCAGGTGTTTTGAACGGTGAAAACGTCTTTGATGAGACCTGGGTGACGATTGGCATCGGCGCGGGATTGGTGCCGAGCTATTCCGGGTCGGATGACTACAACGTCTTTCCGTTGCCGCTGATCGTTGGCCGCGTTGGCGGGATCGGCATCAGCCCCAATGGGCCCGGCTTTGCGCTCGATCTGCTGTCACAGGCGCCGAGTGCTGGACCATCTGAGACCAGCGTCTCCTTCGGGCCAGCCTTTCGCCTGCGCAGTGACCGCGATGGCGATATCGAAGATCCTGTGGTTGCGCTGACCGAGGACTTAGACACCGCGTTTGAGATCGGCGTGCAAGGCGGCGCGCGTATCCCCGGCGTGCTCAACCGCTTCGATGCGGTTACTTTGTCGACGCAGGTGCGATGGGACATATTGGGCGCGCATGACGGCATGCTGATCGAGCCCAGTGTCGGCTATTTTACCCCAGTTGGACGCGGAGCTGTGGTGCAGGTCAGCGCCAGTGCGAGCTTCGTCGACGATAGCTTCGCCGATTATTACTACACCGTCACGCCTCAACAGAGTGCGGACAGCGGCCTGGCAGAATTCACTGCGGATGGCGGGCTAAACAGCCTTGGACTGACGGCGATTGTCACCTTTGATTTAGGTGGCAACGCTTTGAACGGTGGCCTGAATATTTATGGGATTGGCGGCTACAGCCGCTTGGTCGGCGATGCGGCTGATACGCCGTTCACCTCTGTCCGCGGCAGCGCGGATCAATTCCTGGTCGGCGCGGGTGTGGGTTATACTTTTTAATCTTTCGCACGCTATCCGGCCTGCGCTATCCTCGCAGTTTGCGGGCAAGTCCGCACCGCTGTGGGCGGCCACTTGGCCTTGCGGTCGCTGCGCAACCGATTGGTCCATCGACTGTCAAACATAAAAAGGGCCGCCGGTTAGGGCAGCCCTTTTTGTTTTAGTGAAGCGCGAAATCAATCTTCGCTGTCGTCGTCCACATCATCGGCGCTCGCGCCTTTGGCGCCTTCGGCCAATTGCGGGCGCGGGGCGGGTAGAGCCGCCTTGCGATCGCCCGTCATCAAATAGGTGTCGAACCATTCGAGCATCCGCAGGCTGTAATCATAGCGGCTGCCTGCGCGGCGGTTGCCGTGCCCTTCGCCAGGATACAGCACAAAGCGCACCGGCGTCTCTGGCTTGCGGATTTTCAGCGAGCGGTAAAGCTCAAACGACTGGCCCGGATCAACGCGGGTGTCGCTGTCGCCGTGCATGATCAGGATCGGCGTCTCTGCCTTGTCGACGTGGAAGATCGGGGAAACCTCCAGCATCGCCTGCCAATCATCCCATGGCCATTTGCGGCTGTGCACATTGTACATCTCATAAGGGATGTCGCCGGTGCCAAATTTGCTGACCTGGTTGGAGATGCCGACGAACATCACGCTGGCGGCATATTCCGCTGAATGCGCGGTTGCGCCCCATGCGCTGGCATAGCCGCCGTATGATCCGCCGGTGATCCCGGTGCGGTTCGCATCGGTGATGCCTTCTGCAACCAGCGCGCGTTTTGCATCAACAATGTCGGTGAACTCTGGATCGGTGTAATTGCCCTGATGCTGCTTAGAAAAAGCAGTGCCATATCCGGTTGACCCGCGATAATTCGGCAGGAACACGGCATAGCCTTTGGCTGCGGCCATTTGGCCCGGCTTCGAATAGCCGGTTTGCCAGCCATTGCTTTCGTGTGCTTCCGGCCCGCCATGAATATTCATGATGGTCGGCGCACCGCCTTCTGGAGCGCCGCCAACCGGTTCAATCAGAACGCCTTCGATCTCTTGGCCATCGCGCGCGGTATAGGTGTAGGTACGCTGATTACCGAAGGAGATATCGGCCAGCCATGGGTTTTGGGTGGTCCAGCGGGTGAAGGTGCTGCCGTTTACGGCGAACACTTCATTCGGGTGCTTGGGGCTGTTCGCAGCGACAACCATCTGTCCGCCAGCGGCCTCAACCCGTGTCAGGATCAATTCGCCCGGATCAATCTCGCCTGAAATCTTGCCGTTCGAATTGTAAATCCGCAGCACGCTTTGCGCGCCGGTGTGAATGACGGTGGCAAGGCGGCCATTGGCAAGCCATTCCGCGTCGACGGCGGCTTCTTCAGCGCCCGCGTTAAGCGCGCGGTACACGCCGGTGGCGGTGTCGACGAGATGCAGCGTGGTTGCCGCCGGATCGTTCATATCGACGCCCGCGATCAGCGAAAGCTGTTTGCCATCTGGGGAAATTTCGACATCGTCGATCTTGCCCGGTGTCTCTACGACTGCGCGAACATTGCCGGTGTTCAGATCAATGATGTTCACTCGCTTGCTGGTGAGGCTATCATCGACCAGCGGGGTCGGTGCGGTTTCGACGATGCCGAATGCATTGCCGGGCGCAATGTCGAATGCGCTAACGAAACCGGGCAAAGCAATCTCGCGCGGTTCTTCGTCTACTTCATCGCCGACTTTAGCGGCGAACATGCGTGCTGGCCTGAATTCTTCTTCGTAAACTCGCGCGTTAAAGCCGGCCTTGCGCTGCTTGGTGCGCTGCTTGTCTTCCTCAGCGTTGGCGAGCAGGAACAAGGTGCTGCCATCATCGCTCCAACGGTAGCTGCGGACGTTTGCATCTTCGACTTCGGCGAGCTTCTTATACGTGCCGCCGTCCACTGGAACGCCCCAAACGGCGCGTTTCTCGTCCTTCTTCGTCCATAGGAAGCTGACCATCTGGCCGTCTGGCGAAAACGCAACGCCGCCCGGCGAGACATCATCGGGCAGATAAGCGCGTGCATCGCCCGGTGCGCTTGCCACTTTCAATTCCTGCGTGAACGATCCGTCCTTCTCGCCCTCGGTCACATCCGGCAGGCTAGAGGTCGTGAAGGCAATGCGCTCTCCATCGGGCGAGACGGCCACCGCGCCGACGCTTTCCAGCTTGGCAACGTCTTCAGGCGTCATCGGGCGGGCATGGGCGGCGGCAGTCAGCGAGACGGATGCGAACAATGTGGCGGAAATTACGGAAAGCCGGTTCATAGGAAAATTGTCCCCTGTGGATGGATTATTACGCGCCTGTCATAACGTTCAACTCGCCTTTGGCAAATGATGAGCGCATTCATATCTTATCTGGTGGGCTTGCGGCGCGGCTTAAACCGGGCCTATCAGGGCCAAAACGTAAGAGAGGTTCAATGATGAAATTGCTATCTAAGCTCGCGGTTCCCGCGATGGCTGCTGTGACACTGCTGAGCGCGCCTGCGGCGGCTGAAACGATTGCGATCCGCGCAGGATCTGTGATTGTTGATGCGGATAGCGAACCGACCGGACCGGCGGTCATCTACATTGACGATGGGCGTCTGGTCGCGGTTGATACGGATCCCGCACCCCAGGACCAATCACGGCCGACCGGGTAATTGACCTCTCGGACAAGACCGTGCTGCCCGGTATGATCGATCTGCACACGCATTTGTCCGGCGATCCCAGCGGCGAGTTCTGGCGCGCGGCCACCACGCCGCCAGAATATTACACTCTGATCGCGGCGAAGAACGCTCGCATCACCGCTCTGGCCGGGTTCACCACCGTGCGTGATCTTGGTTCGCGGACAGATCAGGTCACGCAAATGCTGCGCCGCGCCACGGCAGAGGGTATTGTGGCGGGTCCGCGTGTCGTCACCTCCGCCCGCACGATCAGCATTGTTGGCGGGCACGGCGACACCAACGGCTTTCACAAGCATGTGAACGATGTGCTGGATTCTGGGTTTACCTGCACAGGCGCGGTCGAGTGCTCGCAAAAGGTGCGCGAGGCATCCAAATATGGCGCCGACCTGATCAAGATCACGGCCACTGGCGGCGTGCTCAGCCAGCAGGGCCGGGGCCTAGAGGCGCACTTTACTGACGCTGAAATGAAGTCGATTGTCGACACAGCGGAAACGCTCGGTCTGAAAGTCGCCGCGCACGCGCATGGTGCGCGCGGGATCGAGGCGGCGGCGCGCGCCGGTGTGCACACGATTGAGCATGGCACCTATATCGACAAAGCCGCAGCGGACGCGATGAAGGCGAATGGCACCACGCTGGTTCCCACTCTGATGGCGTTCCAAGGGGTGAAGAATAATCTGGGCAAAGGGGTTTATACCCCAGTGGTAGAAGAGAAAATCGTCGCCGTGAGCGAGATTGCTGGCTCGATTGTGGAGCGCGCCAGTGAATACGGCGTGAAGATCGCGTTTGGCACGGATGCGGGCGTCTTCCCACATGGTCAGAACGCGGGCGAACTCGCCTTGATGCGCAGTGGCGGCATGTCAAACCGAGCAGTGCTGGCGTCGGCCACCACGGTCGCGGCAGAAGTGCTGGGCCTAGAGAATGAAATTGGCCGGATCGCGCCGGGCTTCTCAGCCGATATCATCGCGGTCGATGGCAATCCACTGGCTGATGTCAGCGTGCTGGAGGATGTCGATTTCGTGATGGTCCGCGGGCGGGTCATCGATTGATCGGGATGGATTGATCGAACAACATTAGGTGTTGGTCGGGCACGCGCTTGCCCTTGCATTCGGGTAGGCGTAGCGCTCACCGGCAATCAAATTTGGTTAATGGGACTTACGCATCATGCATATTCGCGCTGCACTTCTCGCTGCGACAGCTTTCGCCTTACCGGCTGCACCAGCTCTGGCTGATAATCATGGCGGAGCGGCAGAGGCCGCCGCTGAGCAGCCTCAGTCTGAGCAAGAGAAGCTGTTTGCGTTGTTCGCCGATTCTGACCAGCGCCAATTGGCGCTCAACCCCCTGTCGCGCCTGTTTCGCGGGGATGACAAGGATGCGGGCAAACTCGGTGATTTCCTAACCGATGCGCAGTTCCTGGCGGGCCGCACAGACACGCAATTGAACATGGCGCTGCTGGCGCAGATCGACCGGTCGCGGCTCTCCGCCACCGATCAGCTCGCCTATGATGTGTTCAAGTACAATCAGGAGCAATCGCTGAAGGCCAGCACAGACCGCATTCGTGCGCTTACCGAAGTGCGCCCGGTCAACCATTTCAGCGGTTTTCATACCTTCTACCCCAACTTTGCCAGCGGTACGGGCGCTGCCCCGTTCCGAACGCTCGCCAATTACGAAGATAATCTGTCGCGCCATGATGATTACATTGCGATCACTGACCGGGCGATCGAGAAGTTTCGCGAAGGCATGGAAAGCGGCGTGTTTGAAACGAAGCTGACGATTGGCAATGTCATTTCTCAGCTCGACACTCAGATCGCCATTCCCGTCGCTGAGTCGCAATTTATGGGTCCAGTGAAGAATTTTCCGGAGGACTTCCCTGAGGAAGACAAAACGCGCCTGACCGCTGCTTATGAAGCGAAGACCCAGGAGATCTACGCCGCGCACACGCGGATGCGGGACTTCTTGCGCGATGAATATCTGGCCGTTGCTCGTGACAGTGTCGGGCTCAGTCAGATGAAGGGCGGCGAGGAGCTTTACGCCCAGCTGATCGAGGGTACGACTACGCTGCCGCTTGACGCGGATACGATCCACCAGCTGGGCCTGAATGAAGTGGCGCGGGTCAAATCGGATCTGGAAAAGGTGCAGGCCGAGGTTGGGTTTGAAGGCACGCTCAACGAATTTTTCGACTACGTTCGAACCGATGAGCAGTTCAAGCCGGAAAGCCGCGAGGCGCTGACCCAGAGCTATTACGATCTGGGCAAAGAGGTCGATAAGAAGATCGGCGAATATTTCTCGCTGCTGCCAAAATCAGAACTTCGGATCGAGCCGTATGATCCCTCGATTGAGCAGTTCAGCGCGGGCGGTTCTTACCAATCGGGCACTCCCGATGGATCGCGCCCAGGTACATTCTATTTCAACGCCTATGACCTGCCGAGCCGCCTGACGACCGGCAATATGACGCTGTACCTGCACGAGGGCGCACCGGGCCACCACTTCCAGATCAGCTTGGCTCAGGAAAACGAAGCGTTGCCTGCCTTTATGCGGTTTGGCGGAACGACCGCGTTTGTTGAGGGCTGGGCGCTCTATGCCGAGACCTTGGGTTATGAAATGGGCTTTTTCGAAGACCCATGGAACCGCTATGGCACTTTGCAGGATGAGCAGCTGCGCGCGATGCGTCTGGTGGTTGACACTGGCCTGCACGCAAAAGGATGGAGCCGTGAGCAGGCGATCGAGTTCATGCTGGAAAATTCTGGCATGACGCGGACCGAAGTGGTCTCCGAGGTTGAGCGCTATATCGCCATTCCGTCGCAAGCCTTGGCTTACAAGATCGGCGCGCTCAAAATTCAGGAGCTGCGTGCGCGGGCTGAAGAACAGCTCGCTGATGACTTCGACATCAAGGAATTCCACGCTCAGGTGCTGAACACTGGCGGGCTTCCGCTGGCCGTCTTGGAGGCCAAGATTGACCGCTGGATCGCGGCGCAAAAGGGCGGTTAAGACACCTTGTGCAGCTCTATTCGATTTGCATCCGGTAGGTGATCGTGAAGCCAGGGTGGTTGGTCCCGTCAGATGCGGCCAATTGCCCGGTTGGCTGGATTTGAATTGCACTCACATCCGGATCAAATGTGCCTGTCGGTGAATAGCCGAACGGGGCGGCCCCGCCAGGTTGATCGGAAAATCCAACCATCGTCGAGGCATTAAAGGTGTCTAGTCCGCTAGCGGTGGTGGCTTCGGTAAAGGCCACGCCAAATGCGGCACCATAGGCCATGTCGGCTGGCACAAGATCGATCATATCGAGCGTGTTTGCATCGACCGAGGCATCCCCTTCGTTGCGCACGCTGATAGTGTATTCGATCACGGCGCCCGGGATAGCCTTAAAATCGCTTGTCTCGGCATCATTCGTGATGATTGCGGACGCTTTGTCGACCACAATAATCGCGTCCGGAGGTCCCCGTGTGTTGGTGACTACACAAGTAATAACATCGCCCAGTTGCGGGATGAGGTCGACCCGCCTGCCGCCTGTTGGCAGGCTGGTGGACGAGCTGGGGTTGGTGTTCGTGCACACCGTGTTAGAAGTGTAACGCGAAATAACCGTTGACCCCCGCGCAAATTCAACCAGGCGGATGGTATTTCCTGCTGTCACTTCAATCGGGCCTGCACCATCCACTGTGAATGCCGAGCCAGTGCCCTCGGTATCGATTTGCACCAGATTTGTGCCCGTGGTGAGATCGCGCGTGCGCAGCCGGAATTGGTCGGTGTCGAAAATCCGTCCGCCTGCGCCAAGCTCTTTCCGATAGGTAACATGCGGCAACGGCGTGTTGGTGAAGCGGCATTCGATTGCATCGCCAAATTGCAAGGGACCAAAGTTGAAGCTTACCGTCTGCACACCCGCAGGCAAGGGCGTGGACGAACCGCTGTTTCCGTTGGTGCAGGTTAGTTCGGAACTATAGCTGGTGATCGCGCTGGTGCTGCCAGCGGCCATTTGTTCGCTGATCGTCAGCGGGATGCCTGATGCCGTGGTTAGAACAGCGGCATCAAAGGGACCAAGCCCGCTGCCGTTGGTCGATCCAGTGGCAAAGATGGCCCCTGAAGAGGTTGAGCTGATCATGAAATCAAACTGATCAGCAGGGTCCAGCCGGGTGCCGCCGATCACCTTGTCCAGGCTGATCGAGGCAAAGCGGACTGCGAACATGATCCCTTGCAGGCCAGCACCGTTCATTTCAGCAGACACGTTTGTGGGCGTGTTCGACCCGACAATATAGGCGCCCACGCGGCCGCTCTGACCTAAGCCGTCGCTGCGGAATGTGCTTGTTCCAACGCCAGCAGCGCCCGGCATTTGTGTGCCGCTGATCGGGGGGACATCATCCAGCAGTTCCCACGCACCGCCATCAGTGGTGTATTCCAGATATTCGGCATTGTCGGTGGATTCTGCATCGGCCACCACAAAGGCATAAGTCGTGACGGTCGCAACCCCCGGCGGCGGCGTGATGCTGATATTGCTAAAGTCGAACCTGACCGTTGAACCGCTGTTCGCCATGTAGAGGATTGGACGCCCGGGAATACCCAAAAACGCCGTATTGCCCACGGCTGCTCCGGTCCAACTTGGCGCGGCGCGCGGGTCCGCCCCGGTCGCGGCGCTGCTGGTGGTGCGCAAGGTGAAATTGAGGACTGATCCGTCGGACAGGCCAACGGCGAAGGTTTGACCTGCGGCTGATCGCGCGACGGCATCGTCATAGCCGTCCATATCTATCCAGCAATAGGTTCGCCACGAGGCAGGTGCGGTGCCTTGGCTTGTGGCCGCGCCGCAGCTGCTCGATTGTGCGCTTGCGCTGGGCGCGAGCAGGATCGCAGCAAGCAGCAAAACTGCTAGCTGGATGATCAACACAAATGGTCGCGCCAAATTGGCCACGCGCTGCAGTTCCCCCTTTTTCAAGGTGGCAGTTACTGCAGCCTGGTTAGATTATGGTTAACCAGTTTTCATGTTTGCGATTAGTTAGGAGGCAGTTTTGCCTAATGCCTATTCGAGCGCGCTGGCGAGCGTCTCATAGCCGCTGACGAATTCTTGTTTGAAATCCTGCACCACGCCGCCCGCGCTTCGTACCTCTGTGACGAGGCCAACGCCCTGACCGACAAAGTATGAGCATAGCGCGCGTGCGTCTTCATTGCCGTTCACTGCGGCCTTGTCGATCGCGCGCAGCACCGGCTCAGACAGTAACATCATCAGCGGCATGGGCAGGGCGGGCAGGCCAGCCTCTTCCCAGCGTGCGTGCCAGCCAGATCGCAGCTGACGGCTGAACTTGCCGGTGCGGTGTTTGGAGCGGATGGTGTCGCGGCTGGAGGCGGCGATCATCTTCTCGCGGAAAACCTCATGCGTTTCGGCCTCCTGTGTGGCGAGCCACACGCTGCCGCACCATGCGCCCGCCGCGTCCATCGCCATCATCCCGGCCATTTGCCGCCCGTTCATGATTCCGCCCGCCGCAAGCACGGGAATGTCCGCGCCTGCCCGCTCAATCGCTTCGATCACCTCGGGCACCAGCACGATTGTGCTAACCTCGCCGCAATGCCCGCCGCCTTCGCCGCCTTGGGCAATGATCAGATCAACGCCCGCCTCGATTTGCTTCATCGCGTGCTCTTTTGCGCCGACCAATGCTGCCACCGGAATGCCGTGTTTCTTCCCCGCTTCGATCATCGCTGGCGGGGCCGTGCCCAGCGCATTGGCGATCAGGCGGACCGGGTGGTTGAAGCTTACCTCCAGCAATTCCTGACCCAGCGAGGTGTTGGGTGCCTGGCTGCCGCCCAATGGCGCTGTGCCATCCAGGCTGACGCCCGCCTCGCGTAGAATGGTGGCGGTCATATCGCGGTATTCCGCCGGGATCGCGGCGACGATATCATCCGCGCTTACCGAATGATCGACCGCCTGCACCTCAGGGATCAGCACGTCGATGCCGTATGGTTTGCCCTCGACATTGTCGTCGATCCATTTGAGCTCCGTTTCGAGCTGCTCCGGGGTGAAGCTGACCGCGCCGAGCACGCCAAATCCGCCCGCGCGGCTGACCGCGGCGACCACATCGCGGCAATGCGAAAAGGCAAAGAGCGGGAATTCACATCCCACCATATCTGTCATGCGAAACGGCATTATCGGGTCTTTCGTAAGGGTTGCGATGTCGGTTCAGGATTGCGGCGCGCGGCGCGTGTGGTCAAGGCTTAGCGGCGCGATATTAGCGCATGCCCAGACTGCGCATGACAAAGCCGATGATGGTCTTGTCCCGCTCCGTCCCGGCCTGTCCTAAAACGCCGCGCGCATGATCGGGGATGTGGTCGGCAGATTGCGCTGCACCCTCGCCAAACACGTAGTGATCAAAGAAGCTCCTCCAGGCCTGACGTTCTGACAAGGGGCGTTCTCGGATGGCGAGCATGGCCAGCGCCATGGCGGGCATTTGCACCCCTCGCGGATCGCTCGGCCACCAATAGTTTACCAGCATGTTGAACGCGCCATCGGCCGTGACATGATGCCACCACAGCGGTGGTAGAAACAATGCATCGCCGGGCTGTAATTCAATCTCGATGCGTGCATCCCAGGCCTCGCGAAACTTCGGAAACCGCTCAAAATCCGGATCGGCAAAATCGACCAGGCTGGCGGGCGGACCAGCCATGTTGAACTCCAGCGGGCCGATGTAGAGATTGCCCACTTGATCGGGCGGAAAAACGGTGAATTTGCGTGATCCGGCAATGGCGCAGGCAATGTTCAGCTCCACATCGATATGCGCCGCGACGCGGGATTTATTGCCGATCCAAACGCGCGGCTCGATCCCATTCGCCAGCAGCGGCATTGCATTGTCCGCGGCAAAGCCGGGCAGGCAGCTACTGACCGGAACGGAGCCTGCGTAAATCGCGGGCGGATTGGGCCGATCAGCAACCTCGATCAGCTTGTCGAGCAGAGCGTTCAGCGGTGCCTTTTGCCGCTGAAAATTAAAGCCGCGCATCTGATCATCATAAAAGTGGCGGCCGTCATTGCCGCTCGCCGAGATGAAAGTTTCCACCGGCTGGCCATTGTATCCTGCATTGAGGTAACTGCGCAGCGCCTCTGGCGATTGCTGGGCTGCCTTCACCACTGGCCAATCGCTCACCAATCCGCGCATGATGATCGGCCTGCCGGCCTGCACCACGGCGCTTTCAAACTTGACTCGATCGATGTCAGTGAACTCTTCAATATTGGGCGTTTGCGGGGCGTCCAAGAGGGCTTCCAATCCTTGGGCTGAATGCTGATGGTTGCACGATAGGTGGCAGGGGCGGGCTTGTCATGCCCTCGTATGTTGGAGAAGTTGCTCATCTCAAAAGCAGTAACTGCGCGCTGACTGGACCTGCTGCGGATTGCGGCCTAACCTTAGCGTGCAAATGCATGGATGGAAGAGGAATTGGGCATGGCTTACCGCGCGATAATTGCAGCGGCTTTTGGAGCGCTTACGCTGGCGGGATGCTCTGCCGCGCCAGCTTCTGAAGTTCCGACTGTCGAAAGCAGCGGTGAGGGCAGCGTCACCTCGATCCTTAACGCGGGGGTTAGCGCCAGAATGGGCGGGGCGAAGTTTCTGTTCGACCCATTGTATGACAACCATTTTGGATCGCTGGCTGAAATGGGCGAACCCCTGATCGAGGCGATTATCAATGGCAGCGCGCCGTATGATAATGTCGATGCAGTCTTCGTCAGCCACGCGCATGGCGACCATTTCTCCGCCGAATATCTCAACCGCATGATGGCCGCGCAGCCGGGTGTGCAATTGATCGCACCCGCCCAGGCTGAGGAGGCGATGCGAGGCCATGAGATGTGGCAGGATGACTTTGCCGAGCGGATCACTGGCGTTGAGCTGAGCAATGGTGAGGCAGCCGAACGGATCGAGGTCGCAGGGGCGGTGGTGGAGGCTCTGCGCACGCCGCACGCAGGCTGGCCAGAGCGGCATAGCGAGGTGCACAATATCACCTTCCGGGTTTCCGCGACCAATGCCGCTGGAGCGCCTATTCGCGTGATGCATATGGGTGATGCCGATCCAGCCGCGCAGCATTTCACGATGAATTCAAAGTTCTTTTGCTGCGCGCGGACGAATTTGGTGATGGTGCCGTTCTGGTTCTTCCAGCAGGATGATGCAGGGCTGTTGATTGATCGCACGCTTAACGCAGAGGAAGCCGTTGGCGTGCATGTGCCTGCTGAAACACCTGCATTTTTGACAAGCAGCGAATGGGATTACTTCACCAAGGTGGGTGAGGAATTGCCGATCAAAGAGCTGCCCTAATTGCTATTTATCCGCTGGTTAGCGCGGTATAAGCTCGGCGATTTCTGGCAAATGTGTAACTGACGCTACCAACTTCGCGAACCGGTATTTAGACAAGAATTAAGGGGACTTTCAATGAATTTCACATTGTCACGCACCGTGCAGATAACGGCCTTACTGTTACTCTTGGCAGCTGTGACACAGGCGCTCTACACCGGGCTTTATATCGCTGAGGTTGATGTTCCGCGCCAGCTGCTGTGGGGTCTGGAAGGGCTGATCTTCGTGCTGCTCGCGGCCTTTGCCGGATCCGCGATGGTTCAGGCCAAAAACCTCCATCTTGGCTGGTCGGCGATCGCATTTAGCGCGGTGCTCAACGTCGTTCAGGTTGGTGTCGGTCTCACGATGTTCGGGCCCTTCCGCGAAGCTGCGGAAGCATCCGAAGCGCTCGCTCCGGCGGCTGGCGCGGTCGTGGCCTTCTCTTTCATGGTTTACAATGCGGCCAAGGTCTTGCTGGCGCTTGCGGCGATTGTGTTTGGCATGGCCAAGATGAACGACGGCGCAAAGGCGTTGGGCGGTCTCACCGCTGCTATTGGTGCGGCCGCGCTGATCGCGAACACGCTTTCAATGGCCTTGGGTCGCGGCTTTTCTGGCGAATTGCCGCTGGCAGGTGGCACCGGCGTTCTTGCAACATTGCTGCTTGCATTTTGCCTGTCGAGCGCCGTCAAAGAAGACTGATTTTGTCCGCCATGGCGCCCCTGCGTTTGGCTCAAACGGCTTAACGCGGGGGCTTGCCAAGGCTTGCAGAACCGAGCCCTATCTCCAGCTGGGGCTGTGCGCGGCCAGATAGCTGTGCAGATCGCTGTCGCTTTCTTGCGCGGCCAAGGCGGTGTCATATTCCGCTGGCAGCTCCATACAGCGGTATTGGGTGATTTTCTCCGCAATCTGCGCGTTGCGCTCGGCATTCTCGCTCGCTTCGCCTGCAAAGTGATTGCAGACGGTGAGGCGGCTAACCAACAGGCCAAGGTCCTTTGCAGATTGAGAGGCAAAGGCGCTTAGAATTTCGGGATCGGCGATAAAGTAGGCCTGCGGCTGGGTAATACTGGCATCGTCGCTGCCCGAGGCTGTCACTCCGAAACCATCGGCTTGCCCGTCTCTACTAAGATCGATTGTAATGCGGTCGCCGCCTTTTACGAAATGCAGCTCTTCAAAATTGCCGTCTTGGGCGAGCAACCCACCGCGCGCTTCAAACGTGTTTTGCCTGCCGTCTGGCGTCTCTCTGAGCACCAATTCGCCATCTTCGATAAGAACAGTGATGGCTTCGGTTCCAAAGGTAGCCACCATTACAATTGTATCATTGTCGATGCAGTCGACCTGAAACTCCTCTTCTCCCGAGATGCTGAGCAGGCCGGCCGTTGCGCTGGGCAATTCCATCTCGCGCGCGCCGTGAGCGATAAAATTCATCATCAGATATTCTTCGGTATTGTCAGGATTGCTGATCCGATAGTGCCGCTTGCTCGCGCTTGCATCGACAGGGGCCAGGGTTATGGGCACCGGGCCGGTTTCAGTCCGCGCGATTGCCGGTTCTCCGCCTGAGGCTGACTGAATGCCAAAAAAGCGTTTGCCATCCTGGGTGATGCAGAGGTTTTCGACCCTTGTGTAGCTGGCTGGTGTCGTGCCTTCATTGGTGGTGTGTGCTTCATTCAGCACCCAATAGCTGCCAGCGCGGGCGGTCTGCGTTTGCGCAGCTGGGGCGACGGCCGTGTTTGTGTTTGCCGGGTTTTCAGCGGTGGCTGGCACCGCAAGCGATACCACTAAAACAGCGAGTGAGGCTGGAAATCTGATCAAAACCGTATCCTCTTCATGCTTCATGGGCGGCGCCAGGCGCCGCGCTGAAAGCGGTATACAGCAATTTGCCGATAAAGCTGAGCGATAGATTATCCTTATCGCTAGAAGAGGGAAAAGCCGGCGATTAACACGCGGCCAGATCATGTTTGTGCTAGTCTTTACGGATGCGTTCCAGGAAAGATCTGACCTGATCTGTCAGACGTTTTGCCTGACTTTCAAGGTCTGTCGCAGAGCCTAACAACTCATCTGCCACTGCCCCGACTTTGCTCGCCTGTTCCAGCATTTCTGCCGTGTGGACGGTCACATCCTCTGTCCCTCGCGCGGACAGATCAATGCTATGCGCCAAGTCTTTGCCAGCGACAGATTGCTGATCAACCGCAGCAGCAATCGAAGTCGATGTCGTCTCAAGCTCACGGACGCGTTCGGCAATTGCTTGTAGTTCGGAGACACCTGCACTGGTCGAACCTTGCATGGTTTCGATCTGTGCTGAGACTTCGCTGGTCGCTGTGCTGGTCTGATTGGCGAGTTCTTTTACTTCTGAGGCGACAACTGCAAAACCGCGTCCCGCTTCACCGCCACGTGCGGCCTCGATGGAGGCGTTGAGTGCAAGCAGATTGGTGCGGTTGGCGATCGATTGGATCAGCTCGACCACCTGAGTAACTTGCTCTGCTTCGCTGGAGAGGGTCGAAATCGTCTTGTCGGTTCCCTCTGCAGCGCGTGATGCATTTCGGGCCAATTCCTCAGAGCGTGCCGCCTGCCGGCTAATTTCGTCGATCGAAAGGGCAAACTCATCTGAGGCCGCAGCGGCAGAAGCAACGCCGTTTGATGCGCGGGTCATCGCATCCACCACCATTTGTGCCTTTTCTGAAGAAAGGTGTGCGGAACCGGCAAGGTCGTGCGCTCTTGAGTTTAACTGTGATGCGGCCGTGGCGACGTTGCTTGTGACTTCACCAACCATCTCTTCAAATTGCTCGGCCAGTCTCAGGAATTCTTGGCGCTGATTGTCTTCGGTTTCCAGCCGCAGTTTATCGGCAATATCACGTTCAATTACCAATTGATCCAAATGCGTATAGGCTGTTTTGAACGCGTCGAGAGAACGCGCCAAATCGCCAATTTCATCCTGCCGGGCTTGGCCTGAAATCTCGATATCGCGCGCGCCGCTTGAAAGCCTGCTCATTTCGCTTGCGATTGTGCTGATCGGATCAATCAAGTCGCGTGTCATGCCGCGTTTTGCCAGAGCGACCCAACTGAGGCCCAAAACGCCGATAATAATTGCAACAAGGGTTGGGATCCAACTCCAGTTACCCATAAATAACGATGCGGCATTGCTGACCAATATTACCGCAAGTATTATCAGCAGACTGTCGTTATATAGCCCCATCTTTGCAGTCATGCGCATCGCATTGACACGGCGTGCCATCGCGTTGGCGCCGGCGTCGTCAGGCGGTGAGTAATCTGCATCGACGTCCGATGATCGCACCTCTTGCAGCGGGTGCTGATGATCTTCCGATAGAAAATCTTGCGAGAAATTCATGACAATTGCGTCCCTTTGAGAACGATGGCGTAACCAAAAAGCCCTAATTTCTCGTGAAAAGGGCGTTTAGATTTTCTTGCACGTCATTGTATGGCTGCAATGCTGCCGATCATGGATTTGTTCTGGGACGGAAATGCGCAATCGCTAACCGCGCGCGGCCAATTCGGTTGGAAGTGGGTGTTCGATTCGCCTGCTATGCCGCAGCAGTGGCCGCATCTAACTTGAAGAATCCCCTTAAAAATGACGACGTTGGCAGCGTAAGGTAGGGGAGAAGCGATGATGAGTTTGGCATCGGGTTGGCGCAGACACTGGCATAGCGGAGCCGCGCTTGCGGTCGTGGCCATGGTGACAGGTCTTACAGGGTGCGGCGAAGGTTCCGGTGGCAGCAGCAATGGACCGGCCGTTACGCAGCCAGCCCCGACACCCACGGCAACGCCAACGCCCACACCGACGCCCACAGCAACACCTGTGCCCCCGAGCCCTGGTTCCCAATTGACGCAGTCTGACGCGCGGATTGGCGCATGCATCAACATGTCGAACCAGTTGGAAGGCAATCCCACCGAAGGCAGTTGGGGCCGCCCGATTGCCAATGATGACTTTGCGCAAATCAAAGCGCAGGGTTTTGAAACCGTGCGCATCCCTGTGCGCTGGTCGACCCATGCGCCGGCAACGGCACCCTATACGATAGATGCAGCCTGGATGGACCGGGTGGAAGAGGTCGTTACTCTGGCCCGCGCATCTGACCTGCGTGTTATACTGAACGTCCATCATTATGATGAGATCTTCGTCGATCCTGACGGCCATAGGGATCGTTTCGCTGCCTTCTGGTTGCAGATTGCCGAGCGTTTTCAAAATGCCGATGACATGGTTTGGTTCGAGTTGCTGAATGAGCCGCACAATCAGCTTACCGATGCCAATCTGCTCTCGATCCTGGAACCCGCGCTGGCCAATGTGCGCGCCACAAACCCAACTCGCCCGGTGGTGATTGGCGGCGAGAACTTCAGCGGGATCAATTCCTTGGCCACCCTGCCATTGCCTGATGATCCCTATCTGATCGCCACATTCCACTATTACGATCCGTTTGACTTTACGCACCAGGGCGCAAGTTTTCTGGCAAGTCCGCCTCCGTTCGGCCGCGTGTTCGGCACCCCGCAAGATTTAGGCGATGTCGATAACAGTGTCGCAAAGGTGCAGGACTTCATGACCCGTACGGGCCGCCCTGTGTTCATGGGTGAATATGGCGCGATCCAAACCATCCCCTCGGCCAATCGCGCGCTTTATTATCAGACCGTGACCGATGCGTTCCGCGCGGCGGATGTCGATGGCTGTGTCTGGGGATACATCAGTTCGTTCAACTTCCGCGAGGATGCTCTGGGCGGGGTATGGGATACCGAGATGCTAAACGCCATCGGCCTTTAGCGCACTGGACGCAGGCGCCCGCGTACACTAATCGTAATCGCATCCCCGGGGAGCCAGCGAGTCTGATTATCAGGCGCAGGCTGAGAGGGGCGCATCGCAGCGCTCGACCCGTTGAACCTGAACCTGTTAATACAGGCGGAGGGAAGGGCTCTTGACCCGCTCACCCTGAGCTTGTCGAAGGGCCGAAGTCCCATCCGCCATTCTTGGAGACTTCGCAGCCATGGCAGACATCAACTCACCGGTCGAAATCGGCGTAACCACTGGACCGATCCGTGGCAGCCGCAAGGTCCATATCGGCGCACGCACCGGTAGCGGCATTCAAGTCGCCATGCGCGAGATTGATCTGGAGGGCGGCGAGGCGCCAGTGCGCGTCTATGACACCTCCGGCCCTTACACCGATACGAACATCAACATCGACATCAACGCTGGCCTCGCTGCGAAACGCCGTGACTGGATCATGGCGCGCGGCGATGTCGAGGAATATGACGCGCGCGAGGTAAAGCCAGAGGACAACGGCCAACTCGGCCCGGACCGCAGTGGCGGCGTTCCGCAATTCCCGAACGCGGTGAAGCGTCCGCTGCGCGCGAAGGCAGGCCAGAACGTCAGCCAGATGCACTATGCCCGCAAGGGCATCATCACGCCGGAGATGGAATACGTCGCCGAGCGAGAGAATCTGGGCCGCGAATTGGCTAAGGATTTCGTTCGCGATGGCGAGAGTTGGGGTGCGGAAATCCCAACCGTGATCACGCCGGAATTCGTGCGCGATGAGGTCGCCCGCGGCCGCGCGATCATCCCCTCCAACATCAACCATCCGGAAACCGAGCCGATGGCGATTGGGCGCAATTTCCTGGTTAAGATCAACGCCAATATCGGCAATTCCGCCGTCGCGTCAGACGTCGCCAATGAAGTCGACAAGATGGTGTGGGCCACCCGCTGGGGTGCGGATACGATCATGGATCTGTCCACGGGGCGGAACATTCACGACACCCGTGAATGGATCATCCGCAACTCCGCCGTGCCAGTTGGCACCGTGCCGATTTACCAAGCGCTGGAGAAGGTTGGCGGGGTCGCAGAAGACCTCACCTGGGACATTTTCCGCGACACCCTGATCGAGCAGGCCGAGCAAGGCGTTGACTATTTCACGATCCACGCTGGCGTGCGCCTGGCCTATGTGCCGATGGCCGCAAACCGCGTGACCGGCATCGTCTCACGCGGCGGCTCTATCATGGCGAAATGGTGCCTCGCGCATCACAAGGAAAGCTTCCTCTACGAGCATTTCGACGACATCACCGAGATAATGAAGGCCTATGACATCGCCTATTCCCTCGGCGATGGCCTGCGCCCCGGCTCCATCGCGGACGCCAATGACGAGGCGCAATTTGCCGAGCTTTACACCCTGGGCGAGTTGACCCACCGCGCGTGGAAGCATGACGTGCAGGTCATGATCGAGGGGCCGGGACACGTCCCCATGCACAAGATCAAAGAGAATATGGAAAAGCAGCTGCAAGTCTGCGGCGAGGCGCCGTTTTACACCCTCGGCCCGCTCGTCACCGATATTGCGCCGGGATATGACCACATCACCAGCGGCATCGGCGCCGCGCAGATCGGCTGGTACGGCACGGCGATGCTTTGCTACGTCACGCCGAAGGAGCACCTTGGCCTGCCCGACCGCGACGATGTGAAGGTCGGGGTTGTGACTTATAAGCTCGCCGCGCATGCAGCCGACCTTGCGAAGGGGCACCCGGCGGCGAAGGTGCGCGATGATGCCCTGTCAAAGGCGCGCTTTGAATTCCGCTGGAGGGATCAATTCAACCTGTCGCTCGACCCGGAAACGGCAGAGCAATATCACGACCAGACCCTGCCGGCAGAGGGCGCGAAGACGGCGCATTTCTGTTCCATGTGTGGGCCAAAATTCTGCTCGATGCAGATCAGCCAGGAAGTGCGCGATTTCGCCGCGAAGCAAAACGAAAGCCCCGAGACGTTCCTCGCAGCGGAGAAGCTGGGCGCCGACACCGCAGAGGCCAGCAAGCAGGCTGCGCTTAAAGGCATGGAAGAAATGAGCGAGAAATATAAGGACATGGGGCAGAAGCTGTATTTGCCGGACGAATAAGGGAGGTTGTGTCATGAACGATAAACTATCAATTGCCGCTGTGGCTTTGGGCGTTCTCTGCGCGGGGTGCAGCTCAACATACGCGCCGGTTGATGGCCGCACGGTCGCTCAAGCGGCCCCTTATGCAGCGCCCGCTGCACCGCAATTCCGCCCGCTGGGTGATGACCGTTTCCCCCTCTCCGAAGCAGTGCAGGTGGGCGATATCCTCTATCTGTCAGGACAGCTTGGCCTCGCCAAAGACGGGAGCGGCATCGTGAGCGGCGGCATCGAACCAGAAACCCGCCGAACAATGGATCGGATTGGCGAAACTTTGGCCGAATATGATCTCACCCATGACGCGCTATTCAAGTGCACCGTCTGGCTGGCAGATATGAGCGACTTTGGCGCGTTTAACGCGGTCTATAAGACTTATTTCAGTCCGAGCCGCTATCCCGCGCGTTCCGCTATGGCGGTAAAGGGACTGGCCGCTGGCGCGTTGGTCGAGGTGGAGTGTATGGCGTGGAACCCGCAGGGGTGAGGCTTCAAGAATAAGCGCGTGGGATAGAAGCTGTACTTGCCGGAGGCGTGATCCGAGAAATGTTTGGTTTCTGTAAGAAATCGGGTGCCGTTTCGAAGCTCGAGCATGGCACTTGGCGCTGTGCCAATTTCGATGCCAAGCAGGGTGAGAGTGATGGTATCGTCCCGACTTCGTCATCCTGAACTTGTTTCAGGATAACTCTATCGAGCCAGCATTACTTGTCCGGCCAAGGTGAGTTCAGCGCGGCGATGCGGGAGGAAGTCCAAGCCTTCTTCTAACCCCGCCCCAGTTTTACCAGCACTCGGTCCAGCTCCTGTAGGAAACGCGAGCGGTCGGCCTTTGAGAATGGCGGAGGGCCGCCGCCGATGCCGTCCATCCCGGCGCGCAGGTCTTCCATAATTGCGCGGGTCGCGATTGCGCTGCCAATGCTGGCCGCATCGAACGGCTTGCCATTGTGAGACAGCACCGCCGCGCCCGCCTTTAGGCACCGCTCGGCAAGCAAAATGTCGGCAGTGATCACCACGCTTAGCGGGTCCGCATTTTCCGCAATCCAGTCATCTGCTGCGTCAAAGCCATCGTCGACAACGATGCGCTTTATGCGTGGGTGATCGGGGATGCGGAATGGCGAATTGCTGACGATGCGCACCTGCGCCTTAAACCGCTCTGCCACGCGGTAGACCTCGTCCTTCACCGGACAGGCATCGGCATCGACCAGGATTGTGATGGGGTTTTGTGCTTCAGACATTGCCGAGGTTGTAGCGCCAAGATCTGAAAGAGTCTTTGTTTGGCTTCAAGCGCCAGCGCTCACATCCGTTCGCTTGGCTATCCTCGCTCACGCGATCATAGATCGCGTCGCTGCGGGCGGGCGCAAGGCCCTTGCGGTCGCTAACGCAACCGTGCTCCGCGACCAAGCCAACGGAAGCGGACCAAGTATCTTGGAGCAACATCTATCCCCTAGAATGGTTCGGCGAGCGATTAGCGAGCCGCAAGCGCGACCGCGCGCCGGCCGGTTAGGCCGAAAGCCAAGCGAACGGATGTGAGCGCCCGGCGCCTGAGGGCGCAAACAAAAAACCCGTGCTCCGCGACCAAGCCTCGAAAATCCCCCTCCGAAATCCCTCGAAATTCCCGCGCGGCTCCCCATATCAAATGGTACAACAAACCCCCTAAGAGAGGAGCTTCGCCCCCGATGCCAAACACCGAAACCATGCAGTTCCAGTTCAATTCTGACAGCAGCGTTATGGGCACAGAGAACGTCGCAGAGCGGATCGAGGTCGCTGTGCGTCACAAGCTTGCCCGGTTTGAAAATCGCCTCACCCGGCTCGAGGTTCACGTGCGCGATGACAATGCGCGCAAGGGCGGTGATGATGACAAGGCCTGTATGATTGAGGCGCGCCCGCGCGGGGACAAGCCGATCGGTGTCACCGAACATGCGGGCGATGTGGATACGGCGGCTCGCAAAGCGGCGAACACCATGGCTCAGCGGCTGGAACGCGTGCTGGGCAAGATGGAAAAGCACAAGCACGATCCGCGCCCTGATAAGGAGGTGTGAGGGAGCGGTGCCTGGAGGCTGGTCTTTGGCATTCCAGGACGGCCACAATACATCGTCATCCTGAACTTGTTTCAGGATAACCGTCTCAGAGAGGCTTCACCTGTTATGCTGAAGTGAATTCAGCATGACGGTGGGCATATGGCCAAACAACCTTGCGTCTATATCATAGCGAGCGGTCGCCGCGGCTACATCTATGTCGGCGTTACTTCCAATCTCGGCCAGCGCATGTGGCAACATCGCACTGGCGCACTCGAAGGGTTTGCCAAAGTGCGAAATTGCAAACGTCTCGTCAGGATTGAGGTGTTTGAGACCATGTATGACGCGATATCGCGCGAGAAGCAGCTGAAGAATTGGCACCGAGAATGGAAGATCAATCTAGTGGAGGAAGAGAACCCCGAGTGGATTGATCTGAGTCTGGAGCTGGGTTTGCGAGAGTGAGGCTTGTGGCTTGTCATCCTGAAACAAGTTCAGGATGACGGGGTAGTGGGCGCTTGCTCCGTGATCCTCACCAAGCTCCAGTCATAGCCGAGCTCGCGCACGCGGGCCTCTAGCGCGGCGCGCAATTCCGCGCTGGGCTGGGCCTCGCGGGTGAGCATCCATAAATAGCGCCCTGATGGCTCGCCGACGATCGACCACGGATATTGCCCTTCTGCGTCTGGTTCGCCGCGGTCCAGCACCCAATAATCGCCGTAGAACGGGCCGAAGAAGCTGACTTTCAGCTTGGCTCCGTCCGATCCCTCGACCACTTTGGCGCGGCCTTTGGCTTCGCTGAGCTTGCCATCAAGCCCGCCCTTGCGGCAGGAATTGAGCACCGCGATCTTGCCATCATCGCGCTCCGAATAGGTTGCAGTGACGCCTTCGCAGCCCTTTTGAAATGGCGCCTCATAGCGAGCGTATTCGTGCCAGGTGCCAAGGTAAGATGCCAGTGCGACCGGCTTTGCGGGCTGAGGCACGGCGGTGTTGCCGACCGGGCCGGGAGAGCCAGCACATGCGGCGAGTGCTGCTGCTCCGAACAGTGTGGTGAGGATACGTGAGGTGTGTTTGAAGATCATACTGGCTTAACGCGGGCGAGGGGGCACTTGTTCCGCTTTCCTACTTGCGATGGGTAAGACTATCGTAAGCCGATGCTCCATTTTCTTATGCCTAATCTTGCTTTCCTGAGCAGCGTTCGATCGATTTTTTCGATCAATAGGCGTGTCTGTGATCGGATGGTTTTTGTCCCTAGACTGTGTTCCAGCTGTTCCAAGCGCCCTGTGCGTGCGGCGAGTGGAGGAATGGGGCTTACGGGGCTGCGAAAAGCGACCTTTCATGGCGGCGCAGAAATGGCGGCTAACTCCTTCAAATTAGGTGATTGCCCAAATGTCTGCTAGTTGCGCCTTGCTGACGTCGAGATTTGCGACGGACTTCGAGATTTGCCTTCCGCCGTTTGGCCCCTGTGGCCCCCGGCGTAAACCAGACGACGACTTCCTTTCATTTGACGATTTGACGCACAACCATGCCTCGCATTGGGGCATGGCAATTACCGTTTCGCTTGAAAGGAAACGACTATGTCTAAGACTGGAACCGTAAAGTTCTTCAACACTGACAAGGGCTATGGCTTCATTCAGCCTGACGATGGCTCCAATGACAGCTTCGTCCACATCAGCGCAGTGCAAGCCGCCGGCATGCAATCGCTTGATAAGGACCAGCGCGTCAACTTCGACCTCGAAGAAGGCCGTAATGGCAAAGAAAGCGCTGTGAACTTGTCAGCTGCTGACTAAGCGATCCGTGGCGGGGCGGGGCTGCGATGGCTCTACCCCGCTGCAATCCCTCTGCGCGGGAAAACGCGCAAATGGGCTCGACAGATGTGAGCCAAGATATGAAGCGCTGATGACGCTGGCTATGGCCGCCGCAGCGCTTTCCTACTCGTACTGGCCGTGGTTAGAAGCGAGAGGATGGGCCACAGTAACCTCAGTATTAACCCTATAGTAGCCATGCGCGGTTAACGCGCTGGAAGGATTACGCTGCATGACAGCGGGGCTGGCCTTTGGTGCCAGCGCGGATCGTGACTAAGGGGTTTTGAAAATGCATCAATTGCAGGAAGTCTTTGCGACTGCCGCGGGGGAAAGAGCCTTTGAGGAGCGCTTGCATGCGCTGTTCGCCGCCTCTGATTTTGATGCTGTGGAGACAATCCTTTCAGAGCATATTGCGACCATGGACACCCCAGTGGCTGAACTGTGCCGCCAGCTTGATCATGATGCGATTGAGATCAATGGTCTCGAAGACGTGTTCGATTGCGTCGATGGGCTTGAAGGCGAACCCGTCAGCACGGTGATCATCGTCGCGGCGAACCCGCCAGACCTCGCCTTTGAAAAGGGCAAGACGCATGAGCCTTTCCTCGCGGCCATGCTCTATACGGACGAGGACTATGCCTTCTCGGGTACGCCCGCTGACCAGATAATCGCGGAATGCGGTAATGAAGAGGGTCCGGCCTGGGCTGGCAAAGAAGAAGACATTGAGCTCTATCTAGAGATTGAGGGCTTTGGCCCGCTCAACACCGCTTTGCTGTTCCACAAGCAGCGCCACTTCTTCCGCGATGACAACCCGCCGCAGGCGCCGCTGCGCTACGTCGAATATGTTGTTGGCTGTTGGTGGCGCGCGCTGAGGTGTCAGCAAGCGATCGCGGCCCGCGTGAAAGAGCACCTCCATCCCATCGGCATCGGTGCCGTCGTCGCTGTTGAGGACATGCGCCCTGAGCTGATCAGTGTTCTGGCCAAGCCTGCGATGGAGCAGGTGGCGGAACGCCGTCCGGTCGTGGAGCTTGCATCGATTGAGGCAGAGACCTTCATCCAACGCAAGGTGGTTGAAGAGGAGAAGGAATTCTCCGGTGCAGATCTGCGCCGCAAAGTTGATGAGATCATGGAAGAGGCGCCAGAGCCTGAGCCGAAGAAGCGTGGCTTCTTCAGCCGTTTGTTTGGGCGCGGGCGCTCCGTCGACAAGGCGGCTTAGTCTCAGCGCGCGAGCATTGTCTCTGTACGGCGCGAGTGCGTGCGCGTGTGTTTACCACGAAAGTCGCATAAATTAGGTGTTTGGGTATAAATCTGCTAGCCTTACGGTCTATCCAAAGAATCTGGCGCCGCTGCGCTTAGCTTGCGGCAAGACATGCCAAGTGCTTGCATGCACTCTGACCCCTGCTGAGCCAGAGCATAAAGAGAGACCATTACATGGCCCAAACTTACGAATTCTACAGCGAGCGCGCTGACGAAGCGGCAGCGCAAGCAGAAAAGTCTGATCTCGCCAATGTGCGTGAACGGCATCTGCGGGCTGAGAAAACCTGGCGTGGTTTGGCTGAGCAGGCTCGCAAGACTGTGCAAGACCGCGCCCGCGCCGATGAAGAGCGTGCCGCGCGCCGTGCGGCAGAGGCCGAAGCAGCCGAAGCGGCCAGCGCTTAAGAACGTACGAACGCTTTGTAGTGTGACCTCTCAGCCTATGCTGAGGGGCCAAACTTGCGCGCACTAGACACCTTTCCGGCCAAACACTTTCGCGCGCAATCCCTTGCCGCTTAGGCTTGGCATGCCCGGATTACTGGGTGTTGGCTGGCTGACTTGGGCGGGCTTTGGCGAGTCGGGATCAGGGTGCGCGGCACCTCCGTCTCCAATCGCGCGCACTTCGAACCTTCCGCCTATGCCCTCGGCCATGGTGCGTTTCTCGGCCCACTCATTCGCCAGTTCGGCCTTCGCGTCCTGTTCGCCAGGCATGAGGTTGGCGGGAAAGGACCGGTCGTTGAAGGCGTTTTCGTCAGCGACGTGATCCTCAGCGAGAAAATCATGCTCCACATGTTTAAGCGGAGTGAGTTCATAAAACGCCAATCCCGCTTCGCCATCTTCTGGGTCAGCATCGCGCCAGTTCACTCGGTATGATAGGCTGCGGTCTTCCGGCCCGAATGTATCGCCATTCGGGATGACATAGCCGTTCTCGGCCGTGCAGATATTCATAAAACCAATGATGGTTTCGAAATTGACAGCCCAAGGCAGCACATTGGGCTTGATCATGATTTCGCGGCCCAGCCAATGACGCGCGCCATAGGTGCGAATGCCCAACTCTTGATCTTCGCTGGGTCCTGCTCGTGGCCCGAACAGATACGGGTGGATGTGAAGCGGGCTCGGCGCATCCATGGCGGCAAAGCTGTCAAACATCTCACCAGAGATTAGCTGATCTGACTGCGTCCAATGCACGGAGGATGGGCTGGCATGGTCAGTGATAATCCGGCTCATCAGAGCCAAAACTTGTAAGCGCCGGTCAAATTGCTCCCGCGTCGCGCCTGCTTGTGTCACGCCGATCTGCTCAAACATCGCGGCGATTTTGGGATCGTTTTCGACACCGCCCATCACCCCATGCGACACCTCCAGCAGGATGTGACTGCGCGAGCGAGCAATGCGATCTCGAATGTCCGGGCACAGCATGCCGGTGACGGTCGACGACAATGCCGCGGCGAACACGTCTGGATTGGCCGGACCATCGACATATTCAAAGGTCAACATCAGCTCTTCAGAACCGTTGAATAGCCGATAGAATTTGCCTGGATTGGCCTCAGGCACGTTGAAAATCGCACCCGATTTCATCTCTTCGATCCGAGCGAAATCACGCACAGCCGCCTCTAGGATGTCGTGCGGCTCGTCGAACAGCAAAGCGGTTTGCAAACGGTTCGGATATTTCATCGTCTTGGGTCCCGGTTTCCAATCCGGGGACGGTAATGCAGCAGGCGTAAGTTTCCGGTTAACTATGCACCGCGTGCAGCGTGGCTGTAATGCGTGCAAATTCGCATTTTACGCGCTCGTGTCAGCCGACGCCAAGCTCTCCCAGAATGCTCTCGATCTGCTTTTTGACGCCGAAAAAGCCAGCCTTGGTATGCGGCCACGTGGCCCGATCAAGCTCTGGCAGCAGGGTGACGAGATTACCCGCTGCCTGCAATTCGGACAGCTCCGGCCATAGCGCATCACGGGTCCAACCAATAGGCAGATACGGCGTCACGACCCGCGTGACCTCGGCATCTGACAGTAGGTTAGCAAGGCATTGTTCGCTGTCCCACACGGTAGTTTTACAGCCAAACGCATCGGCCGCCTTGCTAAGCGAACCTGCGACGGCCTCTTCTGCGAAACTCAGCGCCTTATCGCTCATCTCGCGCGGCGACCGCGCGGCGGGACGGGCTGCGCCAATCACTAGGCTCGGCACATTGGGTAAGGTTAGCGTGGCGTGGCTCGCCGCTTCATCATGCAACAGTAGCGCAAACGGTTCTGCAAAAGCATCTTCGCTGGGAACATCGGGCAGGGACAATGGCTGCCTCGGGTGGTCGCGGGGTTCTTCGAGGGCTGTCGCTTCCATTGCCAAACCTTCTGCCGGCAGCGGGCCATTTGGGTGATTGACGGTGTAGGTGGCGATATTGTCCTGGCGAGCAAGGTAAGCCTTACCCTTAGTGTGCAGGCCTGCAACCCAGCGCCAGCTAAGCGTGTTTGAGGCTGCATCGCCGTCGATCAGGTTCCTCAAAAAGAGGTCCGCACCGAGCTGCCAATCAAGTTTGAGCGTGAAAATCCAAATGCTGGCGAACCACATGCGGGCGTGGTTGTGTAGATAGCCTGTTTCCATGAGTTCACGCGCCCACACATCAAAAGCTTCGATCCCAGTGCGGCCATAGATTGCCTCGCTATAGGCTCTTTCGAGGCGAGTATTGCTTTCCAAACGGCTGAAGGCCGCGTCACGATCTTTGCAATATTCCGCCCAAACACTTGGGTGTTGTTCGAGATAGCCTTTGAAATAGACGCGCCAGAACACCTCAGCGATGAATTTCTCCGACTTTTGCGGGCTGTGCTTGGCAAGCACGGAGGTGCAGATTTCGGTCTCGTTCAGCAGCCCTGCGTGCAGCCAAGGTGACAGCAGCGAGACATTGCTGCGGCCCGTTCCATCGTCAAAATTGCGAGCATCGGCATATCGTCTTCCGGCCTTTGGTAAAAAGGCGGCAAATTGCTCAAGGCCAGCGGCGCGAGTGGGTGTCCATTGCATGGAAAGAACAACCAAAGGCGCCTCCTAGAGTTCCAACAAAGTGCGCGCCACCGACCCTGAGTTGTGTAATTTTCGTGCTCAAACGCACAACAAATTTCGGAACATCTAATTTGGGGACTCGTTCGTATCTGTGAGCGAGCAAGCAAAACGGCTTGTTCCCATTCCCCCGCGAATGACTCCGAAATTTTTTGAAGATTACAAGGATGATCCCCCATGAACACCCTTAAATTGGCCTTGGCCTCAACCATCGCATTGTCGATTGCAGCCTGTTCGCCAGAAGCGGCGACCGATGACGTTACAACCGAAGATGCAATGGCGGCGGAAGAAGCGGCACCTGGCACGATTGTTGATGTGGCCGTTGGCGATGACAACCTCTCAACCCTTGTGGCGGCGGTGACGGCCGCCGAACTTGGCGACACTCTATCTGGCGAGGGTCCGTTCACGGTGTTCGCGCCAAACAATGAGGCATTCGCGAAGCTGCCAGAAGGCACAGTCGAAACGCTCACCACCGAAGACACCGAGACCCTCGGTACGATCCTGACATATCACGTCATCGCGCAGGCGGTTGATGCGGCTTCGCTGACCGGTGCAATCGAAGGTGCGGGCGAGGGCGGATATGAAATCCCAACCGTGAATGGCGGTACGCTGACAGCCAATGTTGTCGATGGTGCAGTGGTTCTGACCGATGCCGCTGGCGGCACCGCGACCGTAACCGCGGTCGATGTAGAAGCATCAAACGGTATCGTCCACGTCATCGATTCGGTGCTGATGCCTCAGTAATTCAAGCATTCTTCAACAAAGCTTGGAAGGGGCAGGCTCCATAAAAAGGGTCTGCCCCTTTTTGTGGGTGGAATACGCCTTTACACCCGACCGGGAATGAATTTGTCGACTGTCTGCGGTCAGATAGTGACGCTGGGGTTGGTTATCCCTATTGTTGGCGAGAAGCAGCGCAAAGGTAGATGTGAAATGATTGGCTTAAGGCAGATTTGCTTGATGATGCTGGGGGTGTTGAGCCTTTCCTCGTGCACTGCCAGTGGTGATAACCGCGCCGATACGCCTCAGAATTTTGCCGGTATTGCTGTCGATGAAACGATCAGTTTGAGCGGGACAGAGCCGTTCTGGAGCATGGCAATCGAAGGCAACAAGCTGACCTATACAAGCCCAGAGAACCTTGAAGGCGAGGTTACCGAGATCAGCCGATTTTCTGGCAACAATGGGCTTGGATTTTCTGGCGAGCTTGCTGGAGAGAGCTTGCAGATTGCCATCACACCAGGTGAATGCAGCGATGGCATGAGCGATTTCGAATATCCGTTTACAGCGACCGTCAATTTGGGTGATGCGACACTGCTTGGATGCGGTTACACCGACAGCAATTCGATTACTGGGGAAGAATCCGAATGAGCGATGCGCATGATGTCCAGATGGTCGAGGATCAGGCCATTACAGAGGGTGAAGATGCTGGTGTAGCAAGCGCCTATTCCGTCTCGCGTTATTGGCGGATGTTCTTTTGGACGGCTGCGGTCTTTAACTTGATCGTCGGCTTGGCTGGCATGCTCAGCCCAGAGGCAACGATCGATGCCCGGATCATCGGCTTGTTTATCTTCAGCTTTGGCATAGTGTATTTCCACGTAGCGCGCGAGCCGATGCGCTTTGGCCCGATTTTGTGGGCCGGCATCTTGAGCAAGATTGGCATTTTGGCGCTGCTCGCACCTCAAGTGTTTGGTGCCGCTGTTGTCGATCCGATGGTGGCGGGCGGATTGGTCGCGGACGGGATATTCGCGGTTGGTTTTCTGGTGTTTTTGATGAGCGTGATCGACGATTACGAGATTTGATGGGATACATCTAAGCCGTCACAGGGAAGCCTAAATTGGGCTCTGAGCGCCTGTGACCGGCACTATCTATATCCTCAAGAAACGCAGTCTGCCGCAGGGCTAGAACGAATAATTGCGCCGGAATCTCACCTAAAATCTCTATAGTGCAATGGCTTATCAGTCTGCATGCCTATGGCACCCGAATTTCTTGGAACGCACGCGTCCGATTGCCGTTTGGATGGCAATGAACAGATATGGCCGTTGCATTGATCACTGCGGCGGGAAAGCGGACTATAGTGAGCACCGACGAAGAACGCGATCCTAAGCGATCCGAGCAAGTATCTTTGAGCTTTGACGACGCGCCCGACAGGTTTCGGGCGGGCCACAAAGGCGATCAGTTTTCTGGCGCATCTGGCGTGCTGTTTGAGCAAGCCATGGCGCAAACCCGCATGGCGATCTGCCTGTGCGATCCGCACCAGCCAGACCTGCCGATAGTTTTTGCAAACCGGGCGTTTCGTCGCCTGACCGGCTATGGCGAGGATGAGATATTAGGGCGGTCATGCCGGTTCCTACAGGGCCCTGATACCGATCCGGAGCCGGTTGCGCGCATTCGCGAAGCGCTGGTCAATGAAGACGTCGTGGTGGTTGAGCTGCTCAATTACCGGAAGAACGGCACAACTTTCTGGAACGCTTTGCACCTCGGCCCGATCTACAACAGCGACGGCGAACTCGTCTATTTCTTTGGCAGTCAATGGGACGTGTCTGACGTGCGCGCTGCGCGGTCTGAGGGTCGCCATGCAAAGGAAATGGCGCGCGAGTTGTCGCACCGCATGAAGAATATGTTCGCGGTGATATCGGGCATCGTGAATGTAACCGGGCGTGTGCGGGGCATTCGCGCCGAGGCGGCTGAGATCAATTCCCGCATTCAGGCACTTGGCCGCGCTTACGAAACGACCCTGGATGATGCTTCATCCGGCAGCATCGATATCGGGCAAGCGATCAAGGCCGTTCTGCTGCCTTATGACCGCGATGAGGAACGTATGATCTTGCAGGGGAATGGTGTGCGTATGCCGTTTACCATCATCTCTATTGTCGGTCTAATCCTGCATGAGCTTGCTGCCAATGCGACCAAGCACGGCGCGTGGGCCACAGAAGAGGGCAAAGTCACCGTCAATTGGATGTCAGCGGAGGATAAAGAGGGCCTTGTCATCACCTGGGCGGAAGAAGGCGGCCCTCTCGTCATCCCGGATCAAATCCTCGCGGGGACGGGCACTGCAATTGTCGACCGGATGCTTGCCACGACTGATGGAACGATAGAGCGCGATTGGAACGAAACAGGCCTCAGAGCCGTTATCACTCTGCCGGTTGGGAGCGTGTGATGGCCAAGAGCTACACCATATTGCTATTGGAAGACGAACCTCTGATTCTGATGGATATGGAGTTTGCGGCTGAAGATCGCGGCTGCGAAGTGTTAACTGCGACAAATTGCGATACTGCCCAGCGCCATATTCAAAGGCTTGGGGCAGGCATAGACTTGGCGATATTGGACGTATCGCTGGGTGAGGGGTTGACTTGCTTCCCCGTGGCGCGTGAGCTTGATCGTCTGAAAATCCCTTACATCCTGCACTCAGGCGATCTGGATCGCCACAATGAGCGCATTCGCGAACTGGATGCCGAACTGATTGCCAAGCCAGCCTCAGCAGACAAAGTCATCGCTGCTGCAATCGCGCATTCGCAAGGTGCGGACGCTCAAGCTGTTCGCTTCGCCGCAGAGTAGAGCCTCTGGCTGCAGGCCGTCTGCCTTCTTAGAAGAGTCCCGGGATCTCAAACTGCGCTGCATTCGGCCGTTCTGGTTGCAACATCGTTTGGCGGGCCGAGCCTTGCGCTCGCTGAACCCCAGCGGCGCCTATGGCGGTGCAGGTGCGCCCGTCAAGAAAGTCCAGCGCCGCCGCTATTGAGGCTTCGTTCGGATCGCCAAACGGCGTGAAAATATCGTCGTCCGCTTGGCAGGTGTTGGGAACCTCGCTCGCTAACCCAGTGAAATATTCGCCATTCCCATCGGCATTGTTGGTCTGGAAAGTCACGGCGCGAACCCTGAGGTCGCAGGCCGCCAGGTCAAAGCCAAACTGTCCTACTGGCTTGCCAGAGGTTTCATCCCCGACCAGCGCCAGATTGTTGCCCAAATAAGGGATCATTGAGTTGATCACGAGCTCGCTGGCAGAGGCTGTGCTTCTGCGGCCAATGAAGGCGATCTTCGTTGGCTGGATCGCATTGGCTTCGGACTGGAACAGCTCGGTTGAGTTTTCCGAGGATTTTGAGGGGCGCAGGACCGTCTCGCTAAACACTTGGCCCGTGCGTCCTGAACCCAGCAGGTCGCCGAGCAGGTCGGCAACATCGACCAATCCGCCGCCATTATAGCGGAAATCGATGATCAGTTCGGTTACCCCCTCGCTTTGGAACAGGGCGAATGCATCGCGCAGCTCGTCAGACGCGCTGGCAACGATAAAGGTGCGAAGGTTCAGGTAGCCAACCTTTTTGCCAGCATCATCAAGCACAAGCGCGCCATATCGATCAGATACCGGATCTAGCGCGAAATCAGCCTTCGTAATGCTGGATTCTGTGGTCGTGTTGGTCGCAGTCCGGAACTGGATAACCCGAGTTGTGCCGGCGGTTGACGGGCCAAGCGCGTTGATGACCGATTGCGGCCCGCCTGAGGACATCAGTGAGGACACGTTCTGCAAATTGCCGCTGCTGGTGCCAATCGCCAGCAATTCTGTGCCGCGATCAATGCCTGCACCAAATCCTGGTGCATTCTCATAGGCCTCAAGCACAAAGACACGGTTGTTGACCGTGTCATAACCAAGCCTGATGCCAAAGCCGGCGTTAGAGCCGGAGTTAATCAGCGCGTTTTCTTCTGCGATAGATGTTGCGAAGGTAAAGCCCCGGTCACGCGACTGGGCGCGGGCAGGGGCGACCAATGCATCTAAATAGCCCTGGAGGTCGGTGAAATTGCTGGCCACTACTGTATTGTCGACGAGATTGGGGAACAGGTACCATTCGTCGATTACGTCTTTGGCGAACTGCTGCTGATCAGCGAGCGCGCATCCTGCTGTGGCTCCGCCACTACCACCACCGGTTCCTCCGCCAGTGCCGCCGCCTCCTGTACCGCCGCCGCTAGCGGTTTGGCCTGATCCTCCCCCACCGCCGCAAGCGGCCAATGAGATTGCTAGGAAGGTGGACAGGACAATGCGACCAATGGTCATGCGGTGCGACTCCGGCTTACAAAGGGGTCTTTGATCAGTATTTCTATACGATTAGCATGGCTGATGAACCCTAAGTGAGCAAGATTGCGCCCGCGTTAATGGGCGAATGCCAGGCACGTCTGCCCGCAATGTGCATCAACGAAAGGCGGGAATTCTGCCATTTGGATACAACTTTTCACAAATTTGGACGAGTTTTCCTCAGAAACCGGGGCAAAGCTTAGCTGAAACTCTCGTCTTGGCGATCCGATGCGCCTAGTTTGCACAGAAGATTTAGGAGGAAATTGCTTCGATGACTGGTTTGCCTGATTGGCTTAGAACTGCATTGCCTGCTTCTGCGCAGCATGCGGGCTTGGCGATTGCGCAATTGGGAAGCGAACGCAATTTTGCCCGCGGTGGGTTTAAGCTAACCAGCCCCGCGTTTGATCCTGGTGAAGAACTGGACCCTTGCTTCAGCGCTGAAGAAGAGGACGCCGTCGCTCCGCCGCTTGAATGGAATGCGCCGCCGCCAGGGACGCAAGAATTGGTGCTGATTGCGGAAGACGCAACAAGCGCCAGCGATGAGCCGGATTGCCATTGGCTGGTCTGGGGTCTGAAGGGGCAAAAGGGCATGCTCTTGGAAGGCGAAACGCCTCCGCGTGCCGGAAAGAATTCCAAAGGCAATTCGGAATGGTTGCTGCCTAATCCGCCAGAGGGTGAGACGCGGCAATATGTGTTCCAATTGTTTGCAACAGAATTGCCGCTGACATTGATGCCTGGGGCAACCCGCGCCGATTTGTTGGCGACATTAGAAGGGTCGATAGTCGCCAGCGCATTGTTGGTCGCCCCATTTACTGGTTCTGCCGCTGAAGATGAGGGCGACTGGGCCGAAGACGATATTTGAAGTTGAATACGTGACTTTGATTTTTGAAACCTGCCACCACTGAGAAGGAGAGGATCATGGCTGGAAAGACTAATGCACTGCAGAAACCGGTGCAGCTTTCGTCTGAACTTGAAGCTGTCATCGGCAAAGGCCCGATGACGCGCGCGCAAGTGACGTCAAAGATTTGGGAATACATTAAGGGCAACAGCCTGCAAGACAGCAAAGACAAGCGTCAGATCAATCCTGATGGCAAGCTCAGCGCTGTGATCGGTAAAGACCAAATCTCAATGTTCAAAATGACGGCTGCGGTGTCTAAGCACCTCACCTAAGAGTGATTGCTGGCGGCGTCGCACAGGTTCTACGTGCGGCGTCGCCAGCCCACTTCTCCAGCGAACAGGGCCAGCCAGATCAATATCGGTTGAGCGATCATTCGCGGAACATGATAGCCAAGCTCAAAACCGCCATCAGGGTTCGCCATGTCCATGGCAAAATGATTGATATTGGCGGGCCACACACACAAAGCGTACAGAGCAAGGCCGATACCGCCTGCCCTCCTTATTGGTTTGGAGAAGGGCTGTAGCAGGGCAATTGCCCCGGCGACCTCCGCAATACCCGTCCAGTAAACGACCGCTTCTGATGCGGGCACAAAGCTCGACATGATCGCCAAAAATGGCCCCGGCGTGGCGATATGTGCATAGCCAGCATAGCCGTAAAACACGGCCAAGGTGATCCGCACAAGGGAGCGGCTCAAAGGTTTAAGGTTCCTCTCGCTACGCTCTGAGGTGCCGTTTGCGCGAGGCTGCCTTTCTTGTGAATTACTGATTGGTCATTCCCCGCCGCTTCGCAGAAAGCCGCTTCCCTTCGCCCTACTGCTTGCTAAGACAATGCATAGCTGATCTGGTCCATGCTTAGGAGCTGTTATTTGTCATGAAATACGCCGCCGCCTTGCTCGCCGCTTCCCTGCTGATCTCGCCGCTTGCCGCGCAAGAAGCTGGGAGTGATGCAGCCGTGCCGGATCCTGCAGAAGCGCTTGCCACGGCTGCGCTTGAGGCTGCGCCCGTGTTTGACGGGCACAACGATGTGCCGATCCAACTGCGCTCGCGGTTCGACAACCAGATCAATGATTTTGACTTTGTCGATACCACAGGCACCGGCGCGACCCATCCAGAGGGGCGGGCGATGCATTCTGACCTGACCCGCCTGGCCGAAGGTAAAGTCGGCGCGCAATATTGGTCGGTCTATGTGCCAACCGGGATCAGTGAACCAGAAGCCGTCCAAATGACGATGGAACAGATCGACGTGATGAAGCGTCTGATCGCGCGTTATCCCGATCAATTGCAGTTTACACTGACTGCCGACCAAGCCGAAAGCGCCATGGCGGAGGGACGGATTGCTTCATTCTTGGGAATGGAAGGCGGGCATTCGATTGGCTCCAGCCTGGCAGTCCTGCGGCAAATGTATGCGCTGGGCGCGCGCTATATGACGATCACCCATTCCAAGAACACGCCGTGGGCAGACAGCGCGACCGATGCGCCTGAACATGGCGGCTTGACCGAGTTCGGCAAAGACTTGATCCGTGAGATGAACCGCATTGGGATGCTCGTCGATCTGAGCCACGTCAGCGAAGACACGATGATGGACGCGCTTGATACGACTCGCGCTCCGGTGATCTTTAGCCATTCTGGCGCGCGTGCGATTAACGGTCATGCGCGCAATGTACCCGACAGCGTGCTTGAAAGATTGCCTCAAAATGGCGGTATTGTGATGGTCGTTGGTTTGCCTGGCTTTCTCAACGAAGAACGCCGCCAGTGGTATAGCCAGCGCGAGGCAGAGCTGGCGCGGCAGGAATCGCTCAACCAGGGGCAGCCGAGCATTGTTGAGGCGGCAATGACAGAGTGGGATGCAGCCAATCCAGAACCGCAGACGCCGGTTAGCCAGATGGCCGACCACATCGATCATATCCGCTCCGTCGCGGGCGTTGAGTATATTGGTATCGGGGCGGATTTTGATGGTATGCCAACCGGGCCGATCGGTATGGAAGATAGCGCAGGCTATCCTGCGCTCTTTACTGAACTGGCCCGCCGCGGCTACTCGCAGACAGAGCTGGAACTCATCTCAAGCCTCAATGCGATGCGCGTTCTGCGCGCGGCCGAACGTTATTCGAGCAGTGTTTCAAATATGCCGCCGATTGAAACACTGATTGAGCCTGGCGAGTGATCCTGTAAGGTGCCCGCCAGGGCGAAGTGCAAAACTGGTAATTAGCCGTAGATTGCGGGAATGACCCAGACGAGGGTCATTGCGACAACCGCTGCGGCCAAGCTGATGCCCAGAACCCAGCGCATCACACCTGTCGTTTGCGCGCCGCGTGCGTCATCATCTTCGATATGAATTTCATCGCCTTCCTTATGCATAAAACTCTCCGCAAAATGAGACTATAGGTAAATTAACGGAGAGAGTCAGCAATCGTTCCGGGCTCGCTAGGCTGGCTAGGTCTACAAACTACTCGCGTAGCAGCTCATTGATGCCGGTCTTGGAGCGTGTTTGTGCATCCACCGTCTTCACGATCACCGCGCAATAGAGCGACGGGCCGGGGCTGCCATCAGCCAAAGGCTTACCCGGCAATGCGCCTGGAACAACCACAGCATAGGGTGGAACTTCGCCGCGGTGAACCTCTCCTGTGGCGCGGTCGACAATCTTGGTCGATGCGCCGAGGTAGACACCCATTGATAGCACCGCACCCTCTCCAACGCGCACGCCCTCTGCCACTTCGCTGCGTGCACCAATGAATGCGCCGTCGCCAATGATCACGGGTTCCGCCTGCAAGGGTTCCAGCACGCCGCCAATTCCAGCGCCGCCGGAAATATGCACGTTCTTGCCGATTTGCGCGCATGATCCGACGGTTGCCCAAGTGTCGATCATGGTCCCTTCGTCAACAAATGCGCCAATGTTTACAAAGCTTGGCATGAGGACAACGCCCTTGCCGATATGGCTGCCGCGTCGAACGACTGCCCCAGGGACGACGCGAAATCCAGCGTCGTTGAAACGGTTCTCGCCCCAACCTGCAAACTTGGTTGGGACTTTGTCATAGGCTGCTTCGCCGGCAGAGCCTCCCTCCATGACGTGATTGTCACGCAGGCGGAATGAGAGAAGCACTGCTTTCTTGAGCCATTGGTTGACACGCCAACTGCCATTGCCATCAGGTTCCGCCACTCGGGCTTGGCCATTGTCGAGCAATGCCAGGGCATCATTCACCGCATGACGCACATCGCTACCCGGTGTGATGTCGGCGCGTGATTCCCACGCAGCTTCGATTTGGGTGATCAACTCTTGTGACATAATTTCTCCAAAATGATTGCTCTTGAATTTGCCTTAAGCCGGAAAATTCGCCGCAGTCTTCATCGGTTTTCAAGGTTGGTGTGCTGCTAGCCCGGTGGGGTCTTAGTCACAAGGGCTCTCAACGGGGGACTGTTATTTTGGGGTCTTTGCCGCATTCGTCTTGCGTTGTCATTTGCTTTGGTTTTAAGCCCTACAGCTAGAAGGGTATATGAAGGATAATCTTGATGGAAAAGAGTCCCAATTGCCCGATCAGCTGGAAAATTGTTGTCGCTGCAACCGCTTGCGCCGCACTAAGTGCTTGCGGTGGCAGCCCAGGCGGTGCTGGCGGAGGCGGGCCAGTTTCTGCCCCGGCTCCCTCTCCTCCGCCTCCACCACCGCCCCCGCCGCCACCTCCGCCTCCGCCGCCACCACCGTCCACCACCAATTTCAATACAGCCGAATTCCGTCGCTCCGACGGACCTGAATTTCACGGGGCTATCTCAGCCTGGGAGCAGGGGTTCACCGGAGCCGGAGAGATCATTGCTGTTATCGACACCGGTCTGGACACTGACAGCCCCGAATTCGCAGGCCGAGTGAATGCAAACTCTGCTGATGTCGTCGGAAATCGTGGGGTCGATCCAGAGGATGACCACGGCACAAATGTTGCATTGGTCGCCGCGGGTGGGCGCGATGGCATCGGCGTGCTTGGAATCGCGTTTGATGCAGAAGTGCTAGCGGTTCGTGCCGACAATGTTGGCTCTTGCGGTGTAGACACGCCTTCAGATCCGTCGCTCGGGTGCTTGTTTGGCGACAGAAATATAACGGACGGCATTGATCTCGCGATCAGTTCTGGCGCTGCTGTGGTCAATATCAGCCTTGGAGGCGGGCGGGCTTCTGGTGGTTTGCTCAATGCAGTTGGGCGAGCGGCGAACGCGGGATTGGTGATTGTCGTATCGGCGGGCAATTCAGGCGATGGCTCAGACCCCGATATTGACCCGGATCAACCTGATCCCTTTGCAGCTGATTTACAGCAAGCGGGAAATGGCAATGTGATCATTGTCGGTTCGGTCGATGAAAACGGAGCGATCTCTGATTTCTCAAACCGTGCCGGTAACTTTGGCAGCTCCTTTATCAATGCGCGTGGTGAAGCTATCTGCTGTGTGTACGAGAATGGAGAGGTGTTCATTGAAAACATCAATGGGCAGGACTTTGTCACATTGTTCTCTGGGACGAGCTTCTCTGCTCCACAGGTATCCGGTGCGGTCGCATTGCTGGCGCAGGCCTTCCCAAATCTGACTGGTCCAGAGATTGTCCAAATCCTGCTTGATAGTGCACGCGATGCTGGTGCGACCGGCGTTGATGCGGTCTTCGGTTCAGGCATTCTTGATATCGGGGCTGCTTTTGCTCCAGCAGGCACGACGACATTGGGGGGAACCCAAACTAGGCTGGCGCTAGCCGACGATGTGGTGATTGGCTCGGCTGCGATGGGCGATGCGCTTAGCGGGATCAGCCTTAACGCGGTTGTGACCGACAGATTTGATAGGGCCTACACCGTTGATCTGGGAGCACGCACGCGCAATTCTGCGCAGATTCAGAGACTTCGCGGTGTGGTCGAGCGGAACGGGATCAGTCGCGGCGGCACAAGCGGCGCTTTATCGATGGCGTTCACCTTAGCAGACACTGCACGCTCGGGCGAGCTTGGCTGGACTCAGCAATTGCAACTCACACCAGAAGAAGCGCAGGGTGCACGGGTTCTGGCGGCGCGGGTTGCCGCCAAGGTCGCGCCAGATATCCAGCTTGGCTTTGCTCTATCGCAAGGAGCCGGCGGTTTGGTCGCGCAGTTACAAGGCACAGACCGTCCGGCATTTCGCATCGCACCGCAAGCAAGCGGTGATGATGGCTTTTTCCAGAACAGCGAGTTTTCCCTGGCTGCGCGCCACCAGCTTGGGCCTTGGGGACTGACTGTGTCCGCCGATCGGGGTGATGTGCTGCTTGGGGCCGATAGACAAGCAGACACTGTTCTGAGCGGAGCGCGCGAACAGAGGCCAACGCAAAGTTTTAGCCTTGCTGCGGATCGCTCCATCGCCGGCGTGGACGCGGTCGTCTCTCTCACTTGGTTGCAGGAAACAGATACATTGCTGGGGGCGCATTTCCACGACGCACTTAGTGTGAGCGGAGCCGATACGGTCTTTCTTGATACCGCATTTGGTCATGAATTTGCGCGCGGTTGGCGGATGGGCGCCGCTTACCGTCAGGGGATTACGCGGCCTCGAGGCGGCGCGCTGATCGGTGACGGTTCACAATTGACGAGTGAGGCCTGGTCGTTTGATGTGACCCGCTACGGCGTTCTCACCAATAGCGACAGTTTGGGCCTTCGTTTCAGCCAACCCTTGCGGGTCAGCGGCGGCGGGTTGAACCTCGATCTGCCAGTGGCGTATGATTATGTGACCGAGAGTGCGATTTTCGGAACACAGCGGCTCTCGCTGTCTCCGGAAGGGCGCGAGGTCATGGGTGAACTCGCTTGGCAAGGGCCGCTATCGTTCGGATATGCTTCAGCAAGTCTGTTTTATCGCCGTGATCCTGGGCATTTCGCGGCATTGCGTGACGATGCTGGCGCAGTGGTGAGCTTTAGTGCGGAGTTTTGAACGCTCAGACTGGTAAGTACGAGGGGCAAACGGCGCAGATGCCGCGAGCCTGTATTGCTGAACTTACTCAGGCATTCCCGCTTCGAGAGCGAATTGATACGCGCGCTCAACCAGTGGTGCGACCCGGTCGCTCATTGCCTTGGCATGGGCGGATGAAGCGGTGCCATCGATCACGCGTTTCTTGATGCCCTGCATAATTCCGGCAAGGCGGAACAGATTGTAAGCGAAGTACCAATCCATCGGAGGAACGGGATAGCCGGTGCGCGCAACATAACGTTCCACTGCTTCCTCTACTGTCGGAATGCCCAATGCTGGCAGATCAAGACCCAACAAACCCGCACGGCCATCATCGGAAGGCTGGAACCAGTTGAGCATCAGGTAGCTGAAATCAGCGATTGGATCGCCCAGGGTCGACAACTCCCAGTCCAGCACAGCGATGACGCGGTTCTCGGTCTTGTGAAAGATCACATTGTCGAGGCGGTAATCGCCATGAACGACACTGCTCTCGTGCTGCGGTGGGATGGTTTTCGGCAACCATTCAATCAGCCGCTCCATTTGCGGCATATGTTCTGTTTCCGATAGCTTATACTGCTTTGACCAGCGGGCGATTTGACGCGCGCAGTAATCGGTCGGCTTGCCATAATCACCAAGGCCAATTTCGTCGGGCTTGTTAAGGTGCATGTCCGCGATCGTGTCGATCAGTGCGTTGTAAAGTTCGCGGCGTTCCTCTGGCGATCGACCAGGCAGCGCACCGTTCCAGAGCGAGCGACCATCGGCCATGCTCATCACAAAGAACTTCGAACCCAGAACCTCTGGATCTTCGCACAGTCCATATGTTTTCGGAACGGGGAAACCGGTCGGGTGAAGGCCCGTCATCGCCTTATACTCGCGATCGACCGCATGGGCCGACGGCAGCAATTTGCCAAACGGCTGACGGCGCAAAACATAGTTCGCGCCAGGGGTCTCAATCTTATAGGTTGGGTTCGATTGCCCGCCCTTAAACTTGGTGTAGCTGATCGGTCCGACAAAGCCTTCGACATTGGCTTCAAACCATGCCGTCAGCTTTTCCATATCGAGCTTGTCGGCGTCCGCCACTTCAACCGTGCCGACCATTTCCTTGTCGAAATCGATTTGCGGAGCAGAATTGTCAGTCATCAGTCAAACACCACAACACTGCGCGCGGAATGGCCTGCGCGCATTTTGTCAAAACCAGCATTAATATCATCGAGTGCGATCCGCTCTGCGATGATCGTGTCGAGATCAAGCAGCCCGCGCATATAGAAATCGATCAGCCGCGGCAGGTCGACTGGGAAGTGGTTGTCGCCCATGATCGCACCTGTCAGTTTTTTGCCGCTGAGCAGATCCATTGCACCAAGCCCGACTTTGCAATCCAGTGGCATCATGCCGAGTATTATCGCTGTGCCGCCGCGCCGCAAAGACGCAACCGCCAGGTCTGCTGATGCTTGACGTCCGACCGCTTCGATGCCGAAGTCGACGCCGCCATTTGAGATCATCGTGATCTGCTTGGCAGCATCATCAGCGGTGGCATCCACCGTGTGGGTCGCCCCCAGCGCTTCAGCCAGGGCTCGCTTTTCAGGGAGTGGATCAGCAGCAATGATTTGGCCTGCGCCGGCAATCTTGGCGGCATTCACAACCGCCAGACCAACCCCGCCGCAACCAATGACCGCCACGGTTTGACCGGGTGTTAGCTTACAGGTGTTGAAGACCGTGCCAGCACCAGTGGTGACCGCACAGCCGATGACGGCGGCCCGGTCCAATGGCATATCTTTATCAATCGAGACGCATGCGTTTTCATGGATGAGCATTTGTTCAGAGAAAGCCGACAGATTGAGCATCTGATTGACGCTTTCCCCGCCAGCGCGACTGATGCGCATCGCATCGTCTTCGCCCCGCCGAGTGTCTCCACCAAGGCAAAGCGCCATACGGCCGGTAACGCAAAATTCGCAGGTCCCACAAAAGGCGCTGAGGCAGGATACGACGTGATCACCGGGTTTGACGGTGCGCACCTCGCTGCCCACGGCGCGGACAATGCCAGCCGCCTCGTGCCCCGGAATGGCGGGGAGGGGATGCGGATAGGCTCCATCAATGAAGTGCAAATCTGAATGGCACAGGCCGCAGGCCTTGGTGTCAATCAGCACTTCGTGTGGCATCGGATCTGCCAGTTCTACCTCGCCAATGACGAGGCCCTGTCCCGGCGTCTCCAGAATTGCTGCCTTTGCCATAACTCGCCTCTTCCTTTTGCTTGCTTAGCGTGTCGCGCCCATGTCGCCGGAGCTGAATCCACCAGCGTCATTTGCGGCCGCGCCGCCTTTGCGCAATGCGTTGGCAGTCGGCCCCTCTTGCGGAACGTGCTTACCAAATTCCATCCGAGCAATTGAGCGTGCGTGGACCTCATCAGGACCATCGGCGAGCCGCAAGGTGCGCTGATGGGCATAGGCCGACGCAAGACCGTAATCGTTCGAAACGCCGCCGCCGCCATGGGCCTGGATTGCGTCGTCGATGATTTGTAGAGCCATGTTAGGCGCCTGAACTTTGATCATCGCGATCTCTTGCTTGGCGGACTTGTTGCCAACCTTGTCCATCATATCAGCGGCCTTGAGGCACAGCAGACGGGTCATGTCGATATCGATGCGCGCGCGCGCAACACGCTCTTCCCAGACGGAATGTTTGTAGATCGGTTTGCCGAAGGCTTCGCGTTCTTGCAGGCGCTTGCACATTTTCTCCAGTGCTTCTTCAGCGACGCCGATCGTGCGCATGCAGTGGTGGATACGGCCAGGGCCAAGGCGACCCTGCGCAATTTCGAACCCACGTCCTTCGCCCAGCAGCATATTAGTGACCGGGACACGAACGTCCTTCATTTCCACTTCCATATGGCCATGGGGTGCATCGTCATATCCGAACACCGGTAGATGGCGGATGATGTTCACGCCTGGCGCATCGTTCGGCATGAGCAGCATGCTTTGCTGTGCGTGGCGGCCCGCAGAGAAATCGGTTTTACCCATTACAATCGAGACTTTGCAGCGCGGATCGCCCAGGCCTGAAGACCACCACTTGCGGCCATTGATGACATATTCATCGCCGTCGCGCTCAATCCGGGTTTCGATATTGGTCGCATCGGATGAAGCGGTGAAAGGCTCTGTCATCAGGAAGGCAGAGCGGATTTCACCATTCATCAGTGGACCGAGATAGGTCTCTTTTTGCTCGCGGGTACCATAACGGTGGAACACTTCCATGTTGCCGGTGTCAGGCGCGGAGCAGTTGAAGACTTCGCTGGCCCAGCCAATGCGGCCCATTTCTTCGGCGCACAGTGCATATTCGAGATTGGTGAGGCCCGGACCTTCAAATTCGAACGTGTCATCGACATGATGATGGCTCTCATTGCGCGGCGGCATGAACAGGTTCCAGATGCCAGCGTCCTTCGCCAGCTTCTTCTTATCTTCGATGATCTGGATGACCTTCCAGCGGTCGCCCTCGGCATCCTGTTCGTAATAGGTGCCCATGTTCGGACGTACATGCGTTTCGATGAAATCACGCACGCGGTCGCGCCAATAGACCTGGCGTTCGGTTGGCTGAAAATCCATGAGGTTTCCTCTCTAGTCCTTAATCGCAATCGAATCTGCTTGGCGCGACCGTGGCAGTTCGCAGCGCACCCGCCAAGCTCTCATTTGTGTCTGTCAGGTCAATTTTTCGCCGCGGCCAAGGCGTTGACGCGCGCTTCATGATCTTCCCGATTGATCGGAAACCGGCCGAGCCAATATGCCGCGATCCCCATTAGGACAGACGTGGCCAGCGCATAAAACAGGATCAGACTGCCGATGGTCGTATCAGGCACCTCGCCAGGCGCAGCATCGCGCGAAAAACTGATGAAGGACAGAACCTGGCCAGTCAGAAAGATGCCAAGCCCGGTCGCGCATTTCTGGATCAGCCAGTTGCCCGAATAGAACGCACCTTCGGCGCGCCGACCAGTGCGCTCCAAATAGGCTTCGACGATTTCTGCAATCATCGAGCTTGCGGAAATCAGGACGACTATGCCGAGCGTGTTGCCGATGATCAGCAAGCCCAGCAGCATAAGGCCGGAAAGGGCAGTGTCGAGCGGTGGCCAGATCCCGGCATAAAGCGCCATGTATGGGATTAGCGTAAATACGACTGTTCCAACTGCCGAAAGCGCGGCGCTTTTGGGTTTGCCGAAATGTTTGTGCATTGGTCCGACGATAAAGAACATCAGGATCGCCGAAAGGAAAAGCGCCAGCGGATAAATGCTAAGCGCGGTCACACCTTCTGGCAGCAACGGCATTTGCGCGGTGTCGAGCCTCCACACATATAGCGTCAGATAATTGGTGAGCGAGAAGGTCAAACCCTGGTTGACATAGGCCGCCAATCCGCCTGCGGCGAAGATCAGAAACGCCCGCTCTCGAAACGCCTCAAAGATTTCCTCGAAACATCCCTTAATTGTAAACGGCGCAGGTTTTGTCTCAGGCAGATGGGCGACCAGTTTATGCTGTCCCCAAGCCGATCCCATCACCGACAGCACAATCAGGCATCCGCCAGTCATCGCCCAGCCGACGTAACCCTCTCTGTTCAACAAACCGCCCTCTCCTGGCATAAAGACGGTGTAAGCGAGCACCATCATCAAAATGCCGCCGAGCCAGCCGGAAATATAGCGAAAGCGGAACAGGGTTGTGCGCTCGTCATAATCGCTTGTGATTTCAGGCAGCAGAGAGATGGAGGGCACTTCGCACGCAGAAAGCAGAATGCGCACGACAACCGCAATTCCCAACAAACCCATGAATGTCGGTGCCTCTCCGCCGGGCGGGGACCACATCATCACCCATGCAAAGGCAAGCGGAATCGGTGCGACGTAGAGCCAGGGCAATCGCCTACCCCATTTGGTATAGGTCCGGTCGGACAGATTGCCGAGTATTGGATCGACCACCGCATCGATCAGCAGGGCGCATAACAAAGCGAGGCTTACCAGCCCTGCATCCATGCCCATCACTTGACTGTAAAAGAACAGCAGGAAGAACTGGAACCCGGTGTCTTTTACGCCGAATGCCACCGCGCCAAAGCCGTGGATCAATTTCAGCCGCAAAGGCAGCGGCCCCTTTACAAGGCTCACGCAGACACCTCTTTCTGGCTGCTATTTCCAGCGAATCTTTGCATTGCAGCTCTCCCAAGCTCTTTACGCAAACGTAAGCGAAGCAGGCGGCGCGTCAATGCAAAGCTGGGCTTTCCACGTCGACCCAGTGACTTGACGTTACGGCATTCGCGATTGGCGCTCTGATCCTTTGAAGCCTAGCATTTGAGCGCTTGCAGCGGACGCGCAAATGACCATAACGTAAGCGTCAAGTGGGAGCGATTAGAGGAGAGTCGGCGCCATGCCTGATCTAGATACATTCCGCCAAGAAACCCGCGCGTGGCTGGAGGCAAACTGCCCGGCTGAGATGCGTGAGCCTGTTCGCGATGAAGGCGACATTTACTGGGGCGGCCGCCGGGCGACCTTCAAAAACGACGCGCAAAAGGTGTGGTTCGACGCATGTCTTGCCAAGGGCTACACAGTCCCTGCGTGGCCAAAAGAATATGGCGGTGCGGGGCTCGGGCCAGCAGAGGCCAAGGTTCTGCGTCAGGAAATGAACCGCATCAATGCGCGCCCACCGCTCTCCAGTTTTGGTATTTGGATGCTTGGCCCGGCATTGCTGCACTTCGGCACCGAAGAGCAAAAGAAGCACTTCCTGGGCGAAATTGCGCGTGGTGAAATCCGCTGGTGCCAGGGCTATTCAGAGCCGGGTTCGGGAAGCGATCTCGTCAGCCTGCAAACATTTGGCGAGGATCAGGGCGATCACTGGGTTGTGAACGGTCAGAAGGTTTGGACCAGCTATGCTGACCGAGCTGACTGGATTTTCTGCCTCGTGCGCACCGACAAAGAGAACAAGTATCAAGGCATTACCTTCATGCTGTTCGACATGGAAAGCGAAGGCTGCTCGACCAAGCCGATCAAGCTGATCAGCGGCAACTCGCCGTTCTGCGAAACCTTCATGGACAATGTGAAGGTGCCTAAGAGTTATGGCGACGGCCTCCCTGCGCAAGTGGGTGAAGTGGGTCGCGGCTGGGACGTGGCCAAATATCTGCTTGGCCATGAGCGTGAGATGATTTCCGGCGCCGATGGCGGCAACACCGGCACGATCGGTGCGGCGATGAAACGTCACGCTGGCGAGCTTGACCCGGTCCTGCGCGCGGAGCTGGCCATGTTTGACGTCGATGCATTGGCTTATGGTGCAATGGGCGAGAAATTTCTCGATGAAATCAAGGTTGGCAAGGGGCATCCCGCTCAGCCGAACATGATGAAATATGCCGGCACGGAGCTCAACAAGCGACGCCACGAGCTGATGATGTCAGCCGGCGGCTCGCGCAGTCTGGAATGGGAGAGCGAAGAAACGGGCGGCGGTAAACCCTCTCGCAACTGGCTTCGAACCAAGGCAAACTCGATTGAGGGCGGCACATCTGAAGTCATGCTGAATGTGATTTCTAAACGCATTCTCGACCTGCCTGGCTCCTAACTGAACGCTCAAGCACATATGACCAATCCGGCAAATTGCATGGGTGGTCCGCACGAATAAACGTATGAGAGGATCAAGGGACAATGCCCCTTTACCACAATGACGATCAGGCCATGCTGGCCGACAGCGCTCGCCAATTTATGGCTGAGGAAGGTAATATCGCCAAGCAGTTGCGCCATTGGCGTGACCGTGATTGCCCGGATGGTTTTGGCCACGCTCTGTGGGAGCAGTTTGGCGAAATGGGCTTCACCGGCATTCTTGTTGGCGAGGAAGACGGCGGGCTTGGCATGGGCCATGTTGAGGCTGGTATCGTTCTGGAAGAGATCGGCCGCAATCTGTCGCCTTCGCCGTTCCTGACCAGCTCAGTTTTGGCGGCCACGGCTCTTGGCCACGGGTCCAACGATCTGCGCGGGCGCTATCTGCCTGGCCTTATCGAAGGCAAGAGCGTGTTTGCCGTTGCGATTGATGAAGGTGCAAAGCACCGCCCTGAGCGGATCAAAATGCGCGCTGAAAAGTCTGGCAATGGCTTTAAGCTCTCCGGTCAGAAAGATTTCGTCATCCACGGCGCAAGCTCTGACATGATCGTTGTCGCGGCGCGCACCAGCGGCGGCGATGATGACGAAGACGGCATCACTCTGTTTGCTGTGCCTAAGGACGCAGCGAATATGAGCCATGACTCGGTCCGTCTGGTCGACAGCTCAATGGCGACCCATACCAAATTCAACGGTGTGGAGCTGGATGGTGACGCGGTCATTGGCGAAGTTGATGGCGGACGCGAAGTGCTGAACGCTATGCTGAAGGCGGGCCGGGTTGGCGCAGCGGCAGAAGGTGTTGGCGTGGCCAGCGGTGCGATGGATATGACCGTTGAGTATCTCAAACAGCGCAAGCAATTCGGGAAGCTGATCGGCGAATTTCAATCGCTGCAACACCGCGCCAGCCACCTCTATTCCGAGGTTGAGATCGCGCGCGCCTCTGTGATCAAGGCGCAGCAATTGCTTGATGGTGACAGCGAAAAGGCTGATCTGATGGCATCGGTTGCCAAGGCGAAAGTCTCACAAACCGCTGGTCTAGCCGTGCGCGAAGGCGTGCAAATGCACGGCGGCATCGGTATGACCGACGAATATGATATCGGCCTCTATATGAAGCGCGACCGTGCGCTCAGCGAATTCCTTGGTGATGCCTATTACCATGCTGGCCGTGTGGCCGAAATGAGCGGCTACTAAGCCTGCCAATTGGAGCAAGAATTATGATGGATATGAACGCCCTGTTTAGCCTTAGTGGCCGCGTTGCTCTGGTGACCGGTGGCAGCCGCGGCATTGGAAAAATGTTTGTTGAGGGGCTGCTGTCTGCGGGTTGCGCGCGGGTATACATCTCGGCGCGCAAAGTGGAGCAGATGCAGGAAACCATCGCCGAGTTTGGCGAAGACAAAGTGATCGGCATTCCTGCTGACCTCAGCCAGATGGATGGGATTCAGAGCCTTGCTGATGAGATGACGAAGCGCGAGGACAAGCTTGATATTCTGATCAACAATGCAGGCGCTGCTTGGGGCCAGCCTTATCTGGAGTTCAGCGAGGCGGGCTGGCACCGCACGATGGATCTGAACGTCAAAACGCCGTTCTTCCTCACGCAGAAGCTGCACGATTTGCTGGTTGCAGGTGGCAAGGGCGATCACCCGGCAAAGGTGATCCATGTCTCATCAATTGATGGTCAGCGGATCAATCCGTGGGAAACCTATCCGTACCAGGCATCGAAAGCGGCCGTTATTCAGCTTACCAAGCGGATGGCGGCGCGTCTGATCCAAGACAATATCATTGTCACTTCGATCGCGCCTGGCGCCTTCCCAAGCGAGATGAACAAGGCCGCCAAGAATGCGCCAGATGCATCCGCGGCCATGATCCCATCCAAACGTGTCGGCACGAAGGAAGATATGGCCGCCGCTGCTATCTATCTGTGCAGCCGCGCTGGCGATTATGTCGTCGGCGACACAGTGACGGTCGATGGCGGGGTAGTGAACGCGTCGCTGCCGAGTATGTTCAACGATCCTGCTGGCTAGTCGCGGCCTTTATGGACCCGAAGCTTGTAACCTTCGGCATGCCCCTTTCGAATTGAGATGTAAGAGATGCGCCTGCCGGAGGATTACACCATGCCCAAACATAAACGCCGCTATCAGCTTATCCAGGCGGCTTCGCTCGCGATCTTTCTAGGGCTGGGCATTGCAGCGGCTCCCTATGCCGATGCACAAGATGTTGAACCGGCCCCTGATTTTAGTGAACCTGCGCCAGAGGAGGGTGAGGCCCCTGAGGCAACTCCAGAGGTCAGTGAAGAGCTCAAAGCAGTGCTAGACCAGATGGATGAAGTGATCGGCGCGCTAGATGGAGATGCGCAGCGTACCGGCAATTCTTGGCAGTTCACCCTCCAGGAGCGGACAATCCTGGTGGTTACCGATACCAGCCAGAGCCGCATGCGAGTGATCACCCCCATCGCCGCTGTTTCGGATTTGCCAGAGGGCGCGATGCAGCGCCTGATGCAGGCGAACTTCGATACTGCTCTCGATGCGCGTTACGCGGTGGCACAAAATCTGGTGTGGAGCGCTTATATTCATCCGCTCGACACGCTGACAACGCGCGATTTCGCCTCTGGCGTGCTGCAAACACACGCATTGGCCGACACATTTGGCACCACTTTTTCAAGCGGTGCGTTGAATTATGGCGGCGGCGACAGCGGCGCAATTCTTGGCGAGCAGCTGAGGGAATTGCTAGAACAATTGGAAGACCGCAATACGATTTAAGCCTGTGCTTGCTTGGTCGTTTGCGGCCAAGCGGGAACGCATTTACCCCATCAGTTCGCGCACAAACGGGATAAGGCCCGTCTGCCGTGTGCGGCGCATGCGCTCTGCGTCCAAAATCTCGCGAACCTTGGCAAAGCATGCATCGACATCATCGTTGATCACTACATAGTCATATTCAGCCCAATGGCTGATCTCGCCGCGCGCGCGCTCCATCCGACCATCGATCACATCGCCGCTATCGGTGGCGCGCTCCTCCAGACGGCGGCGCAGCTCTTCGAGGCTTGGCGGCAGGATGAACACGCTGACCACGTCTTGTTGGTCCTTTTGGTAGAGTTGCTGCGTGCCTTGCCAATCAATGTCGAACAGAAAATCCTGCCCCTCTTTCAAAGCGTTGCGGATCAGCCCTTTGGGCGTTCCATAGCGGTGATCGAAAACCGGGGCCCATTCGTAAAAATCATCCTCTTCGACCATTTGATCGAACTTCGCGTCCGAGACGAAGTGATAGTGTACGCCGTCAATCTCTCCCTTGCGCGGCGGGCGCGTTGTGGCCGAGACGGACAAGGCGATTTCCGGATCCGCCTCCAGCAGCATGCGTGACAAAGTCGTCTTGCCCGCGCCCGACGGCGAGGAAAGAATGAACATTAAGCCGCGGCGATTGAGGTGGCCGGGATCATTATTGGTATGCTGTGGTGTGTCGCCCATGCGGCCCGATGCCGCAAACTGGACAGTTAAATCAAGTCTTGTGACCGCGCACGGGCAAGATTGGCCTTAGTCCAAGGGTTCGTTTGCACTCTCTTTTGAGCGTGCGGAGCGCTGCAGTTCGACCGATTTTCCACGATCATACAGCGTCTTGGCCAGCAACCCGCCCGCCACAATCGCAAGGCCCGGCACGGAACGCGTGGCGAGTTTGCTGGCACCGTAAAGCGCCAAAGTGGTCAAAATCCCGCGCCCGTCCAGCATGTCACGTGCGCCTTGCTCGTCCTCGCTGGTGCTAACAATGCCCTTTTCCGCTTGCTTGCGAAACAGTGTGGAGGCCCCGCGCAGCACAACATCCGCGATCAGCAGGTTTGTCGCCGGGTTGGTGCTGGGGCCGAGCACGCGAACCTCTCCGTTCTCATCATCGGATGACGAAGCGAGGACCAAGTCCCGTGATGGTTCTTTTAAACTGCTCATCATTCACTCAATGCACGGGTGTGCGCCATTGATCCGCCTTGCCCTTTGGGCAGAGCGGTTATTTCTTGCGTCCGAAATCCACTGTGACCACGTTAGAGCCATCATCTGCGCCCTCGGCTGCTTCCTCGCCATCACTTTCGATGAGGTCGTTTTCGGCGTCCTCATGCTCTTCCGGTGCCATATCGGCGACCGTCGCCTGGAATTGCAGGCCGAAATCCACGGCCGGATCGACAAATGCGGTGATCGAGGCAAATGGTACGGACAGTTTGGCCGGGATCTGATTGAATGACAGCCCCACGGAGAAACCTTCGTCGGTGACTTCCAAATCCCAAAATTTGTTTTGCAGCACGATGGTCATTTCATCCGGGAACCGTTCGTGCAGGTGCGGCGGTATCGAGACCCCAGGCGCCTCGGTTTTGAAGGTGATGTAGAAATGATGCGTGCCAGGAAGCTCGCTGCCTCCAGCGACAATTTCGCCAAGCACGCGGCCAACCACGGCGCGCAGTGCCTCTTGGACGATCTCATCATAGGGGATCAGGCTATCGGGGGTGTCTTCGGTCATTATGCTTAAAGGGTGGCGAGGCGCGCCGCGCTGGTCAAGCAAATTGGTAACTTAACTTGGCAGTTACGCCCAGTAGTGTGCGAGCGCTTGCTTCAATTTGCGGTGCGCCTATAGCGCGTTTTATGCAAAAAACAGCTCGCACAGGCACGATAGAGCGCAAAACGGCGGAAACCGAGATTGCCATTACGGTCAATCTCGATGGCACTGGCGCTTATGACATCTCCACCGGCATTGGGTTTCTCGATCATATGGTCGAGCAATTTGCCAAGCATTCCCTGATCGATGTGTCGATGAAGGTGGTGGGCGATCTGCATGTGGATCAGCACCACACGACGGAAGACAGCGCGATTGCGCTGGGTCAGGCATTGTCCGATGCGCTGGGCGATAAGGCCGGAATTGGCCGTTATGGCAGCGCCTATTCCCCTATGGATGAGACATTGGCGCGCGTTGCGCTCGACATTTCTGGCCGACCATTTCTGGTTTGGAACGCTGGCTTTACTCAGGAAAAACTGGGCGAGTGGGACACGGAACTGATCGAGCACTGGTTCCAATCGGTCGCGCAGACCGCTGGCATCACCTTGCATGTGGAGCTGCTCTATGGCAGCAACAACCACCACATTTGCGAGGCGATCTATAAGGGCTTTGCCCGCGCTATGCGGGGCGCGGTGGAGCAAGACCCACGCAAAGCGGGTATGATCCCCAGCACCAAGGGGCAGCTCGGTGGGTGAGAGGGTCGCGCTTATCGACTATGGCGCGGGCAACCTTCACTCTGTTCACAATGCTTTGAAAGCGGTTGGGGCATCGGTCGAGGTGACTGCCAACCCAAACGTGGTGCGCGCGGCGGATCGGATTGTCCTGCCCGGTGTTGGCTCGTTCAAAGCCTGCGCTGAGGGCCTGCGCGCAATTCCCGGCATGGTGGAGGCGATGACAGAGCGCGTGCAAGTGGGCGGCGCGCCCTTCTTGGGCATTTGTGTCGGCATGCAGCTACTCTGCACTCGCGGACTTGAGCATGGGACAACCGCTGGACTTGGCTGGATTCCCGGCGAAGTGCAGTTGATCGAACCGACCGACCTGGCGATCAAAGTGCCGCATATGGGCTGGAACGATGTAGCATTGCTGCCGCATGCGCGCAGCCATCATGTGGTGGAGGAGGGCGAGGCCTATTTTCTCCATTCCTACCACTTCGCCGCCGAAGACCCGCAGCACATTGCCGCTCTGACCGATCATGGTGAAGGGCTTGTGGCGGCGGTTGGCAAGGAAAATATGCTCGGCGTGCAATTCCACCCAGAAAAGAGCCAGTCTTATGGGCTGGAGACATTAGAGAGGTTCCTGCGATGGATGCCTTGAATCTTTTGTGGCTCGATAAAACTCGTAGCCTAGCCACCCGCACCCTCCACCCTTCCACTAGGATCATGACCCGGCGTGATAATCCGGGTGGAAGGGTGGAGGGCGCGGGCTGGCTGCGGCAACGCCCAAGAAAGCACCTCCAATGATTATCTTTCCTGCCATCGATCTTAAGAACGGCGAAGTCGTGCGTCTCGCCGAGGGCGATATGGACCGCGCGACCGTCTATGGCGACAATCCCTCCGCTCAGGCGCAGCTATTTGCCGAGGCTGGTGCGCAGCACCTGCATGTGGTCGATCTTGATGGCAGCTTTGCCGGGCGCACGGAAAACCGAGAGGCCGTGGAAGCCATAATCGCGGCCTTTCCCGGCCATGTGCAATTGGGCGGGGGTATCCGTGATGCGGCCGGCGTGGAAGGCTGGTTCAAGCTCGGCGTCTCGCGCGTGGTGATGGGCTCTGCCGCGCTCAAAAACCCTGAATTTGTGAAAGAGATGGCGCGCGAATGGGAAGGCGGCATCGTCGTCGCGGTCGATGCGAAAGACGGCATGGTCGCGACCGAAGGCTGGGCCGATGTCTCCGATGTGCCCGTGGTTGATCTCGCTCGCCGGTTTGAGGACGCAGGCGTCGCTAGCCTGCTGTTCACCGATATTGGCCGCGATGGCCTGCTCAAAGGCGCGAATATCGACGCAACGCTGGAACTCGCACGGCAGGTGGATATTCCTGTAATCGCCAGCGGCGGGGTGAAGGGTTTGGATGATATTCACGTGCTGTCGCTGCATGCACAAGAGGGTATCGAAGGCGTAATTACTGGCCGTGCTTTGTACGAAGGCAAGCTGGATCTTGCAGCAGCTATTGCGATGGCAGAGCGGGCATGACCGTCCGTATCCGCGTCATACCCTGCCTTGATGTGGCAGACGGCCGCGTGGTTAAAGGCGTCAATTTCGTCGATCTCAAAGACGCCGGCGATCCCGTTGAGCAAGCCCGCGCCTATGACGCGGCGGGCGCGGATGAGCTGTGTTTTCTCGACATTTCTGCCAGTCATGAAGGGCGCGGTACCTTGCTTGATATGGTTCGCCGCACGGCAGAAGTGTGCTTCATGCCATTGACCGTTGGCGGCGGGGTTCGCAGCGTCGAGGATGCACGCGAACTGCTCCTCGCGGGCGCTGACAAAGTCGCGATCAATTCTGCCGCAGTTGCCCGGCCAGAGCTGGTGAGCGAGATAGCCGCACGATTTGGCAGCCAATGCGTCGTCGCCAGCGTGGACGCGCGGCGTGTAATCCTGCCGATTGGTGAGGCGGTGCCGGAGTGGGAAATATTCACCCACGGCGGGCGCAAACCAACCGGCATTGATGCAGTCGCTTATGCCCAGAAAGTCGCTGATCTGGGCGCAGGCGAACTGCTGGTCACCAGCATGGACGGCGATGGGACCAAGGCCGGATATGATCTGGAATTGATCCGTACAATCGCGGACAAAGTCAGCGTGCCTGTGATTGCAAGCGGCGGGGTGGGCACACTCGATCATCTGGTGGAGGGCGTGACCAAAGGCCATGCGAGCGCCGTTTTGGCCGCATCAATCTTCCACTTTGGCGAGCACACCGTCTCTGAGGCGCATGAGGCGCTGAGAGCCGCTGGCTTGCCCGCACGCGGCGTTTAGGCAAAAGGATAGCGTTATGGATACGCCGAGCACTCTTGACCGCCTGGAGCAGACGATTGCAGCGCGCGCAGACGCCGCGCCGGATGCGAGCTATGTCGCCAGCCTGAATGCAAAGGGGCTGGGGAAAATCGCGCAAAAGCTGGGCGAGGAGGCAACCGAGACGATCATTGCCGCGCTGAGCGAAGGCGATGATGCGCTGGTTGGTGAGGCGGCAGATCTGCTGTTCCACCTTATGGTTCTGTTGGGTCATAAGGGCATTGCGATTGGTGATGTGATGGCCGAGCTGGACCGGCGCGAAGGTGTCTCTGGCCTCGATGAAAAAGCCTCTCGGGAGTAGTCATATGCCGATTGATGGCACCTTGCCGTATGATGATGCGAACATCTTCGCCAAAATCCTGCGCGGCGAAATCCCCTCGACCAAGGTTTATGAGGATGAGTGGGCCTTTGCCTTTGAGGACATCAATCCGCAAGCAGAGATCCACACGCTGGTGATCCCAAAAGGGCGTTATGTCAGTTGGGACGATTTTTCGGCCAAGGCGACAGACGCAGAGATTGGCGGATTTGTCCGCGCGGTTGGTACAGTCGCTCGGGCCAAGGGGCTGGTGGAACCGGGATACCGCCTACTCGCCAATATCGGCGCGCATGGTGGGCAAGAGGTTCCGCACCTGCATGTGCACATTTTCGGCGGTCAGCCGCTGGGCCGGATGATCAGTGCGTAACCAATTCTGTCGCAGATAAGACTCGTTTCACCGCCATTCATCACCGAGGGTGAAAAGCCCACTTCCCAGCGAATCCCCGCTGCGTTAGACGGTTTGCACCATGGTTAACCCCAATCCGCAGTCTTTGAATCTTCCGGGCGGCGTCTTTGATGGGCCGCGCCACCTTTATGCGGTGCGTGTCTATTACGAGGACACAGACCTGTCGGGGATCACTTATCACGCGAATTACCTGCGCTGGTTTGAGCGTGCGCGTTCTGATTTGCTGCGTATGCTCGAAATCGATCAGCGCGCCGCGATCGAAGCGGATGAGGGCGCCTATGCCGTGTCCGAGATCAATCTGAAATATCTGCGCCCGGCCAAACTTGATGATGATGTGGTGATTGTCACCACATGCACAGAACTGGGAGCGGCGAGTTGCCGCATGCATCAACTGGCAAAACGCGGCGAAGAAACCCTGTGCGAGGCGCATTTGCGCGTCGGCTTTATCTCTCTCGAAGGCCGCCCTCGACGCCAGCCTGATGCTTGGCGAGCGGCCTTTCAGAACTTCATGGACAAAGAGGCTAAATGACGATTTTCTCATCGCTTGCGGCGAGCGCCGCTGCTGCTGCGCCAACCCGGCTCGATCCGGTTGAGCTGTTTCTGGACGCCGATATTGTTGTGCAATTGGTGATGGCTGGTCTGATCCTTGCCAGCATCTGGGTATGGATGATCATTGTCTCCTTTAGTCTGCGGATCGGCGGGATGGAGCGCAAGGCGCGCGGCTATGAAGAGGATTTCTTCGAGACCAGCGACCATGAGGCGGTGCTGGGTAAACGCACTCAGAAAGAGGTCGCCTCCGCCCGGGTCGCCGCCAAAGGCCTGCGCGAATGGAAGATGTCGACCCAATCCTCCAACGTTGACCGGGATGCTGCGCGCCAGCGGATTGGCGCGGCGATGGAGAGCCAGGTTGCATTTGAAGCAGACGAGCTTGCTGCGCGGCTTAACTTCCTCGCCACGACCGGATCGGTCGCACCATTTGTTGGTCTGTTCGGCACGGTCTGGGGTATCATGAACAGCTTCTTCCAAATCGGCGCTCAGGAAAGTTCGTCGCTGGCTGTGGTCGCGCCGGGCATTTCCGAGGCGCTGTTTGCAACCGCGATTGGCCTGTTCGCGGCGATCCCGGCAGTGATTGGGTACAACCGTTTCAGCAATAGGGTGAACCGGTTTGAGGCGCGATTGCAGCGTTTTGCGGACCGCTTCCATGCGGGCCTGAGTAGGGAACTGGATAAGGCATGACGGAGCGGGGTTTGCGATTGGCGATGTTCGGCTGCGCAGCAGCCGCAAGGGCGACTGCCCGCCCGCAGCGACGCGGCCCATGGCCGCATGAGCGAGGAGTTCGCGCGCCCGGATGGGCGTGCGGAAGGAAAATAAGCTAATGGGGATGGGGCTAGCCTCTCACTCTCGCGGCGGGCGTCGTTCGCGCCGCGCGCCCATGGCGGAGATCAACGTCACGCCGTTCGTCGACGTCATGCTTGTGCTGCTCATCATCTTTATGGTCACAGCGCCGCTGCTCGCCTCTGGCGTGCCGATTGAACTGCCGGAAAGTCGTGCCAATCCGATCGATCAAACGCCGGAGCAGGTGACTATTTCGGTCGATGGCGCGGGTGTGATCTACATTGATGATGCAGCGGTCGAACCGGGTGCTTTCCCTGAGGCTTTGGCCCGGATTGACCGCGGCGGTGACGGTCAGCAGCCGTCTATTGTGCTACGCGGCGACCGCACGCTTGATTACGGCAGAGTGATGGCTGTGATGGGTGAATTGAACCGAGCGGGCTTTTCTTCGATCTCGCTGGTCACCAGCGGTTCAGTTTCGCCGCCATAGCCCGGTATAGTGATGAGCGAGCAGACCATGCAGCCAGCGCAGTTTAGCAGCGAGGAACGGATCGGCCTTCTGGTCGCTCTGGCATTGCATGTGGGCGTTGTCGCGGTGATGCTGCTGCAGCCGGTACGCGATGATGCAATGCCGGTGCCAGAGCGGATGACGGTTAGCCTGGCCAGCGAAGTGAGTCTGGAATCAACCGCGCCTGATCCTGTTGCAGACAGCAGGGCTGCGATTGCGCCGACGCTCGCAGAAGATCCCGCGCCTACGACGGCAGAGGAGCTGCCTAGCGAGGCGCAGAGCGACCCCGAACCGACGCGGCCGTCCGTGCAGCCGACAACCCGTCCGACATCCCGCCCCACCACCCGCGCGACACAAACACCGCGCACCCGGCCTTCAGCCACCCCGACCCCGCGCGGTGGCAGCCGGATTGGCAGCGATTTTCTCCCCGGTTCAGGTAGCTCAACGACCACGGACGACACCCGCATCCCGGCTTCACAGATCGGCGCGAGTGCGCAGGCGTCCTTGCGATCTGCGATCACTCGGCAATTGCGCCCTCATTGGACCGCGCCGCAAGGTGTCGATGCCGAGAAATTGGTCTCGGTCGCCTCTTGGCGGCTCAATCCGGATGGCTCGTTGAGTGGTCGGCCCAAATGCAATACCGTTGGCAGCAGCATAACCCCGTCCAATCGGCCACAAGCAAATTTGCATTGCGAACGTGTGATTCGAGCAATTCAGCTTGCGGCCCCTTTCGATCTGCCCGATCAGTTCTACAACGGGTGGAAGACCATTTCCGCATGGCGTTTCGACAGAAGGCTCTAATGATTATGAGATCGTATCTCGCACTTTCCTTGGCTCTTTTCGCAGCCCCGCTCGCCGCCCAAAACGAGGATTTGGGTGAGCCAGTGGGCGAAGGCGGCAATGTTGAAACAGCTTTCGAAGAAAACGCCTCTGAAGAAGGCGGGTTGACCGGCTCTGTCACCGATGAAAGCGATTGGCAGGATCTTGGCATTGCGATCCCCGCATTTGCCACCGATCGGGAGCGTTCGACCCCGGCCAATGCCAGCGGTACAGGCGCATTGGGCGGGGAGATCGCGCGCGTGATCACCTCTAACCTGCGCAACAATGGTATCTTCAAGCCAACCGGCCCTGACGCTTTGCCCAAGCCCAGCTTTGCCCAGATCACTGCACCATCATGGGGCAGCTGGAGCGGGCGCGGCGCGGAAATGCTGGTGAAGGGTTATGTGAGGGCGCGTGATGATGGCCGCTTGGTCGTCGGCTGCTACCTCTATGACGTTGCCCTGCAAGACGAGCTGATCCGTGAAGGCTGGGTCGTGCGTCCAGCGGATTGGCGCCGCGCTGCGCACAAATGCTCTGACCTTATCTATGCCCGTTTGACGGGAGAGAACCCGTTTTTTGACAGCCGCATCGCTTACATAGCCGAGACTGGCCCGAAGGATAAACGGGTCAAGCGGCTCGCAATTATGGACAGTGACGGCGCCAACCACCGCTTCCTGACCCTGGGCAGTGCAACTGCGCTCACGCCGCGCTATTCGCCGGATTATTCTCAGCTGCTCTATTTGTCTTATGTCGACGGCAATCCGCGCATCTATGTCTATGACATTGGCACCGGTAAGCAGAAACTGGTTGCGGATACGGGCAATCCCACACTTGCGCCGCGCTGGTCGCCGGATGGTCGCTCGATCCTCTATTCGATGGCGGTGAATGGCAACACGGATATCTACCGCGTGTCGGCCAATGGCGGGCGCAGCGTGCGGCTTACCAACACACCCGGTATTGATGTGGGCGGATCCTATTCCCCCGACGGGCAAAAGATCGTTTTTGAGAGCGATCGTTCCGGCTCGCAGCAATGCTATGTCATGAATGCCGATGGTTCTGGCCAGCGCCGCATCACCTTCTTTGGCGGTCGCTGCGCCACGCCAGAATGGAGCCCGCGCGGAGACCAGATTGCCTTCACCCGCATCGCAGGCGACTTTAATATTGCTGTCATGACGCCTGCTGGGCGTAACCTTCGGGTGCTTACCAACGGATGGCAAGATGAGGCACCAACTTGGGCACCCAATGGCCGCATCATCCAATTCTTCCGCACGGCGCGCAATTCGGGCCGGTCGGGACTGCATCAGGTTGATCTGACCGGGCGCAATGAACGGCGCCTGCCAACCCCGGTTGACGCTTCAGACCCTGCTTGGGGACCCATTCGTCCCTGAGGTATGTTATTCACCATCCGCCGGGCTCCCCGACCCGCCGGCAACCAGAGAGGATTTGCCATGACTATCCCTAATACTCGTATTATCGCGATCGCTGTGCTTTCATCGACCACCTTGCTCGGCGCCTGCGCCAAAAAGGCACCAGAGGAACTGCCACCGACCCCGCAAGCAACGGCTACGCCAACCACGAGCGGCCCCTCCACCGCTCCGTCTGGTCCAGGTGTTGGGACACAGGCGCATTTCGAACAGGCCGTTGGCAGCAATGCCGTGGTGTATTTCGACACGGACCGCTTCAACATCGACAGTACCGATGCGGCGGCCTTGCAAACACAGGCACAATATCTTGGTCAGTACTCGCAAGTAACCATCACGATTGAAGGCCATGCGGATGAGCGCGGCACACGCGAATACAACGTCGCGCTGGGCGAACGCCGGGCCAATTCAGCCAAGAATTATTTGGTCAGCCTGGGCATTGCCGCAAACCGGATCAGCACGGTCAGCTTTGGTAAGGAGCGCCCGATTGCGCTTGGATCCAACGCAGAGGCATGGGCGCAGAACCGCCGTGCGGCCAGCGTCGTAATTAACTAATTTGAAAATTGCATAGAGGTGGCTGCCCGGCTCCGCGCCGGGCCAGCGCCTTTATGGCAGCAAGTAATCCAGAGCTGGCAGGTCGAGCGAAGGAAGCTCGGCCTGGACCGGTGCGAGGACTGTGCTTGGCCCACTGCTCATCTCGCCGCCTGCCGACAATACGCACAGCGCAGCCATCGCGAATGTTGCGAATGTGCTCGAGATGGCGAGTTGTGGGCTCATAACAGTCTTGGGTCTCTTGCTTACGGTTTATCTTCGGCTGCGCTCTAGCGCTTACATATGAACGATTTATTGCGATGCAACATTGCAATACGCAACTGGTTTCAAAATCTTCCTTCATATGCGATCTACTGGCTTTGCTTTGTGCGCCAGCGCGCCTAGGTTAAGCGGATAATGGCATCGACAAACAACATTGGTCGCGCCGCTGCAGGGCAGCTGGCATGAGCGGCAAAGGACGATCAAACGACTGGGGTTTTCCGCGCTGGAGATCTTACGATTCCTCACGCGAGGCGGTGACTCAGCGCGAATGTGATCGGCATGGATGCGGCGATCCGGGGCTATGCCCGGCGCCGAAATCACCGAACAGCCCAGACCGCTGGCATTTTTGCCAAAAGCATGCGGCGGAATACAACCGCAAGTGGGACTATTTCGAAGGGCTCGACAAAGAAGAAGCCGCGAAGCGCGCGAAAGACGAACGACGCGAAAATTCAGGTTATGCTGAGGCAAGCCATTACGGCTGGACTGGCTCTGGCGATGGCAGCCGCAGCGATGATGAAATGCGCGCGTTGGAAGTGTTAGGGCTAGAGGCGGACGCCGATTTCGCGACAATCAAGAAAGCCTACCGGGCGAAGGCGAAACTGGTCCATCCTGATGTGATGCCAGGCGACGAAGAGGCTGCGCAGCAATTCCAGGCGATCCAGGTTTCCTATGAAGTGCTGCGCCAGGCGGAAGAACGGCGGGAGTGGAAGGGGTAGAATATGCGATTTGTTGGGTGGGTGCTGTGCGGGCTGATAGTTACTGGCCTTTATTTTGGGGTGGCCCCCACAGCTGAGGCGCAAGAAGTCACTGATGCGTCGGCGAAGGGGGACGCAGCAAGGGAGTTACTTGCGAAGTGGGATGATCCCGCGAACCCGGGACTTGCCGTCGCCATCGTTGCCGATGGCCAGACAGTCTTTCAAAGGGGATATGGGGCAGCCGATCTGGAGCATGATGTAGCGATTTCGGAAAAGACGGCATTTCATGCTGCATCCCTTTCGAAACAATTTACCGCCTTCGCGATCTCAACCCTTGTTGATGAGGGCAGGCTTAATCTGGACGACGATGTCCGAGAGATCCTGCCAGACCTCAGCGCTTTGCCAGAAAAGATCACTATCGCGCAGTTACTCGACCACACGAGCGGCCTGCGAGAAGTCGGCACATTGCTGCTCATGGCAGGTTGGTTGGAAGACGACATTGTAACCCAGGATCAGCAGTTCTCGATGATTGCGCGGCAGCGAGGTCTCAATTTCTCACCCGCGGAGCAGATCGAATACAGCAATACGGGCTATGCTCTTCTGGCAAAGGTCGTTGAGAAGGTCTCTGATCAAGCGTTTGATGCCTATCTGGAACAGGTGATATTTGCGCCGCTTGGCATGGATAATACGGTGGTTCAAACCAACCGGTCCGCCTTGGTGCCGAATGTTGCCTATTCCTATAACGTGTCTCGCCGCGGAACTTCAAAAAGCATTCTCAACCGCGAGATTGTCGGGTCCACTGGGGTGATCACGACGATAGCTGATCTGATGAAGTGGTCGGCGAATTTCAATTTGATGACCGTCGGAAATGAGCGCGTCTTTGCGTTAATGGAACAGCGCGGCGTCACCGCAAGCGGCGAGGTTTCTTTGCTGTCTCGCGGGCAGGAATCGCGCGTCTACAATGGCCTCGAAACATGGTCGCACGGTGGGCGTATCGCCGGGTTTAGATCGTTCCTTTTGCGCGTGCCTGATGCGAATTTTTCGGTCGCTCTGCTTAGCAATCGCAGTGACTTCGATGCAGCCGGGACGGCCTTTGCACTCACGGATATCTATTTGGCAGACAATGCCGACTTTGAAAAAACGCCGGAGCCGGAATGGAGCGAGGCAACGCAAAGCGAACTGGACAGCTATGCTGGCTATTATGAGCTATTTCCCGGAGCGGTGTTTGATATATCTAACGCCGAAGGCAAGCTGCAGTTCTCGCCCTATGGAACGGGCCAGCAACTGACGCTTGCTCAATCTGGGAAAGGGGAATTCGTTCTGAACTCAGCAAGCCAGCTCTCGATAAGGTTTGACAACGAGCCCGGTGAGCAAGCGCAGGAAGTCAAATATGTTATTGGTTTGAACGGTGAGCTGACTGCTCACAAGACGGCCGTCACGCCGGTCGATACAGAAACGCTAAATTTGCAGGAATTCACCGGGGTCTTCTTCAGCGAAGAATTGCAGACACAATATGAATTTCGTGTTGTCGAAGGCACGCTCACGGCCCTTCATTTGCGATTTGGGCCAATTGCCTTGTCTGCCTTTGCCCCGGACACGTTTACAGGGCCCGGCTCTGGCCTGCAGGAAGTCGTTTTTCAACGTGACGGCGATGGCCGAGTGACAGGCGCATTGGTATCCGCCGCTCTTGCGGAAAATGTGATTTTCGAAAAGCTGCGGTAACCAGCTTACTTCCGGTCAATCGCCGCAATTGGGTTGTCATTCCACCACGGAGTGTCGGTCCATGGCCGCGCGTCAATCTCATGCGTCCAGCAATTTTTCGGCTGCTGCGCGAGGTGCCAATATGTCTCCGCCAGTGCAGCCGGATCGATCACGCCGTCTTCGCCCTTTGACGCCTTATAGGCCTCAAACTTGTCGCCCAGCAGCTTGCCCAACGTGTCGGGCGCATCGACTGAACCATCGACCACGATATGTGCCACATGCACGCCTTGTGGACCGAACTCTGCGTTGAGCGTTTGGCACAACATACGCCGTCCGCCCATTGCCGCGGCGTGGCTGTGCTGGCCTGTGTTGCCGCGCACGGCTGCGGTCGCCGAGGTGACCAGCAGTGTACCTTTCCTTCGCTCCACCATCGCGGGGAACATCGCATGGGCGAGCCGGAACAGGCCATAGGTGCCGAGCCTCCAACCGAGCTCAAATGTGCGGTGCGGCGTGTCAGCAAGAGAGCGATTGCCGATTTGCGCGCCGAGATTGTAGAGCGCGGTGTCGATCGGGCCTATGTCGCGTTCGATCCGCTGGGTCAGTTCTTCGATTGAACCATCCTCGGCGGCGTTGAGCAGGACGCCGCTGGCCGAACCGCCCGCGTCCTGGATCTGGCTGACCAACTTTACAAGGCCTTCCTCGTCGCTGCGCCGCGCAAGGACTGTGTGATAGCCGCCAGCGGCAAAGCGCATCGCCGTGTGCCCGCCGATCCCAGCGCCCGCTCCGATTACGAGGCATACGGGTTTGCGTGTCTCACTCATGTCCCTCTCCCTAGCTGTCCATTCTACCACTGCGGGCCGAACAAGGGAACGGCGTCATTGCCTTAGGAATATTCCGCGAGACAGATTTCGGAGTTCTTTGCTTTCGATTTTGGCTGCGGAATTTGCACTGTTTGCCGCGTCGATTTTGGACTGCACCGCCGCGCGTGATTGCTCGAATTGCTGCGTCGGCGCGGCTACCGGTTGCTCATCGAGCGCAGCGAAGCGATCATTAACTTCCTCGCGATAGCTGGCGAATGCCTCCCGGGAATCGGTCAGCGCGGTATTGATCGCCGAAATTGCTTCGCTGTTCTTCTCTGATGCTTTCAGCATTGCATCGGCGGCTTCGGCTGATTGGTCCGCCACTTCCCGGACCAGCTTCACGCTCCCGCCGCCTGGCAGGCTCGCACTGACTTCATCGGCGGCAAACATGAACGCACCTATCAATGCCAGCACGATTGGGAAAACCACCCTGCCGGTGTCCTTCAAGTAACAGCCTACAGCAGCGAGTAACAACAGCCCTCCTGCAATATACAGGACTATCTCCAGCGTAAACATGGTCCGTCTCCTCAATGATGGCTTGAAGAAGTACCACGGAATTCACGCTATGAATTGCTGAAACCCGCCAATTTTCGAACCAATGCGCGCTCTATACGTGCTCCAATGCCTGTTCGAAGTCTGCGATCAGATCGTCGGCATCCTCGATCCCGATGCTGATCCGCACGAGGTTGTCTGTAATGCCCAGCGCGTCTTTGCGTTCCTGAGGGACAGACAGATGCGTCATTGCCGCCGGATGGCTTGCTAGCGTCTCTGTGCCGCCCAGGCTGACCGCGAGTTTCGCGATTGTCAGGTTGTCCAGAAAGCGGAAGCTCTCTGCCTCGCCGCCTTTGATGAACACGCTGAACGTGCTGCCTGCGCCCTTGCAATGGCGATCGTATATGTCTTGCTGGCGCGGGTCGTCGATAAAGCCAAGATAGCCGAGCCCCTCTACCTTCGGGTGTGCTTTCAGGAAGGCGCAGACCTTGGCCGCATTCTCGCCCGCGCGCTGCATCCGCAGCTCAACCGTTTCCAGGCTGCGCAGCAGCATCCAGGCGGTGTTCGGATCGACAATGCCGCCCATGGTGTTGCGCAAGGCGCGCACGGGGTCCATCCACTTCTTCGCGCCGGCGATCGAGCCAGCGACCAGGTCCGAATGGCCGCCGACATACTTGGTCAGCGAGTAGACCACGATGTCTGCGCCGTGATCGAGCGGGCGCTGCCACAATGGACCCAGGAAGGTGTTGTCGATCGCGATCGGGCAATCGCTTTCTTGCGCGCTACCGCCTGCTGCTTGAGCGCCGCCGAGGTTCGCATCGCGTGCGTCCTTCACCGCCTCGATATCGACCAGTGCGTTGGTCGGGTTGGCCGGGCTTTCGAGGTAGATCATCGCGACCTTGCCGCCGCCTGCATTGGCTTGGGCTTTTGCGCGTTTCAGCACCTCGTCGAGCTCCTCTCGGCTCGCACCCGCTGGGAAGTCGACATAGGTTACGCCGAACTTCGCTAGCACTTTCGCGACGAAGCCCTCGGATGCGGCATAGAGCGGGCCGGAGTGCACGATCACGTCGCCTTGGCCAACGCTCGCCAGCATCAGGATGCAGATTGCGGTCATCCCGCTAGAGAAGGTGAGCGCATCCTCCGCCCCGTCCCAGATCGCCAGCCGGTCCTCCAGGATCTCCTGATTTGGTCCGTTGAAGCGGGAGTAGACCAGGCCCTCTGCGCCGCCGGGGCGCTGGCCCGTGATCCCTTCGAAATGCCGCTTGCCCGCCGCCGCGTTCTCAAACGCGAAGGTGGAGGTGAGGAAGATCGGCGCCTTCAGCGATCCTTCCGACAAGGCCGGGTCAAAGCCATAACCCATCATCTGAGTCGCCGGTTTCATCTCGCGCCCACCGATCATCGTCTTGGGCTGCTTAGGTTTGCGCCGCGGGGTGGGGGTCTCAGTTGCGTCGATTGCGTCGGTCATGATGGCCGGCATCCTTCCTTAGTCACACCCCCAGGAAGGCAGGAGCTAGTCTGAGCAGTCCGAGCAGCTCCCGTCCCTAACCTCCGCAGGAACGCCTCTCCACTCGGCCCATACAATGCGCCTTGATTATCGCGCGATGGTTGCCCTTGCAACCGGTTGAGGTGCGAGTATCCGCGATCTCCTTCCCCACTCAGCTCATCGCTGATAGGACACGCTTGGAACGGCTGGAACACAGTCTTGGGCGGAAAATCCATTCGATCAAAATGCGGCCTGCAATCGATTTTTCCGATCAAAGGCGAGGGCCGGTTCATAGCCCCCTGATAATCCATTTGCTGCATGTAGGAAATTTACAATCACGCTTCCCGTCCGCATGCTAGTGTTGCACGATCATAGAGTATTACGCCGATTGATATTTGCTCAGTTCAGGCGTTTCATTGTGGGGGTGCCTAATGATCAACGATCCATTCCAAATGCAGCGAGAGCTGCGCTACGGCGCGCCGCCATGCGACCAGATCATGACGGGGCGGCATTTCACCATCGGTTATTCCTGGTATTTCCGCCAAGCCAAATGGACGCTGGAGATCATCAATCGCGACCGTGAATTGGTGAACAGTCTGGAGGATGTCGAGCGGCTCGATAATTTCCGCGCCGACACCCGCATTCCGAAGCGGTTTCGTGCGGGTCTAAAGGCCTATCAGGGCAGCGGGTTTGATCGCGGCCATCTGGTCGCCAGCGCCAATCAGGATTTGCAGGATATCCAAAACTCAGAGACGTTTCTGCTGTCCAACATGTCGCCGCAAAGGCCGATGTTCAATCGCGGCATCTGGCGCCAGCTGGAGGAGGAAATCCGCGAGCTTGATGCCCGCGATAGCACGCTGGAGACCTATGTTCTGACCTGCCCGGTGTTTTACTTTGGTGAGAAGGTGGAGCGGATCGGCAAGGATCAGGCGGACTTTGGCATCAGCGTGCCGGTGCCCCACGCCTTCATAAAAAGCGTGCTGGCAGAGAACAAACGCGGGCGCTTTCGCCTGTGGACCTTTGAGATACCGAACAAGAAACAGACCGATCCGCTGGAGAGCTTTCTGGTCAAAACCTATGATGCGGAACAGGTCGTCGGCGGGTGCTTCTGGGACCGGATTTCCGGCGGCGACCTGCACAGCGATAAAAGCCGTACCCGCAAGATGTGGTGAGGGCTTTGTGTGGCGGTGTCATTCAACCTGGCTCGTTATGGCATATAGTAAGCCGTGAGCTCTGAAATTGGGGGTGGAGCTGAACGGCAGTCAATGGGAAACGGAACCGCAAAAGCTGACGCTACTTCTCCGAGTTTTAGGCTTCTGCTAACGACCCAATAACTGACATTGGCCGAACTAAAAAAAACGACCATCCTGCAAGTAGATCGCATCTACGATTTGAAATGCCTGCTTAGCTACAGGTGTGTCTATCACGTCGTTGCGCGCCAAGGCTGTGGCAGCCAAGTTCACATGGTTGAACCTATCGGCTGCATCTATGACCATGAGAGAAGGTTTGCCGTCTTCTAGTTCGCGATGGACTAATGCGACACCGAACCGATTGTTGGCATCCGTGCCTTCGCCCCATTCGCCAAGAACAAGGTCTAGATTCGCTCCCGGCTCACTCAGGTGACCCACGGTCCAATGCATCCAGTAGGCAGCTATGGTTGGACCATCTTTGTAATGAACCATCCCCCACACGCGACGGCTTTCGTTGCCACAGCAATCGCAGTGACCGCTACTTTCGCCCATCGTTTCAACTTCGAAAGGAGATTGGTGGGCTTAGTGTTCCATATCTTGAGACATAAACTCGTCTAAGTCCGCTTTCCACTCCCAATGCCAGCCATTCCGTTTCCGACCCATTTGCGGTCATTTGGAGAGAGTGAGAATGGGTTACGAACAGGCCCGCTCCCCATTGCCAGCTTTTACCCGATCAAAACTCTCCTGCGATGCCCGCTCGCACGCTGGTTGAGTTGCCGCCTGCATAGGTAACGCCAGCGGTGATGGCGAAGTCACCTTCGAACCGGTGCATCAGGCCCGCTGAAAAGCCAACTTCACCGCGGTACGTCGCGACATTGCTGGCATAGCTGGTCTTGCCCGCTGCACTTGGGAAGTGCGGGCTGGCTTGCGCTGCGATGGAAGCAATGCCCCGCTGCGCATCACGGTCGATTGTGCTGGTGAGGTCGAACAAAGTGTTCACCCTTCCTGACAGCGCATCGAACTGGGCGGTTCCCACTTGTGAAATGGTGTTGAGGGCGCGGCGGACATTGTCGACCGAGGCGGCGGTTGCAACCGCTTGGCGGCCCAGCGTGCCATTGGCATCCACCGTCACTGCATCTACGGGTCCAACCTGCGCCGCTGTACTGGCATCAATGTCGCCAATGCGAACTGAACTGCCCGCACCGCCCAGGGCAACCTGATTGGCGGCGGTCGTCGTCGCCTGAAAGCCCACTGCGGTGGAGAAGTTCTCCGAGGCGGTGGAGTTAGAACCCACCGCTGTGCTGTTGGACCCTGTGGCCGAGGCCAAAACGCCCACAGCAGTTGAGCGGTTGCCCGCGGTGCTGGCAAGAAACCCAACCGCAGTGTTACCCGCACCCGCCGCGCTGCCTTGAGAGCCAACCACAACCGACTGACCGCCAGTTGCATTGGCAAGCTCACCAATCGCAGTGGAGTTGATCACCGCAGAAGCACGCACGCCAATCGCAACCGCATCGGTACCCCCAGCATTGGCTCTATTACCCAGCGCCGTTGCGTTCACGCCCAGCGCCTGAGCATCCGAACCAAACGCACTCGCACGGTCAAAGCTCGCCTGCGCGCCGCGGCCGTCAGCATCATTGCCATCACCGCCCACGGCAACCGCACCGATCCCCGTCGCATCAGCCCGCGCGCCCAGCGCCAGCGCATCCTGCGCCAGAGCATTGGCATTGTTGCCAAAGGCCGCTGCCCGAAGGCCAGTGGCATTGGCCAGCACACCAGTGGCAATGGCATTGGCTTGGTCGGCTATCGCACCGCGACCTTGCGCAACTGCGCCATCCGCGGAAGCAACCGCATCCGCACCAAGGGCCACGGTTCCTACACCGCTTGCATCCGCATCGACGCCCACGGCGGTAGCGCCCTCAAGCTGTGCGCGGGATCGCCTGCCCACGGCCACCGCATCCAGGCCATTACTAAAGGCTCCTGCGCCAAACGCGATTGCACCGTCTGTTGTCGTCTCAGCGCTCGCACCAAGCGCGATGGCGTCAGCCCCCGCTGCCAAGGCACCAAAGCCTTCGCCAGATTCTAAAGACCGACCGCCAATCGCAATTGAAGCAGCTCCTCGCGCATCAGCACCATCGCCGCCAGCAAAGCTGCTTGCACCGGTAGCATCCGCAAATCGTCCAATTGCGGTCGCCCCTTCGTCCCTCGCATTGGTACGGAAACCAATCGCAACAGCTGCATCGCCACCAAAAGCGAAAGCAGAGGTTCCAATCGCAATGGCATTCGCTTCCAACGCGTTTGCAGCGCCGTCACCACCATCATCCGTTCCAATCGCGATTGCATTGGCGGCACTGGCAATGGCGCCCGTACCCAAAGCTGTGGCGCGCTCGGCTGTGGCCTGGGCTGTCGCACCAATTGCCGTTGCGCCAGTGGCCGTTGCCTGTGCACCAGGGGCTACTTCTGAACCCAAGTTGCCGCCAATCGCGGTGGCGCCCGTTGCGCTGGCGGATGAGCTAAAGCCCGCCGCTAAAGACGTCCCGCCAGTTGCATCGGCTCCTGCCCCAAAGGCGGAAGCTCCATCTCCTGTAGCACTGCTGCTCAAACCGACACTTGACGCAAATGTCCCGGAAGCAGATGAGTTTTCGCCGAGCGCTACGGCTGCTGAGCCTTCTGCAGCTGCATCATGCCCGATCGCAATCGCTCCTCCTGCGGTTGTGCTTGCAGTGCGTCCGATTGCAATCGAATCGTCTGACAAAGCATTGGCATCCGCGCCCAGCGCGACCGCCGCACGGCCGGTTGCCTGCGCGCCCGTGCCGCCTTCGCCGTTCTCGTCGCCGCCGATTGCAATTGAGCCAACACCGCTCGCATTGGTGTTATTACCAAGCGCGACTGCGGAGTTTGCAGTCGCAGCAGCTTCGCTGCCAATTGCGGTGCTTAAAGAAGAGTCTGCGAAGGCCACATCGCCAATTGCGATAGAGCCGAATCCACCCGCTTCGGATTCTGAACCAAGAGCGACCGACTCGTCACCGATCGCAGAAGCGTTTTCGCCAAGAGCGCTTGCAGCATCACCGCTGGCCCTCGCACCCGAGCCGACTGCGGTCGAAATATCTCCACTGGCGTTCGCTCGGCTTCCAACTGCCGTGGTGCCGAACATGCTCGCAACAGCGTCCGAACCAATCGCAGTGGCGTTTATATCGGTCGCCTGCGCGCCCAAGTTGTCTGCGTCGTTGCTGTTGCCGCCAATGGCGGTTGCGCCATTCTGCGTAGCATTCGTAGCCACGCCAATTGCCGTAGAACCAGACCCAGAGGCGACGCTGTTAACGCCGAATGCATTCGAATTGTCGCCGCTCGCGTTTGCCGAAACGCCTACTGCAGTGGTTTGTACACTTGTAGCTCGGCTGATAGTGCCGACTGCCGTGGAATTTCCCCCAGTGGAAACTGAGTCTGCGCCAATCGCTGTTCCCCTGAGTGACGATGCATCGGCGCCTACTCCGCAAGCGAGCGTGTCATCATCACCATTGTCGTCGGTGGCACCGCCAGCGGTATCGACATTTGTATCGGCATTGCCATCACCATTGGTGTCGAGCAGGCAGGTTTCGGCCTGCGCAGGTGCGGGTTGGAAAGTCAGCGCAGCCAAAGTTGCTGTGGCAGCTGTTGAAAGCAGAAGTGTCTTTTTCATGTTTGGTGTCCCTGTCTTGATGTTCTTCACAAAACAGACGAGGCGCTTTGCTGCCCTGAAAGCAGCGGCCCAATGAGGCGTGACCGATTGGAAGGGTCGTACGATAACCAATCAGCCACACCTCACCGGCAGGGCGCCTCGTCTTCAAGGACTTCGCTAAAGTGCGACCGTTGTAACGAGCGTTGTAAAAAGCGTTGTAAGACCGTTGTAATTTGCGTTTCGACCCACTTTTTTGCGAAAAATCGGCCTTTTTGGGGTTTTCAGCCAGATTTCAGGAAATCTTGGACCAGCTCAACGAATCGGGTCGAAGCCGGTTCTCGGCCCAATAACAGGTGATTCTGGCTCTCGACGCTGGCCAGCTGCGCACCCGGAATCCGCGATGCGATGGAGCGCCCTGTCGCAAACGGGATGCGCATATCCCCGCGGCTGTGGACGACGAGAGTGGGACACTGAACCTTCGCCAAGTCATCCCGCACATCGATGGTCGAGAACGCCTCCAGAAACCGCACGGCATTTTCTGCCGATGTGGTGAGGCGTTGAAACTCGTCAAACCAGTCGAGCTCTTCCGGGCTCGCATCGGGCATAAAGGTGCGCGAGAAAACGTGGCGATAAGCTGGATTGTCCATGCCCCACCCAGTTTCGGTCAGAACCATCACGGCCTCGCGTTCGCGCACTTGATCGGGGGTCGCGTCAAATCGCCACCCCTGATCATAGGCGCCAAACAGGATCAGCTGTGACACACGCTCTGGATGCAGAGCGGCATAGCGGATCGACACGGCAGCCCCTTGGCTGATGCCCAGCAAGGGGAAGCGCTCCAGCCCCGCCGCATCCACAACGTGCTCCAAGTCTTCAACAAACTTGTCGAAGGTGATCTCGTCGACATCCCAGTCTGACAGGCCGCACCCTCGCTCATCATAACGGAAGAAATTGTGCGACTTGGATAGCTCTTTGAACAGCGGGCTCCACACCGGCGCATCCCAATCAAGCTCCAAATGGTTCAGCCAATTGGCCGCCTTCACCAATGGCGGATTGTCCGCATCGCCCACGCTTGCCCAGGCGATCGAGACATCATCATCACCATTGACGAAGCGAATTTGCTGCTCTTCAGGCGCAAGCAAATCGCGCGGTGTTATCAGAGGCTTGTCGGGCTCCTCGGTGATCTCAAAAGCGGGCGGATCAATGCCTGCCTCCCCGAAGATCTTGCGCAGATGGCTCGCGAGCCCTGTCGCCGCCGCGCGGCCAGCGGCATGGTATTTGGTTTCAAATGCAGTTTGGGCCGCCCCGCGCGAATAAGGCGTCTGCCGCATCCAACGCTCAGCCCATTTGTCCCGCGTTTGCCAAGCCAAGTCCTCGTCTCGAGCAAAACGTTTGGCCACGCCTGCGCGCAGCCTCACGTAATCCTGCCGGTAGCCCTCTAGCCAAGTCATAAATTCAGGTTGATTGGGCAACTCGCAATCGACCAGCGGCAGCCCAGACGCTGCCTTCCAAACCTCGTCCGCTTCTTTTTCAGTCTGGTAGCCGCGATTGGCGAGATCGTTCAGCTGGTCTCTGTCAAACAGCGCTTGGCTGCTGTCGAACCAGATCGTATTTCGATTGGAATTAACCGGTTCATACCCGTCAGCGTTCACCAGTGTTCTGAGTTTTGAAAGCGACCAGCGAAGCCCGGCCAAGGGATCATCGGTGTTGTCCCAGAACAGCTCGCACAGATCGCGCCGCGAATGCCGTTTGCCTGTGATCGCGAGATAAGCGAGCAGGGCGCGGGACTTGCGGGAAGATGGAAGCTCGAGAAGCTCTTCACCGCGCCGGATCTCAAACGGTCCGAATGTCTGAATCTCAAGCGTCATGGCTTACTGCAACCCTGATTTGCGACCCACACTTACGTCAATAGCAACCAGGGACAGGGGTCAAGCGGATAGGGTAGTTCTTTACGCTGGTATTCGCGCCATCGACTGAGCAACAAACGATCTACGCGAGTTAACGTCCGCGATCGACCCCCATAATCAGTCGGTGCAGATAAATTGACGCATTTTGGTAACCGACTGACAGCTAGATCGGTTTCCAGGTTAATAGCGGCCTTTCTGCCAACGACCCAATTTCAGCCGTTGTCCCGTTTTTACTCCATTTCCAGCATGCAGGTAATCGTAGCTGCGAAATGCGCTAGCGTTGATTTGTCGCTCCAAGTTGGGTGAGCACGGCTCTTATCATCTAGCCTTGTCTCGCGCGCGCTAAGCACCCCGCCAAGATAGGATTCCAGAAAGACAAAGCGCTGGTTTTGGATGGTTCGGCTTTTTGTTGGCATCAGCACGCGCAGATGTTTGAGACAGCGTTGATAACCTGAGTTCCAGCGCCCTTCCAGAGCATCGTCAAACAGGTCGCGGTGCGACATGGTGAGCATACGGAGAAAGCGGTTGTATGTATCCGTCTCGCCGCGTGCTGCCAAATTGACGGACGGATAGATCAGGATATCGACGATCTGGGAAATGCTCACATCGCCGCCGTCTGCTTCCAAAACATCAAGTTGGTCGTTTCGGCGATCATCAATGACTTTAGCACCATCCACGATAAGCTCGCGGATCAGCGCCTCCTTCGAACCAAAGTGATAACCGACAGCCGCAGGGTTCTTTTGCCCTGCGGCCGCGGCGATGTCACGCACAGTAACGCCGTCGATGCCTCGATTGGCAAAGAGGCCCTGTGCCTCGGCCTTGAGCCTCTCAACCGAAGGGCTGCGCACTTTCGAAGACAGTTTGCTCATATCAGCCGCATATAGACCACAGGCAATTGCAGCTTGCAATAATGCAGATGATTAATACATTTGAATTATGACGAATCGATCAAGCGAAGAGTCGATACCGGTCGATCTAGAGGCTTTAACGGCTTGGATGGACGGTATTGGACTGGAAAGCGGACCGCTTGATAACCCGCAGCTTTTAGCGGGAGGGACACAAAATATCCTTCTTCGCTTTGACCGTGGCGGACAAGAGTTTGTGCTACGCAGACCGCCTCTCCACCTGCGCAAGAATTCCAATGACACAATGAAACGCGAGGCACGTGTCTTAGAAGCGCTAACGGGAACCAGGGTGCCGCATCCTCAATTCATCGCTAGCTGCGAGAATGAGGACGTGCTTGGCGCTTGCTTCTATCTTATGGCCCCGGTTGACGGCTTCAATCCAGCCAATGGGTTGCCGCAGCTTCACGCCAGCGACCCGGCGATCCGCGAGCGTATGGGATATTCCTACATCGAAGGAATGGCAGCCTTAGGAGCGGTTGATTACAAGGCGGTGGGTTTAGAAGGATTTGGTAAGCCTGACGGGTTTCTAAAGCGGCAATCGGGCCGGTGGATGAAGCAGCTCGAAAGCTATGCCGCATTTGACGAATGGACTGGCTTTAAGGAGCTGCCCGACGTCGAAAAAATCGTCATGTGGCTTGAGGACAACCTACCTCAGGAATTCGCGCCCGGCATCATTCACGGCGATTGCCATTTAGCAAACACGATGTTCGCGCATGATAGCGCCGAACTTGCCGCATTTGTCGATTGGGAGTTGGCCACCATTGGCGACCCGTTGATCGACCTTGGGTGGGTTATGGCAACTTGGGCGGATGACCACACACCAACCGTCGGTAATATCGAACCTTGGGAAGGCTTCCCAGATCTCGATGAACTCGTTGCACACTATGGCAAACACACGGTCCGCAGTTTGGACGCGGTCGCTTGGTACGGTGTGCTCGCGTGTTTCAAATTGGGAGCAATATTGGAGGGAACCCATGCCCGCGCGAGCGCTGGCAAGGCCTCCAAAGAAACCGGCGATCGCCTGCATGCAATGACAATTTCACTGTTCGATCGCGCGCACCGATTGATCGCGAAGAATTGAGAGAGAACCAATTATGAATGATTTGGACTTTTCGGGAAGGCGGGTGCTGGTTGTGGGCGGCTCCAGCGGGATCGGGAACGGCATCGCTCACGGCTTTAGAGCGCGCGGGGCCGAGGTGCATGTTTGGGGCACGCGCGCCGCAGCAGATGATTACTCGGCTGAAGAAGGCTCTGATCTGGAAGGCCTGCATTATGCGAAGGTCAATGTCGCTGACTTCGACGAATTGGATGCCTACGAGCCGCCCTTCGACAGTCTGGACGTGCTCGTCCAGTCTCAGGGCTTCGTCCGGTATAAGCAGGCGGAATATGCCAAGCCCGGCTGGGATGAGGTGATGGGTATCAACATCGACTCTGTCATGCATACGGCGACCAAATTCAAGCCAATGCTAAGCGAAGCCAAAGGCTCAATTGTGATTGTCAGTTCGGTTTCTGGCTTGAAGGCGAATATAGGCAACCCAGCTTATGCCGCCTCCAAAGCCGCTGCAATCAGCCTCACGAAAACGCTCGGTCAATCTTGGGCGCGTGACGGGATAAGGGTGAACGGACTTGCTCCAGGATTGGTGCCAACAAAGTTGACGGCCATCACCACGCAGAATGAGCAGCGCGCGGAGGCCTCTTTGCGCTCGATCCCGCTGCGCCGAATGGGCACTCCGGAAGATATGGCTGGCGCGGCCATGTTCCTTGCATCGCCGCTTGCCTCGTACGTGCAGGGGCACACTCTCATCGCAGATGGCGGACTTACGCTGTAATGACCTGCCCCAAACCCAGCCCGGTAATCACAATTTAGGACACCCATAGTATGCTCTTTGAATATAGCGAAAAAACGCAAGGCCTGATCGCCAGATTGCAAGCCTTTATCGATGCCAATATCCTGCCTGTGGATCACGAGATCCATGCATGGAACCACGATCCTGCCAATCGCTGGAAGCCTTGGCACTGGCCTTGAACCGCTCAAAGAAAAAGCAAAAGCAGCTGGCCTATGGAATCTGTTCCTGCCTGAGGAATATGGCGAATACAGCCCTGGCCTCACGAACCTCGAATATGCGCCCTTGGCTGAGATCATGGGCCGCAATGCTTGGTGCAGCGAGGTCTTTAACTGCTCCGCGCCCGACACCGGCAATATGGAGGTTTTCGCCAAATTCGGCACCGATGCCCAGAAACAACAATGGCTGCTGCCCCTGCTCGCAGGTGAAATTCGGTCGGTATATATGATGACCGAACCTGACCACGCCTGCTCAGATGCGACCAATGTCCGCACTGAAATTCGCAGCGACGGCGATGACTATGTCATCAATGGCAAGAAATGGTGGATTTCAGGCATCATGGACCCGCGGGTTAAAGTCTTGCTGCTCATGGGGCAGACCAATCCGGAAAACCCCCGCCATTCGCAGCAATCAACGGTCATCATTCCGCGTGATACGCCCGGCGTAGAGGTTATCCGCGCACAGACCGTGTTCGGTGATGTCCATTCTCCCGGCGGGCATTGCGAAGTGCATTTGAAGGATGTGCGCATTCCCAAAGAGAACATAATTCTTGGCGAAGGGCGCGGCTTTGAAATCGCGCAAGGGCGCCTTGGCCCTGGCCGCATTCACCACTGCATGCGTTCGATCGGATCAGCCCAACTTGCGCTTGAATTGATGTGTCAACGCGCGACCGAGCGCAAAACCTTTGGCCGGATGCTTTCGGATCGCTCCAGCATTCGGATGGAAATCGCGAAGAGCTATTGCGATATCGAGCAGGCTCGCCTCCTCACGTTGAAGGCTGCTGATGCGATTGATCGTCAAGGTGCCAAGAACGCCAAAGATCTGATCGGAGCGATCAAAGTAGTGGCCCCGCAAATGGCGCAAACAGTGGCAGATCGCGCGATCCAAATCTTCGGCGGCATGGGTGTGAGCGATGATGTGCCCTTGGCCAATATTCTTGCCACGCAGCGCTTCATCCGTCTCGCCGATGGCCCTGACGAAGTGCACGCATCCCAACTGGGTAAGTTCAAGATCGGGCAATACGCAAAGCCCGGCACTGGCTGGAACGACGTCCCCACCGATTGAGCCGCAAGCCAAAAGAGAGAGTGCAAAATGCGTAGATGGGTAGTTGAATCGTTCGGAGAGCCGAAAGATGTTTGGACGCTTGAGGACGTCGAAAGCCTGGTGCCCGGCCCCGGTCAGGTCAAAGTCAACGTCGAAGCCTGCGGCTTGGGCCTGCCCGATGTCTTGATGAGCCACGACAACTACCCTTTGACGCCGCCGCTTTCTTTCACGCCATCGCAAGAGGCAGCGGGCGAGGTGATCGCCACCGGTGAAGGTGTCGATGAAGCGCTAATCGGTACCCGCGTGGTTGGTCCTACTCTTTTCCAAGCCCAAGCCGGAGGATTGGCTGAAGAATGCTTGATGCGGGCAAGTGGCACCGACGATGGCGTGTTATCTGGTCTATTGCCAATCCCCGATGAAATGAGCGGGGTAGAGGCAGCAGGTCTTTACATACCCTACCAAACGGCATGGGTCGCTCTCGTCCGGCGCGCGAAAATCACAAAAGATGACGTCGTGCTGGTGCTCGGTGCATCCGGCAGCTCGGGCAATGCAGCGGTTCAATTGGCAAAGGCCAAGGGCGCGCGCGTTATCGCCGTTGCGGGCGGCCCGCAAAAGGCCGCTTTCTGCAAAAGCATCGGCGCAGATGATGTCATCGACAGACGTGAGCAAGACATAACCGAGGCAGCTCTTGAGCTTACAGGCGGCAAAGGCGCCTCGGTCATCTTCGATCCCGTTGGAGGAAAAGCCGCACGCGCTGCTTTCAATGCAATGGCTTTCGAAGGGCGGTTTGTTGTGATCGGTTATGCCAGCGGTGAATGGGCGCGCATCGCTCTAGAAGAAACCCTTTTGAAAAACATTTCACTACTGGGTGCAATGCCTGTCGGATGGACCGCAAATCAGGTGCTTGGGGCCCATCAAGATTTGATCCAGCACTGGCAGGAGGGCGCAATTGATCTCTCAAGCAGCCAGCTCTTTGAGTTCGAAGATGCGATGACAGCGGCGACGCATATCGCGGACGGAAAAGTCGAAGGCAAAGTCATTGTCCGGCTGAAAGAAAGGCAATCATAGGATGCCCGGCCCCTTGATCTTGTTTCACACGCCGAAATCGCGCTCGCTCCGGCCTCTTTGGTTACTCGAAGAGATGGGACTCGAGTTCGAGCTGAAGACGATTGGCTATGACGCAGAGTATTTTGCGTCCGATGCTTACCGAGAGATCAATCCCATGGGCAAGGTGCCCGCCTTCTATGATGGCGATCACCTTGTTTTGGAATCGACCGTTATTCTCGAATACATTCTGGCTAAGCACGGTCCATCTCCCCTTAGCGTAACGCCCGAAGAGGGGGATTTTGGGCACTATTTGACTTGGCTCCACATGGCCGAAAGCGGCCTATCGCACTATCTCGCTGTCTATCTCGGTCAGATGATGGGCATTGAAAAATATGCAGTTTCCGAAGGCTTTGAAGCTTATGTGAAGTATCAAGCTGAGAAGGCTTTTGAGATGCTCAATGACCATCTTAGCGCAAGGTCATTCATCGCCTCAGACCGGTTCACGGCCGCTGATATTTCCCTTGGATACAGCCTGTTTCTGGCAAACGCGCTTTGTGGACTGCCCCTGCCAGATCGCGTGCAATCTTACTTTGAGCGTTTGCAGGATCGCCCAGCTTGGAGAAAGGCCGTTTCGGTCAAATAGGATTATTTCTTGTGGCGTTGTCGGACTGACTGCAACTCGCCTCTGACCAAGGCAAGACTTGTAGATGGGCGAGCCCAAGCCTGCTTTTGAGGCCGTCCGCTTACACCCCCAGTTTGTGACGTATCGGAGCAATGCGAATTCCATCCGCTTTTGGGAAAGCAGGCAACAAGTTCTAGCGTCCGTGTTTCGGTCTAAGCGCCCATAACGAGCACCGTCACTTCGATTATTTTGCACGCCATCAGGTGTGTGATTTCCTTGCTTATCCGACCCGAAGGTCGCGTAGTTGCGGGTGGCTACGAAAGCGTTAGAACAAGAAAGCAATTCCCCACACCATCCCGACGATCAGGAATATCCCGGCGATATCGAGCACCAGGCCTGCGCCCACCATTCGCTCGATCTTGATCCGTCCGGTTGACCACGCAATCGCGTTTGGCCCGGTTCCGGCGGGCAGCATAAAGCCCCAGCTGGCCGCCAGCGCGGCGGGCATCGCGAGCAGCAGCGGGTCCGCGCCCAGAGCCACCACCAGCGCCGCGATCACCGGGATGATGCCGGTTGCAGTCGCAACATTGCTGGCAAATTCGGTGATCACCACGATCATCGCCACCACGCATAGGGCCACCACAATCAGCGGCAGGTTTTCCAGCGGCAACAACGCCTCGCCCAGCCATGTTGCTAGGCCAGAGGCCTGCATCCCGCCAGCCAGCGCCAATCCGCCGCCAAACATCATGATCACGCCCCATGGCGCGCGGTCGGCCTCTTTCCAATTCAGCAGCGCGCGCCCCGTGCCATCGGGCAGCAGGAACAGCGCAAAGCTGGCCAGGATCGCAATCGTGCCATTGGTCCATGACCCTTCCGGCAAATACGGTTTGACCAGCGGTAATGTCATCCACGCAAGGAAGGTGAGGACGGCGACCGGGATCAGCCGTTTTTCCGGTATGGTCCAGGCAGTGCCCGTCTCGATCGCATCGCGCGCGGCGGCGACATCAAACGGGTGCTGTGACACTTTTTGAAACTTGGCAATGATCAGCGCGGCGAGCGGTACGCCGACGATCACAATGGGCAGGCCAAACAGGGTCCACTGGGCAAAGGTGATTTCCACCCCGATCATCGTGTCGAGCAGGCCGACGGCAATCGCGTTGGTGGGCGATCCGACGATCGTGCCAAGCCCGCCAATGCTAGCGGCAAAGGCAATACCCATCGGCAGGGCGCCGGAGAGGCCTTCTTTGTCGAGTGCGGTTTCGGTATCCGCCGAAACCTGGGGCTGGACCTCCCGCTCCCTCCGCCCTTCCACCCGGATCGTATCCGAAACTGTTCCGGGTGGAAGGGCGGAGGGAGCGGGAGGCGCGGCGGCGCGGGCAACCGCGCCTCCAGAAAGAACCGCCAGCGCCATGGGCATCATAATCAAGCTGGTCGAGGTGTTGGAAATCAGCATTGAGAGCAGCGCGGCGGAGATCATAAACGCCAGCAGCAGCTGCGTCTGTCCACCGCCTTTGCCGACCACGCGCAGGATCGCCAGACTCAGGCGCTTGTGCAGCCCGGTGCGTTCAATCGCCAGCGCCAGAAACGCGCCGCCCAAGATCAGGAACAGGATCGGCGAATAGTACGTGCTGGCCGTCTCGCGTGCGGTCGACACCCCGCCAAAGGGCAGAATCACAAACGGCAGCAGCGCCGTCACCGTCAGCGGCACCGCCTCGGTCATCCACCAGGCGGCCATCCACACCACCAGGCCCGCGACCAGCCACGCTTCGCCCGGCATGCCGGCGGGCGGGGCGGTGATCGCGGTGATGGCAAAGACCAGCGGGCCAAGGATCAGGCCAATCATGCGCGCGCTCATACTGGCTATCGGTCCCCGTACTGCGGCCGCGCGCTGGAATGCTCACGGCGATCTCGCATTACTCGCGCGCAAAGCCTGCAAGTGCAAGCGGGATCAGAGAAATGCGGTGTGCCGGGGGGAAGGTAAGCTGGAGAAACAAAAGGCGAGCGCTCTTTCGAGGGCCCGCCTTTGCGTGTCTGTATCGAGTGTTCGTGCCTATTTCGGGGCGAGCACCATCAGCATTTGCCGGCCTTCTAGGCGCGGGAATGCTTCGACCTTGGCAATTTCTTCGACGTCAGCCTGCACCTTTTTGAGCAAGTCCATGCCCAGATGTTGGTGCGCCATTTCACGCCCGCGAAAACGCAAAGTGACCTTCACCTTGTCGCCGTTCTCGATGAACTTGTTCACATTGCGCATCTTCACGTCATAATCATGCGTGTCGATGTTGGGGCGCATTTTGACTTCTTTAATATCCTGTGTTTTCTGAGTCTTACGCGCAGCATTGGCCTTTTTCTGAGCCTCATACCGATACTTACCGACATCCAGGAATTTGCACACGGGCGGGTCTGCATTGGGCGAAACCTCAACCAAGTTGAGACCAACTTCATTGGCCTGCTCGGTGGCTTCAGCCGTGATCATAACGCCGAGATTCTCGCCGTTTTCGTCGATCACGCGGACCTTGGGAACTTGAATGAAATTATCGTAGCGAGGGCCGCTTTTGATTGGCGGGGCCATCGAACGCCGAGGTGGACGGGCTATGTGTGTTCTCCTGTAATAGCCAAAGTGTGCAGCGCGCTATGTAAGAGCAAATACAGGCGAATGCCAGATGAGTCTTACGCCGCAGCGCGATATAATGGGAAGTGTGCCAATTTCCCCTTTGCAGGCAGCACAGCGTCGATCTGGCTTGCGGGTTTCAGCGCATCCAAAATCACCGGATCGCTCGCGTCCATACCGCCGGTGTAAGCGCCAAAGGCGGGCAGGATCATTCGGTCCGCGCTCGCTTCTCCGCGGCTCACCACGCCGCAGGGGCGGACGATATGGCGGCCGCGCACCCTTAGGCGCATCTTGGGGTGATAATGTCCGGACAGCTCCGGCTGCGTCTCGCCTGCCTTCGCCTCATGCCTCAGAACAATCCCGCGGACCTCCAGCTCCTCGGTCAATTGCGCGCCAAACGCGTTGATGAATTCCTTGGGCAAATTCTCGTCGTGATTGCCGGTGATCCACACCCAATCGAGCGCGCGGATCAGCGATTCCAGCATGCCAGCGGCGTAATCATCCAGCCGGTGTGTGCCATCATCATCGTGGAAATTATCACCCAGAGTGATCACTCGCCGCGCGCCGGTCGCCTTCACGCTATCTGCCAGCCGTTCAAGCGTCTCGCGGCTGTCATAAGGCGGCAGCATCTGCCCGTGCTGCGCATAGAAGCTGCCCTTTTCCAGGTGCAGGTCCGCGACCAGCAAGGCGCGCTCGCGCGGCCAATACAGCGCATTGTTCTTCAGCAGCACCATTTCCTCACCGGCAAATTGCATTGCGGCAAAATCAGATGGTGCGAACGAAAGGTGAACCATGCGTTTCATCTGGCGGGCCTAGCGCGATAATGCAACCGCGATGATTGCATTCGCTGTGCCTATTTGATTTACGTCAAAGCGGGTGGACAGCGGCGTTGTCATCGCGCAGTTGACGCGGTGTAGGTGACAGAGCGGCAAGAGAGCGAGATTTATGAGCGAGAGGCAATCCAACACAGAGCAAGCACGCATGTGGTTTGAAAGCCTGCGCGACCAGATTTGCGCTGAGTTTGAAGCGATCGAGCGTGAAGCCGGATCCGATGCAAGCTTTGCCTACACACCGTGGGAACGGGAAGAGGAAGGCAATTCTGACCCCGGCGGCGGCACGCAAGGCCTGATGAAGGGTACAGTGTTTGAGAAGGTTGGCGTCAATGTCTCCACCGTGCGCGGCAGCTTCAGCAAGGAGTTTGCGGGCCAGGTGAACGGCGCGAGCGCGGAGAACCCCGGATTTTCTGCGACCGGCATTTCGCTGGTGGCGCATATGACCAATCCGCGCGTGCCCGCCGTGCATATGAACACACGCTTCCTCACCACGGGTAAGGCCTGGTTTGGCGGCGGGGCGGATCTCAACCCGCCAATCCCCAATGAGGAAGACACCGAGGCATTCCACGCCAGCCTGCGCGCCGCATGCATGGCCCACAATCCGACCTATTATGAGAAGTACAAGAAATGGGCGGATGACTATTTCTACATTCCGCACCGCGATAAACACCGCGGCGTTGGCGGGATTTTCTACGATCATCTGGAATGCGAGGACAAGGCGGCGTTTGACCGTAATTTCGCCTTCACTCAGGACGTCGGCAAAGCCTTCCTTGACATCTATCCCAAGCTGGTGCGCGCCCGCATGAACAGCGAATTTAGCGACGAGGACGTCGCCCGTCAGCTCGAATATCGCGGGCTCTATGCCGAGTTTAACCTCGTCTATGATCGCGGGACATTGTTTGGCCTGAAGACCGGCGGGAATATCGATGCGATCCTGATGAGCCTGCCGCCCAGAGCCACTTGGAGCTGATCAAGCTGGGATCTTGCGATCCTGCTTTAGCCGCTTTCTGATCCGGCTAAGGGCTACCGGCGTCACGCGCAGGAACGATGCAATTTCACGCTGTTCCAAGCGGTGGGCCAGTTCCGGCTCACTGTTCAAGAAATTCAAATACCGGTCTTCTGCGGATAGGCAGAGGAGGTCCTCTTCGCGTTTGCGTTTGCGCTCAAACAGCCAGTTTTGAAATTCGCCCAGGGCACCTGCCAGCTGCTCATCCCGCTGCAATTGCTGGCTCAACCAGACGAGTGAAATGTGCCCAATCGTGCAATTCTCCAGGGCGCTCGCACCAAATTGCGTGAACTGCGCACTTGCTGAGGTGGGGCCAAACACGCCCGCATCGATGATGTAGCTTTTGGTCCATTGGTCGCCCTCGGCCACCAAATAATACAGCTTTATCAGTCCGCCTTTGAGAACGCAGATCGGGGGCATTTCCGATTGCGGTGCGAAAACGTCAGATCCGAGGGAATATTCGCGCAATCGCCATTCATCCGCCTCGATCGCGCGGGTTTCAAGCAATGCGGCAAGGCGCGTTCCAGGATTTTTCTGTTCCAATAAACCTCGATCAATCGGTTTGCACACAAAGCCTGCCAAAGGTTACGCAACTTGGAAAGAGGAAGAACTGATGAATTTTCAAAATCGAACCATTTGCATCACGGGTGCGAGCCGGGGAATTGGCCGGGCAATGAGCGACCAGTTGGCCGAGCGGGGGGCGGCGGCAATCATATGTGCCGGGCGCTCTCGTGGTGACTTGCCAGACAAGATTGGCGAGACGTTGATAAGCTTCATCGAATGCGATTTGTCGCAGTCTGGCGGTGCGGCCAATCTGGCGCAGATTTTGATCGCTGAGCACCCGGAATGCTCGGTGCTCATCAACAATGCGGGCATGCAGGTGATGAACGATTGCGTCGCGCCCGATGCTGGCGAGCATGCAGGCGTTATCGCGCAAGAGATTGAGCTCAATTTTGCCAGTCCCATTCTGCTTGGCCTGCATGTCATGCCAATGTTGCTTCGCCACAAGGAAGCGGCGATCTGCAATGTTACATCCGGCCTTGCATTAGCGCCGAAGCAATCTGCACCAGTCTATTGCGCGACGAAGGCAGGGCTGGGCTCGTTTTCGCGTGCGCTGCGTTATCAGGCGGCAGCTCGCGCAAAAAACCTGAAGATATTTGAGGCGCTGCCGCCGCTGGTTGACACCGCCATGACGGAGGGGCGAGGGCGCGGAAAATTGACTGCCAGTGAATGTGCCGCCCAAATCATTACTGGGATGGAGCGCGATAAGCCGGTGATCGATGTCGGCAAGACCCGTCTTTTGCGTGCGATCATGCGGCTGTCACCGTCGCTCGGCTATCGGATTTTGAGCCGTGGGTGAGGGGACGCGCAAACCGCTCGCTTTGAGATTGGGTGCCTGGGCAGCGGCGCGAGCACATAAACCGTGGCTGCCGCCAGCCGTTTCGGTTTTTCCTGCGGCGGATTTCCTTATCCCGATCATGCCCAACCAATTGCTGTTGGCTGGATTGTCGATGCTGGCCCCGGCGCGCTGGTGGATATTCACCCTTGTTTTCGCTGCTGGTACAGCGCTGGGTGCGGGGGCCGTCGCCTTGGCGCTGCAAAGTTTGGGAATGGACCACAGTCTGTTTCTTGCTGCCGATGAAACAAATGGTCCACTAGCGCAGGCGACCGATCAATTCAGGCGATATGGCCTGTGGTTTCTGGCTGGTATGGCCATGCTGCCATGGACACCGCGCCTAACCGTTGTCGCTTGCGCGCTGCTCGGCTTTGGCCCCTTTGCGCTGCTTGCGGTGGTGTTCACCGCCAGATTGGTTCCGTGCACTGCGCTGGCTTTGATCGGGGCATATGGTCTGCCATTGGCTGCGCGGGTCCCACTGATTGGTAGTATCCGTGATAGGATCGGAGCCGCAATTGGTGCGCGTGGCTAGCGCTAGCTTTTGCCCCAACCAGCCACACTCACCTTTTCCTCCCCATAGGAAATGAGGCAGCGCATATAGCGCTTGTGAAATTCGATCGGATCGTCGATTTCGATGTCGACCTCTTGCCATTCTGGGCAGGTCAGGAACTCTTCAAACCCATCGCCCGCCGGCATGCCATAGACGAAGTCGTTCACGTCCTTCTCGATCCGCAGGAAGTTGAAGCAGCCGGCTTCTTCGCACGCGTTAGCCTCCACCGCTAGGGCGGAGAAGCGGTAGACCTCGTTGACCAGAATATGCTCCGAAGTGAGCGCGAGATCGAGGATGTTCCAATCCTTATGCGCGCCGTCCTTGCCGCCCATTGGTTTGTCTTTGGTGCACAGGCTCTTGTCCTTTTTCGGGCAGTGGCGCTTAGAGAGATCGAGCGTTCCGTCGATCACCGCATAGACAACCGGGGCGAGCGATTGGACTGGTGTCGGGACGTCATCCTCTTGCTCGGCTGCTATCTCTTCCTCCAGTTCATAGGCATCGGTTAGCCCATTCTGGCGGCGGAAGAACGCCTCCAACACGCTGTCTGAAAAGAGTCCGAAACGGGTGCCGCCATCGATATACATGGTGTTGTCGATAAAGGCGGGCGGGGCGGCGATTGGCGAGGATGAGCTGGCGATGATTGCGCTGACATAGCAATCCTGGATCGCCGATTGGTCCGCTTCCTCTGCATTGACATAGCGGGTGGCCATATCGCCCAGATCAAACGCCACGGCATCGCCGGTGTCGGCATCGGTCGCGCCGACATAGAGACGCGCGCCAGCGGCGTAGCGGGTGGCTACCTTGGCCAGTACATCGCCGTCTATGAAGCTTTTAAGCCGGGCGCGCAGCGGCTCCAAATTGGCGAACGACCCATGCTCAACCAGGCTGGCGAAATTTGCCGGGCCTGGATTGCCATGGTCCGGCTTGGCATAGACAGTGATAAGTTCGCTTTCGGAATTGATCGTGTAGCCTTCAACCGCGCCCTCTGCATCGTTCACAAAGGCAAAGGTGGCCAGGATTGAGCCGGTGCTGATCCCGGTGACGACTTGAAAGTCTGGCAGATCGCCTGTGCCGCCCCATCCGGCCAGAATGCCTGCGCCAAATGCGCCATGCTCGCTGCCGCCTGACAGTGCGAGCAGGCTGGCCGTTTCGCCTTGTCGCAGGCGGTCATGAGCGCGCAGGCTGGCCTCAATCTCTCCGGCCAGCGGGGATGGCGTGCGTTCGGCAAGGTCAGCCGGGCGTGATACTGGCACGCCTACACTCATACGGATCGTCTTGAAATCGCACATCTGATTGGCTGGTGTGATCGGCGCCTTTTGACAGCCAGCGGCGGCGGCCGCGCCCAATACCAGCGCCGTGGCGCTCAGTTTTACTGCGATGCTCATACGTCAATTCCCTCAATCTCGTCACTGTGCCAGGGCCTTATGACGCTAAGAGTTTGATATTTACTTGCTCGGTTGCGGAATTGTTTTGCAATATTGGGCGTTTTCGCCGCATCATAGAAACCGGTATGCTGAGGCAATATGAACTGGTGGAACGGGTCAAAGAATATGACCCAGAGGCGGATGAGGCAGCGCTCAACCGTGCCTATGTCTACACCGTTCAGAAACACGGCACGCAAAAGCGCGCAAGCGGCGATCCCTATTTCTCTCATCCGGTCGAGGTTGCCGGTTTGATGACCGATCTTCAGCTGGATCAGGAAACGATCATCACCGCGTTGTTGCATGACACGGTTGAAGACACGCTCGCCACGATTGAGGATATTGAGAAAAACTTTGGCACCGACGTTGCGCGGCTGGTCGATGGCGTGACCAAGCTGTCCAAGATCGAGGCCATGCCAGAAAACGAACGGGCGGCGGAGAACCTGCGCAAATTCCTGCTCGCGATGAGCGAGGACATCCGAGTTCTGCTGGTCAAGCTGGCGGACCGGCTGCACAATATGCGCACGCTGCACTTCATCAAAAAACCTGAGAAGCGCCAGCGGATCGCACGCGAGACGATGGATATTTATGCGCCGCTGGCCGAGCGGATTGGCATGTATGAGTATATGCGCGAGATGCAGGCGCTGGCGTTTGAGCAATTGGAGCCAGAGGCCTTTACGACCATCACCAACCGGCTGGAGCAATTGCGCAGCCAGGATGGCGGACAGGTTGATGCAATCGCGTTGAAAGTGAAGCAGGTGCTGGCCGAGGCAGGCCTTCAGGTCGAGGTGATGGGGCGCGAAAAGCATCCCTATTCGATCTGGAAAAAGATGGCGGAGCGCCATGTCAGTTTCGAGCAGGTCACTGATATTATGGCATTTCGTGTGATCTGCGAGAGCGAGACGGATTGTTACGCCGCGATGGGCGTGCTGCACACCACGTGGCAATTTCTGCCCGGCCGTTTCAAGGATTACATCTCAACGCCAAAGTCGAACGGCTATCGTTCGCTCCACACCTCGTTGATGTATGAAAATTCAATGCGGGTGGAGGTGCAAATCCGCACCCGTGAGATGCACAGCCGCAATGAATTCGGTTTGGCGTCGCATTGGGCCTACAAACAGAGCGACAGCGCCGATGGCCAAGTGGCTTGGCTGCGCGATCTGATCGAGATTGTCGATGCCAGCCATGATGCGGAGGAGTTGCTCGAGCATACCCGCATGGCGATCTATCAGGATCGGATTTTCGCCTTCACGCCCAAGGGCGCTTTGTTCCAATTGCCCAAGGGTGCAAGCTCGGTCGACTTTGCCTTTGCAGTGCACACCGATCTGGGCGCGCAAACGGTCGGCGCGAAGATTAATGGTCGGCACATGCCGCTGCGCACCACGTTGAATAATGGTGATGTGGTGGAGATTATCAAAGGCAAGAATGCGGAACCACAGCTATCCTGGCTTGGCTTTGTGGTGACGGGCAAGGCGCGTGCGTCGATCCGCCGCTCTGTGCGCCTCAAAGAACGCGCAGAGGTGGCGGCCATTGGCAGCAAATTGTTCGATGAAATTGCCGCAAAAGTGCCCGCCAGGATTGGCAAGAAAGCCATACGCGAAGCGGTGAAACGCCTCCAAATGGAGGAGCCGGAAGATCTGATGTTCGCGATTGGTGCGGCCAAAATCACCGACCGCGAAGTGATGGAGGCGTTGGTCCCCGGATCGACCGCCGATTTCGAAGATGACGCAGAATGGTCCAAGCGCGAGCGGGTGATCTCGATCCGCGGGTTGACGCCAGAGGTTGGTTATACGCTGGCAACCTGCTGTCATCCGGTGCCGGGCGACCGGATCGTCGGCTTACGCCGCAAAGACGAGCGGGTGGAAGTGCATGCGATTGATTGCCTGGAGCTTGCCAGCGGGATCGATGCCGATTGGCTCGATCTGTCCTGGGGCAAGCGTTCGGTTGGCGCCGTTGGCCGCCTGAGAGTGACGCTGTATGACCGGCCCGGCACTCTGGCGGAAATGGCTGGGATCTTCGCGCAGAACAAGACGAATGTGACCAGCCTAAATCAGGTCCAGCTTGACCATCCTTTCACCACCTATGAGATCGATTCAGAGGTGCAGGATCTCGCCCACCTTACGCGAATATTGAGCGCGCTGCGCGCGAGTGACGCAGTGGCACAGGCAGAGCGAATTTAGTGGGAATAGTCGGTATTGATCACGTTCAACTGGCCATTCCGGCTGGTGGAGAGGATCAAGCGCGTGCATTTTTCGTCGGCTTGCTGGGCATGCGCGAGGTGCCAAAGCCAGCTAACCTATCAAGCAGTGGATGTTGGTTTGAGGCGGGCGGAGTGAGCCTGCATATCGGAGTCGATCCGGATTTCTCTCCAGCGCGAAAAGCTCATCCCGCTATGCTGGTTGACGATCTTGCGGGCCTTCGGGAAAAACTGATGGAAGCGGGCATGGATACGCGCGATGACAAGCCGGTTGAAGGCTACTCACGCTTTTTCACCAGCGACCCTTTCGGCAATCGGATTGAGCTGATGCAGCGCGGTTGATCAGCGCCTCAATTGTTGGCTTCTCGCGGGCTTTGATGGTTAAATTGGCGTTTACCACTCCTTAAACCCGCCCTCGTATTACCCCTCATGTAAGAAACCACAAACGCCCGCAAGCGGCGGCATGAGGAAAATACATTGAGCTTTTCAGCGCATGATTTCGTGCCCGCCACCGGCGAGGAACTGACCGCAGATGACGCGGATCTGAGCGCAGGTGAAGATCGCCGCACGCGCTGGCTCGATCGTTTTTCCCTGGTCGGAAATCTGCGGATCGCGATTTTCAGCAACGCGGCCATGGTGCTGATCGTTGCCTTCATTATCCTGAGCGGATTTGCCTACATTGGCAATCAAGGCGAACGGCAAACTGTGCTTGCCTCTGCAGAGGTACGCAGTGGCCATGCTGCGCTGGCGCTGGGCGATGCCTATGTGTCATTGCGCGATGTGACCGAGCGCGGCGAACAGGCAGGGTATGAGCGCGCCTCTGATAAGCTCGAAGACGCTGCTGAGGATATTGCAACAGCGCTCAACTATGGCGGCGAAATGATGCCAACTGACATTCGCCTATCGCTTGAGGATTACCGTGAGCGGATTGAGAATGCGGATGCACGCCTTGACGCGATTGCGGCCGGTGCTGGCGCTGATACGTCCGCAACCCGTGAAGTCGAACAAGAGGTGGGCACACTCTACAGCGAGATGCGTGTCTATGTTGATGACCTTCACGTGTTTGTCAGCGGAAAGGCTGGCGATCTGCTGAACATTGTCGGTAAGACAATCCTTGCCTTTATGGCCCTATTGGCCGTCACCGTAATTGGTTCCTTCTTTGGCGGCCGCGTTATCATTCGCAATGTGGTGCGCATGGTGCGCAGCATTACCGATGCGATGGAGCGTATTGCGAGCGGTGATGACCAGACCGAGATTCCCCACGCCCAGCGTGAAGATGAAATTGGCGCTATGGCCCGCGCGCTTGCGGTGTTCCGCCAGGATGCTCTGGAGCTAAGCCAACTAACCGCTGAACGCGCCAGTGCCGCAGAACGCGAGCTTGCTCAGCAGCAAACGCTCGCACAGGAATCGAACCGTCTGCGCACCGATAAAGGTGAGCTGTTAGAAAGGCTTGCTGGAGGTTTTGAAGTTTCCATCGGAGAGGTGATTGATGCCGTTGGCGCAGCCTCTGCGCAGCTCAAAGAAACCTCGGAAAGCATGGTGAGGCTTGCGGAGAGCTCAGCTGAGCAATCGCAAGAGGCCTCCACCTCTATGCAGGAAACCACCCGCAATGTGACGGCGGCGGCGGCCGCAACGGATGAGTTTGCACTGTCGATTGCAGAGATCAGCAAGCAAGCCGGCGCTTCTGCCACTTTGGCGCGCGAGGCCAGCGAGTTGGTGACCGCAGCCAACCTTAAGATGACAAATCTGTCGAGTGCGGCCGATGAGATTGGCAGCATCGTCGAGATGATCCAGACCATTGCTCAACGCACCAATCTGCTCGCGCTTAACGCTTCTATTGAGGCTGCACGCGGCGGCGAGGCGGGACGCGGGTTTGCCGTTGTCGCCTCCGAAGTGAAAGAGCTGGCGACCCAGACCAGTAATGCGACCAACAGCGTGACTGAGAAGATCGGCGCGATGCAAAGCTCCACCCAGTCGAGCGTGGCAGATCTCAATTCTATGGTTACGCAGATCAACGAGCTTGAACGCGCCTCGGTCGTGATTGCGACCGCCGTCGATCAGCAGTCAATTTCTGGCGAAGATCTGGCGCGCAATATCGACACCGTTGCCAATGGCACTTCGCAAGTGGATGCGCAGCTGGGTAATTTGCGTGAGGCGTCGCTGGCGACCGGATCCGCCTCTGCCCAGGTTTTGGCATCCGCCAGCGAGCTTGACATTCACGCCGATGCACTGCGCGAAAAAGCCACGAGTTTCCTCGGGGACGTGCGCCGCAGCGCGAGCGATCTGAATTCTCAGGATACAGAGCTTAAGGTGGTGGGCTAAGCGCGCTGGACCCCTCGGCGCTCAGATTAGCGCCAGAGTGACCTGAACTTGGCTGCCTTCCGCCAGCCCCTCAGCCTTCCGTACAGGCGCCTTCACAGGCAGCAACCAGGTGCCATCATCGCTGGGAAAGCACGAGGTCGTCCAGATCGTTTCGCCGATCTTGGCCTCCACCTTTTGCGAACGGAACCCGCGTTTTCGCCCTAGCTCGAGACGCCGCATTGCCTCATTGGCGGCGATGGTCTCCCCCGCCTCGCCATTAATCGTGATAAAGTGCCAGCTGACCCCGTTGGAGGCAGTCCACAGCCACAACGGGCCTGTTTGCGTGATCTGCGCCTCGCTCATTCGCCAGCAGAGATTGGCCGCACTGGTACCGGGATGTTGCAGATGTCCGCGCCGCCAGCGGGGACGATAAAGAACGGATCGCGTCGATTCGCGCGCGCCTCGGCATATTGGGCGAAGGTCTCACCTTCCGTGGAGAGATATTCGAATTGAGGACGCTCCTCTTGCGGCAGATCGGATGCGACGCGAACCGATAGGATCGGTGTGCGCTTATCGGCTTCCTCTGCGGTGTAGAAGCCCAGAGCGCCGCTGCCGCGTGGCAACGAGGAGAGGTGCTCCATGCCGGAAATGATCCGGCCCACCAGCGCGATATTGCGATCAAGGTGGCGCGGCGCATGGCCGATCACAGTGTAAAGCTCCGCGCCTGAGCCAGTGTCCGGCGAGTACCCGCGGCCCACGCCGACCATGCCGTAGCAATGGGCGGGCGCGAAAGACCCATCGAAGAGGCTCGTGATCAACTTGAACGAGTATGGAAAGCCGTGATTGAACGCGGCGTAAACCCCAATTGGGACGTCGGCTATTCTCAGGTCGCCCGCTTCGTATCCCACCAAAGGGAGGCGGTCAGGATATTCCGAATTGAATCTACTGACCCAGCTTTCATGCAATTTTCGCATTACGTTGTTGGGTTTTGTGACAACATACTCACCCTCATCCATCACGCTCAGCTCCTCGGGCAGCGGTTTTGTCTCGCCTTCGCCTTCGGGATTGTCGTAATTGGGATCGCCCCATTGCACGACGTAATTGTCCTGCACGCGGTTGACGGTGATATCGTCATACCACTTTGCGCGGGCGAGCTTGCGGATATTGCCGACCCACCCCTGGGAGAATGGCGCAGGCATCAGCTGGATCACCACTTCGCGCGAGGCCCCTTGCGCATCCGGGGCGAGCGTCATCACCAGCAAATCCTCTGGGGCAATTGTCACCCATTCAGCCTGCGACGCGGCATCAACGATCTCGTTCGGGGAGGGTGCGCCCTCCGGTGCTTCTTGGGCGAGCGCAGCGCTCGTGGGTATCGATATGGCGGCGGTAAGAAGGCTCGCGCAGAATAGGATTTGTGACTTCATAAACGCCACCGTGCCACTTCGCCGCTTGCGCGGCAAGCAGAGGGCAGCTAGAGGCGCGAGCCTGCCTAATTGAGGCGGGCGTAGACGGGCGCGCATGCGCCCTATGCGCACGCTTCTTTGTTTGTGCTAACACTTTGTTGTTTGAGCACGGTTGCGAAGCAAATTTCGCATCGTTAGGTGCATCCTGCTCGGATAGAGCATGAGGAGACGTGGCCGAGTGGTCGAAGGCGCACGCCTGGAAAGTGTGTAAAGGGGCAACTCTTTCGTGGGTTCGAATCCCACCGTCTCCGCCACCAACGTGTTTCGCTCTGTTTCCGGGTGCATCAAAATTACTTAAAATCATAGGGATGCTTGACAGGAGCGTTGCTATCTGTTTCGATCACTTCCGTTCTGTTTCATCGATGTGTGGGTAAGGATGTGGGTAAGAAGTGATGGGAAATCTTTCCGCCACTATGCTGCGCAGCTCTCTGGAAAAAGGGCGCTATCATGATGGCGACGGACTTTTTCTCAGTGTGACCGCCAAGGGGAGCCGGTCATGGATTTGCCGGGTCCAGAAAAATGGTCGCCGTAGAGATATAGGATTGGGCAGCGCAAAGAAAGTTTCTTTGGCTCAAGCTCGACAAAGAGCGGTGGAGGTTCGCTCGCAAGTTGAAGTAGGTCTAGATCCTGTGACCGAGCGCAAGAAGGCTGAGGGAATTCCGACTTTTCGAGAGGCGGCAGCGAAGGTCTTCGCCGAAAACCAGAAGAGCTGGCGAAACAAGAAGCATCGTGCTCAGTGGCTGACATCACTCGAGACCTACGCATTTCCAACGATTGGCGATATCTCGGTGAGCGAGATCGAAGGGCCAGAAGTGCGTGATGTGCTGGTTGCGATTTGGCTTGATAAGAACGAAACCGCTTGCCGGGTTCGCCAACGCATCGTTTCAGTGATCGATTGGGCCATCGCCCAAGGATATCGTGAACATCCTTTGCCAATGCCTGCGATCAACAAGTCGCTCCCACGTATCAAAAAGAAAACAAAGCATCATAGAGCGCTCCCTTTTACGGAAGTCCCTGGCTTTCTCGCGAAATTGAGAAAACGTGAGAGTGTTGGCCGCTTTGCGTTTGAAGCTTTGATCCTGACAGCCACTCGATCTGGAGAGATCCGCGGTGCGCGGTGGTCTGAGGTGGATTTGAAGCAGAGGGTATGGACCATCCCTGCGGAACGCATGAAAGCAGAGCGCGAGCATGTGATCCCCTTGTCTGACGCTGCCGTTGCGACCTTTCAGAAAGCTGTCCAACATCGCGAGACTGGCAATGATCTAGTCTTCCCTGGCACCCGCCGCAACAAGCCGATGTCGGACATGACTCTCACAAAGATTTGCCGGGACGCTGAAATTGCCGCTGTACCGCACGGGTTCAGAAGCAGCTTTCGCGACTGGGTGGCTGAAGAAACTGATTTCGATGGTGACATAGCCGAGATGGCCTTGGCCCACGCCATTTCGAACAAAGTGGAGGCTGCATACCGTCGCGGAAACCTCTTGGATAAGCGCCGCAGGCTTATGGATGCTTGGGCGGAGTATTGCGGCGGATAAATGACCTGGCAAGGTCGAGTTTGGGGGCGTGATGGCAGTTGATACAGAGCGGAGCGATAACATAGAGGTCATACCGATATTCGGCAGCTATCTCTCGTTGATAGACAGCAAACCGAACCAAAGCCCCGTATTTTTTTGGTCAGAGTTCTTTTGATTTGATGACCACACCGAAGCTAACACTAGATCCACCACGCGTTAGTACGCGAGGTATTAGCCTAGGGCTGGCGGGCGCCAGTGCAATTCTAGCTGGTCTAAAGTCGAGAAACTCGCAAGTTGCGGCACGAACACTACCTATTCTTGGAAGCGCGATAGCTGGATTTGCTCTTTGGCCACACCTTCGTAGTGCATTTCGTCGCAACCAAACAAGGCTGGAGGCAAGCCGTGAAGATCTGTTGGATGCACAGTCTAATCCAGCCAAGCAGCGGCAATTGATGGCCCTCGAAGAATTTAGGGAAAGGCTAGCAGCGCATGAATTCGAAGTGTTTGAACGCAAACCTGATGGGACGATGCGCAAACTCTCCGCAAACGAGCTTCGTGCCTTTCAAGCAGACTTCGGGCGCAATTTGATTATCTGCTCTGAACCAGACCAGCGTGAACTTGTACGCTCAACTGCCCGGCCCATAGGGGAACTATTTGTCAAAGCCAGTGATGCAAAAGCAGTCTCCATGTTTAGCTCCATCACATTGATCAACGAGCCCGATGAAGAGGTGTTCTCGGACCGTTTGAAGTGGTTGCGAGAGCAGGCGAGAGTCGCGGGAATTGACAGTGAGGGTTTCATCAGGAGTCTCGAACTGATCGAAGGTCTCCGTCATCCCGAGGTTCGGGTGGTGAAGACGGCAGCGGTCTGTGCCAAACTCAGCGAGTTAAACTTGAAGATTGCTAGCATGAGCGTGATTACAAAACTGCAATCAGGCAGCTACCCACCGTTTGAAACAGTTGTGCACAAGCTGCCCCTAAAAAGCTTACCTGGACCGCGAATGAAACGGCGTGAAAAATGATTGAAATGCGCAAAGCCTAGTTATCCACAATCGTTGAGTCCTCACTTTATAGGAGGATGATTCGATGACTGATCAAATGAATGATGGGTTACTAAAGACCGTTGATGTGGTCGCAATAACGCGGTTAAGCCGCACAACCCTGTATCGAAAGCGCCGCACTGACGCATTCCCTAAGCCATGCCAAATTGGCCATGGCCAACTACGCTGGCGCCGGTCTGACATCGATCAGTGGATCGAGCAATTACCTACTTTTGATCGGGCAGATGAAACTCTGGACTCGTCAAAAGCTATAGCAAAAAGCTCTTCACGCGCACGACGGTCAGTAAAGACCAAGGATCAACCGTCTCCCGAGCAAGGGAGGCTGTTGTGAGCAACTTTAGCTTCGGACAAATGGCGGTCGCGTTAAGTCCATCATTGCCGTGCTATTGCTTCAGTGTCAGAGGCAATTTCTCCGAGTTGTATGTCTATTTCGACGTTCTCGCTGATGGAAGCCGCCACTGCTGCGGCGGCAGTCTGCGGATGGCTGGCTCTACAATCGCACTACGTCCAGACCATGCATCGAATATTGCAGAGAGGATGCGCTACGGCATTGATGATCTGCTGTTGGGCTCAATGCCTCTTCCAACGCCAGGAGGCATACAATGACGCCTCCGAAGGACTACAGCCAGGGAACTCTGACACGGCCTTTGGTTCGGCCTATCGGCCGGCTCCGCCTAACTGGAAATCCAGATAGGTTTTCGAGGCAGACATCGCGGTTGTCCGATGGTTTCGGGATGGGGGAAGTAGGAGGGCACGCACCACGCTACGGTGTAGCCTGTTCCCAGGCTGCTGAAATCCGCAGAAATCTGCGGTTCTATGCTCGACGTAGAATTGTAGGTTGTCGCCAAAAGCTTGCTGAGTTGCAAGCGTATCGTAGAGCACCTGCCTATTCCCGCCGTAGAACGGCAGAAAACTGCGGTTTCGTTCCTAGGCCCTCACTTTTGGGAGGAACGGCATGGCCCAGGTAAATGTTGCTTATGACGATGCGCTTCTCGCCCATATCGACGCGGTCGCCGAGGACCGAGGAATGCCTCGGCCAGAGTTCTTGCGCGCGATTGCGGAAGAGACAGTTCGAGCGAATGAGCAGGGGCGTGCGATGTTCGAACCGCCCGAACTGCCGATCAATCCTGATATGGCTCTAACGCTGGCGACAAAGGTAGAGCAGATCAGCATTGATCTCGATCGGATCCTGCGTGCGGCCGAGCGGCGCGAGCACAAGATGCTTAAGGCTTTCAATGCGACTGAGGAAGCCAATCGCAATGCTGCGAAACGTCTTGGCGATGAGCTCAGCACGCGCTTTACCAATGGCGCCACGCCTTTTGCCGAGATGCTTTCCGAGCATCTCGAAGAGGTCGAACAGCTGCGCAAGGACATTCTGGCTGCTGTGCGTTCACCTGAATGGCTCACAGGAATTGAAGCAAAACTCGACGTCATTGAGGCCGCCGCGAAAGAACCACGCAGCGTGAACCGGTATGAGATTGCGCCCAATTGGAGGCTGCCCGCTTGGCAATGGTGCGCTGTCGCTGTCATTGGTCTGTTCGCTGCCGCCATGGTCATCACGACGCTGGCGCGGCTAACTCCTGACAGCTTGATCGCCACACCCATGTCGCGCGCGATGTATGGCTCAGCTGATAGAGGCATGTGCGAACTCTGGAAGGCGAAGAACAACTTTGATGCGTGCCCGGTATTGGTTGCACTGCCTGAGGAACCTGCGCCATGATGTCTCTGGGTAAAGTCGCTTCCTCGGGCGCGGCAGAGTATTATTCGCGTGATAACTACTTCTCGGTTGAGGCTGGCACCGATCTGAGCCGTTGGGAAGGCACTAGCGCGCATATGCTCGGGCTAGATGGAAAGGTCGATACCGCTGAGTTTGAGCGCATTCTGGAGGGCAGACTGCCCGACGGCAGCGAACTGGGTGCAGCGCGCGGCGACAGACGTCGAGGCCTCGACTCGACCTTTAGCGCTCCCAAATCGGTCAGCTTGATCGCGCTATTGGGCAAAGATGAGCGGGTAGTTCAGGCGTTCCGCGCTTCAGTGTCGCAAACGATCGCTTGGGCAGAGAAGAACCTTGCGCAAGCAAAAGTCTGGCAGGATGGTCGGCAGGTCACCGAGAATACCGGCAATCTGCTCGTTGCGAGTTTCTTGCATGATGTCAGTCGTGAACTCGACCCGCAACTTCATGTGCACGCGGTTCTCAACAACGCGACTCTTGCCAGCGATGGGAAATGGCATGCGCTGAAGAACGATCAGATTTATCAGCACCAGCGCACGCTTGGGGCGGTCCACAATGCCTATCTGCGCGGAGGACTCGAAAAGCTCGGTTACGAAACTGTGGCAGCCAAGAATCCGGTTTTGGGCGAGTTTGAAATTAAGGGCATCTCGCGTCAGCAGATTGAGGCGTTCTCTGACCGCCGCGCGCAGATCCTTAGTGCGCTTGAGAATGATGATCGCTCAAGTCCTCGTGAACGGGAGATTGCAGCTCTGGCAACCCGGCGTGAAAAAGAGTCCGACATGGACCGCAAAGAACGCGAAAAAGTGTGGGAGGCGAAAGCGACAAAGGTTGGGCTGAATCTGCAGCCGATCATTGCGGCGGCGGTAGAAAGATCAGCACGTGGGGAGACAATCTGGTCGCGGCTGATTGGTGGCGTCCGCGGTATTCACAACAAGGGCCTGGCAATTGCGGCAGCGATGGGACTGACACCGCGCTCGGGCGATGAATTGATTCCAGAACGAAAGGGCGCGCTGGCCCCGCAAGCTTTTGCCGCCGCGCAGGCGGTTGCTTCCGCTGTACGCGATCTGAGCGAGAATGAAGCCGGCTTCGACCGGCTCGATCTCGTACGCACTGCGCTCGAGAGGCGGGGACCGATCAATGCGGACCTTGTCGAAGAGCGCATCGCGCATTTGCACGAAAAGGGACTGCTTCTCGGCAATGAGCGAATGGTGACGCCTGCCAGCATGTTGGCGCTGGAGCGGGGTGCCGCGCGCGAGGTTGAGGAAGGGCGCGGCACGGTAAGGGCGTTTGCCGACCGACCGGTGGCGGCCTTGCGGACCCAGCAGGCGGCCATGGATCGTGGTATGCGGCCACTCAACAGCGGCCAGTTGCGCGCCGCAGTAGATATGCTTTCGACAAACGACCGCGTTCACCTCGTGCAAGGCGGTGCTGGAACGGGCAAATCGGCGGCGCTAATTCCGGTCGCCTCGCTGCTCCACGAAAAAGGCAGGCAGGTGCATGCGCTGGCCATTGCCACGCGGACTGCCCGCGAGTTCGGCGAGAAGCTGGGCGTTGAAGGCAAGTCTGTTGCTGCCTTCCTCGCGCGGCATCGTGCGGTGCTCGACGGCACTGCTACTCCAGAGCTGGCTGAAACTTCCAAACAAGAACTACGCAGCGCATGGATCATGGTCGACGAGACTTCGCTGGTGGGTACCGAACAGTTCGAGAAGCTAGCCCGCCTCGCCAATCTCGCAGGCGCAGAGCGTCTCGTGATGATCGGCGATACCAAGCAGCTGCAGGCGATAGCAGCGGGCAAGCCGTTCGAGCAGGCCCAGGAACATGGCACGCCGACATCCGCCGTCACCGAAAACCTGCGTGCCGCCTCGCCCCAAATGAAAGGCCTGGCTGAAGCACTGAATCGCGGAGATTTGCCTGGAGCATTTGCCGCATTGAAAGACCACACACTCGAATTGGAGCGCCGTGAAGGCGTCGAGACCGCAGCCGCATTCTGGGTCGGCAAGTCGCCGGCAGAACGTGCGCAAACACTGCTTCTCACCATGAGCCGCGCCATGCGAAGCGCGCTCAACCAGGCAGTACAGGAACAGCGCGCCGAAAAAGGCGAGCTTGGCGAGCGGGCTTATCACCAGACCGTACTTGACCGCGTGGCGGTCACGAAGGAAGGCGCGCGCCAGATGCGCGCCTATCGCGAGGGCCACATTGTCACCTTCAACAGTAATCTGCGTGTCCAAGGGATTGAACGTGGCGAGCGCGGCCGCGTCATCGAACATGACAGCAAAACGGTGAAGCTGCAGATGCAAGATGGCCGGATGCAGAGCTTCACGCCGGATAGGTTACCGCACAATCTCAAATACGATGCTGTTTCCGTCTTCGCCGAGAAGCAGATCGCGCTGCATGCTGGCGATCCAATTCGTTGGACTACCAATGATAATAAGCGCGGGCTCGCCAATAGCGATGTGGCGAAGGTGGAAGGCGTCAACAAGAACGGCATCAGCGTGTTGAACAAAGACGGCGAAGTGATCGGCCTCAAACATGGCGATCCGATGCTTGAGCGGCTCGATCTTGCCTATGCTGTCAACGCTCACATCGCCCAGGGCATGACCGCGAAGGACGGAATCATGGTGCTGAGTGAGAATGAAAAGATGCTCAACAGCGCGCGGGGCTTCCTGGTTGCCGCAACCCGGTTCACCGGCGAAGCCACCCTGATCGTCGACAATGCCCGCAATATCGAACGCGATGTCAGCCGCAACGCCGGCGACAAAACCAGCGCGATGGCGATTGCAGGCGGCGGAGCCAGGTTCCCCGAGCACTATCCTGGCTTCAAGGAAGACCTTAAGAAGCTCTATGAAAAGCTCGGCCCCGAGCACGCGATGTCTGTTCTGCATAAACGCGAACGCGACATCACGCTTGAAGGCCCTCTTGAGCGCAGCGGCGAGCCTACGCGGGACAAGGCTGAGCCAAAACGCCAGCTGGAGCGCGAGCGCGATTTCGACCGCGGGCGATAAGTTTGAGCGCCGCGTTGCAAAGAGGTGGTCACGTTAAATCGCTTCCTATTCCTCTTGGGCATGATTGGCAAAGAAGGTGCTGGTCTGCTCGATCAGCTCGCGCGTTACGGCAAAGCCTTGCGCTATCTCCTCGCGCCGTGCAGCGTCAAACTCCTGCACCAATGCGCCGTCATTTGCGCCCTGTGTATCCCGGCTGATCGTCTGGGCCAGCGAGACGCTGTCATCATCGCCGCCGGTGATCGTAATCCCGCCTGTCGCAATCGCGCTGAGCGTAGTGCCAGACTGATCGCCAGAGGCGTTCAGCACCGATGGTGCGCCCGCAGATAGAGTGCCGCCATTACCCAGAGCAATCCCGCCCGTGCTGCCGCCAGAACGGCTCGCATCGGCTTCTTGATTGTCATTCCGGCCAGCAGAGCCACGGCTGTTATCGCCGCCGCCAAGGCCAGCGAGAGAGCCAGACAGGTTCAATGACGAGGCATCATAGCTCTCGCTGTTCTCAATATCGCTGGCGGTCAGAGTGCCCGTGGTCAGCTGATTATCAGCCGGATCAGCGCTGGAGGCAATGACCCCGCCTACCAGATCGGTAGAGATCGGCTCGACCCTACTCAAGGTTACATAAGTGAAACCTCAGCTTTTGCCATCACTCGCCGCAAGACCCGCATTTGTGCGGGTTTGCGCGGATAGATAGCGCCAACGCCCACAAAGGCAGAACGCAACATTATTTCCTACAAAGTGCTTACGAGACGGATTGGGTGTAGCGCTACCGGAGTTCGCAGGAGTTAAGTATACTGTCCCTGGAACTTCAGAGGCACTTAGCGCCGATGATGCGCCAGTCTCGCCGAGGGGGCGCCGACCGAAAAGGGGGCTAAAAGACAAAGCTTCGCCAACAAGGTCATGAACCTTGCCAACGAATTGGCAGTTCCGGCACTTGTTCAGGCGAAATCCCGAGGCTTGTGTAGTCTTGTTTGAAGGTTGTGAAGTGTTTTATCATTCCATCACTAATCACCGAATTGCCGATCTGGATGATCTCTTTAAATTCAACGAAAGTTGATTTCGGTAAAAAGTAGGTCAAGCCCCAAGACAACTCTGAGAAAGCCAAAAGTTCCTTGGCCTGTGCTTGTGTACCGAGATCGCCATATAATTGAATGCCTCCATCATATGTATCTTTGAACAAGCAGAACCCATTTTCGTCGCCATAAACTTGAAAAAGTGGATCACAATCGAATTCACTCACTTCAAAAAATAGGCGACGCTCCGCCGCATATGAAATTGCGATCAAACTCCAGAATGCGATGTCGTCTTGAACGATGTATGAGTTTTCAAGAAGGGCACCTCCTGAAAAACGAATGATATACCGTTTTTCCTGAAATGGCAGTCTATCACTCTCGCCGACCTCTGATCTCAACCTCTCTAACAGTTCCATCTTTTCCCCTATATTTGACAGTCAGCACAGAGCCTTTGGGAAGCCTTTCAGCGATTTGTTTTCTGCAAACATTGCATGGCCCCAACGGATTGTTAATTGTGACAGTCATTTTCGTTAGCCCATTATCGATCATAATTCGAGCAGCATGTCCCTCGACATGGGTGGCAGACTGGTTGACAGGTATTTGATTGGGATCGTGATCCACCTTTCCAGGGCCTTCAACGCCAGATTTGAGATATATCGGCCCATAAGGTGTATCAATTATACCATGGGTTGGATCACCGGTGCTTCGTTGCGGAAGGCGGGGATCGACTGGTGCACCATCTTCTAATGCATGTGTTGGCTCATAGTTTGACTGGCTTGATGACCCACCGTTTTGGTTGCCTGAGTTAGCAGGCGTTTCAGTATCAGCTCCATCCGTATCAGGCGCATCGGCGCTACCACTGGGCGGATTGCTGGGATCAGTTTCGGGCGCGTTAACATCATTATCACCCACGCGGCCCGCATTCGGCGCATCAGGGGCTAAGCGCCCCAGTCCTTTCGAGCCGATTGTTTCGATACCGAGTATAGCGCCCGCTGCCAGCGCCTGTGCTTCGATCCGACCCTGTTCTTCGGGGCTGGCGTTGAGATAATCCTCGTAGCTTTGCCCGGCGCGTTCCAGATATTCGCGCACCGGAGTTTCGTTGCGAAGAACACCTTCATCAAACCCACGGATCAGAGCCTCTGCCGTCGCCGCGCCGACTTCAGCCGGATCAGCGCCCAAATCGCCGAAGAATTGCACCGAGCCGAGAATGGCTTCGTCAAGCAGGCGGTTGACCTCAGCCTCGCGTGTTTTCTCTCTTACAAAGGCATCGATATCTGCCTGCGATGCACCCTCGGCGCGAAGCTCAGCAACGCCTTCCTCGATATTCGCACTGACTGCAGCAAAGCGTTCATCTACGCTCTCTTTAAGAGCGGCAACCGTTTCGTCGAAAACGGCTTAACAGTCTTCGCTTGGTGCGCCTAATATGATCGGCTTATAAGAAAAGGACCTTTCAACGATTTCTTCAGGGCTTAGATCAACATGATAATCAATCATGTAATCCCAATAATTGGGGTCAGGCATAATCTTGTTTAGTTCTTCTGCAATATCAGATTGCCTGCCCTCTGACACTTCTTGACTTTTTAATTCCTTTATAAGCTCGACTGCTCTTTTTTTGTGTCAGTCATCATTTACCTCTTATGTGATTTAACGGTGTCCTAATCACAATATTATTCAAATCGAATACATTGCCACCTTCGGACAGGGGCTGATTGTGATCAAGTTCAAATTTTATCCGACCTCCTACTTGCTGGGAAGATACAGCAAACGGAGCTCTACCGGCTTTAATTTCGCGCAAACTATCTGACCCGAACTGCTTACTTAATACTGGATCATTGGCAACAGCCATCCAGAACTCCTGTCGGAAGTGGTCAAAGTCTCTAAACTGACGCCCTGCAAGTTGCTCAGCGATCTGCGCTGGGACTTTGCCTGCATTAGCCTGAGTTCCGCGCAGCCATGTTTCGCCTTCGCCAATCCGTGGCAGGGTCCCGTCATGCGAAGCAACGCCGGGCTGCGACCGTCGTCCCGAGGCTGTTGTACCCGACGAGGGTAATAGGCCAGAGACTTCTTCGTCAACAGTCGTGTCCGCAACAGAGTTATCAGCTCCATCCGTATCAGGCGCATCGGCGCTACGACTGGGCGGATTGCTGGGATCAGTTTCGGGCGCGTTAACATCATTATCACCCACGCGGCCCGCATTCGGCGCGTCTGGGGCAAGCCGTCCCAGTCCTTTCGAGCCGATTGTTTCGATACCGAGTATAGCGCCCGCTGCCAGCGCCTGTGCTTCGATCCGCCCCTGCTCTTCTGGGCTGGCGTTGAGATAATCATCGTAGCTTTGCCCGGCGCGTTCCAGATATTCGCGCGCCGGAGTTTCGTTGCGAAGGACACCTTCATCAAACCCACGGATCAGCGCCTAGATCTGATAAGGCTCGAGCTAATGCTGAAAACAAGGCCTTGTGGGACCACTCAACGGCAGAAGGATGCTTTAATATCAACTCCTTCCTCAGGGAAACTGTAGTCTTCCTTGATCGATGTGAGAACCTTCCGAAAATCGTCGAGGCTCATCACAACTTGCTTCTCTGGTGCAAAAACGTCGTGAATGAAGCAATCTTCGCCCCGAAATTTCCAAGCGAAGGTTTCCGAAGCCATATTGTGCGGATTGATCTTTTCACCTGCGCGATAACGATCAATTTGATCAACAATCCATTGCCCACGCTCGGCTTGCTTCATGTCATTAAAAGCGCTCCACAAGAATATTGCCGGATCAACGACTTCCTGGCCGAATAAGTGAGATTTGCTCGCATTGTTCTTGAGCCATTCGCCCCCCAGAAAATTTGATATTTTCATCATGGTCAAATCCTATTGCGGCCAATTCGGAAATGCTGTTCGCACGGAGCCATCTGGCCCAGTTCTGATTGTAACTTTTATGCCACTTGGTGTCACATAGCCGTCTTTCACACCAACAATAGGGTTTTTAAGAGCGCCAGCAATCTCATCCAAAACCCTCTGTGAATTCCATTCGCGCGGAAAGAAGGTTGATCGGCCGCCATTATTGGTCTTCTGCACGTAATTCCCCTGTGCATCGCAACAAATTTCTACTCTTGCTTGAAATACTCCGCTCCCTCCTGAATCTAGCGCGATGCTACTTTCATCAATATCGATGTTCTTAGAATTCGCGTAGTGCGCACCGGTCGAACTGCTACCACTCGCATTAACGTTACCCTCGATAATGTGTGTTTGGGTTGATGGATCAATATCCGGATTATTGGGGTCCGGCGTAAATCTTTCGGGACGCGGCGCGGGCGCACCATCACCAAGGCCCGCTTCCGCATCCGTATCCGGCGCATTGGCGCTGCCATTTGGCGGGTTGTTTGCGTCGCCACCTGTGTCAGAGTCTCCATTGGTCCGTGTATTGGGCGCGTCTGGGGCAAGCCGTCCCAGTCCTTTCGAGCCGATTGTTTCGATACCGAGTATAGCGCCCGCTGCCAGCGCCTGTGCTTCGATCCGACCCTGTTCTTCGGGGCTGGCGTTGAGATAATCCTCGTAGCTTTGCCCGGCGCGTTCCAGATATTCGCGCACCGGAGTTTCGTTGCGAAGAACACCTTCATCAAACCCACGGATCAGAGCCTCTGCCGTCGCCGCGCCGACTTCAGCCGGATCAGCGCCCAAATCGCCGAAGAATTGCACCGAGCCGAGAATGGCCTCGTCAAGCAGGCGGTTGACCTCAGCCTCGCGTGTTTTCTCTCTTTCAAAGGCATCGATATCTGCCTGCGATGCACCCTCGGCGCGAAGCTCAGCAACGCCTTCCTCGATATTCGCACTGGCTGCAGCAAAGCGTTCATCTACGCTCTCTTTAAGAGCGGCAACCGTTTCGTCGAAGATGCCAGTACGCGGCAATTCTCCTGCACGCTCCGCATCCTCATAGAGATTGCTGACATACAGGCTTACGATCTGCTCTTCGCTTAGAACGCTTTCCAGCGCCGAGATGCCAAGATCCGTTAGCGCACTGTTCTCGCCATCAGAGGTGTTGAGATCAGCCAAAGCGCGTGCGCGCACTGCATCTGGCGCATCGGCAAGTCTTTCACCCAATTCGCGAGCCAGAGGATCATCGCTATTGCGCAGTGCATCAATTTGAACTTTGGCTTGTTCCCTGCCGACGAGGTTCTGCTCGATGGCAATCAGCTCACCGATCTGCGTCGTTTCCTGAATCCGAGCGATGTCCTCTTCGCTTGCACCCAGCTCTTTCTCTCGCTCGATCAGCGTCTCTTTAAGTTCCGAAATCTTAGCATCGCAGTTTGCGTTGCCGCGGAAGCATTCTTCAAGGTCTGCTGTGGTGAAGCCAAACCGTTCCTTGAATTCCTGAACGTCTGGACGCGCTAGGAGCGCATCAAGAGCCTCTCTTTGTGTCACGCAATTTGGCCCGTCGGGTGACGAACAAGGCTGTAGAACGATACCAAGAACTTCATTATTCTCGGTTTCGATCTGCGCAGCGGTCACAGCGGCGGCGGCGTCGATGCCGGCGGCGGCGGCGATACCGCCAATGATGGTTGCGACCAGGTCTACGCGGGCCTGCTGGTCCGACAGCGTCGCATCATCGATAATCCGGCCATTCTCATCCAGCTTGACCGTATCTGGATCATACGTCGTGCTGTCTGCGTCCAGCGCGCTGTTGATCAGCGCATTGACGACCACGCTGGCCGATGCGCCCAAAGCGGCACTACCGCAATCGCCCTGACCGCTGGCCTGCGCGCCGCCGCATGCGACAATCCCTTGCAACACAGTCCGAACAGTCTCGCTCGTCTCATTGGCCGAGACCGTGACTGTACCGTCTTCATTGCGCGTTCTGGTCAGCAGGCTGTCGGCGATATCCTTCACCTCACTCACCGCCAGCGACTGAATCACATTGACCGCAGCGGAGCGGGCCAGATCGGTCAGACCGCCAGCGACATTGCCGCCAGCTGCGCCGTTAATGGCGGTGGCCGCGATCCGCGCAGGGGAGCCTGCACCGAACGTGTCTTTGATCGCATCTGCATCGCTGCGCAGCTTGTTGGCCCGATCGGTGTCGCCCGCCGCTTCTGCAGCGTCCGCTTCGGCGCGCAGGTCCGCCTCATCACTCGCACGATTGGCAAAGAAGGTGCTGGTCTGCTCGATCAGCTCGCGCGTTACGGCAAAGCCCTGCGCGATCTCCTCGCGCCGTGCAGCGTCAAACGCCTGCACCAATGCGCCGTCATTTGCGGCGTCGGTATCGCGGTTGATCGTCTGGGTGAGCGCTGCGCTGTCTTCATCGCCGCTGGTGATGGTAATCCCGCCCGCTGCAATCGCGCTGAGCGTGGTGCCGGACTGATCGCCCGAGGCCCCCAGCACGGACGGTGCGCCCGCAGACAGAGTGCCGCCATTACCCAGAGCAATCCCGCCCGTACTGCCGCCGGAACGGCTCGCATCGGCTTCTTGATTGTCATTCCGGCCAGCAGAACCCCGGCTGTTATCGCCGCCGCCAAGGCCAGCGAGAGAGCCAGACAGGTTGAGCGAGGAGGCATCATAGCTCTCGCTGTTCTCAATATCGCTGGCGGTCAGAGTGCCCGTGGTCAGCTGATTATCAGCCGGATCCGCAGTGGAGGCGATGACGCCGCCCACCAGATTGGTGGAGATCGGCTCAATCCTACTCAAGGTTACATAAGTGACACCTCAGCTTTTGCCGTCATCCGCCGCAAGCCCAGCATTTGTGCGGGTTTGCGCGGATGGATAGCGCCGGCGCCCACAGAGGCAGAACGCAACATGATTTCCTACAAGGGCTTGCAGGACGGGTCGTGTGTAGCGCCACCGGAGCTCGTGAGAGTTCAGTATACTGTCCCCGGAATTTGTTGCCCCAACTATTTCAACACCGACTAGCGTGACATTACCCGCAATCTTGCCAGCAATTTCCCCTGCTCTTCGGGACTAGCGTTGAGGTATTCTTCCACATGCGATCCAGCCTCCTCTAACGAGTCAAGAACGACTTCATCAATGTGCAGAAGAGTTTCGTCGAATAACGATGATTGCAGTGCAATTCACCCTCAAAGTTACGCTTTATAGTCTTCAAACTCCCAAGCAAAATGGCGGGCAAGAGCTTCATAGGTTTCTTCCCATGAGGGGCGTGCACATTCCGCAACCCTCTGTTCAATCATGTGCCTGATCGCCGCCGGGTCATAGTCTCGCACGATCATATGATGGCGCCCCCATTTAGGCCCATCTTTTTGTATTGCGTGATCAAACGCGCGCGGGGTGCCTAAAGTTAATTGATACATATGTCCGCCATCTACGCCGTCTTCGCCAATAAGTAGATCAATGCTACACCAAAAATTTTCCGGAATTTCCGGATTGAATTCATCAATTGAAAAGGCAGCATTGACGGAAAGTGATTTTATTTTTGGCTTCTGCAATTTAATTTCCAGTTATGTTGAGGTGACCGTTTGACAAAGTCTCACCTGTATTCGGATCTCGTGTTTGAAAGTTCGCTTGAACACCAGTTGGAGCTAAGCTCCTAGGGGAATTAGGTTTTGCCTTGGGATAACGATATACCCGAGTCCCGTCCGCGCTGATTAGTCCGCCACCATCACTAAGGGGTCTAGCGCCATCTCCAACAAAAATCTTTCCTAGGCGATCTGAATCCGCCCTTGAACCTGTGCCGATCGAAAAATTACCTTGCCCCGACAATGCACTAGCTAACCGTGCATCTTGGCGCGCAATATTTGCGAGGTTTTCCTCACGGAGTTGGTCGGACAATTGGGGAGAAGTCGCGGCATTAGCTGTTCCCTCAGCCGTTATCGGGTCGTTTGTTTCGACGTCTGGTGTCTCAGCATCAACATCAGGCCCATCTGCCCGGGTATTTGTGGCATCCGGAACCATGCGTCCCAGACCTTTTGCACCGATGACCTCAACACCGACTAGCGTAATATTACCCGCAATCTTACCGGCGATTTCTCCCTGCTTTTCCGGGCTGGCGTTGAGGTATTCTTCTACACTCGACCCAGCCTCCTCCAACGAGTCAAGAACGGCTTTATCATTGCGCAAGATACCTTCATCGATACCACGTATCGTAGCTTCCAAAGCATCATAACCGACATCACCCGGATCAGCCGTCAGGTCTGCAAAAAATTGGACTTGATCGGCAATGCCAACATTTACCGTATGTTCAAATTGAGCAATCGCAGTCGCCAATCTAACATAGTCAGCAATATCTTCGTCAGTCTCACCGCGATCACGCAAGATGTCAGCTTGCTTCTGGATTTCCGCCAAATCTGTCGCCAAATCGGCATCCTGATCGGCTCTGAAGCTCGCGATATTGTCGTCCACTGATCCGGTACGCGGGACTTCGCCGGCCCGCTCAGCGTCTTCGCGAAGATTGGCAAGGTAAATGTCGACGATATCTTCTTCGGAATAGATGCTGGTTATGAGCGAAATACCCAATTCCGTAACAATTCCCGTTTCACCGTCTGGTTCACTAAGTGCTGCATATGCGCGAGCACGCACAGCTGATGGCTGATCGAGCAGCTTCTCGGCCAAAAGTGGGTTGGCTATCTGAATCTGGGCTAAGTTGTTAAGCTCCTCATTTGACAGGTTCGCGAACTCAGCTGCACGGTCAGGGCTTGCTGCTATGATTGCATCGATGTTTTGTTGAACCGCATCGCGCGCTTCGTTGAAAACCCGTATTTGCTCCGCTCTCTCAGCAGTCGCAATCGCGGCAGAAAATGCCTTGGCCAACCTATCCAATGCGGGGTCAAAATTCACAACCTTCGAAGGGTCATCTCCTGCACCAACATATGCGTTGTAACGGGCAAGCAATTCTTCGTCAGTTTCACCATCCAAACGCGCTGCTTCTAAAGCTGCGCGAAGAGCTGGGTTGGCATCTGCAAGTGTTAAAAGGCTGAAGCTCGTTGGCACCGAACCAATGCGAACAATGTCGCCGTTGGGTAACTTGACTTCATTATTCTCCGTCTCGATCTGCGCAGCGGTCACGGCGGCGGCGGCGTCGATGCCGGCGGCGGCGGCGATACCGCCAATGATGGTTGCGACCAGGTCTACGCGGGCCTGCTGGTCCGACAGCGTCGCATCATCGATAATCCGGCCATTCTCATCCAGCTTGACCGTATCTGGATCATACGTCGTGCTGTCTGCGTCCAGCGCGCTGTTGATCAGCGCATTGACGACCACGCTGGCCGATGCGCCCAAAGCGGCACTACCGCAATCGCCCTGACCGCTGGCCTGCGCGCCGCCGCATGCGACAATCCCTTGCAACACAGTCCGAACAGTCTCGCTCGTCTCATTGGCCGAGACCGTGACTGTACCGTCTTCATTGCGCGTTCTGGTCAGCAGGCTGTCGGCGATATCCTTCACCTCACTCACCGCCAGCGACTGAATCACATTGACCGCAGCGGAGCGGGCCAGATCGGTCAGACCGCCAGCGACATTGCCGCCAGCTGCGCCGTTAATGGCGGTGGCCGCGATCCGCGCAGGGGAGCCTGCACCGAACGTGTCTTTGATCGCATCTGCATCGCTGCGCAGCTTGTTGGCCCGATCGGTGTCGCCCGCCGCTTCTGCAGCGTCCGCTTCGGCGCGCAGGTCCGCCTCATCACTCGCACGATTGGCAAAGAAGGTGCTGGTCTGCTCGATCAGCTCGCGCGTTACGGCAAAGCCCTGCGCGATCTCCTCGCGCCGTGCAGCGTCAAACGCCTGCACCAATGCGCCGTCATTTGCGGCGTCGGTATCGCGGTTGATCGTCTGGGTGAGCGCTGCGCTGTCTTCATCGCCGCTGGTGATGGTAATCCCGCCCGCTGCAATCGCGCTGAGCGTGGTGCCGGACTGATCGCCCGAGGCCCCCAGCACGGACGGTGCGCCCGCAGACAGAGTGCCGCCATTACCCAGAGCAATCCCGCCCGTACTGCCGCCGGAACGGCTCGCATCGGCTTCTTGATTGTCATTCCGGCCAGCAGAACCCCGGCTGTTATCGCCGCCGCCAAGGCCAGCGAGAGAGCCAGACAGGTTGAGCGAGGAGGCATCATAGCTCTCGCTGTTCTCAATATCGCTGGCGGTCAGAGTACCCGTTGTCAGCTGATTATCAGCCGGATCCGCAGTGGAGGCGATGACGCCGCCCACCAGATTGGTGTTGCCCGCAACAGTGATGTCAAAGCCGCTTGCTCCGGCGGTAATCCCGGCCTGCTCAGCGACAGAAGCAAAGGAACCATCTTCCCGTGTCCGGCCAACCGAAACAGAACCGCCAATGCCTTGGGATTGCCGGCCACTACCGCCCTCTGCCGAGCCAGTGTTGCCAAAGTCGGCGGAGACAGTAACGCTGATATTACTCTGCCGCGCACGGAAATCAGAGCTGTCTTGCAAGCTTTCAATGGCGAGCGAGCCCGCATCAATCTCCACACGTTTGCCGCTTACTTGGGAACCGATGATCTCCAGCGCATCTGGCGTCGCGATAGTGACTGTCTCGCCAGCGCCGACAATGCTCTCAATATTAGTGACATCACTGCCAGAGCTGTTGCCCTTGCCAAGATTCAGCGAGGCATTGGGTGTGATCCCTTGCGGGCCGAAGGTTACGCCGACGCTGACGCCGCTGCTGGAGTTGCTTGATTGCAGCGTGTCTATTTCTTGCGCGGCTTCGATCGTAATTGGACCTTGCGCAACGAGGCTGAGATCGCGGCCGGCCTCGACTGAAGAACCGGTGATATCGATCGTGCCATTTGCGCCTTCGCCAGTCGCGATGATCGCAACATCCCCGCCGCTAACCTGCGAGCCGATAACGGTTTCATCAACAGTGTTCGTTTCGCTATTCGACTTCGAGAAGCCAACTGAGACGGACACGCTCGGAGCAATTTTTCCACCAGCGAGCACATCTTTGGCGGCATCAACGGTGTTCGCCGCTGCCAATCCGCCAGCAAGACCGGCGACGGCCTTGGTTCGGTCGCTTTCGCTTGTTGCGATAGCTTGTGCAGTGTCAACAATCGCTTGGACGCCGGTGAGAACCGGAATGTTGGCAGAAGCTGTCACCCCAAAAGAGGAAGACTTGCTCTCTGTCCGGCCGATGGAGACGTCGGTAACGTTGGTGATGCCGACGCTTTCACCAATCAGCGCGACTGATCCCGGTGCCGCAACCTGACTGCCGGCGATCGATAGCGCTTCACCCGCGTTGATCGTAACATCGCCAGCGGCTGAACCGATCAGCGAGCCGAGGTTGGTTGTGGCAGTGTTTTCGGACGTATTGCGATTTTTCGATACACCGAGGAACAGCCCGCTGCCGCTGATTGACAGGCCGGATTTCTTCACCTTGACGCTCTGATTGGTAATATCCACCGTCGCCAGCGTTCCGATATCGATGGCGCCAAGAGCGGACAGATCGACATCATTGGTCGCAACGATGTTGCTACCGCGCACGTTGATATCACCGCCCGCGTTGACGACAACTTGATTGCCTTCAAGGGTAGACGCGATGGCCGTTTCGTCGATGATGTTGGTGGTCGTCGTAGTCTTCTTCGACGAGAGGAAACCGGACTTTTTCTTGCGAACGGTGCTGTCCTGCGTGGCCACATCAATGACGCCGGTAATGTTCACATTATTGGCACCAATGGCCGCAACGCCCCCAGCCGCCAGATTTGCACCGACGATATCGACGTCGCCAGGTGTAGTGACGACCAGATTGCCGCCAGCGCTCAATTCGGCGAGCTGATTGGTGACGGTGGTTTCGCTGGAGCGTGTTTTTGTCTTGCGGATATGTGTGCGCAAGTCGCTACTGCTGGTTGATTGAGCGGCCTCCAGCGTCACGCCGCCGCCTGCATCAATCGACAGATCGCCAATGGCCGCAATTTGCGAGCCGGTTACGCTCAGCTGATCACCAGCCGAGATCGAGAGATCTCCGCCAACGGCCACAGTTGAGCCGACGAATTGCGTCGTTTCCGTGGTGATCTCACCATTGTTGCGCCGCTTGCCGAAGAGCTTCTTGCGGTCCTTGTTCCATTCCTCGCTTAAGCTGCTGCTTTCGTTCGTGCCGGTAATATCGACATTGCGGCCCGCCTGAAGCACAGCGTCACCGCCAGCACCGATGGTTGCGGAAACCACATTGATGTCGCGCTGCGCATTCAGCAGCAGATTGTTTTCTGCGACGATTGAGCCGCCGGTGACAGTGGTTTGGCTGCTAGAGCTGCTTTCAAAACGGCGCTTACTCAGGCGTGTGTAAGAACTGTCGCTGGTCGTCTCGGTAACCGGCACGACCGAAATGTCGCGGCCAGCGGACAGCAGAATGTCCCCGCCTGCGATAGATGACGCACCGTTATTGATAATATCGCGAGCAGCGCTGGCGATGACGGTGCCCCCGCGAATGAGGCCGCCTTCTGAATTTACGATGTCATTGCCTGCTGTGAGGCTGACGACATTACGCGCCGAAATTTGACCGGTGTTGCGAATGTCGCCAGCAATATTGGCAACCACATTGGTGCCGGCAATGAGATGGCCGTTTTCAAGTGTTTTCTGATCGCTGGCAGCGAGATACAACACAGGCACCAGAACATCGCGGCCGTCAAGGTCAACATTGATCCACCAGACCAAGCTGGATGTCAGGTTCTCAAGTTGATCGTTGGTAAGTGCAATCCCCAGTTCAAGGCCAAGCGCGGCTTGCTGATCTACAGCGGACTGCATTAGCGCCTCAGCCTGTTCCATAGCGCTGCCATATTGTGGAAGCTGCGCCTGATTGGTTGCTTCCTGTACTTGTTGACTGATCAACTGCGTTTCAAAGAAGCCATCACCAAGCCTTAGGAAATTAGTTTCGCGGTCAATGTTCAGCTGGTCGAAGAAGAAATCGCTGTCGAAGAGGCCTGCAAGATCGCCAAAGCCCGGGTTAGTGGTGAACAGCACATCCGCGTCCGGCGCGTCATTGAAAGTGAACAGGCCGTTCCCATTGGCGAAGCCGAAGCCGCCATTGTCGTTCACAAGATCGAACTGCCCCAGGAAGCCGAGAAGAAACTCGCCTGCCAATCCATCGACGCCAAGAATGGAATTGATTGCAATGCCGCCAAATCCGTCGAGCACCATCGCTTCAGACGCCGATTGGCCGCCAGCAAGCATGCCAGCGTCGATCTGACCGGAGAGTCATTACCCCGGTTTGAGGCAGGTCCGCCATATCCGCTGACAAAATATCCGCGGCACCTGCCTGAGGGGCGGCAGCTGTAATCGACACCGCAGCCGGATTGTTGCTTTCTGCTGCGCCCTGAATTGTACCGCTAACTCCTGCGGTAGCGCCCAGAGCATCATTGGCAATAAGCGCCATTGACGTGCCCGAAACGTCAGCCTGTCCGGCAAGACCGCCAGCGGCAGATCGGTCACCAATGCCCTCGCGAGCGGTAGTTGTCACACCTAGCGGGCTCTGATTTGCGCCGCTGGTCGCGAGCGATACCGCACCCGGACCCACATTCCCGATGCCGCTGACATTGGCGATATTGACCAAGGCAGCGTCCGCCACGGTGTTGCCAGTCGCGCTCCTGCCAGCAGCAACAGCGTTGGTGCCACTTGTGAACGCCTGAGCACCCTGGCCATTGTTTTCGGTTGATCCAACTGCCCCGCCACCCAGCGCGCCGCCAATTGTCGGTGTCATGTTGCCAAGCATTGTCACCGCACCTGCACCATTGCCAGCAATTCCCGCTGCCTCACCGCTCACAAGCGGGGTAGTCTGGCCAGTAAAGTCAGGGCGGCTCCCCTGCGCGCTCGCAGCAGGTACGGACGTATCAGGCGAGGTATCGCCTCCGCCAGCAACCGTTGTGCCTTGAACAACTGTGCCATTGCCCAGTTCATTGGCCGTGATGGTGACTGTACCACCCGCCTGAATGATGGTAGGTAGTGGAACCTCTTCGATTACAGTTTCTTGGCCGGTTACTTGTCGCTCAATGACGCGATAGCGCGTTAGTAAAGCCGGTAGCGGCGCATTAGAACAGGAGCCCGGAACATAACCTGGTATTTGTGCGATGTCGGCGCATGATATGAATGCGTCTTCGACGTACGCGACCTCGACGTCCTCAACGATATCGCGCAACACCGTTTGCGTAAGCGTGCTGGCTACATTGTTCAGCGTGCCGGTGGTAATCGCAATGTTCCGTCCAGCGAGAATTGAGCTATTGCTATTCGTGATCGTTCCAGTTGCGCCGCCATTGATTGTTACGTCACGCGCCGCGACGATTTGCGAGGCTCCAGAGCTTTGAGTAACTGAGTCATTGCCAGAGCCATCAGGTGTGATCACCAGATTTTTAATCCGATTAGTGACATTACCGCTGTTAATCGTAACGTCGCCAGCCAACGCCTCTATGCGGGCGCTGTCATTCAACAGCTCTGTCGCGCTCAGCGTGATATTCCCGAAAGCTGACAGGATCAGGCCTTCGTCATTGTGGATGAGCCCGCGAGCATCCACCGAGAGGTTGTCACCGGCAAACAAAGTGCCTGTATTGATCACATCGCCGGTTGTGTTCAGCGTCAGATCAAAACCTGCTCCGATAAGGCCGCTATTGGTGATGTTAGGCGCATCGATCAGCAAGCTGCCATTGGCCACAAATGCGCCAGTATTATTGAGGTCTACGGCCTGGAAAATGCCCAGCGATCCCGCAGATACATTGCCATCATTCACAAAGCCGAACTGGTCAGCCTGCGTGATAACAGTACCGGCGGCAGTGATGCTTCCGCTGGCCCGGTTTGTTATGGTGGAGTTTGCACTTCTCAGGACAACCGACCCGGTTGAGAAGATGGTGCCGTCATTGCTCAGTGAGCCAGTGGTTTGCAGGTCGATATTGGCCGTCGCACCCTGATTACGGCCCAGCGAAATCACCTGAGCATTGCCCAGCGTCTCAATCTGTCCGCTGTTCAAGATTGTGATGGAGTTTCCAGCATTGGCCGCAACGCGCCGACCGGATTGGATCAGCCCGCCGACAGTGAGATCACGGCTTGCATCAAGAGCAATAAGGTCTCCCGCTGCGACAGTGCCTTGCGCAGTGATATCTGTCGCGGCGATAGCGATGCTGGTGTCGGAAACAAGCAGACCGGTTTCGCTGATCAAAGCAGTGCTATTGCTGCTAGCGCCCGTTATGGCAATCGCGCCGCCTGCCTGGACGCTGCCGGACACCGCAAAGGCGGGGAGGTCCGCATCTGGCGTGGTGAACTGGGCGCCATTGTTAATGGTCAGTGTGCCCGCCGCGAACACATCGCCCGCAACATACTGATTGAACGCCGTAATGCTGGCATTCCCGCCAGCGTATAGATACCCGCGATTACCCGCCGAGCTTTCGACAATAAATCCGCCTAGCACATTGACGGATACGTCCCCGCCAGCTGCCACGAAGCCGGTATCTTCAATCGTCAGACTGATAGGTGTTCCGGTCACGTTAGCAACAGGCACACCGAACGAGCCCGCATTGCTGAAATCGATCGTACCCAGTTGATAAGACTGGCTAGCAATCGTCAGATCGCCCTCAGCAAAAATCAGCCCGCCGACCGTAGTCGCGCCGCCCAAAAGGTCGATATTGTTGCTGGCCACGACTTCACCATTGATGGTGGTCGTGAGGCCGGTATTACCCGCAGCGCCTGTGAAATTGAGCGTGACATTGCCCTCGCCAGGTGCGGCGCTGATCGCTTCGATCCTTCCGGTAGCGCCGACAATCAGGGAGCTCGCATAATCCGCGGTCACCGCATCACTTGCGGAAATCAAGCCATCGACCGACAGGTTGGAAACGCGATTGAGCGTTACGTCACCGCCGAGGGCTTGCAGCGACCCAGCACTGCCCAGGGTCAGGTCTGCGTTCGCTGCGAGACCGTTATTAAAGGCGATGCCACCATCGGCAATGACGGCGCCATTGATAGCTGCATTTGTGGCTGCGCTAAGCGTGATATCGCCGAGCGCGCGTAATACACCGCCATCGACATTCAGGCTGTTGGATGACGCGCTGATATCTCCGCCATCGACACGGCCAGCAACCACGATGGCTTGACCCGCAGCGGTGCTCGTGGACAGATCAACCGCTGTCAAACCAACGACATTGCCGCTAATATCGATCGAGCCGCTGCTAGCGTTGATACCGACTGTAGCCCGGCTCGTCAGATCGCCCGCGATGGTGACATTTTGGGCCGCGAGAACCGCATTGTCAGCAGCATAAAGACTGCCGCTGTTCGCAACCGTGATCGCGCTATCGGCTGCCGAAACAGAAAGCGCACCTGTGCCATCGGACCCTGCGTCTACTGCGCCGCCAATCGTGATATTGCCATTGTTGGCCAAGAGAGTAACATCGCCGTTGGCAAGAATATCACCCGTCGCTGTGATCTCGCGCCCGGCAATAAGAGCATTGGTACCAGCCAAGGCGCTACCCGAGATAGCCACCACGCCATTGGCGCTTTGCACGTCGATGCTAGCATTGCTTTGCAGCGCGCCGCCGACGGTCACGCCGTCGCGCGCGGTGATAGTCGCATCGCCGACCGATTGAATTGTGCCGTTTGCAGTGATGGACTGCACCGCGCCTGTATTGGCAGCGAGCGTCAGCGCGCCCAGCGTTCTCAGAACGCTACTATTGTCAAAGGTGAAAGAGCCGCCCGAAATCGCCAGCGCACCGTCGCTTTCGATTGTCCCCACGACCATGCCCCCTAGCGCCGAGGCAATTGTCACACCGCCATTGATCGAGGCCAGTGTACCCGCCTGGTTGAAGCTATTGGTTGTGATATCGACCGCATTGGCTGCGACAACATCGCCCGCAAGATCGAGCGAGCCAGTCGTGACCAGGCTTAAGCCGCCGCCGACTTCGACTGCACCAGTTGCAGCAACTACACCCGTGGCTACATTGATATCGGCATTGCCAATCGCGCGCAGAGTTCCCGCTATGTCCAAGCTCTGGATATCGAGATCGAGCGCCCCATCGGACTGCAACAACCCACCGTTGCTGATGGCAAGACTGGTTCCCGCACGGTTGAGCGCAATAGAGCTATCGCTAACGACTTGGCCGCCGATAATGATCACGTCACTCTCAAGGTTCAGACCGGTCGCGCCTTGCGCGTACACTGCGCCATTCAGGTCCAGTTGCGTGCCTGAGAGGCCGAGCTGTCCCCCCGCTGCAAAGATGGTCCCGATATTGCTCAGCGACTGGCCGCTGGTGAGCGAAATAGTGTTCGTCGCTGCAATCGTGCCTGCATTGGTCAGATCGCCAGCCGCGCTGACGGTGACAGCCGAGAACTCGCTGCGCAGGGCGCCGATCGTATCAATCTGAACGAGCCCGCTGTTCGCATTTGCCGCGACTGAACCGCTGGCGTTCACTTCGCCGGTGATTGAGACCGAGCCAGCTGCATTCAGGTCAACGCGTCCATCGGTCAGGATCTGACCACTGGTGATCCCGCCGCTCGCGGTTGTGATGGCGACATCGCCAAGTGCCTCGATGCCCAAGGCGTTGCCTGAGCCATTAACGCCATTGCCGAGATTGATGAAGTCGATTGCTGCATCCGCCGAGAGGGTGCCCGTGGTCGCAACTCGGGCCGGTGTGCCGAGGGTGATTGAGCCATTGCTGGCGGTCAGACCGATGCCGACACCAGCATCGTTACCAGCCAGGATCAAGCCATTTAGCGTAATGTCATCACGCGCCGATAGCTTTGTATCGAGCGCGCTGTTGATCGACCCGGTAGCACCGAGAGCAACGGTGCCCGTCGCTGCATCCATCTCGACCGTACGGCCCGAAACTGCACCATCAAGTGCGAGGCCGCCGACATTGATCGTAACATCATTCGCGCTTCGGACGGTGCCGGTGATAAGACCGTTTGCACCAGCCAGATCAAGCGCGCCATTCGCCTCCAGCACGCCGCCAATGGTGAGATTGCCGCCAGGGTTAAGGCCTAGAGTTTCACCTGCGCTGACAAGCCCACCTGCCGTTTGGACAAAGTCACCGGCACGGCGCAAAGTGATCGAACGATTGGTCGCAACTGTTCCGCCGATGGTGAGCGCTGCGCCGCTGTCAATCACAATCGTATTGTCGCTGAGCACGCTGCCGCTAAGCGATACTCCCAGCCCAATTATGTCCACCGCTCCAGCGGATGAAATAATGCCAGCGAGATCAACGCCACCATTGCCATCTATCCGGGTTGTGCCGCCCGCAAACAGGATACTCAGAGCGGATTGCGTGATATCAGTCCCGGCAAGGGACAGCGCGGCGTTGGTCTCAATGGTTCCGTCGAGATCTAGATTGCCGTGCGCCGCGACCGAAATCGCACCGGTTGATGCGATCAACCCACCAAGGGAAGCAGCACCTGCGCTGTCCAGCGTGATGGAGGTAGCTGACAGCATTTCGCTGGTGTCCGCAGCATCAAGCGCATTGACGTTGAGGAGCAGCGCGTCTTGCGATGACAGCAGGCCAGTGAGGTTGAGATTATCGGCGGTCAGCGACAACGCATCTGCGGTGCGGATACCGCCGGAAACAGTCGTCGCTCCGCCAGTAAGGGTAATCGCCTGCAAGGCTGTGAGGTCGCCGCTAATATCGAGAGTGTCACCAGCAACTGCGCTCAATCCGCCAGCCGCTAACACATTGCCATCAACGGCGAGTTCAGTGTCCGCATCAAGCGTGACATCTGCATTGCTTTCAATCCGGCCGAGCACATTCTGGTTGGCCGCGGATACAGTGATCGCGCCATTCGCGCTCAGCGTTGACGCAGAGCCGAGGGTGAAGTCGCCCGCCAAATCAAACATTTGCGTCAGGTCTGAAAAAATCAGCCCGTCAGCCTGCACATTGCGACCCGTAAGGCTCGCCGAGCCACCAGAAATCAACTGGCCTGACTGGGTAAAATCGCGGAACTGTGCATCGATATTACCAGCGGCAGAAACCACACCTGCCAGCGAGAGATCATCAGTCAGTGTAAAATTAATCGTTCCGCCCGACAGTGTCTCGCCAGCCAAATTGCCAGATGCCGCAGCAATCGTGATGGCGCTGAGCGCCTCCAATCCAGTATCCGCCGTCGCAACAATCGCGCCATCGCTCGACAAATCGAGAGCATCGCGGCTCACGATCGAGCCGGTGCCCACTAGGTTAATCCCGCCAATGCCGGACAGCGTTGTGTCGCCCAATGCGAGCACATCGCCATCGATCTGCAAGATGTCGCTCGCCGTCAGGGTGAGCGCAACACCGCTTTGTACGCTGCCGCTATCGGTGATCGTGATCGCCCGTCCGGTTGCATCGAAGCCGGTCTGGCCGACCAGAATTCCAGCAACAGAAATGTCGCGCGCATCGAGATTGATCGCGCCGCCCGAAAAGAGGTTGCCTGTGAGAGCCAGGTCACCTGCTGTGCTGATGGCAAAATCGTCACCTGATGCGAGAGTGCCAGTGTTATTGAGCGCGCCAACAAAGCTCAAATTGAGGGCGTTGTCGCTGCTGATAACGCCCGTATTGGTTATGTCAGATGCAGAAGTGACTGTGAGGTCGCCAGTCGTGGCCAATGTGGCCGGATCTGCGCCCGCCAGCGTCTCAATGGTGACGGACCCCGCCGAGATGACACCTTCTGAAAGACCGGTCAGACGCCCGGTTACATCGAGCGCGCCGGGTGTAGTCACGTTTAGCAAGCCATTGGCCGCAACCGAACCAGCAATGCCGATCTGCGCGGCGTTCAATTCCGTGCTGCCAGCGCCCTCGACACTTCCGCCAATAGACAGCAGGTTGTCACTACTGATTAGCAAGGCACCGTTGCTGCCAGCCAGACCATCAATGGCGATGTCGCCCATGGCGTGCAGTGTTTGCGCGCCGCCCGAGAGCAGCTCGCCTGAGCCCGCGATCGTGAGGTCTTGCTGCGCTTCAACGGTCAGAGTTAAGTCCGACTGAATACCGCCCGAGAGCGACAGATTCCGGCCGGTGATGGTCAGGTTTTCGCCCGCGAGAACCCTCCCGCTGAGGCTACTGTCGTCCGAGCTTGTGAGAGCGATCGCAGCGTTGGTTTGAATAAGGCCAGCCAGATCAATGGCACCCGCATCAATGGTGATGTTTGCATTGCTCAGGACTTCTCCCGCTACGCCGCCTGCAAGGCCACCAGCAACCGATACTGCAATCGTGTCAAGCGCAGCCACACGCCCATCAAGTGATGCGCTTTCGGCTGTGATGCCAATCGCGTTGTCAGACTGGAGCGTACCAGAAAGCAGCAGACTGTTCGCCGCCGCCGCATCTACGTTGCCAACCGCAAAGAGATTGGCTGAAAGGTCAATGTCGCCCGCAATTGCGCTGAGCCGCGCCGCGCCATTGGAGACAACATCTGCCGCAATCGCGATCTCACCAGCCGTGAGCGCAAGGTCGCCCGTGGCTTCGATATTGCCGGTGACGTCAATCAGCCCGCCAGCGTCTACTGACAAAGTATCACCTGCCCTCAGGGCACCGCTGACCGCTGCATCGCCGATAGCGTTGAGGGTCAGTTCACCCACCGATATCACACGCGAGCCGAGCGCAACTGAACCTGCTGCATCAATCGTGGTGGCACCGCCGCTCAGCAATTCGCCTGACGCGTCAGTGCTGAGATCCGTGACGGCCAGCGACACACCGCCCAGTCCCAAAACGCTGCCTGTCACGGCCAGGTTTCTGGCCGTACCATCAAATGCTTGCGCCGCCTCGATAGTGCCGGAAACTGAGATATCTTCGGTCGTCGTAATGCTGATTGCGCCGGCAGAAACGAGTTCGCCAGCATTGCTCAAATTGATAGCCGAAAGCGCAATTGCCCCATCGGCATAAATGGTACCGAGATTGTCGAAAGACGCCGCGCTGTCTGCTGTCAGCGCCGCATTCGTGACCAATTGCGCAGTCGCACCAAGAGCAATCGCTCCTGTGGAGACATCAACCGCATCGACCACCGAAACGCTGCCATCAATCACAACCTCATTGAGCGCGGTGACGGTGAGGCCCGAGAGGCTGACGCTTGTCCCATCGATCAGGACTGAGCCGCCGCGCCAGTGCTGTGAGCCGCCGCTCTGGACCGTACCTGTACTGGTTAAAGCACCGCCACTTTCCAGACTGATACGCTGTTGGCTTGATACGACACCTGCATTGCTGAGTGTGCCCGAGCTCAGCAAGGACACATCGCCGTCGCTGCTCAGCTGAGCAGTGCCTGTGATCGTAATCGTATCGAGCGCTGCTACGTCCAGCGCGCCAGCACTCTGAACGAGCCCTGCCAGGCTGATTGCGGCTGCATCAAGCGCAAGATCGCCGCCAACCGAATACTGCCCTGCAAGCGAGAGCGTTTGCGCCGCAGCGACGCTAAGATTTCCGTCGCTTTGCAGGATGCCAGGGCTGGTAAAGTCTCCGCCAGATGTCAGGGTCAGACTGCCCGAACTGGCAATCGCGCCATTGCTGACAAAATCGCTGGCGGCGCTGATCACCGCGTCACCTGCGGTAAAGATTGTCCCGTCATTGACGAGAGAGCTGAGGTCCAGTGACAGGCTCGACCCGCTGGTGATGCCCGCATTGCTGCCGATAGCCAGGGCAGATCCATCTGAGGCACTAACGCCCGCTACGCCCAGCACATCGCCGCTTATGCCGATAGTGTCCGCCAACAGGGCAAGTTGAGCGTTGCTTTCAACTGATCCAGCAAGGGTTAGGTTACTTGCCGACACAAGTGTAATGTCGCCTTGCGCAGCTAGAGAGCCGGAGTAGTCGATACCGCCAGCAGCCACATCGGCCAGAAGGTCAGCATTGCTAGTGATCGCGCCTGCGCCAGTTAGGGCATTGGCGGTAAGCAGGACGGCACCATCGGCCAGGATCTGACCATCTTGAACTAGTAGACCCTCCACGGAAATAGAGCCCGCTGCGCCCAGCGTAATCGTGGCATCGGTCAGCAAATCGTTGCCGACGTCCAAAGTGGCAACATCGACGGACACAAGCGAACCGGAGAGGCTTGCGGAACCAGTTGTGCTTAGCGCGAATACGCTGCCGCTTTGCACATCACTCGATGCCGCAAATTCCAGCGTATCGGCGCTAATGGAAATGCCAGTGCCGCCGATGACACTGCCGGAGTTCCGCACACCGCTAGTGGCCGTGATAGTGAGATCTTCAATGCTTTGAAGGATCGCTGCGCTATTGAGTTCACCAGCAGTAAGGCTCAGCGTATTGGCACTGAAAAGGCCGTCCAGATTGACCGTGCCATTGGCTGATACCGCGATGTCGCCACTGGCAATAAGGCGGCTGTCTCCACCGGTGCCTAGCAACGCCGTATCGACCACAATCGAGCCAGCACTTTCAACAGTGCCATCAATAGTGATCGCTGAAACGGTATTGAGCGAGATCGATCGGCTAGCATTAAGATCGCCGCTAACAGTGAGGGTGTCGGCGCTGATATCGAGCGTGCTGTTGGTGGCGAGCAAACCGGGAAGCTCGGTATTCTCTGTGTCCACCGACACAGCGCCAAGGGCAGTGACGATGCCGTCCAACACTGCGCTATTGCCGGCAACCAGCGAAAGACTGTCATTCGAGGCAATCACGCCGCTGTTTGTCAAATCAGTGGCTGCGATTACGATCTCGTCCACCCGCCAAAATGCTGCCGGTATTGTCCAACCCTGTATCTACAGTGATCGTCAGTGCGTCGTCCGCAATCAAATCGCCTGCGAGAGATGCCATTTCAGCTTGCAGGGACAAAGTACCGCCAGCCTGCACCGCGCCGTTATCACCAAACGCGCCCAGGACCGTCAGATCGAGAGCCCCGTCCGAGGCAATCTGACCGAGGTTCTGAAAATCACCATTGATCGCCAGTGACAGCGCCTCTCCGGCAAAAAGAAGACCAGCATTGTCGAACTGATCGAGATCAAGCGTGATCGCCTGGGCAGACAAAAGCGCGGCATTTTCACTGATTGACAATCGATCAAGGTCATTGCCGGTGAGTGGGCCGAGCGCACTCACGGTGCCATTTACAAGCAGCGCGCTGGCGGCGAAATCAATCCCGTCATTGCTCTGTACAGTGCCGCCTACGGTCACTTGATCGGCGGCAAGCGTAACTGCGCCGTTGGCCGAAATTGTTCCATAGTTGGATAGCGTGCCGGCTGCAGTCAGCGATCCTGAAGCACCAAACGCGATCGTCGCGTTCTGAACAAGATTGCCAGCTGTCTGGAGGGTTGCATCCCCGACCGAGAGGATATTGCCCGAAAGTGTCAGGTCGTTATTGGTAGCAATGGACAGCGCCCCGCCGCTTTGCAGCTCGCTGCTTTCAGCAAGTGCGAGTGCCGATGCGTTCAGCGCGAGGTTTTCAACTGCGAAAACACCCCCGCTGTTGGCGATGCTGTCCGCGCCGATTTCAACATTGCGGCCGCTCAGCGTGCCCGAAATATCCACGAAGTCCTGCGCTGTAATCATGAGCGCATCATTCGTGGCGATAAAGCCTGCAATGTCGGTTTGCGTGCCACCTAGGCCAATTGTGCCGTTGGCCTGCAATTCGCCTGCCACCGAGAGGTTCTCGCTCGCGGTTAGCGTCGCCTCGCCGCCAACCGAGGTGACACCTGCAAGTGCAATATTTGTGGCCGCGAGATCGACATTGCCATCGGCCACTTGCACCGAGCCAGCATGACTAACAATGCCGGTGGCGCTCTGCATCGACAAATCGCCACTGGTCGAAATCTGACCTGAAAGAGCCACATCAGCGGCCATAAGATCGACATTGCCAACGGCTGCAACAGCACCGCCAAGGTTGGCTGTGCCATCGGTTTCGAGCGCAATCGCGCCATTTGCGCTGATAACACCGTCAGAAGACAGCGCCGCTGCCGCATCAAGCACAATATCGCTACCCGAAAGCACAGCACCGGCATTGCTCAGCTGACCTGTGGTCGTAAGGGCTACCCCTCCAACACCGAGCAGAGTGCCCTCATTGGCAATACTATCCGCGCTGCCATTCAGAACGCCGTTTGTCTGAGCCGACGCGCCATCAGCAATATCAAGAGATGTGCCTGCGCTAAGCGAGATAGATTCGAGTCCGATCGCATCGCCGGTAAGGGCGATGGCATCGCCGGAAATCGCGAGATTGCCATTGCCGGTGACTGCGCCCGCAAGGGTGATTTGATTGCCTGTCAGCGTCAGATCACTCTGCGATTGCAACTGGCCACTGATCGCCAAGTCGCCATCCGCGCTCAGCGCCAACGTGTTGGCAGACAATATGGCATTCTGACTAAAATCAATTGCGCCTGCGTCGACTACGGCGGCACCCGTTGCGAGAATCCGAGTCGCATTGACCGTAAGCGCCCCGCCAGCGGAGATGTTCAGCGCGCTTGTTCCATCGAGCTGACCCGATGGGTTGAGGCCTGCGTAAAGCCCTTGAGCTGCCAGATCAGTATTGCCGCCAGAAACAAGCGCAATGTTGCCACCAGCACCGACAAAACCGCCGCGCTGGGCAATATTGTCCCCGGCATTCAGCGTTAGATTACCAGCGCCATAGAGGCGCTCGTCAATAGTGATGTTGCCGTCTGTCGACCTTAGTTCCACGTCACCAGCACTAACCGCATTGCGTACAGCGATCGTGCCGTCAGCGGTGATCTCAAGCGGGCCGTCAAGCGCAGTCAGCGTTCCGCGAAGATTGATACCCATGCCATCGCCGGTACCGATCAAACGGATACGGTTGGCAAACATACCGCCAAGCAGGCTGGAATCGATCACTACTCGGGGCTGGCCAGTGCCGTTGCCAGATGCGGTGCGAGCATCGTAGTCAAATTGGCCATTCCCTGCCGCGATCACGAGATCTTGAGCAAACAAATCGGCGTTGAGGCTACTTGACGCGGTAACAATATCGAAAAAGTCAATATTTCCAGCCAGCAAACCGTCCCCTTCGATAAGCACGTCGCCGCGAGACGTCACAAATCCCGTAAACGATCCGTTCTCATCAAAGGTAATTCGACCCGTAGATAGAGAGACACGATTGATGTTGATAAAGCCACAGCCATTGCACGTGATGCCTGCTTCATTTGCCAAAACAAATGCGGCGGTCGGTCCAAAAATTTCGATCGGCCCGAACAGGTCAGAGCGATTGGAGCTGACAACCTCGCTCAGGATTAGTGAGGCATTATCGCTGCCGCGCAGATTTGGGTTTGCCAGCAACTGGCCACCCAGAACAGTATCGCCAATCTGCTTGCTATTATTGAGGATCAGCCCTTCGCGGTTGACGTTGAAACGATCAAACCGGTTGTAAGAGGTGCCGTCGCCATCTGGGGGCGCGATGTTGACAATTGGTGTGCCGGTCGGCGTGACATCCAGCGTAGTAGAATCATCGGCCGGTGCCACTGGCGGAGTAGCAACCGGAGGCGTCGACTGCGCACTGAGGCTGGCGCCCAGTCCAAGTACGAGGCCCATGGCAGTTGATGTTTTGAGAAACTTCATTGGTATGTAGCCCCGTTCAAATTCCAAGCCGCGCCGAAAACGCGAGTTCGACGTCTTTGCGCTCGACAAAGACAGGTGCGCTCAACGGTCGCGATGCAGAAAACTCCAAAATGACCCAGCGGCTCGCGTAGCGCAGGCCCAGGGTCGCAGAGTGGAGGAAGCCGCGCTCAAAACTGTCTTCGCCGCGACTGAATATGCCGCCCGCGTCGTAGCCGACATAAGTCGACAAACGTCCCTCCCAATCAGCGTTGTCAACAAAGGCAGTAATCACAGGCACTTCGGCTTGCTGGCGCACGGTGATGCCGCTGCGCCCGCTCAATCCGTCATCGCGAAAGCCGCGCACGGTTGAGCTGCCGCCCAGGTTGAAACGGTTTGCAGAGAACACGGCGTCCAACGCCGTTTGCCCGCGTGCGAAAGCCGAATAGCCAACTCGCAGATTGCCGATTTGAAACGGCTGGCGATAGCCGAGTGAGGCGTCGAGCACGGTAAAAGTCAGTCCCGGTCCGCTAGATCCAGTATCCGCGGCATTGGCGCCCAGAACGTCGAGCCCGCGCGTGATCCCCACACTCGCAGTTAACAGGCCGCGCTTGAGGAGCTGTTGTAGGCGCGCATCGACTGATCCAGTTGCCAAGCGAAATGAGCTGGTTGACAGGCGAATGCCCTGAATACGGTTTTCAGTGTCGGTGACCGCCAGCGTTGCAGAAACCGACGCTTTTGTGTCGGCGTCGCGGTAGACTAAGCGGTCAAGAGTGGCGGATGCGTTCCAGCTATCACCATCGCTCACAAAGCTTTGGCCGTTGGCATCGAGCACGCTTTCATATTCGAACCGTCCGGCATTGGCACTGAGCGTCCAATAACCATAGGGCACCGATACAAAGCCGCCGAACCCCTTGCTCCCACGGTTGCGGTCATCTTCGACAGATCGGGTCACATACAAAGACCAGAAGTCGGCAACTCCAAGAATGTTGTCGGCATCAAGGGCGATATTGCCCTGTATTCTGCCAGTCGCGATTGAACCGTCGTTGTTGGCAGATACGGATGGACGAATGATCGGCGCGAGCGCTTGTCGTGCTACTTTGACAGCGCTCGTACCTGGTAAGTTTCCGGGTTCGATATCGATTTTCGCTTCGTACGAGGGCAGCCGCGCGAGCTGGTCTACGCCTTGCTCAAGATCGCGCAGGTTGAGCAGATCGTTTTTGCGGCTTGGGAAGGCCGCACGCAGAGCAGCATCGCCATATCCATTGGCCTCTGCATCGCCAATGCCATCAAGCGTGCCCTCAACCACGGTGATGTCGAGCACGCCATCATTCAGATCTTGCGGGCCGACCACTGCTCGCGAGGTGATGTAACCATCCTCGATATAGGTGTTAGTTATGACGCGAAGAGCTTCGTTGATCGTGCCAAGGCTGGTGCAATCGCTGATCATCTTGGCCAGTTCTCTGGCAAACTTTGCCTCATCGTAAATCGTCATGCCGACGATGTTGACTTTGGTAACGGTGATGCACTGTTCGTTGTCATCAGTCGCAACGTCCGGCTGAGTAATTAGTTGTCCAGAAGGCGCCGTTTGTTGTCGCTCAAGTAGATCCTGCTCGCGCGCTCTCTGGCGCTCCAATTCGCGTTCTTGCAGCCGCTCAGCCTCGCGCACAACCGCGTCCGGCTGCGCCTGCGCAAGGGCTGGCCCTGAAAATAAAAAAAGCGCGCCAACCGGCAGAAAAATCCCAATAAAACGCACAGCGACCTCGAATTACTTTTATAACTCGAGCTATGCCGTTTTCAGTCTAAGAATTCGTAAATAGTTTTACGTGGATCTGTGTTTACCTGAATTAAACTATGATAAACGGGATCGGCCCATGGAGCGGCCCCTGTCATATCTCGGATTTCTTGGCGTTTGTGTGCAGCCTACCAGATATGAAGATGGTACTATGTGTACAAGGCGGACTCTTCTCTTGAGGGTTTCGAGGCCCCTACCTTTACCACGTCTCCAGTCGAGGGGTTCTGCCATTCAGCAAATTTGGCGGCTGACTAGGCTCAGAATTCGTAAAACTGTCTGCATAGCAGTGTTATTATTGATTCAACGGCTTTTCATATGAGTGCTGATTCCAGCCAACTTGACTCGTGTGCCCAACCGAGATTGCACTGGCCCTCTTTCCTACCTGACCGGTTTTTCACCGATCAGCCCCAAAAGCTGACAGTCCGGTTACGACCCAATAACGGACATGAGAGGTGAGCCCGTCCGGTTTCTTGACCGAGACGAGCTCCAACCGCTCTCGCATCAAAACTCTCCTGCGACACCTGCACGCACGCTGGTGGAATTGCCGCCTGCATAGGTAACCCCAGCGGTGATGGCGAAGTCGCCCTCGAACCGGTGCATTAGGCCTGCTGAGAAACCGACCTCGCCGCGGTAGGTCGCGACATTGGAGGTATAGCTGGTCTTACCCGCTGCGCTTGGGAAGTGCGGGCTGGCTTGCGCTGCGATGGAGGCAATGCCGCGCTGCGCATCACGGTCGATTGTGTCGGTTAGGTCAAACAATGTGCTGACCCGCCCGCTAAGCGCATCGAACTGCGCGGTGGAGACTTGAGCAACGGCATTGAGCGCCACACGGACATTGTCGACCGAGGCAGCGGTGGCCACGCTCTGTCGGCCCAGAGTGCCGTTGGCATCCACCGTAACGACGTCGACCGGCCCCTGCTGGGCCGCTGTGGAGGCATCGATATCGCCAATGCGCACCGATGATCCCGTACCGCCCAGCGCAACTTGGTTGGCCGCTGTCGTGGTCGCCTGAAAACCCACGGCGGTTGAGAAGTTCTCCGATGCGTTTGAGTTTGAACCCACCGCTGTGCTGTTGGACCCGGTGGCTGAGGCGAGCACGCCAACGCCGGTGGAGCGGTTGCCCGCTGTGCTGGCAAGGAAGCCAACCGCAGTGTTACCTGCGCCCGCTGCAGCGGCCTGAGAGCCAACCACAACCGCCTGACCGCCGGTGGCATTGGCCAGCTCACCAATAGCCGTGGAGTTGATCACCGCCGATGAGCGAACCCCAATCGCCACCGCATCGGTTCCGCCAGCATTGGCGCGGTTACCCAGCGCCGTTGCGTTCACGCCCAGCGCCTGAGCATCCGAGCCAAACGCGCTCGCACGATCAAACGTCGCCTGCGCGCCGCGGCCATCAGCATCATTGCCATCGCCGCCCACGGCAACCGCACCGATCCCCGTCGCATCAGCCCGCGCGCCCAGCGCCAACGCATCCTGCGCCAGAGCATTGGCATTGTTGCCGAAAGCCGCCGCCCGAACGCCCGTGGCATTGGCCAGCACACCAGTGGCAATGGCATTGGCTTGATCAGCTATCGCACCGCGACCTTGTGCCAACGAGCTAGCTCCAGAAGCCGTAACATCCACGCCAATCGCAATTGCATTAACGGCGGTCGCTTGCGCGCCCAATGCGTCCGCATCGTCGCCATTACTCCCAACCGCGATCGCGCCAACGGAACTGGCTACGGAGCCTGCACCAACGGCCACTGCGCTCGCTCCTGATGCAGTAGCGCTCGGACCGAAAGCACTGGAAAAGTCTCCACTTGCGGTTGTCTGACTACCGACCGCTGCTGAAGCGAAGCCTGCAACTGTTCGTCTGCCAAGTGCAACCGAACCGGCTCCGGTTGCACGCGCCGCTGCGCCCAAAGCAGTTGCTTCAAATCCATTCACTTGAACGGACGTTCCAATTCCTATGGCTTCGGTGCCTACTACGCTCGCTACGGACCCTAACGCCAAAGCTTGTACACCGTCACTGGAAGCTTGTGCACCGAGACTAATTGCGCTTGTGCCGAAAGCGACCGCATCCTGGCCGAATGCGATGGCGAAATTACCTGATGCCGATGAGTTGGCACCCACCGCAACGCTACCATCAGCAGTTGCTTGAGCGTTATTACCCAGTGCGACTGCTTCAACATCTCCTGCAATTGAACCAGTGCCAAGCGCGATTGAGAGGAAACCAGAGGCGTTGGCTTCTTCTCCAAATGCGGAGCTAAAATTACCCGACGCGATGGAACTAGCACCTACCGCAACAGATCCATTGGCAGATGCGAGGCTGGCAACTCCCAACGCCAAAGATTGCCCACCTGTGGCCTGAGCTCTGGAACCAACAGCGACTGTGTTTTCGTTCAAAGCTAAGGTTTCATCGCCTATTGCAATACCGTTGAAAGAATTGGCCTCAGCGTCCAAGCCGATGCTGATTGTCCGGTTCTGACTGGCGATAGACCCAGCTCCAATCGCAATTGCCGAAAAGCCACTTGAATTGGCAAGCTGACCGATAGCGGTACTGCTCGTACCAGTCGCGCTGCTATCCCTGCCAATAGCAGTAGCGCCAGAGCCAGAACCTCTTGCATCGACGCCGATCGCAATCGAGTCCGTACCGCTGGCCAATGCTCCAACGTCAAAGTTGTTTGACGCATCGCCACCGTCACCGCCAATCGCGATTGCGCGCAGCCCTGTACCACTTGCGAAAGAACCTATAGCGACTGCCTGATCATTGCGGGCCTCGGACAGCACACCGACTGAGACACTAAATCTTGAGACGGAATCCGATAGCTCTCCAATCGCGATTGCGGACTCTCCCGTTGCTTGGGCGAAAGTACCCAGAGCAAGGCTATCTATTCCTTCGGCCTGAGCCTGTTGTCCGACAGCGACAGCTCGCGTCGCAGATGCTTCCGAGCTAACGCCTATTGCAGTGGCTGCGCTGCCGCTCGCCAATGAGAATAAGCCTATCGCTGTGGCTGAGCTTTCCGTTGCTCGTGCGCGCGAGCCAACGGCTATCGATGATTCTCCTGAGGCAACCGTGGCACTGGTACCGCCGGTCGCATCGCGATCACCGCCGATGGCGGTCGCAAAGTCTGCTGTGGCCTGAGCGCCGCTGCCTACCGCCGTGGCCCCTTGCTGCGTCGCATCGGAATCTTCGCCCACTGCAACGCTTTCACCGCCGCTCGCTGTAGCGAATTCGCCCACCGCCGTTGACGCTACGCCGCTTGCCTCGGCATCGCCGCCAACTGCCGTTGCTCCATTGGCTCCGCTGGCATCTGAGCCAACTCCGCATTCAACCGACTGGCTGCCGCCAGTTGGGTTTGTGTTGCATTCTGCCGTACCATCGGCGCGTGCTTGCGGGGCGGCAATCACAAACGAGCCCATCACGGCCAGCATCGCAGTGCTGGCAAAGAACATTGTCTTCGTCATTGTTCATCTCCAAATTTTTAAGAGTTCTCAGCGCTGGCTCGGTTCGAGCATTTCGCCTGGGAACTGCGCATCGTCGTCATCGCTCAGCGAAGGATTTTCGTCCGGCGTTTGATCCGGGATCGTGATGTTCTGCCCGCTGGGACGCTGAATGACAGGACGCTTGGGTGATAGCGCTAGAAGCGCGGTAGGGGCCGTACCGCTGCGCGAAGGCAATCGCGATTTGCGCGGCACACTCATGCGCGCCTTGCTGCCCGAGAGGTATCCTACTTGAGTGCTGGCCGTCAGTGCCCCATTCTTCGAGAACAGGGTGCATTCAGCCGGTGCCGCCTTGGGCAGAACAGTGCGCGGCTTGTAAGTAAAGCCAGTGCAGCTTCCATCGCGATAACACGCATCGGAGCACGCGATGAGATCATCATTATTGATCTTCATCGTTCCCATGACTGTTCCGCCTGTAATGGCTCGACCTGGATAGGGATTCAGCTTTGAAACATTGGGAAGGAAACTCAGCTTCGTGCCCGAAACCGCCTGAATGTAGCCGTGGCTACGCGTCGCCCTATGAGGCAGTGCGATCATACGCAATTGGCAGATCGGTTTGCGGTTTGATGCTTCCTGAACATAGGAATATGCGTTGCAATTACTGTCCGCGTCGCAGGCCTTGCGGCATGTTGCGGCGTTCTGGCCGCTATTGCTCATCGTGATCGTCTTGATGATATTGCCAGAACGAACGAGGTTGCCTTCCTCGATATAGCCGCTTGAAACTGAACCGATGGTCTGCGCGACAACCGCGCCGCCTAGCCCGATGCCGATAAGCGCCAAGCATAGTGTAAGAAACTTACGCATGATTTCCTCCCTTTGAGGTGAGATCTATTGCTTTGTGATTTGAACGTTTGTGTCGCCGGTCATCTGCGCTTGAGCGACAATCCGACATGCGCCCTGATCACCAAGTGTGAGCTGAATTTCAGCAAAGCCCGGAGGGCCGCTAGCCTCAGCGCTGCCGCCGCGTGTTTCGGCCGCAGCCGTATAAAATGCAGCGACCTGTTCGGGAGTGCTGGCAGTCGTGAAGGTCTTTCCCTCGACATTCATCGGCTGCGCGCTGCTCGCATCGGGGAGCGCGGGTAGATCGCATGGCATGTCGCCGCCTTGCGATGCTGCCTCACGTAATTCCGGCGAGAGCTCTGTTGACGCCTGTTCAATGCCCGCCGCCATATCACTGGCGTCGTTGACTATATCATCGGCAGACGGCTCCGCGCCGTTGCAACTGGCCATTAGAATGGCCGGAATACAGCACAGCAGAGTGCAAGTCTTTTTCATCGGTATTTCCCCTGAACAGTGTGATGGATCACGACCTTGTTTTGTGGGGATGCCAATTGGAGCGCGCGGCGAGCGCTGTCATACACCAGATGGTGTATGCGCGTATTTTCCTGTAGTTTGTTGAGCGGTGGCTGCTGCTTTGCGCAGCGATAGCGCTGGTTTAGTCGGCGGCTGCGTGGGCCGGCACAGGCTTAGAAATATAGCCAGGACAGCTGGCCTCAATATGCTGGATCACACGGCGAGCGATCTCTTCTGAGCGTTTGTAGAAATACATTTCACCGCAATCGGGCAGCTCGGCGAATTGCGCCGCGTCGCCAAAGCTCAGCCCTTGCTGAAAATCCTCAAACGGGTGCACGCGGTCTTGATCCGGCACCAGAAATAAAGACGGGCATTGGCCCTTCTCAAGCAAGCGCAGGATAGGATCGCGCGAAATGGTGAGCTCCCGCGTGTAGACCTCCGGCCCTTGAACCAGCAGATGGTGCGAGGCCGCGCGGATCAGGCCGGCGTTCTTGCCGCTGCGGAAGAATGCCCGGTCAACGCCGTCATCCCCCATCAGCTTATCGATGTACCAATCCACCCCCACGCTTTGCATATTGCGATAGGCGATGCGGCTGAACGCCTTGAACAGGCGCGGTGCGCGGTGGGACACCCGAAACACCATCCTTTGGTAACGGCGCATGCTGGGGTCGAGCGGCAAATGTGCAAACCAAATGTATCCCAGGCTGGTCAGCGAACTGATCAGATCGGGGCGCTGCTCGACAGCTAGGCTGAGGGAAACAAGCCCGCTGCTCGCGGTGATGGCGGGCACTTGCTTCAGTCCCAGATGCTCACAAAACTCGGTGATCGCAAAGGCGCTGTCATCCGCTGTGCTGAGCTCAGGATCATATTCGCTGTGACCAAACCCGGGGCGCGAGGGGATCAGCACTTTCAGACCGGCATCACGGAACAACCGCTCGGCTTCCGGCGGAAAGATATGGCCCAGAGTGTGGCCATGGATAAACAGAACCGGCTTGCCGTCTTCAGCGCCTTGCCAGCTGTAGGCGATCTCTCGGCCATCGCTGCGCGTGAATGTGGCTTCTCGCCCGATGGGATTGGACCAACTAGCGAGCCGAGACTTGGTGTCGATAGCGGCGCGTGCGCACAGCAGGGAGAGGATCTGGAGCAATTGCGCCTGACTAGCGGATTGCGTCTTGCCAAAGACCGATTTCAATTGGGTTTGCACCGTCGCCAAAGTGGTGCCGCGATGGCTTGCAACGGCGCCAGTGTCACGCAGCTCGTAAAACTGACGGGAGATTTCGCACTCGGCCCGGGTTAGGCCAAAGGCTTCCTGCAATTGCAGATCGACCGTGCCCGTCCACGGAATATCGAGCATGCGCAGCGCGATGCAGCCATGATCGCGATTGGTGGTCTCCACAATGATGGCTTCAGCCAGTTGCAATGGGCCCGGTGCATCGTCGTCTTCGGCGTCGCCCAAGCTGTCGAGTCGCAAGATGATCCGCCGGCCATTGCCCTTTAAGCGAGCGCTGGCGGTGAAGTCGCGAAACTGCGTGCGATAGGCCGGGTCGATCATGTCAAAGTCGAAGCTTTGACCGGGCCGGGCGCCAAACAAATCCGCGCCATATTCGTTGGTGAGGATGACCTTACCAAACGGATCGATCACGATTGCCGCGGTCGGCACTTCCTCGACCGCCCGCTCCAACGGATCACGCGAAAGGCTATTCGATTGGCCATCCACAATGGTCTCGATCGTATCGAGTTCCCGAACCACTGCGTCGCGCAGGCCTTCACCGTTCACAGGACTTTGTGAATTGTAGCGGCTCTCCAACGTTGCAACCAAATTATCGAGGGCGTCTGGCTCACCGGCAGCGCGGTACAAAGCAGACACCAGAGCAATATCGAGCTCCGCCAACAAGTCTTTGTGATTACTGGCTTTGGCCCTCATCCGGCGAGACTATAACGCCGCCGCGCAAATACAAGGGCGAAGGGCACTTGTTCACCGATTGGGAACGCGTGCTTAACGGAGTGTGGTGTCAGTCTAATCGCAATTAGCCTTTTGCTGGCGCTGCTATTCCCTACGCCTTTCAGCTCACGCCATCAGGGTTTGCCACCAAACAAGGTTGGTTGAAAGGTCGGCCTGGTAGGTTTCTCCGTCAGTCAGGCGTAAATGCCCGTTCAACAGCAAGTATTGAGCACGGAAAGCAGCCTCTTTGCGCTCAATCAAGTGCAGCTCCATGAGTTGATCGACTTTTGCGTTGCGTTTGCTTGTGACTGGCTGTGCGCCAATGTAGAATAGAATTTGCCAACGAAGTTTGGCGTTGCATGTCCGCTTTCACCCCCAAAAGCGGACGCTGGGTCATGCGAGTCCAGCGCCCAACTCCAGTCAGATCTCGGTCTTCTCAGCAAGTGTGAGAGCGTCTTCAATATCGACGCCCAGGTATCGGACCGTATTTTCAATTTTTGAATGACCAAGCAAAATTTGGATCGCTCGGATGTTACCTGTGGCCTTGTAGATGATCGAGGCCTTCGTTCGACGAAGCGAATGTGTGCCATATTCCTCTGGACGCAGGCCAATCGCTTCAACCCACTCGTCGACAAGTCGAGCGTATTGCCGGGTGCTCAAATGACGGGTGTGATCAACACGGCTGGGGAAGACAAAGTCCTCGACGTCACCACCCCTAAGTTCCAACCAGGCAAACAGGCTTGCACGCGCGTCTGATGCGATCTCAAACTGAACAGGCCGACCGGTCTTTCGCTGGGTAATTGTCGCTCGCGTTCTGATTTCCGGACCACTCACCAAGTCAGCGATCTTAAGCTCGACGAGATCGCAGCCTCGCAGCTTGCTATCAATCGCCAAGTCGAACAGCGCCCTGTCTCTGATACGCTCTTCTCGATCCAGGAAGAAGCGGATCGCCCATATTTGTTTCTGATTGAATGGCCGCTTGGGGCCGATCTTCGCGCCAAAGTTCCACGGCACTCGGTTCTGAGTAGCAGGGTCAAAGTGTGAGTAAGTCATTGTCATTCTCCTTGGCCGGAATGGCCTCGGGGAATGTCTGCTTTCGGACGCTAAGATCTCGAATGGCTATGTCTTGGACTGGGGCGCAAAGCGGACGTATCTGAGAACAGCGAGTTAGTTGGCGAAGAGCAAGCGTTGCATTTGATGGCCATCGCTTGGTTTCGGTCATCTGCCTACTATCAAAGTATGCGTATAAATTCGGACAAGTCGCGTGCGGTTGCCCGTAAAGCTTTTGAGCTGTTCGGTCGCAGTTGGACTGAGATACGTAAGCACGCTGTCCGTAAAGATGGTGTGCTGATTATCAACAGCTCAAAAGCACCAAAAAGGCGCAAAAGGAACCCATAGTCTGCACCAGTAGGATGGCGTGAACAGGTCAATAGAGGCCTGCGCTTTTGAGGCGGCTAGGCGCATCTTGATCTCTAGCCAGTGAGTAACGCCATACTAGTGTGCGTTCTCTGATTGCCACTTGCCCATACAATTGTAATCGGACATGGAAGCACTGCCTGCTGGTCTGTCCCGGCAGGTGAGGTGTGGAAACCTCAGATCGTCATCGCCGTTCAGCAAGTATGCTGGCCGGGTGGCCGTCGCGTATGTCCAAGGTTCCGCCTAAAGGTGGCGGCGCCTTGTGGTGACGCAGGGTTTCCAACACCCGGCTTCGGGCCGCCTCCGATCCTTTATGGAGGTTGTTAATGAACGAGACGCCGGTTTTTACACGCATCACTTATGCGCCTGAAAGGCCATCCACCGAACCTCTTCGCCAGGTTCACGCAACGAAAGAAGAAAACGCGCGTCTAGATCGGTCTTTGAGGAAAAAACCGGGTCGAAAGCCGAGCCCGCGCACGTATCAGATTCACCCGAAGCTGGTTCCTGAAGTAGGCGAAGCTATCGTAGAGGAAGCAGCGAGGAGGGGATTACTCAAGGCCATCTCATAGAGATGCTCTGGCGCGGCGAACTGGAGCGCTAAATACGAGAACTAAAACCTAGGGAGCCAAGGTCACATCTTATTTCATTCCAAAGGCCTGATGCGGCAGTAGTTCGCGGACCGCGCCCTTTAGAAAAGGGGACGCAACCGTTACAGCGGTGCGTCCCCCGATGATTACCTAAGCAACCTCCAATGCATTTTTCTGTTGGCGTGAAATCGATTGCATTGCAATCAAATTATAAGACTCGACAAGCTCTTGCGTGAGTCAGTCATCTGATTAGAACTGTAACTGGAGTTTTCCAAGCAACCCACAGGGATGGCCTTCCCAGCGCTTCAAGCAAACTAGGTTGAATTGGCCTCTAAAGGCCTTGTGAAGGCACAAGTGTGCTTCAGCAGCATATCCCGACTTCTTCAATCGGCCCCTTTCTCATCTTGTCAGTGAGGACTATTTGACTAACTTGGATTCTGATATGCCCCCACAGATCGATCCAGAAGAAATGACGCCAGAAGAGCAGATGGCAAGCATTCGGCGATGGATGGCTGAAATCAACCATCGATGGACCGAGGAAAATGAGGAACCGTGGAAGTTCTATGCTTGGGGCTTGATATCCGGTGCTGCTCTTGTTGCGGCGTCGGTGATCTTAACAAAGCTGTTCTTATAATGGACTATCCGACGAAACTATGGAGAACGGCGCGGGAGTTCTCAGCTTCCTTCTAGCGCAGTTTCTTTCGGCGCAAGTTTGTCATCCGATTATTTGGCTGAGGTGCGGCCTAGTGGCCAACCAAGCCGCGACGGTAGGACCGGATCTTGAATTTGGGCACAACGTCTGGAGATTGTCCGCTGCTTATCAATCGATGGAAGCAGCTAAAGCTCGACGCTCAATGCAGTGAAGCGACTCGTGTTCATTAGAGCCTGTTTCGGTAAGAGTCGTCAGACAGGCTAGAATCAAACGGTGATGGACGCTTATGCACAGGTAGAGAAGTGGAGCCTATAGGGAGCCTAATTCGAGATATTAGGCTCCACAAATCAATTGGGCAGCTAAGAAGGTGTATAACATTTTGAAATTATAAGAGTATTTGGTGGACGCACTAGGGTTCGAACCTAGGACCCGCTGATTAAGAGCCAGAGCAGCAGTGGGCCCAGATATGTAACGAGACATCATCGCAATTCTATGAAACTGCTTGAAACATGTTGGGGCAATTACGAGCTCCTTGGATCTCGATTGCGTGAAGTTTGAAAGCCTATGTCGCATAGTTTTGACGAAACAATGCAAACCCGCTGATTGCGATTGGCACGTTAACTGACGCACTTGCTACCGCCTTGGGAAAGTAACTCAAGGCTCTTGTGCGAACGAGCCATGGCGCGATGTGGGGAAATTCGTGGGTTAAAAAATAAAAGATATCGAAATTCAGCTATAATTCAATTTATTAAAAGACATATTAGGAAGACACCGTCTCCGCCATTTCTCTATGAGTGTCCAAGAGATACAAAGCACCCATTCCGCATTCGACGCAATTTTCGGATCCTCAACCGTACCCTTGGCAACGAGCAAAGAAGGGCACTTCAAAAGCCATCTACAGGGTTCCCGATAGTAATGACGCCATCGCCCGCGCGAACGGGTGGTCCTCGGAGGCCATAAAGAGCATATCCGTCTATGGGTGAATGCAGGCGTTCGACTTCGCGCCCTGAATAGTCGCGGATCGTGCCGATCAGATCGCCTTCAAAGAAATAGCGACGTTCCGGGTCGGCCGGATAGAAGAGACCAGAATGTGACGCGCTAACACCAGTCGTGCTCTCAAACAATCGCAACACCGGTGGCACGTTTTGGCGCGGCTTGTTCCAGATGCCCAAGGTCCCGAGTGCATTCTCAACCCCGGTCACAATCGCCTCAATATGCTCTTCCTTACGGCTGCCATTCTGTCCGATCTCCACCAGGATTGTTGGAATGCCGGCAGCGACGCCCTGACGGTTGAGCGAGCGGCGTGTGTCGACTTGCTCCTGCGTGTTCATTTTGTAGCGCACGACATTTGGAAAGCCGAAGCCACGCGCCACTTCCAGCGCTTGCTCGAAATCGGTTGATAGAGGACCTCCATAGACACCGATGAACGCCTCCAGGAATTCTGCGCCGTCACCGCTGTGTATGTCCATTAGGAAGTCGGCGTGGGCTATGACCTCGCGCGACAACATATCCGCGATCCGTTCGGTTGAACTGCCTTGTGCGCTGCCGGGAAAGGAGCGGTTGAGGTTTTTTCGGTCGATCGGGTTCACATAGGGTGATCGCGCTTCAAAAGCGGGGATATTGGCGATGCGAACGATGATCAGCGTGCCGGAGAGGTCTTTGGGATCAATTCGATCGGCCAAGCGGTCCGCCGCAAGGATCGGCGCAAACTCGTATCCATGCACACCGGAAACTGCCGCGAGTACAGGCCCGTCTTCGTTGCCATGAATGACCGTGATGGGGATGAAAGTTGCTGGCTCATCCTCCGCAGCACCGATTGCCAATCGCAGGTCCACCCGCGATCCTGGCTGGACTTCTTCTTGCCCAATTATAAATGGAGCCGCCGGAGCAGCCAATGCGACCGATGCATAAAGCGCTAAACCAGCGGCAGCGACCAATCGAGAGACAAAACCAATCATGGCGACCCGTTACGACGCAGGAGTATAACTGGGCAAGTCATCCAGTAGCTCGCTATCATACGGCTCCTCAGGAAACATCAGCGGATAGTAAAAGGCCCGCAGATCAGCGTGGTAATCGCGAACGCGGTCTTCATATGCGATCATGGAGCGGGCATCGGTCTCGGCCAGCTGCTCAAAAGCGCGCTCGACCAGCGACGTTGGGGACAATAGCGAAGCGGTCCCGGCCTGCCGGTCCCGCGTGAGGCGCGCATCGCGGTATTCCTTTACGAGCGGTTCTGTCACTTGGTCGCCGACTTGTTGAAAGGCGTAGTACCACTTCCATTCAAAGCCTTCTTCGATCTCGGTGTGGTCAGCGAGTTCGGGATGCCGCTCAACGAAGGGCTTCATCGTTGCTTCCTTGGATAAATCCCACGCATCGTTCACCATCTCGCGCTGTAGCAGCAGAATTTCGCCGCCGTCGGGCACAGGGTTGCCCGCTTCGATGGCCGCCTTTGAAACAGCAGGAATGACGATCGCGAGTGCAAGCCACAGGCCGATCAGTGACGTCAGAAGGATGGATGGCGACGCGTCTACGCGGCTAACCAGATCAACAATCAGCCACCAGATCAGCAGTGAGCCGACCATTATGACCGTCGCCTGCAGAGCAAGCCCCATTGCAGCCCCTTCGATCAAGGTTCCTATCCAGAGGGGTATGAGCAGTAGCAATGCCAGCGCAGCGACACGCACCAGCGCGCGCGGCAGCCAAAGCGATCGCGGTGATCCGGCGGTCGCCACCAGCAGGTCGTGGCGACGCATGGTCCGCTCCGATGCGCGCAGGTCATAGAGCAGTAGGATCAGCAGCAGCGGGGCAACCGACGCCGCAAGGAAAGCGAAATCGAACCGTCCGACGAGTCCAAAATCCGCATTGCGTGTATCGGCCTCATGGATTTGCCCTTCCAATGCGAGCATGCGCACGCGGTGCTTCCACGGGCTGCTATCGCGCTGCCCCATCGCTGCAAATGCAAAGTCAGATGGTGGCGCATAGGTCAGGTGGAACGCGTAATAGGCGGCGCTGCCCCAATCTTCTTGCCCTTCGAGTGCATTTGCGCGGTCGGCCGCGTCCTCTTCGAGCAGGGCCGCGATGGTTTCACGTTGTTCACGAACCTCTGCGACGCCGAAAGACACCGCCACGACCGAGAGGAGGAAAGCGAGAAGCAGCCAGAAAATTGCGCCGCGATCCTTTGCGAGGAAGCGGGTTTCGCGGATGAGATTTCTAACCATCAGAGCCTCACTCGGCGTGCTGCACCATACACGATCCCGCCAGCAGCGGTGAGCCAGGCGAGCAGTATGACAAACGATAGCAATGCCCGTTCCAGGCGCGCGTCTGCGCCATCCGGCTCAAAACGGAACTCGTCGAGTACCTGCCATGCACCGGCATTTACGCGCGCCCGGCGGGAAGCCTCAGCGTCAGCGTTGCGGTTTATGTCCACCGCATAATCGAGCTCTGTCGCGTGTTTTTCATTGAGCGCCTGAACGAAGCCAAATCGTAGCGCCTCGCTTTCGCGAAGAAACCGGTGGTGGGTGGCGAGATCAGTTCCAGCCAGCGTGCGCGAAGCCGAGCTGATCGCGATGGTCGGCGACGCTAGCCCGAACAGTCCGAAAATGCGCGACTGGCTCGCCTCTAGCCCCATGCGCTCTTCAGCGTAGGAATTGAGCAGATCGGTCAGTTCAGCTTCCGAATAGGAGGCGACGACGCCGCGCCAATTGATCGGCAGTTCCTCAATGGTCTCCACATCATATTGCTCCAACACCTCAGCCTGAAGCTGCATGAAGGCGGGGTCCGCGGCATTATGCCCGTCACCCAGCTTTCGCTGCTCGGCGAGCATCACGAGGTCACTCTCGATCTTGCCGGGAGCATCGATAGCAGCGCTGCTGGCGTTGATTGCGAAGCGCGGCACGATGAGCGCAGCAAACAGCCACACAAAAATCAGAGCGCCAAGCGAAACCGAGCGCTGTTTGAGCAGGATCGAGGCGGCAAGGACAATCGCGCCCCAAATACAGAGGTAGACGAAGTATCCAGCGACCATTGAGCCCGCGGCGAGCGCGCTTTCGCCGAGGCTGATCGAATAGACAGCCACAAAGACCAACGGGACCATGAATATGGCGATCACAGCAAGCAAAGCTGCGGCCTTACCCAACGCAAGCTTCGTACCTGATTGCCCCTGCGCGAGCATGACCGCCAGTGTCCCGCTCTCCCGCTCGCGCAGGAACATGGCATGCCCCAAGACAATCAGCAGCAAAGGTAGAAGCAATTGATACAGGCTTGCCGGGGTCAGTGCCGCAAACCCGCCCAGATCGGCCGCCGCCTTGGTGTCGGCGAACATGGCGGTGTTCTGGCGGTGTCCTTCTAGGAAGATTGATTGACCTGTTACCGCATCCACGCCCGGCTCGAACACCGCGAGTGGGGGCGGCGGACGGAATGCATAGTGGCCGTAGTGGACCATGCGGTGCGGATGGCGGTCCGGTTGCGCGAAGAATGTTTGCTCCGCTGCGATCTGTTGCTGGGTGCGCTGAGACTGCTCATCGGCGATGCGGCCCGCCGTCAGCATGCTGGTGGCAGCAATCAGCACCGCGACGATCAGCGCGGCAGCGACCACAACCCGTGAACGCAGCCATAGTCGCCATTCCTCGCGCGCTATGCGCGTGACCGTGCTCATACCGCTTGCCTCTCTGCGAATGCAGCATGCACCGTTTCTGTATCGATCCGCTTGCCGTTCTCTGCCGCGAAGCTGCCGACCAGCTTGCCGTGGCGGAGCAAGCCAACCCTATCGGCAACCTGGCAGGCCCCATAAACATCGTGGGTCACCATCAGGACGGTCTGCCCGCCCTCGGCCAGCGTCTTCACCAGATCGTGAAATTCATCGATCGCAACCGGGTCGAGGCCAGACGTCGGCTCATCAAGGAGCAGGATCGGGGTCTCACGAAGCAAAGCGAGGGCGATGGCGGTCTTTTGGCGCATCCCCTTGGAATAGGATTGCAACCGGCGGGTGCGAGCCTCTTGCGGTAGAGCCACGCGATCAAGCGCGGCGTCGATCTCATCCATGCTCGCCGACTTCCCCGCAAGATCAAGGAAATAGTCGAGATTTTCGTAGGCTGTCATATGTCCATAGAGCGACGCGGCCTCGGGAAGGTATGCGATCGCATTCCGGGCGGCGGCAATGTCACTTGTCACGCTTGTACCATTCACCAACACTTCGCCGCCGGACGGGTCAAGAAAGCCGAGGAAGGTGAGCAATGTGCTGGATTTGCCGGCACCATTGCCGCCGAGCAGAGCAAAAATTTCGCCTTGCTCGGCTGTGAAAGAAACACCGTCGACCACGGTGTTCCCCTCACGCACCAAGACCAGTGAACGGGCTTCAAGCGGAGATGTCATGGTCAACCTTACCTGTGCTTAGAACGAGAACCGTGCCGAAACGCGCGCCGTAGTAGGGGCGCCAGGCTGCACCCACACATCGGCGAATGAATTGGTGAAATAGGTTTCATTAAACAGGTTTTCGATGTCCCCGCGAATAATGAAGCCATCGGCAACCTCGACTTCTCCGAACAGGCCGAAGATCGTGTAGTCAGGCAGGAAGAAATCGAAACCGGTGAAGCCAAGGCGTTCGCCCACATGCAGCATCCGGCCGCCGATCGTGACTGGCACGTCCGAAACGTCAAAGTCCTGGCTCATCAGAATGCTGAGCTGGTGATCAGGGAGTTGATCAGCGGGTCACCAGCCTCAATCAATGCGCCAAAATCGGCGTCGGGCTGCGACGTCTGGAAATCGGCGTCGGTGTAGGCATAGGACAGGAAGAGATTGAAACCGCTGTCGAAGGCGAGATTGGCGTCGAATTCGATGCCTCTGCTGCGTGCTTCACCCGCATCGATGGAAAAGAAGCCTGCTGCTGTCGCCGCCGGACTGTCATCATTCACCAAGATATTGCTCTGATCGACTTGGAATGCGGTCAACGTGACAATTCCTTGGACGTTATCGAGATAGGTGCCGAGGTCGGCCTTCACGCCGAATTCGAACGATTCGGTGATGTTCGGCGCGAACTGATTGCCTTCAAAGTTCGAGCCGGTCTGTTGGCGGAAACCCTCACCGTAAGACGCGTAGATGCTGAACCCGTCGTCGACTTGATAGACCGCGCCAACTTGCGGAGAAAAGCGATCATCATTGGTCGTGATTGTGGTTGCTGGTGTCGCCCGCAGATTGGTCAGGTCCTGCTCAAAATCATCGAAGCGCCCACCGATACGGATCTGGAAGCGATCGGTAATCTCAATCTGATCCTGGATGTAGAAACCAAAGCCTTTGAGCACTTCCTCTCGGTCCGTGTTTGGTCCCGGCACGGGCGTCGGAAACTGGCCAAAGACCGGGTTAAAGGCATCGAGCAGCAGGAATTCTGCCGGATCAAGATCGCTGATTGGTCTTCCACCGATGCTGCCAGACCGGAAACGCAGGATAAACAGGCTGTTCTCGAAGCGGTCATAATCCGCACCAACGATAAGGTTGTGGCGGAGCGAGCCGGTGTCGAATTGACCGGCCAGCTCCGCCCGCGCGACGAAGTATTCGGAGTCGAAATCACGGAATCGGAAGAAACGCGAAATCGTCTGCCCATCGATGAAAAAGGTTTGGCGGCCACCGAAATTGTTTTCAGAGGCGTTCCCGGTGAGCGAGGTGTCGCGATAGCCAATACCCGCCAGCAAGCTCCAATTGTCCGAGAAATTATGTTGTAATTCAAGTTGATGGCCGAGGACTTCGGTCTCAATCGGACCGTCGCCGGGTTCGCCTGTGAAGGTGCGGCGCGGGCTGAAACCGAACTCATCTGAGAAAACGACGCCTCGATCAAATGGAATGTCCTGCGCGGTGTATTCCAGTTCGTATGTCAGCGCGGTGCTCTCGCCCAGACGTGCTGTGACCGACGGATAGATGCCAAAGCGTTCGGTCTCCACTGTCTCACGGAAACTGCCCGCATCCTCGTAAAAGCCCGCAACACGGACGCCGACATTGTCACCCAATGTCGTTTGCAGATCGACATCGCCGCGATAGAAATCGAACGAGCCGCCTTGGAACTGCACGTATCCAGACGTCTCGAACTGTGGGCGCTTGGTAATCAGATTGACCGTGCCCCCCGGTTCGCCGCGGCCATACAGTGCAGAGCGTGGCCCCTTGAGGACTTCAACCGCTTCGATACCGGCCAGATCACGCGGACCACCAAATCCGCGTCCGGCATTAAAGCCATTGACCAGGAAGCCGCTCGGCAGATTGATGTCACCCTGGAAGCCGCGAACAGAGAACGAATTCCATAGCCCGCCGAAATTGTTTTGACGCGCGACTGAGGCCGATAGATCGAGCGCCTGGCTTAGATCGAGCGCGTTGGCATCCCTAAGCAGATCTTCATCAATGATCTGGTCCGCATTTGGCGTTTCCAGCGGCTCAAAATCGCCGCGATACGCCCGGCGATCGGTGACGATGATCTCGCTGCCTTCCGCCTCGGCACTTTCGGACGTCTCAAAGTCCTGAGCAATCGCCGGAGCACTGGCCACGCCAAGGATGATGACCGAGCAGGAGGTAAGAAGTCGATTGATACGCATTAGAATATCCGTTCAGAATTGAATTAGTGATTTCGGGAAAGTCGATAGAGGTGCGCGCCAGCCAAAAGCATGGCGCCGGAAACTGTTGGAGCGGTTTCGCCCAGGCCCAAAGATTCTGAGACAAGCGCAAGCAGCAGCAAGCCAATCCCGATAGATGCTGGAATCATGAAGGACGGCGCGCGCGCATCGTGCGCGATTAAGGCAATTGTGATCGCTGCAAGGATTGAGAGCGACACAAATAACCAATGGACCCACTCTGCGTCCGCCAGCAAGCCAAGCATTGGCAGGCTGATCGCGGCCACGGGTAGGAGCGCGCAATGCACTACACAGACCAAGCTAAAGCCTATCGCCGCCCGGTCGATCTTTGCTGTGCTGTCCATGTTAATTGTCCTCTGTGGGATTGAGGACCAAAAGGAGGCGCTTCTCGCCCGTTCCGGCGATCGGTGGTGAGCGGTGAATGGCTGCGTTGGTCGTTGCAAGCTTGCCCTTGAAGATGCCAACATCGCCCGCCGACATGGAGTTGATACGGACGGGCTCCGCTTCGTTCTTGACCCGGTCAGAATCTGCAGAGTTCAACCATTGAGTGCCAGAGCCAACATAGGTCGTGATCAGGCGTGCTTTGACATAGTCAGCATGCCATTTGCGGCAGGAATTGGTGGTTACAATCTCAAGCCTCACCTCGAGGTCACTGAGACTAAGGGCACTGCAATAGTGGCCTGCCAATATCACAATGTCGGCAATCAATTCATCTCGTTCAATCTGATTTACATATCCGGCGTCGCTCAAGGCTTGTTCGAGGCGGTCGCGTAAATGCGACAAGGATGCTTCGAAACGCACATCGTCCAATTCATCCGACAACAGGTTTGCTAAGCTGCTTGAGGTTTCGCGTTCCCAGATCGCCAGATTGCACTCGGGGTCACGCACCGCGCTAAAAACGTCGCAGGAGGCAGAAACCGCCGCGTAGGATTCCAATATTTCGGACAATTTGGAGATTAGCTCTCATACAAAACGTTACAACATATCATTTCGGTTAACCCAGAGAATTGTTCCTTGCAAATGGTTTCTTGGCAGGATTGTCCTTTTGTCATCGCGAAGGGCGATCTCTCCGGGTGAGAGCGCACTTGAAGTCAGCAATCTGACCGGCCCAACCGCGTTGTATATCTGTGGGCATGCCTCTGGTCTCGCCCTTCACGGTTAAACAGACGAACTGGTGGTGTTGGCCGCGCCTACACTCCATCACTTGCTAATGCAAGTGATTCGCATTTGCGATCCTGGAAGGGGGTGGCGCAAACGAATGGCGGTCAGGGTATCGCCAGTTGATGGAGCTATTTATGCTTGATGGTGGGGCGGCGGGCAACGTGGCGACGGACAATCTGCTGCGTGCAGACTAGCATTTACGTTAGGTTTGAACCTAAGCCTGTCGGTGCTGGTCATCGATCGGGCTTGGTCGCTAGATTGAAACTGGACTAGCCTATTCGTCTCACTCCAGATGCCCAACGCCACACACTCTCGCGATATCTTTGTTGTCACCCCCGCCCATCATCAGAAAGCAAATTGCTCTTGATGCAGTTTGGATTCGTTGACGCCGAGCTCGCGAAGCGCGTCCTTGCTCCAGTCCATCAAGGGATCCGGCCCACACAGAAATACCTCTGTATCGGTTAAGCCCTTGATTGCTTCTAAGTCAGAGAGTTGAACACGCCTTTGTTCAATGTTCAACGGAGCATCGGGGAAGCCCTGGATTAGGGTATCCAGCGCAGTTTCATCCTCGGACGAGGCATGGCTTGCGCTTTGGAAAGCGAGGATGCGAAGGTTGAGGCTTTCTGGCAATGGGCTGCTGGTCGCCAGAAAATGCCTCAAGACGTTGATGTCATCGCCGCGTCCAGAAAATACCAAAACGATTTCGGAAGACATCTGTTCTGGGTGCACTTTTGCGACACTCTTTATCCCGTCCCACATCGCCATGAATGGCGTGATACCAACGCCACCCGCAATCCAGATCATCTTCGCCGGTATAGTTAGGGCTCCGCCCGCAGGATCTGCAGTCAGGCAACTGAACCCGACGCCAGCGCCTTTAAAGTCCACCTGCATTGGTTGCTCGATCTGTTGGGCCACGTACTCGTGTAAGAAGTTGGACATGAGGCCGCCGCGTTTGCGTTTGACCGTGACGCTGACCTGATTGGCCCGCCGGAACAGGTTTTTCTCTGCATCAAATTCTGGCGTGCTTGAGAGGGTCCAGGTGCGAACAAAGTCTTCGTTCACCAATTGAGGATTGGCCTCATTCATATGGCTATACCCAGAATCCAGCATGCTGGAAAAATCGAAGATGCCGAATCCACCGGGAATGGGCGCTTCAATCGTTTCCGACAATTCAAAGGTGAACGTGCGAATTGTAGCGGAAATCTGCTCGGTTGAAACGAGCGTTGCTCCAATCGGGTTAGACGTTTCGAGCGCGTCAATCGCATGGCCCATCGCGTCCAATTCAGATCGAAGATATCGTACTGGCGGGTTGTAAGGAGAATACTGTTCTTCTGACACTAGTCGCAAGTTGAGCGCGCCTTTTACAAACACCGCTCCGGTCACTTGGATGCGGGTCAGCAGGCCAACCCTCGGCATGATTGCTTCTGCTTCTGTATCGTACAGATTCTCAGCATCGCCGGTAACATAGAGAACATCACCCGTGGTGAAATCCGGGAACGCCAACCCGACCTGCTTGTCAGTTTCGATATTGCCCAATGACTGATAAAAACGGTTTCCAGAATGGTCTGGTAGGATCAGATAGGTGGTGACGCCGTCACCGCTCGTTTCTTCATACATCCGGACAAAACCTGGCGCCCCGCCGCGGTGATTGAGGCCCATATCGCCTTGGTCCAGAGACGCATCCTCAGCGTTCTCACGGTGTTTTGTCGCCAGAAACACGGTGCTTGCCCGAGCAATCAGGTCTTTTGAAGCCTGTGGCAAAGCCGCGGTGAGCGCATCAAAGCTATCGAGGGCCAGCTCAGCCTCCCGGCTTTCATGCACCAGCGAGCGAACCGTGATATATTTGGGGCAATTGCCCAGATGCTGATCGGAGATCAGTCGCAGGCTAACTTTGCCGATAGTGCTGAGTGAAATGGGCTCGATGAGTCCTGCCAGTTTGTTGCGGCGACTATTGGAGAAATCGACCCCGACTCCGGCAAAAAGACGGCGATCATTGTCGGCGGGTTTCTGGTCCGGTCCCAGTGATTGAACAAAGGGATCATAAGGGTTCACCTCGGCGATAATATCGGTCTGGTTGGGGCCAGATGTTGTGATGCCAATTGAAGGATCACTATCCGACATGGTGACCAGAACACTCACCCACGGCCGCCCCCGCTTATCCAGCGTCGCCAATGGCAGGTAAGGCAGTCCAGCAAAGAACTCCGCGTGCTGTTGCGGCATATCCCTTTCGATATAATCTGGCACCGAGAGTACAATGTTGCTCGGTGTGCCACGGCGCTTTTGAACCAGCGCCTCGCCATTATGCCATGGATGCCCTGCGGTCATTTTCGATCCTTTCATCGGCGATGTTGGGCGCGGCTGACCGTGCGATCAGCCGCGCTCGCGAGGAAATTAGCCCTGATTGGCTTAAGCCGCCACAGGAATGGGCGACGTTGCCATTCCGACGAAGCGATCCTGGGCTTCAATCCTGCCAAGCCAGGTGCGGATGTTGGGGTAGGCATCCAAGCTGACACCACCTTCGGGTGCATGCGCGATATAGCTGTAACCAGCGACATCAGCGAGCGTCAGGCGTTCGGCGACGAGGAAGCTTTTGCCTTCAAGATGCTTTTCCATAACCTCAAACAGGGCATGGGACTTTGCAATGCAGGCCTCATGATCGAACGGCGCTCCAAAAACGGTGACGAGACGGGCACAGCATGGGCCAGCGAAAATCTCACCCGCTGCGACGGAAAGCCAGCGCTGGATCTGGGCCGTCTCGACCGGATCGCGCCCGGCCCATTCAGCGGTGTCGCCATAGCGGTCTGCCAGATAGGCAATGATCCCGTTGGAATCCGACAACATTGTGCCGTTATCGTCGATTGCTGGAACTTGCCCGAATGGGCTGATGGCAAGAAATTCAGGTGCTTTGTGAGCGCCATTCGCCATGTCCACTTCAACCGTTTCGTATGGCAGGTCGAGAAGGGCAAGCATCAGTTCGGCCCGGTGGCTGTGGCCAGATTTGGCCACGCGGTGAAGCTTGATTGGGGCTGCGTTGGCAGGGAAGTTGGTGTTCATAGGTAATTCCTTTTTCAAAATGTTGATTGGTTGACTGGTTAAAGGCCAAGATCGGACAGGCCCGGATGGTCGTTGGGTCGACGGCCAAGTGGCCAGCGAAACTTGCGGTCTTCTTCAGCAATCGGATGTTCGTTGATGCTGGCGTGGCGCACGGCCATGTATCCGTTTGCATCAAACTCCCAGTTCTCGTTGCCATAGGCGCGGAACCAGTTGCCGCTATCGTCGCGATATTCGTAGGCATAGCGAACAGCGATGAGGTCCGTATCGAATGCCCAGAGCTCCTTGATCAGACGATAGTCGAGCTCCTTGGCCCATTTTCTGGTCAGGAACTCTTGGATTTCCTTGCGGCCTTGCGGAAACTCGGCGCGATTGCGCCATTTGCTATCGGGTGTGTAGGCAAGGGCAACCTTCGCCGGATCGCGCGAGTTCCAGCCATCTTCAGCAAGCCGGATCTTCTCGATTGCGGTCTCACGCGTAAACGGTGGCAGCGGCGGGCGAGGTGCTTCATTCTGTTTCATGGTTTCACTCCTGCATTGGGCGAAAGGGGGAGGGAGGTTCGCGGTGGAGGGTGAGGGGAGGGGAATACCGCGAACCTCCCAACGGGGTCAGGCCGCGCGGGCCGCCTCGACAACAGGGAAATCGATCTCCGTATCGAACACTTCGTTGAGGTAATTGGTCAGAATATTGTATCCAACGTGACCAACGATCTCGACGATCTCGGCATCGGAAAAGCCGGCGAGCCGGACTGTGGCAATATCGCCTTCGGTCACACGGCCGCGCTCTTCCGCAATCTTGAGTGCGAACTGCACAGCAGCATCGGCTTTGGCGTCCGTAGATCGGCCGGAGCGATTGGACGCGATCTCAGCTTCATCGAGCTTGGCGACGTTCTTGGCGAGATAGGTGTGCGCACTGTTGCAATAGCTGCAGCCATTATAGTTGGCGATGGCCAGCGCGATGCGTTCACGGGTCGCCGCGTTAAGCGAGCCCTTGGAAAGCGCGCCATTCATACCGAGCATGCCCTCAAGCGTGATGGGGCTGTTGGCAACCAGGCGAAAGAGGTTCGGCACGGAACCGAGAGAGGCCTCAACCGCTTCAAGAAGTGGGCGAGCAGCCTCTGGGGAGTCTGCGATCGTAGCGGGGGTGGGGATGCGTGACATGTATATTCTCCATTCAATTGAGCAGATGATCTGCCGATGCCGATGGAAATAAGTTCATCCGGCTGAGAGAAGAATGGCCTATTTTGGAAATGGATTATTTCATATTCCTGCTATAATAGGATTGCCATATGGACAGGATTCAGGCTCTCGAAGTGTTTGTAGCGGTGGCCGAGGCGCAGAGCTTTGCTGGTGGCGCGCGCAAGACAGGCCTCAGCCCACCCTCGGTGACGCGCGGGATAAACTCGCTCGAAGAACGCCTGGGCGCACGGTTATTCACGCGCACCACGCGGCGCGTGCGGCTTACCGATGTTGGTCAGGCCTATCTGGAGGATGCACGGCAGATATTGGAGCACTTGCAGGCGGCAAATGATGCTGCTGCGGGCGCGGCAACCAATCCGGTTGGGCAGTTGCGGCTAACCTGTTCGCATGAATTCGGCCGCATCTATGTGATGCCTGTGCTGACCGAATTTCTCGATCTTTATCCTGATGTCTCCGTCGATGTGGTGATGGTCGATCGTATCGTAAATCTGGTGGAGGAAGGATTCGATATCGCCGTTCGGATTGGGCATCTGCCCTCGTCCGATCTGTCTGCAGTACGCGTGGGCCGTGTGCGCCGGGTTGTATGCGGGGCGCCCGGCTATTTCGCAGAAAGCGGCATTCCTCGATCTCCCGAGGAACTAAAGATGCACCGCACCGTGGCAATCAGCCCGGTTAGCCCATCGGTCGACTGGAGGTTCGGCTATGAGATGGACGAGACGGTCCGGATCAATTCTCGCCTCGTAGTGAGCAGCGTGGCATCGGGCATTGAAGTGGCGCGGAAAGGTTGGGGCCTCACGCGATGCCTATCGTATCAAATCGGACCCGACCTTGAGAGCGGAGCGATGCAAACCGTTCTGGAAGACTTTGAGCCCGAGCCTCTACCGATTCACCTTGTGCATGTCGAAGGCCGCAGAGCGGCTGCAAAGGTTCGAACTTTCATCGACCTAGCATCCTGGCGGCTGCGTTCGGTTGCCGTTCTGAACTGAGCGAGAACCGGATCGCACACCAGAATTGCGCCAGTTGTGCGAAAGCTAGACGGGTGTTCTTTTCGCGAAATCTATAAAGGCTCGTAATCTGGAAGGCATGTGTCGCTTCGTGCGGTAGTTGAGCGAGTAATGCGGCAACTCAGGCACCATATCTTCGAACAGGCTCACCAACGTGCCATGCTCCAGCGCATCTCTGGCGGCCTCATGATAGACATAGGCAAGGCCGAGGCCGCTGGCCGCGAATTCGACCATGGACCGCAGATTGTTGATAGTCATCCGGCGCTTGGGATTGATCACGCGCGATCCCCCTCCTCTTGAAAGGTCCAGGGTGCAACATTCCCCGAATTGCCAAAGGCAAAGAATATCCCATCGTGATCGAGCAGATCGTCAGGGCGATCAGGCGTGCCTTTTTCTGCGAGATAGCCGGGCGATGCGATCACGGCCATCTTGAGCTTTGGTCCGAGAGGTACGGCGTGCGTATCCTGTTCAAGAAGCGTGTTGGACCGGATTGCTGCGTCGATACCGCTTGTCACCAAATCGACCTTGGCGTCCTCATAAATAAGCTCGACTTGAACGTCCGGGAATTCCTTGGCGAACTGAGCGAGAAGTCGATCAAGAAAGAATGGTCCGGCGCTGTATGGCGCGCTGAGTTTCAATGTGCCAGCAATCGCATCCTTGTCATCATCCAGTTCCTGAATGGCGACCTCAAGGTCGGACAAAGCCGGCAGGCTGCGCGAATAGAGCCTTTCGCCAGCAGTTGTGAGCGCGACCGAGCGAGTGGATCTTTCAAACAACCTCACGCCCAGGCGGTCTTCGAAACGCTGCACGGCTTCGCTGATCGAACCCGCCTGAAGGTTCAGGCGGGATGCGGCGGCCCGGAATCCGTTTGAACGTGCAACCTCGGCGAAGATTGTCAGGTCGCTCAATTGTTGGCGTTCCATTGTTTGATATTCCTTACAGTGTGTTTGTTAAAATGCGGATTATCAGATCAATCTAGCGAGCCTATCTGTCTTTGCAAGCCGAAACTGAAACTGAAACACAGGAGAATGATTATGACTGAACGTGAAGAAATCGAAGCTGTCGTTAACGCTTGGAACAATGGCCTGGACGCTGGTGACATCGAAGCGATGGTCGCAACCTGTCATCCGGACACGATGACCGTGAATGAACGTCAGCCCGTCACAATTGGTACGCAAGGTATCCGCGATAAGTACAACCCCCGCATCGCAGCCGCCGAAATTACCTCGGGATATGACATTGAAGACTTGCAGTTCTTTGGTGATGTTGCCGTCGTTTCGGGCCGTTTCTACGGTACGATGAAAATGCGCGACACCGGAGAAGTCCGTAACCCTGAAGGCCGCCTGGTTCTGGTCTACCAACGCGACGACACGGGCGCCTGGAAGATGATCCTCGACATCGACAATAACGGCCCAGCCTGATCCCTTGCAGGCCGCGTCATACCGGCGCGGCCTGTCTCCCCTTTGAGCTGAGTACCGGAGCGTGAATCATGACAACCTTGGAAACCGTCACCAACGAAATTGTGGGTCTGCACGATTTTTTCGCCGCATGGTTTAACGGCACTGCCGATCGCGATCAGCTTGATCCACGTTTTCTGTCGCGCTTGCATCAGGATATCCAGTTCATCCCACCAGAAGGCCAGGTAATGAACCGGGCCACCCTGCAAGCGGGCTTTGACAACAGTTACGGATCAAACCCTGATTTTCGCATCGCAATTCGCGATGTCGATATTCGCTATGAGCATGGCGACCATGTTCTTGCCACCTACACGGAATGGCAAACCGGAGCGACGCGGTCCGCCTTGGCCAACAACGCCCGATTCACCACAGTTCTGATGGAGATGACCAAGCCGGTGACTTGGCTGCACCTGCAGGAAACATGGCTGCCTGAGGCTGTGCGTAGCGCAGGTTCGTTCGACTTTTAATGCCATTCATATTGCCCAACTCAAACTGATCGAGGTCCCCAAATGACAAAGCATATAGCCCATCAACCGCGCGAAATTGCCGACTGCGTCAGCGCTTATCTGCAAGAAGGCGACCTGGATGGGATCGTTTCGATGTTCCACCCCGATTGTCTGGTGTTCTTTCCACCTGACGCCCCGCCAAGTGTAGGCCTGGAAGGCGCCAGAAAGGCCTTTGAAGGCTTCTTGGAAGTGCGCCCCAGGATCGAAAGCAACGTCTTCAGCGAAATCATCACTGGCGACACGGCCATGCTCCGCGCGAACTGGCGGGTTATCGCGCCCGACGGGTCGGTCATGGCGGAAGGTCAATCGACCGAAGTTGCCAAGAAACTGGACAATGGTGGCTGGGGCTATCTAATTGATTGCCCCAACGGCCCGCCCAATCTTGAGGATGCGTAGCGATGGCTGATCAGAATTTCCATGAGCATGAGATGCGCCTCCAAAACAAGATGGGGATGCGCGAACAAATCGACATGCTCACGGAAAGGCTGATGCACGATGAGATGCCCGATCAGCACCGCGAATTTTATGCTGGTCTTGAATACATCTTGGTCGGCACGGTCGGCGCAGATGGGAAACCATATGCTTCAATGCTGACCGGCCCCGTTGGCTTTGCGTCGTCACCTGATCCCAAAATCTTGAGTATTCGCAATACGATTGACGACGAAGATCCCGCATTTGCTGAGCTGAAAGTGGGTGCCCCGGTTAGCGTTCTGGGCATCGAGCTTAGCAATAGGCGCCGTAACCGGATGCATGGCCGGATTTCTCGTATCGACCCGGATGGTTTCGATATTACGGTCAGCCAGAGCTACGGCAATTGCCCCAAATATATCAGCACGCGGGCGATTATCGATCGCGTCGACACGCCGGCAAATCCAGTCGTGGCAGAGCGAGATGAGCTGTCGGTGCAAGACGTCGATCTGATAAAGAGGTCCGATACGTTCTTCATTGCCAGCCATCACCTTGATGGCAGCGGCCAGCCATATGAGGGCAGTGATATGTCGCACCGCGGCGGCAACCCGGGCTTTATCCACGTCGAGGGGAACGGCCGATTTGTTGTCCCTGATTATAGGGGCAACAATCTGTTCAACACGATTGGCAATCTGGTCTCGAACTCCGCTGCCGCTGTGCTCTTCGTCGATTTTGAAACGGGCTATCTGCTCCACATCAATGCGGCAGCGAAGATTATCGAAGATGAGGCCGCGATTGCAGTATATCCCGGCGCAAAGCGATTGATCGCTTTCGATGTGTTAGACGTCCGCGCCACAGACGCTGGCATCGGCTTGAGGTGGCAGCTGCTTAAACCATCACCGGTCAATCCGGCGCTTTGAGGGTCTCGGCGTCGACTGTATTTTAGGCGATCTTCGCTGCGGATATAGCGGCTGCCTTCCAGTCATAGCCACGCGCCAGCTGTTCCAGACCTACAATCGACTTTGCAGCGCCAGATCCGAATATGAATGACATAGAGACCATGCGTTTAAGGTCGATGCCTTCAATGGGGCGCATATTGATGCCCGCCACAACCGTTGAAAATTCACCCAGGGTGCAAACGCCCTTGCCTGCGGCCACCAGTTGCTGGATCCAGTCTTCACGATCAGATTGCACCTTTGGGCGTATGTCCAATCTTTTTTCAGTCACCATCGCCAGAAAATCTGATCGGAATTCGCAGTTCAAACGATCAAAATAGCTTTCCTTGGAGAATTCTTCCAAACTGATCTGAGACTTGTCTGCAAGTTCAGGTTTGTCTCCAAAGGCCATTAGAATTCGCTCTTCGAAAAGAGGGGTGGTTTTTATCTTATGATTTTCAGACGGCCGCTGTGTACAGATGCAGGCATCGAGGAAACCCGACAGTATCGCCTCTTCAGAAGTGGATTGGTCGATTTGGTGCAGAACGATGCGTGTGTTGGAATTCTCGTTCATGAATTGCGAGAAAAAATCTGCAAACTTCGCTGGCCCCAGCGAGTTAGCGATGCCGATGTTCAACATGCAATGGCCAGATTGCAAATGTTCTTCCGCAAGCATTTTTGCACGCGCTTCGCTCTCCGCTATGCTTGAGAACTCCTGGCGAATTTTCTGGCCCAGTTCTGTCAGTCGCGTGTTCTTGCCATCGCGAATAATCAGCAGGCCGCGGAATTCATCCTCCAGTTTCTGGATGGATTTGGTCAAGGCGGGTTGCGAAATATTGTGCTGCTGTGATGCCTGCGTAAAGTTCAGCGTCTCAGCTACCGACAGAAAGTATTTTATCTGACTTAGCTCCACGTGATCCCTCCTAAGCTATGACTTTATCGCTGTCGTAAAAGAGCATCGATCACGCATTGCAACCGATGCCATCATTCTTCAAAAAACTGCCCTAGGGCAGAGTTCTGATGGAGGACGCGAGATATGGTCTTCAGGTTGAACACAGTCGATTTTCATCTCAGGCGTTTAGGTGTAGCTTGCAATATTTGCAACCTTGCACCGCAACATGCCAGCCCGACTTAGGCCGATATTGATCTTCACATTTTCAAACGGATAGCAATTCTTGCGAACAAGCAATGGTAGCTGGCCTCTCATCGCCAGCCGCCATTACATTGCCGCTTTTAGGAATCGTCTAGTGAAGCCTCAACCTCGCCGAGCCATTTGGGGACGGGTGGGTTTCCATCTTCCCATAAGACCGGATATGCTTCCACGTAGATCCAATCGGTGTCTTCTGCCGGAACATGGCAAGCCAGACAGTCTCGTTTGTAATCCGTGGCCACTTGTTTCGTGGGTTCTTTGGCCTCGAATAACGCCCAGCCCCAGCCATCTCCCCAGAGCGGGTTGTCGCCAAAACGCTGCTGAGCGTCCTTGACCATAACAAACCAGACGCCCTTGTCTGTGGCATAACTGGCCGCACCTGTAGACAATTGTGCGGTCGCCGCGCTCCTCACTTCCTTGACGAGGACAGCGCCGTCAGGGAACTTGCCCGTGCTTCGATAGGCGTCAATCGTGCCTGGCGAAACATACACCTGGTGCATGCCATTGGTGGTCCCGGCACCGTCAGCCGTCGACCAAGCTCCCAGAGTTTGCCATTCCAAGAAGTCTTCCGGAAAAGAAATGTCTCCACTGTCAGATACGATATCTGACGGCCAAGCCACCTCTCCATTTGCTAGCTCGGAACCCTCAGGAGAGGATTCCGAGCCGCACGAACCGAGGGCCAATGCTAAGGCAGCCACGGCGCCTAATTTTGCTTTTCTCATGGAGTGCCTCCCTCCGCTTTTTGTTCACTTAGTTGGGTTTGGCAGCTCGCAAAACTGGATAAAACTGCGTGAAAACGAAATCGTCAGCAGCAGACGCCGCATGGCAAGCATTACAAGATGCTGTTGGCATGGCGGAAGCCGTTTGCTCATACGGGGGGCTGAGTGACCAAAGCTGAAATATGCCCATCCGCCAGGCTCGTCCTTAAAACGCTCAGTATCCTTCACAGTCAGTTCCAGACCCTGAAACTCACCTTCGAAGTAGCCAACTCCGCTGACTTCCTGAGTGGATCCGTTTTCCGCATTGTTGTTGCTGCGAACGCTTGTCAGTTCTTTGGCGATCTGAGTTCCTTCGGGGAACTCTCCCGTGGCCGAATATGCGGCGAATGCGGTGGGCTCGATGTAGACATTGTGGAATTCCGGGAATGGAGCTTCCCCGCCATTGAGCGCATTTGGCGTGAGAGGTGCCCCGATGAAGACCCATTCGCGCCAATTTTCCGGCTGGTTCACCGAACCATCATCATTAAAGGATGCGCGGATTATCTCACCCGACGCCTCAGCGGATGCCGTGGCTCGATCACCCTCACCAGCTGTATCTGCTCCCTGCGTACAGGCGGCAAGAGCAAGTGATCCTGCGGCAATGAATGTCCACTTTGTTCGATTGATAAATAGGTCTTTGGCCATGGGGCACCCTCCGTTGCTTTAGTCCTTCTCAGGACAGCCTATGGCAAAGTTCCGCCGCCGATTACATTTATTGATCTCGATAAGTTTTGGTAATGTGAATGAAGCCATCGCTTGATGACATAATGCCTATGTTTGGCACACGGAGCGCTCAGACCGCAGCAAGGGCAAAGATGGAGAATGTACCGATCGGCGCGCTGGCGCCGCTTCACCAGGCTCGCCTCTCTCCTTAGAGATTGGGCGCCGGCAGCTCTTTAGGCCTGAACCAATTCTTCATTGCAAAGCGTGCGGCGGATCAATTCCCCATCCTTAAACCACTGCCATGTTCGCGCTCGCTTTTTTCCGGTAGATCCGATGGTAATCATCTCGAAGAAGTTGGCGCCTGGTTCATCTTTGCGATCCAGATTGAGCAGGATGATTCCATCATAAGTTTCCCATCCCCAGCCCGAAAAGCGGTCATTTTCCCACCACAGGCGGTCTTCGCGAAGTTCGCCGTTTAGGGTCGCACGATATTGCCGGCCATCGGCCCAAGTGAATTCGTTGTGCTGGATGTAGGCATAAGGACCGGAGGTTGGAAAGACGCATTCAACTTTCGTCTCGTGTTCATCGATCAAATTGCCAACTGCGTCGACATGCCGATAAATCCCTTTCCAGACCCCAGCATGGCGCAACATGCCGGGCATAATACCGTCAAGAATAGGCTTTTGTGATGAACTCATAAGACGACTACCTCTCTCATTTGGCCTTTCCGATAGGAACCTTGAGTGCCATCGAATAACAACTCGTTGGGTTCTTGACACAACGATTGATTGTTCTCAGGCTGGTGCCGCTAATATGAAAAAGCCCGATATCCGCGCACGGTTCATCCGTCCTTCGCTCGACCCTCAGAAGTTGACGCACTTTATGGCGGTATATGAAACCGGCGTATTTTCTGTCGCTGCGGCGGATGTCGGCGTCACTCAGCAGGCAATTTCGAAGAGCATTGCAAGGTTGGAAGACAGCCTGGGCGTCGTTCTGTTTGAACGTCGACCTACAGGCGTCGCTCCGACGATCTTCGCCCACACTCTGGCGAAACGCGCGCGCGCCATCATTTCCGAAAGCAAACTCGCTGCGGCCGAATTGATCGCGTTGCGCGGCGCGGGGCAGGGCTTCGTCCGAATTGGCCTGGGCTGGACGTTTTTACCGCGTCTGGGGCCTGAATTGATCGAGCGATTCAAGCGGTCGAACCCTGATGTGACCGTCTCTATCGTGACCGGCGAGTCGCGCCAGCTTTATGCTTCGCTGCTTATCGGAGATGTTGAATTCGTCGCCAGCGCGCCACCCGCCGATATGGTTGCCGATCCGATGATCCAGCGCCACCCCCTGTTTGTTGATCGTGATCAGCTGGTCATGCGTGCGGGCCATCCTTTGGCGAAACGCGACAGCCATACACTCGAAGATTTGCGTACACAGACTTGGATGATCTCGCTCCAGCTCAGTCAGCAATGGAAGAGCATTTGCGATACCTTTTTGAAGCAACAACTGGAGCCGCCAGCCAATTTCGTCGATCTCAATTCGGTCATATTATTGAAATCTATGCTGTTATCTACCGATGGGGTTGCGCTGTTATCGCCCGAGCTCGTCTCTCTGCCGCATGAGCAGGCGTTGTACCATACGATCGGCGACAACCCCTTTGCCCTGCCGCGCAAGGCGTATCTTGCCACGCGCAAAAATGCCGATCAGCAGGCGCTGACGCGGCAGATGATAACGATCTTTGACCAGGTATGGCGCGAGATGATCGATGAGCGGTTACATTGTGCTCCACCCGCGTCCAAATTCTAGGAGTGTTGCCTCTTCATCATAACAACCAGAAGTTGTGGTGACAGGCGAACGTTTTGTTGGCGCCTCACTCTCCAAGCGTTATTTCTCAATCAAATTTGTCCGGACAAATTGACAAATTGCCCATCGAGCGCACACCGGGGAACAATGTGCCGAAGGGATAGTCACAATTGCTGCTTGGGAGGCCCATTTATGTCTAATCGTCTTACCGCCAGAACTGCTTTTCTGTTTGCAGCGTCGGCTCTCGCATTGAGTTCTGGCGCAACGGTGTCCGCGCAAGAAACGGATGACAGCGCTGCATCGAGCGGTGCTGATGGCAGTCAGTCAACTATCATCGTGACCGCGCAGCGGCGCGCACAAGACATTCAAGATGTCCCATTGGCCGTTACTGCTTTGGACCAAAGGACGCTGGACGTTCTGGCAGTGAAGAACACGATCGACCTCGTCGATTCCATTCCAAACCTGGTGGGTAGCAACAACACCACATTGGGCAGCGCGAACGTCTATTTCATCAGGGGCCAGGGGCAGGACGAATCCTTCCCAACATTTGATCCGGCGGTTGGCACATATATCGATGAAATCTTCGTCGCCCGCCAAAACGCCAACAACATCGCCCTGTTTGATGTTGAGCGGACCGAAGTTTTGCGTGGGCCGCAGGGAACGCTGTTTGGCAAAAACACGACTGGCGGTGCGATCAATATCGTTCTTGCCCGCCCGGCTGATGAATTTGGCGGCTTTGTCGAGGCCAGCTATGGCCGGTTCGACGAGGTAATTGTCCGCGGTACGGTTGATCTGCCCGCGTCTGAAAACGTCCGGATAAAGGCCAGCGGCTTTTATGTTGATGACAATGGTTGGCTACCCAACCCTGTATTGGGTCGCAATCTGAACGATCGTCAGGCTTGGGGTGTTCGCGGGGCTGTTGATATTGATCTCACTCCCGACCTGAATTGGTATCTGACCGCTGACTATATTGATGACGATGTCACGAACCTTACGGGCCGCGACACCATCGCCGGGGACAACAATCTGACAACCGGCAACTTTGGTGAGGTTGAGCTCGAATCCATCTCGATCCTTCCCAATGGTCTCGACGCGATCTATCCGGGTGTGCAATCCAAGGCAGACCCGGGCAGTGTGAGCCGGTCGCTGAATTTCTCGTCCAATTTGAGCTACGAGCTTGATAATGGTCAGATCAGCCTGATTGTCGGCTATCGCCAGCTTGAGAATGATTTCCTGACCAACTTCCCGCTGCCGAACTTCGATTTTCTCGCTGTTCCTGGTGCTGAAGATGATATTTTCGTCATCGATAACCTTGGCGAGTTTGATCAGTTTTCTGCTGAGCTGAAATACAATGCTCAACTGTTTAACGATGCAGTCAACCTTACCGCCGGCCTCTTCTACCTGAGGGAGGAGAACACTAGTGATGTGGCCGCCTATTTCGGTATTTTTGGCGCGACACGCGACCGGATCATTGCCAACGATACCGAAAATATCGCAGTCTATGCTCAGGCCGATATCTCAATTACGGATCAGCTTATCGCGACGCTCGGTGGACGCTTTACTGATGAGAGCAAAGACTTCTCAGTGTCTGACAACGCTCCGGTTGGTGACATCACCGACCTGACCACGGCGAACCTGATTGCATTGGGCATTCCGACAACGATTTCGGAAAGCATCTTCACCCCACGTTTCGCACTTCAGTACTTCATCAATGATGATTTGAACGTCTTTGCGTCGGCCACGCGCGGCTTCCGGTCGGGCGGTTGGAATGCGCGGGTTGATAATGCTTCAGGCCTTACGCCATTCCTTGCAGAGCGTGTTTGGTCCTATGAGACTGGAGTGAGGGCGAGCATTGGTCCGGCGTTGAGATTGGCTGTCACCGGCTTCTTCCAGCGCACTACTAATTTCCAAGCGAACACAGCCCTAGAAGGCGGAGCCTTTGCGGTTGGTAATGCTGGCGCGCTAGAGAATTTGGGTCTGGAGGCTGAGGCATTCATCAGTCCTACCGATAACTTGAATTTCTATGTCGCACTTGGCCTGCAAGATGCCGAGCTGTTGCCAAGCGATGAAGAGTTTGCGGCCTGTGCGGCTCCAAACACGCAGCTATCGTCGTTTGACATCAATTGTAACATTGCGCGGACACGGCGAACACCATCATCGCAGGTCACATTTGGTGGGTCTTGGGATATCGATATGGGTCCGGTGACCATCACGCCGCGCGGAAGCATACGCGTGTCATCTGACCTTGATATTGCGACCAGAAGCCTGGGTCCGGTTGATGGCTACACGCTTGTTAACGCGGGCATTGACATCACACCGTCGAACTCAAATGCGATCACACTCTCGGTCGAATGCAGCAATTGCACAGACGAGCGTTATCTGGTCTCTACATTTGGCCAAGGCGATCAATACTTCAACCGTCCGGGTCGCTGGGCCATTCGCGTCCGCTACAATTTTGGTGGTCGTGCGTTCTAAGCGACGATCCTTACAAACAAGCAACGGCGGGCCGCCCATGGCCCGCCGTTCATTTGTGGCAGGCACAGCCGGGCTTGGAGCTGGTCTTATGATGAGCGGGTGTACAAGTACCCTTGAAGCAAGCGCTGGCACCGCCGGTCAGGACATGGTTTTGGTGCATGGTGCCTGGCATGGGGGATGGTGCTGGGAATTGGCGGAGCCGCTGCTTGAGCAGGCGGGATACCGCGTTCATTCCGTGACACTGCCTGGGCTTGGTGATCGCGCTGCCGAACTTAAAGATGGTCTAGGGCTTGATGATCACATTGCCGCTGTCACGAAATATATCGCTGACAATGGACTGACAGACCTAGTTTTGGTCGGCCACTCATATGGCGGTATGGTCATAACCGGCGTCGCCGATCAATTGCGCGATAGCCTTGCGCATGTGGTGTATCTTGATGCCGCCGTGCCAAAAAATGGCGAGAGTATGATCAGCTATGGCGAACCGCGCCCAGCGGAGGTGATCGCTGCGAGCGAGGCCGGTTTGGCGCAACTTGCCACCGACGGAATTGCAATACCCCCATTCCCGCCTGAGCTGTTCGGCGTTCCAGTATCGCATCCTTCCTACGAGTGGGTTAGTGAGCGGCTGACACCGCACCCGCTAAAGACATGGCTTGATCCGATTTCACTTAAGCAAGGCGGGGCTGACGGATTGCCACGTACATATATTCATTGCGTCGATCCTATTCTGCCACAGACCCAGTTTCCGTATATTGCTCAGCAAGTGTCGGGCGATCCCGCATGGCGCTATTTCGAGCTCCAAACCGGTCATGATGCCATGATAACCGATCCCGTCGGTTTGACGCGACTTTTGGCAGACCTCCATATTTCGAAGCGAGCATAGAGCCGATGACACAAGCGTCCAAAACTGGTGAGTTTCGTCTCGGTACCAAGCCATTGATTGCCGCTCTTGTCGGGGTGGCGTTAGGCGCATCTCCGATACCCTACAATTCTATCGGACTTGTCATTGATCCGATTACGAAAGAATATGGTTGGAGCGTTGAGCAGGTTGCCAACGGCATCACCATTTTCGGCGTTGTTGCCGCGCTTCTTGCGCCGTTGTTTGGCGCTTTTGCCGATCGCATAGGGTCGCGCAAGGTGGCGATCTGGTCATTGGCTGCCTTCATCGTCACCTTCTCCCTTCTTTATTTTACGCCGCCAAATGTCTGGTGGTGGTATGCAATCTGGGTCTTGATCAGCCTGTTCGGTATCGGCTCTACACCGGTCACCTGGAGCCGCGGGATCAGCCAATGGTTTGTTGAAAATCGGGGGCTGGCGCTTGGGATCATGCTGCTGGGCACCAGCGTTACTGCGATCATCCTGCCCCGGCTTGGCACTGCGATTATCGAAGAATTCGGATGGCGCATGTTGTTCCCGATGCTGGCCGGACTGTCTGCCATTATCGCCCTGCCTCTGGCGATTGCCTGGTTCCGTGAACCTAAACAGGAGGAGCGACCACCGGCGCTGGCGGATGAAGGGGGAGAACTTCTGGGCATCACAATCGGCGAGGCGCTGCGTAATTATCGCTTCTGGATTCTTGTCGCATCGACGGTGCTCATATCGATCGCCTATGGCGGCGCTCACGTCCACATGGTGCCGATGGTGCGTACACACGGGTTTACCACGGTCGATGCTGCCGGCGTGGCGACGCTGATCGGAGTGGGTATTATCCTCGGGCGCGTAGTTGTCGGCCTACTATTTGATCGGTTCTGGGCGCCCGGTGTCGCGTTTCCCGTCCTGCTCTTACCGGCGATTTCCGCCTATATTCTGATCGGCCAGGATGCGCCGCTCAGCCAGCTTCATATCGCTGCCTTCCTGCTTGGCCTTGCCGCCGGAGCAGAGAGCGATGTGATCGCATTTATGGTCGCGCGCTATTTTGGTATGAAGAATTACGGCAAGATATTCGGTGCCGTATACCTTTTCTTCGGCCTTTGCGCTGGCGTCTCGCCAAAGCTTTATGCGCGCGCGGTTGACCAGACTGGAAGCTATGATTCCATGCTGCAAATTGCGATGGTCCTGTTTCTTATCGGCGGTTCATTGCTGTTGCTGCTGGGCCGTTATCCCGATCTCAAAGCAGCGGACACGGGAGGGTCCGCCCAACCCAGTGGAGCTACTGCATGACAACCACCCTCCTTGAAAAATCTCTCGCCGATCAGCTAACCCAAACAGGGGCTGAGGTTTTGTCCGGTGCAGATGACCTCGAATTCTATGCGCATGACATCTATTCGCGCGGGGCCGATCTTTCTGCGGTTGTTAGACCGGCAGACAAGCATCAACTTGCCGCGGCGATTAAGGCGGCAACCGATGCCGGGCACTCCGTTGTGCCGCGTGGTGGCGGCATGAGCTATACGGGCGGATATACGGCGGGAACACCTGGTGCGGTGCTGTTCGATCTGGCCGGGATGGACCAGATCATTGAAGTCAATGAAACCGACATGACCGTGACGGTTGAGGCTGGTTGCACCTGGGCCAAGCTGCGTGAAAAACTGGAACCGCTGGGTCTGCGGACTCCGATGTGGGGTACCCTGTCAGGGCTAAAAGCCAGCATTGGCGGCGGGATGAGCCAGAATGGCATCTTCTGGGGCACGGGCCGTTATGGCACCGCCGTCCAGGGCTGTCTGGCGCTGGAAGTGGCGCTGGCTGATGGCTCCTTACTTTCCGTGGGTAAAGGTTTCACCCGTCCCTATGGCCCCGATCTGGTTGGATTGTTCCTGAGTGACACGGGCGCTTTGGGTATCAAGGCGACTGTCACATTGCGGCTGATCCGCGAAGCAGATGCCCATGGTTATGCCAGTTTTGCCTTTGACGATCACGCCAGCTGGCTGACCGCAGCAAGTGAGATTGAACGGCGCGGGATAGCGACCGAATGTTTCGGTTTCGATCCGTTTCTCAATGCGATCAGGATGAAACGCGATAGCCTTGCAGGGGATGCCAAACAGTTGGTTGGCATGATGAAGAAGCAGGGCAGTGTGCTGAAGGCACTGAAAGAAGGCGCGAAGGTTGTTGCTGCAGGCCGGGACTTCCTGAAGGACGCCAATTTCTCGCTTCATGTGCTGGCCGAGGGACGCATTCAGGCGGCCGCCGATGCCGATGTCGCGATTGCTCGCGAGATTGTTACGGCCAATGGCGGGCGTGAGATTGAGAACACCATTCCCAAGATTATCCGCGCCAATCCCTTTGGCCCGCTGAACTCAATCCTGGGACCCGATGGAGAACGCTGGGCACCGGTTCACGGGCTGGTTTCGCACAGCAAGGCGAACGCTTGTTTCCAAGCGTTTCTGGACCTGTTTGCACGCCATCAGGATGAGATGGACGCGCATGGCATGCATTATGGGACTTTGGTGGCCAATGTTGGCAATTCGGGCATGATTATCGAACCATGTCTGTATTGGCCCGATGCGCGCAATCCGTTGATCGAGGATACGGTTGAGGATGCGCATCTCGGCAAGCTGCCAGTGCTGGCGGCAAACTCAGATGCCTGGGCGCTCTGCCAGAAAATGCGCAAAGCGATTGCCGACGTCTTTTTTGAGCATGACGCCGCTCACTTTCAGATCGGGCGGACTTATCGCTATCGTGACAGTCTCGCTCCGGCGGCCGACGATTTGCTTGTCACCATCAAGCGGCACCTTGATCCGCGAGGCCTTATGAATCCAGGATCACTCGGTTTGTAAACTTCGCTGGCCTTGCAAATACCTGCGTTACGTCATCGAGGATGTTTGCTCTGGCTGGGCTTTGAAACGGGAAATGCCGCTCCGCAATTTGGGCGGAGCGACATCTCCTTTGTTGCACCATGGGGGTATTGGTGCATGGTGCGATGAATTCGCCGGACTTACCGAATTCGATCGCCTGAAAGGTCATAGACCTCGACATCGCCAAGACCGGATGCCCGCAATTCGTCCTCAAAGTTATCAAGATCACCAACAAGCACCCATGTGAGGTCGTCGGTCGCCATGATGGTTGGCGCAACGGCTTGAATCTCGTCGACAGTGACTGACGCAAGCCGATTGACCTCTTCGTTCAAATACGCATGCGGTTTGTTGAATAATTCATTGGTTGTATACTTACCCAGCAGGAACGCATTGTTGCCCATGCTGTTTGAGATTCCCCGTATAATCGGCTCGTTGGTCTCAGCCAGTTCCGCCGCATCGATGGGGCGCTCACCAAGATACTCATCCACTTCACGCACAATTTCGCGCAATGCCCCCATCGTATGTTCGCCAGTGATGGTTCCGCTTACTCGCCATTGCGAAATATGAGGACGCGGGATGATGCCGGAGCTAATTCCGTAGGTCCAACCCTTATCCTCTCGGATATTGAGGTTCAGCCGCGAGGTGAAACCACCGCCGAACACCTGATTGGCAAGCTCTTCGGTATAATTGTCATCATATTCCAACGGGAATAGTCGTGTTGCGTAGACCAGAGTTTGCGAGCTGCCTTCTTTGTTGACCAGCACGAAACGTGGTCGCTCAGGGTTCCCAGGAACGTCTTCTCTTATCGGCGCGAGTTCTGGCACCGCGCCGCGCCAAGAACCTAGTTCTTGTTCAAGAGTTGCTTCTAAAGCCGCTTTGGTCACATTGCCGACCGCGAAAATGCGCGCATTTCCCGGCCTGAAAAACCTGGCGTGATAGTCGCGCAGTTCGTCGGGGTTTGCGCTTTCAAAATACGCGATCTTGTCTTGCAGAGTTTCGTAGTGATCTGCCCCGAACAGACCAACTCCAGCTTGATCGAATGCGACACCTTCGGGTGTTCTGCTCTGAACCAGATTTTCCTCGGTGTTGCGCTCTGCAAAGAAATCATAATCCGCCTGCGAAAAATTGGGTTGGCGCAGCGCAAGCGCCCACAGGCTGATCGCTTTTTCGAAATCTTCGACATTTGTGCTGAGGCCAACGCGCGTCTGCATGCGTTCGACTAGCGCATAAATACGGGCGCCATTCAGCGCGGAGCGTTCTTCCGTTTCTTGACGCGATAGCCCTCCAGCGCCTCCGGAACTTATCATTTCGGCTACATGCCGGGCAGTTCGTGCATCCCTCATATTGTGATGAGACCGTCCAACTGGGGTAACAAAAGCCATTTCAACAGTTGGAGAATTGGTTCTTTGGACAAATACAACTTCGGTGCCATTGCTCAGTGTAAAGCGTTCTGGCTCTGGGAAAGGTTTTGCCTCTGTCGGTAGGACAGGGGGCATTTCTGTCAGCGTGTCAGCTTCTACAGAGGTAGGCGCTTCGCGAAGCGCTTCCTTGCGCTGTTCGTGATATCCATTGTTGAGCCATTCTTGAGCTGCATTGTGTAACTCGCCTTTGGTCATCTCTGCCGCCCACACTCGGGAACGCAGCCCGAAATTCGGATCCCCCCTCAGCAGCAGATTTTCTCCCAGGGCTCCGCCGATCAGGCCAATCGATTCTGCGGCCCGAAACACATTGTTTCTCCTCCGCGCGGCCAAACGTTCACGATCTGCCTCGGTTGGACCGGCCTCCCGGTATTCCGCCATGACTTCGTCCAGAGCTGCGGATAAACGCTCCAGAGATACGCCTTCCCTTGGAACAAGGGTGATGATGAAAACGGTATCCAGCGCCCGTGCATCTACGGAACCGTATGCGCGAGTGGCAAGCTCCATGTCTTCCACCAAGCGCCTATGCAAAAGTGAATTTTCGTCAAAGCCAAGCAGGTTTGCCGCTGTTGTTGGCGTGTATGTATCTTGATCGGTGATCTTCGGTAGCATGTAATAACGCTTCAGCTCGGATTGTGGGGCAATGTCGGTTACATGCTGAAGAGTGTTCGTTTCCCGTTTTACCGGATAGGCTACGACACGATCGATTCCAGGACCGGGCTGTAGTCGCGAGAAGTATTTTCTCACCAATGGTTCGGCCGTTTGCTTATCAACGTCACCTGACAGCACGAGTACCATGTTGCGCGCGCCATAATAGTCGCGGAACCACTGCCGAACATCGTCAAGCGTAGCGCTTTCCAGATCTTCGATGGAACCGATCGTCGAATGCGCATAAGGATGCCCTTCGGGATAGAGCATTTCCAGCAAGGTGTATTGAGAGCTGCCAAATGGCCGGTTGTCCGAAAGGCCTTTTTCGTTTTTCACCACTTCGATCTGATTTTTAAGAACCTCTTCGCTTAGTCCGCTGAGGAGGTTGGCCATCCGATCACTTTCTAACCACAATATTCCTTCGAGCGAACCTGTCGGAACGGTCTGAAAATAATTTGTCCGGTCGTTGTTGGTCGTCCCATTGGCGCCCGTCGCACCAAGCCTCTTCAGGTGCTCGAAATATTCGCCCGGTGCATTGACCGTGCCGTTGAAAAGCAAATGTTCAAACAAGTGCGCAAAGCCACTTTTCCCTTCCGGTTCATCCTTTGAACCGACGTTGATAATGTTGGTGACTGAAATTGCCGGGGCAGAGCGATCTTCATGGACGATCACCCGCAACCCGTTTTCAAGGGTGAAGGTCTCGTATTGAAAGTACTCGGAGAACGGCAGGCTCTCCTCCGCTGCGCGCTCTTCTGAGATGATTTGCACGCTCGCTTCTTCGCTGGCCAAGGTTACGCTATGCAAACCGAGCAGGGCGGACGACCCCAGCAACAAGAACTTATTCATGATCAGGCTTCCCATTGTTTCGGGAATGGCACTACGGGTGCGACTATGCGCTAAGATTGCGGCTCAGATTTTTTTGCCAGCGGCAGTGTGATGGTGAACATTGTGCCAAAACCTGGCTCACTCTTGCATGTGATGCTGCCGCCGATGAGTTCGATTACCTGAATGGTAATCGATAGCCCTAATCCGCGTCTCCCTTTGCGTTCTGTAGCTGCCGTGTCCTGGCCATCTTCGCTCAATCCGAACTTCGACGCATCGAACCCCATGCCATGATCACGGATTGTAACCGTCCCATTGCTATCCACCCTTACGGCAATCGGTTTCCCGGTCTGACTGTGATGGATGGCGTTGTTGATGATATTGTTGATCGCAAGAAACAGCGCGGTTGCATTTGCCCGTATCAAGACCGTGTCCACATCGTGCGGCAGGGCCAATTCAATACTAAGGCCATGTGCACGGGCCGCAGATCGCAATGAATCGCAGGTTGTGCTGATCTCCGCCACCAGGTCGATTTCCTTGATATTGATCGCCTCTGCCGAGATGCTCGCAAATTCGAGTAAGCGTCTCACAAGTTCGCTCATCCGGCGGATATCACCAACCAGCTTGGTACGCAGTTTTTCGTCTTCGACATTCTCAAGACGCGCTCGCAAAACAGTGAGCGGCGTGTTCATTTCGTGTGCGATTGCGTTGCGGAATTTCTGTTCACGGACATAGCCGACATCAAGCCGGGCAAGCGCTTTGTTGATCGCCTCAACAAACCCGTGCACCTCGGAAAACATCCCTTTGACAGGCAGTTTTGCACCGCGAGTTGAAGGTGAGATGTCTCGCGCAATGTTGGCGGCGCGCTTGATTGGCCGCATTATGGCGAAGATCAGCATCGGCGTGAGGATGATGAGTAGGGCATAACTGACAAGGATAGGTTCGAAAGCAAATTCAAGCGGCGTGCGCAGCAGATGCGCATCGTTGATCGGGGTATATCCCGGCTCGATACCAGCGACTTCACCGGCACTCTCAACGCCATTGCACTGCCTCACAAATGCGTAGATCTGGTCTGAATCGTAAAACAAAGTGGGGCAGGTCCGCGACAGCACGTCTTTCGCCGACAACCCGTCTTGCCGCAATTGCTCACGCAAGCTCGGTAAAATCTTTGGGGGTTCGCCATAAGATGAAGAATGCCCGTCACGCTCGACAAAATATCGAAACTGAGGGTTCTTAAGTTTTATATCTTCGACTGAGGCCCGCAGTTTGGGAATGTCTTCAGGCTCTAATGGTCTTTCCAATGAGCTGGGATCTTGCTCATAGGCGCTGAGTGCGGAGATCATGTGAAAGGCAAACACGTCATTAAGCGGAATATCCCGCTGCTGCTGATCAGCCTGCCATTGCAATACGGTGAAGATAGCCAGCATCGCCAATTGGGATACGATGAAGACCAGCATGATCCTCGACGAAAGGCTATTGAATGCGCTTCTGGCGAACTTACCAATCATTTTTCGACAAGGATGTAGCCAACGTGCCGCATCACGCGAATATGCAGCCCGGACCCGCTGTTGGCCAGGGTCTTGCGCAATCTAGATATTTGCGAGGACACGGTGTTTGACGCTATCTCGTCGTCGAAGCTGTAAATCGAATTTTCGATTGCTTGATGGGAGACAACCTCTCCCTTGCGGCGCACCAGTAGATCGAAGATTGCCAGCTCGCGCCGAGGCAAGGCCACCGCTTGGCCATCCACGGATAACTGCCGCGAGTTGAGATCATACTGGGCGTTCGCGACGTTTATGACCTTGTGCTGTGCGGACTGTTTCGAATTGCTGCATATCCTGAGCCGCAAGAGCAATTCATCAGGCTCATAGGGCTTAGCCAAATAGTCCAGCGCGCCGGCGGACAGGCCATGAATTCGATCGCTTGCCTGCCCGTGCGCTGAAAGTATCAAGAACGAGGGCAATTCCTCGCTCGGCAATTCTCGCTTCAGTTGCTCAATCAGATCAACCCCATCACCATCTGGCAGGCCGCGATCCAAAATCACGCATGCGTAATCCGCGCCCTTGATCGCCTCAATTGCTAGTTCAATGCTGATTTGATGATCGACGATGTAGCCGTTTGCCTCAAGCAGTCCGACCAGCATTTCCGCGATTTCATTGTCATCTTCGATCACCAATATTCGCATGCTGGCCGGCCCTCAGAACGTGTCGTCTCTTAGAAGCTCTTCCTTAGCCCAACAAAGACCGTGCGTCGTCTCAGGTCATACCCGAGAGAGGAAAAACCGTTGGCAAGGTTCAAGAACGGTGGATCCTGATCAAACACATTATCGACTGCCAGTGTCACTCTAGTGCCTCCAATGGGGCCCAGCGACTTTGGCAAAGTGTAGGCGAGGTTGAGATCGACCAGAGTCAGGCTGTCGACCGGGATTTGACCCATGGTCAAAACCCCATCGATAAAGCCGACCGATTCAACACTGTACCCACCATTGTGAATGACGACGCCAGTGAGAGACCAATTGTTGTAGGTTAGCTGTGAGCGGAAGTTCCATCTGGTCGATGGTTGATCCTCGCCGCGAGTGCTCTCGAATGGCGAGCCTTCTGTTAGCCGCTCTTCATTGTCCAGTATGCGGCTGTATGTGAACAGGCTGTCGATCTGCAGCTCACCCAAGGATACAACATGATTGAATTTCACATCTAGGCCAGCCGTGAATTGGCTTGCCAGGTTTACAGGGCCGCTAAACAGGAATTCAGGATTTCCGGCTGCATCGCGGACGATCGCTGGTTCTGACAGGTCTCTTTGCGGGAAACTCGCCCCCAGGAATGGGGCAGAGGATGCAATCCGGTTGCTGTAATCGATTGCGAAATAGTCGACATCGACGCGAAAATTGCTGCCCAATGCATCGAAACGATACGTACCGCCGACGTTCAGTGTTTCGGCTGTTTCGTTACCCAGGTCGGGGTTGCCGCCTGAAACCAGCGGCACCAATGTTGGATCAAGCACTACGCCCGATACTGGGTCCACCTGCGGATCAAAGGGGCTTGCGACTATGCTTGCCTGACCAATCTCGGTGGCATTTGGTGCGCGGAATGAACGCCCGATTGTCGCACGGATAGTCAGATCGTCCGTCGGGTACAGAGCAATGCCCAGCCGCGGGCTAAATCCATCGCTCGATCCCCTATATTCGGCCAGCTCTCCTACGGGCGTAAACTGATTGATCCCGTTCTCTCGGAACAGGTCCAATGCGCTCTGCCGGGTTACTGAGGTTCCGTTGTTTTGAATATCTTCATAGCGCAGCGCGGCGTTGACCACGACCGAGGAATGAATTGGGAAACTCAATTCTGCAAAGAACGCCGTTGTTTCGCGGTTTGAATCGAGATCAGGTTGAGTCACCTCTACCCCGAGAGTGTCCGTGCTGGTCCGGATGAAATTCAGACTTTCTTCGCGATACTCGCCGCCAATCACCACTTCCAACGCGCCGGACGCGCGCCCCGTAAAGAGCTTGCCGCGAACAAAACCCTGAAAGGTCAGCAGGTCTGTTTGGCCATCGTTCAATTGAACCCGGCGAGCATTCTGCAGCGTCTGCGCAATCTGATCGTTCACCAGGAAATCGGCACGTTGCAAATTCACAGGCGGCGTGAATGTGAATGTGTCAAAATCGAACCTGCCCGTAAGCAAATCCCCGAGGACCAGTTCATCAAAGATCCCGCGATCTTCATTGCGCGAGAAACTGGCCGATGCCTCCCATCCCCAATTCTTACTAAGGTCTCCAGTAATCCTGCCCCCCACATCGAAATTCTCGCTTTGCGTATCGATAAATTCGTTCGCAAGAATGCCGGCGTTCACGACCTCTGTAAGGTCAAGCGAGAAATCCACGTCGGTGCGGAATGGAAAGGGAAACGGCGACCCGCTTGGGAATGGCGAGCCAAAGCCGTTGAAGCTCGCAATGAAACCGGCGACGTCGATCCGCGGTGCCTCCACTTCCGTCACGGTGTCACGCTGAGAATAAGAAGCATCAAGCTGGATATTGTTGATAATCCCTAGCGGAATATCCTGACTCGCGCGAAAGCTGACGCCCCAGGTTTCAAATCCAGGGGCCAAGTTCACAGGCAGAAATTCACTGAGATCGTCCCGCGCCACCACACCGAATGTTGACGGGTCAGTGCCGGCACCAACTGGCCCTGAATCGTCCGGTAGAAGCAGCCCGCTTGAAGAAAAAACATCGCTCGCCGGAAGAAACGGTAGTGCGCCTGATGTCGCCAGAAACACGCCGCGAGTGGATGTCAGCGTGCGGCGGTCTGTCCCGCCAAGATCGCGAAAATCGCGGGTCGTAACGCCAAATCCGTTGGCAGTGATGGTGTCTTGTTCGAGATAGCTACCGGACAGGTTAATGTTACCGCTTCCCCAACTCACGCCGAGCGTTCCGCCCAGACGCAGTTCGTCACCGCCTGACTCGCTAAAGCCGTACTGACCACTAAGACTAAGGCCGGTGTAGTCGCTTTTCTGAATGATATTGATCACGCCAGCGACAGCATCGGCACCATAGATGGCCGACGCGCCAGCACTCACAATCTCAATACGCTCAATCGTTTCGATAGGGATTGCCGAAATGTCGGCAAAGTCAGCGTTGGCAACACCTTCACCGGCAAGACGTCGTCCATTGAGCAGAACCAGTGTTGATCCCGCGCCAAGCCCGCGCAGATCGACGACTGAGCCGCCTTCAAGATTGCTCACGACACTAGAACGGTTGAGCGGTGCTCGGCCGTTTATTGCGCCTGTGTTCGAGGCCGAGATAGCAGGGGTATTGTTAGAGACCTGACGCAGCAATTCGTCGATACTGGTGATGCCGCGTGCGGTTATCTCTTCGGCGGTTATGACAGTTACTGGCTCGGACGCGGCGCCTGCGGACAGGCGGCTGCCGGTGACGACAATGGCATCCGTGCTTTCTTCGTCGATCGCTGTGGTGCTTGTGCCAACCTCTACAATTTCGCCTTGCGGTTCGGCACCCGTCTCTTGTGCTGAAACGGCCCCATGCATCGCGATGCAAATCAACGACGATGAAACATAGACCATAGACCTAGTTGTCATATATTCCCCCTCAAATCCTCAATTGTTCACTCGGCTTGAAGCCGGCGAACTTTTTGATGATTTTATAATGGGGGCGAATGATGCGCGAACATTGCGCGGCGTAATCGCCCGTCCAAATGCTCTTGCCAGTGTATAGTATTATGGTGGGCGTGTCCCGCTGCCTGGGCGGTCGGCGATCCTGATGTCGCGCGCTGATGGCACTATGCCAAGCATATGAGTACTCAGTCTATCTTGCCGCATTTTGCCTGGGCTACCTGGACCGACCAGCAGCACTTGTGCCGTTTACTGTATCGCTTGGAACATGGCCTTTAGAATTGGTCCAAAGGCAGTCATGTGTCTTGCAATATGCGAGCTGTTGCTTTGCGGAGCTGGGGCAGGACGTCCGCTTCGAACCAAGGATTATTCTTGAGCCATCGAGTGTTACGGGGGCTGGGGTGAGGCAAGGGCATAACCCGCGGCCAAAACGTCCGCCAATCCCTGACCGTGTCCGTTAGCGTTTTTCCCTTCGCGCCTCCTAAGTGCCAGCCCATCGCATATTTACCGATGACCAACGTCAATTCGATGTTCGTCAATTGGTCTAGCACTTTCTTGCGCCAGGCTTGCTCGCATTCGCTTCGTGGAGGCAAATCGCCGCCCTTTCCCGTGCCTGGAAAGCAGAAACCCATCGGTACGATGGCGAACATATCTGCATCGTAGAAGGCGGTGCGATCTACACCCAGCCAGTCGCGCAACCGATTGCCCGAAGGGTCATCGAAAGGTCTGCTTTTGAAGTGTGTGATCCGTCCAGGCGCTTGCCCTGCGATTAGGATTCTGGCCTTTGATCCTATCTGGAATATGGGGTTTGGCCCCAGTGGTAGTGCGGTGCAGATCTGGCACGCACTGATTTCCTCGACCAGTGGATCAAGGTTTTGCGCAACGTCGGGGCTGTAGCTTTTTGCCATGCGTGTATCCGTCACCTTTGGGACTGAGTCCTGGAATGCGTCATGGGATTGACTGTTGCATGTTCTTGGCGAGAGCCATGGGCTCGCCTGAGTGGCCGATCGATCAGGAACCGGGTTCCAAACCGCCAGACCCTCGCCAAGTGCAATGCGATGCCTAGCCGATGGCCGTGAAACCGATCACCAAGATCGCGGCCCAAGACACCAAGTAGACCGGGGTCCGGAGGCCTGGCACACCCAGTATATAAACCGCAGCATGTGCGATCCGGGCAAAGAAGAACACAGATGCCCATGTTCCAATTGTGCTCGCGGTGGATGCGTCGCCAATCAATCCTGCTGCAACGACCACAGCGATAAACGCTGGCATGGTCTCCACCATATTGAGGTGCGCGCGCTTTGCCCGATCAACCCACAATGGTGTTTCGGGCTCCCTGGCTGGGAAACCTTCAGGATAGTTATGCAAGAAGGTTGGCAGGCCCCAGATAAACAGACGTGCAGTGATATACGGCACCCACAACAGGACGGTGAGAATGCCGCTTAGAGCGAGATATGTGTATGCAGTTTCCATTGGATCGACCCTCCTCAGGTCGTTTATCAATCAGTTCATTGTTCGCTGCCGAACATGAATGAGGAGGAGCATCGCCCCTCCTCAAATCCGATCGGGTTTACAAGTCGGTGGCCGCTGTGCTGCGAATTTGCTGCCAATTGGCTTCTGCCTTGGCGATCGTTCCCTGTGGGTCTTTTTGATATGCGTTGAAGATGGCCTCGTTCAGGAAAACGTAGAGTTTGCCATCACGGACATCAGCCCAGCGGGGATCGCCATCGAACTTCTTGCCTACCGCTACGCCAAAGGTGCAGAATCCGCCATTCTGTGGGATATAGCTGGCTGGGTTTGCGTTGAAGGCGTCCAGGTTTTCCTGGGTGGCGAAATAATATGCAACGCCGTCATGAACAGCGGCAAATCTGGCCGCGCCCTGGATGCGGTTACCCGTGCTAATGAAGGCCACGGTGTCAACGCCGTGTAGGCCAAGTGGCGCATTGGCTGCGGTTAGCCCTGCCGACACATTGTATTCATCAGCAGCGATAGCGACGCCCGAGGTTAAAGCTGTAGCAGCAACAAGTGATGCAATAAGGGTTTGTTTAAGCATGATATTTCCTTCTCTTCTGTTGGGTTTTGATGGGGGTTAGGCAGCTTGTGCAGCCGGGGTTGTCACGACTGGGAAGTCGATTTCAGTTTCAGCCAAGTGGTTGAAATAATTTGTGAAAATATTAGCCATGACTTGACCAAAAATTTCCAGCATCTCACGGTCAGAAAAGCCGTTTTCGCGCAGCTCTGCGATGCGATCATCGCTGACGTGGCCTTTGGCACTGACGATCTCTGAGGCAAAATTGAGCACCAATTGTGTGCGAGGATCATCCGATTGACCGGAAAGGTTGCGGGCCATTTCGTCGGCATCAACACCGGCCATTCCGCCGAGTGCTGTGTGTGCTGATGCACAATAATCGCACTGATTGGCGCCAGCGACGACGAGAGCGATCTGTTCATTGAGCTTGCCTGAGAGGCTGGAGGCGCCGAGCGCACCTGAGAGGCCCAGATATCCCTCCAGCAACGATGGGGCGTTTGCCATCGTACCAAAGATATTGGGCACCATGCCCAGACTAGACTTTACGTTGCCGAGAAGTTCGGCGGCCTTTGGATCGGCTTGTTCCGAAGTGATTGGTGTTATGCGTGACATGTTTGCTCCTTCGTTAGTTTGACGATGGAGCGGGATTTGCCTGGATTGGACGATATGACAATGCTATGTGGTTAAATCGCGATAGAATGCAAATTCATCCGGACGATATGCAAATTTAAGTCATGGATTTCCGATAGTGTGTCGGTGTTTCACCAAATTTTGTGGCAAAGGCGCGTGTGAATGCCGCGGGCGAACGGTATCCCGTTTGATTCGCAACTTGCTGAACATTTTCTGTGCCCGTTTCGAGCAAGGCTAGTGCCTTTTGCAGCCGCCAATCAGATAGGTAGGACATCGGTCCTTGCCCCATCAATTCAGCAAACTTCTCTGCGAAACTGCTGCGCGACATTCCTACCTCATGCGCTAGGCTGTTCACGGTCCAGGGGTCCGACAATTCTTTATGAATAATCGCCAGGGCACGCCCGATCTGGGGGTCCTGAAAGCCTCTTAGTGCCGGCTGGATCCCACCTTGCTCCCCAGATTCAATCCCGATCCGCATCAATTCGATGAACATCACTTCCGATAAACGCCTGACCGACGCCTCCAGCCCGGATTTGTCGGACAGCATATGGCGGCTGATCAACCGCAGTATGTCGTCCAACCATGGGTTCTTCGCCCGCATTGAAGAGGTGGTCAGCAGTGTTTCCGGCATCGCACGCAGCATCGCATGATCGGCTTTCTGACGGAATGTGAAGTGGCCGCAGATCAATTGCGTGCTCGCATTGGCATCGCCATCACCAACCTTCAGAAAACCGTTCCCGTCATATCCGACCTGGTCCAGCACTGTTTCGAGCGGCGGAGCCGTTTCCACTGGCGTGTCCGACAGAATATGCGTTTGGCCGCGCGGGATCAGGATCAAATCACCGGGGCTGAGCACCCACGGCTCTTTGTTGGGAAGCGTGACCGTACATTGGCCTTGGACCACCAGATGAAATCGAGCGGCGCCCGGGAGTACCGGTACGGTGACCGACCAAGCTCCCGAAAAATCTGTGCGGAAGTAGAGCGCGCCCTTAAGGTCAAGCGTATCGAGAACGTCGTCGAGAATATCCATGTCGACATCATACGAAAATGCACAGCGTCCGACTACCCAGTGAAATTTGACCGTCACATCAAATAAGTTTGCCAATCGTCCGAAGGTGCCAATATTCTACTGCAACCCAGCTTTCCTGGTGCCGCCAATTGAGCCAGCAACAGCCTTGATCCCGGTCGTGTCACGGCGCGTTATACCAATTGGGCTACAGCAGGTTTGCCTGTGTCTCATCACGGTGCTTCTTGAGATAACGCATAAACGGGGTGCCTCCAGTGCCAACCTCCGTATCATTGCCAGCGTTCCGCTTACCCTGCTTGTTGATGTAACTGGCGGCATATTCGAGATGGCGCGTTCGAAAATCGGCCACGGCCTGAATATTGGCGTTGTAGGCGTCGGTTAGCGCAGCTGAACCTGCATCTTCGACAAATCCACGTAGCCCGCTGTTTGAACGCACGTCATCGACAAACCGGCGATGAGGCTGGGGACGATATGCGTGCAATTGATCTAGAAACGCTCGCAGTGGATCAGCAGCATGTCCCACACCCAGCAACGCATCCATGCTTGGGACAATTGAGGATTGCGATCCTGTTTGCCCGCGATAGGCCTGTGCCGCTGTGCCAAAGCGCTCAACACCCTCGTAAATCACCCCATTGGGAAGGGCGGGATTGTCCTTCCAACCATGAATGTAGGGCCGGACCCGCTCAAAATAGATATAGGGATCACACCGTTCTGGCATTCTATCAAACAGCGCGTTGATTTGCGCCCAAGTCTCGGCTGTTTTCTCAAGCAGTTCGCGTGCAACCGCTGTGTCTTTGCGGGTGGCGGCTTCATGAATGTCTGCAAAGCGTGCAAAGACTTCGCCTGCGCGCGCTTCGATCGCTACATGCACCAATACAAACCACGCCTCGTCCTGACCTCCAAGAAAATTCTGGATCATCTGGATATTGTCGAGCCCCAACGGCTTAGACGGATCGATCAAAGCCCAATTGTCCAGAACATAAGAGGCATAGGTCAGCAGCGGCTGCTGCCCCAATCGGTCAGCCAGCGTGACCATCGGCACTGCCAGAGCAGCGGGGAGCCGGTCCGTGTGGGCCGTCTCGCCCCAGATATAGGATTGCACCATGAAGGTGTAATGCACCGTCGCCATGCGCGCCTGTGCATCGGTTAGGGCGGACACGTCTGAGAGGTCCTCTGGGTGCGGAAGACGCGACTGAAGAAAGGCGCGCACACGGTTTGAAGGTAGGACTTGAGGGAGCTTGCTAGCCACAGATGCGGCATCGCCCCAAGCACCTGTCAGTTCGACCTTTGCGGCGTCATATCGGCACAAGAAACCACCGTTTGTAGACATGTCATATTCGCTAAGCGGTTTGATCGCGAGGTTGGAATTGGATGTGTTCGCCATTCTTGATTTCCCATTATTTTAATTGGACACAACAATAACGTGCAATTCGATACGAATGGTTGCAAATCACATTGACCAATCGCGTTATGACAGTGAATAATTGTGTAATGGATCAGATTGACGAAAAAATATTGCGCATCTTGGAATGTGAAGGCCGAATCAGCAATACCAATCTGGCGGACAAAGTTGGCCTTTCTGCCTCCGCCTGTTTGCGCAGAACTCAAGAGTTGGAACAGAGTGGCTACATCAAGGGCTATCGCGCGATCCTAGACCGGCACAGGCTAGGCGGAGAGATCACAGTATTCGTTATGGTTGGGCTTTCCGCCCATCTTGCCAAGGATGCAAAAGAGTTCGAAGTCGCGATGGAGCTGGCCGATGAGGTCCGCGAATGTCACAATATTACTGGATCAGTGGAGTATCTGCTGCGGGTCGAAGTCGGCAGTTTGGCGCGCTATAAATCCTTTCACGCTGATACACTGGGCATCCTGCCACAAGTCGCCCGTATAACCTCGCATATCAGCCTTGGATCATCGAAAGATATGAGAGCCTAGCGTTCGCGGCGATCAATATCGGTAGATTGGTTTCAAGCGGCTGCTTTAAAGAGCGACGTCCTTAAGCGTCGAGCTCGATGAACCTAATCTATCAGCGGAATATCTGGTCACTAGATGAAGGGTCCACCAAACTCGAACGCCGGGATCACCTCGTTGAGGTGCTCGCGGTTGAGCATGGTTGGCAAAGATGGCGGCAGGCCTAGTCTAAACCGCGAAAGACATGCTGGAGGACCCACATTTCAAAGAGCGCGAGGCGATCATCGAGCGAGAAACCGAGGGCCGCGGCAAGAATGAAGATGCAGAATGCCTTTCCGCGCTTTCGCGCCGCTCAAAACATGTAAAATTTGATTGCGGCGAGCCGATACTGGTTTCGCGGCCCTTCAAGGTGTTATACCTGAAGGATCGGAGGATTTTGCATGAAGCACGCTGCGCTGAAAATATTGATTGCGGGGGCGTTTTTCGCCTCGGCGACGACCCAAGCCGTTGCCGCGCCCGAGGGCGAGATCCGCTATGTGGTGAAGCCGTCGGATACTTTGTACGAGCTGACCAAGCGTTATCTGGTCAACCCGGCCGCGCTGGAGCGTGTTCGCCGCGCCAATGGGGTTAGGAACCCTCGCTTGATGCAGGTGGGGCAGACCTTAAAGATCCCGCGTAGCCTGCTGAAATATCGCCCGGTTCCGCTGACCCTGCAGAGCTTTTCAGGCAGCGTCAGCCTAACCACGCGTGGCCGCAATGTCGCACCTCGCGTTGGCCTATCTGTACGCGAGGGCGCAGAGATCACCACCAGCGCAAACAGTTTTGCGGCGTTTTCCGGCGATGGTAATTCGCGCCTTTCCATCCCCTCCAATTCTCGGGTGCGTATTGTCGATGCGCGCCGCTACCTCATCAACGGCCAGATTGATGTCCAGATAAAGGTTCTAAAGGGGCGTAGTGAAGTCATTGCGCCTAAAGTGAACGGTCAGGGACGTTATCGGATCGGCACGCCTTTGGCGGTGACAGCAGTACGCGGCACAGAATTTCGCGTCGGGTTTGAGCCGAATGGAGAGGTCAGCCTGACCGAAGTGCTAGAAGGCGAAGTCGCGGTTAGCGCGGGCGAGAACGAGGCTGCGACTGCTGCTGGTTTCGGCGTTGCCTCAGCCAAGGATCAATTGGGCGCGCAGGAGCGCCTGCTTTCAGCGCCAGAGCTGGTTGATCCAGGCCGGATCCAAACTACCGAAATGGTCGAGTTCGCGATTAATGAGCTGAGCGGGGCGGCGGGCTATCGCACGCAAATCGCCAAGGATGCCGGCTTTGTTGAAGTGGTGACTGAACGGCTCGGCAATGAGCCCCTTGCCAGTTTTGATGGCCTTGAAGATGGCCGTTATTTCGTGCGCTCCCGGGCGATTTCTGCCTCTGGCCTTGAAGGGCTGTCGCGAACATTCTCTTTCCGCCGCAAGCGTGCAGGCGTGGAGGGCGGGGTCGAGCCATCGCCATTCGACGATGCGTTCAAATTCGCCTGGCGCACGCAGGGCAGCGGCGATACTCTCAGCGCTTTCCAGCTCTGGAATGCAAAGACGCCGGGCCAATTGCTGGTCGACGAAGTCGCGCTCGAAAATTCTGCCATTATCATCTCCAACCTTGAGAATGGAGATTATCGTTGGCGTGTGGCGACATTCGAAATTGATGAAGGCGACGTCATAAAGGTGTGGAGCCCGACACAAGAGCTGTCTGTAACCGAGTGAGCCGGTTCTTGCAGTACAGGCGAGCGCGCGCATGAAGAATTTTCGTCTGTTCGGCGAATGGCTGTTGCTGTTTGGCGCGACCATCGCCTTGGTGCTGACCGCCTGGCAGCAGGAATGGACGCACCGGATCGATTACAGCCTGCTCGATTTTGCCTCGCAATACCGACTGGCAGAGCCATCGGACGAGATCGTCATTGTCGAAATTGACGACCGTGCTTTGTCGGAAATCGGCAATTGGCCGTGGGACCGGGCGCGCCATGCAGAACTGATCGATCAATTGACGACCTATGGCCCAAAGCTGACCGTGGTCGATATTCTGTTTGTCGACCCGACCCAGGCAGAGAGCGACGCGCAATTGAGCCGCGCTGTCGCGGAGGCTGGCAATGTGATCTTGGCCCATGCATTCGCCCGGTCATTGGGCGCATCGACCGATCCGGCCCCGGTATTTCCAATCCCTGAGTTAGCCAACGCCGCGCAGGATATTGGGCATGTTTCCGTTGGTGCGGACAGTGACGGCGTGGTGCGCCGCTTCGCGCTAGAATTTGAAGCTGGCGGCCAGCAATATGACCATCTGGCCAAGGTCGCAGCCCTGAGCGCCGATGCGGAAGCCTTAGAATTGCCGCGAGACACTGCCGAGCCGATTGTACCCATGCATCCTTATGGCTCGTTCGTTAGCTATTCTGCTGGCGACGTAGTGTCTGGCCAGGCCTCACGCGAGTTCCTGGCTGATAAGATCGTGCTGATAGGCTCCACCGCGCAAGGATTGGGAGACCGCTATACCGTGGCAGATCATGCCGGACGGATCATGAGCGGTGTTGAAATGCAGGCCAATCTTTTGAGCGCCATTCTGCAAAACGAATTGATTACCGAGCTGGACGATTGGATCGTTGGCGGCGCTCTGATCGTGGCGATTGCGTTGCTGTTTCTTACCTTCTGGCAATTGCCCCCCGTTTGGGGATTGCGGCTGTCGCTGGCGCTGATCGCTGCGCTGGTGGCGTTGTCCACCGCGTTGGTCGTGTCTGGGCAATGGATGCCCGTATTCCCCGCGATCCTGGGCGTGGTCGTTGCCTATCCGCTGTGGGGTTGGCGGCGGCTCAGCGCGGTCAGCCGGTTTCTGGAGGTTGAGGCGCAGGCGCTTATGCCGCGTGCAGGCAAAGAGGTGGCCGATGGCAGCTCCGGCTTTGACACGGTTGCGCGCCAGGTATCCCTGATGCGCAATTTGATCGGGGCGACCCGAGAACGGCTGGCCTTCCTGCGCAAGACGCTGTCGGCCTCGCCCGACCCCATGATGGTGTTCGATGCAGAGGACCGCGCGGTTCTGATGAATGAGCAGGCGGTGGCTATCTTTGGTGAGGAGACAGACTGGTCTGGCCTGACCTTGTTCCAACTGCTGGCAGAAAACCGCGCACAGTTCGACACCAAGATGGAAGAGATCACTACCGCGGATGGGCGGGAGTTTCTGGTCGCATCATCAGAGGTTGAGATCGACGAGCAGACCAAAATTATCACCATGCGCGACATCACCAAGATCCGCGAGAGCGAACAGCAACGCCGCGAGATGCTGGAGTTTCTTTCGCACGATATGCGATCTCCACAGGCCGCGATTGTGGGTCTGGTGGGGGCGGCGGGCAAGCACCTGCCTGAGGACGAACGCATGGAGCGAATTGAGAGCCAAGCGCGCCGCACGCTGAAGCTGACCGATGACTTTGTGCAGATCGCCCGGTTGGAATATGAAGGCATTGAGCCGGTCGAGACCGATATTGGTGCTCTGTTGCACGAGGCGTCAGACCGCGCCTATCCACTGGCCAAACGTAAGAATATCAAGCTGGAAACCAGCCTGCCGATGGATCCGGTGTTTTGCATGGTGGAGGCCTATTCGCTGTCGCGCGCGATTGACAATCTGATCGGCAATGCGCTCAAATTTTCGTCCAAGGGCGAAACTGTCAAAGTGGCTTTGAAGAGCGATGAGAACAGCAGCCCGGTGATCGAGGTCGCCGACGAAGGCCCTGGTCTGCCGCCCGAACGCGTAAGCAATCCCTTTGCTCGTTTTGGCGCGCGCACAAAGGGGCAGGGCCCAGCGCTGGTTTAGGTCTGGCTTATGTAAAGAAGGTCGTCGACGAGCACGGAGCGGAGATCAGAGTGCGCACCAAATCGGATGGCGGAACTTCGTTCGAAATCACTTTGAATTGCGAGCAGATGATCAGCGACTAATCGCTGGTAAGCTTGCTCACCAGAACTTCGGCAAACTCATCCATTTGCGGCTCTTTGCCTTCGCAAATGGTTCCCTGCGCCTTGCTCTGCTGGACCAATTCACCACTCGCCCGGTCAAACAGGGCCAGGTTCGCCTCCACTGCTAAAGCCTCGCAAAGGTCGAGCAATCTTGCTTTGCGAGGCTCGGCAACAGGGCGGGGCGGCTCTGTATTTGCTCCGGCTTCACCGGCAAATACACCTAGGGTGGCTGGGCGCTGAGATATGCCCAATTCAGCCACGACATCGGCGTCCTCTGCCAAGAGGATGCCTTTACCAGCCAAGCTTTCTTTTAGGGCTGAATGCAGCGCGAGCAGCTGTGCCTGATCCTTGTCCGGTTCGAGCAGATGCACCGATTGCGACCGCGGAGCAGCGCCAATGCTAGAGCTGATCTGCGGCGCTTCTGTTACCGCACAAGCGGCAGCGAGGCCGCAAGATGCAGCCAAAACTGTACTGCTGAGGAACCGTTGATTGCGGATCATATCTCACTCTTCATCGGAGGACTCATCATCATTATACGCATCCATCCGGTACCCAAATCCAAAAACGGTGCTGATCACAAAGCCATTGGCTGGCTCCAGTTTCAGCTTGGCGCGAAGCCGTGAGATGTGAACATCCACCGTGCGCGTTTCGAGGTCGGCATTGCCGCCCCAAACCTTTGACAGCAGATAGCCGCGTGAGAGAGGGCGGTCAAAGTTCCGGAAGAACAGATCAATCAAATCAAACTCGCGCGAGGTAACCTGCACGTCTTCGCCATCAACGGTTATCGCTTTCGCTTTGCGGTCGAGCGAATATTTGCCGTAGCTGGCTTGTGTGTCTGGCTTGGTGGTCTCGTTGCGCCGAGCAGCGGCTTCCATCCGCGCTTTGATCACTTCGTCGGATTCCGGTTTGATGATATAGTCCACCGCGCCTGCTTCCAGACCGTGAACCACGTCTTCTTTCGCCGCGCGGCTGGTCATTACGATGAATGGCGGCGGCGTGTCCATGTTCTCTGCTGCCCAGCTGACGACCTCTGGTCCGGTCAAGCCTGGCATGTTCCAATCCAGCAGCACTATGTCGTAGGTTTCGCGTTGCAGCGCCCGTTGCAGGGCAGAGCCATCGAGAAATGTTTCCACTTCGTGCCCCGCACCCACCACAATGGCCGAAACCTGTTCGAGCAGTTCCTTTTCATCATCTGCTAGAGCCACGCGCATATGCTAGTTCCCTCTCAAACTATTGGCCTCAATAACTTGCTATCACACGATTTGTGTAATCCATAGACATTCTCGATTATTGGGTTTGACCGATTGTATTGGGCGGGACGAGGCTTGTTTGGTGATGTGTAGACTGCCATCATTCCCAGTCTTAGAGACGGACGATCAGCGGATCGCGGCTTCATGGCAAAATGTTTGTCTGTCACGGAAAATTGTCGCAATTGATCAGCTTAACACCGATTGGTGGGGTTGCTTAGATGTGCATGCCTCGCTTGTCATGACCCATTCAACAATAAGGCTTCATTTTCATGCTCGAAAAACTCCAGGCACCTGAGCTTGACGTTTTGTACCGGACGGCCAACGCATTTCGGGCCGATCAACGCGCTGATAAGCTCGATCTGGGGGTGGGCGTTTACCGAGATGAAAGCGGAAAATCGCCGGTTATGGCCTGCGTACGTGAGGCGGAAGAGAGGCTGGCCAAGACTAATGATAGCAAAGCCTATTTGCCGCTTGCGGGTGAACCCGGCTTTCTTGCCGGGATGAGTAAGCTGTTGTTTCAGGAGGTATTGCCATCAGATATTGCACAGGTGCAATCGGTGGGCGGTACCGGCGGCGTGCGGCTCGCATTGGAATTGGCGCAGGCGGCAAATCATTCGCTGACGGTCCATTTGGGCGTTCCAAGCTGGCCCAACCATCAAGGCATCTGCAACCGTCTCGGCATTCCTGTCCGTACTTATGACTATTTAGACAATGGTGCTGCGAGTGCGGCAAATACGCTTGCCGCGATTGATGCCGCGCAGCCGGGCGATGTTTTGATTCTCCACGGCCCATGCCACAATCCAACCGGGCTCGACTTGAGCGATAATGCTCTGGATGAGATCATTCAGACCGCAGGCAGAAAGGGTGTCATCCCGCTGATTGATGCGGCGTATTATGGGCTCGGCAACGAATTGGATGCTGACCTTGCCAGGCTGAGGGGATTGCTGATGGATACGCCTGAGTGTTTCCTGACGATGTCTGGGTCAAAGGCGTTCGGACTATATCGTGACCGTATCGGCGTGTTGTTTGCCAAATGCCCTTCGGCAGATATTGCCGTCGGTGTTCAGGCCAATGCAGAGAGTCTCGCGCGGGTAAATTACTCCGCGCCCGCTGCGCATGGAGCGCAGGTCATTGGGACAATTCTGGCAGATAGTGCGCTGACGCAGGCTTGGCGCGATGAACTAGGTGAAATGCGCGCCCGTATGACTCAGCTGCGCACCCAGATTCGCGAATTGAGCGGCTCCAATCCGGCCCTTGCCACCATTTGGCAAACCAAAGGTATTTTTTCACTGCTTCCGATCGACGCCGCGGTAACTGATCGCCTGGCTGAGGATCATGCCATCTATATGCCGCCCACCGGGCGGATCAATCTCGCTGGATTGTCTTCGGTCACCGCGCCGCGATTTGTGTCTGCTCTAGAAGGGCTGATCTGAACGCATGGAACAGCTTCTTATCAATGACACACCGCCAGAAGGCGCGGCCGAGGATTGGACGATTGCGCAGGATTGGGCGCAGTTTTCTGATCAAGATCACGCGCGCTGGCGCGACCTCGTCACCCGGCAATCGGACGGATTGCGAGGGCTGGCGTCCGAGGCTTTCCTAGACGGCCTTGCCACCTTGCAGCTCGCGGAAAATGGCATCCCGGACTACGCCGAGTTTAACCCGCGTTTCCTTGCCGCCACCGGTTGGCAGGCGATTGCTGTTCCCGGGGTCATCCCCACCGATGTGTTTTTCAAACATTTGTCGCAGCGCCGCTTTCCCGTTTCAAATTTCCTGCGCCAGCATTCATCGCTCGATTACAATGACGAGCCGGATATGTTTCACGATGTCTTTGGCCATCTGCCAATGTTCGTCGATCGCACCTTTGGCGACTTTATGGCCGCTTATGGCCGCGCTGGGCTGCGCGCGAAAAACAAGGGCGTGTCTGATCTGCTTGGCCGGCTGTATCTGCATACGGTCGAGTTTGGCCTGATCCATGAAGGCGCCGGAGTGAAGGCTTACGGCGCGGGTCTGCTGTCTAGTTATGCTGAGACGGTTCATGCGGTGAGCGGCGACATCGCGCGCAGGCTGCGGTTCAATCTGCCGCGTATGATGCGCACGGATTATCCGTTCGATACGTTTCAGCCGACCTATTTCGTGATTGAGAGCTTTGCAGCTTTGCTGGAAGAAATGGAAACGACCAGCCTTGGCGCCGTCTATGACGAGTTGAAGGACTTGAAAGTTCTAACGCCGGGCGAGTGCGATCCAAGTGATGCTGAGTTTGAGGTGAGCGGGGCATGAGCGACAAGAAACCTGGCAGCGACTTGCCCGATGGTTCGCCGATCACGCGCCGAATCGAGGACGGCATGGAGACCTTTGAAGCAGCGATCCAAGGCGAGACGATCCAGTGGGATAAGGGCCTGACGTACGGTCGTCATTTGCAGACCGATCAATTGCTCAGCAGCCAGATCCCGGTGTCAGACAAGCCAGATGAGATGCTGTTTATTATCATGCATCAGACCATGGAATTGTGGATCAAGCTGATGCTGCATGAGGTGCGCGAGGCGATCTCTGCCCTGCGCGCAGACGAGCTGGGCAGGGCGGGCAAGACGCTCGACCGGACCGCGACCATCATGCGCCACATGATCCATAGCTGGGAGGTGTTGGCGACCCTAACTCCACATGATTTCCTGACCTTTCGCGGGTTCCTGCGCAAGGCATCAGGCTTCCAATCGCACCAGTATCGCGAGCTGGAATTTCTGCTGGGCCTCAAACGCCTGGACCTGATTTTGGTCCACCACGACAATGGCGAGGCGACTGAGAGGCTCACGCAGGTTCTGGAGGAACCCTCGCTCTATGATGAGGTGCTGGCAGCGCTGGCACGCGGCGGGCTCGATATTCCTGAGGGCAGGTTAGAGCGTGACTGGAGCGAGCCTTATGAACCGAGCGATGCCGTTGAAGACGCATGGCTGAAAATCTACAGCAACCCGGATCAGCATTGGGAGCTGTATACGTTCGGCGAGAAGGTCACAGCGCTTGAATATTACTTCCAGGAATGGCGGTTCAAGCACATGAAAACCGTCTCTCGCGTGATTGGGCACAAGCATGGGACGGGCGGATCGTCCGGCGTCAATTACCTCGTCAAAGCGCTCGATCTCAATTTCTTCCCAGAGCTGTGGTCGATGCGCACGCGCATGAATGCCCCGAAAGAGGGTGGTGATTATTCGCAGTGTCCCGTTTCATGAGTGTGCGCCGGATCTGGGACATCTCTCAACGTATTCATGCGGGTATTCCTTTGTGGCCGGGCGAGCCACCGGTTGCGATCAAGCGCAATATCGAAATCGGGCCGGATTGCCCGGTGAACATCGGGGAACTGTCGCTACCTTTGCACACTGGCACACATGGCGATGCGCCGCTTCACTATGATCCGGCGGGTATTGCGAGCGATGAATGCGATCTTGAACCCTATCTTGGCCCATGCCTTGTTGTGGACGCGCGCCATGCCAGTGGCAGTGTGCAGGAAGATGATCTGGATTGGCAGGCGATTGCGGGTGAGAGCCGCGTGATTATGCGCACTTATGAACGCTTTCCGCACGAGGCCTGGGATTCCAACTTCACCGCGATTGATGCCCGGGTGATTGCGCGTCTGCGTGAGGCCGGAGTGCGTCTGATCGGCACTGATGCGCCCTCGCTCGACCTGGAAACATCCAAGACGATGGACGCCCATCACGAAGTGCGCGCAGGCGATATGCGCATTCTGGAAGGGCTGGTGCTCGACGATGTGCCGCCCGGTCAATATGAGCTGATTGCACTTCCGCTGGCGATTGCCGGAGCCGATGCCAGCCCGGTGCGCGCGATACTAAGGGAGCTGGCGGCATGACATCTGTGGCAGATCGGGTTGCCGCGCTCGATGCAAATGATCCTTTGCGCGGGTTTCGCGGTCAATTCCAACTACGCGATGGCCTGATTTACCTCGATGGCAATTCGCTTGGTGCCCTGCCCAAGGCGACGATTGCGGCTATGCAGGATGCGGTCAGCGAGCAATGGGGCGAGGGCCTGATTACCTCATGGCTGGGCGCGGATTGGGTGAACGCGCCCCGGCGGATCGGCGAGAAGATTGCCGCACTGATCGGCGCAAATCCGGGGGAAGTTATCGCCGCGGACAGCACATCGGTGAACATCTTCAAGGCTCTGGGTGCGGCATTGTCCTTGCAAACGGGACGCTCTGTGATCCTGACAGAGGAAGGTAACTTCCCGACCGATCACTATATGATGCAGGGGTTGGAGCGACTCAGCGGGGGCGGAGTGCGCTCGCTTGCGGTGCCTGCTGACGACGTGCTTGGCCGCCTGAGTGACGACGTTGCGGTCCTGTTGCTCACACAAGTTCATTACAAGACCGGCGCAATGCGCGACATGGCGGCGATCAATGCGGCTGCGCATAAGCATGGTGTTCTCGTGATCTGGGATCTTAGCCATTCGACCGGCGCGATTGAAGTGGATCTCAACGGCTCAGGAGCGGACTTCGCGATCGGTTGCGGCTATAAGTTCTTGAATGGCGGGCCGGGCGCGCCCGCTTACATCTATGTCGCGCAGCGCCATCAGCATGCCGATGCTGTGCTGGCCGGATGGTTTGGCCATGCGCGCCCCTTTGCCTTTGAAGAGAAATATGATGCGGCCAGCGGAATTGAGCGCTTCTTGTGCGGCACGCCGCCGGTGCTGGGAATGGCCGCGCTGGAAGCTGGTGTTGATCTGATCGCACAGGCGGACATGCGCGATGTCCGGGCGAAATCGGTTGCGCTCGCCGAGCTGCTGATTGAGCAGATGGAGCCGCTGTGCGCGCAATATGGCTTTGAGCTGGTCAGCCCGCAAAACCGGGAGGAAAGCGGCAGCCATGTCTCTTTCTCGCATCCCAATGCCTATGCGATTGCGCAGGCACTAAAGGCCCGCGATGTGATCGGCGATTTCCGTGCGCCGGATGTGCTGCGCCTCGGCCTGACCCCGCTGTACTTGCGTTATGCAGACATCGCCGAGGCGGTCCGCCGCCTCAGCGAGATTTGCGAGACGCGCAGCTGGGACAGACCAGAATTTCACGCCATGTCAGCGGTGACGTGAACGGCGCATTGTGGCGCGCGCGCCGCGTGGCCTCCCGGCTCAGCATGGTCAAAGGCTAACCCTCTAAGCGAGGCAATCGATCTGTGTGGCCGCAAATTTGCCGATGATTGCCGCGCATCATCGCTTGCCATCAGGTGTTTAAAGCTGTTTCATCGTCCCCACATTCCCACACGCATTCCAGCCTTTGTATGCGCGCATTCCCGCCGCCAATGCTGATAGGACATAACGACCGATGATCACTTTGCTTTCGCCTGCTAAAAAGCTGAACTTTGATCCGCTGGACACCAGCCTGGAGATTACGCAGCCGCGCCTGGCCGAAGATACGCGCGAGATTGCCCGCGTTGCAAAGCAGCAATCCGCCGCCGATCTCAAACGCCTGATGCATATTTCGGACAAGCTGGCTGAGCTGAATGAAGAGCGCTTTCGCGTGTTCGACCTGGAAGGGCGCAGCAATTCGGCAAAGCCTGCGGGTCTGACCTTTGACGGCGATGTTTATTGGGGGCTGGAGGCGAGCAGCATGGATGAGGCGGCGCTCAGCTATGCTCAGGAGCATATGCGCATTCTATCGGGCCTTTATGGCTTGCTGAGACCGATGGATGCAATCCAGCCGTATCGCCTGGAAATGGGCACGAAGATGGTCAATGATCGCGGCAAATCGCTGTATGATTTCTGGGGCAGTCGGATCGCTGAGACACTGAATAGCGATCTTGCGGATCACGCCGATCAGACCGTCGTTAATCTGGCGTCGAATGAATACTTCAAGGCGGTTGATCAAAGCGCGCTGGGTGCGCCCGTGGTCACCGCGAGCTTCCTCAATGTGAAGGATGGCGAGGCACGGCGGCTGATGTATCACGTCAAATTCGCGCGCGGGCTAATGGCGCGCTGGATCATGAATAATCGGATCGACCGGGCGGAGGACCTCAAGGACTTCAACGCCGAGGGATATGCCTATGATGCGGCGGCTTCCAGCGAGAGCGAGCTGGTGTTCACGCGCGAGCAGCCACCAGTGAAGAAATAACGGCTAGCTTAGTTGGAGGCGTCCTTAAGCCTGTTGGCCACAAGGCCGCGCCCGATCACATGGGCCTGGATCTCGCCAGCGCCTTCGAAAATGTTGAGAATGCGCGCGTCACACAACACCCGGCTGATCGGATATTCCAGCGCATAGCCATTGCCGCCATGCACTTGCAGCGCGTTATCCGCATTGGCCCAGGCCACGCGCGCGGCGAGCAGTTTCGCCATGCCCGCTTCGATATCGCAGCGCTCGCCCAGATCTTTGTGACGGGCGGCCGAATAGGTCAGTTCGCGCGCCATAACCGTCTCTGCTGCCATCATCGCTAGCTTATCCGCGACCCGCGGAAAGGCGGTGAGGCATTTGCCAAATTGCTTGCGTCCCAATGCATAGCTGAGCGCGAGGTCAAAGGCGTTCCAGGCAACGCCGATGGCGCGGGCGGCGGTTTGAATGCGGGCGCCCTCAAAGGTGCGCATCAATTGCTTGAAGCCCTGGCCCTCTGCCCCGCCGAGCAGGGCGGCCTTTTCGACGGCGAAATTGTCAAAGCCCAGCGCATATTCCTTCATCCCGCGATAGCCGAGAACTTCGATCTCGCTGCCATCGAGACCCGCGTCGGGGAAGGGCGCTGCGTCGGTGCCGCGTGCCTTGCGCGCGAGCAGCATGGATAGCCCGCCATAACCGGGTTCATCCGGATTGGTGCGGCACAGAACCGTCATCAGATCGGCGCGCGCGGCGTGGGTGATCCAGGTTTTCGCCCCGTGAATGCGCCAGCTACCATCCGTTTGCCGGGCCGCGCGGGTGCGCACGGAGGCGAGGTCTGAGCCTGTATCCGGCTCTGTGAAAACGGCAGTTGGTAGGATCCGCCCATCGGCGATTTGCGGCAGCAGCTCGGCCTTTTGCGCATCCGTGCCGTTCTCTCCGATCAGCTCGCCCGCAATCTCAGACCGGGTGCCGAGCGATCCGGCACAGATCCAGCCGCGCGACAGCTCCTCAGACACGAGCGACATTGCCAGCTTGCCCAGGCCAAGTCCGCCATATTCCTCAGCAATGCACACGCCGAAAACGCCCAGTTTGGCCATCTCATTTACAATCTCAAGCGGGATGAGATCATCTGCCAAGTGCCAGGCGTGGGCATGCGGCGTGATCCGGTCGGCGGTAAAGGCGCGAAATTGCGTCCGGATCATGTCTAGCGTTTCATCGCCCAGCCCTTCGTAGGGCCGCTCACCCTGGCTCAGCCGCTCGGTTAGCTCAGCGCGGGTCTCTGCCGTATTGCCCTCTGCGATCATCCGAGCGGTGCCGGGATTGGCTGCGAAGGCGTGTGCGGCATCCTCCAGGCCAAATTCGGCCGGGCGGATCACTTCATTGGCGCTCATCACAATGCCGCTGGCCAATTGAGCGCAATATTCGCCAAAGCCGATGCGTAAGACCAGCTCGTCGACAGCTTGGAATGCGCCCGCAGACTGCGCCGATTTCGCCCAATCAGCGGCTGCCTCCAGCGCTTGAGCCGTGGTGGCGATCCAGGCAAAGCCGTGAACCAGGCGCTGCTCGCGTTCAGCCAAGGCGGCATCCACCCGGCCACCCGGCGCGGTGACTTTGGCGGTCTGGTCCGCGACGGCGGCGGCGTATGAGCGGGCGGCCTGCGCTGCCTCATCAGCCAAAGAAATCCAGTCCATCGTCATTTGGCCAATCCTATCATGCCCCGGTGCCGCCCTGCAGGCCTCCTCTCTCTTTGCTAGTCGAAGCGGCCAGGTAAGTCAGCCGGTCGATCGTGGATGCCCACCACATGTTTGCCCGCACGTATCAGGTGATCTTGCGCGCGCTCTTTGACAACGTTATCAGTATGCCCAAAGTGAGGAGGGATTGATGAAGTTTCATACAGCATTGCTCGGGTTGGCGGCTTGCAGCCTGGCCGCTTGCGGCGCACCGCAGGCGAGCGAACCGAACGAAGAGGCCCCGGCAGAGGCGGGCGGATCGCCATTGGCGACCGCTGTTCTAACGACCCAAACCGCCAAATCCACCGAAGAGGAATGGGGCACCTTTGCCGAATATTTCGCCGGGACAACGGCCGGCACGCGAGATCTTTTGTCGGGCACAGCGACGATCAAACCCGGTCTCGAAATCCATCCACCGCATCGCCATGCCGAGGAAGAATTCCTGATGGTGCTGGAGGGGCAGGGTGAATGGACCGTCGGTGAAGAGGTCTTCACCGCAAACAAGGGTGATATGCTCTACGCGGCGCCGTGGGATGTGCACGGCGTCAAAAATACAGGGGACACGCCGCTGACCTTTGTGTTCTGGAAATGGAATTCTACCGGGCTGCCAACACCGCCTGATCCGCTGGAGGCGGCAGGCGAAGAATAAGTGACAATGCGCAGCGCCCAGGCCATTTGCGCTGCTGCTATGGCGGCGGGTCTGCTGGTGCTTTCTGGTTGCGCTGCGCCGCCGCCGCTTCAAAACGCGGCTGCTGTCTTTGCTACACCGGAAGTGCTCGCTGTGCATCAGCAGTGGCAGCCGGTGACGCTGGATTTCGCCGGGCCGCAATTGAGTGAGACCGGCGAGCTTAACCCCTTTATCGATACACGGCTGATCGTCACCTACACCAAGGGGACGCGCGTGGTTTCGACCCGCGGGTTCTTCGCCGCCGATGGCGATGCAGGCGAGACAGGGGCGGATAGTGGCAATATCTGGCGAGCGCGCTTTATGCCGGATGATCCAGGTGAATGGAGTTATTCCGCGCGGCTGGAGCAGGGACCTGATATTGCATTGGCCACCGGCACAACCAGTTCTGCAGGGGCCACGCCCAAAAGCCTCGGCCAATGGCAGGGGCGTTTTGCCGTTGCACCGCCAGAGAGTGATGCGAGGGGTTTCTACGCGACTGGAAAGCTTACCCAAGATGGGCAATATTTCCGCACCGCACAGACCGGCAGAAGGTGGCTGAAGGGCGGAGCCAATAGTCCGGAGAACCTGCTCGCATTTGCTGATTTCGATGGTACCTACCGCATGTCTGATAATGCCCGCGATGGTGAGGCGGATGCGGGCGGGGACATTCACAGTTTCGCCCCGCACATCCGCGATTGGCGGGCGGGCGATCCCACCTGGCAGCACGGCAAAGGCAAAGGCCTGATCGGGGCGGTCAACTACCTCGCCGATCAAGGTATGAACGCCGTCTATTTCCTAACCTATAATGTTGCGGGTGATGGCAAGGACGTGTGGCCCTGGGCCTCGCCCGATGATCCCACCCGGTTTGATGTCAGCAAGCTGGCACAATGGGAGACAGTTTTTGCGCATATGCAGGCGCGCGGCGTCGCTTTGCATATTGTGTTGCAGGAAACCGAGAACGAGCTGCTGCTGGATGGCGGTGACACGGGACCGCAGCGGCAACTCTATTTGAACGAGTTGATCGCCCGCTTTGCGCATCATCCGGCACTGTTCTGGAACCTGGGTGAGGAAAATGGCCCGGTTCATTGGCGCCCAGAGGGGCAGAATGACGCACAGCGCAAGGCCATGGCGCAGCATATCGCCGCGAATGATCCCTATGGCCATCCGGTCCTGCTCCACACCCATTCGGAAGGCGCGGATAAGGATACAATCCTCACTCCCCTGCTTGGTGAGCTATCGCTGGCTGGTCTGTCGTTTCAGGTTTCCAAACGAGAGACGGTGAATGCTGAGGTGCGCAAATGGATCGCGGCCTCGCGCGAGGTGGGGCGGCCATGGGCGATCACCATGGATGAAATTGGTGAGTGGCAGGTCGGCGCGAGGGCTGACAAGCACGATCCCACGCACGATGGCCTGCGGCAGCACGCGCTGTGGGGCACATTGCTGGGTGGGGGCGCTGGAGTGGAGTGGTATTTCGGCGCACACCAGGATGGCAATGATTTGACGACGGAGGATTGGCGCAGCCGCGCCGAGCTGTGGCGGCAAACGCGTATCGCGCTGCGCTTCTTTGAAGAGAACCTTGAATATTGGGACATGCAGCCATGCGCGGGCGATGCCTATTGCCTGGCTGACGCGGGACGCAGCTATGCGATCTATTGGAGTGACGCGGCCCCTAAACCGGGCAAGGACGTGGTTGTGCCGGGCCTTTACCGGGTGCGTTTGTTCGATCCTGTTGCTGGCATATTTGTTGGCGACAGGCATGCGGTGAAGCTGACGAGTTCAAATGACCTAAAACGGCTTATCGGGTCATCCATCAAAGATGACCGAGTTTTTCTCCTGGACCGGGTTGATGTGCAATGATTGCTGTGTGCCACAGGTTGATGATTTTCCTACTCTTTGTGCCTGAAGTAGAATGTGCGTGATCGCTGGAGCGTACATTTGAAAAGTCACACATCCAACATAGTTATGCGGTGTAACATCATGAAAAATATTACTTGTTCGCAAAAGTCACAGTTTTGCAAATGCTGTCTGTGTTCCAATGCCGCTCTGCACGGGAAGGCCAGCATAGCATGAGCGATTTTGCGCAGTTCCTGGCTGAGTGGCGGCCACTGATCGCAACCGCGATTGGTGTCGCTGGATTGCTGATCCTGATCCTGGTGCGGCGGGTGAATGCGTTTGCGGCCTTGCTGGTCGCGGCCTTGGCAACTGGCCTGATGGCGGGCCTGGCGCCGGACGCAGTGATCGATGCGGTGACAAACGGCTTTGCCGGTGTGCTCGGCTTTATCGCCGTGATTGTCGGACTTGGTGCGCTGCTCGGCGTCTATCTGGAGGCAAGCGGCGGCGCAGCGGCGCTGGCGCGTTCGCTGATCGGCAATCGCCCCGCGGGGCCAGCGGGCATTGCGATGGGTTTTGTTGGGCTGGTGATCGCGATACCGGTGTTCTTCGACGTTGGACTGATCTTGCTGTTCCCACTGGTGCAAGCGCTTGCGATGCGCGCTGGCAAACCGGCGCTGTTCTTCGGATTGCCGCTGCTCGCCGGGCTGGCGACGGCGCATGCTTTCATCCCGCCAACCCCGGGACCGGTCGCTGTGGCGGAGATTCTCTCGGCTGACCTGGGCCTGGTGATCATCTGCGGGTTGGCGGCTGGTATTCCGGCAATGCTGATCGCGGGGCCGTATTACGCGCGCTTTGCTGATGCGCGTGGCTGGTTGCCGATCAGCGATACGGGCGCTGGGGCAAATGAAGAGGCCGCTGCGAATGCTGGTCTGGCAATGCGTGCCGCTCTGGTCGTGGCGCTGCCGATTGCGCTGATCGTTGCCGCTGCGCTCGCGGGGCAGTTCGGCGTTGAAAGCCCGTTCTTGGCCTTTGTAGGGCATCCGTTCACGGCGCTGCTGATCGGCTGCGCGGTCGCCGCAATGGCGCTGAGCGCGGATGATGAGGCTGGGGCTGAGCGGCTTAAAGACGGGCTGTCGCGCGCGTTTGAACCGACCGCTGTGATCCTGTTGGTGACCGGGGCAGGCGGGGCGTTCAAACAGGTCTTGGTTGATACCGGCGCGGGCAAGATGCTCGCAGAGAGCTTTGCGGGCCTGGGCATTGGCCCGATTGTCGCAGGCTTTGTGCTCGCCGCGATTGTGCGAGTGGCGCAGGGATCGGCAACGGTCGCGATGCTGACGGCGGCGGGACTATGCGCGCCATTGGCACTCGCCGCCGGGCTGGACGGCTGGGATCTCGCGCGCATGGTGATCGCCATTGCGGCCGGGGCAAGCGTGGTCAGCCATGTGAACGACAGCGGCTTCTGGCTGGTGTCGCGCTATTTTGGCCTGACCGAACGCGAAACGCTTAGGACATGGACTGTCGCCTCGACGCTCGTCGGCCTTGTCGGTTTTGCGATGGTATTGGCGCTGGGTTTAGTGCTCTAGAGCGGCGGAGAGCTGCTGCACGATCGCACTGACTGGCTGCTCGGCATCCACGCGGATCGCGTTTTCAGGGGCATCGAGCGCGTCAAGCTGACTATCGAGCAAGCTGACCGGCATGAAATGATCTTCGCGATTGCGCATCCTCGCGGCCAGTGTCTTGCGCGGGGCATCGAGCAAGACGAAGAGCGTTTCGCGATTGGGGACGGCTTGCAGGCGGTCTTGGACGTATCGGGTGAGGGCGGAGCACGCGAGCACGACCAGCGGCTCTTTGTGCTGCGCAATTGCGGCAAGCATGGCGTCGATCCATGTCGCGCGGTCGCCATCGGTTAAGGCCTCGCCAGCTATCATCTTGGCGCGGTTCTCAGGCGGGTGAAAATCATCACCCTCCAGCATGGGAGCTGCGATTGCCTCCGCCAATGCGCTCGCAATCCGTGATTTGCCGCAGCCGCTTGGCCCCATGATAATAGCGAGCCGAGCGGTCATGTCAGAGTGCAGCTTGGCTCAAAACGCGCAGGACCGCGTGGCGTCGATATCAGGCTCCAGCCGGATGTCCGACAGACCGATGGACGCGGGGCCTTCGGATCGAATGATCATGCCGGTGCTGAGTGCGCCGAGATCAGCACCAAGGTCTGCAAAACATGCCAGCGACAAGCGCACTTCACGCCATTCGCCCGAGGTCACGCTGACCGGCAGGCCTCGGCCACATGTGCTGTCATCGTCACAGCCCATGGCGACCCGCAGGTTAGCAGGCGCACTGCCAGTGTTCCGCACAAAGAAGGCCAGCTCCATTGCGCCGTTTGACTGCCGTTTGAAATCTACAGGCACATGACTGCTGAACCGAACATAGGGTTCGTCCGAACCCCAAGTGATCCGCAAGGAGTCCTCTTGGGCCAAACGGTCAAGCCCGGCGAACGACAATGCGCCGCCGTCCCAGTCGCTGGAATTAAGGCGTGTTTGCGCAGTATCCACCACCCCATAGAGCGACCATGGGTTTGGCGCGCGGCCGCCCGCATAGAGAACATCGCCGACTGAAGAGCCGCTAGCATTAATGCCAGAGCGTTCAGAAAGCTTCGCTAAGTTCCCTTTGCTCGCATAGGATAGGCCATAGCCATAGGCGAACTGAGGGTCATAATCCTCATCACCGACGTTGAGCTCCGATTGACTCGCGAGTTTGGGCCAGGAAAAGGAAAGCCTGCCGGTAAAGTCATACGCAGGATTGGTGCGGAACAACAGGTCGCTGATACCCGCGCCTTCGCTACCCGGCAGCCATGCGGCGACGAACGCATCAGAGGCGTTGATCTCTGGATTGACCCACATCGGCCGGCCGGAAAGGAACACCGAGACCACTGGCGTGCCCGCCGCTTGATAGCTTGCAAGCAGGCTCGTATCGAAGCCTTCTTCGGAAAAATCGAGATGCGGACGGTCGCCCTGGAACTCGGCATAGGCATCCTCGCCATAAACCGCGATCACGACATCAGCGGAATGATTGCCGGTGCCGTCTTTGTCAAAGATCACAGTGCCGCCCGCTGCGCCAACAGCTTCTTGAATACCGCTGAGGATCGACTGGCCATTGGGGAACTCATCATTGGTGTGAGCACCGCCTTGCCATGACAGGGTCCAGCCGCCGGAAGCCTTGGCTATGCTGTCCGCGCCGTCACCCACTACGAGCACAGTTTTGCCCGGATCAAGTGGCAGCAGAGACTTGTTGTTTTTGAGCAGAACCAGCGATTTACGGACTGCTTCTCGGGCCAGCGCGCGGTGCTCCGCATTGGCCAGCAAGCTCACATCGCCAGCATCTTGCCGAGTGCTCGGCGCGCCTCGATCAAACAGGCCATATTGCAGCTTCACTCGCAAAATCCGGCGAACCGCATCATCCAACCGTTCCATCGGTATCCGCCCCGATTTCGCATGGGCCAGCGTGCTTTCATACAGCCCGCGCCAACTGTCAGGCGCCATGAACATATCGATGCCTGCGTTGAATGCCTCTGGGCAATCGGTGTTTGAACAGCCCGGAATTTGTCCGTGCGCGTTCCAATCGCTCACTACGAAACCGTTGAAGTTCAGGCGATCTTTCAAAACATCGGTGATCAGCGCCTTATTGGCGGTCATCTTGACGGTCTGCCAGCTAGAAAAAGACACCATCACAGTTTGGACCTGGGCCTCAAGAGCGGGGAGATAGCCTATTGCATGGATATCGCGCAGCTCCTCTTCGCTGATGCTGGCATCGCCTTGATCGCGGCCATAATCGGTCGCACCGTCGCCGATATAGTGTTTGGCCGCCGACAGGATCTTGCCGGACGCCATAAAATCAGCTTCGCCGTATGTGCCTTGAAGACCCTCGACGATCCGGTCTGAATAAGAAACGACGACTTCCGGGTCTTCTGAAAAGCCCTCATAACCTCGCCCCCAATTGTCATTGCGGGGTACAGCCAATGTTGGTGCAAAGGTCCAATCGTGGCCTGAGACGACCAATTCGCGAGCGGTCGCTGCCATGATGCGTTCAATCAGATCGGGATCACGCGCCGCGCCAAGGCCGATATTGTGCGGGAAAATCGTTGCGCCGATCAAGTTGGCATGGCCGTGGACTGCATCGATCCCCCAGATCACCGGAATAGCGATCTCTACCCCTTCCGGATCGGTCGATGCCTCCCAATATTCATCAGCCATCTCTAGCCAGCTAGAGGTGTCGGCGTAGGGCAGGGGGCCCGGCGCGGAATTGCCGCCGCTGAGCACAGATCCCAGCCGGTATTTCTTAACGTCCTCAGGCGTCACAGAAGCGGAATCGGCTTGCATTGTTTGGCCGACTTTTTGTTCCAAAGTCATCTTGGCCATGATCGTATCAATGCGTGCTTCGATCGCCGGATCGAGCGGGGTGGCGGGCAATTGCGGCCAGATTTCTGGGTTAATCACGCCCTGCGTGCTGACCGCATTGGTCGATATGACTTCCGCCTGATCGCCAGTGTAGCTTTGCGCGCAACTGGCCGCGACAAGACTCAGCCCCAGCGTGAAGGCCGGTTTCACTAAATTCAACTGCATTCTGGCTCTCCCCCGCCGACGCACCTTTGCGCCGACGAATCCCTATTCGTCAATCTTGTCCTATTAGCAGCGTTTTTTGACAAGGTTGTCAATATTGGAATATCAAGACTCTAGAAGGGATTGATTCACTATGCAGGTTACGCGTCGGACAACATTGCTGGGCCTTTCGGCCAGTGCGCTCGCCGCATGCGCTGGCGATCACGATAGCGCGCGGATCGCAGCCGGAGGCTCCGCAGCAGACGCAAATATTATCTTTGATGAATTTGAAGCCGGCTTCGCCGATCTTGTGGACATCGCTGCTCCATCACGGCTCCTTTCAGAAGGGCACCAGTGGTCCGAGGGGCCGGCATGGGACACAGAGCGCCAAAGGCTTTATTTCACAGACGTTCCGAAAAATCGCGCTTACGCGTGGAGCGCGCAGGAAGGAATCTCGATCTTTCTTGATCCCTCAGGCGTTGCTCCAGATCAAGCGGGGGGACTGCGTGAGCCGGGTGCCAATGGCTTGCTCATGGGCAAAAGCGGCGAACTGCTGATATGCAACCACGGCAAGCGCGGTGTCGAAGCGCGCGATATGGGTGCTGGCAGCCGACGGACTTTGGTGAGCGAGTATATGGGCAAGCGCTTTAACAGTCCCAACGATCTGATCGAAGCGAGCGATGGAACGATCTATTTCACCGATCCGCCCTATGGACTGGAAGGGCTGAATGCTTCACCGATGAAAGAGCAGGATGCCAATGGCGTTTATCGCCTGGGTAGCGATGGCGCGCTTTCCCGGCTTGCGGATGACATGACCTTCCCCAATGGCATTGTGCTGTCTCCGGACGAGAGCTCTTTGTACGTGAGCCAATCTGATCCAGACGCTCCGCTTATCCGCCGGTTTGACACTCCCGCGTCTGCCGATAGTGAGATTAGCGGGGGAGAAATATGGTTCGATGCGAAGCCGTTTATGCACGAGGTTGGCGGGCTACCCGATGGGATGGCGGTCGCGGTCGGCGGGCACATCTTTCTTGGCGGACCAGGCGGAGTTCTGGTTATCGATCCTCAGGCGCGTTGTATGGGCCGGATTGGAACGGGGCGCGCGACGGCCAATTGTGCCTTTGGCGAAGATGGACGCACCCTGTTCATCACTGCTGGCGACCGCCTGGTCGCAGTGCGCACCAAAGTGGCTGGAGTAGGTCGTTTTTGAATCGCCCTGAGTCATGCCGAACACTGCTACATCTGAGCCGCGTAAGCTGATGCTCGGCAGAAAACTTGTGCGCCTAGCTGGCTATGGCATTGGCGATTTTGGACTCAATATCTACTGGCACAGCCTCTCGCTGATCCTCGTATTTTGGTACGCAGAGGTGGTTGGACTAAATCCAAAGCTGGCTGGTTGGATCTATGCGCTTGGTCTGTTGTGGGATGCAATTTCTGATCCCTTGGTCGCCAGTTTTGCCGCTGCCAATCGCAGCAAATACGGGGTGTACCGTCCGTTTATCTTGTTCGGCAGTTTTGGATTGGGTGCCTCTTTCTGCCTGCTGTTTTGGTCACCTCCATTAGAAGGCTGGCTGCTGTTCGTAGCGCTTTTGGCGTCAGCGATCATCTTCCGCACATTCTACACTATTGTGGCTGTGCCTTACTCGGCGCTGTCAGCGCGCTTGACCTTCAGCTCCGTTGAAAGAGCCGAGCTTTCTGGCGTGCGTATGTTCTTCGCCTTTTGCGGCATGTTGTGTGTTACGTCGTTCTTCTTTCCGCTCAGCCGCGCATTGGAAACGCAAGGCGAGTTTGCAGGGCAGGGCTCTTTCTTTGCCGCTCTTCTGGGTGCGTTTGTGGCCACAATTGCGCTCATTGCATGTTTTTTGTTCACTCGTGAAAAGCCTCCCCTTGGCGGTGACGATCTGCCGGTCGGTTGGAGCATGCGTTCGTTCCTTGATGCTTTCTCGCAGAACGATGCGCTGCGTATGCTCTTACTGGTACTGCTGTTGAATTCAGCGGCTGGGGCGAGCATCAGCATACCGATAGCCTTTTATATCGAAGCGAATGCGGGCGACTTCGCAAACAAGGAAGTCATCCTGTCAGCCTATGCATTTTCCACGCTTGTCGGGACACCGATCTGGACATTGATAGCGCGCTCGCTTGGCAAAAAGAAATGCTGGTATTTGGGAACCCTGTTGACGGCCATTGGCGGTATATGGCTGTTCGCATTTGGACCATTTCTGGTCAGCGGTGTGCCGGTTCAGTTGATTCTTTACGGATTTGCGGGCTCTTCCTTTGCCATCATCATTTGGGCACTGATCCCCGACACGGTTGAATATGGCCAATACAATTACGGACGCCGCGATGAAGGCGCAGTGTTTGGCTCAAGTCTGTTTGCTCAAAAGGCGTCTAGCGCGCTGACCGGTTTGGGAGTTGGATATCTGCTTTCAGGTATTGGCTATCAGCCTGAGCGCGATGTGCAAACTGCAGAGACGGCGGTTTCACTCGGCCAATACATTGCAATTGCTCCGGTTCTCTTTTTGATCGCCGCTTCAATTACACTGTTTCTTATGCCACTGAGCAGTGGTCTGCACGCTCGCATTGTTGACGAGTTGTCGCAGTGACAGGGGGGCGAATGGCAAAGGCGAAATCTGAAAATTCAGCGAAGATGAAGGACGTTGCCGATTTGGCGGGCGTCTCGATCAAGACAGTATCGCGCGTCCTCAATAATGAGCCGCACGTGCAGGAAAAACTGCGCCGTAAAGTGCGCGAGGCAGCCGGGGCGCTCGATTATGTCCCTAGCCAGTCCGCGCGTTCGCTGCGCGGTAGCCGCTCCTACGATATCAACCTTGTTTGCCACCATGCGGGCAGCGTCTATGTCAATGCGATCCAATTTGGCGCGGTGATTGCGTGTCAGGAGCTGGGTTATCAATTGTCGATTAGTCTCGTTGAGGACCTCGGCGAAATGGCGATGGCCGATATCCGTACCGCGCTAGAGACTGTGACACGTCGTCGCCGTCCCGATGGGGTGATGCTGCTTGCGCCCTATGCCAATGACGAGAAGGTCGCCTTCGTACTTGACGAAATGGGGATACCGGTGGTGCGTGTCGGCCCGGTCGATTTGCAAAACCAGGGACTGTTGGTTGAGATAGACGATTACAAGGCGTCAATCGAAGTCGTCCAGCATTTGACGGGCCTGGGGCACAAGCAGAATCGGATTTATTCGCGGGAGCGAGAATCAGCGTTCATCGCATGTCCGTTTTGCTGGATTTTGCGTTGCAATGGAGGCTGCGGGACTGAAGATTGATCCTGATTTTGTGCGGCCCGGCGCGTTTAGTTTTCAAACGGGCTATGATGCTGGGCAGTTCTTTCTCGGCCAATCCAACCCGCCAACGGCCGTCTTCTCTTCCAACGATGACATGGCGGCAGGTCTAGTTGCCGCCCTCATCGAAGGCGGAATGAAAGTGCCGGAAGATATATCGGTCGTCGGATTTGATGACGCCGATATTGCAACGCGGATGCGCCCCTTCCTAACCACTGTACGCCAACCGCTAAGTGATCTGGGCAGCACCGCAGTCCGCGAACTGGTAAAGGGCTTAAGCGACAGTAAAGGGCCGGGACCGCATCGCATTGTCCTGGATCATGAATTCATCCTCAGAGGAACAACGGCGCCGCCAAAGCGCCCATAAAAGCGACGTGAATAGAAGGGATCTTAACGTGACACATTTGAAAAACTCCAAACTTGCAATTGTGGTCGCAATGGGCCTTTCCCTGTCGCTGTCGGCAAACGCGCAGGTGCCCCCTGCAGCGCAGGCAGAGGCCGTTCCGAGCACACCAATCGCACCCGATTTTCAGATGAAACGCTGCGTCAATATGGGCAACGCACTGGAAGCGCCGAATGGAAGCTCTTGGGGCAAGCTCTATGCTAAAGCCGACTATCAGAAGATTGCTGAGGCAGGTTTTGATACGGTGCGCATTCCAATACGTTGGAGCGATTACACGGGCCCCGCACCAGAATATCGGCTCCATCCAGATTTCGTTGAGATAGCTGACAATAATATCAAATGGGCTTTGTCGAGCGGGCTCAATGTAGTGATTAACATCCATCATTTTGAAGAGATGATGGAGCAGCCAGGCGAACAAATGGAACGATTCCGAGCGATCTGGGATCAGCTTTCGTTGCGTTATTCCAAGCTACCCGGCAATGTCTGGTTTGAAGTGCTGAACGAGCCCACCAAGAATTTGAAAGGCAAGGAGATGCGCCAAGCTCAGGCGCTTGCGCTTGCAACCATTCGTCGTGATAACCCTGACCGGATCGTTATTCTTGGCGGGGAAGAATGGTCTGGCATTCGTACGTTAGCGACCAACCTAGCGACCGATGATCCCAATGTTGTTTACACTTTCCATTATTACGACCCGTTCAACTTCACCCACCAAGGGGCGGCCTGGTTGGGTGAGAATATGCCCAAAGGTAAGCGTGGATGGGGTTCGGCTGCAGATAAAGTGGAATTGGCGAACGCAGTCGAAATTGCCACCACATTCCGCAAAGCTGTGGGACGGCCCGTATTCCTTGGCGAGTTCGGAGCGAATGACCCGGTCGATAACAAGGAACGAGTGAAATGGGCCGGCGCCGTCAAAGAGGCGATGGAGGAAGCCGACATTCCTTGGTGTCTATGGGCCTACGCGAACACCTTCGCGCTCCATACTGAAGAGAATGGTTGGGACGAAGACATGCTCGCCGTGTTGACTGGAGAATAGCCGTAGGCGGAAGGGATGCGGGGCCGCGATCGCGGTCACCCGCATTCGCTTCTACTGATCAAGGTAAGCGAAGCTCGCTTTAGCAAACCCTTCGGCATCTTTCGTATCGTCATTTTCGACGTAAAAACACTCCAGGCCAGCGGTCTCTGACTCTGCCAAGATGGCAGAAAAATCAATTACGCCGTCGCCGATGTTGACCATTTCACCATCTTGAGATGCATCCTTGATATGGCAGGCAGAGAAACGGCCTGGTGCTTTCGCGAATAGCTCTAGCGGGTCAACATCGGCCTTGTGCGCCCAGAAGAAATCCAGCTCCATCGTTACTGCGTCGGCCTCTGTGCGCTCTAGCAAGATGTCGTAAGGCACTTCACCGTCAATCGTTTCAAATTCAAACTCATGGTTGTGATAGCCAACCATCATGCCCGCCTCTTTTGCGGGGCCAGCGCGTTCATTGAGCAGGTCTGCAATGGCTTTGTATCTGTCGAGATTGCGATCTTCTGGGGCAAGCCAGGGAATGATCAGCTTGGTTTGTCCCATCAGCGCCGCACGCTCTATAACCGCATCAAAATTGTCTTGCATATCAGCCAGCTGCACATGAGTGGAATTGCTGACCAAACCAAGATCATCCATCCGCGCTTTAATTGCGGTGGCATCGTGATCATAATAACCAGCAAACTCTAGGTCCTTATAACCGATCTGAGCCAAAGTGGTGAGGACGCCGTCGTAGTCTTGCTCAAACTGCTCGCGAAAAGTGTACAGCTGAATACCGAGCTTGCCTGTGTAGGGACTGGTCTTTGCCGCTGTTTCCGGCGTGGGCGCTACGCCATTGCAGGCGGCGAGCAATCCGATGCTACCGAGCAAGCCGCCTTTTAAAACATCGCGGCGATCAAGTGATTGAAGTGCTTTCATCAGATCAAATCCTGTTTCATTTGGGTGGCGGCATAGTCGACCGCACGCGCTGTTAGAGCCATGAAAGTGAGCGATGGGTTCTGGCATGCAACCGAAGAGAACGAAGACCCGTCGGTGATAAAGACATTGGGCACATCGTGGCATTGGTTGCGGCCGTTAACGACAGAGGTTGCCGCGTCATATCCCATGCGTGCGCCGCCCATTTCGTGAATGCAATCTCCCGGAACGGGTTCTTGTTCGAATGTCTGAATATCCGTGCAGCCGGCCGCCTCCAGCATTGCAACGGCATCGCGCTTCATCGCAACGCGCATCTTGCGTTCGTTTTCAGACCAGCTGACATCCAAGTGGATTTGCGGAATACCGTTTGGATCGGTCTTGGTTGGGTGCAGCACCGCCATGTTCTCTTCGCGCGGCAGCATTTCGCCAAAGGCTTGCAAGCGAATGCGCCAGCTGTCGGCTGGTTGTCTGAGTTCGTTCTTCAGATCCTCACCAAAGCCCTGGCCGCCTAAGGCGCGGGTCCAAGAGGCACGCGAGCTTTGCCCTTGATAGCCGTATCCGCGCAGAAACTCTCCATCGGTTTCATTGCCGAGATTGGTAAAGCGCGGAACGTAAATGCCATTGGGCCTGCGCCCTGCAAAATAGCTATCCTGAAAACCTGGATAAGCCGCCTCTGCGCCGATCCGTGTGTGATGATCCATCAGATATTTGCCAACCGTGCCGCTGTTATTGGCGAACCCGTTTTGGAAAGCTTCTGATGTGGAGTTGAGCAGCACCTGCACCGTACCCAATGTGGATGCGCACATGAAGATCACTTTAGCCTGATAATCCTGACGCTCTTTGGTGGTGCGATTGACAGTTCGCACACCGGTCGCCTTGCCGCTTTTCTCGTCATAGAGAATGCGTTCGACCACAGTGTCTGGCAGCAGGGTCATATTCCCGGTCTTCTTCGCCGCTGGTAAAGTGGCCGAAACGCTCGAGAAATAGGCACCGAACGAGCATCCACGCTCGCATTGGTTGCGGAATTGGCAAGAACCGCGGCCCAACGCCAATTGCTCTTCGGTTGGCTGCGTCAGATGTGCCGCGCGGCCGGGGATCATCTTGCGTCCCGGAAAGGCTGCCTCAACCTTGGCTTTTGCGTCTTTCTCTACGCAGGTGAGGTCCATCGGTGGCTGGAACACGCTGTCGGGCAGCTGATCTAGGCCTTCTTCTGAACCGCTGATGCCAACGAATTTCTCAACATAATTATACCACGGCTCAACATCGGCATAGCGGATCGGCCAATCCGTACCATACCCATCGGCCTTGTTGGCGGCGAAATCCATCTCGCTCCAACGATAGCTTTGCCGTGCCCACATCAATGATTTGCCGCCGACCTGATCGCCGCGCAGCCACGAAAAGGTCTTGCCGTCCTCAACCGAGTAGGGATTTTCCTTGTCGTTGATGAAGAAATTCCGCGTGCTCTCGCGGAAGGCATAGCAGGTCTGCTGCACCGGATATTCCGCATTGGCCAGTTTTGGGTCGACTCGGTCGCGGTGCTTCATATCCCACGGATTTTGGTTCTCACCGACATAATCCACGCTGTGTTCTGTTTGTTTGCCGCGTTCCAGTACCAGGGTCTTGAACCCTTTCTCGCTGAATTCCTTTGCGGCCCAGCCGCCCGACATTCCAGAACCAACAACAATCACATCGAAAGGGGTGTTCTCAGACATTCTCTTGTTACTCTCTTTCGATTCTATTTAAACGCCGCGGTTCAGCCAGGCTCGGCCGACCTCTTCCAAGGGTGCGCAGGCTTCATAACGGCCAGGGATCTCTTCAAAACCGAGTTCCTTGGTGGCTTCCTCTGACGTGTAAAAGCCGAAGATCGTCATATCGCGTAGCTGCTGCCACGTGCCCTTGCCGGTCATGTCACCCGGCCCAGTGTCCAGCTCGTTCAAGATCGTGCGCTGCTGATCCGCCGACGCGCTGGCAAAGCTGTCGGCGCCCGCGTCCGTTGCCATGTCGTCAAACACGGAAAGACCAGCGGCAAAATCATCTTGCTGTTCTGTGGTGAAATGGTCGGTGAAGACTGCCTCGATATAGGCTGGCACCTTGGCGAGCCGCGCACCAGGAGTGTCGGTTTGCGGGATCACCAGATCGCTGACAGCATCGATTAGCTCGAGCTTTCCAGCTAGGCTGCCGCCTGCACCATTGGAACAACCTGCGATACTGCCCATGGCAGGCAGCACAATCGCCGCGCCTGCCACCGTTATGGAGCCGCGCAGCATCGTGCGGCGGCTGAGCTTGGCCCGTGTATTTGTCATATTCATGCCTGCTCCACTTGCACTTGAGGCGCATTTGCCTCTGATTGTTTGCGTCTGCGATCAAGAAACCAAATTACGCCGAAGATCAGCAGGAGGGGGATGGGCATCATCGCCACAAACTCAAACGCTTGCGGTGCGGCCTCAGCTTCGATCGCTTGCAATTGTGCGGCTGCCTCTGGCGTACCCGCGTCACGCAAGGCCGCTAGCGCTTCTGCAGTGCCGGCCTCTACAACCATCGCTGCGTCATACATCCGGCCAAGCTGGGGCAAGAGGAAGTAGATCGCGAGCGCGCCGAATGATCCGATCAGACCGATGAACCAGCTGCCACCGCGCGGATAGCGTTCTGATACGGTCGCCATCATGGTGGGCCACAGCAGAGCAACGCCCATGCCCCAGATCGTGGTTGCGGCAATGATAAGGACCGGGCTTGATGCCTGTGACATGGCATACAGGCCAATCATTGCAGTAAGGCTGGACACCCACAGGACGCCAGCATTGGATAGCTTGTTTGCTAGCGCGCCAGCGAAGTGACGCATTACGAACATCAACCCAGAGACGTAAACCAGCAGCAGCACTGCATTGAAACCGACCTTCGCTGACAAGGCGGTGTTAATCCAGCTTGCCGGGCCCAGTTCGAGCGATGTCGTAAGCAACATTGCGCCGAGCCAGACGAGAAATGTCGGTGCACGGACAATTTCAAGCATCATGTCTTTAAACGATACGCCGTCCGCTGCACGCTCGGTTGGTGGGAAACGGACACCGATTGAAAGGATCAACACCAAAAGCGCTGGCAGGAACGCGACCGACATCGCCATGCGCCAAGGAATCTCCAGCCCGCTGACCGCGAAGCCGATGAGTCCGCCCGCGATTAAGCCAGCAGGCCACCATGCGTGCAGTACATTGAGCCGGTGTGTCTTTTCCTCGGGATAGAGCGCGGTTGTCATGGGATTGACCGCTGCCTCCATCGCGCCCCAGCCAATGCCCTGGATTAGGAAGCCGACTGTAAACAAGGTGCGCGCTGTGTCTGGTCCAACAAAGCTAGCCGCACCAATCGCCAAGACGGTGCCTGCGACGAAGCATGTCGCTGCAATACGAATGACATTGCCAATACCCAACGCATCAAGCAGCGGGCTTGCGACAAAAAGAGTTATGCCAAAACCAAAGAAAGCCGCTCCCAAGGCGCTACCAATGGCTTCGCCTGGGTTACTGAGCCCGGCATAGATATCGGCCTGAATGTCGCCAGCCAACCCTACTCTTAAGGAAAATAGGAGGGCAGCAGTAAACAGGGTCAAAACCCCGATCCAAAATAGTTTTTGGCGTGGATATTCGCTCGCCTGCATCAATTTTCTCCTGAACCCATGGGCATTATGCCCAGGGTTGTTGCAATCATCGCGGGGTCAATGTCCCCGCCGGCAAAATCGTCAAATGCGTATTCGGTTGGGCGGATGATATGATCCGCAATGAACGGCGCGCCTTCGGCGGCGCCTTGCTCGGGATGTTTATAGCAACACTCCCATTCCAGAACTGCCCAACCATCAAACCCGTAATGGGTCAGCTTGCTGAAGATCTGGCGGAAATCGACCTGCCCATCACCAAGCGAACGGAACCGGCCCGCGCGATCTTGCCAACCCTGATAGCCGCCATAGACGCCGGTGCGTCCATTTGGCTGGAACTCCGCATCCTTCACGTGGAAGGCTTTGATTCGGTCATGATAGCGGTCGATAAAGTCGAGATAGTCGAGCTGTTGCAGCACGAAATGACTCGGATCGAACAGGATGTTGGCGCGCGGATGATTGTCCACCGCCTCAAGGAACGCCTCAAAAGTTGCGCCATCGTGCAGATCTTCACCAGGGTGAATTTCAAATGCGACATCAACGCCATTGTCTTCGTAAACGTCCAGGATCGGCTGCCAGCGCTTGGCAAGCTCGGCAAAGCCAGCCTCAACCAATCCAGCCGGACGTTGGGGCCAAGGATAGACGAGGTGCCACATCAGCGCACCAGAGAAACTCGCACATGCCTTCAGGCCGAGCCTGCGCGAGGCAACGGCGCATTTCTTCATTTGGTCGACTGCCCATTCCTGACGCTCGGCTGGTTTGCCATGCAGCGCCTCGGGGGCGAAGGCATCGAACATTTCATCATAGGCCGGATGCACTGCCACCAATTGGCCTTGTAAGTGGGTCGACAGCTCCGTGATGGCGAGGCCATGCTCGGCGCAGCGACCGGCTAGCTCGTCGCAGTAATCCTGACTTTCTGCAGCAAGATCGAGATCCATGCAGCGCGGATCGTTAGAGGGAATTTGAACGCCCTTATAACCCAGGTCTGCAACCCATTTCGCGATTGTATCTAGCGAATTGAACGGCGCGGTGTCGCCCATAAACTGGGCGAGGAAAATGGCCGGTCCACGAAGTTCCTTCACGTGAGAAGACCTTTCAAATCGGAGCCCGCCGAGGGCGCTTTGATATCGTGCCAGGCGCCATTGGCGGCGTTGCTGGCCACTGCTGCCTCAAGGAAGGCCATGCCGCGCAAAGCCTCTGCAATGCCGGGCACTCCGAGCGATAAAGGCGCCACCTCTTCGCGCAATGCCTGCGCGAAATGGCGGTAAAGGTTAGCAAATGCCTCAAGATACCCCTCTGGATGACCAGAGGGCAGGCGGCACCGGCTAAGTGCCTCAGCGCACAGCGGTTTGTCGACACCGGCGCGGTGGATGACGCTCTGACCGCTGGCGAGCCGCTGTGTAAGTGTGTTTGGCTCCATTTGCCGCCATTCCAGGCTCGAATGTTCGCCATAAATACGAATCGTCAGATCATTCTCATCGCCCGCGCAAATCTGGCTAGAGATGAGTTGTCCGGTTGCGCCGTTTTCCAGCGAGAAACTGATCTCACCATCATCATCGAGTGGGCGGGTCGGATAATGACTGCGCAGCCGCGCGGACAGCCGAGCCATCCGTGAATTGGCGATAAATTCCGCCAGGCTATGGGCGTGGCTGCCAATATCGCCAAGCGCGCCAGCAGGGCCGGACCTCTCTGGATCGACCCGCCATTCCGCCTGCTTGCTGCCTGCGCTTTCCGTCTCGCTGGCAAGCCAGCCTTGGGTGTAATTCACCAGCACTTTGCGGATCGGGCCAAATTCCGGCTGGGTTGCCAAATGCCGTGCCTGCCACACCATTGGATAGCCAAGATAGGTATGCGTTAGGCCGTAATACGCGCCAGTGGCTTGCAGAGTTTCGGCCAAAGCCTCAATCTCAGCCAGGCTTATGCCCGCCGGCTTGTCCGACATAATGTGAAAGCCCGCCTCCGCGGCCGCTTTCGCCATCGGTGCATGGGTGTGATTGGGGGTGACAATCGACAGGAAGCCCATCGGATCGCGTTCGCCAGTGCTTCCGCCTGCAATCTGCGCTTCGCGGGCGAGCATGGTTGAGACATCTTGATAGCAGCGTTTTTCAGAGAGTCCCAATGCCTTGCCGGTCGCCAGGCTGTTGGTAAAGTCGCGGCTGAATGCACCGCAGACCAGATCAATCTGGCCATCAAGTGCTGCTGCCATACGGTGGACGCCACCAATAAAGGCGCCCTGGCCGCCGCCAGCCATTCCCATCCGCACACGTGCAGAACTCACAAAAACCTCTCCCCGAAGACCTCTATTGTCTTACGTTGTCAATTTGTATTACTGTTTTGACAGAGGCGTCAAGTGATTGTGCGTATTGGCGTCCTCAGCCGATCGGTATGAATGTTGCAATGCTTGCGATTGACAGCGAGCAGGCAAATGCGATCTTGGCGGTGGGATGGAGGAACGGCCTGTGGGCGCGAATGAGGGCAAGCGAGCGATAAACCGCGTGGTTGTGGTTGGCGGGGGAACCGCTGGCTGGATGACTGCGGCTGGTCTTGCCAGTATGCTTGGCCAGACAGGCCTGGAAATCACATTAATCGAATCAGAGGCGATTGGAGTTGTCGGCGTGGGTGAGGCCACACTGCCGCATATAAAAAATTTCAATGACACGATCGGTGTCAACGAAGCGGAGTTTATGGCCGCGACCTCGGCGACCTTTAAACTGGGCATTGAGTTTGTGAACTGGGGCCGCAAGGGCGATAGTTATATCCACCCTTTCGGTGAATTTGGCCTGCCAAATGCTGGTGTTGCCTTCCACCAGTATTGGCGCAAGTTTGCTGGCCAACCAGGAGTTGGCGCGCTCGATGAATATTCACTTCCTGTCATCGCCTCGCGCCTGGGCAAGTTTCAACCGCCTAGCGAAGATCCCCGTTCGGTCATGTCGACCTATCGTTACGCCTATCAATTCGACGCGCTGCAATATGCGCCGTTCATGCGCACCCACGCAGAGGCGCGCGGGGTCACACGGATGGAAGGCAAGGTGGTCGATGTCACGCTGGAGCCGGAAAGCGGGCGGGTGAGCGCGTTGACCATGGATGATGGGCGCGTGGTAGAGGGTGATTTGTTCGTCGATTGCACCGGCTTTTTCGGCCTGCTGATCGAGAAGACGCTGAACGCTGGTTATGACGATTGGAGCGAGTGGTTACCCGCCGACCGTGCGGTTGCTGTGCCATGCGAGAGCGACGGGCCGCTGCTGCCATACACTCGGGCCACGGCGCATGAGGTCGGGTGGAGCTGGCGCATTCCGCTGCAGCATCGCACCGGCAATGGCCATGTCTACTCAAGCCAATTCCTAAGCGATGATGCGGCGTGCGACACCTTGCTGGACGGGCTGGAGGGGGAGCGGATGGCCGACCCGCGCTTCCTGCGTTTCGTAACAGGCAAGAGGCGCAAATTGTGGAGCCGCAACGTCGTGGCGATTGGCCTGTCCGGTGGTTTCCTGGAGCCGCTGGAATCGACCAGCATTTATTTAATCCAAGAAGGCATCACCAAGTTACTGGAGCTGTTTCCGGCGAATCAGGACTGCGATGTGGAAGTGGCGGAATACAACCGCTGGATGGACCTGCAGTTTGAGCGGGTGCGTGATTTTCTGATCCTGCACTACCACGCGACAGAGCGCGACGATTCCGATTTCTGGAACCACATGCGCACGATGAATGTGCCCGACAGCCTGGCCGAACGGCTAGAGCTGTTCACTGCACATGGCCATGTCAGCGCCTATGATCACGGGCTGTTTCTGGTGCCAAGCTGGGTTGCGGTGCTGATCGGTCAGCGTGTGTTACCCAGCAGTTTTGATGTCCGTGTTTCTGGGCAGGCTGATGCGGAGGTTTTGCGTCATCTTGCGGGGCTAAAAGGCCATATGGAAGAGGCCGCCGGTTCGATGGAAGACCACGCGGCCTATCTCGCGCGTAACAATATGATGCGGGCAGCGGCATGAGCACCGAGCGCATCTTTGTTCGCGGCTCGCCGTTGCAGGCGGGAGTTGTTGGCGCCTATCTAGCCAGCCGTTGGCTAGGGCCAGGGCGCTCTTTGGAGTTGGCAGTCGGTACCGAGGATAAGGCTACCGGCTCCTTTGCGACCCGGCCCAGTGTTCACCGCTTCCACGCTGAGATGGGCCTGCCAATTGATCAGTTGTTTGCCCGTTGTGGAGGCTCTCCGATTTTAGCAGCTGAGACGCGGACGGCAGATGGCGCGGCAGTGCAGCTGCCGTTTTCCGCCTTTGGCGTGCCGCGCGGCGGGGTTGAGTTTCACCAATATTGGCTCCGCGCCAGCCGCCTGTCTCAGCAAGCTGATCTCACGGAATTTTCCCTGTCGCTGGCGCTGCAAAACGCCGCGCATAAACCGCCACTGGCACAATTGGAGCAGTTGCCAGTCGACTTTGGCATTGCATTTGACCGCAGCGCTTATGGCAATGCACTGTTGTCTTTCGCCAAGGCGGGCGGTGCGAGCGTGATCAAGGCGGGCAGTGAACAAGCGCGGAGCGCAAGTTTGGTGATCCAGTGTTCGTCAGATGCACAGGCGCCCAAGTGGCAAGGGCAGGAGCTTAATATTGCGCAGCAAAGCGGTATCTCCGGGCTTGAATGGCACGCGTTGAGCAGTGCGGCGCGGCGATTTGCCAACTTAGCAGCGCCCTTGTCTGATTGCGTGCCAGAGCAGGCCGAGTGGACCCGATTGGCCCTAGCGCAGCGAGAGCGGATGGCTGATATGCACGAACTGCTGAACATAGAGGATCCGTTGGCGAGCACACGCCCTGCATTGCAGCGTAAGGCAGAGGTTTTTGCAGCATGCGGGCGGATCCCAACCGAGGATTATGAAGTGTTCACGCCGCCAGAATGGCTTGCGGCGCTATGGGCGCGCGGTATTCGCCCGCGCCGGTCTGATCGGATGGCAGAGCGCCTCACAGATGCGCAGCTTTTGGATTGGCTGGATCAATTGCGCGGGCAGATCGCCAGTCTAACTCGGCAGGTGCAGGCGGCATGACAGAAAGATCGATTAAGCGCGTCGTAATCGCTGGCGGTGGCACCGCTGGTTGGATGACGGCAGCAGCTCTGGCAAAAATGGTGATGCCCGCTGGTGTCTCCGTAACTCTGGTCGAGTCTGAGGCAATCGGGACGGTCGGCGTTGGCGAGGCGACCATTCCGCCGATCACAAAGTTCAACACCCAGCTGGGAATTGATGAGCACACCTTTGTGCGCGAGACCCAGGCAACTTTTAAGCTAGGGATCGAATTTGCCGATTGGGGCGGTTTGGGAGAGCGTTATTTCCATCCCTTCGGCCGATATGGCTTTGACCTGGAGGGGGTTGAATTTCATCAATATTGGTCGCGGTTAAAAAGCCTGGGCGATGCGCATGGTCTGGCTGATTATTCGCTCAACACCTACGCGGCCTATGCGGGCAAATTCCTGCGGCCAGAACCTGATCACGGGGCAGTAATTGGCCAGCTAGGCTATGCCTATCATTTTGATGCCGGGCTTTACGCCGCATTCCTGCGCCGATTTGCCGAAGGGTTGGGCGTAACCCGGATCGAAGGACGGATTGAAGAGGTTGAGCAAGACAGTGATAGCGGCCTGATCACGGCGCTGTCGCTTGACCATGATCGCCAGATTGAGGGCGACTTGTTTATCGATTGCACCGGCTTTCGCGGACTGCTGATCGACGGAGCAATGGGCTCTGTCCATAAGGATTGGAGCCATTGGCTGCCCTGCAACCGCGCCGTAGCCGTGGCCTGCGAGAAGCAAGGCGATCCGGTACCTTACACTCGCTCAACCGCGCGCAAGGCTGGGTGGCAATGGCGCATCCCGCTGCAACATCGTACCGGCAATGGCTATGTCTATTGCGATGAGTATCTGAGCGCGGAAGAGGCCGAAAAAACCCTGCTGGCGAGCCTTGATGGCGCGCCGGTTTCCTTGCCCAATCATCTACGCTTCCGCACTGGCCACCGCGAAGAATTCTGGGCTGGAAATTGCGTGGCGATTGGGCTGTCTTCCGGCTTTCTGGAGCCGCTCGAATCGACCAGTATTCACCTCATCCATATGGGCATTGCGAAACTTGTGACGCTGTTCCCAAGCGGGGCCGATGCTCCAGTGGAGAGGGCAGAATACAACCGGTTGATGACTGATGATTTCACCCATGTGCGTGACTTTCTGATCCTGCATTACAAGGCGACCAAGCGCGATGACGCGCCGTTTTGGAATTATGTGCGGGAAATGAATATTCCAGGTAGCCTGGCGGGCAAGCTAGAGTTGCTCAAATCGCAGGGTCGCTTCTTCAAATATGATGCGGAATTGTTCGATGTGACCAGCTGGATTGCGGTTGCTGAGGGGCAGGGGTGGGGCCCGCAGGGCTTCAACGCAATAGCTAGCGGATTGTCAGAGGCGAACCTGAAGGGCAGTCTTACGAACATGCGCGCCAGCTATGCCAAGGCGGCCCAGGCCATGCCGACCCACCAAGCCTATATTGACCGCTTCTGTAAGGCGGCGCCCATTTCATTTGTGACGGAACCTGCATGAACCCTCATTTGCTCGACCGTGTTGTGATTGTTGGCGGCGGGACCGCTGGCTGGATGACGGCTGCCGCGCTCGGCCACCTGCTCGAAGGATCGCCAACCAAGGTGACGTTGATCGAATCCGAAGCAATCGGAACCGTGGGCGTAGGCGAGGCCACCATTCCGCCGATCATTGCGTTCAACACCATGCTGGGCATTGATGAGAACGAGTTCGTTCGTGAGACCAATGCCACCTTTAAACTTGGGATTGAGTTCGTTGATTGGTTCAAAAAGGGTGAGAGCTACATCCACCCTTTTGGCGATTTTGGTCGCGATTTCGATGCTATTCCGTTTTACCAATATTGGCTGCACCGCAACCTGGCCGGGTACAAAGACGATCTGTTTTCCTATTCGCTGATGGTGGAGGCATGCCGGCGCGAGAAGTTCATGCGGGCAACCCCTGAGCGTCCGCAATCGGCCTTTGCAGGGATTAATTACGCATTTCAGTTTGATGCCTCCCTTTATGCCGCGTTTCTGCGACGTTTTGCAGAGGGTAAGGGCGTTGAACGGATCGAGGGACGGATCAGCAATGTCGCGCAAGATAGCGAGAGCGGCCATGTGCGTTCGCTTGAATTGGAATCTGGCCAATCTATCAGCGGCGATTTCTTCGTCGATTGTTCCGGGTTTCGCGGGTTGTTGATCGAGCAAACGCTGGAAACCGGATATGAGGATTGGCGCAAATGGCTGCCGTGTGACCGGGCCGTGGCGATCCCCTGTACCCGTGATGCCTTCCCCATCCCCTACACTAGGGCTACGGCCCGTGAGGCCGGATGGCAATGGCGTATCCCGCTGCAACATCGCACCGGCAATGGCTATGTCTATTGTAGTGAATTTCTTGACGATGATGCCGCGGAGAAGACTCTGCTGAGCAATCTGGATGGCGAACCTTTGGCCGAGCCCAATCGGCTGCGTTTTGTCACAGGGCATCGCAAGCAATTCTGGAGCGGCAACGTGCTCGCGCTTGGGCTGGCGGCTGGGTTTATGGAGCCGCTCGAATCCACTAGCATTCACCTGGTTCAAACCAGTATCGCCCGATTGCTGACGCATTTCCCGGACAAGCGCTTTAGTCAGCCCGATATCGATGCGTTTAACGCGCGCACTCTCAAAGAGTACATCCGTGTGCGCGATTTTCTGGTTTTGCATTATACCGCGACGCAGCGCGACGACACGCCGTTTTGGCGGCATTGCCAAACGATTGAGCAGCCCGAGGAGCTGCGCCGACGGATCGCGCAATTCGAGCAGGGGGGCGGATTTTTGAAGAGCCGAACGATATTTTCGGCACTGCCAGCTGGCTCGCGGTGATGTATGGTCAAGGTGTCGAGCCGCAGGCCAGCAATCCGTTAATCGCAAAGCTGCCGATGGAGCGGATTGATTCGATCTTGCACAAGGTCCGAGCAACAATTGATAACGCGGCCAACGATATGCCGACGCACCGATCGTTTATCGAGGAAAATTGTTCTTCAAATACAATGACTTAAAATTTGGAGTGTCATGGAGGTCACGCCTTCCACAAGATTTGACAATCTCAGTTGACAAGGTTGTCAATTTGGGATTGAATTAAGGAATAGGTTAAGGTGACCTCCGTAAAGTGGAGGCTCTAAGGGGAGGAAATTTAGTGAAACAGATCCACACTCGTGCCGTAAGTGGTGCCGTGTCCAAAACGCTTTTGACGAGCGTCTCGTCCTTGGGGCTGCTGGCGGCTGCGCCGGCGATTGCTCAAGACGAGGCTCCGCAAGATGGTGTCGAGGCGACCGAACCCGCTGAAGATGATGGCAATGCCATTATCGTCACCGGTATCCGCGCTTCGCTTAATAGTGCTCAAAATGTTAAGCGTAATGCAGATACAGTCGTAGATGTTGTGACCGCATCAGATATCGGCGCACTACCAGATCGATCCGTTTCGGAGGTTCTTCAGCGTGTTCCAGGTGTGAGTGTTCTGCGTTTCGCCGGCCCTGATGATCCGGATCACTTTGCGGTTGAGGGCTCTGGGGTGAGCATTCGTGGCTTTCCCTTTGTGCGGTCGGAACTGAATGGCCGGGATGTATTTGGCGCTAATTCCGCTGGCGTTCTTGGCTTTGAAGATGTCTCGCCCGAGCTGCTCGGAAGTGTGGTTGTATTTAAGAACCAGACGGCTGATTTGGTCGAGGGCGGCCTGGCCGGAACGATTGATCTTCGGACCCGTGTTCCCTTTGATAGTAATGGCCAGGTTCTCTCGGGTTCGGTCGAGTTTAACTTCACAGATTTCGCAAAAGAACTCACGCCGACCATTTCCGGCCTCTATTCCAATAGCTGGGAAACTGACGCTGGCCGGTTCGGTTTTCTTGTAAATGGTGCTTATTCGCGTCTTAGGTCGCGGGCAGACGCGACGAGTGTTTCAAACTTTGTTGAAGCAGTATTTAACGATGGCGTCGACCCAGGCATTCAAGGCGCTACGGTGCTTGTGCCAACTGGTGGCGGCATTCGCAGTCAAGAGTTTGATCGCGAGCGCTTAACCTTGGCGGGTGCGTTGCAATATGAAAGTAATGATGGGCGTTGGCTGGCAACAGCACAATTCCTCCGTTCAGATTCCGACCTGGTGTGGGGTGAGAATGTTTCAGAAACAGCGGCTGATGGTTCCGGTCCGGCCAGTAGTTTTGATCCATCAGATTTCACATTCGATGATAACGGCGTTTTTCAAAGCGGCACTATTTCTGATAATAGCCAGTGGCGCGGACCTGCTGCGACGGCAGCTTTGGTGTCGCCAGTAGGTGGTGAGCAGCTCTTTTTGAATCGTCAGCGTTCCGAAAGAGACATTACGAGTGATTATGGCTTTAATCTAAAGTTTGCTGCAACTGACAACCTGCGCTTCAATTTTGATGCACAATATGTTGAGTCGACTGCGGAAGTGATCGATCTGACCGTGCATGGCGCGACCTTTGCCCCGATATTTATCGATTTGACGGGCGGTACTGCTGATGTCCGCCATGTGGTGCCAGACGGTGCTGATGCGAATTTTTACCAAGATTTGAGTAACTTCTTCCTGCGCTCGGCGATGGACCATCAGCAAGATAACGAGGCTGATTCGTTGGCGTTTCGTGGCGACGTCGAATATGACTTCTCTGGCGATGGCTGGCTGAGGTCTGTTCGTGCTGGCGGCCGCTACAACAGGCAGGAAAGCCTTCTGCGGCAGTCAGACTTCAATTGGGGTAACATTTCAGAAGTTTGGACCGGTCGGGATGTTCAGGGCAATTCCGGTGGCGACTTCAATGCGATTGAATCGCTCGTTCTACTGGGTGGAAACTCCAATCCGGCGGTTGAGCAAGCAGTCAATGGTCTGTTTGGTATTAACAGATTTCTGGATTTTGATCGTGGACCTGAATCGGACACGGGCCTAGCAGGCGGTGCTCCGTTCTATATCGGGCCGAGCGTAGAGAATTACGACGCTTGGGTCGCTGCTATCGAAGGCATCCGGGCAGCCTCAGGTGGGGCCACGGGTAACGGGCCGTTTGGTGGGCCTTATGCCACCTTGGGTAACCGTATCGGAGCAGATGAAAGCATAATTCCCGGTACTGTCTTTTTCCCCAGTGAAGTTGGCAATGTTGATAGGGAAACCTTCTCTGCATATGTCCGCTTCGATTATGGCATTGACGATATTTTTGGTGCTGGCACTGAGCTGACCGGCAACATCGGCTTGCGTTACGTGAACACAAGTCGCACCGTCGATACGGTTGAGCGCATTCCGTCATTCGATTCTTTGTTTAACCAGGTCAATCTTTGTGATCCGGCTGCACCAGAAAGAGCCGAACCTGATTTTGTCGAGCCTGGTTTCTGTGGCGAGGATTTGGATGCGCTTCGCGCGTTCTTTGGCGATGGTTCGTTGGAAGAGGTGGAGATTGAGACTGACTATGATTACCTCTTGCCGAGTTTCAACGCCCGCTTGGATCTGACGAACGGGCATATCGCTCGCTTCGCATTCTCCCGCACCTTATCGCGTCCAGGTAATGACGAGGTCTTTCAACGTGTTCGTGTAGGTCTGGCGCCTGAGGATACTATTTCCGATGGTGCAGGCGGGTTCATCAATGTCTTCAATGGCTTTCAGGCCGAGGGCATTGGTGGTTCCCCGACCGGCAGTGCAAATCTGCTTCCGCAATTGGCGTGGAATTTTGATCTGACCTACGAATGGTACTTTGATAATGCCGGCTCAATTACGCTGACAGGCTTCTATAAGCAGATCGACGATTTCATCAATTTCGAACCGACTATCTTGCCTGCTGGTGGACTTAATCTGCCGCGCAACACCCAAGTGAACGCGAATGAAAGTGCATCTCTTAAGGGCTTTGAGGTTTCATATCAGCAATTTTATGACTTCTTACCTGGTGTGCTTAGTGGCCTTGGTTTGCAGCTCAATTACACCTTTATCGACGCGGATGGTGTAGAACCGTCCATTGATAACAACATCCCGGCAGAAGATGACATTCCGGTGGCGCGTTTCGAAGTTGATAGAGGGGTCTTTCCCCGTGTTTCGAGGCATAACGTCAACGTCATCGGTCTATATGAGAAGGGCCCAGTTCAAGCACGGCTCGCTTATAACTGGCGCAGTTCTTTCCAATTGACTCCGCGCGACGTTATCTTCCCGTTTGCTTCAATTTATCAACCTGCGACGGGACAGCTCGACGCATCGATCTTTGTCGATGTCAACGACGTGTTGAAAGTAGGCATTCAAGGCGTAAACCTGCTCGATGATGTGACTGAGACAACACAGTCGATCAACGAGGCTGGTTTGCGGGCACCGCGCAATGCTTTCCGCAATGATCGTCGGTTCAGTTTTGTGCTTCGAGCTACAATCTGATTGGCGTAACGGTTTGAGGTCGATACAATATCGCCTCTTTCTCCCACCCGGGTGGCTTTCGGGCCACCCGGGTGCCTTGCTTCTGACTAGGATGAATAGTTAGGTGCGTCCGGTTAAGCCGAGCAGAGTGGGCAGGTTACGAAGCAGTCATAATATGTGTAACCCGACACGGATCAATAGGGAGAGAATTTTGTGACGCTTGAGACGATCGATGTGGTGATCATTGTTGGTTATGCAGTTGCGTTGCTTGGGATAGCCTTGGCGGTGAGCCGGGAGCCTAAGGGGCGGGATAAGAACACCGAGGATTACTTTTTGGCCGGGCGGGCTTTGCCGTGGTGGGCAATCGGTGCCTCGCTGATTGCATCGAACATCTCAGCTGAACAGATTATTGGCCAGTCGGGTCAGGGCTTTGCCGTGGGCATGGCGATTGCGGCCTATGAATGGCAGGCGGCGCTGGTCCTGATCATCGTTGCAAAATACTTCCTACCGATCTTTTTGAAGCGGCGCATTTATACGATGCCGCAATTCCTCGAGCAGCGCTATGGCGGCGGCGTGAAGACGCTGATGAGCGTGTTCTGGGTCGCGCTGTACACTGCGGTGAACCTTACAACGGTGCTGTGGTTGGGCGGCCTTGCGGTGGAAAGCCTGACGGGGTGGAGCGTGCTTGCCTCCATGGCGGCACTGGCGGCCTTTGCGGCGCTGTACTCGCTTTATGGCGGGCTTAAAGCCGTGGCGCTGACGGACATCATCCAGGTGGTCATCCTGATCCTGGGCGGCTTTGCGATCACATGGTTTGCATTGGACGCTCTGCCTGCGGATGGCGCGCTGGGCGGGCTGGGTTATCTGATGGGTGAGATGCCGGGCCACTTTGAGATGATCCTGGAGCCTGAGCATCCTGCCTATAGCAATCTGCCGGGTATCTGGACGCTGCTGGGCGGGCTGTGGGTGCTGCACTTCAGCTATTGGGGGTTCAACCAATACATCATCCAGCGCGCGCTTGGCGCAGAAAACCTGGGCGAGGCGCAAAAGGGTTTGGCCTTTGCTGCGTTCCTAAAACTGGTGGTGCCGTTTATCGTTGTGATCCCTGGGATTGCTGCGGTTATTCTGGCTCAGCAAGGCGCGCTTGATGGCACGGCTCTGGCAGAGCGTTCAGACCGCACCTATGGCGAGCTGATGGGCTTTGCCCCTGCTGGCCTGCGCGGTCTTGTGTTTGCGGCATTAATCGCGGCGGTGGTCAGCTCGCTGGCTTCGATGATGAACTCGATCTCAACGATCTTCACAATGGACCTCTATCGCAGCGTCAAACCGGAAGAGAGCGAGCGGCATTATGTGACTGTCGGCCGTGTGGCTGCCTTTACCGCTATGGCGCTGGCACTGGTTCTGGCTCAGCCGTTCCTGGGCGGGTTTGAAAGCGCGTTCCAAACGGTTCAGGAATACACTGGCTATATCGCGCCGGGCATTGTGATCGTGTTCCTGCTTGGCTTCTTTGACAAGCGTGCCAATGCAGCCGGCGCCTTTACCGCGCTGATCGGATCGGTTGCGCTCAACATTATCGTCAACGCGGCGCTGCCCGATCTGCCATTTGTGGTGCGGATCTGGATCGTGTTCCTGGTTGGCCTGGTTGCAGCAGCTGTCGTCTCACGCATGACGGCGGCGCCTGATGAAGAGCAGACTGTGAAGCTGGGCGACATCGCCTTCGCCACCAGCGCGCTGTTCAACACGCTGGCAACCATCACCATCGCTATCCTCATCGGTCTCTACGCATACCTCTGGTAAGCGTGGAGGTCAGATAGCTCGCATTCGAGATTGCGACGGCAGCCACTCACCATAGGGCAAAAATAAATCGCCCACTTGCCGCAACGTCACCCCTTTTCAGTCCTTCGCAGTGATGCCACTGTCACTTGCGTGGGACCGATCAGGAGTGAGAGAGCATGAATCTGGAGTTTAGCCCCGAAGAGCTGGCATTTCGCGACGAAGTGCGTGCCTTCATCGAAGAGAATTATCCCAAGCAGTTAGAAGGCCTGTCACAGCGAGACGATCTCGATCCAGAGGACATGGTCGCTTGGCACAAAATCCTCGGAGAAAAGGGCTGGTCCGTGCCGGCTTGGCCTACGGAATATGGCGGGACCGGATGGTCCCCGACGCAGCGCTATATCTGGTCGGAAGAAAACGCGCGGGTAAACGCGGTTATGCCTTTGCCGTTTGGCGTATCCATGGTTGGTCCCGTGATCTATTCCTTCGGCAATGAAGAGCAGAAGGCTCAGCATCTGCCCGGCATTCGCAGCGGCGATGTGTGGTGGTGCCAGGGCTACTCAGAGCCAGGTGCTGGTTCGGACCTCGCCTCGCTGAAGACCACCGCAGTGCGCGATGGCAATCACTATGTGATTAATGGGCAGAAAACCTGGACGACCCTGGCTCAACACGCCGATTGGGGATTCTTCCTGTGCCGCACCGATCCGGATGCGGCAAAGCCGCAGCAAGGCATCAGCTTCATTCTGGTTGATATGAAATCGCCGGGCATTGAAGTGCGTCCGATCAAGCTGATCGACGGCGGATATGAGGTCAATGAGACCTGGCTAACCGATGTTCGAGTGCCGGTCGAAAACCTCGTTGGGCAAGAAAACATGGGCTGGACCTATGCCAAATTCCTGCTCGCGCATGAGCGCAGCGGAATTGCTGGTGTTGCCCGCTCCAAACGCGGTATTGAGCAGCTGCGCGATATCGCCAAGTCAGAGCAGATGGACGGCGCGCCGCTGATGAGTGATTTTGATTTCGCGCGTAAAGTCAGCCAGCTTGAGATTGACCTTTCCGCACTGGAAATCACCGAGTTGCGCACGCTGGCCGGTGAACAGGCGGGCAAGGGCCCCGGTCCAGAAAGCTCGATCCTAAAGATCAAGGGTACGGAAATTCAGCAGCGCTTGACCGAACTCACTTTGGAGGCAGTCGGCCATTATGGCACCCCGTTCTATCCGAGCGTTTCCGATGCAGGATCGAACGAATATCCGGTGGGCCCGGCCTATGCGGAACATTCCGCTGCGAGCTATTTCAATATGCGCAAAACCTCGATCTACGGGGGATCGAACGAGATCCAGCGCAACATTATCACCAAGATGATCCTGGGCCTTTAAGGCCTCAGGACACGCGGGAGACATTACGTGGATTTCAACTTCACTGAAGAACAAGACATGGTGCGCGACAGCCTGACCCGGCTGGTGCGCGAGAATTACGATTGGGAAACGCGGCAGAAAGCGATCACCAGCGACAGCGGCTGGCAGCCAGAGATCTGGGCGCAGCTGGCTGAGCTGGGCTTGCTCGGAATGCCATTTGCTGAGGCTGATGGCGGCTTTGGCGGCGGTGCGGTTGATGCCATGATCGTGATGGAAGAATTCGGCAAAGGCCTGGTCGTGGAACCGTTTGTTCCAACCGTGGTTTGCGCTGGCGGATTCCTGAAGCAGGCTGGCACGGATGCGCAAAAGGAAGAGCACATTGGCGGGATCGTCGATGGCAGCCGCATCTTTGCCTTTGCATATGCAGAGCCGCGCGGGCGCTATGATTATGCGAACCTGGAGACGACGGCGAAGAAGGACGGCTCTGGTTATGTCCTTAACGGGCATAAGGCGGTCGTGATCGGCGCGCCTTGGGCGACGCATCTGGTTGTCACTGCGCGCACATCAGGCGAGCGGACCGACCGTGAGGGTGTCTCCGTATTTGTAATCGAGAAGAACGCCGATGGCGTGGTCACGCGCGATTATGCAACGGTTGATGGCCGCCGCGCATCAGAGGTGTTCTTTGAAAACGCCAGCATCCCGGTCGAGGCTTTAATCGGCGAAGAGGGAAATGGCCTGCCGCTGATCGAACTTGTCACCGACGAGGCGATCGCTGCGCAATGCGCTGAGGCTTGCGGCGCAATGAAAGTCGCGCATGCCATGACGGTGGAATATTCGCGTCAGCGTAAGCAGTTTGGCGTGCCAATCGGCTCGTTCCAAGTTCTGCAACACCGCATGGTCGATATGTTCACCGAATATGAACAGGCGGTTTCGATGACTTATCTGGCGACGCTGAAGCTTGATGCGGATGAGAGGGAGCGCAAGCTCGCCGTTTCAGCCGCCAAGGTGCGGATTGGCCAAGCGGCGCATCATATCGGCCAGGAAGCGATACAGATCCACGGCGGCAACGGCATGACCGACGAATATGCGATCGGGCACTATTTCAAACGCCTGACGATCTTCGACAATGAGTTTGGCAATGTCGATCATCACATGAAACGGCACGTTGCGCTCGCCAACGCTTAAACAAAGGGCAGATTGCCGAGAAAGAACGGGGGCTCTACGCAGCAGCGCAGAGCCCCTTTCTCGTTTGGTTTAGGCTTCTCTTAGGCCATAAAGCCAAGGTCGGACTGAGCAAACCGGCCAATGTTCGGCGCGATTGATGGCAGTTCTGAATTCTCCACGCCAAACCAGCGCGCCAGGGTTGAGGAATATTCGTCAACCGAGACAGTCGGCAACAGGCGGCCGCGGCCCACCTGGTCGTCGCTCTCGACGGACACCTGAGGTGCGGTGCCATAGAAGCGTCCGCCATTGACGCCGCCACCAACGATGAAGTGGTGGCTGCCCCAGCCATGGTCTGAACCGTCGCCATTGGAGGCGAGCGTCCGGCCAAAGTCGGATGCGGTGAACGTCGTCACCTGATCCTGGATGCCCAGATCGAGCGTTGCCTGATAAAACGCATCGAGCGCGAAATCGACCTGGCTGAGCAGACCTTCATGATTGCCGATCAGGCCATCATGATTGTCAAACCCGCCCATGCCGACCAAGAAAACCTGGCGCGTGACGCCCAATCGGTTCCGTGCAGCAATCAGCCGGGCCACGACCGACAATTGCGCAGCGAGCCGGTTGTTCTGGCCAAAATCGGTCGTGACTGTCGTGTTTTCCAACGCCTCAGCAATGAAACCGCCATATTCAATCGAGCGGGCATTCACCATTGAATAGTCCGCCTCAAGAACATTACCATTGCTGCTCTTAAGGATGCTGTCCAATGCCGCGGAGGCTGACTGCGAGCGATAAACCCGACCGCGTTCAAGCCCGCGGAACTGGGTCGCGCCATTGTTGGAAATCTTATACGGCACGGCATCTTCACCGGTCATAAAAACCGCGTTATCGGCTGCATTTATCAACGTGAACATGGAGTTGGTGTTGCTTGACTGGGCTAGGTCACCCATTCTACCGCCCCAGCCAGAGGTTGACCCCTCCGGCTGTGAACTTTGCCAGGTTGATTGCTGGTCATTGTGGGAAAAGAGCTTGGCCGGTCGTGGAAATTGCGAATTATTGTCGCTTTCGAATTGCGCTTTCGTCAAAGGAACGATCAGCGGGCCAACGTTAAGGAGTGGTGCCATCGCACCTTGATCAAAGCGCGCCTTCAAGCGCGGCATTGAGGGTGCGAGCGCATAACGAATGTCGTCTGTTAGCGTCTGATTGCCGGTGGGATTGAGCACGGTGGCCGACAGGTTTGAACGTGGCAGAGCGATCCCGCCGCCCGCATCGCCTTGACCGCCGCGAATGGCGGCATAGCGATTGTAGTTCGTCTGATCGAACGGGATCAGCGTGTTGCCATGGTCGTTGCCACCATAAAGGAACACGCACACAAGTGCTTTATACCCGCCGGCGGATGAAAACGCTGCGGCCTCACCAATCCCGGCAAGGCCCAGCGCATAAGATGATGCCACGCCTGCCCCTGCAAGCTGGCTAGAGCGGCGCATGAAGGCGCGGCGTGAAAGTTCATTTCCTTTGCCAATATACATGATGCTGCCCTTATTTCTGGATGAGGTAGTCGTTCGACGCCATGATCAGCAGGATCGCGAGATGGATCCGGCTGAGCTTGGTTTCGTCATCGCTGGTGGCGGTGACCGTGATTTCGTCGAGTACGGGAAGGATCAATGAGCGTGTGTTCTCGCTTAGCTGACCCGCTGTCAGCAGCAGGTCGAGCCGATCCAGCAGAGCTGTGCTGTCATCAGCAATCGCGAGCTCATCAGTGTATTGCGGTTGAATATCGCGTGACCAGAACACCGAGCCATCGATCACTCGCTCCATCTGATTGACGTAACCAGCGACTGAGGTCTCATTGACCAGTTGAAATTCTGGTGCGAGCAAATTTCGCTCGGCAGCCTGCGATCCTGCCGGAACATAGCCTGGGCGGAAGAAGTTAAAGACCGACGGCGATCTCAAAGGCGACTGGCCGATCCGATTGACTGTGTCGGACGTGTTGCTCACCTCGTAATTTCCTGAAACCGACTGCGCCCCAAAGGTGCGTGCCCACTGGGCATAGCGCAGCATAGGCTCGCGCAATTTGCCGAAGTTGGCATTGGTGATGTTGGTGTTGGAAAGCGCTTCATCGTCGAGCAAGATCGCTTTGAACACAGCGCGAAGATCACCGCGTGTGCCGTTGCCATTGTCATTGAAGACGGAGGCCACCCGATCGACATAGGCTGGCGAGGGATTGCTGGTCACCAAACGCTGAATCATTTGCTTGCCGAAAAATGGCCCGACATTGGGATGGTTGAACAGGGTGTCGAGCGCAATGCGCAGCGATTCCTCTGCCCCCGTATTGGGCGCGATCGTAATACCGAGGAAGGCTTTCTCAGCGTCGGAATGAAACGACTCGTTCCTTGGAAAGCGCCATTTTGATGGGTCGGCTGTCATTGGCTGACGGGTGTAGTCCGGATCGGGAATATCGAACCCGCCGCCCTGCGCATCAGGTGTAAGGCCAATTCCGGTGTAATCGTAGTCGTAGCCTGTAAAAACTTTCGAGATGCCGGTGACATCTTCGTTTGTGTACGTCTCAATCGGTTCGCCGCCGCTGGTGCGAACGGTGCCGTCATTATTGAGCTCAAACAGGCCAATCGTGAACAATTGCATGATTTCACGACCGAAGTTTTCATCCGGGACGCGGCCAGAATTGGGGTCAGCTTTGCGGTTGCCGAGCGTGTTGAGGAAAATTCCCATCGACGGGTTGAGCGTGACTTCTTCTAGCAGATTGCGAAAATTGCCAAACGCGTTGCGGTTGAGAATGTCCCAATATTCGCCGATTGCGAGCGCACGCCAAGTGTTGTTGATGCTGTTTAGAGAGACAACAAAAAACTCAGACATCGCTAAGGCTGCGCGTTTGCGAACGCTGCTGCCCCCTTGCAACAATTGGGCCCAGAGCATGTTATCGCCAATGGTTGAGTTGAAATAGTACCGCTCAGTGGTGACTTGATCATATCCGCGGTCGGCGAAAAACTGTCGGGCGGTTTGATCATTGCTACGGTTCATCTGGCTGTCCAGCCAAGGCTCAAAGCCATCGGAACGCAGCGCTGAAATCTCTGCAGTGGAGGCCGAGAGGGATGCTTGAAGCAGGAAGCGTGATGCCTCATCGTCTGTCTGCGGAGTGACAACAGCAACAGGCGGAGGGGTGCCGCCGCCCGTTGGGGGAGCGCCGCCAGCGGTTGAGCCGCCTCCACCGCTGCCACCGCCGCCGCCACACGCAGCCGTCGCAACAGCAAGTGCAGATACCGCCGTGCCTTTAGATATTGCGGGGATTAGGCTGGTTTCGCCTGCCTCAGGCATTGGCGGACTGGCTGTCTCCGCTTCTGGGCGCACTGGCGCCTCAAGCAGCTCATCACTCATACTGGAATTCCTCCCAAGGTACCGCCGAAATGGCGGGTAATGTTGCAACTGGACAGATCGCTATCACCAGCGATGAAACCAGTTCCTAATCATAAAGGCTAACGCGGTTTTCATGACTTCAGATGCGAAGCTTTACGCAAGATGTCCGAACAGGCCGTAACTTGTCACTAGGCCAAAGGTTCGCCTCATCGCGCTTGCTGCACCACACGGCTTATCAAGAGAGATGAGTGGTAAGCATCTGGCAAGAAATGAGTTTTTTGTCGGCGCGACACGTTTGTGAGGTGTTTTGACTAACCTGAGACTAACGCAATCTGGCGTGCGATGAGCCGAGTTTTGCTGCGGTCTGCTGGTTTTTTGCGCGAGTTATACGCTGGCGATCCTGCCCTGCGAACGGCCTGCATGGCTGACCGAAGTTTGAAAAACAAACAGAATGCATGGCTAACTATAAACTAACTACGTGTTTTGTACTTGCTCGCGTTAGGACTTTTGTAATCAGATTGGCCCGACTTAACGTAATTTTACAACTTCCCACCCCTGTTTGCTGGTGCCAAACCTGTTTCACTATGATACTGTTTTAGCTATAAAGTAATAATTGTTCTGCGATGTGTTGCTTCGATTTAGGGGCGAAATTGCGAATATGGGGTCAGGTCGCGCATGACAAAAAAACAGGCAACAAGTCGTCACATTCTGGCGCTTGAACCACGGATGATGTTCGATGGTGCGGGGGTGGTGACGGCTATCACTGCCGACATTGGTCCGATGGCTGTCGTGCCTGGCGGATATGCTTTTAACGAGGCGAGTGTTGCGCCGGTCAATCTCGACATACGCAGCGACATCTCCTCAAGGGCTGGCGATGTCTCTGGCTCAAACCTCACGGCTCAGCCATTAGGGTTCTTGTCCGGTGGTCGGTCCGAAATTGGGGCTGAGTTGCATCCGCAAATTGAAGTCGATGATGAGGCGCGCGAAGGCGGCACACAGCGCGCCCTTATTGATGCGATGCGCGATGACCAGGCGACTGCAATGTTTGGCATGGAGCGTGCGCTGGCAGATGGTTTTTTTGCAGAACCATTTGAAGAAGCGAATACGGACGCCGCTAGCGAAACTCCCAATGATTTCATTTTTATCAACACTGATGTCGAAAACTATGAGCAGCTAGCGGAGATCTGGGAGGGTCGCGGCACAATCGTGTTCATCGACAGTAACAGCGACGGTGTCGATCAGGTGCTCGCTGCGCTGGCTGGCGTAAGCGATATTGGCGCAATCCACATAGTCAGTCACGGCGAGGACGGTCTGTTCTGGTTGGGTGACACTCTGATTGATAATGAGTCGCTCAATGGCGAACTCGCCTCGGCCTTTGCATCGATTGGTTCGAAGCTGTCAGCCGATGGCGACATCCTTATTTATGGCTGTGACGTCGGTGACGATGCAGAAGGTCAGGCCCTGCTTAGTAGTCTCGCGGCGATCACAGGCGCGGATATTGCGGCGTCGATTGACGATACAGGCAGCATTTCTCGCGGCGGTGACTGGACACTCGAAAACCGCCTTGGTGTGGTTGAAACTGCGTCGCTTGTGGCCCGCGAATGGGGTGGTTTGCTGGCGCCGACCAATATTTCTGCTCCGGCAGATTCGCTTACGGTGCGCGACAACAACGGGAATATAATAGCGCAAGGGGCGACGGGTTTTGCTTTTGTCGGTCGGTTCTCGAATCCTGTCCCGGAAGGTGGAACAGCCACTTGGGCAAATGTGGGGACGCTAAACGGTCAGTCAATTAGCATCCGGGCTACAGTGGTCGACTTGGGTAATGGCGATGCGGTCAGGTTTGAGCGCCCTGGGGTGCTTAGCGATGACCCGACATTGTTGCTCGACGCAGGTGGTCCAACGACCGAAAATGCCACCGTGGTGATCCAATGGGATGTATTTTTTACGGCGACAGGTGCGCCAGCTGAGATCGATGTTTCATATACGGTTGCCGATATTGATGGGGTTGGTAACCAGCCGCGCAGCCGCGAATTTGTGACGGTTGATACAGATACCCTCTCCTCGTTCGAGGCAGCCAACGGATCGCGTGTTCTGTTTGATACAACGGTGCCGGGAGAGGTGACCGCCTCAGGTTCGAGGAATGAGGGTGGCGGGGTCCCATCGGCTGCGCGCTTCAACTGGTTGGATACCAGCAGCTTCACCATCACTTACAATCTTGTTCCAACCGCGGCAGGCCTTGCTGGCTTTAGCCACGATGGTGATCTTGATTTTGATCTTGGCACTGGCGGGACCACGGTTTCAATTCCGCGGCTTGATCTGGATGGCAATGATAGTGCGGCCAGCGGATCAGCTTACACAAACACTTACGTTGAAAATGGCGCCGGCGTGTCAATTGTCGACAATGATGTTGATGTGCAGAACCCGAATGGATCAGTGCGCGGCGCAACCGTCACTTTGACCAATGCGGAAGCTGGTGATGAGTTGCTCGTCAATGGTTCCAATGCGGCTTCTGGATCTTTGGGTGGCGGGCTCAGCTACACTCGCACTGCTACTGAGATCATCATTACCGGAAATGGCAGCGCTAACTCCTATGAAAACGCGCTGCAGGCGATAACATTCCTGACGGCGGGGGAGCGTCCGGTCGAGACGCCTCGCACAATTGATATCAGTTTCGAAAACGCTTCATTGGGCTCGAATGTGGCCACGGCAACGATCAATGTTGTAGAGGTCAATGATCCGCCGACTGCGGTCAATGACACGCAGATAACGACCGATGAGGATACCCCGGTCAACAATATCAACGTGCTGGGCAATGATAGCGATGGCGATGGCGATCCACTGACCGTGATCAGCGCCAATGCCAACAATGGCAGCGTGACGATTAACCCTGATGGTACGCTGAATTATACGCCAAATGCGGAGTTTAGCGGCACGGACACCATCACTTACACTATCAGTGATGGCCGCGGCGGAACATCCACCGCGACCGTTCCGATTGTGATCGATCCGGTTAATGACAATCCGACCACCAATGGCAATCTGCCGCCGCAAACCAACATTGATGCGCAGCAGGGCATCTTCGTCAATGCAGCCAGTGGTTTCAGTGATGTTGAGGACCCTAATGGCCTGACTTTCAGTGCAACCGGCCTACCGGCTGGGCTTTCGATTGATCCCAATACCGGATTTATCACGGGCAATATTGATAACTCTGCGAGCCAGGGCGGCTCTGGCGGGGTGTATAATGTCGCCGTGACTGCCACTGATTCCGGCGGTCTGACAGCGACTCAGAACTTCAGCTGGACCGTCACCAACCCAGCACCTCAGGCCAATAATGACGGTGGTTCCACCCTAGAAGATACGCCAGTTACCTTTGACGTATTGGCCAATGATCAAGACCCCGATGGCGACGATATCAGCGTCGCCTCGGCTAGCGCGCCGAACGGCAGCGTGGTCATCAATGCAGACGGTACGATCACATATACGCCGAATGCCAATTTCAGCGGCCCCGAGACGATCACCTATACCATCAGTGATGGAGAGGGTGGCACAAGCACGGCCACCGTCAGCGTCTTTGTGAATGCGCAGAATGATGATCCGGTCGCTGTTGGTTCGTTGCCGCCGCAAGTGAACGATGATGCTGATGCCGGCATTAGTGTGGATACTTCGGGCGGTTTTGATGACGTCGACAGCGCCAATCTGACCTATTCGGCAACTGGCCTTCCGCCGGGGCTTAGCATCAACGCCGCGACCGGTGAGATTACCGGCACGATTGACAACTCAGCGAGCCAAGGCGGCACGGCTGGCGTTTACAATGTTACCGTCTCCGCGACGGACAATATGGGCGGAACGCCAGCCACCCAAAGCTTCAGCTGGACGGTTAGCAATCCTGCGCCGATGGCAGCCAATGATACGGCCACCACCGACGAAGACACGCCGGTCGACATCCTGGTTCTGGCCAATGACAATGATCCCGATGGCGATGATCTTAGCGTTGTTTCGGGCAGCGCGCCGAATGGCACGGTTGTGGTCAACGCAGACGGCACGATCACTTACACGCCGAATGCGGATTTCAACGGCACGGACACCATCACCTATACGATTAGCGATGGCGAAGGCGGCACCTCGCAGGCGACCGTCACGGTCACCGTGGGTGCGGTCAACGATCCGCCTGTTCCCGTTGGAACATTGCCAGCGCAGACCAGTCTCGACGCGGATGGCGGGATCTCTGTGGCGACCGCTGGCGGCTTTGCTGACAGCGATGATGCCACCCTCGTCTACAGCGCGGCTGGCCTGCCGCCAGGTCTGTCGATTGATAGCGCCACGGGCGAGATCACCGGCACGATAGATAATTCTGCGAGCGTTGGCGGCACCGGCGGTGTTTACAATGTCACCGTTACCGCGACCGATCCATTGGGCGAAAGCGCGGATCAGGACTTCACGTGGACGGTCACCAACCCTGCGCCCGTTGCAGTGGATGATACCGCCAGCACCACTGAAGATACGCCAGTTCTGATCGATGTCTTGCCGAACGACAGCGATCCTGATGGTGATGTGCTCACTGTAATCTCAGCGTTTTCGTCTGTCGGGCAGGCCACGCTGGTCGGCAATCAGATCAACTTTGTTCCACCTGCCAATTTCAACGGTACGGCGACCATCACCTATACCATCAGCGATGGCGAAGGTGGCACGTCAGAGGCAACCGTTACGGTCACGGTTGATCCGGTCAATGACGATCCAGATCTCGATGCCGATCCCGCCAGTTGACGTTGTTGATGGTGAGGTGGTTTCTGTCCCTGTTGCGGGCGCATTCAGCGACGTTGACGGCGACACGTTGGCCTTTAGCGCGGCTGATCTGCCGCCGGGCCTGACGATTGACCCTGATACAGGTGTTATCTCTGGTACGATCACGCCGGATGCCAGCCAGACCAATGGCGGCGTTTACACCGCGACCATCACCGTTGATGACGGTATGGGCGGCACCACCACCGAGACGATCACGTTCAATGTAGCGAACCCTCCCCCAGAGGCGATGAACGACAACGCCACGACCGATGAGGATGTGCCGGTCACCATCGATGTGCTGGGCAATGATAATGATCCGGACGGCGATCCGTTAACGGTGACATCGGCTGATGCGCAAAACGGGACCACTGTGATCAACCCCGATGGCACGGTCACCTACACACCAAATCCGGGCTTCAATGGCACGGACACGATCACCTACGAGATTTCGGACGGCAATGGCGGCACGTCGATTGCGACCGTCACAATTGTGGTCAACGACATTAACGATACGCCAGTGGTTAGTGGCTCGATCGGTGATCAGACCAATCTTGATGCACAAGACATCAATCTGCCAGTCGCGGGCGCGTTCACTGATCCTGACGGCGATGCGCTGAGCTTTACGGCCACCGGCCTGCCTGCGGGTCTGACGATTGATCCCGATACGGGCGTGATTTCTGGCACGATTGATAACAGTGCGAGCCAGGTCAATGGCGGCAGCTACAGCGTCACGGTGACTGCCGATGATGGACGTGGTGGTACCATCTCACAGAGCTTCACCTGGGACGTTGCAAACCCTGCGCCGATAGCGGCGAATGATGCAGTAACGACCGACGAAGATACGCCGGTCAATGTCGATGTGCTTGCCAATGATGTTGATCCCGACGGTGATGATCTAACGGTGACAGAGGCCGAGGCGGGCAATGGCACGGTCACGATCAATCCCGATGGCACTTTGGTCTACACGCCCAACCCAGATTTCAATGGTACAGACACAATTGTCTACACCATTGACGATGGCGAAGGCGGCGTCTCAACGGCCAGCGTTGATGTAACCGTCACTCCTGTCAATGATGGGCCGACAACTGTCGGACTGCCCAATCAAAGCGGTGAAGACAGCCAGACTGTATCCATCCCAACGGCAAGCGCGTTTAACGACGTTGATGGCGATGTCCTGACATTTAGTGCGGATGGTTTGCCGCCGGCACTGTCGATCGATCCGGATACTGGCGTGATCTCTGGCACCTTGGCCTCGGACAGCTCGCAAAATGGCCCGTTCGTGGTGACTGTGACCGCGACCGATCCGTCGGGTGAAGAGGTCAGCACGACCTTCATCTACTCGATCCAAAACGTTCCACCTATCGCGCAAAATGACACTGCGACCACCCCGGAAGATACGCCGGTAACTGTGGCGGTTCTGGCCAATGACAGCGATCCGGATGGTGATGCGCTGACCATTACCAGCGCGAGCTCTGATAATGGCACGGTTGTCGTCAATCCTGACGGCACGGTTACATTCACGCCAGACCCCGATTTCAACGGTGAGGCGAATGTTACCTACACCGTCAGCGATGGCCAAGGCGGGGTTGCGACTGCAACACTGACCGTCACGGTTACGGCCGAGAACGACGCCCCTGTTGCAGTTGATATCCCTGACGTCACCAATGAAGACAATCAGTCGGTTTCCATTGCAACCGAGAGTTTCTTTAGCGACGTCGATGGCGATGATCTGACGATCACAGCCGCAGGCTTGCCTCCGGGCCTTTCGATCGATCCAGCGACTGGCATCATCTCCGGTACACTCGACATTGATGCGAGCCAGGGCAGCCCATACACAGTCACGCTGACCGCAGATGACGGCAATGGCGGCACAGTGTCGCAAGACTTCGTCTGGACGGTCACCAACCCGGCGCCAACTGCCGTCAATGACAATGCGAGCGTTGATGAAGACAGCAGCGTCAATGTCGATGTGCTCGGCAATGACAATGATCCCGATGGCGATCCACTAACCGTTACTGGCGCGACCGCGCCCAATGGCACAGTGGTGATCGAGGCCGATGGCACGCTGACTTACACGCCAAACCCTGATTTCAACGGCGAAGACACGATCACTTACACGATTGATGATGGCAATGGCGGCACCTCAACCGCCGCGGTTGTTGTCACCGTCAATCCGGTGAATGATGATCCGGTGGCCGTGGACGATGCGGTCACAACCGATGAAGACACGCCGGTCACCATCGGCGTGCTGGGCAATGATAGTGATGTTGATGGCGATGATCTGACCGTCACCAGTGCGACATCGCCCGATGGGACGGTTACGATCAATCCAGACGGAACGCTGGAATTCACCCCTGACCCGAATTTCAATGGCACGACCACAATTTCTTACGAGATTTCGGACGGCAATGGCGGCACGGCCACCGCGACTGTCACCGTTACTGTCAATCCGATCAACGATCCGCCGGTTGCCAATCCCGATGCGGCCACCACAGACGAGGACACTCCGGTCAATGTGCCGCTGATCGGCAATGACACCGATGCCGATGGTGACGCGCTGACTGTGACAGCTGCAACAGCGGCGAACGGTACGGTTGTGATCAACCCGGATGGCAGCGTCGACTACACGCCCAACCCCGATTTTAACGGCACTGATACAATCACTTACACGATCAGTGATGGCAATGGCGGGTTCTCAACCTCAACCGCCACGATAACGGTGAACCCGGTCAATGATGATCCAGTGGCGGCTCCTATCGCGCCACAAACCAATGATGACAGCACTCCTGTCATGCTCGATGTCAGCGGTAATTTCTCCGATGTTGATGGCGATGATCTAACGTTCAGCGCCACCGGTCTGCCGCCTGGCCTCAGCATTGATGCCGACGGCAATATCACTGGCACGCTTGATCCAGACGCCTCGCAAGGCGGCCCAGCAGGCGACGGTGTCTACGAAGTGACCGTGACGGCCGATGATGGCAATGGTGGTACGGTCGACACTACCTTCACCTGGACGGTAAACAACCCGCCGCCAGAGGCCGTGGATGACACCGCGACAACCGATGAAGACACGCCGGTCAACATCCCAATTCTCGCCAATGATAGCGATCCGGACGGCGATCCGCTGACGGTAACGGCGGCGGATGCTGCCAATGGCACGGTTGTGATCGAGGCTGATGGCACAGTTACTTACACGCCGAACCCCGATTTTAACGGCACCGATACAATCACCTACACAATCAGTGATGGTAATGGCGGAACCTCCACTGCGACCGTGACTGTCACGGTTGATCCAGTGAACGACGATCCGGTTGTTACGCCGATTGCGCCGCAAGACAACATTGACAGCGCGGATGTATCGCTGCCGACGGCGGGCAATTTCAGCGATGTCGATGGGGACACGCTCACCTTCAGCGCCAGCGGCCTGCCAGCGGGCCTCTCGATCGATCCCGATACGGGCGAGATCACCGGAACGATTGATGCGGATGCCAGCCAAGGCGGCCCGGCGGGTGACGGTATCTATTCCGTCACTGTGACGGCTGACGATGGCAATGGCGGCACGGTCGAGACGACCTTTGCCTGGACCGTCACCAACCCGCCACCAGAGGCGGTGGATGACGCGGCGACGACTGATGAAGACACTCCGGTCAACATTCCGGTGCTGGCGAATGACAATGACCCAGACGGTGATCCGCTGACGGTCACTTCGGCCACTGCGCCAAACGGTACGGTTGTGATCGAGGCTGATGGAACGGTCACTTATACGCCGAATGCGGACTTCAACGGCACCGATACGATCACCTACACCATCAGTGATGGTAATGGTGGCACTTCGACCGCGACGGTCACGGTAACAGTCGATCCGGTGAATGATGATCCGGTCGTTGACACGCCGCTCGCCAATCTCGCCAATATCGACAGCGCGACTGTGAATGTTCCGGTTGCGGGCAACTTCAGCGATGTCGATGGTGATATGCTGACCTTTACGGCGGCAGGCCTGCCTCCAGGTCTCAGCATTGATGCGGCCGGTAATATCACCGGCACGATTGATCCATCTGCGTCGCAAGGCGGGCCAGCGGGCGATGGCATTTACACCGTCACTGTTACGGCGGACGATGGCAATGGCGGCACTGTCACCAGCAGCTTTGCATGGACCGTAACCAATCCTCCGCCAGTGGCCGTGGATGACGCAGTAAACACGCCAGAGGACACGCCGGTCAATATCGACGTGCTCGCCAACGACAACGATCCCGATGGCGATGCGCTGACGGTGACATCGGCAATCGCGCCAAACGGTACGGTCGTGATCGAAGCCGATGGCACGGTCACTTACACCCCAAATGAGGACTTCAACGGCACCGATACGATCACCTACACCATCAGCGATGGGGAGGGCGGCACGACGACCGCAACAGTCACCGTCACGGTTGATCCAGTGAATGATGATCCGGTGGCTGATCCGCAGCTGACCAATCAGACTGATGATGATGCCGATGTCATCTCGCTCGATGTGTCTGGCAATTTCTCCGACGTTGATGGTGATACGCTCACGTTCACCGCCACCGGCCTGCCAGGCGGGTTATCGATTGACGCCAATGGTTTGATCACCGGTACGTTGGATGCGGACGCATCGCAGGGCGGACCGGCAAGTAATGGCCTCTACACCGTCACCGTCACCGCCGATGATGGCGCTGGCGGCACGACGACCTCGACCTTCGTGTGGACCGTTAACAATCCGCCGCCAGTCGCGGCGCCTGATACGGCAAGCACGACTGAGGATACCCCAGTCAATGTTGCGGTTCTGGCGAATGACAATGATCCGGACGGCGATACGCTGACCGTAACAGAGGCGAATGCCGCCAATGGCAGCGTTCTGATCAATGCCGATGGCACGATCACCTACACGCCGGATGCGAATTTCAATGGTACTGACACGGTGATCTACACGATCAGCGATGGCGAGGGTGGAACCTCAACCTCCACCGTGACGATCACGGTTGGCGCGGTGAATGACGACCCAGTAACTGTTGGCCTGCCAGACCTGACCGATGGCAATAACGAGGCGATCAACGTGCCTCTTGCCCCGGCGTTTAGCGATGCGGAAGGCGACACGCTCACCTTCTCGGCTATGGGCCTGCCAGATGGTCTGTCAATTGATCCGGCCACGGGTGCGGTCACTGGCACCACCACTGGCACAGCCTCGAGTGGCGGACCATTAGGTGATGGCGTCTACACAGTCACGATCACCGCCGATGATGGCAATGGTGGAAGCGTCAGCACGACCTTCACCTGGACGATCAACAATGAGCCACCAACGGCCGTCAACGACAGCTTCGTCGGTACGGAAGACACCCCGCAGGTGCTTGACGTGCTGGCCAATGACAATGATCCTGATGCCGATCCGATGACTCCGATCGTCGTGATCGATGCACAGGCGACCAATGGCACCGCTGTAGTCAATGCAGATGGAACGATCACCTTTACGCCGGACCCCGATTTCAACGGCACGGCGACCGTTACCTATACGATTGAAGATGCGAACGGCGATCCAGCGACCGCGATTGCGACCATCGTTATCGCACCAGAAAATGACGCACCTGCTGCGACACCGCTGCCCGATCGCGGCGATGAAGACGGCGATGCTGTTTCAATCGACGCAGGCGCCCTGTTCTCTGACATTGAAGGCGATACGCTGACATTCAGCGCCACCGATCTGCCAGCAGGCCTGACGATCGATTCTGCCACTGGCGTTATCAGCGGGACGATTGATCCCGATGCCAGCCAGGTGAACAATGGTATCTATCAGACGACCATTACCGCCGATGATGGTAATGGTGGCACGACCGATGTGACCTTTGTCTGGACCGTTACCAACCCGGGTCCGACAGCCGTGGATGATACTGCATCGACCATGGAAGACACACCGATCCCTGCGATTGACGTGCTCGGCAATGATAATGACCCGGATGGCGATACGCTGACCGTGGTTTCTGCCAGTGCGCCAAACGGCACGGTTGTGATCAACGCTGATGGTACCTTGGCCTATACGCCGGATCCCGACTTTAACGGCACCGATACGATCACCTATCAGATCACCGATGGTCAGGGCGGCACATCCACAGCCATCGTTACAGTGACGGTTGGCGCGGATAATGACGATCCAACCGCGCCGCCTCTGCCCGCGATCATCAATGATGACGCCGATGTCATTGCTTTGGATCTCTCGCCAGGTTTTGCAGATGTCGATGGTGATCCGCTGACCTTTACGGCGACTGGCCTGCCTCCAGGCCTCAGCATCGATGCAGCGGGCAATGTCACAGGCACCATTGATCCGGACGCTTCGCAAGGCGGGCCGAACGGCGATGGTATTTACGAAGTCACAGTGACCGCTGATGATGGCAATGGCGGCACCGTTGATGTCACCTTCACTTGGACCGTTGGCAACCCAGCGCCGCTCGCGGCGGATGACACGGCGACGACCGACGAGGACACGCCGGTTAACATTCCTGTTCTGGGCAATGACAATGATCCAGACGGCGATCCGCTGACCGTCACTTCGGCCAGCGCGCCGAATGGCACTGTTGTGATCGAGGCCGATGGCACGGTCACTTACACGCCGAATGAAGACTTCAACGGCACCGATACGATCACTTACGAGATTTCGGATGGCAATGGCGGCACATCGACCGCGATAGTCACCGTTACCGTTAATCCGATCAATGATGATCCGGATGTGACGCCGATTGCTCCGCGTGAGAATGTCGATAGCGCAGTTGTAAGCGTGCCGACCGCTGGCAATTTCAACGATGTCGATGGCGATACTCTGACATTTGCAGCGACGGGCCTGCCCACCGGGCTCACGATTGATCCGGCCACAGGCGTTATTTCTGGTACGATTGATCCATCTGCCTCGATTGGTGGGCCGAATGGTGATGGCGTCTACGAAGTCACGGTGACTGCCGATGATGGTAATGGCGGCACCACGCCCACCACCTTTAACTGGACGGTGACCAATCCAGTGCCAGTTGCGGTGAACGACACCGCGAGCACTACGGAAGATACGCCGACCAATATCGATGTGCTGGGCAATGACAGCGATCCTGATGGCGATCCACTGACTGTGGTTACTGCCTCTGCGGCGAATGGTACGGTCACGATCCTGCCTGACGGCACGATTGATTACACGCCGAACCCGGATTTCAACGGTACGGACACGATCTCTTACACGATCAGCGACGGCAATGGCGGCACGGCTTCGGCTCTCGTCACCGTAACGGTTGATCCAGAGAATGATCCGCCAGTGGCCGTTAATGACACCGCCACCACCGATGAAGACACGCCGGTCACAATCCCGTTGCTGGGCAATGACACCGACGTGGACGGCGATGATCTGACTGTGACAGATGCTACCGCGCCAAACGGCACGGTTACGATCAACCCAGATGGCACGGTGACTTACACGCCGGATCCCGATTTCAACGGGACCGACACGATCACTTACACCATTGATGATGGCAATGGCGGCACCGACACGGCAACAATCACGGTTGTTGTTGCGCCGGTCAATGACGCGCCGATCGCGGCGCCTGACACCGCGGATACGGATGAGGACACGCCTGTCACCATCCCGGTCCTCGCCAATGACAGTGATGTTGATGGCGATCCGCTGACGGTTACTGATGCGACCTCGCCCGATGGCACGGTCACTATCAATCCAGATGGTACCATCACCTTCGTGCCGAATCCTGACTTCAACGGGCCGGCCACCATCACCTATACCATTGATGATGGTATGGGCGGCACCGCAACCTCGACTGTCACGGTCAATGTGGCGCCGGTCAACGATCCGCCTGTTGCAGAGGATGACACAGCCACAACCGAGGAAGATACGCCGGTCACCGTGCCTGTGCTCACCAATGATAGTGACGCTGATGGCGATCCGCTGACCATTACGGAGGCAACCGCGCCAAACGGTACGGTTGTGATCAACCCGGATGGCACGGTCACCTACACGCCGAACCCGAACTTCAACGGTACCGATGTGATCACTTACACCGTGTCTGATGGCAACGGCGGCTTTGACACGGCGACGCTAACGGTCACGGTTGATCCGGTGAACGATGTGCCGGTGGCCGAAGATGACACGGCAAGCGGAACTGAGGACGAGCCGCTCACGATACCTGTACTCGCCAATGACAGCGATGCAGATGGCGATCCGCTGACGGTGATGGCGGCGACCTCACCAGATGGCACGGTCACGATCAATCCGGATGGCACCATCACCTTCGTGCCGAACCCTGACTTCAACGGGCCGACCACCATCACCTATACCATTGATGATGGCATGGGCGGCACGGCAACGGCGACGGTCACAGTTGATATTGTCGCAGTGAACGATCCACCTGTGGGTGAGCCGGATACGGCAGTCACGGACGAAGACACGCCTGTTACCATTCCAGTGCTAGCCAACGATAATGACCCGGATGGCGATCCGTTGACGGTGGTCTCGGCCAATGCGCCCAATGGCACGGTCACGATCAATCCAGATGGCACGGTTACTTACACGCCAAACCCGAACTTCAACGGGACCGATACGATCACCTATCAGGTGAGCGATGGCATGGGCGGGTTTGACACGGTGACGGCAACCGTCACGGTCAATCCAGTCAATGATCCGCCGGTTGCGGCCAATGACGTGACCAGCGTGGACGAGGACAGTGAAGTCACCATTCCAGTGTTGGTCAATGACACCGATGCTGATGGTGATCCGCTGACCGTAACGAGTGCAACCGCAACCAACGGTACGGTCACGATCAATCCGGACGGCACGATCACATATGTGCCGAACCCGGATTTCTTCGGCCAGGATACGATCACGTACACCATCACCGATGGCAATGGCGGCACATCTACGGCGACCGTCGCGGTTGAGGTGATAAACACCAACGAGCCGCCGGTTGATGAACCTGAGGACGTGACCGTGATCAGCGGCACCGACACGATTATCAACGTGCTAGATAATGCCACCGATCCAGAGGGCGATCCGCTGGAAGTGGTAATTGCACTCGTCGACGTTGGTGAGGTGGTGATCAACCCAGACGGCACGCTCACATATTCAGCGCCGCCTGATTTCTTTGGCGAAGTAACGATCCGTTACTTCATCTCTGACGGTCAGGGCGGCTTTGTAGAGAGCTTCGCAACGATCACTGTGGTTGAGGCTGCGGCTGATATCGGCTTCCTGATCGGCAATGAGCCTACACCAGGCATTCCTGATGCTTATCCGGTTGACCGTGTGCTGGATCAAAGTGACGCCTTTATCACGACACCGCTAATCATCCTCGATACGGTCAATGATTTCCGCTCGCTTGGCGGCATGGGCACGCTCAACGTCGATCAGCCATTGCTGAGCGCCGTGAACGGTCTGCGCTCCTTGAACGGCATTGGCGGATTTGATGCCAATGGCAGTCCGATTGACGATGTGGTTGGTTATATCGATCATATCCGCGATCTGCGCTTTGGTGTGGACCGTCTGTTTGATCCACGCTTTGGCGACTTCCTGCCAGAGACGCTGACCGGCTTCTCCGTGCGGCAGCTCGATACGGGCAGCGATCAAGTCATGATCGAGAGCATTTCGCGCGACCGTGTGGTCTATGTCGAAATGCGCGATATTGGCGCGGACGATGCCCCTCGGATCACCGAATATCAGCTGGTGACGCGCGATGGTGCGCCGTTGCCTGATTGGATCCGGATGGATGCTCGCGGTTTGGCGATCATTGAACGTCCGGTTGATGCAGAGACGATCAGGCTGATTGTTCGCGCAATCCGGGCGGATGGAGAAGTGATTGAGATCCCTGTTATTATTCAGGGTGCAACCGGTGAAATACAGCTGGATGAGACGATTGCAGAAGCGGTGGCCAAGGCTGAAACACTTGATACGATGATGGCACGCGCCAGTGGCGAAGCCGATGACGAAGCAAGCAAACTGCTTGCAGCTTTTAGTTGAAAATAGAACGGATGAAGGTGAGCCAATGAATAAGGGACTTGCACTGGTAAGCGCATCGACACTCTTCCTGGGTGCCTGCGCAACTGTACCCGAGCCGTTCACGGCGGCGGAGTTGAACGAGACAGCGGCCAGCAATTTTGAGCGGGTTGATGTGGATCAGGAGCCGGTAACGGCGCCGATTGATCTCTACGAAGCGATGGCTCGTTCGCTGAAGTACAATCTCGATTACAAGGTCGAGCTGATGGAGATCGCGCTGCGCGACCGCGAACTTGATCTTCAGCGTTACGATATGCTGCCGCAATTGGTTGCCAGCGCTGGCTATGCCGGACGCAACAACTTCTCTGGCGCTAGCTCGCTCTCGCTGATCACGCGGCGGCAATCGCTGGAGCCATCGACTTCGCAGGAACGCGATCTGTTTACCGCCGACCTCGCACTCAGTTGGGATGTGCTCGACTTTGGCCTGTCCTACGTCCGGGCAAAGCAAGGGGCAGATGAAGTCCTGATCGCGCAGGAGCGTCGCCGCAAGGTTGCCAACCGCGTGATCGAGGATGTGCGGTCTTCCTATTGGCGTGCGGTCAGCGCCGAGCGCCTGCTGACAAAGCTGCAAGAGCTGGAAGATTCGGTCACCACCACGCTGCAAAATTCAGAGCGTTTGGCTGAGCGGCGCCTGTCTGCCCCGCTAACCGCGCTGACCTATCAGCGCGAACTGCTGGAAATTCAGGCGCAAATCCGCAAGCTTCAGCGCGAGCTGGTCGTTGCAAAGGCGCAATTGGCAGCGCTCATGAACCTGCGTCCCGGCACAGAGTTCTCGCTCGCTCTGCCAGATCGCACGAACACTCTGCCTGCGGTCAAATACGCTGGCGAAGACATGATGATGACAGCACTGCTCAATCGTCCAGAGCTGCGCGAAGTTAGCTATCGCCAGCGGATCAATTCGCGCGAGCTGGACGCGGCATTGCTGTCGGCATTGCCGAGTTTCCGCGGCGTGTTGGGCGTGAATGTCGATTCAAACGACTTCCTGTTTAACAATGACTGGATCAATTACGGTGCCCGCGCCAGTTGGAACGTCCTGAACCTGTTCCGCCTGCCTGCGCATAAGAAGGCCGTGCGCGCTCAGGAAGACCTGCTGCAGCAGCGCGAATTGGCGCTGACCATGGCGGTGATGACGCAGGTTCACGTCTCGCGTGCGCGCTTCAGTCATTTGAGCGAAGAGCTCGACACGGCATCGCGCCAAATGGCAGTGCAGGACAAGATCCTGGATCAAATCCGTTCAGGTCATAGGGCCGGCGCGATGAGCCGTCAGACGCTGCTGCGTGAAGAGATGAACACGCTGGCCGCAGAGGTGAAATACGACATCGCCTATGCAGAGGCGCAAAACGCATATGCTGGCTTGTTTGCCTCCATGGGTATCGACGAATTCAGTCCAAACGTGACCGGACGTGAAGATGTCGCTACGTTGCGCGCATCACTGGAGCAAATGTGGCAGGACCGCGAAGCTGCGGTAAAGCTGTCTGGAAGTTAAAACATGAGTGACATTGAGCAGGTGGACGAGGGATCACCGCCCGCAGAAGATGGCAACCGCAAGCTGTGGATTAGCGGCGGCGTTCTCGCTGTGGCTGCGGCCATTGCCGGGGTCGTCTACGCGGGCAGCGGCGACACGCAGTGGTCGGACAATGCAGCTGTTGCCTCGGCAGAGCAGACGGAGCTGGCAGCGGGCGAGGGCGGAGATGCCGTCCCAGAGCCTGAGCCGGAACCGGTACTGGATGCACGCGGCGTGATCGCGGCAAAGAACGAGAGCACGGTGGCCTCGCGCATGACGGCGCGGATCACCTCCATGCCTTTTCGGGAAGGACGCAGTTTTGGCAAAGGCGCTTTGCTTGCCCGGTTTGACTGTTCAACCATTCAGGCGGAACTGAACGCGGCACGCGCTGCAACGGCGGCCTATCAAAAGACCTACGAGACCAATGTTGAGCTCGACAGCTATGAGGCTGTTGGCAAAAACGAAGTGGCGGTTTCCCGCGCCAATCTTGGCCGGGCGCAGGCAGAGGCCAATGCGGTCTCGGCTCAGCTGCGCGATTGCGCAGTCTATGCGCCATTCGCCGGCACGGTGGTGGAAGAAATCGCCAGCCGCGGCGAAGTGGCCGCTAGCGGTCAGCCGCTGCTGCGTATTCAAAGCGGCGGCGATCTGGAGGCCGATCTGATCGTTCCCAGCAATTGGCTGACCTGGCTGGAACCGGGTGCGAAGTTTGACTTCGTGATTGACGAGACAGGCGCGACCATCACGGGTGTCGTAACCCGGCTGGGCGCTTCGGTTGATCCGGTTAGCAAGACGATCCGCATCGGTGCCAATATTGATCGCGGTGATGCACTGGTCCTGCCCGGCATGAGCGGCACAGCAACCTTCGAACAGCCAAGCGACGAACCTGCCGCGACAGAGGAAGTGGGCGGGAGCGCTGCTGAGGGCACCGCTGAAGGCGAAGCGAGCGGAGCGGCCGCGGAAGGGGCTGAAGCCGATGGCAGCCAGCCAAGCTGATCCGATTGAGACCGCTGCGACCAAGGTTAGCGCTCTGACCCCCAAAGGCGCGCAGCCAGATGCGGCAAAGCTCGCCGCATTGCTGCAATTCGAGGCGGATATTCGCCGTCAAGAGACCGTCGAAGAGCTGCAATATCTTGTCGCCAATGAAGCGCGCCAGGTCTTGCCCTACGGCCAGATGTTTGTGCTGCGTCAGGCGCGGATTGGGCAAGGGTTCGAGGTGCAATGCGCTTCGTCTCTGGCGACCGTTGATCGCAATGCACCGCTGATTCATGCTCTGGAAAAGGCGATTGAGCGCCTGGCCTTGGATCACGGGCTGGAGCAGCCGAACGCTTTTGATGCGGCGAGCCTGCGCGCGGATGAGGCCTTTGACGAATATCCCTATTCCCAGGTCCATTGGCAGCCGCTGCTTGGCAAAGATGGTGAAGTGTTTGGCGGATTGCTGTTCGCTCGCGATGAGCCATTGCGTGAGGGCGAGAAATACCGTGCGGCGCGCATTGCGGAAACGGCGACGCATTCCTGGCTGGCGCTGAGCGGTGGTAAGCCTGTTCGCCGTCTGCCAGTGATCGACAGCAAGAAGAAGAAATGGATCGCGGCTGCAATCGCTGTTGTCCTGCTGTTCCCTGTGCGCCTTACGGCTCTGGCCCCGGCTGAGATCGTTGCCGAGCGGCCGTATATTGTCGCCGCGCCGTTTTCAGGTCGGATTGCCTCAATCGAGGTCACGCCCAACGCGCCGGTGAAAGCGGGCCAGGTGTTGCTGCGATTTGACGATGTGCGGCTGGATAATGAGTTGGAGCTGGCTGAGGAAAGGCTCGCTGTTGCCCGTTCGCGGCTCGAACGCTCTACCAGCTCCGCATTTAGCGATGAGGATGAGACCTCTGATATCGCGATCATGCGGGCCGAGGTTGAGGTCGCGCAGGCCGAATATGACTATGCCAAAGAGCTTGCTGGGCAATCAGCGATAACCGCTCAGCGTGACGGCATGGCCCTTTTCAGCGACCGCCGCGATTGGGAAGGGCGCGCGGTCAATGTCGGCGATCCGATCATGCAGGTCGTCAATCCAGACGAGGTGATGATCCGCATCGATCTGCCAGCGGCGGAGCAGATGTCGCTGGAAAAGGGCGCGAAGATCAAGATGTGGCTCGATTCCCAGCCATTGTGGGCAATTGACGGCCTGTTAGAAACGGCGAGCTATCAGGCCCGCCAGACGCCTGATGGAACGCTAGCCTTTGCACTGACCGCGCAGCTTGACGGCGATAACCCTCGGATTGGATCGCGCGGCACGGCTCAGGTCTATGGCCGCTGGGTGCCGTTTGTTTATTCGCTGCTGCGCAGGCCCATCGCGGCCCTACGCCAATTTGTCGGACTATGAATTCAGCGGCAATCCCGATTGATCTGCCAGAGGTGCCAAAGCCGCCTCCGCTGCCCGCTTTGCGGCAGGAACTGCGGATTGAGCCCGGCGCGCCGCTGGTGAATGGAGCGCCAAGCTGGAACCTGTTTGATCCGGTCCGCCATGCGTTCTTTCAATTGGGCCAGATCGAATTCGTGATCTTTTCGCATTGGGCGAGTGGCAATCTTGCCCGGATCGGCGATGATTTGCAGCAACGCGGCCTATCCAGCGATGAAGCCAATGATGCGTTCAATTCCGTTGTGGAATTTGCCGCAACCAATGGCCTGACCATTGGCCCGGTGGGACGCGACAGCGTCTCTGCCTATATGGAGCAGCGCGCCAGCAACAAGAAAGCGGCGTGGAAATGGCTGCTCGACAATTATCTGTTCATCCGCATTCCATTGGTGAAGCCTGCCCGTTTTCTGGAACGTACGATTGACCGTGTCCGGCCGCTGTGGTCGCTCTACAGCCTCGTGTTCTTTGGCGTGCTGGCTCTCACCAGCCTGTTTCTGGTTTCGCGCCAATGGGATGCCTTCATGGCGTCGTTTCTCTATTTCTTCAGTTGGCAGGGTCTGATCGCTTACGGCGCAGGATTGTTCTTTGTGAAGATCCTGCACGAGTTCGGCCATGCCTATACCGCCACCCGTTATGGCTGCCGGGTGCCGACCATGGGGGTTAGCTTTCTGGTGATGATGCCGGTGCTCTACACCGATACGACCGCAGCCTGGCGGTTGACCTCGCGCAAGAAACGCCTGGCGATTGATTGCGCAGGTGTGGCGGCAGAGTTGATGGTGGCTAGCATTGCCACGATGCTGTGGGTGATCCTGCCAGATGGCACCGCGCGCAGCGTGGCGTTTATCCTGGCGACAACCAGCTGGATCATGAGCCTCGCGATAAACCTCAATCCGTTCATGCGCTTCGATGGCTATTACGTGCTGTCAGACTTTCTCAACGTGCCTAATTTGCAGCCACGCGCCTTTGCCCTGGCAAAGTGGAAGATGCGCGAAATCCTGTTCGGGCTGGGCGCTGCTGCGCCAGAAGAGGTTCCAAGCAAGCTGCGGCGCGGGATGATCCTATATGCCTATGCGACATGGGTTTACCGCCTGTTCCTGTTCACCGGGATCGCGATCCTGGTTTACAATCTGTTTTTCCAGCCGCTGGGCCTGATCCTGGCGATTGTGGAGCTGGTGGTGTTTATCGGCCGGCCAGTGTTTGCTGAAATGCGCGAATGGGCTGGTCTTCGTAAATCGATCACCAGCACCCGCCGAGGCAAAGCGTGGTTATGGATTATTGGCGGCCTATTGCTCGCGGCCTTTCTGCCGCTGGACCGTCATGTGACCGGCTATGCTGTTCTGACGCCGGTTGGCGCTGCGCCGATTGTGTCGGGAGAGCCAGCGCGCGTGGTCAAAGTGATCGCGCAAAACGGTCAGTCGGTAACGACAGGGGATCCGATCATTGAGCTCGACGCGCCAGAACTTGCCGCCGATGCAGCGTCCACCAAAGTGCGGATCGCGCAGCTTGAGCTGCAAATGGGCCGTTCTATGGCTGACAGCCGGGATCGCTCCAATCGTGCTGTTCTGGAACGCGAGCTGGCGAGGGAGCGCGGCAAGCTGGCCGGGCTCGAGCGGCGAGCGGACAAACTGATCCTGCGTGCGCCGGGGCCGGGCGCTGTCTCTGGATTGATGCCCGATATGCATCCCGGACGCTGGATCGGCGGGGAAGAGGTGATCGCTCATGTGGTGACGCCGAGCGATTACGACGTTCAGGCCTATGTGCCCGAAGACGAGATTTGGCGCCTGGGTGAGGGCGCGCTGGGCACATTTGTGGCCTCGGATGCAGGCGGGCCGTCCCGCTCTGCCAAGCTGGTCGAAATGTCTTCCAGCGCGATCGTCCGGCTCGAACAGCCTATCCTCGCCTCGACCAATGGGGGCCCGATTGCGGTCGACAAAGATGGCGAGGAACTGGCCCCTCGCGAGGCGCTGTACCGTATTCGAATGATCGCGGAAAAGGGCGCGCTTAGCGGAGAGGACTATCAAATCCAGCTGGTCCCGGGATCGGTCCAGATCCGCACCGAAGGGCGATCTTTTGCGCAGTGGGCGGCGACTGAGCTGGCGCGCATGTTCCGCCGTATCTTCTAACGCTGCGCTATGCGGTGGGCTGATCTGCGTGTCCGCAGCTCCGCAAAAAACGGGTCAACCAATGACCTTACGAGACATATCAAATTAGGAACGGGTGCCAAAGAGCTTGCGAGCCGTCTGCCCGTATTTACCTCTATGCCAATAGCAATTCTACATTGAGCGAAACGGGATAATTCTCGTTTCAAGATGACAAAACACGTGATCCCCTCAGAGCTGCTCGGCAATATATCGGGTGAGCTTATTCAGTTGGCCGAGATTATTGAAGGCCTCGGCGAGGCGCTGTGCTGCGATGAGCAGGTGCTCTCGAATCATCTTGCGCAATTGCAATCGGTTGATCTGGTGTCGCAGTCGCTGCGCTGTCAGGCTGGATTGCTGGCGTCTGATAATGCCATTGCCGATATCGAAAAGGTCAACCTGCTGGACTTGCAGGAGCGCTTATCCAAGGGGCTTGATTGCCTGAGATAGCGCACATTCTTTGACATCGGCGAGCAGGCGCGCAAATGGGCAGGGATGACTGCCCGCGCGCCCTTTGAGATTCTGTTGATCGGCGGCGGGCATGCGCATCTCGCGGTGCTGGCGGACTGGATTCGCAATGGCTTGCCAGTGACACGTACGGCGGTGCTCACCCCCTCGCGGTTCTTGCGATATTCCGGCACGGTGCCTGGCTGGATCGCTGGCGAATATTCACCGGAGGATGGCCTGGTCGATGTGCAGGCTCTGGCGAAACGCGCGGGCGCTGAGTTCATCGCTGACCGCTGTATTGCAATCGATCCAGCAGTACGCTCTGTTATGACGCTGAGCAGCGGGCTGATCGCGTTCAAGACATGCTCGATCGACACCGGCGGGGTCGGCAGGGCCGAGCGCGTCCTCGGCGATGATCCGCGCATTGCCGATGTCCGCCCGATTGATGCTTTTGCGGAGCGAGTGCGCGAATGGAGCCACACCGCGCGGGTTCGGCGCGTTGCAGTGATTGGCGGCGGGGCTGGCGGGACGGAGCTTGCCTTTGGTCTGCGCAATATGCGCGCCGAAGGCCCCAAACCTGAGGTCACACTGATAACCGGAGCAGACGGACTGCTGCCGGGTTTTGGAGCAAGAGCGCGCAGCCTCGTTCAATCCGAACTGAGCGCACAAGGGATCGAAGTCACTGCCGAAAATGCCCGTATCGAAAACGCACAATTGTTCGCCGGGCCGCGAAAGCTAGAGCCAACCGATTTGATCGTCGCTGCCATAGGTAGCGGCGCACCGGATTGGCCCGCAGCTGGCGGTCTTGCCACTGATGCCCAAGGCTTCATCGCGGTCGATGCGCAGCAGCGCGTTCTATCCCACCCGTATATCTTTGCTGCCGGGGACGTCGCGAGCCGTCAGGACAGGCATGTTCCACGATCCGGCGTGCATGCGGTCCACACTGGTCCCGTGCTCGCCGCAAACATCCGCGCCGCCGCGTTAGGGCTAGAGCCAAGCCGTACGTATCACCCGCGCCCGGCCAGTCTTTACCTGATTTCCACCGGCAATGGCTTGGCCATCGCAGTCTATGGTTCATTGGCGGCTAAGGGCCGCTGGGCCGCAAAATTCAAACGCTGGATCGACAAACGCTGGCTCGCCTCCTACGCGCATCTGGCAGAAACAGAGTAACCGCATAGCCAAAGCGCGCGAATAGGGGGTCATAATGCACATAGGGCCACGACAAGGAAACCCATGAAAAAGATTGCCATCATAATCGCGCTGGCCGCTCTGATCGCCGCCTATTTCATTTTTGATCTGGGGCAGTATCTGACCTTTGAAGCGATCAAAGAGCAGGTGGCAGGCGCGCAGCAGACGTTCGCTGACAATCCGATCCAGGTGATCGCGGTGTTCTTTGCCATATATGTGATCGCAACAGCTGCGTCGTTTCCCGGTGCCGCTTTCCTGACTCTGGCCGCTGGCGCATTGTTTGGTTTTACCACGGGCCTTATTGTTGTTTCCTTTGCTTCGACCCTGGGTGCAACTTTTGCTTTCCTCGCTTCGCGGTTCGTCCTGCGAGACACGATTGAGGCCAAGTTCGGAGACAGGCTTAAAGGCATCAATGAGGGGCTGGAGCGTGATGGCGCGTTTTACCTCTTCACCTTGCGGATGGTCCCGGCTGTGCCGTTTTTCGTAATCAATCTTGTGATGGGTCTTACCCGCATCAAGACGCTGACCTATGCGCTCGTCAGTCAAGTGGGCATGCTGCTTGGTACAGCGGTTTATGTGAATGCTGGTACGCAATTGGCCACACTCGACAGCCCGAGCGGGATCTTTACCCCTGCCATTATCGGTTCCTTTGTCCTTCTTGGCATTGTGCCGTGGATCGCCAAGGGCATCATTGGTGCGATCAAGCGTCGCAAGGTCTACAAAGGCTTCACCAAACCGAAGAAATTTGATCGCAATATGGTAGTGATCGGCGCTGGCTCTGCTGGCCTCGTTTCCGCGCTCATCGCCTCCACGGTGAAGGCCAAGGTGACCTTGGTCGAAGCCAACAAAATGGGCGGCGATTGCCTCAATACCGGCTGTGTGCCGTCAAAGGCGTTGATCAAGAGCGGCAAGGTCGCCGCGATGATCCGCCATGCTGACAAATACGGCCTAGCTGCTCAGGAACCGGAGGTGCCGTTTAAACAGACCATCGCCCGCGTGATGGGTGCGGTGAAAGCGATTGAGCCGCATGACAGTGTGGAACGCTACACCGACCTCGGCGTCGATGTGATCGAAGGCTATGCGAAGGTTGTTGACCCATGGACGGTGGAGATCGCGCGCAATGATGGCGGTACAGACCGGCTGACCACGCAGAGCATCGTGATCGCAGCGGGCGCAGAACCGTTCATCCCGCCGCTCGAAGGGCTGGAAGAGAGCGGCTACCTCACCTCGGATACGATGTGGGATGCCTTTGCCGAAATGGACAAAGCGCCTGCGCGCGTCGCGGTGCTGGGTGGTGGACCGATTGGCTGTGAGATTTCGCAAGCCCTCGCGCGCCTCGGCTCTAACGTGACGCAGATTGAAATGGCGGACCGTGTGCTGGGCCGCGAAGATGAAGAAGTCTCGCAGCTTGCGCAGCAATCGCTGGAGGAAGCAGGGGTAACCGTGCTGACCGATCATAAGGCGGTGCGCACGGAAGGCGGTGCAATTGTTGTCGAGCACGCGGGCAGCGAACGCGCGGTTGCCTATGATGCGCTGATCATTGCGGTTGGGCGCAAGGCGCGCCTGACCGGATATGGCCTCGAAGACATTGGTGTCGATACCAGCCGCACGGTTGTGACTGACGAGTTTCTCGCCACGAAATTCCCCAATATCTACGCCGCAGGCGATGTCGCTGGCCCCTATCAATTTACCCACACAGCCAGCCATCAGGCCTGGTTCGCCAGCGTCAATGCGCTGTTCGGCCAATTCAAGCGGTTCAAGGCGGATTACCGCGTGATCCCGGCAGTGACCTTCCTCGACCCAGAGGTGGCCCGCGTTGGCCTCAACGAGGTTGAGGCGAAGGAGCAAGACATCGCTTACGAAGTCACACGCTACGATCTCGACGATCTCGACCGCGCAATCGCCGAAAGCGAGACCAAGGGCTTTGTCAAAGTTCTAACCCCGCCGGGCGGCAAGGACACAATCCTGGGCGCGACCATTGTCGGTGCGCATGCGGGCGAGTTACTGGCCGAGTATACCCTAGCCATGAAGCACAAGCTGGGTCTCAATAAGATCCTTGGTACAGTGCATCCCTATCCCACCATGGCCGAGGCAAACAAGTTTGCGGCGGGCAATTGGAAGAAGGCGAATAAGCCAGAAAAACTGCTCACATTCGTCGAGAAATATCACGATTGGCGGCGCGGATAAGCGTGCACTGGCGTTAGGCAAGGTTTTCAGCAACAAGGGCCAGCTAACGTACAAAGAAGGGCGCGCGCTTGGAAATTTTTGACCAGTTTCGGGGAATTCTCGGCCTTGCTCTACTGGTGCTGATTGCATGGGGTCTGTCTGAAAATCGCGGCGGTCGGCCCAGTTGGGCCTGGATCGCCGGGGCGCTGGCGATGCAGGGCGCGCTGGCGCTGATCATCGTCCGTGTGCCATTCGTCTGGTCCGTGATGGAATATGCCAATGCCGGTGTGGCTGCGATTGAACGGGCGACGCTTGATGGTTCGTCCTACATGTTCGGCTATCTCGGCGGGGCACCGCTCCCCTTTGAGCTGAAAGAGGGCGCGGATGCGCCGCTGATCGTGGCGTTTCAGATATTGCCGTTGGTGATTGTACTGTCGGCCATTGCGGCCCTGCTGTGGCATTGGGGCGTGCTGCGCTGGTTGGTCAACGGCCTGTCCTACATGCTGCGCCGCACGCTCAAGGTCAGCGGTGTCGTAGGGCTCGCGGGTGGCTCCAACATGTTTCTTGGGGTTGTGGAAAGCCCGCTGGTTATCCGGGCCTACTTTGCCAAAATGAGTCGGGCTGAGCTGTTTCAGGTGATGGTGCTAGCCATGTCGACGATCAGCGGCGCGGTGCTGGTGCTATACGCCTCTACCCTATCAGACACGGTGCCCAACGCGGTGGGCCACATGATTTCGGCCTCACTCGTTTCGCTGCCCGCTGCCTTGCTGATCGCGAAATTGATGGTCCCGGGCGACGTGGATGCGGACGGCGGCGAAGAGATCGCAACCGAGGTCGACCGCGAAGATCCGGGCCTCAAATACGAAGGCAGCATTGATGCCATCGTCAAAGGCACGATGGATGGGATGCAGCTGTTTCTGGCTGTGGTGGCGGTTATCATTGTGGTGTTTGCACTGGTCTCCCTGACCGATCAGGCGCTGGCGCTGCTGCCTTTCGTTGGCGGGGAAGTGCTGACATTGGGACGCATTTTCGGCTGGCTGTTCTCTCCGCTGATGTGGGTGATTGGTGTGCCGTGGGAGCAGGCGCAGGATGCGGGCGGATTGATGGGGACCAAGGCGATCCTCAACGAATATGTCGCCTTCTTGGAGCTTTCCAGCCTGCCAGAGGGTACATTTGATCCGCGCAGCCTGCTGATCGTGACCTATGCTCTGTGCGGCTTTGCGAACCTTGCGAGCATTGGCCTGCTGGTGTCGACCATTGGCACTTTGTGTCCAGAGCGCCGCGCAGAGACGGCGGGTCTGGGTATCAAGAGCTGGATCGCGGGCAATATCGCCACCGCTATGACGGGCGCTTGGATTGGCCTTGTGACGTTTTCATTGTGATGCAGACCTCCCGCCCCGCCTCCCCACCCGTCCACCAATGGTGCCATCACGATATGGTGGCCGGGTCGGTAAGCGGTGCTGGTAGAGGGGGCAGCGATGTTTGATTCGAAACTCCGCCCTCTCATTGATCCACCGCTTAATCGGATAGGCGCTGCGTTGGCTCGCCTCGGGCTGAGCGCGAATATGCTGACCTTTGGCGGATTGGCTTTGGGTTTGGCCGGAGCGGCGGCGATTGCCTTTGGCGAATTGTGGTTGGGCCTTGCCCTCATCATCGCCAACCGCTTGGCAGATGGATTGGATGGGGCGGTGGCGCGCGCGACGCAGTCGAGCGATCTCGGCGGTTATTTCGACATTGTGGCGGATTTTGCCTTTTACGTCTCAATCCCGCTTGGTTTCGGAGTGCTCAATCCGGCGAACACTTTGCCCGCCTTGGTCCTGGTTGCCGCATTCGTTTTAACCGGCACCAGTTTCCTTGCCTTTGCGGTGATCGCGGGTAAGCGCGGCGAACAGACAGACGCTCACGGGAAAAAGAGCTTCTTTTACTCCACTGGCCTCGCAGAAGGTACTGAGACCATTGCAGTTTTCATCACAATGTGCGTGTTTCCGGCATGGTTCGCATTCATCGCATACGCATATGCTAGTCTATGCGTCCTAACCGTTTTTCAGCGCAGCGCTCTGGCCGTTTTTCAGTTCAAGGATTGAGCCGCTTTTCGACATTGCCGCGCAGCTCTTCGATCCGCGCGGCATTGGCGCCCAGATCACTCACGCCGACCCGGCTGATAGAGCGAAAATCAATGTGATTTTCTGCGATGCGAGCGGTCACGTCATCCTTAAAACCAAACCAGAATGTCTCGGCCAGGCCGTCAACCCGGCCAGCTTCTGTATCGGCCACCACATTGTCAAAACCCATGTCTTCCATTGCCGCAGCAACTGCGGCCACAGCGTCAGCCTGGCTGGTGCTGCCCAGCGGCAAAGGCGCGAGGTCAGCGTAGGCCGATGTGATCAACTGAGCGTGGGATTTGCCGGCGATTTCAGGATCGCTTTCTTTCCACATATCGATTTCGCCCAGCGGGGTTTGATAGTCATTGATCGGGTTTGCACCGCTTTCATTACGTGCAGCAAGCGCCGTTGCAGAGAGGCCGGGAGGGTTCGCGGTGTCGGTCGCAATATCGTGGATCGGCGGGATCGCGCCCGCCTGAGCGCGGACCATTGCCAGCGCGCCAAATGCGGTCGCCGGGATTGCAATCGCGAGCAAAGCCAAGAGCCAGCCCTTGCGCGGTTTTCTAAACACGCAGACGACAAAGGAAACCAAGGCCGCCAGCGCCACACCGCCGAGAAGCAGCGGCCCGACCTTGGCGATCAAAGTGCCAAGACCGGTTTGCCAGCTCCACAATCCAAACTTGGTGCCAAGCGCTGAACCAGCGAAATAGACCGGCAAAAGCAAGGCGAGGAGAAATACGAAGCGGCTGTGCCAAGGTGTTGTTTGCATGCCCGCATCTCTAGCGAGGCAGCCCAAACCTGCAAAGCCCTCTCATTATGCCGGTGAATTCGGATGTTGATAGAATTCACTGCGCCCGCGATAGGGGCGCTCCAGACGCCGCATGGCGGCGCAGGCGGATAGGCATGCAGTTCTATGAAAGCGTTTCCATGAAAGCGGTTATCGTTGGCGGTGGAATTGGCGGCTTGTGCGCGGCATTGTGCCTCGACCACTTTGGTTGGCAGGTGGAGGTTTTGGAGCAAGCCGAAAATCTGAGCGAAGTGGGCGCCGGCATTCAGGTCAGCCCCAATGGCGTGAAGGTACTGCGCGCGCTTGGTGTGGAAACGTTGTTGAAACAACACGCCTTCGCTCCGAAAGAAGCGCAGTTTCGCATCGGGACCTCGGGCACGCTCATCGGCCGTACGCGCTGGGATACGGCTATGGAGTGGCGTCACGGCGCGCCTTATTGGCATGTGCACCGCGCGGATCTGATCGAAGTGCTTGCGGGCGCATTGGAAACGCGCAGTCCGGGCGCTTTACGCACTGGTGCCGCGGTCACCGGCTATGGCCAGGATGAAGGCTCTGCCTGGGCCATCCTTGCCGATGTATCGCGAGTGCAAGGCGATATCGTGATCGGCGCAGATGGCATCAAATCTGTCATTCGTCAGCAAATGCTTGGGCCATCCAATCCTCGCTTCACAGGCAATGTCGCATGGCGTGCAGTGGTACCTATGCATCGGTTGGGCGAGCACGTCCCGCCGCCTGCTGCCTGCATCTGGATGGGCGAGGGCAAACATGCCGTCACCTACCGTCTGAGCGGCGGAACGCTGGCCAATTTTGTGGGCGTAGTGGAACGCGATGATTGGCAGGTTGAAAGCTGGAGCGAGCGCGGCACCAAGGAGCAGACCCTCGCAGATTTCGCTGGGTGGCACCCGGTGATCACTCGCATGATCGAGCAAGCCGACGCACATTATCGCTGGGCCTTGTTTGACCGTGCGCCCATTGGCCAGTGGAGTGATGGGCGTGTCACCCTGCTCGGCGATGCCTGCCACCCAATGCTGCCATTTATGGCGCAAGGGGCAGTTATGGCGATTGAGGATGGCTGGGTGCTTGCGCGCACCTTGTCCGAAACCGCCCACGCGCCAGACGCCTTTGCCCGTTACGAGGCGCAGCGTCTGCCGCGCACCGCGCGGGTTCAGCGCCGCGCCAGCGCCAATATGGGCATATTCCACCGTCGCAGCGCCGCCGCGAAACTCGCGACATATGGGCCAATCTGGCTCGCAAGCCGTCTCATGCCCACAGCGCTGGATGCGCAATTCGACTGGATCTATGGCCATGATGTGACCGCACAAACTGGCTAAATCGGGATTTGGCGCGCATACGTTTGCTCCACCTCGGCCCGGCGTTTTCACTGGTGCATAGGGCGCAGTTGGCGTTACAGACGCCCCTCTTACGAAAGCGCCGGGCAAGCGGCGCATTGGGGCACGGAGGCATACCCATATGACCAGTGATCTTTCATCCCGGCTCAGTGCAGCGCCCGTAGTCCCACTGATCGGCGAAAATGACGCAGCGCTCGCGGTGAAGACCGCCAATGCCCTAAACGCTGGCGGTCTGTCGGTCATCGAGGTCGTGATGCGCAGCGATGCGGCTCAGGCTGGGATGGAGGCGATCATAGCCGAAACCGAGGGCCTGATCGTTGGTGCGGGCACCGTCCTGACCCTTGATCAAGCCAAATCTGTCCGCGCGAGCGGCGCGGAATTTATCGTTTCGCCCGGCCTGGTCGATGAGATAGCTGTCTATTGCCTCGATGAAGGCATTCCCTTCTTCCCCGGCACAATGACCGCTGGCGAGGTTCAGCGCGCCTATGCACTGGGTCTGCGCGATGTGAAGTTCTTTCCCGCCAGCCTCGCGGGCGGCGTGCCCATGCTCAAGGCATTGGGTTCGGTGTTTCGCGAGATGCGCTTTATGCCCACGGGCGGTGTTTCCGCCAGCAATTTGGCAGAGTTTCTGGCGCTCGATCACGTGCTGGCCTGCGGCGGTAGCTGGCTGACCCCGCGCGATGCGGTGGAAAGCGGTGACTTTGCGCGCGTCACTCAGCTGGCGAGCGAAGCTGTGGCGATTGCCAAGGGCTAGCTTGCCATAACTGCCCGGCTCGACCACAGCTTAGGTTGTGATGAGCTCTTTGGGTGCGTGTTGAGGCGAGATGGACGGGGACACCGGCTGGCAGTTTTGGATTGATCGCGGTGGCACCTTTACCGATATTGTCGCGCGCGATCCCGTTGGGGCGCTGACGACTCACAAATTTCTTTCAGAAAATCCTGAGCATTATGAGGATGCTGCGCTGCATGGCATTCGCCTAATTCTGGGCCTGGACGGTGGCGCTCCGATCCCGATGGATCAGGTTTCCGCTATCAAAATGGGCACGACGATCGCCACCAATGCTCTGTTGGAGCGGGAGGGCGAAGACACACTGTTCCTAACCACGCGGGGCCTCGGTGATGTGATCGAAATTGGCTATCAATCGCGGCCAGACACCTTTGCGCTCAATATTGAGAAAGCGCACTTGCTGTACCGCGAAGTGGCCGAAATTGATGAGCGTGTATTGGCAGATGGTACGGTCGAGCTGCCGCTTAATCGGGCGCAGGTGCGCGGCGTTCTGCAAGCGGCCTATGATACGGGTATTCGCTGCGTCGCGGCCGCATTGATGCACGCCTACAAATTTCCTGAGCACGAACGGCAAGTGGCGAAAATCGCACACGAGATTGGCTTTACGCAAATCTCCATCAGCCATGATGTCAGCCCGCTCAGCAAAATTGTGCCGCGCGGGGAGACGACGATTGTCGATGCCTATTTGACGCCTATTTTGCGCGGCTATGTTGACCGGGTGGCGAGCGCCTTTGGTAAGGTGCATGAACCGGGGCAGCTGCTGTTTATGCAAAGCTCTGGCGGACTGGTGGATGCTGCGCAGTTTCGAGGGCGTGATGCCATTCTCTCTGGTCCAGCAGGCGGGATTGTTGGTTGTGTCCACACCGCAAAACTGGCCGGGTTCGACCGCGTGATTGGCTTCGACATGGGCGGGACATCCACCGATGTATCGCATTATGCGGGCGAGTTTGAGAAGGTCTATGAGACCAAGGTCGCTGGCGTGCAGATGCGCGTGCCGATGCTCAACATTCACACTGTGGCCGCTGGCGGTGGATCGGTGCTGCGCTATGAGGATGGCCGGCTGCGGGTCGGCCCCGGCTCTGCGGGAGCGGACCCTGGCCCGGCGAGTTACCGGCGCAGCGGTCCGTTGACGGTTACGGATATCAATGTGGTGCTGGGTAAATTGCAGCCGGAGCATTTCCCGAAGATTTTCGGCGCTGATCAGAATGAGCCGCTGGGTGTGGAGGTGGCGCGCGCTGGCTTTGAAGCGGTTGCGGGCGAGATCTCCGATGGCCGCAGCGCAGAACAGGTGGCAGAGGGCTTCTTAGAAATCGCGGTCGAGCACATGGCCCAAGCGATCAAGAAAATCTCGATTGCGCGCGGTTATGATGTGCAGAAATATGCTCTCAATTGCTTTGGTGGCGCTGGGGGGCAGCATGCTTGCCTGGTCGCGGAACGGCTGGGTATCCGCTCAATCTTGCTGCATCCTTTTGCCGGTGTTCTCTCCGCCTATGGCATGGGATTGGCTGCGATAGCGACTGAGCGGCAGCGGGTCGTTGACGATGAACTGAGCGATCCGGTGCTGGCGCAGGTTGAGGCAATGATCGCCGAGCTTGAAGCGGAGAATGCCCGCGAGTTGGCGGAGCAAGGCGTAGGAGAAAAAGCGCTCGAACATCGCGCCTCTGCGCTGCTGCGTTATCGCGGGACGGACACGGTGATCCGCGTCGCCATTGGCAACGCAGCGGCAATGCGTGCGGCGTTCGAAGCGGATCATGCACGGCAATTCGGTTTCCTCGCGCCGGGTAAGGCCGTGTTGCTGGACACTTTGGTCGTCGAAACGCGCGCAGCGGGAGAGCGGCCAGATGAGGCGGTGGTGAAAGCGCATGGCGACGCCACGCCAGATCCAATTGATGAAGTGCGAATGTTCACCGGGGGCGCGCATCACAACGCGCCGGTCTATGATATTGCTTCGCTAGTGCCCGGAGCCACAATTCAAGGCCCCGCCATCATTACTGAGCCGACCGGTACGATCATTGTTGAACCGGGCTGGAGCGCTGACCTCAATGCCTATGGGCACCTTATCCTGACAGCGGGGGAGGTCGGAATTGCCTCCGCAGTGGACGCGCAAGTGGCCGAACAAAGCGATCCCGTCACGCTGGAAATATTCAACAATCTCTTCATGTCGATCGCGGAGCAAATGGGTATTGTCCTGCGCAACACGTCTCAATCGGTGAATGTGAAGGAGCGTCTCGACTTTTCCTGCGCCATTTTCGATGCGGATGGCAATCTGGTAGCCAATGCCCCGCATGTGCCCGTGCACCTTGGCTCGATGGATGCGAGCGTAAAGACGATCATTGAGAGTGGCCAGTCGATCCAGCCCGGCGATGCCTTCGTGCATAACAACCCGCATAGGGGCGGCTCACACCTCCCTGATATTACTGTGGTCACGCCGGTGTTTGACGAGACAGACGGATCGCTGATGTTCTTCACCGCGTCACGCGCGCATCACGAGGATATTGGCGGCATTGCGCCAGGGTCCATGTCGCCGCTGGGTCGCACAATCCACGAAGAAGGTGTGCTGCTGGACAACATCAAGCTGGTGGAGAACGGCGAATTTCAAACGGCGCGAATAGAAAATGCTCTCAGCAGCGGGCCTTACCCGGCGCGCAATCCGGCCCAGAATATCGCTGACCTGATGGCGCAGGTCGCCGCGAACAAAGCAGGCGCGAATGAGCTCGGTAAGCTGGTGCGCAGCTATGGGCTGGGCCAAGTGCGCGCCTATATGGGCTTCATCCAGGACAGCGCGAAGGCGGCGGTCAAACGTGCAATCCAGACACTCGAAGATGGCGAGTTCACGCTCGAACTGGACAGCGGAGCGGCGATTAGGGTTGCCATCCGCGCCGACAAGCAAGCGAGCCGTGCGACAGTCGATTTCAGCGGAACGTCCGCCCAGATGGACAATGCCTTCAACGCCCCGCGCGCGATCACGCATGCCGCGATCCTATATGTCTTCCGCTGTCTCGTCGGCGATGACATTCCGCTAAACGCAGGCTGCATGAAGCCGCTCGACGTGATTATCCCAGAAGGCTGTCTACTCAATCCCGCGTTCCCGGCGGCTGTGGTGGCGGGCAATGTCGAGACCAGCCAGGCTGTCACCGACGCTCTGTTCGCGGCTCTAGGGCGGCTCGGCACGGGGCAGGGGACCATGAACAACCTCACCTTTGGCAATGCCCGCGTCCAATATTACGAGACGATTTGCTCCGGCGCGCCCGCCGGTCCGGGCTTCGACGGGGCGTCCGGCGTCCACACCCATATGACCAACACTCGTATGACCGATCCCGAAGTGCTGGAGCAGCGTTATCCCGTGGTGCTCGACGAGTTTCGGATTGAGCGCGGATCGGGCGGCAAGGGAAAATGGAACGCAGGCGACGGGGTCCGCCGGGTGATCCGGTTTCGAGAGGAGATGGAATGCGCCATTCTGTCAGAGCGTCGACGCGTACCTGCACCGGGCATAATGGGCGGCGAGAATGGCCGGGTGGGTCGCAATCTGGCTCTGCGCTTGGATGGACACTGCGATAACCTTGGCGGATGCGCGCAAACCCATATGGCCGCGGGCGACCGGATTGTGATTGAAACACCCACCGGCGGCGGCTTTGGCCTGCTCGCTGAGCGAAGAATGGAAGAAGGCAAAGCATGATCAGCAAGGTACGCAATATCGGACCAGGAGCGCTGGTAACTGCCGCCTTTATTGGGCCGGGCACAGTAACGGCCTGTACAATCGCCGGGGCGAGCTTTGGCTATGCGTTGATTTGGGCGTTGGTGTTCGCCACCTTGGCCACCATCGTGTTGCAAGAAATGGCTGCTCGTCTTGGTGTGGTCACGCAAAAGGGTTTGGGCGAAACTCTGGCCGATCTGCTTGATAGCTCAATCTGGAAATGGCCTTTGATCGTTTTGGTTGGCCTTGCCCTCTATCTTGGTAACGCGGCGTATGAAGCGGGCAATCTGTCAGGAGCAGCCTTGGGGATCTCTGCGATTGCGGGCGAATCCGATGCAGTCTTCAAAGGTTCAGTACTGCTGATTGCGGTACTGGCCGCAGGACTATTGGTATCTGGCAGCTATAAGCATATTGAAAGGGTCTTGCTTGGGCTGGTTGCGATCATGGCAGCGTCGTTTGTCGCGGTGTTTCTGGTGGTTCGGCCGGACATGGGCGCTTTGCTGACTGGCGCGTTCGTACCGCAAATTCCATCAGGTGCATTGCTGACCGTTATTGCCCTGATCGGGACCACAATCGTGCCTTACAATCTGTTTCTCCACGCGTCCGCTGCCAAGGCAAAGTGGGCTGGCCCTGATGATCTGAAGATCGCGCGTGCCGACACCAGCATTGCCATTGGTATTGGCGGGATTATCGCGATCCTGATTGCATCGACCGCCGCGGCCAGCCTGTTTGCCGCGGGCATCTCTGTTGGCAGTGCAGCGGAGATGGCGGGGCAGTTCGAACCGTTGTTTGGTTCCAGCTCTAAATATCTGCTTGGCATAGGTTTGTTCGCAGCGGGCCTGACCAGTGCGATCACCGCGCCGCTCGCTACGGCCTTTGCCATGACCGAGATATTGCGTGTCAAAGGTGGACAAAAATCATTCAAGTTTCGAGCAATTGCATTCAGCGTTATTCTCATCGGAGCTGGTGTTGCACTCACTGGAATTCGCCCGATTGAGATCATCCTCACTGCGCAATTCGCCAATGGATTGCTGCTGCCCATTGTTGCGATCTTCCTGCTCTATGTGATGAATCAGAAAGCCGTACTTGGCCGCTTTACCAATGGTACACTTGCCAATGTGCTGGGCTTTGGCGTGGTGCTGATTGCGGCGGGGCTGGGCGTGCGTTTGATGCTGCTAACTGACCTGCTTTATGGTCCTATCAGCGTCATCCTAGCGTTTTTCTAGGCGTTCCAAATCGCTCGGATGATCAATATCAGCCAGGAATTCAGGCGCAACTTCAATAAGCTGTGCCTGGCGAATTAGATCGCGCGCACCTTGTTCTCCGTCACAAGAGATCAGTGCCGTGAAGTGTGAGAATCCGAACAATGCTGGCGGCATGCGTGGACTCGAACTTTTGACGGAGCTGCAGGAGGCATAAAGAGCATTGGGCGCTGAGCATGCCGCAAGGCGTTTCAAGTGAGTGAGCGGCACGAATGGCATGTCGGCAAGCGTAATAAGCAGCGCCTCGGCCTTCGCCTCAGCGGCTAGTCTTGCCGCAAGAGCAACCGACGTGCCCATGCCGAGATCGGCATCTGGATTGACCGCGATTTGAAAACCGTCTGTGTGCCAGCCATCGGCGCACGCGTGTTCATCGCTTGATGCAATGACTATGCGATGATCGGCGGGCAGGGAAGCGAGAGTATCGCTCGCATGCAGGCCCAGCATGGTGCCGTTCAATTCCGCGGACAGTTTGTCCGCCGTGCCAAAACGCTGAGATTGGCCCGCCGCGAGTAGCGCGATCATAAGCCCGCCGTGACTATGCATCATGGCCCGCAAAATCAGCTGATTGATAGGCTTGCACGATTTCGCTTAACGCAGATAGCGCCAATGTCTCTGGATCGCGCGAGGAATGAAACATGCCAAGCGGGGCATTGATCGAAGCGATCGCGTCGGCGCTCACACCGCTGGCGAGCAGCGCGTCGCTGCGCGCGCCGTGGGCATTGCGGCTGCCCATTGCTCCGCAATAGAAATGCGGCAGTTCCAGCGCGCGAGCGAGCAGTTTTACTTCCCAATCATGGTCGTGGAATAGGAAAACAAAGGCGGTCCAGGGATCGCTAGTGAGCAGATGGATGTCGCCGGTCTGGGTGAGCAATTGAGCCGGAGTGCCAAGGCTGGTGAGGCGCTCGCAGATCTCGGGATCGGGTGACAAAACGTCGCTGGCAATGTCCATCGCGCTTGCGAGCTTGACCAACGCCTCAACACTGACGCCATGCCCGATGACGCAAAGGCGTGGTCGAGGCCAATGGCCGAATATGCCTGTGGCGGATGCGACATCGGCTCGGACTGCTTGCCAGCCGTCAATGCAAGCGATCTCACCGATGCTGATTTCCACGGTGAAGGGCGCTCGCGCGGCGATTGCTGCGGTGCACCGCTCGGTGAATTCCCTGTCCGCCAATGGTTGGAAATGCACATCGATCCCGCCGCCGCAGGGAAGGGTGATATCGATGTAACGCGAGCCTGCGCCAAATCGGATAACGCGTGGTTTGCCCTGGCGCAGGGCCTCTAGCGCTTCAGCAACGACGGCGTTTTCTATGCACCCGCCAGAGAGCGATCCGGCAAATCGGCCGTCTTCGCAAACCGCCATATGTGTGCCGGGGTTACGGATGGAGGAACCCTCGACCGCCATCACTGTCACGAGCGCGCAGACGCGGCCTTCGCGCTGCCGATCGCTCAGAAAGGCAAAGACCCGGTCGCGGTCCATTAGGCGTTTCTATTCAGCAGGCTGTTCGGGTTCGGCGACTTGTTCTGGCCCGGTCTCGCTGCTGGCCGCTTTGCCCGGCTCGGCGACGACAATTTGCTCGACCGGTTCCTGAACCTCTGACCCGCCACATCCGGCGAGTGAGAGTGCACCAATAGCTGCAATTGCTGCGATGAATTTGCGCATGTCTTGCTTCCCTAACCGGCGCTTATACGAACTGCTTCGCGAACGGCATTTCGCGCAGACGTTTGCCGCTAGCAGCAAAGATCGCATTGGCTAGAGCAGGCGCTGCGGGCGATGTACTCGGCTCACCCGCGCCGCCAATCGGCACGGTGCCGCTGTTGATGATCGCAACTTCTATGGCTGGTGTCTCGTCCATACGCAGCATTTGATAATCGTGGAAATTGCTCTGCTTGACGGCTCCGTCTTCCAGCTCAATTTCACCGTACATAGCCGCGGTTAGGCCGAACACGATCCCGCCCTCGATCTGATTACGGAAACCATCGGGGTTCATGACATAGCCCGCATCCATTGCGGCCCAGACATTGAGCATTTTGGGGCGGCCTGAAGTCATGTCGACCTCGATTACCTCTGCGCCCACCGTACCGAAACTCTCGATGATGGCGACGCCCAGGCCAATGCCTTCACCGCGCGGAGTGCTCCAATTGCTTATCTCGGCGACCTTTTCCAGCACGCCTTTGTGCCGTGCGGTGTTCGCACCGAGCATGTTGAGGCGGTATTCCAGCGGATCCGCACCAGCGGCATTGGCGGCCTCGTCAATGAAGCTCTCAATGAAGAAACCCTGTTGTGAATGATCGACCGAGCGCCATGCGGAGAAGGGCAGGTGCAATGGCACCTCCGCGACACGCACCGAAGTGTTGGCAATGTCGTAAATGCCGGGAACGCTTGCCTCCGCCGGGTCATGCCGCTGAGTGAAGATGTTGTTGTAGGCGACCAACCTGCCGCCTGCGTCAAGACCGCCTTTAAAGCGGCTTACATCTGCCGGTCGGTACAGCGCCTTTTGCGTGTCTTCCTCACGCGACCAAATCATCTTGATTGGATAGCCAGTGGCCTTCGCCACTCGCACTGCCATCGTCACATAATCATTCTCTAGCCGCCGCCCGAATGCGCCGCCCAGAAACGGGTGATGCACGGTGACATCCTCGTCATCCATGCCGAGGGCTCCCGCGGCCGCGCTGCGCGCCCTTAGCGGCACCTGAGTGCTCGTCCAGATATCGCACTTCGTGCCATCATCGGTGTCACGCACCCATGCCGTGCAATTGACCGGTTCCATCGGAGCATGGGCAAGAAACGGAGCGGTGTATTCCGCCTCCAGCTTGGTTGTGGCATCGGCAAAAGCGCTTGCTGCATCGCCTTTGGACGCGGCTTGCTCCCCGCCGTCATCACCTGCTGCATCAATCGCATCTCTGAAGGCTGCGAATTGATCGGCGGTTGTCTTGATCGGACTTTCCGAGGCGCTGTATTCAGCCGTGATTGTATTCAGCGCTTGCTGAGCGTTCCAATAGCCATCGGCCACCACTGCGATGAAACTGCCCATGTTGAGGATCTGCTGCACGCCGGGCATGCCTTTGGCCGCCTCTGCGTCCATTCTCGTCACCTTAGTGCCGGGTACCGGAGCACGGCGCACCGCCGCATAGGAAAGATCAGACAATTCCACGCTGGGAATATTGGCGTCGATCCCGAAGTCGGCCTTGCCCATCACCTTCGCGGGAATGTCGGTCCGGCGCTTGCTCTTGCCCATCAGACGGTAATCTTTGGGGTCCTTCAGCCGTGGCGAGCTGTCCATTGGCTGATCAGCAGCAGCGGCTGCAAAATCAGAATAAGGCGCAGACTTGCCGCTGCCGCTATGGATCAGCGTACTGTCGCGCGTCGTAATTTCGCTGGCCGGTACGCCCCATTTGTTGGCCGCTGCCCCGATCAGCATCTTGCGCGCTGCCGCGCCTGCGATCCGCATTTGATATTGGCCGGTGGTGCGGATTGAGGAACTGCCTCCGGTGATCATAACGTCGGCCAATCGCCCGATCTGCGTGAACAGGCCGTCCCATGTCGGCTCAATCCAATCGGCCGCGTTCATGGTGAATGGGGCGACGAACATGCGCGCGGCGTCGCTGACGATATAGCTGCCATCGGCGGGGGCTTGCATCACTTCGACTTTTGACCAATCGGCATCCAGCTCATCGGCCAGCATTTGCGCGAGCACGGAATGCGCGCCCTGACCCATTTCGCAGTGCGGGATGATCGCCGTCACCACATTGTCCGCCCCGACTTTTACCCAGCTGTTGACCAGCTCTTCGCCAGCACCGCCTGCGACCTTGGCTTTCAACTTGCCGACCGGATTGCCTGGGCGCACTCCAACCCCGATCAGCAATGCGCCGCCAGCTAGCACGCCAGCACCAATGAAACCGCGACGGCTCCACTTGGCGGCTGCGCTGCGCTCAGTCTTTGCCGTAGGTTTCGCTGTTTCTTGCTCGCTCATGCTGCGCTCTCCTGCGCTTCGTCTTCGGATTGCGCGGTCTCCAGACCGGCGGCAACCTTAATGGCTTGGCGAATGCGTTTGTACGTTCCGCAGCGGCAGATGTTGCCGCTCATCGCAGCATCAATGTCTTCATCGCTCGGCGCAGGATTGTCACGCAGCAGAGCCGTCGCCGACATGATCTGGCCCGATTGGCAATATCCGCATTGCGGCACTTGCTCGCTGATCCAGGCTTGCTGAACCGCGCTAAGCTCGCCGTCTTTGCCTGCAACACCTTCAATCGTGGTGATCGCTCGGCCTTCAGCCGCGGAGAGCGGAGTGGAGCAGCTGCGCACAGGCTCTCCGTCGAGATGCACGGTGCAGGCCCCGCAAGCGGCGATCCCGCAGCCAAACTTGGTCCCGGTCATGCCCAGCTTCTCGCGCACGATCCACAGGATCGGCATATTGGGATCGGCATCCAGGCTGGTGGCTTGGCCGTTGATGGTGAACTCGATCATTCGTTTGGCTCCATTGGGGCGGGGGCTTGCTCGTGCCGCACAGTACGTTTCAAAACACTACCAAATCTTGAGCGTCAGCGAAAGCCGCTCAGCCTTGCTCCCCTTTGCGGAGCCGCAATCCGTTTCTTTCTGGCTAGCGAAAAGGAGATGGCTGTGAAAGCTAGGCATTGTAATGATTCTCGTCTAGGCGGCGATCATTGGGGGCGGCGCAATCTGGATTGTAGAGGATGTTCGAATATGAAGCGTAACGCATTGCTAGGCACTTTGGCCTTGGTGAGCCTTGTATCTGTTTCGGCTTGTGGTGGCGGCGCAGAAGAGGGCGGCTCAGCTCCTGCCGAGTCAGAAACAGGTGCGGTAGAGGCCGCCGTTGAAGCACCGGTAGAGCCAACCGAAGCTGTCGCAAGCGTAGCCTTTGCTGATCTAACCGGTGACGCAGCTGCTGGTGAAAAGGTCTATGGCCTTTGCCGTTCATGCCACGTGCTTGAAGAGGGTGTGAACCGTGTTGGCCCATCATTGCACAGCATTGTTGGTAGCGTGTCCGGCTCAGTTGAAGGGTTCAACTACAGTGAAGCAAACGCCAACAGCAACATCACATGGACCCCCGAAGAGCTCTTCACCTATCTGGAGAATCCACAGGGCGCTATGCCTGGCACACGTATGGCGTTCCCAGGGGTGAAAGATCCGCAAGATCGCGCTGACTTGATCGCTTATCTGCAAACCAACGGCGAGTAATCGCTAGCGCGGCGGGTCCGCTGAATTAGGATTTCGCCGCGCGGTTCAGCATTAGCACCGGGATCAAACCTGCGGCTAGGATCAAAAGGCTGGCGGTTGATGCCTCGGTCAACTTTTCATCGCTGGCAAGCCGGTAAACCCGCGTGGCCAGGGTCTCGAGATTGAAAGGCCGCAGGATCAAGGTCGCGGGCAGCTCTCGCAGGGTGTCGATGAACACCAAAGCGGCGGCGGCCGCGAGGCTGGGCGTCAGCAGTGGGATATGGATCCGCCGCATGACCTCTCCCGGTCCCGCGCCGAGCGAACGGGCGGCGGCATCCAGCGATGGCGGGACTTTTTCAAACCCTCCGCTGACCGAGTTGAAGGCGACGGTCAGAAACCGCACCGACAGAGCATAGATCAAAATCGCACTGGTGCCCGCGAGCAGCAGGCCGTGTGTAAAGCCAAAGGTGTCGCGCGAGAAGCGGGTGATGGCTTGATCGAACACGCCCAAGGGTGCGAGCAATCCCACCGCTAGCAGCGCGCCGGGCAGGGCATAGCCCAATGTTGCCACCCGGATGGCAAAGCGGGTGATGCGGCTGTTCGAACGGCGCTGAGCAAAGGCGAGGATAGCCGCCGCGGCGGTGCAAACCAGCGCTGCGCTTAGGCCGAGGGTAAGGCTGTCACGCGCGTAACTCCAAAGGGTCGCAGCGCTCATTTGATCGCCGGTATCGAGCGCCAAAACCACGAGATGCGCGGCCGGAATGCCGAAGCCCAGCAGCACGGGCAGGGCGCAGAAAATGAGCGCTAGCGCCTGTTGCCAGCTATTTAACTCAACTAAGGCTTCATCCGATCGGGCGGCATCGCGGCTGTCCGTGCGTCCTCGCCGACTGCTTGCCTCAAACACCACTAGCGCAATAACGAAGACCAGCATAAATGCCGCGAGTTTGAGGGCCAATTGCTTGTCACCCATGGCCAGCCAACTGCGGAAAATGCCGGTGCTGAAGGTCGGAATCGCGAAATACTCAGCAACACCGAAATCGGCCAAAGTCTCCATCAGGACAAGTGCGAGGCCGCCAGCGATGGCGGGCCGGGCGGCGGGCAAGGCGACGCGAGTGAAGGCACGCAGGGGAGCCGCGCCGAGGCTGCGAGCAGCGCGAAACTGCCCGAGACTTTGCGCGGAAAAGGCCGTGCGAGCGAGCAGATAGACGTAGGGGTAAAGCACAAGGCCCAGGATCAGCGCCGCGCCGGGCAGTGAGCGGATTTGAGGGAAACTGTAATCTCCTAAACTCCAGCCAGTTATTGTGCGCAGGCCGCTTTGTACCGGGCCTGTGAACGAGAGCAGGTCGGCATAGATATAGGCGGCAATATAGGCGGGCACGGCAAGCGGCAGCACCAAGGCCCAGGCCAATATTCGCCTGCCGGGAAAGCGGGTCGCACTGATTAGCCATGCGGTGCCGACCCCGATAACGCCCGCGACCAAAGCGGTTAGCAGCATCAGCGCGCTGGTATTGATCAGATAATCGGAGAGGATGGTGGAGGCGAGCTCAACCAGACTAGCGATCCCGCCACTTGGTGCAGAAACCACAATGGTGAGGATCGGAATCGCCGCCAGAGCTGCGATGATCCAGGCGCCCAACGACCAACGGTCTAGCACTTCAGGGCCCTTTGATGCGGCGGGCGAGAGTCCCGCGCCATCTTCCTTCGCGGTTGCGCGCGGCAAAGCATTGAGCCTAAGGCGGCTCAACGCAACTGGCCCGGAATGAAGATTTGAGCCTCGAATTTCGCCATATCGCCCATGCTTACGGTAACACGAGGGCGTTAAAAGACATCAGCTTCACAGCGCCCCAAGGAGAGATCACGTGTCTGCTTGGATCGTCGGGCTGTGGCAAGTCTACATTGCTAAATCTCACCGCCGGATTGCTGCCTGTGCAACAAGGCAGCGTGCATATTGGCGGCCAATTGCTTGTGGATGAGAGCCACTCTCCGCCTCCAGAAAAGCGCCCCGTTGGGCTGGTGTTTCAGGATGGTGCCCTGTTTCCGCATATGACGATCGCGCAAAATGTCGCCTTTGGCCTGCCGAAATCGCGCAGCGGCGGCGATGTGATCGAAGAATGGCTGGAGCTGGTCGGTCTGGCCGGGCTGGGCGAACGCTATCCGCATGAGCTTTCTGGCGGGCAGCAGCAGCGCGCAGCCTTGGCTCGGGCGATGGCGCCAGAGCCGCAGGTGCTGCTGATGGATGAGCCATTCGCCAGCGTCGATATTGTGTTGCGAAAAAGCCTGAGAAGGGAATGTCGCGCTTTGCTGCGCCAGCGCGGGGCGACGGTTATCATGGTAACGCATGATCCGGAAGAGGCATTGGATATTGGCGACCAAATCGTGGTCATGGACCGCGGGCGGATTGCACAATTTGGCACCCCGCAAGAGCTTTATGACACGCCGAGCAGCGCGCAAGTTGGCGCGATTTTTGGCGGTGCTCAGGTGATTTCGGGCGAGCGTGCGGAAGGCGGGATTGCGACCGCGTTCGGCACGTGGCCTCTCTCCGCTGTGATAGGGGATACGCCGGATGGCTTGAACCTTGAGCTGCTGCTCCGCGCGGATGGCTTCGAAGTGACAAGCGCGAATGAGGGGAGCGCATTGGTGGTTCGCGACATTCGGCGTATGGGTGCGCGCACGCAGATTGTGCTCGCCAATGATGGCGGGGAAGAAATGACCATCGAGCAAGCCGAAGGCGAAACGGCTACGATTGGCAAGCGGATCGCTGTACGACCGCGCGCGGCGAGCGTCCTGGCATTTGCGGCCGCGCCAACTGCGGATTGATCGCCGTCATGTCATCAAGGCTTGCGGAATTAAATTATAATGCTAATCAATCGCAATAAGGCATTCAAGGAAACATAATGGCTAAGCGATTTTGGGGCGGTGCGCTCACAGCAATTCTGGCGGGCGCGCTCGCGGCGTGCTCTGGGACGAGCGGTGATAGCGAAGCGTCCGACGGCGTCGAGATCACTGGTGAAGTGAATCTCTATTCCTCGCGTCACTACGACACTGATTTGGCCCTGTATGACGATTTCACCCGCGAAACCGGTATTCGCGTGAACCGGATTGAAGCAGGCGCAGATGCTCTGATCGAGCGGATTGTCAGCGAAGGCGAATTTTCCCCGGCGGACCTTTTGGTTACCGTCGATGCGGGCCGCCTATGGCGGGCCGAAGAAGCAGGCATATTGTCCGCTGTGCAATCCGATGTGCTGACCGAACGCCTGCCGGAATATTTGCGGCACCCGGACGGTCTTTGGTTCGGTCTTTCCACCCGTGCCCGCGTGATCATCTACAATAAGGCGGCTGGCGAACCGCAAGGGCTGGCGAACTATGAAGATCTGACCGACGCAGCCTATAAAGGCGCGATCTGTGTTCGCTCGTCCTCCAACATTTACAACATCTCGCTGCTGTCTAGCATGATCGCCAACAATGGCGCAGAGGCCGCAAAGGACTGGGCCAGCGGCGTGGTCGTCAACTTTGCTCGCCCGCCGCAAGGCAATGACAGCGCCAATATCGAAGCGGTCGCCTCGGGCGAATGCCGCATCTCGATCGTCAATTCCTACTATCTTGCGCGCTATGCGGCGGAGGACGCAGAAAACCCAGACGTGCTGGAAGCCATCGGAGTGATCTTCCCCAATCAGGAAACCACCGGCACGCATATCAACATTAGCGGCGCAGGCGTGCTCCAACACGCTCCCAACCGCGAGAATGCGATCCGCTTCCTCGAATATCTGACCGAGGAAAGCGCGCAGCAATATTTCGCCAACGGCAACAATGAATATCCGGCGGTCTTGAGTGTTGCTGCGTCATCTGCAGTGGAGGGCCTGGGCGAGTTTAAGCCAGACACGCTGAACGCGGCGGAGATCGGCAAAGGTCAAGCGCAAGCGGTGCGGATTTACGACCAAGCCGGTTGGAACTGATTTGCGGCGTGACAACGCGCCTCAGGTTTAGGGGTACCCCGCTAAGGCTGCGCCCACATCCTTAGCAGGTTGGCGATGCTCTTATCGAGCGTTAGTGCCAGGGCAGGATCGGTGCCGTCCGCTGCACGCAGGCTGGCGCGCAGATTATCGAGATCAAATAATAGCTCGCGCTGCGGACCGTCCGCGATCAGACTCTCGATCCAACCGACACAGACATGCCGAGTGCCCGAGGTGACCGGATGCACTTCATGAATGCTGGTCGACGGGTACAACACCAGCTGGCCCGCTTCGCCTGCAATCTCTTGCGTCGCGCCGGCATTGTGAATCGCCAGTTCGCCGCCTTCATATTGGTCGCGCGGGGTCAGAAACAGAGTGAAGGACAGGTCGCTGCGCATCCGGCCTTCGCCTTTCCCCATCAGTGCATTGTCGATATGCGCGCCATAATGGCCGCCGTTTTCCGTCTTGCTGACAATCAGATGCGAGAATCGTCGGGGCCGTGCGCCCGCTAGCAGGATGGGATTTTCGACGATATGCGGCAACAGCGTTTGGCGCAGTGCCTGGCCAGCCTCATTGCTCATCACCGCTTGTTGATTGACCTTGACCGCGCTGGCTCGCTTACCAGCCGTGCTGCGCCCATCTTGCCAGGTTAGCTCGCCCAGTTGCGTGGTGATGGTATCCAGAATTTGCTGGTCTGTAATCGCGGATATCGACAAGATCATTGAGAATTGGGCCCGATAGTGAGTTGCACAAGTGCGGCGCGCGGCTAGTGTCTCAAGCATAGAATTGCGCGAAAGGCGAGACAATGAATTCCAAGCTGAAATTGTGGACCGGGTTGGGCGTGGCAACCGCGCTGATGGGCAGCGGGCTGGCAGGATGCGCTGGGGAAGGCGGCGAGGGCGGTGAAGGCGATGAAGCAGCACAAACCGGAGAAGCTGGCACTGGCGGCGAGGCTGGTGAAGGCGGTGAAGCAGCTGGAGGCGAAGGTGAAGGCGGCGAAGCGGGAGCGGATGTTGGCGCGCTTGAACTGCCCAATCGCCTTGCTTTCATGTCCGGCCATGTCGCAGCGGGCCTCGCTCTATACCGGGCAGGCGATGCTGAGGCTGCGGCTCCGCATTTGCTCCACCCGGTTTCCGAAACTCATGCCTCTGAGCGCGCGGGCTTAGAGGAACTTGGGTTCGATCCGGCACCGTTTGAGGCGGTGTCAGCCGCGCTTGAAGAGGGCAGACCAGCGGCGGAAATTGAACCGCAATTGGCGGCGGCTGAGGCAAACCTTCGCGAAGTGCGCGGCAAGGCTGGCGGCGATGAGGTAGAGGTCATTCGCTTTCTGATGGATACAGCCGTGGCTGAATACAGCGTCGCGGTCTCTGATGGGAAAGTCACCGATCCAGCTGAATACCAGGACGCATGGGGTTTTACTCGTGTGGCCTGGCAAATGGCTGCAGATCTCGATACGCCGCGCGCCGAGGATGTGCGCACGCAGCTCACCGCTATGCTTGCGCTCTGGCCAGAGGAAGGGCCGATCCCGCCGGATGATCCTGCGCCCGCTGGGCAAGTCTCTGCGCTCGCATCAAAGGTTGCTTTAGCCCTACCGCAGCCTGCGTCCTGAGCTGTTTGGTTACACTGCCGTCCCAAGACTGACTTTCAGGAGTGAACGCTAAACTCACTTGAAGAGCGCCGATCAAACCGCCAAATGCGCCGCCAAGACATACCCGGCGTATCGTGCGCCAAGGCTGCGCCATACCTGGCGGCTGGCCATTCTACTTGATTTATCGAGGCCCTAATTGACCGAGCTCATTTTAGATCGCGATCAGTTCACCGAAAGCGGCGCGCTTTCCGTTGAGACCGTCACCTATGTCCATCACTGGACGGATAGCCTGTTCACATTGCGGATCACGCGGCCTGCGGCTTTCCGTTTTCGTTCGGGCGAATTCATCATGATTGGTCTGCCGGGCGACAATGGCAAGCCACTGCTGCGCGCCTATTCCATGGCCAGTCCGAGCTATGAGGAAGAGATCGAGTTTCTCTCAATCAAAGTGCAAGATGGCCCGCTCACCTCGCGGCTCCAGCATATCAAGGTTGGCGATCCGATTTATCTTGGCAAGAAGCCAACCGGCACGCTGGTGACGGATGCTCTGTTGCCGGGCAAGCGGCTGTTCATGCTCTCGACGGGCACAGGCCTTGCGCCGTTTATGAGCCTCGCCCGTGATCCAGAGATCTACAATCTGTATGACGAGATTTTCATCATTCACTCTGTGCGCCAGGTGAATGAGTTGGCTTATCGCGAGTTGCTGGAAAGCCAGCTTGAAGGCGATCCCCTGCTGGAAGACGAAGACCGCAAACGGTTCCATTACATCCCTACTGTCACGCGTGAGGATTTTCACACCACCGGGCGGATCGGGACGCTGATCGACAGCGGCAAACTGTTTGAAAAGAGCAACGGTCCCAAGCATTTTGTGCCTGAGGAAGACCGGGTGATGCTGTGCGGCAGCATGGCGATGATCAAGGATCACGCCGCTGATCTGGAAGAGCGCGGCTTTACCGAAGGCAGCAATTCTCAGCCAAACCAGTTTGTGATTGAGCGCGCGTTTGTCGGCTAACCGGTGGCTTCGCGCCGTTTAGGCACGTAGTCAGACGGGCCGATCAGTCGGTCTGCAAATTGCGATATTTACCCCCATAATACAGCAGCGGATCATGATCCGGGGTGAATCGCACTCGTGTGATTTCACCGATCAGGATCAGGTGATCGCCGCCATCATGGACGGCGTGCTTGCGGCATTCGAAGTTCGCCAGCGCATCGTGAATGATCGGCACCCCATGCTCGCAGGTGTCAAACGCGATCTCGGAAAAGCGGTCCGTCCCTTTGGTGGCAAACAGGGTGGATATGTGCTGTTGATCCGCGCGTAGGACATTGATCGCAAAGTGATCGCTCGCCTCCAACGCGCTGGTGGTCGAGGCGCTGCGCGCTGGGCACACCAGCAACAGAGGGGGATCAAGGCTGACCGAAGTGAAGCTGTTGGCGGTGAGGCCCACCGGCTCCCCATTGTCGCCCAGCGAAGTGACCACAGTGACGCCGGTTGCAAACGTGCCAAGCGCATCGCGCAGGATGCGCGGATCAGAGCCAGAGCGATATTCGGTGTGGGAAGGCGACTTCATGTGTCAGCGCATGTGCGTGCACCTCATTCATTTTGCAAGCGTGCACTGGCACTCATGCGAATTTCGCAAGGTAATTATGGCTTTGTGGTCTTTACAAAACCCGTGCGTACGGCATGAATTGCAATCAGCAACTTGAATGATAATCGGGAAGAGGAACACCAATGCTCAATGTCGCCCACCGCACCGCCTACAATGATGATCACGAGGCGTTTCGCGGCACTGTTCGCAAAGTCCTGAGCGAGCATATGGAGCCGTTCCTTGACCAGCATGAGGAAGAGGGCGTGGTCCCGCGCGAGGCGTGGAAGGCCTTGGGAGACGCGGGGATGCTGTGTCCTACGGTCTCAGAAGATAATGGCGGTTTGGGGCTCGATTTCGGCTTTAACTGCGTGATTGCAGAAGAGCTTGCCTATCTGGGAACATCCGCCGGTTTCACTTTGCAGAACGATATCACAGTCAATTATTTTGAACGACTGGGCAGCGATGAACAGCGCGCGAAATATATGCCTAGCATGATCTCTGGCGATATAATTACCGCGATTGCAATGACGGAGCCGGGCGCGGGCAGCGATCTGCAAGGCATCCGCACAACGGCGGTGGAAGACGGCAATCACCTCGTCATCAACGGCTCAAAAACCTATATTACCAACGGCCAGAACGCCGATGTTGTAATCGTTGTTGCTAAGACCAATCCGAGCATGGGCGCCAAGGGTACTTCGCTGATCTTGGTCGATGCGGACACGCCGGGGTTTGAGCGCGGGCGCAATCTCGACAAGATTGGCCAGCATTCTGCCGATACATCAGAGCTGTTCTTTACCGATGTACGCGTGCCCAAGACCAATATTCTGGGCGGTGAAGGGCGCGGCTTCATCCATCTGATGGAGGAGCTGCCACAGGAACGCCTCAGTATTGCGGTCTCGGCCATGGGCGGCGCGCAGCGCGCCTTTGATGAAGCGGTGACTTTCACAAAAGACCGCAAGGCCTTTGGCAAGACCGTGTTCGAGTTCCAGAACACTAAGTTCACGCTCGCGGACCTTCAGGCGAAGCTGCAGGTAGGCTGGGCACATTTGGACTGGGCGATTAAGCGTCATCTGGCCGGAGAACTGACCACGGACGAGGCCAGCGCGGCCAAACTCTGGCACACTGAAATGCAATGGGAATGCGTCGACACCGCGCTGCAATTGCACGGCGGGGCGGGTTATATGAATGAATATGCGATAGCGCGGCTGTGGCGCGATGCGCGTGTTCAGCGGATTTACGGCGGCACCAGCGAGATCATGAAAGAAGTGATCAGCCGCTCCATTTAAGGGACTAGGCCCGATGTCAGACCCACTCGATTTTACTGGCAAACTTGTTCTCGTGATCGGCGGATCAGGCGGGATCGGCAATGGCATTGCACAATCGTTTCGTAAGCGCGGGGCCGAAGTGCATGTTACCGGCACGCGGCCCGACGCGGGCGATTATCTGGAGGCGGAAGACAGTGAGTTCACTGAGCTTAGCTACCATCAGCTTGATGTGACGGACCGCGATGCAGTGAACGCTTTGCCAGATGAGGTTCTCGAACCCGACGTGCTGATCCAATGCCAAGGGCTTGTGCGATATGAGCGCCAGGAATTTGCCCAGAAAGGCTGGGACGAAGTGGTTGATGTGAACCTCAATTCGGTGATGGATGTTGCGCGCGTCTTCCATGCCGCTTTGGCTGATAAGGGCGGAACGATGATCGTTATCTCCTCTGTCGCTGCGTTCAATGCAGTGATCGGAAACCCGGCCTATGCGGCGTCTAAGGCCGGAGCTGCGAGCCTTGTGAAAACCTTGGGCGTGGCTTGGGCGCGAGACGGCATTCGCGTGAATGGGATCGCGCCGGGACTGGTCCCTACCAAGATGACTTCGGTGATGACCGACCATCCCGAGCGATTGGAAGCGATGGTGAGCGGCATTCCCATGCGGCGAACTGGCACACCAGAGGATATGGCCGGCGCCGCCCTGTTCCTTGCCTCGCCATTGTCGAGCTACATGACGGGCCAGACCTTAGTCGTAGATGGCGGGCTGACTTTGTCGTGAAACCTTGCAGATTTACGGGCCGAGATGCCCCCTAATTCTCCGAATATGACAAGATCGCTGTAGCGGTCAAAAACACGTCATGAATGCGTCACAAGTCGCCGCCATCCCATGCTTCAATGTGAAGCGGGGTGGTCGTGGACGTCATCAACATCTTTCTGACGAACGATCTGGCTGAAAACCAGGACGACTTTGTCCATGGCGACCGCCAATTCACCTTTGATCGGCTCTATGCCGATGGCCCGCGGCGCCTGGTCGAAGGGCCTATGTGGGCCTTTATCGATTGGGTGATGGACGATCTGGCGGGTCTGGAAATGTGCCGCCGATTGCGCGCCGATCCGCGCACGCGTGAGGCGCATGTGACTATGGTGCTCGAACAAGATGACCATGATGACCGCCGCCGCGCCTTAAAGGCCGGGGCGCATGATTACATGATCGGGCCGATTGACCGCACAAAGGTGCTCGACCGGGTGCTGGCGTTGCAATCGCGTCAGAACGATCGGCACGCGGCACGCTTGTTTGAAACTGGCGATTTGTCGATTGATATGGCGGCCTTGCAAGCGCGGTGGGATGGAGAGGTCATTTCCCTGCGCCCCAATGAATTTCGCCTGCTGCGCTTTCTCGCAGAGAACCCCAACCGCGTGCTTAGCCGAGATGACTTGATCAACGGGCTGGGCAAGCGCGAGCCGCCCATTGATGAGCGCACGGTCGATGTCTGGATTGGCCGGTTGCGACGTGCGATCAAGCAGGCGGGCGGGGGCAACCCGCTGCGCACGGTGCGCTCGCGCGGTTATGTTTTCGATCTGCCCTGATCAGCTAGCGCTACAAAAAGCCTACAAAAAGGGCCGCTCTGGCTTCCCAAAGCGGCCTCTCTAGTGACTAGCAATCCGGGGAGAGGTGGACCGCTCAGCGCGCTTAGAATTCGGTTTTGATCCCGATTGAGAACGAGGTACCGACATCATAGCTGTTGATGTCGATCCGGTTGTTCGAGTTTTCCTGAAACTCCAGATTATCGCGGCCAAAGATGTTGCGCACCTCCAGCTCCAGCTCGAACGGCTGGCCGAACATCCCAACCTCAGAGCGCGCGACTATATCGACGGTCAATCCGGGGTCCTCGACGATGTCAGGGCGCTGGAATCCGCGCGTGGTGACACGTTCGCTTGCGTAGTTGAACAGCACGGTGAACTGCTGGACCTTCTCCGTGTCCTCGATCCCGATAGAGAAGTTGGCGATGTGGTCGGATTGCCCGACCAGCGGGTCACCATCATCGAACAAGAGCGACGCGTTGGTCTCGCCGCCCGGTGGCACGAAGGTCACATCAGCCGGATCAACCGAGATTTGCGACTGGGTGTAGGTGTAGTTCGCAAGAAACAGCAATTGCTTGGTTTCAAAGAAGCTGCCGCCCCAATTGTAAAGGTCGATCCCGTAGACCAGATCGATCTCCGCACCGTAAAGCTCCGCCTTTGGCGCATTCGCAAAGCTGGTCACCAGGTCGCCAGCGGTTGAGAAAATGAAGGCCTCAATCGGGTTGTCGATTTCCTTGTAGAAGCCCGCGATGCTGATCCGGTCAGAGCCGCTGATGTAATATTCGGCGCGCGCCTCCAGATTGAACAGCTCGCTGTCGGTCAGGAAGGGGTTGCCGCGAAATTCGCGGTTCGATTCCGGATCGAAATAGGTCTGCTCCACCAGCTCGCGGAATTGCGGCCGGGCAATGGTTTTGGAGGCGGCAAGGCGCAGCTGCAAATCCTCGACCGGCTCCCACGTGATCGTGGTGCCCGGCAGGAAGTAATCTTCAGCCAGATTGGTTGGCGTTGCGCCGACGATAGGCGTGGTGAAGATGGTTTGATCGAGCGCAACCGTCTGCGTCGCATCCTCATAGCGGACGCCAAATTCCATCGTCAGCCTGTCAGTCGGCAGGAAGCGGATAATGCCGTATCCGGCCTGTGTTTCGAGCTCTGCGTCAAAGACGGGAAACGGGCTTGTCTCGTCCAGGCGAACGTTGAAGCCAGCCAATGTCGCTCCATTGATGAGGTCGCCCGGACGGCGCAGACCGAGGATTGGCACCAGGCTGTCGTCTAGCACATCGCCTTCGATCAGCGGGCTGAACTCTCGGCTGGAGGAACGGCGGTCAGTGTCGCTATAGGCGTATCCTGCGGTCAACTCGAGCGTGTCGGTGACTTCGTAAGAGACGTCGACACTACCGAACAGCAGCTCTTCCTGAAGATCATCGAAGGCGATGGTCGTTAGGCCCGTATCCGACAAGCGGTTAAGATAGGCCACGAAGAATTCACCGAGCGGATCCTCGGCAAAATTGGTCCGGGTGTAGCGAACATTGGCGTTGAACGGTGCCTCGCGATCAGTGCGAGCATAGCCAGCGCGCACATCAAAGTCGAAACGGTCAAAATCGAACTCGCCGACAAATTGTGTGTCGATCAGCTGCCGCTCAAACCAGGCCGTTTGCTGGTTGGCAAAATCAAATCCGGTCTCGCCGAAAAGGAAATTTGTGCCTTGCTCAAGCCGCGCGGTTTTCAGCGTGTCGCGGATGTACAGGTTCGTCCAGCGCAAGGTGTGGGGGCCGAGGTCGAGGCCAAAACTGAGCAGGCCGTTTACCAGAACATTGTTGTCGGTGATGAAGGTCGTGAAGTCTTCCGTGACCGTGGCCAGGTCAGGCGTGGCAAACTGGCTGCGCACGTTGCGGTTGCGCCAATTGTTCTTGATCGATGCGGTGGCGATTATGCCGAGGTAATTGTCGCCGCCCAGCTCAATCGAGGTGCCGCCCGTTATCGATGCGGAAAAGTTCGCTGGCAGCGTGTCGTTGCGCTGCAATGTGACGAGATTGGTCGGCAGGATCTGCCCCGCAACCCCTTCTTGAACCTCGATCGAGGTGTCTTCGATCCGGTCTCCGCTGGCAAAGAAAGCGGCCAGATTGGATGGTATATCGCGGTTGCCATTGTCGAAACCGAACGGGTCGAGATCAGAGCCAAAATAGGTGAGTCCATCTTGGAAGGTGGTCTCGGTGTCTCCGCCGGTGCTGAAGCTGAAGCTGAGGAAATCCTCTGCCGGCACGGCGCGCGTGGTCAGGTTGATCACACCGCCGCCAAACTCGCCAGGGAAGTTCGCAGAGTAGGTTTTCTGCACCAGAGAGGACGCAACCACGCTGGTCGGAAAAATATCAAGCGGGACAACACGGCTGAGCGGTTCCGGGCTCGGCAGGGGCAGGCCATTGAGCAGCGCGAGAGAATAGCGATCTCCCAGACCGCGCACGAATACGCGGCCATCACCGACCAAGGACAGGCCAGTTACCCGGCCCAGCGCGCCGGCAATATCGCTCTCACCGGTGCGCGCGATGTCTTCTTCGGACAGCACGCTTAGCACTTGGGTCGAGGCGCGCTGCGGGTCGCGGTTGCGGCGCCCGGTGACGATAATGCCGCCGCCCGGCACAGACACGTCCGGCTGCTGTTCTTGCGGCTCTTGTTCTTCTTCGCTCTCGACTGTCACGTCATCCGCTTCAGTTGCCGGAGACTGCTCAACCTCTTGCGCAGCGGCGAATGCTGGGAACGTCAGCGCGGTTGTGAAGAGCAGCGTGCCTACGAGGCGCTTGCCAATTGGCATGATATTAGACCCCCTCATGAAATCAGGTCTGAAACTGTGATGAGCCAGATGCATGGCTCGTAGATTGTGAGAAGGGAGGCGCCGGAGATCTTGACCAGATCACAGCACCTCCCTTTCGCATTTAAGGCGTCCGATCAGTAGACAGGCAGCGAGGTGCAAGCCCCGGTGGTGCTACCGAAATCAAGCGTGCCGGAATTGCAGGTCCAGTTGCCGAAGCGGGTATCCGCAGCATCTGGAACCGCGCCGACGAATGTTTCCGCTGTGAAGAAGCTGGAGAGGGCGGTTGGATCGAACGCGGCCACGCCGGTTTCATTGGTGCCGTTGACGATCCCTGTCAGTGAGATGGTGAAGGCGACGTTGTTGTTCGTGCCGCCATCGACCAATGCCTGAACCTCTGCATCGCTCACGCCAGAATCGCCGCGAACAGGCCGCGCCGCATCACAATCGCCGACTACCGAGTTGAAACTAGGCGGGACATCTCGAGTGAAGGTCTCGTCGATGCGCAAGCAAGTCTCGTCATTGGTGTCTATCACGCCATTGGCGAGATTGAGCGCTGCGCCGCCGCGTGCGCGGATCGCTTGCGAGTTTGAGCCGGAGCGTTCGAGGAAGGTGAAGTTTGCCACCTGAAGCACAGTGCGTGGGCGGGCGTTGACGGAGAAGTCTGCATCGGGCGAGTCGAGTTCAATCAGGCTGTCACCGCCGGAGGTGCGCTGAGCCACCACCACGAATTGTAGGTTGGCCTGAGCGCCTGTGTCGACGTCGATTGAGTCGTCATCTGCGCCGACGGCAACGACGTTGCTCATGTTCACTGCGCCGCCGAAGAACTCCATGCCATCGTCAGAGCTGTTGAACGACATGAAGTTTGCGAGCGTGGTTCCGCTGCCGATGCCGCCAGTGGTCAGCGATTGCAGTTCATCACCTGGCGCAAGGCTGAAGCCGGAGAAGCGGATTTGGTTGTAGTTCATCTCGCCAGAACTGTCCGCACTGTCGCCGCCGCCAAAATTGGTAGCAACCGTGGTACCCTCGAGCGATTGCTCGCAGGTCGGGTTGGCGTTCGGGTTGGCATCGGTGTTGAACACACCGGTTGCGCAGTCTGAGACTGGCGCACGGCCTAGTAGAACAATGCCGCCCCATTGGCCGGTAGAATTGTCATCGCTGAGGCCGAGGACATTGTCGCGGCTGGTCCAGACGATTGGACGCTCAGCCGTGCCGACGGAGTTCAACGCATTGCCGCGGTTGACGACCAGGAACGAACGGCCGGTCGAACCGAACACGATAACGCCGTCAGCAACCGTCAGCGTTACGTTCGTGCCGGTGCTAGCAAAGCCTTGGTCTGTGCCGACATCAACGCGGCCGGGCAGAGCGTAGAGCAGGCCGTCCACGAATGGCAGTGTGTCGTTGGCATCGATCAGCGCGGGTAGTTCGCATACGCGGTATTCGCCGGTCGGACCAGTGATCGTGCCAGCATCGGTAAGGCCGCCAGTTGAGTTGATCGTTGGGCAGCCAGCCGCCGGTGTGACGGTTCCGCCGCCTGTCGGCGGTGTGGTGGTGGGCGCTGGGGTTGGCGCGGGGTTATTGATGATGATGTCCCCAGAGGTGCCGGGTGAGACGATTTCATCGCCGCCGCAGGCAGCCAAAGCAGCGAGGCTGCAACCAAGAACGAGAGTACGAGACATATTTTTCACAGCGAGCGGTCCCCTTAAAAACCGAAGAATCGATTGAGCGCAGAGGTTGCGTTCGGGGACTCCGCTAGGCAGCGATCATGACGGAATTGCTTCGAATATGACGCTTCGGTTTCTTTGACCGAACTATGACAAAACAAAGATGTTTGTGTCCTTTTTGACAGATTTTACGTCACCTCAAGGCAATAAAAGCCGTAAAATTTATCGTTTCAAAACAGATGGAAAACGGATCGCGTTACAGAAAAATGACAATATGACATTTTTATTGCGATTTGGGGTGTGGCGGCGCATCTTCTCATCATTCGAGAAGGAGAGAGCCGTGTTCATCACTTCAGCATTGATTGCTGCGTCTTTGACAGCAAGTCCTGTCACATCTGAGGCCATTGCAAGGCAGGCAGAGCCTGATTTGCAAGCCGCACATTTGGTCGCTGGCCGTAATGCTGATGCTATTGCCGAACTGGAAGCGATCCGCTCTCATGATGCCGCACAACTGATCAATCTGGGCATCGCCTATGCCAGACAGGGTGATGAAGAGCGCGCGCGCTCTTTGTTTAGAGCTGCGGCCGCCAGCAATGATCGTATTGAGATCGATACGGCGAATGGCACGGCAACCGATTCGCGCCGACTCGCTCGCAAGGCACTGCGAATGCTCAAAAATGACGAATTTGCGCCAGCTTCGACTGAACGTTTCGCCAATCGCGTGACATTGAACGAGTGAACCGTTCGGTTGGCCTTGTCACCTAGCCAGTATTTCCAACACTTCATCGCACAAAACGACGCAATTGGGCGGGTTCGATAGGCCTCCCGATTGCTTTCGTGTTTGCAACCGGTCCAATCTATCGCTTAATCATAGGCGTTAACTTTAATTGCTACGCAATATTTTGCCTTGATAAGGGTATGGTCTGCGTAAATGTCACTTGCTTGTCATGTACTATGAGCAAGGGGGCGTGATTGGAGGGTTTTGGATGATTCTCGCTCGTTTGGGCATGGCCGGTGTCGCTGCTGCGCTTGCCCTAACAACTGCACCCGCGCAGGCGGACGTGCTGCAAATCGATGCTGACGGTGCCCGCTGGGTCACCGGCGCACGGGCGGTGGCGATCACCCAAAATCCTGAATTCTCTACCTCTGGCGAGGTTGCTGATCTCGACGCTATGATCGTACCGGACGGCATTATTGCCGATCCTTCGCGCCATGCCTTAGGCGTGCCAGCAATGTATGCCGACACCGTTCAAAGCCTGTCTGTGCGGTTCGATCTCAGCCCATCGCTGCTGGAGGCACTGGTTTGGCAAGAGAGTCGCTGGCGTCCCAATGCAGTGTCGCATGCGGGCGCGCGGGGCCTCGCGCAATTGATGCCGGGCACCGCTAGATATCTGGGCGTGGACCCGGATGATCCGTTTCAAAACCTTGAGGGCGGGGCGCGCTATCTGCGCGAGCAACTCGATCGTTTTGACGGAGATCTCGAAAAAGCATTGGCCGCATACAACGCTGGACCTGGACGGATAGAACGCGCTGGCGGCGTTCCAAACATTCGTGAGACGAAACTCTATGTCGCGGCCATCATGGGCCGATTGGCTTCGCACTCGCGCACCGATACGCAACCTTTTTAACCATGACGTCGTACACGCGGCACCTAAGGACAAAGCAGAACACGAATGAGAACATCAATGTCGTCACTTCTTCGCATGCCAGCCATGATGATGGCTCGGATTGCGACCTTTATCGCTCTGATGCTGGCACCCGTTGCTGCGCATGCTCAGCAGGTTGCTGACCCGCAAGGTTCCGGCCCGATTGTCGCGGCGCTGGGCTGGTTGCAAGGTACGCTGCTGGGCAATGTCGCGACCGCGATTGCAGTGATGGCTGTCGCAGCGGTTGGCTTTATGATGCTGACTGGCCGCATGAATTGGCGCTTTGGCGCGACCGTAATCATCGGCGTTTTCATTCTGTTCGGCGCATCGACCATCGTTGCTGGCATTCAAAGCGCGGCGGCCTGAGGCAGGTATATGACCAATCTCGTCCGCCATCCGGTTCACCGCGCTCTTACCCGTCCGCAAATGTTTGCTGGCGTCACGATGAACTTTTTCATCATCAATCTGATGGTGACGACGATTGCATTTTTGATCCTCAAAAACTGGTGGATCATGATCGTGCCGGTGGTCGTGCACGTGATCGGCTATTTTTCTTCGCTTCGCGAACCGCGCATTTTCGACCTTTGGATTACGAAGGTTTCCAAGTGTCCGCGGGTCAAGAATTACAAGCGGTGGGGCTGTAACAGCTACGCTGCGTAAGGCCTGACAAGGAGGGCCTACTATGGTGAAATGGATTGGACCGGCAAGCTGGAGCGCTAAAGAGGCGCTGGCTGGCGATCGTCTGCCATATGCGCGGCTGATCGATGAAAGCACGGTTTTGCTGCGCGATGGATCGGTGATGACCGCGATCCAGGTGCCCGGCTTGCTGTTTGAAACCGAGGATTCCGACGCGCTCAATGCCCATGCAGCGACGCGCGAGGTGATGCTGCGCTCGACCTTGGATGCGCGCTTTGCGCTCTACCACCATGTCATCCGCCGTCAGGTTGAGGTTGATCTGGAGGCACAATTTGCCGATCCGCTGTCGCGCCATATTGACCAGCGCTGGAAAGAGCGGCTGGCCGGCGGTTCGCTGTTCATCAATGACCAGTTTATCACGCTGATCCGCCGCCCCGCGCGCGGCAAGGCCGGCCTTGCAGAGCGTTTTTCACGGATGTGGAGCCGCACCGGGCAAAGCGAACTCGAAGCTGATATCAAGGACGTGCGCAGCCTGAAATCAGCCGCCACGGGCCTGGTCGCATCGCTTTCTGCCTACGGTGCGAGCGTGCTTGCCGATTACTCCGTGCCCGGCAGTGATGGCACCAATTCAGAAATGCTGGAGCTGCTCTCCGCGCTCTACAATGGCGAGATGCGTCCCGTGCGCCGCCCGGCTGAAGACACTGATATCGGCCATATGCTGCCCTATCGCCGCGCCAGCTTTGGCCTTGATGCTATGGAGCAACGTGGCTCTGGCCAACCGGATTTCTCCGCGATCTTGGGCCTTAAAGACTATCCCGAGGCGACCTCTCCCGGTCTGCTCGATGGCTTGCTGCGCCTGCCATATGAGATGATCGTGACCGAGAGTTATGCGCCCAACGAACGCACGACCGCGCGGGAGCGGATTGATCTGGCGCTGCGGCGCCTGCGTTCCGTCGATGAAGAAGCGGCGGCAGAGCGCAACGATATGCTGGCGGCGCGCGATGCGTTGGGCAATGGCGCAGTCGGATTTGGCGATCACCACCTTACCGTGCTGGTGCGAGAGCGCAGTCTTGACCGGCTGGACGATGCAACGGCGGCTTGCGCCGCAGCGCTGGCGGATACCGGTGCGATTGCGGTGCGCGAAGACACCAATCTGGAGCCTGCATTCTGGGCGCAATTCCCCGGTAATGAGGAATATATCGTGCGCCGCGCGCTCATTTCCTCGGCCAATATGGCGAGCTTTGGCAGCTTCCACGGCTTTGCCTTAGGCCAGTCTAGCGGCAATCATTGGGGCGATGCGGTCACTTTGCTGGAGACGACCAGTGCGACCCCGTTCTTCTTCAATTTCCACCACGGCGACCTTGGCAATTTCTCGGTCATCGGGCCATCTGGTTCGGGCAAGACGGTGGTGATGAACTTCCTGGCGGCACAAGCGCAAAAGTTTAGCCCCCGGACCATCCTGTTCGATAAGGATCGCGGCGCGGAACTGTTCGTGCGCGGTATTGGCGGGCGCTATGACCGCATCTGCGCCGGCGAGCCAACCGGGTTTAATCCGCTGTCTTTGCCGGACACGCCGACTAACAAGGCATTCTTGCGCGATTGGCTTGCGGTGCTGCTCGATGCAGACGGGCCAGAGGAATTCGCAACGATCAGTGCGGCTGTCGATGCGGCCTATGCCAATGATGCGGGCCTGCGCCGTTTGCGCCACTTTAAGGAGCTGCTGGCCGGGGCAAAACGCCCTGAGCCCGGTGATCTGGCCGACCGACTGTCGGCTTGGATTGGTTCGAACGACGCGTCAGAAGACGCAGAGGGTGGCGAGCACGCTTGGCTGTTCGACAATGAGCAGGATAGGCTCGATCTCGATCAGCGCGTGCTTGGTTTTGATATGACGGCGCTGCTCGAAAACCCGCGCCTACGCACGCCAACCATGATGTATTTGTTCCACCGCGTCGACGAACGGCTCGATGGGCAGCCAACCATGATCCTGATCGACGAGGGCTGGAAGGCGCTCGATGATGAAGTGTTCGCCGCGCGTATCCGCGATTGGCTCAAGACTTTGCGTAAGCGCAATGCTCTGGTCGGATTTGCCACACAATCCGCCGCCGACGCGCTGGAAAGCCGCATTTCGACCGCTTTGGTCGAGCAGACTGCGACCATGGTGTTTATGCCAAACAGCAGAGCGCGCGCTGAGGATTATTGCGAGGGCTTTGGCCTGACCGAGCATGAGTTGGCGTTGATCCGCACATTGCCAGCCCATTCGCGCTGTTTCCTCGTTCGCCAACCTGATGCGAGTGTGGTTGTCCGGCTCGATCTGTCCGGTGCGCCAGAGGTGCTGACCGTTCTTTCTGGCCGCGAGAGCTCCGTGCGCAGGCTCGATCTGCTGCGGGAGGCAGTCGGTGACAAGCCAGAGGATTGGTATCCGGCGCTGACCAATCATGCCTGGCCTGACGGACCGAGCTTCGATTCCGATGACGCACAAGCCGTGCGATTGGCGGCCGAATGACGGCCAATTGCGACACTGTTGCCGAGAATATGGGCACTGGCGTTGCCGCCGCTTTAACGGCGGTGGATTGCATCGCCAGTGAAGTGACGGGCGACGCCTTTGGGCGCTTGTTTGCCTCGGGCGGGTCGCTGGCGACGGTGCTGACAATCTTGCTGACGCTCTATGTTGCGTTCTTCGGGATCAGCCTGCTGATTGGGCGCTCTAACATTTCCGTGCGTGCGCTGTTGCCCAAGATGCTCACGATAGGACTGGTGTTGGCATTTTCGACCAGTTTTGCCGCCTATCAGGGCTTTGTCTGGAACATCTTTATTGGCGGACCGGACTGGCTGGCGGGTATTCTCACAGACAGCGATGGTTCCGCAACGCAGACCTTCGCGACCAAGCTCGATATCGTGTTCCTGGCCGTGCAAGACGCGAGCACGGGCGAAGTTGATATCAGCGCGTTCTCGCCGCCCGGCATGATGTGGCTTGGCGCTATGCTGCTGCTGCTGGGTACGGTCGGCTTGCTTGTGACGGCGCGGATTGGCCTCGCACTGCTCGTGGCACTCGGGCCGATCTTCGTAGTTATGGCGCTTTTCAATGGCACACGCGGCCTGTTTGTTGGCTGGCTCAAAGGCGTAGTGATGCTCGCGCTGACTCCGTTGTTCGCGGTGCTCGGCGGATCAATCATGCTGGAGCTTGCCGTGCCAATCCTCGCCGCTTTGGTGGCTGTACCGGGCGAGATTGATCAGCAGGCCGCCATGGCTTTCTTCCTAGTGGGCGCGGTCCATGTGGCGCTGATGATCATGACGATCAAAGTCACCTCCACCATGGTCGCCGGATGGCAGGTGTTCGGCTTTGCCCAGAATGTTGAGGTTGAGAAGGGCCGCGACATGACAAGCACGCCGCCTCAGCCGCAAGTGACGGTCGCCGACAATCGGAACGCGCAAACTGCGCCAGTTGGCGCGACTGGCCAACGCCGGATTGATATGCCGACGATCACAACTATCACCGCCGCCAATGACACGGGAACGGCCAGTGGTGCTACAGTGCGCGAGACCCGCGTGTTCGCGACCAGTTCAGGCGGAGGCGTGCAGAACGCTCCGCTCAATCCATCCACGTCACGCACCCACGGGATAGGCAATCGCTTCCGTCCCGCACATTCGCGTAAACCGGAGACGACAAAATGATCCGCGCGCCGAAATTCCGGCTTCCGCTTGCAGCCCTTGCATTGGGCCTGATGCCTATCGCCGCTGCGCCTGTCGCCGCGCAGGACTCGCGCCTTGTCACCATGGTCTATGATGAGACCCAGGTGGTGCGCATTTCTGGCAAGCCCAAAGTCCAAGCCACAATCAAGTTTCGCGATGACGAGACGATCGAGAACGTTGCGATTGGTGACAGCCAAGCCTGGCAGGTCACGCCCAATAAACGCGCGAGCCTGCTGTTCGTGAAGCCGCTTTCGGCCAATGCCAGCACCAATATGACTGTGGTGACGACCAAGCGTACATATCTGTTCGATTTGGTTGCAAGCCCGCGCAATAAACCGCTCTATGTCCTGCAGTTTAGCTATCCGGAGGCCGAGGCCGCTGAAGAAGCGGAACGGCTTGCACGGTTGGAGCGGGAAGAGCGCGAACGCGCCAGCGCAGCGGAACTAGCAGCGGCGAATGACCCCTTTGCGGTTAGCGATCCTTCACGCCTCAATTTTGAATGGGCCAGCGAAGGCGACAAGGAACTGGTCCCGACCCGCGCCTATGATGATGGCGACACCACGTTCCTGACCTGGCCTGATGGCACGACCATTCCGGCAATCCTCGTGACCAACCACAAAGGCGATGAAGGCCCGGTCAATTTTACCGTTCGCGGGGACACTGTGATCGTGGAAGGCGTGCCGACACAGATCATTTTGCGCTCTGGCGAAGACAGCGCAGTTTTGACTAACACCGGGCCGATCCGTTCGGTCGATCTTGGGGCGCTCAACGATAATGCTGCGCTTGCCCGACTTAGCACCAACACGGAGGTGAAGTGATGCGCCTTGCCATGCGAATGCCGCCTAAGAAGGGGCCAAACGGCGCGGATGCGAATTCTGACGCCAATGTTGATCCGCGCGATGGCGAGTCGGCAGAGATCATCGATCTTGCCAGCCGCAATGGCTTTCCCGCTGTCACAGAGCGCGCGTCCAAATCTGACGGATTGGGCCTCGCTTTGGGTGCGGTCATCGTCCTTGGCCTCGGCGCAGTTACGCTGTGGAGCATGGACGCAGCGCGCACCGGCACGGCGGAAACCGCTCCAGCGACCGTGGCTAGCGCGCCGCCGCCGACCAGAGCGCCGGGAGCTGCCGCTCCGGTGAACGTTGCGCAGGTTGCGCCGGCCAGAGCGCCGCGCAGCGACCCTGCGCCATCACCTGTATTCTCGAACAATCCCAACCGCGTGGCTGGCCCAGCGACCAATCCTTACGCGACGCCGACCATGGTATTTGATGCCAGCGCTGCGGCAGGCGCTGCGCGTCTTGGTGAAACCGTCGCACCGGCACCTATAGCGGCAACAGCTGGCGCTACCTCTGCACCGGGCGGCGCAGTAGGCTCTGCCAGCGAATTTGCCAGCCGTATCGGCGGCGTAGGCGGCGCTCCTGCTCAGGCGCAGCCGATGGCTAATCCAACCACCACGGTGACCCAAGGTACCTTGATCCCGGCGATCCTCGAGACCGCTATCGATACCGATGTGCCGGGCTTCGTTCGGGCCGTCGTCAGCCAGGATGTGCGCAGCTTTGACGGCACGAAAGTGCTGGTGCCGCGCAGCTCGCGCCTCGTCGGGCAATATCAGTCCGGCGTCCAGCAGGGGCAAAAGCGTGCTTACGTAATTTGGACCCGTTTGATCCGTCCCGATGGCGTCTCGGTTAACATCGCCTCTCCTGCGGTCGCCTTTGACGGCACCACCGGCCTGCAAGGCGATGTGAACAACCACTTCTTCCGCCGGTTCGGCTCTGCCATGTTGCTCTCTGTGGTTGGCGGTCTGTCAGCCATCGGCAGCGGCGGCGCATCGGTTGTGCTCGGCGGAGCAGGGCAGGGCGCGGCCAGCATTGCGGCTCAGCAAGACGGCGCGATCAGCCCGACAATCCGTGTGAAAATGGGTGAGCCGATCCGGGTCTTCACCGCGCGCGATCTCGATTTCAGCACGGTAAACTGAGCCGAGCGGGCCCGAATGAGCGCAGAGATCCATCCTTTGGCCAACGACACTGGGTCAACCGCAGCGGCGAGCGGCGAGCAGGCTATGCCTGCATCCAGCGCGGCCATTATTGGCGAGCGCAGTGTCTATCTCGACGCCTATCTTGCGCCATTTCGCCGCTGGCTGGATCGGGACACCGTGACTGAGATCATGGTCAATCAGCCCGGCGAAGTCTGGGTTGAAGACGCCTCTGACCCCGGTTTCAAGCGGATCGACGCGCCCGACATTGATGACCGCCTGGTTCAGCGCTTGGCCGAACAAGTGGCGCGCGTGAGCCACCAGGGGATCAACCGCGAGCATCCGCTGCTTGGGGCGACCTTGCCAGACGGCGCGCGGATTCAGTTCTGCGGTCCGCCTGCCTCGCGAAAGCATTGGGTGATGGCCATTCGTCGCCACCGCCGGCTCGACCTGCCGCTGGATGCCTATGACGCCGGGCCGCTCACGAGCGCACCGGAAACGCCAATGCCGGACGCTCAGAACGAGCCGATTGCCTACCTGCGCGAAGCGATCCGCAATCGCCGCACGATTTTGATTTCGGGCGGCACCAGCACGGGTAAAACCACTTTCCTAAACGCCATGCTCGGCGAGATCCCGCGCGCAGAGCGAGTGGTGATGGTGGAAGACACTCCTGAGCTTAAATTCCCCGGCGAAAACTCGGTTGGCCTGGTCGCGGTGAAGGGCGAGCTGGGCGAGGCCAAGGTCACGGCCAATGAGCTGTTGCAAGCGGCGCTGCGCCTGCGGCCAGACCGCATTGTGCTGGGCGAATTACGCGGCGCGGAAAGCGTCTCGTTCCTACGGGCGATCAACACGGGCCACCCGGGCAGTTTCTCGACGATTCACGCCAACAGTCTGACCGGCGCGCTTGAGCAATTGTCGCTGATGGTGATGCAGACCGGCATTGGCCTCTCACGTACGGACACAATCGCCTATGCGGCGAGCGTCATTGACGTGATCGTGCAGCTGGGCCGTGATGCCAATGGCAAGCGCGGGATCACGCAAATCGCGGATTGCCGATCGTTGGTATGACAAGTTTGTGCGCTTGATTTACATCGCGGATATGTCCGGTAAATCAGCAACATTCAAACTCTCAAGAATGGGGCGATGATGGGCAGCCAGCCAATCTCCAGCACTGACGACACGCCCGCCGATCTCGGCCCGGATGACGCGGTGTCGCCGCACTCTGGCGAGGCGTACTTCAACCGCGAGCTGTCCTGGCTGAGCTTCAACGAGCGTGTGCTGGCCGAGGCTGACAATGCGAAATATCCGCTGCTGGAGCGGCTGCGTTTTCTCTCGATCTCCGGTACCAATCTCGATGAGTTTATGATGATCCGCGTGGCGGGTCTGGTCGGTCAAGTGCAGCGCGGCATCGCCCGGCCAGCGATCGATGGCCGCACCCCGTCACAGCAGCTTTCCGCCATTCGCGAGCGATTGGAAGTGATCTCCGATAACCAACAAAGAAGCTGGCGAGAGCTGCATCATTTGCTGAGCGATGCGGGGATTTCGGTGGATGAGGATCAACGGCTAAGCGATGACGCAAAGGACTGGCTTCAGACCTATTTTCGCGATGAAATCCTGCCGGTGATCACACCGCAAGCGCTTGATCCGGCGCATCCCTTTCCCTTCATCGCCAATGAGGGAACCGGCGTGCTGTTCACACTGAACCGCGATGCTGATGCGGAGCAGATCATCGAGATGATCCTGATTCCAAGTGGTCTACCACGCTTTATCCGGGTGCCTGGGGAAGGGGCGATCTATGTCTCGATCTCCAACCTGATCCAGCGCTATGCCAGCATGCTATTCCCCGGCTTTACGATCAAAGGCGATGGCCAGTTTCGGGTCCTGCGCGACAGTGATATTGAAGTTGAGGAAGAAGCCGAAGACCTCGTGCGCTATTTCCGCAGCGCGATCCAGCGCCGCCGCCGTGGCCGCGTGATCCAGCTGGAAATTGAAGAAGACTTTGATCCGAGAGCTGAGCAAATATTGCTCGAGCAGCTTGGGATTCATGAAGCTGCAGTGATCAAGACCGATGGCATTATCGGCATTGATGGGCTGGCTGAAATTGTCGAGGAAGACCGGCCAGACCTCAAGTTCGACAGCTACAGCCCGCGCTATCCAGAGCGTATTCGCGAGCATGATGGCGATGCATTTTCGGCCATTCGCGAAAAAGACATCGTCATTCACCACCCTTACGAGAGCTTTGAAGTGGTGGTCGACTTTATCCGGCAGGCGGCGGCTGATCCCGATGTCGTGGCGATCAAGCAAACGCTCTACCGCGCAGGCTCGCAATCGGCCGTCATCAACGGTCTGATCGCGGCGGCGGAAGCTGGTAAATCGGTAACTGCAGTGGTTGAGCTGAAGGCGAGGTTTGACGAAGAGCAAAACCTGATGTGGGCGAGCAAGCTGGAGCGCGCCGGGGTTCAGGTGATCTACGGCTTTGTCGACTGGAAAACCCACGCGAAAGTGGCGATGGTCGTGCGCCGCGAGGAAGAGGGGCTGCGCACCTATTGCCACTTTGGCACGGGCAATTATCACCCGATCACCGCCAAGATTTACACCGACCTGTCGTTTTTCACCGCCGATCCTCAGCTGGTTCGTGATGCGACGAAGATGTTCAATTTCATCACTGGCTATGTAGAGCCGGACGAGCTGCAGGCGCTGAAGATCGCGCCGATCAACCTGCGCGATGAGATTGGCAGCCGCATCGACACTGAAATTGCCAATGCAAAGGCGGGCAGGCCCGCCGCAATCTGGATCAAGTGCAATCAGATCACCGATCAGGGGATCATTGACCGCCTGTATGAAGCGAGCGGAGCCGGAGTTATGGTCGAGCTGATCGTACGCGGTATCTGCTGCCTGAGGCCCGGCATCGCGGGGCTGAGCGAGAATATTCGCGTGAAATCGATCATCGGGCGCTTTCTGGAGCACAGCCGGATTTACGCCTTTGCCAATGGCGCGCCGATGCCCGGCGAAGAGGCAAGGGTCTACATTGCATCAGCGGATCTGATGGAGCGCAATCTCGATCGCCGGGTCGAAACGCTGATCCCAATCACCAATCGCACCGTGCATGATCAGGTGCTGCAACAGGTGCTGCTCGCCAATATGCTCGACACAGAGCAAAGCTGGTGGTTGCAATCCGATGGCTCCTATGAACGTGTCGCAACAGATGCTAAGCCTTTTAATTGTCACCGTTATTTTATGACGAACCCGTCGCTGTCCGGGCGTGGGGGCGCACTGGAGGCGGGCGCTGTGCCGAAATTGTCGCTGCGAAGGGGCGGAACTGGATGACATTGAGAGCCAAGCGAGCGGATCGCGAGGGGGCGTTCTCTGGGAACAAAGCCGAACGCGCGATCATCGATGTGGGTTCGAATACGGTTCGTTTGGTGGTCTATGGCGGGACAATGCGGGCGCCGACTGTCCTGTTCAATGAAAAGGTAACGGCGCGGCTGGGCCGCGAAATCTCCGAAACAGGCAGGCTGGCGGATGAAGCTGTGGAACTCGCCATGCGAGGCCTCAGGCGCTTTGTGCTGTTGCTCGATGGCTTGGGAATTGCGGATATCGAGACGGTTGCCACCGCCGCTGTGCGTGATGCCGAAAATGGCCCAGAGTTCGTGGCGGACGTCCGAGCGCTGGGGCTGGATTTGCAAGTTATCTCTGGCGAGGAAGAAGCGCGGCTCAGCGCGAACGGTGTAATTGGTGCGTTTCCTCGCGCCCGCGGGGTGGTTGCCGATCTTGGCGGCGGCAGCCTGGAGCTGGTGAGCATAGCAGGCGGTGAGACAGGAGAGGCGACCTCACTGCCGCTCGGCACCCTGAGGCTGCCCGAATATCACGCTGACAAGCAATCCGACATGCGCAAGGCGCTGCAAAAGAGACTCAAGAAAGCCGGGTGGGGCGAGGCGATTGAAGCGCCGCTCTATTTGGTGGGTGGCACCTGGCGGGCGATGGCCGTTTACGCGATGCAGGAGCGGGGCCATCCGCTGAGCGATCCTCACGCGTTTGAGCTCACAAAGAAAGAGGCGATTGAGCTGGCCAAAGGGCTTGCCGATCAGGCGCCCGAAACCCTCAAGTCGATTGACCGGATTTCCACCATGCGCTCGGAGAAACTGCCCGATGCGGCGGTTCTGCTGCAGGCGATGCTGGAGCAGTTGGAGCCGGAGCGGGTCGTCTTCTCGTCATGGGGCCTACGCGAAGGCTTACTGTTCGACGCCCTGCCGATGCATGGGAAAGAGCAAGATCCGCTGCTGGCCGGTGTTGCGGTGTTTGCGGCGCAGCGCGGCGCACCGCCAACCTTGGCAACGCAGATTGCGGGCTGGACGGCCGATGCCGCGCCGCTGGGCGAGCACGGGTCAGAGCGGCTGCGTCTGTCCGCGACGATGTTAGCGCTCGCGAGCATGCAGATTGAGCCGAACCTTCGCCATCCGCTGGCAGTCGATTGGGCGATGCACAAGCGCTGGCTGGCGATTGATGGGCAGGGGCGGGCGATGCTGGCCGCAGCGAGCATGGCCAATGGCAATCATTGCGATCTGCCAGATGAACTGCATGCGCTGGCTTCCAAAAACGCTCTAGAAGAGGCGGTATGCTGGGGCCTCGCCATTCGCCTAGCCCGGCGGATCGGCGGTCGCTCTCGGCGTTCGCTGCAGGTCAGCCGGTTGATGCTGGGCGAGAATGGCCTCGTCCTGCGGTTGGAGCACAGCCACCGCGACCTGTTTGGCATCCCGACGGAGAAGGATCTCAAACTGCTCTCTGACCGCCTCGGCGTCGATTTCACCGTCGAGATTGTCGAGGATGGCGCACTGCACCTACCCGTCGGAAATCAAGAATAGCTAAGGCTTAGGGGCCACTAGGCCTGCTGCTTCTCGCTCGCAAAGGGGGAGAAGTTGGTTTCCGTATCGAACAGATCGACGCCTTCCGCGCTTTTCAGCTTGCCAACCACCAAATAGGTCACCGGGGTCAGTAAAGCCTCCCACAGAACCTTCAGTAGCCAATTGGTGATCATCACGGTGATCACCGCTTCAGTGCTCCAAATGCCGTAAAAGGCGATGGGGTAGAAGATCAGGCTGTCGACCCCTTGACCAACAACAGTCGAGCCAATCGTGCGGGCCCACAGCGCCTTGCCCTTCGTCCACACCTTCATCTTGGCCATAACGTAGGAATTAACGAATTCACCGGCCCAGAATGCGATGATCGAGGCGATCACGATCCGCCACGTGCTGCCGAAGACGGACTCGTAGGTTTGCTGGCATATCTCGCCGGGGATTGAGTCGCTGTCGCCTGTAAATTGCAGCGAGGCGCTGGCCGCGCATTCCCATCCGGCAAAGGCGGGCAGGCCAACCACAACATAGCTCATAAAGGCGAGGAAGATCATCGCCGCAAAGCCGGTCCAGATCACCCGGCGCGCTTTTGCAAAGCCATATATCTCGGTCAGAATATCGCCGATCACATAGCCCAGCGGGAAGAACAGGATCCCGGCGCCGTAGATAAACATCCCATCGGGCGCGGGCCACATGCCATCGGGCCAGAATGGCACTTCGACGAAGGTCAGTTTTGCCGCGCCGATGATGTTGGAGAGCAGCAGGATCGCCACAAAGGCGGCCATCACCAGGTCGTAATAGCGGAAAGTTCGCGGTGCTGTGCTGGTCGCAATCGGCCCGCCGGCCGCATTGTTATCCGGGTTATTCATAGCCGAAGTGCCTAACGCGATTTTACACCGTCGCAAAGCGCGCTATTGGGCGAATGCGCTTTCGAATTGCGATTGCTAAAGTGTTTGCAAAGAGCGTGCGCGCCCGTAGCTCATCTGGATAGAGCGCGAGACTTCTAATCTTGAGGCAGCAGGTTCGAGTCCTGCCGGGCGCGCCATTTTACAGATCATGCCGTAGGCTACTACGCGAAAACCGCTACATATGGCGGTCATTGCAACTCGTCGCTCATACCGCACAGCTGATACGGCTCATCGCTCTCGCCGCCATGACAGCGCGCCTTTCGACACCTGCTGTTCATGTGCTGAGCGACAATTTGTGCGCATTGATCACTGATAGGAGACATCCGATGACCCGTATGATTCTTGCCTCAATTGCCCTTGCCGGGACTATGATCGCAGCTCCGGTCGCCGCTCACCAAAAGGGGATTGTGGTCGACGGCTACCGCGTGCCGCTCTCGCCCAACAATGACAGCAACAAATGGTGGCTCGATTATCGGACTGACATCAGTGAAGCCAAGCGCGAGTTGGCGAGTGACCTTCGCCGGGCGACCGACGAAGAGGATCGCCGCGATGCCTATGAGGAATATCGCCAGGAAATTCGCGACGCGCGCCATGATTACCGCAAGGAAATGACTGAGCGTGGATATCGCGTTGCCAATTTTAAGCAGAACAATCGTCAGCTTGCGCGTAGATAAGTGGAAGGTGCGGGCTGGCACTGGCCTGCCAACTAAATTTTTCTACCCGCGCTGAACGGTCTCCAGCAATTCCGCCGTGATCGGATAACCGGCGTCTTCCATGATCCGCAGCATTGGCTGATCATTGCTGTCGTCGACCATGGGAACGATGGTTTTGACTGGAATAGCCTCGGCCTGAGTGCGTGCTTCTTCATAGCTTGCGAACAGAGCCAGGCGCTCCAGATTCCGGCGGGTCGGGAAGATCAGCTTGATCTCGCCGCGTTCAGCCATGTCGAGCGCGCCCTGCGCACTGACCCAGAACAATCGCGTGTTTTCTGATTGATCTGCGGCGATCTCCACCTCGCCCGTGCCCAAATTGGCAAGGTAAAAGCGCGTGTCATAGACTCGGCTGATGTTCTCATTCTTGGGATACCAGCGAGCAAACGGCGTGATCTGATCAAGGTCGAGCGACCAGTCGAAGGCCTCAAGCACGGGTGCAAGCTCTCCCATCTCCAGCAGCATTGCCCGCGCATCGGCGGCCTTTGCCGCGTCAACATCGCCCGCAATTCCAAGCGCTAGGCCAGTTTCTTCGATGGTCTCGCGAACTGCCGCGATCTGATGTGCAAGCTCACTTACATCGAGTGGAGAGGTGAGCGTGCGGGCTAGTGCAAAGTCCGCATCATCGACGCGTCCGCCAGGGAACACCGCCATGCCGCCGGCAAACGCCATATTGCGTGATCGGACCGTCATCAGGATTTCAGGAGCGCCGCCATTGCTGCTCTTGCGAAAGATAACGATGGTCGCGGCGGGGATGCCTTCAGGTGACTGCTGTGTGTGATCTGCCATTGCCTGCAGTGATGCCGGGGGCGGGGCAACTTGCCAAGCGTATTTGCAGCTTTGCTTGTCGGTATCTTTTACATTTAACCTTATAGTTAATCCGTAGAAACCATTTAACTGGCTGAAAAGGCTACTCTTCGCGTTTTTGGCACGGTGGATGCATCGTATTGTGTGCCCCTAGTGGTCTTCGATAAAGAGGTGAGGTCTTTTTTGGTCTCTTGGTTTCACCTCCCCGAAATTAGAAAACCCGCCTCGTTTGGTTCACGAGGCGGGTTTTTCGTATCTGAGACGTTTATATTCTGGCTTTCGCGCATCGCAGATGCGAGTGCGCAAACTTAAGAGGCTTCGGCCTTCGCGACCGCTTTTTCTTCCATCAGCTGTTGCAGTTCGCCCGCTTCGAACATTTCCATCATAATGTCGCTGCCGCCCAGAAATTCGCCCTTCACATAAAGCTGAGGGATGGTCGGCCAATCGGAATAGGTCTTGATGCCTTGGCGCACTTCCATGTCTTGCAGCACGTCGACGCTTTCATAGGCGACGCCGCAATGATCAAGGATCGCGATGGCCCGGCTGGAAAATCCGCATTGCGGGAACAGCGGCGTGCCCTTCATGAACAAAACGACATCGTTTTCGCTAACGATATTGGCGATGCGGGCGTTTGTGTCAGACATAATGGCCTAAACCTTTGAAAAATGAACCATGGAAAATCGTATGGGGATTAGGTGGGAACCACGGTGGTGACTTGCAAGGCGTGCAGTTCGCCGCCCATGCGCTTACCCAGCGCCGCATAAACCATCTTGTGCTGCTGAACCCGGTTCTTGCCGGCAAATTGCGGCGCAGTGATAGTCGCAGCCCAGTGATCATTATCTCCGGCCAGATCGCGCATCTCCACCACAGCGCCGGGTAGCGCCGCAGTGATGAGCGCCTCGATGTCGGTCGCTGCCATAGGCATGCCGCTTAGCTCTCGCTCATCAATTGACGTTTTGCCTCGACGGCTTTTTCTTCCAGCTTTGTGCGAATGTCATCTTCGCTGACATTGCATTCCGCCGCGGTGAGATCACCCAGCAGCTTGCGGATCACATCTTCATCGCCGGCTTCTTCAAAGTCTGCCTGCACGACGGCTTTCTTATAGGCGTCGGTCTCTTCCTCGGTGAGGCTCATGAGGCCAGCGGCCCATTCACCCAGCAAGCGATTGCGACGCGCCGCCACTTTAAAGGCGGTTTCTTCGTCCATTGCGAACTTGGCTTCTTCGGCGCGTTCGCGATCTTTGAAATCAGTCATGTTAGTCCCCTTGGCCAGCGGCCCAAGAATTGAAGTGTACCCAGACAAAATAGGAGGCTGGGCGGCCTGCGGCAAGCGCGGATCGCGCGGCGTCTTCAATAAGCGTGCGCGAATTATGAATTTACGGCCTAGTCCATCGTCACCACGAGCTTGCCCACTGCCTCGCGGCTTTCCAGCTTGGCGATTGCCTCGCCTGCGCGCTCCAATGGGAAGGTTTCAGAGACCAGCGGATCAATCTTGCCCGCTTTCATCAACTCGAACAGCTCCTTGACCTGCTCGACGAATTTGGCCGGTTCGCGCGCTGTAAACGCGCCCCAGAACACACCGCAGATATCGCAGGATTTCAGCAGCGTCAGGTTCAATGGCATTTTCGCGATGCCCGCCGGGAAGCCGACCACTAGAAAGCGGCCCTCCCACGCGATTGAGCGCAGGGCTGGCTCGGAATATTGGCCGCCAACAATGTCATAGACGATGTTCGCACCTTCTGGGCCGCACGCGGCCTTGAATGCGCCAGCGAGTTCTTTGGAGGCGGCTTTGTCCATTTCCTCGCGCGGATAAATCACAACCTCGTCCGCTCCGGCCTGCTTGGCGACTTCGCCTTTGGCTTCGCTGGAGACCGCTGCGACGACTTTCGCGCCAAACGCTTTTGCAAGTTCAACCGCAGACAAGCCAACACCGCCCGCCGCGCCCAGGATCAGGACTGTGTCACCCGCCTTGATGTGGCCGCGATCCTTCAACCCGTGGATCGTGGTGCCATATGTCATGAGCAGCGATGCGGCCTTCTCATAGGGTACGCCGTCTGGGATGGGGAACATGCGAGCGGCAGGCACAATGACCTTCTCCGACAATCCGCCATTGCCAATTCCGGCCATCACTTTGTCGCCGATGCTGTAGCCTTCCACGCCTTCGCCAACGGCCTCAACCACGCCAGCAAGCTCGCCGCCGGGTGAATAGGGGCGCTGCGGCTTGAACTGATAGAGGTCGCGGATCATCAACGTATCGGGATAGTTGATCGCGCACGCCTTTACGCCGACCAGAACTTCGCCTTTGCCCGGCGCTGGCACCTCAATTTCATCGAGTTTTAGCGTTTCCGGTCCGCCAATCTCGTGTGTGCGTAGCGCTCTCATGCGTGTGTCTCCGTTCCTTGTGTCAACCAGCTTTGCGAGGATGCGCGCTGGTTCTCATATGATTGAATGGCGTCTTTGCGCTCTAGCGTTAGCGCGACCTCGTCCAGCCCGTTCAGCAGACAATGCTTACGGAACGGATCGATATCGAACGCGAAGCGATCTTGAAACGGCGTTGTGACGGATTGCGTTTCCAGATCGATGTCGATCGGTTCGCCCGCCCGTGCGACCTCCAGCAAACGGTCAATTGCCGCTTGAGGCAGGACGATCGGCAGAATGCCGTTTTTCACCGCGTTGCCAGAGAAGATGTCCGAATAGCTTGGGGCCAGAACCGCGCGGATGCCCAGATCCAGCAGTGCCCAGGCGGCATGTTCGCGGCTGGAGCCGCAGCCAAAATTATCGCCAGCGATCAGAATTTGCGATCCGGCATAGGCGGGATCGTCAAATACATTGCCCTCGATCTCGCGAACGGTTTCGAACGCCCCTTTGCCTAAACCCTCGCGAGTGATGGTTTTGAGCCATTTCGCCGGAATGATAATATCCGTGTCGATATTTTTCGCGCCATATGGGATCGCTTGCCCCGCGACATGCTGGATAGCATCCATTATTTTGCCGATCCTGGGAATGTTGGCAAGCGGCCGAGATGGCGAGGGTCATGCTGTATCAGTACGGTCGCATCGAGCGACTTTGCGATGGCATTGAAGCGTTCAAAAGAGGCCAGAGTGTCAGCACGGTTGGTGTTGAATGATGGCACCCCGCGGTTCTCGATCTGCTCTTCGAAATGATAAAGATCCCCGGTCAGCAGAAGATTGCCGGTTTCGGGCAAGCGCACCAACAGGCTGGTGTGGCCGGGGGTGTGGCCCGGCATCGCCTTCATGACGACTGACCCGTCGCCAAAAACGTCATGATCGCCAGGAAACGCAACGACCTCTGCGCCTTCTTCACCAAGCCAAGCGGCGAAGGGCCGTGGATCAACCAGCGGGTTGGGCTCTTTGGTTTCTTTCACCACGTCCCAATCGCCTGCACCGATAAGCAAGGTCGAACCGGAAAAATCGCTGAGCTGGCCTGTGTGGTCGAAATGAAAATGGCTAACCCCAGCATAGGTCACTTGTTCTGTTGTCACGCCAATATCACTGAGCTGATCGGCAATCGAGCGCTCTAGCGAAAGGGTGGTGCCGCCTTGCGAAAGGCCAGTACCAATAAGGCCGGACGGGAGGCCCGCGTCCCACAGCAAATATCGGGTGCCATTGCGCAGTAGATAGCAGCTTGCGACCAGCGTGCGCGCTTTCCCATCATACAGGTGGGCGTCGGAAAATGCGGCTGAATCGCTAAATGCAATCGTTCCGCAATCAAGCCGCCATATCTCCAGATCGGGCTCTTCCTGAGCCTGTAGCGGAGATGCCAGCACGAATGTGGCAAGCGCCGCTGCAAAGAGTTTCATAAGCCGTTTCCCCCTTGGCATAGCGGCGCTTAGTCTGTTTCCGGATTTTCGCCGGAGGGCACTTTGGGGGCCTCTGGCTTCTTGTCTTTGCTCTTGCGCTTGTTTGCATAGAGCAGCGCCGCTGCAACAGCGGCAGAGCCGATTGCACCGGCGGCGATGGCAGCTTTGCTTTTGGTGTTTTTCGTCATGATATCCTCATGGGAGCGGGAGGGCAGGCTTGCAAGGGATTGCGCGCAATATGTTCTCAGCTTCGGCTAGGTTGCAGGTGCTGGTTTGTCGACCTCAGTCTCGGCGGTGGTCCCGCAGGACATGCAAAAGCGGAAGAACGCCATTTTTCGGGTCTCGCAGCTGATGCAGCGATCGAACAAGGTCATGCCGCAATGGACGCAGAAATTGCTCTCGGTTCCCTCCATTTTTGCGATGGGCCGGTCACAGCCAGGGCACACGCTAGAAGACATTTTCTTAAACGCTTCATCGTGCGAGACGAGCTTGCGCCGCTCTTCCTCGGCCTTTTGCTCAACCTCTTGTCGCTGAGCGAGATATTGCCGCATATTCTTGATTAAGAAATGGCCTGCTGCAAATGTCAGGATGATGCCGACGCCGTAGCGAATATACCCGCCATAGCTCGGCAAATAAGGCACCAGTTCGACGAAGAAGACAAACACCGAGGCGAGCACAAACCCGCGTGAGATCGGCCAATATTCCCCCTTGCGGCGCTTCACGATCAACCAGGCGGCGATCCCCAGCATAGGCAGGGTGATGAGCAGTCTCAGCCCGAACACCTGCAGCTCTTGCCAGAAATACGCCTGCTCATAGGCAGGCACGCCTGCATCTTCGGCATCGTACAGCTGCTCTGAAATCGCGCTGCGACGCTGGCTCAGCTCAGCCGCCTCGGTGTCGAGCGCGTTGATCGAGCTGCTTATGGAGCGCTCGTTTTGCTGCAATTGCTCCAGCGCGCGGGTGCGCGCGATAACTTCGGGATCTTGCGTCGGATCGGTTGTCGCAGAGCGGGTCTTGATCCACGCCTCAAACGTCTCTGTCGCGGATTGCTTTTCTTCCGCAGCTTGACGCTGCTGAATGCCAAGCAGTTCGCGCCGATCATCCAAAGCGGAGCGTTCTTCATCAAGCGCATTTATCTGGCCGCGCAGCTGCTTTACCTCCGCGGTTTCAACATATTGATCGCGGTTCAGCTCAGCCTGGACCTGCGGCAGGTCGCCAATGATGAGATTGCCCAGGCCAACCAGAAAGGCGGCAAAGACAATCGAAACCAGCCACAGCACGCCCTTGTAGAACCGCTCTGGAACCCGAATTCCCTTCATCACATCCATCGCTTGCTAACCCTCTCAATGCGAAGCCAATGCCTCGCGAAAACAGATCAATCAATCGCTTTGACGATCAAAGAAAGACATCGCTGCCCACTTTGCCTGGCTCCCGCCGGTGAGCAGCGTCGGCTTTGCCAAACCAATTCCACCCATCGAGCGTGCGCGCCTCAATTCCCGTGATCTCGTCAGGTGCGAATAGCCGCATGTTCACGCCCACTCTGTCGCCTTCACAATGCTCTGTCAGCACCCAGTGGGTTGTAGTACCGCATTCGCCGCAGAATTGCATTTCAACCGCAGGTTCTTTGTAGTCCTTGCGGCGATAGGCGCAGGTTGAACCAGCAACTTTGATCTCGCTCTCGGAGAAATATCCCCAAGCTCCGCCAGACTTCAGGCACAGCGAGCAATCGCATAGGTTGATGTATTCAGGCTGCCTCGTGATGATCAGACTCACGTTCCCGCAATGGCAGCTGCCCTGCATCACTTTAATGTGCGCACATCGGTCAGTCGCCCGGTCACAGCCGCCGCTGCAGCCATTGCAGGTGATAGCAAATGCGTTCGCGCACCTGGCCCTGGCGGCCAACGAAATTGCGGTTGGAGGTTGAGGCGCAGCGCTCGCCCGCTGGAACCTTGTCAGGATTCATGCCCAGACAGGCGGAGCAGCCCGGCTCGCGCCACTCAAACCCGGCTTCCGTAAAGATGTGGTCTAGGCCCTCCTCTTCCGCTTGACGTTTCACTAGGCCGGATCCCGGCACCACGATTGCCCATTTCACATTGCCCGCCTTGCGCCGGCCATTCAGCACTTCGGCGGCGGCGCGCAGATCCTCGATCCGGCTGTTGGTACAGCTACCGATGAAGATGTTCTCAACGGGAATGTCGCTCATCGCGGTGCCCGGCGTCAGGCCCATATAGTCGAGGCTCTTTTGCGCTGCCTCTTGCTTGTCCTTATCGGCAAAGCTTTCGGGCGAGGGAACTGTCCCTCCGATGGCGATAACGTCTTCGGGGCTGGTGCCCCAGCTAACCGTGGGTTCAACATCGCTGGCATCGATCACCACGCTCTTGTCGAATTCGGCGCCGGGATCGCTAACGAGCGAGCGCCAATATTGCACCGCCTCGTCCCAGTCCGCTCCCTTGGGCGCCATTGGGCGTCCCTTGAGATAGTCGAACACCACATCATCCGCCGCGATCAGGCCAGCCCGCGCGCCCGCCTCTATGCTCATATTGCACACGGTCAGGCGCTGCTCGACACTCATTTGCTCGAACACTTGGCCGCGATATTCGATCACATAGCCAGACCCGCCCGCGGCGCCAATTTGCCCAATAATATGCAAAATCAGATCTTTGGCGGTGATACCTGCGGAAAGTTCTCCTTCAACGCGAAGCTCCATCGTCTTCGATTTCTGGAGCAGCAAGGTCTGCGTTGCCAGCACGTGCTCAACTTCGCTGGTGCCGATGCCGAATGCGAGCGCGCCCAATCCGCCATGAGAGGCGGTGTGCGAGATCCCCGCAAACGATCGTGGTGCCGGGTAGGGAGAAGCCTTGCTCTGGGCCAACGACATGGACGATGCCTTGTGCGTCATCCGCATCGCCAATGTAGCGAATGCCAAATTCCGGGGCGTTTTTTTCCAGCGCTTCCAACTGAGCGCGGCTTTGCGGATCGGCGATCGGGATTTTTGCGCCGCTCGCATCACGCCGCGCCGTGGTTGGCAGGTTGTGATCCGGCACGGCCAGGGTCAATTCAGGGCGTCGCACAGGGCGGCCTGCCAGCCGCAAAGCTTCAAACGCTTGCGGGCTTGTTACCTCGTGAACCAAATGCCGATCAATATAGATCAGCGACGTCCCATCCTCGCGCGTCTCAACAACATGCGCGTCCCAGATCTTCTCATACAATGTGCGTGGTTTGCTAGCCATACGGATCCGATTAGCGGCCTTGATGCAACACTTGCAAGCCGGACTGTGCCAGGCAGGCGGATAGTCATGGAAATAGTCATGGAAAAGACACCATTGTGTGTTTAACTTACAATCATGTCAGCAGTGCCCTTTGCCTTTCCGATTAAAGTCCTTCCCGAAGACATCGATTTCATGGGGCACGTGAACAACGCGCGCTATTTGAACTGGGTGCAGGATGCCGTTCTGGCGCATTGGAATAACCTTGCCCCGGCAGAGGAAATTGCTTCCAAAGCCTGGGTCGCTCTCAAGCATGAGATTACCTATCGCCGCCCAGCGTTCCTGGAAGATGATGTGATCGCGAACACGGTGCTGGAGCGCTATAATGGAGCGCGCGCATTCTACCGCACGGTTATTTCGCGGGGTGAGGAAGTGCTGGCCGAGGTGCAATCGAGCTGGTGCTGCATCGACTCGACCACCCTGCGCCCAGCGCGGATTGGCGAGCATATGCGCGAGTTCTTTTTCCCAGAGGGCGATTGAGCGGGGCGCTCGCCGCGAAGGCGAGTGATTAACCCCACTTCGCAGGGTCAAGTGCCAACAGTTCCGCCAGTTGCGCGTAAAGCGCTGGAATATCTCGCCGCAGCGCCTGCGGCTTTTCGAAGAAAGTGACGATCGCTTCGGCAAAGAACTCTTCGTGGTTGGTCGCGCCATATGGGTCGATCAAAGTTCGGTACCCGTTTTGAACCCGCTCCACGTGGTCGTTATATGCGTCCAGCATGGCCTTCTCCCAGCCTTCATATGCCTGCCCTTTGCGCAGGATGGGGATACCATTGGTGTGACCGGTTAAACTGTCCAATTGATGCGCGAATTCGTGGATCACGACATTGTGTCCGTCATGGGCATCAAGGCCGCCTTTGAGAGCATGATCCCATGACAGGACAACCGGTCCGCGGGTCCAGCTTTCGCCGAGCATGGCGAGGTCTCGCTCTTGGACGACGTAGCCGTCGTGCGTGTTGCGGCGGGTGCGGAAGGTCGAAGGGTAGATGAGCACGGTCCTGAGGGTGTCGTACCAGGCCGGGGTGTTAACGACGAGCAAGCAGGCCTGAGCGGCGATGGAAAGTTTCATCGCCTCATTCACTTCAAGGTCGTTCTGGCCATGAAATGTGATCTGATCGAGGAACAGATTGATCTTTCCCTCCAGCTTCAGTCGCAAGGGCTGGGGCAGTTGGCGTGTGATCGGGACAAGCTGCCTGACGATTTCGCGCTGTTCAGGGGTTAGCGGGGTCGCGAGAAGCCTTTTGCGCCGCTGCACCTTCGCAATGCGGCGATAGACTAGAAAGCCGGCAAATGGCGCAATGACGCCTAGAAGTAGATATAGCCCCATCTAAGCGAAATAGGGCGCGAGACACGCGTTTGTTAGATGTCATGCGCAGAGCGTTTGACCGGCCGCCAAATTTCAGCGACGTTGTAAAGGGTTAGATGGGGAAGGTCGGCCGTATGATTTCACGTATCGGTTTTGCGATTTTATGTTCGGCGATGTCACTGCCTGCAAACGCGAACTCTCAAAAGAGGACGCAGGCGAGGGCGCCCCAGTCCAGATAACCGATGAAGAAGCGACGGAATTGCAAGGCGCATTGGAGCGCGGTCAAAAGCTTTATGCCTATGATCAGGCTGCATGGCAGACTACCGATGCGATGTTTGAAGATATTGCAGACCCGGCTGGCGAAGGTATTCGCGGCTGGATCGTGAATGACATCGAAGCTGGGCTCGAAGTTGTCTTCATGAGGGGCACCGATGACGGCTTCGAAGCCGTTTGGTCGGCATTTTTCAGTGAACAGAAAGTCACCGACGCCAAGACTTACGAACCGGGCGAGAGGCCATTGTCCGAGTCTGAGGCCGCCCTCGCGAATGCGAGCAAAACTCCATTGAACGAAGAGATGCAGCGTTGTTCGCGCAAGCCTTTCAATACTGTTGTATTCCCGACTGGAAAGGCAGACGGTGGTTTGTATGTCTACTACCTCGTGCCGCAGGAAACGCTCGATGCGGTCCCGCTTGGCGGCCATTATCGATTTGAAGTACTGGACGGAAAGGTAGTGAATAGTCGTAAGTTCACCAACAGTTGCATATCGCTTGAGAATGGCGAAAACGAAGACGGCAACCGTCCAGAAGCGCTGATGATTTCTCATCTACTGGATGATGTTCCTACCGAAATCCATGTGTTTTCCATGTTTGCTGCCGGTTTACCCCTATATGTTTCGACCATTGAGAATAAACGTGTTTGGGCTGTCGAGGCATCGAGCGGACAGGCAAGGGCTCGTATAATCAGATAAGCGGTCTGTTGATTTCCGTTTCAGTCCGAATTGTTTATACGCAGCCGCAATGTCTCCAACTGCGTACCTAATAGCGTAATGGCTGCAAGATTTTCCCTGCCCGCCCGCTCGCATCAGGCGGCAATTGGCCTTGCCTTGGCGGCTGTGATCGCCGGTGGCTGGCTGGGGCTGCATGCTTACGGCATGTTCGTGTTTGAGCTGACGTGGTCGAACTGGCCGCTGGCGCTTGCATTGGCGGCGGTGCAATGTTGGCTATCAGTCGGTGTTTTCATCATCAGTCATGATGCGATGCACGGCACATTGGCGCCGGGGCATCAGCGGATAAATTCGGCTGTCGGGGCGGTGCTTCTGGCCCTCTATGCAGGCTTTGCGTGGCGGCGGATGCGTGATGCGCATTTTGAGCATCATAAACTGGCAGGCCGCGAAGGCGACCCGGATTTTGACGAGCATCATCCGACCAGTTTTCTGCGTTGGTATTGGACTTTTTTCACCCGTTATTTCAGCTGGCAATCTTTAGTGTTCGTGCACACTGTCGTCGCGACCTATCTGTTTATACTGGATATTCCGTTCATGCAGATATTCCTGCTCTATGGTCTGCCGGCGCTCGCGTCCTCGCTACAACTTTTCTATTTTGGGACGTATCGGCCGCATCGCCACGGGGTGGGCGCATTCCCCGATGACCACAATGCACGCAGCGATCATTTCGGCACGCTGGCGAGCCTCGCCAGCTGTTTTCATTTCGGCTATCATCTGGAGCATCACCGCCGCCCGGATGTGCCATGGTGGGCGCTGCCGATTGCGAAACGGGCAGGAATTGGAGCAGGAGCGACCATATGAGCTGGCTCGAAGTTTTCCTGGTTGTGATGGCCGCGCTGATCGGCATGGAAATCTTTGCCTGGTACGCGCACAAATACATCATGCATGGGTGGGGCTGGGCATGGCACCGCGACCATCATGAGCCGCATGATAATACCTTCGAAAAGAACGACCTGTTCGCGGCCGTGTTCGGTACGATCGTCTTTTTGATGTTCTGGATTGGATATTACGTCTCAGACGCTTTGTGGTGGGCCGCTTTTGGTATCACCCTGTACGGCGTGATCTACACACTGGTGCATGATGGCCTGGTCCACCAGCGCTATTTTAAATGGGTCCCGAAAAAAGGTTATGCCAAGCGGCTGGTACAGGCGCACAAGCTGCACCATGCGACAATCGGTAAAGAGGGCGGGGTCAGCTTTGGCTTTGTCTTCGCCCGCGATCCGGCGAAGTTGAAGGCGGAACTGAAAGAGCAAAAGGCCTCTGGGGTTGCAGTCGTAAGGGATAGCGCTGGGGCTTAGGCACCACCAATTTCATTCGTTGCGGGTGACGATCCAGCTCCCGCAGATCAGCAATACGGCGATCGATACCCAAACCCATGGCTCGCCAATTGTGAACCACGTCACCACTGCCCCCGTCGCCATCGCGCCAACAGCCAGCACTTTTGCTCGTCGTGAGATGGCACGCCGTTCTCTCCAATCGCGGATTTGTGGGCCCCAAGTGGGATGATCGAGGATCCGCTGTTCCCAAGCAGGATTGCTGCGGGCGAAGCAGAACACTGCAAGGAGCAGGAACGGGACGGTTGGAAAGATCGGTAGGAATGCTCCGATAGCTCCTAGCCCGACAAACAGCAGGCCTGCGGCAAGATAGAGCCGCCGCATTGCGCTACGCCGTCGCTAGCCTGGTTGCGTGTTCCTGAACCAGGGCGATCATATTGGGCACGCCCTGCGTCCGGTTGGATGAGAGCTGGCTCTTCAAATCAAACGGAGCAAGCGCCTTGGCGACATCCATGCTAGCCACTTCGCTTGCGGGCTTGTCTTGCACTGCGGCAATCACCAGAGCGACAATGCCTTTGGTAATCGCCGCGTTGCTATCGGCGAGGAAGCGCAGTGTATCTGTCTGTTCCGTTGGATAGACCCATACCGCCGCCGAACATCCGCGTACCAATGTCGCGTCCGTTTTCAGGGCGTCGGGCATCTCGTCTAGCTCACGGCCAAGCTCGATCAGCAGGCGGTAACGCTCGTCGCCTTCGAGGAATTCATATTCTTCGAGAATGTCAGAAAGAGTTCGCATGGGCGCTATGTAGGCCCGATTGCGCGCATGTCTATTCCGGTTTCTAGAGAAGACGATTTTCCGAAGTGAGCGAGCCTAGAGTTCCACTCCGTTGGCAATCGCCTCCAGCTTCTTGATGCGTTCTTTTAGATCAGCCATCTCAATTCGGGCGGCACCGATTGAGGCATTGCCTTCCACTTCGCGCGGACCTGTGCCCAACTGTTCAAGTTGATCCAGCTCAGTGCGTTTCAGCTCCAGCCAGCCCTGCCAGCCTTTCAGCAAGGCAAAGGCGACCACGCAAAGACCCACAAGGCAGGCTCCGGCAATGACGAGGTAGGGGTCGAAAACTGCATCGATCATTCGCTCATATCCTCCGTAGTCTTAGTGCGCGGCTTACTCTCGCTCAGGCGCAGGTTTTCAATTTCGTGTGCCAGCTGCTGGGTTTTCTTGGCATCTGGCGTGTTTTCATCGGTGACAATGCGTTCGAGCACTTGCACCCGCTCGCGCAGCTCGTCGCGCTCACGCTGAGCCTCCAGCAAGGCATCGCGGTCTTCGCTGTCGATTTCGACATGGCGGTTGTGCTGCTTGTTAAATTGCAACACGCCCCAAACCACGATTGCGACGATGGCGATCAAGACCCAGCCGCCCATTACGCATTCTCCTGCTTGCTTGGCGTGCTGCGCAGCTTTTCAATCTCAAGCTCTAGGTCCTTTGAGCGGTCGGTTGCGATCCGCTCCAGAACGCGGACGCGCTCTTCCAGATCGGCCTTAGAAGGCGAGGGCGCATCCGATCCGGAATTGGACTGACCAGGCTTCGCGCGCAGCTTCGTAAACAGGGCAAACCCGCCCGCACCCACTGCTAGAGCCAATGCTCCGATTTGGAGCGCGTCAAATACCAAAGCTGTGTCAGCGCCAAACATTACGCGGTCCCTTTGTCCGTGCGATCTTCAAGCGATCGTTCACGCAGTGCATCGATCTCGCTGCCCAGCGCGTATCCGCCATCTGTCACGATCCGTTCGACATTGCCGAGCCGATCCTTCATCGAACCCAACTCTGCGCGCAGCTCAGCGTTTTCCTGCGTCAGCAAGCGCACGCGTTCCGCTGTCTCTCCGCCATTGGCGGGCTTCAGGGATTGGCCCCACATTCCTTCGAGAGGATATCCGTGTTTGATTTTGAGCTTTGTGGTGTGAATCCAACCCCACGTACTCATAGCACCAATCCCAAGTGCCCCGGCAACAATCCAAGGAACATAGGGAATCAGGTAGGTGAGGTTCTCCATCATGCTTTCTCCTGGGATTTGATGTCGAGCGGCACGCCGCTGTCACTGGCAGTTTTGCTGGACGCATCGCGCAGCGCTTCGATCTCGTCAGACAGGGTGTAGCCTCGGTCAGTCACGATCTTTTCCAGCACGATCATGCGGTCCTGCATCATATCAAGCTTCTCATTGAGCTCGCTGTTTTCAGCGCGCAGGCGTTTGGTTTCGGCGCTATCTTTTGCCGGTGTTTTGCCGCCCCATTCGTCCTCCAATGGATAGCCATGCTTGGCACGGATCCAATTGTTGATGATCCAACCGACGGTTGAGATGGCGATAATTGCGATAATAAATCCAGGCCCACCCCAGCTCATCACACTTTCTCCTGCTTACTCACATTCAGCGGCACGCCGCTATCGGATTGTTCGACGTCACGCACATCGCGCAGCGCCTCGATTTGGGTTGCCACATCATATCCACGGTCGGTCACAATGCGCTCCAGCACTTGGACCCGGTCTTCCAGTTTTTGCACTTGGCTTGAATATTGCGCGGCCTTTTCTGCGGTCGCCGCAGCGGTCGTGTTGACCTGCATCGCTGCGACCTTTTCTTTATGCTTCGCCCAAATCGCGACCATCGGAATGGTGCAGCCGAATATGATGGCAATTATCGGTATCAGTTCACCGGGCAAATTATCCTCCCTTGTTGGCTGCGTCGCTTGCCTTTGGCTTAGCGCAGCCGTTCAATTTCTTCCGCAGTGCGGCGTGCTGGATCCGTCGCAATCCGTTCAAGAACAGCAATGCGATCCTGTAAGTGTGTGACAGTCTCGGTCAGCTCTGCTTTTTCGTTAGTCAGCAGAGCTTCTTTGTCACTCCGGCCATATTTGAGTTCTGCCATCTTGCGTCGATGTTTGAGCACGCTGTCGGTAATGCCCCAGATCGAAGAGCCACCGAAGATAAGAACGAATAGAGCGACGATCAAAAAAGTATCCATTATTCAGCCTCCCTCTGCTTCGCTGCGCTCAGCGTAGACGCTCGATTTCAGCCGTCAGGCTCTTGTTGCTGCTGACATAATGCGTTTCGACAGCCGCTAGCCTGCGATCAACATCGCGGAATTTGGCGCGGATTTCGCGAGCGGTTCGCTGCGGGCTTTGCCGCACACCCTGCCAATACTTCTGTTCTTCCTGATCGACATAGAGATGCGGTGGCTTCTTGTTCAGCAGCATTCCTGCAATGAAATACGCCGGGATCGTGATACCTGCCATGCCCGCAAAGGTCAGGATCATGAGGCCAAGCCGTACCCACAGCACGTCAGTGCCGGTGTAATCCGCAATTCCTGAGCAGACGCCCATCAGTTTCGCGTTGTGTTTATCGCGATAGAGTGTCGTGCGGGGGAGTTCATTGCGGATTTCCTTTCTTCTCAGCCATCATGCGATCGAGTTCGCGCAGCTGTTGATTGTCGACTTCCTGATCATGCATCAGGCGCCGGGTGCTTGGGGCAAAGGATGGGTCATCATTGGCAACCAGGCGCTCGACCGTGTCCATTCGCTCATCAAGGCGTTTGGCGAGCGAATAGAGTTCTTCGAGCAGCACCTCATCATCGGTGGTGATGGTTGCGGCGGTCTTCCACTTGGTTACGTGATGAAGGATCATCCACGGTAGGCCGATGAACAGCATGCCCACCACAATGACTGGTACGAGATCATCCATCGGTCTTAATTCCCTTTCTTGGCGCTATCTTTGCCAAGCGCTTTCTTCATTTGTTCAAGTTCATCATCGATCGCGTCGGCCCCTTCGAGAGCGGCGATCTCATCGGATAGTGATGGTGTGCCGTTCTGATCAGCAATGCTCAGCGCCTCTGCGCGGCCTTCAGCGTAATCAACCCGGCGTTCCATCTGATCGAATTTCGACAGCGCCTCGTCAGTGCGTTCGCTGCTCATCAGCGTGCGCAGTTTTACGCGGTTTTCCGCGCTTTCCAGGCGGGCGGCGATTTGCGTCTGGCGGCTGCGCGCCTCCCGCAGGCGATGTTGCAGCTTTTGAATGTCTTCTTCATAAGCGCGCAAGGCATCATCCAACACGCCAATCTCTGCGCGCAATTGACCGCCCATATCAGCTGCCTTTTTCTTCTCTACCAGAGCCGCGCGGGCCAAGTCTTCGCGATCTTTCGACAAAGCCAGTTGGGCCTTCTCGCTCCAATCCGCCTCAAGCCTCTCCAGCTTGACAACGTGACGGTTCATTTCCTTTTGATCCGCAATTGTGCGCGCTGCGCTTGCCCGCACTTCGACCAATGTCTCCTCCATTTCGAGGATGATCATGCGGATCATCTTTGACGGGTCATCCGCCTGATCCAGCATATCATTAAAATTGGCAGCGATAATATCGCGGGTGCGGCTGAAAATGCCCATAAAGGCTACTCCATCTAAAAACGAATTGTCGCGTTTGTTTGACGCGCTCGTATTGTTGTCTGTCCCGTATGTTTGCCCAGTCTCGGGCCCTGTGCGCAAGCGCTGAATTTCAGCATCAAGCCGTGATACCCGCTTGCCGGGCGGAATCTCGCCTATTTTTGGCGAAGCGGGGTGGGCCGGAGTGTCGCTCGCAGGTGCCAGGGCATCTGCCGGGGTATCCGCATTGGGGGGACTGCCAATGTCGGTTGAGCGCTCCGGCCCTAAAGAAGACTTGTTTGGGCGGTTCATGCGATTTCGATCAAATGCGTGCCGGCATATGGCGCAGCGGCCATCAAAGGATCAGCCTGCATCTGAGTGGACAGCGCGATCAGCGCGGTCATCGCGGCGATGCTTGCAAGCGCTGCTTGACCCAATTTGCTCTGGAAGAAGCTGCGGTTGTACATGGCGTGGTTTCCTTTGGTCTGTGTCGTTAGTGACTTTGTCACGGTGTTGTTCATGTAATAGCAAGCGATGTGCCAAAGTTCATAAGCAGCTGATATATATAGAAATAGACTGTACCTCAAAATTTGTTGATGGCGACTATTGCCAACCATTGGGAATTTTCACTATAGGTTGGTGTGTGGAACGGGAAAATCAGTTCATAGGGCAATCTGGGGCGTTTCTCGATGCGGTCGAGCGGGCTAGTCGTGCTGCCCCGATGAGCAGGCCTGTTTTGGTCATTGGTGAACGCGGAACCGGTAAAGAACTGATCGCGGAACGTCTGCACCGCTTGTCCTCTCGCTGGGGTGAGCCGCTGGTCACTATGAACTGCGCCGCTTTGCCCGAAACCCTGATCGAAGCAGAATTGTTCGGGCACGAGGCTGGCGCGTTCACAGGTGCTACCAAAGCGCGTGCAGGAAGGTTTGAAGAAGCCGACAAGGGCACGTTATTTCTCGACGAACTGGGCACCTTGTCGATGGGCGCACAAGAACGCCTGCTGCGCGCGGTCGAATATGGCGAGGTTACGCGCATTGGGGCCTCGCGCCCGGTGCGGGTTGATGTGCGCATTGTGGCGGCGACCAATGACGATTTGCCTCATTTGGCCAAGACTGGAGAGTTTCGCGCCGATTTGCTCGACCGCCTGAGCTTTGAAGTTATCACTTTACCACCCTTGCGCGTGCGCGATGGCGATATCGCCGTGCTGGCGGAATATTTCGGGCGGCGCATGGCGGCGGAGCTTGATTGGCATGGCTGGCCCGGTTTTTCTGAGCATGTCATGCGCGAGATGGAAAACTACGCCTGGCCGGGCAATGTGCGCGAATTGCGCAATGTGGTGGAGCGGGGTGTGTACCGCTGGGATGATGTTGAAACGCCGATCTCTCACGTGCAATTCGACCCATTCGACAGCCCGTGGAAACCCGCCGCGCCGCCGCATCGCCGCGATGAAGGTTTTGCGGGCGGAGCAGGGCGTAACGCGACGAATGTCGCTGGAGAGGCTACTCCATCAATGCCAAGTGAAATCGACAATATTGATGATTTGCGCCTCGCCGTGGATCAGCATGAACGCACGATTGTCGAGCATGCGCTGGGCAAGCATCGCTGGAACCAGCGGCAAACCGCCAAGGCGCTCGGCCTATCCTATGACCAATTGCGCCATTGCATCAAGAAACATAGCCTGATGGAAGAGCAAGCGGAGTAAATCTTTTTAGGTCCTTGGCTCTAAATGTATGTGTTAAGCTTTCTCTTGTTTAACTAATACCCCCTAGGTCTCGCTTTATCGCGCGGCGATCAATTCGCTTTATTTGCATGCTCATTGTGCGGCATGCGTTACCCAAATCAGGCTCAGCCTACCACTTCGATCCGTTTGTAAAAACAGGTCGGCGCGGGGCTGCGCGCTTGCGGTTGGCGATCCCCGTGCGGCTTGTTTCGCTCTATGCAACCCAGCGTTGTGTCCTGATTGATCTGTCCCGAACAGGGGCACAGATTGCCCTTAAGGCCCCTCTTGCCGTTGGTGATGGAGCATTGCTTCAAGTGCACACGCTGGATCATTTCGCCTCTGCTGTGCGATGCGATAACGGCTGCAATGGCTTGGAGTTTGAGGCTCCTTTGAGTGATGAACTGGTACTTGAGATGCGTCGGTACGGCGAACAGATTGAAGAGCTGGAAAAGCGTGAATTGCGTCAGGCCGTGCGGGCTTGGGTCTCCGGCGGTCATTAGCGGACTGCAGTATCATTCCCCAGCAGAGTAAATCTCCCGCCACAATGCACTTGCCAAGCGGATTGAACGGGCTTAGTTAGCCCTCATCACGACATCGTCGAGACAGTCTGAGTTTGGCGCCTCCGGGGGCCGGACACAAACGGGTTTGTCTTTTGTATGGTGTCTACACGGAGTTACGATGGCCGATCTGGCGCGCCTTTATGAAGTGATTGAACCTGAAGCCAAAGCGCTCGGGTTTGAGCTGGTGCGCGTAAAGATGATGCCGTCGGAGGCCGGTGATGGCGGCGAAGCGCTGCAAATCATGGCTGAAGATCCGGCGACCGGTCAGCTGATCATTGAGCAATGCGCCGAACTGAGCCGCCGGGTGTCCGACGCGATGGATGCGCGCGAAGAGGCGGGCGAATTGCTGATCGAAGGCGCCTACCACCTCGAAGTGTCATCGCCGGGCATTGACCGCCCGCTGACCCGGGCAAAGGATTTTGCCAATTGGGCCGGGCACGAGGCAAAGATTTCCATGGTCAAAGGGTTTGATGGGCAACGCACACTTCGCGGCTCGCTAAGCGGGATTGATGGTGATACAGTCATTATTGAAGACGCGAAGGCCGGGGAAAGCCGCGTTCCGCGCGACCAAATTCATTCGGCAAAACTCATCCTGACAGATGAATTGATTGCCGCTACACAGCCGCTCGATACGAGTGGCGCAGACGAAATTCTAGAACAAGAGAAGGCAGACGACTGATGGCCAGTGCCATTTCCGCCAACAAGGCTGAATTGCTCGCAATCGCAAACGCGGTCGCATCTGAAAAGATGATCGACAAAAGCATCGTCATTGAGGCGATGGAAGAGGCGATCCAGAAGAGCGCTCGCAACCGTTACGGTGCAGAAAACGACATTCGTGCAAAGCTGGATCCGCAAACCGGCGATCTGACGCTGTGGCGCGTGGTTGAAGTGGTTGAAGAGGTCGAGGACTACTTCAAGCAGGTCGATCTGGCCCAGGGCCAAAAGCTGCAAGAGGGCGCGAGCATTGGCGACTTTATCGTCGATCCGCTGCCTCCGGTTGATCTTGGCCGTATCGATGCGCAATCGGCCAAGCAGGTGATCTTTCAAAAGGTTCGCGATGCAGAGCGTGAGCGCCAGTTCGAAGAGTTCAAAGACCGCGCTGATGAGGTCATCACCGGCGTCATCAAATCGGTCGAATTTGGTCATGTGATTGTGAACCTCGGCCGCGCCGAGGGCGTGATCCGCCGAGATCAGCAAATCCCGCGTGAGGCCGCCCGTACCGGTGAGCGTGTGCGCGCGCTGATCACCAAGGTGGAGCGCAACAATCGCGGTCCGCAAATCTTCCTCAGCCGTAGCGCGCCTGATTTCATGCGCAAGCTGTTCGCCCAGGAAGTGCCAGAGATTTACGACGGCATCATTGAGATCAAAGCCGCTGCACGCGATCCGGGCAGTCGCGCGAAGATCGGTGTCATCAGCCATGATAGCTCGATCGATCCGGTCGGTGCTTGTGTTGGTATGAAGGGCAGCCGCGTCCAAGCCGTCGTGCAGGAATTGCAGGGCGAGAAAATCGATATCATCCCATGGAGCGATGACATTGCGACCTTCGTCGTGAACGCGCTTCAACCGGCTACCGTGGCCCGCGTTGTTCTCGACGAGGAAGAGGGCCGTATCGAAGTCGTTGTGCCTGATGATCAATTGAGCTTGGCAATCGGTCGCCGCGGCCAAAACGTGCGCCTCGCCAGCCAGCTGACCGGTCACCAGATCGACATCATGACTGAGGAAGAGGCAAGCGAGAAGCGTTCGAAAGAATTCGCTGAACGCTCCAAGATGTTCGAGGAAGAGCTCGACGTTGATGAGACCCTCTCCCAGTTGCTGGTTGCAGAAGGTTTTGCGGAGCTGGAAGAGGTCGCATACGTGCCGTTGGAAGAGCTGGCCGCGATCGAAGGTTTTGACGAAGAGCTCGGTGAAGAACTGCAAAACCGCGCGAAAGAAGCGCTGGAGCGTCAAGAAGAAGCACACCGTACGGTTCGCCGTGAACTGGGTGTTGAAGATGCACTGGCTGATATGCCGCACCTCTCCGAAGCGATGCTGGTCGTGCTGGGCAAAGGCGGCATCAAGACGCTTGATGATCTGGCCGACCTCGCAACCGACGAGCTTATCGCCAAGAAGCGCGAAGCGCCACGCCGCCGCAACAACGCCGATGGCCCGCCAACGCGGCGTCCGCCTCAGCGTCAGGAAGACAAAGGCGGCGTGCTGGGTGAGTTTGGCCTGAGCGAAGAGCAGGGCAACGAGATCATCATGGCTGCGCGTGCGCACTGGTTTGAAGACGAAGACGGGGCAGCAGACGCTGCAACCGAAGCGACAACACAGGAGGCCGCGAATGCGGACTCCGACAAATGAGCGCGTAGCGTCCGACATCGTTGAAGCTGGCGGGAAAGCCAGCGAGGGTCAGAACAATGCTTCTGGCTCCCAAGAGGGCTACGCCAATTCCGCGGCGAAGCCGGGTGCAAAATCCGGGCATCGGGGCGGAGGGTCTGGCAAGTCCAAGAACCGCCGTCGTAACTCGACTAAGGGCAAGGACGCGCCAGAGCGGCGCTGTATCCTGACCGGCGATCATGCTGGACAGGACGAGCTGCTGAGGCTGGCGATATCGCCCGACGGTGACGTCCTGCCCGATCCATCGGCCAAGGCTCCGGGGCGGGGGGCATGGATCAGCCTCGACAAGGCGGCACTTGAAGCTGCAATGGCCAATGGCCAGTTTAAAGGGGCGCTGGCGCGGGGATTTAAGGGCGCAAAACTTTCCTACAGCCAGGATTTGCCGCAGCAGATCAAATCTGCACTGCGTAAATCATTGATGGACCGATTGGGATTGGAGCTGCGCGCAGGGCAATTGGTGCTCGGCTCTGGACGGATTGAGGACCAAGCGCGCGCGGGCACGCTGCACATGTTGTTGCACGCCAGCGACAGCAGTGAAGACGGGCGTAAAAAATTGGATCAGGCCTGGCGCGTTGGGCGCGAGGCAGAGGGAACTGGAGAGCGCGGCGAGGTCTTGCCACTGGACCGCGCGGCTCTGTCTGTGGCATTGGGCCGCGAGAATGTCGTTCATCTTGCTCTTCGCGGAGCAAGCGGGGCGGATCGCATGCACCGGGCACTGTCCCGGCTCATGGCGTTTTCGGGGGCTGTCATGGCTGGCTGCGGCGGCAGCACAAAACGATCAACGGACGGGGCGGATCAGCCGCGCCCGAACGACATAGAAGAATACACGAAGGACTAACGAGCTAGCATGAGCGACGACGACAACAACAAACGGACCCGTAAACCACTTGGCCTCAAACGGCCGGCTGGTGACGGTGAGGTCAAGCAGACCTTCAGCCACGGCCGCACCAATAAGGTGGCGGTTGAGGTTAAGCGCCGCCGCAAGCTCTTAAAACCGGGCGAAACCCCGCCACCAGAGGCTGCGCCAGCGCCCGCTCCTGCGCCAGAACCGGTTGCGGAAGCGCCTGCGCCTGAGCCGAAGAAAGCGCCCGCCAAAAAGGCTGCGCCGTCAGAAACCCCGCAAGAGCGCGTAAAGCGGCTTGAGCGTGAGGCCGAAGAACAGCGCCTCCAGCTCGCCGAAGATGCGCGCAAGCGTGATGATCAAAAGGCGAAGAAGGCCGCCGAAGACGAGAAAAAGCGCGCAGAAGACAATCGCAAGGCTGATGAGGAAGCGGAAAAGCAAGCCGCCGCCGACGCGAAGGCCGCTGAGCAAGCAGCTGCCGCCGAAGTTGAGGCACCTGCTGCAGCCGCTGACGAAGCGCCAGCAGCCAAAAAGGAAGCTGCGCCTGCGCCAAGCGGTCGCAAGTTTACACCAATAGCGCGTCCAGAGCCGAAGCGTCCGGAAAAGAAAAAGGGCCGCGAGGATAAGCGTAGCTCACCTGCCGCCGACAAGCGTCGTTCCGGTAAGCTGACCGTCACCAAAGCTCTGAACGAGGACGAGGGCCGCCGCGCGCGTTCACTCGCCGCGCTGAAGCGTGCGCGTGAGAAAGAACGCCGCGCTCAAGGTGGCCCGTCCAAGCCGCGTGAGAAGCAAGTTCGCGACGTTATCGTGCCAGAGGCGATCACCGTTGGTGAACTCGCCAAACGGATGGGCGAGAAGGGCGCAGACCTGGTCAAAGAGCTGTTCAATCTCGACATGATGGTCACCGTCAATCAGACGATTGACCAGGACACTGCTGAGTTGTTGGTTGAGCAGTTTGGCCATAATATCGAGAAGGTTTCAGAAGCCGATATCGATATTGTCGCTGAGGAAGACAAAGATCCGGAAGAGACGCTGAAAGAGCGTCCTCCGGTCGTGACCATTATGGGCCACGTTGATCACGGTAAAACCTCACTGCTCGATGCTTTGCGCGGGACCGATGTGACCAAAGGCGAAGCTGGCGGGATTACCCAGCACATTGGCGCCTATCAGATCGAGACCAAGAACAACCAGAAGATCACCTTCCTCGATACGCCGGGCCACGCCGCATTCACTGAAATGCGTCAACGCGGCGCGAATGTGACCGATATTGTGGTTCTGGTGGTGGCTGCTGATGATGGCATCATGCCGCAAACCATTGAGGCGATTAAGCATACGAAGGCGGCCGGCGTGCCGATGATCGTGGCGATCAACAAGATCGATAAGCCAGAAGGCAATGCTGACAATGTCCGCACCCGTCTGCTGGAACACGAAGTGATCGTTGAGAAGATGTCGGGCGATGTGCAGGATGTGGAAGTTTCCGCGACCAAGGGCACCGGGCTTGATGATCTGATCGAGGCAATCACTCTGCAGGCGGAACTGCTGGAACTTAAAGCACGGCCAGATCGCCATGCCGATGCGACGGTGGTTGAGGCCAAGCTGGATAAGGGCCGCGGCCCTGTTGCCACGGTGCTGGTAACGCGCGGCACTCTGAAACGCGGCGACACCTTTGTGGTTGGCACGGAGAGCGGACGTGTCCGCGCGCTCGTCAATGACAAGGGCAAGCAGATCAAGGAAGCGGGACCAAGCTTCCCGATCGAAGTTCTGGGCCTGGGCGGAGTGCCATCCGCTGGTGATGTTCTGACCGTGGTTGAAAACGAGCAGCGCGCCCGTGAAGTGGCCGAATATCGGCGTGAGAAGAAGACGGAGCAGCGCACCGCGCTCGCCCCGACCAATTTCGACACGATGTTCAACAACCTTGCCTCTGACGTGGTCGAATTCCCCGTATTGGTGAAGGCTGATGTTCAGGGTTCGGTTGAGGCGATCAACACCGCGCTGCACAACCTCTCTAATGATCTCATCAAGGTCCGCGTGCTGCACGCTGGCGTTGGCGCGATCACGGAAAGCGATGTGACCTTGGCAGCGGCTTCGAAGGCCCCGATCCTCGGCTTTAACGTGCGCCCCAATGCGAAAGCGCGCGACCTGGTGAAGCGCGAAGGCGTGCGGATGATGTATTACGATGTGATCTATCATCTGACCGACGAGATCGCGAAGGAAATGGCCGGCGAGCTTGGTCCGGAAAAGATCGAGCACGTGGTTGGCCGCGCGGATGTTCAAGAAGTCTTCAAGTCCGGAAAGAAGGACAAGGCGGCGGGTCTGCTCGTCACCGAAGGCTCCATTCGCAAAGGTCTGCACGCGCGCCTTACCCGCGAAGATGTCATCGTTTCGGCGACCACCATCGCGTCGCTGCGCCGCTTCAAAGACGATGTCGATGAAGTGCGCTCTGGCCTCGAATGCGGTGTGGTTCTGGAAGACACGAACGACGTCCAGCCGGGCGACAGCCTCGAAGTCTTCGAGGTTGAGGAGCGTGAACGGACGCTGTGATCAGCGCCTGACGTGGACGAATGGGCAAGATTTACGAATCTAAACGTTCCCCATCGGCTGAGCTGATGGGGAGCGAGTTCGTCTCGTTCGATGCCGATAAAGGCGAGCTGACCACGCGCTTCACCCCGCCGCCAAGCTTCGCCTCGCCAAGAGGCGCGGTGCAGGGCGGCTTGATCGCGGGTTTCCTTGATGAGGTGATGGGCGGCGCTTTGCTGGCGGTCACTGACGGCAGCGAGCATGGCACAAAACTCCCGCTCAATCTCGATATGAACCTGACATTCGTGTCGATGGTTCCGCTCGCGCCAATCATCGCGAAGGGCCGCGTGGTCAAGCATGGCCGCCGGGTCGCTTTCCTTGAGGGTGAGCTATTCGATGAGGCAGGCAAACTGCTCGCGCGAGCCACCTCCACCGCATTACCGACCGATATTCCGGAAGGTTTCTGATGGCGCGTTTTCTGGCTCTGCTGGGCAGCATCAATATCGGCGGCAACCGGGTCAAAATGGTCGATTTGAAGGCTGCCTTCGCGAAGGAAGGCCTCAAAGACCTTGTCACCGTGGCGGCGAGCGGAAATTTGATCCTGTCCGATGATCGCAAACCGGCAGACATCGAAGTGCATCTTGAGCGCATTCTCGCCGATCAGTTCGGCTTCAAGAGCTGCGTTATGGTGCGTACCAAGGCGGAGGTGCAATCCGCCGTTGAGGACAATCCATTCCACGGTACCGGGCCAGAGCATGGCTCTGACAAGATGGTGCATTCGATATTCCTCAGTCAGCAGCCTGAGCAAGCGCGCTTCGCTGCGCTGAAAGACGAGCACAGTTCAAAGGGCAGTGAGCGGCTCGCGCTGGGGGACCGTGTGCTCTATCTCGACTATGTCCACGGGGTCGGCGTGTCCGACCTTTCCAGCAAATTTCTTGAGCGGCGGCTTGATTGTCGCGGCACAGCGCGCAACATGAACTCGCTCAAGAACATTCTTTCAAAGATGGATTAGGCCGATGGCTCGCCAACAATTCACCGCTGAACAGCAATCGGTCCGCGTCCTGAAAGTGGGCGAGCGGGTGCGCCATATCCTGTCAGAATTGCTGGCGCGCGGCGAAGTGCATGATGATGTGGTTAGCGCCTCTAACATCGCGGTGACAGAGGTTCGCATGACGCCGGATCTGCGCAATGCGACCGCCTATGTAAAGCCGCTGCTCGGCTCTGAAGAGGACGAGGTGGTGAAGGCGCTGCGTCAGAACACCGCCTTTCTTCAGCGCGAGGTTGCCAAAAGGCTGGGGCTGAAATTTGCGCCGAAGCTGAAGTTTCGGGCCGATGAGAGCTTTGATGAGGCAGACCGGATTGAGAGCCTGCTGCGCGATCCCAAGGTGGCGCGTGATCTGGCTGAAGATGACGAAGAAGCCGGTAGAAGCGAAGCTTCATGATCGCGTTTCTGGCGGCGGCCGCGCTGGCTGGCGGAGCGACTGACGCGCCTGCAGAAATTCAGCCTGCTCCCGAGCCGTCTACTCCCAGTTGGGAGAGCCTGACTTCTTATCGTGATATCGGCTTTGTCCCGCGCGGCTGGCGATTGTTCGACAAGGCCGAAGGTGATCTCGACGGCGATGGCCGCACGGACAGCGTACTGATTATCCAGGAAAATGACCCGACCAAAATGCGGAGCAATCCCGATCGCCTCGGCATGGATTATCACGATGCCAATCCGCGCATCGTGCTTGTCATTTTGCAAGATAACCCAGGGCAATACCGGCTGGTCGCCAAAGGCAATGCGGTTATCCCTGATCACGATCAGCCGACGATCAGCGATCCCTATGAAGACATGCGGATCGACAACGGTTCGCTGCATCTCCACATCGCGTTCTTTGCAAACGCTGGCAGCTGGAGCATGTCTAATCGCCGATTTCAGTTTAAATGGAATGGCGAGGCGATGGCGCTGATCGGGTTTGAGTATGCACACGTGCGGCGCAACACGGGCGAGATGCGCCAGACTAGCGTCAACTACCTCACCGGCAAGCGCAAGGATGCGAAAGGCAGCATCGAAGACGATGAGACCAATTGGATATGGAGCGAAGTGCCAAAGGGCACCCAGACGACGTTGAGCACCATCGGGAACGGCTTTGAATTTGAGGGTGAGCGCGCCGCCTCAGCCGGGCCTAGCGCGGGATCATCTTCGCCTTAAGGCTGATCGTCACGGTCTTGCCAACAATCAACCCAAACGATGTCATGCCATAATTGCGGCGATTGATTTTCATTGTACCGGTGAGGTTGATCGCCTTGCCGGCATTGCTGGCTGGTGGCTGATCAAAGGTCACGAACAAGGTTTCATCGCGAGTTACGCCGCGCGCCGTCAGTGTACCGGTGATTTTACCGGTGCGCCCGCTGGTCATGACCAGATTAGAACCGCGAAAGCGCGCGGTTGGATACTTATCGACCCAGAAGAATTTTTCGGAGCGCAGCCGTTTCAAGGTTACCGAATCCGGTGCTTTGATGTCCTGCGTGTTGATCGTCACATCGACCTTCGCATCGCGCGGGCTGTCAGGAACGAAAGTGACCGCGCCGCTGATCGTGTTGAAGGTCGCCGTGCGGCTGCCAATGCCCAGGAACGGCACCTTTGCAGCGATCGAGCTGGCCTTGGTGTCGAGCGTGTAGGTTTGCGACGCATTGCCCAATAGGAGCGCTGCGAGCATCGGGACGGCGACGATTTTGAACTTGCCTGTAAGGGACTGAGGTAGGCGGGGCATAAACTCTCCTATGGCAATATGTTCGCGCCAACCCCTCGAAAAGTTTCACTCAGGTACAAATCTATGGCCTCAAATCCTCGCTGGAAGAGAATACTCCACCGGAGCATCCGGCCCAAGTGGAATGCCAAGATAGAACCAGATCACGATCAAAACCGTTCCAGAAATCAACAGCCATATCGAATAGGGCATCATCATCGCAGTCAGACTGCCCAGCCCGAAATCCTTTTTCCAGCGCTGTGCGAAGACAAGGATCAGTGGGAAGTACACCATTAATGGGGTGATGATATTGGTTGCACTATCGCCCACGCGATAGGCGGCAGTTGCGCCTTCCGGACTGATGCCGAGCAGCATCAGCATTGGAACCAGGATCGGTGCGAGCAATGCCCATTTGGCGCTGGCGGAACCGACAAACAGGTTGAGCAGGGCTGCGAATATTACCATCAGGCCCAGCACCAATGGCAAAGGCAGGCCGGTCGATTGGATCGCATCCGCTCCGTGGACAGCAGAAATTAAGCCAAGGTTGGACCAACCGAACATCGCAACAAAGTGCGCAGCTGCGAAGGCGAGGACAAGATAGTACCCCATATCCTTCATCGATTCTGCCATCATGTTTACCAGATCGCGGTGGTTCTTAATCGCTCCGGTCGCGCGGCCATAAGCCCAGCCTGCGAGTAGGAAGAGAAGGAAGAATGCAGCAACCAGAGACTGATAAAGCGGCCTTAGCTCGCTGTGGATTGAGCAATCGGCGATGGCCGTGCCGGTTTCTGTGAGGCAGGCAGCCTCATTGATTAGCGGGGTTCCCGGCGCAAACACCATGAGCAGCCACAGGGCGATAACAAACAGCACGGCCAGCCCAGCATGGCGTAGGCCCTTTGCAGCAAGCTCTCCGTCCTGAGTAGACGGGTCCGGGCTCTGGCCATCCTCTAAACCGGCCTGCGCCCCGCCTGTCCACGCACCAAGGCGAGGCTCGATGATTTTGTCCGTCACATACCAAATGATTGGCAGAAACAAGAAGGTCATAACGCTGATGAAATACCAATTGCCCGCGATATTGGCCGTCCATGTTGGATCAAGCGCGCTGGCACCAACCGCTTCTTCCGTGATCCCAAATAGCAATGCGTCCAATTGACCAGGTGAGACATTCGCGGAAAATCCCCCTGATACACCGGCGAATGCTGCTGCGATGCCTGCCAGCGGGTGTCTTCCAGCGGCGGCGAAGAGTATGCCTGCCAGCGGAATAAGTACGACATAACCGGCGTCAGCGGCATGGTTGCCGATCATTGCGACCAGAGCAACGACTGGGGTCAAAAGTGCCTTTGGTGCGCCCTTAACTGCCTTCGCCATGCCCGCCGCAAAAAAGCCAGATCGCTCTGCAACACCAGCGCCCAGCATGACGACGAGCACATATCCGAGAGGATGGAAATGTGTGAAGGTCTTGGGCATTTCGACCCACAAACGCTGGATATTTTCTGGCGATAATAGGCTTATCGCTTCGATTCTCATCGCGCCGCCGCTTGCCTCATCGATTTCGGTCGGGTGCAAGGCGGAAACGCCAACAAGCGAAGAGATGATAGAAATGATCACCAATGCGAGGATCAGATAGAAGAATATGAACACCGGATCGGGCAGTTTATTGCCGCTGCGTTCAATCCAGCCCAGAAATCCGCCCATGCCTTGGCTTTGATCGGGTGTCGGCGCTGCGCTTGCCATAGGAGAATGCCCCTCAACTCATGCTGTGTATCTAGACCGGATGCTAACATTGCGTGCGGCCCCTGTCTGCCCTGTGAATGGCGCTGCGCACAAGTAAAGCCTGTGCATGGCTGCCTGTTCCTGGCTGGCTCAAATGCAAGCGCTGGCTTAGGCTGCGCCGCCATGGCCAAGCTCTATTTCTATTTTGCGAGCATGAATGCAGGCAAGAGCACTACGCTGCTGCAAACCGCGTTCAACTACCGCGAGCAGGGGATGCGGGTGTGTCTGTGGACGGCGGCGATTGATGATCGGCCCGGATTTGGCGCGATCAGCAGCCGGATTGGCCTATCCAGCGATGCTCGGCGATTTGATCCCGCGACGGACATAGAACGATTTGTGCTTGATGATCATGCAGAGGCGCCGATTGATTGCGTGCTGCTGGATGAGGCGCAATTCCTGACCAAGGATCAGGTGTGGCAGCTGGCGCGGTTGGCCGATGTGCACGGCATTCCGGTGCTGTGTTACGGGCTGCGAACGGATTTTCAGGGAGAGCTGTTTCCCGGGTCGGCGGCGCTGCTGGGCATTGCCGATGCGCTGATCGAGCAAAAGGCGGTATGCCATTGCGGGCGCAAGGCGACGATGAACCTGCGGGTCGATGAAAGCGGCGCTGCGGTGAAGGAAGGCGCGCAAACCGAGATCGGAGGGAATGATCGCTATCTCGCGCTGTGCCGGAAGCATTTCAGCGAAGCTCTGGCGGGTTAGGGCGTACGCGCCTACCTATCCGACATGTCCGAGACAATTTCCCTTGCCCTCATCCTGATCCCGTGCCTGATCGTCGCGATCGTGTTTCACGAGGTTGCGCATGGCTATGCTGCGAAATTGCTCGGTGATCCTACCGCGCAAGAGCAAAAGCGGCTGAGTCTCAACCCGATCCGCCATGTCGATCCGGTGGGCACTTTGCTGGTGCCCGGAGCGCTGGCTCTGGCGGGCGCGCCAGTGTTTGGGTGGGCAAAGCCGGTTCCGGTTCAGCCATGGCGGCTCAACAATCCGCGCTATGGAATGATGGCTGTGGCGGCGGCGGGGCCGGGCACGAATTTTGTGCTCGCTCTGCTCGGCGCCATTGCGTTGGGCATTATCGCGGGCAATTTGGACCTGTCCGCAAACTCCGATGATCCCAGCATGCTGGTGCAGGGGTTGGGATATTTCATATTGATCAATGTGTTTCTGGGCGTGTTCAACCTGCTCCCGATCCCGCCATTTGACGGCTCGCATATCGTCGAAGGATTGCTGCCGCGAAGTATGGTCAAATATTATGCGAAGCTGCGGCCGTTTGGGATGCTGCTGTTCTTTGGCCTGGTCGCGCTCACATGGTTCGCTCCGCAATGGGGCGTGCTGGAAAACACCATCGGCCCGGCGGTCGGCTGGGTGATGGATCAGTATCGCTCGATTGCGGTGGCTGTCGCGGGCTGAGCTAAGCCCCGACCGCGTCGATAAAGCGGGCCTGCGGATGGCGATCAAGCAATTGCTCTAGCCACGCCTCGCGGGTGTCCTTTGCAACGCAGGCGACGATGCAGCCTCCGAATCCGCCGCCAGTCAATCGCGCACCGGCCGCGCCGAGTTCTTGCGCGCTCGCAACCAGAGCATCGATTTCCGGTAGGGACATTTCAAACATGTCGCGCATGGAAACATGGCTGTCGTTCATTGCCTGGCCCAGCGCGGCGATGTCACTTGCCTTCAGCGCATCAATCGCGGCCCAGACGCGCGCCTGCTCTGTTGCACAGTGTAGAGTGCGGCGTTTGGCGACCGGGTCTAGTTCTGCCTGCTCGATTTGCTCCACCGGTAACAGGCACAGATCATTGGTGTCGAAATGGGCCTTGGCGGTGTCGCATTCGACTTTGCGCGCGGCGTAGCGGCCATCGGTCAGCTTACGCGTTAGGCCGGAGTGGATGACCACCATCTCGTGGCTGTCGGGCAGCGTGACGAGGTCATACTCCAAATGCTTAGTGTCCAGCGCCATGGCGGTGCCGGGGGTGGCGAGCGCCACGGCCATCTGATCCATGATACCGCAGGGCACGCCCATATATTCGTTCTCGACCCGGCGCGCAGCGACGGCCAGTTCGACGTCGCTTTGCGTCCCGGTACCGGCGGCGCGTGCTGCCTTCAGGATCGCGACGATCAATGCTGCACTGGAGGACAGGCCGGAGCCCTCTGGAATAGTCGATTGCACCGACAAAGTTGCGCCGCCGCTTAGCAACCCCAGATCATTGGCGATCCGGACCGCGCCTACGCATGGGTCAGACCATTCGCCCACCGCATCGTCGGACAGGTTGCGGATTTCCGGCGCGCTATAGTCGCCAGAGCTGGCCGCGACGGTTTGATCCTCGCGCGGGGCCAGCGTTACCTCCAGGCCTATCGAGAGCGCGGCGGGCAGCACCATGCCGCCATTGTAATCGGTGTGCTCCCCGATCAGATTGACCCGGCCGGGTGCGGCGGCGGTGAAAGTATCAGTCATTGCGGCCCACTTTTCTAAGCGCTTCCACTGCGCTTTCGGGCATCACATCGACGGTGAATGTCCCGGTGTGTTGTTCAACCGAGGCGAGATATTTGACCCGCCCTTTGGCGCGCAGCAGCGGGTAGAATTGCACAGTGAAGTGATAGCCTTCGCCGCCAGATTTGGGCGCAGCGTGGAACGCCATCATGGTCGCCGCAGGCCCATCAAACAACACGTCATAGCGGCGGGTTAACTCGCCCAGCCAGTATGCCAAGGCGTCTAGCTCCACGTCGCTGCATTCCCATGGGGCAGCGCGGCGCGCGGTGGGCGCGATCCATGCCTCATAGGGGAAGCGGGCAAAGCGCGGCACGAATGCGGCGATCCCGTCCTTCTCGCCAAGCCCGTAGTCTGGCATTGCGGCCTGTATCTCGGCGGCGAGGTCATAGCCGCCCGCAAAGGCGTCTATTGCGCGCTGCTGTATCTCCGGCACGCGCTCAAATCCGTAAATCTGCCCGTGCGGGTGGTGCAAAGTCACGCCGACTTCATCGCCGCGGTTTTCAAACGGCAGCACATATTCACAGCCTGCATCAAACATCGCCTGATAGCGGTCGAGCAGAGCGGCGATCAGGACGCGCCGGCGTTCTTGACCGATGGTGTGCAGGCTGCCGCTGGCCTCTGGTGAATAGACCACCACTTCGCATGCGCCCTTGGCCGGTTCGGCGGCAATGCCATCCAGCGCACTTACATCAGAGGCGCTGGGGTGGAAGGCGGCAAATTTGTTCTCAAACACCGCGAGTTCAAAATCCTCAAACGGGATTTCTGTTTCTGGCCCGCTTGCGTGGGTTGGCGCCAAGGGATCATCGGAGGCGGCAGGCTTGAACGTGCGGTCTTGCCGGTGCGCGGCATAGACATTCCATTCGTCCCGCAGAGGATGATGGCGGATCTCGCCACCTTGCGCAATTGGGTCCGCGTTTTCAGATTGCAGCGCCAGATCGTGCGGCGCGTGGCCGTACAATTGCAGCATCCGCCCATCGGCCTTGCGATGCTCGCGGCGATAGACAGTCTTGCCACCAATAGCGCGGTCTAGCGGCATGTTCTCGCTCATAGGGCAGCGGCTTTCGCGGCCGCTTGCTCGCCTGCGAACCAATCATGCACGCGTGCGCGCTCTTCTTCGGTCAGGTGCAGGGCCAGCTTGCTACGCCGCCACAGAGCGTCATCGGCGCTGCGAACGAATTCTTGCTCGATCAGATATTCGAGCTCTCGGGCGAACAGATCGCCGCCCAAATGCGTTCCCATATCGTTCAGGCCCTGCGCCCCGCCGATCAGTGCCTCGACCCGTGTGCCGTAAGCGCGGGCAAGCCGCAGCGCGGCACCGTTGGGCAGCCATGGATAGCGCAGCTCAAGGTCATTGACGAACGCGTCAAAGCGCATCGGATCAATCTCGCCGCCGGGCAGGTGGGCATCAATCGTCCAGCTGGTGTCGCCTTGACCCAGGCGTTTCAGCGCATGTTCGGCCAGCTTGCGATAGGTTGTGATCTTGCCTCCAAAGATCGACAGGATTGGCGCGGCCTTCGCGCCGTTTTCGTCGGTGTCTTCCAACTCAAACACATAGTCGCGCGTTACCGTGGAATTGCTGGCGGCTTTGTCATCGTAGAGAGGCCGCACGCCAGCATAGCTGGAGACCGCCTGATCCGGTGAGATATCCGTGCGCAGATATTCATTGGCCGCATCGCAGATATAGGTCGCCTCTTCTGGCGAGATATCGATGCCCGATGGGTCGCCTTCAAACCCTTGGTCGGTGGTGCCAACCAGTGTGAAGTCCCGCTCATAGGGAATCGCAAAGATGATCCGGTCATCCTTGTTTTGAAAGATGTAGCAGTGTGTCCCGTCAAACAGCTTGGGGAAGATCAGGTGACTGCCTTTGACTAGCCGCAGGTTCTCATGGCTTTCGCGCGGGATCGCGCGGCCCAGGACTTTGTCGACCCATGGTCCAGCGGCGTTAACGACTTGGCGGGCCTGCACATGAGCCTCGCCATCGGGACCGTTCAGTACTGCGTTCCAGTGCTGGCCATTACGGGATAGGCTGGTGCATTCGGTCCGCGTGCGAATGTCCGCGCCGCGTTCCTTCGCATCCATGCAATTGAGCGCAACCAGGCGCGAGATCCTCGACCCAGCAGTCTGAATATTCAAACCCTTTGACCAGCCGGTCTTCGAGGAAGCCTCCATGCGGAGCCTCGCGCAGGTTCACCGTGCGGGTCGGGGGCAGCAGTTTGCGCCCGCCCAGATGATCATACATGAACAGGCCAAGCCGCAGCAGCCAGCTGGGCCGCAAACCCTTGTCATGCGGCAGCACAAATCTCAGCGGCCACACGATGTGCGGTGCAATTTTGAGCAGGCGCTCTCGCTCAATCAGGCTTTCGCGCACCAAGCGGAATTCCAAATGCTCCAGATAACGCAGGCCGCCGTGGACAAGCTTGGTTGAAGCGCTGGAGGTGTGACTGGCGAGATCATCTTTCTCCACCAAGCACACTTTAAGGCCGCGTCCGGCCGCATCGCGGGCAATCCCGGCGCCATTGATGCCGCCGCCAATCACCAAGAGATCAAACATCTCTTCGCTGTGCTGTGCATTCTGGCTCATGGGTTAGTCGGTCGCTTCCAAATGATAGATCAGGCAGGTGTCGGGGAATGTCAGCGGCGGCTGGATCCCGTGGCCCATTAACGCGGCGCCTGAGAATGTCGTTCCGCCTTCAAGCAGCTTGGCCGCCTCAATGATAGAGGGCGTGCTGAGCGAAGGGTTCGCCAATGGCCAGACCATTTGCACCCGGTAGTGGCGTGCTGGATCGAGTCCGCCGAACATGATCCGGTCGGGCAGGGTGTTAAGTTCACTTTCGAGCTTGGCGTAGGAAAACAGCCCCTCGCTTTGATCGCGCGCGGTGCAGCCAATCATATTGGTGGTCGCGGTTGATTTAAGGCGCAGGAAACGTCCGCCATGGATCAGACTGCGGTGCTTCTTATGCAAAGCGATCCCAGCTTTGAGCGTTTCTAGATCCGCCTCGCTCTCATCGCGCAGGTCCAGCTCCATGCCCATATGGCCGAATATCGCGCTGGCGACGCGGAAATGCATGCTGAATTGGCGGCCAGTGATGTGGCATTTCTTCGGCCCGACATGATTGCCCAGCACCCGCAACGGCAGGAAGTGGCTGCCGCCGCGCATAATGTGTTGACGCGTGCGCGCGTCATTGTTGTCCGAGGTCCAAATCCGGTCGGAATAGCGCAAGATGCCAAAGTCGGCGCGCCCGCCGCCGGATGAGCAACTCTCTATTTCCAGATCAGGATGGGCAGCGCGCAGGCTCTCCATCAGCTTATAGACCGCCTGCGTTTGTGCATGCATCGCCCCGCGCCCGCCGCTGCCCGGATAATTTGTGTCGCGGTTCATGTCCCACTTGATGTAGGCGATGCCATATTCGGTCACCAGATTGGTGATCTTGTCGAACAGATAATCGAACACCTCGCGGCGCGTCAGATCGAGCGTGAATTGCCCGCGGAATGGAACTGCATCAACGCCGTCTGCGCCCAGCACCCAGTCGGGATGCGCGCGGAACAGGTCACTGTCCGGATTGACCATTTCTGGCTCAAACCAAAGGCCGAACTCCATGCCGAGTTCTTTGACCCGGTTGACGATGGCGTGAAGCCCGCCGGGATAGACCGCGTCTGAGACCCACCAATCACCGAGGCCAGCGTCCTCGTGGCGGCGTCCGCCGAACCAGCCATCGTCGAGCACATAGCGTTCTGCGCCCACAGCGGCGGCGTGTTCAGCGAGCGCGATCAGCGTCGCCTCGTCGTGGTCGAAATAGACCGCTTCCCAGGTGTTGTAATGCACCGGGCGCGGCTTTGCGAAGCTGCGCTTGTCGAGCACTTCATCGCAGAGGTGGTCGTGCAGACGCTGTGATACGTCGTTGAAGCCTTGCTGCGACCACGCAGCGATCAGATCGGGCGTGCGATAGGTTTCATCGCGGCCCAGGCTGATCTCGCCGGGGAAGGACATTTCACCGATTTGAATGAGGGACCGGCCATCGTTGTGACGGTCGACGCGCAAGCGGCTGTTCCCGCTCCAGGCGAGGTGAAAGCCCGCAGCCAGACCGCTGTCCTCAGATGTTGCATGCGTGCCGGCGAATGCTCCGGGATAGACATCGTGGCTGGTCCGCCCAGCCTTGTTTTCGCGCACGATGCTGCCTTGGAAAGGGGCGATCTCTTCTATCGCAAACTCGCCCGACCAGCGGCCAGTGAAGCTGAAAATGCGCTCCAACCTTTGGTCAAGCGGTAGGCATAGCGCCGCCGCCCAATCCAGTCCGAGCTCGCTATCCGCGCGGTTCTCGATCTCGGTGCTGCTCGTGAGTACACCAGTGCCGGGATCGAGTGTTAGCGTGTGGCATACGGCGACCGCGGTATTGGTGTCTTCGCAGCACAGGGTGACTTCATGCTCACCGCGTTGCTCAATCATGACGAGGCGCAAATCAATCGCCCAATCTTGTCCGCCGCGATGCGCGATCAGGCCGGATGGCCCGGAAATCCCGGTGCCCACCTCGTTGATCATAGAGCCGCGTAGCGGAACCGCCGCGGTGCCCGGTGCGTGCTGACGCACCGCGAGCGTGGCCAGTTCAGATGGCTCAACACCCGGCATATCGGGACCGGCATAAAGGATGATTGGGCGGGCGCCTTTGGTCGCCTCAATCGCGACAAACGTGCCGCCACCGCGAAGCGCAATAAATTGGTGCTCGCCCTCTGCCTCATCAACTGGATCGCCAGCAGGCGCAGGGCCATGATGATGCACGGCAAGTTCGCTGCTCACGGCGCTATCTCCGCCATGTTCAAAATCGAACCCTTGGTTCGGCAATGCGTCTTCTGATGTGGCATTATTTGCCATCCAACCTATCCATCCTCTCTCGCAATACGTTTACGCAACGTAATGCCCCGGCGAACCTTCACGCTAGATACGCACATTTGTGAAGTGGGTTTTTGGACAAGCATGAATTTTTTGGTATCCGAACAGGGAAACGAAGTCTGAGGAAAAGTGATGTGGGAAGAAAAGGTATATAAACAGAACCTGCATCTGTCGCCTATTGGTGGGATAAAGCTGGCCTGTTTCCTCAATAAAGGTGTGGGTGTTTTGACCGCCCGGCGCACCTTGCCTCATTTTACCTTGGTTTATGTGACCCGGGGTGAAGGTTCTTACCGCGATGAGAACGGGCTCAACCTGCCCGTGCGCGCAGGCGATGCCATCCTGATCTTTCCAGGGGTCGAGCATTGGTACGGGCCGAAGCGCGGTGAGACCTGGGACGAATTCTATCTCGTGTTTGAAGGGCCAGTGTTCGACATGTGGCGCGAGGGTGGATGTTTCGACCGCGATCGCCCGGTCATCCCTCTGCGTCCGATGGATTTTTGGCGTGATCGGATACTATCGATAATCAACCAGTCTGATGCGCACACAGAGAACGAGTTGCTGCGCGAGTCCATCCGTTTGCAGGAACTGCTTGCGGACATCACCCAGGCCGGTGAAGAGGATTTGGGCGGCGATATTGCCTGGCTCGAACGGGCCAAGGCAGCGATTGCAGCAACGATGGATGTGCGCCAGGCGGCGCAGCAAGTGGATCAGTCCTATGAGGCGTTTCGCAAGCGGTTTCGCAAGCTTTCCGGGCGTTCTCCTGGGCGCTATCGCACTGGTCTCTTAATGGAGCGAGCTTGCCAAATGCTCAGCGAACCAGGCGTATTGCTGCGCGATATTTCTGATGAGCTAGGCTTTTGTGACGAATATCACTTTAGCCGCCAATTCAGCAAAACGGTTGGGTGGTCGCCATCTGAATATCGTTCCCGAATTGGCCGTGATCCTATGTGATTTGATGATTTGGGATCGCGATTTGACTAACAGGTTAGTTTGCTAAGGGCGTGCCGTAGCCTTGCGTTGCAAATTTATGACACTTGGGAAAGCACGCGCAAATTGACTGTGTGAAACTCCCAAAAAGTTCATGCCAGTCCAATCTGCCTATGGCTTTCGTTGGTCTGTGCGCCATTTTCACGTCTACGTCAGATTAACGCAACAACGCGTTAGCTGCCGCAACCGAAACGCCTCAGGTCGCAGATGCTATCATGTCAATTGGGTGTTCGGTGGGAAGAGGAGGATGCCACTCGCGTGACGAGAAAGGTTTGCACGTGTGCCCTTGGGGGCCTGAATGCTCTGCGCATGATCTGCGAACCTCTTGCATTTTCAAACAGTTTTTCGACGAATTGTGTCGTTCGATTGTTCGCATTCCCTATGCGTCCGTCGGCGGGGCAGGGCTAAGGGAGATAAGCCATGAGAATTTCGAAGCGGGCCGTGTTGGCTCAATCAGCTGCATTCGCAGCAATTGCCATTTCGGCACCAGCCTATGCGCAGGATGAAGCTGCGCCAGCGACGGCGGAAGCGGAAGGTGAAGGCAATGCCATCATCGTTACCGGTTTTCGTAAGAGTTTGCAGGATCTCGATTGATCTGAAGCGCGACAGCTCTGTTGTCGTTGATGCAATCTCTGCCGAAGACGTTGGCAAGTTCCCCGATCAAAACGTTGCTGAGGCGCTCCAACGCATCACCGGTGTGGCGATTGACCGGTCTGGCGGCGAAGGCCAGTCCATCACTGTTCGCGGCCTTGGCCCAGAATTTAACGCCGTTCTTTTGAATGGTCGGACGTTAGCGACGGATAATCCGGGGCGTCAGTTTTCTTTTGACGTATTGTCTGCGGACATCATTCAAACAGCCGAAGTTTATAAGTCGTCGCAACCGGGAATTCAGTCGGGCGGTATTGGCGCTGTTGTTAACATTGCGACTGCAAAACCATTGGATAGGCCTGGTTTCAACGTTTCGCTGTCTGCTGCCGCGATTTATGAAAATTTGAGTGAGGATCTCGGCGCTGACGTTTCTGGCGTCATATCGTGGTCAAACGATACATTTGGCGTGCTCCTGGGTGGCTCATACCAACGTCGTAACTCGCAGTTTGACCGAAGTCTCACCAATGGGTTTACGCTGCGTGATAACCCAGATGGCAATCCGGACGATCCCGACGTGGTCGTTCTTGCTCCTGAAAACTCAACTGGACTGACGGATGCATCTTTCGGCTTCCTTCCAGACGGATCGCGCGTCCAGCAGCAGGTGATTTTTAGCCGTGACGAACAAGATCGTGAACGCATAACTTTAAACGGAGCTGTGCAATTCGCGCCGTCGGATCGTTTTACAGCTACGTTCGATGGTCTCTATTCGCGGCTGGATATCGAGTCATTCGATCAGCAATTCTCAGGCTTTTTCAGTCCTCCATTCATCGATCCGCAGGTTGACGCCAATGGCACAGTGACATCGTTCAGCCGTCCAAGCATCGATTTTGGCGTGCGGAACCCTGACATTGCGGATGCCGTTGGCCTCTCGCAAAACGATAACGTGCTCACCTCCAACAATCGTTTGGCTGAGACATTTGCATTTGGCGGTAACTTCGAATTTGAAGCCACCGATAGTCTGACGTTTGTAGCTGACGTGGCATGGTCACGGGCGACACGTGATGGTACGAACCCATTCGTGGTTCTGGGGGCGCTAGCGCCGACATCACCGTTGATCGAATCCACAAGTACAAGCGGGATTTCGACCATTACTAACATCGAAACCGCTGATTTCGTCAACCGCGACATTCAACGGCTCCACTTTGTGAACGTAAACCGCACACGGATTGAAGACGAAGTCTTCGAAGCGCGTTTTGACGGCGAGTGGGACGTCGATGCCGGGCCGCTTAGTAAGGTTATATTTGGCGGTATCTACACCGACCGTGAGAAAAATCAGGACCTGTTTGACAACTTTACCGCTCCGGGTTTCGGTTCATTGGGTGCTGGAGATATCTTCTGCGCTTTCTGTGGCTACAACGTCGCATTCGACACTGGCATTTTGAGTGATTTCTCGTTTGATGGCTTTCTAAGCGGTGTTGAAGGCGCAGACACGGTGCCTACCAATATTCTCACTTCAACATTCGCGCAGGCATTCGCCGTACTCAACGATCCAACGAACCTAAGTGATCCTAATCGCAACGATGATGTTGGTACACCAGACGACACCACGGCAGATTTGCTTGCTTATCTCAATTCACCTGGAATTGATCCGTTGTTTGGAATTTACACACCAACGTTCAATCCAGGCGGCAGCTTTGCGGTTGAAGAGCAAATCTATTCTGCATATTTTGGCACTGAATGGGGCGGTGATTTGGGAGGTGAGCTGCCATGGTCTGCAAGTATTGGCTTCCGTATCGCGTTCACGGATGTTGTTTCGAGTGGTATTGATCGGCCGGTGATCGAATTCCGCGAGACACCGGGAGACACCCAGCTTGATGTGACATTTGCCGACGCCGCGAGCACTTCCGTTCCAAACGATTATGTCAACTTTCTGCCTTCGGTGAGTTTCAAGTTTGAACCGACCGCTGATACTGTTTTGCGCCTTGGCTACGCTCGGACGGTGACGCGTCCAACTTTGACTGCACTTGGCGTTGCGAATACCTTCGGTGGTCGCTCTGATGCTCCGCTCAGCGGCGGTGGTAACCCGTTGCTCGAGGCCTTCGAGGCAGATAATTTCGATGTTTCATTTGAATGGTACTTCGAATCGCTAAGTTACTTTAGCGTTGCTGGATTCCATAAGGAGCTGGGCGGTTTCCTCGAGGAATCAACTCTTCCCGTCCCAGGTGTTGTGATTGTGCCAGCTGGCAATGCACTCGCGGGTGGAATTGCAGCCGTCGACACACCAATTGATGTGACCTTCCAAGACACCCGTGAGCGCAATGGCCTTTCCGGCAGCATTAGCGGGGCGGAAATTGCTTTCCAAAAGACGTTCGACAACGGCTTTGGCGGTATCATCAACTACACTTATGTGAACTCAAGCCAGGACAATGCGCCGATCGGCGATCTCGGCTTTAACGGGTTCACACCGCACACCGTCAACCTCACTGGTTTTTATGAGAGCGGCCCATTCTCGGCGCGCGTTTCGTACAACTATCGTGACGGCTTCCTGGTGCAAGAAAACGCTGATCAGAGTGAACCACGTCAACGTGAGAGCTTTGGCCAAGTCGACTTCTCGGCCAGCTATGAGATCACTGATCAGTTCCAGGTCTTTATCGAGGGCCTCAACGTCCTCAATGAGGATACACGCGACTTCTCACGTTTCCGTAACCGGATCCTGACCTATGAGCGTACTGGCGCACGTTACACCGCAGGTGTTCGGGCGAAGTTCTAAGCGTGTGAGGGTCGCACTTCATCGTGTCACGCGATGAGCGGGGAGGGCGGGTGTTCCGGATGACGGAATACCCGCCTTCGCTGTATTTGAAGACAGTTTATTCGGGCAAGAGAGCAAACGCAGGCTTGCCGGTGGCGCAGGAACTTGTGACAGTGAGGCATAAGGCGAGGCACCGGTGAAGTGCTCGCAGGGAGAGAGTTTTCGATGAGTACTATCCAAATTGCGGTTTTTGTGACCATCACCGCATTGATCGCCTTTGCTACCTACATGCATTGCCGCGGCAAGCTGGGTGAAGGTCACCAAAGCGAGAAGGACTACTTCCTCGCCAGCGGGGGCCTCAAGTGGTATTTCATCGCTGGCTCGATCACGCTGACGAACCTCTCCACTGATCAGTTGATCGGAATGAATGGCAACCAGATGGCACTGCTGGCGTGGTGGGAATTTGCCGCGGTAGCGGGCCTGCTGATCCTGACGTTTGTGTTCCTGCCGGTCTATTACAAAAACAATTGCACCACGACGACCGAGCTGCTGCAGAAGAAGTACAACGATAAGCACATTCGCGCGCTGATCAGCGTGTTGTTCCTGTTCGGAAATTTGTTCATTTTCCTCCCCGCGATCCTCTATGGCGGGTCGCTGTTCCTGCTCTCGATGGTGGGGCTGGATACGGGACTTGAGAACATCCTGATCGTCGCGGTTGTCTTGGCGGTTGTGGGCGCGTGCTATGCGATTTTCGGCGGATTGCGCGCGGTTGCTGTGTCCGACACCTATTCCGGCGTGTTGATCCTGGGGCTTGCGCTGCTGGTCGTTTATCTCGCGCTGCAAGCGATCGACTTTGATCTCACAGGCATTCCGGCGGACCGGCTCACTTTGATTGGTAGCAATGATAGCCCGATCCCGTGGCACACGCTGCTGACGGGGATGATCTTTATTCAGACCTTTTACTGGTCGACCAATCAGACGATCACTCAGCGCGCGATGGCTGCGCCCAATATCAAAGAAGCGCAAAAGGGTGTGATGACGGCGGCGGGTATTCGCCTGCTGATCGTGCCAGCGATTGTCGTGATCCCGGGCATCGTGTCCTACAAGCTCTACGGCGATGTGGGCGATGCGGCTTACGGGCGGATTGTTGGCGACGTTCTGCCGTTGTGGCTGTCCGGCGCTTTTGCTGCGGCTCTGGCGGCGGCGGTGCTCACCACCTTTAACTCCATCCTCAACGCGTCGGCGGCGCTCTATGTCTGCGACATTCACGAGGCCTATGTTGACCGGCCAACCTCGGTCGCGAAGCTGAGCGCGATTGTGTCGATCGCAATGTCGGTGCTGGCGCTGCTCTTGGTGCCATTTTTTGCCAGTCGGGAAAGCCTGATCAACACGGTGCAGGAGCTTTACGGATTGCTATCCATGCCAATCCTCAGCGCCTTCGTGGTGTGCCTATTGTTCAAGAATGTGAAGGCAGGCGCGGCGATGATCGGCGTGGTCACCGGCGTTGCGTTCTATGGCTTCTGGAGCATGGTGTGGGAGCCGGCGCATTACATTCACGGCATGGCGGTCACATTGCTGCTGTCGATCGTGACGGCACTGGTGATGAACAAGCTGGTCTATGGCGAAACACCAGAGTTTTCGCTTGGTGGCGCAGATCCGGAAGAACCGATGAAGCAGACATTTGCTTGAGGTAGCACGCATGTCGCTCTAGCGGGGCGGCATGAGCAATCGTCCCGCCCCGATCCATCCGGTCCCGCACGGCTGGATAATCCTTGATAAGCCGCGCGGGCTTGGCTCGACGCAGGCTGTCGGCGCGGTGAAGCGCGTGTTGCGCGAAGGCGGCTATGCCAAGACCAAGGTTGGGCATGGCGGCACGCTCGACCCGCTGGCCGAGGGAGTGTTGCCGATTGCGCTAGGCGAGGCGACGAAGCTGGCGGGGCGGATGTTGGATGCCAGCAAGATCTACGATTTCACGATCCTCTTTGGCGAGGAGACGGACACGCTCGATACTGAGGGCGAGGTGATTGAGCGCAGCGATGTCATGCCGACCTTGGATGAGGTCATGACCGTGCTGCCTGATTTCACCGGAGCGATTGAGCAGGTGCCGCCGGCCTATTCCGCGCTGAAAGTGGACGGCAAGCGCGCCTATGATCTGGCGCGGGCGGGCGAGCAGGTGGAGCTGAAGAGACGGGCGGTGACGATCCACGCTCTCACGCCGCGTCATGCTGAACTTGTTTCAGCATCCACCGCCAGCTCAGACTTTGAGGAGCATTCTGAGGGATGGACCCTGAACCAAGTTCAGGGTGACGAGAGGCTAACGAAAATCACCCTCTCAGCCCATGTTTCCAAAGGCACCTACATCCGCTCGCTTGCCCGCGATATCGCCCACGCGCTGGGGACTTGCGGTCATGTTACCTATCTCAGGCGCACAAAGGCGGGGCCATTCACTGAAAACCAGTCGATTTCGCTGGACAAACTCAATGAAATCGCTAGTGGCGCGCCATTGAAAGACCTACTCCTGCCGCTTGAGGCGGGGCTGGACGACATCCCGGCCTTAATCCTCGATCAGACTAGCGCGCAGGCGGTCCGCCAGGGCCGGGTCCTGTCTGAACTGCCCCAAAGCGATGGGCTCTATTGCGCGATGCTGGACAATGTTCCGGTGGCGTTGGTTGAGTTGATCGAAGGTACGAGCAAAATCGTGCGGGGCTTTAACCTTCCCGATGTCGCTGAGTAAGAGAGAATATTATGTCGGTAACCGCCGAAGAAAAAGCCAAGATCATCAAGGACAACGCCCAAGGTAAGGGTGACACCGGAAGTCCTGAGGTGCAGGTCGCGATCCTGACCCAGCGTATCCGCAACCTGACCGATCACTTTAAAGGCAACCACAAAGACAACCATTCGCGCCGCGGCCTTCTGATGATGGTCAACAAGCGCCGTAACCTGCTCGCCTATCTCAAAAAGAAAGATGTTGAGCGGTACAACGCCCTGATCCAGAAACTGGGTCTGCGGAAATAAGAGTTTTGCAGGCGGCTCCCACAACGGGGGCCGTTTTGCTTTGGGCTGTAGGGCGATGATGCGCTACAGCTGACAAATCGGCACTGGCTGCAATTCGGCGGCAGAGCCTTTGGGGGATAGAAAAAGCCCCCGCACCGGACCGGGACGGTATCCCCGGCACATGTAGGCCCCGCCGCGCAATAAGGCGCCATGCGGGTTCAAAAGGAAAATCAATGTTCGACACGAAAACCGTATCGCTGGAGTGGGGCGGGAAAACCCTCACTCTGGAAACCGGCCGTATTGCCCGTCAAGCCGACGGCGCTGTTCTGGCCACCTATGGCGAAACCGTGGTGCTGTGCGCAGTCACCGCCGCCAAATCTGTGAAGGAAGGCCAGGATTTCTTCCCGCTGACCGTTCACTATCAAGAAAAATTCTCTGCCGCTGGACGGATCCCAGGCGGCTTCTTTAAGCGCGAAGGCCGCGCGACCGAAAAGGAAACGCTGACCAGCCGTCTGATCGACCGCCCATGTCGTCCGCTATTCCCAGAAGGTTTCTACAACGAGATCAACGTAATCTGTCAGGTCCTGTCATATGACGGCGAAACTGAGCCAGATATTCTTGCGATGATCGCAGCCTCCGCTGCTCTGACGATTTCCGGTCTGCCATTCATGGGCCCAATCGGCGCGGCGCGCGTTGGCTTCAACAATGAAGGGGAATACGTCCTCAACCCAACCATCACCGATGCGCTGGGCGAAGAAGGCAATCTCGACCTCGTGGTCGCTGCGACGCAAGATGCGGTGATGATGGTCGAATCCGAAGCGAAAGAACTGACCGAAGAGCAAATGCTCGGTGCGGTGATGTTCGCACACGAGGAAAGCCGCAAGGTTATTGGCGCGATCATCGATCTGGCTGAACAAGCTGCGAAAGATCCGTGGGAACTCGCTCCGGTTGAAGACAAATCGGCCGCACTTGAGCAGCTGCGCGGCGCCATCGGCGACGACATGGCGGCGGCTTACAAACTGACCGAGAAGAGCGCCCGTCAGGACGCCGTCAACGCAGCCCGTGCCAAAGCGCGCGAGCACTTTGCCGATCTCGAAGAGAGCGATCCAGCACAATACATGGGCATCCTGAAGCTCGTGAAGAAGCTGGAAAGCGACATCGTTCGCAAGGCGATCCTCAAGGATGGCCAGCGCATCGATGGCCGTAAGACCGACGAAGTTCGCCCGATTGAGGCGATGGTCGGCCTGCTGCCGCGTACCCACGGTTCGGCGCTGTTCACCCGCGGTGAAACGCAGGCGATCTGCACCACCACTCTGGGCACCAAAGATGCTGAGCAAATGATCGACGGGCTGGAAGGCCTCTCTTACAGCAACTTCATGCTGCACTATAACTTCCCGCCCTATTCAGTCGGCGAAGTGGGCCGCTTCGGCTTTACCAGCCGCCGCGAAACCGGCCACGGCAAGCTCGCATTCCGCGCGCTGCACCCGGTTCTGCCAAGTGTTGAGGATTTCCCTTATACGATCCGCGTTCTGTCAGACATCACCGAGTCCAACGGCTCGTCTTCGATGGCGACCGTTTGTGGCGGCTCGCTTTCGATGATGGACGCAGGCGTTCCATTGAAGCGTCCGGTTTCCGGGATTGCGATGGGCCTGATCCTTGAGGGCGAAGACTTCACCGTTCTGTCCGACATTCTGGGTGATGAAGATCACCTGGGCGACATGGACTTTAAGGTCGCCGGCTCGGAAGAAGGCATCACCAGCCTTCAGATGGACATCAAGGTCGCCGGCATCACGCAGGAAATCATGACCCAAGCGCTGGAGCAGGCAAAAGCTGGCCGCGCGCACATCCTGGGCAAGATGACCGAAGCACTCGGCGCATCACGCGGCGAAGTTTCCAAGCACGCACCGCGCATCGAAACCATGCAGATCGACAAGTCGAAGATCCGCGACATCATCGGCACGGGCGGCAAGGTCATCCGTGAGATCGTCGCTGAAACCGGTGCGAAGGTCGACATTGACGATGAAGGCACGATCAAAATCAGCTCTTCAAACGCTGATGAGATCGCTGCTGCTAAGGCATGGATCGAAGGCATCGTTGAAGAGGCCGAAGTTGGCAAAATCTACAACGGCAAGGTCGTCAACATCGTTGATTTCGGCGCATTCGTGAACTTCATGGGCGGCAAGGACGGTCTCGTCCACGTGTCAGAAATGAAGAACGAGCGGGTTGAGAAAGTCACCGACGTTGTTTCCGAAGGCCAAGAAGTGAAGGTCAAAGTTCTCGAGATCGATCAGCGCGGCAAGGTCCGCCTGTCGATGCGCGTTGTTGACCAGGAGACCGGTGAAGAGCTGGAAGACACCCGCCCACCACGCGAAAACAAGCCGCGCGGTGACCGCGGTGGCCGCGGTGGCGGTGATCGTCGTCCACGCGGCGGCGGTGGTCGAGGCCCACGTGGCGGCGGCGGCGACAAAGGTGGGGACAGCGATGGCCCAGCCGCAATGCCGGACTTCCTGAAAGACTAAGTCTTTCAATTAGCCAGTAAAAGGGCCGCTTGGAGTTGATCCAGGCGGCCTTTTTTGTGCCCATGAGGGAATGCCGCAGATTTCGTGGTACCATTGCGTCATCTGGCGAGTCGTTTCGCCAAGCAAAAAACTGACCGGGTCGCACGTTTTAACCGCATAGGAGAACGTGGGATGAGTGACGTAGATTTGGAAAAGCTGGAAGCGCTGGCCGGTAAGACTATCGGTGATGTGGCCGGGGCGCTCAGCCTCTACATGGCGTATCTCGGCGATCAATCGGGGCTATTCGATGCCTTGGACGGTCAAGGTCGCCTAACTCTTGATCAATTCGCAGAGCGGACGGGGCACAACCCCAAATATCTGCGTGAATGGCTCGGGTCGGTATGCGCCGCTGGCTATGTCACACATCATGCTGAGGATAACAGTTTCTCACTTACTGAAGAACAAGCGTTGGTGTTCGGCCGGGAAGGACAACCGGCATGCTTGCAAGGCTTTATTCAAGCCGTCGTCTCGCAATATGAAGGGCATGAAAAAGCCACCAAGATTTTTCGTAGCGGAGAAGGCCGCCCATGGGGCGATCACACACAATGCTTGTTCTGCGGTACGGATCGCTTTTTCCGACCAGGCTATGCCGCACACTTGATTGAAAACTGGATACCGGCGCTGTCGGGCGTTGAGGATAAACTGAAAAGCGGGGCAAAAGTCGCCGATGTTGGCTGTGGGCACGGATCCTCAACCATTCTGATGGCGCAGGCTTATCCCAACTCGCATTTCGTTGGCATTGATTATCATGCGCCCTCGATTGAGGAGGCGCAGCGAAAAGCCGATGAAGCGGGTGTGAGTAATATCGAGTTCGCTGTGGCAACCGCGCAGGATTATCCCGGGAACGGCTTTGACTTCGCCTGCATCTTTGATGCTCTGCACGATATGGGTGACCCCGTTGGCGCTGCAAAGCATGTGCGCGAAAGCCTTAAGGACGATGGCACTTTCATGTTGGTCGAACCGATGGCCGGTGACAGCATGGCGGAAAATATGAACCCGCTGGGGCAAATTTTCTACGCCTTTTCGACCACGGTTTGCACGCCCAATTCGCTATCGCAGGATGTGGCTCTGGGCCTTGGCGCGCAGGCCGGTCAGAAGCGGCTGGCTGAGGTTCTGGGCCAAGCCGGCTTCGGAAATGTGAAACGCGCTGCTGAAACACCCACGAACATGGTCTTGGAAGCAACTGTGTGAGCGGAGGGCATGGCTAAGGCGCGCAGGCTGGTGTTGTGCACGCCACAAGACTAAAGCGCCACCATGCTAAAACGTGAACTGATCGACACCGTTGAAATTCCCGATGGGGAAGTGCTTGAGCTGTACAGCCACGGGCGCGATTTCATGATCGTGCTGGGCTATAATGAGCTGATGAGCACGCGCATGCGCTTCTCAGAGGAGCGGCTGGCCGAGCTTACGTTTGACCGGATGGAGAAGGAAAACCCGCGCATTCTGATCGGCGGATATGGGATGGGCTTCACCTACCGTGCGGCGCTTGCGCGGATGGGGGACAAGGGAGAGGCGGTGGTCGCCGAAATCTCCGACAAGATCATCGAATGGGCAAAGGGCCCAATGGCAGAGCTGACCGGCGATGCGCTGGACGATCCGCGCCTGGACCTCAAGATTTGCGATGTCGCCGCGCTGATCGATGATGCGAATGATGGCACCTGCGAGAAGTTCGATGCGATCCTGCTCGACGTCGACAATGGACCAGATGGCATGGTGCGGGCGGATAACAACCGCATTTATTCGCGCACCGGCCTGGCCAAAGCGCGCGATGCTCTCACCCCTGACGGCGTGCTGGCGGTATGGTCCGCCGCGCCCGACCATGGCTTTAGACGCCGCCTGCAAGATGCCCGCTTGGACGTAGAAGAACGACGCGTGCGCTCCCGCCCGAACAACAAAGGCGCACACCACGTGATCTGGTTTGCGCGGAAGTAAGCTAGCCGCAGACGAACGTGAGCGCATCTGCGCTCTTAATAACAGCAATAGGAACACTCATAAAATGAATTGGAGGTTGGCGACCGGCATTGTGCTTTTGTCACTCATATTGGGCGCCTCCTTTATTTCTGTCTTGAACGCGAATGTGTCCGAAGCATTGGCAAAGCAAGCGTCAGAAAACAAAGCAGTTTCCGCACCGAATTCGCTTCCAGAAGTCTCGAAAGCGGATAATGATCTGCCCACCGCAATAACTCTCAATAACGATCAAGCCGCAGTTGGCGCGAGCCTCAGTCCAGACGGCTTAAAGGTCGCGACAGCTGATAGTGACGCAAAGATCCGAATTTGGGATGCATTGTCCGGTGAGCATTTAGCGACCTTGGCAGGCCACGCGACTGGCACGAACGAAGCCTTCGAAACAATCAATACTGTGGAGTTCAGCCCCGACAATTCTAAGATCGTAACCGCAAGTCAGGATGGGACAGCGCGCATTTGGGATGTGAGTACGGGCAGAAGGTTAGCAACACTGTCTGGTCATTCCGATTGGGTTTACTCGGCATCCTTTAGCACAGATGGTTCGCGAGTTGTCACAGCTAGTCTGGATAGTACCGCGCGAGTGTGGGCTGTTTCTACAGGCGAACATCTCACCACATTGGTTGGACATGCCTATGGTGTAAGCGCTGCCCATTTTGGCATGGATGGAACCAGCATCTTGACGGTTGGCGGCGATAACACCGCGCGTGTCTGGAGCGGGTCGACTGGTGAACCTCTAAGAACTATGAAGGTTCATGATAAAGGTGTCGGCTATGTAAGTTTCGCACGCTTTAGCCCCACTGCCACTCGATTAGTAACCTCTGGTGGCGATGAATCAGCACGTGTTTGGGACGTGCGGTCTGGCAATCTCTTGACGACACTGTCGGGCCATTCTGGGACTGTCCTAGATCAACACTTTAGTCCGGATGGGAAATTGATCGCGACAGCAGCCACTGATGGAACTGCGCGTATCTGGGATGCGATAACGGGTGAACATCTGTCTACGCTATCGGGACATGATCATTGGATAGTCGATTTAAGCTTCAGCCGAGATGGTCAGAGCATTCTGACGGCAAGCTATGACGAGACAGCGCGTCTATGGGATGTCGACAATGGCGAACATCTGGCAACCCTTTCTGCCAACAAAGGCATCCTTCAAAGTGCGCAGTTTAGCCAGTCCGGCTGCCGGGTGATGACCGCAAGCTTTGATGGGGTGGTCCAGATCTGGGATGTCTCAAAGATTGTCAGTCAATCGCGCTGCGATTCATCAACGGGAGGGAGGTGACAATACGATCGGATTTGCTGCTCATGGCTCGCAAACCGACCCTCCGCCCTAGCTCCTAAGCCCTGCTTCAAAAATCGTAGATCAGCGTAATCCGGCTCAGCGTGTCGGTTTGCACCGCGCCGAGCGGCGGGTTCGTGTCATGCTCCACCGCATAGGAAATGCGCGCGGACAGATTGTCGCTGAGCGACGCCTGCAGGCCGGTTGTGCTGGTGTAGGTGCTGTTGCCCGATTGGATAAAGGCGCTCGCATCCTGAGTGAGTTTTAGGGATTCTGCGATCTCCCAATCGAAATCGAGCGCGGCGAGCCCGGCGATATCGCGTGACACATCACCAGTGGTGCTGCGCGTAACGCGGTATGCGGGGCCAGCCTGTACGGTCAGTGTCGGGTTCTCAGTCAGCACACGGTAGCCAAGGCCGCCCGAGGCTGAGACGCGCGCTGAAAAGCCCTGAAACCGGTCACGTTCCCATTGACCAAGGCCATAAGCGAACAGGCGGTCGCTGATGTCGACATCGGCCTGATAGGCGGCGAGGAATTGCTCGCGCGTGGTCACGCCATTGCTGCGCTGGAAATCGGCGAGGAATTTAAAATTCTGTTGCCAGCCCAATTCTTGGCGGCCCAGCTCAATCCCGGCGGTTACCCCGGTGTTGGATGAATTACCGGTGGACCGGAACGCGCCAAATTCGCCCTTGCCAGACCAGTTTTGAAAGATGCCAGCATTGCGGATGGCTTCCTTTTCGGCCTCTGCCTCAGCCGCCTGTGCGGCCGCGGTTTTTACGGCGACACGCTCTTTAAAGCTCGCCATTATCGTGTTCAGTTCGTCGGCATTGCCCGGAAATGTCTCATCCGCGAGGTCGATCAAAACCTGCATCGCCTCCACATCATCGCTTTCCTCAGCCTTTTCGATCATCGCGCGCACGGACGCGGGAATTTCTGCTTGCGCGGCGCTGGGCAAAGCCAGTGTGGTACCAGCGAGGAGGAGGGAGGCGGTGAGTTTTGAAAGGGTCATCATTGGGGCTCCAAGTGGCGGTGCGTGCATTGTCGCCGCCTGCTTACCAAGCTAGCGGCGCGTGGAGGCGTAAACACTCGTAAAATCATGAAGCTGCGGAGAACCCTCGCTGGTCGCCGCTGGCCGACATTATGATGGCATTTTGATCCGGACAGCGCCGGTAAAGTCGCGCTTGCCAACCTCAACTCCGAGCATCCGCAAAATGTCATAGGCGGTTGCCGCGTGAAAATAGAAATTGGGTTGAGCAAAGCTGAGGAGGAAGTTCTCCGCAGTGAAATCCATCGCCATATCTTTGAATTCAAATCGCATTGGCTGACCAATCCAGCTTTCCATTTGCTCCTCGGTCAGGGCGCCCAACGCTGCCTCTGCGCCGTCGAGCTTTGCATGCAGATCTGCAAAGGTACTCGGAGGTGGGTTCAGGTCAGGGCTGTAAACGCCAACTTGAATGGCGGCGAGTGAGCCTGCGGTGTGCTCTGCAATGCATTTCACCTGATAGGTGAAGGGCAACATATCCTCGATAATCCGCGCGCCAAGAACGTCACTATGGTCTTTGCCCTGCGCATCGCACCATGCCTCACCCTTTTTGAGCAGATGGCGTCCGGTGCCGATCATTTGGAGCCCGCTGGGGACGAAGGCGGCGTGAAGTGAAATGGGCATGGGGTTCTCCGTTCTGTCGGCATGACTAGGCGTGTTTTACAGGCCGTGTTGCCGGGCGAGCGGTGAGAACACAAGGCATGGGCGGCGTCCTATGGACAGGTGCGTTGGGGCGTGGGGGCTGGTGTCTGGGCGAGCGGAGGGGAGGGCGCGCAAAGGGCGGAGCGCAAAACACTTTCCTACTGCCGGTTTGCACGGGCAGGGTTGGGGAATGATCCTTTGGCGAATCCTTTTGCGTATTTTGCGGTTGTGTTGGTGCCTGTCCGGGCGGTTAAGCTGGCAGGCTGTTTGGCGCTTAAGCGGGATCGGTCCGGAAGGCTTTGACAGATGGGCTGATTTTCGGACGCGTGTGATCGCTTTTTCCGATCAATTGCGACGGCTTCAATCGATTGGATTTTTGACCCTGTACTGTGTTCCAGTCGTTCCAAGCGTGCCTGATGCACGACAAGGCGAGCCGCGCAGTATGGCAGCTCGCTTGTTGCATCAGGGGCGTGGGCGCACCGCGAAGGATGCGCGGCCAATGCTGGTAGTGCGCGCCTTAGCGGACCCGTGGGCCACCAAACGGCAAGGGTGGTGGGGGTCGGCGGGCACCGCGCGGCAATTGCGCCTGATAGGCCCGGCCGCAATGCTCGACGCAATACGGAAAGCCTGGGTTCACGGCCTCTCCGCAAAAGTGGAAGTCCGCTTCGCCAGGATGCCCCATGGGCCAGCGGCACACCTTCTCAGACAGGTCGAGCAGGCTTGTCTTGTCCGCAATCTCGGGGCTTGGCTTGGCCGGCACCAGACGGCGCGGCGGCGCAGGCGGGATCGGCGGTTGCTGATCACCGGGACCTTGCCTCAGGAAGCCGCCGGGGCCAACCGAGACGATCTTGGGCAGATCAGGGCGCGGGTCGGGCAGAGGCTGCGACGGGATACCGTTCGCCGCGGGGCCGCTTGGCGCAGCAGTAGGCGCGCCAGCGCTTGGCCTCGCCGCAGGCTTTGCCGCAGCAGCGGGAGCCTTTGCGGCGGTCTTTGGCGGCGCTCTCTTGGCGGCTGGTTTGGCCGCAGCCTTCTTGGCCGCCTTCTTCTTCTCATTGGCCTTCACAGGGGAAGGGCGGGACTTCAGGCCCAGCCGGTGCGCCTTGCCGATCACTGCATTGCGGCTGACACCGCCCAGTTCCTCAGCAATCTGGCTGGCGGTCGAGCCGCCTTCCCACATCTTCTTGAGCGTACCAATTCGCTCATCGGTCCAAGCCATTGAAACTCCATTCCATCTCTATCGCGCCAAATGCGCGCACGGCCCGCGCAGTGGTGCGAAGGTCGCTATCAATCTCATCCCCAGTCATACCGGCCCGGCGAACCCGCCGCACTTGCATGCCATTCCCCTTCGCCCTAACCGCACCTTCTATGGCCGATCAAGCACAATCCAGCGCAAACCAAGACGCTGTCCTAAATGAAGTGTCGCCTAGCAGTGCAGGCGCGCCAAGCACCGTTCAGTTTCCGCCGCGTGGAACCCCGCTCATCACCGGGATCAACCGCGTTGGGTTATGGAGCCTCTATATTAAGGAGGTTCGACGGTTTCTCAAGGTGCAGACGCAGACTGTCTGGGCCCCGGCGGTCACAACTCTGCTGTTTCTGGTGATATTCACGGTCGCATTGGGTCGTGGGGGGCGCGAGGTTCTGGGTGTGCCATTCGCCAGCTTCGTCGCGCCTGGCTTGATTGTGATGGGCATGATGCAAAATGCCTTTGCCAATTCGTCCTTCTCGCTGCTGTCGGGCAAGATTCAGGGGACGATCATCGACCTCTTGATGCCGCCATTGTCTCCGGGAGAGCTGATGAGCGGGATCGTTATGGCTGCGGTGACGCGTGGGATCGCAGTGGGCGGCGCGGTGTCGCTCGCGATGCTGCTGTGGCCAGGTGTGTCCTTGGCGCCTCAGCATTGGTGGGCGGTGATCTGGTTCGCTCTAATGGGGACGGTGATGTTGGCGCTGCTCGGCCTTGCGACCTCAATCTGGGCGGAGAAGTTCGACCACAACGCCGCGATCAGCAACTTCGTGATTGCACCGCTATCGCTGCTATCCGGCACGTTCTACGTGATCGACAATTTGGCGGAGATGTTCCAGGCGATCAGCCGTTTCAATCCGTTCTTCTATGTGATTTCAGGCTTCCGCTATGGCTTCCTCGGCCGCAGCGATATCGGCTCTGACGGTGCAGTTATGGGCGCAGCGGTTGGCTTGCTGGTGCTCAATCTGGTGATGGCAGGTGCAGTCTATGCAGTGCTGAAATCAGGATGGAAGCTGAAGAGTTAGGAGACTGTTGTAGCGCTTAGTGCGTTAAGGAACGGCGCATCTGATACCGGCCGTCCTTAAAGCCATCAAACAATTGCGGAACGGTTGGATGGTCGACCGGCCCGCCTGTCGCATCATCCAGCAGGTTTTGCTGGCTGACATAGGCAACATAGCTCGCATCGTCATTTTCGGCGAGCAGATGGTAGAAAGGTTGATCACGGCGAGGGCGGATGTCCTCCGGGATCGACTCGTACCATTCCTCGCTATTGGCGAAGACCGGGTCGATATCGAACACGACGCCGCGAAAATCGAACAGACGGTGGCAGACCACGTCGCCAATACCGAAACGAGCCTTAAGCTGGCGTGGCGCAATCAACTTACGGCCCGCTTGGCTGGAGAAGAACTCTGCACTTTCCATATTCACAAATATGGACCTTCGCAGGTGCAAAACAAGCGTAGGCACGGATCACTCCCCAGTTTTGGTCAGCTTTCGACGCGAATTGCGGCCTTGTGTGGCCCAAATGCGAAGGTACGGGGCACATTCTACCCTTGGCAAGCCATGGGGCCTGCGCTAACGGCGCTCCCGACCGGAATGCGGCGCGTACGCCTGCCCATTCAATGCAGCGCTTTTCAACAAATGCGCGCACCCAATACGGAGAGGTGCCGGAGTGGTCGAACGGGGCAGTCTCGAAAACTGTTGTGCCTTCTGGGTACCGTGGGTTCGAATCCCACCCTCTCCGCCACCTAGTCCTGCCTGTGTGAGGTTCTCCAGAAACACCGCCCGAATGCCCCACGTTCCGCGGGCTTTGCGCTAGCACTCAGCACCTCGGAGACTCCGAATTCCTGTCTCAAAACGAAGAATTCTGCGATAGTCTCAGAACGAAATTTGGCGGGTGCTGAGAGGCCATTAACAGGGAATTTTGCAAATTTTCATCGCCCTTGTCGGTCTATGTGCCATTAAAGTCCCGCAAACACGACAGAATTTACCGATAGTCAGGCTTCAAAACAGGGAATTCACTTTTGGATATCAGGGAATTTATCCCTGCAAAACAGGGTAATTCGCTCGCAAAACAGGGAATTCAAATTCCCTGTTCGAGAAGGAGCTTTTCTTGGGCTTTCAGTAATTTACGGGTGGATGTGGTCTTTGCAGCCTCCTCAGTCTTCTTGCGCAGCCCAACTTCCAGGGCTGACATTTCCTGCACCTTGCCGTTGGATCGCACCATGACCGGTTTGGTCAGGATCGAGCTTGGATCGTACCCGGTATTGCCTTTGGGCTTCGGTGGTCGTCCAGCCGGATTACCGCTCTTGCCCTTGGAAAACTGATGCTCCTTGGGCGGTTTGCAATAGCCGGTTTCATAGCCGTCAGACATGAGCCATCTCCTTTTCAGAGCGGGCCTCTGCGATTTGGTCAAAGGTGGCATCCGAGCCAGCAAGTATGGCCATGAGCCCCGTCTCGGCTTCCAGCCGCTTGATGATGACATCGCAATAGGCAGGATCGAGCTCAAGACCGTATCCAATGCGGCCAGTGCGATGCGCGGCGATCAGGGTCGTGCCGCTGCCAGCGAATGTATCGAGGGTTATGCCGCCACGCTTCGAACAATCGAGGATCGCATCCTCGACCAGTTTGACCGGCTTGACGGTAGGATGCGTTGCTAGATCCTCATCGCGGCTTTCGCCAAAGCTGTTGATGCCCGCATATTCCCAGATATTGGTCCGATAGCGACCATGCTTCCCGAGTTTCACATTGTTGATGTGCGGCTTTGTGCCGTGCTTGAACACAAACACCAGCTCGTGCTGCGAGCGATAGAGAGAACCCATACCGCCATTGGTCTTGGCCCAGACACAGAGGTTCTTGAGCTCATCATAGGCAGTTTCGCCGGCGGCCAGCACCTCAGCCATATGGCGCCAGTCCATGCAGATATAGTGAATTGCACCATCGACTGAGTTTGATGCGAGGTTCTCGAACACCGATCGAAGGAACTCCTCGAACTGCTCATTGGTCATCTCACCGGCTGCCATTTCGAACTCGCGATGCTGCACTACTCCAAGGCCGCAGACATGTCCTGAGATTGGAACGTTGTACGGTGGATCCGTGAAGACCATCTGCGCAGGCTTCGAGCCATCGAACAGGGCCTTATAGGACTCAGGCTTGGTGGCATCGCCGCAATAGAGACGGTGCTTGCCGATGAGCCATAGATCGCCGGGCTGCGTGACGGCAGGGTCGGTAGACGCTGCCGGTATGTCGTCCGCCTTTTCCTCTGGATCAATGACCAGAAAGCCATCGATCTCCGCCATTTCGAAGCCTGTGATGGTAAGGTCGAAGTCCAGATCAAGACTATCGAGATACTGGAACTCGAGTGATAGCAGCTCGTCGTCCCAGCCTGCGTTCTCGGCCAGCTTGTTGTCGGCGATGATGTAGGCCTGAACCTGAGCCTCGCTTAGATGGTCGAGGCAAAGGGTAGGGACAGTTTCGAGGCCTAGCTGCTTAGCGGCCTCAACGCGGCCATGACCGGCTATAAGCCGTCTGTCAGCGTCAATCAGAACAGGGTTGGTAAAACCGAACTGCTCAATGCTTGCAGCGATTTGCTTGATCTGCTCGGGCGAATGCGTCCTTGCATTGCGCTTGGCGGGCTTGAGGTCAGCGACCTTCCTTGTTGTCACGTCCAGTTTCGTATTCATGGCAAAGATCCTAATTGAATAAGGGTATGCGATGCCCGCCCGCACAGATGCAGGCGAACGGTTTGCTGCAGTGAAGCGCATCACGCGCGGCACATGCTTGTGTTTCAGGTTTTCGATGCTTCTGACGCCAGCCACAGAAAGGCATCAGTTGTTCAGCCACAGGAAGAACAATGCATAGGACTGATTGTGATCAGATCAGGCCTCCATTGGCCGAGATCTCAATCAGATGTGCTATGAATAGTAAGCAAGAATAACCTACGCAAACATTTTGACTTTACATCTGTGTCACTCTGTTCTTAACATGTTGTACAAGAAAGATTATTTGTTCCAATCCCGACTGGGATAGCCAGCTATTGAGCCTTAGTTTCAGGGCGCCCACTTTGAGCCGGCTTTGAAGCGCACATTGTCGACCACACTTTTCGAAACTGCGCTGGCTTCAGATCGCTCTGGATGATCACCAGATTGGAGGCAACGAAAGCCCTCCGGCCGGACATACCGCCAAAGCCATTCCGTGAATTGACATATCCGCACACGGTGGCCGATTGACCATCTTCTGCCCAAAAGACCCTCATATCTGAGAACTCAGCTGAATCTGGATCGCGCAATCGCTCTTTGACCACAGTCTCAGCATAGATCTTCATGCTGATGTCGTCTGTGAAACGCGCTTCTGACTTGGGCTCAGGCGTCTGCTTGACCTGCTCGCCTTGCGGCTTCTGGGGAGCAAGCGCCGCCCCAATAATGGCCAGGAAAACAACAACTCCAGTGATCGGTCCGCAGCCCAACCTGTTCGTACTTTCTTGCTCTTCTTTGTCTTTGCCCACGATATTTCCCTTACGCTCAAATCGCATTCAACATATTATAGTTGATAAACAGACTTGCCGTGCTTCGCCAATGGTTTCTGGCGATGGATATGCGGAAACTTGTTGGCGAGAACTGTGCTCGCATCCGTAGGGAGAAGGGGCTGACCCAAGAAGGGTTGTCAGAGCTTTGTGGGCTGTCGCAGCAATATCTGAGCGGTCTTGAGCGAGGGAAGCGCAATCCAACGATCGTCACGATCTATGAGATCGCGCAAGCGCTTGAAGTGAGCCACGTCGATCTGATCACTCCCGCTGAATAGTCGCAGGATGCCGGTGGACTTGTGAACCACGCCATGGCTTCGTGGAGCCATGGACGACGACCAGTCACACAACCTCGGATCGATCTACACTCAGATCGGGATGATCATGGAAGATTCTGCGGTCGTTGCGCTCAAGTTGGGCGGTGCGAGCACCGAAGTTGATCCAGCGAAAGTTGAAGAGCTCGAAAACGCGGTGCTTGAGATCGTTGACTTGATGGAAGCGGCTCAGTCTATCGCGGAATGACTGCAATGCGCCCTAGAACAAGACATAGCCATCCGAATATTCAGTGCCTGAAAGCAGACATTCACAACTACATATGCGTTCGTCCGAATGAGTTGATGTAGAAGCCACTGAAACCTAAAAAGCGACATGGATTGGAACTTATTCGCACAACTCTTGGTCACTGTCTTGGTTGCTATTGCCGGAGGTTGGCTGGGCCATCGTATGGCGGCCCGCCGCGATTTATTGAACGAGCGACGCAAGATGCGAGTGGCATACCTGCTTGAGGCCTATCGCAAGCTCGAAGGTGCTGGTCATCGGGGCGACCCGGAAACAGTTTGGCCTCTGCTCGAAAGTGCCATCGCTGACATTCAACTGCTTGGCTCACCCCAGCAAGCGGACTTAGCAAGACAGTTCGCTGTTGATATGGCGCAAAATCATACGGCGCCTTTGGATCCGCTGGTGAATGATCTTCGCAACTCTCTTCGGGAGGAACTAGAACTTAGCGCGGTGCGCGAGAGTGTTACTTATCTGCGTTTCGGCGGAAGTGAGCCGGTAACTTTTGATGAAACATTGCAAGCGACCATTCAAAGCGTGAGCCAAACAAGAATAACGCAGGCGGCATTGGCATCCCCGAGCGCACGGCTTGAGCTAGAGCGCGAAGCGAATGAGAATGGCCATGCCGCCGAGATCATAGAAGCGTGGCGAGATATTGAAGTACTAGTCCAAGGCAAGCTCAGGCGATCGGGCCAGAACGATGTCACAAAATTGGGAGCAGCAATTCTCTTGGAGACGGCACTCAATGTCGGCGCGCTAACTGTAGACCAGCATCGATCTTTGCGAGGCCTAAACACTATGCGAAACCTTGCGGTCCACGGCCCAATATCTGAGCTGGACGACAAACGCGTTTCCGAGTTTCTCGAACTGGCGGGCGCAATGAAGGTCGTTCTTGAAATCACTTAGTTGTATCGTAGGCAGGTGCTTGAATTGAAGGCGAACTACTTAACGTTCGCATCCGACTTTTCCTTTGGCCATTCCGGCCAAGGAGAAAGCAAATGACATACTCACAATTTGACCCAGCTGCTCAGCATCGAGTGCCTTGGAACTTTGGAGCGAAGATCGGTCCCAAGCGACCCTTCAATCAAAAGCAGATCTGGGCGATCCGGTTCTTCCTCGATCGTGAGCAACGCGTTCGTGATCGAGCGCTCTTCGATCTGGCGATCGATAGCAAGCTAAGAGGTTGTGATCTCGTTGAGCTCAAGATCGGTGACTTGGTAAGCGGACCAGAGATCAGAACGCGCGCGACGATCACGCAACGAAAGACTGGACGACCTGTTCAATTCGAGATCGCAAAAGACGCGAGAGATAGCCTGTTTGCTTGGCTAAAGCTCAGGGGCGGAGCGGTTGAGGACTTTGTCTTCCCGAGCCGAGTTGACGTCACGCGCCATCTGAGCACGCGCCAATACGCTCGGCTAGTTGATGAGTGGGTCGAAGCGATTGGACTGCGGGCGGAGGAGTATGGAACGCATTCGCTTCGCCGAACTAAGGCTTCGATCATCTACAAGGCCACAGGCAACATTCGGGCAATCCAGATCTTGCTTGGCCATTCGAAGATCGAGAACACCGTGCGCTATCTAGGCGTCGACATTGAAGACGCTTTAACGCTTGCTGAGAAGACCGAAATCTGACTGGAGTTGGACGCTGGCCTCGAAAGACCCGGCGTCCGCTTCTGGAGATTATTCTGTTGAAAAACTCCGCGAGCCATTTTGGTGCGCAATTTTTGAACGCCGTCGGGTGCGGGCTGGCAAAGATAGTTCGCAAACGCAACTCGCCTTGAATCAATGTTGCTGAGATCTCAGCCGCAAGTAACCCGTGGCGAGTTTTTCAACAGAATAGGAGGTGAAAGCGGACAATCAGCTCAAATGCATCCTATGTAACACGTGGGCGCGCGAGGGTTGGATGCGCGCCCACCGCGTGCGTGCTAGAACTTGGCTGTCGCCTCAATTGACCAGGTCGAAGGCTGCGCGCGAAATCCGATATCCTCGGTTAATCCAGCAAAATTGCCGGGATTGTAGTCAGCGTAATATGCTTCACCGAGAATGTTGTTTGCGCTGAAGAATAGACCGAACCGGTCATTCTCGATCCCGACACGGAAGCTAACCAGATCTATAGCTTCTTGAACATCAACATTGTCCACCTGCCAAAATTTATCTCCGCGCAATTCCCAATCGCCGCGAATCAGCAAGTCAAGATCGTCTGTTAAAGCCGCATTGTATTGGAAGCCAAGATTACCATTGAAATCGGTCGTCTTGGGCGTCTTATTCCCGACCGTGCTTGGGTCAAGCGCGTTCGCTTTGATCTCGGTGTCGGTAGTGCCAATACCAGCGAAGATCTGAAGCCCATCGGCGACCAAAGCTTGGGCCTCCAGCTCAATACCAAAGATGTCCACTTCGTCTATGTTACCAATGATTTGTGATGCTGTTGTGGCATCCACAAAGAAGAACTGAAAGTCATCACTCTTGGAGAAGTAGATCGCTCCATTGATGATAAGACGGTTGCCCAAAGAGCTCGTCTTAAACCCGGCTTCGAAATTTTGAAGGTATTCATCATCGAATGCTGGAATAGCAGTACCAGGAGCGTTGAAGCCGCCTGAGCGGAAGCCCGTGCTGTAAGTACCGTATATGAGTGCGTCGTCGGTAAAACGGTATGTCAGCGTGATCTTGGGTTGAACAGCATCAAAGCTGTCAGAGACAGTACCCCCATTGATCAAATCGGTTTGCTCACGTTCATCGCGGTCATAGCGCAAGGCACCCTGCAAGATTAGGCTGTCTGTAAGGTCGTATTCAAAGTTCGCGTATACCGCGTAGGCATCATTGCTATCGCTTGCATTGTTGTTGATGATGACCAGTGCGGGATTATCGATTTGATCGCGTGAACCGACCCCGCCGGTGGTGGTTCCCTCCAGATCAATAAAACCACGTGTCTGAAGATCGCGGTTGGTGTGCAGATAATACGCCCCCAATATCCATCGGAAGGGAAGGCTATCATCGGACACATAGCGCAGCTCTTGGCTTAGCAATTCGACGCCGAGATCTTGACCTTGGCCCAGCTGAAGGTTCAGCCCCGCAAAACCATCAGGATCATCCACTGCGTTCGAGAAATCGAGGTCGCCGCGATAGTCTTCGGTCAGATCGGTGTATCCGCTGATCGATGAGAGTGTGCCTCCTCCTAGCGCGAAATCCCATTTCATTGTGGCTTCAAAGATGTTGCCAAACGTTAGGCCTTCGATGTTCACCGAAGGGCCTACGATTTCGTTGGCATTACCAGAAGCTACTTGAGCGTCGTAGATACCGCCAGCTTGAAAATCCCGATAGGAAGCGCGCAAATCGACCTCGACTGAGGGACTCAGCTCGGCGACAAATCGTCCACGCAATTCCCAATCGTGATCAACGAAATCAACGTTTTCCCCAGTGAAACTATTTTCAATTCTTCCATTGTCGGTGACATAGTTACCCGAGACACGGAGTCCCGCAGAATTACCAATTGGTGCCGAAACTGCAGCGCTCAAGTTCACAAAATCGCCGCGACCATAGATCGCCCGCGCCATGCCAGAAAAATCATCACCTGGACGCTTGGTTACGATGTTGATTGCCCCACCGATAGCATTGCGTCCGTACAAGCCGCCTTGCGGTCCCTTGAGAACCTCGATCCTCTCAAGATCGAACAGATTGAGCTTCAACTGCTTTTGATTGTTCTGCGGCACTCCATCAACGATGACGGCCACGGGGGAATCGGCATTGTTGATCTGCGTAACACCGCGCACCACAACGAAACTGTTAAGGTAGGTAAAACTGTCATCGAATGAGACGTTCGGGACGAGATCGATGAAGTCTTGTGTAGAGATGATTCCAGCATCTTCGATCTGGTCTTCGCCAAAGGCGGCAACCTGGATTGGTACATCCTGCAGTTCTTGTTCGCGTGTTTGTGCAGTGACAACGATCGTGTTGAGACCCTGCGTTTCCGCATCAGCCTCTTCTTGTGCGATCGCTGGGCTAGCCCATGCCATCGCGATGGCACTTGCGATGCTGCCCATCGCAGCCAGTTTCTGTTGTGAAGCCTTTTTCATAATGGTCCTCCCATCCTTTCGATCTTTTGTCACCGATCGTCCCCAATCAGCTGTTTCTTAACTCGCTGATCGGTCGATATTTCTCTGCAATTTGAAATGCAGCCGGCCCCATCACCTCAAGAGCAGCAGCCGTGGTCAATGCTGGCGGAGCACCGCACGCGATCACGGAAACACGTTGGCCATATGCCAGGCGCTCTGTCGGGATTGCGTGCCCGGTCTCAGTGTCGACGATCGTGATAAGGTCGGGGACGAGCGCACGAAGCTGGCCGTTGACATAGGCCGTTAGATTTTCGTTCTGGAATGCAATTGAGGCCTTGCCAGTCGCACCTACAGCTTCAATTGTGCATTCTCCGAATACCCAACCATCGCGGGTATTGCGTTCCACGCCGGTGATCTTGCCAGAATGGATGCAGCTCGGATCATCATAATATCGGTGCGCATCGAGTGCGCTCAGCAGTCGATCAACTGGCGACATGTTGCCATAGCGCTCACCGCTAACAGCCTCGCCTATTTCGATAGCCGCGCTGAGCGTGTAGTTGACGCAAGCCGTTCGCGCCTCAGCCCCTGTCATCGGATAGCATGACATGCATCCAGCGGCGCCCATTACCGCCACGACCGGCCGGGCGAAATCTTCAGCCTTTTCGCCGCTCTCCGTCTCGAACAGCACAGTATTCCCGTGTTCGTCAGCAAGGGTCATCGGCGCGCAGGCAACACCGGCTACGTTGAAGCTAGTCATCTGCAATTGAGGAAAGGCTCGCCCCATACCGTCTGCATCGAGAATGGGGAGCTGGCGCATGGCCGCATAGGCGACCGGCATCATCGAATTGCAGCCACCGATTTCCGCAGAGGTGATGACACTCGCTTGCCTGTCGAGGTGCCGTTCAAGAGCGCGCACCGCCCTGTCCTGATCTTCGAGAGAGAAGAGCTTTTCGATCATCACAGTGGGCGCGCCCATCGCAGCTGCGACAAACACATTGTCGCTATCCGAAAGCGCAGTGGGATCGGCCAGCGAAACCGGACCGAACTGCGCCAAGGCTTCACGGCAAAGGAGCGAGCCGAGGTAGGGATCTCCTCCGCCACCAGTGCCAAGAAAGGCTGAACCGATTGCGAGGTGTTCAATGTTGTCTAGCGAGATCGCATCAATCATACTCCAGCTCCTTGCTTTCAAGATTGCCGACCGCGCGGCACACGATACGAGTTGCGCCTCCGGGCAAGTATTGAAGTGGGAAAGTCTCCAGATCGGTGATTTCGACTGACGTTTCTGATGCGCCCGCCTCTACTGCCTTATCGATTGCTTCGCCGCGGGCTTGCTCAAGCGCCTTTTCCCGATCTTCCTCAGTTTCGATGGTGAATATCCGGTCGATTTCACCGCTAACTTGGCCGATTGCAGCTCCAATTGCGTTGGCAACTCCGGCATGATCAGGCCGCAGCATCTCGGAGACGCCCGCAGGCTTTTCATTGACGAGAACACTACCGCCACCGACGAGGATCATCGGAACTGGATCAGGGTTCGTTTTGACCTTGTCGATCGCAGTGGCGATGATCTGCTGAATGCCCTCTGCGCCACCTGAAACCACTTGCGGATCTAGGTCAGCGAGAAGGGAAGGATCGCCAAATTCAACCCACCCCCAGCAACCGCAAGGTCGCTGGTTGTGAGCTGGTCTCCACCAAAAATGAGCGCTTCATCGGTAAGAGCGAAACCAACAGAGTCCGGGCCTATCGTGATCTTGCCGTCGGTGAGGTGCACTCGCGACCCACCCCCTAGACCAACCGAGAGGACGTCAGGCATCCGAAAATTGGTGCGAACGCCGCCGACGTCCACATGAATGCTCGATTGGCGAGGAAAATTGCTAACCAGCACTCCGACATCGGAAGTCGTACCTCCGATATCTACTACGATCCCGTCCTTGATGCCCGTAAGCCAAGCGGCGCCGCGTAAGCTGTTGGTTGGTCCCGCGGCAAACGTAAGCACCGGATAGTGCCGCATCTGCTTGGCATCCATTAGGGTGCCATCATTCTGGCTAACGTAATAAGGGCAAGTAAGCCCGAGCGTCGAAAGGGCATCTGCGAACGCATTGGCCACCTTCTTTGCCAATGGCCGTAGACTTGCATTCATGATCGCGGCGTTCTCTCGCTCTATGAGCCCCGTGCGCCCAAGTTCGGAAGAAAGAGAAACCTCAAGCTGTGGTTCTGCATCTCGAATGATCTCCGCCGCCCGCCTTTCTTGCGCATCATTGAGTTGGCTAAAGATCCCAGAAACCGCGATTTGCGTGATGCCGTCGTGCGCTGCCGATCTCGCGATCCGGCCAACCTCTGCTTCGTCTAGTGGGGCAATCAGTCGTCCATCAAATTCGTAACCGCCACGAACAAGCTCGCCGCCAGCGAAGACTGATTGACGCACATCATCAGGCCATCCCGAAAACGGAGGTATTCCACGCGATGCTGGCAGTCCGAGCCGGATGCAGCACACCTTGGCCAGCTCGCGCCGTTGAATGAAAGCGTTCGTGAAATGCGTCGTGCCAATCATCACCGCGGAGATATCTTCCGGTGACGAAGCCTGTTGTGATAGTAGTGAACGGATTGCATCAACGATGCCGCTACCGACGTCGCTGCTTGTGCGCACTTTGATCGATGCGACGACCCCCGACGGGTCAACAAGAACCGCGTCGGTGTTCGTACCCCCTACATCTACGCCAATGCGCAATCCTCATCTCCCACCTTTGCTGCTGGGAGAATGCGGCATGCAGAGAGAAACACAACCAACGTAGTAGGGAGTAGGCTCAGCCTACTTAGTAGTCATGCTCTGAGCCTGTATATGCAGGACTACTCAAATTGGTAGCTCAAGCGATCTATATCCACCCCTTTTGCTTCGCAGAAAGCACCGCCGCAAGGCGGTCATGCACCCCGAGTTTTCGGAAAATATTTTTCAGGTGATAGCGGACACCGTGATCACTAATGCCAAGGTGTCGAGCGATTTCTTTGTCTGAATCACCTTCAGAAAGCGCTGTAACGATATCCATTTCACGCTTACTAAGTTTGCCATTGGGTGAGCGAATGTCTTTCCGTTCGGTTCCGATCTCGGTCAAAATCTTGAGCTGGCTCTTGTTCAGTGTGCCTGTAGCAATTGATTCTTCGCTGTATTCAGGAATGATGGGGCCGACCACATCTTGCGCAACCAGCCGCATTCCAGTGTTGCTCGCCAATACAAGTATGCTCTCCAGGTGGGTCAATGCATCTCTCCGCTGATTGCAGCGATGGCAGAGGAGGAAAAGCGTCAACGAATAACGGAAATGCGAATGAGTGAGTGACTGCTCGATCGCTGCTTTGCTGGCCGAATGAAGGAGGGCAATCGCTTCTTCCGAACGACCCGACATATGGTGGCTATATGCTGTCGCAAGATTGTAGGTTTCGCGTTCCTGCCAGCTCCAGACATCTTCATTTACCAAGAAGCTATTGTCCATACTCTCGGCAAATTGATGGCCAAGAAGGCGCGCTTCACCTTCGAGACAAGCCCCAAGCCCCTTCAATAGGCGACCCACTCGGCCTAATCCTCGTGCATCGAGTTTTGCCTTTTCCGTTTCGAGGAATTCGATAGCCTTTGACAGACCTTGTTCGCGCAAGAGAATACGCGCCATCGGCTCATACGCCGCGTAGTAGATGTCGAACCACGCTTCTCCATCAGGCAATCGATTGCCTGATTTTCGCAGTGAATTGCGCGCACTTGTTAGGCGGCCAGTTTCAAATTCAACCTTTGAACTGAGCGCTGCGATCACTGTTTCTACGCCAAAGTCGGACGCAAACTCTTCGCGCCATATCTTGCGGGCGGCGGAGATGGCAGAGCGAGCCTGCACCATAGCGCCTTGCGCAATTTGGATGCCTGCCTCGTGGAGAAAGAGGAACATTATGTTGTACCGCGATCCAGCCCTCTCTGCCTCCCGCCTTGCTTCAATCAGGCTGGCGTTGGCGGTCTTGAACCTCGCTCGTTGTGAGTTCAGAATACAGCTAAGGGTTGCGAGAAATGATTGCCAAGCCGGTTCGGTAGATTGTTGAGCGAGCAAATCAGCCAGTAACTCAATGTCATGCTGGCGAGCAAGCGAACAACCATACACCAAAAGCGTCACACGAATGATTTCGATTTCCGTCCTCATCGTGTCCGCAACGCTCGGGTCTGATGCAAGCTGTTGAAGCTCCACTTCCGCACGACCAATCTGTCCAAGTTTGAGGTCGACTATGCACCGCATCATTCTCAGGGCTGGAGACCTTGAAATCACGTCGGTGCCGGCGTTTTCAACCAAGGATTGTAGATCTGAAAAGCCGCAGTGCACCCAAATAAGCAAGGCTCCGTGCTGCTCCGCAATTTGTGCAATCCTGTCTGGCTGGCCCGCGGCTGCTGCCAGTCTCGCTGCATCGCTCAAATTTCCATGTATTGAGCAACAGTCTACCAGCTCGATCATTGTGCGAACCTGGGCTTGTGGATCTTCCAGCTGTGCGTTCTCACGAACGAACAACTTCAGCGCCGGACTCAGCCAAATCACGTCATCCGATTGTCCAACCAATCCGCCGAGCTTGATCGCCAGGTTCGTTATTACTCGGTCATGGCATTCTGCGTTCCTCAACAAAATCTGGCTCGGTTGGGACAACAATGCAGTGCGACCCAGCGCTTCACGCTCTCTCTCGCTGAGAAGCGCCCAGATCTGAGTTTTAATGAACTCAAATAGGCCTGTTTCATACAGAATTTCGTGGTCTTGAAAGCTGCGCGCCAATTCACTTGACCGAAGAGCCCAGTCGATCAACATTTCAGCGGCAATCGGCCAATGACCTACAATCTCAGTGAGCCGATTGCGATCCATAACGCCACTAATTTTTGTAAACAGCTCCCTCCGCTCTAGATCGGTGAGCGCTAAGAAGTCAGATCCAAACCATTCCACATGACCGGCAGTGCGCAATCTTCCTAAATCTAAAATCGAGGGCTCGTCCATTGCGATAAAGAGTCGCTGACTGGATTTCGTTCGAACCAGCCGGTCCAGAGCTAGGCTAAAGTACTCTTTGTCAGCATCCGCAACATCGCTGACAAAGATAGCGGGTATTTCAGATCGCTCAATGATCGAATTCGCAGCTGCTCGGGGATCGTTGATATGATTGAGACGGTCGAAGAACAGCGAACTTCCGTCAGCCTGAGCTTCATTCCACAGCGCACCAAGCAATTTCCGTTTCCCGAATCCAGGGGGCGCGCAGAAGACGATGATCGGACGATCATTGTCAATTCGACCTCTGGTGCGATCAACTGTTTTAAGCATCAGAAACCCCTCAAATCTCGAGCTACTACTAAGTAGTATTTTAACCTCAAAAAGTCCACGCGGACATCGGTTGTCAGCAGTTTGGCCCATCAATTTCTCGCCGTGACAGGCCTGAGCGGTTTTGTGACCGATTTTGGGTCGTTAGTTGACGGTCCGCTTTAGAATGACAGCCCGCAATCAGCTTGGAACGCCAGCTCATCGGCGGACAAACTTGCAAAAATTTGACTGCTCTGGGGTCCTAGCCAAGAGGCACATCCTCATGGCTTGATAGGAGGAAGGGATAGGGTGCTCTATATCTTGCGGAGAGGAGTTCCCCTCCAAGTGACAGCGCCATCGTAACAGCTCGGCGAAGCTCCATTGTTCATTTTTTAGGCGCTAAACATGAACTTCGCCTTTGCATTGGGTAAGCGTTCGGTACATGTTGACCCAGTTAAATGCAGATTCGGTCGCACGAACAAAGAAGCCAATGTGCTTCATTTTATGATAGGGGTAGGATCATGGCTAAGATTGCGACGATGATAACTGCAGCAACGATTTCAGGCGCATTGGCGATAAGTTTCGTACCAGTAGCTGCCGAAGCGCAGGGCAAGGGCGCGAAGACAACGGCGTCGAGCGCAAGCATGACTCGTCCAGGCGCGAGCAAGTATTCCAAAAAAACCACTAAGCGCGCTCCGGCCCGCACCGCCGCATCTGTGCTCAATCAGCGAGCTCGCAATGAAGGTGCACGTAACATTGTGGCCTATAAGAGCGCGAAGCGTAGCATCAGCAAGACATCTGCAACTCGGCAGATGGGTAAAGGAAAGCCTGCCAAGGCTATCAATAATGTCTCGAAGCCAGGCATTCTGACTCGGATCGGCAATTGGTTCAGCAGCCTGTTTTCGGGAAAGCCCAAAGCAGCGCCGCGCAAGGTCACTTTCCGTGATCAGCAGCGCCCAAGTGCAGAGCTTCAGCGGCTAGTCCGTCTCCCCAATGGGAAAGTTGGGCAACGCCCCTAATAGGTCCTATTGGACGTAGAAAAAGGGCCTCGCAGTTCACACTGCGGGGGCCGTTTCTTTGGTGTGATGTAAGTGGGAGCTTAGTGATCTACCACAACGATATCCTGATCAACAAAATTGCTGATCATTGTAAGGTATTCGAGATCAGGGTGCGGGTCGCTGGTATCGAGCACGTCCTTGAGCCGATACTTCATCAAATCGTCCGCCGTGACGGCAACATCCCAAATCCGTATGCCACCGATTGCGCCAACAAACCCGTCCTCCTCGCCGTAGGCTGAACCAATGTAAAACCCTTCGCTAGGAAGGGCCTGGAGCGTTAGATCAAGCTCACCTGCCAGCTCGCCATCAACCAGCACCACCGCGGGGCCGCCCAGATCGATCAGTGCCACATGGTGGGCCTCTCCATCACTGAAATCGAATGGTACGACGTCAGTTTGCTCGCCTGATGTGACCGCCAGCCCATCGCGCTCACGTTGTATTGCGACGAGATAAGATGCGCCTTCTTCGCCAGCATTGGACAGCACGACTGGATCAAAGTCAGGTGCGTCTTGCCAGCCAGGCTTAACCCAGAATTCAATGGTCGATTGCTCAGCAGGAGCAAGCCGGTCATCCGGTTCGAACGCCAGCGTTTCCGTGCCATCGAGCGTTAACATGTCGAGTGCATAACCTTCTGCGGCAACGGTCTCACTTTCGACTCCGCCGCTGCATGCGGGCAGAATAACGAGCGCCAGGCACATCACCGCACCAGTCATCATCCTTCTTCGAATTTGCATATGTCTACCCCCAATAGCTTTTGTCAGCGGACCCGTTTTACTTCGGCGATCAGATGGAGTTCCGGTAGGTTTGCGGAGCGCTTCCTGATCACTTTGGTGACATCTTGGGTTCCGCCAACCTTGAAGATTGGCGGAACCGAGAAACCCCAGCTTGTCTTGTTTGCATAGGCACGGTTGTTCCGTATCAGCGTGACCCGTTCCGTTTTGAGGTTCACGTGCCAATTCAGTGTTGCTTGGCTAATTTCCTCATAAGTGCCGGTCAGTCTGATAGGTTGAAGATCGAGAGACTTGCTGCGGGGTTCGCCGTACCAGCAATTGATCTTCATATCGCTCCATGTGCGAGTGCCGCTGTTCTTGGTGCCAAAGATCTGCGTGCCATTGCCAAGTTCTAGCCTTACCGATCCATCGATCAGGTGCTGAGGATTTGTCTCCAAACCCTTGGGCAGTCCGTTGGCGCCATTGCGGCAATATATGCGCAGCGGCTTGATCTCATATGTCATTTCTACGCGTGGACGTTTGTCGCTCAGGTCCTGTCCAAACTGCGCCAGATATTCTGCTGTGGCCACTCGCAACTCTTCGCGAACCTTAGTGTAAATCTCGGGTTCGCCCGGAAAGTTAAGCGGGTTCAGCAGTTGGTAGAGCGGGCGAATGTCGGCCAAAATTGGGTAAGGCGTACCGCTACCAAATCCATCTTGATTCCAGCTTCCTGTCCCGCCAACCGCTAGGAAATCTTTGTATTCTGTCGACTCCAACAAGGAATCCGCTTCCCGATTTTCCTCAAACCGACCCGCGGATATTGACGCCCCAAAGCCGCCTATCGCAAGACCTGCATTACCATTGATATCCTCCGACTTTGATTGCCATTCATTGAGCTGACTTTCTTCAAACTCAGCATACATCTTGGCAGCGGAGCCATAAGTTACGGCATAGGGATAGTGAGTGCCAAAGCGCTCGATCAGCTCGTCATAGCGACCATACCGCCTCGCATCTTCGATCGCGTCCACAAACTCATCTGACAGCCGGGCAAAAGGTTGGTCGAGCACGAGCGCATAGATCTTGTGCCTGCCATAGCCATTGGTGATAGACCGCGCGTTTGCTTCACGCATGCCCTCGGTCTTGCTGTCAGTGTAATTGGCACCAATGCCGCCTGCAGCAGATTCTCCTTCGAATCCGACATTCATGCCCAGGCTGACAGTGACTGTGCGTTGATATTCGCGCTCAGTCCGAATCAATTCTGAGCTCATTACTGAGCCCTGCGCGCCCTCGGAAACAAGTTTGAAGCCCAAGGGCACCGTGCGTTTTTCGGTAACGGTATATTTGTCGGGGTCGGCGGCCTCGAACACGCGGCCCTTGCTGTTCGTATTCAGCTGAAACAGATCCTGTGAATACGCGTCATACCCCTTCAGACTGGCATCGAGATTGTCGAGATTGCGCTCAATCATCCAAGCGTTGGTCGATGCCGTTTCCTTGTCGCCAAACGCGTCGGTTGTCGGACGATAGTAGTTCGTGCCTTCGATCCGGAGGCGGACGCGGCCTGTGCGTGTGACATCGACGTCGATCCGTCGCATTGAACTGGTATTCACCACATCTGAGCTTAGGTTTTTGTTGAGAAGATAAGTTTTGCGCGTGCCGTTAGCAGTGAAAACATCCGAGAGAGGTGTTTCGTCTTCCTGGCGGGCCGTGACCACATTTTGCGGGTCGGTTGCGTCTCTGATCGTAAGCAAAGACGCGTCCTCTTCTGCCTCAATCATCAACACCCGCGGTGTAACGAATGTGCTGTGAAGCAGCGACGGATCAAGCGAACCGCCAGACATGCTTGAGAACCCGTCAACTTCAAACGAGGTGTCGAGCGCAAGAGGTAGATCTTCGGTCCAAATGCCATCGAGCCGAAAACGGCAATCGCCCGCTTCGATCGCGGCCGCAACATCCATGCCTTCGTCAACATCTTGAGAGGCCGTGACACGTGCACGGGTTACGCTAGCGCTGACCACGCCAGACTTGGCGGTCGTATCGTCGTTGGCATTAGTGAGACCGCAATCCGTGCTGATCGCTTCGGTCACGAGTTCGGAAGGTTCCGCGAGTTGGATCGGCTCGTTTCCGTTCCCGCTGTTGTTTGATGGATTAAGTAATCCGCTGCCAGCATAGACCCCCACACCTGCGATTGCCGTTGCTCCAAGAGCCAGTGCCACGCGTTTCCAATTCATCGCTTACCCCCATCTGCAAGTACGTAGAATTTCAGTAATCAATTTCCCGACTCTGACCTGTGCATCACATGCTCTACGATAGTGCGTTCACATAAAGCGCTTTTAGTATGAATGTCCTCTGTATTGCGAACCTGATTTGCCTTCCACGCGTCATCAAGCCTCAATTCGATGCAGATGTCCACTTTTGGGTCATGAGCAAAATGTCGGCATTTAGCGGATCAGCGAGAGATGCCGACAATCGCCTTACAGGTCGCAGCGGTTGAGCAAGCCTGGGCAGCTTATGGGGGTGAAAGGACGGCTTGCTTTAGGCTCCGTGGTCACCGAAACGGAAGGATCACTATCGAACTAAGTCATCGTTCGAAGGAATATGGCACGCAATTAGTGATCTCTTTGAACTTCGGTTCCTTTGACAGAATGAGGTTATAAGTCTCCGCATCGGTCCAAGGAATGGCAGGTTCTGTTTCGGTTTCACCCTCGATATCTGAAAAGACCCCGAGACTGTGAGAATCATCGTAGAAGTTATATTCGCAAAGGAATCCACGCGGAATCGGTTCATTAAAACCGTGAGAAATGAACGGCCGCAGATCCCCTGCGGCAATATTGATCCGAGCTTGGCTTTCGATACTTCGAAAACTATCAAAATTGCCGTTTCCAAAGCCGTTGGGATTAAGAGGAGTTGCCTCCTCCTGATTGCGCTCAGCGCCAAATGCATGTTCGATGAACCAGCCACGCCACCACATCACCGCTATCATAAGAGCTGCAACGCCAAACCCGAGCCAAACCAGTCTATTCCGAACTATGAGGTCAAACCTTTCCATGCACTATCTCCATGTTTTCAAAAATTTGCATCAAGTTATTCACTCTTCCAAATACTCGACTAGGTCGATGCTCGTGACCTTGCGGTGAGATAGTTACCGCTCTTAATACGTATCATGTAGGGCGCCTAAACGTCTATGGCAGCGCCCACTTTATGGGTGTTGTCAGACTAACTGAACCCATTGCGGAATGAGGCGGCGAGGGTAGGGCGGTTTGATGCCCAGACGCCGCAAACCAGACAGTCCGTTCAAACGCTTCAACTCATCACCCGAGGTCATTCGGCTTGTGGTGATGATGTACGTGCGATTTCCACTGAGCTTGCGGAACGTCGAGGACCTGCTGTTCGAGCGTGGGATCGATATTTGCCACGAGACGGTGCGTTTCTGGTGGAACCGGTTTGGTCCGATGTTTGCAGCCGACATCAAACGCCAGAAGATCAGCCGGATGCGCGGTTTCAGTCATTGGCGCTGGCACCTTGATGAGATGTTCGTGAAGATAAATGGTGAGACGCACTATCTTTGGCGGGCGGTGGATCATGAAGGCGAAGTTCTCGAGAGCTAAGTCACCAAGAAACAGGATAAGAAGGCTGCGCTTAAGTTCATGAAGAAGGCGCTGAGGCGGCACGGATCAGCAGAGGCCATCACAACAGATGGCCTACCGTCCTACAAAGCCGCCATGGATGAGCTGGGCGGTCTTGTCAGACTAACTGTACCCGTTGCGGAATGAGGCGGCGAGGGTAGGGCGATTGGATGCCCAGACGCCGCAAACCAGACAGCCCATTCAAGCGCTTTAACTCATCACCCGAGGTCATCCGGCTTGTGGTTATGATGTATGTCCGCTTTCCACTGAGTCTGCGGAACGTCGAGGATTTGCTTTCCGAGCGGGGGATCGACATTTGCCATGAGACGGTGCGGCATTGGTGGAACAGGTTTGGCCCGATGTTCGCCGCTGACATAAAACGCCAGCGGATCAGCCGGATGCGAGGTTTCCGCCATTGGCGCTGGCACCTCGATGAAATGTTCGTGAAGATTAACGGCGAGACACACTACCTCTGGCGGGCGGTGGATCAAGAAGGCGAAGTTCTCGAGAGCTACGTCACCAAAAAGCGCGACAAGAAAGCTGCGCTTCGCTTCATGAAGAAGGCACTTAAGAACCACGGAAGTCCGGCTGAAGTCGTCACCGATGGGCTTCGATCTTACCCGGCCGCCTTCGACAATCTCGGCATTGAGGATCGTAGGGAAATGGGCAAGTGGTTAAACAATCGAGTTGAGAATTCGCACTTACCATTGCGACGAAGAGAACGTGTCATGCAGCGATTTCGGAGGATGAAGAGCTTACAGAAATTCGCCTCAGTTCACGCCAACGTCCACAACCACTTTAATACCGACCGCCACCTCACCGATAGACAGACTTACAAGACCAACCGCACAGCCGCACTGGCTGAGTGGCAAAATCTCATGGCCTGACCGATGGCGAGGGTAGGGCGCTCTGCGTCTAGCGGAGACGAGTTCGCGTTAGACTGACAGCACCTTGCGATGCATAACCGGCCCGATCATTGTAATATCGCGCGCTGGAACTGTTGTAGCTGCGGACAAGCGAGAGCCCGTTCGGAAATGCACCTTCACCAATCTGAAGATCGACGGTTTCCATTGTGTAGGCCCCCTATCCCATATCCACATCTCCAGGGCTTCTGCTCTCAATGCTGGGGGGGATCGAGTTGAGCTACAATCTGCTGACCTTGAGCAAAAACAGGCGAAACAGAAGCCAGACAAACAGGAACCGCCAGACTGGCTACACCCAGCTTTAGTGGCGGGGGGAAACACATTAAGAGATTTCGGTGCGGTCAGACTAAACGAACTCGTCTAGATCTATGTCAGGCGAAGCCTGTGATTTTGCGCATTTTCTCACGATCAATCTTCAACGGATCGCCGCCTGCCCGCGTGAATCGACGCCACGCCATGGCGATCTTGTTCTGCTTCGTCGTTGCAAGTGGATGCTGACGTGGGTGATATTTCGATGAGAATGTCGGAAGCGAGTATCGCACCATTTTTGCAAAGGTCGAAAACAGAAACCACATCGTCTTGGTTGCACGCCAAGGATTGCGCATCATACCCTCAGCGAGGCACATTACCGTATAGGCCAGCAGGACCTCTTTGGCGATGTGCAGCAGCGCCTTGAGGATCATCCACTTGCGATACCACTCATGCTCACCGAACATATGTTTGTAGACTTCGAAAGCCACTGCGCCATGCTCGACTTCCTCGACCTGATGCCAAACCCACATCGCCTTTACAACCGGATCGGAATCGCTCATCCATTTTTCGTAGTTGGCCAGAACGATCATTCCAGCCAGGAACGTGAAGGTCTCGTATCCAGCGGTGAAGCCAACCAATTCCTTTAGGGAATGGCTTTTTGCCATCGCCATGAATTCACGCTTGTTGCGCTGTTCAATCTCGCCGATCTTTGGGTAACGCTCCGCCATCAGCCGATTGAACTCGATGAAATTGCGCGCGTGATGGGCCTCTTGTCCGGTTATCGCCTTCATGTCTTCGACCAGATCAAGGTTGGAAACATGCTTGCGCGAGGTGTTCATCGTTTTGACAAGATAGCGCTCAAAATAGGGCACATGGACGCTGAACGCATTCAGAAAGACGCCGAATTCCGGGCAAGAGCGGCTCCACATTATTGACTCGGCGGACAATTCATCTGCACCGAAATCAAGACTGCGGATTGGAATATTATCCATAGGGTGTTCGAATTCGTGTTCAGTCACTGCCGCTGTTGCCATGGTGGCTCTCCTCTCAGGCATCGCCGACTCATCTGAATAGGCACGCCTTTCTCAGAACTCTCCTTATACATCAAATTTCCATATTCGTCGCTAGACTAAAGTATGGGACGTGGGGAGTCAGGGGTGGATGATCTTGTTCTGCCTGGCTCTGGCTATCGCGGCCGATCGGTTTTTGACGCCCAGTTTGCCGTATATGTTGCTGAGATGCCATTTGACTGTGGGTAGCGACAACAGCAGCATGTCGGCGAGCTCGCTATTGCTCTTTCCTTCCGCAAGCAGGTTTACAAGCTCCAGTTCGCGCGGTGTTAGCTCTTGGATAGCAGTCGGATCGGTGCCCGTTGAACTTGACGTTATTTCGATTGCTGTTTCTCCGCGCAGCATTGCCAAAACATGCCTCTCGAAACCAATCTGTTGAGACAGGAATTGGCTGTCGCTTTCACCTCTTCGGTCAGTCACGGCCTTGATCAATTCGTCGATCTGCGGCGACATTTCGAAGAACGGGGCCGCCATGCCGCTCGGCGCGGCGATTGCTGTAACATCCGAGAACGTGCGCATGGCCTCGGTCTGGCGCCCGGCGTGCCACATTGCGATCGCACGTAATAGGCCCGGTTCGATTGCCGCCCGACCCGAATTTGGTTGGCGGTTACCCGCCGTCAATTCCATCAGTATCCCAAGTGCATTGGACCATTCGCCCCTTGCAATGGCAAGACGACATCCAGCCATCTGACGATGGCGGGCAAGGATCGGATCAGTCAGATCGATGCCAAAAAGGTTTTCGGGCTCGCTGAACCCCCAGCGCCGGGCGAGCGCTTCATACTCCTCTTCTCGGCCCTCCGTGATCAGAAGTCGAAGCTCTTCCACCGCCAATGCAACGGCAACGCGCGGGACAGTTCGGGCGAGTGCTTCTTCCTGACCGTTCCTGAGGCACACAATTGCATCCCCCACTTTTCCCAAAGCGGCAAGTGCACGCGCTTCGGTCGTGTGCAGTACCCGAACAGGTTCCATCGTGGCGATTCCGGGCAATTGTTCGGACCCCCAGTTGAGGAATTCTATTGCTTTGCCGAATTCACAGTGTTCATAGGCAATGACCGCGTCAAGCACAGCAATCAGCGAACCCGAAAATGACTCCTCGCCAATGTCACTAGCAATGTCATCTTGTGCCCGGTCGCGGTGTCCCTCCGCCTCTTCCAGGCGGCCCTGCTCAAGGCACAACATTGCGCTGATCCAGCACGCCCACACTTTCACATATTCAGAACGGGCTCGGGTTCCCTGGATGTTCGCCTTCGCTGCCGCTTCCAGCCCGCTTTCCGGATCTTGTCCTGGGATGCAGGAATAGGCAATCACGTTGTAAAGCGCACCCAGGTGAATATCGGTCGCATCAGGCCAGCGATCGAGTGCAACCAACGCGTAGTCGCGCGCTTTTTCTGTGCGATCTCCACTGGCCAGTGAAATGGCGATTATGACATCGGCCAAGCACAGTGCCTCGTCTCTTTCATCTTCGAGCAGGTCCCAGCCCGCCATATCCTCGTTGGCAAGCCGTGCCTTCACCTTCTCAGCGATAGCCATACCTGCATCCGATGAACGCGCGAAGGTTAGCGACCATGCGTGGTTGAGCATAATCAACGGGTGGTGCGCGTGATAACGTTCCGGTAAGCGCCGCATCCAGTCAAGGACAGCACGATGATCCCCTAGCCGTTGAGCGACATGGGTAGAATATTGAGCGATCAGGTCAGCAGCATCCTCAAACCGCTGTGCCATGAGTTGGTACTGGATCGCTTCGGTGAGTAAATTTTTGCTCTGGAACCATTCGCTTGCGCGGGCACAAATATGGCCAAAGGTGTCTGGCCCAGATTTGTGAAGTTGTGAGGTGAGGAAATCGGCAAACAAGTGATGAAAACGGAACCATTGGCCGTTTTCGTCGAGCGTTACGAGAAAGAGATTTTCGCGATCAACCCGTTTAATAAGTGCATCGACATCGCTCAATCCAGAGACATGCGCGCAAAGATCTGCATTCATGCGTTTGAGCGGACCGGTTAAGAGCAGGAATTTCTGCAGTTCGGGATCAAGTGCCTGGAAGACACCTTCCATGAGATAGGTCGCAAGTTCCAAATTCGCACCAGAGAAACGATCAACCAGATCAGCAGCATGATCGGGCTGTTTGGCGATGGCAAGGGCTGCGAGTTGCAAACCTGCGACCCATCCTTCCGTGCTGTCCAAGAGTTTCCTGTTCGTTTCCGGACGCAAGGTTAGCTGAAATGATTTGGCGAGCATTGTCGCTGTTTCATCGTGGTCAAAATTTAGCGCCTGCTGATCCAAACGCAGCAACCTGCCTTCCAACGCTAAACGGCTGAGGTGCAGGTCGGGATGGGTTCGGCTCGCAATCGCCAGGCGCACATTGGATGGTAGGGCAGTTATTAATCGTTGTATTCCGCTTAGAATTGCGGGGTCGGAAATATGCTGGAAGTCGTCGAGAAAGATGAACGCGTCCTTCGCGATTGTGCTGATGCCTTCGCACAGTATCTGGAACATCGCATCGGGCCGCGCGCTTTGCGGGCCGGTCAGGCCACCTCGCATTTTTATAGCCACTGCTGGCTCAATAACTTCGAGCGCTGCGGCCAGATAGGTCAGGAATGCAGCGGGATCATCGTCTTCTGCCTCGATCGTAAGCCAGCAGCATTTGCTGCCTTTTTCAACCGCGCGGACGAATAACTGTCCCATCAGGAGCGACTTGCCTGAGCCAGCTGCACCGACGATTTCGATCACTTGAGCAGGATCGGTCTTTGCAAAGACCTGCTCGATCAAGCGCCCTCGATCAATGCAGCGCGTGGGCGGAACAAGCGGGCTGAGCTTGGTCTCTATCAGACCTTCCATGCTGTGCCAGACGCGCTCTTTCGGCATTGATCGTGACTACCTCTCAGCGTCTTGGTGCAGTTACCTCGGTTTCTATGTTTTAGTCATCTCGGCCGACGACACCTCTAAATATCACAATTACGATTACCATGAGCACGAAAGCAAAAACGAAAGCCGGACCGAAAGCCACAACGCCCGCCCAATTGCCTTCACCAACCGGGTTGTCGCTCAGCGAAAGTCCGCGGTTGGGCGCGAGAATACCAAAGATGTAGAACGCTGCGTTACCCCAAACTGTCGCAATCGTGCCGTAGCAGATGAACTTGCGCGCCTTGTTGGTCAGTTCAAGCTTTACCATCAGTAGCGCAAACAAGATCGCCATCAGTCCATTCATAATGTTCCCGACATGCACCGCGCGCCATTGCGCCGGTGTGCCCGGTATCTGATAATCAATCATAATCGGGACGGGCGATAGTGAGATAACGCCGAGCACGCTGAACAGCAGACCGAAGCCGCCAATCAGCCCTAGCAGGCAGACGACGAGGCCGTTCTTGATCATGAGGGCCTGATACCGCGTTAACATATCCATTTCTCCCGATTTGCCTGATTGGTTCAGCCTTCGATGACGACCGCCTTTAGCCCATGCAATGCAGATGCAAGTCTGATCTGGCACGACAATCGAGCGCACTCAATATTGGGGGCTGCCACAAAACCCAGCATATCCTGCTCCACCTCATCGATAGGTGGAATCCTGTCACACCATTCCCGATCAACGGATATCTGGCAGGTGCCGCACGATGCCTCGCCGCCGCAAAGTCCCTGAACACCCTCGACGCCTGCATCTTTGGCAAGGTCTTTAAGGGTTTGCCCCTCCTCACCGACGAGTTCGTGTACCTGCCCGTCTATGCCGATCAGCGTGATCTCTACGGTTGCTCGCTCGGAAATTTTCTCTCTCCGCCGGTTTGTCTGTTTAGAACTTCTTGCCGACCGTCACCGCAAATATGAACGGATTGATTTTGACATTGTTGATCGGGATATCGCCAATATTGGTGGTACTGACTGTTACATCTGTATCTGCGTCTACATACCATGCAGAGGCATTGAGCAGCCAACCATCAGCAACCTCGATATCAGCGCCGACCTGCAACGCTATGCCAATGGAATCGTCAACATTTACAGTCGATGGGCCGGCCGCACTTGCATTGAGGGCATCACTGGCTTCCCCGTCGAAAAACAAGGTGTAGTTCAAGCCCACCCCTACATAGGGTTGAAACTTCGATTCTGGCTTTAGTGGGAAATACTGGACCGAAACGATCTCCGGCAGATATTTGCTCGAGCCGATTTCGGGACTTCCTGTCGCCAATGGGACGCCGCCCTCCAGCTCGGCATTCACGGTGAAGGGCAGTGCAAGGATCGCTTCGATGCCAATATGATCCGCCACCATATAGGTGAAGGTGACGCCCGGCTGAGTGTCGCTTGACAGGGAGCTAACGCGTGAATCCGGCAGTGGAGGCGCCGCGACCACAATCGGATCACTGGTTTCGCTACTCGGTTCGACATGCGCCACGCCGACGCGCACGATCAGATCGCCAGCTTCATGGGCAGACACCGAGACAGGCATAGCCAAACAGGTGCCGACAACCGCAAATATTGCAAAGTTCCACATAGTCTTCCCCTCCGGTTTTGGCGCAACCGTTCTCGGCACGCTCTTTAGTTGGCTCTTTCATTGTGCTGTTTTCGAACTGTGCGCCCCATCCCAAAGTATGGGTCGAGTTCTCGTCCTGCCAAACACGGTCTCGCAGTTTTTCGATCGCGACTGCGCGCTATTACAGAACAGCACTGGTCAATACGATGTCTCTTGACTAGCACACTTGTCCGGACAAATTTCAGGAGCGCACAATGACGCAAAAGCTTCGACATATCGCGGAACTTGTATCCGATCGACTTGCCGATAATCCGGACTTTCCGGTACTCACGTTTATCGACATCGGCGCGAACGGCGATTTAATCGATGAAACTCTCGACTTTAAGACGCTTTATGACAACGCCTCGCGTCTGGCCGCGTGGATACAAAAAAGCGGCATCCAACCCGGGCAACGGATCACATTCATGCTCCAGAATCATCCGGAATTCGTCGAAGCTATGGTGGCGGCGGCTCTCACCGGAACGATCTTTGTCCCTCTCGACCCACGCAGCAGGGGCGAGAAACTCGCCTACATGATCAATTCGGTCGAGAGCCCGCTCATCATTGCTGGCGAATACGCTCTTGATGCGCTGGCACAAGTGTCTGGAGCGCTTGATCTTCGGCCTGATATTCTGGTGATTGACGCAAGTATCCAAGAATGCACCAAGCTGGGCGACCGCCACGGACTTGCAATCCAATCATATGCCGAATGCTTGGCAGAGATCGATCCTGCCGCCGTGCGTTCCGCGGTCATAGACCCTGACGCGGCCATGTTCATGATGTTCACATCGGGCACGACTGGCCTGCCAAAGGCGGTTCAAAGAAGCCATTCGTCTTATATGCGCGGATATCGCGGGCTCGAGGCACTGGGAGTACAGCCACAAGATACGATCTACACGGGTCTGCCCCTTTGCCATATCAACGCGCAAGCCACGCTGATGATGGCCTTGTCGATGCCGCAGCGAGGGGTCTTCAGTCGTCGGTTCACTAAAAGCCGCCTATGGGACGTATGCCGCAAATATGATTGCAACGTCTTCACTTTGCTGGGTGGGATGATCCCGGAAACCTTTTCCGTTCCAGCCAGCAGCAATGATGCGGACAACCCTGTCAGGCTGGTGATCACATCAGGTATGCCGGCGGAATTATGGAACAAGTTTCGTACCCGCTTCAACGTGGAGATCAGCGAAGTCTATGGCAGCACCGAAGGCGGCGGCACGCTCATTAACGCCATGGGGGCTGGGCCGATTGGCTCGATTGGCCAAACCTTTCCCGGTCAGGTTGCCGCAGTACTCGATGAAAATGACGTTGAATGTCCGCCTGGTAAACCGGGAGAAATCTGCTTTCGGCCAGAGCATGGCGCCCCGGAAGCCGTCACGTATTTTCGAAACAGCGACGCCAGCCACAAGAAGGTTCATAGCGGCTGGTACCGCAGCGGCGATATCGGACACATGGACAAAGATGGATGGTTTTACTTCCACTACCGTAGCGGTGGAGGCATTCGCAGGAATGGTGATTTTGTAAACCCGGCGTCAGTCGAGGGAGTTCTCGTCCAGCATCCCCACGTTCTCGATGCTTATGTGTATGGATTTGCGAGCGAGGACACGGTGGCAGGAGAAAAGAAAGTTGTCGCCGCGCTCGTTATGGATGATGCGGGAACACTTGAGAATGTGCAGCGCTGGTGCCTTGAGCGGCTCCAGAAAAATGAAGTGCCTGAAATTTGGCAACCCCTTCCCACTATCCCAAAAACAGTTTCGGAAAAGCCGATTGAGAGAGAGTGTATTCGCCTGTTGCAGGAAGCCAGTAATATTGAGGAGATTGCTTGATGATTGACCTCTATTTCGCACCAACCCCAAATGGTTGGAAAATCTCTGTCATGTTGGAGGAATGCGGGCTGCCTTATTCGGTTCGCGGTGTGCATATCGGGAAAGGAGAACAGTTCTCCGAAGAATTCCTGGCGATCAGTCCGAACAACAAGATTCCCGCCATTGTCGATACTGATCCATCCGATAGCGGTGAGCTGGTTTCAGTGTTCGAGACGGGGGCTATCTTGGTCTATCTGGCGGAGAAGACGGGGCAGTTTTTGCCAACATCTACGCTAGAACGAAAATCGGCGCTTGAATGGCTTTTCTGGCAAGTGAGCGGATTAGGGCCTTCGATGGGTCAGCACGGACATTTCAAGCTCTACGCGCCTGATCCGATCGACTATGCGATCTCTCGTTATCGGCGAGAGGTCGAGCGCCTGTTTGGCGTGCTGGACAGGCGTCTAGCGGATCACGAGTTTCTTGCCGGTCAGCACTATTCTATTGCCGATATGGCCTGTTTCCCATGGGTTCAGACCTATAAGGCACAAGGCATCGATTTGCCGGGTTATGAAAATACCTTTCGCTGGTATGAAACACTAAAGCAACGCCCTGCGCTGAGGCGCGGAATGGCCGTGGGCCGCGAACAGATCAATCGCCGACCCCAGGACGACCCGGATGCGAATAAGATCCTTTTTGGCAATGAAAGGGCGTAAAATGGCTGTTAGGATCGAATTCTTCTACGACCTTTCTTCGCCATGGACGCGCTTGGCGTTTCACAACATGCAGGCGATGCTGGATCAGACGGGCGCGTCGATAAAGTGGCGCCCATTTCTTGTTGGCGGCGTCTTCAACGCGGTCAATGATGCAGTCTACAAGGGCCGAAACAATCCTGACGATCCCAAGGTGCGCCATGTCTATCAATGGCTCAAACAATGGGCGGATCTAGCAGGTGTGCCGATGAATTTTCCGTCGGAACACCATCCGATCAAGTCAGTGCTGGCAATGCGGGTTTGCTGTGCGCTGGAAGACGATCAGGAAAAGCTTGCCAGCTTCAGCGAGAGTGCATTCGATGCTTATTTCCGCGAACAGAAGAATATTGATGACCCTGCCATTCTAGAGCAAATCGCCGATGAGTGCGGGATTGATGGAGGCGAGCTGTTGACGCAGGCTACAGAGCAGCGAACAAAGGATCGTCTGCGCAGCAACACCGAGGAAGCAATAAAACGCGGTGCGTTCGGTTCACCAACTATCTTCGTGGATACTAAATACCTCTATTTTGGCAACGACCAACTGCCGTTGGTTCGACAGAGGCTTTTGGGCAGTTAGCCCTTTGGGGGTCTTGTAAGTCTGTCTGTCGATAAGGTGGCGTTCGGTGTTGGAATGGCTGTGGACGTTGGCGTGAATGGAAGCAAACTTCTGCAGTGTCCAGGTTTGCCTAGAACGCTGCCTCACCCGTTCTCTCCGTCGAAACGGTAAGTGTGAGTTTCCCGTCCCGTTGTTCTTCCAGCTCCCAATCTCGCGGCGTTCGAGATGGCTCAGTCCGTGCATCGCTGATGGATAGGACTTGAGACTATCGGTCACGATCGTTTCAGCTTCTCCTTATCGTCCAATACCTTCTTTTTGAAATGCAAAGCTGCTGTTTTGTTGCGCTTCTTAATAACATAGCTTTCGAGCACTTCGCCTTCATACTCGACCGCTCGCCACAGATAATGCGTCTCACCGCTTATCCTCACGAACATCTCATCGAGTTTGCAGCCCCAATGACAGAAGCCTCGCATGCGATTGATCTGCTGACGCTTAGCGTCGCCAGAAAACAGTGGGCCGAAGCGGCTCTACCCTAGCCTCACGGTCTCAACCGCCGATCAGGTGGTTTTACTTTAACGATCCCTGTCCACTCTCATCACTTCGATCCGTATAGAGTATGGTCAGCTCAACAAGATAACCTCTATCCCGGTTACAATACTGATTTCGATTTTACATAATTTAACAATTTCGAAATTTTATCTTAACACACAATACAATAGAACCTTCAATTCATTTTGGGGGGATTTATTGTGATCGCCAAAATCACACGTCGTGGGCAGGTCCATTATTACCATCTTAGATCGACCCTGAACTTTTACTTTTCAGAAACATCTGCATTTCCACTTAATGCACACAAGATGCTGGAATCGTGAAATTTATATATATCTTCATGCAGGACTATCCGAGTAAATTATTCTGATTCTCACACTAACTAATAATTCTCTTCATTATCAATTTTAGGGGGGTCAACAAAGGTCAGTGTTCAGATTATATTTATAATTCATATTTAGTTGAATAGTGAATTTTTATATTTTTCTTCTAATGTAGAAGTTTAAAAATAAATTGCCTCACAAGATTTTTAAATTTTAGATGTAGAGTAAAATTTAATTAATTTAGGATTGGTTGCTAACAATGAAAAAGCTAAAGCAAAAAATCATTCGCCGAAAATTATTGATTAAAAATCTAGTTTTCGCCGCTTCTGCCATTGGCTGTGCCAATTCTGCGCATGCGCAATCCACACTTCCAACATTCGCATGTGATAATTCACTTTATGAAGTGATATCGGGGCAATTGGCTGTCTACAACTTTCCCGCACGCGATTATACTTTTATCGGGGCGGCATCCCCGGCCTATAACGGGTTGGGATACAACGCCAATGACAATTACCTTTATGGCTTTGTCCAAGAGGCCGGCCCATTGGAAGGGCATCTCATACGCGTCGGCAGCAATGGCGCTATCGAATCTGTGGCTGATGTAGGCATAACTGTGCCGCGTGGTACCTTTGACAGCACAAACCGGCTTTTCATTTCTGGTAATTCAACCAGATTGAATTTTATTGATGTGACGACCCAGACTACTGGCAATATCACATTTACGACCCCTCCGGGCGCAACGCCGGCGGCGGGAAACACATTAGACTATGCCTATCTGCGGTCTGCTGGTCAGGATCTGATCATTGGCGCCCGTGATGGCAGTCTATCTATATACAATCTCACAACTTCGGAGGCAGAGGCGGTCGCAGTTCCGGGTTTGCCGTTGGACGGTTTTGGGGCAGCTTGGGGGCTGGCGGATGGGCGGCTGTATATCAGTCAAAACTCCACCGGCGATCTCTATATAATTGATGATCCGACTGGCACGCCAAGCATTGCCGGGATTCTTGCGGCGACACGTTCTAGCCAACATGATGGTGCGGCTTGTTTCCTTTCAACTGACCCCAATTTTCTCACACCAGAGGCAGATCTCTCAATCACCAAAACCAACACACCGGGTGTCAATGGCAATATCGATCAAGCAGATGACCCTGTCATTACCGGTGCCAATACAACTTACACATTAACTGTGACTCATAATGGGATCGATCCTGCTTTTGGTCTTGTCAGACTAACGTGGCAGGCGAGGGTTGGGGCTGCTAACCAGTTGCGATGAAGCGTAAATCTAGAGCTAAACCACCAAGTCCATTTTATCGTTTCAACTCATCGCCCGAGGTTATTCGGCTGGTTGTGCTGATGTACGTACGTTTTCCGTTGAGTTTGCGGAATGTGGAAGATCTTCTGGTTCAGCACGGGATCGATATCTCTCATGAAACGGTGAGGTTTTGGTGGAACCGGTTTGGGCCGCTGTTTGCAGCGGACATTAAAAGGCAGCGGATCAACCGTATGCGAGGTTTCCGCCATTGGCGCTGGCATCTCGATGAAATGTTCGTCAAGATAAACGGCGAGACGCATTATCTGTGGCGAGCCGTGGATCATGAAGGCGAAGTTCTAGAGAGCTATGTCACTAAGAAACGAGATAAATCAGCCGCTTTGAAGTTCATCCACAAAGCGTTGAAGCGATACGGAAAAGCTGAAACTATCGTCACCGATGGTCTCAAATCCTACCCCGCAGCTATGCGTGAACTGGGCAATCTCGACCGCCGCGAGATGGGACGTTGGAAGAACAACAGAGCAGAAAACTCGCACTTACCGTTTCGACGACGAGAGCGAATTATGCAACGTTTCCGGCAGACAAAAACACTGCAGAAGTTCTCTTCCATCCACGCCAACGTCCACAACCATTTCAACGCTCAACGCCACTTGATCGATAGACAAACTTACAAGGACTGCCGCTCGGCTGCGCTAGCCGAGTGGCAAAATCTCGCTGCCTGAAGTGAGGCTGGGGTAGGGCGCTTTTTGCCAATCAGAGACGAGTTCGCTTTAGTCTGACAGCACCGACCCGGGCGATGAGTTGAAACGATGAAATGGACTTGGTGGTTTAGCTCTCGATTTGCGGCTCATACCCCGCTTCTAACTACGCGCGCCCTCGCCTGCCACGTTAGTCTGACAAGACCTTAGTCCGACAAGACCCCCCCTCAGGCAGGCTCTGGAATTCGCTCAACTTCGACAGGATCACCAACCAACTCTAGTTGAGCAAGGTCGTAGGAGCTTTGCATCCTAAGCATAGTAGAGGCGCTAACTCCGAAGGCCTTCTCAAATCTTCGGGCCATATCGGGGGTAAGTGCGGCCTTCCCATTGAGTAACCTGCTCATATTGGGTCTAGCGATTCCTAGATGCGCGGCCGTCTCCTGAATAGTGAGTCCATACGGCTCGACAAAGTTTCGCTTCAGCCACGATCCGGGGTGAACGCGGATAGAGGGATTAATCTTGATAGCCATCAGTGGTAGTCCTCTAAGTCGAGATTGCCGATGGTAGTTTCGTCAATCTTAGTAAATGTCAGCCGCCAGTTTTTAGTGACGGTCATTGCGAACTCACCCTTTCGGTTTCCCTTGAGGGCATGAAAGCCAAAGTTAGGTGGAACGGTAAGCTCACTCAAATTTTCGGCTGCATCGATGAATTCAACCATATCGAGAACTCTGCCGGCTTCGATCACACCACGAGCATCGCCAGTTTCAAGAAACCTACGGAGCTTCTTGTGTTTGACGTTCTCAATTTCCATAAGGTATGTATTGTCATACATTACACGTAATGTCAAGCAATACGCCAGTCGGTCTGGCAGCGATCAGTCTGCTTTGTCGCAAGGGTCTTGTCAGACTAACGTGGCAGGCGAGGGTTGGGGCTGCTAACCAGTTGCGATGAAGCGCAAATCGAGAGCCAAGCCGCCTAGTCCATTTCGGTATTTCAACTCTTCGCCTGAGGTGATCTCGCCTTGTCGTGATGATGTACGTGCGTTTTCCACTGAGCTTGCGGAACGTCGAAGATTTGCTCTTCGAACGCGGGGTCGACATTTGCCATGAGACGGTGCGGTTCTGGTGGAACCGTTTTGGGCCGCTGTTTGCGGCAGACATCAAGCGCTAGCGGATCAGTCGGATGCGCAGCTTTAGACATTGGCGCTGGCACCTCGATGAAATGTTTGTGAAGATTAATGGCGAAACTCACTACCTCTGGCGGGCGGTGGATCAAGAAGGCGAAGTTCTCGAGAGCTATGTCACCAAGAAACGCGACAAATCTGCGGCTCTGCGTTTCTTCAAGAAGACGTCGAAGCATCATTGGAGTCCGTTCGAGATCGTCACCGATGGTCTCAAATCTTACCCATCAGCGATGCGCGAGATGGGCATCGAAGATCGGCGCGAAGTGGGAAGGTGGCTGAACAATCGAGCGGAGAATTCGCACTTGCCGTTACGGCGAAGAGAGCGGGTAATGCAGAGGTTTCGGAGGATGAAATCCCTGCAAAAGTTCGTTTCAGTTCACGCCAACGCTCAAAACCATTTCAACATCGACCGACATCTCACCGACAGACAGACTTACAAGACCAACCGCTCGATCGCACTGGCTGAGTGGCAAGACCTCATGGCCTGAAGAGCGGCGAGCGTAGGGTGCTTCGCGTCTAGCGGAGACGAGTTCGCGTTAGACTGACAGCACCGCCACCTAGTCCTGCCCGGGTCTTGTCAGACTAACTGTACCCGATTGACGGATTTTGATGTGCGGGTAGGTCGGTTTGATGCCCAGACGCCGCACACCATCCAGTCCATTCAAGCGTTTCAACTCGTCACCCGAGGTAATCAGGCTTGTGGTGATGATGTATTTGCGTTTTCCGCTGAGCTTGCGGAACGTTGAGGATTTGCTGTTCGAGCGTGGGATCGACATTTGCCATGAGACGGTGCGTTTCTGGTGGAACAGGTTTGGTCCCATGTTTTCTGCCGACATCAAGCGCCAACGTATCAGTCGGATGAGAGGGTTCAGGCAGTGGCGCTGGCAACTCGATGAGATGTTTGTAAAGATCAACGGTGAGACGCACTACCTATGGCGAGCGGTCGATCAAGAAGGCGAAGTTCTCGAAAGCTACGTTACCAAGAAGCGAGATAAATCAGCTGCTTTGAGGTTTTTCAAGAAGGCGCTGAAACGGCATGGAAGCCCATCTGAGGTAGTTACAGATGGGCTCAAATCCTACCGATCAGCGATGCGTGAACTTGGTATCGAAGACCGACGCGAGATGGGTAGGTGGCTCAACAATCGAGTGGAGAACTCCCACTTGCCTCTGCGACGAAGAGAACGTGTCATGCAGCGATTTCGTAGAATGAAATCCCTGCAGAAATTCGCCTCCGTCCATGCAAACGTCCACAACCAGTTCAACTCCGACCGCCATCTCACCGATAGATAGACTTACAAGACCAACCGCACAGCCGCACTGGCTGAGTGGCAAAACCTCATGGCTTGAGAAGCGGCGAGGGTAGGGCGCTCCTTGCCAATCGGAGACGAGTTCGCGTTAGACTGACAGCACCGCATCAGCGTACGTCGTGACAAATTCAACATATGGACTCCATCAGTATCTAAGGTGTCCTTTGATAATCTGCCCACGCATGGGTGACTTGTCCGTTTCGCGGAAAAGCTTGCCGAATTCGCGGATACTTGATTTTGGGACGCTCTAGACTTGATCGCGCTTCAAGTCTCTCCGGTACTCGGACGGTGTCACACCTTCGCTGTGTTTAAACGCGCGGTTGAATGGCGACAGCGATTTGAAGCCGCAGTCCATCGCAATCGTGAGGATTGGAAGATGCTCCATATCTGGGTCTTCGAAGCACTTTTTGACCGCTGCAATTCGACATGCGTTTATGAAGACGCTGAAGTTCTGGTGACCGAGGGTTTGATTGATGAAGGCGCGCAGCCGATGCTGCGTAACACCCAATTGCTTTGCCAGGCTGACAATCGTCAAGTCGGGGTTTTTGAAATACTCTTCTTCGCCCATCAATGCCTCAAGCTGCATTGCTAGATCTTGATCTTGCGAGCTTGGACTTAATGAGCGGTCTGATACTGTTTGAAAGTTGAAAGCCGCTTTGTCTGCCTCAAGGAGCCAGTAGCATGCCCATACTATTGCAGGCCAAATCGTCGCTATCCAAATTGTCGGCCGTGGAGGATAGGTCGAATTGATCAAAACAGCTTCAACCAGAGCAGCGCTGAGCGCAACAAAGGCTATGACAAGCACAAAATAGAGACAAGCGCGGCGGCGATTCTCGAGCAAATCATCCGCACGCCCCCGCAAGGCCGTAAGGACTAAGTGCCCCATCAGAAGCAGCGAGAAGAATTCCGATAGATAGATGAAACGCAGCGGCTCCGTCGTGATCAGATTGAACTCATGCAACCTTACGATCAGGATCGGCACGCAGTAGACGCATGCGACCATCAAATGGACAGGGCGCAATGCAAAGCTCGATTGGAAGAGAGACAGGGCAAAAAGCCAAACGAAGACCAAGTGAGGAACATCAAGAAATCGCAACTATCACATGCAAGGCCTCAGGCAGCTTTAGCTGGTCTATTGTGAGGCCCAAAACGCAGCCGCGACTGTGAGGCACGCCATGAACAGATACGGAGCACCAGGCCAACTGCGTAAGTCTCGAATTGTGAATGTAGCCAGCAAGAGCAGAAGGCCAACGCCCGTAAATCGTATGAATGCATCAACGAGGATCATTGTAGGTATCAGTGGTCAGGCAATTGAGGAGCGTCGTGGATGAGCTGCTGCCAGCGTTGCCTTGTCCTTTAGAGGTGCTTTTGGCGTCCGACTTGCCGCGAAGTAAGCTCAGTGATGGCCTCAATCCGCTTCCTTCCATCAGGTTGTAGCCAGATAATTGCTAGCGCCCCATAGCATCAGTCCGAGTCGTAAATGCTGATCAGATCTTTCCAGCTCTTATCCACTTGCCGGCCTCCCCCAATTTTTAACGCAGTTGAAGAGTTCAAGTTTGAGGTTTTGTGACTGAGAGTATTCGTCACACGCGCTGAAGCTGGCGAACGCGATATTGACCATTTCATCGAAATAGGACGGAATTTCCTTGCTCTCGTCGCATTCATCACTTGATCTGCGCCAAAACTCGTCATTTTGGTTTGATGCCTCGACATAATACTCGTCGAAAGAGCAAAATCTAGGACTCGGAATAAAGTCTGGATCAGGATCCAAGATTGGTTCCGCTATTTGCGGTAGGATGGCTGCATCCAGAGCAATCAATTCGTTCCATTTATCTAACGACGTAGTACCGGTCATGGTTTTGGAGATGTAACCGCCAGAGGTGCCTTCTGACTTGCGCCATTGGCGGGTCTTCGCGCCTACTCGCACGATACGTTTCACGTAATCCACCTTTATCTCAATTGAAATCCGGCTAGATTTCCTCTCATTCTCTCTCCTTACATAAGTTCCGCGCCGAACGCTTCGCTCATGCCAATCGAGTTCTGAAAGCGATCCATAACCCGCCCAATCATCGGGAAATGTCCGATCATTTTCTGGATCCGCAGCCGATAGAGGGCTTGAGACGGCTAAAGCCCAAATGACAAAAAGGGTGCGAACCAAAGACAAGAGCATACCTTTGAAGTATGAGGAATCAGGGTCTGTAAGATCGACGGTACTTCGCGAAAATTGAAGCGAAAGTGCTGCTTGTACAACTGGATGGCCTAAGCGAAATTGAAAGTCAAAAGCTTGATCGTAACATTCTCCGCCCGCTGAGCGAAGGCACATGAGTTATCGCAAAGTTTTGAGGAAGATGGGCAATGCTCATCCGTCGTACCCTCACCGCCTCATTCCGCAACAGGTGCAGTTAGTCTGACAACACCGTCCTGTGAGATGCCGTGGGAGGAGCTACGTGATAGTGAGCGCGCCAACCTGACTATCCAGAACACGATGCGTCGGATTGTCGAGAACTACCTAGTTGTGCTCGGCGGCCTGCGCCCGGACGATATTGTTGCGAAGTTCGAAGGCCGCGAGCGCAGATTTGCCGTTCCCTTTTTCCTGGCCTCATGATCGATCCCATACTGTGCATGATGAAATCTATCTCGCCGCAGATGACAACGCCGTGCAACAATACTTAGGTGTGTTGTCAGACTAACTGCACCTGTTGCGGAATGAGGGTAGGGCGCGTTCATGCCCAGACGTTGCAAACCAGACAGTCCATTCAAACGCTGGCGGTGGCATCATGAATGACTCGGCGCCGTAAGTTGAACCGACTCGCTTTAGCCTTCGAGGCTCCATGTGGAGGCAGGTTCAGCGTGGAGCTTTTCAATCTAGCGCAGCGCTGGACCTGCCCTAGCGTAAGGTAACAGGCTGGCGCCCGGACCCATCGCTCCGCGATGGGCATTCAGTATCGCCTTCCAACAATTACCTAGCTTGCTGATGCGGATGTCGAGGGTCGAGGCCGGAACTTGGCGGTGCTCATTGCTGACTCACGTACCACCCTCAAGCGCGCTTGGGAGATCGGCTAAGCCTTCCACGTAAGCAAAAAGGGACGCAACCGTAGCAGCGGTGCGTCCCTTGGTGATACTATAGCAACCTCTAGTGCGCTTGTAAGCTAGTGAGAACGAGCGCAATGTGCAATGGGATCCTCAGCAAGCTGGCAGTTCTGACCCACATCCGTTATTTAGAGCAACTAGACTCGGTCACTTCGGCCGGAAGTGGTCCGCACACTCTTCAGCTTACCAGTGCCAAAGCAGACCTTCTGCTAACGGCCCAACTCCTGACTGCTAGGAACGACTGCATTTGGGGGTGAAAGCGGACATAATCAGGATCTACTCGGATTTCCTCAATTAGGAGGCTTTGGTGCTACGCTAGTTTGGCTTTTTTCGTGCTTCCACCATCGCCGAAAAGCCACGGTCAACGGACGCAATGGGCTTTGGCGTTTTCCGCACCCGGTCCTCCTGCTCAACCCTTAGACCACCAAATAAAGCCGGAATGTTGTCGAAAGCTTCGAAGAAGATTTGCACACCTTCAGGTTCGTTCGGCAGAAGTGTATAAACTCTGCGGTCCTCGCAGCTAACTACGAGGTAACAGTTCCCAACCAAAGATGCTATTGGAGCACAGTCTTGTCCGTATTGCCTGACGATTTGAAGCGCGTACCCAAAGCTATTTGGACCATCACCTGGGCCGAAGATCAGGTCTAAAGCAAGGGTGCCTTCCTCAGTTTCGAGACCTGATTTTTCCTTCGGCGAGAACTTGACAGAGCGATCAAAGACGATTGGTCCAAGGTAGTCGTTCCAAACCTCCTTCATTTCCGGTGGGGCATTTGGTGTCTCGGTAAACCATTGAGAGAACGACTCTTCGCTTATCGGTGAGCCAAGTGTCCTAGCTTGTAGCTTCGATAGAAGTGTCATCAGTCAATCCAAAAACTCAAAATCCTCAGCGAAAGCCCATTCGTGAATGTTAAAGCGCAAGGTGCTCGGGATCAACCAAGGCAGTCAGCGGAATATATGAAGCAGGTAGTATTCCGCCCAAAATGGACTCCCGAAACTGGGTCGGCAACAGACCGCCCGTTTTCAGCCACAGTTTCAGCCAAGCAGACAGGCCGCTCATAGGTGGTAACAGCGATACCAAGGTTGTCGGCTCTTGGGAGTGGAGGCGAACGACAAGGATGCCCATTAGAATTGCAAAGTTCAGCCCGCGTAAAGGTTTCGCTAGTCACCTCAAGTAGGCGGTATGCCCCAGATTGTTTCGTTCGTAACAGAAACGCTCGCACTTTTTTCGTTGTAGGAGAGTGGCGAAACCAATTCTTGCGTAGGAGACGTCTTGATGAAGGTGCTTATTTTGGCAAAGTGCTTTGCGCTCGCAATTCTCATCTCTCCGGTGGCAGCGAATGCTTGTCGAGGCCAGGGGCACGAGACACTGGTTTATGCCAGCCAGGCGCCAATCACAAAGCTACCGGAAGGGGCAAAACAATATCTGGTTGAGATACTGCCTGCGACCGAAACCCGTGATCGCTATAGACCCGCGCTTTTGCAAGTCTTTCAACCAGACGAGCCACGCTCTGGCGACAACCCTTTGACCTTACAAATGCCTAATGGCCCCTCGTCTTGCCAACAGATCAAACCCTTGCCTGAAAAGGGGCGGTTTTACGTTGCGGGCTACGCAGTGAATATTGCAGGTGGGGAGCCCAATCGGTTGTTGGGCAACATTCATATCAAGTTGGCTCTGTTGCAAAAACGCGAAGGATGGGATTGATTTTGGGTGAAAGATCCATTGCGAACCAAGAGGAATGACATTGAGAATTGAAAAACTACTGCCCGCTTTTGCATGTGCGCTCGCCCTAGCAACGCCAACACAAGCGCAAGATCAATCTCTCGCGCCATCCGCACCCAATCTGACAGCAGAGCAGCAGCTTGAGAAGTTCGTCGCCGATTGTGACAACGGCGATATGGCCGCCTGCAACAATGCGGGTGCTGCCTACGGTAAAGGTGTCGGCGCTGATGTTAGCTCTTATCATGCGCAGCAATATTACCAGAAAGCGTGCTTTGGAGACCTTGGATTGGCATGCATGAACCTTGGCCTCATGTATCTCAACCCGCCACGGCCAATGGGTAGAGACGAAGAAAAGGCCAATGGGTTTATTGCTAAAGGCTGCGAGCTTGGGAACAGCAAAGCTTGTGCGAATTATGCCGCTCTTCTGAGGGCAGGTGCCGGAAGCGAGAAAGACCTTCCCAAAGCCCGCGAGCTATCGAGTCGAGCATGCGATGCGAAGGAGTCTGTTGCTTGTGAGACATTTGGTCTTATGGCTCTGAATGGTGAAGGGGGAGACAAAGATCCAAGTGGAGCAGCGCGTGCCTTTGATGCGGCATGCGAAAGCAAAGTGGGCCAGTCTTGCAACAACCTGGCCGTGATGGCGGCACGAGGTATCGGTATGGATGCCAACCCCAAGATTGCCTTGGCGCTGTTTGGTGAGAGCTGCAATTTGGGCTTCGCCAATGGGTGCAAAAACTATGCAATCACTGCTCACGAGAATGGTGACCTTTCGCAAGTGTATGATTCAAGCGGTGGTCGGATGCTGCTGTTTGGGGAAGCCCTTGCGGAAAATGGCCATCAACAAGAATCCTTCGAGATTTTTCAAATCGCTTGCGAGAGGAATTCTGGCAAAGCGTGCTATTATTCCGGGCTCAGCTACTTGAACGGCCTTCATGGCCAGACAGATCGCGCCAAAGCTAGGGAACTTTTTGAAAAGGCATGCAGCAAGGAAGAATTGTTGGGCTGCGCCAATGCTGAAAAAATGAGAAGGGGGACGTTGTAATGAAGCATCATTTGAGTGCTGAATCACTATTTCAATGCATGGTCTTGTCAGACTAACGTGGCAGGCGAGGGTTGAGGCTGCTAACCGTTTGCGATGAAGCGCAAATCGAGAGCTAAACCATCCAGCCCATTTCGTAGTTTCAACTCATCACCCGAGGTCATTCGGCTTGTGGTGATGATGTACGTGCGTTTTCCTTTGAGCTTGCGGAACGTGGAAGACCTGCTCTTCGAACGCGGGATCGATATTTGCCACGAGACTGTTCGCTTCTGGTGGAACCGTTTTGGTCCGATGTTTGCAGCCGATATCAAACGCCAGCGGATCAATCGAATGCGCGGCTTTGGCCAGTGGCGTTGGCACCTCGATGAAATGTTTGTGAAGATCAATGGTGAGACCCACTACCTCTGGCGGGCGGTGGATCATGAGGGCTAAGTTCTCGAGAGCTACGTGACGAAGAAACGAGATAAATCAGCGGCTTTGAAGTTCTTCAAGAAAGCACTGAAACAGCATGGCAGTCCTGTCGAAGTCGTGACAGATGGCCTAAAGTCCTATCTATCCGTAATGCGCGAACTTGGCATCGAAGATCGCCGCGAAATGGGAAGATGGAAGAACAATCGAGTTGAGAACTCGCACCTACCACTGCGAAGACGGGAACGTGTGATGCAGCGGTTTCGGTGAATGAAGAGCTTACAGAAATTCGCCTCAGTTCACGCCAACGTCCACAATCACTTCAATTCCGACCGCCACCTAAAACCGATAGAAATACCTATAAAGCGAACCGTTCAGCCGCCCTGGCTGAGTGGCAAAACGTCATGGCCTGAAGAACAGCGAGGGTAGGGCGCTTTTCGTCTAGCGGAGACGAGTTCGCGTTAGACTGACAGCACCCTTCCAGTAACTGCGTTCCGTCAATTGTTTAGTTTCTGGCTGTCATGCAAGAGACTTGCCTACCCATTTTCCGATATTTCAAGGGTGTCACATCAAACCAACGTTTGAATGCAGCAATAAAAGGTCTTTCAGATGAATAGTCGAGCAACAAGGCAAGCCGTGCTATTGATATGTCAGATTCAGCGAGCAATCGAGCGGCAGACCCTTTGCGAGCTTCTTCGAGGATGACTGAGAAGTTTGTACCTTCATCCACCAATAATCGCTGCAATTTCTTGGGACTTATCTCCAGCGATTTAGCGATTGTATTTAGGTCGCTGCAACCCGACCCAAAAAATGTTGGTATGAGTGCGGTGACTGTGTCGGTCATAGATCTACCACTAAATGAGGACTGCCGTAGGCACGACCAAGTGTAACCACTCAATAACGGGTTGACCAAAGTTTGCAGGATGTGGCTGCCTGTAGTGAGGCATTCGCGGCTCGCGACGATTCTATTTTTGTCCGCATTGAATGCTATCTCGCAATCCAGATAATTGAAATAGGGAGACATGTCTTCCGGCGGTGAGTGTTGGAAATCGATCCGCTTCACTTGAAATTTCGGAAGAAATTTCCGTCCCAATAGAACTGATGATGAAACCATCGCATTGCACATCTGCTTACATGGCACCGATTGAGGATGAAAATTAAGCTCGCAAATCAATTCATCATTTTGATGGTCATTGATGTAACGGTAATTCACACCATTGGTGTGAATTTTCTGATATTCAATCATTGCTTTGAATGCATGATCAACATCGAGCGACTGCATTAAAATGAGAACCGTTGGTCCACTGTTGAGCCAACTATCCTCGACATCAGCTCCGATCTTCAATCCTAAACAGGGGTCTTCCATCAAGTTGGCAGTGGTCTCGTAAAACGAACACACGGCATTCCAATCAAGATAATCAGCGTTATTCGGCCTTTCAGGAATACCGAATTCTCGCATTAAGCGATCTGGTGAACCACCTAATCTGCGAATTGTATCTGCCACACCGACTACACCTATAGCCCGTATTTTTAGATTTTCATCTCTCACATCGCACGACCCCGACTAACCAAGAATGGGATTCTTTTATCTTCCTATTCGGTATTCCGTGCGACGAATTGCTGCGCACTTCTAGAATTCAAATGACATTTCTAAATTTTGTAACCCAGTATTTATACTGGGGTCATAATCTTTATGAATCAAGATTTTACAAAATAAAAACTCATATTTCAGGACGAAAGTATATCGCATATTAACCAACAAATATTCACTCAATCATAGAACTGATCTCGTTGCAAAGAAGCAAGTATCAATTGCTTTCTAGAAAATGGGTCGGTCAAATGAACGAATACGGAAAATCTCTACCAAGTGTTCTGATTGGTAGTGCGGTACTAGGCTTGGTCTGCGCTGGTATTGGTGCCACGCCGTTGACGTCGTCAGCATATGCTCAGAACATCTCAACACTTGCACCGCCTGCACCTGCGCAACGCTGCATAGCGAACTGGTTCCGTTGGCAAACAACGGCACGACAATTCAACACGTCAAGAAATGCCGTCAATCCAACTGCGCACTCTTTCGTTAGGCGCGCAACTAATCTTGGCGCAAATACGTGGTACCATCCAACGCGAACACGTAACAGCCAACAATTAGCTATTAGCGCTCTAACGGAGCCTGGAGAAGGCAATGCCAACAGAGGTGAGATTTTTTACGGCATTAAGCGGTTTGAACTTGAACCGGGCACAAATACAATCTTACCAATTCGTGATCCGGGTTTGTTCGAGGGTCATGTATTTGCAGCCTTCAACAGTGCGGGCGATCAGATTTCTCGTTACCCGACTGTAGCGCAAAACAGTAATGGCATTCAGTACATAACCAGTTTTAATAATGGTGGTGGACGGCAGAATCAGAATAATGATCTAAGACGGCAAGCTAGCTGGTCAGACAACGGTTTCGTTGTACCTGTGCCGGCAGATGGCCTTGTATTTGTCCATTACATTATGATCGATGAACTATCTGGTTCTCGGACTGCATTTCAATATTGCCCGCAAGATTTTTCAGATGCTCCTGGAAGCTATGGGATTGCCCGGCACAACTATGATTTAGCGCTCACGATTGGATCAGTGAAGGACGTAGACCGCGTCGACCTGGCCAATGGAACAGCGTCTGGCGATGATGTGGATGGAGACGGCGATTCCGATGAGGATGGCATCAGCGCCTTCCCAGCTTTGAGCGTCAACAACACAAGTTACTCACTTGATTCAGAGGTGAGAAATACAGGAACAGTTGCAGCAAGACTTCACGGTTGGGTCGACTTTGACCGAAGCGGTACATTCGATGCTGATGAATACACATCGGTGGCAGTTCCGGCTGGGTCGTCAGGGGCGGTGTCCCTAAACTGGCCTAGCGCGCCTGGCATATCAGCTGGCAATAGCTTTGTACGCCTGCGCCTAACCACGGCTAGCTTAGCCGGAGGTAATGCGAGCGGCACGGCAGTTGACGGCGAAGTTGAAGACTATCTGTTGCGCATTGCGCCGACGGTCGCGGACCTTGCGATCACAAAGACCAACACGCCTGGGGCGAATGGCAACATTGATCAAGCGAATGACGGCGTCATTCGCGGATCCAGCACCGCCTACACCATCACAGTAACGAACAACGGGCCTGATCCAATCACGGGGGCCGTTGTTACGGACACCCCGGGCGCAGGGATCACATGTGTTGGCACAGACGCAGTAACAATCACGGGAGCTGGAGTGCCTTTGGGTGCTTTCTCAGTCGGAGACCTGACTGGTCTGGGAATTACTTTGGGAACTCTAAACGATGGCCAATCTGCCATCCTGAATTTCTCATGTGGGGTGAACTAAAATGAAAAACAATAATATCAAAGCCGCGCGTCGCTTACCCGAGTTCGCGAAAACGTTTACGAGTGCACTACCGTTTTTTGCATTGACCGCTGCAATGCCAGCTTATGCTCAATCGGCAAGCAACAGTGCCTCTGTGGCAGTTCCATCCGGGGCGCTAGACCCTGATATGGCGAATAATATCGCCACCGACACAGATACAATTCTTGCTGATTTGGTTGCTGCGAACGACACGGCGACGGGCATTGATGGCCTCACCGGTGCGAGCAATGTGCTCAACGTGCTCAACGATGATATGATCAATGGAGCAGCAGCGACCACCGCCAACGTTGCTATTAGTCTTGCGCCAAGTGAGACACTGCCTTCACAGCTCACATTTGACACATCAACTGGCCAAGTCGGCGTTGAGGCGGGCACGGCGGCCGGTACTTACTCATTTGATTATCAAATTTGCGAAGCGGCAAATCTGTCCAATTGCCGGATAGCAACAGCTTCAGTCACTGTTGTCCGGGATGACGCTGATTTGGTGACAGCCAAGACACTCGCCAGCAGCGACAGCACGCCAGACGAAGGCGATACAGTTTCCTTCCAGATCGTCGTGACCAACAATGGTCCGGCTGATGCCACGAATGTTACCCTTACTGACGCACTGCCTGCTGGACTCACCGCAACCACAGGCAATGGTGCAACCAGTGGCACAGGCGCATCAACAGGAGGCACTTACACTCCTGGCACGGGAGTCTGGAATGTTGGTGATCTTGCGAATGGTGAAACGGCCACTCTCACTCTGACTGGCACAGTCAACGCTGGTGAAGGCGGCGAAACTGTTCGCAACGTAACAACTGCAGCGACTGGCGATCAAACTGATCCAGTTACGTCAACGGATGATCTTGAAGAAGAAGTCACCGTCAACGACGGCACAAATTTGATCACCGTTAAGACTTTGGCCTCTGGCGACAATACCCCGTCAATTGGTGATACGGTTTCATTCCAAATCGTCGTCACAAACGCTGGGCCAGCGCGCGCGACAAATGTGACCTTGACCGATCGGTTGCCCGATGGCCTGACGGCAGCAGCGGGGAACGGTGCAACCAACGGTACTGGAACCTCAACCGGCGGAGATTACACTCCAGCGACGGGCGTTTGGGATATCAGAACGCTGGAAAATGGAGAGACCGCAACACTGACACTGACAGGCACCGTTGATGCCGATAGTTCAGGAGAAACGATAACAAACATCACAACAGCAGCCACAGCTGATGAACCGGATACAGATGCCACGGGCAATGACCTGACTGAGTCAGTTGATGTTCGCGAAGTAGCCAATTTGGTGACGCTTAAAACGTTGTCTTCCAGCGATAGCGAGCCGGCTGTGGACGACACAGTTACTTTCCAAATTGCGGTACGCAATGATGGCCCGGATGCGGCTACCAATGTGACGCTGACCGACACATTGCCAGATGGTCTTACAGCGACCGGCAATAATGGCGATGTGACACCGGGAACGACCTATGTTGTGAGCACCGGGCTCTGGACTATTCCGACGCTAGCATCGGGTAGTACGGCAACGCTGACCCTTGAAGGCACGGTAGACGCGGATCAAGCGGGATTGGTCATTAGCAACGTAACCACGCGCGCGGTTACGCCCGACCAGGATGACCCAAATACGGACGGTGATGATCTTACTGAAAGTGTCTCAGTTGATAACGCAATCAACGCACGAGATGACAGTGTAAGCGGCATTAACGGGTTAGCTGGCGCACTTGGCGTCTTGAATGTCTATGACAGAGATACCCTTGCCGGAGGCGCTGCCGGGACCGGCAATGCTACTGTAACGGCTAACACAGCCGTGCCGTCTGAGCTGACGTTCGACACCAGCACAGGTGCCGTGAACGTGAACGCCAACACCCCTGCTGGCACATATTCGTTCGACTATGAGATCTGCGAGATCGGCAACACATCAAACTGTGACATTGCGACAGCAACAGTCATCGTTGCACCATCGACTGATCTTGTTCTCACGAAGACCAACACTCCGGGTGCTGGTGCTAACGATCAAACTGATGACACAGTCACATCCGACACCACCACGACCTATACTCTAGTGGTTACCAATAACGGTCCCGATAGTGCCGCCGGTTCTATCGTGCGTGATGCTCCTGCCACAGGGCTAACGTGCCCTGCGAGCAATCCAATCAGCTTTAGCGGCAATGGCATACCAACGGGCACTTTCACCATCAGTGACCTGACCGGACCCGGCATCACGCTGGGCACGCTGGCCAACGGTGAAAATATCACCATCACATATAGCTGCGAGGTCAATTGATCGTGCTCAATTCAGTACAAAACACTCCGTACGGTTGCGGCAAAGCAGCCGGAATGCTTACCAGCGCCTTGCCCTTTGCGGCGATGGTCATGGCAGCGCCAGGCTACGCACAGGACGCTCGCAATTCGGCATCCGTTTCTGTCGCCTCCGGTTCATTTGAGCCGGAGCCTTCAAACAATACTGCGTTCGACAGCGATACCATTCTGGCTGCCCTTGGTGCGGTCAATGATGATGTCAGAGGGGTGATCGGATCGATCGGCTTAGACGACGCAATCAATGTGCTTGCTAATGATAGTGTAAACGGATCGACTGCCACGATAGCCAATGCAGATATTCGTGTCACAGTACCGGCCTCTCCGAATAACCCCGGAGATTTAGTCCCTGTATTGGACCCGGCAACAGGCCTCGTTGATGTGCCAGCCGGAACGCCGGCGGGCATTTACACGATCACATACGAGCTGTGTGAAGAAGGCAACTCTACCAATTGCGAACCAGCGATTGTCACGGTCGAAGTTCTAGCGGCACCAATTACAGCTAGCCCAGACAATCCGCCACCAACTAACGGCGCGACCGGCGGCGATGATGTTATAAACGCTTTCGACAACGACACCTTGAATGGCAATCCAGTCGCTGCGGACGAGATCAATGCAGTAATTACGACGCCAGCGATGCCGAACAATCCAGGCGATCTGGTTCCAGTCATGGATCCATTGACAGGTTTGGTAGATATTCCAGCAGGCACGCCGGCCGGTGACTACACAATCTCTTACGAGATTTGCGAAAAACTGAATCCGGCAAACTGTGCCGACAGCATAGTCACAATTACCGTTAATGCCGCGCCGATTGTGGCTGATCCCGACAGGGCAGCCGGGGTTAACGGCGCCACCGGCGCTACTGGCGTGGTGGACGTATTGGATGGCGATACGCTCAATGACGAGCCAGCGACGATCGACACGGTTGCAATAACCGTCACGACGCCAGCGACCCCCATCAATGCGGGCGATCCAATACCTGTACTCAATACGGAAACGGGTCTCGTAGATGTCCCGGCCGGCACGCCAGCGGATACCTACACAATCATTTATGAAATTTGTGAAAAGCTGAACCCTGGTAATTGTGCGACCAACACAGCCACAATTGAGGTGCGGCCGCCAGAAATTACTGCCGGAGAAGATACACCTTCACCGGTAAACGGCGCCGATGGTGCCGAAAATATCATCAATGCGTTCGACAACGACACGCTGAACGGCGCGCCGGTTGATCCTGATGAAATTACCGCGACTGTAACGGCACCAGCTACGCCACTCACATCGGGTGCTCCAGTGCCTGTTCTTGATCCAGAGACAGGTCTCGTTGATGTACCCCCGGGAACGCCTGCTGGCACATACACAATCGAGTATGAGATCTGCGAAGAGCTCAATCCGGCCAATTGCGCAGAAGCGACGGTCACAATTGAAGTTGAGCCTCCGGAAATTGTCGCAAGCACCGATGCCCCTGAGCCTGTGCGCAGCGGTATTGGTAACCCCAATGCAATAAATATTCTTGCGAACGACACGCTCAATGGCGAGCCGATCAATCCAGACGATGTAACGGTATCGGTCATTTCTGGACCAAGTGATCCAGGCATCATTCTCGATCTTGCAACTGGCAATGTTTCAGTTGGGCCTGACGTTCCCCCAGGAACCTACACGATTGAATATGAGGTTTGTGAAATCCTCAACCCGACCAACTGCGCCGTGAGCACAGTGAACATCGTAGTCGATCCGGCAATCAGCGCAGTCGAAGGCACTGTTTACCTCGACGCTGATGGCGATGGTCAGCTAACCGATAGTGATGAGCCACGCGGCGGCTGGATTGTCGAAATCCTGCGTGGTGACGAAGTCATAGCGACCACACGCACCGATGCTGATGGCAACTACCTCTTTGAGGATTTGTTGAGCGGGCCGGACTACTCGATCCAGTTCCGCAATCCAGAAAACAACGTTGTTTACGGTCGAATCGACGACCTCGAACTGGCATCCAATACCGTTGTGATCGACCAGAACCTGCCCATCGATCCATCAGGCGTCATCTACAACAGTGTGACGCGCGATCCGGTCGATGGCGCTGTTGTCAGCCTGCTTGGCCCGAACGGGCTTGAATTGCCTAGTGTTTGCTTCCTTGATCCGAGCCAACGGACACAGACGACTGGGGTAAGCGGAGAATATCGCTTCGATATTATCCCAGGTGCTGCACCGCAGTGTCCGACCGCAGAGACCGTCTATACGATCTCGGTCGCATCGCCCGCTGATTTCAGCTTTATATCAACTGTTCTGCCACCTGAAGCAGGGGCTCTCGATCCAACCGGACGGCCAGCACCTGTGCGTGTTTCAGACTCTCCCACGGCACCGACTGAAGCGGATCCGAGCTATTTCCTTACGTTTGAACTGGAGACCGGCGATCCGGATGTAATCTACAATCACATCCCGCTTGATCCATTCCTCTCACGCGACCCATTGGTCGTTACCAAGACGAGCACAAAGCGTGATGTTAGCACGGGCGAATTGGTTCCCTACACGATCGTGGTTCGTAATGTTGAGGGCGTCCAACGTGCGGGAGTAAACGTTATCGACGTTGTGCCCGCCGGGTTCAAATATGTCGCTGGTTCGGGCAGCGTGAATAGCGTTGCGCAAGAGCCGATTGCGACCAATTCGAACCGCCAGCTTGAATGGCGTGACCAGATTATCCCAGCCAATGGCTCGGTCAGCTACAATCTGATCCTGACTGTTGGTGCAGGTGTTACGACCGGGACGAGGACGAACACAGGTTTCGCTCTTGACGGTCCAAGTGGCGCACCGATCTCAAATCGCGGCACGGCCACTGTGCGGATCGTTCCAAGCGCGGTGTTTGATTGCTCTGAACTGCTTGGCAAGGTCTTCGAAGACCGCAATCGCAACGGCTACCAAGACCAAGGTGAGCCGGGTGTTCCGGGGGTTCGTCTGGCAACCGTCAACGGCTTGCTCATCACCACTGATGAATTCGGTCGTTACCATATCGCCTGTGCTGCCGTGCCAGACTCGCGCATTGGCTCCAATTTTATCCTGAAGGTCGATCCACGAACGCTTCCGCTCGGCTGGACCACCACTACCGACAACCCACGTTCTATCCGCCTGACACGCGGTAAATTCGGGGAACTCAACTTTGGCGTTGCTCCTAAAATCAACAAGGACACCGCTTCACGAGATGTCGATCAGGGGGAGAAAAATAATGAAACAGTCCCTCACATCATATAACCGAGGTCTATTCAACGGGGCAGCCGTGATCGCATTGGCGCTTGCCGCTATGCCAGCCACTGTATCTGCCCAGGTGGCAGGTACAGCTCAGGATACCTCTGAGAAAAGCGAAGCAGCGGTTAATGCCGTTGGCGAAGATCGGCACCAAGTTCGTTTCCGCGCTGACACGCTGATCCTCACTCCAGTCCTCAGCGTTGGCATGGTCGAATCCGTTCGCACCACTGTACGCGGGGAACAGGCCAAGTTTAAGACCTACAACAACTATCCTGCCTTTGTGGAGCGCGGCGAAGTCCGCATCTTTGCAGCAGATGTATCGCCGGATGGAGAACCGCTAGCGGTTCTTAATATCGACGAAAACGGTCATGCTCAGTGGACCGCAGGAGAGGCAGAGCCTGACGCTCTCTACTATGTCTACCGTGTCTACAGCGCGGATGGTAAATTCGATGAAACTAGGGCTCACGAACTCACTTTGCTCAAGGAAGAAATCGCTGAGCGAGTGGGCGAGGAGACGGCGACCAAACAACCAGAGTTTGGTCTCTATGACGAAGCGGCACGGCGCACGATCGATCTGGAAGGATTGATGGTCACCGTAATTGGCAAAGCCGACCCGAAGGCAGAGCAGGTGCTCGTTTCTGGCAAGTCAGTACCCGTTGGCGACAATGGAACTTTTGTCGCTCAACAAATTGTCTCACGCAATGGCGGCGAACTGGTCGTATCGATTATGCGCGGTGATGAAGAGATCAAACGCGTTGCGCAGAGCTTTGCCATCGAAAAGGATGACTGGTTCGTTGTGGGCCAAGGCGATTTGACGCTTGGTCAAAGCTTCGGCAGCGGCCCTTCACGGGCGGTTTCAGGCGATAGCTTGGCGGATGGAAGCTATGCGATTGGCCGGGGTGCGTTCTACGCAAAGGGTATTGTTGGCGATGATTGGCGCATCACCTCGTCGCTTGATACTGGCGAAGAACGGCTCGAAGATTTGTTCAGCAATCTGGATCGTAAAGATCCGCGTCAGCTTTTGCGGCGCCTGAACAGCGAACAGTTCTATCCCACCTATGGCGATGATTCCACGCTGATTGAGGATGCTCCGACCCAAGGCAGTTTCTATCTGCGAGTGCAGAAGGACCAAAGCCAATTGGTTCTAGGTAATTTCACGACCAACATCAACGGCGCAGAGCTGGCTCAGCTTGATCGCGGCTTGTTCGGAGCGCTGATTGATCTGAACAGCAAGGAGACCACTGAATTTGGTGAGCGGCAGCTTCAGATCACTGGTTTCGCCTCTGATCCAGGCACTGTACCAGCGCGTGAAGAGTTTCGCGGCACTGGCGGTTCGCTCTACTTCTTAAACCGTCAAGATGTGTCGGTAGGCTCAGAGCGCGTACGCATCGAAATTCGCGATCGCGAGACGGGTATCGTGCTGGAAACACGTGACCTTTTTGCTCAGCAAGACTATGATTTCGATCCATTCCAGGGCCGGATTACCTTGCTCAAACCTCTCGCTTCGACAGCGGCGAGCACGGGCGTAGTGCGAGAGGGCACTTCGACTGGCAATGTGCCTGTTCTGGTAGTCCGCTATGAATTTACGCCGCCTGTTGGCACACTAGAGGGATACACCTTTGGTGGACGGGCATCGGGCTGGCTGGGTGAGCATGTCCGCTTCGGCCTGACAGCGCAGCGTGATACGGTTGAAGAGGCTTCACAAACCATCTTTGGAGCAGATGTCTTGGTCCGTGCGAGCGCCGGTACCTATCTAAAGGCTGAAATTGCGCAGAGCGATGGTCCAGGCTTTGGCCAGTCAAACTCTGTCGATGGCGGTCTATCCTTTACCGATATAGCCACGCCCGGTTTGGCAGGTGTCGAAGCGAAGGCTTACCGCGCAGAGGCCGCTCTATCGGTCAATGAATTGATGGGCAAATCGGGTAAAGGCGCTGTGCTTGGTGGTTATTTCGAACATCAAGACCAGGGTTTCTCATCTGCGGGGCGCCTCACCCCATCGGAGACTGAACGTTGGGGTGTGTCGGCTTCGGTGCCGTTCGCTACGGGCCAGATTTCCGCTGGATTTGAAACGCTAACCTCTGAGAATGCAGGGACTAGCGAGACAGGGACGCTTGATTTCCAGAACGCCTTCGCTCTTGGCACGGGCGCTTTGACCACAAAATTGGGGCTTCGCTATGAAGACCGTGTGCCTGGTCAATTGTTCAACAGCGTTCAAGATGGCAGCCGGACTGATCTTGCCGTACAAATGGATTATGCCCCAGGTTCCGACAATTGGACGGCCTATTCCTTTGGTCAGGTGACCCTTGACCGGGATGCCAATCGTACGCGCAACAACCGAGTTGGTCTCGGCCTCAACGCTGAGCTGACTAAGCGTCTATCGCTGACCGGAGAGCTATCCGGCGGTGATGGCGGCCTTGGCGGCGATGTAAAACTCAACCGGCGCCTAAGTGAAGGCTCTGAGGCCTATGTTGGCTACAGCCTGTTTGCAGATCGCACCGACACCGGATTTGATAGCCAGAACATCTTCACCCGCTCCAATCGCGGAGCATTGGTTGTTGGCGCACGTCAGCGTTTCTCGGATTCGCTGTCGGTCTATGGCGAAAATCGCATCGGCGTGGGCGGTCCAGCACCGTCAATTGCACGGAATTTCGGTGTGACCTTCGAGCCGATCGAGCACTTCAGCCTGACGGGTAGCTTTGAAACGGGTCAGATCGATGATGCGGCCACAGGGCTGTTTCGCCGGACCGCTGCGTCATTTGGCGTCGGCTATACCGAGGAAGATGTACGGTTCGGCAGCTCGCTCGAACTGCGCCGCGAAACCAGCCCGCTTGGACTGGATCAAACGGTATGGCTGCTGCGCAATGATGTAAGCTATGCGGTCAATCCCGATTGGCGCTTTGTTGGCCGGTTTAACCTGGCGGATGCGGATAATTCCAACGGATCGATTTCAGCAGCTGAGTTTACCGAAGTGCTGGCTGGCTTTGCCTATCGCCCTGTCGACAATGAGCGTTTGAACGCGCTGGTTCGCTTCACCTATTTTGAAGATCTTGGTCCCGTTGGCCAAGTCACCGGATCGGGGCAAACACAAAGCCCGAAACAGATCAGCCACATCGGCGTTGTCGATATGAACTATGATGTCTCTCGCAAGCTGACGCTAGGTGGCAAATATGGCTATCGCACAGGGCGCGTATCGCTTGGCCGTGATAGCGATGACTTTGTTAGCTCAACCGCGCACCTGGCCGTGATGCGCGCTGACTACAACCTGGTGCGTGAATGGGATGTCCTGCTCGAAGGTCGTGCGTTGTGGGTGACCGCTGCGGATGATTTGAGGCTTGGCGCGCTGGGTGCGGTCTATCGCCACATCAATGACAATGTGAAGATCGGCGTTGGCTATTCGTTGTCGGATTTCTCAGATGATCTGACCGATCAGAGCTTTTCGAGCCACGGTCCCTTCATCAACTTGCTGGGCAAGTTCTAATGAGTTTGTGTCAGGCTCTTATCTTTCGGTGCTATGGACTGGGTTCGATATTGTTGGGAAAGCTCTTCGGAAAACTCGGAGAAGCAAATTTCTCGCCTTCACTTTGTATGACTGGCGCGGTGTTCCTTCCAGTTTTGCTAACGCTTTCCTGGCCTGCGCAAGCAGCACGGATAGAGGCTGGGACATTCACCGCGCATGACACACTGGGAACCAATCGCACTCCCGATCGCGTTACCTTCCAACAGCCTTTCGATACGCCGCCTATCGTGATCGGTATCCCATCGCAGACTGGTGACAATTCAGCGTCCATCCGGATCACCAATGTTGATACGACCGGCTTTGACGAATTGATCCTGGAGCCAGACAATTGGGATGGCCGCCATTTGGCGATGGTCATTCACTACGTCGCAATAGAGCCAGGCCGCCATGTTTTGCCGGATGGCACAGTCATTGAGGCGGGGTTCACTGACCTTACCAACGTTCAATTTGGCAGCGGCTTTACAGGAGGCAGCGCAAGTTGGCGAAATGTCTCGTTTTCAGCGCCGCTTTTCGGCACCCCGCTTGTCCTGCATCAGCTACAAACCGCGAACAGCGAAACCCGCAATGTCGCCGATGAGAGCTCGCGCCCGCATATCACCTCCATCGCTCGTAGCCCGAGCACTTTGGGTTTTGATCTGGCGATCGAGCGCAGCCAAGCAAACAGCGGTCCGTTCCCATCGTCAGAACGCATCGGATGGATCGCGTTTCCGACCGGGACGGCCGGCAGCTTTCCCGACACCGGCGGCTCCACCATAACGTGGAACACCACAACAACTGGCGCGACGATCCGAGGCTGGGATGATGGCTGCTTCAACAACGCCCACGGCCTGAGTGGGGGCAGTCCAATCGTGATCGCCAAAAAGATCAGCCGAAACAACAATGATGGTGGGTGGCTGCGCTATTGCACAATCAATGGCACATCAATTTCACTACGCGTGGACGAAGACAGAGACCAAGACACCGAACGTGCCATTGCCGCAGGAGACGCAGAGCAGGCGGCGATCATCGCCTTTTCTCAGAGCTTCCACGCTCTGCTGGAGGCCGATTTGGATATCACAAAGACGCGGATCTCGATCAATGACGGTCTAAGCGGCGACTTCGCGATCCCCGGCGCAGTGGTCGACTATCTGATCACCGTATCGAACACTGGCAATTCACCGCCCAACCAGAACAGCGTGGCCGTGACAGAGGTCATTCCTGATGAGTTAAATCTGGTGGTCAGCGATTATGGTGGCGCGGGAAGCGGTCCAGTTATGTTTGAGCAAGGCGCCCCAACGAGCACGCTAACCTGCGCGTTCATTTCCTTCGCTAGCACCAGCGATTGCTACCAATTCTCAGCCGATGGAACAGATTTCAACTACATCCCATCCGATAGCGGTGATGGCACAGACCCGGTCGTGCGCTTCATTCGAATTCGCCCGTCTGGCTTCATGGCTCCCGATGCCGGAAGCGGCACCCCCAGCTTCCGTCTGCGTTTGAGGACAGCGGTTAATTGAGAGGGGGAGTGTCAGACTAACTGTACCTGATTCAAGCTGAGGGTCGCGAGGGTAGGGCGGTTCGATGCCCAGACGCCGCAAACCAGCCAGCTCGTTTCTCCGTTTCAACTCTTCGTCTCAGGTCATTCGGTTGGTTGTGTTGATGTATGTGCGGTTTCCGTTTTCGCTTCGAAATGTGGAAGATCTGCTGGCTCCGCACGGGATCGATATCGCTCACTAAACGATGCGTTTCTGTTGGAACCGGTTTGGTCCACGGTTTGCAGCCGATATCAAGCGGCAGCGGATAAGCAGGATGAAGGGCCACGCCCCGTGGCGCTGGCATGTTGATGAGGTCTTTGTGACCCGAAGGGCCGCGTAGCGAACATCAACGGTGAGACACACTATTCGTGGCGTGCTGCCGATCACGAAGGTGAGATTCTGGAGAGCTATGTCACCAAGAAACGCGACAAATCCGCCGCTTTGCGCTTCTTCAAGAAGGCGCTGAAGAACCAAGGTGGCCGAGTCGAGATCGTGACTGACGCTCTACGCTCCTACCCGGCTGCTATGAAAGATCTGGGTATTGAAAGCCGCCGCGAAATGGGGAGGTGGCTCAACAATCGAACAGAAAACTCACACCTACCTCTACGCAAGAAGGAGCGAGTCATGCTTCGTTTCCGACAGATGAAAAGCTTGCAGAAGTTCGCGTCGATTCATGCGAATGTGTACAACCACTTCAACGCCCAACACCGCCTCATCGACAGAAAACCTTACAAGACCCGCTGCTCAGTCGCTTTAGTCTAACGGCACCTCTTGCTGAGTCATTCCAAGATTGAGAACACCGTGCGGTATCTAGGCATCGACATAGAAGACGCTCCTGCTCTCACCGAGAAAATCGAAATCTGACTTTTACCGGGCGCCAGCCACTTGGGGTGGCGTCCACCTATGGAGATCAAAGCAATTACTGTTCAATTTGAGCGGATGCTCATTTGTCCGCCTGCAGATCAATGGAGAATATTGGCAAATGATGCGGTCAGACGGCTGGCCACAGATTCAGAACTATCGACCAGCCGTCCAACGGTTGCATGATTAGTCGGTGCCCCCGCTGCAGCAATAGGCGAGCAGGAATGTATGTGCCTTTCCATCGCCGCTTCCAACGATCCGGCGAATTTCACCGTTCAGCTTGGCCATGGCTGCCGTAACGGGATCAGGTCCCGAAAAATTCGCGTTGTGAAAGTCGTGCACGTCAAGCTTCACCGTCTTGCCGCCAGCCGTCTTCGGTGAAAGCAGTCTTTTGTCGGCGGTGAGAAAGCGTTCATCTCGGCTAGCCACGGCGCCAATACGACCGTTGCAATAACCATGCGTGCCAGACATGATGTCGATTACATGATCGTCGCCGTTCAGGCCTTTTGCGATCCGATTGATAGCGCTCTTGATGTCGCTGGTCTTGCATGGGCCATGGAAACCCCAAACCGGGGCTGCTCCATCGGGACTGATCTTCACAAGTTGAGGCATTGTATTCTCCTTTTGTTATTCCAAACGCAGCATGCGCAGGGATCTGGTGGTGATTAAGAATAGGATTCAATGATTGCCGCGACGATCGAGGCACCTTGATTGATGCTTGAAAAAGTCACTGACTTTTCGGCAGAGCCGCCAGATTTCTTGGCGACCGATTGCCCAAATATTTGGGGGTCTTTGGCTTGATCCAACTGGGTCTGAACGGCTTCGCTGATCGTCGTTTTTGAGTTGAGTTTGAACGAGACTTTGTAAGCGACGAACATGGTCGATACTCTGCCGCGCAGCAGCCCATCGTCGCCGAAAAACACCTCTTGATCTGACAAGAAAGTTTTACCCAACTTGATCATTGCGGAATTGAACCAAGACCCAGTGCAGAATCGAAACCTGGCCCCAACAATCGGCGGAAATTGTGATGGATTCGAAATCCGAACCTGTCGGTGAAGTCATTGGCAAGAGCGCGCTACCGTTGGCTGAGGTCAAATAGGTGTCTCGTTCAGCCCTGCTGGTCAGATCGATCGTGAACGAGTTTGGATTGGAAATCTCGCCGGACTGAACCTTATTGAACCAATCGCTTGATGAAATGGACAGTTCCCAGACCGGGGCCCACCTGTAGACGCCGGAACGTTTCACCTTGCACCACCCGGCTGGCGGTGCTGTTCCGTCCGGTGACAAAGTCGGTTTGGCAACATTTTCTTTCGCGGTTTGCAACATTGACGACGAAGGAAACTTGTCGACCGGAATCATCTCCAGGAAAGTTTTGTAATTACTTGAAAAACTGTCGGAGGATGCGGCGTATTCCTGGCCGCCAGCTATCGACTTTGGAATTGTGTCAGCGAACTGAAATTGGGCGTATGGCGTCGAGTTCGCATTCGCATTCGGCCAATCCCACGACCGCGTCGGAAGGATTACCTGTGCATCGTTGGTGATCGGCAGCCCAGCAGCGGCACATACTGTATCGCCGGATGCGCTATCTGCACTATTTTGTACACCTTCAAGAAAGTTTGTGAGCATGAATGACATTGCGGGAAGCCTCTTGGTTCGCCAGGCACCGGAAGAACCGGTTGGATCGAGTGGGAGGGTGTGATGATCATGCCCAAGCTCAAAGGCTTGGGCATGATCACTATTTGCGCTTTGAATGCCCTCAGGTCAGGCTCAAAGCGCGTGGGGGTCAGGCCCCGCCGATGACATCATCGACGTCGTCGACCAGAACGCCCAGGACCGTTGGGTTGCCCTCTTTGCATTCTGAGGTGACGGTAAATGTGCCATCATCGTTGAAGGTCGTGTCGTGTTCCCAGCCGCCTTCGCCGCTGATGCTGAAGAACGGCCAGAACCCACCGCTGATGGCGGTCTTGAAGCTTTCCTGGCTGTCCTTGGCGACCGACGCTTTTGAGGTCATGGTGGACTTGATTCCATCAACAACGATCAGTGCGGTCGAAAGGCGTTTGAGGTTGCCGTTCGGACCAAAGGTCTGATCCCAGGTCGGGGCCGCATGTTTCCAGACCTTGTTGTTGTTGTTCGCCTGCGCGGTCTTCAGCGCCGCGGTGTTGAACCACGGGACACAATCGGCGAGGTCGGGATTGTTGGGTGCTTCTTTTGCGTAGGGACCACCGCTAACCTGCGCGACAGAGGCGTATTCAACCTTCATGTCGACGCCCTTGCTGTGAAGCTCTTCGGTGAATTTGTCCCAGCTTCCGCTGCCACCTGCGGAGAAGAAGTCGAACAGGCCTGACGCACTGACTTTAGCCCAAGAATGGGTGGTGTCGGTCGAGGTTGTTGCACTGTCGAGTGCAACAGATTTGGCCTGCCCCTGGTTCACCGCCTGCGTAAGAGAGGCCTGATTGGCGGTGTAGGCATAGACGCCATTTGCAGCCCGCCAGCTTGCGATCGCAACGGATATGACATCGAGTTGGTCGATCTGAGTGATGCCGTTGTTCATCGTCGCTGTATCGATCGCATTTAGCAAACACCATTGCTGAAACTGATCCTTCTGGGCCTGGACAAAATCCAGCCCGCCTGAAGCAGTCTTAGGCATCGGCTTCGGTAGATTGGCGGGATCGTTCGCAAATTTGGTCCAGCTCAAAAATTTGTTCTTGAGCAAGGTCTGCATCCCGGCCTCGCCCTGCGGGACGAGATTATTGATTACCGCGCCGTAGGTTGTGGAGAGGCTGTTGTGTTGAGCCGGGTTGAAGTAATTGTTCACTGATACAGGCGGGATCGAGATCAAGAATATTCCAGATTGCGTCGTCGGTGGTGCCAAGAGCGGTCGCACCTTGAGCGAGTTGGAAATGGGCCTGGTCGAGACCAAGACCTTGGGTCAGGGCGTTATACCATTGTTCGGTAAGCGCCTTCATTGCGTCGTTTGCAGCAGACATAACTATGTCCTCCATTCAGATGGTTCAGAGCAGCCAGGATGGCCGCACCGAAAGCTCTGCACGAAGGATGCCAAACTCTATTATATTTAACTTCAATGACTTGAGTAGTTCGTAGTTGGTGTCGGCCCGTGTCGGACACACTCAAAATGCGTGTCCGACACGTCCAATTGGCAAGCGCATACGCTTTGCTTGTCGCCGCGAGCGACCGGACTAACCGACGATGTCTCCGCCAGAGCCAGTTGTTCCCTCGGGATCAAAGAAGAACAGGCGCGTTTCCTTGACCATCTTGCCCTTTTTGTTACGCCGCTTGATTGTGACGGAAAGGTATCCTGAAATCTCCCACTGGCCGTTTGACTTTGCAATCTTGAGCGGGAACGCCGCACGGGTTGAGATCATGGTGAGATCTTTATCAGTTTGTTTGAACGGTCCCCATTTGTCGACAGAAACACAGGCGCGTTTTTTGTCAAAAGGTGACAGATGTTTGGCCGGGATCGGCGAGGTCGGAAGAGACGCGATTGTCAGGTTGTTGATCTTATAGCTAAAGTCCTCACTTACCCGTCCAATGCCAGTGACGGTGATTTCCAATATGCCTCCGTCGCCAAAATGGAAGCAGCCAGCGCACAAGCCGCTTTCCTGGAAAATGGAACCATTTTCGCCTGAGAACTTGTAGTTAAGCGCCTTGGTGACCTGGCTCACGTCGAACATAAGTTCAAGCGCAAAGTATTGTTTCTGTTTCTTCGTCATTCTGTTTCCCACTCCAATATAAGCATCTGATATTCAAGGCCTTGCCGCAGTAAAGCAAACTCCGGCTCATTCTCAATTTCGCTCTTCGGATAGCCAAGTGCGACGGCTTGTTGCAGCATCTCAAATGCCTCATCCTGGCGGCCCAAGATTTCCCAAGTCATTGCCACGCGATAGAGTTCAGCGGGTCGTCCATCCAGCTTTCCCAAGATGAGATCGAGATTGGACAGTGCCAGCTCCTCGTCTCCGGACTTGGCAGCATACAGCGCCAACCGACTATAGATCCGCAGAGATTCTTCTTGCCTGATGGTTTCTGACAATATGATCTGAATCGCCCTGCGATAGGCACGATTTGCGTCAGCTTGCTTGGATGGAACTTGGCGATAGGCATCAGCCAGATTAGCCCAGTAGAGGTAGCCGTGGCTGTTGCCCTCCAGTTCGAGTACGCGCTCGAACGCGCTCGCAGCCTCCTCATACCGTCCCTCGAAATAGAGGTAGGTGCCAAGGTTGTTGTACAGATTCTTATCTGCGCCGATCTCTAGGCCTTCCTGAACAACCTTGATCGCCGCATCCGTTCGCCCTAGCAAATGGAGCGCTTGGGCGGTGTTGACGTAGCCAAACGGGTTGTCTGGATCGAGAGAAATGGATCGTCTGAAGACTTGCTCCGCCTCAGAATAGGCCGCACGGCGGATCAAAACATCGCCAAGCTCGTTCAGCAAACTTGAACTGTCAGGGAAGGTCTCAAGCCCGAGTTCGAGTTCAGCTTGTGCCTTTTGAAACTGGCCCATTTTCTTGAGGCTTCTCGCTCTGCCTTCGACATAGAGGATATTGTCGCGACCGAGCGTTTCAGCGTTCGAATAGTGTTGCAAGGCGCCGCTAAGATCACCGTTGAATTCGGCCGCCCAACCTGCGGCAATGTGAGAAAGAGCCAAGTGCGGATCTTCCTCAATCGCTACATTTGCTAGAGACGTTGCTCTCCGCAAAGTCGCTGGGTCAGATTCCTGGCTTGTGTACTCCCTAATCAAACTTATCGCCAAGCCCGCAGTGGCTCCGGCATGCTTCGGATTCTCGCTTAGAATGGAACTGTAAATTGTCTTCGCTTGGTCAATTGAACCAGCTTCGGTGAAATTGAGAATATGCGCAAACGCAGCATCCATTCGTTCGCTGATTGAAAACGGCGGCGATGCGGCGCGCTCGGTATCGCTCAGGACAATCCCGGTTACTCCTACTGCCAGCAGAGCTGGGGCCAGATAACGCCAGTTCGAGAAGATACGGCTTGATAGGCTCTGCTTACGTAGAGGCCCGGATACAATCGGCAGCCCACCTTCCTTTGTCGCGTTACTTGCGAATACTTCTAACACGTCGTCCATCGTGCCGATGCGCCGCTCTGGCCGTTTCTCAAGCATGTCCAAGACCAGATTGGTGAACCAATCTGGAGCGTTGCGGCGCACATCTCTTGGAATCTTTGGCTGTGAATTCAGAATAGCATTGAGCGTCGCGGCACCGGTCGATGCAGAAAATGCACGTCTGCCGGTCAAGGCCTCGAAGAGTGTGCAGCCCAATGCGAATATGTCGGATCGTGCATCATATGCCGCACCCATCACTACTTCTGGAGCGGAATAGGCAAGTGTGCCTTCAAGCGGTTCTGTCCCGTCAGAGTTCGGTGCGATTGTCGATGCGGGATCAATATGGCCGCGGAGCTTTGAAAGTCCAAAATCAACGAGTTTGACCCCAATATCTCGAGCAAGAATAATGTTCGCCGGTTTCAGATCTCCGTGGAGCACGCCATGCTTGTGCGAATATGCCAGTGCGGTGCTCAGCTCGGCAGTCATTCCGATTAGTTTTGAGACTTCCAGCGCCCCGTCATTCAACAATTCGGACAGGCACGGTCCATCTGCATACTCAAGTATCAGATAGGAAACTCCGTCGAATTCCAAAAATTCATAGATAGAAACGATGTGGGGGTGAGACAGTCTTGCAAGACTTCTCGCTTCCTTCTCGACCCGATTGTGATCTACACTTGCTACCTTAAGCCTCTTTATTGCGACGGCGCGTTCAAGTTTTGCGTCATAGGCCTTTGAGACGCTTCCATGCGCACCATCGCCCAGTTCGGACAAAATCAAATATCTTCCTAGATATTGAGTCACCCCAACTGGCCGCTCTGGATTGCAGTCTTCCGGCACAAATTAATCTTCACCCAATAAATTCAAATACGTTATATAACCCAACAGAGCACAAGGAACTAAGATGGTGAAGTTAAATTGATGGAGAATGAAAAGAGATGTCTTGACATTGAGACAATAGTCGCTGGCCCATCAGATTCTGATGCATTGCGTCTGGATGTCTCAAAATTGTGCTTGGGAATAGTTCATCACCCTATTCGTGAGCGAATTGGCGAATTTGCTCAATTGGAGTTCGACCGTCAGGGTACAGCGGCGCTTTCTCGGTTGGTTCCCATGTTTGGCAAGAGCCCCTTTCAAGAAGCGAGGCCCTTGCTCGATCCACACCTCTCTCGATCGCCTGTTCGCATCGAGCAAATGGGCGGCACGCAATTTAAATTCATTCCAAACGGGAAGTTCCCCCACCTGACCATCAATGGCAGATTGGTCGAAGAACCGGCCGTCTTCGACATGACTGAGTTGGGAGACGAAATCGTAATTGGGTTGGCGAATACTGTCTTGCTAGCGCTATTTCGCCGGGCCGTGACGCAGCACAAGGCGAACGATCAACATGACTTGGTCGGCATTAGTCACGCGATATCGACTGTTCGTTCAAAGATCGCACTGGTCGCGCAAACAGATGTATCCGCTCTTATTCTGGGCGAGACTGGCACAGGCAAGGAGCTTATCGCTCAAGCGATTCATCAATCCAGCAGGCGTTCAAGTAACCGGCTGGTCAGCGTGAACATGTCTGCGGTTATGCCGTCACTAGCGGCGGCTGAGCTGTTTGGCGTTCGGCGCGGCGCATTCACTGATGCATCAGCGGACAAAGCGGGATTGTTTGAACAAGCGGACCGAGGCACTTTGTTTCTAGACGAGGTGGGAGCGACGCCTATCGAGGTCCAACCAATGCTCTTGCGCGTACTGGAGGATTGCAAAGTTAAACGATTGGGCGATGAGAAATCCAAGCTCGTCGACGTAAGAATTTTGGCCGCCACGGATCAACTTGACATCGTCAACGCTGAGAAATCTGCATTCAATCAACCTTTGTTTCGGCGTCTTGAAGGGTTCTCTATCGAGGTGCCCCCGTTGAGGAAGCGCCGGATCGACGTAGGCTTGCTCGTGGACCACTTCATGATGAAAGGACAAGAACATACAGCGCTAGTGGGACCTACCCCATTTGCCTATAGCAACGCACTCTCGTTCAGTCTTCATCATTGGCCCGGCAATGTCCGTGAGCTTCGCAATGCCGTCCAAAAACTAAGCCTTGGCGAAACAGCCATTCCGCTCCGGACCGCTTCTAAAATGGAGTCGGCGCTGATCACCCAAAATGATCAAAGACCCAGATCCAAGGCACCAAGAAGGGCCTATCGCAAACCTGCTGATGTCACTAAATCGATGATGTTCAGCGCGCTGAATGATTCTGATTGGATCATCAAGAAAGCCGCTCAATCCCTGAATGTGTCTCGTACATCAATGTATGAATTGATGCGAAAATACCGGGCCAGGCGTCGACTGACCGATATCACCGACGATGAGATATTGAAAACGACTGGCGAAGTCGACGGCGGTATTGTGCGATGGGCAGCACACCTTCGCGTAGGACATCAAGAGCTGCGAGATCGTGTCAGCCTATTGCACGTGCCCTCCGACGAATGATAGAGAGCTGCATTGCCGTTCTTTGTCTTGTTGAAATTTCCCGAAGGCATCGGATTGCCGCAAAATTACAATTTTGTTGGACAGATGTCTAACATCTGAGCCTGCGGAGGTTCGGCTGAAGTCCAGTAGCCGAAATTGGCCTGTGTACTAGATGACCGCTTTGCAATACTCTACGATACCATCCCGACAATCCGCTTTCGGTCCAGTTCGAGCCGTCATTCGGGACAAGAGCACCGCTAGTAACAGTTTGACGGCAGTAGCGAATGAACAAGCGGACAACGTAGCCTTGATTCGTGTTACATGTGTAACATATATGCTGACTTATGTCACAGCCCAGCAAATCCGAACTCGCGATTCTAAAGATCCTTTGGGCCGAAGCGCCTTTGTCGGCTCGAGAAATTCAGGAGAAAGTTGGCCCGAAGATGGATTGGTCATTCTCAACGACGCGGACCACTCTGTCGCGGATGTGCGATAAGGCCCTGTTAAAGCAGAGTTCGAAGCATGGGGTTCGCGTTTTTTCTCCTTGCGAAAGCAAGGCTCGGACATTGTCCGGCGTTATGCGCGAGTTTTTCGCTACAGTATTGGAGATTGATGGGCCGCTGCCAACTGCAGCCTTTCACGACAGCAAAGTGCTGACGGAAGAAGAGTGGTTGGAATTAGACGACTTTCTCAACGGGAGCGATAATGATGATTGAGGCGTTAGGCCTCGTCCATTTGTGGAGCCTCATCGTTGCTGTCGGTGCCTGGTATCTCCAGCGCGATGGTGATCAAGGGACAGGCTCGCGCTTTCCCGGTCCAAGTGCTTGGGCAATGCTAATTTGGGTAAGCCTCTTGCCTGGACTAATCTATCCCATTCCATTCAGTGACTATGTCATCTTGCCGCAAATACCGGGCCTCGAAGTTGAAGCATTGCGAACCGAAGTGGGATCGCAGGAAGGCCCCTAATTGCCGAGCCTCCTGATGCTCTATCTTTGTGGTGCTGGTGTATTGATGGCTCGCACTTTGTGGCGGTGGTTGCAATTGCAACGTTTACCTTTGAAACCGACAGGAAAAACCGATGTCTTTTCGACGTCTGAGCCGCTCCCCCCGTTAACATTGTCTTGGCCCAAGAGAGCGGTTGTCATCCCCGAAGGAATGGAGGCCAACCCCGCATTGATACGGCACGAGCGCGCTCACTTGCAGCACAATGATGGCGAACTCACCTTGCTCTTTCTGCTTTTGCAGCACGATGTTCGCCGGAACGGAAGCGTCCATAATCTGTAAGTTTTCGTTTCTACCAACCGCTGTTTTGAAGCTGAAGCCGCAAACGCGCTCCTGCAATGGAGGGCCGAGCCACAACCCAAATCACTCAAGAGCGTCATCGTGAGGATGCACTTCGGGATTTCGGGTGAAGACCCCGATGAACTGAAAGAACAGATCGCGGACTTTGGTTGGTGACCTCATCAGATTTAGCCTTCGCATCTCAGAGCAAGGTTTGATGCCATTCAAAGGATAAGTTATGACGCGTATGCGATATCTTATCGCTCTCCTGACCGCACCTTTGATAGCGGGTACCATCGCATCTCAAGCTGCTTTAGCAGAAGAGGTCGCGCAAGAGGCCAAGCACTGGGGCGATCCCAATGTGGACTATGTTTCAACAGCGTGGCCAATTGAGGCAGACAGCGATCTATTAGACATCCGAGAGGTGCCAGTACTCGGCAGCGGCTTTTTCGACGTTGCTCCTGAGGACAGAGACGACGGCGCCGCCGTCGGCGAATTGGGTGTCAATGGCGGCAACAAAGAGATGATCGTTGGACTGGCGGAGGAACTGTCCCACGGTCAGCACGGTGCAGTCGACAGTTTGCTCATATCTCAACAAGGCAAGCTGCTGTTTGAATCCTATTATCAGCGGAGCCGGGTTAACCTTAGCCATCCGCAGGCATCAGACACGAAAACTTACACGGGGTTGGCTCTCGGACGTGCGATTCAGCTAGGCTATCTGACCATGGACGATCTACACAAACCCATGATCAGCTTCCTCAACGATATTGATCGGTCCGACCTTGTAGAAGGCGCGGACAAGGTCAGGTTACACCAAGCACTGACCATGCGCTCCGGTATTCGCTCAAAGCTGAAAAGGTAGAGTAATTTGAGCGATATCGTGACCTAATTGATGGGCAAAAACTGGTGCAGTCCGTACTCGAGCAAAGCGATCCGATAACCGATGAGGTGCTGACCGAGTTTACTTACGGGAACTACAGCAGCATGATCGTCATGCAGGTTATTGATGCCGTTGTTCCCGGCAGTGCCGAGAGTTTCGTCAAAACCGAACTCCTCCAGAAAATGGGCATCGCCGGTTACGAGTGGCGTATCGGTCTGGGCGGCCTGCGAGCAGGAGGTTGGAAATCCAGTTTCACTTCGCGTGATATGCTCAAGTTTGACACCCTCGCAATGAGCAAAGGGCAATGGAACGGAGAGCAGCTGATCCCAGAAGCTTATATCTCCAAAGCAACCAGCAGAATTCTCTATAACGGTGATGATCGCATCTTTGGTGGCGGTAAGGATGTCTCTGGCCAGGGGTATGGCTACCTCTGGTGGAGCGGCGACCTGAAAGTTGGCGACAGAACTTATTTGGCGACATCGGCCCAAGGGTGCGGTGGGCAGTTCATCATTCTGATTGAGGAGCTTGATCTGGTCGTTGTGACAACAGCAGGCATGCGAGAGCCAACAGCATTGCAGATGGCAGCAGAAAGGATCGTGCCAGCTTTCGTGGACTGAGATGCCAACCGTTGTGTCGCAGTGGGCGATGGTCGCAATGATTTGCTCGCGAAGCCTGCGGCGCGGCTTCAATACAAAGAAAGGCCAAAGGAATGCCGCAAAATCTGGGGTCCTATACTGCGATGATTTCCCGATCTTCGCTAGTTATCTGCGCTCTTCGAAGTTTGCGTGTTCTGCTCATTACGATGTTCGCGGTTTTGATGTCAGCATGCTCAAGTGACTTTTCTCTGAAGCCATCCGATGCGCGTCAGATGCGCATTGCTATCGAGTCGATACATTGGGGCACGCCCTGGCACGTTACAGTCACACTTCCTGAAGGCTATGATGCCGCAAATGAGGGTAGGTATGCCCTGCTCCTCCACTTTGCGTTTGATCAGGAAAGCTATGAATGGACGCGGGAAGTAGTGGACGAGTTCAACGCCGGCGAAGGTCAGCATAACATCATTCTTGCGTCGCTTGACTACTTTGATGGCTCTGCTGAAGTAGGCGACGAACACGCGAGCGAAAACGCCAACAAGACTCTGGCGCATATCGAAGATGCAGTGCTTCCGTTTCTGCGTGAAGAATATCGCGTTGATGGGAACGTTATCTTCGCTGGATGGTCACGTTTTAGTCGCTTCGCCACCGATGCTCTAACGCGAAAGCCGGAATTATTCGACGCAGCTATCATCATCAGTAGCGCTCCAAATGACAGTGACCTTCATGATCGAGTGCGCAAGATGCTGGAGAGCAAGCCCCAATTGAAGCTCTTTGTCTATCATTCGATCGGCACTGAAGGGAGTGAAGCCAAGTTACTTGATTCACCAATCAACGAAGATCAGATCTTCTTCCCCAATCAATCCATGGGCGGTGACATATTTTACCTCAGTCTATCGAGTTTCCAAAACTTCTATGCATCTAATGAAGGTAATGACTTTTCGAAAATTGAGCCCGTCGGGCTAGAGTTCGGCGTTCATGCTTTCATGGCATCATCGCAGGATTATATCGCACTGAATGCCCGGCACCAGGAAGACGAAGGCCGAAACGACAACGATATCTAGTTTCATTTAAGGCAAGTGACGGCTCATGGAACAAGCCGATCGATCTAGGTAACGACATCAATTCAACTGCCAGCGATAGAGTTCCAACTATCTCTCCCGACGGAAAGTACCTCTTCTTCGGAAAGGATGAAGTAGGAGGCGACGGAGACGCTGATATCAAATGGGTGAGTACGCAAGCCATCGAAAATCTAAGGCCGACGGCAAACTAGGGCGATCGGTCGTGGTAAGGCATTTTCGACCCCTCGTAATCGTTCAGACTGTGACGATTGCCATTTTCGTTGTTCTTAAGCAGCTGCGACCGCAGCTGGCACAAGCGTTTCCCCGATCCAGCTTTCGAGGTTTTTCTATATTCGTTTCCCAATTTCGCTGAAAGCTTGGCTAGCTTTCTCGTCCTTGTGATGCTGCTGACTTTAGCATGGTATAGAGGTGGTTCTGCTGGCCGGTTTCTCACTTTCCCGCGGGGATATGCGCGCTCGCATTCCTCAGTGCAGGTTTCCAAGCAATCGGCCAGGAAATTGGGGTCCACAGCCTCGGAGGGGAGCAGGTCTACGATCCTTACGACGTCTATTTCTCAGTCGCAGGATTGGTTGCAGGACTTGTGGTATTTCTTGCCTGAAGCCCGAGACCCATTGATTTGAGCTAGCCTGCTAGCTGCTACTTATGCTCGACGAAGATAGGCAGGCATGATTGAGCTTGGTGTCGCCTATTGCTGGGCCGATCGCTGACTGTCTGATCCTAGCCCCCGAGGTTGGAAAAGTAGACTAACAGCATCTCTAACGAATATCGGGATAGTGCTCGCCAAGCCGTTCACGTGCGCCCATCGCCCACATCAATCCAACCTTTAGATAGATCCAATTGGCTCTCCATCGACCCCATTTTGTGATCCGTCGATCAGACGTCCAAACCCAGCGCGGAACCATGCGCACTTTGCCGAAACGGGCAAGCTTGATGCAAAGATCCGCCTCCTCCATCACCGCCAATCGTTCATCACAACCGGCGACTTCAAGGAATCGCTTTCCTCGGAAAAACATCGCGTGATCGCCAAACAATAGCCTTACGCCGCTCATGAACAAATGCGGTCGAGTGATCAGAGGTACGTACCAGGTCTTAATCCAATTGTGGCAGGTCGATCCCCAACGCGTGCCTTGCGGTCCGGCGATACGTGGCGTGAAACTGGCGAGGCTAGTTCTTCCGTCCGCCATTGCGGTCCGTATCACAGTTACGGCATCGAGAGGTAATATGGTATCAGCGTGCAGCACACAGATGATCTCTGAACTCGCCTCCCCCACTCCAAAGTTAATTTGAGCGGCGCGGCCTCTCTTTGGAGCTGTCAAAACTCTGAAGCCGGCTGCTTGGACTAAGCGAACAGAGTCGTCGGTGCTACCGCCGTCGACGATCAGGATCTCATCTGCTGGAGGATCAAGCGAACAAAGACGATCCAATGTCGCAGGCAGTGCGAGTTGTTCGTTTAGCACTGGGACAAGAATTGTGACTCGGTCCACGTTGTTAGTCGCGGCCATCGATGCGGTTCTCATGAATGGTCACAATCGTCATACAGCCCGCATAACCTATATTCGAACACCAGATTATGTAAACGCACCACGAAGCAGGTATCGTCAGAGCAAGTGCACCTGATGGAAAGCTTAGGTTGAACGAGTGTGGCCGAGCGATGGCACGACTTACGAAACAGCTAGCTTGCTTCGGTATTTCAACTTATCGCCGCAAGTGATCCGTCTGTTTGTGGTGACGTAGGTCCGCGTTCGCTCGCACATTGCTCGCAATCAGCGCCCGATATGCTGATCCAGAAAGTTGAGATAGGCTTCGGAGGCTTCGACGCGGTTTTCCTTCTTGCGGAAACCATGGCCTTCATCCTCGAAAAGCACGTACTCTACGTCAACGCCATTCGCTTTAACCGCAGCAACCAACTCGTCGCTTTCAACCTGCAGAACCCGCGGATCATTCGCCCCCTGCACGACAAGCATCGGCTTTACGATATTGGAGGCATGGAACAGTGGTGAGATTTTCCGCAGGCGCTCCTCATCTGTCTCTGGATCTCCCAATTCATCCAACAAAGCCTTGCGGTTAGCGCCCCACCATGGCGGGATTGACTTAATAGTGCGGACCCAATTGGTTACGCCAAAAATGTTTACCCCAGCGTCGAATACTTCCGGTTCAAAGGCCAGTGCGGCGGCAACCATGTAACCGCCGTAAGATCCGCCCATGATCGCAATGCGATCATCTGCAATCCAGTCCTTGTCCTGAAGATAATCCTTGGAGGCGACGACATCGCCTAAATCGGCCTCGCCATGGCGCTTATCATCCATGTGGAAGAAGGTTTTGCCATAGCCCGACGAACCACGATTGTTGATCGCATAAACGGCATAGCCGTTGTTCACCAAATGCTGAATCGTGGGGTTATATCCACGCCGACTCTGGCCGCCAGGACCGCCATGAACCCAGACGATAGCCGGGGCCGGATTATCCGCGCTTGCGCCGTTTGGACGATAGAGCACACCAGGAATTTCAACCCCGTCATAACTCTCAAATCGTCCGATCGAAGCGGTGACGAGGTCTGCTTCGTCAATCGCCGGGTTCAGCGCGCTGGTCAGACGCTTCGTTTGGCCTGAGGCCAAGTCAGCGACATAGAGATCAGAAGGCGATGTATCCGATGATACGGTAAATGCGATCTGGCTTTCTGCTTCGTTAAAGCGGATGCTGCCTAAATTGCCTTCGGGAATCCCACTGAGCTCAACCTCACGACCCGTCGTTTGATCAAGAAGAGTCAATTGCGTGAGAGCATCAGCATTCACCGCGCTAACCCGGTAGCGACCCGAGCGCGAATAGCTGACGAAGCTGACATCCCAATCTGCTTTTAGATACGGTGCAGTTTCCCCACTTGTCAGATCATAAGTCCATGCTTGATTGAATTCGCCATGCTCGTTGGTTGCGAAGGTCAGTTTCGAGCTGTCGCGGGTAAAGCCATAGCTGCCATAGCTGATATTGCCCTCGTGTTCGGTGATCAACTTCGGCTCGGTGCCCGCTGCCAAATCGACCAGAAACAGGTCGCTATCTGCGCTCGAATTGTTGCGTGACAGGACCATCCAGCGCCCATCATCCGATACGCCACCAGGAAAGAAGTTACCCGGATTCTCAAACAGCAGTTCACGCGAGTAATCATCCGCGTCATAGACGTAGACATCGAAGGCCTGTGGGTCGCGCTCATTCGTGGCGATGTAGAAGGAGGTGTCGTCTCCGCTCCATCCGGCAAAGCTTGCAGTAAGGCCTTCACCTGGAGTGAGATCACGCACCGTACCATCAAGCTCGCGGAGATAGACGTGGTTCAGCTCGTTACCGCCACTGTCCGAACTGTAAATCACGCGATTATCGTTCGGAAACAGCGAGCTCGCGAAAATCGCGTTTGTGGTTGAATTGGTAAGCGCTACCGGTTCACCGCCCGACACAGGCAGCAGATAGGCGTTGAACACGCCTGAACTATCCGAATTGATCAAGACATTCGCGCCATCAGATGTGAACACATGTCCGCCCGAAGAGCCAAGGCCAAAGGACGTGGAATCGAAGAACTGCTGCGCATTGTATGTCTCGTTTTCGCGCTCAACCGTAGACTGTTCAGTGCGCTCCTCATTCGAAAGGGCGGGTGCGCTCAGCGCCAGCAACGAAGCGGCTGTTGCCCACTTGAGTGTATTGAGCATCTGTTGTCTCCCAGAGATAAGGGCGCTGTGCGCCTGAACGTTCCAATCGTAAGAGCCTACCAATCCTTCGCGCAAGAGCAAGAGTACGCATACTCCGATGCCAGCTTGAATGGTTGTTCTGTCGGCTGTGAGCGGAATGTCGAGTTATGGCGAAAAATAATCAGAACGTTGCCTATCCGCCCCAGTCACATTTACAAGCTACGCTCTTCAATTGTTGTTCAGAAACGCTATGAAGAAATCGTGCTCAAAGAGCACATTCGAGCTGGCTAACGGGAAACCGGTGTAAATCCGGTGCTGACCTCGCAGCGGTGATCGAGTGATTGGCGACATATGCCACTGTGCCCGGGAATGGCCCTGGGATGGGAAGGCGTCGCTAATCGATACTCGTAAGTCCGAAGACCTGCCTCTCGAATTCAGCATCCACCGCTCGGGGACTAGCGGCCAGTGGAGATCGAATGATGAGCGATCATGCACGGCATGGTTTTATCGCCATGATGGTTATGTTTGCGGGGGTCGCGTCACATGCGTTGCCTCATCCAATGGGTGTTTCGACGGTCGGGGCAATCGGAATGCTCGCTGCCTCTTACCTGCCCAGAAAGCTTGTAATGATACCGGTTCTGGCGACTGTACTTATCGTCGATGCCATGAACGGTTTTTATAGCCTGCTGGCGATGAGTTTCGTCTATTTGGGACACTTGGCAGCGGCTTTGTTTGTCAGCCCCGTTCTATCGGCGATCAAAGTGCGTTCGGTGGCGATGGCCGCCGTGATCAGTGCAGTAGTCTTCTACCTTCTATCCAATCTCACCCCCATGGTGATGGGCTATTATCCGAATACACTGGAAGGCTGGATCACCTGTTATGTGAACGCCCTGCCGTTTCTTTTGCGCGGCATTCTCGCCAATGCGGTTTACGGCGGAATCGCATTCGGCCTGATTGCCTTGATAGGAGCGAGCGATGCGCGTCGTCTCTTTGCTGCCCAGCGCGACTGATATCGCCGTTGCTCTTGGCGCGAAGGATGATCTGATCGGTGTAAGCCACAGTTGCTCGGGCGATTGGCAACATTTGCCAAAGCTCACCAGTACATGGCTCGACACTTCGGCGTCGGCCGCTGAGATTGATCGACAGGTGTCCACCGCCAATCGGCCCCTGTATCAACTGGATATAGATACGCTCGAACACCTTGCACCGGATGTGGTCATCAGCCAGTCGCTATGTGATGTATGTGCGGTGCCTTCGGGGGATGTCCGTGAAGGGGTGCTTGCGCTTTCGAGTAGGCCCAAGCTGGTTGATCTCTCGCCCTATGGCCTCGCGGATGTGCCGGTTTGCTTTGAGCAAGTCGGCGAAGCGATTGGCCGCGAGCGGGAAGCGGCGGCATTGATTAAGCAATGGTATCGCACCTTGGAGGAATACCGAGGCGCCCAAGCCCAAACCGAGCTTAAGGTTGCTTTCCTAGATTGGCTCGATCCACCTTTCATCTCGGGCCACTGGGTGCCCGAGATGGTCGAGCTGCTAGGGCTGACCAATATCCTTGGCAGGGCCGGAGAGCCATCGTTTAAAGTCAGCTGGGAAGAAGTTGAAGCAGCGCAGCCCGATCTCATTATTGCCGCTGCCTGCGGCTTTGATGCCTCACGCGCGCAAAGTGACACAATTCCGCTCGAAGTGCCTGTCATTCATCTCGACGGCCACCTGCACTTTAGCCGCCCCAGCCCAGCCTTACTGCCCAGCCTGAGAATGCTCAGCGAAGCAATTGCGGAATTTGTGGAACTTGCCTGATATGAATTATTGGGCCCTGCATGAGGACGCCTGCAAGCGCGGCGAGAAGAGCTACACCGATCCGGAAACGGGTTTCATGGTGTTCACACGTCATGGGCTGCTTGAGAGGGACAGGTGCTGCGGCGCCGGGTGCAGGCATTGCCCGTTTGGACATGAAAGCGTCGGTTTGTCCCAACGTGCCAAGCGTATCCAGCAAGCGGCTTGGCTTACTCAAGCGCGGCCCGACCCCTCCCGAGAAACTGCTGTCTTGTTCTGGAGCGGAGGCAAGGACAGCTTTCTCGCATATCGGGCCCTGGAGCGTGAGCAGCGATTCAGCCTTACACTACTTACCACATTCGACGCGCGTAGTCGGATTATCGCGCATCAGGAATTCCCCATTGATGATGTGGTGGAGCAGGCCACAAGGTTGGATGTGCCGCTGATCGGAGTGCCGCTGCACTCTGGGCCGGATTATGTGGAACAGCTGCTGCCCGCGTTGGATCTAGTGCCCAATAGCAAGGCTCTTTGCTTTGGCGATTTGCATCTGGAGTATATCAGGAGCTGGCGTGAGGACGCCTTTGCAGCGCGTGAGCGAACCAAGTCCATGACGCTCGAGCTTCCGCTCTGGAACGCGGACTACGCCTCACTCATGGAAGACCTGACCGCTTCAGGTGCCGAATGCCGCATCAGCGCCATCGCCGCAGATTTGCCCGGTATCGCGATTGGTGATCGCTTCGATGCCGAACTGATCAAGCGCCTGCCCGAAGGCGTCGACCCATTCGGCGAAAACGGCGAATTCCACACTAGGATCATACCGTAGTGAGACTGTCGATTCCGATTCTGGGTCGATAACGGACTATCTGGTCCGTGTCATGTCAGAGTGGCGTGGCGTGGCAGGTCAGGGGTGATGCTGCTTCTTCAACTTCAAGCTGCTGAGGCAGGAAAGTTTGCCACATCAGACAAATCCTCGCTGAATTACGCCTATCATCTCGATTCCAGCCTGTATGCGAAATATCTGCGCAAACGCAGCGAGGCGCAGGGCGTCACGCGCACTGAAGGACTGATCGAAGACGTTACACTTAACCCTGAAAAGGGCGATATTGCCAGTTTGCGACTGCAAGATGGGCGAGTGATCGAAGGCGATCTGTTTATCGATTGCACTGGCTTTCGTGCCTTGCTGATCGGGCAGGCGCTGGGTGTGAAATTTGTCGATTTCGGCCATTGGTTGCCGATGGACCGGGCGATCGCCGTTCAAACGGAATCCACCGGCGATATCCTGCCCTATACCCGCGCCATTGCGCATCAGGCCGGGTGGCAATGGCGTATCCCGCTGCAACATCGCGTCGGCAATGGTCATGTCTACTCCAGCGCCTATATGGAGCAGGATGCAGCGTACGAGATTCTGATGAACAATCTCGATGGCCCGACCCGGACTGATCCGAATTTCATAAAGTTCAACACGGGGCGGCTTGAGCGCATTTGGGAGAAGAATTGTATCGCTGTGGGCCTGTCTTCCGGCTTTCTTGAACCGCTCGAATCGACCTCGATCCATCTGATTCAGATCGTTGCAACGCGGTTGATCAAAATGTTCCCGTTCCAGAAATCGTCACCGGCACTCGCCGGTCATTTTAATCGAGAATTTGTCGAAGAGTTTGATAGCATTCGGGATTTCATTATCTTGCACTACATCGCCACACAGCGTGATGACACGCCATTTTGGCAAGATCGCCAAAGCCTTGATATACCGGACAGTCTCGCGAGCCGCATCGCCTCGTTTCGTCGGCGCAAGGAGCTGATCAATCAAGAGACCGGCCCATTGGCAGAATCCCAACGATTGAGTGCGAGATTACAAGAAAACCTGCCGACAAACCGTGAGTTTTTGAAGGCCTTCTCGTAGGCCAAAGCAAGTCAATCAAAGGCGGCGGGCTACATGTTTGGATTGTGTGGTTCTTTGTGGGCCAGGGCCGGCAAGAGCGATCAGCGATTGGCATTGTAAGGCGAACTCCCCCTTGGCGGATTGAGTGGCGAGGGTAAGGCGCTCTACATCTTGCAGCGACGATTTCGCGTTAGACCAACAGTACCCCCTTTTGGCTAAAGCCATTTAGGGACAGAGCTTAACGAGGCGATTCAAGTGCCGATTCCAAGTCATGTAACAGGTCATCTTCGTCTTCTAGACCGATGGAGATCCGAACAAGTCCGTCATCAATGCCGTGATCATGGCGCTCCTGAGGCGAGTAGGTGGAATGTGTCATGCTTGCTGGATGCTGAATCAGAGTTTCAGTATCTCCCAGCGATACGGCGCGCTGGATGAGATTTAGTCCATTCATCAAAGCTAGTCCGGCATCATAGCCGCCATCCAGTGTAATAGCGATCATTCCGCCGAACTGGTCCATTTGCCTACTTGCCAGATTGTGCTGAGAGAAAGTGGGAAGACCTGGATAGAACACTTGCGAAACAGCGTCATGAGTGTGCAGATAAGTAGCAATTACCTTAGCCGATTCAGTGTGTTGCTGCATTCGTATTTGCAGGGTTTTCAATCCTCGCAATACCAACATGGCGTTGAACGGTGACATAACCGCGCCGGTCATATCTTTCATGCCCACCAAGCGGATTTCTGAAACATCGTCAGCGCTGCCGATAACAAGTCCGGCGACCACATCACCGTGCCCTCCCAGATATTTGGTTGCTGAATGGACGACAATATCCGCGCCCAGTTCAAGAGGGCGGGTAATGACTGGTGTAGCATAGGTATTATCGACGACGCAGCGGGCACCTGCCTGCTTTGCTATTGCCGAAATTGCGGCAATATCGACAAGCCGCATATTGGGATTGGCAGGTGTCTCAAAATACACGATTTTGGTTTTGGATGAGATAGCTTGAGCAAGCTCTTCGGGGTCCGTCATATCGACGTGTGTGATCGTGATTCCAAACCTTCCAAGGCCATGGCGCATGAATGCGAACGTACAGCCGTATAAGGTTTTGTCGGTGATCAGTTCATCGCCCGGTTCCAGAAACGTCCATAATGTCGACGTAATCGCGCCCATACCGGAGGCCGTGGCCAGAGCAGCTTCTCCATTCTCCAGTGTCGCAATTCGTTGCTCCAATAGAGCTGTGGTTGGATTTGAGATGCGAGAGTAGAAGTGTCCTTCTCTTTCTCCAGCGAACATCTCACCGCCTTCTTGGGCGCTTTCAAATACGAAGGTCGATGTCAGATGCAAAGGAGGCGTAAGTGCGCCTTCCGCTCCTGCTGGATCATATCCGTGATGAATTGCACGGGTCGCGAAACCCATTTTTTGAGATTGGGATTGATGCTTATTGAACATGTGCACTCCTCTGCATGCACAATCATAGCGTGGTTTGGGCGGCGATAGATTGCTATATTAGCTTAAAAAGCATGGTATTTTAGCATATATGACCCTAAAAGTCGCTCATGGATATTAAAGACCGGCAGATCATCCGCGAACTCCAGAAGAATGGACGCCTTACGAACCTTGAGCTTGCGGAGCGGGTCAATCTGTCGCCATCGCCCTGTTTGCGCCGCCTCAGAAACCTTGAAGACACTGGAGTTATTCAGGGATATGCTGCTCTCGTTGATCAGAAAGCATATGGCGTTCCATTGACTGTCTTCGTCAGTATATCACTGGAAAAACACTCCAAGGAAGTCGTGCGTTCGTTTGAACGGAAGGTTGATGCGATAGATTCAATCTTGGATTGTTTTATGACAACGGGAGATGCTGATTACTTTATGCGCGTCGTAGTTTCTGATTTGGAGGTGTACGAGAGTTTTGTTCGAAAAGAACTGCATGCATTGCCGGGCATCCGTTCCATTGATACAAAATTCGCATACAGCGTCGTCAAGAATACGCAGGTCTATCCCGATATGAGTTAGGGTGATCATCGCTAAGCCGGCCGGCAAAGGTGTGCCGGACTGACGCTTTGTTTCTGTCCGGACTGTTGGCGTTTAAACTCTTTATTGTTGGAATAGGCTGGCGAGGTTTCCAGTGATCGCACTCCAACTAGCGAGGCGGCGAGTGGTTGCCCGAACTTGCTATCTCCCTCGATCTCGAAATAGCTGAGATGAATGTTGTCGAAAAAACTATTCGAACGTGGCTAGGGCTCCTTTAGCTCCGCTAGGCGCCAAAGATCGTGCGTTGTTAGAGGGTTGGTCTCAAGAATTCGGGCCAGCCCTTAGGAGCTATTTCAGGAAGCGTGTTCCATCGCCTGGGGAAGTGGACGACCTTGTGCAGGATGTCTTTGTTCGCTTGGCGCATCGCGCCGATCTGAATTCGATCGAGACGGTTGAAGGTTACATCTTCCAGACCGCACGAGCATCGATCGCCGAATATTATCGTAAGCGCACAACCAGCCGTGCCGACCTGCAAGATATGTTTGATGAAGATAAGCATATTTTGGCGGAAATCTCGATCGAAACCGTCTTGGCAGACAGGGAGGCTGTAAAACAGCTTATTTCAGGACTCTATGAATTGCCGGAAAAAACGCGCGATATATTCGTCCTTTATCACTTTGAAGGGTTCAAACAGATGCAGATTGCGCAGGATCTGAACGTTGGGATCAGGACGGTTGAACGCCATCTCGCACAGGCAAACACCTTTCTGTTGAAGCGAGTCGAGCGTTATCGATGAACGCGCCTGCCGAAACAGATATGGATACCTGCGAGGCGGCAGGATTTTGGGATGCCCGTTTGCGCGCACCCGACTGCAGTGATGCCGATCGTGCTGAGCATGAAGAATGGAAAAGCGCAGATCCAGATAACGCACAGGCTTTCAACGGCCTGCAGGAAATGATCAAGGACTTGCCGACGATCGCATTGATGCCGGAAGTGCAGTCTATGCGCTCAGCGGCACTAAGCCGCAGTCAAGAAAGTGCTGCGCCTACCCCGAATTCAACCCGTTGGTCGTTTGCAAGCAAGGCCTTTGCTGCGAGCGTTGCGGCTGTCGCCATGACTGCACTGCTTGTCATGCAAACAGGAAGTAACGTCGAGGGCGTGACGCATGCGGTTAACGATCATACACCGGTCTTTGAAACAGCGGTGGGTGACCGGACCGACATCCCGCTTACCGATGGAACGATCGCAACGCTCAATACTGACAGCGAGATTGACGTGCGATACGGCCTGGACGAGAGGGCTATTCATCTTACTAGAGGGGAGGCGCACTTCGATGTCGCCCATAATCCCGATCGCCCCTTCGTCGTCTATGCAGGCGATTACAAGGTGATAGCAGTCGGAACTGCGTTTGATGTTAGAACGTTAGAGGATACGGTCGACGTAACGGTCTTAGAGGGTGAGGTTGAAGTTAAGCGGATCGATCAAGATGATCGGGAAGGTCTGCAGCGAGGTGCGATGCTTGTTGCAGGACAGAAGCTTAGTGTGCGTCAGGCTGGTCCAGCGCTACGCCGTCAGGCGAATTTGTCCGTTGCCGCGTCCTGGCGAAATGGCAACGCTGTATTCGAAGATACTCCCCTGATGATCGCAGTTCAGGAAATGAATCGTTACAGCGAGGTCAAACTTACGATCTCCGACTACGAGCTAGCGAATACCGAAATCAACGGAGTGTTCATCGCCGGGCGGCAAGACAGTTTCGTTGCAGCATTGGAAGCATATTTCGGAGTAGCGGCCAAGCGTGTTAGCAGCACTGAAATTCACTTGGAGCCATCAGCGCGTTAGTGGTTTGGTTGCTTGGGTGCCTCTCGTCAAAAAAAGTTGGCGGGTTTTGGTTTCCGTATCGCTCTACCCCACTGACAATCGAGAAACGATTGCAGACTGAATGATGGGGGAATCCTGAGATGAATCGTACTACCGCCAAAAATACCACCGCATGTCGAGCCGTGCTTCGCATGGGTGTCGCCTCGGTTGCTTTGGCTTTCGCGAGCCCGGCGTTGGCGAACCCCGTCAATTTCGATATTGATCCGCAGCCACTTGGTGATGCTCTTAGGGAATTTGCTCAAGAGAGCGGTAAGGAGATCCTCTTTGCCGGCCATCTCACAAATGGAAAGCGATCAAACGACGTCGATGGTCGCTACGAGCCTGAGGTTGCACTTGAGCATTTGTTGCGCGGTACTGGTCTGCACTTCACTAAGACGCGACATGATGTCTTTCTGGTGCAAGCGGCGCAGGCGCGAGAGGGTGCTAACGGTCAGGCTACTGCTGAAGAGCAAGGGGCAACTATTCGCCCTGCCTCAACAGCTGGACAGGCAGCAGCACCTGACAACACGATCGTTGTAACGGGGTCACGCATTCGCCAGGCGGCCGTGTCAAACGCTACGTCAAACATTCCCCTGCAGGTTTTGACTGCCGAGGATATTGCGCAAAGCGGCTCTCGGGATATTGCCGAGCTTCTACGTGATCTGCCTGGCGTAGATCGAGGCTTTACGCCGGAAACCACATCATCAAGCGTCCAGAATAGCGGGTTGAGTACAATCAGCCTTCGACGCTTGGGGCCAAATAGGACATTGACTCTGATTGACGGGCTGCGAGCTGTTTCCAACTCAGGCAATGGCGAAAGCGTAAGTCTTAACACGCTGCCGAGCGGGTTCGCAAAAAGGTTGGAGGTCACCACTGGTGGTGCGTCAGCAATTTACGGTTCGGATGCAATCGCAGGTGTTGTAAACATCATCCTGGAAGACGACTTTGAGGGTGTTGAGCTGAGTACACGCTATAATACGCCGGAAGCTTCTGGTGGCGAAGAGTTCTCGATTGATGCCACGTTTGGCAAAAAGTTTGCGGATGATCGCGGCTATTTCCTCGCCGCATTTAGCTATGATGATCACAGTGCAATCTTAGCGGATGCCTCGCGTCCGCAATCAATCGCAAATGTTGAATTCAATCGACCTCTGACCAACCCGCTGGACCCGGATAACCCTGATGCTTTCAGGGATGAGACCGCGTTCGGCGATTGTGATAATTCGGGGCGCTTTTGTATTAATCCTTCGGGTAGTGCTGGATTGCCGGGCGGCATCTTTGAGGGCGATGATGCCTTCAACATTGGAGGTGTGTTTTTCAATGATCGTGCAGGGAACCTTCCAGATGACCGCGATCCGCGGTTTGGCTTTGAAACGGATGTGGACGGCTTTAACTTTCGGCCTGGCCGATCGCTCTTCCCATCGTTCGAAAACTATAATGGTGCCGTTCGAGCGTCGTTCGAAATCACACCGGACACAGAAGTTTTCTTCAATCTATTGTACACAAATTCGACGGTTGTATCGACCAACAGCGCAATAGTCATAACCAGCGGGACAGATATTGGGCCGTTCAACGCATTGGGTGATATTGGCCAAATTGCTGCTGATAATCCCTTCATTCCGCCATTGGTTGAAGAGACTCGGATAGGTACGGTGTCTTTCGCACGGCGACTTTCCGAGTTAGGTCCTGCAATCACAACCAATGAGCGCGAGACGATCCGCGGCCAATTCGGGCTAAAAGGCGCAGTATCGGACGATCTGAATTGGACTTTGGGCGCCACCTTTGGTCGTTTCAATCAGCGGCAGGTGTCTCAAAACCAAGCGAACTATCTTAATATCCGTAGTGCTCTAAATGTTACTCCAGATGGCCTGCAGTGTGCCGACGACGCGGCGCGAGCCCTGGGGTGCGTTCCACTGAACCTCTTCGGTGAAGGCTCGATCTCGGATGCTGCCGCAGATTTTATCCGTTACACTGGGCTCCTGCGGCAGTTCCGTGAACAGGCGACTGTTTCTGGTGCGATCGATGGTTCGATCTTCGAGTTGCCTGCCGGTGATGTGAAGGTTGCGTTCGGTTTCGACTACCGGCACGAACTTCAGGATACAACGGGTGACCCTGATCAGGACCTGGAGCTTACATCGCTCACGACCACACCAGATTTTCGTGGTTCCTTCGATGTGATTGAAGGTTTCGCGGAATTGGATATTCCGATTATCGAAGACCAGCTCTCGTTGCAGCTTGCTGGGCGAGTAGCCAATTATTCAACCGTCGGCACGGTTTACAGCTACAACGTTGGTGGTACTTGGCAGCCAATCGATGATATTCGTTTCCGTGCGCAGTATTCGCGGTCCCAACGGGCCCCTAGCCTGACCGAATTTTTCTCGCCATCGCGGCCAGATTTCGGAAATTTGCGGGACCCTTGTGATGGCCTGATGCCAGATGGTAGTGGGGTAACGCCAGCTCCAGGCAGCACAACATCAGCTGACACCATTGCTGCCAATTGTTTGGCGGAACCCGGGATCGCAGCATTTTTTGCGAACCCAGACAATGCAGGACTGGCATTTGAAGGTGTCCCGACCGTCGCCGAACCGAATGTTGGCAATCAAAACCTGCAGGAGGAAACAGGTACTACTTATACGGTGGGTGGCGTATTCACACCATCATTCATTCCAAATCTGGTGGTTGCGGTTGATTACTACGATATTTCCATCACCGATGCGATCAGCAGCATTTCAACTCAACTAACTGCTGACCTCTGTTTCTCGGATGCGGATTTCCCCGACAACCGTTTCTGCGATGTGATTACCCGTAACGCGACAAATGGCGAGGTAACGCAGATCATCAATCGGCAGGAGAATCTTGACAGTTTGGACGTCTCGGGGCTGGATGTCTCAGTTCTGTATAGAATTGAACCTCTCATAATTCCCGGTGAATTTAGCTTTGATGTGCGTTATTCGCACTACTTCACAGATGAATTCACCTTTCCCGCGATCGAAGGTCCTACGACAGAAAGCGTTTTGCGTAGAATTACACAGTCAGATGATGAATTTCGTGCGCGTGCAAGCTGGGCGTATGACGGTTTCAGGTTGACGTGGACGACGACCTTCAAAAGCGGGGGGCTTGATGAATTCGTCGAGCCTGAAGATCCAAGCTTCTTCCGAGCAGGGTCGGAAACGCTTCATAACCTGTTTGTGCGATATAGCTTTGGTGATGATGACAGATTCTCGATAAATGGCGGCGTCACCAATGTCTTCGATAGGATTGGTCCTATTCTGCCGACCGGTTTGACGTTGGGAAATAGCCGCAACATTCTCTCCACATTGAACGACATTGAAGGGCGAGAGTTCTATGTTGGAGTGAGCGCTAGATTCTAGGTTGCTCCCGCGTCAACGAAGCGCTGATCTTTTGTGAGAGGTCGGGTTAGCCCCCGGTCTCAAACAGAAAAAGGATGTCTGGATAGGGTCAGGGTATTGCCCTGACCCTACAGGCTTGTTTGTCCTTTCAAGCGCTTGGATTCAATGTTCTGGCCATCCACCTGATCGTTATGGTGTATGTCGAGTCCTCATTGGGCCTACGGAACGCAGAAGATCTGCCGCTTTAACCCGCGACCGATATTTGCGACGAGGCTATTCGGTTGGTGGAACCGCTAGGGCCGCTGTTTAGAGCGGATGTTGAGTGGCGATCGAGCACATAGAATGTGGAGCTTCGAACATCGGTGCTGGCACCGCGCGTTCATTCAACTAAAGATCACAACCCTGATTTGATACTGTCGCTATATTTGGCCGGCCAACGTGCAGTTGGTCTAGCGTAGACGCGCTCTTGACTGAAGCCGTATGTGGACGCGGCACCAGCGCTAGCGTTAAAGTTAGTATGGGCGTATTCATAAAGATCTAATCCGCCAGATTTGCAATGTGTGGCGGCTAACCTATGATCGTATCTTGCGCAGGGGGCCATTGTTTCGAGTTTGGCCTGGACTGCGTCGGGGAGATAATTATCCATAACGATACCGTCAGCGGCACGAGCGCGCCAACCAGCGCGCCGATTGCGCCTCCACTTGTTGATCTGCCAATTGGGACACACGACAGCGGCTTCTACGATGGCTTTAGTAGGGCGGTGACGATCCCGTCCAAGATTATCGTCTCCTTTATCATCATGTGGGCGATTTTCTTTCCGGTAAACGCGCTGGAGACCTTAGGCGCGGCCAACACATCGATTATATCGTTGTTTGGCGGCTGGTACATCTATCTCGTTGCCGCCTTAGTAGTGGTTTGCACGGCGCTGGCGCTGATCCCGCAATCGGGCAGTCTGCGGTTGGGTGCGCCGGATGAAAAGCCTGAATTTTCGCGCTTCTCCTGGTTTGCCATGCTGTTTGGTGCGGGCATCGGCATTGGGATGCTCACTTTCTCCACCGGAGAACCGTTGGCACACTTTGCCAACAATCCTGATATTATACGCGGCCAGATGGAGCCGCTGACGGCAGAAGCGGTGCGTCCCGCCTATCTGTACACCTTCCTGCATTGGGGTTTCGGGGCGTGGTGCACCTATGCCTTGGTGGGGTTGGGCATTGCCTATGTCGCGCATCGACGGGATCTGCCGCTTACAATCCGGTCCAGCCTTGCCCCTTTGTTTGGTAAGGTCATGTCAGGTCCAGCGGGTCATATCGTCGATGTTGTGGCGGTGGTCGCCACCATATTGGGGGTGGCCTACACGCTCGGTTTCGGTGTCGAGCAATTCGTCGCTGGCCTTTACCGAATTGGCATGGGCGGCTGGCTCATGACGGCCGGGGATGATGGGGCGCTCGCCGCATCAAATGCTGGTATCATAACCGCGCTATTGGTGCTGGTTGGAGCTTCTACGGTCAGTGCATTGTCCGGGGTTGGGCGTGGGATCAAATGGCTTTCTAACCTTAACATGGGGCTGTCTTTTGCCCTCTTGGCGTTGTTCGCGACCGTAGGGTCGGGACTGTATGGGCTTAAGCTGCTCGGTGTTGCGACCTGGGATTATGTCATCACCCTGCCGCAGCAATCTCTAGCACGCTTCATCTCCGATGGCAGCGAAGTGGGCGATGCTCTGGTCTCTTGGCAGTTGGGCTGGTCTGTTTCTTATTGGGCTTGGTGGATCGCCTTTGCGCCGTTTGTGGGTATGTTCATCGCACGGATCTCGCGTGGCCGAACCCTTCGCGAATATGTGTTCGGGGTGGCGATGGTGCCTTCGCTCATGTGCTTTGTGTGGATGGCGCTGGTAGGCGGCACTGCCATTGATCTGGAACTTAGCGGCGCTGCGGGTGGAGCTATCTTGGCGGCTCCTATGGCGGATCAGCTCTATGCGACTTTGGCTGTTATGCTTGGCGATGGGGTTGCACTGCTTGTCTCAGGCTTGGTCGTCGTGCTGCTGATGACATACCTTATCACATCGGCTGACAGTGCGATTCTGATCGTCAACACGATCAATGGTGCGGGTGAAGACGAGGGTTCGCGCCGCTATCATATCTTTTTCTGGGGCATTGCGTTGGCGTTTGTCGTTGGATCCATGCTGATCCTGGGCGGGATAGAGGCGATCCGTATCACTATGATCATCGGCGCATTGCCGTTCTCATTTGTGGTTCTGTTGATGATGGTCTCTATCGTGAAGGCTATCGTGTTTGACGTTGTGCGCAAACACCACGGCGTACCCACTACTGCGGAAGCATGCGAAGAATGGAATGAGAAAGTAATGGCAAAAGAATAACTTGCCTTATAGATCGATTGCCGTTGAGAGTAAAATTTTCGATATTTGCCATAACTTGGAAAATTTGAATACAAAGGCAGAGTATAATTCTGAAAATTTAAGAATAAAAAACTTATATCTATAAGTATGTGTTTCTTATTTCGCAAAATTCATTCTATATTTGCCAATGTTGTTATTTTGCAACATGACTTTTCTAAGTCCCCAAAATTTGGTCGCTAGCTGTGGCCGGGCCATGGATCGCTTGTTACCTGCCCCTTCAAGGGCGCGAAGTCTTTCTGATTGCGCTATTTTACTGACTCAGCGGCCCATTCGGGCATCGCGGGTCACCTAATGTCTATAGGGGACAAGCATAATGGTTAAGTTCGCAAGGCGCGCCTCAGTGAGTGCGCTGGCAATTGCTGTCGCATCACCAGCGGTCGCACAAGATGCGCCGGCAGGTGAAGCAGAAGAAGCGCGCGGCGGGGTTCCAACGATCGTTGTGACCGCGCAAAAGCGCAGTGAAGATTTGCAGGATGTGCCGGTATCGGTTTCTGCCATTGGTGAAGAGCAGCTCGATGAGTTGAACATCGATACATTCGAAGATTACCTCGATCAGCTACCGACAGTTACCGCCGGTGGCAGCGGCCCAGGCCAAAGTACGATCTATATTCGCGGCCTTGCATCAACCACGCCGAACCTCTCGGTTGCTGGTGTCGCAGGCCTTGCTCCCAACGTTGCGCTGTATCTCGATGAGCAACCGCTTGCGCAGCCAGGCCGTAATCTAGACGTTTACGCCGCTGACCTTGAGCGCATCGAAGTGCTCTCCGGCCCGCAAGGCACTCTGTTCGGTGCAAGCTCGCAAGCTGGCGTTGTCCGTTTGATCACCAACAAACCAGATCTGAGCGGATTTGACGCTGGGTTCTCTGGCGGTGTGTCTTTCACCAAGGGCGGTGAGGCGAGCTACAAAGCCGAGGCGATGGTCAATGTGCCCGTGACTGACACGTTTGCCCTGCGCGGCGTGGTGTTCCTCGATGATCAAGGCGGCTATATCGACAATGTCGCAGGCACTCGCAACGTCAGCGAAAGCGCGCGTTTCCGTCCATCGGGAACGGTCCGATCAAACGGTGTACCGGTAAACGCCAATCGCGGCGGTTTCCAGGCGGGCGCTGATCTGTCTGCGGTCACCTTCATCGACGCCGACAATGCTGGCTTGGTCGAAGACAATTTCAACGACACGCAATATTCCGGCTTCCGCGCGAGCGCTTTGTGGGAAGTGACACCTGACTGGAAAGTCACCTTGTCGCACACTCGCCAGAGCGTTGAATCTGACGGCGTGTTCTTCGCGGACCCAGATCTGGGCCTCGACAATCTCGAAATCCAGCGTTTTGAAGAAGATCGACTAGAAGACAATTTCTCGAACACCAGCTGGACGGTCGAAGGTCGTTTGGCGATGCTCGATATCGTCTACACCGGTGCCTACACCGACCGGGAAACCGAACAGCGGGTCGATTATTCCGACTATCTGTTCGTCGGCCAATACCTGCCGTATTACATTTGTGACGGTTCGGTCAGCTATCCCGGCGCTGCTGCGCCAAGTGGTACGTGCCAGGCGCCCAACCTGTTTGTCACCTCGGACAGCAACACCACTGTGTTCACACAAGAACTACGCTTCAGCACTCCGGCGGAAAATCGCTGGCGCGTGACGGCAGGTGGGTTCTACTCCGATCTCGAACTGCAAGAGCGCAACGATTTTGCCTATCCGGGCAATGTGCTGGCTCAGCCGTTTGGTCCATTCGCGCCTAACTTCCCGCAAGATGGCTTCATTACTGAAGAAGGTCCGTTTCCAGCGAGCACGATCTTCCGCAATGACATTCGCCGGACCGACGAGCAGTTTGGCATCTTTGGTGAAGCTAGCTTTGATCTCGTTCCAGATCTGCTGACTGCGACATTTGGCGCACGCTACTATGACGTCGAAGTTGATTTTGAAGGCAGTGCCAACGGCTCGTTCTGTAATTCGGGCGGAACCGACCAGAATGCATTCGGCACCAATATCAACGACCTGTATGATGGCGATGGGCAGTTCACCTTCATTGGTTCGTGTGATCCAGCCTTGCGCCAAACCTTCACTTTGGGCGATAGCATTGCCGATATTGAAGCTGCTGGCCTGAGCACCGCTCAGGCAACGCAAGTGTTCAACGCACTTCAAGCGCCTGACGTCGCTAAGACCAGCGGCACCATCTTCAAAGGCACACTGACCGTGACGCCTAACGAAGACATGCTGTTCTATGCGACCTATTCGGAAGGCTTCCGTCCGGGTCTGCTTAACCGTCCTGGCGGCGCGCAGGGTGCCAATGGTTTTACGGTTCCGTTTGAACTCGAAACCGATGAGGTTCAAAACTATGAGCTGGGTTGGAAGCTTGATCTGATTGACGGTCAGTTGCGCTTCAACGGCAGCGCGTTTTATGTCGACATCAGCAACCTGCAAACGACAATCTTCGATCCGAGCATCACCAATCTGTTCTTCTCAGACAATGCTGCCAATGCAGAAATCTATGGTCTGGAAGCGGACTTCACGATCGCTCCGTACGCGACACCTGGGCTGACAATTGCCGGTGCCTTCTCAGTGCTCGATACCGAGATTACCGAGGTTCTCACGCCGACCGATGATGTGGTTGCGGGAACAAACCTCGCCTTCGCACCGTCTTTCCAGGGTAATTTGCGGGTCCGCTACGAATGGGATCTGAGTGAAACTCTGGGTGCTTATATTCAGCCTCAAGTTAGCCATTCAGCCTCGAAGTTGACCGACATTATCGAGATCAACAAGCTTGAGCTCGACAGTTACACGTTGGTTGATCTGGCTGCAGGCGTAACCTCGGACAATTGGAAGTTTGAGATCTATGGTGAGAACCTGTTCGATGAGCGCGCCGAGATTTCGGGCAACTTCATCAACGATCGGGCTCGCATCACCACCAATCGTCCATTGACGGTCGGAATGCGGATTTCCTACGACTATTGATCTTACAAGATCGGCAAGACAATGCGGCGGGAATGGATCTTAGTGGGTTCATTTCCGCCGCTGTTGTTTTGGGCGCTAGGCTTATGCGGACAGGATTTGTAAGGCGGTGAAATGGCGACACGCGAAGAGCTGCTGAAAACTGCGCAAGAAGCGCTGCAACAGGGCCGCTTTGAAGAGGGGCTGGCGCAGGCGAGCTCTGTGCTTGCTGACAAGCCTGATGATGGCGAGGCGCTGTACCTGGCTGCGGTTGCATGCCGATACCTTGGGCGGCTGGATGATGCAGCAGACCACCTGGGAAAACTGCATGCCGCGATGCCAGAATATGGCCGGGCTTGGCAAGAAGAGGGGCATCTAGCGCTCGCTCAAGGTGAGAGTGAAAATGCGCTTGTCGCCTTTGCTCGCGCCACCCGGTTTAATCCAGCGCTTGAGGCCAGTTGGCGAGAACAAGCGCGCATCGCCAGCGGGGCAGGGCGCGCCGCAGAAGCTTCTGCTGCGAGCGCTCAGCAGCAAAGGCTCGCCACTCTGCCGCGCGAACTGATCGCAGTGACCAACCATTTGGCGGAAGGGCGCGTGCTGCGCGCAGAGGAGATCTGTCGATACTTCCTGCGTTCAAACCCCCGCAATGTTGAGGGGATGCGGCTGCTCGCCAAGATCGGCCTAGAGCTTGGTATTCTGGATGATGCGGAGTTTTTGCTGGAAAGCGCGGTGACGTTTGAGCCAGACAATATCCAGCTTAGGTTGGACTATATCGATGTGCTGCGCCGCCGGCAAAAGTTTGAGCGCGCGCGAGAAGAAGCGGACGCGCTTCATGCCGGCGACCCTGAGAACCCGCTATTCCAATCACGCCTTGCCATAGAAAGCATGCAGACAGGTGATTTTGACCGAGCATTCGAGCTGTTCGAAGCGGTGCTCGCGAAGCTCCCCCATGATGCCGCAACGCTGACCAGCATGGGCCATGCGCTCAAAACCAAGGGGCGCAGTGAGGATGCGATTTCGAGATATCGCGCGGCCATTGCGGCCAAGGCGGATCATGGCGATGCCTATTATGCGCTCGCTAATTTGAAGACTTACCAGTTCAGTGATGATGAACTGAATGTCATGAGCGAGCAGGTCTCTCGTCCGGATTTAGCCTTTATGGACCGGGTTCACCTGTCCTTTGCTCTGGGCAAAGCGCATGAGGATCGCGGCGATTATACGGCCAGTTTTGCCGCCTATGCGCGGGGCAATGACCTGAAACGCGCTCAGACCCGCTATAGCGCCGATGCAATGACCGCTGAGCTGGCGAAGCAGCGCGAACTGTGCAACGCTGAACTGCTCGAGAAACATGGTAGCGCAGGCCACGATGCGCCGGACCCGATCTTTATTCTTGGCCTGCCGCGGGCTGGATCAACACTGCTTGAGCAAATTTTGGCTAGCCACAGTCAGGTCGATGGAACGCTTGAATTGCCTGATATTCTCGCGCTCGCGCACAGGCTGCGCGGGCGAAAGGCTGGGCAATCGCTTTATCCAGCGGTGCTGCATGATTTGAGCGACGAGCAATTGGTGAAGTTTGGCGAGGATTTCATCAACAACACCCGTGTTCACCGGCAAGGCGCGCCGTTCTTCATCGACAAGATGCCCAACAATTTCCGGCATATTGGTCTGATTCATCTGATACTGCCCCACGCTAAGATTATTGATGCCCGCCGCGATCCGATGGATTGTTGCTTCTCCGGCTTTAAGCAACTGTTCGCCGAGGGGCAGGAGTTTACTTACGGCTTGACTGAGATTGGCCGCTACTACTCTGACTACGCCGCGCTAATGGAGCACTGGGACACAGTTTTGCCCGGCAAGGTGCTGCGCGTGCAGCATGAAGATGTGCTCGATGATCTCGAAGGGCAGACGCGACGGATGCTCGATTATCTGGGTCTGCCGTTTGAGGAGGCCTGTCTCAATTTCCATAAGACAGATCGTGCGGTGCGTACCGCCAGTAGCGAGCAGGTGCGCCAGCCGATCAATCGCAAAGGGCAGGGGGCACTGGAAGCCGTTTGAGCCGTATCTTGATGACCTGAAAAGCGCGTTAGGAAAGGCGTAGAGGATTACGCAGCTGCGGTGCTGTCTGACTGCGTTTGAGGTTCGTCAGATACTTTAAGAAACTCGAGAAACTCGGTCCAGTCCATTGGCTTACCGATTTCCCAGCCCTGCACATAGTCACACCCGAACTCGGCGAGCGCTTCTATCGTTGCCGCGTCTTCAACGCCCTCTGCAACGATGTCGAACGAGAGCGCATGGGCCAGATCGATCGTGGATTGCACCATAATCCGATCTGCGCGGTTCGCCACGAGGTCGCGCACGAAGCTTTGGTCGAGTTTGACCTCTTGTGCTGGGAAGCCTTGCAAATAGTTGAGCGTTGCCTGTCCCGTTCCGTAATCATCGATGGAAATACGTGCACCGGCATTGGTAAGGCGCTTCAACGTAGTTTTGGCCAGCTCCGGATCAGCCAACGGCGCGCTCTCTGTCACTTCCAGAGTGATTCCGGATGCGCCCTTGGCATGCGCCTCTTCCATCATCGCGATTGCGCTGTCGACGAAGGTGGCATCGGACAGCAATTGCGCGGAAATGTTGACGGCCAATTGCACCGGTTGCCCGGCTTCATTGGCTTCGCGGCTGCGCTCTAACGCTTTGGCGAGGACGAACTTGGTCAGCTCGCTGACCTGCCCCTTGTTCTCTAAGATAGGGATGAAGTCAGCTGGTGAGATGCTTCCCAGGGTTGGGCTGTTCCAGCGTACAAGACATTCCGCGCCGTAGATTGCTCTGTCAGATAGCCGCATTTTTGGCTGGAATACGATGTGAATGGCGCCGGTTTCCATCGCGTCATCAAGCTCACCCAGAATTTTTTGCTGGAACTGCGCCTCATCCTGAAGGCCGAGGGCGTTGGAAGACCAGTTCATGCCGCGGCGGCGCGCATATTCTGCGGCCGTCACAGCTTCGGCGATTGATCCTTGGGAACTGCCGAAGAAAGCTTTGATCTTCAGACGTTTTTCATCGAGTTCGAAGGGCGTGACGAAGCAAGATTGTGCCAGTGAAAAATGCTCATCCAGAGCATCCGTGTGATCTTGCGACACAAACCAAGCGAACATCGCGCGATCGATCCGGAACACTTGATCTGATTGTACGATCGCTGCCAGCCGCCTCGCAATCTTGCGTTCGATGCGAGGAAGATCGGAGCCAGAGACAATTGCCTCAATCTGATCGAAGTCATCAATCCTGGCGACTGCAATCAATTGCCGCGCCCGGTCGGCAAGTTCGATTTCCAGAGCGCGGCGATTGGGAAGGCCAGAGGCCCCGTCCGTGCGCCGCGCGTGGCGCAGTTTCAGCGCTGATGTGATCAGTCGGTGTAGTCCGATAAAACCAGTGAGCAAGATCATGATCGGAACGAGCTGGATGTAGGGCAGTGCGAATTGATCGAAGGTAAGTGCAATCGCGGTCGCCACCGCTCCGATGATTACTGTGCCCAAGGCCACTCGGGAGCGACTGCGAGAAAGCGTATGAAGCATCAATGCCAGCACCATAGATGTAAGGGCCAGTGGCAACCACGGCCCGCCGTCGCTGCGCATGCGATTTTGTAATAGAGTTTCAGCGGCTTGTGCTTGAATAACGACACCAGGCCGAACGCCGAAAAGGGCGGTTGGATAGCGATCACCTAGCTCAATCGCCGTTGCACCGACCATGATGCGTTTTCCAAGGACTTGCTCATGCGCGACTTTCCCCTCGAGTAAGTCGATGAATGAAATCCTCGCTATGGTGTCGGGATCAATCGCCTGATCGACGCGGAAATACTGATCGATCCGCCCGTGTTCTTCCGCAACCATGCTCGCGATTGAGGGGCGGGGGACATCATTGGTAGAAACGCCATAGGGGTAGAATTCAATGCGTCCGTCTGCGTTTGGAACCACATTAACGGCTGAAAGAAACGCGTGTTTGCGAAACTCAGGCAGAGGTAGGGCTTCGGTAACAGCTTTGCCTTCTTTGGCCCGATTTTCCTGTCGGAAGGTGGGCAGGACAACTGACCCTCCCAATTGCTTTAGCGCGTTAGCAAAACGAGTGTCTTGCTCAGGTGTTGAACGTGATGAGAAATCAACGTCGAAGGCGATTTGTTCAGCGCCCAAGCGATCCAATTCAATAATGGCATCGGCGTAGAGGTGGCGCGGCCAAGGCCATTGATCAAGCGCTTGGATTGAGCGCCCATCGATTTCCAGAATGACGATCTCGCCTGTGGCTTCGCTGATCCGTAGCTGGTCACGATTGTCGCGCAGGGTTTCCTCGGCATTACCCGACAGCCCGCTTAGCGTTGCCAGAGAGGTGATGATCAGCGCCACTACGAAGGCGATTCCACGCGCAGCATTGCCCAGCATTTTGACCGAGGCGTTGGCTAGTCGCACGCAATTACTCCAATTGGGCGACTGAATGCCGCTACGAAGTGAATGCGTATAGCCAGAAAGGGTTTAAGCGAAGTTTCGCTCGTATTTAATCTAATGTATCAAAGCCTTGTAGACTTCTAAGGCAATGCGAACGGTCTAGTTGTTTTTGCCACGACCTAGGCCTCTGCCGCGCCTTTTGCCATGTTCGCCGCCTTCGCCGCGCTCTCCGCGTTCTCCGAAATCGTCGTCTTCATCTTCATCAGCGGCAGCCAGACCGAGGTTCAGATCGACCCCCAAATCGACATCCGTGCCGCCTTCACCGCCTAAATCTACGCCGAAATCTATACCGACGCCGTTATCGGCGCCATCGCCAGTCGGGCCGCCATTGCCGTTCCCGTTGCCGTTGTTCCCCTTGCCGTTTCCGCCGCCTTTACCATTGCCGATACCATTGTTACCGCGGAAACTGCCGTTGCCGTTATTATTGGTGCCGAGTCCCAGACCAGCGGCAATATCTACTTCGTCGTCACTGCTGTCATCGGTTGGTCCACCAATACCCGCATTGAGACCGACATCGTCATCAGGCTCATTCGCATCATCGGAGGGGGGAAACGCCACCGTTGCTGCTCTTATTCGGATTTGCACCGCCAGAGCAATTGGGGACGCCGGCGCAAGACCCGTTGGGTTGATCTTCCGCAAAGACGAGCCCAGAGCCACCGGCATCTTGATCATCTTGGTCATCAGCAGCGCCGATATCGACTGCGCCTGAGTCAGTGCTTTTTGCAATAGGAGCTGCGTCGCTGCTATCGACTTGAGTGACGGTTTCAGTGACCTCGCTCTGATCAACTTCAGGTTCCGAGATGACAAAATCTTGAACGGTGCTGCTAACACCTTCGTTGCGGCTGTCGGTCAGGTCGTTGTTTGCAGTGTCATTGGCGTCGCTCGGACTTTCAGGTCGGGCACCAATGGCAATTTTTAGTCCCGATGCAGCTCCGTTTGCGCGACCTGGGCCTGTTTGGGGCGAGCGTGGGGCGGCCAAAGGCTGTCCGCGATTGACGCCGGGTGTGCGATCAGAATTGCTGTTCGCGCTGGCGATAGATGTGGCAGTTCTGGATGCAGGCTGGCTTAGAGCAGGCACAAAGCTTGGGCTGCCGCGTACGGTCGCGTCCTTAGAATCGGGACCATCGGGATCATTTGAAATGACGATCAAGTCGCCAATCGCATCAGCTTCGACCAATCCGACCAAGCCAGGCGTCAGCAATGCTGCTTCCAGATCATCGCCGGTTGTGACTTCAACCGCACCTTCGGTAACCTGCACGCTGGTGCCATCTTCGCCGACCGAAACGTTGAACGTCGTGCCTTTGACAACAGCTGCCATGAACGGTGTCTCAACGCCAAAATGCGGCGTGCTCTTCTTCTCAATTTTAAACAGCACATTGCCGAGATATTGGAAGATTTGCGTAACCGGTCCGGCCTTTTCGGGCTCAGCAATGCGAATATGCGCCTTCGGCGACACAACAACATATTCTTTGCCGCGAACCAAAACAGCACGGGCGCCTTTGCCTGTGCGGATTACATCGCCTTCGTTAAGGCGGCTGTTCTTACGAGCCTGAATGACATTATCGCCGCGTGTGATCGTGACAGATCCGCTGGCCTCGGAAACACTCCACCCACTGCTGGCAATGGCGCTGGTGCTGGCCATCAGCGCGGCAACAACGAGAGATTTCTTGGCAAGGCGGATCATTGGTTAGTCTCAAATAGTATTACAATTGGTGCAAGTATGCCTTTGAACCCGGGCCTCTAAAGGAGTGCTGAAGCGGAGTGGCTAACATTTCCCTAACTGGCTTAAGGGTAAGGGTTTATTAGCTGGCTGCGGCTAGGCGCACGCCTCCAATCAGGAGGTTTCAATGCGTTTAACCAAGGCAGTTTTGTTGGGTGCATGTCTATGCATCGCAGCGCCTGCGTTGAATGCGCAGGAGACCGGCAATGCGCCGCGGATTGCAATGCTATCGGTGATGCAGAGCGGGGATGAGGTTATATCCCAGCAGACTGAGCAACCCGTCGAAGAGCAAGAAAGCGATCATATTGGCGCGATTGTCATTCTAGGTAATGAGGCGATCGACGATGCGCGTTATCAGGCGGCCATTGAGGGGTTTTTCGGGGAAGAACGTAGCGAAGAGGTATTGGCTCAACTAACCAAACAGATCGCCGATCTCGCGAAGGAAGAAGGCTATGCCTACGCCAAGGCGGATATCCTCGAGAATGACAATGGCTTTGGCGTCGTTCAAATTTCGATCGACGAGGGTCGCATCGATTCAATTGAGATCAATGGCTATGACAACGCTCAGGCCCGCCGAATTTTGAGCCGGTTGCAAGGCAAGCCTGCACAGCAAAGCGATTTGGAAGCAGCGTTGCTATTGGTCACTGATATTCCATCGGTGCGTCTAAAGGACGCCAAGATCGCGCGCCGCGATGGTCGTGCCGTCTTAGTGGTCAATCTGGAGCAGTCAAAAGATCGCTACCAGATCCAGGCGGACAATTACGGTACGCGTTCGTTCGGTCCGTACCGCGCAGTGGCCTCCACCCAGCAGACTGATGTGCTGAGTTCTTCGGATCAGCTTTATGCCGCTCTGCGGATCAATCCCGTTGATCCAGACGAATTGCTTTTTGTTTCTGGCTCTTATCAGACACAGCTCAACAGCTCCGGCCTTACCGCAGGGATTAACGGCTCTATCGGCTCTACCTCGCCAGAGGGGCCATTCGGCGACAGTGACGTAAATGGAGATTCGCTGAGAGCAGGAATATCGCTCGATCAACCGATAATCAGATCGAAGGACAAAAGCCTTTGGGTCAATGGCAATGTCTCATACCTCGCCATTGAACAGGATGAGCTAGGGCAAATGCTCCGTGACGACACAATCGTCACAGCCTCGATTGGCATTACGACGCAATGGGCGGTCGCTGGCGGACGTGTTCGCGCCGGGGCAAGCCATGTTCGTGGACTTGGTATCTTGGGCGCAAGCAGACGCGGAGATCCGCTTGTTTCGCGCAGAGACGGCGACGGCGTGTTCTCCAAAGTGTCGTTCTGGGGCGATGCGCGTTTGCCGGTTGCTGGCCGATTTGATGTGTATTTCGCAGCTGGAGGCCAGATCGCGGACCGTCCGCTGTTGGCTTCGCAAGAAATGGCACTGGGCGGGCCGTTCCGCACGCGCGGCTACGATTTTAGCGAAGTCCTGGGTGAGGAAGGTGTCTATGGCTTGGCTGAATTGAGATATCGCTTCTCACCTGACAAATTGCCGTTCGACTTTCTCCAGCTCTACGCCTTTCTCGATGGCGGTTATGTCACGGATATTGGCACGGGCGTGGGCGAGGGTTCGTTGTTTTCTGCTGGGCCAGGCGTGCGCGGCCGTATCGGGCCAGTCGGTTTCGAAGTTGAAGGTGGCTTTCCTTTGGGAGGCAGTGCCGAAAGCGGCGACGACAATTCGCCTGAGCTGAACGTGCGCGCCGGGATCAACTTTTAGACGGCAACAAAACCATTTGCCTAAAACTCGGCTTCGTCTCAAGCTCTCATGTAAAATTGCAATGAGAGAGGATGCGCGATGAGCTATTTCGGAGCGATGCAGAACGAGATCTATAATGCTGGACTGCAAGGTGTTTTGCCTGAGTTTCCAGTCGATTTTGCAACGCTAGAAAAGCGCGCGCACGAGGCACTTGGTCCATCGATGACCAATTATGTCGCGGGCGGATGCGGTGATGAGCACACTCAGAATAGCAACTCGTCTGCCTTCCAGCATTGGGGCATGATCCCGCGCATGATGGTCGACGCTCAGGAACGAGACCTCTCGATTGATCTGTTTGGCATGAAGCTGCCAACACCATTATTCATGGCGCCGATTGGTCTGACGGGCGAGGCGACGCAGGACAAGCATGGCGACATCGCAGCTGCGCAGGCCGCGGCAGCGACAGGTGTGCCGCTGTGCGCTTCGACGCTGGCAAACGACAGCATGGAGCATGTCCACGCCGCATGCGGCGACACTCCCGGTTTCTTTCAGCTTTATACCCCGCGTCACAAGGGGCTCGCCGAAAGCTTGATTGGCCGAGCAGAAGCCGCTGGATACAAGGCCCTTGTGGTTACGCTCGACACGTGGGTAACAGGCTGGCGTCCGCGTGATCTTAACGCCTCGAATTTCCCGCAATTGCGCGGCAAAGTGCTACACAATTATTTCTGCGATCCGGTGTTTCGCTCACTGCTTGAAAAGCCGCCAGAAGATGATCCCAAGACGGCAATCATGACCTGGGCTGCGACCTTCGGCCAGGTGCTGACTTGGGACGATATGAAATGGCTGAAATCGGTCACGAAGCTACCGATTGTGCTGAAGGGTATTTGCCACCCAGATGACGCGAAGAAAGCCGTCGATACGGGCGCTGATGGGATTTATTGTTCCAATCACGGTGGGCGTCAGGCGAATGGCGGGATTGCGACAATTGACCTGCTCGAGGACGTGGTGAAGGCTTCTGGTGATGTACCGGTGCTGTTCGACAGCGGCATTCGCTCCGGCACTGATGTGGTGAAGGCATTGGCCTTGGGCGCCGCGGCTGTAGGCGTGGGTAGGCCCTACACATACGGGCTCGCCCTAGGCGGCGCGAAGGGCGCAGAGTTCGTACTTAGGTCGATCTTGGCTGAGGCGGATTTGCTGATGGCGGTGAACGGTTACCCAACTTTGGAGGCTGTGCGCGCAGCTGGTGCACAGAGGGTCTAAGCTACCTTTCACCCTCTCTTAAGCAGTGTGACCGGCTGAGAAAGCCAGCCCGCACAGTTTCTTAAATGAAAGATACGACTCCATTTCCAGATTATTAGGTGTTAGCCCTTAGGCAGCTAAATATAGCGATTCGGGGCAATCGCCCCTCGGGGAAGCAGAAATGGAAATACCGACGATCAGGTCGAGTGGCCCAGACGCGATGGGCCGGACGGTTCAACTTCAGGACGAATTCTCGCGCCGAGCGCGCTGGGGGCGGATTAGGCCGATGGAAAGCCGCGGACCAATGCGCCGCATTCTCTCGCGCGTTGTCCCGCTACTCGATTAAGCTCTACAAGCTTCCCTCACCCGGATTTGGCCACGGTGACTAGCTTCGTCTCGGTGTATCCGAGATAGCCTTCTTCGCCGCTTTCTGATCCAAATCCACTGTCACCGATGCCACCGAAAGGTGTTTCGGGAGATCCAACGGCGAAATGGTTGATTGCTACCATTCCAGCCCGCAACGCGTTGCCTAAATAATGGCTCTCATCCAGATCAGCGGTGAAAGCGTAAGCTGCGAGACCATAGCGTAGTGAGTTCGCAATCTTCACCGCCTCTTCTATGTCGTCATATGGCACAATCCCAGCGACAGGACCGAAGGGTTCCTCCGTCATCAACCGGCTATCGATTGATGGGCTAGCAACCACCGTAGGACTGAAAAAATGCCCGGGGCCATCCATCGCTTTGCCGCCGGTTATGATCTCCCCCTTTGTTCCGCCAAGCGCCCCCATCAAATCCTGCATAGCCGCAACGCGTCCTGCGTGGGCGAGCGGACCCATTTCAACGCTGTCATCTGCGCTGGCATTACCGACTTTAAGACTGCCTGCACGGGCCGCAAACTCGCTTACAAAATTTTCGTAGATGTCACGTGCCACAAGAAAGCGTGTTGGCGAGACGCAAACTTGCCCCGCATTGCGGAATTTTGTTGCTGCGCAGGCTGCCACAGTGCGATCAAAGTCTGCGCTTTTGCCGATGATTACGGGTGCATGCCCGCCGAGTTCAGCCGTAAAGCGTTTCAGACCTTTAGCGGCCAATGCTCCTAATTGTTTTCCGATAGCTGTCGAACCGGTAAAGCTGATTTTGCGTATCGGTTCGGCGGTGAGGAGATGTTCTGAAATCTTGGCCGGATCACCATATACTAGGTTAATCGCACCTGCAGGCACTCCTGCATCGACAAAACACTCAACCAACATTTGAGCGCAGGCTGGCGTAGTCTCTGCTGGTTTCAGGATGCACGAACAACCAGCAGCCAGCGCACCGGCCAATTTCTTGGCTGGTAAGTTGATCGGGAAATTCCAAGGCGTGAAGAGTGCAGCTGGGCCGATCGGCTCATGTGTAACACGCTGCTGTAGAAGGTTGCTTCCTCTTACAGGAACTAGACGGCCACCTTGTCGCTTTGCCTCTTCTCCCATGAAGTCGATAATTTCGGCCGCACCAGTGATTTCCGCAGACGATTGAGCGAGTGGTTTGCCAACCTCCAGCGTCATCACCCGTGCGATCTCAGGCGCGCGCTCGCGGAGAAATTCGCCAGCGCGGCGAAGGATCTTGTGCCTCTCCGCTCCAGGGGTCGCAGCCCACTTGGGAAACGCCTCTTGCGCAGCGGCAACTGCAGCATTGAGTTGTTCGATCGAAACTTTGGGACAGTCAGCAATCTTTTCTTCGGTCGCTGGGTTGGTGATCGGCATCGTACCATCGCCGCCATCTGTCACCCATTCTCCGCCGATCAGCATTTGGATTTGAGTATAGGCTGTCATGGCAATTCTCCAGGCTAATATGCGCGTGCCGATCATTACGCGGTGATGTGCGAGCAGTCTCACCAAACCCAGTCAAGGAAAGCAAGCATGTTTGTTTCAATTGTAACTTTGTTACGCGTCGCCTAAGGCCGAGTCGAACCCAATGTACCCATATTCCCCCAGGAGTTCGGCATGCTTGTTGGCGTCCCTAAAGAAATCAAAACCCATGAATATCGTGTTGGTCTGACCCCAGAGGCCGCGCGTGAATATATCGCTGCGGGCCATCAGGTGCTTGTCGAGACCGGAGCGGGCCTAGGCATTAGTAAGGATGACGATGTTTACCGCGCGGCCGGCGCGCAGATCGCTGCTGATGCCTCAGAGGTGTTCGCGAAAGCTGACATGATTGTGAAGGTCAAAGAGCCTCAGCCAGGCGAGTGGGTGCAACTGCGTGAGGGCCAGATCCTCTTCACATATCTCCATTTAGCGCCTGATCCCGATCAAGCACGCGGCCTGATGGATGCGGGCGTATCAGCAGTCGCCTATGAGACGGTGACGGATCGCCATGGCGGTCTCCCCTTGCTTGCTCCGATGAGCGAGGTCGCAGGTCGCCTTTCGATTGAAGCTGCGGGCATGGCTCTGCGCGCGAACAATGGTGGACGCGGCACTTTGATGGGCGGCGTACCCGGCGTGCTGCCTGCCAAAGTGGTTGTGCTAGGTGGTGGTGTCGTCGGAACGCAGGCAGCGCGGATGGCCGTGGGCATGGGCGCGAATGTCGAGATTTTTGATCGCTCGCTGCCGCGGATCCGCCAGCTTGATGATATGTTCCAAGGGCGTGCGACAACGCGCTACTCCACCTCTTCAACGATCGAGCAAGCGATCACCGATGCGGACGTCGTGGTTGGCGCGGTCCTGATCCCCGGCGCCAGCGCCCCGCATCTGGTCACGCGCGAAATGCTGGGCTTGATGAAGAACCGCGCGGTTCTGGTGGATGTTGCGATTGACCAAGGCGGCGCGTTCGAAATGTCAAAGCCGACCACGCATGAGGCCCCGACCTATGAGGTCGATGGGATCATTCACTACTGCGTTGCCAATATGCCCGGCGCGGTGCCGCTCACGTCGAGCTATGCGCTCAACAATGCGACCCTGCCATTTGGATTGGCGCTGGCGAACAAAGGCGTTGCTGCTTGTGAAGAAGACCCGCACCTCGCGCCCGGTTTGAATGTGCATCAGGGCAAGATTGTGAACCAAGCGGTGGCGGACAGTCTCGGCTTCTAATCCAGGCTAGCCGACCGGTTCTGGCCGTCAAGGTTTGACCTTTGCCGGAGGCTGTGAGGACTTGCAAAAAACTGAACATATGCTGCCGTGAATCCTATGTTTATTCTGGATCAGAACGGCCATTTAGGCGTTGGATACACGAAACATGTCTGAATATGGTCGCGGCGCGCGGAGGGGTTTCAACTCCCCAGACGCTAAGCGGTTCTAAGGAGGTGGCAAATGAAACATTTCAACACCGCACCACAGGTTCGCGACGTGAACTTGGACGCAGAGTTGGATAGTCATATCGCGCCGGTAACGACCAGCGACAAGATTGCCTTTACATTTGTCAAAATGCTGCGGTTCTTCGCCGATAGGTTCTTTGCAAAACGATATGGCCACCGAGCGGTGGTGCTGGAGACTGTCGCCGCTGTGCCTGGAATGGTGGGCGGCCTGTGGCAGCACCTAAAGGCGCTACGTTATATCCGCGATGATGAGGGTTGGATCCGCACTTTGCTCGAGGAAGCAGAGAACGAGCGGATGCATCTGATGACCTTTATCAAGATCGCTGCTCCCAATCGGTTTGAGCGCATGCTGATCATGGTGACGCAGTTGATCTTCTACAATTTCTACTTCTGGCTTTACCTGTTTGCGCCGCGCACTGCGCACCGCGTGGTCGGCTATTTCGAAGAGGAAGCGGTCATTAGCTACACCCAATATCTGGCTGAAGTTGATGCAGGGCGGCATGACAATGTGCCGGCTCCGCAAATCGCCATCGACTATTGGCAATTGCCAGAAGATGCGCGGCTGCGCGATGTGATTATCGCCGTTCGCGCTGATGAGGCGGAGCATCGCGACGTCAACCACGATTTTGTGACTGTGATCGACCGCAAGCGCGCTGATTGATCTGAGCGCTTGACGCGGCGACCGTGCTGGTGTTGCGTCCTTCTCGATTTGACCGAGAGAGACGCACCATGAAAACCAGAGCCGCCGTTGCATTCCAGCCCAAGCAACCGCTTGAGATTGTAGAGCTAGATCTGGAGGGCCCAAAGGCAGGTGAAGTCCTGGTCGAGATTATGGCGACCGGGATTTGCCACACCGATGCCTACACTCTGGACGGGTTGGATAGCGAAGGCCTGTTCCCGAGCATTTTAGGCCATGAAGGCGCTGGCATTGTGCGAGAGGTTGGCGCGGGCGTGACATCGGTTGTACCCGGCGATCATGTCATTCCGCTCTACACGCCGGAATGTCGGCAGTGCAAAATGTGCCTGTCTGGCAAGACCAATCTGTGCAGTGCGATCCGCGAGACGCAGGGCAAAGGCTTGATGCCCGATGGCACCTCGCGCTTCAGCTATAAAGGCGAGGCGATTTACCACTATATGGGATGCTCGACCTTCTCTAACTTCACCGTTCTGCCGGAAATCGCGGTCGCCAAAATTCGTACCGATGCACCGTTTGAAAACGCGTGTTATATCGGTTGCGGCGTGACGACAGGCGTGGGCGCAGTCACCAATACGGCGCAGGTGAAGCCGGGCGATAATGTCGTCGTGTTCGGTCTTGGCGGCATCGGCCTAAACGTGATCCAAGGTGCAAAGATGGCCGGCGCAGACCGGATTGTCGGCGTGGACTTGAACCCCGCTAAACGTGAATGGGGCGAGAAGTTCGGCATGACCGATTTCGTAAACCCCAAAGAGACATCTGATGTGGTGAGCCATTTGGTGGAAATGCTGGACGGCGGCGCAGACTATTCGTTTGATTGTACCGGCAATACGGATGTCATGCGGCAGGCATTGGAATGCTGTCATAAGGGCTGGGGCACCAGCATCGTCATCGGTGTGGCGGAAGCGGGGAAAGAGATTACCACGCGCCCGTTTCAACTGGTGACGGGGCGCAATTGGCGCGGTTCCGCCTTTGGCGGTGCGAAGGGCCGGACCGATGTTCCGAAGATCGTCGACTGGTACATGCAGGGCAAAATTGCGATCGATCCGATGATCACTCACACGTTGACGCTGGAGGAGATCAACAAAGGCTTTGACCTGATGCACTCTGGCGAGAGCATCCGCAGTGTGGTGCTGTATTGATGGGGAGTGAAACCCCGAGCAAGGTGAATCTGGCCGACAAGTTTGCGCTGTTCGAAGAGACATGGGCGCCGCGTCTTGCTACGCACTACAATGGCAATGAGGTCCGCCTCGCAAAGGTTGATGGTGAGTTCCACTGGCACAAGCACGACGATACAGATGAGCTGTTTCTCGTGATCGAGGGTGCGCTCGATATGGAGTTTCGCGAGCGCACTGAGCACCTGTCAGCTGGCGAGATGATTGTCGTTCCGCGCGGTATTGAACATCGCCCCTGCGCGAGGCAGGGCGAGGTCAAACTGCTGGTCATGGACGCCGATGGCACAGCCAACACCGGCGATGAGGCAACGGCTTTCACTCCGATCGAGGTTTGACGATTTGAATGAGCAACGGCGGTGTTATCGCCGCGCTCTTAAGTAGGAAAGTGGCTTTAGACCGCCACGACCTTCTGCTCGATCGCGCCAAAGATCGAATGGTTGTCCTTATCGCGCATTTCGATCTTCACGCTGTCGCCCTCTTGCATGAAGCGCGTTGTCGCCTCGCCATTTGCAATCGTTTCGATCATGCGGATTTCCGCGATGCAGCTGTAGCCAAGCCCACCTTCAGCAACCGGCTTGCCTGGGCCGCCATCTGCGCCCTTGTTGCTGACGGTGCCGGAGCCAACGATAGAGCCGGCACACAGACTGCGGGTCTTGGCCGCATGGGCGACCAATTGCGCGAGGTTGAACGTCGCATCTCTGCCTGCTTCCGCTCGGCCAAATGCCTCGCCATTGTAGTCGACCATCAGCGGCAGATGCACGAGGCTATCCGCCCATGCATCGCCGAGTTCATCCGGTGTCACCGCAACCGGTGAGAATGCACTGGAAGGTTTGGACTGGAAGAAGCCAAAGCCCTTGGCGAGCTCACCTGGAATCAGCCCGCGTAGGGACACGTCGTTTACTAGCATGATCAGCTTGATATGGTCGGCGGCCTCCTCCGCCGACACGCCCATTGGCACATCGTCGGTCACCACGGCGACCTCGCCCTCCATATCGCAGCCCCATGCCGGATCGCCGAGCGGGATGTTGGCGCGCGGCGGCAGGAAGCTGTCAGAGCCGCCCTGGTACATTAGAGGATCGGAGTAGAAGCTTTCTGGAACCTCGGCACCGCGCGCTTTGCGCACCAGCTCAACGTGATTGATGTAGGCACTGCCATCGGCCCATTGGTAAGCGCGCGGCAGAGGCGAATGCGCCTCACGCTCGTGAAAGCGTTCGCATGGAACGGCTTGATGCTCGACATCGGTGGCGAGCACTTCCAATTGCGGGGCAATCCGTTCCCAATCATCAAGTGCAGCCTGCATAGTCGGTGCGATGTACCCCGCCGCACAGCAGCGCGTGAGATCCTTCGACACAACGACCAATTTACCATCGCGGGTGCCATCATTGAGCGTTGCTAATTTCATGCGGAGTTCTCCGGGTTGTCGGGTTGATTGTCTGGGTGGGCGCGTTGGAATGCGGGCAAGGCAAGGCACGCCGCCTCAATCCGTGCGATGTGCCCATGTGCATCAACGTCGTATTTGAAGCGCCGCGCGTTGTAGACTTGCGGTAGCAGCACTGTCTCAAACAGGCCCGGCGCATCGAGCAGGAAGTCGCCTGTATCAAGCTGAGCCAATCGCGCCTCGACCGGTTCCAGTGTGCGCGCCAGCCAGTGGCGATACCACGTGTCGATGGCTTCTTGCGATTGGCTGTACTCGTGCTTGAGGTACTTCAAGACCGGTAGGTTGAGCGGCGCGTGCAGTTCTGTCGCGATGGCATAGGTCAGTTCACGCACGGTGTAGCGTGCCTCAATATCGCGCGGCATCAGCGGTTTGTCTGGATAGGCCTCGTCCAGCCATTCTAGCAGAGCCATGCTCTGCGCGCGGTCGCGGCCATCAGCCTCCAGCATGGGCACAGAGCCGAACGGATTGCGGCTGGTGAATGCCTCACCCTTTTGCTCAGAAGCGAGCAAGTTCACCGGCACATTCTCGTAGCCGAGACCTTTCAACTCCAGCGCAATGCGCAGGCGGTAGCTGGTTGAGCTGCGGAAGTAGCCATGCAACTTCACGGTGTTTTGTCCTCGGCGAATCGAGCCACCCACACCCTCCACCCTTCCACCCGGATGATATCCCGGCAGGCTCCGGGTGGAAGGGTGGAGGGTGTGGGTGGTGCAGCCATCATGACTAGAACGCCGCAATGCCGGTGATCGCGCGGCCCAGGATCAGCGCATGGACATCATGCGTGCCCTCGTAGGTGTTGACCGTCTCTAGGTTCACAGCGTGGCGGATCACCTGGTATTCTTCTGAGATGCCATTGCCGCCGTGCATGTCGCGCGACTGGCGCGAGATGTCCAAAGCCTTGCCGACATTGTTGCGTTTGACGATGCTGATCATATCTGGCGCGAACCGCCCCTCATCTATCAGTCGGCCGACGCGCAGGCTCGATTGCAGGCCCATTGCGATATCGGTCATCATATCAGCCAGCTTCTTCTGGAACAGCTGCGTTGCCGCCAAAGGCTTCCCAAACTGCTTGCGATCAAGGCCGTACTGACGCGCGGCATGCATGCAGAACTCCGCTGCACCCATCGCGCCCCAACTGATGCCGTAACGCGCGCGGTTGAGGCAGCCGAACGGTCCCTTAAGACCCTGCACATCGGGCAGCAGAGCGTCGGCGGGCAGCTTCACATCGTCCATCACGATCATACCGGTGGTCGATGCGCGCAGGCTGATCTTGCCTTCGATCTTGGGTGCGGACAGCCCCTTCATTCCCTTTTCAAGCACAAAACCACGAATGCCGCCGCCATGCTCTTCGCTCTTGGCCCAAACGACGAACACGTCGGCAAAGGGCGAGTTCGAGATCCAGGTTTTGGAGCCATTGATGACGTAGCCATCTCCGTCCTTCTTCGCGACGGTCTTCATTCCCGCCGGGTCGGATCCGGCGTCTGGCTCTGTCAGACCAAAGCAGCCGATCAGCTCACCAGAGGACAGGCCGGGCAGGTACTTGCGCCGCTGCTCCTCTGATCCGTATGCGTAAATCGGGTGCATCACTAGGCTCGATTGGACGCTCGCCATAGAGCGATAGCCGCTGTCCACTCGTTCAATCTCGCGCGCGATCAGGCCATATGCGACATAGCTTGCGCCAACGCCGCCATATTCCTCTGGGATGGTCGCGCCGAGCAACCCAGCCTGACCCATCAGCGGGAACAGCTCTGGCGCGGCGGTCTCATTGCGATAAGCCTCAATCACGCGCGGCTGCAGCTCACTCTGCGCGAAGGCATGGGCGCTGTCGCGGATCATCCGCTCGTCTTCGGTCAGCTGCGTTTCGAGATCGAAGGGGTCTTCCCAATTGAAGGGCGCCATTCCGGCCATTAGTTACTCCTGAAACCAGTTGAGAGGGTCTTTTGCAGGCTTCGTCGTGTCCTGCAAGTTTTGCTTTGGCCGTTTTCGGCTTTGGAACACATACGCCTTTTTCAAATGTGTGACTTTTGAAATTATCACCTGTTTATCAGAGGCTTGGAGGCGGTCCGCTGTTGCAATGTGTGACTTTTGGAAAATGAGCATGTTCCATGCTGTTTTGGCGTCCCTTGGCACACTAGGCACGATCCCCGCTGTAGGACAGCTTTGCGCCCCTCGCACCACTATGCAGGCGGCCTGTTCGCGACCAGATCATCGACGACGCTAGGGTCCGCCAATGTCGAGGTGTCGCCCAGGCTGCCCATATCATTCTCAGCAATCTTGCGCAGAATCCGCCGCATGATCTTACCGCTGCGTGTCTTAGGCAGGCCAGGGGCAAATTGCAGTACATCTGGCGTCGCAATCGGGCCGATTTCCTTGCGCACCCATTGCACCAGTTCGCGGCGCAAATCTTCGCTATCGTCGGTGCCTGCATTGGTCGTGACATAGGCGTAGATACCTTGCCCCTTTACGTCGTGCGGCATGCCAACCACAGCGGCTTCTGCGACCAGTGGATGCTCGACCAGCGCGCTCTCCACCTCGGCGGTGCCCATGCGGTGGCCAGAGACATTGATCACATCGTCGATCCTGCCCGTGATCCAGTAATAACCATCTTCATCGCGGCGGCAGCCATCGCCGGTGAAATAATAGCCGGGATATTGGCTGAAATAGGTGTCAAAGAAACGCTGATGATCGCCGTAAACGGTGCGCATTTGGCCTGGCCAACTGTCGGTGATCACGAGCGCGCCAGAGGTCGCCCCTTCCAGAATATTGCCCTTTTCTGCATCGACTAGAGCGGGTTGTACTCCAAACATTGGCGTGCTCGCGCTGCCGGGTTTTAGTGCAGTTGCGCCGGGCAGGGGAGTGATCATCGCGCCCGCCGTTTCTGTCTGCCACCAGGTGTCGACGATTGGACAGCGGCGTTCGCCGACGACGCGGTGATACCAGTCCCAGGCCTCTGGATTGATTGGCTCTCCAACGCTGCCTAGCAGGCGGAGCGAGGAGCGATCCGTCTTCGTCACAAACTCATCGCCTTCGCGCATCAGCGCGCGCAGAGCAGTGGGCGCGGCGTAGAAAATCTCAACCTTGTGTTTGTCGATGACGTTCCAGAACCGCGAGTGGTCAGGGTAGTTCGGCACGCCTTCGAACATGACTTGCGTCGCGCCATTCATCAGCGGTCCGTAAACGACATAGGAATGCCCGGTGACCCAGCCAACATCGGCGGCGCACCAATAGATGCTGCCTGGCGTGTAATCGAACACATATTCATGCGTCATGCTGGTCCAAACGGCATAGCCGCCAGTGGTGTGTAGCACGCCTTTCGGCTTTCCCGTGGAGCCTGAAGTGTAGAGAATGAATAGCGGATCTTCCGCATCCATGACCTCTGGCTCGCACTGATCGCTCGCCGCACTGATGGCCTCATGCCACCAGATGTCGCGACCCCCGCTAAAGCCGACATCGCCGCCAGTGTGCTTAAGCATGATGACCCGGCTGACATCGACCTTTTCAAGAGCCGCATCGACATTCGCTTTGAGTGGGACTTTCTTGCCGCCGCGCAGGCCTTCATCAGCGGTCAGAACGATATCGGATTGGCAATCCGAAATGCGGCCCGCGAGCGCATCTGGAGAGAAGCCCGCAAACACTACCGAATGCACCGCGCCGATGCGCGCACAGGCGAGCATCGCAATTGCGGCCTCTGGCACCATGGGTAGATAGATGGTGACCCGGTCGCCTTTTTTGACCCCGTTGGATTTCAGGGCATTGGCAAAGCGGCAGACTTCTCGGTGCAGCTCTCGGTAAGTGAGGGTGCGCCCCGGCGTGCTGGGATCATCAGCCTCCCAAATGATTGCCGCAGTGTCGCCGCGCTCTGCCAAATGCCGGTCGAGCGCGTTGACACAAATATTGAGCTTCCCGCCGAGGAACCAGCCAATGCGGAAATCGTCTTTGTGATAGCTTACGTCTTTGACTGTTTCGAATGGTGCGATCCAATCGATCCGCTGCGCTTCTTCGCGCCAGAAACCGTCAGGATCGCTGATCGAACGGGCGTAGTGAGATTGATATTTGGCTGCGTTGAATTTTGCGTTTGTCGCCCAATCATCTGGTACCGGAAACAGGTCTTGGCTCACGTATCACTCTCCGTCTTTTGTGACGAACAGGGATAAGCGATGCGAAGGCGCGTGGGAAGCGCCGCTTTAGCGCATGCGCAATTATTGGTCTTCGAGGACCTTGACCACCGCCCGCAATATTTCATTGGGCGGGCAAGGTTTCAGCAGGGTCGTTGCCTCAGGAAACCGTTCTTTCACTTCGTCGCGAGTGAACTGGCCAGAGTGGAAGATGATCGGCACGTCTTCGTCGCGCAATTTCTGCGCGAGTGGATAGACCATGCCATCGTCCAATTGCACATCCAAGATCGCAAGGTCAGGCTTGTCTTTCTGAAATGAAAGCATGGCCGAAGAAATATCGGTGTGCGGACCGGCAACTTCGAACCCGGCTTCTTGCACCGTTTCGCAAAGGTCAAAGCCGACGATTCGCTCGTCTTCAGCGACCAAAATCCGTGCCTGCGTCATTGCCTTCTCCAGCGTTGCATATTCCTATGTAACACAGATTGGGCAAATGTTTCCTATTTATTTCAACCGTTTTGGCCGAACTTTCCGGAAAAGCCCGCTTCATCGCCCGCAGCTAGCAGCTTGGCCTGTTCGACCCAGCTGTCACGGCGAATGCGTCCTTTGAAGCGATCGAGCTTCTCATCAACGCGGTCGATATCGGCCTCGTCCCAGCTGGCGATCTCGGCAAATGTCGTCACCCCGAGAGTGTTCAGCAGGCCAGCGAGCTTTGGTCCGAGGCCTTTGATCTGGGTCAAATCATCCGCCGCTGCCGCTGCAGGAGTGGGCGCAGGTGGTGTTGGTGTAGGAGTGGGGGCAGGTGAAGAGGCCGCAGGTGCCGGTGCAGCCGCAGGCTTGGGCGTTTGTTCCGCCTCGGGCAGTTCCACGCCTGTCTCTTTGGCGGCGGCATTGGGCGCATCGATCAATGCTTGATTGCGCGCAGCGGGCGCAGCGCCGTCATCCAGAACATCTTTTGTGTCTTTGTCGACAACCGATGCCTTACGGTTCGCCGACAGCCAGAAGAACGCCAATAGCAAGACCACAATGGCGACAATCAGAATGTAGGGCCAATTGGCCTCAAAGAACTCAGGTGTCATCTCTCAATCCCATGATTTGTCAGTTTGCCCGCACGCCATAGCAGCGACACGCAGCGCATTCCAAGCAGACATCATAAGTTTTGAGGGTGCTGTGGCCGTCAGCCGCCTTTCATGCTGCCTGCAAGCGCGTTTAGGCGGATGAACTCCTGCCGCCAATAATCGTCCTGGGAGCCAGCAAGCGTCTCGATATCGCCGTGGCCGAAGCCTTTCATGAGAGTGTCGCCGCGCAGCAATTGACCGTAGGCGGCAACGGCGCTGGCAAAGGCGAAGTCGCCGGATGGCTGTTTCGCTTGCAACAACTCGCTGCGCTGTACCAAACGCTCGATCAGACGCGATTTTTTCCCGTCGGGTAGTTTATAGCGCAGCTTTACTTGAGCCACTTCAGCTTCGCGGCTTAGAGCGGTTTGCGAAGGCTTGTCGTCATAGCGGCGCGGCGCGATCCAGCCTCCGCTTCCTGCGGGCACGATCTCGTAAATTGCGGTCACCTGGTGGCCTGCGCCAATGTCGCCAGCATCGACTGCGTCATTGTTGAAATCTTCCTCGCGAAGGGCGCGGTTTTCATATCCGACCAGGCGATATTGGCTGACGACCGCCGGGTTAAATTCGACCTGAATTTTCACGTCCTTTGCAATCGTGAAAAGGGTGGAACTCATCTCTTCACCCAATACCTTTTTCGCCTCCAGCGCGCTGTCGATATAGGCGTAATTGCCATTCCCGTGATTGGCGACCTGCTCCATCATCGCTTCGTTATAATTGCCCTGGCCAAAGCCTAACGTGGTGAGCGTGATACCGCTGTCGCGTTTTTCCTCGATCAGCTCAATCAAGGCATCCTGGCTCGATACGCCAACGTTGAAATCGCCGTCAGTGGCTAGGATTACGCGGTTGACGCCGCCTTTGATGAAGCTGTCCTCGGCAATGTTATAGGCGAGCTCCAGCCCTGCGCCCCCGGCGGTCGAGCCGCCCGCGGACAGCTCGTTCAAGGCGCGGCGGATCTTCTTCGTGTCATTGGTGGGTTCGAGCACCATGCCCGCAGCACCTGCGTAGACGACGATGGATACGCGGTCTTGCGGGGAAAGCTCACCGGCGAGGCCTGCCAGTGCGGTTTTGACTAGCGGCAATTTGTCCGGTCTGCCCATCGATCCCGACACATCCATCAGAAATACGAGATTGGCGGGTGGGCGATCTTCGCGCGGCAAATCGTAACCGCGCAGGCCAATTCGCATCAGATAGGTGTCTTCGTTCCACGGCGTGCGGGCAATGTCTGTGTTCACACTAAATGGCTGAGAGCGGTCTGCCGGCTTTGCGTAATCATAGCGGAAATAATTGATCATTTCCTCAGTGCGCACGGCGGCGCGCGGCGGCATCTGCCCTTGCGTGAGGAAGCGGCGAGCATTGGCATAGGCGCCGGTGTCTACGTCGACGCTAAAGGTAGAGACTGGCTCTGCGCTGGTCAGTTTGACCGGTGAGACTTCTTCTCCGTCATATTTCTCACGGCCAGGATCGGTTGGCACCCGCACAGGCGGAACGCCGATAATCCCGGGCGCCGAGCGACGAGACACCGATGCGAAATCCGCTTCTGAAACTCGTGATCCCGTGACGACTACCGTCTGTTCGGCGACGGGTGCTGGTGGCGGCGGAGGAGGAGGTGGTGGTGGCGCTGCAACAGCGACATTGTCGTCTGGCTGGCCTGTTTTGGCGACATTGCCTTGATTGGCTGCACAGCCCGCTATCATCAGGCTGAGCATACCTGCACCCGCCAGTTTGAACGTTAGGTTTGAATTCCGCATTTTCACGACTCCCCACAATAACCCACGAAGCACAAAGCTCTGCTTTTGGGCGTTAATCGTGACTGAACGTGCAGAAGGTGCGGTCAAACAGGCAGGGTTTGAAGGCTCTTTATCCGCCAACATTCTTGCGGAACAACAGGCGATCTTCCTCACCAAATCCGCGCCGCCAGATGACCCAACCGAACGTAAGCAGGATCGCCGGAATACCGAACAACAGCTCGGCCCATTCCGGCAGCCATGTTGCCGCTGTGCCGACCACCACGGCGGGCGCAGCGGCCCAGACCAAGGCCCAGCGCCAATTGCTGACCGGGGCCTTCAGTAATTTCTTGAGCAGCAGCGCTTTGACCAGGCTCGCGCAGCCCAACGCGATCAGCAAAGCGAGCGCTGCACCAGCGGCTTTGAACGGCTCGGAAAACCCGAGGTGCTCAACCCCCTTAATGATCCCGATGGTGAGCGCGGCCTGCAACGCGATTGTGCAAACTGAGATCAGCAGGTTCCGTTTGCGCGCAATATAGACCAGCACGCTTTCGGAAACGACCGCCATAGCCGCGGCCACCTCTGCGGCGAGCAGGAAGGCCAGCGCGCCAGTGCCGCCAACATATTGCGGCCCGATCAGGCCCATAACGCCTTCGCCCGGTACACCTAGCGCGAGGGCAATGGCAGCCTGAGCGGCGATGATCCAGAAGCCAACCTGGCGTACCTGCGCAGCGATAGCGGCGTAGTTCTTGCTCTTTAGATTTTTGGTAATGACTGGGCCAAGCACCGGCTCAAAGCTGGTTTTGAGCTTCTGCGGCAGGCTCGCGATCTGCTGAGCCATGTAATAGACCGCGACGGCAGCGGGCGAGGCAAAGAAGCCGAGGATGAAGATATCGACCCTGCGCGTGCCCCATTCGATCGCATCTGCGCCCATCAGCGGCAGAGCGCGGGCGGTCACTTTCCACATGTAGCGTGGGCGAGGGCGCCAGCCGCTGGGCAATCCGTAGCTGCGCAGGAATGACCATGCGGCGGTCAACAATGCGGCATAAATCGAGCAGATAAATGCAAGCGCGAGGCCGGCTTCGCGAAATTCGGTGATGCCGCTGTAGAGCGGTAGGTAGAAGAACACACCTGCCATGATCGATATAGTCCACGGCTCCACAACGGCGCGGGCGCGCACAGTGGTGGCGATGTCGTACTTGTATGCCTGCGCGGCCAGCAGAATTTCCGTGAGTGCGAAGGCCGGGATCGCCGCGATCAACCAGATATCATATTCGCTGTTCATTCCGTTCGGGAACATCACGACCGGGAACAGCCACAGGAACAGGCCAGCGAATGCGGACAAGATCAGCGCGATGAGCATCCCGTCGAACACGAGGTTGACCTTGGCTCGCTCGGCCTCTGGGCCTTCGCCATCTGTGCCTTCGGTCAGGCGCTGAGCCAGCCCGCGTTTTTCGCCGAGAGAACAGACAAGCCCGAGGATTTCGATCAGGACAAGCGCGGAGGCGAACCGTCCAACCGCGTCAATTCCGTAAAGCCGCCCAGCGATAAATAGAAAAGGAAGCCGGGCAACCAGCCTCAGGATGAAGCCAAAGAAATTGGTTCGGCCGCCTTTGGCCAACGCCTGCATATCGGCGTTGTCATCGCCGGGTGTGCTGGCTGCTCCGCTGGCTGGCGGCGGAGATGAGACTGGGGGTAGGCTCAAGCCTGATGGTTCCTGTTCTCGCGTTCTTGCTCCGCCTTTAGCGGACGAGCGAGCAAGTTGGCGACTGCGGCGCGCGGGCTTTCCCCGGCGAGGATTGCGTTGACCGCGATAACGATGGGCATGGTGATGCCGCGTTCCTTGGCCAAACGCTTGAGAACCGGCGCGGTGTGCGCCCCTTCTGCAACGGTGCGGCGATCCGCCATCAGATCAGCGGCGGACCCGCCTTCGCCAAGGGCCTTGCCGAGCGAGAAATTGCGGCTGGAGGTGGAGGAACATGTGAGCACCAGATCGCCGAGTCCGCAAAGACCCGCGAGCGTTTCAGCTTCTGCGCCCAGCGCCTCGCCAAACCGCAGCATTTCGGCATAGCCCCGCGCGATCAGGGCGGCGCGCGCATTCTGGCCCAGCGCCAGGCCGTCCACCACGCCGCAGGCAATCGCCAGGACATTCTTGATTGCGCCGCCGATCTCTGCGCCGGTCACATCATGGGTGTAATAGGGGCGGAAGGAAGGCCGAGCGATTTCTGGTGAGAGGCGCTCCCACTGCGCATTGCCGCCGCCACAAGCGAGCGTGACAGCCGTGGGCAGGCCAGCTGCAACCTCATGCGCAAATGTCGGGCCGGATAGGACGGCGATGTCGCTCGCCGGACAGGCGGCTTTGGCAACCTCATTCATTAGCTGACCCGTGCCCGCATCAATGCCTTTAGAACACAGCACCAGATCACGCGGCGCCTTTGGTAATTGCGACAGGACCGCGCCAAGGTTTTGCGCCGGGGTCACCGCCAGTACCGTGTCCAGCTCTGCCAGATCGTCAAGGTCATTGGTTGCGTGAATGCTGGGCGAAAGCGAAGCCGATGGCAGGTACAGCGCATTGCGATGCTCCGAATTGATCGCATCGACCAAGTCCGCCTCATAAGCCCACAGAAGCACATCGCGCCCATCAGTGCTGAGCATTTGCGCCAGAGCTGTTCCCCAAGCGCCTGCGCCAATCACGCCAACCGTGGAAAGAGCCGTCATTATGCTTTCACTCCTGCGCCGCGGGCCTTTTCCGCTTCCGGATCGAGCGGCCAGCGCGGACGCGCCTTGAAATCGAGCGGATCAGATTGCTCCAGCGGCATGCGTTCACACCCGGCCCAAGCGATCATCGCGGCGTTATCTGTACACAGCGCCAAGGGCGGCGCGGCAAAGCGCATGTGATGTTTGCTAGCGAAGGCTTCAAGCGCGGATCGGATCGCGGTGTTGGCGGCAACGCCGCCGGCAACCACCAGGGCAGGGGGTGTTTCCAGGCCTTTGAGAGCGTGGCTTAACCGGTCAATCAGGCAGTCGATCGCTGCCTGCTGAAAACTCGCGGCGATGTCTTCGGACCGGTGCTTACCGCTGTCATAGGCCCGCAAGACCGCGCTCTTGAGGCCAGCGAAGGAGAAATGTGGTTCCTTTGATCCCTTGAGCGGGCGGGGCAGGGAAACAGCCGAGGCATCGCCGGTGAGCGCGAGCTTCTCCACTTTCGGCCCGCCGGGATAGCCGAGACCTAGGATCTTCGCGGTCTTGTCGAACGCCTCACCCAAGGCATCATCAATCGTGGTTGCGAGGCGGCGATACTCGCCGACGCCTTCCACCAACAGGATTTGGCAATGCCCGCCCGATACGAGCAGCAGCAGATAAGGAAAGCTGAGCTCAGGATCGGCGAGGCGCGGTGACAACGCGTGCCCCTCCAGATGATTGACCGCGATCAACGGCTTGCCTGATGCCATGGCCAGCGCCTTTGCACTGACCAGGCCGACCATCACCCCGCCGATCAGACCGGGGCCAGCGGTGGCGGCAATCGCATCGACATCCTCCAGCGTCATATCCGCATCCGCCATCACCGCCTCCAGCATAGGGGCGAGGCGCTCTGCATGGGCGCGGGCTGCAATTTCAGGCACGACCCCGCCATAGGGCGCATGCTCTGCCTCTTGGCTGGCGATCCGCTCAGCAATGATTGTTCGGTCGCCGCGCACGATTGCAACCGCCGTCTCATCACAGCTGGACTCGATCCCAAGCACCGTGGGGTTGTCTGTTATGATTGACGGCAATTCACTCATGCCGCTTTTCCTTAGTCGCTTAGGTGGTTAGAGCAAGCATGCCTATGAGCCAGCCTGACGATCACAGCACAGCGGCGAGTGCCGCAAACCCCATTCACATGCGGCTTGGAACGCGCGAATCTCCGCTTGCAATGGCGCAGGCCTATGAGGCGCGGCGGCGGCTGTGCGAGGCGCATGGTTGGAGCGAGGACCAGGTGGAGCTGGTGCCGGTGCGCGCCAGCGGTGACAAGATACAGGATCGCCCCCTCGCTGATATTGGCGGCAAGGCACTGTGGACCAAGGAACTGGATCAATGGCTGGCCGAGGGACAGATTGATGCTGCGGTGCACTCGCTTAAAGATGTTGAGACCATCCGGCCTGATAATTTTGTAATAGCAGCGTTTTTACCGCGCGCGGACCGGCGCGATGTGTTGATCGGGGCGAGCAATATTGCCGCGATCCCTCCCGGATCAAAAGTTGGCACCAGTGCGCCGCGCCGCGCGTCGCAATTGCTCAATCAACGCCCCGATCTCGAAGTGGTGATGTTTCGTGGGAATGTCGCGACACGGTTGGCCAAGCTGCAAGCAGGCGAGGCAGACGTGACCTTCCTCGCAGCGGCCGGATTGGAGCGTTTAGGCGAGACGGGTGTTGGCATTCCGCTGGAGGTAGACGAATGGATCCCGGCGGCCTCTCAAGGTGCAATTGGGATTGAATGCGCCGCTGGCAATGAGACCGCTTTAAAGGCTGTCGCCGCGATTGATCATGCTCAGACCCGCGCTGAAGTTCTGGCGGAGCGCGCGCTGCTGAAGGCGCTCGGCGGAACCTGCCACAGCCCGGTTGCGGTCCTGTGCGAGGTTGATGGAGACAGCATCACGATGCGCGCGGCCCTGTTCAGTCCGGATGGGGCAGAGCGAGTAGAGGGCGAAGCGCGCTTTGCTATTGGTGATAGTGCTGCGGCAAAGGCGCTGGCGGCGGACCTGCTGTCGCGCGCTGGGCCGGGGACACGTCCGCATTTTGATGGCGCTGGCTAGGCTGGATGAGCCGCCCATGAGAGCACAGACGATCATTGCGGTTAGGCCACAGCCGGGTTTGTCATCAACGCTTGGGCTGGGTGAGGAATTGGGCCTACCTATCCAGGGATTCGCGCTTTCTGTAGCTGAGCCGGTCGCATGGGATATGCCGGATGCCATTCAGGTGCAGGCGCTTCTCGTCGGCAGCGCCAATGCCTTTCGTCATGGCGGGGCCAAGCTCAGCGAACTTACACATTTGCCGGTTCATGCGGTAGGGCAGGCAACCGCGGAAACTGCACGCGATGCGGGTTTCAAAGTGGCGCGCTCTGGCGAGGGCGGTTTGCAACATGTGCTGGACACTCTTTCAGTCGCTCCGATCCATTATCTGCGGCTCGGCGGTGAAGAGCGGATCACTCTGAACCTGCCCGAAGGCGTCACAATCACCGAAAAAGTGGTCTATCGGATGCATGAAATTGCAATGACCAATGAGCAGGCAAAGCAGTTGTCTGATCCTGCCATTATGCTGCTCTATTCGGCATCCTCAGCACGGCATTTTGCCAAGGAATGCGACCGCTTAGGTCTCGATAGGTCGCACATTTCCCTCGCTGCGCTTGGCCCACGAATTCTCGCTGCCGCAGGCTCCGGATGGGCCGAGACGCGCGCTGCACCGCACCCTAGCGACGCCGAATTGCTGGCCATGGCGCAGGACATGTGGCAATAGCGGCGCAAATATAGCGGTGGCTCGCCCCCAAATGGGCCGCGCGCAACGGATCGCAGAACGGACTACAATGGAATCGAAATTCGGCAGTCGCCGCAAAAGCGGCTCATCCAAAGGAATAATGCTGGCCGCCCTGTTCTCCTTCATCGCTGGAGGAGCGCTGATCGGCTACATCGTTTGGTACAATGCCAATAATGAAAGCGCTGCGGTTGAAGCGACAGACGAGCCAGTCGCGATCGCCAGCCCGGAAGAAACGCCGGGGCTAGAACTGCCCACGTTGCCCACGCCAACCTCTGAGGCAAGCGAAGCAATCGAAGAGCAGGTTGAGGCTGTCGAAGGTCTGGCTGAGCAGCAAGGTGGTCTCGACCAACGCTTGGCAGCAGCGGAGCAGCGGCTCTCCCGGCTGGACCTGCAAGCACAGGCGGCGGCTGGCAATGCTGCGCGGGCCGAGGGCCTGCTGATCGCCTTTGCGACCCGCCGCGCGATTGAACGCGGTGCAGAGCTTGGCTTTCTTGCGGATCAATTGCGCCTGCGTTTTGGCGACAATTGGCCCAATGCGGTGCGCACCATCATCTCGTTCTCGCGCCGCCCGATCACGCTCGATCAATTGCTTGCGCGCCTAGAGGGCCTTGGCCCTGATCTGGCCGAGCCTGATGAGGTGTCTTCTTGGGCGGACATTCGCCGCGAGTTTGGCGAACTGTTCGTGATCCGCCGCGAAGACACACCTTCGCCCCAGCCAGAGCGCCGTTTGGACCGGGCCCGTCTGTTCCTGGAAAGCGGCCGGGTGGAAGCGGCGATTGCTGAGGTGCAAAACCTGCCCGGTGCAGCCAGCGCAGAAAACTGGATCGCGGATGCCACCCGTTTCAGCAATGCAATGGACGCGCTAGACACGATTGAAACCGCCGCCGTGCTTGAACCGCGCCGTTTGCGTGATGGCGCCGGCAATGCGGTGGAGCAATTGAGCCCGGTTGAGGCGACCAGCGAAGATTAAGCGCGCAGCAGCTCGGGCAATTCGCCGGAGACGCCGCGTGCCTCTTCCATAAACCAGTGCTTCAAAGCGCCGCTGCGCTGCACCCCGGCCATGCCCAATCGCCGCACGGCAGAGGCCGCCTTGCCCGGCACGCCGAACAATCGCGTCAGCCCATCGGTGGCAGTGGCGACCATAAAGGCATCAAGCCCGCGCCAGTTCTCATAGCGCATCAGGCTTTGATGATCGCCGGGGTCAAGGCCGATCCGGCGCCCTTCTTCAAGCACCTCAACAAGTGTCGCGGCATCGCGCAGGCCGAGGTTAAGCCCCTGTCCCGCAATCGGGTGAATACCGTGCGCTGCATCACCGACCAATGCCAAGCGCTCGCCGGTAATTTTGGCGGTGTGGTGAAAACCGAGCGGCCATGATGAGCGTGCGCCCGTGCTGGTGACCGCGCCAAACATGCCGCCCATACGCTTTTCCAACTCGGCCAGAAACGCGCGGTCGGACAATTTCAAAAAACCTGCGGCGTCACCTTCGCTGACGGTCCACACCAGCGAGGACCGGTAACGTCCCTGCTCGTCATCCAGCATTGGCAGCAGCGCGAATGGGCCAGCAGGATAGAATATCTCCCACGCGACATTGCCATGCGGTTTTTCATGTGTCAGCCCGGCAATAATCGCGCGGTGACTGTATTCCCAATTGGCGACCACCAGCCCAGCCTGTGTTCGCGTGGGTGAGCTGCGGCCCTCAGCGGCCACCATCAGGCTGGCTTTGAGTTTCGTCCCATCGCTCAACTCCACGGCGACGCCAAACTCGCTGCGCTGGCGCTCGCTGATCTCTGCCTCGGACACCCAATTGATCAGCGGTTCTTTCGCCGCCGCCTGAAACATCGCCCGGCGCAGGCTGAGATTGGGCAGCATCCGTCCGAGCGAGCCCTCATGCGGTTCGGGCTGAAAATCGATCCGTCCCGGCTTCATTTGGTCGGTGACGGCAATGCTCGCAATCGGGCAGGCTAACGGCTCTAGCGTCTCCGCCAGGCCGATATTGCGGAACAATTGCCAGCTCGCGGTAGAGATCGCGGTGGCGCGGTCGTCAAAGCCTTCCTTCAGCAGATCATCGGGATTGGCGCGGTCGACAACATGGCTGGAAAAGCCCTTGCGCGCAGCGGTGAGCGCCAGGGTCATACCGACCAGCCCGCCGCCAAGGATCAAAAGATCGCGCGTGTCATTCGTCATTCTGCCTGCCTCTATGAAACCTATCCCGCCGTGATTGCGAATAGTGTTCGACAGTCCTAGAGGTTCGATCGTGATAGACGCAAGAATGTTCCCGCTGACAAAGCTATGGTTTGCTGCATTGGTGCTTGCATTTGTGGCTGCTTTGTCGCCGGCACACGCGCAAGATGGCGCGATCCCGGTTGAGGCGCGCTTTGGCGATGAGAACATCAGCGTGGAGCTGCGCGCGGACGGCCTGCCGAAGGCTGGCGAGGAATGGCTGCTCGCTCTGAGGTTCACGCCAGACCCGAACAGCAATGAGCAATGGCACGGATATTGGTCCAACCCCGGCGATGCGGGGCAGGGCATGCAATTGCGGCTGAACCTGCCGGATGGTTGGGAGATGGGCGAGCCGCTCTATCCCGTGCCAGAGCGGTTTGTTCAGCAGCTGGTCGATACCGAGCTGATGAACCACATTTACAAGGGCGCATACACGGTTCTGGTGCCGATCCGCGTGACCGGCGAGGTTGATAACACGACCCGCGAACCGATTACCGGTTTTGTGGAATATCTCGCCTGCACTGACAAAGTGTGCGTGCCGCAGGATGCCGTTTTGCGCGAAAGCCAAGGTGGCGATTTTGCTCGCTGGCGCGCGGAGATTGCGCCGCTGCTGGATGCGGAGGCGAGCTTTGCCGTTGAGGGCACGAACCTGCGCTTGGCGATTCCCTTGCCTGCTGAGGTGAGCCTCAGCGATCCGCATATTTTCATCGAAAACACGCAGCTGGTTCAATATTCGATCGCCCAAACCTTTCGCCGCGATGGTGACATGGTGAGCGTTGAGATTCCGCTGTCCGATTGGGTGGAAGAGGGACAGCCTGCGGACGGCGTGCAAGGCATCTTGTCTTTCGGCAATGGCGCTGGCGTCAGGTTTGAGGCGAGTGAAGGCGAGGTGGCGCTCACGGGCGAGCGGATCGTCACTTCTTCTGCGCCGCAGACCCCGCCGCTCTGGACGCTGATACTTGGCTCGCTCGTGGGCGGTCTGATCCTCAATATCATGCCCTGCGTCTTCCCAATCCTTAGTCTCAAAGCGATCTCGCTGGCGCGGGCTGGTGAGAGCGAGGCCAAGGCGCGCTCAGAGGGGCTCGCTTATACTGCTGGTGTCGTGCTGGCCTGTGTTGGGCTGGGCGCGGTGATGCTCATTCTTCGCGCTGGCGGGGAGCAAGTGGGCTGGGCGTTCCAGTTGCAAAGCCCCGGTGTCGTCATCGTGCTGCTCGTGCTCGCCAGCGTGATTACCGCGAATTTCGCAGGTGTCTTTGAGCTACCTTCCATTTCCATCACACGCGGCGGACAGCCTGCCAGCGCCTTTGCCACCGGCCTGCTCGCGGCCTTCGCGGCAACCCCATGCACCGGGCCGTTTATGGCGGCGGCGCTCGGCGCGGCTCTGTTGTTGCCGGTGCCACAGGCGCTGCTGCTGTTTGCAATGCTTGGGCTGGGCTTGGCCTTGCCGTTCCTGCTTATCGGCTTTGTGCCAGCTCTGCGGCGAATGTTGCCAAAGCCAGGTGCGTGGATGGAGCGTTTTCGCCGGATCATGGCGATCCCGATGGGGCTGACCGCGCTTGCGCTGATCTGGTTGACGGCGCGGCTGGGCGGGCAAGGCTTTGCACTATTCGCGCTGGTTGTCGTGTTCGGCCTGATTGTCGCCTTGCTGGTGGTTGGCCGTCTGCAGCGTGCAGGCAAAATGGCCTGGCCCGCCTTTGGCCTGATCGCCGCGCCGTTTGTGATCTTCGGCGCCTTCGCATTGCCCGCCAGCTTTGCTGCGCCAGTGACAAACCTCACCGAGGAATCGATTCATTCGCCTCAGACGTACAACGCAGAGGCACTGGCAGAGGCCCGCTCCAGCGGCCAGCCAGTGTTCCTGTGGTTCACCGCCGATTGGTGCGTCACCTGCAAAGTGAATGAGAGCGTCGCGATTGAGCGCGAGGCAACGCGTGAGGCGTTTGAAGCCGCTGGCGTGGTCACCATGGTGGGCGATTGGACGCAGCGCGACGAGGCGATCACCATGTTCTTGTCTGAGCAGGGCGCGGCCGGCGTGCCGCTGTACCTATGGTATGAGCCCAGTGAACAAGGGGCCGCAGAGGCGGAGCAATTGCCGCAGGTGCTGACGCCAAACTTGCTTAAGGAGCGGGCTGAGCGGGCTCGCTAGCGTCTGGCGCGGCTTCCTCGAAAATCACGTCATCAATGGTACCCTGAAGCGGTTCCAACCGGCCCCCACGACATCCCGTCACCAGATCAACCGGCAGCGGACTGGGGTTCAGCGTTACCATGCCAGCGCCCGGTACAGTCAGCGTCACTTCCTCTGGTCCGATCAGCGGCTCCCAATCCTGATCAATCGCGGGATCTTCACCGCGCCACAGAAAGCCGGTGTTGGTCTCAATCGCATCGACCTTCATCCGACCGATCTCATCATTGCCAACAAAGGCCAGGATGGCGCCTGCGCCTTCGTCGGCTGCGGCAAAGCGGGTGACGCGGAGGTTCGGATCGGCAGGTGTCTCGACGCATTCGAGCGAGACCAAAGGCGCGTCGCCCGGCTTGCCATAGATGATCCGCCAAGGGGTCGCGCTCGCGGCCCAAACTGCGCCCTCAATATCGGGCGAGTCAATGGGTTCTGAGGGGCCTTGCGGCATCTCGGCTGGCATATCGCGGGCGATATCGGCATCGGTCGGCGGCGGCTTGCACGCGGCAAGTGCAATGGCCGTCAAGCCAAGCGCTGCGATGGCGACGTTCCGGCTCACGGCTTGCCGCCCATAAACTTCGCTCGTTTCTTGCCATAGCGGGTCTTGCGCGTTCCGGGGCGGCCAGCGTCAGAACGTCCGACCTTGGGCGCTTTCTTCTCGTCATCAGGCAGGCCCAGCTCGTCATTTTCGAGCCTGCGGATTTCATCGCGCAATCTGCCTGCTTCCTCAAATTCGAGGTTTGCAGCGGCATCGCGCATCCGTTTCTCAAGGTCTTCGATATAGGCCCGCAGATTGTGGCCGACGAGGTTGTTGACCTCTTCATCGCCGGTGTCGACTGTCACCCCATCTTGCGCGGCGCTGTGCGCGACAATGTCCGCAATGTCGCGCTTGATCGTCTGCGGCGTAATGCCGTGTTCTTCGTTGAAGGCGCGCTGCTTCTCGCGCCGGCGCTCCGTCTCGGCCATGGCGCGTTCCATGCTGCCGGTGATCCGGTCGGCATAAAGGATCACCTCGCCATCAACATTGCGCGCGGCGCGGCCAATCGTCTGGATCAGCGAGGTCTCGCTGCGCAGGAACCCTTCCTTGTCAGCATCCAAAATCGCCACCAGCCCGCATTCCGGAATATCGAGCCCTTCGCGCAGCAGGTTGATCCCGATCAGCACGTCATAGACCCCTAGGCGCAGGTCGCGGATCAGCTCAATCCGCTCCAGTGTCTCAACGTCAGAGTGCATGTAGCGCACGCGCACACCTGCCTCGTGCATGAATTCGGTAAGGTCTTCGGCCATACGCTTGGTCAGTGTGGTGACTAGCGTTCGGTAGCCTTTCTTGGCCACCGCGAGGCATTCCTGAATGCAGTCCTGCACTTGGTCCTCGACCGGGCGGATTTCGACTGGTGGATCGATCAACCCGGTGGGGCGGATCACCTGCTCGGCAAAAACGCCGCCGGTCTGCTCCATCTCCCAGCCGCCGGGTGTCGCCGACACGGCAAAGGTTTGTGGGCGCATCGCGTCCCATTCGTTGAAGCGCAAAGGGCGGTTGTCGATACAGCTCGGCAAGCGAAAGCCATGTTCGGCCAGGGTGATCTTGCGGCGGTGATCGCCTTTCGACATCGCGCCGATCTGCGGCACGGTCTGGTGGCTTTCATCGACGAACAGCAGCGCATTTTCCGGTAAATACTCGAACAGGGTGGGCGGCGGCTCACCCGGCAGGCGGCCGGTGAGGAAGCGAGAATAGTTCTCGATCCCGGCGCAGCTGCCGGTCGCGGCAATCATCTCAAGGTCAAAATTGGTGCGTTGCTCCAGCCGCTGTGCCTCCAGCAATTGCCCCTCTTCCTGTAGCTCCTTGAGGCGGTGCTCCAGCTCAAATTTGATTGCGGCGGCGGCCTGTTTCATGGTCGGGCCAGGCGTCACATAGTGCGAGTTTGCATAGACGCGAACCTTGTCGAGGTTTGCGCCTTTCTTACCCGTCAGCGGATCAAACTCCGCAATCTCTTCGATCTCATCGCCAAAGAAACTGATCCGCCATGCCATGTCTTCATAGTGCGATGGGTAAAGCTCCAGATTGTCGCCGCGCACCCGGAAGGTGCCGCGCTGAAACGCGGCATCATTGCGCTTGTATTGCAAGGCGACCAGCTTGCGGATCAGTTCGCGCTGATCAACGGTTTCATCCTTTTTGATGTCGAAAATCATCGCCGAATAGGTTTCGACCGATCCAATACCATAGAGGCACGAGACGGAGGCGACGATGATCACATCATCGCGTTCTAGCAAGGCGCGGGTGGCCGCATGGCGCATCCGGTCGATCGCCTCGTTTACCGAGCTTTCTTTCTCGATGTAGGTGTCGGAGCGCGGGACATAGGCCTCAGGCTGGTAGTAATCGTAATAGGATACGAAATACTCGACCGCATTGTCAGGAAAGAAGCTTTTAAACTCGCCGTAAAGCTGTGCGGCAAGGATCTTGTTGGGCGCCAGGATTAATGCGGGGCGCTGCGTCGCCTCGATCACTTTCGCCATGGTGAAGGTCTTGCCCGACCCGGTCACACCCAGCAGGGTCTGCGTCTTTTCGCCTGTGGTCGCGCCTTCCACCAGCTCTGCAATGGCTGTTGGCTGATCGCCAGCGGGTTCATAATCAGAGACGATTTTGAACGGCCTGCCAGGATCGCTCTTTTCCGGACGGTCCGGGCGGTGCGGGGTGAAATCCCCAGAGGTGTCGGGTTCTTCTAACCCTCGGCGGATGACGAGTTCTGACATGTTAAGACATATGCGGCGCGGATGCGCGCTTGTGAAGTGGCGCTCTGACAGATAGCACCATGAATGATTTTTCTGGAGGGAATTTGGATATGAAGCGGATTGTTAGTGTGTTGGCGCTCGCCGGGGCGATTGCAGCGTGTTCGGGGCCGACCGATGCCGATGCAGACGGTGATGGAGTTGTTTCCAGCGAAGAGATGGCTGACGTTGCAGGCGAAGTGATCAAGCCAAAGGCGGGGCAATATCGTTCCACGACCAAACTCATCAGCGTTGAAATGCCCGGCGCGCCGCCAGAAGTTGCCGAGATGATGAAAGGCGGCATGGCCGATCAGGTAACCGAGACCTGCATGTCGCAAGAAGACGCCGACAAGGGGTTTGAAGAGCTCGCAAAAGGCCCGCAAAACGGCGAATGCGAAACCAGCAAGTTTAACGTTAATGGCGGCGACATCAGCGCGGAAATGACCTGTAACGTACCCGGCCAGGGCGAGATGGTGATGACCTTGAATGGCACGGGCACCGAAACCAGCATGGATATGACCATGTCGATGGAAGGCGAAATGGCGGGCATGGGCGAAATGAAGATGACGATGAATATCGCCAGTGAACGCATCGGCGATTGCCCAGCGGGCTGAGCCGCTTTGAGGCTATGATCTACGAACCGTTGCAGAGAGATGATGGAGCGAAAATAGGCTTCACCAAGCGTTCACGCGCGCAGCCTAATTTCCGTGAGTGACGACCGTTTCGCTCCGTAAGTCTCGCTGCTTTGCCAAGGGATTTGATCATGGCCTCACTCGCTACTCTTGCCGAATTGAAATCCTCGCTTTGGACGCGTGATGAGTTTGCGCGCCGGATAGCTCTTGCGCGCCAGCCAGAGGAAGAACGCGCGCCGCGTCCCGGTATACTGCAACTTCTGGGCGAGGCTGAGGTTCTGGCGGAGGTCGTCAACCGCCCGCGCCGCAAGATTGCAATTGAGCGCGCCAAGCATCCGCGCACCATCATGGTGCTACCCGGCTTTATGACGCACCCGCTGCGCATGCGCTTTATGGCCCGGCAATTGGAGCGCGCAGGCCACACCGCGAAACGTTGGGGGCTGGGTTTTAACCTGGGGCCGAGCGAAGAAAATCTGGCCAGTCTTGAGGAACGGCTGCTCAATCTGAGCGAGCGGGCGGGAGAGCCGGTGGTGCTGCTTGGTTGGAGCCTTGGCGGGATTTTTGCTCGCGAGCTGGCCAAGCGTCAGCCGGACGCTGTTGCTAAAGTGATCACTATGGGATCGCCGTTTTCGGGCGATCCACGGGCGAACAACGTCTGGCGCGCTTATCAGTTTGTTACCGGACATTCAGTCGATGACCCGCCAATCGACACAGATCTGGGCGAGAAGCCGCCCGTTGAAACAATTGCCCTATGGAGTCCGCGCGACGGCATGATTGCTCCGCGCGCTGCCTGCGGCACCGCGGAAGAGCGCGACCGTGCGGTCGCCTTGCGCTGCACCCATATCGGCTTCTCTTATTCGGAAGAGGCAATTTCCGCGGTTCTTGAGGAACTTGATCGGGACTGAACCTTTGCTTGTGAGACAGCGCAATAATGCTTAGCATCCTTGCATAGCGCGCAATTCTTAGGGGTAATTGGTTCTGTCGGCTTCCCAATTTGATGAGATGTTTGGCCCTGATGGAGCGCCGCGTCCGGCCTATGCCGATTATTCATCATGGTATGGAGAGCAGACGACAGATCTGCTTCGCCGCAAAGCCAAGGATGCGGATGAGAGTTTTCGCCGCACGGGGATTACTTTCAATGTTTATGGTGAGGATGAGGCTGAGGAGCGCCTGATCCCGTTTGACATGGTCCCGCGCATTATCACAGCGGGTGAATGGCGGCGGTTGACGAAAGGTATCGAGCAGCGCGTGCGCGCCCTCAACGCCTTCCTCTACGACTTGTACCACCGGCAAGAGATCGTTCGCGCTGGCCGGCTGCCAGAGCGCCTGCTGCGCAACAATGACGCATGGCTGGCCAATATGGTCGGTTTCACCCCGCCGGGCGGGATTTACACGCACATTGTTGGCATTGATCTGGTGCGTACAGGGCCGGATGAGTTCTTCGTTTTGGAAGACAACGCGCGCACGCCATCAGGTGTGTCTTACATGCTCGAAAACCGCGAGACGATGATGTCGATGTTCCCCGAACTCTTCTCTCGTATCGGGGTTGAGAGCGTATCGAACTATCCGCGCCGTCTTGCGCGCAGTCTGGCCGCATGCGCGCCCGAAGGAACCAGAGGCAAGCCGAACGTCACGGTCTTGACGCCGGGTATCTACAATTCGGCCTATTTTGAGCACGCCTTTCTAGCCGATCAAATGGGCGCAACATTGGTCGAGGCGAGCGACCTGCGCGTGGTCGATGGCAAGGTGCAAATGCGCTGCACCGATGGCTATGCTCAGGTGGATGTGATCTATCGCCGAGTTGATGATGATTATCTCGACCCGCTGACCTTCAATCCAGACAGCGTGCTGGGCATTCCCGGCATCATGGATGTGTACCGGGCGGGCAATGTCACCATCGCCAATGCGCCGGGTACGGGCGTGTCCGATGACAAGGCGATTTACAGCTTTATGCCGGAAATCGTCGAGTTTTATACCGGCGAAAAACCGCTGCTGCCCAATGTGCAAACCTGGCGCTGCGCCGATGATGACGGCTTGGCCTATGTGCTCGACAATCTGGACGAGCTGGTGGTGAAAGAGGTCCATGGTTCGGGCGGTTATGGCATGCTGATCGGGCCAACTGCATCCAAGCGCGAGATCAAGAAATTCCGCGCCAAGTTGGAGGCCAATCCGGAGAATTACATTGCCCAGCCGACGCTGGCTTTGTCGACCTGCCCGATCTTCACCCGCAAAGGGCTCGCGCCGCGTCACGTTGACCTGCGTCCGTTCGTGCTGGTGTCACCCGACGGCATCGACATAACTCCGGGCGGCTTGACCCGCGTGGCTCTGAAAGACGGATCTTTGGTGGTCAATTCCAGCCAGGGCGGCGGCACCAAAGACACTTGGGTGTTAAAAGACTGATGGCGGAGGCACGATGTTAGGACGCACCGCCAATGGCATGTTTTGGATGTTCCGCTATCTGGAGCGGGCCGAAAACACCGCGCGGCTTTTAGAGGCGGGGCTGCGGATGGCGCTGACCCGGGATACGGCGACGGCTGAGGAAGAATGGCGTTCTGTCATTGCAACCTCTGGCCAGCGGGCGGCCTATGAAGCAGCGCATGAGGATTATACCGGGCAGCAGGTATGGAACTTCATTCTGCGCGGTCGTGATAACCCGGCCAGCGTACGCGAAATGTTTGGCGCCGTGCGGACCAACGCACGGATGGTGCGGACCAATATCTCCAGCGAAGTGTGGGGCGCAGTGAATGAAAACTGGATGGCTCTGGAAGACGTGTTGAAACGCCCGATTGGTCAAAACTCTGTCGGCGATGTGGTCGGCATGATCCGGCGCGCGGGCACGCTAGTACATGGAGCAGTCGAAGGATCTATGCTGCGCAATGAGGGTTATCACTTTGCCCGCGCTGGCACCTTTATAGAACGCGCGGAAAGCACGGCCCGTATCCTCGACATGAAATACTACCTGCTGCTCCCGACGCTTGGCCATGTCGGTTCGCGGATCGACAGCGGGCAGTGGGAGCAAGTGTTGCGCTCCGTCGCTGGGGCAAGTGCATACAGCTGGCTACATGCTGGGCGTATCGAAGCGCGCAGCATCGTTGAATTCTTGGTGCTGGACGACCGCTTCCCGCGCAGCCTGGCCTTTTGCCGCAGCGCGCTGCGCGATCAATTGGCAGCATTGGCTCGTATTCATGGACGAGAGGGAGAGTGCAACGCGCTGATGCGTGAGGCCGATATGGAGATTGCGGAGATTACCGTGGACCAGATCTTTGATCAGGGTCTGCACGAATTCCTGCTGAACCTCATGCACCGTAATGTCGCGATCAGCACGGCCATTGCCAGCGACTACAGGTTCCACCACTGATGCGCCTGTCGATCCGTCACACCACCCGCTACAGCTTTGCCGATCCCGTGGTTCACGCGCTCCAGAGGCTGCGTCTGACGCCGAAGGAGACGCAGGGTCAGAAGATTGTGGATTGGCAGATGGAGTATGAAAACGCGCATAGCGAGCTGGAATATGAAGACGAGCATTTTAACACCGTCACGCTGATTGCTCTGGATCCCGGCGCGCAGGAGGTCAGCGTGACCTGCCGGGGCGTGGTCGAGACCGAGGACAATGCCGGCGTTATCGGGCGGCACTCGGGCCATCTACCGTTGTGGAGTTTTCTGGGTCAGACACGGTTGACCAAGCCGGGTTCAAAGCTGCGCGCGCTGGTACGCGAAGTGGATACCGGCGAGGGTGATGATCAAAGCGGCAAGCTCGACTTCTTGCATGCATTGTCCGCGAAAATCCGGGATCAGGTTGCTTATCGCACAGGCGCAACCGCAGTCAGCACAACGTCAGAGGAGGCGATTGAGGCGGGCGTGGGCGTGTGCCAGGATCACACGCACATCTTCCTCGCCGCAGCTCGCATGGCGAATATTCCTGCTCGCTATGTTAGCGGCTATCTGATGATGAACGACCGGATCGATCAAGAGGCAAGCCACGCCTGGGCCGAGGCACATATCGATGGATTGGGCTGGGTCGGATTTGATATCTCTAACGGGATCAGTCCCGATCCGCGCTATGTTCGGGTCGCCACAGGCAGAGATTACCGTGATGCTGCGCCGGTCACCGGAATCAGTTTTGGATCGGCCCGTCAATCGCTCAAGGTCGAAGTGGCAGTGGAGCAGCAAAGCCAGCAATAGGCGCTGCACAATATCGCTTTGCTGCGCGCTGCATCTCTTCTATCGCGGCGCTTCGATAGACATAAGAGAGCTGTATGACATATTGCGTTGGCATGGTGCTGGACCGCGGCCTTGTTTTGATGAGCGATACGCGCACCAATTCAGGCGTCGACAACATTTCGGTGTTCCGCAAGATGTTTCATTGGAGCGTCCCTGGCGAGCGTATGATCACGGTCATGACGGCTGGTAATCTGGCAACCACCCAAGCGGTGATTGGTAAGCTGGAGGAGCGCACCAAAGAACCCGACGAGCGCGAAAACACTTTGTTCAAATCGCCGACCATGTTTCAAGTTGCCTCTGACATCGGCAAGATGTTGCGCTCTACAATCGAAGAACGCCAGAGTGCCAATGGAGAACGTGGGCGGGGCAAGTTTACAGCGACAATCATAGTCGCTGGCCAAATTGCTGGCATGGAGCCGCGATTGTTCATGATCTACCCGGAGGGCAATTTTATCGAGGCCAGCCTCGACACGCCGTTTTTCCAGATTGGTGAGACAAAATACGGACGACCGATTTTGCTGCGCGGATATGACCGCGACATGAGCTTTGAAGATGCGGTAAAATTGCTGATGGTGTCATTCGACAGCACGCTTAAGGCTAACCTCTCCGTTGGCCTTCCACTTGATCTGATGGTGATAGGCCGGGATGAATTTGCGCCCACGCATCAACATCGGATTACTCACGAAGACCCCTATTTTGACTCGATCTCATCGAGTTGGGGCGACGCGCTTAAATCGGCATTTCATTCTTTGCCGGACTACAGTTTCGGCCCCAAAACCTAGTGATTTGACCTGATCAGATAGAATACTGAGAGCTTGATGAGCTGTTGCATCCATTTTGGACCAAGCCGTCACCCGTAGCTAGAGTCCATCTACTCGAAATTGGTTCAGACTTGGGATGATTCCGTATGGGGAAATGCGCATTCATAATGAATGACACGCAAAGCAATCCTCCATTTCATCGACTCTTCCAGCCGTCATAGGGCGGAATTGTCTCGCGCAGGGTTCGCCTTAGGGCACCACTGTGAAGTCTATGGCGATCTCAGCGATCTTTCGGCGCATCCGCCGCGAGATGGGATCATTATCGCTCGCGATGCGATCGAGGAAGGCGGGGTGGCCATGATCTTCGAACGGCTCAGCAAGCTGGGCGTTTGGCTGCCGCTGATCGCGGTCGACGAACAACCAAAGCCGGGCCGTATTGTTGAAGCGATTAAGGCTGGTGCGCTCGATTATCTGTCGATTCCGATCGATCCAGAACGCTTCTCACGTTGTCTCACTCGAATTGAGAAGGAGGCTGAGGTTTTTGGTGCCGCCCGCCGCCGCATGATTGATGCGCGCAGCCGGATTTCAAGTCTCTCCAATCGTGAACGCGAAGTGCTTGATTGGCTGGCCGAGGGCAGCAGCAACAAAGTGATTGCAAGGGAGCTCGATATCAGTCCGCGCACAGTGGAAATTCACCGCGCCAATATGATGAACAAGCTTGGCGCGAGGCATGCAGCCGAGGCTGTTCGCCTGAAGATTGAAGCGAAGTTAGAGCCGGAGATGCCGGTCGAGTAGGGAACTGCTCCTGCAAGATCCTACATAGCCTTGTCGGATCGACGCCGAGACGTCTCTAGCGGCAGAAGTTTCCGTCTGTGCCTTCAACGTGGAAATGATCTTCGTGCGCGCGGTTATAGTCCGGCCCGAGCACCGTACCGAACCGTTTGCAGGCGCTCTTGTGCACGACCCTCAGAAACTCGCGTTCCGCCGCGCTACCCCGAGACCAATCGCCTTGAACGCTTATACGGCGCCCGTCTTTGAGCAAGAACCCGGAGATGTCGATGGCCTCCGCACGGGCATGGGCGGAGCGGCGTGATGTGCCAGCCACATTGCGGCAAGAGTAAGATCCCATTGTCTCAATCCGCTCCAGTCCGCTGCCCAAAATTTGCTTAGCCGCTCGGTCAACGCCGAACCGCGCCCATCCGTTAAACGCGCTCGCCGTGCGGCATTGCACAGGGCCGATATTGCTGATCCCAAAGCGGGAGCGATCACCGGCCAGAGCGGAGAGTTGAACAGTGCCCAGCTTGCTGCATCCCGGCGCGCCATAGGCATCTGGTAAAGGATCAAACCGAACGCCTGATGCGCTAAGCTGCGCAAAGCAGGTGCGGTCCGCGGTTCGATTTGAAATATTGCCTTGGGTTGAGCTGACTGGCGGTTTGCTGCTCCCGCGCGATGGGGAACCGTTCGACGAAGGCAATATACCGCAACCGGCGAGAGCGACCGTGCTGGCAGCCAGGATTATGGCGCGTGCGGCAAATGCGGTTTTCGCCCTGCGGTTAAGCGGAAGGTCTTGAGTGATTGAGGTGCGTTTCATGGTCCCGCATGCATGGCGCAGATATGGTTAACAACCCGCTAACTATACTGGCTTTGCAAAAGGATGGGACCTTGCGCCTAAGCAGTCTGGCTTGATGCTGAGTTGGTTTGTCGCAGAGCTGGGGAATCTAAGTGCAGGTTTACGGCAATTCTTCTGCCACCTGCTCCCATAATTCGATCTTGATGCCATTGGGGTCGAGCAACCAGGCAAACTTGCCGTATCCTTCATCCGCCGTATCGAGGATTTTTACGTCCTTCTTCTTTAGCTTGGCGATGAAGCCATCGAGATCATTTACCCGCAGATTGATCATGAAGCCGTTCTTGCCGGGCTTGATATATGTCGCATCGGAAAAGTGACTGATCAAGGAATAAGGGTTGGCCTTTGGCTCCTCTGCCCAGGCGAGCTGCGGCCCGTACTCGCCATCTAAGCCTAAGGTGTCGCGGTACCATTCGCGCGTCGCCGCCGGGTCATCGACAACGTAAAAAACACCGCCCAACCCAGTAATGCGCGGCTCATCTGCTTCTGCCATTTTGCCCTCCGTCATTGTTTTGAGGGGACAGCATAGGAAGGTGGGCGCAAGCGGTCTAGGGACGGCTGCCGGTGCGAGTTTACGTGCAGCGCGTTGTGCACCGCCGCTTTAGAAACGAGTGGTGAATTCAATCAATCCCTGGGGCAGGACATCCAGCAAAGCGATCTCAATCACTTTATCGAAGCCCGTGAGAACCATCAGACCAACTAGCAACAGGGTAATGCCGAACAGGGGTTTGCCGTATTTCGCCAGTGCCATCATCGTCTTGCGGCGTTCCCCAATGGCCTTGCGCGAACCATAGGCGAAGGCGAGGATCGAGGTTGCGACGCCCAGTCCGAAGACAAAGAAGATGAAAAAGCTCGCGAGCAAATCCTCGCCCTGGCTGGCCGCCGCGATCGCGACGCCCAATGTCGGCCCAACGCAAGGCGCCCACACGATGCCGAGCAGCAGACCGATAGCGAACTGTCCGCCAGCGCCGTCGCCGCTCAATCTAGACAGCCGTTGATTGCCGAAATTGGAAATCGGTGCGGCCGCAGCGCTGATCGCAGCCTGCGCCTGCGGGATGAGCAAGACTATGCCTGCCACCGCCAGCAATGCGCCTGCGAATAGGCGGATCGCCTGCTCGTTGATCCCGATGGAATATCCAAACGCGATCACCGTAAAGCCAAATAGAGTGAAGCTGGTGACCAAGCCCGCAGCCAAGGCAAGTGGCCCAAACTTGCTCTTGCCCAGGGCTGATGCGACCAAGATTGGCACCAGCGGCAGCACGCAGGGATTCAGGATCGTCACCAGACCGGCGACAAAGGATAAAAGCGTGCTGCCTAGCATGGCGTTGCCTTCAGCTTTCTATGATGCGACTGCGCGCAATCGCAGAGATTAGAGCGCTTTCAGAATGGCGCTGCGTAGCCGAGTGCGGTTCGTTTCTGCGATCGTGCGGGCAACTTCCTTTTCGCCTTTGAACACGAGGACGGTCGATTGGCGCGGGATCCGGTGCTTGCGCAGGAACGCCTTTTCATCATCGAAATTCACTTTGACGAACTTCACGTTAGCGCCCGATTTTTCCGCACGAAGCTCGTCAAGGATCGGAGCTTGAGCGCGGCAGGTTGGGCACCAGTCGGCATAGACATCAACCACGATGGTCTTGCCTTTGCCTTGCGCCATTGTAAATTCTGCCGCGTCATACGTCTGCCACCCGGTTGTGTCGGACTTCGCAGAAAGTTGCATCGCTCCAATAACGATGGCGCCAATGGCGGCGATAAGGGCGAAAAAGCGCAGCATTTTTGTAGTCTCCAAGACGGATTATCGGCAGAATTGCCGACGTGCTGGTATTAAGTTCGCGTCGGCGCGATGCTTGGTTACACAAAACGAAGAAGTTTCTCCGTCAGCATGAAAAGAGCCCCAAGCGCGAGATGCGCTCAGGGCTCTTTTTTGTTCTAACTCAGGCTGAGCCTAGGCTTAGCCAGCAAGTGTTGATTTAGAATTCAGCAACCAGACCGACGGTGCCCACGGCGCCGCGCGGATCGGCAACCCGGCTGTCAAAGCCACCGTTGGTCGCCACGCGAGGGGCGGTCACACCAAAAACGTTCCGAACACCAGCGGTCAGCGTAACGGTTTTGTCGCGGTCAAACAGCTCGTTGATGGCTAGGCTGTACTGAACGTCGACCCGGAAATCGCTGTCGATGTCCGCTCCGCCATTTTGATCGTCGATATAGCTATCGATGTAGCGGCCAAAGACGTTGAAGGAATGCGCACCGGCTTCAAACTGGAGGCCAGCGTTGAAACGCAATTCCGGCGTTGGGGAGCCAAAATTGGTGAAGTTGCGGTTTCCTGCCCCATCGATTTCTGGGCCGCCTACGGTTTCCTGCAAGTCATAGCTGAGGACGTAGTTGCCTTCGAAGCTTGGTGTGATCGTCGCGAAGTCGGTGTCGATCGCATAGCGGATCGAGAAATCGATCCCCGATGTCTCAACACTGGCAGCATTCGCAAAGCTGTTGTTGACCTGAATGATCGTACCAGCTGGGCTGCGAATGATGTTCGGGCCGTTTGGATCGGCGTTTACCAGAGCCTGTGCAGATGTTTGAACAATTGCGTTTTGGAAATCGAAATTGTAATAGTCCGCGCTGATTTCTAGTCCGCTGATTGGCTGGAGCGTGAAGCCCAGGTTGTAAGCGGTTGAGTCCTCTGGAACCAAGTTCGGGTTACCGACAGCTCGAACGGCGACAAACGCATTACCTGCGAGGGGGTCTGCGACCTGTTGCAGCGTGGTCGACTGACCTTGCTGTTGGAAGGTCGATGGTGCGCGGAATGAAGTCGAGAACGATCCACGCAGCGAGACCCAGTCGGTTGGACGAAGCAGCAATGCGATCTTTGGATCGAGCGTGTCGCCGCCATCCGTGCCGTAATCTTCGAAACGAAGTGCCAGCTGTAGATCGGCCCATTCGGTTACTGGAACGGCCAGTTCTCCGAAGATTGCATAGACGTCTTGCGCACCTGAGAACGCTTGTTCACCGATCAGGAAGGCAAAGCCATCACTCTGCGTAATGTCGTCAAACGTCGCTGAAATTCGCTGTTCGCGATATTGCACGCCGACTGCGATGCCGATTGGCCCTGCGGGAAGTTCAGCGATCTCACCAGAGACATAGCCTTCTGCGACGAACAATTCGGCATCACGATTAGAAACCGAGAATTCGGTAATGTAATCGAGCAGCGCTGCATTGGTGTTGCCGCCGCCAGCAAGTGCTGAGGCGAATGGGTTAAAGAAGGTGCCATCGGCAGGGATTACTGCGCCATTGGCCGTCAGGAACGGGTTTGCGGCGGTGCAATCGAGGCCAGTCGCTGCGTTGAACGCCGGAACCGCATTGAAACCGCGCAATGCGCAGGCAAAACGGTCACGAACAGTGTCTTCGGTGTTCCCGGTGAAGTCATTGTCAGCGAAGGTCAGATTTACGTTCCAACGACCGTTTGCGAGCAGGCCGGATTCAAAATCGCCTTCCAGAGTGGAAGAGATGCGAAATGTCTGGGATTCGAACAGAGCGGGAGAGACTTCGCCGCCATTTCCGCTTGCACGGCCGAAAAAGACCACGTTCTCTCCGAAAATATTGCTCGGATTGAAGCTGGGAACGACCGCTTGGCCAAGCTGCAGGAACGGGAAGGTTGGCGAGTTGCCACGCCGCGCCGTGTTATCAGCGTAGCTTACCTCGGCACTGAAGCGCACCGAGTCAGACAAGTCAGCTTTGGCCGATACGAAGGCCGTGATGCGCTCTTCGTCCGGAACGAGGTTGAAAAACTCACCGAAGTCGAAACCACAAAAGCCAATACCAGTCGGCAAGAGCGGCGCCGCAGCGGCACTTGCAGGCAATGGTGTGCCGCCCGCATCTGCGCAGCCTGGGTCAAACGTTGGTGCGCCAGCAGGGGCGCCCGTTACGCCGAAGAATGCCCCGGGGTTGCCCAGTGCGGATGTGTCATCAGCAGGCACGGACAGGCGGCGCTCAGCGGTGGTGAGCGGGGAACGGTTAACATAGCTGATCGCGCCAACCAGATTAAGATCGCCAAAGGCCGCGCCAGCCAGTGCCTGGATGTTGTATTCGCTGTAATCGCCAGTGCTAAGGTGCTCTGTGTATTCGCCAGAGACGAGCAGGCCTTCGTAGTCATCGCGGGTGATGAAGTTCACCACGCCTGCAACCGCGTCGGAACCGTAAAGCGAAGATGCACCATCTTTCAGGATTTCTACGCGTTCAACCGCAATCAGCGGGACCAGCGAGCTGGTGTCGACGAAGTTGATGCCATCATTGGTTGGCGACGCAGACAGTGTCTGGCGCTTACCGTTTAGTAGGATCAGTGTCGAGGCGACGCCCAGGCCGCGCAAATTGATGTTTGAGGTGCCGGTCGTGCCACCTTGGGTGAAGGCGTCCGGGTTGTTTTGTGCGCCGCTGTTGATTGTCAGCGATTGTGTAATCTCACCGATGTTTTGTGCGCCGATATCTGCGATTGCGCCGCTATCAACTGTTGCCAATGGCGATGCCAGGTCAGCTTGAGACTGGCGGCGAATGAACGAACCGGTAACAATGATCTCGTTATCGCCGCTGGTTTCCGCGGCGGCATTATCACTGGTTACGGTCTCTTGCTGCTGCGCAAGAACCGGCGATGCCGCACCTATGGCGGCAATCGCACAAGACAATTTGAACAAAATTTTAGAGTTTTTCATAGCGGGGGGTCCTCTTTCTTGTGCACGTTAATAGGCGCAGATTGAACGAAGGGAAGGGGCAGTAGGATTCGCGATGCAAATTTTCATGCACACGAATGCATAGATTCAGTTTCGAATCGTGAACCTATTTTCAAAACTTTTGAAAATCAGTTATTTAGGGGTGATTTAGCGTGGATTTTCTGGCTGTAGCAAAACTGCAACAGCCTAGGCGGCATCTTTCTTACGCTTCAGCTTCTTGCGCTCGTGCGGGCACAAGGAAGACTTGCGAAGGCGAATGGATTCCGGCGTTACTTCAACCATTTCATCGTCATCGATATAGGCAATCGACTGCTCCAGGCTCATGCGCCGAGGCGGCGTGAGGCGGATCGCATCGTCCTTGCCCGAGGAGCGCACATTGGAAAGCTGTTTGGCCTTCATCGGGTTGACTTCAAGGTCGTCCGGCTTGGCATTTTCGCCAATCACCATGCCCTCATAAACTTTCACGGTTGCTCCAACGAACAACTCGCCGCGTTCTTCAAGCATGTTGAGTGCATAGGCGTTGGTCTCGCCATTGCCGTTGGAGATAAGGACGCCGTTATTGCGGCCACCAACAGCGCCTTTGTAAGGGCCGTATTTCTCAAACAGACGGTTCATAATGCCTGTGCCGCGCGTGTCGGACAGGAATTCGCCGTGATAGCCGATCAGGCCGCGCGACGGAGCAGAGAAGGTGATACGGGTCTTGCCTGCACCAGACGGACGCATTTCGGTGAGGTCCGCTTTGCGTTTCTGCATTTTCTCAACAACGGTGCCGGAATGCTCGTCATCCACGTCGATGACGACAGTTTCATATGGCTCCATGCGTTGACCGTCTTCTTCGCGGAACAGCACTTTCGGGCGCGAAATGCCGAGTTCAAAGCCTTCACGGCGCATGGTCTCGATCAGAACGCCGAGCTGCAGCTCGCCGCGGCCAGCCACTTCAAAGCTGTCCTTGTCGTCGCTTTCAGTGATGCGGATTGCAACATTGGTTTCTGCCTCGCGCAGCAGACGGTCTCGGATCATCCGGCTCGTCACCTTGCTGCCTTCCAGCCCGGCCAGCGGACTGTCGTTCACGGCAAAGCGCATCGCCAAGGTTGGCGGATCGATTGGCTGTGCAGCGATTGGCTCTTTCACCTCTGGATCAGCAATAGTGTTGGAAACTGTTGCTTTCTCAAGCCCAGCAAGTGCGATGATGTCACCAGCCTCCGCACTTTCAACCGGAACGCGTTCCAGACCATCAAAGCTCATAAGCTTGGTTGCGCGGCCAACTTCGACGACATTGCCGTCGACATCGATCGCGTGGATTGGATCATTGACCTTGAGGCCGCCCGATTGGACGCGGCCAGTTAGAACGCGGCCCATGAAATTGTCACGGTCAAGCAAGGTCGCAAGGAAGCTAAACGGGCCTTCGGTGTCTAGGCCAGGTGCGGGCACATGCGCGATGATGCGCTCAAACAGCGGGGCGAGGGTGCCGTCGCGTGCATCCGGGTCCTCGCTGGCATAGCCGTCGCGGCCTGAGGCAAACAGCACTGGAAAATCGAGTTGTTCATCATTGGCATCGAGCGAGACGAACAGGTCAAATACTTCGTCCAGAACTTCCTGGCCGCGCCCGTCCGGACGGTCGACCTTGTTGACGACAACAATCGGCTTCAGGCCAAGTGCAAGCGCCTTGCCGGTTACGAATTTGGTTTGCGGCATGGCGCCTTCTGCGCTGTCGACCAGCAGGATAACGCCGTCGACCATGCTGAGAATACGCTCAACCTCGGCGCCGAAATCGGCGTGTCCGGGGGTATCGACGATGTTGATACGAGTGGTTTCGCCATTGGCGCCGTCCCACTCGACGCTGGTGCATTTTGCAAGAATGGTAATGCCGCGCTCTTTTTCCAGGTCACCTGAGTCCATCGCGCGCTCTTCGATCCGCTGGTTGTCGCGGAATGTGCCTGACTGGCGGAAAAGTTGGTCGACCAATGTGGTTTTGCCGTGGTCGACGTGCGCGATGATGGCGATGTTGCGCAAAGCGCGAGGTTGAGAGGCGGACATTGAAAAACGCTTTCGAATAAAGGTCAGCGGCAAGGCCGGATGACCAGAAACACAGAAATTGGCGGACACTGGCGCCCGATTGACGCCCCAAATTCCCGCCTATTTTATAGTAGAGCATGTGCTGCGATGCAGCATTGCTGGCGCGCCTAGCGCAGGCTCGCCGTTACGGCAAGCGATTGCGACGCGAAAAATCATCGCAATGCAGCAATTTTTCACTGTGTCACCAATGCAACACCGGCTGTTGCAAGCCACGGTTTGTTGGGGTTTCTCGCTTGTGGCACGGCAGGTGCTGGCCTAACACAATAGCCACTTAGCCCGGTGTATAACGCATTTGGAGATGCGACCGCGGCTGATCGAATTTTTGGAGAGGAGTTCCTATGCGTTCGATTTCGACCGGTTCTGCCGGCCTACAACGTCTTGCCCTGATGACAGGTGCTGCAGCAATCGCGCTTGGTGCGCCAACAATGGCCGCAGCGCAAGATCAAGAAGTTCCAGAAGCCGATGATGGCTTCAGCAGCAATCAGATCATTGTTACCGCGACCAAGCGAGAGCAGACGTTGCAAGAGACGCCGGTTTCGGTCTCTGTAACTTCGAGCGAGACTCTTGAGGCGGCGCAAATTCGTGACGTACTTGATCTGCAAACGGTTACTCCATCGCTCCGGGTTAGCCAGCTTCAAAACTCGTCGAGCACAACCTTTATTATTCGCGGGTTCGGTAACGGCGACAACAACTTCGGTATCGAGCCATCGGTTGGTGTCTTTGTTGACGGTGTTTTCCGTTCACGCTCGGTAGGATCGGTCGGCGATCTTGCCAATGTTCAACGCATCGAAGTTCTTCGTGGTCCGCAGTCCACCCTATTTGGCAAGAACGCCTCGGCCGGCGTGATTTCAATCACCACTCGCGAGCCACAATTTGATTTCGGTGGCTCGGTCGAGGCTGTCTACGGGAATTTCAACACTGTGGTCCTCAAAGGCGATGTAACCGGACCGATCTCAGAAAATATCGCGTTTGCGCTCGACGCCAACTACAACCGGCGTGATGGTATCGCAGAGATCGTCAATCTGGACGAAGATCTCAATACTCGGAACCGTTGGAATGTTCGCGGGCAATTGCTCGTGGAGCCAACACCCGATCTTAAGATCCGTGCGCAGGCCGACTACGGACGCATTGATGAAGCATGCTGCACCGTCAACACGTTGCTGGCTGGCCCGACGTCGCTCGCTGTTGCTGCCGTTGGCGGTCAGATCAACACTGACTTCTTCAGTGATGAGACATTCCTGAATCGCGTTCCTGTCAACGAAGTCGACAATTATGGTGGCTCACTCAACATCGAGTGGAACACGGGCCCGCTGACGTTTACATCGATTACTGCCTACCGCGAACTGCAGAACTTCGTCGATCAGGACGTTGATTTTACCAGTGCTGATATCGTCAACGAAATCCGCGATCAGCGGGTTGATACGTTCACTCAGGAAATTCGGATCGCATCTGATTTCGATGGGCCGATCAACTTCCTGCTTGGCGGGTTCTATTTTGACGAGTCAATCACTCAAGACAGTCAATTGTTGACTGGCGCAGTGTCTCGTCCATTCTTCGAACTTCTGGGCCAATTTGCCACCGGTGATCCTACCTTCTCATTCGCTTCGCTTGAAGCTGGGAGCCCAACGTCGCTCGGAATTCCTGCAGGTGGAATTTTTGCGCAAGGTGTTCTGACGAACGAAGCGTACACCTTGGATAATCAATCGTTCTCAGTTTACGGGACGGTTGATTTTGAGCCGGTCGATGGCCTCGTATTCACCGCTGGCTTTAACTACACTGACGATGAGAAAGACTTCTCGCTTAGTCAGCAATCGCTTGATCCATTGTCTAACGTCAATTTGGCCGATGCGTTCATCATTGGAGGCCTGGCAGGTGCTGGCGTAGATGGCACAGACCCCGCTCAATTGGGCGCGTTTCTGGCTACTCCAGTCGGGGCTGCGACGTTTGCGCAAATTTCGCAATTGGCAGTAACGCCGTGTTCGGCGGCCGCTCCGCCACCTGCTTGCAATCCTTTGATCGGTTTGGCTGGGTTCCAGTTCCAACCTCCGTTCTTGGATATTCCAAACGGTGTTGAACAAAGCTCGACTAGTGACAGCGATTTCTCTTACACGTTGCGTGTCGCTTATGATATTTCGCCGGAACTGAACACATACTTCAGCTTCGCAACTGGCTTCAAAGCGAGCTCGGTCAACTTGTCGCGCGACAGTCGCCCGGCATTTGGAGATTTCATCCCGGCGGCTTTGCCAGATGGTGTTCCGGCAATCATTGGGGGGAGCAATTTCCTTGCACCGTCATCGCCGATTCGTGATGCTGGTCTGCCAATCACGAACCTGACCACTGGTTCGCGCTTTGCAGGTCCGGAAGAAGCAGAAGTGTTCGAATTTGGCCTTAAGGGTCAGTTCGATGGCTTTGGTTTTAACCTCGCTCTGTTTGATCAGTCGATCCAAGGTTTCCAATCGTTCCTGTTTACCGGCACAGGCTTCCAGCTCGCGAATGCGGGTGAGCAATCGGTCCGCGGTTTCGAATTGGATACAACGATCAATCCAACGGATGGATTGGTGTTTACCTTCTCGGTTACGCACCTTGATCCACTGTTCGATAGCTTTGTCGAAAGCCAGTTCGGCGATCTTTCCGGTCAACGACCAGCGGGTATTCCTTCATGGAACTTCTCCACATCAGCGACATACACGCATGAGTTTGGTGACAGTGGCAATCGTCTGGTTAGCCGTTTGGACTATACGCATGAGAGCAATGTGCAGATCCTCAATGGTGTGCCAAACTTCCCAACGCTTGAGGAAAGCATCGAGATCGCCCGTGATTTCCGCCGCGAGGTCAATCTCGTAAACGGCTCGATCACGCTCCAACTCGACAATGGTGTAGAGATCGGTGCCTTTGCGCGTAACCTGCTCGATAATCGTGAAATTCTCACCATCTTCCCGGGCGTCGCCCAGGCAGGAACGATTTCAGGTTATCCGAACGTACCGCGGACTTTCGGGGGCGTTGCACGCTTCAAGTTCTGATCCCTGCGGATCAAATTTAAGACAATGAAAGGGGGCTCGCAGCACGGCGGGCCCCTTTTTTATTGCGCTAAACACCTAGGTATGGTGCAAAAGGCGCGTGTCCCGTGGATCTGGGGCTAGAACTTCTACTTGAGGGGATCACTTACATGGAATGGATGATTTTACCGCTGAAACGCTATGCCGATTTTCAGGGACGCTCCCGGCGCAAAGAATATTGGATGTTCGCGCTGCTTAACCTGATCATCAGTGCGGTGCTGATTGGTCCTTTCTTCTTCTCGATGATGTCAGCCTCTTTTGCTGCAGGCGCTAGTGGTGATCCGATGGCCGAAGCAGCAGCAATTGAAAATGCGTTGTCTGGCGGCGGGGTGATGAGCACTTTGCTGCTTGGTATCTTTGGTATCTACGCCCTGGCGATTTTCATCCCGTCGATTGCGGTTGTCGTCCGCCGTTTGCATGATCGCGATATGTCGGGTTGGTGGTATCTCGGCGTCATGGTTGCGAGCCTGATCCCATTTGTTGGTTTTCTGGCTAGCATCGGGTTTTTGGTGCTTATGTGTCTGCCAGGTACGGCAGGACCAAACCGGTTTGGTCCGGACCCAAAGAACCCGACCAGTTCCTCGGTTTTCGAATAGGCTCGATAAATACTAAGAGAGGGGGTCTTGCTGGTGCAAGCTCCCCTTTTCTTAGCCTAAAGTTCTCTCAGCGCCTGCGCCGGTTTTGCGCGCAGCAGCGGCAGAGACCCGCCCAGAGCGAATGCCAGCACCATAAACAGGCCAAGGCCGAGAACGCTCAGCACTTCTCCCCAGGCTGGCAACCAATCGAATTCAAATAGCTGGGTGATAATCACCCAAGCGAGCGCCGAACCAAGGCCGAGCGCAACCAAAGCCAGCAAGCCAGCGATCAAGCCATATTCTGCCAGCTGCATCAGCAGCACCTGCTTACGGCTTGCTCCAAGCACGCGCAGAACGACGGTGTCGTGCATCCGTGCGGCCCGCGCTGCTGCAATCGCGCCCATCAACACGGCCAGTCCGGCGAGGACTGTGACGGCAGCCGCAGCCAAGGTCGCGAGGCCCACCTGCTGCAGGATTGTGCGCGCTTCGGTCAGCACGTCCTTTACCTCGACCACGGAGCTTGACGGGAACTCGCGCACCATTGCGCGGAGCAATTCGCCGCGCCCTTCATCGCCTGCGGAGGCGGGTAGCTCAATGGTCGCCGCGAGATTGTGCGGCGCGTCGGAAATCGCGTTTTCGGAGAAAACGAGAGCATAGTTGAAACCCATGCTTTCCCAGTCGATTTCTCGGATATTAGCAACGGTGACGGTGCGCTCAATCCCGAGCACGCCAATCGTCAGCTTGTCGCCAATGCCCAGATCAGCTCCCTCGGCCAATTGCGCATCGATCGACACCAGCGGGTCGCCAGAATGGCCCTCGTCCCACCATTCGCCTTCGGTTAGGCTGTTTCCGACTGGCAGTTCGTCGGAATAGGTGAGGCCGCGCTCACCGCGCAGCGCCCATGCGCCTTCTGGTATCTCTTCAAGGTCGGCCACGCGCTGCATCGCGCCTTCGGGGCCAAAGGCAAGCACGGAACCGCGCAAGGTCGGGACGGCGCGAATATTGGAACCAGGGAATTGCTCATCGATTAGACCGCGAAAGGTCTCCTCCCCTTCGCGCGGCACGTCGAGCACGAAGTAATCGGGCGCCTCTGCTGGGACGCGGCTTTGGATATTGCCATCAATCGCGCTTTGAACGGCGGCGAGCAGAACAAAGGCGGCCAAGCCAAAACCAAGCGCGGTGACCAAAGAGCCGGTAGGCGCGCCGGGGCGATGCAGATTTGTGACTGCGCTGCGGAGCAACGGATTGCTGGGCCGGGGTGCACCGCGCGCGAGCTTTTGGATTGCGATGCCCAAGGCTCCGAGGGCGAGCAACGCGCCGCCCGCGCCAAATAGGAATCCAGCGGTCAGAACCAGCTGGTTCGTGCTGATTAGGGCCAAGATACAGACGGCACCAATGCCTGCGCCGGTCCAGAGCAATGGCCGCCAATCAGTGTTCGACAGCGGAGTGCTGGAGCGCATCAGAGCCATTGCGGGGAAAGTGCGTGCTCGCAAAAGCGGCGCTGCGGCAAAGGCAAAGGCAACGAGCAAGCCGTAAGCCGCCGCGAGCAGTAGCGGTGCAGGCTCAATCACAAAGCCAGCTTCGACCGGCAGCAAACCTTCAAGGGCGGCTCCGAACACCGGGGTCACCAGCACGCCTACGGTCAGCCCGGCTGCGCTGCCGATAAGCGCGGCAACCGCGATTTGCATGGCGTATATGCGGACGATGTCGGTGGATGATGCACCCAGCACCTTTAGCGTAGCAATGCTGCCTCTGCGGGCCTCCAGATAGGAGGAGACGCCGCCAGCAATGCCGATCCCGGCAATAACCAAAGCAGCCAGACCAACCAGCGTCAGAAAGTCACTCATGCGCTGGACAAAACGGTCTGCGCCAGGCGATGCGCGGTCTCGGGTACGGAAGTCGAAACCGGAATTTGGGAAGACTTCGGTCAGCTCTTCTTCGACCTCGCCGGGGTCACGGGCTTGGTTGGCAAAAGCGACGCGATATTTGCTTTCATAAAGGGAACCCGGCTCTAGCAAGCCTGCGCGGCCTGGCACGTCCTCTGCGACGATAATTGTCGGCCCCAATTGGAAGCCTTCAGACAGGCGGTCAGGCTCGTTCTCGATGACGCCAGCGGCAACCAGATCGACTGTGCCGACACGGAAGGTCTCGCCAACAGCGATATTGAGCCGATCCATCGCGCCTTGGCCGAGATAGGCATTATTACCCGATGGTGCGCCGGTCGTGCTGCCATCGTTTAAAGTGAGCGTGCCGTAGAGCGGCCATTTCTGATCCACGGCCTTCAGCTCAATCGGCGCAGCGTTTTCGCCGCTGGAGGCCATGGCTTGCAGGCGGGTACCGCCCGATATCTCGCCATATTCGCCGATCGCGCTTAGCTCCTGCTCGTTGAGGCTGCGCTGCCAAATCTCAATTTCCAGATCGCCGCCGAGCAGTTCTTGCCCGTTCGATTCCAGCTCGCGCTCAATCGCCGCCGTCAGCGTGCCGATCGCCGCGAGAGCTGCCGTGCCGAGGAATATGCACACCAGCAGCAGGCGCAGGCCGCGAAAGCGTGCGTTGAGATCGCGCCGGGCAATCCGCCATGCGCTGCCCCAAGAAAGCGTGGCCGAATATATCTCAGTGCTCACGCGGCAGATGCCCCAACCGCAGTGTTCGACGTATCAGACGCAATGACGCCGTCAGCCATGGTGATCACCCGCTCGCATCTTTCGGCGAGTTTCGGATCGTGGGTGATGATAAGCAGAGTGGCGCCGGTTTCTGCGCGGCGCTCAAACAGCAGGTCGACAATCTCTTGGCCGGTCGCGGCATCAAGGTTGCCGGTTGGCTCATCCGCGAAGATCAGGCTTGGGCGGGGCGCGATGGCGCGGGCAATGGCTACGCGTTGTTGTTCACCGCCAGACAATTGCGTTGGATAATGGCCGATCCGGTGGCCAAGCCCGACCGCTTGCAATTCTGCTTCTGCACGCTTTCGTGGATGCTCGCCGCCAGACAGCTCCATCGGAGTGGCCACGTTTTCTGCTGCCGTCATGGTTGGGAGCAGGTGGAAAGCTTGCAACACGATCCCGATCCGTCCCCGCCGGGCGCGGGCAAGGCCATCCTCATCAAGGTTGGCAAAATCCTCGCCTGCGACATCGAGACTGCCGCTGGTTGCGCGCTCCAGCCCGGAAAGCACCGCCATAAGCGAACTTTTCCCAGAGCCGGATGGGCCGAGCAGCGCAACGACTTCGCCAGTGGCAATGTCGAGGTCGATACCGCGCAGGATATCGACCGGCGCTTGGGCCGAACCGAGGGTGAGTTTAAGGTTACGTGCGGAGATCGCGAGAGAAGGGTTTTTCACAAGGTCCAGATGGCATAGGGGTGGGTTGCAAACAAGATACTGAAGTCGGAGGCTCATAGATGCGCATCAGCGTTTGGTCGAAGAAACCGCTAAAACTGGCAGCACCCGTGTTGGTGCTGGCTTTGGCGGCATGTGGCAGTGAGGCTCCTGATACGGTCGCTGCTGGCGCAGGGAATGGTGATATTGCCATTGCTAACCCACAAGCGGGCACTCCAGTTCCCGTCGAAGGTCCAGAGCGACGCATTGTCGCGTTTGGGGATAGCCTGTTCGCTGGGTACAACGTCGCCAAGGAAGACAGTTATCCGGCAAAATTGCAGGGCGCTTTGCGTGCGGCTGGCATTAACGCGGTGGTCGCCAATGCGGGCATTTCTGGCGATACCAGTTCTGCCGGGCGGCAACGGCTTACTTTTACGCTGGATGCGCAGGAAGAACAGCCGGACCTGTTTATTCTGGAGCTGGGCGGCAATGATCTGCTGCGCGGGATCGAACCGGATGAAACGCGGGCAAACTTTGTTGCGATGCTGGATGAGCTGAAAACGCGGGAGATCCCGGTTCTGATGATGGGGATGCGCGCGCCGCCCAATTATGGCCCAGAATATCAGGCCGAGTTTGATGGCATGTATGGTGAGCTGGCGCGCGAATATGGTGCTGCGCTGATCCCGTTCTGGCTCGAGGATATCTATCAAGAGCCCGACCTGTTCCAATCCGACCGGATCCATCCGACCGAGGAAGGGATTGACCGCTTGGTCGCGGCGACTTTGGATCAGGTGTCTGCCGTTTTGCCTCAGAACGAGGAAGTGAGCAGCGGCGCGAACTAAAGCCGCTTTAGCGTTCCGTTGCTCACCTGCCAGACTGCCGCCTCTGCTGTGACCTCTTCAAATGGCGATAGCTCCGTGCCGGTCATCCAGACTTGCGCGCGACCTTGCCCCAAACGCTCAAACAGAGCCGCGCGGCGCACAGGATCCAGATGAGCGGCCACTTCATCCAGCAACAGCACCGAAGGCCGTCCTTCAGCAGCCAAAACGCCGTGCGACAATGTGATGGCGATTAGCATCGCCTTTTGCTCGCCAGTGGAGCATGAGGCGGCGGACTGCCCAGAGCCGGCCATAACCACATCCAGCTCATCGCGGTGCGGCCCGGCCAGTGCGCGTCCAGCGGCCCTATCGCGCCCGCGTTGACGGCCAAGCTCATCGCACAGCGCCTGCGCTTCCATTGGTCCGCCGGGGCGGTAAGTCAGGACCGGGCGAGCGAATGGCTGAGCGGGAAGGGCGGACAGCTCCACGCCCAATGCTTCGATAAGAGCCATACGATTGCCCGCAACATCGGCGCCATGCTGAGCGGCCTGAGCCTCAATCGCATCAAGCCAGCGTGCATCGCCGCGTTCCTCGAGCAGTTTGTTGCGTTCGCGCAGGGCAGTTTCGAGCTGAGAGACGGATTTAGCGTGACCCGGTTCTATCGCCAGCGTCATGCGATCAACAAAGCGGCGGCGCGCGCCAGCTGAATCCATGAATAGGCCGTCCATTGCCGGGGTCAGCCAGGAAATTGCGAGCCATTCGCTGAGCGCGCTGGCGCTCGCATCTGCGCCATTGATCCGCACCAGGCGGCGGCGCGGTTGGTCAGGCTCCACATATGTGCCGATCCGCGCGCTGATCAGGCCTTGCTCTGTCAGGCTCGCGCCGATCGCAAATCCGCCAGCGTTTGGGACCAGCGCGTTCTGCCGTGCCAATTCGGTCAGAGCTGCTCGCCGAATGCCGCGCCCCGGACTGAGCAGCGATAGCGCCTCAAGAATATTGGTTTTGCCAGCACCATTGTCGCCGACCAAGAGATTGAACTTGGCGGTCTTTGAGAGCTCACTGCCCGCATGATTGCGGAAATTTTCGAGGGAAATCTTCTCGAGCGCCATAGAGCGCGCAGGGTTAGCATGGGTGCAAAGAATGGCCATGAAAATCCACCGGAAAATATAAATCCCAATAGATGGCGAAAATTCCCAACCTTCCGGTTTGATGAACATGAAGTTAAAACTTGTAAATTCAAGAAACGGCAGAATTCCGCCGTTTTTTGAGTTTGGCACGGCTCCTGCAGTGTATTTGGCATCCAGTGAGACAAACTCACCAGGAACGAAACAAAGACCAAGGAGACCAACAATGTTCGCTACCGATACTTCAGACCGCCTCTTCGCCGTAGCTTTCTCACTCGCCATCTCGGCAGTGTTCATGGCCACAGCGATCCTCCCAGCTAGCCCACAATTGTTCGCTTAATTCCAAGCCGAACGTTTCATCAAAAGGACCACATCATGTTTAGCAACGACATCGCTTCTCGCCTGCTCGTAGCCGCTTTCTCAGTCGTAATTTCATCCATTGTAATGGCCAGTGCGATTGTCCCCGGCTCACCTGGAATGTTTGCCTGATTTTCTGATCGAACCAGAACCAACCAATCAATCTAATCAAAGGAAACCCAATCAAAATGTTCGCTTCAATTGACCTTAGCAGCCGTGTGTTTGCAGCCGTCTCGGCCATCGCAATCTCCGCTGTGTTCATGGCCACGGCGATTATCCCAGCCTCTCCTGCACTCGCATTTGGAGTGATGGCATGAACAACGTAACCAACTCCCCCAATGGCAAACCGCCGCGCGCTGGATTTCGCCTGGATAAGCACAATGGCAAACTGATGGGCGTTAGCGCCGGCATCGCAAACTACACCGGCATCGATCCAATCATCGTTCGGATTGGCTTTGTAGCGGCAACACTGCTTGGCTTTGGCCTTACAATTCCGATCTACATCGCAGTTGGACTGATTGCCGACTGATACGCAGCAACGACAAGCGGATAACCCGGTTTTTCGGACCGCTGCGTATCGAATATAAACAAACCGGGAGGGGCCAAACGGCCCCTCTTTTGTATCTGGGCCAGAGGCCAGGGGCTTGCCGCAGTGAGCAGAAAGCCCCGCAAAACTCACATCGCTGAGATACCGCCGTCGAGCTTGATTTCCGCTCCGGTAACAAAGCGGCTTTCGTCGCTGGCAAGGTAGAGCACCGCATTGGCGATATCATTCGGCTCACCAACGAATTTCAGTGGAATTTGCCGCGCGAGCTTATCAAGCAGTACATCCTTTTCGATCCCGGCATGCTGCGCCGTTCCATCAAGGATCGGCGTATCAACAAAGGTCGGATGCACTGAGTTACAGCGGATTTGCATATTCTTCTTTGCACAATGCAGCGCGATTGATTTTGACAGCATCCAAACGCTTGCTTTGGAAGCGTTGTAGGCTGGCATCGTGTCGCTCGCGATTAGACCTGCGATCGAGCTGATGTTAATGATCGAGCCTGGTGCGTGTTCGCGCATCAACGGCAAAGCCTTTTGACAGCCGTGAAAGATGGAATCGACATTGATCGAGAAGCAGCGCTTCCAATCATCAAAATCGCACGTCTCAATATTCCCTGCGACACCAATCCCGGCATTGTTGACCAGCACGTTGAGGCCGCCCAGTTCCTCGCGCGCTGCATCGACGGCGGCCTCCCAGTGCCTGTGGGTCGGTGACGTCATGGGTGATGCCAAACGCGTGGCCTGAGCCGACTTCGGAATTGATCAAAGCGGCGGTGTCCTGCGCGCCTTGCCCGTTGATGTCGGTGCAAAGCACACGCGCGCCTTCTTGAGCGAGCCGCATGCTGTGCGCCCGGCCAAGGCCCTGCGCCGCGCCAGTTACCAATGCGAGCTTACCCTCTACGCGTCCGGGGCGGGTGGTTGGCATGTGATCAATCCTCTCAAGTGTTTTGTGCTGTTAGAAGCCCGCTCATCATGAACAGGGATATGCGCACATCGACCCCATGCCCGGCTGCTCGCCAATCGGCAACGAAGCGTGGCAATTCGCTCAGCGCAACGCGGTGGGTGATGATATTTTCGCAGTCTGTGCCGCCGCCAGCGCTGACCTTTTTGAGGCCATGCGCGCGCAGCAGAGTGAAGCATTCGCTGACCATTCCTGGTGAAGAGTAAAACTCACCGAGGTTTTCCATACGCTCGGCGGTGTAGCCGGTCTCTTCTTCGAGTTCTCTCAGCGCAGCTTCTTCCGCAGCTTCCCCTGCTTGCCTTCGTCATCGCCGACGAGGCCTGCCGGGATCTCAAGGCAGAACTGACCGAGCGGGACGCGATATTGGCTGACCAGAATAACGTGAGGTTCACCGCTAGAGTCTGTGTCGATGGCGATGATCGCTGCGGCGCGGATGCCGCGTGAACGCCCAACATATTCCCAGCGGCCGCGGCGTTTGGCGGTGATGAATTTGCCTTCCCACATGACCTCTTCGGGCTTGTCCGCGTCCATATCGCGAACAAGGTCTGCAGTGTCAGGGATATCGAATCCGGGGGTGTCAGCGCTCATGGCGGCTATGCTTAGACTTCGATCAAGCGGTCGGGAAGCTCGTTCTCGTCATCTTCGGCGCGTTCAAAATGCTCGGACAGCACTTGTCCAACGTCGCGCACACCGGCTGCCATGCCTTCGGCGATATGGCCCCGCCTGATTTCAACCAGCATATCGGCCATCGCCTCGCCCCAGATCTCGGCCGGGACTTTCTCTGCTATCGGCTGGTCTGCGACGATTTCTGCGCGGTGCTCGCGCATCGACAGATAGATGAGGATGCCGGTGTGGCCATGGGTCCGGGCTTCCGCGCCTACCTTAAAGTGTTTGACCGCCTGGCCATGGACACGCGCAGTTTTGACCGGGCCAGGGATCAGTGCAAAGCGCAGCGGGTCCCACAATTGCGCAGCCCAAGCGATCACAAATGTGATGAGGCCGAGCGCGATTGTCATGCTGGCCAATTCACCAGTGCTCCATTCATGGCCCCATCCGCCGAACAGACTGTCCCAGAAATCAAGGAAAGGCTGGGGCAGGGCAGCAAACAGGCTCATCATCGTGAATGATAGCGCGGCTGCCCAAAACAAAGAGATGTCGGAATAACCGTCGGACCGGTCCGCGAGGACGGTCAGGATTTCGCCCGAGGTCGAGAGTTCAGCTTCGCCAACCGCGTCTGAGACAATTTTGTGCTGCGCTTCAGTAAGGTAGCTCATCGATCACCATCCCCCAGAGGCGCCGCCGCCCCCAAACGAACCGCCGCCGCCGGAGAAGCCACCACCAAAGCTACCACCACCGAAGCCACCTCCGCCGCCCCAGTCATCGCCGCCGCTCATTGCGCCGCGAACGATCGCGCTGCCAACTTCCCACAGGATGATGTCACCGACAGTGTCGCCCAAATCACGATCACCGCCGCGCCGTCCCCAAGGGCCTTTGCCCTTTTTCGCGCGGTATTTGCGGCGCCGTCCGCGTCCGCGTAAAATGGGCAGGACGAAGAAGAAGAACATGAAGCCCAGCCAGATCAGCGCGCCCACTGGAAAACCGCCATCGTTCTGGCTTTGCTGGCGCGACTGGCTGGCCTGTTGGGCAACAAGTGCGGCCTCGTCTGGTGGCAATTGGAGTTGCTGAACGATCGAATTTGTCCCTGCGACGATGCCGCCGGGATAGTCATCTTGTTTGAAGCGCGGGATGATCTGGTTCTGAATGATCAAAGAGGACAGCGCGTCAGTTAAATAGCCCTCAAGGCCATAACCGACTTCGATCCGCACCTTCCGATCATTTGGTGCAACAATTAACAATGCGCCGTCATTGCGCTCCGTATCGCCTAGGCCCCACTCGCGGCCTAATCGATAACCAAAGTCACTAATGTCATAACCTTGCAGGTCCGGGATGGTCGTGACCACCAGCTGCCGCTGAGATTGCGTTTCTAGCGCTTCCAATTGAGCGTTGAGCTGAGCCTCAACATCGGCGGGGATAATGTCCGCCGCATCAACGACCCGCCCGCTAAGCGCCGGAAAATCCTGCGCGGCTACAGGGCTCGCAAGCAGCGCAAGGAGCGCCGCAAATGCGGTGTAAATAGGGCGAAACACTTTTGCGATCAGCCTGACGTCAGGTCCAGCTCAGGCGCTTCTTCTGCACCTTCAGTGGTCGCTGAGTATGGCACCAGCGGCTCTGCACCGTGGATGATGTTTGCGCCAATCGTGTCGGGGAAGGTGCGGATCGTGGTGTTGTACTGTCGCACAGCTTCGTTGTAATCGCGCAGCGCAACGGCGATCCGGTTTTCCGTGCCCTCGAGCTGGCTTTGTAAAGTGATGAAACCTTGAGTTGAAGTGATCTGCGGATAGGCTTCAAAACTGGCGAGCAGTCGGCCAATCCCTTGGCTCATTTGGCTTTGAGCAGTCGCAAATTCTTCCATCTTCGCACCATCGGCAAGGTCATCAGTTGTAACATTCACACTGGTGGCCTTCGCGCGAGCCTCGGTTACTTCGGTCAGGATCGCACGCTCATTTTCAGCGGCGCCCTGAGCCACTTCGGCGAGGTTGGGGATGAGGTTCGCGCGGCGCTGAAACTGCGCTTCGACATCAGCCCATTTTGCCTTCGCATTTTCTTCAGCGGCGGGTACGGAGTTGATACCGCAAGCAGCCAGACCCAAAGAAGCAGCCGCGACCAGCGCAAAGCGGCGAATATTCCTGAAATTCATGAATGTCCCTTTCCCTCGCGCAGCCAGATCGGCGCGCGCACCATCAATAAGAAGTGTGTCCTGTACTATGTATATAGCACACCTAAACCGGCTTTCAAGCAGTGGACGGGCGACGCTGTGCGCTTGGCAAAGGCTGAAATTGCTGCAAAATAGGGGCTGAATTCGGGTCTAGGGAGAAAATAACATGTTTTCGGATTTCAAAGATTTCATCGCTAAAGGCAACGTGATGGAGCTGGCCGTTGCGGTCATTATCGCGGGCGCGTTTGCCGTCATCGTTGCATCGATGACCTCTGACCTTATCATGCCAATCGTGGGCATGATCTTTGGTGATGTTGATTTCAGTAACAAATACATCGTTTTGTCTGGTGAAGTTGAGGCGGGCATGAGCCTTGAGGCAGCGCGCGAAGCGGGTGCCAATGTTCTCGCATGGGGCTCTTTCGTTACGGCCATCATCAATTTTGTAATTCTGGCTTTCATCATCTTCCTGTTGGTGCGCTACGCTGAAAAAGCGAAGGCGAAGTTTGAGAAGCAAGAAGAAGCGGAAGATGCAGGTCCAAGTGAGATCGACCTGCTTACGGAAATCCGTGACGCGCTGAAAAAGTAGGGTTTCGTTGTTTGGGTGCGCTCGGGACTTCGATCCCGAGCTTGCTTAGCCACCCGCTCCCTCCACCCTTCCACCCGGATGGTATCCTGGTAGGCTCCGGGTGGAAGGGTGGAGGGAGCGGGTGGCTAGGACTGCCACAAAACAGCATACACTTCACATTAAGCGGGCAGGGTCTATATAGGTCCTGCCCGTTTTTGCGGGATATGGCGATAAATTGCTGCGTATAATAGATGCAACGGACCCGGGGGCAGTACCCGGCGGCTCCACCATAACTCTCGGTTTTTACGAGATTTTTGACGGGGCCGAACTAGGATCGACGTGTGTTGAAAGGCGTAGTTTTTGCCCGGGTTGAGAAACCCCGTAAAAGGCTCATTTTTATAAGTGCAAACGATAACGAAGCACTCGCAATCGCAGCGTAATGTGACGGCTTAACGGCCTGAATTTACAAAGCTAAAGCGCGGTTGGACCCACCGGGCAACAGAAGCGGATTCCGGGGGCCTGGGGGGCCTAGCAACAGAACCCCCCACCGATTCCTTATATCGGTCTAAACGGCACCTTTTGCCTCTCCAGTGATGGCCTCAATGGCCTCAGGGCGCCGGTCTTCGAACAGCGCAGTGTTCGTTCAATCTGAAAAATCTGATCCGTGAGATACCGGCGTCAGCCCTCCGAAATAGGTAGGCGGACCTAACGATAGAAACCTCACTTTTCCTGCATAGTCATGGACACGCGGCGTTTATCGGAACCGCATTCTTTCAATTGATCTTCCGCTCCTTTTGGCTCACAAAAAGGCTGCTCAGATAGCGACTTTGACAATGAGGATGTAATGCCATGATGCGATTGCTGGCCTGCTTTCTGGTTCTGTGCCTGCCCACCCTTCCACTTGCCGCAGAAGAGACAAGGATCGCGGTGCGCGCGCTGACTCAAGATGCGAAGTTCATTGGCACCAGCATGTCAGGCATGGCAGTGACAATTGAAGATGCGGACACTGGTGAAGTTCTGGATCAGGGGATCACGAGCGGCACCACTGGCAATACTGAGCGCATTTTGCTGCGTCCAAAGATGCGGTATGATACTCGCTCGGATGCCGACAGCGCTGTTTATCGTGCGACATTGGATATTGCCGAGCCGCGCCGTATCCGCGTGACAGTTCGCGGGCCACGTGGCCAACCGCAAGTCCAGGCGGAGGCATCGTCCACGCGCTGGGTGTTGCCAGGGAAACACATTGAGGCAGGGGATGGCTGGTTGCTGATTGTGCCGGGCTTTGCGGTCGATATTCTGTCGCCAGGCGCACACAGCTATGTCGATGATAACCCGCCCATGATGCGGGTGGAGGCAAATGTAATCATGATTTGCGGGTGCCCGACCACTCCCGGTGGAACGTGGGATTCTGACCAGATAGAGGTGTCTGCTCTGATCAAGCATAATGGTCGAGAGGTCGACACATATACGTTAGAATATGCCGGTCAGACGAGCCGGTATGCCGTTGACATCCCGTCCGCCGAAAAAGGGGTGTATGAGATTTTGGTCACGGCCTTTGATGCGCGTACCGGAAATAGCGGTGTCGACAGGTCCAGCTTTATCATTCGGTAGACGTAAGCAGGCCTGGGACAATAGCTCTAAGGCATGGGATCAGAAGACGCCTGTCGTTCCCGCTCAGCCTTTTCGTATTTTAGGCAGTCGAGGATCTTGGCCCCGGCCAGAAACACGGCGCCAGTTGTCGCCAGGAACAGCAACTGTCCGCCCCATCCGGGATATTGCTCAAGATAGGCTGCGCCGCGCGATGTCGCGCCCAGAGCCAGCGCGTAAATGATCACGAAGGCTTCGAACCTTGTCTTGATGACAAACAGCCTTCCGATCTTACGCAGCATGGTTTCTCCGCCGTTAAACACTTCGCATTTTTGACTGCAAGTGCCGTGCCAGCAACGCTTTTTCGTGTGGCTGATTGGTTAACGATGCAGGAAGTGTAAGCATGCCCGACGCAGCCGCCAAGCGCGTTAACTTTGTTTAACCAAGTTCTGTGAGTTCCAGCGCGTTGAGCAGTGCCGTTCTTGCGGTGATCACCGAATTGGCGAGTGTATCGCTGCCAATATCGGCTGGATCGATTTGCTCGGGCCAATTGGCTTCGATCACACCCGCCATCATGTCCGCTTTGCTCTCGTTTAAGAGGAAGCGCGGATCGACAGTTGCCGGATCGCACACGACGCGCAATCGCAGACAGGCCGGGCCGCCGCCATTGGCCATGCTTTGGCGCACATCAACAGGAACGACTTCGCGGATCGGGCCATTGCTGGCCAGCATATCCTCACACCACGCCCAGACGCTGGCGCTCTCGCGGCATTCCTCTGGCACGATCAGAGCCATGCCGCCGCCAGGCTGAGTAGCAAGCTGAGCGTTGAACAAATAGGTGCGAATTGCCTCTGTCAGACTGACTGCGCTGCTCGGCACTTCGACCACTTCGAGCGCAGGGAAGGCGGTGCGCATCGCTTGATAGGCGCCTTGCTGATCGGCGAAGGCCTCTGCGTGGGTGAACAGCACGTGCTCATTCGCCACAGCGACGACATCATTGTGGAACGCGCCTGCCTCAATCGCGACCGGGTTCTGTTCAATGAAGACGCAGGCGTCTCGGTTTAGACCATGTAGGCGGGCGACTCCGCGGCTGGCTTGTTCATGCTGGCGCGCAGGGAATTTGCCGCCCGGCCGACCATAGACGAACACTTCCACGCCTTTGCTGCCGTGCCCTTCGCACAGACGCATATGGTTGGCTGCGCCTTCATCGCCAAAGCTTGGCGGGACGGCGTCATGCACAGCGAAATGCGCGCTGTTGCCAAAGGCGATGTCGAGCATGCGTTTGGTGTCGGGCCATTCCTGTGCCCGGTGCAGCATAGTGACGAGATTAGCGGGCGTCAGATGGCATTTGCCATCTCTCGTGTCTGGCGCTGGGCTGACGGTGGCGGCGTTGGCGGTCCACATGCTGGAGGCCGACCATGCCGCAGCTAGAAGCTGGCGCGGAGTGTTTTTATCCACCGCCAGCTGCTGGGTGAGAGCGTTGTTCGGCCGGGGTAGAGGGAGCAGAAAACCTTGATGCCCAAATCGCGCGAAGTTGCCGCGCATCTTCTCCAAACCTTGCAGCGCCGCGGCGCGGGGATAGGAGACATCACCGCCGTGGCTGGCGCTGGCAATGTTACCTAGGGAAAGACCGGCGTAATTGTGGCTTGGTCCAACGATGCCGTCGAAATTGACCTCTACCAGATTGCTGTTTGGACCGCTCATCGCGCGACGCTCCACACAGTGTCGCCAGTGCTCACGTCAAGCGTGTCGGCGGCCACGGAATCGATCGCAATTGCGCCGTCTTCAGTGACCGAACGAGCGCCATAGCAAGCTCGGAAATCGCCAAGCGTGCCGGTGGCAATCAACGCTTTTTCTCCTTCCGGTTGGTCAATCCCGCTGAGGGTTGCCGGGGAGGAGCCTGAAACGCTTTTTACCTGGTCCGTTTTTGCGAGCATGCCGGGGCCGCCGTCAAATATGTCGACATAGCCCTCATAGGCAAAACCTTCCTTCTCCAGCATGCGCATGGCCGCACGGCCAGTTGGGTGGGGCAGGCCAATCACCTTCTTCGCCTCTTCGTCTAGCATCGCGACATAGACGGGATGTTTGGGCATCAAATCCGCGATAAACTGATTGCCATTGATGGCGTTGAAATAGTCGGCCTCTTGAAATCCCATCCCAAAAAAACGTCCGGCCACGCCGTCCCAAAACGGCGATCCGCCGCGTTCATCAATGATACCACGCAGTTCAGCCAGCACTCGGTCTGCGAAACGTTTGCGGTGCATCGCGATGAACAGATAGCGGCTGCGTGCAAGCAGTAAGCCAAGCCCGCCCGCGCGCTCATTCGGGTGTAGGAACAACCCGCCAACTTCGCTCGATCCTTCCAGATCGGTTACGAGGCTTAGCATTTCAGCGCGAACCGTGCGGTCCAATTCCTGACTGTATTGGGTCAGCGTGTTGAGGCGGTAGGAATAGAACGGCCATTGCTGTCCAACCTGCGTCATCAATTGGCATGTGCCGCGCACCGCGCCGGTGGTGACGTTTTCGAGCACGAGGACGAAGGTTTCAGCGGTCAACTCGTCGCCGGTGTTGGCAAATGCTGCGGCCGAGGTTTCCAGTTTTGCTGACAGTGCGTCACGGTCAGCAGGAAGATTGGTAAACCCGCCGCCTGTTAGCTTTGCCATTTCGTACAAATGCTCAAGATCGGACGTGCGCGACGCGCGCATGCGAAAGGTCAATGCATGTCTCCAGCAGCAATACGAGAAAGAACAAGAGCGGACAGAGCAGCGCGCTCTGTCAGGCTCGAAACGATGAGAAATTCATCCGGTGAATGGATACTGCCCCCGCGCACGCCCATGGTATCCACCACGGGCACGCCGCATGCTGCAATGTTGTTGCCATCGCACACGCCGCCGGTCGATTTCCAGGCGATTTTCTGACCCAATTGTGCGCCGCATTTCTGCACCAGATCGAACAGTTTCTGTGCGCTTTCATCAACCGGTTTGGGCGGCCGCGTTACGCCGCCATGCCTGTGTGTGGATACGTCGTGATCGCTCTCAATGCTGCGCAGCAAAGTTTTGAGATCATTGTCGAAGCTATCCATCGCTCCTGTGCTCTTCGGGCGAATATTGAATCGTAAAACGGCGTGATCCGGCACGACATTATTGGCCGCTCCGCCTTCCAGCTTTGCAGGGTTCACGGTGATGTCCTCACGCTCCATTGCCTTTAGACGTAGGATCAAGTCTGCTGCCGCAACAATCGCATTGCGGCCCTCGTGCGGATTGCGCCCAGCATGGGCTGATTTGCCGGTGATGATTATGGAATAATTGCCTGTGCCGCCGCGTGCGTGAGCCAGTGTTCCATCAGGCAAAGCTGCCGGTTCGAAGGTAAGAGCTGCAAGTTTGCCCCGCGCCATCTCGGCAATTAAAGCGGAGCTTGCGAGAGATCCGGTTTCCTCATCGGAATTGATCATCACATCATAACCGAGCGCGGAGGCACCCGGCATAGTTTCAAACGCCATGAGCGCATGGAGAATGACAGAAATTCCGCCCTTCATATCGGCGACGCCAGGGCCATTGAGCACATCGTCTTCCAGCCATGTCAGGCTTTGAAACGAATGCTCTTTTGGAAAAACCGTATCCATGTGCCCGGTCAGTAAGATGCGGGCATTGGCCTGAGGGCGAACGCGCAGGACCATATGCTGGCCGTTGGGCTTTTCAAACTCGCTGCCATCGGCAGCAATGGCGGTGACGGGCGCTGGATCTATCAGTTCAACTTCGCCTGGCAGAGTTGAGAAGGCGCCGACAAGCTTACTAGCCTGCTGCGCAAGCCCTTCAATATTGCCGGTGCCGGTGTTGATCGCGCACCAGTCTTGCACTTGGGCGAGCATTGCAGCGGCATCAAATTTTTCAAGAATTTCCGTTGTCATTGATGTCTGCTCTAGCGGCGCGAACGCGATCATCCAAGCGGTGGTTTTGAAGTCTGCCGTTCACCCGTTGCAATCCGCATCGGCTTTGGCCATAGGCTGCGGTGTCCTCCTCCCCCAGGAACCTATATCGTCTGTTCGCGGCCGCTGCGCCGCGCGTTGGAGTGTTAGAGGACTTATGAGCAATTTGATTACCCGTGCCGGACTGTCTGTCGATGAACGGCTGGCGACATTCCTGGAAAGCGAAGTGCTGACCCCGCTGGGCCGGGATGCGGATGGCTTTTGGCGGGGTTTTGCCGATTTACTGGCGGAGTTTGCACCGCGCAATGAGCAATTGCTGGCCAAGCGAGAAGAGCTGCAATCCCAGATCGATGCGTGGCACGATGCCCGCAAGGGGCAGCCGCATGATCCGGACGCTTACAAAGCGTTCCTCAAAGAGATTGACTACCTCGTCCCGGAACCCAGTCCGTTCAAAATCGGCACGCAAAACGTCGATCCTGAAATCGCAACCATGGCGGGACCGCAGCTGGTTGTGCCGATTCTCAATGCACGCTTCCTCCTGAATGCAGCCAATGCGCGTTGGGGCAGCCTGTATGACGCGTTCTACGGCACGGATACGCTTGACGCGCCGCCAGCCAAGCCAGGCGGTTATGACCGAGCCCGCGGAGATGCGGTCATCGCGCGAGGCCGTGCATTTCTGGATCAGGCGCTGCCGCTGGTTGATCAAAGCTGGGCTGATCTGGCCGATGAGAACGACGGCAAGCTGCAAGATGAAAGCCAATATGTGGGCAGGACCGAAAAAGGTCTGCTGTTCCAAAACAACGGCCTGCATATCGAGGTTGTGTTCGATGCTAGCTCTCCGGTTGGCCAGACTGACAAAGCCGGTATTGCGGACATCAATGTCGAAGCCGCTCTGACGACAATTGCCGATTGCGAAGATTCCGTCGCGGCGGTTGATGCGGAGGATAAGCTGCTTGCCTATCGCAATTGGTTGGGCGTGATCCGGGGCGATTTGCAGGAGAGCTTTGAGAAGGGCGGCAAAACGCTGACGCGCAAGCTGTCTGACGATAAGGATTACAGCGATCGCGATGGCAATGCGCAGAGCCTGTCCGGGCGCAGTCTGATGTTTGTGCGGAATGTCGGGCACTTGATGACCAACCCGGCGATCCGCCTGGCGGATGGAGGCGAGATTCCAGAAGGCATCATGGATGCCGTTTTCACTAGCGCAATCAGCATAATCGATGTCGAAGGCCAAGCAAAATACGGCAATTCCAAATACGGCTCGATCTATATCGTGAAGCCCAAGATGCATGGGCCAGAAGAATGCGCTTTCACCAATGATCTGTTCAATGCGGTGGAGGATTTGCTCGGCCTGCCGCGTTATACCATCAAGGTTGGCGTGATGGACGAGGAACGCCGCACGAGCGCGAACCTTGCCGGCTGTATTCATGCGGTGCGTGACCGGATCGTGTTTATCAACACCGGGTTCCTAGATCGCACAGGCGATGAAATTCACACCAGCATGCGTGCCGGCCCGATGATGCGCAAAGGTGCGATGAAGGGCTCTGACTGGCTCACGGCCTATGAGGCGCGCAATGTTGCGATTGGCCTTGCCTGCGGACTGTCTGGCAAGGCTCAGATCGGCAAAGGCATGTGGGCTGCACCCGATTTGATGGGTCAGATGATGGAGGAAAAGATCGGACATTTGCGCGCTGGAGCAAACACTGCCTGGGTTCCTTCTCCCACCGCTGCGACGCTCCACGCGCTGCATTATCATCAGGAAGATGTGTTTGAGATACAGCAAGGGTTGGGTGAGATACCCTCGGTCGACACCTTGCTCCGCATCCCCCTCGCGGAAGGCACCAATTGGTCTGATGAAGAGCTGCGCGATGAGCTAGATAACAATGCGCAAGGTCTGCTCGGCTATGTTGTACGCTGGGTCGATGCGGGTGTGGGGTGCTCCAAAGTGCCGGACATCAATGATGTCGGCCTGATGGAGGACCGCGCGACTTTGCGCATCTCTTCGCAGCATATCACCAATTGGCTGTTTCACGGTGTGGTGACGCAGGATCAGGTGATGGACAGTCTAACCCGCATGGCGGCGAAGGTTGATGCTCAGAATGTTGGCGATCCAACCTATGTTCCGCTGACCGGCAATGAAGACGGTGCAGCATTTTCTGCAGCGAAAGAGTTGATCTTCAAAGGTGTGGAGCAGCCCAGTGGATATACCGAGCCGCTGTTGCATCAATGGCGGCAGGCAAAGAAGGCGGGCTAACAACAGTGGGCGAAAGCGCGGTCAGCTATGGCTCGTCACCAACCGGCCTCGCTTTCGGCCCATCTGGATGTTGCAGGCCTGAGCGACAGGTCCGGTATTTCTGACCTGCTCGCCAGCGATCTGGACAAGAGCGTGCTCGCCAATGCTGCGTTCAAACTCGATCCCGCAGGCATTGTCATTTGACCAGATAACCGTGCAATAGATTTCGTCAGAGCCGAGTAGGAGCATGCCGGACACGCCGGTCGCCGGCGGATTATCGGTTTCCAGCTTCGCCCCATTGTCGGAGATATTGGCCATACGGCAGTCGCGCTCTCCGCTGATGGTGCGGAACGTCGCGGGAATTTCCACGGCAAAGCGGCCCGAGCGGCGCTGGTCACTATGCGCCGCCTGCTGGCGTTTTTCGAGAAAGCTCATGGCGTTTCTTACCTGTCTGTCCGGATGGTTCGTCCGGTAACGGTCTCTTGCCCCGCGTGATAGATCGCAAAATCCCTCTAACGCGTTGGCAAGCTTGGTTACGTCAAATTAACCAGCGTGATCGCCCGGTTCCTTCCCAATGCTGACAAATTTATGCCGCCCAACATCTCGGCGCGATGCGCAAGATCAATGCCAATGTGTTGCGGCACAGCCGGAGTGCTTGGCACTCCTTTGAGGTTTCAACAGAGCTGTAAGGCGAGGGAGCGAAAGAACGCGTAAATGCGCCTATTCAAATTCGCTAAGGTCGATTTCGTCAAATTCGATCCCGTCGATTTCGATGCCATCAAAGGGGTCATTATCCATCGCTTCGACCGCTTCGACGCCATCTTCGGCGAGCACCTTGAGCTTTAGCAAGTCCATGTTGACCGCCGCGCTCATGGTCGCGATTTCTTCGGCGACCTCTTCATCAGAAAGACTTTCATCGAAGGTCGCGGTGGTGGTCAGTTCAACGCGGCATGCCCTCTCACTGATTGTTTCAATGCGATACAGTTCGATCGAATGGGTCAGGTCATTGATCTGGGGTTCGATGATGCATTCCAGTTTGTGGAGAGCGCCGGGGACGTTTTCCAAAACCCGGAATTGAAACGTAACGCCTTCCATCTCTGCGATGGTCAGATCGTAGCGACCTTCTTCACCTTGAACCGGGGCTATATTCGCACCGCGCTGCGCATGGCAGAAGCGAGGATCGGCAATATCGATTAGAGGGAATACGTCAGCGACACTGCGATCAATCTCGACCTCAGATGTGAAATCTATTGGACCTTCAATCAGACGTTTTTTCTTGCTGAACCCAAACATTACCCGCTCCCACAATGCGTTTGAGCTGGGTGCTAAAGGCGCTTCATTAAAGAAGCGTGTCAAGCTGACGAGCGCTCCGCACAAACTCATCAACGCTCAGCGTTTCGGCGCGGCGTGTTGGTTCAATACCGACTTGTTCCAGCGCGTCCAGCGCGCCTGGCACGCCTTTGAGGCTCTGACGCAGCATTTTTCGGCGCTGCCCAAAGGCGGCCTCAGTGATGCGTTCAAGCGCTCGGGGCGTAACACCTTCAGGCGCATCGCTGGGTGTGACATGAACAATCGCGCTCATCACTTTTGGCGGCGGGGTAAAGGCGCTCCGGTGTACCTTGAGTGCGAGCTTCGCGTAGGATCGCCACTGCGCGAGCACCGCCAAGCGACCAAACGCCGAGCCGCCAGAGGGCGCGACAATCCGCTGAGCGACCTCCTGTTGAAACATCAGAGTGAGCGATCGCCATTGCGGGGGCCATTGCGTGCCACTCAGCCAGTTCACAAACAAGGCGGTGCCGACATTATAGGGCAGGTTGGAGGCGATATGATACGGTTCACTACCCATGATCTTATCGTGATCAAGCTTCATCGCATCGCCGTGGATGACGCTGAGCTTGTCCGGAAATGCTTCGGCTAGTTCGGCGAGGGCAGGCAGACAGCGATCATCCATCTCAATCGCCGTCACCTTCGCGCCCGCGCGCAGCAGAGCCCGTGTCAGCCCGCCAGGTCCGGGCCCGATCTCCAGCACGTTTTGACCGCCCAGATCACCGGGAATGGCTGCGATCCGATCCAACAATTGTTCGTCAAATAGGAAGTTCTGGCCGAGCTTTTTGGATGCGCTGAGCCCGTGTGTTGCGATCACCTCTCTTAAAGGTGGGAGATCACGCATTGTTGCTGTGCGCCGCCACAGTGCCAGAACGCACCGCGGCGCAACGCGCCGCCATTTGCATGGCCGCGATCATTGCGCCTGGATCGGCGATGCCTTTGCCTGCAATATCAAACGCGGTGCCATGATCGGGCGATGTGCGAATGATCGGCAGGCCGAGTGTTACGTTCACGCCCTCATCAAATTCCAGCGCCTTCAGCGGGATCAGAGCCTGATCGTGATACATGCAAAGGGCTGCATCATAGCCTTCGCGGGCGCGCGGAGTGAACAAAGCGTCGGCCGGATGGGGGCCGCTGATGTCGATGCCGCTTTCGTATAGTGCGTCGATAGCGGGCGTGATGATGCGGGCTTCCTCGTCGCCAAACTTGCCATCCTCGCTGGCGTGCGGGTTGAGACCGGCCACGGCCAAGCGCGGTGTGGCAATTCCAAAATCGCGCGCCAATGCGGCAGCGACAATTTGCGCCTTATGCTGAATCAGCTCAGACGACAGCGTAGTGGAGACTTCGCTCAGCGGGATGTGCACCGTTAGTGGTACGGTGCGCAATGACGGCCCGGCCAGCATCATCACCGCATCATAGGGCGACAACCCGCAAACGGCGGCGAGAAATTCAGTTTGTCCTGGAAAATCGAACCCGACTTTAGCCAATTGCGATTTTGCCACAGGCGCTGTGACTAGGGCGGAGGCTTTGCCGAGCAGGGCCATTCGTGTGGCCTCGGCAAGAGAATGCATCGCAAGAGCTGCGCCTTCCTCGTCGGGCTGGGCGGGGCGATAGTCGCAATCCTCGCCGACCAGAATGGGTAGGCCATCTGAGAACGCCTCCGTGGTTTCGGAGGTATCCCCGATGGTAACGACCGGGCAGTCTGCGCCGACCGCTTCGGCAGCCGCTCGCAAAACGTCAAAGCCCCCTACGACGAAGAATGGCGCTATGCCGCGTTCCGCACGGCGCGCCCAACAATGCGCGATGAGTTCTGGGCCGATCCCCGCCGGATCGCCTAAGGAAACGGCGAGGGGAAGCGCAGCGGAACCCACCTAAGCTATGCTCAGTTGTATTCGATATAGGCGTCGTTGCGCAGATCCCGCAGGTAACGCTGAGCACGCTTGTTAATGCGCTCTTCCTCAATCTGGTTCATTACCGATTGAACGGTCGGGCTGCCTGCAATCTGCGGATCATCGCGGCCGCACAGCATCAGAACGCGCACACCCTCTGCGATTGAGCCGAATGGCGGTGTGGACTGACCAACTTGCAGATTGAGAACGATATTCTGCAATTGCTGAGGTAGCTGTCGAGCAGGAATTTGTTCGTTGGACACAACCGACGCGCCCAAGATGTCGCGCGCTGATTCCGCATCCGCGCATCCGCGAAGCTCTTGGATAAACGTACCGAATTGTTCGACCCGGCCCGCCGCCTGTTCCTCGGTCGTGCCTGGCTCAAAAGTGATGGAGATTTGCTTGAGGCTAAGCAGGGCTTCCAATGGATCGGCGGTTAGCACCTGACGCTTCTCAATCAGATACATAATCGTGAAGCCGCCCGGAATTTCCAGCGGTCCAACCAATTGGCCGGGTTGCATCTGCTGCGCGGCTTCAGCCATTGGACCAGGCAGTGTGCCGAGCCGGAGGAACCCGGTGTCGCCGCCAACCACGGCTGTGGTCGCTTCGGAATATTGACGCGCATAGGCCACAAAACTGCCGCCTTGCTGCAATTGCTCGACAATCTGCTGAGCGTTCTGGCGCACTGCTTCGCGGTTTTCGGAGGTGGCGGACATATAAATCTCGCCGAGGCGATATTCGTCCGTTCCGCGATCCGCCTCCAGCCGTTTCAGCACTTCGCGTGCTTCTTCTTCAGAGACGTTGATGAATGCAGTGACATTGCGGCTAAGCACCCGCTGCCATGCCAATTCGCCCGTGATTTGACGCTTCAAAGAAGCGGGCGAAGAGCCGATGCTGCGCAGATAAGTGTCCATCGCGCTTGGGTCTTGACCAAAGTTCTGCGCGGCCAATTGCGCGTATGTTTGGTTCACTTCAGCAGGATCGACCGGCAGCTCAAGCTTCGTCGCCTCCTGGATTTGCAGAGTTTCATCAATTAAATTGCGCAGCACTTGGCGGCGCAACCGGGCCAATTCTTCTTCTGAAACCTGGTTTTCAGCGGCTGCCGTAACCAGGGCTACGCGCTGATCAATGTCTGTGCCGGTAATGACAAATTCATTCACGATCGCGGTCGCAGTGCGCACATTTGGGTTGGAGCTACCAAAAATGGTCACGCTGTCGGGGATGCCGAACGGATTGGCTGGCGCAGCTGCCTGTGCGAGCAGTGTCGCCGGAGCCGCTGCAAGACCTGCCAAAGCCGCCGGAGCGATAAGTTTTGACCAAAATTTGCGTGTCACGTGTAAATCCCGATTTTAATCTAAATGTATTTTGGTTTCCGCAGCTTACGCCATGGTAAGTCTTGCCGCGCAACCCTCTATCTCGCCCAATGCCAGCTCATGGCTTAACCATCGCTGAGCGTAATTTTGCGCCAAGAGCCGCGTTTCCCCCTGCGTTTTGCGCGAATAGCCGCTTTTTTTCGCTGTGCCAACGGCTTCGGCGTACTCCTCAACGGCTTATCGAAACCCGAGGTTGCGCAAGCTGAAGAACAGTTGGAACGTATTGCCTCGTGCTGCGTCACCGGCAGTGATGAAATCGCGCCGCCAGGTTAGCCCGAACTCAAGCTGTTCATCCTGATAAGCGACGCCAAGTCGTGTGCGGATCGGCTCAAACCCGTCAGGTGAGAAAGTCGGGTCTTCGTCTTCATTGGTGAGGTTGAAAACACCAGAGCCAAAGATCGACCACCTGCGGTCAATTGCAACGCGTACCGCCGCGCGTGCTTCCTCGCGGTCTTGTAAATCTTCCAGGTCTTGAATGTCGCGATCAAGCCTGAGGTAACCGAGCTCAACATAGGTTCGCTGGCTGCCTATAGTCATATCGACTTCGTTACGGCGGATGGCCAAGTTGTCTTTGTCGAGCCTGTATCGGTGGGTGAAGTTCACAAAGTCACGGAACCGCACTTCGGTGCGGCCGACGAAGTCAGACACACGCTCTGACAGGCCGGTGCCGTCTGGGAATATCTCGCGCGCAGCATCAAAGCGATAAGATTGACCGATGGTCGATTTGATCCGCCAGCCAGGTCGTTGTAGCTCCCAGTCGACGCCCCAGGTTACACGAACGCCGTCTTCGACCCGGTCATAGCCGGGGAAACGGTTGAGCGCGAAGAGGTTGGAATCCTCCAAATCGATTGCACGCGAATCTTCATTTGGAACGGCTAGATTGCGGATCGGCGGGCTCGCGACCACTTGGACGCGTGGTTTGAGAACCTGTGTGCCGCCAAAGGCTTCGCCAACAAAGGGCCATTCTACATCCACCGCTGCAATCGCGATTGCCCGCGCGGTCCAACCCGGATTGCCGCGATAAATCTCCGTTGCGGTAAGCAGTGTCCCATCAGTGTGATAGACATCGCCGCGAGCGAGTGCGCTTAGCGTCACCACTTGTCCAAAGTTCGTCAGACGCCGCAAATCCCACCGCGCACCGGCAAAGGCGCGCTGCGTGTCCTGCCCATCCTTACGCAATAGGTTGAGCGAGTTGAACTGCAATTCCAGCTCGCCACCGGCAACGGGATCAGCAATCCGGCGGCGGTAATCGATTGCTGGAAGAGCCACCGGGACTTGCCCTTGATCCGCACCAATGCGCAATGTCTGCGTCGCCCAACCGGCGATGGAGAGATAAGAATCGTTGTCGATGCGCTCCAGATTGATTGTGGAGCGTAGCCTGTCATCGCGGCTGAGGTCGTAGCGACGCAGGAAAGTGCGGTCGCTCGCTAGCCGGATTGACCCGGTAAGGCTCCATTCGGGTGAGAATTGGAATTTGCCATTCGCATCCAGATGGCCGCGCGGATCGCTGGAGCTTGCCAGCGTCCCGTTATTGTCGACGATCCGGCGAGAATGTGTGGCATAGCCGGTGATCTGATAGGCGCCTTTGCTGGTCAGATGACGCCATTCGGCCGATACCATTGGCGCAACGTCGGTGTAGACAAACCCGCCAAGGGTCAGGTCTTTATTGTCGTCGATCCGCCAGTAATATTCGGTCGACAGCTCCAGGCCGTTGCTTTGCGAGATCCTCACATCGGGCACTAGGAAGCCGGAGACCGGCTGGCCATCGGTGCGGATCGCAAGACCGGGCAAGGGGAGAATGCGCGCGCCAAACAATTCAAGCACGGCTCCGCGAAAGCGGACCCTCGTATCTTCAGGGTCGTAGGTCACCCGGTCGGCGGTGATGCGCCAGCTGGGATTGTTGGCGCAGTCTTCCTGATCGGCCAGCGCGCAGGCTGTATACGCCGCATCGCTCAGCACGATCGTGCCATCATCCCCGCGCTCGCCAGACCGCGCGGCCAAACGTCCGCCCGCTCGCAAAGCCAGCAGCAGGTCTTCCATCGCGCCTGCTTCAAAAGTGTCGGTCAACTCGACGCTTTCAGTGAACAGTTGGTTGCCGCTTTCGTCGACCAAACGAACGTTTCCGCTGGCGAGGATTGTTCCGGTACTGCGGTCCCAGCGCACTTCGTCAGCGCGGACCGAGCGATCATCGCTGCGCAGGACGACGTTTCCGCGAGCAGTGACCACGTCGGCGGTGTTGTCATAGGCAAGCTCATCGGCTTCGAAGTCTATGCGTTCACCGCTGTTTGTAGCCTGCAGAATCTGAGAGGTCAGCTTCGGTGAGTGGCTGGATTGATTGAGGCAGAGAAGTGGTCTGCGGCGGATTGTACACCACCAGCTCTTGCTCCATCTGACGTTCTATCAGATCGAGTTCTTCCTGCGTCGGATTTGGCGTCTGACCAAGCACAGGCGCAGACAATGACAAAGGCCCCGCCAGCAGCATCGCAATCGCTGCTGGACGCATCCGGCATAACACCTGTGTTGAAGCCGCGGCGCGTACGCCGTACCTGAAACCTCCCGACATGGCTTGCCTATCGCACCGCTCACGCCTAATCGCAATCGCCATTCCGCCACCTGTCGACCATAGCTTTCGCTTGGCGGCCAAATTGGCTCAAATTCCGGCTTCGACCGGAGGCACAACCCGGAGTTGTTATGCAAATCGAATTCAACGCCCAATCCCCATCCGATGTTCGCTTGGTTGCTCGCATTGTTAATCAAGGCGATTCCCTGAGCGATCTTGATGCAGCGCTGGCCGATGGTGCAAAGGCGGCTCGTTTTGCTGGGCGGGCTGGCCAGGTTTTTGAGGGCTTTGCAATGGACGACGGAGTGCTGCGCCGCATTGCCCTGTCTGGGGCAGGCGAAGCATCGGCCGATGCGCGCCGCATGCATGTTGAGCGCGCTGGCGCTGTGCTGATCGCGAAGTACCTCACCTCGGGCGAAACTGAAATGGTGCTCGATCTTGGTCATGCGGATTTGTCAGGCGAAGAGGCCGCTGCCGTTCTGCTAGCGACGCGTCTGCGCGCATGGCGTCACGACAAATATCGCACGACGCTGGCGGAGGAGAAGAAAGCGACCTTGAAAAAGGTCTCCGTGATCAATGCCCCGGATGGCACCGAAGCCGCCTGGGTTGCGGCAGAGGCACTGGCCAAGGGCACCGAATTCACCCGCATGCTCGTCGCAGAGCCCGCCAATGTGGTCTATCCAGAGAGCTTTGTCGCTTTGTGTGAAGAGGCCTTTGCAGGCACCGGCGCTGAGCTGACCGTGCTGGACGAGGCCGAGATGACGAAATTGGGCATGGGCGCGTTGCTCGGCGTCGGACAGGGTTCAGGACGCGAATCGCGCATCCTCGCCATCCGCTGGAACGGCGGCACCGAAGGGGAAAAACCGACTGTTTTTGTCGGCAAAGGCGTGACCTTCGACACTGGCGGCATCTCGCTGAAGCCGCCGGGCGGCATGGAAGATATGAAATGGGATATGGGCGGCGCAGGCGCGGTTGCTGGCGGCATGCTGTCCTTGGTCAGCCGCAAGGCGAAAGCCAATGTGATCGGCGTGCTCGGCCTGGTTGAAAATATGCCCGACGGAAAGGCACAGCGTCCTGGCGATGTTGTAACCACGATGAATGGTCAGACGGTCGAGGTGATCAACACTGACGCGGAAGGGCGTTTGGTTCTGTGTGATGCGCTGCATTGGGCGCAGGAAGAGTATAATCCGGCGCAAATCGTCGATTTCGCGACATTGACCGGAGCGATGATCATCTCGCTTGGCCACGAGCATGGTGGCGTGTTCGCCAATGACGATGCGCTAGCCGACAAGCTGCTGGCAGCGGGCAAGAGCAGCGGTGATAAGCTGTGGCGCATGCCGATTGGCCCGGCCTATGACAAGCTGATCGACAGCCCGATAGCTGACATCAAGAACGTTGGCCCCCGTCCTGCCGGCTCAATCACAGCGGCGCAATTCCTTCACCGCTTTATCAAAAAGGGCACGCCGTGGGCGCACTGCGACATTGCGGGCATGGTCTGGGCGGATAAGCCGGGGCATAGCTGGGACAAGGGCGCAACTGGCTTTGGAGCGCGCCTGATCGATCAGTTCGTGGCGGATAACCTCGAGGGATAGGAGCGCGGCCTATCCCGAAAATGCGCAAAAAATCTGATCTGCCGAGCAAGATTCGCGCGAGCTGCGGCCTCCCATTCACTTGGCGTAAGAAGTGGGAACGCGACTGGGATAATGTGCTCTATTGTTCGGAACGCTGTAAACGTTCCAACGTGAAGTAGCTCAGCCTCCCGCGCCCTCCACCCTTCCACCCGGATTGTATCCGAAAATATTCCGGGTGGAAGGGTGGAGGGCGTGGGTGGTTTAGCTTAGGGCAAGTCTCATGAAAGTTGATTTTTGGCAGCTATCGCGTGACCCGGTTGAAAAGGTCGTGGCGCTGATCGCAGGGCGGGTGCTCGGCTCTGATCAGCGACTGCTGGTGGTGGCTGGCTATACTCAGCGCCGCCAGGACATTTCGCGTGGGCTGTGGAAGGCTGGGCCGGAGAGTTTCCTCGCCAATGGCGATGCCTCCGGCGAGGGCGCGGAGCAGCATCCAATCCTGTTGTCGGACAAATGCGAGGCCCTGAACAGCGCCAGCCATGTCGTATTTGCGGATGGTCAATGGCGTGATCCAGCCGGGTTTGAGCGCGCTTTCCTGCTGTTCGATGAAACAAGCCTCGATGCCGCCAGAGCCACTTGGCGTTCGCTTGATGGGACAGAGGGTCTGGAGCGTTCATTCTTCCGCCAGGATGATGGCAAATGGGTCAAAGTCGCCTGAGCGCTTGCTTTGAGCGCAAGCTCAGCAGATGGTGCGCGCTGGTTTAAGGAGATCGTTATGCGCCGTTCCGCCATCCTAGTCGCAATCACGGTACTGCTTTCAGCATGTGGGTCCGACGCGTCGGGCGATCAGGCTGAGGCCCCCGGCGAGTACGCGATTGATGCGGAGACTGACGAGGCCAGCATGACGATCGAGACGGAAAACGGCTCCTCCACGGTTCGTTCCGGCGAAAATGTACCGGTCGAGTTGCCAGCGGGATTTTCGGTTTATCCGGGCGCGGCGGTGATCAACAACACCAGCTTCAAAGATGCGGAGACCCATGGCTCCATGCTGGTGATGGAGACGAAAGACAGCCCAGAGGAAGTGGCGGCTTTCTATCGCAAGCAGGCTGAGGAGGCAGGCATTCCAATCGAGTTTGAGATGGACGCGGACGGTGCACAAATACTGGGCGGCAAAGATGGCACAGGCCGCACGATTACGCTGAATGCTACACCCGAATCCGAAATCACCATGGCTCAGCTATTGGTTGGGTTTGACCCGGCCATGGCGGGCGACTGACCGCATTTCCCCAAAGTGCGTAGTCTCGACGAGTAAGTGCGGGGTTGCAGCGCAGCGGCGGCGCGGCTAGGGCGCGCGCCAGAAATCACACTGTGAAATTTCGTTTCGCACTCCCTTTTCGGCGGACCAAATTTGGCCGCCTTTATATCAAGGATATTCATCATGGCGGTTACCCGCACTTTTTCGATCATAAAGCCTGACGCAACTCGCCGCAATCTGACCGGTGCAGTCACTGCTATGCTCGAAGGCGCCGGCCTTCGCGTTGTCGCATCCAAGCGCATCCACATGAGCCGCGAGCAGGCTGAAGGCTTTTACGCTGTTCACTCAGAGCGTCCGTTCTTTGGCGAACTCGTTGAGTTCATGATGAGCGAGCCTGTTGTTGTACAAGTGCTCGAAGGCGAAGACGCCGTGAAGCGCAACCGCGACATCATGGGCGCAACCAACCCGGCAGAGGCCGATGCGGGCACCATCCGTAAGGAGCACGCACTTTCTATCGGTGAAAACACCGTCCACGGTTCGGACAGCGAAGAGAATGCGAAGATCGAGATCGACTTCTTCTTCGGCGCAGACGAAATCGTCGGCTAATTCTCGGTTAGCAACAGCTAAACAAAGAGGGCTGCTCCGCGAGGGGCGGCCTTTTTTGTGCGCCTAATCCTTTGGTGCCTGATCAAAGGCAGCCATTTGGCCCGCGTGAGCGGTGTGATGGGCGCTTTCATGGCCTGCCATTTCGCGTTGCATCGCGATCAGAGCTTCTCCGGACAGCTCAATGCCAAGCGCCTGATAGGTCCGTGTAATCTCCCGCTCCCAATCATCACCAAGGGCGGTAAATTGTAAGTGCGCAATCGGGCCATCCCAGTTTTCGAGTACTTCTTTCATGCGGGCATCGCGCAGATCGAGCTTGCGCTGCCATTCCTGTTCGATCCAACCGAGGTCACAATTGTCGCACTGAATGGTCATTTGATTGGCGACGATGGACACGGCACTGCGCAGTACATCCTCGCTGTCCCGCTGCGCTACGACCAGCCTGGCATCCGGGAACTGCGCCAGCAATGCGGGCAAATCCTCGGAAAACTGAGGGACTTTCATAACCCGTGGGCGGTCCGCGACATTGCGATGCGCCGCATCAGTGCGCAGGATACGGGCAAACTCGCGGTAAACCGATCCCGCATCACGCGCTTCGCTCCACGCGCTATAGCTCGGGATGTGCCACTGGGTTTGATAGGTGGAATGGTTGAGCGCGTACGCCAGCCAGCCGAGCTCTTCTTCAACCCGGCCAGAGCTCATTGGATGCAGCGCATCAATCCACGGGTTGAGCCGCCGCGCAATCGTTAGGTTAAGGCCGCCCCAAAAACGGCGCGAATGCAGTTTACTGGGCACTGGATGCCAGCTGTCGCAAAAGCGGGTTGAAGAGTGTGCTGGATCGGCGGCCAGCAGACGGTGCACACGGGTCGTGCCCGATCGCATGTGGCCAATGATGATGATCGGCGGTGCGAGCACGGTTTCTGTGAGTGCGGGCTTGGCCGTCCACAATGCGCCGAATTGCAGGCGCTGTTTGATGACACGCACCAATTGGCCATGCGCCATGGCCCGACCGAGCGGGTTGAGATCCGCCTCGGCAACCACGCTTGCTGTCAGTTTTTCAAGTCTCAGTCGGAAGTCAGCGACATCTTCCTCGCTGCGGCCTGCGCGCTCATAAGCGCCCGCATTGTCGCCGAACCTTTTGGTAGCGATGGCCCACAGTTCCTCCGCTTTGGTGGCGGGCTCTGGCAGCCAGCCCTTTGACCACGCATGGCCCAGAAAGGCGCTGGACCGGTCGACCAATCGGGTGCGATCAAGCGGGGATGTGCGCGGCTGCATAAGTGCGGCTGGATTAAAACATGTCCGCTGCATCTTGCAGCTTGGTGAGGCGAGCCGGAGCAACCGAGCGCCAGCTGCGCGTGAGCCATTCAGACACGCTGTCCCAGTCGATATCGACCCGGTTCAGGATTACGCCGACCCAGCCGCTCGCACCGTAAAACGCTGGCTTGTAATAGGCCTCTGGCTGAGCTTCGACGAGGTCCATCAGCTCGTCCATTCCGCTGGTTTTGACGAGCAATGCGATATGCTCGCTGCCGTGGTGGCGGTCGCTGAAATAGGCGAAATATTTGCCGGTTTTCTCGCTGCCGACCCGAAAGCCTGGGGACCCATGGCTCTCGCGCTCATGCGTTTCGGGCAGAGCCAAAGCCAGCGTGCGGACGCGTTCAAATAGATGGGCCGGATCATTGCCGCGCGAAACGTAATCACTCACTGCGCGGGGATAGAGCTGATGCTCTGCTATTTTCACCCTCTCTGCCAAAGCGTCAGGTGTGTCATCCGGCGCGATCTGAACCTCTACCTGTGCAAGCACTTCACCGGCATCGAGCTCTGGCACGACCAAATGCACACTTGCCCCGCCATGGCTATCTCCCGCATCAATTGCGCGGGCATGGGTGTCCAGCCCTTTATATTTGGGCAAGAGAGACGGGTGGATATTGATCAACCTGCCCAGCCAGCGCGTGACAAATTCATCTGACAGTATCCGCATGTAGCCAGCCAGCACGATGTAGTCTGCATTGGCTTTGCGAACCGCTTTTTCCATCGCAAGGTCATGGCTCTCACGGCTGTGGCCTTTATGCGAATGGAGGAATGTAGAGATGTCCTCCAATTCGGCGAGCTTCAGCCCCTCGGCATTTGCTTTGTTGCTCGCCACCAGCACAATTTCGAACGCGGAACCGGGGAGCCTGCTGGCATAGAGCAATGCGGCCATATTGGTGCCGGTGCCCGAAATGAAGACCGCAATTTTGGCCTTTTCAGCCACTATGCGTCGCGTCCCAATCTGTGGTCGCTGACCATACTCCCGCGGCGCCTATGACGGTGCAACCGCGCGGGCCGCCAGCGATTTCGCCGATGTTTAGTACGGTCTCGCCTGAGGTCTCGAGACGTTTGGTTACTTCCTCAACATCGTCAGGGTCGACCGACAGAACCATGCCCACGCCGCAATTGAATGTGCGGGCCATTTCGGCTGGCTCGATGTGGCCTTGCGCTTGCAAGAAAGCCATCAGCCGGGGCTGAGGCCAATTTGCGGCATCAACCATGGCATGGGCACCCTCGGGCAGGATGCGCGGGATATTTTCCAGCAATCCGCCGCCGGTAATATGCGCCAGACCATTGATCAGTCCTTCACGAACCAGCGGCAGCAGGCTCGCCACATAAATGCGGGTCGGCTCGATCAAAGCGTCAATCAGCAGCCGTTCCTGATCGAAAATGGCGGGCCGATCGAGCTTCCATTCAAAGTCCTCGGCCAGTTTGCGCACCAGCGAATAGCCATTCGAGTGAACGCCAGAGCTGGCAAGACCCAGCAGCACATCGCCCGGCGCCACTTTCTCGCCGGTCAGTTGCTCGCCGCGTTCGACCGCACCAACGCAAAATCCAGCAAGGTCATAGTCGCCCGGTGCGTACATGCCCGGCATCTCGGCGGTTTCGCCGCCGATCAGCGCGCAGCCTGCTTGCTTACAGCCATCCGCAATGCCGGCGACAACGCGCTCTGCAATGCCGTTTTCCAGCTTTCCAGTCGCGAAATAGTCAAGAAAGAACAAAGGCTCCGCGCCCTGAACGATCAAATCATTGACGCACATGGCGACCAAATCAATCCCCATGGTGTCATGGCGGTCATGCTCAATCGCCAGCTTCAGCTTGGTGCCGACACCATCATTTGCTGCGACCAATAAAGGGTCTTCGTAGCCAGCGGCCTTTGGGTCGAAGAACCCTCCAAAGCCGCCCAGCTCGCTGGTGGCGCCAGGGCGCGCGGTCGACTTAGCCAAAGGGCCGATTGCTTTGACCAGAGCATTGCCGCCAGCGATTGAAACACCAGCCTGCTCGTAAGTATATGGGGAGTTCTTGCCACTCATGGTCATCGTTTAGCCATTCGCGCTTGGAATTCCACTCGTCTTTCGGCAAAAGGCGCAAGCTTTTCCCCGATGAGAATGCTTTCTGCCTCGAACGGCCCTACGCCGACCGCTCAGCCAACCCGCTGGAACCGTGCCTTTTCAAGGGCTTTGGCAGTGATTGGCGTGTTTGCGCTGCTGAGTGTCGGATTGGCAATCGCTTTGGCTCAGGTGTCAGGGAATCGCGGCATCGCGCCGACGGCCTCATCAAGCGACATTGATGTGCGCGGCATTGAGGTCGATGTGAAAGGCGATACGGGCGAAGAAGCGCGCCAAGAGGCATGGAAACGGGCGCAGCGGCTGGCCTGGGAAAAGGTCAACGGGCCATCTGTCTCGGATAGCCAGCTTAATGCAATGGTCTCTGCAATTGTGATTGAGCGAGAGCGGATTGGGCCGAAACGCTACATTGCGACCCTTGGCGTGATCTTTGATCGCCAGCGGGCTGGACGTTATCTGGGCGGCGAAGCACAGAAGCGCAGCTCGGCCCCGATGCTGGTTATGCCGGTCTCGGTATCGGGCGGAGCGTACACCGTATTTGAAGTGCGCAACCCATGGCAAAGAGCGTGGGCGGAATACAATCCGGGGACCAGCCGGATCGACTATGTCCGGCCCAGCGGCGCCGGGGGCGATTCGCTGCTGCTCAATTATGGGCAGGTCAGCCGCCGGAGCCGTGCCTGGTGGCGGGCTGTGCTCGATCAATACACTGCCGCTGATGTCCTGGTGCCGGTGGCGAAGCTGGAGCATCAATATCCCGGCGGACCAATCGAGGGCACATTCACCGCGCGTTACGGCCCGGATAGCACTTATCTCGACGGATTTTCGCTGACGGCGGAAAACTCGAGAGAATTGCCCGCTATGCTGAGCCAAGCGGTAGAGCGCTTCGATGATATTTTTGAGCAGGCTCTGGTTGATGGGAAATTGCGTCCAGATCCCACCCTGCGTCTTGGCGGTTCAGGTCAGGTGGATCCTGCGCTGCAGCGCCTGATTGAGATCGGGCGCGCTATTCGCGCCCGCGAAGCGGCAGCAGCAGCTCAGGCTGCCGATCCTGGGTTAGAGGGAGCAACGCCGACTGACACCCCGACGCCAGAGGCCGTCGTTGTGAACAGTTTCGTCGTCCAATTTGCTACGCCGGATGCGGCCAGCTTTGATGCGGCAATCGGGGCCGTTCGCGGGACCGGCGGCGTGCGCGGCACGGCCGTTACCAGCACAGCGATTGGCGGAACTTCGGTTATGAGCGTCAGCTTTGGCGGTGATTTGAGCCAGCTTGCAGCCGCACTGCGAGCACGCGGCTTTAATGTGCGTCAGGGCGCAAACGCACTCGCCATCAGCCGCTAAAGGCGGCAAAGCTCGTTTCCAAGATGTCACAAATCGCACTTCCGCTAGAGACACGCAGTCAGGGCGATCCCGCACGGATTATCGTTGGCAATGCCAATGTGGGCGTGGTGGAGGCCTTATCTGACCCGTCCGGTTGGCCGTTCCGAACAGCAGTGCTCACAGGCCCTGCACGTTCCGGCAAGAGCCTGATCGGGCGCTGGGCATCGACGCAGGGCATAAATGTGGTCGATGGGGCAGATGGTGAAGACGAGACGGAGCTGTTTCATCGCTGGAACGCAGCGCAGGAAAGCGGAGTTCCGCTGTTGCTGATCGCCAATGCGCAGCCGTGGCAAATAACGCTGCCCGATTTGCATTCGCGGGTAGGAGGCTCGCTTCAGCTTGAAATTGGTGAACCGGACGATGAAATGGCGGCGGAACTGATCCATGCGATTGCCGAGCAGCGCAGCCTGTCACTGGCCGATGGAGCGGCGGATTATCTGATCCCGCGCGCGGTCCGCAGCTATGTAGCGATTGAGCGACTTGTCGTCGCAATTGATCGGATCAGCCTTGAACGTCAGGTCCCGGCCACCATGTCAGTTTGGCGTGACGCGCTGGAGGCAACGCACGGTCCAGACCAGCAACGGCTGCTGTGATGAAATTTGCAAAATCCGCGCGTTTGGCCGAAGGAGTAAATCATGTTTGATCGGCTAAAATCCTATTTGGACTCGATCCATGCGCGCGATCCTGCCCCACGATCGCGTTGGGAAATCCTATTGTATCCAGGGGTTTCTGCGTTGTTCTTTCATCGAATTGCGAGCTGGTTATTCGACGCGAAACTGTATTTTATCGCACGGCTTGTGAACCATATTTCCCGGTTTCTCACGGCTATTGATATCCATCCTGGTGCGAAAATCGGGAAGAATTTCTTCATTGATCATGGCTTCACGGTGATCGGCGAAACGGCTGAAATCGGTGACAATGTGACAATTTATCAATGTGTCACCTTGGGTGGCACAAACCCGACAAATGGCGAGGGCGGTAAACGCCATCCAACCTTGTGTGACAATGTGATCATCGGTTCCGGGGCACAGATTATTGGCCCTATCACCGTGGGTAAGCGCGCCCGTGTAGGCGCAAACGCAGTCGTGACCGATGATGTTCCAGAAGGGGCGACTATGGTCGGTCTAAAGGCGCGATCCACGCTTGTACCAGCGGAAGAATGGATCAAAGAATTCACCCCCTACGGCACTCCCAATTGCGAGGATGCAGAGGGCAACCGCGTGGATTGTGTTGAGAAGCTCGAAGGTGAAATCGCGGCTTTGCGGGCAGAGATGAATGCATTGAAGTCCGGTGTGCCGTTGCAAGATCAAGACGCGCATGAGCAAGTGCCGGCCGCCAAGCGTAGCGGAACTGATCGCGCATGAGCGCAAGCACCGCACCGGGTGGTTCTGTTGTTGCCTTTCTAGGCCGCACGCAGGGCCAAGTCGGCTTTAAGCGCGAAGAATTACAGCGCATCCTGGATCTCTACGGCCGCATGGTGGCCGCCGGTGAATGGCGCGATTACGCGATGGATTTTGACAAAAGTGCGGCGATGTTCTCAGCTTTCCGCCGTGCAGCTGAGCGACCGCAGGCGCGGATCGAGAAGCGCCCAAGTCTGCGCCAGAAGCAGGGTATGTGGACGCTCTTTGGTGAGCATGGCCAAGCGCTTAAACGTGGGCACGACCTGGCAAATGTCCTTGCTCCGGTTGAGCGGCGACTTGTGAAAGCGGTCGACGATTAATACCAGCCTTCATGCAAAGACGTCTTGCACTCCGATTTCTTGTTCTTGAACGTTGGTGATCTCGCGGATCATTCCGATGAGGTAATAGGCTGCTGCGATTGATAGAATGCTGCTAACTACCCCCATTATTAAGCTGATCTGATAGGCTCCCGCATCGTCGTTCAATGACAATCTCGTACTTTGCCAACCGATGATATTTCCTAGAATCCAACAGCCCCACCAGGCCTTAATGTCAAAGGGCGCCTCACCGCCGAAATCGTTGCTTAGGCCAAAGCTAGTATTCCATAGCTCTTTCATTGCCTGAAACGGCTTAAACAAGTTGGCGATTGGGATGAAATACCATCCGACGGCCCAGCCGGGTGAAAACTCCAAATCACTATGGCCAGCATCGATTAAGTTGGTGTGTGCACGATGAATCCACATCGCCACTACGACAATACAACCAATAAGAACGGGTAGCTGCGCGACGTAAAAAACTGCGAAAACAGCAGTTAGAGTGGACAGCTCAATCGCGTTCATGTCGATTACGCCGGCAAGTTCAAGTACCTCTCCAAGTAGATAGATCGCCATCGCAATAAGAAAGATATAGAGCGCAATGATCGCTCGTTGTTTGCGTGCGATGAGGACTCTTATTCCGTCAGAAATTTCCATAATTCCCCCGTTTGTACGCCGACAACTTGTGTGAACTCTGCCGGGTTAACAAGTGGGGGCTGGCAGTTATAGACCTCTTTAGGGGAAGTTCTCAGAGGCGATTAGTCATTGAAACCCTAGCTGGAATGACAACTTTTTCGGTAATTAAACGCAGATAGCCCTCACGCATTTCTACGCGAGGGCTATCCAGTTGTGAGATTTAAACGCTGTAGTACTTCAGAAATTTAGCTGCGAGCGCTGCTTGGGCCAGTGCCAGTTACTTTTTGCATGGCTTTCAGGATTGCGCCCGACTGCTCATTGCCAGACTGCGGAGCAACCAGGTTTGAGAAATCGCTGATGTCGTCCCAGCGCGCGGCAAAGCCTTCAACGGTGCGCTCTTCGTCGGTGAGCCATACCGCGTCGTTCATTACGGTCCAGGCAGAGTGGAAACCGCCAGCACCGGCGCCAACGATTGCATTAGTCGGTGCGTCTTCGCTGACCAGGAACAGAGCCGCTGGAACAACGCTTTCAGGCGCGAACAGCTTAAAGGCTTCTTCTGGGAAGAGGTCTTCGGTCATGCGAGTGCCAGCCACTGGTGACAGCGAGTTGCAGCGAATGTTGTACTTCGCGCCTTCGAGTTGCAGCGTTTTGGTAAGGCCGGCGAGGCCCAACTTTGCCGCGCCGTAGTTTGCTTGGCCGAAATTGCCGAACAGGCCAGTGGAGCTGGCGGTCATGAGAACCCGGCCATAGGCCTGCTCGCGGAAGGTTTCCCAGCATGCTTTGGTGACAAAAGCAGAGCCGGTCAGGTGAACTTTCAAAACGAACTCAAAGTCATCCGGGGTCATCTTGGCAAAGGTCTTGTCGCGCAGGACGCCAGCATTGTTGATGAGAACGTGAACGCCACCCCATTTTTGCTTGGCGTCGGCAACCATCTTTTCCATTTGGTCATATTCAGTCACCGAGCCGCCATTGGCCATCGCTTCGCCGCCAGCCGCTTCGATTTCAGCAACCACTTCAGCAGCCGCGTCTGACGTGCCGGTGCCATCGCGTGAACCGCCGAGGTCATTGACGACAACCTTCGCGCCGCGCTTTGCCAGCTCAAGCGCGTATGCCTTGCCCAGGCCTCCGCCTGCGCCGGTTACGATGGCTACCTTGTCTTTGAAATCGATGGTCATGGCTTGTATCTCCTGCGAGTGGTGTGGCGCGGTTTACGCGCGCGTAAAGTTTGTGTGGGCGCTGCGTGGCAGTTTCTTTGCTGCGATGCAACACCGCTGGGCTGGGATATCGCGTGCCGTAAGGGCAGGCTAAGGCCTTAGAGCGATTCCAAGGCAGAAATCAGGCCATCGAACAGAATCAATGACAGCATTTCCGCCCAATTCGTGCGGCGGTTTGTCGCAATAGCCATAGGCCGCGACTATCACTGGCACGCCAGCGGCTTTGGCTGCTGCCACATCGTAAGAGCTGTCTCCGACAAAGGCGAAGGCAGACGAATTGCATGCTGTTTTCGCAGCCAGAACGGGCTCTGGATGAGGCTTGGACAGGAATGTGCCGTCGGGCCCTTTGCCCATGCTGTCGCCGCCGATAATTGTGACGAAGCGCTCGGTCAGGCTCAACGTATCCAGAATATTGGTCGCAAACTCTTCAAACTTGCTGGTGACGACCGCCATTTTGACACCGCGCGCGGCCAGTTCGTCCAGCGCTTCGAGTACGCCGGGGTAGGGCCTGGAGTACACAGCGCTATTTTGCGAGTAATAGCGCAACATGGCCTTGTAGAGCTTGCGAAACTCTTCTTTCGGCAATCCGCCCTGGGCGTCTATCGCGCGCGCCAACATGATCTTTGCGCCGCCTCCGATCAGGTCTTTTGAACTGTCCACCGGGACCGGATCAAAACCGCCCAGTTCCAGCGCATGGTTCACCGCTGTGCCCAAATCGCGAAACGTGTCTAGCAGGGTGCCATCAAGGTCGAAGCCTACGGCATCAAAGGGGAAATCTGTCATGCCGATGCGGTTGGCCCAACAGACGTGAAATCGCAAGGTTTTGCGCGTGCACGGCTTCACTTCATGCAAGCAGACTTATAAGGCAGGCTGCATGACTGATTTTGCTGCCATCATCCTTGCCGCGGGCAAGGGAACCCGGATGAAATCCGACCTTCACAAAGTGCTTCACCCGATTGCAGGGCGGCCCATGCTGGACCATCTGATGGCCGCGGTTGATGAGCTTAGCCCGGCGCGGCGTGTTGTCGTGGTTGGCGCCGGTAAGGAGCAAATCGAGGCGGCTGTCGCTGGCCGTGCGGACACCGCTTTGCAAGAACCGCAGCATGGCACGGGCCATGCGGTGCAGCAGGCGCAGGTCCCGCTAGAGGGCTTCGATGGCGATGCGCTAGTGCTTTACGGCGATGTCCCATTCGTGCGTGCACAAACCATGCAGGCTATGCTGGAGCGATTGCATCAAGATGACGCGCCAGCGGTTGTGGTGCTGGGCTTTGAGCCGGAGGATGCGTTGCAATATGGCCGCGTGATTGCCGGTAATGACGGCGCAATTAGCAAGATGGTCGAATTCAAAGATGCAAGCGCATCAGAACGCGCTTGCCGCATGTGTAATTCGGGCCTGATGGCAGCGAGCGCCAAGGATATGTTTGCTTTGCTGAACCGGGTCGATAACGACAATGCTCAGGGCGAATACTACCTGCCCGACATCGTCAATATTGCAATTGCAGATGGCCGCGTGTGTGCGGTGGTCAGCACCGATGATCCTGATGAAGTTGCAGGCATCAATTCGCGCAGTGAGCTCGCCCAGGCAGAAGCGCGCTGGCAAGCCGCGCGCCGCGAACAGGCGATGGTGGACGGCGCCAGCCTCCGCGCGCCTGAGACTGTGTTCTTCAGCTACGATACGAAGATCGGCCGTGATGTCACGATTGAACCCAATGTGGTTTTTGGCCCCGGCGTCACTGTCGCTGATGGCGTGCATATCAAGGCGTTTAGTCACCTTGAAGGCGCGTCTGTGGGGGGCAGCGCACAGGTCGGTCCGTTTGCTCGGCTCCGGCCCGGTGCGGTGCTGGAAGAGGGTGCCTTCGTTGGCAACTTTGTCGAGATGAAAAAGGCGAGGCTTGGGCCTGGCGCAAAGGCAAGTCACCTAACCTATCTTGGCGATGCGACCGTCGGCGCTGGCGCGAATATCGGTGCGGGCACCATCACCTGCAATTACGATGGCTATTTCAAATATCAAACCGTGATTGGCGAGCGCGCCTTTATTGGCTCAAACAGCGCCTTGATCGCGCCAGTTACTATTGGCGCCGACGCGATTGTTGCGGCAGGTAGCGCGGTTAGCCGCGATGTTGCCGACGGAGAGCTGCGTATGGTGCGGGCCGAGCAATTCGTGAAGCCAGGCTGGGCCGATCGTTTCCACGATACGATGAAAAAGAAGAAGGCGGCGAAGAAGAAGGCGTGATTGAGGGTAAACAAGTCCTCTGAGTTTCATGCTCACCTGGCTTGCCGATACTAGATTGGTCGAAGTCGCGGCGGAGTAAGGGGACTCCGCCGCAACATTCGGTACCAGGTCGAAGACTAGACCAGTATTGTGAGGCTTACGCCTCTTCGAGAGAGCGGATGCGATAGACGTTTCCGCCTGTCTCGCGTTCCCATTGCTCAAATTCTGCACGGCTGAGCAAATAGCGCTCGCGGGCCTCATCAAAGCTGATCACTTCCTCGCGTACGGCGCGGACGACGTCTGCCTTACGAGCCTTTGACCAGTGTACCCGGTGTGAGTGGGGCAAGCCTGCACGCTTGATTGCCTCAGCGATGGATATGTCGCGCGGATAAGCCATTAGATAATCTCCTATTACCGCCCCCGGTGATAGAAAATTGAGCCTCAGAGACTTAATTCCGTCTTTTCAAACATGGTTAATTTTGACCTAACCACCTTATAGGTGCTGCCCGCGCGACGAACCGTTGAGAAAGTGTCGGATGCGCTTACACAGCTTGATGCACAAAGGGCGACCGATGCGTTTTATGCACCGATCGCCCTTCGATTGAGACTCGCTGAGATGCTGAAATTCAGCCCTCAGAGGCGGCTTCGACCTATCTCTCGCGCTCATCCATAAGGCGCTTCATCAGATAGACATATTGCAACGCCTGAAGCTTGGCGCGTTGTTCGTTATCAACCCCGCCAGAGTGCCCGCCGGTCATATCCTCAAAGTAATAATAGGGCTGACCCAGCGCTTTCAGTTTGGCTGCGCCTTTGCGGGCGTGGGCCGGATGCGTGCGATCATCCGCGGTTGAAGCCCACAGGAACGGGGCAGGGTAATCCACACCCTCGACGATCTTTTGATAAGGAGAGTAGCCTTCTATCCATGCGCGCTGCTCCGGAATGCGCGGATCGCCATATTCACCAATCCACGAGGCGCCGCGCCCGATCACATGGTAACGCAGCATATCGAACAACGGGATCGCAACGATTGCCGCGCCGAACAGGTCGGGCCGCTGAGTGAAGGCCGTGCCGACCAGCAAGCCGCCTTGGGATCCGCCTTGGATGCCGAGATGCTGAGGCGAGGTGAAGCCGCGCCCGACCAGATCCTCACCCACGGCGATGAAATCGTCCCAGGTGCGCTGCTTGTTCTCGCGGATGGCCGTTTGGTGCCAGCCTGGGCCAAATTCGCCGCCGCCGCGTAGGTTGGCCAGCACATAAGCGCCGCCTTTCTCCAGCCACAGCTTGCCAGTGGTGCCCATATACCCGGGCAGGCGCGGGATTTGGAAACCGCCATAACCGCTCATTAAGACCGGGGTGTTGCCGTCCATCGCCATACCTTTGGGTTTGACGATGAAGTAAGGGATTTTCGTTCCATCGGCGCTAGTGGCCTGATGTTGCTCAACCTCCATACCGGTCTTGTCGAACCGGCTGGGTGAGGTCTTAAGCACTTCTGGAGCGCCGCCATCGGAATAGTACAAAGTCGTTGGATTAAGGAAATCCGTGACGGTGAACATGATCTGGTCGGTTTCTGATGAAGATGCCGCAATGCCGAGTGTCGCATTGTCCGGCAGATTGACCTGCTCGCTGACCCATTCGCCATCTTTGAAGTTGAACTGCAAAACCTTGCCAACGACATTGTCGAGCATCGTCACGAACAACGCATTGCCCGTGATGGCTCCGCCGCGCTTCGTCTGGCGCTCCGCTGGTGCCCAAACCAGAGTTTTGGCCGCGCCGTTCGGATCGGCTTTCCATTCTTCTAGATCGACCGCGATCAGGCTGTCCGCAGGGAAGGTCTGGCCGTCCACCTCCCAATCAACATCAGTTGAATAGAGCAGGTGCCCATCGACAATCCCGTAAGGAGACGCCTTCTTAGGGATATCAAGCTGTACCCATTGGTCGTCCTTGGAAACGAAATACTCACTTTCGTGAAAGCTGACGCCCCGAAATGCCGTCATCGCATGGACAGTGCCCGTATTGTCGCGCAGCAAGTTGGCGCCGGCCCACACGTCGGACTTTTCGCCGCGGAACACTTCGCGTGCGTCGGCCAAAGCTGTGCCACGCTTCCACAGCCGCGAGGTGAAGGGGTATTCGCTCTCTGTAAGAGTGTCGCCGCCAAAGTCCCGGCCGACAAGCAGGGTGTCTTCATCGCGCCATTGAATGCCGCCCTGGCTTTTCTCACTGAGCTCAAAGCCGCCTTCGACAAAGCTCTTGGTAGAGGTGTCGAACTCCCGCATGATGGTGGCATCTTCACCGCCATCTGACAGCGCAATCATACATTTATTAAGGGCAGGGGGCAGACAGGTTGAGCCCTGATAGACCCATTCCTTACCTTCAGCAGCGGCGAGCGCATCCACGTCCAGAATGGTTTCCCATTCCGGTTCATCGCTCTGGTAGCTTTCCAGGCTTGTACGACGCAGGAGACCCTTCGGGTTCTCCTTATCCTGCCAGAAATTGTAGAGGCCATCCGGGCGGAAGCTCACATAGGGAATGCGATCTTCGCTGTCGAAAATGGCGAGTGCTTCGGCTTTTAATGCTTCAAAGCGGGGATCAGCTTCCATCGCGGCAAGCGTCAGTGCATTTTCGTTTTCAACCCAGGCGAGGGCTTCCTCGCTGCGTGCTTCCTCCAGCCAGATGTAGGGATCCTGCTCTGGGCCGGGCACGCCGTCGGCGGCAGGTTCAGCGTCAGCGGCTTGTTCGTCGGCTGCGGCCGGTGTTGCGGTGGTCATCGCAAGCACTCCGGCAAGCGCTGCCGAAATTGCGTATTTGGAAACAAATTTCAAATGTCCTCTCCAATGAGAATTCGCGTCAGAGTATCAGCGCAGAGAGTGGCAATTTGCAGCGCATATGGGAAGCGAAAAGATCGCCAAATCGCCGCGCTTCATGCTCGCCCGATGGCCGAAGAGATTTACATCATTTTACAGACCAGAGTTAATCCGCGTTAACTTTTTTGCCGTCTAACCGTGTGCAGACGCGAACTTCTAAACACCAAGGATCACACGATGCATACGGCAGGCAATCACGAACTAGCAAAGGCAAGAAGCCTTACTCTAATGATCAACGGCAAATCAGAATCTGCAATGATTGTCTGGCTCACGCAAACCGATGCTGAGATTGTGATGGATGACAGCCTCAACCTGAAAGCAAACCAAAAGATGTATTTGCTGGTTGCTGGATTCCTCAGCTTGCCGCTGCGCGTCCGCAGCGTTTACGGCAAGCATGTCAGCCTGAAATTTGAGCAGCGCGTTCAGCGCTCGCTGATCGACTTTATCGCGCAAGAAATGCCGGGTGCAGGCATTGCAGAAACCCTCGATGAGTTGGAAGAGCGCGCCATGCCTATGCCGCAATGCGCCAGCGTGTTGATGGGCCAAGCGGCTTAATCGGAAAGAAAAAGGGCGACCCGTTAAAGCCGCCCCTTTCAAAATTCAATTTATGTGCGGTTCGCACTTAGGCCTCGACGTGCTCCGCCAGCACAGTCAAACCAGTATCGCCAACTTCGGCAAAACCGCCTTTAACTTCAATGGTCTCTGGCTCTGCGCCTTCGGTCTTGTAGATCTGCACCGCGCCATCGCGAATAGTCGACATGAAGGGCGCATGGCCCTCCAGGACGCCGAATTCGCCCTCGGCACCGGGCACGACGACCATATGGACGTCTTCGCTACGGACCTGACGGGCAGGGGTTACGAGTTCAAAGTGGAGAGCCATCAGACTTACCTTTAAGCGCCCTTAGGCGTCCTCAGCCATTTCAGCGGCTTTCTTGACCACGTCTTCGATGCCGCCAACCATGTAGAAGGCTTGCTCTGGAAGGTGATCGTACTCGCCTTCGACAACTGCTTTGAACGACGCAACGGTATCTTCCAGCTGTACGAAGCAGCCTGGGATACCGGTGAAGACCTCAGCAACGTGGAACGGTTGCGAGAGGAACTTCTGGATCTTACGCGCGCGGGCAACGGTCAGCTTATCTTCTTCAGAAAGCTCGTCCATGCCGAGAATGGCGATGATGTCTTGCAGCGACTTGTACTTCTGCAGGGTCTCTTGGACCTTACGAGCGGTCTCATAGTGCTCTTGGCCAACAACGCGCGGTTCGAGAACGCGGCTGGTGGAATCAAGCGGGTCAACCGCCGGGTAGATGCCCAGCTCAGAGATTGCGCGGTTCAGCGTGGTCGTTGCGTCAAGGTGAGCAAACGAGGTTGCTGGCGCAGGGTCGGTAAGGTCATCGGCAGGCACGTAAATTGCCTGAACCGACGTGATCGAACCCTTGGTGGTCGAAGTGATGCGCTCTTGCAGGTTACCCATGTCGGTCGACAGGGTTGGCTGATAGCCCACCGCCGAAGGAATACGGCCGAGCAGAGCGGATACTTCCGAGCCAGCCTGGGTAAAGCGGAAGATGTTATCGACGAAGAACAGAACGTCTTGCCCTTCTTCATCGCGGAAATATTCCGCCATGGTCAGGCCGGACAGGGCAACGCGGGCACGGGCGCCAGGAGGCTCGTTCATCTGGCCGAACACGAGGGCCACTTTTGAGCCTTCGCTGATCGCTTCGCCAGCGTCGTTTTTGGCGATGACGCCTGCGTCGAGGAATTCGTGGTAGAGATCGTTACCTTCGCGTGTACGCTCGCCGACACCGGCGAATACGGATACGCCGCCGTGACCCTTTGCGATGTTGTTGATCAGCTCTTGAATAAGAACCGTCTTACCAACACCGGCACCGCCGAACAGGCCGATCTTACCGCCCTTTGCGTATGGTGCGAGAAGGTCGATAACCTTAATACCCGTCACAAGGATCGCTGCTTCTGTCGACTGGTCGATGAAGGCAGGGGCCTCAGCGTGGATCGGAGCGGTCATGTCCGCGCCGATTGGGCCGCGTTCGTCAATCGCTTCACCAACCACATTCATAATGCGGCCAAGCGTTTTCGGGCCAACCGGCACAGAGATTTGCTTGCCAGTTGAGATTACTTCGCTGCCGCGAGTGAGGCCTTCGGTCGCATCCATCGCAATGGTGCGAACGGTGTTCTCGCCTAGGTGCTGAGCAACTTCCAGAACGAGCGTGTTGTCGCCGTTCTTGGTCTCTAGTGCGGACAAAATCGCGGGCAGTTCACCTTCGAACTGTACGTCAACGACAGCGCCGATGACCTGGGCAATGGTGCCATTGGTGGTCTGGTTGAGGACGGGTGCGGTAGCCATGGTGTTTCCTTAGCCTGTGATTCTTACAGCGCTTCTGCGCCAGCAATAATTTCGATAAGTTCGGTGGTAATCGCGGCCTGGCGGCTGCGGTTGTATTGAATTGTCAGTGAGTTGATGAGGTCGCCGGCATTACGGGTCGCATTGTCCATGGCGGTCATCGAGGCGCCTTGTTCTGACGCCTCACGCTCTAACAGCGCGCCGAAGATTTGCGTCTTCACGTAGCGCGGCAGCAGCTCTTCAAGGATTTCCTCTTCGCCTGGCTCATACTCGACCACAGCATCGCTGTCCTCAGTGACCTCAGGCGAGGGGACCGGGATAAGCTGAGTGGTGGTTGGGTTTTGCACCAGTGCCGATTGGAAATCCGGGCGGATCAGGTGAGCCACGTCAAATGCGTCGGTATCGAACATCTCGACTAGCTCAGCTGCAATCGCGTCTGCTTCTTCAAAGCCCGGAGTGCGGACGTTTGAGGTATCGAAATGCTTGGCAATGCCATCGGGATATTCGCGCTTGATCGGCGCGCGGCCTTTTTTGCCGACGAGGTAGAAGGAGACGTCTTTGCCTTCAGCTAACAGCTTCTTCGCCTGAATCTTTGCCTCTTTGACCAGGTTTGAGTTCAAACCACCGCACAGGCCCTTATCCGTGTTGACTAGCACCAGCATATGACGCTGGTTCTTGCCATTGCCAGCGAGCAGGCGCGGTGCACCGTCGCCGCTCACCTTGCTGGCGAGCGAGGCCATAACGGCAGAGAGCCGCTCTGCATACGGGCGCGCAGCTTCAGCAGCGGCCTGCGCACGGCGCAATTTCGCCGCTGCGACCATCTGCTTGGCCTTGGTGATCTTCTGAGTCGATTTAACCGACCCGATCCGATCCTTGAGTTCCTTAAGTGAAGCCATTGGCTATCCCCTGGGCTTATCCCTTACGCGAACTGCTTGGCGAAGGCTTCGAGCGCTGCGACGGTCTTGTCCTTCACATCGCCTTCGAACTTCTTGCTTTCGCGGATTTCGCTGAGGATGTCGGCATGCTCAGAGCGGATGAAGGCAAGCAATTGCTCTTCGTAATCGTTCACGCGCTCAACCGGCACATCATCAATATAGCCGTTGGTGCCAGCGAAGATCGACACGGTTTGCTCTTCGAACGGCATTGGCGAGAACTGAGCTTGCTTGAGCAGCTCGGTCAGGCGTGCACCGCGGTTAAGCAGCTTTTGCGTCGAGGCATCGAGGTCTGAACCGAACTGAGCGAAGGCCGCCATTTCGCGGTATTGCGCCAGGTCTAGCTTCATCGAGCCAGAAACCTTCTTCATCGCCTTGGTCTGAGCGGCGCCGCCAACACGGCTAACCGAGAGACCCACGTTAATCGCAGGACGGATGCCTTGATAGAACAGGTCGGTTTCAAGGAAGATCTGACCATCGGTGATCGAAATGACGTTGGTTGGAATATAGGCCGACACGTCGCCCGCTTGTGTTTCAATGATTGGCAGAGCGGTAAGCGAACCGCCGCCATTGTCGCCATTCATCTTCGCGGCGCGCTCTAGCAGGCGGCTGTGAAGGTAGAAAACGTCACCAGGATAGGCTTCGCGGCCTGGAGGACGGCGCAGCAGCAGCGACATCTGACGATAAGCCACAGCTTGCTTGGAAAGGTCATCATACACGATCACGGCGTGCATGCCGTTGTCGCGGAAGTACTCGCCCATCGCGCAGCCGGTGTAAGGCGCGAGATATTGCAGCGGAGCAGGCTCAGATGCGGTCGCGGCGATGACGATGGAATATTCCATCGCGCCGTTCTCTTCGAGCTGCTTCACGATTTGAGCAACGGTCGAGCGTTTCTGACCAACGGCAACATAGACGCAGAAGAGTTTCTTCTTGTCGTCGTCGCCGGCGTTGATGCCTTTTTGGTTGATGAAGGTGTCGATCGCGACAGCCGTCTTACCGGTTTGACGGTCGCCAATGATCAGTTCGCGCTGGCCGCGGCCAACCGGGACAAGAGCGTCAATCGCTTTGAGGCCGGATTGCACTGGCTCGCTGACCGATTCGCGCGGGATGATGCCCGGCGCCTTCACTTCAACGCGCTGGCGTGAAGCGGCTTCGATCGGGCCCTTGCCATCGATTGGGTTGCCGAGAGCGTCGACCACGCGGCCGAGCAGGCCCGGGCCAACCGGAACGTCCACAATGGTACCGGTCCGCTTAACGCTGTCACCTTCTTTAATCTCTGCGTCAGAGCCGAAGATCACGACACCGACATTGTCCGCTTCGAGGTTGAGGGCCATGCCCTGAACGCCGTTGGCGAATTCGACCATCTCACCAGCCTGAACCTGGTCGAGGCCGTGGATACGGGCGATCCCGTCACCAACGGAGAGAACGGAGCCGACTTCGCTGACTTCAGCTTCGGTGCCGAAATTGGCGATCTGGTCTTTGATGACCTTGGAGATTTCTGCTGCGCGGATTTCCATGTTCGTAGTCCTTTAGGCCTTCATTGCCTGGGCGAGAGAATTGAGACGGGTACGGATCGAGCCATCAATGCGCTGCGATCCAATAGTGACGACAAGCCCGCCAAGAAGCTCTGGGTCGACGCTGGGGTTCACTTTAACAGTGCGGCCTTCGCGTGCGGTCAGTCTGTCCTTGAGGGCTGAAAGTTGTTCGGCGCTGAGCGGGTGAGCGCTGGCGACATCGGCGGTAACTTCGCCGCGCTGAGCCGCTGCGATCATCTGAAACGCGCGGATCATGTCCGGCAAAGCCGACAGACGGCGATTACCGGCGAGTACGCCGAGAAAGTTCTGAGTGAGCTCGCTGAGGCCGAGGTGGCCGGCGACGCCTTTAATCGCTGCGGCCTGCTGGCTGCGCGAAAGCTCTGGGTTGGTTGTGACAGCGCGCAGCTCAGCCGAATCGGTGAGTGCAGCGGCGAGACCTTTAAGGTCTGTCTCGACAGCGGTTACAGTCCCGTTTTCTGCTGCCAGCTCGAAAAGAGCTGAAGCGTAACGTCCTGCAAGGCTAGCCTGAATACCGGCGGAAATATCCACGCGTTTAAAGTCCTCTTAGGTCTATCGAAAAAACGATGCATCGCTTTGTCTGTTCCAGAGCCCAAATTGGTCTTCCGGCAAAGCTGGCGCGCGCCTAGCATCGGGTGTGAGGTGATGCAAGCCGAGTCCGCTCTTATTGGTTGCATCTTGTGCAAACCAGCTTGCGTCCTTTGGCTTTACGACAGCTGGGGCCTTGCATTGAGGCGCCCGATAAACAGGCAGATCATGGCGGCAAAAGCTGGCGCAGTTTGGATTATCGCGATCCTTGGGGAAACTGTGAATGCGCCGAAGAGGCCAGCGGTTGCCACGAATGCCAGAAAACAAAAGGCGACATTGGCCTGCCATTTCGCGTCCTTGATCAGCAGGGACCAGATCAGGCCCGCCGCCAAGAATCCATTATATAGTCCCTGGTTCGCTGCCATTGCTATCGTCTGCGAGAACAGTTCCGCTGGGAATGCTGGAAAGACGCGTGGTCCGCGTGCCTCCCAGGCAAAAATCTCAAACCATGCGATGTAGATATGCAGAGCGGCGATGAGACCGATCAGCACCTTGGCGAGCTTTAGCATTATGTCGCTCCCTAAATTAGGTCGGGCTATGTCTACACGTCGTGTGCGTAACGTGAAGCGTTAGGTGATTTGCCGGGGCAAACTTGCGCTCAGATCAATTTCTTTTAGAAACGGATCGGAGGAGAGGCAAAAATGCACCATACAAAAATGGCGCCGCAATGCGGTGTAGAAGTTTCCAGCGTCTCGTTGGCAGATTGCAGCGATTCTGAACTGCTTGAGATCAAGCAGACGATCTATGAGCACGGCGTTGCTGTGTTTCGCGATCAGGATTTTTCGCCAGAAGATCACATCAAATTCGGTCGCCGTTGGGGCGGTATCGATGTGAACAACTATTTCCCACTGCAGGAAGATTTCAATGAGATCGCTGTAGTGAAGAAAGAGGCCGATCAATCAACCAATATTGGCGGCGCATGGCATACGGACCATTCCTATGACCAAATCCCTGCAATGGGTTCTGTCCTGGTGGCTCGCGATCTGCCGCCAAAGGGCGGGGACACGATGTGGGCGCATATGGGCGCGGCGTACGACGCATTGTCTGATGATCTCAAAGCAGAGATCGAAGGGTTAGAGGCGTACCATACTGCCGATCATGTCTACGAGGAAGGCGGCCTTTACGCTCAGACGGATATGGGAGAGCATCTGCGCGGTCAGAACCTAAAGACCGGCGCTGTGCATCCGGTGGTGATCCGTCATCCTCAAACAGGCCGCAAGCTGCTCTATGTAAATAGCGGCTTCACGATCAATTTCGTGGGTCAAACGCGCGAAGAAAGCCTGCCTTTGCTCACCAAACTGCTCGATGCTGCGCTGACCGATGACAATCAATGCCGCCTGCAATGGGCACCAGGCACGGTGGCCATCTGGGACAATCGCACTAGCTGGCACAATGCGATGAACGATTACGCTGGCCACCGCCGCGAGATGCACCGCATCACTTTGAGTGGGGAAGCGCTGGCTGCTTAGTCACACAAGCGCTCTGGAGGAGGGGAGCCTACTCCTCTCCATCCACGGCATCGCCGCCGGTCGTGCCCGCCGAACTGGCGCGAGATTCGCAGGTATAAACCAGCCGCTCATTTGGGCGATCCGGGAGCAACGCAAGAACGCCGGATTGCTGCTCACCCAATTGGCTCGCCGCGTCGGTGACGCCGCAGGATGCAGGCTTATATTTGGAACGCGCTTCACGGGCATCCTGCATTGGGCCTTGGCGTAAGAGATAACGGTCGGTTTGGAATATTCGGGTTTGCGGATCGTATGAGTTTACTGAGACCGCCGCTTCGTCATTGGGAACGAACACGCGCGACCATTGGCCGCCCGCAATGCCATACTGCGTACGCCCATTGACGCAGCCATCAGCGGCCCAGTCAAACTCAACATCATCGGTCCGGGCTCCAGTCACGCGGCTGCGCTCTGGAATGAAGGTGCACAGCAGCGTACCATCATCAGCCAGCGAGGAGGGATCATCGCTCGCGGGTGCTTCTGCTTCCTCCATCGCGGCGGCGACCCGTTCCTCAATCTCGGAGAATGCCGGGCGAGTGATCCAAACGATCATCGTTCCGATCAAGGCTGCACCGCCAATTCCGGCAACAATCATAACCTTATTGCCGGTCGCCCCATCACGGCGCGCCTGATAGGCGATATAGCCGCAGCCAAGCGTAATCACCGCGAGCAGCATGGCGAGAGCCATGGCATTGTCGCGTTCCTCCATCACTTCAAACTGCGCCAGGCGCATGGCGGCGGCTCGTTTGTCAGCCAGCTCAGCCTCGCGCGCAGCGACCAATGCGCGGGCCTCGGCGCGTTCTTGCTCAAAACGGTCGCGTTCAGCAGCGTTCAGCTCGTCGATCGAGCGGCATGGCAGGGCATTGGTGCGCGGCTCTATGTCATTCGCGCGCAGGAAGGGGAGTAGTTCGCGTAAGGATACTGCGAAGTAAAATTCTGCATCTGATCCGTCCGAATCCGCGCCGAATGAATTGACGCCGAGCACGCGTCCGCAACCATCGAGCAGTGGGCCGCCAGAGTTGCCGCGCGCAATCGGGGCGGTGTGCAGGATGGTATCAAACTGCCTGCTAGGGCGCTCACCAGATAAGAAGCCTCTGCTTTTCACCGGCGGCTGCGCACGGAAGATGTCGCCAAACTCCAGCCCTTGGGCAACGTCGACGTTCATCGGATAACCCACGGCTGAGACTTCACCCATGTCGCCGCTGCGCGCGCCGGCCAGCGTGAGCGGTGGAAGGCGGAGTGAACCCTCGGTGATTTCGATCAGCGCCAGATCATTGCGCGGGCTAACCGCTATGGCCCGGCCAAAGCCGCCTTCTTCACCTTCTGTGGGGACAATGCCAATCCGCAATGTGTCATCCTGCAATGCTTCACGCACGACATGAGCATTGGTCACGATCTTCGTTGGGCTGACGGCAAACCCGCTGCCATGGCTGATCGGAAAGACCTCTTCGCCATCGCTGCCGATGATGACCACGCGAACAACGCCTCTAGCAGCGGCGTCAACATCGCCAGCATCGGCCTGAGCGCTGATGGGAGTTAGCAGGACAAAGAAGCCCAGCAGGGCAAAGAGAATGCGGTTCATACCCGCGTATTTGCCGGGCATTCACTTTGACCGCAAGCTTCGGGATGTGACTATCTGCGCATTCAGCTAAGACAGATGGCATGAGCGAGAACGAAATCCCCTTTGAACAAGCCTGGGCAGCCGTGAAGCAGCGCGATCGCAGTTTTGACGGACGGTTTGTGACCGGCGTGCTCACGACAGGCATCTATTGCCGCCCATCATGCGCCGCGCGGCATCCGTCGCCTGCAAATGTCCGGTTTTTCGCAACCGGTGCCGAGGCACGAGAAGCCGGACTGAGAGCGTGCAAGCGGTGCTTGCCCGATGATGTTGGACGGGACGAAGCGGCGGTGCTGGCCGCGATTGACGAGATCAAGGCTTCGGAAGGCAGGCCGACTTTGGACGATTTGGCTGAGCTCACGGGCTATTCACCGACACATTTTCAGCGCGTGTTTAAGCGCGCCACAGGTCTGTCGCCGGCGGCTTATTCGCGGGCACTTCGCGAGGAGCGGGTGCGCGAGGCCCTGGGCGAAGAGGCTTCGGTGACTGAGGCAGTTTACGAGGCGGGATATTCCGCCCCCTCGCGGTTCTATGATGAGACGAAAGGTAGGCTGGGCATGTCGGCAAAGGATTGGGCGGGCGGCGGCGCGGGGCGCACCATACATTGGAGTGTGATTGGGACCTCGCTTGGCGAGATGCTGATCGCGGCAACCGACAAAGGCGTTTGCTGCCTGGCCTTTAACGAGGGCAAGGAAGAGCTGCGCGCACGCTTCCCTAAGGCTGAGTTGATTGCAGGCAGCGGCGAGTTCTGCGCCCTGTTCGATGAGGTCACCAAAGCGGTCGAAGACCCGAGCATAAATGCTGCGCACATTCCGCTCGATGTGAAGGGCACCGCATTTCAGCAGAAAGTCTGGCAGGCCCTTCGCGAAATTCCTGCTGGTGAAACGCGCAGCTATGGAGAGCTAGCCGCAGCGCTTGGCAACCCCAAGGCCAGCCGCGCAGTGGGCGGGGCCAATGGCGCGAACAATATTGCCGTGCTGATCCCGTGTCATAGGGTCGTCCAGGCGGATGGCTCAATCGGTGGATATGCCTATGGGCCGGAGATTAAGGGCGAACTGTTGCGGCGAGAAGGGGGCACGCACTTGCTCTAATTTTTTTGCTTCATGTGTCCCTTACAGGGCCTTCTTACCTAGTCTAATTTCGGCGGAAAGCCTGGCTCTGCTTTGGCCATAGCCGCTTGGTAGGCATCGCGCGCGCCGATCCGTTGCAGATATGCTTTAAGGTTGGGCATGTGGTCGATGCTCATGTCATTGAACGCGCGCGCTGTGGTCAGCGAGAAACCCATCATGATGTCGGCCGTCGTCAGCTGCGATCCGCCGAAGTAATCCGCTTCGCCTAGTCGGCGCTCAATCGCTGCCCAGGCATTGGTGATGCGCTTCATTAAAGGCGGCGGCATTTCCGCGCCAACCGCGTTTACGGCGATGCTCATCATGCCATTGGTCATCAGCGTCGCATTGGCAAAGTGGAACCAATAGAGGTGATCGGCAAAGTCGGGGCTGTCCGCGCCTGGAACCAGATTTGTGCCGGGTGCATATTTGCCGACTATATACTCCACGATTGCACCGCTCTCACCCAGCAACGTGCCGTTGTCCTCGATCAGAGGGGCGATCTCCATCGGGTGCAGCGCTTTCAATTCCGCCGGGGCCAGCCGCGTTTCCGGATCGCGATTGTAGAGCTTGAGATCATACTCAATTCCCAGCTCTTCACACAGCCAAACGATGCGTTCGGATTGCGAAATGCGAAGGTGGTGGACGGTCAGCATGGTCAAAAGCTCCCAATGTGTTTGCGCGGCGAGCTTTTGCGCTAGGGATGAGGATTGTCGAGCCTTTTGTGGCAATACGCGCGATTGGCTGGGGCATGCTGACGCTTCTCAAGCGTCGCAAAGACAGGTAACATTGCGGCCATGAATGCATCTGACCTTGCCGAGCAATTGTTTCACGCCTTTGAGAATAACGATCTGGAGCGTGCGCGCGAATGCTGCGCCGAGAACTTTCGCGGATCACAAAATGGCGGACCCGAAATGGACCGCGATCGATTGCTGCAATTCACCGGGGTGGTGAATGCGGTTGTTCCTGATTTTCGCTACGAAGAGGCGATCCGCTCGGCGACCGAAACCGGCTTTGTCGAAGAGCACCGGGTTCGCGGAACTCTGCCCGATGGTAGTCAGATCGACCTGATGGTGTGCGTTGTTGGTGAAGTCTCAGATGGCAAAATCACGGTGCTGCGTGAATATGTCGACACAGCGGCTGCAGCTGGCCTGATGAAGGCGCTGTCTTCAGCCTAACTCTGCCGCCTAATCGCGCGCCCATCCATCGCGAGCGGGTTCTAGTGTCTTGAGGAACTTCTCTGCGCTGGAGAGATAATCGTCTTTCTTCTCATCACCTATTCGGTCCCAGGTGGCATATATCCTGCCGATGCGGTGATTGCTCGACAGACGGTCGCGGTGGCGGTCCATAAAATGCCAATAGAGCGGATTGAACGGGCATGCGCCTTCGCCCGTCTTCTTGCTAACGGAATAGCTGCATTCTTTGCAGTAATCAGACATTTTATTGATGTAATTGCCGCTCGCCGCATAGGGCTTGGTCGCCAGCGCACCGCCATCGGCATAGAGGATCATACTGGAGACATTGGGCAGCTCCACCCATTGATAGGCATCAGCATAAACGGCCAGATACCAATCCTGCACAGCGGATGGAGAGATTCCGGCCAGCAGGCAAAAATTGCCGAGCACCATTAGGCGTTGAATGTGATGCGCGTGGGCGTTTTCTTTGGTCGAACGGATGCAGTCCGATAGGCAGCGCATGTCTGTCTCGCCGGTCCAGAAAAACTCGGGCAGGGCGCGGGTTGCCTCCAGATCATTGACCTCTTCAAGGCTTGGCATAAAATGCCAGTAGAAACCCCGGATATACTCGCGCCAACCGATGATTTGGCGGATGAAACCCTCGACCGAATTGAGCGGCGCGTGGCCTTCTTCATAAGCTTTCTCAGCGCGTTGACACAAAGTGATCGGATCGAGCAGTCCGCAATTGATGCTGGTTGAGAGCATAGAGTGATACAGGTCGTCTGAGCCGAAAACCATCGCGTCTTGATAGGGGCCAAAGTTCTCGATCCGCTCGGCGAAAAATGCATCGGCGGCCTGCTCCGCCTCGGCGCTGGTGACGGGCCATTCGAACGGTTCCAGATCGCCGAAGTGATCAGAGAATTTTTCCTCAACCAGGGTCAATACTTCGCGGGTGATTTCATCGGGTTTAAACCTCGGCCTGGCGGGTGCTTTCATGTCGCCTTTGGGCGGTTCGCGGTTCTGCTTATCGAGGTTCCATTCGCCGCCTTTCGGTTTGCCATTGTCCAGCATCAGCAGGCCGGTCTTGCGGCGCATCTCACGATAAAAATGCTCCATGGTGAGGTGCTTGCGCCCCTCGGCCCATTCTTCAAATTCTGCGTGCGAGCAGAGGAACCGATCATCCGGCAATATTTCGACTTCGCAAGCGAATTTGTCGGGCCATTCCTCGATGGCTTGTTGCACGCGCCACTCGCTTGCCTCGACCACATGGACCGCGCGCGGATCGTGCCGCTCAATTGCGCGGGCAACTTCGCCCGTGAAGCTGCCGGAATTGTTGCCGTCGGTCAGCTTCACATAGTCGACCTGCCACCCTGCTTCTTTCAGCTCTGCGGCGAAATGGCGCATAGCGGAGAAAATGAGCGCGATCTTTTGCTTGTGATGTTTTACGTAGGTCGCCTCGTCCCAGACCTCCATCATCAAGATGACGTTGTCGTCCTTGGCGCGGCCACGTAGGCTGGCGAGCGTGCGGGTTAGCTGATCGCCGAGGATGGGGATGAGGATTGGGTTGGATGCCATGGGCCTTCTAATGCTCAGGCATAGAAAAAGTGCCGAACTGTTTGCTTAAACGAAGCTATATGGATCGATATCGACGCCGACGCGCAGGCCGGGCGGGAAATCATGCGTGTCCAGCCAGCCGCGAATGACCTTTTGTAAGTTGGCGGATCGCCGTGCGTTTACGAGGAAGCGATAGCGGTAGCGGCCGCGCAGCAGAGCCAGCGGAGCGGGCGCAGGCCCTAAGATGTAGAGATCGTTCTGCTCTGGCCGCGTATCGCCCAGCCGCATGGCCGCGGCGCGCGCTTCCCTCTCATCCTCGCTCGACAAGATGATCGCGGCCCACCGGCCAAAAGGCGGCGCGCCTGCATCTTTGCGTGCCTCGGTTTCAGCCTCGTAGAACGCATCGCGGTCGCCCGCTTCGAGCGCGGCGATGACCGGCGAATCCGTATGCCGGGTCTGGATCAGAACCTCGCCCGGTTTTGCTCCGCGCCCAGCGCGTCCAGCAACCTGGGCAACCTGCTGATAGGTGCGCTCAGCCGCGCGCAAATCGCCGCCTTCCAGACCGAGGTCAGCGTCAACCACACCAACCAAAGTCAGCTCTGGGAAGTGGAAGCCCTTGGTCACCAGCTGTGTGCCGACGATCACGTCTATCGCTCCGCCTTCTGCCTGAGCGATGAAGTCAGCGGCGCGTTCAGGCGATCCCAAAGTGTCGGATGTGGCGACCGCGACGCGCGCCTCGGGAAACAGCTCAGCGACTTCATCCGCGATGCGCTCAACCCCCGGACCGCAGGCGACGAGGCAATCCGGCTCTCCGCATTCTGCGCATTCGGCGGGCACCCCTGTTTCGTGCCCGCAATGATGGCAGGCGAGGCGGGCGGACAGGCGATGCTCCACCATCCACGCGCTGCAATTGGGGCATTGATACCGGTGCCCGCAATTGCGGCACAGGGTCAGCGGAGCAAATCCGCGGCGGTTTAGAAACAGCAGCGATTGCTCGCCCTTTGTCAGACGATCTTCGAGCGCAGCGACCAGCGGTGGAGCCAGCCAGCGCCCGCTGCCCGGCTGTTCCTGCGTCAAATCAACCAGGCGAATTTTGGGCAAAGTCGCGCCGCCAAACCGGCTTGGCAGTTCCAATCGCTCGTAAATGCCAGTTGACGCCATATGCAGACTTTCGAGCGCGGGGGTCGCACTGGCGAGCACCACCGGAATTTTCTCAAACCGGGCTCGCATCACCGAGACATCGCGGGCGTTGTAGCGCACGCCTTCGTCCTGTTTGAAGCTGACCTCATGCGCTTCGTCGACAATGATCAGACCGAGGTTCGCATAGGGAAGAAACAGTGCCGAGCGAGCGCCCACGACAACGCTTGCCGTGCCGTTTGCAATGGCCCTCCACGCCCGCCTGCGTTCAGTGGATTTGAGTGACGAATGCCACAGCACGGGCGGCGTGCCAAAGCGCTGCTCAAAGCGCACCAGGAAATTCTCCGTAAGGGCAATTTCGGGCAGCAGCACAAGCACTTGCCGTCCCTGCCGGATGGCTTCGGCAACGGGCTCAAAATAGGCCTCTGTCTTGCCCGATCCGGTCACACCATCGAGCAGAAACGGGGCGTATTCCCGCGCTGCCACCGCGTTCACGAGGCGATCGGAAACGTCCGCCTGATCAGGGGAAAGGTCGGGCACCCAATGTTCAGGATCGGCGGGCGGGAAGGGGCGATCAATCGCAACCGTCACCGGCTCGATCAGTCCTGCATTCACCATCCCGCGCAGCACGCCTTCTGATACGCTGGCGATCCCGGCAAGCTCGCGGATAGTGCCTTGCTCGCCCACCAATGTCTCAAGTGCCAGCTTGCGCTGCGGCGTCATACGGCCTGAACCTTCCGATCCGCTCAAGCGGTACTCGGTCATGGTCGCAGGGCCACCCAGCGCACCGCCGCTTGAGAGGACCATTCGCGCGACACTGGCCGGCGCAGCGCAGTAATAATCAGCAGTCCACTCGATCAGCCTCCGCAGCGGCTCTGACAGCGGCGGCACCGGCAGTACTTCTCGGATCGCGCGCAATTTGCTGGGGTCAAACTCGCGGCCTGGCAAGCGTCCCTCATCCCATACAATGCCGGTGACCGTGCGCGGGCCGAGCGGAGCCAGCACCACGGTTCCCGCAGGCGCGCTGACCCCTTCAGGCAGCTTGTAATCAAGCGGGCCAAGCGCGGCATTGAGGACAAGGAGGCGGATGCGGTTCATGATCGGCCTTTAATATGGGCGCGGCTGTCGACCATCGGCAAGGTGCGGCTGCGCAATAATCATCATATTGGTGACATTACCGTGGAGAGCAGACGCTTGCACGGCTGGCCAGCGTGTCCGCGCTATGCCAATCAGGTTTGGCGATTCGTGATCTGCCACCAGGAGCCTGAGACGAGATGAAATTCTTTGCCGACACTGCCGAAATTGACGACATCAAAGAACTGGCTGCGACCGGCCTGCTCGATGGGGTCACCACCAATCCGTCACTGATCCACAAGTCGGGCCGTGACTTTATGGAAGTGACGAAGGAAATTTGCGGGATCACCGACGGCCCCGTGTCGGCAGAAGTCGTCGCGCTAGATCACGAAACCATGATGCGCGAGGCGGAGGTGCTGCGCAAAATCGCGGACAACGTCTGTATCAAAGTGCCGCTGACGATTGATGGGTTGAAGACATGCAAGGCGCTGACCGGGGACGGCACCATGGTCAATGTGACTTTGTGTTTCTCTGCCAATCAGGCGCTGCTCGCGGCGAAGGCTGGTGCGAGCTTCATCTCGCCATTTGTGGGCCGCCACGACGATAATGGTTTTGACGGAATGGACCTGATCGAGGACATCCGCCTGATCTACGACAATTACATGTTTGAGACCGAAATTCTGGTCGCCAGTGTGCGCCACGTCACCCATGTGCTCGAAAGTGCGAAGATCGGGGCCGACGTTATGACCGCGCCGCCCAAAGTGATCAAAGCCCTGTTCAATCACACGCTGACCGACAAAGGCATTGATGCGTTTATGGCGGACTGGGCGAAGACGGGCCAGAAGATCGTCTGAGCTGGTAGGCACGCACGCTAACCGATGGCCGAAGAATCCCCTCTCGACATTTTTAAGCAGGCGCTGACCGGCGCCAGCCGCGCAATTGCGCGCGATGCGGAGGTGGAGGTCGCGTGGAGCGCGGATGTGCCGGGCTCTGCGGGAAACCGTTTTCGTGTGCCTCTGCCGGGCCGTGAACTACCAGCCGATCAGGTGAGCGAAGCGCGCGGTTTCGCCGACAGTTTCTCGCTCAAACTGCGTCACCACAATGCAGGGTTGCATGCCAGTGGTAGCCCGCCAGAGCCGGTTGCGCGCACGTGCTATGACGCGATTGAGCAGGTGCGCTATGAGGCTCTTGGCGCAAACGCATTCGGCGGTATTCGCTCCAATCTTGATGCTGCGGTGGAGCAGCGCACCGCGACCGACCCGATTGCCCGCGCTCAAAACAACAGCGAGGTTCCGCTCGACAGCGCACTATCGCTGATCGTGCGCGAACAATTGACTGGGCAGCCAGTGCCAGAGCAGGCGCGCGCCGGGGTCGAAATGGTGCGCGAGTTCATCGAAGAGCGTATCGGCGATGATATCAGCAACCTCACGGATACGCTTAACGACCAACAGGCGTTTCAAAAGCTCGCGCTGGATATGCTGCGCGATCTCGATCTCACCCGCCCGCAAGATGCGCCGGACGAGGCGGACAATGATGACGGCGATGAGGAAGAGGGCGCCGACGATGAGCAAGAAGGCGACGAGCAGCAAGAGGGCGATGCTGATCCGCAGGCCACCGATATGGCCGGCGAACAGGCGGAAGGTGATGGCGACGGGGACGCTGATACTGAACTGTCTGGCGAGGAGGAAATGCAGGACGGCGAGCCGGGTGAAGACGGCGATGCCAGCAACGCTCCTGTCCGCCCAAACCGCCCGCAGGCAGACATTCCTGATGGGCTGGATTACAAGCCTTTCACCGAGAAATTCGATGAAGAAGTCGAGGCGCCGGAGCTGTGCGATGCGGAAGAGCTCGACCGCTTGCGCGCTTATCTCGACAGCCAGCTGACCGGCCTGCAAGGCGTGGTGACCCGGCTCGCCAACCGGTTGCAGCGCCGCCTTATGGCGCAGCAGAACCGCAGCTGGGACTTCGATCAGGAAGAGGGCGTTTTAGACGCCGCACGGCTGGCCCGGGTGGTGATTTCACCCGGCACTGCGCTGTCCTATAAGGTTGAGCGCGATGTTGAGTTTCGCGATACTGTCGTCACGCTGCTTATCGATAATTCCGGCTCTATGCGCGGGCGGCCGATTTCCATCGCCGCGATCAGTGCGGATATATTGGCGCGTACGCTGGAGCGCTGCGGGGTCAAAACAGAGATTCTCGGTTTCACCACGCGTGCTTGGAAGGGCGGGCAGAGCCGCGAGGCCTGGCTGGCCGATGGCAAGCCGCAGGGTCCGGGCAGGCTCAATGATCTGCGTCATATCATCTACAAGCAAGCGGATGAGCCATGGCGCCGTGCGCGCCGCAATCTCGGCCTCATGATGCGCGAAGGGCTGCTCAAAGAGAACATCGATGGCGAGGCGCTGATGTGGGCGCATTCCCGCCTGATCCACCGGCCAGAAGATCGCCGGATCATGATGGTGATTTCTGACGGCGCGCCGGTTGATGACAGTACGCTGAGCGTGAATTCGGCGGGCTATCTGGAGGCGCATTTGCGCGGTGTGATCGAGTGGATTGAGAACGTCTCACCGGTCCAACTCGTCGCGATTGGTATCGGCCACGATGTGACCCGCTATTACCGCCGCGCGGTGACGATTATGGATGTCGAACAGCTCGGCGGCACCATCATGGAGCAGCTTGCCGAGCTGTTTGAGGATGAGAAGGGCGTGAAGCGGAGGTGAGTGCCCTTGACCGCGCCAAGTACTTGGCCAATACTTAGTCACAACAGGGTGTTAGGGGGCTAAGCACATCTTCTATTTAGCAATCGCGCTGATGCTGCAGGCAGCGCCTGTGGAACAATCGGCTTCAGCTCAGTGGGATCAACCTACACTGGCGGGCGCGTCCGCTGTATCAACCACTGAAGCAACAGGTCCGGAAAAAACGCGAGAAGGGGCGGCGGAAGGATCGCTTGAGGAAGCGGTTGATGTTGGGGCCGCGCAAACAAAGTATCCAACCTTAGAAAGTGCATCTGCAGCTCTGTTTGATACTCCAGTCGAACCAGAGCCCAAACCCCGGATCACGATACCTAAAGGGCATAAAATTCTCATCTCTGTTGAGGGGCAGGTCGGCTCCAAGATTAGCAAGACTAAAGATTGGTTTCCGATCAAGCTCGCGCGGGCGGTTGTGGTTGATGGCGTCGAGGTTCTGCCCGCCGGTGTAAAAGGCGAGGGTCAAGTCGTCCATGCGGCGAGAGGTGGTTTTGCCGGGAGCGCAGGCGAACTTATCCTCGTTGCGCGCTATTTGAAGCATGGCGATCGCAAGATCCCGCTGCGCAGTTTCAAATGGATTGAGGAGGGTGATGAGCTTGCCTTCAAAGGCGCGGACAACACTGATCTTGCGCTAGCTACTAACGTTGCCCTTGGGCCACTTGGTTTTCTGATTGGCGGTGGGAACACCATAATTAAGCCTGGCACACTTGCGGCAGCAAAGTTCAAGGCAAACGAGGTTTTTGAAGTGGCGGTGAAGTTGCCGTTGAACCCATAAACGGGGAATGAGAGGGGAAAGACGATGAAGAAATATCTTGCAGCAATCGCGATTGCGACGGCAGCTCCAGTGGCAGTTGTTGCCAATGCTCCGGCGCTCCACGCAAAGGACAAGGACCGTCCAGTTTATGAAATTCCGACCCCACCTGAGGGCAAAGGGCAGATCATCTTCTATCGTACAGGCGGACTTGGCGGCGCGGCTTTGGGTTGCGCGGTTTTCAACGCGGGTGAGAAGGAAAAACTCAGTTCACTTGGTTCGGGCCGCTATTTCGTGCTTGTCTCCGATCCAGGGGAGCGGAATTTTACCGTGAAGTCATTGGAGACCAAAGACCAGCTGACGCTGGAGGTTGAAGAAGAGGAAACCCAATTTGTCCGCTGCAAGATCAAGTCGGGTTTCTTGTCGGGCCGCGCGAACATAGCGCCCAGTTCGGAAAAGGAATTCCGCAAAAAATACAAAAAGCCGAAACTAGTCGATTCCGACGATATGGCGAAAGATGTGATGGCTATGAACTATACTGCGGCTGAAGGCGACGTTGGCGGCGAATAGATTGGTTAAGCCCACGCTCCGGGCCTTCCGGCACGGTCACATCACATTAGGCGGGTTGGATGGTGGGTTGTACCTTGCTACCCATTTTGCCAGCCCGTCTGCTTTCTCAATAAAGGTATTCCAGTGTGAACGTAACCGAAGCCGTTAAATCCCGCCGATCCGTGCGTCAGTTCACCGACCAACCGGTCGAACTGGAGACGATCCGCCGGGTTATGGACACCGCACGCTGGGCCGCCTCAGGCTGCAATTATCAACCATGGGAGGCGACTGTCGTGACCGGCCAGCCGCTGGCGGACCTTCAGGCGAAAATCACCACTACGCCTCCGCAAGAGGCCGAATATGACTGGACTGCGCCTGGGCAGGAGGATGCCTATAAGCAGCGTTTGAACGTTGTTTCAAAAGGCATGTTCGGCGCAATGGGGATTGCGCGCGAAGACGGCGAGGGGCGGATGAAGGCGATGATGCGCAACGCCACCAGCTTTGATGCACCCGCCGTCGTGTTCATCTATTTCCCGCGCCTGATGAAAGAGCCGCAATGGTCTGACACTGGCATGTGGCTTCAGTCGGTGGCGCTGCTGCTGCGCGAAGAAGGGCTCGATAGCTGTTTTCAGGAATACATGGCGCTCTATGCCAATGTGATCCGCGAGCATCTGGGCCTGGATCACGAGCGCTATATGCTGTTTTGCGGGATGGCGATTGGCTACCGCGACCCCGATGCGCCGCTCAACAATTATGAACGAGAGCGTGTGCCGCTGGACGAGCACGTTAAGTTTGTGGGGTTTTAGTCGTCGCTTATTGTCACCTGCTTCGACAGGCTCAGCACGAACGGGGTGAAAAAGAAATCCGTTCATCCTGAGCTTGTCGAAGGATGTGCACCTGCTAATGGCTTTTCATGACCGACGCGCCTTTGCACCTCTTCAATTCCCTTACGCGCCAGCTTGAGGAATTCCGTCCCGTCCACGAAGGCGAGGCGCGCGTCTACACGTGCGGTCCGACGGTTTATAACTATCCGCATATCGGCAATATGCGCGCCTATGTGTTTGCCGATATTCTCGGACGAACTCTGTCTCACAAAGGCTATGATCTCACGCACATCATCAACATCACAGATGTTGGCCATCTGACTGATGATGCGGATGCGGGCGAGGACAAGATGGAGAAGATGGCGTCTGAAAAGGCGCAAAGCATCTGGGACATCGCGCAGCATTACACTCAGGCCTATTGGGCGGATGTGAAGGCGCTCAATATCCGCCAGCCTGCCAAATGGTCGGTAGCGACGGACTACATCGCAGAGATGCTGGAATTCGCGAAAGGCATTGCGGACAAGCACTGCTATGAGCTGGAAAGCGGGCTCTATTTCGATGTCTCAACCATCAGGGATTATGGGCGGTTGGCGCGTGCCGTAACCGAAGACGGAGAAGGTCGGATCGACACAGTCGAAGGCAAGCGCAATGCGGCCGACTTTGCAATTTGGCGCAAGACACCGGCTGGAGAAAAACGCCAGATGGAGTGGGACAGCCCATGGGGGAAAGGCGCGCCGGGGTGGCACCTTGAATGCTCGGTTATGGGCGAAAAACTGCTTGGTTTTCCGTTCGACATTCACACTGGTGGGATTGATCACCGCGAAATTCACCACCCCAATGAGATCGCGCAGAACCAAGCGTTTTGCGGTTGCGGCGGACAAGAGGACACCGGCCTTTCCAATGCGCGCAATTCCGGCGCGAACATATGGATGCACAATAACTTCCTGATTGAGCGCTCTGGCAAGATGTCAAAGTCCTCCGGTGAGTTTCTGCGCCTGCAATTGCTGGTCGACAAAGGCTATCATCCGCTCGCCTATCGGATGATGTGCCTGCAGGCGCATTACCGCAGCGAGCTGGAGTTTTCATGGGAGGGGCTGGATGCGGCCTTGACGCGATTGAAGCGATTGGTTGTCGCGACAGAGCCTCTTCGTTCAATCGAGCCGGTGCCTATCGACCATGTACCAACCTTCCATACTGATTTGGACGCTCAAGAATTGTTAAAGAGCGGGGAAATGCCAAATGGCTATCTCCAAGTTTCACCTCAGCGGCAGACATTCTCTGCGGCTATATACGATGACCTGAATACGCCGATCGCGCTCACTGCGCTCGAAGAAGTGTTGCGTAGAAAGAAATGGCGGCCTGAGCTGAGGAGAGCATTGCTGGAGGAAATGGACAGCGTGCTAGGCTTAGACCTCCTCAAACTCAGCCGCACGGACCTGCGCATCCGACCGAAAACCGCAGTGATCACTGAAGAAGAGATCGACGCAGCGTTTGAGCGACGCAAGGCTGCCCGCGCGGAGAAAGACTTTGCCGCTTCTGATGCGATCCGTGATGAGCTTGCGGCGCAGGGCGTCGAAGTGATGGACGGCGATCCGATGGGATGGGAGTGGAAACTGACATGACGATCCTCGCTGTATCCGGCCTGATCCGCCCCTTGCTTGAGCCGCAATTGCCCAGCGATATCGATGTCCGCTGGTTCATGACGCACGAGGAAGCGTTGGAGGCAGTGCCTGAGGCAGAAATCGGCTGGTTCGACATGTATGATCAGGCCGCGATGGCCGATACATTGCGTGCGGCGAAGAAGTTGAAATGGCTCAATTCGATTTATGCTGGGCTGGATTTCCTGCCGCTGGATGTCCTGATTGAACGCGGCGTCACCGTCACCAATGGGGCCGGAATCAACGCCATTACAATCGCCGAATATGTCGTGATGGGCATGCTCAATATCGCAAAGGATTATCGCTCTGTCATGCGCGCGGCGGAGCGGCGTGAATGGCTGCTCGATAGTCCGGGTAAGCGGGAGCTGCACGGATCAAAGGCTTTGCTGCTCGGCTATGGCGCGATTGGCAAGCTGATCAAACCGCGGCTGGAAGCATTCGATGTCGATGTAAAGGTGGTGCGCCGCTCCGGCGGTGAAGGTGTGCTGACACCGGATGAGTGGCGCGCAAAACTGGGCGAGTTTGACTGGATCATCCTGGCGGTTCCAGCAACGTCTGAAACAGACGGTATGATCGCCGTGGATGAACTAGCCGCGATGAAATCCGACGCGGTCATTGTGAATATCGCGCGCGGTGCGGTGATCGACCAGCCGGCTTTGATCGAAGCGTTAAAGGCGAAGACAATCGGCGGTGCGTTTTTGGATGTCACCACTCCGGAGCCGCTGCCCGAAGATCACGTACTGTGGACGCTCGACAATGCGCATGTCTCTATGCACTTATCTGGCCGCGCACAGGATAAAATGTTCATTCGCAGCGCGGCGCGCTTCCTCGATAATCTTGCAAAGTATCGCCGCGGAGAGCCGGTTGCGCCGATTTTTGATCCAGTGCGCGGGTATTGAATCGCCCTAGCAAGATTTTTGACCGAGCTACTTTGCAATACTGATAGAAGGCCGTCACTATCGTGTTGTAACGCAGAGCCATCGCAGCGCGAATAGCACAGCGAATGTACGCATGCTGGCCGTATTGGGCGAGCCGGGTGCGATAGGAGACAAGCGCCAATGCCTGAGACAAAAAAAGCCTCTGATCTTTTCATCGAATGTCTGGAGGCGGAGGGTGTTGAATATATCTTCGGCGTGCCAGGTGAGGAAAATCTCGATTTTCTAGAGAGTCTTTCGAATTCCAATCAGATCAAGCTGGTGCTGACCCGGCACGAGCAAGGCGCTGGTTTCATGGCAGCGACCTATGGCCGGCACACGGGCAAGACCGGGGTGTTTCTGGCGACCTTGGGGCCGGGCGCGACCAATATGGTGACCGCGATCGCCTATTCACAGCTTGGCGGGATGCCAACGCTGGCGATTACCGGTCAAAAGCCGATCAAGAAATCCAAGCAAGGGCGGTTTCAGATTCTCGACGTGGTCGACATGATGGGGCCGATCACGAAATACGCTTATCAGCTGCATGCCGGCGACAATATTCCGAGCCGTGTACGTGAGGCGTTTCGCCTAGCCGAAGAGGAAAAGCCTGGCGCGACGCATCTCGAGTTACCTGAAGATATCGCTGAAGAACCAACCGATGCTGTGCCTATCGCTCGCTCTGTTGCGCGTCGGCCGTCGGCTGAAGCCAAAGCTGTGCGGATGGCGGTGGAGGCATTGGATGCCGCGCAGCGCCCAGTGTTGGTGATTGGTGCCGGTGCCAATCGCAAGATGACCAGCAATATGCTGGGCGAGTTTATCGAGAAGGTGCAGATCCCCTTTGTCACAACACAAATGGGCAAGGGCGTGATTGATGAGCGGCATCCGCTGTTCCTCGGCTGTGCCGCCTTGTCCGCGGGTGATTTCTGTCACCGCGCGATCGAGGATGCTGACCTCATCATCAATGTTGGCCATGATGTGATCGAAAAGCCGCCGTTCTTCATGAACGATAGCAGCGCGACCGTCATCCATGTCTCAACGAAGACCGCTGAAGTGGACCCAGTCTATTTCCCGCAGATTGAAGTGATCGGCGATATCGCCAATGCGATCTGGCAGATCAAAGAAGGGGTCGCCAAACGCGATGGCTGTGCGTGTGATCGCATGCTGGAATATCGTGCAGCAGAGGTTGCCCATTCCAAGCCGCTAGAGGCGGACAATCGCTTTCCAATTTTCCCGCCACATCTTGTGCGTCAGGTGCGCCAGAGCATGCCTGATGATGGCATCATCTGCCTGGACAATGGAGTCTACAAGATCTGGTTCGCGCGCAATTACACCGCTTATCTGCCCAACACGGTCTTGCTCGACAATGCGCTAGCCACAATGGGGGCTGGCTTGCCCTCAGCAATGATGAGCGCAATGCTTTACCCAGAGCGCAAAGTCATGGCGATCTGCGGCGACGGCGGCTTTATGATGAACAGTCAAGAGATGGAAACGGCGGTTCGTTTGGGGCTCAACATGACTGTGCTGATTCTGCGCGATGATGCCTACGGGATGATCCGCTGGAAGCAGGCGAATATGGGCTTTAAGGATTATGGCCTCACCTATGGCAATCCCGACTTTGTGAAATATGCGGAGAGCTACGGAGCGCATGGTCACCGCGTGACAAGCAGTGAGCATCTGACCGATGTGCTTGCCCATACGCGCGATACACCAGGGGTGCATCTGATCGATTGTCCGGTCGACTACACTGAGAACGATCAGATCCTTAATCACGACATCAAGGAACTGAGCGCCAAGCTCTGATAATCTGGTGGGCCGCACGCCCGCCACACATCGTATTTAGGGGAAAGCTATGCCCGAAGTTGTAAACCCGTTCGATCTGTCGGTAATCGGCAATGTTCCAGTGGATGATTGGTCCACGGTCGATGGGTATCTGCAGACCGCCAGTGACCTGTATCGCGATCGTTCGCGCTGGCTGCCTGCGCATGAGCGCGCCGATATCTTGAAGCGAGCGGCCAAGATCATGGAAGAGCGCAAGGATCACCTCGCTTTCCAGATCGCGAATGAAGGCGGCAAGCCGCTGATCGATGCCCGCGTCGAAGTCGACCGTGCGATCAACGGTATGGAAATCGCCATTCACGAAATGGCGGCCTTGCGCGGCACCGAAATCCCAATGGGACTGACCGCGTCCAGCGTGGGCAAGCTGGCCTTTACCACGCGTGAGCCGATTGGCCCCGTGGTTGCGGTTTCAGCCTTCAACCACCCACTCAATCTGATCGTGCATCAGGTGGCACCGGCGGTCGCCACTGGCTGTCCGGTCATTGTAAAACCGGCCGGCGATACGCCTTTGTCCTGCTTTGAGTTCGTATCGATCCTGCACGAAGCGGGTCTGCCGCCCGAATGGTGCAGAGCGACCATGGTCGGCCGGGATGAGGCCGAAAAACTGGTAACTGACCGCCGTGTTGCGTTCTTCACCTTTATCGGTTCAGGCAAGGTTGGCTGGATGCTGCGATCAAAACTTGCACCCGGTGTGCGCTGCGCGCTTGAGCATGGCGGGGTTGCACCGGTGATGGTTGATGCCACTGCCGATCTCGATCTGGCTGTTCCCAGCATGGTCAAAGGTGGATTTTACCATTCGGGCCAGGTTTGTGTCTCGGTTCAGCGCGCGTTTGTGCATTCATCAGTGATCGGAGACTTCGCCGATGCCTTCACTGCCAAAGTTAAACAACTGACGGTGGGCAATGCGATCCATGAAGACGTCGAGGCCGGACCGCTGATCCGGCCGGACGAGGTCGATCGGGTGGCAGCATGGGTGGATGAAGCCCGTGATGGCGGCGCGCAGATCCTGTGTGGTGGGGAGCGGCTGGGCGAGACGACCTATGCGCCGACCGTGCTGCTCAATCCGCCCGCTGATGCGACCATTTCACAACAGGAAGTCTTTGGTCCGGCGGTTTGCCTGTACAGTTATGATGATATGGACACCGCGATAGCGCAGGCCAATTCGCTTGACGTGTCATTCCAGGCAGCAATCTTCACGCAAGAGCTCGCCCCGGCAATGAAGGCCTATCGTGAAGTCAACGCATCGGCGGTGATGGTGAACGATCATTCGGCCTTCCGGGTCGATTGGATGCCGTTTGCCGGGCAAAAACATTCGGGTCACGGCGTTGGCGGCATTCCCTTCACCATGCACGAAATGACGCAGGAAAAGATGGTGGTGTTCAACGGGGTGTAAGTGCAGCGTGCGCTCACACTTCCTCCAGCAGTAACAGCACCGCCGTTACCTGCATGTGCGGCTCTGGCGTATAATTGCTCTCAACGCTAGAAATTGTCGCATCGGCGACGAGCTGGCTGGGAATGTGAAACTCGTGTTCGGGCAGGGCGGCAATGAACTCTTCCCCGGCCTTGCAGTCGGCGATTCCGTCAAATTCCAGCACCAATTCGTGGCGGGAGCCTGAGAAGGTGATTGACGCCCAGGGTTTCTCCTCATGCGTCAATAGATTGCCGCGCCCGCCGGCGAGCGTTAGCAATGCCTCGCGCACTCGGTCGCTGGTTGTGCGCCGGGGGCGGTAACGCCGTGCTCGCCAGGCTGCCCGCGCGCTCTGCGTGGCAGGCGGAGTGTCGATCATGTCCGTAGGAACATCAATGTCGCCGCTATCGGCGGATTTGGTTTCAATAAGCATGGACGATATCCTGGCTGAGGTTTTGAGCGAGTTTCATGCCGAATGTTCCGGCGCGATAGGTTGGGGCTAGACCGTCGCCGGGCCGGAAACTGCCGGGTATTGCCTTGAATTCTGCCACAGCTTCTTCCGAGCTGGTTACCGTTCCGACATAGTCCGACATCCATTGGCGGGTGCGCGCCTCCGTGGCGGCGCGCGGCGTGCGCCCCATCCGCAAATCGAGCACAAAGCGCGGGTCATGCGCGGCGAGCCGCCCAAATTTCGTAGCTGGCATATCGTGGTCCCTCAGGAACTTTTCGATCACTCTGATCAGCATGTGATTTCCCCTTCATCTGATTTTGAAAGAGCGAATCATCCTGTCTCGAATCGCTCAATGTTCATTAAATGTTCCACTTGATTTCCTACTTGTCTAGGAAAAATCTTGTGTGTAGGAAGGAAAAATGAGGAACTCAGAAAAGAACATCCCGATCGACCCGCGTCAGCGCCTGCAGAACTTGTCAAAGGAGCGGAGCGCGAGCCTTGCGAATCTGTCGAAAATGCTCGGGCGTAACGCGAGTTACCTTCAACAATTCATCACCAAGGGCTCGCCTAAGAAGCTTGAAGAAAATGACCGCCGCGTTCTGGCGCAGTTTTTCGGTATTGCTGAGACAGAACTGGGTGCTTTGCCTGGTGATTCGAAGGAAAATTCCTACGGTTCGCCTGCAGCAGCACAATTGGACCGGAGTAGGAGTGCAAAGGTGTGGGTTGATGTGCCGCGGCTTGATATCGGGGCCTCTGCCGGGGCGGGTACTTTGCCCGATTCAGAAGAGCCCTATGATGCGTTCCAATTCTCGCGCCGCTGGCTCACCGAGCAAGGGCTCGAAGGGGCCAAGCTCTCCGCGATTACGGTGACCGGCGATTCGATGGAGCCGCTGCTGCATGATGGTGACGAGATCCTGGTCGACCGTGCTGAGCGTCCTTTTAGAGACGGTGTGCATGTCGTGCGGCTCGGCGACAATCTGATGGTGAAACGCGTCGCCAGCGCCGGGCCAGGGCGGCTCGCACTGATCTCACAAAACCTCGCCTACCCGCCGATCGATGTGGCGGCGGAGGAATGCGAGATTATCGGACGCGTGGTTTGGAAAGGCGGCCGGATTTAGGAGTCAGGCTGTGCGAATACGGATCTTTTCCCGTCAGGATATTTGGAAGCTAGATAGTGATCATTCATCCAGTCGTCATAGCCCAATAGTTCGCCTTCACGACGTTCCTTCTCAATATCCCATCCGTGGCCAGACATTAGCTCAATCATCGCGTCGATGCGCCACTCCTCTTCCGGCAAGGCAAACAAAATGCGATGCAGATGATAATTTCTATCCTCATCAGGTGGTATGACATGATCTCTCCTCACCAGTCGGCCTGACGCAACATGCCGATCAAATAGTCTCAGATACCGTTGAACAACGGGAGGGAAGAGGTCCTTCGCGTCAGAAAAATGTGCCAGAGGTTTCTTTCCGGCAAGCATCAGGCCCAATTCCCGGTTCGTATGGATGGTGTAGGGCAGTTGAGCGAGGAATGTCGGTAAGGTGGGCATCGGTTCACGTTATCAGACAAATCGCTCAAAGCGATATAAAGTGCTTCCCCAGCGGCTAGGGGCTGCGCGCGCGACGCAGGTGCCCGCTTGCAATCTTGAGTGCACACCGCCACATCTTGAGCCATGACCGAACAGCCCAAAACTCTACCTATGAAAGCCGCGATTATTCCGGTGACGCCGTTGCAGCAAAACTGCTCGCTGATCTGGTGCACAAAGACGATGCGCGCGGCCTTGATTGATCCAGGCGGCGATCTGCACAAGCTGAAAGACGGAGTGGCTAAAGCTGGTGTGACGCTGGAGAAAATCCTGATTACCCACGGGCATCTCGATCATTGCGGGCAGGCTGGTATGCTGGCTGAGGAGCTCGGACTTCCGATCGAAGGGCCGCACAAGGATGATTTGTTCTGGATTGAGCAGCTCGACAATGACGGCGCGCGCTACGGCATGGAGGCCAAAAGCTTTGAGCCGACCCGCTGGCTGGAGCACGGTGACACAGTGACCGTGGGCGAACTGACATTGGATGTGATCCATTGTCCCGGCCACACGCCCGGTCATGTGGTGTTCTTCCACGAGTCGAGCCGGTTTGCGATTGTCGGCGATGTGCTGTTCCAGGGTTCAATTGGGCGGACCGATTTCCCGCGTGGCAATCACCAGGACCTGATCGATGCGATTACCCAGCGCCTGTGGCCATTGGGTGAGGATGTTATGTTCATTCCTGGGCACGGCCCGACTAGCACCTTTGGCCAGGAGCGCAAGACGAACCAGTTCGTGAGCGATTACATCCTGTCCTAGGCGCGCAGCCTTTAGATCATCCGCAGCACAACAAGCGTTGCGGCGACCGCCAATCCCAGCTGCGTGAGCAGTGTGATGATCGTGCCGACAAACCGGCCTTTGGCCAAGCTGCCGCCATCCATGCCAAACCCGTGCGCCACCCGGCCAAGCATATAAATACCAGCAACATAGGCGAGCCATGTTCCGCCTCTGCCGGAAAGCTCAATCGCGGCGATCAGGATCAACACGAAGGCTGTGTTTTCGACAAAGTTTAACTGCGCGCGCATCCGACGCTGGACTTGTTCATTTCCGCCATCGCCAACAAAAACCTGCGTTGCGTTTCGCACTTGCCCGATCCGTATTGATAGCCAGATGTTCAAGATTGCCGCCGCAGCCGCGGCGGCCAGAGTTACCGGAAGCGTAATCATAAATAGTTCCCTCAAAACCTGTTATCCGTGTGCTAGGCGGGTCAAGAGCGGCTTGCAACGTGCGATTTTTACGCTATAGCGCGCGGCTTGCCCGGCGGTACTGGCTTGGATTTTCGTACGAGGGAAAACTTGTGCGGCACGATGGCTTACCCTAAGGGATCATCACATTGATGCGTAACACTGCGCAAAGACACAGTTTATTTGAGAAACAGGTGCCGGAATGGCTGTCCCTAAGAGAAAAGTATCCCCACATCGCCGCGGCAATCGCCGCGCACACGATTCGCTGAAAGTAGAAGCGCATCACGAATGCAACAATTGTGGGGAGCTGAAGCGTCCTCACAACCTGTGTCCGCATTGCGGATTCTATAACGGGCGTGAGGTTGTCGCAGTCGTTTAAGGCGGCAGTGACTTTGACGGAGAACCAGCCATGAGCCTGCCGCGTATCGCTATTGATGCGATGGGCGGCGATGAAGGCGTGCGCGTAATGGTTGAAGGCGCTGCGCTGGCACGCCGCCGTCATGAAGATTTTCAATTCTTGCTGGTTGGTGACCAGGCGCGGATCGAATCCGCGCTAGAGGCGCACCCGGCTTTGCGCGGCGCGTCTGAAATACTGCACTGCGAAGATGTGATCGGCGGGGATGAATTGCCCAGCCGCGCGATTCGCCGCGCAAAGACCACGAGTATGGGCCTGGCAGTCAATGCCGTGAAAGCTGGCGACGCTGGCGCCGCTGTCAGCGCAGGCAATACCGGCGCTTTGATGGCGATGAGCAAGCTTGCCCTGCGCACCATGCCGGGCATTGGACGACCCGCTCTGGCGGCTCTGCTTCCGACACTTGAAGAACACGACGTCGTGATGCTCGACCTCGGCGCAAACACAGAGGCGAACGCTCGCAATCTGGTGCAATATGCGGTGATGGGCGCGGCCTATTCGCGGATCGTCAACGGCTTTGAACGGCCTAGAGTCCGCCTACTCAATATCGGCACTGAGGAAATTAAAGGCACGGACGCTTTGCGCGATGCGGCCGCCCGCTTGCAAGAAGCGAGCGAGGCCAGCGACGGCGGGCTCGCGCTGCAGTTTGACGGGTTTGTCGAATCCGACAAGATCAATCGCGGCGAGACCCATGTTGTCGTGACCGATGGCTTCTCTGGCAACATCGCCTTGAAAGCGATCGAAGGCTCTGCTCGCTTCGTCACCGACCTGCTACGCAATGCATTCACCAGCTCGCTGCGCTCCAAGATCGGCTTTCTGGTTTCGCGCCCCGCGACGGAGCTGCTGCGGCATCATCTCGACCCGAACAACCACAATGGCGCGGTATTTCTGGGCCTGAATGGCGTTGTCGTGAAAAGCCATGGCAGCGCGAATGCAGCTGGCGTTGCCAATGCCGTCGCAGTGACCGCCAGCCTGCTTAAGAACAACCTGACACAGCGTATTTCGCAAGGTTTGGCAGAGCTCGGCGAGGATGCGCTCAAAGAAAACGGTACTGGCACCGCGAAGGCGGTAAAACCCGATAGCGAGGCCCCTGCGTGACGCGTTCCCGCCTGCGCGGCACGGGCTCGGCATTGCCGGCGAACGTGGTCACCAATGCAGAGCTTGCCGCGCGCGTAGACACCAGCGATGAATGGATTGTTGAGCGCACCGGCATTCGCCAGCGCTACATCGCGTCGGACTACGAAACGACCTCAACTTTGGCGATTGCAGCGGCGCGTGCCGCGCTTGATGATGCTGGCATGCAGGCGAGCGAGATCGATCTGATCGTGTTGGCCACGGCCACGCCGGACAATACATTTCCCGCAACCGCGACCAAGGTTCAGCATGCGCTGGGCTGTAATGGCTGCATCGCCTTTGATGTCGCGGCGGTCTGCTCCGGCTTTCTCTATGCACTCGCGACTGCCGATTCGATGCTGCAATCGGGCATGGCGAAGCGGGCTCTGGTGATTGGGGCGGAGACATTCAGCCGAATTCTGGATTGGGAAGATCGCACCACCTGCGTGCTATTTGGCGATGGGGCGGGCGCAATCGTTATTGAGCGCGATGATGCAAACTCCAGCGATAAAGATGATGCGGCTGGCATCATTTCCACGCGCTTACATGCGGACGGCGCGCAGCATGATTTGCTGTATGTTGATGGCGGGCCGTCAACGACGCAGACTGTTGGGCATTTGCGTATGAAGGGCCGCGAGGTGTTCCGCCACGCGGTCGTCAATCTGGCCAATGTTTTGCATGAGGTGATTGAAGATGCGGGTATTTCGGCTGACGATATCGATTGGGTTGTCCCGCATCAGGCCAACGCTCGAATCCTTGATGCAACCGCGCGCAAGCTTGGCCTGCCGGCTGAAAAGATCGTGGTGACGGTTGATCAGCACGCGAATACGTCTGCCGCTTCGGTCCCACTCGCGCTGGATACTGCGCGCCGCGACGGCCGGATCAAGACAGGCGATTTGGTCATGTTAGAGGCGATGGGCGGCGGCTTCACTTGGGGCGCTAGCCTGATCCGGATTTAGTCATTCCGGCATTCGACATTTAGACAATGTGCACAATTTTGCAGCAATACTCACCACCAAGTTGCGAAAATTGCGCGATAACTCTACGATAGGCTACGCTTTGTGGTCGCACCTACAAGGAGGATTTGCATGATGCGTTCTGTGGGCACTCTTACCCGCGCCGATCTGGCCGAAACGATTAACCGCCGTATGGGCTTTAGCCGGTCCGAATCGCTCGACATGGTTGAGGCAATTCTCGACAAGATGTGCGGTGCTCTTGCCGATGGTGAGAATGTGAAGATTTCTGGCTTTGGCAGTTTTGTTCTGCGTGACAAGCGCGAACGGATTGGCCGCAATCCCAAGACCGGTGTTGAAGTGCCGATTACGCCGCGCCGCGTAATGACCTTCCGCGCCAGCCAATTGCTGAAAGAGCAAATCGCAAAGGGTGTATAATCGATGACTGACTTTGACGATGGCAAGGACGAAAGTGCGCTTCGGACTATCGGCGAGGTCAGTGATGGATTGGGCATCAAGCCTCACGTGCTGCGTTATTGGGAGCAGCAATTTACAGCTCTCAAACCCCTGAAACGCAGCGGCGGTCGGCGTTATTATCGACCTGAAGACGTTGAATTGGTTGAGAAGATCAATCAGCTCGTCAATGAAGAAGGTTACACGCTGAAAGGCGCACAGGCGGCCTTGCGAGCGAGTAACAGCGCTGGTGGAGATCGGCGCGGCCTTGATCGCCGGGTTGGGGATCGCCGCGCCGATGGTGACGATAGCAGCGAAGGCGGCAGCAGGGCTGCGGCCGCTCCTGCTAAGGATTTCAGCGAAGCAATTGCCAAGCTGAAATCGATCCGCGCGCGCCTTGCGACAGCCATCGAAGCTTAGTCATTGATTGAAGTGTTGCAGCGCTAGCCCGCGCGCTCAAATCTGCTCCAGTTACTCCGCGACCATCAGAGCCGCTTCACCCAGATCTACGCTGACTAGGCGTGAGACGCCTTTTTCCGCCATCGTCACACCGAACAGGCGATGCATCCGGCTCATCGTCACGGCATTGTGAGTAACGATCAGATAGCGCGTTTGCGTGTTTTGAACCATCGAATCGAGCAAGTCGCAGAAGCGCTCAATATTCGCATCGTCCAGCGGCGCATCGACCTCGTCGAGCACGCAGATCGGCGCTGGATTCGTCAGGAACAGAGCGAAGATCAGTGCCGTTGCGGTCAGCGCCTGTTCCCCCCAGACAGCAGTGATAAGGATTGCAAGCGCTTGCCTGGTGGCTGCGCGTAGATCTCCAGGCCGGCCTCCAGCGGATCGTCGCTATCGATCAGAGCCAAATGCGCCTGACCGCCTTCAAACAGGCGGGTGAACAGCTCGCGGAAATGCCCGTCGACCTCTTCAAATGCGGTGCGCAGTCGCTCTCGCCCCTCGCGGTTGAGATTGCCGATCGATCCGCGCAGGCGGTTTACCGCCTCGGTCAGTTCCGCTTGTTCGTTGGCGCTGCTGCCATGCTCGGCTTCGAGCTTTTCCAGCTCTTCGGCGGCTACCAGATTGACCGGGCCAATGCGTTCACGGCTGGCGCTGAGGCGTTCCATCTCATTACCCTCAGCGGTCGCATCGAGCACGGTTTGCGCTTCAAATTCAAACCGTTCGGCCAGCATCGGCGGCGGGCATTGGAACCGTTCGCCAGAGATCCGGGCCATTTCGCCGCGCCGTGCCTCTTGGCTTTCCGCCCGCGCTGCCAGAGTGGCGCGGCCTTCGCGCGCCACCGTCAGCGCTTCGCCTGCTTCTGCCAGTGCGTTGTCGCAAGTGGACATCGCCGCCTGACATTCTGCCAGCGCCGCCTCGGCCACCGCCAATTCCTCGCCCAGCCGGGTGCGCAGCGCATCACCTTGCTCAATCTCTTCGATTAGAGATGCGGGCTTGTCTGCGAAGACTTTGCGTTCTTGCTCGATCTCTTCAAGCCGCCGTCCGGCCTCGGCCATCCGCCGTGCGGCTTCGCCAGAGCGTGCCTCCCAGTTCGCACGGTCGGCCTGCTGGGCCGCGTTGCGTTCGCGCGTTACGGCCAGGCCCTGATCATGCGCAGCGAGCTCGGCCATCGCCGCTTGGACTGCGGAACGCGCCGCTTCGTGTTTCGCCTGAGCCGCCTCTAGACCCGCGCGGCCAGTGTCGGGCGAAGGCAGGGTGTCGCGTTTTTCCTTGGCGCCGGTCAGATCGCTTTCGGCTGCGCTTGTTTGCTCGCCAAGTTCCGCGCGAGAGCTGGCCAATTCTGCAAGCCGCGCGGCGATCCGTTCTTTGGCGGCTTCGGCTTGGTCAAGACGCCGCAGAGCATGGCGTTCTTCTTCGATGGCGCCCGTGATCTCGCGTTCTTGAGCGACCAGATTAGTTTGCAGCGCCGTCAGTTCCTCGCGTGCGCTGCGTTCGTTGCCTTCTGCGTTTTCCGCGGCATCTCGCAATCCGGGCAATATGCCTTCCAGCTCAGTGAGCCTGTTTGCGGCCTCCAGCTTGGCTGCCTCGGCTGCGCCTTCGCCGCGCGCAACAAATCCGTCCCAGCGGCGCAAATGGCCTGCCTTTGTAACGAGCCATTCGCCGGGATTGAGCGTTCGGCTATCGTCTTCGTCCGCAACATGGACCAAGGCAAGGCGCGCGCGGAGCTCTTCTGGGCAATGGGTGAGGTGGTCGATCAGGCTGTCTTTGACTGGCTTTGGAGCGGAACCACCGGCCCAAAACCTGCCTTCTTTGCCTTCTCCGGGAGAGCCAAGGGGTGATTTGGAATCGCGGCCCAGCACAGCGGCCATGGCGCGCTCATAACCGCGTTCAACCGCAACCTTTTCGAGCGCTTGCGGCAATCCGGCGCTGTCCTTGGTACGCTTGGCTCTTGCATCGCGGTCGCGCGCTAAAGCGGAATATTCGCGTTCGATCCCGGCCAATTCTGCTTTCGCTGCCGCAAACGCTGCCGCCGCATCATCGCGCGCTATCTGTAGATCGGACTTGCGGGCTTGGTTGGCCTCCAGCGTCTCGCGCAGCTTCGCAAGCGCCTCATCTGCTGCAGCGACATCGGCCTTGGCCGTCTCGACTTCGGCCTCTGGATCATTCCCAGAGGTCAGTTCGGCCTGCTGCCGTTCCAACCGCTCCTGCTCGCTCCGCAGGCGCGCAAGCCGGGTCTCCGCCTGCTCAATCGCGGCTTCTGCGACGCGCCATTCCGCCTCGACTCCGGCATGGTCTGCAGTCGCTTTGGCCAGAGCGAGCTCAGCTGTTCGGCTCGCGCGTTCCGTATCCTCTGATTTTGCAGCCATGGCCGGGCGCAGTTCTTCATCCCGTTTTAGCGCAGCATCGCTTGCCGCCATTTCACGGGTCAGGCGCTCCAGAGCATCGGCAGCATCGCTGGTCATCCGATCCGCATCGCCGCGATCTTCTTCTAGCCGGACGCGCTGACGCTCAAGGTCGGCGAGCCGTTGCTCCGCCGCTTCCAGCTTCTCCGCCAGAGCAGCCATGCGGTGACCATGCGCGCTGCTGTCATCACGGCGATCGGCCAGCTCATCACGGGCCTCGGCCAACTTTGCTGCGGCCTCTGCTTGTGCCTTTTGCGCGATATTGGATTGCTCTTTCGCGGCTGCGACCTTGTCATCCGCGCCCTGAGCCGCTGCACGAGCTTCCTTTGCTGCGTCGGCGGCATCGCGCCAACGTGCGAACAGTAGACGCGCCTCTGCGATCTGTATCTGATCAGTCAGTTTCTTATAGCGTTCGGCCTGCTTCGATTGCCGCCGCAGCGAAGCCATCTGCGTGTCGAGACCCGCCATCAAATCTTCGAGCCGGGCCAGGTTCGCTTCGGTCTGGCGCAGCTTGCTCTCGGCGTCCTTGCGCCGCACGTGCAGGCCGGCGATCCCGGCGGCCTCTTCCAGCATTTGCCTGCGCTCGGTTGGCTTTGCCGCGATCACTTGCGCGATCTTGCCCTGGCTCACCAATGCCGGAGAGTGCGCGCCGGTGGCGGCATCGGCGAAGGTCAGCGAGACGTCTTTTGCGCGGACATCGCGGCCATTAACGCGGTAGGCGCTGCCTGCGCCGCGTTCTATCCGGCGGGTGACGATCAGCTCTTCGTTATCATCGTCCGATGCATGTAGAACAACCTCAGCGAAATCTCGCGGCGGGCGCGAGCTCGTGCCCGCGAAGATCACATCTTCCATCCCGCCAGAGCGCATGCTCTTGGGCGAGTTTTCGCCCATTACCCAGCGGATCGCCTCCAGCAGGTTTGATTTGCCGCAGCCATTGGGGCCAACAACGCCGGTTAAGCCGGGCTCGACGCGCAATTCAGCAGGCTCAACAAAGCTCTTAAAACCACTGAGCTTTAGCCTGCTGATCTGCATATGCGGCGTGCCCCCGGCTATCCCGCTCGATTAACGAGCGCCGGCGCGTTGCAACGCGGGTTCAAGTTGATCCCAACTAAGGGCTTCGACCCGGGCGCCGTTCAAGAAGAAAGTCGGCGTGGCATTGACGTTCAGTTCTTCCGATTGCGCGGCGGATGTGTCTGCGATGGCTTGGATCCGTGCGCCATCTGCGAGGCAGGTGCGTGCCTGATCCGCGCTGAGGCCGCGTGCAGAGAAGAAGTCGATCAGGCCAGCGGCCTCTGCGATGCCGATAAAGCGTTGATCCACAGGCATTTGACCAGCAGCCTGATAGGCGGCGTTGTTACCCTGGACATTGCCCATAATGGCGGACAGCGAGGCCCATGCCTGGTCGGCCAGCGGCATCATGTTTTCTTTCTGGCCGCAGCGCACCAGAGTGGCGATGGTGAGATCAACCGGGTCGCGTACCAAATTGCGTATTTCAAAGCTGACCACACCGCTAGTGACGTATTTTTCCTTGAGCGGGACAACGCCGGTTGCGGCGAAGCTCGCGCAGGCACCGCAGGTGTGTGAGGCGAATTCAACCAGCTTCAGCGGAGCCTCAGGATTGCCGACTTGATAGCCGCCTTCTTCGGTTACGACGACGGTGTCGGTCCATGATGTGCCCTCTGGCGCCGGGATCGCGGCAATCGGCTCGCCGGACAGAACATCGTCACTGGCTTCTGTGTCATTGCAGGCAGCGAGCGCCAGCGCCAATGGAGCAGCGCAGCCAAGGGCAAGAATGCGGCGGGAAGAGGTCATGTGTTGGTTGTCCTTAAGTCTTGTCGAGAAGCGTATACGAAGGGGAACAGGCGGAAAAGTCCCCTGAGGGCCACCTGTTCACAAATGTGTGGGTTTGCCGTCAATAGAGGCATTGTAGAGCCTGAATTGTCCCGAAATTACACAATTTTGTCAGTCAAAATGGCTTTCGCCCAGTTCAGGCTCTTTGTCAGCGTTAGTTATGGCCTTGAAATGCGCAGTCAGAATAGGCTCCAGCGAACGCCATTCGTGCACATCCTTTTGCAATTCACCGTCGATCGCAAAGCTCGGCGTGCCTTCTATACCAAATTCTGCGGCATCGTCGGCTGTGTTCTGCATCAGTCGCACAGCCATCGCATCGTCGGCCAGACAAGTGTCGACTTCGATCGCGGAATAGCCGCGCTGTTTGATCATCTTGTCGGTCAGGCCAAGCGCGCTCGACATGTTCACGCGTGCTGCGCGGTCTCCGCGGCCCCAGATCGCCTGCTGAGATTGAGGCGCGCCCGCGGCGCGGGGCAGCCAGTCCCTTTGCGAGCGCATAAACATCGTGTGGTTGCCTTTGAACTTCTCAGGAGCCCCGCAAGCGGCCAGCATAGAAATGGTCAGGTCCAGCGCATTGCGAATGTAGGGCCGGATCTCGAACCGCAATTTGCCTGGTGAAATGAATGCGATGTCGAGCACCGGGTCGCCTTGCTTTGTAAAGGTGGCGCAGTGTCCGCAAGTGTAGCTGACGAATTCGCTGAGCAGCGTTTCGGCCTCTGGATTGCCCATGATATGGCCATCATCCGTTTGTTCAGCGGCGGTGTGCCACGGCCCTGATCGTGTCTGTGTCTCAGAATTCAGTTCTTGCGCTGTGGCTGGAGTGCTTGTCGCACTCATCGCCAATGCAAAGCCTACGCTAAGGCCAGCAGTCTTAAGCAATTTCACTTTTCGTCTTTCCCATTTTTCTCGCCGTCACTGAGGCTGCGGGCGAGCGATTCCAATACTGTGCGCAGTTCAGGATCGCCAATATCGCGCAGGCTGTCTCCCAATTCCATCGGGATCGGCTTCAGCGATGGCGGCGCTTTCGCAGGCTCTTTGGCATGGGTTGGCTTAACCGCGCCTTGCCGCAGCTTGATGCGAGAGACGGCCTGATATCCGAAGAATCGGTTCACGCGCTCCATAATTTCCGGGATCACCTGCTGGATCAGCGGAGCATGGGCGGGCATAACCACCAATTGCAAAATGCCGTCCGCTTTCTCGCCTGGCGGGAAACGTAACGCCTCCGGACTGCACACCTTGGCATGATGCGGGCCAACAATCTCTGGCCAGCGGGTGACGACGGAACTTTGTACAAAGCCAAACCGGCGAAAAGCGGTGCGGCCAATTTCTGGCATCAGCTCGCCAATCGGCTTTGCACCCATGCCGCGTTTGCGCGTGTATTTGCGCCCCGCAGTCTTGCGCGGGGTTTTGGCCGGATATTTCCCCGGCTTTTCACCGCCTGATGATGCGTCTTTGCTCAATGCCCATTCCGATCTGGCTCAGCCTTTGCCATAGCCTTGGCGTGACCGCTAGCGACAAGCATCAATCTTCCCCGAATGTGGGCGAAATATCTGGCGATTTGCTGGATTGGTACGATACGCATGCGCGCAAGCTGCCGTGGCGCAATCTGCCGGGTAATGCGCGGCCTAAAGATCCCGCCTGGCCATACCGCGTTTGGCTGTCGGAAGTGATGCTTCAGCAGACGACAGTGGCGGCAGTAAAGCCTTATTTTGCCAAGTTTACCGAGACCTGGCCGAATGTTGAGGCACTTGCTGACGCGAGCGAAGATGACGTCATGGCGGCATGGGCTGGACTTGGGTATTATTCCCGTGCTCGCAATCTGGTGAAATGCGCAGCCGAGGTCGTTGAGCGTGGTGGATTTCCCAGCACTGAGGCGGAACTGCTCAAATTGCCCGGGCTGGGCGCTTACACAGCGGCGGCGGTTGCAGCGATTGCCTTTGGCAAGCGGGCCGTGGTGGTTGATGCCAATGTAGAGCGCGTAGCTGCGCGCCTGTTCAATATCACTGAGCCTCTGCCAGCAGCGCGCAAGGCCATTCGCGAGTGCGCGGATCAGATCACGCCGGATACGCGGGCAGGTGATTTTGCACAGGCGATGATGGATTTGGGATCGAGCCTGTGCACCACGAAAGTGCCAAAGTGCTTGCTGTGCCCACTTGCTGATCATTGCGCCGCGCGAAGGGCCGGGGAACCAGAACGTCTGCCGGTAAAGCCAGCCAGGAAGGCCAAGCCAGAGCGTATCGGCACAGCCTATTGGATCGAGCGAGGCGATGGTGATGCGCGCGAAGTTTGGCTCGTCAAACGCGAAGGCACCGGAATGCTCGGGGGAATGCGTTCGCTGCCCGACAACGGCTGGAGCGCTCGCAATGACGGCGATCGCGCGCCGCCGTTGAGCGGCGACTGGCGCGACCTTGGCGCTGTTCGGCATACATTCACGCATGCCCACTTAACCCTGACGCTCGAACGTTACGAAGGCAGTCAAGCGCCAGTCGGCAAAGGCGAATGGTGGCCGCTTGAGCGCTTGGAAGACGCTGGCCTGCCGACCTTGTTTGCCAAGGCCGCGCGTCTGGCGCTGGCGCAGGACTAAGCCGCCGAGAGGATTAAATAATACCGCCGCCCAGCATCAATCGAAGAGAAGCGATCAGCAGCACAATCAGGCAGAAATTGCGGCCGCTGTCTTTGGATGAAAGCGCGCCGACGACAATCCCGATCACAATCAATGGCAATGCCAGCCAATTGGCCCAACCCAGGAACGGGGTCGTGGCTGGTATGACGATGACCAGTGAGAGCAGGCCGATGAGAATAGAAGCAAAATTCAGCATGTGTATTACATGACTATGACACCTTAAAATTTCAAGACCCAAATCAAGTCTTAATTGACCACCTACCTTATCTCGCGCAAACAGCGCACAATCAAAGTTTGGAGAGACCCCCTCATGGCATTTCGCGAATTTCACTCTGGTCCGACCTCGCGCCGGGCCTTGCTGCGCGGCGGCACTTATCTGGCCGCTGGCAGCGCTCTGGCGACATTGCCGTTTGGCCGGATCGCGTTGGCCCATGATGTAAGTGAGAGCTGGCCGAATGTGTCGGCGATGATCAAGAATTATGTCGATACCCGTAAGGTTGCCAATATGATGGTGACCTTCGGCAATGCTCAGGAAGACCACGCGCACACGGTCGGCGGCGGGACATTGTCTCTGCAAAGTGACAAGCAAGTCGATGAAAATTCGCTTTATCGGATTTACTCCATGACCAAGCCGATCACGGGCATGGCGACCATGATGTTGATCGATGAAGGTAAGCTGGGTCTGGACCAGCCGCTGGGTGAAATCCTGCCAGCCTTTGCCGAAATGCGGGTGCTGAACGATCCCGAAGGCGCGCTTGACGATACGGTGCCGACCGAGCGCCCGATCACGATCCGGCACCTGCTGACGCACACAGCGGGCATTGGTTACATCATCACCAGCAAGGGGCCTCTGCTAGAGGCATTTGCTGAGCAAGGCCTGGTTGGCGGACGCGTGAGCCGTTTCCCTATTCCGGGCCTTCCCGAGGTCACACCCGCGCCGAGCCTGGAGGTTTGGGCGGATCGTTTGGCTGAGCTACCGCTGATGGCGCAGCCGGGCACAAAATGGATTTACTCTGCCAGCTTGGATTTGCTGGGCCGGGTGATTGAGGTTGCTTCCGGCCAGAGTTTTGAGAGCTTCCTGCAAACGCGCATCTTCGATCCGTGCGGCATGACCAGCACCTATTTCACTCTGCCAAAGAGCGAAACAAGCCGGATGACCGATAATTACGGGATCGCGGGCGGCTTCCCTATCCCAATCGATCCGGCGGCCAATTCGATCTATCTCGATGTGCCAACTGTGCCATCGGGCGGGGGCGGACTGATCAGTTCGCCCAAGGATTATGACCGATTCCAGCGTATGCTGCTGGGCATGGGTACACTCGACGGCACCAAGGTCATGAGCGAAGAGGCGGTGCGCATTGGCACCTCCAACCTGCTGCCGGACACGGTCGACACCTCGGATTCGTGGATCGCTGGAGAAGGGCACGGTGCGGGCGGCCGCAGCGTTGGCACTCAGTTTGGCTGGGGCGGTGCGGCGGGTACGCTCGCGAGTGTCGATTTCGGCACGCAAATGCGCGTCGCCTTGTGGACGCAATATATGCCGACCGAAGCCTATCCGATCCGTAAGGAATTCTTGGCCGCACTCGAAGCCGATATGCCAAAAGCGGCAGGCGGTTAAACCGGATGCACAAACCCGTCACCGCGCCGAGCGTTCTCACCACTGGCCCGATTGCTTTTGCAGGTTCGCCGATAGACCGCGCGGATCATATACGGGTCAATAAAGAGGCGCTGGGCGCGCGGATGGATTGGCACGCGAAGGTGCTGATGCTCGATGGCCTGCTGCCGCAAATTGACGAGATGGGCAGCTTGATGTGGGGCACGCTGGCGGATGTTCCGCAAGAGGCGGAATTGGTGTTCCTCGGCCTGATGGATGACAAGGCTTGCTTTGCCGCTGTGCCAGAACAAGGCGCGACGGGCCCAGCCTATGCCATGCCGCGTGCATGGCAGGCGATCCAGCGACTTTCCCCGCCTGATCTGGCGATTTACGGCGGCGCACGCAGCCTGGTTGACTGGCATGCACGCCACCGCTTCTGCGCCAATTGCGGGCAGTCAACCAGCCCAGCGAAGGGTGGCTGGCAGCGCAATTGCGCACCGACGGACGAAGGCGGCTGCGGCGCGCAACATTTCCCGCGCACGGATCCAGTCACCATCATGCTGGTAGAGAACGAGGGGCGCCTTCTCCTCGGACGTCAGCCTCGGTTCCCGCCGCGCAGTTTCTCTGCACTGGCTGGCTTTGTTGAACCGGGCGAGACCATAGAAGAGGCGGTCGCGCGCGAGGTGCATGAAGAGGCGGGCCTGCGCGTGCGCGATGTAGAATATATCGCGACCCAGCCTTGGCCGTTCCCCAGCCAGTTGATGATCGGATGCTATTCGCAAACCGACGAAACCGAGATCACGCTCGACGTCGAAGAACTAGAGGAAGCGCGCTGGTTCAGCCGCGACGAGGTAGCGCAGGCTTTGGCCAATCCCGGCAGCGAGGAGACCGCGTTTTCCGCGCCGCCGCCCGCCGCGATTGCGCATAGTCTGCTCAAATGGTGGCTGGAGAAATCGCAATGAGTGCACCGGATCAACTGACCATCGACATCTATTCCGACGTGATGTGCCCCTGGTGCGCGATTGGCTATGGCCAATTGACCAAGGCCTTGGATGAGCTGGGCGGAGAGATCGAGGCGCAAATCCGCTGGCGTCCGTTTGAGCTGAACCCTGACATGCCCGAGACCGGCGAAGAGCAAGAGGCGCATTTGCAGCGCAAATATCGGCGCTCCGCCGAAGAAGGCGCGAAAATGCGCGGGCAGATGAAAGCAATTGCCGAAGGGGCAGGGGTCTCGCTCACCTATAAGGGTGAAGACGCAGCCAATGCGCCGCCGGCCATGATGTGGAACACGCGCGCCTGCCATGTGCTGTTGACTTGGGCACTGGAGCAGGCCGGGCCAAAGGTGCAAACCCAATTGAAGCTGGCTTTGTTTGCCGCTCATTTCAACCACCGTCGCAACCTGTCTGACCGCGAGGTCCTGCTCGATATCGCTGCGAGCGTTGGCCTGCACCGAGAGGCTGCTAAGGCGGCCTTGAGCGACGAGGCGCTGATCGCAGCAGTCGAGGCCGAAGAGCGCCAAGCGTGGGATCTCAACATTTCGGGGGTCCCGGCGATGATCGTGAATGGCAAGTTTATGATCCCCGGCGCGCAGGCTCCGGACGTCTATGTCAACGCTCTGCGCCGAGTGGCGGAGAAATCGCGGGCGGCAGTTTGAGTGATCTTTCGCCCAAGACCGCCGTCATCACCGGCGGGGCTAGCGGCATCGGATTGGCGCTCGCCAAGCGGTTGGCGGGGCAGGGCGCGCAAGTCATCATCGCCGACCTTCCCGGATCAAAGCTCGACAGTGCTGGTAGCATCGCAAACGTCACGGCTCGCGGCTGCGACGTATCAGATCTTGCTCAGGTTGAAGCGTTAGCGGCGACCGCATCCGAGCAGTTTGTGACCATTGATTTGGTGATTAACAATGCTGGACAAGGCGGCGTTCATGGGCGATTATGGGAGGTGGAACCAGAGGCCGCACGCGCGCATTTCGATGTCAATTTCTGGGGCATTTGGAATGGCTGCAAAGCATTTGCCCCGCTTCTGGTTGAACAGGGAACACCATCGGCGATTTATAACACGGGTAGCGAGAACAGCTGGTTTTGCGCGGTTAAGCAATCGGCCGCCTATGTCGCGGCAAAACATGCGGTGTTGGGCATGACAGAGAGTCTGCGCGGCGACCTACCCGATCATGTGCATGCCGGCCTGATCATTCCCGGCTGGGTCTTCACGCCATTGGGGCCAGAACGCTTCATGAAGTACGGAATGGAGGTCGACGATTATGTCGATATCATATTGCCGCAAATCTTTTCTCGCCAACGCTTCGTAACTAGCCACGGATACAATGAGGTTCGCATTGGCGAGCGGATGGACGCATTGCATGAAAGCTATGCCAAATTTGCATTGCCAGCGGACAAAGACGAAAAGCACGACGTGCAATTGATGATGGCGGCGCTTCGAAAGGCTGCTCAAGATTAAAGGAAACCGGGACGTGGGGAAATCTGCAAAAAGCCTGATGGTGACGGGCATTGTGGCTGTCATTGCATTTGGTTTTGCTGCCTTTGCGGGCAGTAATAGTGTCGAGATATTCGGATATTCGGCGTTTTTCCTGTGCGCGATCCTTGCAATGGCGGTGAACTGGCTGGTTTTCATTCCGTCGGCGGCGACGCAGTCAGACAAGTTTTACGACACCATCGGCGCGGTCACTTACCTTTCGGTAACGGCGTTTGCCTGCTGGGCGGCCTGGCCGCTTGATTGGCGCAGCATTGTGATCGCCGCAATGGTGGCGATCTGGTGCATCCGGTTGGGGAGCTTCCTTTACATCCGCATTCACGCCATGGGGGGGACCGACAGCCGGTTTGAGAAGATCAAGGTCAATCCTGCGCGCTTCCTCGTCGCATGGACGCTGCAGGGCTTGTGGGTTCTGCTAACCGCGTCGGCTGCTCTGGTCGCGATCACGGCAACGGACCGCGCGCCGATTGGCGTGTTCTTCTGGCTGGGCGCCGCGGTTTGGCTGCTCGGCATTACGTTTGAAGCGGTCGCCGATGCGCAAAAGAATGCGTTTAAGAATGACCCTGCGAACAAGGGCAAGTTCATCAATGTTGGCCTGTGGAAGTGGTCGCGCCATCCCAATTATTTCGGCGAGATCACTTTGTGGACCGGCATCTTGATTATGGCGCTGCCGGTGCTGTCTGGCTGGTCTTGGTTGGTGGTAATATCGCCAATTTTCGTGACGCTATTGCTGACCAAGGTGAGCGGTATCAACCTGCAGAACGCACAGGCCAAAGAGCGCTGGGGCGATGATCCAGCCTATCAGGAATATCGCAAGAACACGCCGGCGCTAATCCCGAGCCCGCCAAAGCTATCCAAAGCCAGCTGACTAACTTCAGTCACAATAATTTAGTTTGCCGAGTAGGGCGCTGAAACTCAATTTTTGCTATCTTTGAGTTTGGCATATGCAGTCCACAAGTATGAGAAGAAAATCGCTCCGCTGCCTAAGACGAAGACCCAATCCCCCATTGTCGAAGGTTGGTTCGCCAGAGAGAAATAGAGGGCTGCCGTGCCTAGGCATAGACCCGAAGCAACGACGGTCCATGACATTAATGCTCTTGCGGCTTTGCGCGCTTCGGAGGGGCTGCGCGGAGGGGTAACGTCCTCTCTTCCTCTGACCAATCGATTGGGCGCATAAGCATGCCAAAAAATGGATGCGCCTATGAAAACCATAATTGCTGCTACGGTCGGATACATGGTCCATTCGGGCAGCTGGAGGACCACATCGAGCACTGCATAAGTGAATACAAAAACTAAGCATAAGAGCACCACCTTCCAGTGAGCTTTTGCGCTGTTGCGCCTCATCTCATCTTGCTTAAGTGATTGATACTCTTCCGAGGTTACGAACTTTCCGCCTGACTTTCTCGACGGATAATACAAGTAGCCATCCTCAAACGGCTCAAATTGTTTGTCGAAAAGATATTCTGAGGCGAGCATATTGCGTCTTTGACTCACTTCGTATTCAAATCAGCCCAAGCCGCTCCAGCTTACCAGCGAGCTTGCCCGGCAATACGTCGCCAGCATCCTCTCCCTCAGCCAGATCGGCGGGTGCATTTTCTTCTTTGAGATAACGCCAGCCCTGATGCGCACGTTTGCGTTGTTGGTGGACCCGGATCAGCTTCGCCTCTAGCTCAATGTGCCAGCGCCCATCACCAGTCTCAGAGAAACAAATGATTGGCGAGCGCGCGACCAGCGAATGGTTCAAAATCCAGAAGAGTGATCCGCCCACCATTTCCGCATGGCGAGTTGGGCGATATTTTGTCGTCAGCAATTTGGGATTGGGGCTATTCTCATACCAACCGGCGAGGTCATCCCAGCTTTTCGCGCCGAACGCGATCTTGGTCATATGGAGCGGCATGAAGGCTAAGATAGGGCGCTGAGCGAATTGCTCAAGCGGCTGGCACCAGTCCACTAACAACTGCGAGGCCGAGGAACGCCAAAAAGCCCATTGAGTCGGTGATCATCGTCACAAACACACTGCTCGCGACCGCAGGATCCTGATCAAGCCGTTCGAAAATCACTGGTACCAGCACACCGGCTAGACCCGCGACCACGATATTGATGATCATGGCTGCGGCGATCACCGTGCCCATCATCGGGTTGAACAGGAAGGCGGCGGCAATTCCGATCAGCACGGCGATTGTCGCGCCGTTGAGGATCGCCACCCGAACCTCGCGCCAAACGGTTCGCCAGGTGTTGGCGCGGGTCAGCTGATTGGTCGCAATCGCGCGCACGGCCACGGCCATAGTCTGCGTGCCCGCATTGCCGCCAATGCTCGCCACGATCGGCATCAACACGGCCAGGGCGACCAGTTTCTCAATCGCCGCGCCAAAGAATGCAATGATCGCGCTCGCGACAATCGCCGTGCCGAGGTTTGCGACCAACCAGCGTACGCGGCTGGAATAGGCCTCTCTGATTGGTTCGTTAATGTCGCCATCGCCCGCGCCGGAGAGCAGCAGAGCGTCTTCGCCGGCTTCTTCAGAGATAATGTGGACGATGTCATCCACCGTCACCTGGCCGACCAGACGCCCGCTTTCATCGACAACAGCGGCGGAAATCAAGGCGTATTTCTGAAACATCAGAGCGACCTCTTCCTGATCTGTCGTTACCGGGATCAGCGTCTGGTCGCGTTTCATCAGATCGGTCAGTTTGATGTTGCGCGGAGTCGTCAGGATCCAATTGAGCGCGCAGGTGCCCACAGGATGGTGGCGCTGATCGACAACGAATACTTCCCAGAAATCATGCTCCAGATCGCCATTTTTGCGCAGAAAATCAATCAGATCACCGACCGTCATATGCTCCGGCACCGCCATAAAATGGCGGTTCATTAGTCGCCCGGCGGTCTCCTCTGGATAGGACAGCGCGCTGGTGACGGCGGCCTGCGTCTCCGGCTCCAGCTCAGCGATAATGGCGCGCTGGTCGTCCTCGTCCAAATCTTCCAGCAGCTGAACCGCATCATCGGTTTCAAGCTGCTCCGCAATGCTCGCAACCGCTTCCGGCTCGAGCGCCTCCATCATGTCTTCGCGGACGTGATCGTTGAGCTCGGCCACCACCTCGCTCGACATCAGATCGCTCATCGCGCCGGCTAGGCCCTGCCGTTCGTCAGAATCGAACAGTTCGAGCAAATCAGCAACATCGGCTGGATGAAGCGGCTCGACCAGTTCGTGTAGAGCGGTGTTGTCTCCGCTTTCAAACGCTTGCCGCACAGAGCGGACGAAGCGCGGCTTCAGCCGGTTTTCTTCATCGTGCCGTTCATCATCGATCCGGTCGTCCGGGCGCGCGCCATCATCGCCGCCATCTTGCGGCAGATCAGCGACCAACAGGTCTTCATCAAGGCGGGTATCATCAGACATTGGCGCAAGGTCTAGGCTGCGCTGCTTCAAAAGCAAGCGTGTAGGGGCGGCTGGCCCACCGCTATGCTGGGGGGTGACTCGGTTTCAGATATGCGTATAGCGAGGGCCAAATTCATCAGGAGACACTTTACATGGCCGAAACACTCACATTCACTCTGGACTGCGGCGATGGCAAAACCGGCGATGTCGTCATCAAACTGCGCGCAGACCTGGCACCTGGTCACGTTGAGCGCATTTCTGAACTGGCGGCGGAAGGCTTTTATGACGGCGTCATTTTCCACCGCGTGATTGATGGCTTTATGGCGCAAGGCGGCGACCCAACCGGCACCGGCATGGGTGGCAGCGACAAGCCTGACCTGAAGGCAGAGTTCAACTCAGAACCGCACGTTCGTGGCACCTGCTCAATGGCGCGCTCGCAAATGCCAGACAGCGCGAACAGCCAGTTCTTCATCTGCTTCGGCGACACCGAATTCCTCGACGGGCAATACACCGTCTGGGGCCAAGTGACTGAAGGTATGGACTTTGTCGACGCCCTGCCAAAGGGGGAGCCACCTGCGAACCCGGGCAAGATCGTCAAAGCGACCGTCGCTTAATGGTGAGGGCGGGCATTGGCTTTTGCGTCATTGCCTGCCTCTCCGCTTGTGCGGACCAGCGATCTCCTGTTGTATTCGATGGTCAGACAGATCGGTCGATGGACAGGGTCGTGATTTGTCTAGAAGGACAAATTGAATTCGACGATGTCGATCCGATTTTGACGAGGCGTTCTGGCAGTAAGGCTGCAGCGCGGTCTTACTTTCTTGCTGAAGGTTTAATCATTCATTTCTTCGACCGCCGCGGTGATGTTGAATTGATCCGGGTCCGAGGAAACCGAAAGCTGACCGATCTGGAAAGAGATGCGCTGATCCGTTGCGCGCCATATCCCCGCAATCCGCTTTGATTATCGCCGGGAGGAAATAGAGATTGTTCTTTCGTTCTATCTTGGCATTTTTGATCGCGACGACACTCTCCGGCTGCGTCACCTATCCTAACATCACGCAATCGCGCAGTCCGTGTCGGATGGATCCGGGCGGATGGTGCGGCTTTGTGCGCGAAGCAGCGGAGGTCAGCTACCCTTACGCTTTGGCCGCGACCAATGCCTATGAGGGAGACGATGACACGTTTTCCACATTGGGCGGTTCATTGGTTCGTCTTGAGCGGTTGCCTGTCGAAGAAGACGACGGCGATACTGGGTTTGACTATCAGATCTTTGGTCAGTTTAAGCAGCCTCTGAGCAGCGCAGAAGGCGATGCTGGTGGACGCCAGCCCGATGCCTATATCATGGCGTTTCGCGGCACTGACTTTGATGGCCTAGCTGATATTTTCTACGGCACAGTGCGCGACGATCAGCTAGAGCTGGCGCACAAGTATTTTGATCTTGAGCGAGCGCGGTTTGCCGAAGATGCTGAATGGATCGCCACCGGCCATTCGCTCGGCGGAGCTTTGGCAGCAGAAATCTCGATTCGCCACGCGGATGTTAAGGCGTGGATGTTCAACGTCTCGCCATTTTACCGGGGCAAGTCGATGACCAATGATAGCAATCGCACGGTGATCAATGAACGCGGTGAGGCGCTCAGAAGCCTGCGCAAATTCCGCGCTGCGCCGGCCTCTGACTTGTTTGTGATCAATTGCTGGCCGCAAGCCGGACGCTTTACCAAGCACAAAGTCCGCCCGCTGGCCGACTGCATCACTTGGATCGCCGCTTATGAGAGCAAGGATGCTCTGAGCGTTGTAAGGGCAAATGAGGTTCGCAAACCGGCGGTTGAATGCGGGGAAGATGGCAAAGAGCACCCTGGCCCAGGCACCGCGCAAACTGAGCCGTGCGTGCATATTGCCCGCCGTAAAGAGGATGCCGACGACGAGTGATTGAACGCGGGGCGTATTCCCGCTAGACGCGCGGCCAATCATGAAACCGACCAACCCTCCTAAAACGTACCGCGTCAAAAACTTCGGCTGCCAGATGAACGTCTATGATGGCGATCGGATGGGCGAATTGCTGAGCGAGCAGGGCATCACCCCTGCGCCAGAGGGCGAGGACGCTGATCTGGTCGTGCTCAACACCTGCCATATTCGCGAGAAAGCGGCGGAGAAGATCTATTCCGATATTGGCCGCCTGACCAAGGGCAAGACGCAGAAGAAAGCTCCGATGATCGCGGTGGCTGGCTGCGTCGCTCAGGCAGAGGGCGAAGAGATCATGGCGCGCGCTCCGGCGGTGTCCATGGTGGTTGGCCCGCAGGCCTATCACCGCCTGCCAGATATGCTGGACAAGGCCGTTAAGGGCGAACGCGCGACCGACACCGATATGCCCGCGATTGCGAAATTTGGCGCTCTGCCAAAGCGGCGGCGAACCGCGCCCAATGCGTTTCTGACGGTGCAGGAAGGCTGTGATAAGTTCTGCACCTATTGTGTGGTCCCTTATACGCGGGGAGCGGAAATTTCGCGCCCGTTCAGCGATTTAACTGAGGAAGCGCGCAAGCTGGTAGATGCCGGTGCGCGTGAGATCACGCTGCTGGGGCAGAATGTGAACGCTTGGAGCGGTGAGGATGATGCGGGCAGGGCGGTCGGCCTTGCCGGGTTGATCCATGAAATTGCCCGGATCGATGGGCTTGAGCGCATTCGCTACACCACATCGCACCCCAACGATATGGATGATGCGCTGATTGAGGCGCATGGCGAAGTCGAAAAGCTGATGCCCTATCTGCATCTGCCCGTGCAATCGGGCAATGATAGGGTGCTGAAGGCGATGAACCGCTCGCACACGGCAGAGAGCTATCTCAAACTGTTGGAGCGGTTCCGCAAAGTGCGCCCCGACATCGCTCTGTCAGGCGATTTTATCGTTGGCTTTCCCGGCGAAACCGATACCGAGTTTGAGGACACGCTCAAGCTGGTCGACGAAGTCCGCTACGCGCAGGCTTACAGCTTCAAATATTCGCCGCGGCCCGGAACACCGGCTGCGACCATGGACAATCAGGTCGCGAAAGAAGTGATGGAAGAGCGGCTGGCCCGCCTTCAAGACGCGCTCAGCCGCGATCAAATGGCCTTCAACGCCGCGAGCGCAGGCAAGACCTGCGATGTCCTCGTTGAGCGAAAAGGCAAACTGCCAGGCCAATGGCTTGGCAAATCGCCGTGGCTGCAAAGCGTGTGGTTCGAAGGCGATGTGCAAATCGGCGATATGGTCCGCACGGATATCGTCGAAGGCCGACCTAGCTCACTGCGCGGCGAGCTGGTCACAGGATAGCGCATTCCGCGCATACGGGACGCCAGCTCTGTGTTGCACTTGTGCGACTTTCCCCATTGGTCGTGGTGAGTGCGCTTGCCATCGCGCGCATCCGGCTTACTTTCACGACTCAGGCAATTGGCACAGATAAAGGATCCTATGGGCCGCAGACCTTCCGATACAATCGATCCGGCCGCATTGCCCGGTTCCATCAATGCTGATGATGCAGTGGCGGCTGAGGCCCACGGCGCAAAGGCTGAACTGAGCTTCGAAAATCAGTCGCTGCTCGGCCCCTTGTTTGGACAATTTGACGCCAATTTGGTGCAGGTCGAAAATCGGTTGAGCGTGATGATCCATGCGCGCGGCGATAAGGTGCTGATCGAAGGGCCAGAGGACAATGTGGCGCGGGCGCGAGAGACGCTGACCACGATGTATGATCGGTTGGCTCAGGGGCAGGAGCTGGATGCGGGCGCGATTGAATCGCTAATTGCGATGTCGCACGAACCCACGTTGGAGGGGATTATCTCAGGCGAAGAGAAGAATACGCCGATCATGATCCGCACCCGGCGTAAGACTATCGTGCCGCGCTCGGCCAATCAGATCCCCTATATGAAGCAGTTGTCGCGTGATGAGCTGATCTTTGCGCTTGGCCCGGCGGGCACGGGCAAGACCTATCTCGCGGTGGCGCAGGCCGTCAGCCAACTGATCTCTGGCAGCGTTCAGCGCCTGATCCTGTCGCGGCCAGCGGTGGAAGCGGGCGAAAAGCTCGGCTTTCTGCCTGGCGATATGAAGGAAAAAGTCGATCCCTATCTGCGCCCGATTTACGATGCGCTGTATGATTGCATGCCGCCCGAACAGGTGGAGCGCCGGATCGCCAGCGGAGAGATTGAGATTGCGCCGATTGCCTTCATGCGCGGGCGGACTTTGGCCGATGCGTTTGTGATCCTGGACGAGGCACAAAACACGACGCGCGAGCAGATGAAGATGTTCCTCACCCGGTTTGGCCAGAACAGCCGGATGGTGATCTGTGGCGATCCGCGCCAGGTCGATATTCCCGGCGGTGACCGCATGTCCGGCTTGGCCGATGCGGTTGACCGGCTAGAGGGCGTGGACGGCATCGCCGTTACCCGCTTTACCGCAGCGGACGTGGTGCGGCACCCAATCGTGGGCCGCATTGTCGAGGCCTATGAAGGCCCGGGCGCGTAAGCCTGATCCAATATGCAGCTCGACATCGACATTGAAGATTGGCCCGCTGGTGAGTGGGAGGCGCTTGCTGAGCGTGTGGCGGAAGCGGTTCTTGGTCTGACCGAAGAGCTCGCCAATCCGCGTCTCACCGTCAGCCTGCTGTTCACCAATGATGCGGAGGTCCACGCGCTTAATCGTGAATGGCGAGATCGGGACAAGCCAACCAATGTGCTGAGTTTCCCCATGCTGGCGCGGGATGAACTGCTGGCGCTTCCCTCCGAAGGCCCGCCAGAAATGCTCGGCGATCTTGCCTTGGCGCACGAGACCTGCGCGCGGGAAGCGGCGGACAAGGGCATCAGCGTGGAGCATCACACAGCGCATCTGATCACCCACGGCCTGCTGCATCTGGCGGGATATGACCATGAAACATCCGATGAAGATGCCGACGCAATGGAGGCTCTGGAAATTGCAATCCTTGCAAAAATGGGTATCGCAGACCCATATGCTACGCCCAGCACTTAAGGAGCATTCCCGCGAAGGGCCCAAAACTGACAATGCCCGATTCTCAATCCCCCGCCGGAGACGCGGACAGTAGCAGCGGGCTGTGGGCCCGTTTCCGAAAACTCATCGGCGCCGGCGACGGCGATCGGTCTTTGCGCGCGCAGCTTGAAGAGGCGATCGACGAGCACGAAGACGAGAACCACGATGACGACCGCGAGGACAGCGGCAATAGCAACGGCGATCTCTCGCCGGTTGAGCGCCAGATGCTGCGCAACTTACTCCATTTCAGCGAGCATGACGCCGATGATGTTGCGGTCCCGCGCGGTGAGATCATTGCGGTTGATGCCGCGGTAAGCTGGGAAGAGCTGGTCGCAAGTTTCAGCGAGAACGGGCATTCGCGCATGCCGGTCTACCGCGACACGCTCGATGAAGTGATCGGCATGATCCACATCAAAGACGTCTTTCCGTATTTGGCCAATGGCAAGCAGCCGCCCAAGGATTGGACGACGTTGATGCGTCAGCCGATCTATGTGCCACAAGTGCGCGGCGCGCTCGATGTGCTGGCCGATATGCGCGCGCGGCGCGTCCACCTAGCGATTGTGCTTGATGAATTCTCCGGAACCGACGGCCTCATCACGATTGAGGATTTGGTCGAGGAAATTGTTGGCGACATCGAGGATGAGCACGATGAAACACCAGAGGCGCTGATCGTTGCGATTGGCGAGGGCATGTGGGATTGTGATGCTCGCGCGGAGCTTGATGATGTGGCCGAATTGGTTGACCCTCAGCTCGCCGAGGTTGAGGAATCAGTCGACACTCTGGGCGGGCTGGCCTTTGTACTGGCAGAGCAAGTGCCATCCGTGGGCATGCGGCTGGAACATCCCAGCGGCTGGCGGATTGAAGTAACAGCAGCGGACGAAACGCACGTCAAACGCCTGCGTCTGCACGCCCCAATACGTGAAGAAATAACAAGCTAGCTAAGAATTATTCGCAGTTAGTTCGATTTTTTGCATCTTTTTTGCTGGTCATGCGTAGCTCCTTATAACAAGGAGTTAGACATGCCATCCCGCCGACTACCCCCACTTCGCGCACTCGAAGCCTTCATGCGAACTGTACGCCTTGGTTCTGCCCGTGCCGCCGCCGAGGAGATCGGGCTCAGCCCATCGGCTTTGTCGCGCCGGATTAGCAATCTGGAAGAATTTGTCGGCAAGAAACTGTTCACACGGGCGCGGCAATCGATGCAACTAACCGATGAGGGGCAGGCGTTCTATGAGGCGGTGAACCCGCATCTTGAATCGCTGGCACGCGCAGTTGAAAGCCAGTCCGACAATATCTCGCTGCTGCGCCTGCGGCTCGGTGTACTGCCTCTGTTTGGCAGCCAGCGCCTGTTCCCGAGGCTCGGTGAACTGCGAAAGCGGCACCCTTTGCTGCACATCGACATCGACACAGGGCCCCATTTGGAAGACCGGGTGGGCGACACTCTGGATGCGGCGATCATCCTCTCACGCGGACCGGACACCAGCCTGCATGCGGTGCGGCTTGACCACAATTTGGTGCATGCAATCTGTAGCAAAGAACTTGCTGCAACGATTGGCACAAAGGTCGATCAGGAAGCGCTCGAGAAGCAGACTTTCCTCATCCATAACGAACTGCCCGCGAGCTTTGAGGCGTGGAAGAAAGCGCTGGGCATGGAAGATATGGATCCATCTGCCATCGATCATTACGATTCCGGTCAGCTTATGCTGGAAGCCGCCGCCCAGGGCCTAGGCGTTGCGATCATGCATGACGACCACTTGCGCCGCGCGGCGGACAGCCGCTTGACCGATCTTTACGGCCTCGAGGTTGAAAGCCCGTACAGCTATTGGTTTGTGTGTAAGCCAACGGCGCTGGAGCTTCGCCCGGTGCGTTTGTTCCACGATTGGTTGGTGCGCGCTGGCCTGTAAGGGAGCGTATTTCAGCCGGTGCTGTTCGGCTTAGTCTGCCTTCTCAGCCGGCTTTTCGCCTTGCGCCTCGGCGATCCGTTGTGCCTCTTCTGGCGCTTCGTAACGGATTGGATCAACAGTATGGCGGAAATCGCGCAGCGGCTTGCCCAGTGTCTCCAGCAGCGCTTCTTCAATGCGGCGCCGTGCCTCGGCACCAATCTTCTTACGCCCGCGATAATCCTCTGGACTGAACGGCTCCAGGAAATTGAGCCGCAGCTTGAAGGTGCCGCGCCGTGCCAGCACGCGCTTGGCATTGTTGAGGCCGGTTTCATTGCCGATCCAGCCAATTTCCTCTGCGACCTCGCCGTAGTCCAGCAAAACAGGCTGCACCATGACGCCAGGTGGTGGCGGCTCCAGCACGCTCAGCATGCTTGTCTTGAAGGGCAATAATGATTGTCCATCCGTGGTCGTGCCTTCGGGAAAAACTGTGACCGCCCAATTGTCCGACAACGCTTCTTTCAGAGCGTTGATCTGCTCTGCCACGCCCATGCGGTGTTCGCGTTTTACAAACACGGTTCGATTGAGCGATGCGAGCCAGCCGACGAGAGGGGCTTCGGCCAATTCCGCCTTGGCGACGAATGCCGTTCCGCATGCCCCAGCCATGGAAAGAATGTCGAGCCATGACATGTGGTTTGCAACGTAAAACACATCGCGTTTTAAATGCGTGCCGACCACTTCCACCCGGGCGCCTGATGCCCAGGCGGCGTAGCGCAAAAAATACATCGGGATGGGCGAGCCGTATGCGAAGATGCGCCAGATGTAATGCAGTGGGACGCAAACAATCAGGCCGGCGGCGAGTAGTATCGCTCGATAAGTGAGCCGCAGCCAGCCCATTGGTGACAGCGGTGTGGTTTCGCCGCGCATTGCGGCCAGGCGGCGCTCCCGATAGAGCGTCTCGCGTTTAGTCGTCACGAGAGAGACGTACCCCGTAAAGCTCCATCCGGTGGTCAACCAGGCGATAGCCCAACCGTTCGGCAATCTGGCGTTGCAACGATTCCACTTCTGGATCGACGAACTCAACCACTTTGCCGGTTTCTACATCGATCAGATGGTCATGATGCGCCTCTGGCACAGGCTCATAGCGCGATCGGCCATCGCCAAAATCGTGCCGGTCAAGAATGCCAGCTTCTTCAAACAGCCTTACCGTGCGGTAGACGGTGGCAATTGATATCTTTGGGTCAATCGCAGATGCGCGTTGGTGCAGCAATTCAACATCGGGATGATCATCGCTTTCCGAAAGGACGCGCGCAATGACGCGACGCTGTTCGGTGATGCGCAACCCTTTTTCCGCGCATAATTGTTCAAGGTCGATCTTTTGCTGCACTTGTTACTCCGCCAGCTGTGCCGCCGCTGTTATTGCTATGTTAGCCGCTATTTGCGCCGTTTCCTATTGGATATACGCGCGGCTAGGATCCGCTTTAAAGTGGGCGGGCGGATTGCTCAAGTCAGGCCGGGATAGGGCGGGTATAACCTTTGGCGTGCCCCAATTGGAAATCAAGCGGGCCAGGGCGGAGTAGTCCAACCCAGGCCCGCTTTTGGATCATTACTTTTTGCGCCGACCACGTCCCTTTACAGGCTTGCGGCCGAGACCAATTTTCTTGGCCAGATCACGGCGTGTTTCCGCATAGTTAGGCGCCACCAGCGGATAATCGCCCGGCAGTTCCCAACGCGTCCGATATTCATCAGGTGACATATCGTGTTCTGTTGAAAGGTGCCGCTTAAGCATTTTCATCTTCTTGCCGCAATCGAGGCAAACGATGTGATCTTTCTTAACCGAAGATCGAATTGATACCGCTGGATCAGGGCGCACTTCTTCCGGTGTGTCTGGTTCACCAAGACCCGAGAGGGCCGAAAATACGTTTGTGATGAGCGAAGGCACATCATCAACCGACACGTCATTATTGCTCACATGAGCGGCCACGATATCGCTGGTCAGCGTTATCAATGTTTCCTTCATCTCAATTTCTAGATCTTCCATTAGAGTTCCTCATCTCTTTTTTGTTCGGATTTTTCCGATAAATTCGACATGAACCAGCTCCTGTTACATTGCAACCAATCGAATAGATTGTTCGCAACTAAATCAAGATGAGAAACCTCCAGATCAGCACTAGATTGTGCAGCCGAAAGTAATCGCGTCAACCCGTTCTCCGTTTGTCATACGGTAGTATTTGGGCCGCTCGCCGATCGGTATAAAGCCGAGCTTGCTGTATAGGTGTACCGCTGGATTGCCCCGCCGCATTTCGAGAAAAATCCGCTCTGCACCGCGGTTTTGCGCGGTTCTGAAGAGCTGTTCAATCAGGATTTTGCCAAGGCCGCTGCCGCGATTTTCAGGATGCACTGCGATCAGCAGCAGCTCCTCTTCGCCAGCGGCTGCGCGCGTTAGGACAAAGCCGCAAGGGCGCCGGTCGCCCGCGCTTCCGCCTTCATCCAATATCGTCCCATTCTGGTCCACCAGCAAAGCATGCGTGTTAGGCAAGGTTAGTGCATCGGTGATCTGGCGGCGATTCCATGCCTCGCCGTAAGTTGGATCAAACGCCGCCTCCATAACGGTCATGATGTGATCGATGAGGCAGGTAGGCGCGTTCATTGCGGCGCTCGCACTGCTTGTGGTTTGGCATCAGGTGCACGGCCATAGATTGGCGAGAGGTCCGTGGTCAGCTGTGTCTCATGCAGCAGGTCTGTCTTGCTGGCATCAGGTAGCAGGTTGAGGGCGCGCTTACCGTCAGAGAACATCGCAGCGAGTTCTTCGGCGCGGTTGCCCACAATCGCGTCATGCTCGCAGGCGAGTTTGGCGGCTTCGGGTGCAAGCGAGCGAACCTCGTCGCAGCCTCCGTCTTGAGCAAAGTTCTGGATAAACCACTCGCCGTGTCCGCCGTTCATACACACGGTCACACCGCGAAGAGAGGACTGCCAAGCGCGAACCGCAACCAACGCCATTGTTGGATAGCCGAGCACTTCGGCTCCCCACGCAAAACCGAGCGCGCGGGCGGCGGCAATGCCAATACGCACACCGGTGAAACTGCCTGGGCCAAGCGAGACCAGAATACGCTCCGCTTGGCCTTTGCCCGGCAGTTCGGCAATCATTGGGACCAGACGCTCCGCATGCCCGCGTCCCAGTACAGCATGCTCATGAGCGAGCAGTTTTTCCCCGTCAAACAGGGCAATTGAGCAGGCTTCACTGGCCGTTTCTATCGCTAGGGTGCGCATGGGATTGCGCGATGCCCTAGAGCTGCGCTGCCTGCAAGTCTTAGAAATTGCGGCTCAAATGCAAGCGTCAGACAATTGTGTTGAACTTGCCAAAGTCGGGGCGCGGGGAGCGGTCAAAGATGCTTTCCGGATCGCCATATCCGATCGAGCAAATCCAGTCGGCTTTGACGCGCGGGCTGTTGGCGAAAAACTCTGACGTCACACCGTCTAGATCAACGCCGGACATCGGCCCGCAATCAAGGCCAATCGCACGGGCCGCCAGCATCAGGTAGGCGCCCTGCAGAGCGGAATTGCGCTTTGCCCCGTCGATCCGTCCGGCCTCATCGCCTTCAAACCAGCTTTTCGCATCAGTGTGCGGGAACAGCTCTGGCAAGTGCTCGTGAAAATCGATGTCATAGCCAATGATGACGCAGGCAGGCGCGTTGATGACCTTTGGCTTGTTATCATCCATCGCATGTTTGGCGAGGCGCGACTTTGCATCATCTGAGGTGCACCAGATGAAGCGCGCGGGATGCATATTGGCTGAGGTCGGCGCCATTTTTAGCAGGTCGTGGATCTGATGGATCTGTGCTTCACTGACCGGTTTGCGCAGCCAATCATTATAGCTGCGGGCTTCGCTGAACAGCTGGTCGAGAGCGTCATCGCTGAGCACGGTGCCGTGAAATTGCTTGGTCATGGGGAGCTTTCAATCAGGGAACGGGGAAGAGCAAAGAAGGCGCTTAGGCTGCGCGAACTTCGGTCACTTCTGGCACATAATGTTTCAGCAGACCTTCGATCCCTTGTTTCAGGGTTGCGGTGCTGGATGGGCAGCCTGCGCAGGCCCCTTGCAACGTGAGATAGACAACGCCGTCACTAAATCCGCGATAGGCGATATCACCGCCATCGCCAGCGACCGCTGGACGAACGCGGGTTTCGAGCAGTTCGTTTATTGCTGCGATGATCTCTGCATCGTCTTCTGATTCTTCGACCACATGCTCCACGTCGGCGGGAACCGAGATATCGCCAGCCGTCGCGGCATTGAACAGCGGTGCCTCTGACACAAAGTGATCGAGCAGGATGGCCACTACTTGCGATTTCAGCGATCCCCAATCCGCGCCGGGAGCTGCCGTGACGGTAATAAAATCGCTGCCGAAGAACACGTTGATGGTCTCGCCCGTGTCAAAGATCGCTTGGGCAAGCGGGCTGGCCTCTGCCGCCTCTGGGCTTGAAAACTCGCGTGTCCCCGCGGTCATCACTGTGCGACCGGGCAGGAATTTGAGGCTGGCGGGGTTCGGGGTCGTTTCGGTTTCTATGAACATGTTGTGGTATTTAGGGTGGCTGCGACGTCGTCACAAGGCGTGGAATCGCGCAAACTCGATAATAAAACCGCGCAAAATGACGCACAATCGCGTCTTATTATGCAGCATTCACTATCCCTTCACACCATGCTTGCCTATATTCTCCCGATGAACGCGATTTTTCGGGCGCCAAAGGCCCTTTTCCTGCTTGCTGCTTCGGCGGCTTTGACATTCCCAGCGACGGCGCAAAACATAGAGCCCAACAGCTCTGGCGAAGCGCCGCCTGCTACGATCAGCGTGCCGAGCGCTGATCCGATCATCCCTCAGCCCAAAAAGCTGCAAGGCGCCGATGAAGTCCCGTGGCTTTATGAAGACAGCAACATTCCGGTTGATCGCGAATGGCTGTTTGGCAAAATGGACAATGGCCTACGCTATGCTGTGCGCAAGAACGGCGTACCGCCCGGACAGGTGTCGATCCGCGTGCGGGTCGATGCGGGCTCTTTGCACGAGCGCGATTCCGAACAAGGTTATGCGCACTTGCTGGAACACCTGTTGTTTCGTGAGAGCAAATATCTGGGCCAGGCCAAGGCTATCGAAACGTGGCAACGGCTAGGGGCAACCTTTGGCAGTGATGCCAATGCGGAAACCAGCCCAACGCACACTGCCTATAAACTCGATTTGCCGGGCGTAACCCGCGCGAAATTGGCGGAGAGTTTCAAGCTGCTTTCCGGCATGATCCGCGAGCCTGTGCTCAGCGACGAGAATGTCGCGGCGGAATTACCGATTGTGCTGGCGGAAAAGCGCGAGCGCGGCGGCGCGGCAGAGCGTGTTGGCGAGTTCACACGCTCAGTCCTGTTTGCCGGACAGCGTTTGGCCACTCGCACACCGATTGGCACTGAAGAGACGCTGCGCGGCGCGAACGGAGCCTTCGTTCAGGATTTTTACGACCGTTGGTATCGCCCGGAAAACACTGTGATAGTGGTGGTCGGTGATGCCCCGCCAGAAATTTTGGCGGGCCTGATCGAGCAATGGTTCGCCGATTGGGAAGGGACCGGCGAGGCTGGTGTTGCGCCTGATTTCGGCGATCCCATGCCACCGGCAGATGCGGCCAATACGCAAAGCGAAAGTGGCCCCATTGGTGAGATCGGCGTGATGGTGGAGCCTGATCTGCCGCGCAGCCTGACCTATGCCGTGATGCGGCCTTGGCGACAGGTGAAAGACACCATCGTCTATAATGAAGGGCTAATGATCGATGCGATCGCCCAAGCGATCATCAATCGCCGGCTGGAATCACGTGCGCGCTCTGGCGGCAGCTATCTTTATGCGCAGGTTCAGCAGGACGATGTCTCGCGATCGACCGATGCTACGTTTGTGACATTTGCGCCGCTGTCTGAAGACTGGGATGCCGCGATGACCGATGTGCGCGGCGTGATCGCCGATGCTCTGGAGAGCGGTCCAACGCAGGAAGAGATCGACCGCGAAGTTTCTGAGTTCGATATCGCCTTCGCCAATCAGGTGGAACAACGCACGGTGATCGCCGGATCGAATCTGGCCGACACGTTGATCAATGCGGTCGACATCCGTGAGACCACGGCGTCTCCGGAAGTGGTGCTGGATGTGTTTCGCGGGACCAAGCCCCGCTTTACGCCAGACGAAGTGCTCGCCGCGACCCGCAAGCTGTTCCAAGGTGACGTTGTGCGCGGCATCTATGTAACGCCGTCCGCTGGCGAAGCCGATGAGAGTGCGGTTCGTGTGGCGCTGGAACGCGCCGCGACCAGCGATGGCAGCTCGCGCTTGGCCGCCAGCACTGTGTCGTTTGAGGAGCTTCCCGCTGTTGGCGAGCCGGGCACAATTGCTTCGCGTGCCCCGATTGGCCTGCTCGACATTGAGCAAGTCGACTTTGATAATGGCGTTCGCGCGCTGCTGTGGTCCAACAATGCAGAGCCAGGGCGCGTCGTCGTCAAAGTTCGCTTTGGCGCAGGCTACCGTGCATTTGATGAGCAAAGCGCGCCCTATGCCGCATTGGGCACGACCGCATTGGTTGGGTCGGGCCTGGGCGAATTGGGTCAGGAAGAGCTGGACCGTTTAGCGACGGGCCGCAAGCTTGGCTTTGAGTTTCAAATTGACGATGCGGTGTTCACGTTCACTGCGCGCACGCGCTCGGCCGACGTAGCCGATCAACTCTATCTGTTCGCTGCAAAGCTGGGCATGCCGCGCTGGGATAAAGACCCCGTGATCCGCGCCCGCGCTGCGGCTCAGCTGGCGTATAACGCCTTTGCCACCAGCCCTAACGGTGTGATCAACCGCGATCTCGAATATCTGCTCACCAATCGCGATCCGCGCTTTGCCACGCCTGCGCCCGATGCGTTGGCTGACCTTACGCCTGAGGGTTTCCGCGAGGTGTGGGAGCCGCTGCTTTCACAAGGGCCGGTTGAGGTTTTGATCTTCGGTGAATTCGATCGCGATGCGACGGTGGAGGCCTTGCGCACCACCTTTGGCGCGCTCGATGCACGTGATCCAGTACCCGCAGATGTGGCCGCGCGTGTGCCAGAATTCCCAGTTGGCGCTGGCGAAACGACGGTTCTCAACCACCGCGGTGACAAGAATCAGGCAGCCGCCGTGATCGCTTGGCCAAGCGGTGCGGGCGTCCAAAGACTTCGCGAATCTCGCCAGCTTGAAATCCTGATTCAGGTCTTCAACAACCGCTTGCTAGAGGCGATGCGCGAACGCGCGGGCGCCAGCTATGCCCCGCAGATACTTTCCAATTGGCCGACCGATTTGGAGAGCGGCGGGACGATCACGGCCCTTGCGCAATTGCAGCCGCAAGACGTGCCGGTGTTCTTCAGCGAGGCGGATAAGATCGCGCGCGATCTCGTAAACACGCCGCCGACCACTGAAGAGCTGGACCGGGTGACCGAGCCGCTGCGACAATTGTTCAGCCGTGCATCCACCGGAAACACATTCTGGCTTTATCAGCTCGAAGGCGCCACCACCGATCGCCGCCGGATTGCTCTGCTGCCGAGCCTGCTCAATGACTATTCGCAGACCACCCCGCAGGTTATGCAAGTGCTAGCTGGGCGATATTTTGGACGTCAGCCAGGGTGGCGATTGGCTGTAATCCCCGAGGGCACCGACCTTGCGGAGGCTTTGCCAGTGCCAGCAGGAGAGGGCGCTCCTGCGGCGGTTGTCGCACCCGCTGCGCGCCCTGAGGTGATCGGGCGATAGGCAGTCGTAGGCCGCCGTTATGAGCAGTTTTTGACCGAATTCGAGCACCGACCAATCGGTTGAAGCGATCACAGCGACGTGAAATAATGTTGCCGCCTGGGGTATTGCGGCTTTACACCTGTAATGAAGGGGCGGTAACGGCGCTCCGCACAGGCGAGGGTGCAAGGCAGTACGGCCAAGCCATTTGCCATAATTTTGGAAGAAGAATTCGACGTGTCAAACAATTGGTCCCCTGAAAGCTGGAAGTCTCACGAAGCAAAGCACTTGCCGAAGTATGAGGATTTGTCAGAGCTTGCTGAGGCAGAGGCGACATTGGCGGCCTATCCGCCGCTTGTTTTCGCCGGGGAAGCACGCGCGCTGAAATCGGATTTGGCAGACGTTGCCAATGGAAAGGCGTTCCTGCTGCAAGGCGGCGATTGCGCGGAAAGCTTTGCTGAGTTTCACCCGAACAACATCCGCGATACCTTTCGTGCACTGCTACAAATGGCGGTGGTGATGACCTTCGCCAGCAAGCATCCTGTGATCAAGGTCGGCCGGATGGCGGGCCAGTTTGCCAAGCCGCGCTCGTCCGACACAGAGACAGTCGGCGATGTGACCCTGCCGAGTTATTTTGGTGACAACATCAACGGGATCGAATTTGATCCGGTCCAGCGTCGAAATGATCCGGGCCGTATGGTGCGTGCCTATTCTCAGGCTGCGGCAACGCTCAACCTGCTGCGCGCCTTTGCGGGCGGTGGCTATGCCAACCTGCGCCAGGTCCACCAATGGACGCTCGACTTTATGGGGCGCACGCCGTGGACCGATAAGTTCGCACAGATGGCCGATCGAATTGGCGAGTCGCTCGATTTTATGGAGGCATGCGGGGTTGATCCCGCAACGGTCCCGCAATTGCAGGGCACCAGCTTTTACACCAGCCACGAAGGCCTGTTGTTGCCGTATGAGCAAGCGCTCACTCGGCAGGATTCGCTGACTGGTCAATGGTTTGCGACCAGCGCGCACATGCTGTGGATTGGCGACCGCACCCGTTTTCCAGTGCAGCGCGCATATCGAATTTGCGCGCGGCATTGGCAATCCGCTGGGCATGAAGTGCGGGCCGAGCCTGGAGCCTGATGCTCTTATTGAATTGCTCGATATCTTGAACCCGGCGCGTGAAGCGGGCCGGATCACGCTGATCTCTCGCTTTGGCCACGACAAGGTTACCGAAGGCCTGCCGAAGCTAGTCCGCGCGGTTGAGCGCGAAGGCCACCCAGTGGTGTGGAGCTGTGATCCGATGCACGGCAATGTTGTGAAGTCTGAAACCGGATTTAAAACGCGGCCATTTGATCGCATTCTTACCGAGGTGAAGGGCTTCTTTGACGTACACCGCGCAGAGGGCACGCATCCCGGCGGTATCCATATTGAGATGACGGGTCAGGATGTGACCGAATGCGTCGGCGGCGCCGTGGCGATCACGGATGAGCGCTTGGGCGATCGCTATCACACGCATTGCGATCCGCGCCTAAATGCGGAGCAGTCGTTGGAGCTGGCATTCTTGCTCGCTGAAATGCTCAATCAAGAGATCGTTGGACGCCAAGCCAACGCAGCGTAGGCGCTTGCCATTCTGATCAGGTTTTCGCCGGTTCAGCCGAGGTATCAAGAGTTGTGCTTGCCGCGCTAAGCGTGCTGAGCCGCCGGTTACGTGGAAATCCTGATGCTGCCACAGCGAAGCGGTTGACCCTTACCCGCTAACCCCCGCGGTTATGGATCGAGGGCACATCACGGGGCTGGCATGCTAGCCGGGGAAGTGGGAAATAACGCGCTTCTTGCCGCCTGCATATTATTGGGTGTGGTCGCGATGGTGTTCGTCGTGGCCACCGTGAATGCACGCCGCGAAACCCGCTTTGCCGCTCGCATTGCCCGCGATCGCGGTGAGCGAATGAGCGAGCTCCTGCGGACAGTGCGCATGGCTGAAAGCATCGCTGATCTTGGTATCTGGCAATATAATCCGACGAATGGCGTACAACAATGGTCCGATGGCATGCGGGCGCTGTTTGGTATGGCCAAGGATGAAGAATTCATCGATGGCGACGCGGAAACCCTCTTGTTCGCCAATGACATCGATCTTGTTGGCCAAGTGGCTGCGCGCAGCAAAGAGATTGGCCCTTATGAGCTGTACTACGATATACACGGCTATGATGGCATGCCGCGCTCGATCTCGGTTCAGGCCTGCAATCTCCAGAATGGCTCTGGCGAGGTAGCGCGCGTTGTCGCCGTGGTTCGCGACGTGACCGACCAGGTTCAGCGCGAACGCAAGCTGGAACGGTCACGGGTGTCTGCCCTGCAGGAGGCAAGCGTTGCTCGAAAGTTGGCAGAGACCGATCCGCTTACCGGGCTGGCCAATCGTCGCCGGGTGATGGCGGTGCTCGACCAACAGGTGGTGCATTCTCAGAAGAACGGCCAGCCGCTTTCACTGATCCTGTTTGACATTGATCACTTTAAATTGGTCAACGACACTCATGGCCATCCGCATGGTGACCGGGTGCTGCAAGAAGTGGCCAAAATAGCCATGGAACAAGCGCGTGAAGGCGATGTTGTTGGCCGGGTCGGAGGTGAGGAATTCGTCTGGATCGTCCCCGGCGCTGACAATACCTATACGCGGATCATTTCCGAACGTTTGCGACTGGCGATTTCCATGGGTACCGCGATTGGTCAGAAGCCCCCGGTAACGGTCAGCGTGGGTTTCACCACCCTTGTCTCTGGCGACGCACCGCTTAAACTGTTCGCCCGCGTGGATACGGCGCTTTATGATGCGAAGGGCGCGGGGCGCAACCGCGTGCGTATGGCGGCCTAAGCATCGCGGGCAAGCGTGCTTGCAACCCATTGTTGCGGCCTGCGCCTTTTAATTTTCACAGGTTTCGGGCATTGCGCCATTGCTGAGCGGTTGGAAACGTTCGCAATTTGGGAGGCGCGCGTGTCGCTGACATCGCCAGATCAGAATTTACGCAAGGCTGAAGCTCGCCCGCCATTGGTCGAGCAATATTGCTCCACCCGGGCATTGATGGAGGCAATGACCGAGCGTCTGTCGGATGCCGATGCGACGGTGCAGTCGATGGAGGACGCCTCGCCGGCGAAATGGCATTTGGCGCACACCAATTGGTTCTGGGAGACTTTCCTGCTGCGTGACTATGCGCCGGGTTACTCGCTCTACAACGAAAACTGGCCTTTCCTGTTTAACTCCTATTATGAGGCGGAGGGGGAGCGGATTGCCCGCTTTTCTCGCGGCGCTTTGTCGCGGCCCACACTAAAGGAAATCCGCGATTGGCGCCGCGCAGTGGACCAAGCGATGGAGCCGCTGATAGCTGATCCAAAGCACGCCGATCTGGTCGCGTTAGGCATCGCGCATGAGCAGCAACATATCGAACTGCTGCTGACCGATATCAAACATGCATTACTTCAGAATCCGCTTGGCCCCGCGATGTGGGATGGTTCGCCAGAGGCCGCGATGTCCGCCGGCGGTGCGGGCGGCGTGGCAGATGCAGGCTGGAATGAGCATCCCGGCGGCATTGCTCTGATCGGACATGATCACGAAGAGAACGCCGGATTTGCGTTCGACAACGAGGGGCCAAGACACCGCGTATTGCTGGAGCCATTCGCTATGTCGCGGCGCCTGGTGACAAACCGTCAGTGGGACGAGTTTATCGCCGATGGCGGCTACACCGCCGCATCTTTGTGGCTCTCAGACGGCTGGGCCTGGGCGCGCGAGAACGCCATCGCCGCTCCGCTCTATTGGCGCGAGCGAGACGGCGCGGCTGAGCATTTCACCCATCAAGGCTGGCAGTCGCGCGATCCGGATGCGCCGGTCACCCATATTTCCTATTTTGAGGCGGATGCTTTTGCCAGTTGGGCGAATATGCGCCTGCCGACGGAATTCGAATGGGAGGCGATTGCGCGCGGCCAGGATGGGGAGGGGAGCGCGCCTGCTCATGATGCCTCGTCCGGTAACCAACTGGACGGTGCCCATGCTCCGGCTCAGTATGGCGGAGAGGCGCTGTTCGGTGATTGCTGGCAATTCACGCGTTCGGCCTATCTGCCGTATCCGCGCTTTGCGCCCGCCACCGGCGCGGTCGGCGAATACAACGGCAAATTCATGAGCGGTCAGTTCGTTCTGAAAGGCGCTAGCTGCGCGACCGTGCGCGGGCATTCGCGCGCGTCCTATCGCAATTTCTTCTACCCGCATCAGCGCTGGCAGTTTACCGGTCTGCGCCTTGCCAAAGATATTTAGTACTGAGGATAATTGATGAGTTCTCAAGAAGGCATTGCGCTCGTGAACCGCGATGATGATGGGGTCGATACCGCGTTTCGCAGCGATGTTCTGGCCGGACTGTTGCAGCCGCAAAAGGCAATTTCTGCGCGCTGGCTGTATGATGATGCCGGGTCGCAATTGTTCGAAGACATCACTCAGATCCCAGAATATTATCCAACCCGCGCCGAGACTGAGATATTGCAAAGTCGAGGCGCAGAGTTTGCTGAGCTGATCGGGCCGGGCCGGGCGGTGGTGGAATTTGGCTCGGGCAGCTCGGTGAAAACACCTCTGCTGCTCTCCGCAATTGATCCCAGCGCCTATGTGCCGCTTGATATCTCGGGCGATTTTTTGCGCGCGGCGGCAGCTGATTTGGCGGCGAAATTTCCTGGTTTGCCCGTACACCCGGTAGAGGCCGACTTTATGCGGCAGGTTGCGCTGCCCGATGCGGTCTCTGGACAGTCGAAACTTGGCTTTTTTCCTGGTTCGACAATTGGCAATATGGTGCCGCGTACTGCGGTCGATCTGCTGCGCAATATGCGTGAGACATTGGGTGAGGGCGCGCGCCTGCTGATCGGTATGGATCTGATCAAGGATCGCGGGGTCTTAATCGATGCCTATGATGATGCCGCGGGGGTGACGGCGGAGTTCAACCTAAATTTGCTGCGCCGGATTAACCGAGAGCTGCGCAGCGATATTCCAACGCAAGCCTTCGCGCATGAGGCGCGCTGGAACGATGATTTTGCGCGTATTGAAATGCATCTGGTCGCGCAAAGCGACCTATCTTTCACGGTATCAGGCAACCGTTTTGCGATGACGCGGGGCGAGACCATCCACACCGAAAACAGCCATAAGTTCAATCGTCGCACGGCGAACATGCTACTGCTGGCCAGTGGATGGGACCCGCAGCAGCGCTGGCTCGATAGTGAGGAGCGTTTCTCGCTGATCCTGGCAGAGGCTAAGCCGCCAAAATCGGCCCCTTAAGCGCTTTCTAACAGGCCTATCATTTCCTTCGAAACCGAAAGGCGCGCCCGCGCGTTACCTCGCCATGGCACATTCAATTGAAACCGTCGCAATCATTGGCGCTGGCATGGCTGGGCTTAGCTGCGCTGCGCAATTGGCGGCGGCGGGCAAGCAGGTCATGATCTTTGACAAAGGACGCGGCCCCGGCGGGCGTATGTCTGCCAGACGCGCAGAGATTGCTGGCGAAACGGTCGGCTTTGATCACGGGGCGCAGTTCTTCACCGCGCGTGATGCCGCCTTCAAAGAGGCCGTGCGCGAGTGGCAGGAGCTGGGCGTGGCCGCGTCTTGGCCCGCGGCAGGTGAAGATGCCTTTGTCGGTACGCCGGGGATGAATGGCCCGATCCGCGCGATGGCCAGCGCGCTTGGCGTCGAGTGGGGTATGCGGATTGAACGCCTGCACCGCGACGGTGACCGCTGGAACCTGGAAGCAGACGGCAAGAGCTTTGTCGCAGATGCGGTTGTTTGCGCGGTTCCGGCTGAGCAAGCGAGCGTCCTGCTGTCCGAGGTGGCACCAGAACTGGCAACGGCCGCATCGCAAGTGCAATCCGTGCCGTGCTGGGCCGTGATGGGGGCGTTTGAGCAAAAGCTAGCCATTGAGGAGGACTGCTTGCGCGATCCGGCGGCGGGAATCTCCTGGGCCGCACGCAATTCGGCAAAGCCCGAAAGAACCGGGCGCGAATGCTGGGTGCTGCACGCCAACCCGGTGCGCAGCCGCGAATTGCTCGACCTGCCTAAGGAGGAGGTGGCCGAGATTTTGCTCGCTGATTTCTTCGCGCAGACCGGGGCTGCACCTGCAAAAGCAATCCATTTGACCGCGCACCGCTGGCTCTATGCGATGGCGCAGCCCGTCGCGGGTGAGCCAGCGCGCTATGACGCGGACAAACGGATCGGCATTGCTGGCGATTATCTGCACAGTCCGCGCGTCGAAGGCGCGTTTCTATCTGGGCGAGCCTTGGCGGCGAAGATGCTCGGCTAGGGGTGCTGGCGGCGCGCAGGCCCTCGTTCATGGAAAAGCACTGCACTTGCTCCTATGTTTAGTGGCAATGAGCCTCGACAACCTCTTCACCAATATCGCTGGCGCGTTCACCGCCATTCCGCGCTCGGAATTGCTGATGCTTGCGGTCGCGGCGGTGATGGCCGGTGTGCTCGGCTCGCTGATGATCCGCCGCGAGGTCGCGTTTGGCAAGTTTGTGCGCGCGGGCAGCACTTTGGTGCTCGTCGGAATTTTGTGCACCGTCATCATTCAACTGTCGCGCTTTGACCCTCGCATTGAAGTGGCCGTGCCGCAGCTTGGCCTGCCTCAGCAAGTGGTGGAGGGCGGGGAGACCCGCGTTCCGATCGGCGAAGATGGGCATTTTTGGCTGCGCGCCGAGCTGAACGGTGTGCCTGCCAACTTTCTGGTTGATACCGGCGCGACGTTGACCGCGATATCGCAGGGTCTGGCAGATCAGGCGGGGATAGAACCGCGCACGGGCGGCCTACCGGTGACGATTGGTACAGCGAACGGGCCGGTCGAGGCAGAGCTAGGCACGATAGACGAGCTGCGCTTTGGCAATGTGGCTGCGCGCGGGCTCGACGTGGTGATCGCGCCCAGTCTGGGCAATACCAATGTGATCGGCATGAACCTGTTGTCGCGGCTCGCATCCTACCGGGTTGATAATCAGACCAATGAGATGATCCTGGAGCCAAACAATCCGCAGGAGCCATTGGAGCTGCGCTGAGATACTACGCAAATGAACGTGTATCTAGCGCCAGGTGCGGCGCTCAACTTCAACGATTTGGGTAAGGAAAATGGCTGGGGTGGTAGGGATCGAACCTACGAATGCCGCTACCAAAAAGCGGTGCCTTACCACTTGGCCACACCCCAGCAGAGCGCGCTATATAGCGCCGCCATTTTATATGTGAAGGGGCGCGAGGCACATTTTTACCTGTGCGCCCCTTTTGTCGCTTCAGCCAGTCAGATTGCCTTGCCTTCAAAGTCTGCTGCCGAGTGACGCTCTAGCAGCTGCTCATTTTCTTCGCCCCAGACTTTGTTGACGATCCGGCCCCGCTTCACGGCCGGACGAGCGGAGATTTCCTCCACCCAGCGGGCGACATTCTTATACTCATCAATCGATAGGAAGGTCTTGGCTTCATTGTAGATTTTGCCTTCGACGAACGGTGCAAGCCATGGGTAATTGGCCATATCTGCGATGGTGTATTCATCGCCGCCGAGGAAGCGGTTTTCAGCTAGGCGCTGGTCAGCGACATCGAAAATCCGCTTCGTTTCCATAGCATATCGATTGATCGGATATTCGTATTTCTCCGGGGCATAGGCGTAGAAATGGCCAAAGCCGCCGCCGATGAACGGGCCGGTTCCAACCTGCCAGAACAGCCAGCTCATCACTTCTGCGCGCGCCGCCGGTTCGGTGGGCAAGAACGCGCCGAATTTCTCCGCGAGATGCACCAGAATGGCTGCCGATTCGAACACGCGGAAAGGTTTGTCGCCGCTCTTGTCCAGTAAGGCAGGGATTTTTGAGTTCGGGTTGATCTCCACAAAGCCGCTGGTGAATTGCACGCCTTCGCCGATGTTCACGGTGTAGGCATCATATTCTGCGCCAGTGTGGCCCGCTTCCAGCAGCTCCTCCAGCATGATCGTTGCCTTCACCCCATTGGGCGTCGCCAGCGAGTACAGCTGAAACGGATTGTCGCCCTGCGGCAACTCCTTCGTTTCGCGCGCACCGGCGGTCGGGCGGTTGATGCTGGCGAAACGTCCGCCATTTTCGCTGTCATTGGTCCAGACTTCTGGCGGGGTGTAGGTGGGATCGGCCATTCTATGTGCTCCTTAGCTGGGAGGGGTGTCGTTCTGACCCGTGCGCTATGAAGTGGGGCATGTTTGCGCCGCGTGCAACCATCGCGAATGCGACAGCGGGTTCATTTTCGCTGCTAGTGAGAATAGCGAAACTTTGCGCACCTTAACCCAGCCGTATCTCTCATGCCTTTGATGCGCGGTGATAAGCCGCTAAAGGGTGCGCCAGACACTATCTTGGAGCGTGCCCACGTGACAGCCAGTAGCCATTCTTTTTACGACATGCACAGCCACGGATTTGTGCGGGTGGCGACTTGCACGCCGTGTTCGCGCCCGGCCGATGTGGCTTACAACACCGCCGGCGTGATCGCCGAGGCGAAGAAGGCGCATGCGCAAAACGTCGATCTGGTGGTCTATCCAGAGCTTACCTTGTCGTCCTATGCGATTGATGATCTGCTGCTTCAGCAGGCTCTGCTGGTGCGAGTGGAAGAAGCGCTGGGCGAGGTGATCCAGGCCTCGCGCGAACTTTCGCCAGTGCTGGTGATTGGCGCGCCCCTGAAACGCGGGGACAAGGTTTACAATTGCGCCGCAGTGATTGCGAATGGCGAATTGCTTGGCGTGATCCCGAAAAGTTACCTGCCTAATTACCGCGAGTTTTATGAGAAGCGTTATTTCTCGCATGGGCGCGGCTGCGAAGATCTATGGATCGCGGTGAACGGAGAGGAAGTGCCATTCGGTACGGATGTGGTCTTTGCCGCCAGCAACCTTCCGGGCTTCACATTCGGCGTGGAAATTTGCGAAGATTTCTGGGCGCCCAATCCTCCGGGCACAATGGCTGCGCTCGCCGGGGCTCAGATACTGTGTAATCTTTCCGCCTCGCCGATCACCATTGGCCGTGCGGATGATCGCCATTTGCACTGCCGATCCAGCTCTGCCCGGTCGATTTGCGCCTATGTCTATTCGGCCAGTGGTCACGGCGAAAGCACCACCGATCTTGCATGGGATGGGCAGGGCGTGGTTTACGAACTGGGCGGGCTGATGGCTGAAAGCACGCGCTTCGATCTGGAACCAGAACTGTGCGTGGTCGATATTGATACTCAGCGGATTGCGGCAGAGCGGGTGCGCAACCAGACCTTTGCCGACGCGGCAGAGGCGCATGGCCGGCCGGAGGACAGCTATCGCCGGATTGTGTTCGACCATGCTGGCGTTGCCGAAGACAGCGCGCAGGACAAGGGCCTGATCCGTCCGATACGCCGCTTCCCATTTGTGCCGAACAACGCAAAGACGCTGGACGAGGACTGCTACGAAGCGTTCAACATTCAGGTCGATGCCCTGATGCGGCGGATCACCGCGACGCGCGCCAAATCATTGATTATCGGCATTTCCGGCGGGCTTGATAGCACCCATGCTCTGATCGTGGCGGCGAAAGCCTGCGACAGGCTGGGCATGCCGCGCACGGCCATTCGCGGCTACACGATGCCCGGCTTTGCCACCTCTGACAGCACGAAGTCGAACGCCTGGAAGCTGATGGAGGTGATGGAAATCACCGCTGAGGAGATCGACATCAAGCCAGCAGCCACGCGGATGCTGGAGGATATGAAGCACCCGTTTGCGGGCGGTGAGCCGGTCTACGATGTGACGTTTGAGAATGTTCAGGCCGGGCTGCGCACCGATTACCTGTTCCGATTGGCTGGGCAGCATTCCGGCTTTGTCGTCGGAACTGGCGATTTGTCAGAGCTGGCGCTGGGCTGGTGCACATATGGCGTTGGCGATCATATGAGCCATTACGGCGTGAATGCGGGCGTGCCGAAGACGCTGATTCAATATCTGATCCGCTGGACGATCCAGACGGAGCAATTCAGCAATTCCTGCAGCGATGTCTTGGGCGCGGTGCTGGGCACCGAAATCTCGCCAGAGCTGGTTCCAGCGGGCGATGATGGCGCGATCCAAAGCACAGAGGAGCGGATTGGGCCGTATGAGCTCAACGACTTTTTCCTGCACCACACCATCCGCTATGGCCAGCGTCCGTCGAAAATCGCGTTTCTGGCCTATCATGCGTGGCGCGATGCGCAGGCGGGTAAATGGCCCGATGGTTTCCCGGAAAGTCGCAAGAACGAATATGACCTTGCCACAATTGCCGGATGGCTTGAGAGTTTCGTCAAACGCTTCTTCGCCTTCAGCCAGTTTAAACGCAGCGCCTTGCCCAATGGGCCAAAGGTCAGCTCGCAAGGTGCATTGTCGCCGCGCGGCGATTGGCGCGCGCCATCGGATGCGGTGGCCGACGTGTGGCTGGAGGATCTCAAAGCCGGGCTTCCCAGCCTGAAATGATGGCTAATTCGCTGTTAACTTGTCTTTAGGCCATCTCGCGTAAAACCCTAAAAAAATAAAAGAAGTTGGGGTGAGACATGGCAATCGAGATATGGCTGGCGCTGGCATGCGTGCTGGTCGTCGGAATGCAGATTGGTTTCCTGTTTTTAGAGGCTGGGTTCGTCCGCTCTAAGAACAGCATCAACGTGTCGATGAAGAACCTCGCGGACTTCGTCGTGGCTGTCTTGGTGTTCCATATCTTTGGCGCGGCGGTTATGTTCGGTGGCGGTTTTGGCCTCATTGGGTTTGACGCTGGCTTGCTGGGCTATTCGGGCGAAGGCTCGATTACTCTCTTCCTTTTGTTTCAAGCTTTGTTCTGCGGCACTGCGGCGACCATTGTCTCTGGCGCGGTTGCAGAACGGATGCGTTTTTCCGCCTATATTCTGATGACCTTGCCGCTGACGGCGTTGATCTATCCCGTGATCGGCCATTGGGCCTGGGCTAGCTATTTACCTGGCGGCAGCGGGCAGGGGTGGCTGCAACGATTGGGCTTTATCGATTTTGCGGGAGGCAGCGTCGTACACCTTGCCGGCGGCGCAGCGGCACTAGGCATTTTGTTGGTTGTCGGCGCGCGTGATGGCCGCTTTGATCGCGGTGAAGACGATGCCGCCATGCGGGCCATCCATGGCCACAGCCCGATCCTGACCGGCGGCGGCGCGCTGATCCTCTTGGTTGGCTGGCTTGGCTTTAACACCGGTACTTTGGAGCCGGGTAGTGATGATTTTGCGCGTGCTTTGTCCAACACCTTGTTTGCAGGCGCAGCAGGGGCCTGTGCGGCGGCGATCGCGGGATATTACCGCGATGGCTACTACCGCGCCGATAGGATGGTCAACGGCCTACTTGTTGGCCTGGTCTCAATCACCGCTAGCGCGCCGTATGCGCATTCTCTGGGCGCTATCGGTACGGCTGCCTTGATCGCAGTGGGCAGCGTATTTTTCGCCGATTGGCTGGAACGTAAACACCGCGTCGACGATGCGGTCTATGCAGTCAGCGTGCACGGGTTCGGTGGTTTCTTTGGGACATTGGCGGTTGCCTTTATCGTTCCCGCAGATCGCCTCAGCCACGGCATTGTCACACAGTTCGGCGTGCAATTGCTGGGCGCATTCAGCATCGGTGTTTTCGCCTTTATGGCGATGGGGCTGATCGCAAATGCCATGCACACACGCGGCAAATTGCGCGTGCCGCTGGAAGATGAGCGGCGCGGGCTGAACCTGTCGGAACATCGCGCTCTGCTGGGCAATGCAGAGCTTTCACGGACCTTGAATAAGATCAACAGCGGTGAGGCGGATCTCAGTACGCGCCTTGACGTCGATCCGTTTGAAGAGGGCGGCGATATTGCCGGAGAACTGAACGCGTTTCTCGACCGGGTGCAAGCCACCGAAAAAGTCGCAGCGGACAAACTGCGCGCTGAGCAAAATGAACTTGCGAGCATGGTGACACAGGAACGCAACCGTGCGGACACCACGACGGAGGTCTTGCGCGAATTTCAGAGAGACTTCGCCGCATTGGTGCAGCAGTTGAACGCCCAGGCGGGCGATCTTGCTGCCGGATCTGAGCGGCTGGCCGCCCATTCGCAGGAATCGGGTGAACAAGTCGATCATGCTAGCGCTCAGGCCGATGCGACGCTGAGCATGGCGGAGCAGATGGCCAAGGGAGCTCAGTTGCTTAGTGAGACCCTGGAATTGGTCGGGACACGTGTTGCCAATGCCAATGAGGCCGCGACACATGCCGATCAGGCGAGCGATCGCGGCGCGCAAATCGCTGGTCAGCTAGAGCTGTCCGCGAAGGAGATCGGCAAGCTGGTAGCAATGATCAAATCGATTTCGGACAAGACCGGATTGCTGGCTCTAAACGCTCGGATCGAGGCGGCGCGCGCGGGCGAAGCGGGCAAGGGCTTCTCCGTAGTGTCGAGCGAAGTGGCGCAATTGTCGAAACAGACTCAGGAAGCCTCCAGCGAAATCTCTACTATCGTTGGTTCGCTGTCAGATCTTATCGGCGAGTCCATTGCGCAATTCCGCGCAATTGATGCCTCGATTGAAACCGTGGGTGAGATGGCCGCGGTTGCGGCAAGCTCAGTTGAACAGCAACGCACGACCAGCGCGGAACTGACGAATTTGATCGAGGGGGTGCGCCGCAAAGCGCTGGATAGCGGCAGTGCCGTGGCGCAAGTGTCAGAGAACTTTGCGCAGGCAAGCCAGACAATTGATAAGATCGACAACAGCTCCGGCCAATTGGAGGCCTTGGCAACGCAGATCGATCGAGAGATTGAGAGCCTGCGCCAGCGTTTTTCAGATGATGGTTTGTCAGCCGAACCAGCTGAGTAACCTGCCAGAGACCTGAACGCAGACGCGCCGGACAACCGCTAAGTCATCCGGCGCGCTTGCTGGTTTCCGGCAGTTTAACTCAGGCACCAATCGTTTCGATATTGGCGTGGGCGGCGGCTATCTTCTCCTCGCCATCCCGGCCCATGACCCCATCGGCCGCTATGATCTGAACATCCGAGATGCCGATGAAACCGAGGAAAACCTTGAACCAAGGGGTCATCAGGTCGAAATCGCTGCCCACTGGCGTGCCACCGGATGCGACCGTGATATAGGCATTCTTACCTTCGAGAAGTCCGACCGGGCCGTTTTCTGTGTATTTGAAAGTGGTCCCGGCGCGGGCGACCAAATCTGCCCAGGCTTTGACCGATGCGGGGACTCCGAAATTGTAGATCGGCACTGCAAAGACGATGGTGTCGGCTGCCTGAAGCTCTTTAATCAGAGTGTCGGCAATGCTGGCAAGCTGCGCCTGTTCCGGCGTGCGGTCAGCCATTGGCGCGAGGTTGGCGGCGAAGCGGTCCGAATCGATGAAGGGCAGGTCATTATGGCTAAGGTCGCGGGTGGTGACGGTGGCGTCGGCAGCTGCGCTCAGGCGTTCGACTAGCTTGTTGCCAAGGCCGCGTGAAATCGATTGATCGCCTTGGATGCTGGCGGATATGTAAAGAATATTGGTCATTGGAACTCTCCTGAGAAGTGATCTTGCAAGGGAAAAGAAGAGCTGGCCGCTGGGGGAAATTCACGGCCAGCTCTCAAGGAATTTAGGCGGCGTCTACGAGGACAATTTCGCTGTCTTTAAGGGCGGTGATCGTCACCTGGCCAAGCTGGGTCATGGCAACGCCGTCACGCGCTTCGGCCTCGACATCCTCCACGCGGACCTTGCCGGTGGCAGGGACTAGATAGAGGTGCCGTGAAGGGTCAGCGACTTTGTAGGTGAGGCTTTCGCCAGCCTTGATCGTCGCGCCCAGCACGCTTGCATTGGTGCGGATCGGAAGCGCGCCATCGTCATTGGCGGCATCGTTTTCTGCCCCGCTTGCAAGGGTCACGAATTTGCCCGCTCGGTCGCCTTTGGGGAAGGGCGCTGCGCCCCAATTTGGTCTGCCGCCGCGCTCGGTCGGGATGATCCAGATTTGGAAGATTTTGGTGTCGACATCCTCGCGGTTGTATTCTGAATGCTGCACGCCGGTTCCCGCGCTCATCACTTGGACATCGCCGGCCTCTGTGCGGCCCTCATTGCCCATGCTGTCGCGGTGGGTGATCGCGCCTTTGCGGACATAGGTGATGATTTCCATGTCTTCATGCGGGTGAATGGGAAAGCCTGTGCCGGGAGCGATTGTGTCGTCGTTCCAAACCCGAAGGCTGCCCCAATTTACGCGGGCGGGATCGTGATAGCCGCCAAAGGAAAAGTGATGGTGAGCATTCAGCCAGGCGTGATTGGCTGCGCCCAGTGAATTGAAGGGACGAAGTTCGATGATAGGTGCGCTCATTACCTGTCTCCTATTTGTGCCGACCAGTTGATGTTTGGATCAGCATGTTTGCGTTGAGACGGGAGATAGGTGATGTTCTATAATCGCATAAGTGCGATAAAACTTGCCAAAATGTTCGGATTATTTGAACATACTCGTTATTATGCGTTTGGGTGACCCCACTCTTGATCAATTGCGCATCTTCCTGGCTGTAGTGGAAGAGGGCAGCTTTGGCGGCGCGGCGCGGCGGATGGGCCGGGCGGTGTCGGCGATCAGCTATGGCATTGCGCAGCTGGAGGCGCAGCTCGCTGTAAGCCTATTTGCGCGCGAGGGGTCGCGTAAGCCTGTACTGACTGAGGCAGGCAATGGCTTGCTGCCCGAAGCGCGAGCGGTCTCCGACGGCGTTGATGCACTGCTAGCCAAGACGCAAAGCTTGCATGCTGGACTGGAGAGCACGGTTTCGCTGGTGCTTGATGTGATGGTACCCGGTGATGTGACCGCGCGAGTCTTGCGCGATTTTCGCGCTATGTTTCCAACGGTTGCCTTGCGGTTGCAGATAGAGGGGCTGGGCGCGGTGGCGGCTTGCCTGATTGACGCGGAAGTTGATCTGGCTATTGGCGGACCGGTGATCGGCGACCATCCTGATCTCGAACGCCAAGTGATTGGCGGTGTTGATTTAATTCCTGTTGCAGCTCCGAATCATCCGCTCGCTGCGCCCAACATCAAGCCGGGCGAAAGCCGTAAGCACCTCCAATTGGTGCTGGCCGATCGCTCCCCCATGACAGACGGGCGCGAGTTCTCAGTGCTCAGCCCAAAGACCTGGCGTCTGGGTGATCTGGGCGCGAAACACGCTTTGCTGAAAGAGGGGCTGGGCTGGGGTAATATGCCGCGCCACCAAGTTGAGGGCGATATTGCGAGCGGCATTTTGGTGGAGCTCGACCTGCCGGAAAGACCCGGAGACATTTATCCATTCAGTGCTTTATGGCGCCGGGATGCGAGGCCGGGCCCCGCAGCCAGCTGGCTAATCGATGCGTTAAAGCGGCAATTGACTGCTTGATGGATCAGATCAGCGGTTGGCGCGAAGCCAGGTCAGCGCATCAGGCTTGGTAACGAAGAAATCGACATCGAGTCCGCTGCTCAGGCGTTTGTACTGTAAGCGGACCAACGGAGACGCCCCCAGAATTGCGACACGCTTAAGCCCTACTTTGTGGGCAAGCAGCAGGTGATCGCGAATGGCTTCTCCTGTCGCTTGGTCCTGCGGCACAAAATCGGTGAAATCGACCAGTGCGTACATAGGAGAACGCGCCTCTATCAATGAGGCAGCTTTTCCGTTCACATCATCGAAGTAGTCTTGGAACTGGTCAACTGTCCAAAAGCCACTGATTACCGAATGCAGCTCGCATTGGTCTTCCAACAAAGTGACGGAGTAGAAAGGTTCATTATTTGCCATATGAGCCTCATTTAACCAAGTAAGGTAAATTTAGAGTAAAAACCCATGCCAACCTTAACGGTTTGCTAATATGCTGAATCAGCAGACAGGGTTCTCATTTGGCCCGAAACGCGTTGGTTGATCGCCTGCTTTCCAGGGATCAAATTTTGGCATGATGCTCTTGAATATATCAGAGACGAGATGCGCCTCCAACCATTTCTGCAAATGCGGGACCTGCTGCGTATCGAACCATTCACGGTCCGTATTGGCGAATTGCCGAATAAACGGAAACAGCGCCATATCGCTGAGCGTGCGGGTGTTGCCGCATAGAAAGGGCTGAGTGGAGAGCCGCGTATCGAGGTCTTGCAGGATCGCGAGCCCCTCTGCGCGGTGATCAACATCGCCTTCCTCATCCTCATAACGTGATGGATATTTGTAGCGATCGAGGTGATGCTTAAACACGCTGTCATTGCGCGCAATCAGGTCCGCATCATTGCCCGCCAGCCATCCCTCTGGATCATTCTTGCCCAGTGCCCAGCGCATGATTTCAATGCTCTCCTCCAGCACTGGACCATCGACCGTGATCAGCACAGGCACAGTCGCTTTGGGCGAGATTTCAACCAGGGCAGGGGGCTTATCAGACAGCTTCACCTCGCGCAGGATCACGCCGATCTCCGCCACCCATAGGGCCATTCGCGCGCGCATCGCATAGGGGCAGCGGCGGAAAGAATAAAGGATCGGCGGATGCGTCACTTCGGATCGCTTAGCGTATCTGGCGCTAGGCCGCCGGGAAAGTTCGCCTCCCAGCTTTCGCCTGCGTCAAAACCGTCTTCGCCAGCGTCTCGCGCAGAGGTCTCGATCGGTTTGCCAATATGCGCTTCGCCGCGCTGCTTTGCGAGTTCCTTTTGCCGTTGACGCTCAACATAGCGGGCGCGCTGCTCATCATTGCGAGCATCGATGCAATGCGGGCAGCTGATCCCTTCAGCATAGTCGGGCGAGGCCATTTCCTCCGCGCTCAGCGGATGACGGCAGGCAAAGCATTGTCCGTATGATCCCAGCTCCAGCCCGTGTTTCACCGCAACACGCTGATCAAATACGAAGCATTCGCCGTGCCAAAGGCTTTCGTCCTCTGGCACGTTTTCAAGGTATTTGAGAATGCCGCCTTTGAGGTGATAGACCTCGTCCACGCCTTCGCTGCGCAGAAAGCTGGTCGATTTTTCGCAGCGGATGCCGCCCGTGCAATACATCGCGACCTTGGGCGTTTTGCCTTCGCCTAGCAGTTCTTCGCGGCGCTCGCGAAACCATGCGGGAAAATCGCGAAAGCTTGGGGTCTTGGGATCGATCGCACCTTCGAACTGGCCGATGGCGACCTCATAATCATTGCGCGTGTCGATCACGATGGTGTCCGGATCGCTGATCAAATCGTTCCAATCGTTCGGATCGACATAGCGGCCCACGCTGGCGCGCGGATCAATTCCCGGCTCGCCCATGGTAACGATTTCACGCTTCTGCCGCACTTTCATCCGGTGAAACGGCATACTCTCGGCATGGGAGTATTTGACGTCAAAGGTCTCGCAATCGGGCAGAGTGCGGATGTGCGCGAGTACGGCCTCGATACCCTCTGGCGTTCCCGCGATGGTGCCGTTCACGCCCTCCGGCGCGAGCAGAATGGTGCCGCGCGTGCCCGCCGCATCGCAAGCCGCCTGCAGCGGTCCCTGCAAAGCCGCGGGATCGTCAAAAGGCGCAAAATTATAGAGCGCTGCAACTTGGATGGGGGTGTTGGTCATGGGATGTTATCCGACCAGTTTCACCCAGCCATGCGTGTCGGCCACGCTGCCGCGCTGGATGCCGACCAATTTCTCGCGGATTTTGCTGGTCACCGCACCGGGGCCGCCATTTCCGATTACGAATTCGCCATCCGCGCTGTCGACCTTGCCAACCGGGGTAACGACCGCCGCCGTGCCGCAGGCCATCACCTCAACCAGATCGCCGCTGGCCGCATCGCTGCGCCATTGCTGGATTGAATAAGGTTCCTCACGCAGGTTCAACCCCTCTTCGCCCAGTAGGGTGATCAGGCTGTTACGGGTAATCCCGGGCAGAATTGTGCCGGTCAGCGGCGGAGTAATCACGCTGCCATCGCGCATCACGAAAAACAGGTTCATGCCGCCCAGTTCCTCGACCCATTTCTTCTCAACCGCATCGAGGAACAAGACTTGATCGTGGCCGCGTTTGAACGCCTCGCCAGTGGGCACCAGGCTGGCGGCGTAATTGCCGCCGGTTTTCGCCGCGCCCGTGCCGCCAGGGGCCGCGCGGGTGTAGTCCGATTGCCAGATGCTGACCGCTGGCGAGCCGGATTTGAAGTAATTGCCCGCTGCGCTCAGGATGACAATAAACTTATATTGCTTGGCCGGACGTACGCCCAGAAATGCCTCGGTCGCGAACATGAAGGGGCGGATGTAGAGCGAGCCGCCCTCGACGCTGGGGAACCACTTGGCATCTGCCGCGACTGCTTTGTTCACGGCCTCAAGAAACAATTCCTCGGGCAATTCAGGCATCGCCATTCGCCGCGCGCTGTCGTTAAACCGCCGCGCGTTTTCCTCTGGACGGAATAGCGCAAGCTCGCCATCCGCCAAGCGGTAGGCCTTCATCCCTTCGAAGATTTCCTGCGCATAGTGCAGCACGCTGGCCGCTGGATCGAGCGCAATTGGCTCACGCGGGCCAATCCGCGCCGAGTGCCAGCCGCCGCCAACACTGCCTTCTGCGCCCTCGTCATAATCAATCGTGACCATGTGATCGGTGAAGACAGTGCCGAAACCGGGATCAGCGACGGCGGCTTCGCGCGCATCGTCAGCCAGTGGCGAGGGGTGAGGGATTGTGTCAAATTTCATGGTGCGCGGATAGTGTGCCTAGGCGGTTTCGGCAAGAAGGAGTCTTTCGTTTTCGCCCTCAAACGCCGGGCGCGAGGCCTGCGGCCTCGAACCATTCCAAGCCATTGGCATGGCACCAAGCGTCCTTATATGTAGTGAACGGCTTGGTGACAGAGCACGGTCGCTTTGGCGACCGCAAGGGCGCAGGCCCGTCCGCAGCGATGCGATCTTTGATCGTATGAGCGAGGATATCACGATCGCGGATGCGAATGCGTAGACCTAAAACGTGAGAAGGGCAGCGCCGCCTAAACGGAACTGCCCTTCGCATGGTCAGCGGCCGGAAGTGCCGCTCACAAAGCCTTACTCGGCGTTTGTTTCCGCAAGGGAAATTACCGAATATGCTCCGTAGGGATCTTCACCGACCTCGCTACTGAACCATGAGACATCGGATCACCTCCTTTCGCGCTATTAAGCCAAGACCCGCCGTATCATCGGGGGGCCGAGTACTGCGTGTGCCGCTGAACTCGAGGATCAATCTGAGTCGTTTTGAGCTTGAACACAAGTCTTGTAAAAAACTTTTCCCACGTCAGAATGTGCGACCTCGCGAAATCACCTACAATCCTCGATCACGCGGGTCACCTCAGCCCAAGCGGGTAAATAAAGTGCCGACATACCAGCGGTCTCCAGGGCAAAACGCCCCTTTGATAGTGCAATCGCATCGAGCAGCGGATCACGCGGATCAAGCTCGGCGGCGACCAGAGGCTGCCCACTGTTGCGGGTGGTGGCGCGCAAATCGCTGCTGCGTGTTTCGGTGCGAACTCGCATTTGAGCCGCGCTGGCGGCAGGGCCAAAGCGGCCAATCCCCACTTTGCGTGTGTCCAGATCGCAGCGAATGATCGCCTGCGCGTTTTCAATGCTGTTGCCGAACAGAGCGAAGGTCTCATTGCGCTCTACGATGTAGCGCCAATTGCCCTGCGTCTGCGGAGCGTCGAGAAAGGCCAATCCGCCAGCCAACGGCGGCAAGCTTGCTGCCGGCTTTGGAGGTTCTGGCAATGGGCTAGGCGCGGGTGCAGGCGTGCTGGTCGTGGCCGGAGCGGATGTTGCGACGCTGGGCGGTTCTGAGGATGGCACGCAGGCGGCAATGGTAAAACTGAGAGCGACGGCGCCGATGGCATTGAGGTAGATTGCTTTCATGCCGCATCAATGCGCGCTAACGCTGCACGCGTCTATGAAGAAAACGCCGAATTCCGCATCAAATTCATCGCAAACAGGCGAGCCGCCAAGTTTGGGCGATAAAGAGCCTGTGCGTGGAGGCAGAAAGCCTAAGAAGCGCCGGGTTGATCACTTGTTGGCCGAGCGCGGTCTGGCGGAAAGCCGCACGCGAGCTCAGGCACTGGTGATGGCGGGCGCGGTGTTCGTTGGCGAGCAGAAGGTGACCAAACCGGGGCAGCAGATTGCCGAGGATGTGGTCCTGGAGGTGCGTGGGCGCGATCATCCCTGGGTCAGCCGCGGCGGGATTAAGCTTGCCCATGCGATTGAGCATTTCGGGATTGATCCGAAAGGCGTGACGGCGATGGATGTTGGGTCATCCACTGGCGGGTTCACCGACGTACTGCTGGCGAATGGTGCGGCGCATGTCTTTGCGGTGGACAGCGGGACCAACCAGCTCGCCTGGAAGCTGCGTCAAGACGATCGCGTTACCGTCTATGAGCAGACCAGCGCGCGGGTGCTGACGCCGGATCATATCGCTCAGCCATTCAGTTGGGTCGTGTGCGATGCAAGCTTTATCAGCCTTGCCAAAGTGCTGGAGCGGCCGCTGGAATTGGCGGCAAAGGAGTGCCAGTTGGTGGCGCTGATCAAGCCGCAATTTGAGGTGGCTCGCGCCGAAGTGGGCAAGGGCGGGGTGGTGCGCGATGCGGCGCTGCACGCCCGCGTTTGTGACGAGGTTCGCGAATGGCTGGAGCAAGCAGGTTGGAGCATTCAGGGGATCGTCGAAAGCCCGATCACCGGCCCGCAGGGCAATGTTGAATTTCTGGTGAGTGCGAGAAGAACGTAACTGGCTTGGTGGCGCGGCTCGGGCCGAAGGCCAGCAAGGGCGTATGCCCGCCCGCAGCGGCGCGGATTTGTCCGCAGATCGCGAGGAAATCGCACACTGGATGGCGTGCGGAAAACAAAAACTTCTACTCTAGATCGAGCGCGGAAATCTTCTCGTCTAGATCAATCGGGATGGAGCTCAAAACTTCGACCCCGCAGTCCTTCTCATATCCCTTCTTGCCATGTTCGGCGACCAATTCGGCCTGCCGTGCATCGCGCTGGCGCAGCAGTTCGGCAATCTCTTCGCGGTAAAGCGCGACCATGGCGGTGACGAGCCGATTGACCAGCTCATCCTCCTGCGTTTTGTCGACATTATAGAGCTTCAGATGTTTGATCATCGTCTCTGCGGGATAGAGAAATTCGTTGGTGACAAAGCGATTGGTGGTGAACCAAGACATCGGGATGCCATTTGTATCAATCGACAGCGCGACCAAATGGGTCACATGCGCTTTGGCTTTCTCGCCTTCTGGCGGCATCACGGCAACCTGGCTGCCCTTGATCAGCTGATCACGGTGCAGAAACAGGTGGAAATGGCCATGTTCGCCTGCGTCTCGCTGTCCCGGAGCATGCACGTGGTAATACCAACGTGATTTTGTTTTGGCGTCGCGCGCATCCTTATCCGGATAATGTTTCCAGAAATGCACGTTCTCGGCGGGCAGAACACGCGCCATCAACGGCCGCTGTTCGCCGGCCATCTGCGTGATCGTCTCAATAACGGTGAGGGCAGCTTGCTTAGGTGTCATGATCTCTGTCTAAAAAACAAAGAGACCGGCGACAACCATGTTGTCACCGGCCCACAATGTTTAGCTTTGCTGAGCTGAATTATTCAGCAGCGGCACAGCATGCAGCGGCACAGCAAGACGCTGCACAGCAGGACGCTGCACAGCAAGCAGCGGCACAGCAACCTTCAGCCGCACATGCAGATGCTTCACAACCTGCAGCAGCACAGCAGCCAGCGGCACAGCAACCAGCAGCACAGCAGCCAGCAGCTGCACAGCAAGCCACTGCAGTGGTGTCTGCGTCGGTGCTTGCGTCTTCAGCAGGCGCTGAACACGCAGCAGTAGCGATTGAAAGGCCGCCAGCGATCGCCATCATCGATGCGAGTTTGGTCTTTTGCATAAAAATTTTACCTCATTGGGTTGAGCGCCCCACTCCAACGTTCCTCACCGTCGTGCGCTCAAGAATCACGGCAGGAATGTGGCAGGCCTAGCAGATGCTTTTGATGTGTCCCAATGGTTTTGTTGATAATTGGGTAATAAATTGCGCTGAGGCGCGTTTCTTCCCCGACGATTTGCCGCTTCTGCAACCGGGTATGATTGGCGCGCGGCATGGCGATGTGTATCCCGGCTGGCTCTGATCGCACCCGCGAGATCGCGCCGTATTCTGTCCGAATTATGGCCTTTTGCGCGGCTCTCTCGAGGATGGATATGAGTTTTCTCGCTTCCAAAGCGCAATTGCGGGCCAGTTTGCTACGCTGGTCGTTGTTTCTGGTGCCCTTGGTCGTCCTGCTCGGTTTCGTTGCGGGTCAGTTAGGCAGCCCGAACACGATTTGGTTTCAAGGTCTGACCAAGCCGAGCATTTTCCCTCCACCCGCCGCATTCGGGATCGTATGGACCATCCTCTATATCATGATAGGCTTTGCCTTGGCTTTGATCGTTAGCTCTTGGGGAGCATATGGCAGGGGCCTCGCCGTTGGATTGTTTGCGGTGCATTTTGTGCTGAACTTGACGTGGACACCGGTCTTTTTCGGCGGTCAGAATATCGTCGGTGGATTGATCGTTCTCAGCCTGGTTTGCGTGACATTGCTGGCGGTGATCTGGGCCTTTTATAGGGTCCGTAAGCTCGCGGCTCTGCTGTTGCTGCCCTATCTTGCCTGGGGCACATTCGCGACTGTGCTTAACTATCAATTCATGGTGGAGAACCCGGATGGCGGGATGTCCGGTGAAAGCGCTGCTGCCCAGCGGATTGAGTTGTAAGCATTTGATTTTTGCACGCCATCCGGCGCGCGATATCCTCGCTCACGCGATCAAAGATCGCATCGCTGCGGGCAGGCATGCGCCCTTGCGGCTGCTACGCAGCCGAGCTCCGCGACCAAGCTAGACAACTTCACTCTACCCTAGACAAATCCCGCTCGCTTCACCATCTGAAGCCCATGCAAAGTGAAAACCCGATCATCGCCGACTTCGTCAAACTCGCAAACAGCGCCGCTGGCACAATGGCGGGCATGACGCGCGAGGCCCGCGAGGGCGCGCGTGAGAAAATGCGCGAGGCCTTGGGCGGGGTTGATTTTGTCAGCCGTGAAGAGTTTGAGACGGTCAAGCTGATGGCCCAAAAGGCGCGCGAGCAGAACGAAGCGCTCGAGGCGCGGATCAAGCAGCTCGAAGCCAAGCTCTCCAAGAAATAATCTGCCCAAAAATTCCGGCCCCGGCGGGATTGCAAGCCAGCGGCGTTCCTTTAAGCCTGCAGGTATTCAACCCGCTATGAAAGGCCGTCCATGCTTCGCACATCTCTCCTTGCCGCCACTGGCGTAATTGCCCTCTTGCCTGCTGCCGTATTGGCGCAAGACGCAGAGGAAAGTTTCGGCGGTGCGAAGGGGGCAGACCTCTCTATCGAAGCAATCGAACCCGATGGCAGCGATGTTTCCATCGGCCGCGCGGGCGAGCATCCGGCGGATATTGCGCGTTATCTGCTCGCAAATGGTCCGGGGGCAGCCAACCTTTCGCCCGATGGTAAAACAATCGCCTTCAGCTGGGATGTAACCGGGCAATCGGAATTGTGGGTGATGCCCGCCAGCGGCGGCGTGCCCAAACAAGTGACCTTTAAGACCGGGGTGAGCGCGCCGGTGTGGACGCCCGATGGATCGCGCCTGTTCTATGCCGCCGACCGAGATGGCAATGAGCAGCCGGGCTATTTCACCATCACCCCAGACGGCAAAGAAGAGACCGAAGTTTTGCCAGCGGCACGCGGCGATTTTCGCGTGTTCGGTGATTTTGCGAGCGATGGCAGCTTTGTCTACGCCTCCACTGCGCGCGGGGCGGGTGTGTTCGATATTTATCGCGGCACCATGGCTGGCGAGAGCGAGCTGATTGTCGAGAGCGAGTTGGGCCTCATTCCGGAATCGATATCGCCAGATGGGAAATACGCCATCGTCACAGAGACGGTGGGCGAGGATGCCGACAATCTCTATTTGCTCGATCTCGTGACTAAGGAGATGACCACGATTTCCAAGCCGCCGGTCGATGATCGCGCGAGCCATACGATCGGCGGATTTGACTGGTTGCCAGACTCCAGCAGTGTTGGATTTTCAACCAATAAAGACCGCGAATATGGCGCTTTGAGCGTTTATACGATCGCTGACGCACAGTTGCGCACTGTTGAGCCATCTGAGGCTGATATTGAAAACTTCCAAACATGCGGCGTGGAGGGGGCAATCGTTGCCTACACAGAGAATCGCGATGGCTTCGATGTTCTAAAACTGCGCAATGCCAATGATGGCGGCGAGCGATCCGTTCCCAACCTTCCCGAAGGCAAGTATTCGCTCGATTGCGAAGGCGAGGCCGTTCCCAAGCTGATGGTGCGGGTCAATGGCTGGCAAACGCCGGGCGAGATTTGGATGGTTGATCCGCTGGAAGGGACGGCGGACAAGGTCTTTGCCGCCAATCTTGCCGGGCTTGATCCAGACCGTCTGATCCGTCCCAAAGTCGTACGCTATCCAGCTCGCGATGGCGTGCAATTGCAGGGGCTGCTCTATCTGCCAGAGGGCGCGAGCACGGGCGAAAACGCGCCGCCGGTCGTCTTCTCTGTGCATGGCGGCCCAACGGCTCAGTCGCAGGCCACCTTTGATGCCGTTGCGCAATATCACGTTGCGCGCGGTGTCGCGGTGTTTGAACCCAATGTGCGCGGCTCAACCGGGCTAGGGCGAACCTATACGACGCTGGACGACCGCGAGAACCGCTTGGATTCGGTGCGCGATCTGGTTGATCTCAAAAACGCTCTGGCCGCCGATGGCTTGATCGATGGCGACCGGGCGGCGGTGATGGGCGGCTCTTATGGCGGCTATGCCGTCAACGCAGTGCTGGCGGAATATCCGGGTGAGTTTGCCGCCGGCGTCTCTCTGTTTGGCGTGGCAGATTGGGTCACCGCGTTGGAGATCGCCTCGCCTGCACTGAAAGCTTCTGACAAAATCGAATATGGCGATATTGAAGAGCCACGTTGGCGCGAATTCTATACGATAAACTCACCCATACGAAAAGCCGACCAGATCAATGTGCCGGTGCTCTATTCGCACGGGGTTATGGACCCCAGGATCGACATTATGGAGACCGAAACCATGGTGAAGACCCTGCGCGCAAACGGTGTGCCAGCGCCCTTCATCCGTATCCCAGACGAAGGCCATGGCTGGCGCAAACTCAGCAATCAGCTGTTCTATTTCCGCAAGCAAGCGGAGTTCATCGAGAAACATCTGGGACTGAGCGAGGGGCAGTGACGCCCCGCGCGCTGCCCAGCAGACTTCCATGAATATCAGAGCGCCTGCCATCCTTGTTGCCTCGCGCGCTCATGGGGAAAGCGCGGCCATTGCGCGCATGCTGACCGAGGAGCACGGGCTCGTCGCTGGCTATGTCGCAGGCGGGCGCGGGCGGCGGCTGCGCCCGGTTATGATCCCGGGCAATTCGATTGAGGCGGAGCTGCGCTCCAAATCGGACAACCAATTGCCGTTTGCGCGGATCGAACTGTCGGAAAGCCGCGGGCCGTGGATGACAGAGCCGCTGCCAGCCGCCGCGATCACATGGGTCTGCGCACTGACGGCGACCGCTTTGCCAGAGCGCAATCCTTATCCCAGCCTCTATCAAGCGTTGAATGCGCTGCTGGGCGCGATATGCCACGCGCCATCAGCGCGCGGCTGGCTGTCTGTTCTGGTGACCTATGAGGCGATGTTGCTGCGAGAATTGGGATATGGCGGCGGCAAGCCCGACCCAAGCGGCGATTTGGCCGAGCAAATGGCGCAATTTAAGACGCTTGAAGCGCCGCTTGCGCGATACGTGCTTGCCGAGCGTGACCGCGATGTTATGGCCGCGCGAACGCTGCTTTCAGAGCGGCTGGCCCGAATGATGACGTGAAAGTTTGCTAATGAAGATCGTAGTTTTGCCCGGTGATGGGATTGGCCCAGAGGTGACCAAAGAGGCCTTGCGCGTGCTTGATGCGCTCTCACTGCCCGGGCTTACCTTGTTTGAAGGTGATATTGGCGCGGTCGCTTACAAGCGCCACGGCCATCCTCTGCCCGCAGAGACGCTGGAGATGGCCCGCGCGGCCGATGCGGTGCTGTTTGGCGCAGTGGGTGATCCCTCTTGCGACAGTCTAGAGCGGCATTTGCGCCCGGAGCAGGCGATTTTAGGTCTGCGTAAAGAGCTTGATCTGTTTGCCAATTTACGCCCGGCCAAGGTGTTTGACGGGTTGGAGGAGCTTTCCCCGCTCGCGCCAGAGCAGGCCGCTGGCTTTGATCTGCTGATCGTCCGCGAGCTGACCGGTGACGTCTATTTTGGCGATAAGGGTGAGCGCGTGAACGACGCGGGCGAGCGTGAGGGGTGGGACATGATGTCTTACTCCGCCAGCGAGGTCCGCCGGATCGTGGCCACCGCATGGAGCGCGGCGAAGACACGCGGCGGGCGCGTGACCAGCGTCGACAAGGCTAATGTGCTGGAAACCAGCCGCATTTGGCGCGAAACCGTACTGGAATATGCCGCGGAGCAGGGCGTCAAAGACGGAAACAGCATTGCGCTCGATCATATGTATGTCGACAATGCCGCGATGCAGCTCGTCACTGCGCCATCGCAATTTGACGTGATCGTCACCGGTAATCTGTTCGGCGATATTCTGTCCGATCTCGCCAGCGCGGCGGTCGGTTCAATCGGCCTGCTACCCAGCGCATCCATGGGATCACGCGAAACCGCACATGGCACGTTCGGCCTGTACGAGCCGATCCATGGCAGTGCGCCCGACATTGCCGGGCAGGGCAAGGCCAATCCGATGGCGACCATCCTGTCAGCGGCGATGATGCTGCGTCATTCCTTCAGGCTGGAGGCAGAGGCGGCGCGGATTGAGGCGGCGGTGGCAAAGGCGCTGGCCGATGGCGTTCGCGGCGGCGATTTGGGCGGCTCGCATGGCTGCGAGGCAATTGGCAGCGCGATTATCGAGCGGCTTTGAGCGCTAAGGGCTGCATGCGATATGACGGCCACGCTGGAACTTGCGATTATCCTGCCGACGCTGAACGAGCGCGGCAATCTGGCGCCTCTAGTGGAACGGATTGATACCGCGTTGACCCCGATTTTGGGGGCGGGCGGCTGGGAAGTGCTGATTATCGACGATAACAGCGCCGATGGCACGGCGGATGAGGCACGCGCCATTGCACTGGGCGATGCACGGGTGCGCGTGATCCAGCGGATTGGCCGGCGGGGCCTAGCCAGCGCGGCGATCGAGGGGTTTTGCGCCACCGCTGCGCCTTTTGTCGCCTTGATGGACGCCGATCACCAGCATGATCCCGAATTGCTTGGACCTATGCTGGATGCTGTTCGCGGTGGAGAGGCTGATGTGGCGGTCGCTTCACGCTTTGCTCCTGGTGCAAGCACGCAGGACTGGGCAGCGCCGGAGCGAGAGCGTCTGTCCGGCTTTGCCAATGCGATGGCGCGGCGTTTGACCGGGGCCGATCTAACCGATCCGATGAGCGGCTATTTCCTGCTGCGCAGTGAGACGGCGCGCGTGCTAGTGCCGCGCCTTTCCGGCATCGGGTTTAAGATCCTGCTCGACCTGCTCGCGACCTCTGGCAAGACGCTGAGTGTAAAGGAATTTCCGCTCAAGTTTGCCAAGCGCCGTGAGGGCGAAAGCAAGCTTGACCGCGCGATCCTGTTCGACTTTTTGGCCGGGCTTTATGACAAGACTTTGGGGCGTGTAATCCCCACCCGTTTTGCGCTGTTCGGCACGGTCGGGGCGCTGGGCGTGATCGTGCATATGGCGGTGCTGGCGCTGTTGCTGCTGTGGCTGGAAGAAGCCTTTACTATTGCGCAAGCGGGCGCTGTTTTCGCGGCGATGAGCTTCAATTTCTGGCTCAACAATTGGCTGACCTATCGTGATCAGCGGCTGCGTGGGCCGGGCGCGGTACTGCGCGGATGGATGGGCTTTTGCGCGACCTGCGCGGTGGGCGCCTTTGCCAATGTCGCGGTGGCGACGCTGCTCGAAAGTCAGGGCATTTATTGGGCGCTGGCTGCGCTCGCCGGGATACTGATCGGATCGGTGTGGAATTACGCGCTATCCAGCCGGTTCGTCTGGGGAAGGTATTGAAAGGTCTGGTGATTTAGTACCAACCGGATGCGCAGCATCCGCAAGGCCGACTGGCCGCCCGCAGCGACGCGATCTTTGATCGCGTGAGCGAGGAAATCGCACGCCGGATGGCGTGCGGAACACAAAAACGCCCTATCTCCACCCCTCAATCCAGGTCCAATGGACGAAGCTCATCGGGCCATCGAGTGGGGCGGCGGTCAAGATTTTGAAAAACAATGCAAACATTGCTGCGCTGCCGATCAGGACCCCGTAACTTGCCCAGCGGAATTTGCTCCGCGATAGATCGCCGAGTGTCAGCGCCAGCGCGCCGAGCAGGAACAGGCTGGGCATGAAATAATGGTAGTAGAATTGGATCGGCTTGTTCGCGATAAGCCACAGCCCGAGGCTGGCGGCATAGCCAACAACAACCGCGATCTTGGCCCAATTGCGAGTGGTAGCGCCACTGAGCGCGCACCACATAAGCGCGGGCAGGCCAAGCAGCATGGTGAGCGGGTTGCCGATCAGCAGCACGCCGCGCTGCGCATTGTCAGTAAACTCGTACAGATACCAAATGCCGCGCGTGTTCAGCGCCCATTGGTCCCACGTACTTTGATAAGGATGCGGCTGTTTAACCGAGGCTTGCAGCTCGATCATCTCACGGTGGAGGCCGATCAGGCCCTGCTCGGCAAGCGGCGAATTGAGCAGGCCGTAAGCGGGCAGATAGGTCGCGCTGTAGACGGCGAGCGGGACAATGCCGAGCCACAGGAACGCCTCGGCTAGCGATATGCCCGGCACCGGAATGCCGCGTGTGCTGGTGAGCAGTCGCTGCCGTCCGGCGGACAGACGCGCAGCGAAGAAAGCAATGCCCGGCAGCACCGCAATCGGCACTGCATTCCATTTGGATGCCATCGCCAGGCCTAGAGCCACGCCACACATTGCCAGATGCCAGCGTCCACGCTCTGCCTCTCTGATCGCGGCGGTGAATTGCCATGCCGCGATGCACAGGAACGCGGCCATAAACACATCCAGCATCGCGATGCGGGCATGGATGAACAGGTGAAATCCGCTGGCGACCAGCACGCCAAAGGCAATCGTGGCAAACCGGTCAAAACTGGCCTGCCACATGGTGCGCATCGCCGCGAACAGGGCCAAAGTGCCCGCGATCATCGGCATGATGCGCCAGCCCAGCGCATTGTCACCAAACAGTGCAATCCCCAGCGCAATCAATTGCTTGCCTAGCAGCGGATGCTCACGATTGAGATAAACGCCGTCTTCCAAAATTGCGCGCGCAGCGGGCAGATAATGGATCTCATCAAACATTGGGCCTGAGGGGATCGTCAGCCGGACCCATGCCAAAGCGGCGAACACAGCCGTGATGCCCAGACAGGCCAGCCATGGGTCGCGCGGATGGGGAGGGGCTTCGCTCATTTCGGAGGAGCGATTAGCGGCGCCCCTCCTCAGCGGCAAGTGTTTGGATCAGTACATATCGTCAGGCGGTACCCGTTTCCGCTTGGCTTTCCAGCCAGAACAGGCGTGCGACCATTGCCAGCAAGGCAATGCTGGCCGTGGCGAGTATTGCGAGCGTCCACAGCGGCACATTCATGCCCATGGCGCGGGCGCGCGGTGCGATGAAAAACAGCGCGACACCCACGGCAAGCAGCAGATCCCACCACACCTGCACGCCCCACATATTGTGCGTGTGATTGGTCCAAACGGGGAGTAATCCCTCGCTGTAAAGCGTCACCCCGCTATAGGTAAGGAATGCGGCGCACAGCGCAGCGGCGATGGCCGCGCTGCCAATCTTGCGGTCCGCCATCACGATATAGGCGGCGACACCGGCGATGGAGATCAAACCAGCGGCGGCCAGAATTTCGAGTGGGGACATTTCAAGCGGGTTCATGGGTCGATTCTCCGTGCATATGTAGCAAGTGCTACAAGTGCTACAAGTGCTTGTAACGTAGTGTAGCGTTCGCTACAAGAGCCTATGTCAAAAATCATATCCAAGCCGCAAATGTCGAAGGAATCGCTGCTGCCGCTGCTGGCGCAGCATATTTTGGAGCAAGGCCTTGGCGGGGCTAGCCTGCGCCCCTTGGCGAAGGCGGCCGGCACCAGCGACCGGATGTTGATTTATCACTTTAGCAATAAAGAACAGCTGCTTACCGATGTTCTGGAGCATATCGCCGGGATCTATTCCGCTGCGCTGGATGCGGGTGTGGGCGATGAAAGGGCGGTAACGCGGCAGCAATGCGTGGCCCGCATCCTCACTCAAACGCGCGAGCCGATGATGCAGCCGTTTATGGCGCTGTGGTGGGAGATTGTGGCGGGCGCGGCGCGCGGCACCCCCGGCTACCGTGAGGCGGCGGAGAGCATGATGGCCGAGCTGCTTGGATGGCTCGAGACGCAAATGCCGGCCGATGATCCCGACCCTGTGGGCGGGGCGCGCTATCTCCTGACCCTGATCGAGGGCAGTTTGATGCTCGGCGTGGTCGGCCATGCGCGCACGGCGCGTGAAGGACTGCTTGCGAGTGACCTCGCGCCAAACTAAGCGTGTCGCCATGAAAAAGACCACTGGAATGGACCGCGCGGCGACGCGCAATTGGCGGCCTGCAACGCGCGCAGTGCGCGGGGGAACCTGGCGCAGCGAGCATGGCGAGACGAGTGAGGCGCTGTTTCTCACCTCTGGCTACACCTATGATGATGCGCAAACGGTGGCAGATCGGTTTGCGGGTGATGCTGAGGGTATGACCTATTCGCGCCTGCAAAACCCGACCGTGGCGATGCTGGAGGAGCGGATTGCGCTGCTCGAAGGGGCGGAGGCCTGCCGCGCTCAGGCAAGCGGAATGGCGGCGATGACAGCGGCTTTGCTGTGCCAAGTTTCCGCCGGGGATCATGTGGTGGCGGCGCGCGCGGCGTTTGGTTCGTGCCGCTGGCTGGTGGATGAACTGCTGCCGAAATTCGGGGTTGAAACCAGCGTAATTGACAGCGCGGATGACGCCGCGTGGGAGGCCGCGATCCGGCCGAATACCAAGGTATTCTTCTTTGAGACGCCGGCCAATCCGACATTGGATGTGGTTGACCTTAAACATGTTTGCGCTGTGGCAAGGGCACATGGCATCACCAGCGTGGTCGACAATGCCTTTGCCTCGCCAGCGCTGCAACGACCGATGGAATTTGGCGCCGATGTGGTCGCCTACAGCGCGACGAAGCTGATGGACGGGCAGGGCCGCGTGCTCGCCGGGGCGATTTGCGGCAGCGAGGAATGGATCAATGAGACGCTGATGCCGTTTCAGCGCAACACAGGTCCGACGATCAGCGCGTTTAACGCCTGGGTTGTGCACAAGGGGCTGGAAACGCTGCAATTGCGGGCGCACAAGCAAAGCGAGCAGGCCGTGGCGCTCGGCGAGTTTCTGGAGCCACGCATATCGAAGGGCGGTGGACGCATGTTGCACCCGGGCCTGCCGAGCCATCCGCGCCACAATCTGGCGAAGGCTCAAATGGACGCGACCGGGCCGATCTTCGCCTTTGACGTGGGTACGAGGGCGCGCGCCTTTGCCTTGCTTGATGCGCTCGAACTGATTGATATTTCGAATAATATTGGTGATGCGCGTTCACTGATGTGCCACCCCGCCTCGAGCACCCATGCCGGGATGAGTGAGGAAGGCCGCGGGGAAATGGGCGTGACCGAGGGGCTGCTGCGGATCAATGTCGGTCTGGAAGATCCAGCCGATTTGATGGAGGATTTGGATCAGGCGCTGGCGGCAGCGGGGATTTGACAGCGATATTTCCAACCTGAAATTTGTGCGGATTGTGCCCCAAGAACAGACTTTCAGCTTACGACCCAGTTGCTGAATTTCAGGTGTCCAAAGCACCTGCTCACAAATTGTAATTTTTCGGGAGACGGACTCAGCAAGTCTGCGGTCAAGGCGCTATTGCTAAAGGCAGAAAAAGAAAGCCAGTTTTAGAATTTAGCGCTACACTAAGCCAAGAATTTGTAGTTTGTCAGGAGTTGCATGCAGACGTGAACGATCTGGATGAAAGCATAGTAGCCGCTCAGAGTTTCTTCGCTAACCGCAGAGATGTGGGTTATGAATCGAAGGAAGAACTTATCGATATTGCACTTAACCAAGGGATACCCGCCGAAAGGTTATTCTATCTGAGGCGGCGAGACAAAGAAACCATATCTGCCATCCGCAATAGGAATGAAAAGCGCTTCACGTTCTTCTGGGAGACCAAAAGTCCATTCTCGCAGTGGCATAAATCGAACTTTGTGTCCGAGCATGTGTCTTTTCATCGTGGCATTTCAGGAGAGCAAAGAGATTACCTGAAAGAAAGCCTGCCTTCAGAGATAGAGTTTAACTGCGCAGAGCAGTTCATGATGTATCACAAGGCTATCGTTTTTTTGGATAGAGGAATAGCAAATCAAATCTGCAAAACTTCAAACGCTCGAGAGATGAAGAGCTTGGGAAGACAGATCAAAAATTACGATGATGACGTTTGGAAGTATCATCGGAGCAACGTCGTTTACACCGCAAATGCACTGAAGTTTGAGCAAAATCCAAAACTAATGGACGCGCTTCTTGACACCGAAGAAACTACACTCGTGGAGGCGGCACCTGACGATAGCATTTGGGGAATTGGACTATCCGCTGATCTACCTGAAGCCCAAGAAAGAGATACGTGGGAGGGAAAGAATCTGCTGGGTGAGCTACTCACGCTTTTGCGGATGGAGATCATGAACGACTATTAGTGCGTCTAAGTTAATTGTCCGCTTTCACCCCCAAAGAGTGTACTATAGTCTTCCAAACCTGTGTCTGCTGAGAGCTGATGGTCTTAATCCTTCGCTTGTGCGTTGCAGCATAAGCAACTAAAGGCGCGGCAATTCAAACGGTGAAGGGGGTCTTCGCCGCACTCAAGCTTTGGAATTCTTTATGGCTGCCGATGCCACTTTCATGGGCAACTTTCGGCGCGATTGGCTGCCTCAGCCGCGCGCAGACATCCTTGCCGGCATCGTTGTTGCCCTAGCTCTGATTCCAGAGGCGATCGGTTTCGCCCTGATCGCTGGGGTTGATCCCAGCGTGGGCCTGTATGCCTCAGTTGCGATTGCCATGGTGATCGCGCTGACGGGTGGACGCCCCGGCATGATCTCGGCAGCGACCGCTGCGGTGGCTGTGGTGGTGATCCCGCTGGTGAAGGATTATGGCCCGGAATATCTGTTCGCAGCGACCATCTTGATGGGCATTTTCCAGGGCATTGCGGCCCTGCTGCGGCTTGATCTGTTGATGCAATTCGTCAGCCGTTCGGTCATCACCGGCTTTGTGAACGCGCTTGCGATCCTCATCTTTCTTGCGCAAATTCCTCAGCTTACAGGCGTGGGGTGGGAGACCTATGTGATGGTCGCCGCAGGCCTGGCGATCATTTACGGCTTCCCGCGCATTTCGAAAGCCGTGCCAAGCCCGCTGGTTGCCATCGTCCTGCTGACGGCGGTGACGATCTATTGGAACTTGCCGGTCAATAATGTCGCAGGGGAGGGCAAACTGCCCGAAGGCCTGCCCGTGTTCGCCCTGCCTGATGTTCCGCTCACTTGGGAAACGCTCAAAATCATCGCGCCCTATTCGGCGACTATGGCAGCGGTTGGTCTGCTGGAAAGCCTGCTGACGGCGCAAATCGTCGATGACATGACCCACACCGACAGCAACAAACAGCGCGAGAGTGGCGGTCAGGGGATCGCCAACATCGTGGCTGCCTGTTTCGGTGGGATGGGCGGCTGCGCCATGATCGGCCAGTCGGTGATCAATGTCGCGTCCGGCGGGCGCGGGCGTTTGTCGACCTTTACGGCGGGTGCCTTCCTGCTGTTTTTGCTCACCGTGCTGGGCAGCTATGTCGGCCAGGTGCCAATGCCTGCGCTGGTCGCAGTGATGATTATGGTGTCGATTGGCACGTTTAGCTGGAACTCAATCCCGAATCTGCGCCGCCATCCGCCAAGCAGTTCAGTCGTTATGATCGCGACCGTTGTGGTTGTGGTGTGGACGCATGATCTGGCGCTGGGCGTGCTGATCGGTGTGCTGCTGTCAGGCATCTTCTTCGCCGATAAGGTCCGCAACCTGTTTTCGGTTGAGCGGGTTCGCCGAGAGCACAGCTCCGTCTATGTCGTTACTGGTGAGATCTTCTTCGCCAGCGTCGACAAGTTCCAAAATGCGCTTGGCCCGGAAAGCCAGTATGAGGACGCCGCGCATTATGTCGTGGTAGACGTGTCAAAGGCGCATTTCTGGGACATTTCGGCAATTGGCGCACTTGAGAAGGTGGTCGATCGGATGCGCCGCAATGGTCGGCATACCCGGATTGTTGGCCTGAATGCGGCGAGCGCGGACCTGTTCGACAAGTTCGCTCTGGAAGACCGCACCGGCTTGGAGATTGGCCTAGCGCCGCATTGATTTTGTCGCCTCAAGCGCCGGCGCGCGCATCCGCGCGCTTGGCTTTCCTCGCTCACGCGACCTGAAGGTCGCGTCGCTGCGGGCGGGCACAAGGCCCTTGCGACGCCTGCGGCGTCGATCCAGTCCAAAACTAGTGGCTTGGTCGCGGAGCTCGGTCGGCGTCTAGCCGACCGCAAGGCCGACCGGCCGCCCGGAGCGACCGTAGGGAGTGAGGAAATCGCGCTCGCGGATGCGAGTGCGCAAAACAAAAACTCTTGCCGCCCACTCTTGCTCTGCCAACGACCGTGTGCAACCCATTCTCCCTAACAAGGACGGGAGAAACATCACATGGCAAACCGCGTTGAGCTCACCTTCGATTTCGTCAGCCCCAATGCCTATCTGGTGTGGTGGCCGCTGCGTGAGGTGCTGCGCCGGACCGGGGCAGAGATTGATGTGATCCCGGTCTTTCTCGCCGGAATGCACAAGCTGACCGGCAATGCCCCGCCGTTTATGCGTGATGCCGATGTGAAGGGTAAGAATGAATATGCGATGCTGGAAATGCGGCGTTTCATCGCCAAACATGGCCTGAGCAAGTACCGCATGCATCCGCAATTTCCGTTCAATTCGATTACATTACAGCGCATGCTGTATGCCGCCGATCAGGATGGGCGCGGGGTCCAATTCGTTGATGCCATGCTGAAGGCGATTTGGGAGGAGAACGTCGACTTTACCGACCAAGCTGCCTTGGGTGCGGCACTGAGCGCGGCAGGTTTTGACGCGGCGGATCTGTTTGCGCGTAGCCAAAGCGACGAAGTGAAAGAAGGGCTGGTCCAGAACACCTCGGCAGTGGTTGAGCGCGGTGCGTTCGGCATTCCGACTATGTTCGTTGGCAAAACGGGCGCTGATCCATCCACGTTTGAAATGTTCTTTGGCAAAGAGCGCCTGGACCAAGTCGAAGAAGAATTGGCCAAGGGCTAAGTATGGCATTCTGGATAGTGAGAGAGCGAGCAGTTTGACCAATTTCCCTTCTCATCCCGACGCGGTGACCATCGATTGGCTGAGCGAGCAATTGCGCGGCGCCGGCTGCTTGGATGATGATATTATCGATCGACTCTCGTGGGAGCCTATTGGCACCGGCCAGGTCGGAGATAGCGTGCGGTTCACTCTGCAATGTTCCGGCGGATCGAAAGGGACGACAACGCTTGCAGCCAAGTTCCCCGCTGTTGATCCGAAGAGCCGCAGCACTGCGGTGATGATGGGGCTGTATTCAAAGGAAGTGCATTTCTACCGAGAGTTCGCCAACCAGTTGGCTGTGCGCACCCCGAAGGTCGTGGCCGCAGAAATCACGGCGGCCGGTGATGAATTCATCCTCTTGTTTGAAGATCTGGGGCCGGCGCGCATTGGCGACCAAATTGCAGGTTGCACAATCGAGGACGCACGCGAAGCGATCCGTCAGGCAGCAGCCATCCATGCGTCTAGCTGGCAGAATGCCGCCATGCTTAACGCTGAATGGATCCAGCCACCCCCTGAGTTGAACCAGCAGCTTTTGACGATGTATCCGCAGGCTCAGGCCGTTTTTCGAGAACGCTATGCAAACGTTCTTGAGCCGGAGTTCATGGAATTGTGCGAACAGCTTTCGCAGGAGAGTGACCGGCTGTTTCAGGACGATGCGCCGCCGCAATGCATCGTGCATGGCGATTTCCGGCTCGATAATATGCTCTTTGACATTCAAGGCGGGGCAGAGCCGCTCGCGGTGCTGGATTGGCAAACTGTCACGACCGGTATGGCGATGACAGACATCGGCTATTTCCTTGGCAGCGGGATCGGCAATCACTTGCGCAGCGCCCATGAAGATGAGCTTCTAGATCTCTATCTCACTGAAATGCGGGCACGCGGTGTCGCGCTGTCTCGATCTGATATCTGGCACCAATACAGAGTCGGAGCGTTGCACGGGGTGGCCACTTCAGTCTTCAGTGCGGCATTTGTTGAGCGGACGGAGCGCGGTGACGCCAACTTCCTCTCGATGGCACGCGGCGCCTGTGCGCTCGCACTCGCTCACGATAGTCTTGCAGCGCTTAAGGAAGGAAACTGAGATGGTTTTGACGCGAGGGGACGAATTTCCGCTGCACCAGACACCGGAACCGATTGCCTATTCGGGCACAGACCGAAATTTCTACGACCGTTATTTCTTTAATGGATATGCGCCCGATGGCAGCGGCTTTTTCGCCCTGGCATTCGGAATATATCCGCATCTCGACATTGCCGATGCGCATCTCAGCTTCATCAGGGGGAGCACGCAATATTGCCTCCATGCGAGCTGCGAACTCGGCATGGAGCGCCTTGAGCTTAGGGTTGGTCCGATTGCGATTGAAGTGATTGAGCCGCTTCATCAATTGCGGGTGACGATTGATGAAACCAGCGGGATCGCTGGCGAATTTACGTTTACCGGCCGGGCGTTTCCTATTGAGGAGCCGCGCTTCACCCATCGGATCGGGCCGCGTGCTCTCTTGGACTATACCCGGATGACCCAGAACGGGCGCTATCAAGGGTGGCTCGAAGTTGATGGGGTGCGCGAGGAAATGGCGTCCGGCACATGCGGCACGCGAGACCGCAGTTGGGGCGTTCGCCCGATTGGTGCGCGCGATCCCCAGCCAACGCCGGGCAATCCCATCCCATCCTTCTTCTGGCAATGGACGCCGATCAATTTTGAACATGGATCGCTGTTCTTCCACGTGAATGCCGATGTTGAGGGGAAGGCTTGGAACAGACGTGCCGCATGGGCTGCAGATGGTGCGGCGATTGACGAACTGGTTGAGGGAGATGGTTTGCTGTCATTCTCAATGCAGGATGGCACGCGCTGGCCAGCAGGTGGCTCTTTGGCGGTTGATGCACTGGGGGCACCCGCGTCGCTTGAGTTCGAACCCATTGGCAGGTTTCAAATGAAGGGTCTCGGCTACACCCACCCAACATGGGGTCATGGCCACCATAGAGGGCCGCTCGACGTTGGACGCGAAGATATCGATTTGGCGGCGATTGATGCTACCGCAATGGAGAATCGGCATGTGCAGATGCTCTGCAAGGTAACTGGTGATGCGGAAGGCATGGGAGTGTTTGAACAGCTGGCAATGGGTCCGTACGCTCCGCTTGGTCTGAAATTGCCGTAAGGGAATTTCACTAGCCTTATCTTGGCAAGAGCGAGTTTGACCTCACTCATAGAGAATTCGCAAAGGATCAAACGCCTCATCTATTTAGGCTTGTCTTTTGATTTGCGTTTTATAGACTTGAACGCTCGCAGCGGGGGCTGCGCGCATCAGGGGCGTATCATGGTAAGAAGTTTTGGGTTACTCGCGGCATTCGGGCTGCTGTGCTCGCCTGCGCTTGCGCAGGATGAGGTGTCGGATGCGCCAAATGCGCAAGAAAGCGCTTCCGCGCCAGAGGCCAAGACACCGAAAATTGCGCCCTCAAGAGCAGAGAAAGCCTCTGCTGTTCCGCCTACAATTCCGACGGAAAATTTCGCAGGGCGCTCGCTGTTTTGGAACGCTAAACTGTCGCCAAATGGTTCACGCATGTCTTTTCTGCGCCGGTCAAAGGAAGGGCAAGGTCAGTTCGCAATCCTCCGGCTGGCCGACATGGATTTCGATCGCGTTATCGCGATGCCCAAAGATTATGATATCGAATGGTATCGCTGGGTGACGGATGAAAAATTGCTCATCTCTGTCTCCACGGCCGGCAAATTTTTCGGCGACGAGGTGCGTTACACGCGCCTGATATATATGAACCCGAATGATGGCAGTTTTGAGCTGTTGTTCAAAAAATACGATGCTGTTCGCGGGGACGATGTGATTCACGTGGCCGAAGACGGCTCTCACATTCTCGTGGCGATGCAGCGCACGATCTACGACTATCCGTCAGTGATGCGCCATGATTTGGGCGGCGAAGGTAGAATCCGGGTTGTCCAGAAACCACGCGACGGTGTGTGGAATTGGGTGGCCGATAATAATGGCACGGTGCGGATGGGCACGGGCTGGCTGCGCAAGCGACTGCGCGTGTTTTACCGCTCTGATGCGCAGTCGAAACTCAAAGAAATCGCCCGGATTAAGCGCGAAGACGATGAGGATGGCTATTGGGATGCGGTTCAGATCGTTAGCGGGTCAGATCAGGGCTATGTCTTGTCCGAGGGCGAAAATGGACGCGTTGGCCTGCGCCTGTTCGACTTTGCCAAGCGCGAAGACGTTGAAACCGTCTATGAGCACCCGGACTGGGATATTGATACGGTAACTCTGCGCAAGGGAGAGCCCTTCGCTGCCTTCTACACCGCCGACCGCGATGAAGTGCATTGGTTCGATGAAAAGGCGGCCAAGCAATATGCGGGTCTGCGAAAAGCACTCGGTGATTTGGAGATTTGGGTAACATCGCGTTCAAAGGATCATTCGCGCATGTTGGTGTGGGCGGGTAGCGAGTCCGATCCCGGCGTGCTCTATCTCTATGACCCCGACGCCAAGCGCCTCGATCAGATTGCTGAATACCGTCCAAATCTCGATTTTCGCATGCTCGCAGCGCCCAAGCCGATTGAATATAAGGCCCGCGATGGCGTGAATATTAAGGGGTATTTGACCCTGCCGATGGGCCGCGAAGCTAAGGACCTCCCGCTCATTCTTATGCCTCACGGCGGACCATACGGCGTGCGGGATAAACTCGCCTATAATGATGAAGTGCAATTGCTCGCCAATCGCGGATATGCGGTGCTGCAGCCGAACTTTCGCGGCTCTGGCGGATATGGTGATGCGTTCTTTGAACTGGGCGCGGGTCAGATTGGTCGCGGGATGCAGGATGACCTTGATGATGCCATGGACTGGGCGGTGAAAGAGGGCATCGCCGATCCATCGCGCGTTTGCGTCGTCGGTAGCTCCTACGGAGGCTATGCCGCGATTTGGGCGGTGCTGCGCAATCCAGATCGCTATCGCTGCGGAGCAAGCTGGGCTGGAGTCACCGACTGGGACAAAATGATTAAATACGATCGCCAGTTCTTCGGCCGTCAGAGCTTCAAACGCTGGCGAGAGCGGGTGCGCGGGGAAGGGGTGGAAAGCCTCGACAGCGTCTCACCGTACCGGCTGGCTGAGGGCCTGAAGCGGCCTTTGCTGCTGGCTCATGGTACGGAGGATTCCGTCGTCCCGATCAGGCAATATCGGATGTTTGAAAAAGAAACACGCGAAGCGGTCATGCCGCCCACCACGCTCGTAATTGAGGGTGAGGGGCATAGCTTCTCCAAGCCCGAAAACGAAAAGGCTTGGTACGATGCGCTGGAAGGGTTCCTCGCAGAGCACAATCCGGCCGACCCTGTGAACTAGGTTTTTTAAGGAGCTAAGGCCTCTCGCAGCGGTCCTGCGCACTAGCCCTAAATTGCGGCAATTCGCGATGAATTTGGGATACAGGGGGGATTAAGCGCGTTGGTGCTCTTGTGAAGGGCCTGAGAATCGTTACCTTGAGAGACCTATGAAAGAGCTGTTTCAACACGCTGCAGTGACAGACGGAGTAACCGTCAGGGTCGCTGTGAATTTTCTACCTGAGCAATCGCAGCCGGAGGCGGGCAAGTGGTTCTGGGTCTATCATATCCGGATCGAAAACGGCTCTCACGAGACGCTGCAACTGCGCACTCGACATTGGCGGATCACCGATGCACGCGGCATGGTGAACCATGTCGATGGTGAGGGTGTGGTTGGCGAACAGCCGAAGCTCGCACCGGGCGAAAGCCATGATTATGTCTCTGGTTGCCCGCTGACGACGCCGCATGGCTCGATGGAGGGTTTCTATACCTTCCTGCGCGGTGACGGATCGCCGATCGAAGTACGCATCCCGTTCTTCCCGCTGGCCGCACCGGAAACGGCGGATCGTTCCTAGGGGCTTGACCTTAAGCTCTAATTACGACGCAGCGTAAGGTTGCGCAGCCGCAAGCGGCTGGTTAGATCGGCTGGGTGAAACGGACCCATCTCCCCCTCAATGCGCTGCGCGTTTATGATGCAGCGGCGCGGCATCTCTCCTTTACCAGGGCAGCCGACGAACTGGCGGTGACGCCGGCGGCGGTAGGTCAGCAGATCCGCGCGCTGGAGGATCATCTCGGCGTGGTGCTGTTCCGCCGGACCAGCAAGGGTCTGGAGCTGACGCCGGAAGGTGAGGCGGGTCTCGATCCGTTGAGAGAAGGGTTCTTGCAATTTGAACAAAGCGTTCAGGCGATGCAGGCGGGCCAGGCCTCTGACCGCTATACCATTGCGGTCCCGCGCGAGTTCTATGCGCAGTGGCTCGCCCCGCGACTGGCCGAATTTCAGGCCGGGGCGGATGGGGTTCAATATATCCTAGTCTCCGACGAAAATGCCGACTTTACAGAGGCAAACCTCGATCTGGCGATCCGCCTGGTCGATGGCCCCGGCGATCTGGAGGGCGCGCAACTGGCCCCGGCTCAGCGGGTGACGGTGGCCGCGCCGAATTGCCGTGATGCATGGATCGATTGGCCGGGAGCATCTCTGCCGGAGGATACAAAGGCGTGCATTAAAGCGGGCAATCCGGGTCAGGCGCTCAGCTCAGCCTTGGCGGGCATGGGTCGTACGGTTTTGCCGCTGCCACTGGTGGCGGAGGCGCTGGGCGATGGTCGGCTGGAGGCGCTGGAGGAACCGAGCGAGAGCCAGCGGGCCTATTGGCTGCTCGCGCCGCTGCCGCAATGGCGCCAGAAAAAGGTGAAGGCGTTGGTAAAACACCTTGCCGATGGCGCTTGATCGGGCCGCGGGTTTTTAGCTTTATGACCTAGCCCGCCTGCGTCCTTGCGGTTTACGCTGCGAACCGAGATAGAGCTTCTGCCATGACTGAAGTAACTACGCTCACCACAAGCCGTTTCACCATGCGGCCTTTGCGTAAGGCGGATTGCGCCGCGCTATTCCCTACCTTCGCGGATGAGCAGCAGAACCTCTACATGTCCCGCGCGCATTTCACCTCTGAGGCGGAGCTGTGGGGCTGGCTGGCCGATCCTGATTGGAACGGTCGCACATGGATCGCCGAAGACAGCGAAGGCGCGGTCCTGGGCCGGTTTGTCGCCATGCCCGCGCATGAGGATGGCGTGCAGGAAATCGGCTATGTCACGGTTATGCACCGCCAGGGCGAGGGCATCGCCCGCGAATGTATGGAGGCGCTAGTGAAGCACTTGCTACATGAGGGCCTGCGTAAGCTGACTGCAGAAGTGGATGTCGATAACGAGCCGTCGATCCGGCTGCTGGAACGGCTTGGCTTCACCCGTGAGGCGCATTTGCGCCAGCATGAGACGACGCATATCGGCCTACGCGATGTGCTGCTTTATGGACTACTCGCGCGGGACCACACTACCCAACATCAATCCTGAGTTTCAGCACGCCGTCATCGCGGCTGTCGAAAAGCTTATAAGCCTCCGCGCCTTCGCTCAGGTTGAATTGGTGGCTGAACAGACCGTCTGCCTTCATCCGTCCCGATTGCACCAGGGGCACCAGATGTGGCCACATATTCGTGACATCACAAATCCCGCCGCGCACGGTGATATTCTTGAACATGATCAGCGGCAGAGGCAGCACATCATCAGGCTCTGGTATGCCCACAAAACTGGCATTCCCGCCGCGTGCGGTCAGCGGAAGTACGGCATTGATCGCGCCCTTCGCACCGCTTGCTTCAAACACTGATTGAGCGCCGCGGCCACCAGTGGCCTCCATCACTTGCGCATGCAGCTCAGGTCCGGGGGCGAAGGCGGTGGCGCCCAGTTTCTCCGCCATCGCGCGGCGTGCAGGCACGGGATCAATGGCGATCACCTGGCTCGCCCCCAGCAATAACGCCAGCTCCACCCCGATCAGGCCAATGGGGCCCAGACCAACCACCGCGACACTGCCGCCGGGTTTTGGCTCTGCCCGCATCAGCCCAAAATAGGCGGTCGCCATGCCATCGGTCAGCAGCAGCGCCTGCTCCGTTGTCAGGCCATCGGTGGAGAACAAGGTCGCATCAGCATTGGGCACGTTCACATATTCTGCCTGGCCGCCTTGCAACTCTGTGCTGAGGCCAAAGGCGGTGGATTTACGGCACGATGCGGCATTGCCAGTGCGGCAGGCTGAACAGTGGCCGCAGCCTGTCCCGCCAGCGGCCAGAACTTTGTCGCCAACCTTAAAGCCGTGAACGTCGCCGCCCGCCTCAACAACTTCACCAATGAATTCATGGCCGACACAAAATTTAGGAATATCAGTACTATATTCGGTGTTTCCGATATGTGCGCCGTGATACATATGCAGGTCGCTGCCGCAGATTGAGCAGTTTTCCACCTTGAGAATTACGCTGTTGTCGCTGCGCAATTCCGGGTCGGCATAGCTCTCATAGCGAATGTCTCGCGGTCCGTTGAACACCAGCGCTTGCATTGATTTCTCTCTCCCAGAATTCTGATGGCTTCACCCATTGCTGGATCACCGGCTGACCGCAAGGCGGATCATACGGATCGGCCCGCAGCGGTGCGAACTTGCCCGCAAATCGCGAGGATAGCCGAGGCCGCGGATGCAGTCACTGTCGCCTTAAGTCAAAGCAGATATTGCGATTTCGCTTGATATTCTGCGCCACCTTTGGGAATTCACTCGCAACGAACATGCTGTCGCTTCCAACATATCACGCCATGGCCGCCATGGTTCTCACGGTCCTGATGTTTGTTGGCTTTGTCCGCGGGCGGATGTCGATAGAGATCGTCTCGCTGCTGACCATAGCGGTGATCGCGGTTGGCCTGTATTTCTTTCCATTGCCCGGCACACGCGAGATTGACGGCCTGGCCATCGCATTTGGCGGGTTTGGACACTATGCGCTGATCACGATTTGCGCGCTGATGGTGATGGGCAGGGGCCTCGTCGTCACTGGCGCGTTGGAGCCTGCGGCCCGCGTGTTGGAGCGGGTGTTTAAGTTCAACCTTCAGTTGGGTTTATTGGTCTCGCTGTTGATCGTCCTGTTCTTGTCGATGTTCGTCAACAACACGCCGGTACTGGTGTTGATGATCCCGATTTTCGCCGCGCTGGCGGCACGCGGGGCTTTGCCCACATCCAAAACTCTCATGCCGCTCAACGCCGCGTCGCTGATCGGCGGGCTGGCGACCACAATCGGCACGTCGACCAATATTCTGGTTGTTTCGATCGCGGTTGATCTGGGCATGCGCGAGATGGGCGTGTTTGATTTCACACCAATTGTGCTTGGTGCTGCCCTGATTGCGCTGCCCTATATGTGGCTGGTGATGCCGCGGCTGCTGAAGGACAACAAGGTCGCAGCGGATCAGAATGTCCGGCGGTTTCACACGCGCCTACGCATCGCTGGCGATAGCGATCTGATTGGCAAGGATGTGACTGATATTCTGCCCAAGCTACCGGATGGGATCATTTTCCACGGCGAGCAAAAGGGGCCAATACAGCCGCAGCAGCGCATCCATATTTCAGGCACGCATGAGGCGCTGGAGGATGCGGTTCGTGAGCTTAAGGGTGAGCTTGCGCCAAATTGGGTGCTCGACCGGATTAAGCGCAGTTCCGCTGCGCTGGGCAGCGATATTCTCGTCTTTGAAATGACCGTGACGGCGGATTCCCGCCTGATTACGCGGACATTGCCATCCTCTGGGATTGCCGATCTTTACGGTGTCGCGGTGCTAGGCATTCATCGTCCAGCGCGCGTTCTGGGCGGGCCGGATCAATATTCCGATGGCGGCGATCTGCGCATTACAGAGGGCGACGTGCTGCTCGTGATGGGCATTCAGGAAGATCTGGAGGCGTTTTCGCGCGCGGACAGCCTGCTGATGCTAGATGGCGCACGAGAGATGCCGCGCCGCTCCAAGGCTTTGCTGGCGGCTGCGATCATGGGCTTTTCCGTGTTCACCGCCGCGATTGGGATTTTCCCGATTGCGATCTCCGCGCTCGCAGGCGCGATTTTGATGTTCGTCACCGGCTGCGTGAAATTTGACCGCGTCGGCCGGGCGCTATCTGGGCAAGTGATCGTGCTGGTCGCGGCCAGTATAGCGATTGGCCGGATTATCGATGAAAGCGGCGCTGCCGCCTGGCTGGGCGAGGCCCTGTCATTGGGGCTGGTGCTACTACCGCCCGCTCTGGTGCTGGCCGCGATCATGGCGTTCGTCACGATACTGACCAACTTTGCCTCCAATGCGACCGCCGCAACCGTTGGGACGCCGATTGCCTTTAGCATTGCGGCCCAGCTTGGCCTGCCGCCAGAACCGCTGGTGCTGGCCGTGCTGTTCGGGTGCAACCTGTGTTACGCGACCCCGATTGCCTATCAGACCAATATGCTGATCATGGCGGAGGGGAATTACGACTTCGCCGATTATGTCCGCACTGGCGTCCCGCTGGTGGTGTTGATGGTGGCGACTTTGTCGGTGCTGCTGGCGATAACCTATGGTCTGTAGGATCGGCCGATTGGCGATTTCCTACTCCGGTGAAAATATGCGACACCGCTCGGCATGATTTTGATGAACCTCTTTGCTCAGCGATTGATCGCTTTTTTCGATCAAACAGGCATGGTTCAATCGAACAGATTTTTGGCCTTATACTGTGTTCCAGCCGTTCCAAGCGTGCTTCACGCACGGCGAACGGAATACGGCGGCGATACAATGACACGTACAACGGGAGTGATACGATGGTTCGGGTAATTCGGAAAAGCACGGAGGCCTTGGGGTTGGTACTGGGTGCGATGGCGCTGGCCGTACCGGCGCAGGCGGATGAGCTGCGCGATGCGGTGAACGAGGACATGCCGGGCCTGATGGAGCTCTACAAGGACCTGCACGCCAATCCGGAGCTGTCGTTTCAGGAGTTCGAGACCGCTAAGAAGCTGGCCGCCCGCGCGCGCGACCTTGGCTTTGAGGTGACAGAGGGTGTCGGTCAGACCGGCGTTGTCGCGGTGATGCGCAATGGCGAAGGGCCAACCGTGATGCTGCGCGCGGATATGGACGGCCTGCCCGTGACAGAGCAAACCGGACTGCCCTATGCCTCCAAGGCGAAAGGCGTGCCGGCCTCTGGCATCGAGAGCGGCCTGATGCATGCCTGCGGACACGATACCCATATGGCGGCCTGGATTGGCGCGGCGCAGCTGCTGGCCGAGCGTAAGGACGAATGGCAGGGCACTTTGGTGATGATCCTGCAGCCGGCGGAAGAGCTGGGGCTGGGCGCGCTGGCTATGCTGGAGGATGGCCTGTTCACCCGCTTTCCAAAGCCTGACTATGTGCTGGGCTTTCACGATGCCGCTGGCGCACCAGCGGGCGCTATCGGCTATGCGAAGGGCTATGCGCTGGCGAACGTGGACAGCGTGGACATCACGGTGAAGGGTGTTGGCGGGCACGGCGCCTATCCGCACACTACAAAGGACCCGATCGTGGTCGCGAGCAGCATTGTGATGCGTTTGCAGACGCTCGTCAGCCGCGAGAAGAACCCGCTTGATCCCGCTGTGGTAACCGTCGGTAGCTTCCTGGCCGGGGCTAAGCACAACATCATCCCTGATGAGGCGAAGCTGCAATTGACCGTGCGCTCTTACGGCGCGGAATCGCGCGCGGCTCTGCTAGAGGGGATTGAGCGGATTGCCAAAGCCGAGGCGATGGCGGCGGGCATGCCGGAGGACCGGATGCCGGTGGTGAGTGTGCAGGACCCGTATCTGCCCTCGACCTACAACACGCCAGAGTTCACCGAGCAGGTAATGGCAGGCCTGTCGAAGCGCTTTGGTGAGCGAGTGTTCGAGACCCCGCCAGTGATGGGCGGCGAGGATTTCGGCCAGTTCTACCTAGCTGATCCGGAGAACATCGAGTCGCTGATCTTCTGGGTTGGCGGTGTGCCGCAGGATCAATGGGCCAAATCAGAGGCCGGTGAGCTTGAGCTGCCTTCGCTGCATTCGCCGTTCTGGGCGCCTGATGCAGAAGCGGTGATCTCTACCGGCACTGAAGCAATGACGGCGGCGACGCTCGATCTGCTGCCGCGTAAGGGCGGGTGATTGGTGAGGGGGAAGCCGCTGGTAATTGCCATGGCTTGTGCGGCCATTACGTCTTGCGCAGGCGAGAGTTCTAGTTGGTGCACGGCAAATGTCTGTTTTGTGGGAAGCCAGTTTAGTAGCTTGTCTCGCTCAGAACGGGACATCGATTTCGATTTCTACACGCTGAAATTTCGGAACGTTCCTATCGGTGTATATGAGGGCAATCACCCCATGCTTCCCCCCATTAGCAAGCCTGAGGTTGTGGATGACAAGGAATGGCAGGTCGGCTGTACATATGAGGCTTGCAGCGCTTGGATAGAGGCTCCTGCTTCTCGAGTATCGCAATTCACGGTGTTGAGTGTGCCAGTGGCGGATCGTGCAGAGCTCTCCGCCGTTCTTGAGCACGTACTCGTGCGGACAGAGGTTCGGTGAAATTGGCGTGCTTCGCCGCTTGGTCTTGGAAGTTAGGGTGAGGGAAACCCAAATGCTACGACCGCCGAAGTCCTCTCCCAAACTCCGGCGGCCGTAGTCTCCTCCCCAGGAGACTGGTAAACTGGGTGCGCTAAACTGCTTTCCTACTCAGGCGTTGGTGCGTAAGTCCCGAGGCGGTGATGCAACGCGTTGATCTTGGCGAGCTCGTCGCGATCTTCGGTGCTCCGAGCATGGCTTTCGAGCGCACGGCGCAGCAGCTTCATGTCGGCAGTTGAGAGCAGCGCGCGGGCGCGGGCCGGTTCTGGGCTGGTAGTGTCGGTCATTTTCACTCTCCTAGGCTGCTGTTCAAGCAGCCGCGAATTGGTTCATGGTGTTGTCCTTGCCGCCCGCTTTAAGGGCAGCTTCGCCGGCGAAGTATTCCTTGTGATCATCGCCGATGTCGGAGCCGGCCATGTTCTGGTGCTTCACGCAAGCGATGCCTTGACGGATCTCTTCGCGTTGAACGTTCTTGACGTAGCCGAGCATGGCTTGCTCACCGAAGTACTCACGCGCGAGGTTGTCGGTCGACAGCGCCGCCGTGTGATAGGTCGGCAGGGTGATGAGGTGGTGGAAGATGCCAGCGCGCTTCGCAGCATCAGACTGGAAGGTGCGGATCTTCTCATCGGCTTCAGCGGCAAGCTCAGTCGTGTCGTAGTCGACACTCATCAGTCTGTCGCGGTCATAGGCGGAGACATCCTTGCCCGCTTTAACCCAAGCATCAAACACCTGTTGGCGGAAGTTCAATGTCCAGTTGAACGAAGGCGAGTTGTTGTAAACCAGCTTTGCGTTCGGGACGACTTCACGAATCTGGTCCACCATGCCGGCGATTTGCTCAACGTGAGGCTTCTCGGTTTCGATCCATAGCAGGTCCGCGCCGGCCTGAAGCGATGTGATCCCGTCGAGAACGCAGCGGTCTTCACCGGTTCCGGCGCGAAATTGGAACAGGTTCGATGGCAGACGCTTGGGACGCAGCAGCTTGCCATCACGGCTCAAGAAAACGTCGCCATTCTGGATGTTTGCCGGATCAACCTCTTCGCAGTCTAGGAAGGAGTTGTACTGATCGCCAAGGTCGCCTTCTTCCTTGGTGTAGGCGATCTGCTTGGTCAGGCCAGCGCCAAGGCTGTCTGTGCGGGCGACGATGATGCCGTCTTCGACGCCCATTTCGAGGAAGGCGTGGCGGCAGGCGCGGATCTTCTGGGCGAAGTCTTCGTGCGGGACCGTAACCTTGCCGTCCTGGTGGCCGCACTGCTTCTCGTCAGAGACCTGGTTTTCGATTTGCAAAGCGCAGGCACCTGCCTCGATCATCTTTTTGGCCAGCAGATAGGTTGCCTCAGCATTGCCGAAGCCAGCGTCAATGTCTGCGATGATCGGAACGACGTGCGTTTCATAATTGTCGATCGCATGCTCAAGACGCTTGGCCTCCACTTCATCGCCAGCATCGCGCGCCGCATCAAGGGCGCGGAACATGCCGCCCAGCTCACGCGCATCAGCTTGCTTTAAGAAGGTGTAGAGTTCTTCGATCAGCGCCGGAACGCTGGTCTTCTCGTGCATGCTCTGATCGGGCAGAGGGCCAAACTCGCTGCGCAAAGCGGCAACCATCCATCCTGACAGGTAGAGGTAGCGCTGTTTCGTGCTGCCGAAGTGCTTCTTGATCGAAATCATCTTCTGCTGCGCGATGAAGCCGTGCCAGCAGCCGAGTGACTGCGTGTATTGGGCGGGATCCGCGTCATAAGCATCCATATCGGCGCGCATGATCTTCGCAGTGTATTTCGCGATATCAAGTCCAGTGGGGAAGCGGTTTTGGATCGCCATGCGGGCGGTCGCTTCTGCATCAATAGCGCCCCAGCTTGGGCCGTTGGCGTTGATGGTTTGCTGCATTTTTGCGGTGGTTGCTTGATAAGTCATGTCTGTTCTTTCGGCTTCACTATGGGGAGATTTATGCCATTCTATATGCCGGACAGAGACGCGATTCTCCAGTAAACCTTACAGACAATCGTGTCTGTATCGGCTCAAAAATCGTAAAACTTGTGTGAGGATGTAAAGTAATTTACAAAGCCTCCTATGGCTGATAATTCTCTTCTCGCCGGTCCTGCTTTGCGCCGATTGCGTAAACGTGAGGGCCTGACGCAGGCCGCTATGGCCACCTCGCTTGGTATCTCGCCAAGCTATCTCAATCTTATTGAGCGTAATCAGCGTCCGCTGTCCGCACGTGTGCTGGTGCAGGTGATTGAGCGGTTTGATTTTGATCCACGCAGCCTGCGGGAGGATGAGGCAATTGGCGGGCTGGATGGCCTTGCGCGCCGGCTCTCCGATGAACGCTTCAGCGATCTTGGGATCGACCGGGAAGAAGTGCAGGAGTTTCTTGCCGCTGCGCCTCAGGCTGCGGCTGCATTTGCGCGGCTGTTTGATGCAGGCGGCGTTGTGGCGTCGCGCGGCGATGACCCTGACAGGCAGGCCCGCGAGGCGGTGGAGCGCTGGCAGAACCATTTTTCCGACCTTGATCACGCAGCCGAGGATTTGGCCGATCAACTCAGGCTGTCGCGTGCTGAAATCAGCGTGGCTTTGAATGAGCGTTTGCGCGAGCGGCACCGTCTGTCGGTGCGCATTCTGCCAGCTGAGGTGATCCCCGGCCAGGTGGCCCGGCTCGATCTGCATGCGCGCCAGCTGCAATTGTCTGAGATGCTACCGGGTGCGGCACGGCGGTTTCAAATTGCACGGCAAGTTGGCGTGCTGGAGCAGCGCGAGGCGATTGATGCGGTTGTTGAAGGGGCGGGGCTGACCAGCCGCGAGGCGCGCGATGCCATGCGCAGTGCGGTCAGCGATTATGTCGCTGCCGCCCTGCTGATGCCTTACGGACGCTTTCTGAGAGCGTGTGAGCAGACCGGCTATGATCTTACGGTTTTACAGCGGCGTTTTGCCGTCAACTTTGCGCAGGTTGCCCAGAGGCTCACGACCTTGCAGCGGGTGGGCGAACGGGGCCTGCCTTTCTTCTCTGCGCGGCTTGACCGGTCCGGAGAGCTTGCCGGGTTCAGCGCTGGGGCGAGCGGGGCGATGTTCCCACTGGACGGAGCGCGCTGGCCCGCCTGGGCGCCGTATTCAGCGTTTGAACGCCCGGGTACACTACTCACCCAGCCGGTGCTGTTCAGCGAAGGCGAGGCGGCGCCCAAGCACTGGTTCACCATTGCACTCACGGTTGATGGCGGCGGCGTCACCTGCTCGGCGCGCCAAGCGATAGTGCTTGGGCTTGAAGCGCGCTTTGCGGGCGAATTGGCACAGGCGCGCGGCGTGTCTTTGGCAGAGGAAGACGCGATACCATTGGGTGTGAATTGCTCGCGCTGCAGCAGGCCGGATTGCTTGACCCCACAGACTACGCGTTTGGCGGCTCAGGCAAGGGTTTGAACCTCCCACAGCTAAGCGTAAATACATAGTGCGTTCTTCACATCTCATTAACCGTGTAGATCGGCTCAAGAGGCGGCTTAGAGCAAGCGCTGTAAAATTTACCGACACTTAAGGTCTCGCGCGTAAAGCCGCGCTTGCAATTGCAATTACTGCGAGCTTCGAATCTGATGATCCGCTTGTTTAAGCATTATATCCCCCACGCCGTGCTGCTGCTCGGTCTGCTAGACTTTGCGCTTCTGGTGCTGGCTAGTGAGCTCGCCTGGCAGCTACGAGCCTCGCAGATCGGGATGGATCCAGGGCCTATTGCTGGGCGCTGGTTGCCACTGACGGGCTCAGCCTCCGTGGTATGGATCGCAATGATCTCTGTCGGGGTGTACGGACCCTATGCGCTGCGCAGCCTTCGATTTGCAGGCGCCAGACTGCTCGTGGCGATCAGCCTTGGTATCATTGCCCTAGCGGTGATCGATTTTGTGCTGGCCGCTGATACCTTCTGGCGTTCCACACTTTTTTACACCATGTGCTTCGCCATCGGCCTGCTGGTGGTGGACCGGATGTTCCTTAACAGCTTCCTTGGCTCGTCGGCCTTTCGCCGCAGAGTGATGGTGCTGGGTGCGGGCGACAGGGCGCAGCGACTGCGTGAGCTGGGTGATAAGCCGGAAACTGGCTTTGCGATCGTCTCCTACATCGCGATGAACGAGCCGGAGCGGGTGGTTGAAGAAGCGATTGCGCGTGAGGCGATCCATGACCTTGGCCGGTTTGTCGAAAACCTGGGCGTGAGCGAAGTTGTGCTCGCCTTGCAGGAACGGCGCAATGCGCTGCCACTTCCGGATCTTTTGCGGATTAAGACCAAGGGTGTGCACGTCAATGATTTCTCTAGCTTCCTGGAACGTGAGACGGGCCGGGTTGATCTGGATACGGTCAATCCCAGCTGGTTGATCTTTTCCGATGGATTTTCTTCTGGACGAGTGATTTCCAGTGCTTTCAAGCGGTTGTTTGACATTGTTGCCAGTCTTTTGCTGCTTCTACTGACCTTCCCAATCATTGCGATTTTCGCTTTGCTGGTGAAGCTGGATAGCAAAGGACCTGCGTTCTTTAAGCAGGAACGCGTTGGCCTCTATGGTGAGCCGTTTTATCTCATCAAGCTGCGTTCGATGCGCACGGATGCGGAAAAGGACGGCGCGAAATGGGCTGAGGAAAACGATCCACGGGTCACCCGCCTCGGGCGCTTTATCCGCAAGGTTCGGATCGACGAGTTGCCGCAAACCTGGAGCGTTCTGAAAGGCAATATGAGTTTTGTCGGGCCGCGTCCCGAAGTGCCGAAATTTGTTGATGATCTGCAGGAAGAGATCCCGTTCTACGGCGAGCGGCATATGGTCAAACCCGGCATTACCGGATGGGCTCAGATCAATTATCCCTACGGCGCATCGACCGAAGACAGCCGTAAGAAGCTCGAATATGATCTTTATTACGCAAAGAACTATACGCCATTTCTTGATTTGGTGATCCTGTTGCAGACCGTCCGCGTGGTGCTCTGGCCAGAGGGTGCTCGCTAATGGCTGAAGGCGAACTTCTCACTTTGATCAGTTTTGCAGGCTATCTTGCCGGGGCCGTGTGCTGCGCGGTGGCGGCCTTGTGGGCGACCCGCAACGGAGATCGTTCGCGTTCTGACCGCGCGGCTGCGCTCAGCGCTATCGCCTTCACCGGCATTTGGTGCGCATTAGCGGCTGCACAGGGTCCGCTGGAGCCGGCTGTTCGGCTGGCGGAGACTGCGCGCAATTGCGCATGGATATTTCTGATATTTCGTCTGTTCGCCAATGATGGGCGCGACGAGAGCCTAAAACCGACTCGGCCCGTGATTATCGCGCTGGCGCTGGTTCAATTGCTGCAGCCTGTGCTGCTGCTGATCGAGGCGCGGATCGCATCTGAGCCAGAGCTGCTTGACGTGACGTTCGAAGTCAGCGCGGCGCTTAACATGCTTGTCGCGATTGGCGCTCTGGTGCTGCTGCATAACCTATATGTTGGCGCATCAATGGCGGCGCGCCGCGTTTTGCGCTGGAGCGGGGTCGCGCTTACTTGCCTGTGGGGCTACGATCTCAACCTCTACACGATCGCTTATCTCAGCGGTGAGGAACCCGGCCTGCTGCTTGCCCTGAGAGGGGCATTATCCGGCGTAATGATCGGCGTGCTTGCGCTTGGGGCCAATGCGCGCAGTGCTGATCTGGAATTCCGCCCTTCGCGCGCGGTAACATTCCAGACTTTGTCGCTTTTGGTCATCGGTTCCTATCTCGTCCTGATGATCTTTGTGACCAAATCGCTCTCTATGCTGGGTGGAGATTTGGGTCGTGCGACGCAGGTGATCTTTCTGGTCTTCGCAGGTATGGCGGCGGTCTTATGGTTGCCCTCAGAGCGTGCCCGCGCGTGGCTTAGGGTTATGGCGACGAAGCATCTGTTTCAGCATCGCTATGATTACCGAGAGGAATGGCTGCGTTTCACTCGTACCGTTGGCAGCGCCTCGGTAGGTGTAGGCGTATCGGGCATGCCGAGTTTTCAAGAACGGGCGATCAGGGCGATTGCCGATATCACTGACAGTCCGGGTGGACTGCTGCTCGCGCCCAATGAAGAGGCGCAATTGGAGTTGGTGGCGCGCTCCAACTGGCCAACTATCGCGGTGCCAGCCATCGCCGCAGATTATGAGCTTTCAAGCCTGCTTGAGCAGCATAACCACATCCTGGATATGGATGATGTGCGAGCAGGCAATGACCATTTCGGTGAGGTTGCTTTGGTGCCTGAATGGCTGACTGAGGCAGAAGATGTTTGGGCACTCGTCCCGCTTGTCCATTTTGACCGACTGGTTGGCACGATTGTGCTGGCGCGCCCTCGGATCGAGCGGCGTCTCGATTGGGAAGATTACGATCTGCTCAAAGTTGTAGGGCAGCAGCTGGCCAGTTATCTCGCCGAGCAATCAGGCCAACAGGCACTGATGGAGGCAAGCCGGTTTGATGAGTTCAATCGCCGGATCGCCTTCGTGATGCACGATATCAAAAATCTGGCGAGCCAATTATCGTTGCTCGCCCGGAATGCGGAAAAGCACGCGGATAATCCGGATTTTCGGGCAGATATGCTCGTCACTTTGCGCAATTCATCTGACAAGCTCACAAACCTGCTAGCCCGCCTTGGCCGCTATGGCTCTGGGCAGTCGCAAGAGCGCAGGTCGGTTGATCTCGCTGCAATGGCCAAGGGCCTGGCAAAGCGTTTTGAAGTTACACACCCGCTGCAGCTAACACGGGCTGATCCCGCCGTCGTGATGGCCGATAATGAAGGCTTAGAGCAGGCGATTATGCATCTGATCCAAAACGCGATTGATGCGAGCGATCCGGAAACTCCGATCTACCTCGATGTGTCGAGCGATGGCCTGAATGGTCAATTCGACATCATCGATACCGGTTCTGGCATGTCGCCCGGTTTCATCCGCAATGGCCTGTTCAAACCCTTCGTCTCCTCGAAAGAGGGCGGTTTTGGCATTGGTGCATTTGAAGCGCGCGAGATCGTGAAGGCAATGGGCGGGCGCGTGAACGTCGAATCCCGCGAAGGACTGGGCACACGGTTCAGCATCATCCTGCCGTTGCGCGAGGCGGCCGAAATTCTCGCGAAGGAAGAACAACCTAAATCAGGCGAGGTCGCATAATGGCCGATAAGAAACCCACTCTATTGATCGTCGAAGATGACGAGGGCCTGCAGGCTCAGCTCAAATGGGCCTATGATGATTTTGAGGTCGTGATTGCAGGCAATCGTGAGGCCGCCATCACGGCACTGCGCAGCGAAATGCCTGCGGTCGTGACGCTCGATCTTGGCTTGCCGCCTGATCCTGATGGCACGAGCGAAGGCTTTGCCGTGCTCGATGCGATCATGGAGCTGAAGCCCGATACCAAGGTGATTGTGGCAAGCGGCCACGGCGCGCGGGAAAGCGCGCTGCAGGCGATCGAACGCGGCGCATACGATTTTTACCAAAAGCCGGTTGATATTGAAGCGCTCGGCCTGATCGTTCGCCGTGCCTACAACCTGCATTTGATCGAACAAGAGAACCGCCGTCTGGTCGCCAGTGCTGGCGAGGAAAAGACGGTCCTTGGCCGCCTGATCACTGGCGCACCTGAAATGGTGAAAGTCGCGCGCACGATTGAGCGCGTTGCGAGCACCAGCGTCTCTGTCATGCTGCTTGGTGCGAGCGGCACGGGCAAAGAGCTGCTAGCGCAAGGGCTGCATGATGCGAGCGACCGCGCGAACGGGCCGTTCGTTGCCATCAATTGCGCAGCGATCCCTGAAAACCTGCTAGAAAGCGAACTGTTCGGGCACGAAAAGGGCGCGTTTACCGGCGCGGTCAAAACCACCGAAGGCAAAATCGAAAGCGCCGATGGCGGTACGCTGTTCCTCGACGAGGTTGGCGATATCCCGCTGCCATTGCAGGTCAAATTGCTGCGCTTTTTGCAGGAGCGCACGATCGAACGGATTGGCGGACGCAAACAGATTGAGGTGAACACTCGGATCGTTTGCGCCACCCATCAAGACCTAGAGAATATGATTGGCGAGGGCACATTCCGCGAGGACCTGTTCTATCGGCTGGCCGAAATCGTTGTTCGCATCCCGAACTTGGCAGAGCGTCACGGCGATGCCATTCTGCTGGCGAAGGCCTTCCTCAAGCGGTTCTCTGCTGAGATGAACCCAGCGGTTACGGGTTTTGGCCCTGATGCGCTGGCCTCGATTGATGCGCATGATTGGCCCGGCAATGTCCGCGAGCTGGAAAACCGGGTGAAGCGCGCGGTCATCATGGCTGACGGCAAACTGGTAAACGCTGAAGACCTGGATTTTGACAGCGGCGAAGAGGAAGATGCCGAAGTGCTGAACCTTAAGGCGGCGCGCGAGCAATCGGACCGCCGGATTATCCGCCATGCCTTGGCGCGCAGCGAGGGCAACATCTCAAGCACGGCCAAACTGCTCGGGATCAGCCGACCGACTTTATATGATCTGCTCAAACAATATGATTTGCAGGCCTAAATCTGGCCTCAGATCCCCTGCGCTGGGCTGGCTGTTGGCCGGGTGCGCGCTGGCGCTGGGTGGCTGCTCGCTGACCAGCGAAGATGATAGCGCGTCCGCAGAAGCGGCGATCGAGGGCAGCGATGAATTCGTCACTTTGGTCAAAGATGCGCGCGCGGCGATGCGCGAAGGTGACCTACCCCAAGCGGGCGGAATGCTGGATCAGGCTTTCGCAATCGATGCGGAAAATCCCGCACTATGGGTCGCGATCGCTCGTCTGCGTTTTCGCGGCGGAGAGCATTTGCCCGCATTGGAAGCCGCAGAGCGTGCGCTAGAGCTGGGTCCGCAATCATCCTTGGCGCTGCATTTGCGCGCTCAGATGGTGCGCGATGCGCATGGTTTGATAGACGCATTGCCCTGGTTCGAGGCTGCTCATAAGGCGGCTCCTGAAGATGTAGAGATCCTAGCTGATCTGGCGGCAACCTTGGGCGATTTGGGGCGCAATCGCGATATGCTAGCAGCTGTTCGGAACCTTGCGAAAATCGATCCCAAGCATCCCAAGGTGCACTATCTTCAGGCACTGCTGGCGGCGCGTGCTGACAAACCGATCCTTGCGCGCTCTTTGCTTGAACGCAGCGGTATGGTGAGCCGTAATGTCCCAGCCGCATTGCTGCTGGACGGACTGATTGATCTCAATGAAAGTGCCTATGACAGTGCGGCATTGAAACTCAGCGCCTTGGCAGAGCGGCAACCCGGCAATATCCGTCTGTTGGAGCTGGTTGCGCTGGCTATGCTGCGCGGTGAGCGTGAGGCTGAATTGGTTGAGCGCTTTGCCCCGCGCACCGCCTCGCTAGATGCATCGCCCTACCTGCTCGGCATCGTTGGCCGCGCCTATGAGAGGCTGGGTGACCGCGAGGCGGCGGCACCATTGCTGGAGCGGGCAGTCGAAGGGCGCGTTCGGGGGCTCGTGGTGCTCGGCAGCACAGCCGATGGCAGAGCGGTTTTACCTGCGCTAACTCGGCAGCTGCGCGATATGATCGCACAAAATGATTTGCCAGGAGCCGCGCGGCTCGCCAATTCGCTCCGCCGTCAATTTCCAGGGTCGGCCGATGTGCACTCACTGATTGGGGACGTTGGCCTCGCGGTTAATGATCCAGAGCAAGCGTTGGAGCTTTACCAAGTGGCTGCGCAAATCCGAAGGCCCTGGCCGCTGACCCAGCGGATTATTGCGGCTTACCGAATGACCGGTGATGACCTTGCGGCTGACACTCTGTTGGTGCGGCATCTCGCTGGCGAGCCAAACAATGCTGAGGCGGTGCTGATGCTGGCAGAGCGCAGCGCAGCAGCAGAAGACTGGTTAAGAGTGGCGGTGCTGCTTGACTATGCGATTGATCTGGGCGCGGGCAATGACCCGCATTTGCTCGTCCTAAGGGCTGCTGCTGCGCGCGGGTTGGAGCGTGAAGACGAAAAGCAAGGCTTCGCGGAATTTGCTGAAAGCCTGCGTCCGGGCGCGTTTGCGCCGCCAGCAGAGTAAGAGCGCACTCCCCTCGACAAAGGCTAAAGGGGAGGGCAGAGCGCGCGCGATGAAGTCGCGACCATCCTTATTGGCGGATCCGATGATTGCCGTGCTGATCTTGGCGACGGTCTTGGCCCTGGTGCTTCCTGCGGCAGGGGCGCTGCGCGAGACCGCTCAGACGGTGTCGAACACAGGCATTTTCGTACTGTTTCTGGTCAATGGCATGCGGATCGCACGCGGCGAGATTGCGCGGGGCCTCGCGAATTGGCGCTTCTTCGCGCCGCTGTTCCTATGGGTGTTTGGAGCGATGGCGCTTTCAGGCCTCGGCTTCTCACTGCTTGCGCAATGGGCCTTGCCGCCACTGGTCGCGCTGGGCTTTCTCTATCTCGGCACATTGCCATCCACCATTCAGTCCGCGACCTCTTACACCAGCCTGGCGGGCGGCAATGTCGCGTTATCTGTGGTCGGCGCGGCGCTCATCAATATTGCCGGTGTGTTTCTGACTGCGCCTTTGTTTGCGGCGCTGGGAGGCGGAAGTGTTGCGGATATTGGCAGCGAGACGATTGTTCGCATCGGCTTGATCCTGATCTTGCCATTTCTGATTGGCCAGGCACTGCAGGGCTGGACGATCGGTTGGCTGAAGGAGCGTAAGGCCCAAGTCGCATGGCTTGACCGGATGGTGATCGGCATTGCGGTCTATGTCGCCTTTTCCGGCGCTGTGGAGCAGGGCCTCGCGACCATGTTCGGCTTTGCTGAGTGGGCCGCATTGCTGGGCCTTGTCATTGCGTTTTTGATCGTCGGCACGGGCGGAGCTTGGCTAACCGGCGGGCTGTTCCGTTATCCCCGGGCAGATCGGATCGCGTTTCTGTTTGCCGGGGCGCAAAAGAGCGTCGCCATCGGCGCGCCTCTCGCCGCGATCTTGTTTCCGCCCGATGCCGCTGGCTTCGTAATCGCGCCGCTGCTGCTCTATCATCTACTGCAACTGGTCTGCGCTGCGCCCTTGGCCAGCATGCTTGCAGGCCGCCAGGACAGCGTGGGCTAGCTCTTTGGCTGGTAGGTTTGCTCAGCGGTTGGGAAGCTGCGCGCGCGCACTTCCTCGGCATAGGTCGAAACCGTCTTGTCGATCACTTCTGCGATGTTTTCATAGCGTTTGACGAAGCGCGGCACGCGTTCAAACATGCCCAGCATGTCTTCGGTGACAAGCACTTGTCCATCGCATTGTGCGGATGCTCCGATGCCGATCACTGGTACTTCGAGTGACTGGGTCAGCGAAATGGCAATCGGCTCAATCACACCTTCAACCACGACGGCGAAAGCGCCAGCCTCCTCCAGAGATTTGCCATCAGTGATGATCTTCTCGTGTTCGTGCTGACTGCGGCCGCGCGCTGCATATCCGCCCAGCACATTCACTGCCTGCGGGGTCAGGCCGACATGGCCCATTACAGGGATCCCGCGGTTGGAGAGGAAAGCGACCGTCTCAGCCATCGCTTCCCCGCCTTCGAGTTTAACAGCGGCGCATCCTGTTTCGGCCATGATCCGGCTGGCTGTGTCAAAGGCTTGCTCTTTTGATGCCTCGTAGGAACCGAACGGCATATCGACCACGACGACGCTGTGATAGCTGCCGCGTACAACCGCTGCGCCATGTGCAATCATCATCTCTGGCGTCACCGGCAGGGTGGAATCGAGTCCGTAGATCACCTGGCCCAGCGAGATCTCCGACCAGCAGCAGGTCGCAGTGCGTATCCAGCAACTGCGCCTGACGCGCGGTGTATGCAGTCAGCATAACCAGCGGTTCTTTGGTTGTGCCGTCCTTCTTGTGGTCGCGAATGCGCGGCACAGTAAGGCGTTTCCTGGGCTTTGGCGTAGGAGTGGCGCGGCTGGTGCTCGTATCAAGCTGAAATGTAGTCGACATGGCGCTAGTCTCTAGCCGCGAGACGCGGGCTTGGCAAAGCCCGCCGTGGAGCGTTTGTAAGAGGCGTTTACGCCGCCGCAATTTTCTTGCATGACTTGCGTATAACAATTTGCGCCGGATCGGCGCGTGAGAGGGTAATACATACATGGTTGCTTCTTCCGGTTCGAGCGCGCGTGAAGGTTGGTCCTCGCGCACAGCCTTTATTCTGGCCGCAGTGGGGTCGGCTGTTGGCCTTGGAAACATGTGGCGCTTCCCTGCTGAGGCGGGCGAAAATGGCGGCGGGGCCTTCGTTCTGTTCTACATTTTCTGCGTGCTACTCATTGGTCTGCCAGTGTTGCTGTCTGAAGTACTGGTTGGCCGCCATGGTCAGGCCTCTGCGCCGGAAAGCGTGCGCCGTGTCGCGGCGGATTCCGGAGCTTCGAAAGGCTGGGGCATTATTGGATCGATGGGCGTTTTTGCCGCCTTCCTGATCCTCAGCTTCTACTGCGTCGTGGGCGGTTGGGTGCTCTATTATGTTGGCGTCTTTGCGAGCGATTTGGTGCAAACCGGCCTTGCTGGGGGCGCTTTTGAAGGGCGCGCTGCGAGCGATATTGAAGGGTTGCTTCCCGGACTGTTCGGCAATGGCAGTCTGATGGTTGGGCTCAACCTTGGGTTTCTGGCGCTGACCCTGTTTTTCGTGGCGCGCGGTGTTTCCAGCGGGATTGAGTGGGTGGCGGTATATCTGATGCCGCTGTTCTTCGTGCTGTTTCTGGCGATCACGATCTACGGCGCATTCACCGGCGAGTTCAGTCAAGCTGTGAGCTATCTATTCACCTTCGATTTCTCCAAATTAACCGGCGAAGTCATGTTGGCGGCGGTTGGACAGGCGTTCTTCTCATTGTCGCTTGGTGTGGCCGGGATGATGACCTACGGTGCCTATGCCAGCCGTGAGACGAACCTGGGCAAAACCTCAGGTATTATTGCGGGCGCAGATACAGCGGTTGCTTTGCTCGCTGGTCTGACAATTTTCCCGATTGTGTTCGCCGCTGGCCTTTCTGCTAGCGCTGGGCCGGGCCTGATGTTCGCATCATTGCCAGTTGCGTTTCAGCAGATGCCATTTGGCTCGCTGATCGGCCTATTGTTTTTCATCATGATCTTCTTTGCGGCGCTCACCAGCTCGGTGTCGCTGCTTGAGGCACCGACCGCTTACACGCTTGAGAAATTCAAGCTGCCGCGTCCGGTTGCAACCGCCATCGTCGGGGTCGGTGCAGCAGTATTGGGCATCCTCTCGGCCTTGTCCTTCAATGAAATGGCTGATTTCCGGCCACTGGCGTTCATCCCGATCTTTGCAGAGGCGAATTTCTTTGATGCCCTGGATGGTGTGACCGCAAAGCTGTTCATGCCGATAGGCGCGATCCTGACCTGTATCTTTGTTGGCTGGATTGCGGATGCGCGGCTGATTGATGATGAGAACGGGCTGGACGGCCTGCTTCACCAAATCTGGCGCATTCTCGTGCGCTTTGTTTGTCCGATTGTGCTGACCATCATTTTGGCATTCGGCCTGTTTGGCTAAGCACTGGTGATTTTAGGAGGGAGGGCGGCCTGGCTGGCTGTTCTCCCCCTTGCAATCTTTTTAACACTGTGGAACATAATGAGAACAAGTGAGTCGTTCTAAGCGACCCGCTTGGGCAAAGATGTTCCTATGACCAGTGCTGCAAACCCTTCCAGAGCGACCGTGCTCCATAGCTCTTCTGTGGGCACTGCTGTCTCCGGTATCTCTTCGGCGCGCTTGTCGGTTGGAATGGCGGCCTGCGCCGTGCTTAAGCCCGTGAGGGCGAGCGATATCCTCGCGCAATCGCGCCGCCGCGAGGCGCGCTGGCGGCCGGGTCTATCGGCTGCATCACATTCAGAGGTGTTCGCCAGCGCTCAGGATGCGAGCGGAGCGGGGGCGGCATTGGCGCTGGCCCGCGATGCTTTGGCGGCTCAGGCAAGGGTGCGGCGCAGCGACCCACTGGCAGAGGTGGATGATCAGCGTCAGATCCTGTGGGTGCAAGACCGCGAGGCGATCCGTTTGACTGGGCGGCCTTATGCGCAGGGCTTGCCGCCTGATCAGCGCCGCCGAGTGATTCATGTGGCGGCAAAGAGCGCTCAAGACGCGCTGTTTGCGCTGGAGGAGGGGCTGCGTTGCCGCGATCTTGCATTCGTGATTGGAGAGATCGCTGGCAATCCGCGCGCGCTCGATTTTACCGCATCTCGGCGTCTTAGCCTCACGGCTGAAAAGCATGGGGTGCCGCTCTGGCTGGTGCGGCTTGATGCGAGCGCTGACCTGTCCTCTGCGCGCATGCGCTGGCGGGTAGAGGCTGCGCCATCGGCTGCACCGCGCTGGAATGCGGATGCGCCCGGCGATCCAGCCTGGCAGGCGGAATTGTTCCGCGCCCGCATGCATCCCCCCGAAGAATGGATTTTGAGCGATGAGAAAGGAAACCTGCGAGCAACAGAGCCTCGTAAACACCCCGCCGCGGCGGATATTGGCAATTTGGCTCGCCCAACTGTCGGTCGATCGCTGGCGGCGCTGTAACGCGATTACGCGCGGTGAGGATGCAGATGCGGTGCCCACCGCTCTGATTACAGAAACCGCGCATGGCCCACGCATTGATGCGGTCAATGATCTGGGGCGTGCAGCAGGGGCAACCCCTGGCATGATGCTGGCCGATGCCCGCACCTTGTGCCCGGATATTGCGGTTACCCCGTCTGATCCAACTGGAGACCTCGACTTTCTGGAAAAGCTGGCCTTGTGGGCTCAGCGTTGGGGGCCGTGGAGCGCGCTGGACCCGCCCGATGGGGTGCTGGTCGATGTGAGCGGGGCGGCGCATCTGTTTGGCGGAGAGGCCCGGCTGATCGAGGATGTGCACACGGCCTGCGCGGCGCGGGGACTGGCCGCGCGTTCTGCGATTGCACCAACAGCGGGTGCAGCATGGGCGCTTGCGCATTTCGGAGCCAAGATAGGCTATTCTGAGTGTATCCTTGCGCGCCAAGATGACGCGATGCGAATGCTGGCCGATCTACCGGTTGCTGCCTTGCGTCTCGATTCTGAATGTGCTCACCGTGCTCAGGCGTTTGGGGCTGAAATCTCTGGGTGATCTCGCCGCAATCGCAAAGGGCGGCTCTGGCTTGGAGGGCAATGTGAGTGAAGCCTCTGGCCGGGATGCCTTGAAGCGCCGTTTCCGCAGCAAATCGCCCACCGCAAACCCCTTGATCCGGCTCGATCAATTGCTGGGTAAAGTGCCAGAGCCACTGCTCCCTGTGATCGCGCAGACAATGCCGCTGGTCCAGCGGCGTTTGATGGAGCCGATCCGTCATCGTAGTCTGCTGGATCAGGTACTGTCTGATCTTGCCGCCGATATGGCGCGTGAGTTGGAGGGTAAAGGCGAAGGTGCGCGCAGACTTGAACTTGGGCTGTGGCGGGTTGATGGCGAAGTGCTGGTGCGAAAGCTTGAATTGGCGGCGGCCACCCGTGATGCAGCGCATATTACCCGGCTGTTCACCAACAAACTTGAGGATGTTGACGCTGGCTTTGGGATTGAGATTGTGCGCCTGCGAGCCAGTTGGTCGGAGCCTCTGGCATTGGGGCAGGGTGACATTGAAATCGCCGCTGAGCAGCATGGCACATCGCTGGCCGCTTGCATTGACCGGCTTACGGTACGGCTTGGTCCAGAGGCGGTGCGCAGGCCGATCCCGCGCGCCAGCCACATTCCAGAACGCGCGCAGGTTTGGGTGCCCCCGCTTGATCACCAGCCAGCTTCGCAAGGCACATTAGATTTCTATCATAGGCCATTAAAGATGCTTGATAAAGCAGAGGTCATTTCTGTGCTTTATGCCTCACCTGATGGCTGTCCTCAGCGGTTTCGCTGGCGCGGAAAAGTGCGCGAAGTTGTGCGTGTGGAGGGGCCTGAACGGATTGCGCCAGAGTGGTGGCGAGAGCGCTCCAGCGTGCGTTTGCGTGATTATTACCGGATCGAAGATGCCAAGGGTCAGCGCTATTGGATTTATCGCCACGGCTTGGTCGATGATGGCCGTGGAGGCATGCCTGCATGGTATTTGCAGGGGATGTGCGCCTAGCTCGCTGGCTGCACAATACCGACCAGGCATGCGCCGTATTAACTGTGTTTGCTGCACCCCCTCAGCGCTTCAGTTATTATTCGTTTACGGTTTTTGGCTACTTAGGCAGCATGAATATGCACAGCATCCCTCGTACGGCCGATAGAAAGCCGCTTAGCCTGATGGTCAAGAGCCGCGTTCGCTCGCGCGTGGTGTTTGTTGATCTGATCGACATCTCTGAAGGGGGCTGTAAGATCAAAGCCAAATCTGGTTTTGCAAACATCGGCGACCGAGTGGTGATGAAGGTCGATGGTATTAACGCGCCAATGGGAACCATTGCTTGGATTGAAGGCGAGTTCGCTGGTGTTGCCTTTGAGGGCCAGATGCATGCAGCGATCATTGATCACCTGTGCAAGCAGAACGGCGTAAGCCTGAGCGATTTTGATCCGAGCAAAAAGTAAGCTCGCGCACGGCAACTTTACATCGCTAAACACAAAAAGGGGCTAGCATATGAATGCCGCCCCCTTTCGTTTATGTGCTTGCTAAAACCTACTTAGACGGCGCAACCAGTAGGCGATTGCCGAGTGGTTGAATCGAGCGTGCGGTTGGGCCAAGAATGTTGGTCATCGCTGTGATTTGCTCTGCGCTGGCCGTCATAGTTTGCTCTGCAACGTGCCAGTTTACCCCTTCTGAACATGGGGGCGTGGTTAGCGAACCCATGTAACGGAAAACCGAGAGATCCTCTGGGATCATCTGTGAGGCGTCAACGGTAATGGCTGTGCCATCACCTGATCTAAGCGCGGCTGCGACGTTGTTGAACGCAGGGTTGGCCTGGCCTTCTTCAAACATCACGCCCAGAACGCCCAATTCACCCGTTTCGGTAGCGTGCACGAAGTGTGCAACCAAAGGATAGCGCTTGCCGCTGATCGCGTGTTCTGATGGGGTGTGGAAGTGGACCTGCAATAGGTTGAAGGTCTTGTTGCCCGATTGCATCATTAGGCCAGCCGAGAAATCGAGTTGCAGCTTTTCTTCTGAGATCGCCAGCGTACTAGCGACATCACCGTAATTGGTGGTGACGGTGATATCACCGGTTGCTTTGGCTTCGGCGAGGTCAATTGGCGATTGCATAAGGCCCGCATCGCACAGCGCATATTGACTGTTTTCAAGGCTCCAACGCTCAGGTGCCTCACCGTCGCCAAAATTCCAGTCCTTCGCGACTGTAATGGCAGGCACGCTCAGTAGAGCTGCTGCGGTGAGAGATGCAAAAAACTTCATCGGTTACTCCCTATTGCAGGACATGTGATACGTCCCGCTAACAATTGGAAACGGCATGAAAGCCGTGTGTTGCGTCCGATATTACGGGCAGAATTGCTCGTTAGAAGGGATCGGACTTGTGCAAAATACTCACTACGGATGAGGAGGTTCCCGTATCAGAGTGTTTTTATCTGATTTCTTTCATGAGCCATGGGCCGTATCTTTCAGACATGCATCACTACCCGCTCAATTTAAGGTTGCAAATTCCTCACTATTGTTGAATCCAATTGGAACATATAAGGAACAAAAGGAATGTTCCGATGGCCCAAAAATCGCTCTTAGAAAAGCTCGAAATTCTCGCTGATGCGGCGAAATATGATGCCTCTTGCGCGTCTTCGGGTACGGCGAAGAAGAACTCGCTGGACGGCAAAGGGATCGGCTCAACCGAGGGGATGGGCATTTGCCACGCTTATGCGCCAGATGGCCGGTGCATTTCATTGCTCAAAATATTGCTGACCAATCACTGCATTTTCGATTGCCACTACTGCATCAACCGCAAGAGCTCGAATGTGCGGCGCGCACGCTTCACCCCGCAGGAGGTCGCGGACCTGACGCTCAATTTTTACCGCCGCAATTATATCGAGGGACTGTTTCTCTCATCAGGAATCATCAAAAGCTCCAACCATACGATGGAGCAGATGGTCGAGGCTGCCCGGATCCTGCGCGATGAGTATGATTTTCGCGGCTACATCCACTTAAAGACTATTCCAGAGGCGGATCCAGAGCTGGTGCGTCAGGCGGGGCTTTATGCTGACCGTGTCTCCATCAATGTTGAATTGCCCACGACCAGCGGCCTGACCCGCCTCGCGCCTGATAAAGACGAGCGGCAGATCGAAGGGGCGATCGCTAAGACGAAGGTCGACATCATCGAGGCGAAGGATGCGCGCAAGCGCTTTCGCCATGCGCCGCGTTTTGCCCCGGCGGGTCAATCGACCCAGATGATTGTTGGTGCAGACCGGGCGTCTGATGCGGATATTGTTGGCAAGGCGAGCCGGCTTTACGATTCCTTTGGTCTGCGCCGGGTTTATTACAGCGCCTTTTCGCCGATTCCAGATGCCAGCGCAGTTTTACCGCTGCAACGCCCGCCCTTGCTACGCGAGCACCGGCTGTATCAATCCGATTGGCTGATGCGGTTCTATGGCTATGCGCCGGGCGAGGTGTGCGAGGCGACGGATGCGGATGGTAATCTGCCGCTCGATATTGATCCCAAGCTGGCCTGGGCGCTCAAATTTCGTGGGACATTCCCAGTGGATGTGAACCGTGCGGGCAAAGAGATGTTGCTGCGCGTGCCAGGGCTGGGGCCGACAGCGGTTCGGCGGATCATTACTGCGCGGCGTCATCGGACCTTGCGGCTTGATGATGTGGCGCGGCTGACCCAGTCAATCGCGAAGGTGCGCCCCTTTATTACCGCGCTTGATTGGCGTCCGACGACACTGACAGACCGGGCGGATTTGCGCAGCCTGCTCGCGCCCAAGCAGGAACAGTTGGAGCTGTTTGCGTCATGAGCGGGCAGGCTCTCTCAACACGGGCACGGTCCGTTGGCGCGCATTACGCGGTGCAATTGTCAGCGCCCGATGATTTTGCGTTTTGGCGGGACCAGGCGCGCACGCTGGTCCAATGCGAGGTGCCGCCAGATAGAGTGTCTTGGGTTGAGCCGGGCGGGACGGGCGATCTGTTTGCCCAAGGCGGCGCGTTCGGGTTGACTGAGCGTCCGCCTGAGCCAGACCGAGATTCCCGGCCAGCGCGGGCGAGCAAACGGTTTCTGGGCCTGGCGCGCAATGCGGCGCTGCATTCCGATCCAGAACGTTTTGCGCTGCTGTACCGGCTGCTGTGGCGGCTTCAGAGCAATCCGCGCATGATGGAGGACAAGACCGACCTCGATGTGCGCCGGGTGGAGGAGCTTGATAAGTCGGTGCGCCGCGACAGCCATAAAATGCACGCCTTCGTCCGCTTTCGCCAGGTCGAGAATGCCGCGGTCCCAGAGGGAAAAGACGCGCATTATGTCGCCTGGTTTGAGCCTGATCATCATATCGTACGCGCCAATGCGGGCTTTTTCATGCGGCGCTTTGCCAATATGAACTGGTCAATTCTGACCCCGCGCGGATGCCTCCACTGGGATGGCGAGACCATGCGGGAAAGCGGCCCCGCACGGCGCAGCGATGCGCCGGATGGTGATCCGATCGAGGAACTGTGGAAGTCGTATTACGCATCGATCTTCAATCCGGCGAGATTGAAAGTCGGCGCGATGCTGTCTGAAATGCCCAAAAAATACTGGAAGAACATGCCGGAGGCTGCGCTCATTCCTGATCTGATCGCCGGGGCGCAGGCGCGCGAGGCGAGCATGGTGACTGCGGGCGCGCGCGAGGCGCGTGAACGTCCGGATAGCCTGACTGAGCTTGCTCAGGCGGTCGGCAATTGTCGTGATTGTCCGATTGCCGATTGCGGAACGCGCGCGGTTGTGGGCGAGGGTGCACAGCGCGCGCCGCTCATGATCGTTGGCGAGCAACCGGGCGACCAGGAGGATCTGACGGGCAGACCGTTTGTGGGGCCAGCGGGCCAATTGCTGGATGCAGCTTTGGCGCAGGCCGGGATTGATCGCAGCGCAGCCTATGCCACCAATGCGGTGAAGCATTTCAAGTTTGTTCCCAAAGTTGTTCAGGGCGGCAAGCGACGCATTCACCAGACCCCGACAGCCAAAGAGATCGACACCTGTCGTTGGTGGCTGGAAAGCGAACGGGCAATCGTGAAACCGCGTATCATACTGGCCTTGGGCGCATCGGCGGCGCGCGGATTGCTAGGTAAGACGGTGAGCCTGAAAACGGCGCGCGGCATTCCCATTACCCTCGAGGATAAGGCGGAGCTGTGGGTCACCGCGCATCCAGCCTATTTGTTGCGCCTGGACGGCGGCGCGCGCGCAGAGCAGGCAGCGTTATTTGCCGCTGATCTGGCGAAAGTGCAGGCGCGCCTAAACGCGTTCACTTCTGGGACGCAGGTATGACATGCCCGACGCACCTCTCACCCCAGACAAACGGACAATTGAGTTCGATCCCGATCTGATCAGTGCGCCAGATCGCGCCGAATTCGTCGAGCTCGGATTGGTCAGCTGCTTCAGCTTTCTGCGCGGCGCATCCGATGCGGTGGACCTCACCATGGCGGCCCGCACGCTCGGCTATGATGCGATCGGGATTGCGGATGTGAACTCTTTCGCTGGAGTGGTGCGGGTGCACAGTGAGGCGAAGACGCTCAAATTACGGCCCGTGATTGGTACGCGTATCGAAACGGTCGAGGGTCTTGCGTTTCTGGCATATCCGAAAAATCGGGCTGCTTACGGGCGTTTGTGCCGCTTGATCAGCGCCGGGCGGATGCGGACGCTCAGCGGTGAGTGGCAAGACAAGGGCGTGTGCGAAATCGACCTTGCGATGCTGGCTGAGCATTCTGAGGATGTGCAACTGATCCTGCTGCCGCCGCGCAATTTGGCGAGCGAATTTACGATAAAGGTGATGAGCAACATTATCCCCTTTCATCACCCCGAACTTGATCCGGGGACCAGCTGCTTTTCCGGACAGAAAGCAGAGAAAGTGGGATCCCGGCTCGGAGGCCGGGATGATGAGGTACAAGGTACTTTGCCTGACCTTCTTCCTCATCTCATCACCCAACTCCCCACGCTTGATCACATCGCTGCCAGCTATCTCTATCGCGGTGATGATGTTGCGCGGATTGATCGGTTGGACGCTATGTCGCGGGCCAATGGACTGATGCTGCTTGCCACCAATGATGTGCATTACCACGCACCTCAGCGGCGGCCCTTGCAAGATGTGATGACGGCGATCCGGCATAAAGTGAAGGTCGCCGAGGCGGGGCATTTGCTGCACGGCAATGGCGAGCGTTACCTTAAGCCTCCACAAGAGATGCAGCGGCTGTTTGCCCGCTGGCCGCATGCAATCCGTGCCGCATGTGAGGTGGCGGATGCTTGCAAGTTCAGCCTCGATGAACTGCGCTATGAATATCCGGAGGAAATCTATCCGCAGGGCATGACACCGCAAGCGTTCCTCGAAAGCGAGACGCAGTGCGGGGCAGAGCGGCGCTATCCATCCGGCGTGCCTGACGCTGTGCGTCAGACGTTGGAGCGCGAGCTTGCTCTGATCGGTAAGCTTGATCTGGCGCGCTATTTTCTCACCATCAAGGACATCGTCGATTACGCGCGCAGTGTTGACCCGCCGATCCTGTGCCAAGGGCGCGGCAGTGCGGCCAATTCGGCTGTGTGCTTCTGCCTTGGAATCACCAGCGTTGACCCAGCCAAGCATCAGCTCTTGTTTGACCGCTTCATCTCTGAAGAGCGCAAGGAACCACCTGATATTGACGTCGATTTTGAGCATGAACGACGCGAAGAGGTGATCCAATATATCTATAAGAAATATGGCCGCCATCGCGCTGGATTGACCGCTACGGTCATCCACTATCGCCCACGCATGGCAATCCGCGAGGTTGGCAAAGCGATGGGGCTGTCAGAGGATGTCACCAGTGCGCTCGCACGCACGGTGTGGGGTGGACATGGGCGCGAGATTGGCGAGGCTCACGTTGAGGAAATCGGCATGACGCTGGATGATCCGCATTTGCGCCGTGTGCTGGCGCTGACTGAGCAGATGATCGGCATGCCGCGCCACCTGTCGCAGCATGTCGGCGGCTTTATCCTCACCGAAGGCGCGCTCACGGAAACGGTTCCGATTGGAAACGGCGCGATGCCGGATCGCAGCTTCATCGAATGGGACAAGGACGATATCGAGGCGCTTGGTATTCTAAAGGTTGATGTGCTGGCGCTGGGGATGCTGACTTGCATCAAGAAATGCCTTGATTTGCTGGAGGATCACCATGGCCGCACCCTAACGCTGGCCACGGTGCCGCGCGAGGATCCAGAGACCTATGCGATGCTGCGCAAGGGGGATTCGCTGGGTGTGTTTCAGGTTGAAAGCCGCGCGCAGATGAACATGCTGCCGCGCCTGCGCCCGCGCGAGTTTTATGACCTTGTGATCCAGGTCGCGATTGTTCGCCCCGGTCCGATCCAGGGCGATATGGTGCACCCTTATTTGAAGCGCCGCCGGGGCGCAGAGCCGGTGCGTATCCCCGCGCCTTCATCCCAACATGGCCCGCAGGATGAACTTTCCTCTATTTTAGAGCGGACTTTGGGCGTGCCGATCTTTCAGGAACAAGCGATGAAGATCGCATTGGATGCGGCAAAATTCTCATCAATCGAGGCCAACCGATTGCGCAAGGCGATGGCGACCTTCCGCAGCCGCGGCATGGTGCACGAGCTTGAGGATATGATGGTCGGGCGGATGGTTGAACGCGGTTATGATGCCGATTTTGCACAGCGCTGCTTCAATCAGATCAAGGGCTTTGGCGAATATGGTTTTCCAGAGAGCCACGCCGCCAGCTTTGCGCATTTGGTCTATGTCTCGAGCTGGCTAAAATGCCATTTCCCCGCAGCCTTTGCCTGCGGCTTGCTCAACTCGCAGCCGATGGGTTTTTATGCTCCGGCTCAGATTGTGCGCGATGCGCGTGAGCACGGCGTTGCGGTGTTGCCCGCTGATGTGAATGACAGCCAATGGGATTGCACACTTGAGGATAGGGCGGGGCCACCCGCTCTGACGCAAGAGAACGAAACTGGCCGCCTAGACAAGCATATCGCACTGCGGCTTGGGTTGCGGCAAGTTGATGGCTTTCCAGAGCATATTGCAGCGCAGTTGATTGCGGCGCGTGAAGAGGGCGGGGCTTTCAAAGATGTCGCAGAGTTGCAGGAGCGCGCTCGCCTTTCGCCTGCGCATGTTGAGCGGCTTGCCAGCGCAGATTGCTTTACCTCGCTTGGCCTTTCGCGCAGGCAGTCCTTGTGGGATGCGCGCAGTCTTATTGCTGCGCCTGATCTCCCCTTGTTCAAGGCTGCGGCCGAGCGGGATGAAGGCGCAGAACGCAGCGCCACTCAATTGCCGAAAATGCCTCTGTCAGAAGAAGTGGTGGCAGATTACCAGACCACGCGCCTCAGCCTAAAAGCGCATCCGATGTCGTTCCTGCGTCCCGGTTTGGCAGAGCGCGGCTTTGTACGGGCCAGCGAACTCAGAGACCGAAAATTCCGCAGCATGGTTCAGGTTGCAGGTGTGGTCTTGATCCGTCAACGACCGGGCAGCGCCAAGGGTGTGTGCTTTATCACGCTGGAGGATGAGACCGGTGTGGTGAACCTGGTCGTATGGCCCGACCTTAAGGAAAAACAGCGCCGCGTGGTGATGGGCGCGCGCTTGATGGAGGTGCGCGGGCGGGTCGAATATGATGATGAGGTGATCCATGTGATCGCGCACCATATGACCGACGCGACAGAGGCTCTGTACGGCCTATCAGACAATATGCTGAACGCTCCTGTCGCGCGGGCAGACCATGTGAACTCCCCTCTGATCAGCCGGAAACCGCCAGCGGAAAAGCTTACGCTGAAAACGCGCGATATGATTGATGATTTGCCGCCCAGCGGGCCGTTTGGTCAAACTCCAAACGTCACGGGCCATCCGCGCAACCACCGGATATTGCCGAAGTCGCGCGATTTCCACTAAGGCCTTGATATGCCTCGCAAGCGCAAACTCACTAAAATCAACCGCCGGATCGGGCAATTCCGCAGGGAACGGCGGTTCATCCTGCTTGCGATCCTCGCTGCTGTGCTGTTCGCGGGATTGATATGGCTGAAAGCGCATCCAGAGCACGATCCCACCGCGCCGCTTGATCTGCGCCACCCGATTGGTTGGGCAACGGCGGGCAAGCTGGCGGCGCTGAAGGACGATGTGCCTCAGTGCCGCGCTGTGCTGGAGCGAAGCGCGATCGCCTTTGATACGCTTGCTGTCACGGGCGAGGGGGCCTGCGCCCGGCCCGATCGCACACTGCTGAGCGCATTTCCGCTTTCCCCGGATACACCAGCGGTGACTTGCCCCATGGCGACTGGATTGGAGATGTGGCGCGTGCGAAGTGTAGAGCCTGCTGCGGTCGCAATATTGGGCAGTGAGCTTGCCGCAATCGAGCATTTGGGTGCCTTCAATTGCCGGCGGATGCGCGGCGGCAGTTCAAACGCCTGGAGCGAACATGCGACCGCCAATGCAATTGATATTGCCGGATTTACTCTGGCGGATGGTCGAACAATCAGCGTTCTACGCGATTGGCCAGAAGACAGCGATGAAGCGCGTTTTCTGCGAGAAGTTCGTGACGGCGCATGTGGGATCTTCGCAACCGTCCTATCGCCGGACTACAACGCAGCCCATGCCGATCATCTCCACTTTGACCAGGCCTCGCGCTGGTCGGGCGTGTGTCGCTAGACCGCTTCCATCGCATAGCCCGCAGAGCGGACTGTGCGGATCGGATCTTTCGCGCCTTCAACCTCTATGGCTTTGCGCAGCCGGCGGATGTGCACATCAACCGTGCGCAGCTCGATATCCGAGCCTGTACCCCAAACACCGTCGAGCAATTGGCCGCGGCTGAATACCCGGCCTGGGCTTTCCATAAAGAATTTCAGCAAGCGGTATTCGGTCGGGCCAAGCTGTAGCGATTGTCCGCCACGCATCACCTTATGCGCCACGGGATCGAGCATGATATCGCCGACCTCCACGGTTTCACCGGCCAGAGCAGGGCGAATGCGCCGCATCACCGCAGCCACCCGGGCCAGCAATTCGCGCGGGCTGAACGGCTTGGTCAAATAATCGTCTGCGCCCGTATCCAGCCCGCGAACGCGATCATCCTCAGCCTCGCGGGCGGTCAGCATAATGATCGGGACATGGGCGGTCTGCTTATCACGGCGCAACCTGCGACAAACCTCAATCCCGCTGGTACCCTCAATCATCCAATCAAGGATCACGAGGTCTGGCACATCTTCGCTCGCGAGCATCAATGCCTCGTCGCCGTCGCTGGTTGAGCGGACGTCATACCCTTCATTCTGGAAACGGTATTCGAGCAGCTCCGACAACGCCGGATCGTCTTCAACCAATAGCAGTTTAGTAGCAGACATGTCCGAGAACCCTCCCGTTCCCAAGGATGCGATACAGCGTTCTATCTGTCACTTTCACTACAACTTCGTGTCAATTACGAAAGTATTGTAAGCTAGCGCCTATTGATCGTCGTCAGGCGGATATTCGCCGGTCGCAGCGTAATGCACCATCTCGGCGACATTGGTTGCGTGATCGCCGATCCGTTCCAGATTGCGGGCCACGAACAGCAGCTGAGCTGCACTGGAAATGGTCGCAGGGTTCTCGACCATGTGGCTTACAAGATTACGGAAAATGCTGTTGTAGAAGGCATCAACCTTGGCGTCGGTTGCGATCACTTCGCGGGCCAAGTCTGGGTCTCGCGCAGCGTAAGCGGTCAGCACATCGTGCACCATCTCGCTCGCCACTTCGCCCATGGCTGGCAGCAGGGTGAGCGGTTCAAACCGGTCTTTGCCGTCAATCTCGCCCACGCGCTTCGCGATGTTCTTGGAATAATCGCCAATGCGCTCAACCACGCCGGCGATCTTCAGCGCGGCAATCACTTCGCGCAAATCGTCCGCCATTGGTGCGCGCAGCGCGATGATCCGTACAGAGAGCTTGTCCACTTCTGTTTCAAGCGCGTCGATCTTCTTGTCGTTGGCGACCACTTTTTTGGCGATCTCTTGGTCGCCGCGTACCAGAGCATCGAGCGCACCCTGAATGGCGACCTCTGCAAGACCGCCCATTTCGGCGATCAGGCCGCGAAGCCGGGTGATGTCCTCGTCAAAGGCTTTGACTGTATGTTCTGCCATTTAACCGTACCGTCCCGTGATATAGTCCTGAGTGCGCTTTTCTATCGGGTTGGTGAAAATATCGGAAGTCGGCCCGTATTCGACCATTTTGCCCAAGTGGAAAAAGGCGGTGCGTTGAGAAACGCGCGCGGCCTGCTGCATGGAGTGGGTGACGATCACGATCGCATAGCGACCGGATAACTCGTCGATCAGTTCTTCGATTTTGGCTGTCGCGATCGGGTCCAGCGCAGAGCATGGCTCGTCCATCAGGATCACTTCTGGATCAACCGCAATGGCGCGCGCGATGCACAGGCGCTGCTGCTGACCGCCGGAAAGGGCCGTACCAGATTCGTCTAGGCGGTCCTTTACCTCATCCCACAGACCGGCGCGGGTGAGAGACTTTTCGACCACCTCGTCAATGTCGGGTTTCTTTTCCGCCAGGCCGTGAATCTTCGGTCCGTAAGCGATGTTTTCGTAAATCGACTTCGGAAACGGATTTGGTTTTTGAAACACCATGCCGACGCGCGCGCGCAGTTGAACCACGTCCATAGCATTACCGTGAATGTCTTCGTCTTCGAGCTCTATTGTGCCGGTAACGCGCGCAACCGGAATGGTGTCATTCATGCGGTTGAAACAGCGTAGGAAGGTCGATTTGCCGCAACCGGACGGCCCGATGAAGGCCGTGACATAGTCGGGTGAGATATCAATCGACACCTCATCAATGGCTTTTTTCTCGCCGTAATAGACCGACACATCACGCGCGCGCATCTTTGCGTTCGTGTCTACCAATTTCTCGTGAATGACAGTCACCAGGTCTTCTCGAATTTGTTGCGGAGGTAAATGGCGAGGCCGTTCATCAACAGGAGGAACAGCAGGAGCACAATGATAGCCGCACTTGTCCGTTCGACAAAGCCGCGGTCGATTTCATCGGACCAGAGGAAGATTTGCACCGGTAAGACAGTTGCCGGAGAGGTGAAGCCATCAGGCGGCGTCGCCACAAACGCGCGCATGCCGATCATCAGCAGCGGCGCGGTTTCGCCCAGAGCACGGGCCATGCCGATGATTGTACCAGTCAGCATGCCAGGCAGGGCCAGTGGCAGGACGTGATGGAACACAACCTGGACAGGCGAAGCTCCAATGGCGAGCGCACCGTCGCGGATTGATGGGGGGACCGCCTTAATCGCATTGCGACCCGAAATGACGATCACTGGCATGGTCATCAGCGCCAAGGTCATGCCGCCGATGAGCGGCGCCGATCGCAGGTTCGGGAACAAGGTCAGAAACACCGCAAGGCCGAGCAGGCCAAAGATGATCGATGGTACCGCGGCGAGATTGTTGATCGAAACCTCGATAATGTCGGTCCAGCGGTTCTTCGGCGCATATTCCTCTAGGTAGAGCGCGGCCAATACACCGATGGGAAACGCCAGCAGCAGCGTGATCGTCATCGTCAGGATCGAGCCCTTCAGCGCGCCCCAAATGCCCACCTGTTGCGGGCTGGTCGCGTCGCTGCGGGTCATGAACCCTGCGTCCCAATTCTTTGAAAGCTTACCGTCGCTCACCAGCTGCTGAGCGAGCGCCTGCATTTCAGCAGAGCCTTCTCCCGATAGGCCAGAGGCAAGGTCAGAGGATGCGGGCAAGTCGAAGGTGTGAGAACCGCGGATCAATGCCGGGTTGCTGATCAGGTCGCTAGCAACATCGCGCCAAGCTTCATCGCTAATCTCAGCCGCACCGGCCTCACCAAGTTCGCGTTCAGCATAGAATTCAACAACGGCGCGCAGACCCTGAGTTTCGAGCGATTGAAGCGCGCCTGGTGAACTGAGGGATTGTGCGTCGCCGGTCAGGCCAGCTTCGGCAAAGTCAATCGGCACGGCCAGCTCTGCGCGCTGGAAACCACCAATCCCGTTCAGCAGCATATTGCCGAGCAGGAAGATCAACACCGCAACGGAAAACACAATCGCGCTAAGCCCGAGCGCGCGGAAACGTCGCTCAGAGCGATAGCGCTGCTCGATCCGCTTGGCGAATTCCGGTGTGCGGGTTGGGTGCACCAGTTCTGGGTTGGCGGTATCAGTCATAGGCCTCTCGGAAGCGTTTGACGACGCGAAGAGCGATAAAGTTGAGCGCCAGCGTGACCATGAACAGCACAAAGCCGAGCGCGAAGGCGCTGAGTGTGGCCGGGTGGTCGAAGCTGCCTTCGCCAGTCAGCATTTTGACGATCTGCACGGTAACGGTGGTCATTCGCTCCAGCGGATTGACCGTCAGGTTGGCTGCGGTTGAGGCGGCCATTACAACGATCATTGTCTCGCCAATCGCGCGGCTGACGGCCAGCATCACGCCCGCGACAATGCCGGGTAGGGCTGCGGGGAACAGCACGCGGCGAATGGTCTCTGATTGGGTCGCACCCATTGCGAGGCTGCCATCGCGCATTGCGCTGGGCACGGCGGCGATGGAATCGTCGGCCATGGACGATACGAACGGGATGATCATCACGCCCATCACAACGCCAGCGGCCAGCGCGCTTTCTGTCGAAGCGCCAGAAATACCGATCGCTACTGCAATATCGCGGATTGCCGGCGCGACTGTCAGCGCGGCGAAATAGCCATAGACAACCGTTGGTACACCCGCGAGAATCTCTAGCGCTGGCTTTACCCAGGCGCGCAGTTTCGGGTTGGCATACTGCGTGAGGTAAATCGCGCTCATCAAACCAAGCGGGATCGCGACAATCATGGCGATGATCGCGCCGATAAAGATAGTGCCCCAGAACAGCGGAATCGCGCCATAGCGCGTGCCATCGGCTGCTTCGGGACTGCTCATCGGGTCTGGGCCCCAGAAAGAACCGAACAGGAAGTCTATTGGTGAGACCATGCCAAAGAAGCGCACCGTCTCAAACACGAGGCTTGCAAAAATGCCGAACGTCGTAAGGATCGCGACCAGTGAGGCGAGCAACAACACGATCATCACCGTTCGCTCCACCCGAGTGCGGGCGCGGAAATCCGGCTTAACCCGTAGGAACGCATAGGCGCCCCCAGCGAAGGCAATCATCACTGTAACGACCAGTCCGATCAGATTGTAATGCGAGATCGCCTCTCGGAATGGCTCGATCAGAGCCTCCGCATCAGAGTTGAACACGCCTTGCGCGCTGCCGGTGGCGACGGCGCGGGCTTCTGACAGGATCGATTCGCGTTGGAATCCAAAGGAAGGGAGGGCCTCTGCGCCAGGCGATGCGAGTACCGTCTGCATCACGAGCTGCGGTGCGAGGAATGACCACAGCGCAACGAACGCCAGAACAGGTAAGGCAACCCAGACGGCGACATACCATGCGTGATAGGTTGGACGCGCGACCAGGCGAACATTGGCGTCGGATTTCTGGAAGCTCCACGCCTTCGCACGGCCAGCCAGCCATCCGGCAAGGCCGAGGCCAATAGCGATCAGGATAAGCGTAATCGGCGACATTTCTTAGCCCTGTTTACCCCTGAGAATCGCTACAGGATCAGCATCAGTTTGAATGCCTGCGCCCGCGATGTTGAAGAAATAAGACAAATTCATGACAGCGAATTGGAGGCATTGGACTGGTCTGCTCTGCGCCCTTTGATATCGCTATCTTTTGTGTCCTGTTGCGGTTGATCATTTTCTTGTGTTTCGAGCGGGATTCGCACGATCACCTGAGTGCCTTGACCCAATTCGCTCTCAATTTCGAGCCTTCCGCGATGACGCTCCACAATATGTTTCACAATCGCGAGGCCCAATCCCGTTCCGCCAGAGGCTCGACTGCGCCCTGGATCGGTGCGGTAAAAGCGGCGGGTAAGATGCGGTAAGTGTTCTGGCGGGATGCCTTCGCCAGTGTTTGCGACTGTCAACCGGGCCTGCTGCATGTCTTTAGAGCGGACAAGATCGACGGATACCGGCCCATTTTCTTCGCCATATTTCATCGCGTTATCCACGAGATTGCGTACCAATTGCTCCAATTGTTGCATATCGCCGCGAATATCGACCGCCTCAAATTCGCCAAGTTGCAGCCGTTCGATCCGCTGCGCGCCTGCCGCGTCGCGCGCTGCTCTAGCTACGATTGGTGCGAGTTCGAGCAGTTCACTTGGTTTGTCATGCTTTTCTGCCTCGATCCGCGAGAGCGACATCAGATCACCCACCAATGCTTGCATACGATTTGCCTCGCGCTGGATGGTGCCGAGAAACTTCTGCGGGATCGGCGAATCGAGAGTTTCGGAGCTCTCGCTGAGCGTCTCGGTATAGCCAATGATACCGGCCAGCGGCGTGCGCAGTTCGTGGCTCGCATTGGCGACAAAATCCGTGTGTGCGCGGCTAATATCGGCCTCGGCGGTTTTGTTGATCAGCTCGATCACAGCCAGACTTTCGTCAATCGCTTGACGGTTGATCTGCCAGATGTCCCGCCGCCGCACGAGGCCGCGCACAACCGCTCTACCGCTGCGCCCTTTTGACAGCAGTGAAATAGCCTTTGGTTGGCGAAAAGCCATGCGCGCATCCTGCCCGACCACGTGCTCGCCCAGCATCTTGCGCGCAGTGCGATTGGCGATGGCGATGGTGTTGTTTTCCGTCACTAGGAGAGGCGTTGCCGAGTTTTCGATCAACTTGCGCATGGCGTTTTGGGTCAGCGGCGGTTCGGCTTTTGTGCTGGGCGGATCGGGCGCGGTAGAAGTGGCGAGCACCAAAGACCCCAACCAGACAAGTATGACGGCGCAGACAACAATGAAGTCCACGCCGAGCAGCAGCAAAGCGATAAACGTCACTAGCGCCAAAAGCGCGCTCACCGGAGGGATTGAGTTCTGGCTGCCCATCGCGATTTCGCCTGTAACCCCAAGCGACTAGCGTGGGAAGGGCGCAGCAGCATTTGCGCCGGAAATCGGCGTTTAAAACTGTGGTTTTGTAAGGAGGTGGTGACCCCTACGGGAATCGAACCCGTGTTTCAGCCGTGAAAGGGCCGCGTCCTAACCGCTAGACGAAGGGGCCACACTTGTGTGCGAGGCCGCGCATCTAGTGGGGTAGTGGTTGGCGGTCAAGCCTGTAATCGAAGAACTTCGCGGTTTCTGGCAATCAATCGGCAAAGGCGGCGTCTTCGAGGTGCAATTCTGCTGCGGGCCTTGGGCCCCAATCGTCGATCTTCGCACGCCCGGCGAGATGGAAACGACGGCCTTTTGATCGGTGGATCAGGGTTTGTGCCATTTCGGTTTCCGCCGCGCGAAAGGCGATGGCTTTAAACGATTTGCCATCTTCACCCGCCGCGATCAGGCGCAAATGATCTTTGCCAACAACATCGGCTTTGATGATGCGCACTGGCCCCACGGCCAAACGCGGGGCGGGCCAGCCAACCCCGTAAGGACCAGCCGCTTCCAGCGTCTCGACCAGTTCTGGCGTCAGCCCGCCGGGAGCAACCGACAGATCGAGCTGCATGCGCTGGCCAAGGCGCGCCCGCTCAATATCCTTGGCGAGGCGCGTGTCGAGGAATTCTGTGAAAGCGGGGAGTTTGTCATTCTCGATCGTCAGACCCGCCGCCATCGCATGTCCGCCGCCCGCCACCAGCAGACCTTCTTCACGAGCAGCGATGATCGCCGCGCCCAGATCAACGCCGCTGATTGAGCGGCCCGAGCCTTTGCCTTGCCCCTCCGCCTTATCACGGGCGATTACGATGGCGGGGCGGCCGGTTTTCTCCTTGATGCGCCCGGCGACAATACCGATTACGCCCGGATGCCAGCCATCCCCTGCAAGCACGTGGACCGCATGGTTGTGTTGGCTTTCAAGCTGCCGTTCGGCTTCTTCTTGGACCTCGGCCTCAATGGCGCGGCGTTCTTCATTGAGCTGGCTTAATTGTTCCGCAATGGCGCGCGCTTCCTCTGGATCACGCGTCGTCAGAAGTTTCACGCCCAAAGTCGATTCGCCAATCCGCCCGCCAGCATTAATCCGCGGGCCAAGCGCAAAGCCAAGATCGCTTGCTTGTGGCGCGCGTTTAAGGCGACTTGCATCCATGAGGGCCGCCATGCCGATCCGCTCGCGGCGGGCTAGAACTTTCAATCCTTGCGCAACGAAAGCGCGGTTGAGTCCATGCAGCGCGGCAACATCGGCCACAGTGCCCAGAGCAACCAGATCGAGTAGCGCCATTAGGTCAGGCTCTTTGCGGTCCTTGAAATAGCCCTCGCTGCGCAGGTTTCTGACCAGCGCGATAGCTAATAGGAAAGCGACCCCGACGGCGGCCAAATGACCGTGCGCGGCGGCAAGGTCGTTTTCATCCAACCTGTTGGGGTTCACCAGAGCGGTGGTTGGTGGCAATTCGGCGCCGCATTTGTGATGGTCAACGACAATCACATCGACGCCTTCGTCTCGGGCCATACCAAGCGCTTCATAAGCCATCGCGCCGCAATCGACGGTAACGATCAGGCTTGATCCTGACCGCGCGAGTTTGACCAAGGCTTCGCCGCTAGGGCCGTATCCCTCCAGCAAGCGGTCAGGAATGTAATATCCTGCCTCAACCCCTAATTCGCGTAGTAGCTGAACCAGCAAGGCGGAGCTTGTTGCTCCGTCCACGTCATAATCGCCGTAAATCGTGATCTGCTCACCGCTTAAGACGGCCTTGGCGATCCGCGAGGCTGCGCTCTCCATGTCGTTAAATTCGGATGGGTCGGGTAAAAACTCGCGCATGGTGGGTTTGGCATGGCGCGCCACATCCTCGCGCGCGACACCGCGTGTCAGCAGCAATTGGGTGAGGATGTCGCTCGTCAGCGTATTGGCCTCCGCACCCAGTTCCATATTGCCGCCGCGCCATTGCCAGGCGCGCTCTGACAGAGACGATGCGACGCCTAAAACGTGAGAGATTGCGAGAGATGCCATGCTGCGAAGCTTAGCCTATTGTTTCGCTGCGTGACAGCGCCGCTGATTGACAATCGACAGCCCGCTCGCTTGTGGTGGCTGGATGGAAAACAACGCTCAGCTTCTCATCATCTGGCACAGCCGCACAGGGGCCAGCGAGGCCATGGCTAAGGCTGTGGCTGATGGGGCAGGCGAGGGCAGTGTACTCTTGAAGGCGCAGGATGTGACGAGCGCAGATTTGCTCTCAGCAGGCGGTTACATCTTCGCTTGTCCTGAAAACCTTGCGACGATGAGCGGCGCTATGAAAGAGATGTTTGATGCACATTATTATGATGTGCTCGGACAGATTGAGGGCAGACCTTATGCCAGCATCATTGCCGCAGGATCGGACGGAGAAGGGGCGCAGCGCCAGCTGGATCGGATCGCAACCGGGTGGCGGTTGAAAAGGGTCGCTGATCCGATAATCGTCAACTTCTCAGCTCAGACACCGCAAGAGATTATTGCGGTAAAACAGGTGCCGCCAGAAGTTTTGGAGCAATCACGCGCGTTGGGCGAGGGATTGTCAGAAGGGTTGCGAATGGGGGTTTTCTGACCAGTTGTTTGGCTTTCCCCTAGCAAAACCAAGACGGGACTCGACGGTGACTAAGAATCAGGTCACTATCTTGTTGCAAACGATCTGAAATTTCGCGCCGGGACGAGGAAGGGGGCGGAGATAGTCGATCACGACGGACAAACTGGCTCTCCGGGCCTGTACCTGCTGTTTGCGAAAGGCGAGCGGCCGGATCGTACCGCCATGAAGGAATTCTTCGCGGCGCAAAACACTGTGCTGTTGTCCCATGATCCCTGTGATGCCTCGCCGCTGCAATTGGTGGGGACGGATCACGTGCACTCGGATAAACCGGCTAGCGCTGCCAATCCTGAGGCACAAGAATATGCCTGGATGGAGCTATTGCGCGAAGGGCTGACCTTCGACCTGGAAGGCATCTCACCTGGCCCGCCATCTGGATTCCCTGAAATTGAACACCGTTTTGATCTGGAGCAAGCGCCGAACGGATTTCGTTTCGATGCGATGCGAATTTCGGTGGGGCAGCATCTCTCAGGTGGGGAGCGTTCGTTGCCGATTATGCGCGGCATGGTAGGGCTGGCTCGCGATTTAACGCACCATTTTGACGATGTGGAGGCCGTTGTCTGGTCTCCTTCAAAAAGTGCGATTGGCCGCCAGTATTTCGAATCTGTCTCAACTGCATGGATTGGGGGCGGGTCCTTTCCCGCGCTCGGCTTAACGGCCTTTCGCGAGACGATTGACGGGGCGCTGCAGACAGTGGGTCTCGACTATTGGATTGGTCAGGATCTGCGGATTGAGCCGCCTTTGGCCAATGGGAAGGTTTCCGCCACCAGGCTTGGAGTGCGGTTGGTCAATCAATTGATCTTGGTTGGCGGGCTGAGTGAGAGCGAGCGGATTGTCGCGCCAGACGGCAGCCGATTGATCATGCGTCCATCGAAGAATGGAAAATTTGTGAGGGTTTGGCGCGAATAGGACGCGGTTAGAGGGGCAACATGCACGGCAATATCGGGCCTGCGTATGCGCCTACGCCTGCGCTGGCAAAGCGACGCGGGGCTATCCCGTTCCGATCGGTCAATCGCCGTAGAGAGCCGGGATATGATGCAGGCCTCCAAAGGCACCATTTGTTGCCTAGGCAATTGCTGCAGCGTGACTGCTTTGGTCATTTGTTTGCCGACATAAGCCGCACCGCCATTGGCTTTGACGATTTCCGTGCGAACGGCCTTCTGCTGCCAGCCAATGAGGACGCGACGGTCCGCACGGGCATGCCGCTGCATCGCGGTCCGCATCGCCACTATAACGAAATGGTGATTGAGCGTGTTGGCCGGATTGAGCGAAGCTGGGCAGAGACCCGCATTCACGATCCTGAGGCTGCCTTCATAGACGCTTTGATGCGTTTGCAATTGCTGCAAAGAGCGCTGCGTACTTATCTGCTCAGCCAAAAACGCAAGTTGCTGCTCAATCGCAAGGATCCGCTGGGCAGCGGCTATGATTTCACAGAGCTCGATATGATGGCCGAGCAGCTCTGGAAGGCGACCTAGCAGAGCGGCCTTTCAGCAAGCTCGTCAGTCGGCCCAGCTTGTGTAGTCCGACTTGGTGAGCAGCGCCGCTTTCGCCGCGTGATACTCAGCTTCGAATTTGCTGACCATGTCCTCAACTGTATCGACCGATTTGATCGCGCCGACGCCTTGTCCAGAGCCCCAGATGTCTTTCCAAGCTTTGGCTTTGGTGTTGCCGCCGCTGCCGAAGTTCATCTTGGAGGGGTCACTTTCCGGCAGGTTGTCAGGATCAAGCCCAGCGTTCTCGATCGAGCTGCGCAGGTAGTTGCCATGTACGCCGGTGAACAGGTTTGAATAGACGATGCCGTCCGCTGATCCCTCAACGATGCCGTCCTTATAGGCTTGGTCAGCATTGGCTTCTTTGGTCGCGATGAAGGCGCTACCCGCATAGCCGAAGTCTGCGCCCATAGCTTGGGCAGCCAGGATCGATGCGCCGTTTGCGATCGAGCCCGACAGAGCGACCAGCCCGTCAAACCACTCACGGATTTCCTGCATCAAGGCGAAAGGTGAGAGCGTGCCAGCATGGCCGCCAGCGCCAGCGGCAACCGGGATCAGGCCATCTGCGCCCTTTTCAATCGCCTTCTTGGCAAAGCGGTTGTTGATCACATCGTGCATGGTGATGCCGCCCCAATTGCGCACTGCATCGAAGATCTCTGTCCGCGCGCCGAGCGAGGTGATGACCAGCGGCACTTGCCATTTCTCGCAGGTTGCCATGTCGGCCATGACGCGGTCGTTCGACTTGTGCACGATCTGGTTGACGGCAAACGGCGCGGCTGGCCGGTCTGGGTTCTCGCGGTTGTGCTTGGCCAGCTCTTCGGTGATCTGGTGCAGCCATTCGTCGAGCAGCGTCTGCGGGCGCGCATTGAGCGCAGGGAAGCTGCCGATGATCCCGGCCTTGCACTGAGCGATCACCAGTTCGGGACCAGAAACGATGAACAAGGGGGAGCCGATCAGCGGCAAGCGAAGGCGATCAAATGGAGCGGGAAGAGACATCAATTTCTCCGTCAATGCGGTCGTGGTTTCAGACAGTTAGTCTGCGTTTCTACGCTCAGTCCATAGCGCCGGTTCCCGCCCTGTCGAGCGCCAAGCGCAGTCGGGTCGCGACCAGCCCCCATTGCCGTAACGGAATGTGATGCGATCAAGCGGTTAGAACCTCTTCAATGCCATAGAAGCGCGCTGCATTGCCGGCATAGAGCGCGGCTTTCTCTTCCGCACTTGCGCCCGCTGTGATCCGCTTGAACGCGTTCCACAGAACCGGGTAGGTCGCGCCCCAGCGATCAACCGGATAGTTGCTTTCGAACATCGCACGCTGCGGTCCAAAGGCCTCAATGCAGGTCTCGATATAGGGCTTCCACATGGCGGCGAGCTCTTCCGATCCCATGCCCGCTGCGGGGCCTTGTTCAGGCATTGCGCAATTGTGCATCGCCAAGCCGCCCAGCTTCACCATGACATTGGGGCATCTGCCAAGTTCGATGATGGCCGCCCGCCATATGTCGAAGCGTTCGTCCAGCTTGCCAGTGTAACTCGCAGTGCCGAGCGGTGTGCCGCAATGGTCAAGGCAGATCGGTTGGTCGGGGAAGGCGTGTGCAAGGTCGATCACATCGGGCAATTGCGGCTCCAGGATCCAGGCGTCGAAGGTCAGTCCGCGTTTCCCAAGCTCCGCAAAGCCTGCGCGGAAGGTCGCATCACGGTACAGCTCTGGCGGCGCATGGAATGGAGGGCCAAGCACGTCAGGATCCGCATCCCAAGCGCCCTGATGGCGGATGCCCTTGAACCGGCTGTTTGCCCGCGTCCCGCCTGCCTCGATCAGAGCATCCAGCACTGGGCCTGCGCCTTCGCCCAGCAGCATGTTGGCATGGCCGATGATGCCCGCACAGGCGCGCAGGGGACCGTAAAGCCCGCTGGCCGATTGCGCCGCAACGCCGTTCACAAACTCAACCTCACCGACCGGCTTCAGGTCTTCGCCCAGCGCCGCATTGTAGAACGCGCCGCATTCCATGAAGACGGTGCCGATGACGTTATGGCCCGTTTGCAGGTCCGCATGCAGTTGATCGAAGGTGTAATACGCCGCATCCACCAGCGTTTCGATGAAGCGATGTCGGGGCTCCGGGAACATCGGCAGCATCGGCCGAAGGTCCCACAGGTGATGATGCGGATCGATGATCGGCAGTTCAGGCTCAAGTATCGCTTCACTCATTGCATTGTCTCTCCCTTGAGCCTTGGCCCCTTAAGCCTAGGCATAGCCACTCCGTTCGCCGCACGCAAAGCACGTTTGGAACAGCTGGAACACAGTCTTAGGCTTAAAAACCAATCGATCACAGCGGCGCCATCTGATCGATTTTTCCGATTAACCCGCTGTGTCCGCACGCATGCCATAATGAACGCTTAGCGCGCCGTGCCAAGGTAGGAAATGCTGCCTTACGTCAATCCGCGTATGACCTGCCAAGATCACCTTTAATCAAACCTTGCGAAGGCTCTGCCCGACAGCAATCGAGCCAGGACCATAGCGATGTATCATACCAAGATTGACCCGGTTAATGCGCGGTTGGCGCGGTTGCAGGTGTATGAAATCGATGATCCTGATAAACCTGTTTACCACCAACTTAGCGACATTTTGAGTGCGGCGGTGTCGCAAACTGCGGCAATCTACGTCGATCAATATGCGAAGGTTATGGGTCTGACCCTAAACGACGAGGGTCGCGAGGCGTATATCGAGGAGGTGACCAGGCATTTGCTGGTGAAATATCGCCCGCCTTATGACGAAGCATGGATAAACCGCCGCGAGGATATTGCCGAACTGGTCTATACCTCACGCACTGACCCTGCGGGGCATCTCGGCGCGCTCAGCGTTTCACAACAGTTTGAATTGCGCACAGTTTTCCAATCTGCTGACAGCGTCGAAGAAGGCATGTTGCTGGTCACCGAATTGAGCCGCCTGCACACCATGGATGCTGAAATCCTGCTGACCAAAAATCAGCAATGCCGTGAGAATGAACATTACAAATGGGTGGCCAAACAAACGGAAATGTTTCGGGCGGCTGTAAGTGACGCAGTGGAGCGCGCGGCAGAGCAGAGCGAAGAGAGCAATCATAAGGCCGATCAAGCCAGCAATCTGATTCGTGATTTGCGGGCTCTTGCGGATGAGGTTTCGGTTGCGTCGAGTGAATCTGCGGCGGCTATGGGCGATGCTGCCAACACAGCAGGTGGTTTGCGTATGACCTTGGATGATATGACCTGCGAACTTTCCCGCGCGTCACAATCCTTAGCAGCCGCCACGCAAGTTGCGGAGGAAACCCACGAGACCGTCGATGATCTAACCTCGCAAACCGCATCTATCCAATCGATTGCACAGATGATTCAGTCGATCACCTCGCAAACCAGCATTCTGGCGCTGAACGCCCGGATTGAAGCGGCGAGGGCAGGCGAGGCGGGGCGCGGGTTTTCAGTCGTCGCTAGTGAGATCAAAGGCCTGTCTGAACAAACCGCCAAAGCAACCGAGGATATCGTTTCGCGATTGGGCGGGATCGAAAAGGCCAGCGACCGCGCGCTGAATGCAAACCGGACGATGCACGAAACATTTAGGGCCGTACGAGATGTCACTCAATCGGTCTGTAATGAAGTGACGTTGCAAGGCACAACGGTAACAAAGATTGCAGCGAGCGTTGATGAAACATCACTAAGTGCGCGCTCATCCAGCGAAGCAGTGCAGCGCATTCGTGAGCTGGTTGACGGGATCGCCAAAGAGATGACCGCCGCAACCGGTTTGACCAGTGATTTGAAAGCACAAATCTCAAACCTGCAAGCTGGCGCAGATGACTTCTTGCAAAGCCTATCACTCAATGCTGTGCGGGGTGCGTTGAACAAAAGGCGGCGTGAAGGCGGGGCCGCGCTCAAATCAGCGCTCTAACAAGGCGGTGCCGATTGCGCGGTTGAGATCAGCTGCATTGGCCGTATTGCCAAGCGAAACAACCACTCTGCGGGGCTTCTTCGGGGAAGCCGGGCGCGTCATGAAGAGGGTGCGATAACCTGCATTCGCCCCAGTGTGCCAGACATTCGCGATGCCGCCATTACCATCCGGCGACAGCATAACGCCAAAGCCATAATGTGTGCCGGGCATGAAGTCTGTTTCGGCCTCCGGCGTGAGCATTGCTTTGGCTATCTCTGTGGGGATTGCGCTTTCTTCTCCGGCCGCTGCATCGAGTAAGGCGGCGACGAAACGGGCGTAGTCCTCTGAGGTGGACCATAGACCTGCCGCGGCTTTTTCCGGATAGATGTGCCAGCTGTTTTCGATGGCGCTGAAAACGCCTTGGGTAGGCGCAAATCCTGAATCCGCGCCAACGACAGTCAGGGGCGCGATATCAGCCTCGATTGTGCGCTGAGCGAAGGTGCTTTGCGTCATGCCGAGTGGGCCGAGCAACAGCTCGTCGGCTAATGTCTCGAAGTTCTGGCCTGTGGTGTCTTCCGCCCATAATTGGGCGACGGTGTAGCCGCCGCCTGAGTAGCGAAATTCGCCTGGACTGCCGTCAAATGTGAGCTGAGATTCGAAAATTCGCGGGGGCGCATCTATGACGTCGGCAGTGCTAAGCAGAGCGCTGTTACGGGGATAGCCGGGGTAGCCCGATTGTGATGCGCCGGTTGTGTGGGACAGCAACTGGCGCAAAGTAACAGGTCTGTTGCCGCCTTCGAGTGAGGCAATGTCTACAGAGGTGATCTGCCCGCGTATGTCCTGATCCAGGCTGACGCTTTGTTGCTCAGCCAGGATTAGAATGACGGTAGCGGCGACCGCCTTGGAAAGGCTGGCAACCTGCATCAATCCGCCTTGTTTGGCGCGCCCAAAATAGAGACTTTGCGGTTCTTCACCTGCATCCAGCACAGTCACGCTCAGCGCAGTGACGCCGAGCTGATCTGCCTCGGCCGCGATGAGTTTTGGAATGTCCTCCAGTCCCGCTTCAACGAGGTTTCGCTCAAATTTAGGATTGAGCGATGGTTCGAAAAGGCTCGCAATGCCAATGCCTGCGACAGGCAGGAGGATGACCGTAAGCACTCCCGCAATCACGATCTTCCATTTCGACATTGCGTTCCCCCGCGCGCCAGTCTTGCCTTACTTGATGGCCGAATTCGCCGCGCTCAGCACAGCGCGAACACTGGCGGTTGAGACGTCTTCGTCAATGCCAACACCCCAGATGGTGCGTCCGCCGCTCTCGCATTGCAGATAAGCAGCGGCGCGGGCATTGCGGCCAGAACCAAGTGCGTGTTCGGTGTAATCGAGCACCTTGAGGTCGAGGCCGAAATTCTCCTCCAGTGTGGTTAGCACGCTGGAAATCAGGCCGTTGCCGCGCCCGCTGACGCTTTGCTCTTGTCCGGCGACCGTGATTGTCCCGGCGAAGACCCGCGTGCCATCACCGGTGCGGCTTTCCTCATAACGCACCAGCTGAAAATGCTTATTCTCGGTCTGGACATGATAAGTCGCTTTGAACGCCTCCCAAATGTCGGCTGCGTTCAGTTCACGGCCCAGCTCATCAGCCATGTTCTGGACATGGCGGCTGAAATCAGCCTGCATTTTCTTAGGCAGCTTCAGGCCCTGATCTTGTTCCAGCACCCATGCGAATCCGCCTTTGCCGCTTTGCGAATTGACCCGAATAACGGCCTCGTAATTGCGGCCAAGATCAGCGGGATCGATCGGCAGATAGGGGACGCGCCAGCTTTCATCATTCTGGGTGCCCCGCGCTTCGAAGCCTTTCTTGATTGCGTCTTGATGGCTGCCGGAAAAGGCGGTGAAGACCAGCTCTCCGCCATAGGGATGGCGTTCGTGCACGGGCAGATCGTTGCAATATTCCACTGTCTCGATCACGCGGTCTATATCAGAAAAATCGAGGCCGGGGTCGATCCCTTGCGTGTACATGTTGAGCGCTACGGTGACGAGGCAGCAATTGCCTGTGCGCTCACCATTGCCGAACAAGCAGCCTTCGACGCGGTCCGCGCCCGCCATCAGTCCCAGTTCCGCCGCGGCCACACCGGTGCCGCGGTCATTATGGGTGTGCAGGCTGATCACCGCGCTATCGCGGTTCGGCAGGTTCCGACAGAAATACTCAATCTGGTCGGCGTAGATATTGGGCGTTGCCGCCTCGACCGTGGCAGGTAGGTTGAGAATGATTGGATGGTCCGGCGTCGGCGCCAGCACACCCATCACTGCCTCACACACCTCAATGCTGAAATCCAATTCGGCGGTAGAGAACGTCTCTGGCGAATATTGGAAATGCCAGTCTGTGTCAGGCCGCGCGCCCGCCTCGTCACGCATTACCTTGGCCCCGGCAACGGCAATTTCGCGCACTTCGTCCTTCGACATGCGGAACACGATATCGCGCCATGCGGGCGAAACGGCGTTGTAGAGGTGGACGATTGCTCCGCGTGCTCCAGCCAGACTCTCAAAAGAGGTGCGGATCAAATCCTCTCGGCTTTGCGTCAGCACCTGGACGAGCACGTCTTCGGGGATGCGGTCTGACTTTACGAGGCCTGAGATGAAGTCGAACTCGGTCGCTCCTGCGCTGGGAAAGCCAACCTCGATTTCTTTCACCCCGACCTCAATCAGAAGATCAAAGAAGCGGTTCTTCTTCACCGCATCCATCGGATCGATGATTGACTGATTGCCATCGCGCAGATCGGTCGACAGCCAGCGCGGAGGGGAGATGATCTGCTGAGCCGGCCATTGCCGGTCTGGCAGATTGATCTGGGGGAAGGGGTGATATTTTCGCGAAGGCTGGTTGAGCATAGGCATGATGGCGCGGCTTTCGTGTGCTTGTAAGTGCCATTTGGCAGGTGAATTTTACGACTGTTTGGCGGGTTTGTTTGCTTCCCTTGGGCGCTGCGCATGCCCGGCCGGGAGCATACGTCAGGTCACGCCCAAGGGCGCGTAAGTCGTAGGAATAGCTGCGTGCGTGTTCGCGTCATGAATAACTGCATCGCGCAGAATGGCGCGCATGGCAAGTGCCAAGGATTTTTCGTGGGGAATGTAACCGAAGGTTGCATGCCGGCGAACTCAGGGGCATCATGTCGTCAAGGCACACAATAGGAGACTCCCCAATGCGTAAATCACTATTTGCAATTGCTTTATTGGCCACTGTCGCAGCATGCACTGCGCCAGCGGAAGAAGTTGAAACCCCCGATGTTGCTGAAGCAACCGAGAATGCTGGCCTGTTCGCCGATCTTGGCGGTGAAGCAGCAAATCCAATCCACACCGCTGCCAAAGGTGATACTCTGGCTGTGAGTGGTTATGACACGGTTAGCTATTTTGAAGGCGACGGTGTTCCTGTCGAAGGCTCAGAGGAATTCACTGTGCGCTACGATGGTTATGACTATCGTTTCGCCAGCGCCGAAAACGCTGAGAAGTTTAAGGCAGAGCCAGCCAAATATGCACCAGCATACGGCGGTTATTGTGCCTGGGCGATCGGCGCGAACGATGCTCTCGCACCGGGTAATCCCAACGTCTATGAAATCGTTGATGGCAAGCTCTACTTGAACTTCAATGAGAGCGTTCAAGAGAATTGGCAAAAGGACATCCCAGGTTTCATCGAAGCTGGCGATGTGAACTATCCAACTCACTCAGCGGATGAGCACTTCACCGACTAAGCGAGACATTCTCGAACATTATGAAGCCCCGTCGGAGTGATCCGGCGGGGTTTTGTGTTTGTGGTTTGATGCATCACTGCCCTTGCCAGCCCACACCCTCCACCCTTCCATCCGGAGCCTACCGGGACACAATCCGGGTGGAAGGGTGGAGGGTGTGGGCTGGCTCGGATATATCAATCAGACTGAGAAACTACGGTCACCCTTACAGTCGCTGCGTGATCGATCTCTGCTAGATACTCGCTCCCACTCAGCCGCACCGCGCGTCGCGGATCACACCAGTGTTGTCGATCATCACATTGAGGCGTGATGAGGTTGGGTCTGGATTGATAAAGGTCGAACCTGGAATCACGAAGCGCACCTCGTTTTGAGAGCCGACCGCTGCGACAATCTCTGCGCGCGTCGCTTCATCAGCGTTTCGTCCAAGAAACGGTGCGACCGCAGGCGCTCCGCAAATGGAGGCATTGGGATCGCTGGCGGTGCCCGGAACAAACGGCCCGGTCGTTCCGCTAACGGGTTCGGAATAGGTGATGCTTGGCTGGATTGATTCCTTTGCGGGCGCTGTGCCATTCTCGCCGTCAGTCGCCGTATCAGCTTCCGGGTCGCCCGCTGCTTCATCACTCGCCGGTGCAGGGGTGGGCGGTCCCTTAATCCGGGCGGCAAACTCGTCAGCTTGGCTGGTGCCTTGATCCGGCGCTGCACCACCGCACGCCGCAATCACCAGCGTGGATGCAGTCAGAATTGCAAACCTTAGCTTTCTCATGATCGGCCCTATTGATCTTAAATATTCTCGCCTGTGCTCAGGCGCTTTGGACGTTTCGGTTTCGTGACAGGCTGTTATCACGGGGTCAATGCGCGGCTACCTCCAGCGTAGCCGATCCACTGTCAACTGATCCACGCTGGTCACACCCATCAGGCGCATGCCGCGCTCAATTTCATCCTTAAGGATGCCGATAGCGCGCTCGACCCCGTCTTGCCCGGCGGCGGCCAATGCATAAAGATACAGCCGCCCGCCAGATGCCGCGCTCGCACCTGTGCAAACGGCTTTTAGTGCGTGGGTTCCGCGCCGCACGCCGCCATCGCAGATGATCTCAATCTCACCGCCAACCGCATCGACGATCTCACGCAATTGATCAAACGGAGCGCGGCTGCCGTCCAATTGCCGCCCGCCATGGTTGGAGATCATGATCGCATCCGCCCCAATCTCAACCGCACGTCGGGCGTCGCCTGCGCTCATCACGCCTTTCAGCACGAATTTGCCGCCCCAATCGCTGCGGATGCTGGCCGCGGTGTCCCAATCCATCGAAGTGTCGAGCATGGTGTTGAAATATTCTGCAATGCTTACCGCCTTGCTCGATCCCTCGCTCACATGCGTATCGAGATTGGGCAGCGCAAACTTTTCGCGCAGCAGATAATCGAGCGTCCAACGCGGACGCGTTGCATAGCTCCAAATGCTGGCCGGGGTGAAGCGGGGTGGGGTGGTGAAGCCGCTGCGCAGGCAGCGCTCGCGCTTGCCGGACACGATTGTGTCCACCGTCAGCGCCAGCGCATCAAAGCCGGAGGCCTGACAGCGCTGGATCATGTTAGCGTTCAGGCCTTTGTCTTTATGGACGTAGAGCTGGAACAGCTTGGGCCCGCTGGTCAGCGCGGCGATTTCCTCAATGCTGCGCGTCGCCAAGCTAGAGATGCCAAACCACAGGCCGAATTTCTCCGCCGCTTTCGCGACTGCTGTTTCCCCCTGCCAATGAAAGGCGCGCTGCACGGCGGTGGGGGAGAGCATCAGCGGCAGCGCCGATTTGCGGCCCAGCAAAGTGCAGCTGGTGTCGATCGTCTCCACCCCGGCGAGCACATCAGGCACCAGATCGCAGGCGTCATAGGCGCTGGTGTTGCGCGCCTTGGTCAACTCATCATCGGCGGCGCCATCAATGTAATCGAACACGGGGAAGGGCAGACGTGCCTTCGCGAGCGTTCGAAAATCCTCGATATTATGACAATCAGACAGCCGCATCAGCAATCAAAGCTCTCATAACTCTGCCGCCGATTGAGCTCCCACACGGTGTAGCTTTCCGCCGGTTGGGCCGCGTCACAGCGGACATAGTTCGGATCGGCGGGCAGGCAGCTTTCGCCGCAGATCATTTCGGTCGCCTCTTCCTGCCAGTCAATATGCCACATCCGGCCGCCGGGCGTCGAAACATAGCCGTCGATGCGGTCAGCAATGTCGCCTTCCAGATCAATGGTGGAGGGCACCTCGCTGTCATACTCATCATTGTAGCTGCCATGGGTGTGGAACGATGCGACCGCGAACTTCTCGGGATTGGACACCCATTGAAAACTGCAGGTTGCTGCGTCGCCTTCAAAGATGTCGGACACGCTCAGCTGCCCGTCTTCATCTTCCAGCATCAGCCCGCACAGCTCGCGTTTTTCTTCGAACGATCGGCGTTGCAGATTGGCGAGGGTGGATTTGGCCAGCGAGTCTAGCTGTTCTTGCGACGCGGTGGGCTCGCGAACGGCATATGGCCCCCGGAATGTATCGGTCGCTGTGCCGAAAACAACCACGACCCAGGCGATGCCGCATGCCGCATAGGCGAGATGGAGGGGTTTTGGCATGCGCATTGTTGCCCCCTCAGTGACGGTTCAACTTCTCTTTGTCTAGCAGGGCTTTGCGGCGCGCTCATGCGCAACATTCTTTGGCCGTTGAACGGGCGGATTTCGAAAAATTTCAATTTTTTTTGCGGGCAGTGAAACCAAACGGCCAAACCTTGCGAACTCCATGATGTGCGCGGCCACTGGGCCAAACATCAGATGCCAGAAAGCGAACCGGTCCCCCTACGGTTCAATTTTTTGACCCTCCCTGTCCCTGGCTCTGAGTCTGGTGGCCGCAGCACAAACAGTATTTTTGGAGAACCCCGATGAAGTTTAAGTATCTAGCAATCGCAGCAGCATTCGCCGCTCCGCTCGCACTTGCAATTCCTGCCCAAGCTGATGGCGGCATATTTGTTGGCGTAGAAGGTCAGAGCATCGCAGTTAGCGGTTACGACACGGTCAGCTATTTCCAAGGCAATGGCGTTCCTGTGAAGGGCGATGCCCGTTTCTCAGTTAAGCATGACGGCGCAGAATGGCTCTTTTCCAGCCGAGCCAATGCAAACAAATTTAAAGAAAATCCAGATGCCTATGCGCCGCAATATGGTGGCCACTGCGCTTGGGCGATGAGCCGCGGTTCACTCGCACCAGGTGACCCAACGCTGTACAAAGTTGAAGGCGGCAAGCTGTACCTCAACTTTAACCGCGACGTTCAGCAAACATGGCTCGGCGATATCGCTGGCTTTATTGCCAAGTCTGATCCGGCTTGGAGCAAAATTCCTGAAGGTAAGCGTTTCGGCGATTGAGCCAATCAGGACCACCAATCTCCCACTCGCACTATGACTACCAATCAAATACTCTGACAAAAGGAATATTCTACCATGTCTAGTTCAAAGAACCTCGCCCGCATGTTGATGGTTGCAGGCGGTCTCGCCGTTGCATCGACCGGTGCACCAGCGCTTGCTGATGCGCCATGCGGCCCTCGCACGCAAAGCGCATGCTCGGCCAACCCTTGCCGCGCAGCAAAGAAGGCTAAAAAGGCCAATCCATGCGCAGCAAATCCATGTGCCGCTAACCCGTGCGCAGCGAACCCATGTGCTGCCAATCCATGCGCAGCGAACCCATGTGCCGCTAATCCGTGCGCCGCTAATCCTTGTGCAGCAAACCCCTGCGCAGCCAACCCTTGCGCGCCTAAAGCTTAAGGCGTGCATATAGTGTGGCCGGGGACGCACCCTCCTAGCGCACCCGGTCACATTTGCGTTTGAGAGGTGCCGTCCCTCTGCGGGGGCGGCATCTCGCCATTTGGACCATAACCATGACTGACGGCCTATCGCGCACTCAATACGCTGACATGCTGCTTGCCAGCACAGAGGCGATGTTCGCTGGTGGCGAACCGCTCATGAGCCGACTATTGCCGGAGGATGGCACGGCTGAGCTGTGGGAACACTATCCCGAGGGCGATGTTGTCAATGGTCCGGCGGGCAGCCGCTATTTCTACCATTGTCACCCGCCTGGCGAACGCGCCGAAGGTGAACATGGCCATTTTCATCTATTCTTTGACCGGTCAGCCATGCCCGGCGGCACTGTTCCGCTGATCGCCGCGCCTTTGGCTCCGCGCGATGAACCGCGCGCTGATGTGGTGCATATTGCCGCCTTGGCCATTTCCAACCAAGGGCTGCCGATTCAGTGGTTTGGTACCAATCGCTGGGTCACCGACGAATGGCTATACCCTGCCTACGCTGTGATCGCGATGCTGGATCAGTTCGATCTGCGCGGTCCCAACGGCGACCCATTGGTGAATGAATGGCTGACCGCGATGGTGGGCCTGGCCCGCGAAGACATCGCAGATGTTCTGCACACCCGTGACGATGTCCTGCGCGAGGCAGATATGCACGGCAGAGTCCACGGTGAAGACCGTGCGGTTGAGATAACCAGCACGGCCCCGATTTCGCTTGAACGTTTGCTCGAAACTGCGTGAGATGGCCTGGGCCGCGCGTTCCCGCGCAGCCCCAAGCTGTGCTTAGTTCTTAGACTTATCGACCAGCTTGTTCGCGCTGATCCATGGCATCATTGCGCGCAGCTCCGCTCCGGTCTTTTCGATCGGATGCGCTTCGGCTGCTTTGCGGCTGGCCTTCAGCTCTGGCTGGCCTGCGCGGTTATCCAACACGAAGTCTTTCACAAACCGACCTGATTGAATGTCCGCGAGCACTCGCTTCATTTCAGCCTTGGTCTCATCAGTGATGATGCGCGGACCGGTTTTGATATCGCCATATTCCGCAGTGTTGCTGATCGAATAGCGCATGTTGGCGATCCCGCCTTCGTACAGCAGATCGACGATCAGCTTAGTCTCGTGCAGGCATTCGAAATAGGCCATTTCCGGGGCGTATCCAGCCTCGGTCAGGGTCTCAAAACCGGCCTGAATCAGGTGAGTGATCCCGCCGCACAGGACGGCCTGCTCGCCGAACAGGTCGGTCTCGCACTCTTCCTTGAAATTGGTTTCGATCACGCCGCTGCGGCCGCCGCCCATGGCGCTGGCATAGGACAGGGCGAGCGATTTTGCATAGCCATTGCCGCCGCTGCTGGTGCCTTCCTGGTGGACCGCGATCAGGCACGGGACGCCGCCGCCGCGCTCATATTCGCTGCGCACGGTGTGGCCGGGGCCCTTTGGCGCGATCATGATCACGTCGATGTCCGCCGGCGGCTCGATCAAGCCAAAGTGAATGTTGAGACCGTGCGCAAAGGCGAGCGCGCTGCCCGGCTTCATATGGCCCGCCATATCATCGGCCCAGATCGCGGCCTGATGCTCATCCGGCGCCAGCACCATCACGAGGTCAGCCCATTCAGCCGCCTCGGTGTTGTTCATCACCTTAAAGCCAGCGGCCTCTGCCTTGGCCCGCGTGGCGGAGCCTTCGCGCAGTGCCACGGCGACTTCTTTAACGCCGCTGTCGCGCAGGTTTTGCGCATGGGCATGGCCTTGGCTGCCATAGCCGAGGATCGCGACCTTCTTGTTCTGGATCAGATCAAGATCAGCGTCGGCGTCGTAATAGACTTTCATGGATTTCCCTTTGTCTTCAATTCTATATTTAAGAGCCTTCGGCTCCGCGTAGCATTCCCACAATACCTGAGCGGCCGACCTCTACCAGGCCGAGTTCGCGCATCAGGGCGATGAAACTGTCAATTTTGTCCGGTGCACCGGTCAGTTCGAATACGAAACTTTCGGTGGTGGTGTCGACCACGCTGGCACGGAAGATATCGGCAACGCGCAGGGCCTCAACCCGCGCCTCGCCAGTGCCGGTGACCTTGATGAGCGCCAGCTCGCGCTCAACATGCGGGCCAGCTGTGGTGAGGTCGACGACGCCGTGCACTGGTACCAAACGCTCCAGCTGAGCCTCGATCTGATCGATCACTTGCGGCGGGCCATTGGTGACGATCGTGATCCGGCTGATCGCGTGATCGTCTGAAATATCGGCCACGGTCAGGCTGTCGATGTTGTAGCCGCGCGCGGTGAACAGTCCGGTGATCTTGGCCAGAATACCAGGCTCGTTATCGACCGTAACGGTAAGGACGTGCCGTTCGGCATTGTCGTGCGCAATTTTCATGTGACTGTTTCCTTCGCGGCCCGCTTAGACCAGCGCCTTCGCTTCGTCGTCCATGGTGCCTTCATGCGCATCGCCATACAGCAGCATTTCGGTGTGCGCCGCGCCTGATGGGATCATCGGCAGGCAGTTTGCATCCTTGGCGACCATGCAATCGACGATCACCGGGCCATCGGTGGCCAGCATCGCTTCAATGCCTGCATCCAATTCGTTTTCCTCGGTAATGCGAATGCCGGTCCAGCCATAGGCTTCGGCCAGCTTCACAAAATCCGGTAGGCTATCGGAATAGCTGTTGGAATAACGGCTTTCATAGGTCAGTTCCTGCCACTGGCGGACCATGCCCATATATTCATTGTTGAGGATGAAGATCTTGACCGGCAGGCGGTATTGGCTCGCCGTCCCAAGCTCTTGAATATTCATCTGAATGCTGGCTTCACCCGCAATATCAATCACGAGTGCATCGGGACAGCCAAGCTGTGCGCCAATCGCCGCTGGCATGCCGTAACCCATGGTGCCAAGCCCGCCACTGGTGAGCCATTTGTTCGGCTGTTCAAATCCGAAATATTGCGCCGCCCACATCTGGTGCTGGCCAACCTCGGTGGTGATGATTGGCTCGTGCTTGTGGGTGAGGGCATGCAGCCGCTCGACCGCCCTTTGCGGCATGATGGCGCTGGGATCTTTGGCGGATTTTTCCGGATAGGCGAGGCATTCGCGCGCGCGCCAACCGGCGATCCGCGCTTTCCATTCGCCAAGATCCTTCGGTTTTCGCGCGCCCCAGCTCTCGATCATCTGACCAAGCACTGTGGAACAATCACCAACAATGCCCAGCTCAACTGGGACAACTTTATTGATCGAGCTGCGATCAATATCGATGTGTACCTTCTTGGAATCAGGCGAAAATGCATCAAGTTTGCCAGTGACACGGTCATCAAAGCGCGCGCCGATGCAGACCATAACATCGGCTTTGTTCATCGCCAGATTGGCTTCATACGTGCCGTGCATCCCCAGCATGCCGAGCCAGTCGGGATGCTCAGAAGGAAACGCACCAAGCCCCATCAGGGTTGAGGTGACCGGCGCGCCGGTGATGTCCTGCAATTGACGTAGCAGGCGGGTCGCCTCTGGTCCGGAGTTAATGACTCCGCCTCCGGTGTAGAAAATGGGGCGTTCGGCAGCCGCAATCATTTCAACTGCTTCGATCACCTGCTCTGCGGGCGCTGCCATTTGCGGGGTATAGCGGTGCGATGCGGTCAGCTTTGCAGTGATCCTGCGCGATGGCACGGCGATCTGCACATCCTTGGGGATGTCGACCACAACCGGGCCGGGCCGCCCAGTCGTTGCAATGCGAAATGCCTCTTCCAAAACGGACTGAAGCTCCGCCGGGTCTTTGACCAGATAATTATGCTTTGTGCAGTGGCGCGTGATGCCGACGGTATCCGCCTCTTGAAAGGCATCGGTGCCGATCAGGCCGGTTGGAACCTGGCCGGTAATGACGACCATTGGGATCGAGATCCATATAGGCATCGGCAATCCCAGTGACGGCATTGGTCGCGCCGGGGCCAGAGGTGACCAGAACCACGCCCGGCTTGCCAGTGGCGCGAGCATAGCCCTCTGCCGCGTGTGCAGCGCCGGCCTCATGCCGGACCAGGATATGGCGCAGGCGTTCATCGCCAAACAGCTCATCATAAATCGGCAGAACAGCCCCGCCGGGATAGCCGAATACGAACTCAACACCCTGATCCACCAGGCATTGCGTTAGGATCGCTGCGCCTGATTGCTGATCGGCTTTGAGATTGTCGGGGTGGGGATGGTCCGACACGATTGCTTCCTTCTCGGTCTTGCTTGGCTCAGGCGCGGTCTGCATCCTGGGGCCGGCGGCTGATTTCACTTTGCTTGTTTCGACACAAGCTTGTATCAATAAATGAGGCCCGGCGCAGCGATAATGCGTCGGGCCTGATGAGAGCCTGCTATGAGTTATAATCTATCGCGTCAACGATTAATAACGTAATAATGATGCGAATACATCGGCTACATCAACATTTTTAGACTCGGAACGAGTCCAATCTTGCGATGATTGGTTGCGGAACCACGTATATTGCCGCTTTGCGTAATTGCGGGTCGCCTGCGCACCTGCGGCGATCACATCGGGGATCATGATGTGGCCGTGGAGATAATCGGAGATCTCCGGCACGCCGATCGCCCGCATTACAGGCAATCCCAGATCGAGCTTACGCTTAAGCAGAGCCTCAACCTCTTCAATCGCGCCATGTTCCAGCATCAAGCCAAAGCGGCGATCGCAGCGATCATAGAGCCATTCGCGCTGAGGCAGCATCACCAGCGGATGCAGCGTGATATCCTCGGCAATGCCGCCGGTTTTGGCATTGTGCCAATCGCTAAGGGAAGTGCCAGTGGATCGCACCACCTCCAGTGCGCGGGCGATCCGCTGGCTGTCACCGAGGGCCAGCATCAGGGCGCGCTCAGGGTCTTCAATCTGCAATGCGCTGTAGGCGCCTTGCGTGGGCAGAGCGCGCACATGGCGGCGGATTTCCGGGTCGATTTCCGGGATCGGGGCAATGCCCTCCAGCAGGATGTTCATATACATGCCGGTGCCGCCGACCAGGATCGGGACCGCGCCGTTTTCATGGCAATCGGCGATTTCCACGCGCGCTTTGCTGGCCCAATCGGCGGCGGAGCAGGCCCGCGATCCATCCCATGTGCCAAACAGGCGGTGCTCGATGCCCTCCATCTCCTCGGTGCTCGGACGCGCGGATAGCACTTGCAGATCGGCATAGACCTGCGCGCTGTCGGCATTGATCACAATCCCGGTCTTGCCCGCCTCGGCCAGCGCCTTTGCAAGGGCAATTGCAACCGCGCTCTTGCCGCTGGCGGTCGGCCCTGCAATGAGCGCGACTGGATTCAAATCAGGAGTATCACTTTTGCTCATTGCACGGCTGATAGCAGACAACGCGCAGCTTGAAACACGTCTTGTTGAGGGGCCGGAATGGCTGGCCGCAGCGGATGCAGAATTTTCGCTCACTCAGCTGGATGATGACCTGCACGAATTGGAGTGGGGATCGGAAAATGATCCCTCGTTGCTGCCGCGTGTGCTCGACGAGGTGCTAAAGCCTGAGGCCTCCTTGATCAGCGATCAAGGCTTTGAGATGCCGGACGTGTTCGTCTCCGACATGGATTCCACCATGATTGGGCAGGAATGCATTGATGAGCTGGCGGCTTATGCCGGGATCAAGCCGCAAATCGCGGCGATTACAGAGCGCGCAATGCAGGGTGAACTCGATTTTGAAGACGCGCTGCGGGAACGGGTGAAACTGCTTGCGGGGCTGGATGAGGGCGCAATTGCGCAGTGCCTGGCGGAGCGGATCACGCCCACACCGGGCGCGGCGACATTGGTCGCGACCCTGCTGGAGCAGGATTGCCGCACCGTGTTGGTCACCGGCGGCTTTCATCATTTCGCCGATGCGGTGGCAGAGCAATTGGGTTTCGAACGTGTGGTCGGCAATGTGCTGGAGGTGGAGGGGGGCAAGCTCACCGGGCGTCTCGCTGGGCCAGTCACCGATGCCGAGACGAAAGCGCGGGTGCTGCGCGAAGAGGTCGCAAAGGCAGGGCAGGGCGCGTTCAGCCTGGCTACCGGCGACGGGGCGAATGACATTCCGATGATCCATGCCTCAACCTATGGCTTTGCTTACCGCGCGAAGCCAAAGGCGCGCGCCGCCGCGAATGGGCGAATTGATGACGGAGACCTGACCGCCGTTTTGACCCTGCTCGGCGTGCCACAAGATGAGTGGGTTGAGGGCTGATTGCTGGCCGGTGGGCGCGCGATAGGGTGAGGTCAATGCGGGGCGAGTAACACGTCTTTACAAACCTAGGTCTTGTTTTGGGACTTAAACTACGTTATTTACACTAATGTAAGTAAGCGTCGGTATCATACGAATACCGCAACCCAATAAGGCCCGCACTGATGATCACCACCGCTCTTGAATATGCCCCTGACGGCACCGTCCTGCGTCACCCCGACCGTCCGCAGCCGAAATATTCATTGCCCAAGGCCGTGGGGCATTTCCGTAATTTGATGCGGGACAAGGAAGACACGAGCGAGGTCTTCAAGATTTTCGAAGCGTTGCCATCGAAGAATTTCATGCCGCGCGTTCGCTCTTTGATGCTGAGCGATTGGGGCGAGAAATTGCGCGCCAGCGAGCCAAACCTGCCCGATATTCTCGATGATCACGCGGAGCTGCGCAAAACCCCAAAGGGCAGCGTGGCCCATGCCTATTGCGATTTCATGGAGCGTGAAGGGCTGACCGCAGCGGGTCTGGTTGCTGAAAGTGATGCTTTGGGGCGCCCGAAATATAACGATCTCGTTCAGTGGTTTGGCGATCGTTCGCGCGACACGCACGATCTCTTCCACGTGCTCACCGGCTATGGCCGCGATGCCTTGGGCGAACAGTGCGTATTGCTATTCACCTATGGTCAAAGCCCCAGTCACGGGCACTTGCTGATCGGCTATGCCGGGGCGCTCAACATCAAAAAGTCGCTCGCGCGTAGCAATGCTCCGGTTCTAGGCGCTGCGCGTCAGGCTCAGCGCACGGGCAAGGGCGCACCAAGGCTGATCGAGCAGTCGATCCGCGAGCTGCTGGCGATGGATTTGCATGAGGCGCGCGCGATGCTCAAAATTCCAGAGCCTAGCGTCTACCGTGAATGCCACCGGATTTGGCGCGAAGAGGGGATTGATCCCTACGACATGCTCGCCAGCGAAAACACGCCGGAAGCGGTCGCCGCTTAAGCTGACGACTGCGCTTTCGAATTGCGGCGCCATGCGGCAAATCGAATGCCCGCTGCGGCCAAAGCGACCGCGGTGAACAACACTCCCTCTAATGCGGTTTCGGGCTGAGTGATCCGACCGGCGTAGCTCTGTAGGAATATAAACCACAGATAGTGGATCCCGGCCCAATGCAATTGCTTCCAACGCTTGCCGAGCAGCTTCATCGCTTGTTGGTTGGACGTAATCGCCATGGCGAACAGCAAGACGTAGGCGAAGCCGCCTCCAAGTACGGCTATCAGCTCCGGCAACTCACCCAAGGTCCGGTAAAGCATCACAATTGCCACCAAATGCACCGTGTGCGTGAGCGCGAAACCCAAGCCGATATACTTACGCTGCCTAAGCAGCTGCTTGGCCCATGGGGCTTTTGTCAGCTGCACAAGTGGGCGCGCAATATAGGCGAGAATCAGCAGAGGAAACCCGACCCTGGCGGTGAAGCGCGTTGCGGCGGACCATTGCTCTTCCGCGCCGTCACCCACCGCAAACCCAGCCGCCATCGCTCCCACCGCGAGGGTAATGGCCAGCCATATGGGGTAGCTCTTGGACATCGTCATTCAGCTTGCATCCTAGCCACCGCTATAGCCAGCTAGCGATCTGGCTCAGCGGCTTTTTCTTCAGCGCATGAGCTGGCACGGTTGCATCCGCGCTGGGCCGGCCGGCCACCACAATCATCAGCGGCTTTTCCCATTCGGGCCGCTCACACGCCTCGCGCAGGAAGCCCATGGGTGATGGCGTATGCGTCAGGGTCGAACAGCCGCCCTCATGCAGCGCCGCGATCAACATTCCGCAGGCGATCCCGACGCTTTCATTGACGTAGTAATTCTGCGTTTTGCCATCCTCCTCGATCCCGCCTTTGCGCTGAGCAAACACGACGATCAAATAGGGTGCGGTTTCCAGAAACGGCTTGTCAGCATCGGTGCCAAGGTCGCTCAAAGCATCCAGCCATTCATCGCTCGCCTTGGGTTTGTCGCCATCCTCGCCGTAAAACCGCTTTTCCTCTTCCTCCGCTGCGAGGCGGATCGCGCGCTTCTTCTCTGGCGAGGTTACGACGGCGAAATGCCACGGCTGATGATTGGCGCCATTGGGCGCCGTGCCAGCAGCCTCAATCGCGGCCTCGATCACTTCACGCGGCACCGGCTGATCGGAAAAATAGCGGCAGGATCGGCGCTCTTTCAGCCGATCGCGAAGGCTCTGCGCGCGGGCAATCGCCTCCTCAGCGGGCAGGGCGGGCAGGTGATAGGGAACGGTTTCGTGGTCTTTCATGCCCAACCTATTGCGCGTTGGCTCGGCAAAGGAAAGAGGCGAGTGCACGCACTACTAACATCAATGTAGGTTGCATTTTGTGAACCTATTTGTCATAAGCTGTGTGCGACTCGAAAAAAGCGGAGCAAACACATGAACTGGCTCGACCTTCCACTGCTGCACCCGGACCGCGATGTTACCGGGTTCCGCCCGATTGCGGCCTTGCGCCATTTTCGCAAACTGGTGGCAGATAAGGAAGACACGAAGCAGGTTTTCCATATCATTGAGGCGTTGAAAGGCCGCAAGGTCCAGGCTCAGGCAGAGGAATTCCTCAAATCACCCAACGCGCGCAATTTTATGCGGCGCGAGAGCATTCTGCCGGTTGCTGACATGCTCGATGATCACAGCCGCTGGGACGATTGCGAACCGAACACCGTCGCGCAGCATTACATCCGCTTTATGAAGCGCGAGGGCCTGACCGCGAATGGTCTGGTTGAGGAAAGCTATGGCTGGCGACCGCGTGAGGAACGCCCGGAGGATCAGGTTGAATGGTATCTGTGCCGCCTGCGCGATACACATGATCTGTTCCACATCCTTACGGGCTATGGCCGCGATGCCCTGGGCGAGGCGGCGCTGCTCGGTTTCAGCTATGAGCAGAACCACAATCTCGGCGTGAAATTCATTGCCTATGCCGCCGCGCGGCAGATCAAGAAGGTGACCGGCACGAAGGCACCGCTCTACGATGCGATCCGCGAAGGGCGCGATCTGGGTAAAGCCGCCGCCACTTTGGCGCATATGGATGTTGAGGCGGTGATGCGCGAAGACATTGATACGGTCCGCACAATGCTCAGCATTGGAGAGCCGGTGATCTATCGCCAATGCCTGGCTCAGCTTGATGCGGAAGGTTTCGCTAAACAGAATCTCGACCTGTCGGAGGTTCAAGCAGCCTAATCATCGATGCGAGAAATCACCCGATACAACACAGCGAGTGAGGCATAGCCCAGGATTGCTGCGAGCAGGAACGGCGCTCCGGGAAAGAACAGCCCCTTATCATCGGCGAAATAGCCAAAAGTCGCTGTCATAATCACTGGTCCGATGATGCTGGTGATGCTCATGGTGCTGGCGACTGCACCCTGCAATTCACCTTGCGCGTCTTCTGAAATCCGTTCGCTCATCATCTGCTGCATCGCGGGGAAGGTTACGCCTGCGACTGTGCCGACAATGATTGCCAAGATAATCATCCAGCTACCAACCGCAAAAGCGGATATCAGATAAGATGGTAGACCGATCAGCAAGCCCACGACGGCCGTGCGTTTTGCGCCAAACCGTTTGATCATTACGCCAGTAAGGCCCGCCTGACTGATGACCAGCAGCACACCATAGAGCGTTGCCCCAAGTCCGATGTCAAGCTCACTCCATTCGAACCGGAAACGCACGTAATATGACCATACCGCCATGGTTGCTTGCGCAGCCATTTGCAGCAGAAAGATGACGCCCAAAAAGCCCAAGACGATTGGCGTCTGCGCCATTTGAATGATCGTGCCCATCGGATTGGCACGGGCGAATGAAAAGGTGCGGCGGCGATCAGCGGGTAAAGTTTCGCGCAGCATGAAAAAGCCGAACACAGCGCCGCCAATTGCTAGAATGGCTGAGGCGACGAAAGGCGCTCTTACCGAATATTCACCCAAAACCCCGCCAATTGCAGGACCGACGACAAAGCCGAATGCACCGGCGCCGCCAAGAATGCCGAACAGCCTTCCGCGATCCTCTGGCCCCGCAACATCGGCAACGCAGGAATTCGCCGCGGCCCAGCTTGCCCCCATGATCCCTGATATGATCCGGCCGATGAACAGCCACCACAGGTCCGGGGCAAGAGCCATGATGATGTAATCGATCCCAAGCAGGAACAGTGTGACAAGCAGGATAGGACGGCGACCATATTGGTCGGACAGCCCGCCGATCACCGGCGCAAACAGGAATTGCATCAGTGCATAAGCAAACAGCAGCCAGCCGCCGATGCTCGCCGTCTGGTCTTCGCTCTGCCCCGTCATGCTTTCAAGTAGGGCGGGCATGACAGGCACAATCAAGCCGATACCCATCATGTCGACAAACACGATGAAGGCGACAAATCCCAAGGTGGATTTGCTAACCGGTTGGCTGTTTCCCCCTGTCATGTCACCACATTTGCATCATACAATCGCCATAGTCGACCGCGAGGTGCCACAAGGCGCCAATGCCGAGCGCGCGAACCCACCACGGCGCTTTGGGCAAAGCAACCATCACCGCATAAAGCCCCGCGCCGACCCAGCCGTGCAGATAGTGAAAACCAATGCTGCAGCGGTTCGGATCAAAGATCGGATCGGCCAGCAGGTGATCGAGATCGATCAGGTTCGCGCTGGCGATCACTAACCCTGCGCGCAACCAATTCTCGCGCCAGATCAGCCAGCCGATTGCAAACGGGACGAGCCAATGACCACCGTAGTGGAGTATGGGTTGGAGGAGGTCCAACTAGTTTCCGATCAGGCTGAGCCTGTCGAAGCCTTGAATTTTCTTATTCGCGAAGGGGCGAGGGAAAGACAGCCCTTCGACAAGCTCAGGGCGAACGGCTTTGAAAGTCACCTCTCCATCCAATCCCTCGGCGTCACCCCGGACTTGATCCGGGGTCCATCCCCACCGGCAAGTTTGCGAAGAGTGCGCTTGCGATGGAGGCTGAACCAGGTTCAGCATGACGGGGGATTGGGTTCGTTCACCCCTCCATCCATTCGTGTAATCGTCATCGCGAGGAGGCCAATTGGCCGACGCGGCGATCCAGATTGCGACGGAAGAGAGATGGATTGCCGCGCCTTGCTCGCGCAAGGCTCGCAATGACGAGTGGGGCCGTCACCCCTCCATCCAGTCCCGGAAGAAGCTGGCATGGGCTTCGCGGAGGTCGGCGAGGGGGACGTTCACTTCGTTGTGCATTTGGTCAGCAGGGATATGGATTGACTTACCTTCAACGCGGCCGAGGCCAGCCATATCGATGCCGGCACTTTCGATCGTGTCGACTGCCTCTTGGCCATCTTTGTCTGAAACGCAGATGAGGTAACAACCTTGAGACTCTCCAAAAAGAAAGTCAGGGCGAAGCGAGCAGTCGTTTTCCAAATACACACCGAGGTTGCTAGCCATTGCCATCTCAGCAGCCGCGACTAACCAACCACCGTCCGACACGTCATGAACAGCATTCGCTAGGCCTTTTCCTATTAGAGTTCTGACAAGATCAGCTGTTTCTCGTTCGCGTGATAGGTCTACTTCGGGCGGAGTTCCTCCACTTTGCATCAAGATTTCGTTCGCCCAGAGTGATTGCCCCAAAGTACCTATGGTACTTCCCACTAGAAGGAGGAAATCACCCTCATTCTTGAACCCCATCGTCATCATCTTCGAATAATCATCGATAATGCCGACTCCGCCGATGGCTGGGGTGGGGAGGATCGCGCTGCCGCCACCGGTCGCTTTGCTTTCGTTATAGAGCGAGACGTTGCCGCTCACGATTGGGAAGTCGAGCGCACGGCAGGCGTCGCCCATGCCCTCCAGAGCGTGGACGAATTGCGCCATGATCTCGGGCCGCTGCGGGTTGGCGAAGTTCAGGCAATTGGTCACGGCCAGCGGGCGCGCGCCGACGGCGCATAGGTTGCGATACGCCTCCGCAATCGCTTGTTTGCCGCCTTCATACGGGTCGGCATAGACATAGCGCGGGGTGCAATCGGTGGTCAGCGCCAGCGCTTTCTGCGTGCCGTGCACGCGCACAACGCCCGCATCGCCGCCCGTTTGCAGCGTATCACCCATCACCTGGCTGTCATATTGTTCCGAAATCCAACGGCGGCTGGCGAGGGCCGGGCTGGCCATGAGTTTGAGCAGGTCAGCGCCGATATCCGTGCTTTCCGGCACATCATCCAGCGGCTTGATCTTGGCCCAGGCCTTGTATTCCTCTTTCGAGAGGTACGGCCGCTCATATTCCGGCGCGTCGGCGGCCAGCGGCCCTAGCGGAATGTCGCAAACCACTTCACCGCCCCATTCCAACACCATATGGCGGGTGTCGGTCACTTCGCCGATCACGGCAAAATCGAGCTCCCATTTCTTGAAGATTTCGGCCGCCATCGCCTCTTTGCCGGGCTTCAGCACCATGAGCATCCGCTCCTGACTCTCGCTCAGCATCATTTCGTAAGGGGTCATGCCCTCTTCGCGGCACGGGACCATATCCATGTTGAGGCGGATGCCCGCCTTGCCATTGGTTGCCATTTCCACGCTGGAGGAGGTGAGGCCCGCGGCCCCCATATCCTGAATGGCGACGATGGCGTCGGTCGCCATCAGTTCCAGACACGCCTCAATCAGCAGCTTTTCCGTGAACGGATCGCCAACCTGCACGGTGGGGCGCTTGGCCTCTGCGTCTTCCTCAAAATCGGCGCTGGCCATGGTCGCGCCGTGGATGCCATCGCGCCCGGTCTTTGACCCGACATAGACGATGGGATTGCCGACGCCGGTTGCGGCGGAATAGAAAATCTTATCCGTATCCGCGACGCCCACGGTCATCGCATTGACCAGAATATTGCCGTCATAGGCCGGGTGAAAATTGGTCTCGCCGCACACGGTCGGCACGCCGACGCAATTGCCATATCCGCCAATGCCCGCGACCACGCCCTTTACCAGATGCTGCATCTTGGGGTGCTCTGGCCGGCCAAAGCGCAGCGCATTGGCGTTCGCCACCGGACGCGCGCCCATGGTGAAGACATCGCGCAGGATCCCGCCAACGCCGGTTGCCGCGCCTTGATATGGCTCGATATAGGATGGGTGGTTGTGACTCTCCATCTTGAAGATCGCCGCCTGGCCATCACCAATGTCGATCACGCCCGCATTCTCACCCGGGCCGCAAATCACCCAAGGAGCTTCGGTCGGCAGTTTCTTCAAATGGAAGCGCGAGCTCTTGTAAGAGCAATGCTCCGACCACATCACGGAAAAGATGCCCAGCTCCACCATATTGGGCACGCGGCCCAGGCTTTTCAGGACCTGTTCGTATTCCTCAGGCGAGAAGCCATGCTGCTCGACAATTTCGGGTGTGATTTTGGGCGCGCTGGCTGGTGATGAATCGCTCATGCACGGCCCTTTAATTCACTCGCTTGGGGCCGCCAAGCCTCCACGCCGAATGTGCCAGCGGTTATGCCCGACCCACCACGCCAGAACCGTGGTAACGGCAAAGGCGATCAGCGCCTGGGCATAGAGTACGATGTTCGCCTCTGTCGGGACAGGACCGAACCAATTGATCACCTGCATCAGCAGTAGCACACCCAGCAAGATCAGCGGCGGGCCAATCGGGCCGCGCGTGCGCTTCACATAGATCATGAACGCGCCAATGGTGATCAGCAGCTCCAGCGGCATCGCGATCTGTGGGTAATTCCACAGGCCTAGGCCATATGCCTTTGGCCCGCCTGCGATGGTCATATCCGGTGCATGGGTCAGCCAATCGAGCGCCCAGTGCGACAGGACGACAAAGGCGGCGAGGACCCCGCCAAAGAAATTGCGCTGCCAAATCATCACGATAATCGCGAACACCGCCGCCCATATCGCCGTGCCTAATAAGGAATGCGTGAAGGGCATGTGATAAAGGTCAAACGGCACCATCACCGTCGCGTCCGGATCGACCCGCATTTTTTCAACGCCCACTATGGCAAGTGCGAAAAAGCCCCAATCGACCAATTGCGCCGCGACAAACAAAGTGCCCAGCCGCGGAGAGCGCGGTGAGATGGCTGCGGCGGCAAGTGCCGGCGCGAAGTGACCGATAAACATGGGTGCCCCTTATCCCGATTTTACCGCGCGGATTTCTGCGTGAATTTCAACGTGACGAATGCCGCTATAGAGCTAGCCGTGCCGGTTGCAAACGCGCCCCAGATTATATCCAGCACTGTGACATGCGTTGCCCACACCTTGAACACCGCCTGGCTGGTAAGATCAAAGGTGGCATAGCATAGTGCACCCAGCAGCGCGCCATTGAGTGTAGCACTCGCTACTTTGCCGCTTTCAAGCGCTGGCTTTACGCCAAACCAAACCATGCCTGCGACATAGAGGAAGTAGAACGTGGCCGCCGCGCCGGCATTGATGCTGTCGGCCATCAACTCGCCAATGTTGGGCTGATAAAGGTTCGCTCCCGCCCAATTCAGCCACATCGCATCCAGCACGCCAAATGCGAGCGCCGCCGTGATGTAGGCAATGAACCACTTCATTTGCATTTCCCCGTTTCATGCGCAGCCTTGACCGGGCGCGCCGCGCGGGTCAATGCTCCGCGCTTCGTGAGCCGGGATCAAAACCCGCTTTCTAGTAAATTTGTGGTCTAACGAGGGACAGATCATCGAAAACGCGCCCGAACTTTCCGAAATGAGCTTTGAACAGGCGCTCAGCGCGCTGGAAACCATTGTCCAGCAATTGGAGCGCGGCGATGTTCCGCTCGACGAATCCATCGCCCTGTATGAGCGCGGTGAGAAGCTGCGCGAGGCATGCCAAAAGCGGCTTGATGCGGCGAGCGCGCGGATCGAGAAGATCGTGACCAACCGTGATGGCGCCGCCGCCGGCACAGAGCCGCTCGACGCGCAGCAATAGGAGCCGCGACGCGTGGGGGATAAAGCAAGCTTGCTGGCCGATCAGCTAAAGCGTGTTCAAGGCGAGATCGACTCTGTTTTCGATGCGTTTTTGCCTGTGCCCCAGGATACGCGCGCCCGGCTGGTCGAGGCGATGCGATACGCCGCAATTGGTGGCGGAAAGCGTGTCCGCCCGCTGTTATTGGTTAGCACAGCGGAATTGTTCGGCGTTGATCGCACGGCGGCCCTGCGCGCAGCCTGCGCGGTCGAGGCGATTCATGTCTATTCGCTGATCCATGATGATCTACCCTGCATGGACGATGATGATCTGCGCCATGGCAAGCCGACTGTGCACAAGGTGTTTGACGAGGCGACCGCGGTGCTCGCGGGCGACGCTTTGCACGCGCTGGCGTTTGAAATTCTGGCCGATCAAGACACTAGCACGGATCCCTTTACCTGCAGCGAGTTGATGATGACGCTGGGCACAGCCAGCGGGATGAAAGGCATGGCGGGCGGTCAGATGATGGATATGGTCGCGGATGATGAAGGGATCGAATACGACCTTCACTCCATCACCCGGCTGCAGCAGCTTAAAACTGGCGCTTTGCTGGCCGCTTCGGTTGAGATGGGAGCGATTATGGGCAAGGTTGCCCCGGAAGGGCGCGCGCATTTGCGGGCGTACTCACGCGATATTGGCTTGGCATTTCAGATTGCCGACGATCTGCTCGATGTGAGCGGGGATGAGGCAAAGGCGGGCAAGGCGCTGCGCAAGGATGAAAGCCAAGGTAAGCAGACCTTCGTTACCTTGATGGGCGCGGAGAAGGCCCGTGAACAGGCCAGCGCGCTGGTCGATCAGGCGATTGGTCATCTCGCGAGCTATGGCGAAGAGGCAGAGACGCTGCGGGCGCTAGCGCGCTTTGTGGTTGAGAGGGATCGATGATTACTGGCGCCGTTAGCGGCAAGGTGATTGCATGCGCCATGATCACTCTTGGTTTAGTTGGGTTGATAGGCCTTCAGCATTGGTCTGATCAGTCTCATCGAGATGCTCTCGGAAATTCGGAGGCTCGCATAGAGGCTCTGAATGTCTTTTTTCCCGGCTTCATTTGTGAAGACTTGCGAGTTGTCGAAGTCATCGAGCCATATGATGACCTGCCATATGACGGTGGGTCTGAGATGGTTATGTCAGATGGATGCAGGTCTGATCTATTAGCTAGAGTTCGCGGCGAGGACTCTTTTTTCCCGTCTCTACTTGATGAGAATTGCTACCGCCGCGATGGTAGAACAGCTACCCGTGAATTGTGCTTCAGGGAAAAGACGGTCTATTTTGGCAGCGGCCAAATTGGCTGACTTACGAACCAGCTTGCTCGGCCGTTGAAAGGGATAGATAGTTATGAGCGAACGCATCGGAATTTATCCCGGGACCTTTGACCCGATCACTTTGGGCCATGCCGATATTATTCGGCGCGGGGCGAAACTGGTCGACAAGCTCATCATTGGGGTCACCACCAATCCGTCTAAGAACCCTATGTTCTCGACCGAGGAGCGCTTTGCCATGGTCGAGCGTGAAGTTGCGAATATGGGCGTGAGCAATGTCGAAGTGGTGGGTTTCAACGCGCTACTCGTCAAATTCGCGCAAAAGCAGGGCGCAAGTGTAATCATCCGCGGATTGCGCGCGGTGGCGGACTTTGAATACGAATATCAGATGGCGGGCATGAACCAGCAACTTGATGACGATATTGAGACCGTGTTCCTGATGGCCGATGTATCGCTCCAACCCATTGCCTCGAAATTGGTCAAAGAAATTGCGCTATATGGCGGTGATATAACGCCTTTTGTCAGTAAAAAAGTGTGTGATGAGGTCAATGCGCGGGTCAAAGAAATCGGCCTGAAGGGCGATTATTAGGCCAATCGCGCTGTCCCGGGCCTGCGCTTAGCTGTCGATGGCGTGTCACTCATTCATTGAAGTGTCAGGCGCGCGTGGTTAAACAGCGTCCAGAACACACAATTGCCCGGAAAAACGACCTTCATGATCTTTCGTAAAATACTCTGCGCTTCCGCTTCGCTTGCGCTGTTTTGTGCGCCTCACGCTGCTTCTGCGCAAGACGCAGAACCCGAAGGTGAGGCACCAGCCGCAGAAGGTGAAGCGCCAGCAGCAGAAGCCGAAGCGCCAGCGGCAGAACGCCGGGTCTTTGGGCCCGTGAGTTTTGATATGAATGAGGATCCCGATAATGTCTGGGTGCTCGATCTGTCGAACGGCGAACGCGTGGCAATCCGGTTGAAGCCGGATTGGGCGCCGAACCATGTTGAGCGGGTCAAAACGCTGACCCGTCAAGGATTTTACGACGGGATCATTTTTCACCGCGTGATTGAGGGCTTTATGGCTCAAGGCGGGGATCCAACGGGCACCGGTCAGGGCGGCTCTGAATTGCCTGATCTCAAGGCAGAATTTAACCCGATGCCGCATGTCCGCGGCAGCCTGGCAATGGCCCGAGCTACCTCAGAAGACAGCGCGAACAGCCAGTTCTTCATCGTATTCTACCCGCGTTTCAGCCTGGATAAGCGCTACACCAACCTAGGTCGCGTGATCAGCAATATGGCCGGCGTCGATGCGATCAATCGGGGCGAGCCGCCAACCGAGCCAACCCGCATTCTTCAGGCCTCGCTGGCCAGCGACAACAAGCCGAAGCCGGCATTGCCAGCACCAGCGGTGGAAGAAGAGATCACTGCGGACGCTCTAAGCGCGCCGATCAGTTAAGAATCTGATCCCGGTTTTGCTTTCCGCAGCGGGCAGGCGCAGCTAAGGCCGCGCGCATGCGCGTTGACCTGTTTGATTTCGACCTTCCGCAAGATCTGATTGCGCTGCGCCCGGTGCGCCCGCGCGATGCTGCGCGCATGCTTGTAGCGCGCGGGGATGAGCCGTTTGCCGATAAAGGCGTTCGCGATCTGCCCAGCCTGCTTAAGGCGGGCGATGTGCTGGTCTTCAACGATACGCGCGTGATCCCGGCTCAGCTAGAGGGGCGACGCGCGGGCGGTGAAGCCAAGATCGGTGCGACGCTGCACAAAAGGATCGATCTGCGCCGTTGGCAGGCCTTCATCCGCAACGCGAAACGCGTGAAAGAGGGCGATCAACTGGTATTTGGCGGCGGAGTGACCGCCATTGCGGAGGCTCGCCATGCTGATGGCAGCATCACTTTGATGTTCGAAGGCGAGGAACCGGTTGAAGTGCTGCTGGAGCGGGCGGGGCGGATGCCTCTGCCGCCTTATATCGCGGGTAAACGCGGGATCGATGAGGCTGACCTCAAGGACTATCAAACCATGTTTGCCACCGAGGATGGCGCAGTTGCTGCGCCCACGGCTTCGCTGCATTTCACGCCTGAGCTCGTCGATGCGATTGATGCGGCGGGGATCGGGCGAGAGACGCTGACCTTGCATGTGGGCGCGGGCACATTTCTGCCAGTGAAGGCTGACGACACCGACGATCATCAAATGCACAGCGAATTTGGCCGGATAGAGGCCGATGTTGCCGAGCGCCTGAACGCCGCCCGCGCGGCTGGCGGGCGGTTGATCGCGGTTGGCACCACCTCTCTGCGGTTGCTCGAAAGCGCGGCGCGGGTGGATGGCCAGATCGAGGCCTTTGCGGGCGATACCGACATCTTCATCACGCCGGGGTATCAATTTCGCGCGGTCGATGGGCTGATGACCAATTTTCACCTGCCGAAATCGACGCTGATGATGCTGGTCAGCGCGCTAATGGGCCGGGACCGTATGATGGCGGTCTATGCCCATGCGATTGAAAACAAATACCGGTTCTACTCTTATGGTGACTCGTCCCTGCTGCTGCCGTAACCAATGGCTATGCATGAACCCATTCTTTCCATCGCAGGCCTGACCAAGGTGTATTCTGGCGGCGTAAAGGCGCTGGATGATGTTGATCTGGAGATCCGCAAGGGCGAGATTTTTGCTCTGCTAGGGCCAAACGGGGCGGGCAAGACGACGCTGATCGGCGCGGTTTGTGGATTGGTGCGGCCAAGCGGCGGGGTGATCACCGCATTCGGTCATGATCTGTCGCGCGAATGGCGAGCTGCGCGAGCGCGCATTGGCCTGGTTCCGCAAGAGCTTAGCACGGATATGTTCGAGACCGTTGAGCGGGCGGTCAGCTATTCACGCGGCTTGTTTGGCCATCCGCCGGACAAAGCGCGCATCCACGAAATTCTGCGCTCGCTCAGCCTCTATGAAAAGCGAAGTGCGCAAATCCGTGAGCTTTCGGGCGGGATGAAGCGCCGCGTTCTGATCGCGAAAGCGCTGGCGCATGAGCCAGAGCTGTTGTTCCTTGATGAACCCACCGCTGGGGTTGATGTCGAGCTGCGCAAAGACATGTGGCAGCAGATTAGCGCTCTGCGAGAACGCGGGACAACGGTTATCCTCACCACTCATTACATCGAAGAGGCGGAGGAAATGGCTGACCGCGTCGGGATCATTCGCGGCGGCAAAATCCTGATGGTGGATGACAAAGCCTCAATGATGAAGCGGCTTGGGCGGACGGAGGCGGTGCTGCAATTGGCTGAGCCGTTGTCTGAATTGCCGCAGAGTATTTCGGCGTTACCATTGGAGTTGAGCGCGAATGGCCGCGAGCTGTGCTTTCGCGGCGGAGATGGGACAGGCAAGGGCCGCCAACAGGTCGCCGAGCTAACCAAGGCGCTGATCGCGGCGGGAATTGACTTCACTGGTATCGACATCCGTGAAAGCTCGCTGGAGGATATCTTTGTCTCGCTCCTCTCCGATCAGCAGGAGGCCGCGCAATGAGTTTTGGTTTCAACGCGCGCGGTGCTTGGTCGATCTACACTCGCGAATTGATGCGGGCGTTGCGCACGGCATTCCAGTCGATCCTCTCGCCCGTGCTCACCACATCGCTCTATTTCATCGTGTTCGGCACGGTCATCGGCGCACGGATGGAGCCGGTTGACGGGGTCGCTTACGGGGCCTTCATCATTCCCGGACTGCTGATGCTTACCCTGCTGGGGGAAACCACCAGCAATTCGAGTTTTGGTATCTACATGCCGCGATTTACCGGCACGATTTACGAGCTGCTCTCTGCGCCGGTGGGCGTGGCAGAGACGCTGATCGGATTTGTCGGGGCGGCGGCGACCAAGGGGCTATTGCTAGCAGGCATCATCCTCATCACCGCGACCTTCTTTGTCGATTACGAGATTAAATATCCGCTGTTTACCGCACTCTACATCATGCTGATCGCGGCGAGTTTCTCTCTGTTCGGCTTTATTCTCGGCATTTGGGCGGATGGTTTTGAAAAGCTTGGGATTATCCCGCTGCTCATTCTCACTCCGCTGACGTTCCTGGGGGGCACATTTTACTCGATCGATGATTTGCCAGAGCCGTGGAATTCGGTCGCATTGGCCAATCCTATCGCCTTTCTGGTCAGCGGGCTGCGCTGGACGTTTTATGGTACCTCGGATGTGCCGATTGAGTTGTCGCTGGGCCTGACGCTCGGCTTTTTGGTCATTTGCACGGCAATTATCGCATTCATTTTCAAGACTGGCTGGCGCTTGCGAGAGTGACGCGCTAGGCGCTGCGCGACTTATGACCGAGCGTTTCAAATTCAGCATCGCTGCCACCGATGGCAAGGCGCGAACCGGCAGCATTGAGATGCAGCGCGGCACCATCGCGACGCCTGCGTTCATGCCGGTTGGCACGGCGGCCACCGTGAAGGCAATGAAGCCAGAGAGCGTGCGGGCGCTGGGCGCGGATATTATCCTTGGCAACACCTATCATCTGATGCTGCGTCCGGGCGCGGAGCGGGTGGCGAAACTGGGCGGATTACACAGTTTCATGAACTGGGATCGCCCGATCCTGACCGATAGCGGTGGCTATCAGGTGATGAGCCTGTCTGACCTGCGCAAGCTGACCGAGGAAGGCGTTGAGTTTCGCAGCCATATCGATGGCTCCAAACACATGCTGACCCCAGAGCGCTCGATGGAAATTCAGCGCCTGCTGGGCAGCGACATCGTGATGGCGTTTGATGAATGCCCGCGTGCGGATCGCCCACGTGATGAGATCGCCGCTAGCATGGAGCTTTCCATGCGCTGGGCCAAGCGCAGCCGCGACGGGTTTGATAGTGGCGGCGAGCATGCGGCGCGCTCAGCCCTATTTGGAATTCAGCAGGGCGCTCTGGATGAGGAACTGCGCAAGATCAGCGCTGAGAAGCTCACTGACATTGGCTTTGATGGCTATGCGGTCGGCGGCCTGGCCGTGGGTGAGGGGCAAGAGGCGATGTTCGGCGTGCTCGATTATGCACCGGGCCAGCTGCCGGAGGATAAACCGCGATACCTGATGGGTGTTGGCAAGCCAGACGATCTGGTCGGCGCGGTGGAGCGCGGGATCGATATGTTCGATTGTGTGCTGCCAACCCGCTCTGGCCGCAATGGTCAGGCTTTCACCTGGAACGGCGCGATTAACCTGCGCAATGCGCGCTTTGCCGAGGACACCGGACCGCTGGATGAGCGCTGCGAATGCCCGACGTGTAGCACCTATTCGCTGGCCTATTTGCACCATTTGCAAAAATCAGGAGAGATCCTGGGCGCGATGCTGGTGACCGAGCACAATCTTGCCTTTTACCAAAGCTTGATGAAGGCGATGCGCGATGCCATTGCGGGCGGAACATTTTCTGCCTTTGCCGCTGATTTTCGGCGCGATTATCTGAAAGATCGTAAGTGATGCCCAAGACCCCCGAGGCCAAAGCTCCAGAGGCCAAAGCCCCTGAGGAATGCGCGAGCATGACCGAAGTGCGCGAAGGCGTGGATGCGACCGACCGGGAGTTGGTGGCCCTGCTGGAGCGGCGCTTTGGCTATATGCGGGCGGCGGCCCGGATTAAGCCCAGCCGCGATGTGGTGCGTGATGAAGCTCGCAAGGCGAGCGTAATCGCCGCCGCTGTTGCCGAAGCGGAAGCGCGCGGCCTGCCCGGCGATGTCATCGGCGATATTTGGGAGCGCCTCGTCGAAGGTTCGATCGCTTACGAATTTGAGGAATGGGACCGCACGCGGGGCTAGGCGTCACCTATTGCGTTGGAAGCGTCCGCTATTGGATCGGAGATAAGTCAGCGATTACGGCTGTTTCTGGGGGTGAAAGCGGGCATGTCGGTTTAGGCGGAAATCAAGACCGGGAAACGCCGCATCATCCAGTATTTGCTCTCACCAATTAACAAGGTTTTAGATGAAGCAGGACGGGAACGCTAAAATTTGGGGTGATAGCGTTAAAGCAAGTGCTCGAACCGCCTGCACTTTTCGGTGGATTAAAGGCTAAAGTTTTCTGCAACCCGTCTGTAGGTTCAATCGAAAGCTATCAATATTCTGTGAATTAACCATCATCAATTGATTTACGGGTTGAATACTTTGTTCAGAAGTGCACAATTGCTGGAGGAGACTGCGGGTCATTGTACTCGCTAAATATAGGGGCGATTTGGATGGAAAGGCAACTCCCACTGATTCAATCTAAGTCATTTGTCGAACATGTTGTGACATCGTTTCGTGCTTCGCTGGGCGGGTTAGTGGTATTGATGCTCGCCATCTTATCGGCAGCCTGCGGAGAGCGAGAGACCTTCCAATACGAAATGACGGTCGAAGTCGAAACGCCCGATGGGGTGTTAGCGTCGAGTGCGGTACGCGAGGTAACGCGCTCTAGGCCGTGGATTGAGGGGCCCTTCGCACAAAAGGCGCCGACGTGGACAGTTAGGGGTGAAGCCGTCGCGATTGATTTGCCAAATGGGCGGCCCTTATTTGCGGTCCTGACGGGTTCCCCCCTCGATGCCTCCCAGCCACATAGCACTATGTCCAGATTTTTTGAGGATCGTGGTGCGGTCGAAGGGCAGGAGTTCAATCTTTGGACCATGCGAGACGGTGATTCTGTGATGGACAATGCGATGTTGCGGCCAATGCTGGTAATTCTGCGCGACCCAAGTGACCCGGCAAGTGTGATGGAAATTGATCCAGCGGCAGAAAATGTTGAACTTGGTCGCGGGGTTTCGCTTCGTAAGATTTCGGTCGCTCTAGTTGATGAAAAGCCGGACTATGTGTTGATCGAGAGATATCCTTGGATCGCCAATTATAAAAACAAATGGCTCAATGGGTCGCAAGCGAAGTCCATAGATTTGCGGGCAGGGACTGGTGCCCGCTTGCAGGCGGGACATTTTTCAACTGGAGTAACAGAATGAATTTCCAGCTCTTGATGTCGTTGCTTGCACTAGATTCCTATAACCGTGGTTATGCTGAACAAGTGTCCGGCTTGCCCGATGTAGGCGCAATTGGTCCGGTAACTATCGATAGGATATCGAACACGACGCCTGGATCCGACGACTTCGAATCCGGTTTCTTCGCAATTGCATACGAAATCGGTGAAGGGGTTGAAGGCGTAGCGCCGGGCACGAAGGTGATAATGTATCGGGGGACTGATAATTTTGCCGGCGAAAACGGGAGTGTTTCGGCCGGTGACGGCTTCAACGGATTCGGCATTGCGCTCGGCCGGTTTGGTGGCCCTCAAGCTAAGCGCGCAGTCGAATTCTATAATGATGTTCTCGGAAGGCAGCCAGGAGACAGCATAGCGGGCCAAGAGCAGGTGATTCTCAGCGGGCACTCGCTTGGTGGCGGGTTGGCAGGCTTTGTTGGTTCCCTCTTTCAGCAGCAGACGGTGCTTTTCGATCCGATGCCTTTCAGGGCTGCTGCGTTTAACGCGAGCTATCTCCAGGCTACAAGCTCGGATGGAGCTGAAGCGGCAGCGCTCGGTCCCGGAGAAGTCGAGCTAATCAACTTGGTCTACGGCGGCTTTGCATTTCAAGGTGTGCCAGGTTGGGCTGCGACAGCTCCTATCAGCGGTTCCTATATTGCGAACACGTCTTCGGATTTAGATGCAAACAACCTTGATAGCATTCGCATAGCTCTTGGCCTCGAGTCTGCCGTAGAAGGACTGACAAGGTACAACTTGCCAGACAACGTGGATCTCCAGACTACATTGTTCAATAAGGTTGGGCAGCGTCACGCGGGTACACTTATTGCGCTGCGCGAGTTTGCAAGTACGCTTCCACAAGGCGAACAAGGTTGGCGTGAAATTGCAAAATACTTGCTTCCCGCCTTTTTCGATCAAAGTGTTGCTAGCGCAGCTGGTGGTGCATCGATTGACGGTACCGGCAGCGATCCATCGAACGCAGTGCAAGCCGCAATCGCCTATTCTGCTTTAGAAGGCGAAAATCTCGTGTTCGGCGATACCGGCATCCGCGCTTTATTCGATGATGCCGACAATTTTGGCGACACGGCGGATGCTCTGCCCAGCTTTATTACGGATGAAATCAAAACCAACATCAGTAAGCTAATTATGGAGTTTGCTGGCTTACTAGCGGTAAATAAGGTCGAGCAAACCGATTGGGCTGGGGCCACTAGCGGCGTTCTTGGGTTGGCGAACGCCTCCGCCGATAGCGCGCTGTTGTTTGATTTTTCGGACGAACGCTGGACGCTGAATGGTGCAACCGAACTCAAAGGTGTTGGCCGAAAGATTGAACTAATCGACAGTTTGGTGACCAAGGCTCTTGGGTCATCGACCAATCAATCTGACCCCAGCGAAACACTCTTGTCATTAAAGCAGTGGCTCGGACTTCGGCCTGGCGAGGACAACACTGCCATCAACCCCTTCCGTAGCGTTGATGGTGCTTCGATTGCATTGAGTGAAGGCGCGCTTTACAGTGTCTCCGCGTCAACCTCTCGCCAGCTCATAATAGGGACAGATGGCGCTGAGGAGTATACGATAGTGGGCTTGCCATCCATCGTTCTGGGGGGCGGCGGTGCTGATGTAATTTTTGGAACTTCAGGCGATGATGCCTTTTTGGGTGGCGATGGTTTCGACCTTTTCCAAAGTCAGGGAGGCGATGACTTTTTTGCAGGGGGTGGTGGATACGACACCTTGTTGCTGCGCTCAGACCAAGGCGAGCCTGAGGATGTAAGAATTGAGCGCCGCAATCCAAATGATAATAGCGGGCATGAAGTCTACGGTATCACTAATGGTGACGACAGTTATACCGTAGTCGATGTCGAGTCATTGAAGCTTGCTGATGGCAATCGGCGGCTCATTATTGATTCTCCGCTTTCAAGTTACGGTTTGTCTAAGATTGAAGTCGATTTTGGTTCAAGCGCTTACGCGCAAGACCAAGACAAGGTTGACCTGTCTGGCTTAGGTCACGGTGCCAAATTCTCGCTTGCAACAGGCGTGCTCTCAGCTGTTGGCTCAGGCACAGTCTCTGGCCTGAAAATCACCAACGCTAACTCAGTCGATGGCACCGCTTTCGACGATTACATCGAGGGCGCATCAGGTAAGGTTGGCACCGATGAGGGCTTCTCCGATATTTTCGGTGGTGCTGGCAACGACACGATATTCGCCCGCGGCTGGTCTTCTCTCATTGATGGCGGGGAAGGCGCAGACCGCATTAATATTGGCGCGAACGCCGTCGTCCAAAACTCCGAAGCGATCGACAAGACCTATTTCGGCCAGCAGCTCTATGGCGGAGTAAAGCAATGGTGGATGGAAGGGGGCACCGCATATTGGTCCCCGTTCTCCACCATCATGGCAGCGTTCCCGGTGATCGGATCAAGCATTCTGGCTACCGCGTCTTTCTTCGTGGACTCTGCGACCATGAAATTCGCGAGCTACAAGAGCCTCGAAGATGGCAGCCTTGGCATCAATTTCGGTTATGGGCTCGGCGGTGCAGCAAAGATTGAGAACTATCAACTCGATCTAGATACTGGATTGGGCTCAGGCGGAATTGCCGTCTTCGAGGCAAGCCGCGGCAATGGTTCTGCGTCGGGAGGCCGAGACGCAAACAAAGAGAAGTTCATTCAATTCGTCAACCTCGCACTCAAGGCAGGCTTTGGCGTCGGGTTCACGGGCTGGGACCCTATTGTTCTCGATCTTGACGGCGACGGCTATGAGCTGACTACGCAGCGCAACAGCGGTGTGCATTTCGAATTTGACGGTGATGGCTTCGCTGAGAAAACCGGTTGGGTGCGCCCGGATGATGGCTTCCTCGTGCTTGATGCCAATGGCAACGGCATTGTCGACGATTCCAGCGAGTTCTTCGGTGATGAGACGCAGGGCGGCTTTGTCGAACTGGCCACCCACGATCTCAACAGCGATGGCGTAATCGATGCCAATGACGCTGTATTCAGCGAGTTGCGCGTATGGCGCGATCTCAACAGCGACGGTGTGACCGATGATGGTGAATTAGTAACCTTAACAGATTTGGGCATTACCTCAATCAGTCTCGCAGCCACGACTCCGGCAGAAGTGATCGATATTGGCGGCAACACCATCGCATTTGAATCGACCTTCACACTTGACGACGGAACGGTTCGCAAAGCCGGGGATGTGGTGCTCGATATCAGTCATATCGACACGCAATATATCACCAGCACGACCATAAGCGCTGCAGCGACCGCTTTGCCGGAACTGCGCGGCTTCGGCAACGTGGCGGACTTGAGCGTAGCGATGAGCGAGGACGCCGCACTTCTGGCTCAAGTCGATGCCTTTGATCAGCTCGCAACCAGTGATTTGACCACGCTGAAGCAGGCTGCAGAAGACATAATCTATGCTTGGGCCAATGTAGACGGCGTCGCGGCTGATGCCATTGGAGCGGGTGGCTTTGATGCGCGCAAGCTCGCTTTCCTTGAGGCTTTCAGTGGACAGGAAATCGCACCGCGCGATCCCGTCACGGGCGAAGTCTCGACGGCAGGCCTTGCTGAGTTGGAGGCAAGCTGGACCGACACGCTCGAAAGCCTGACGCTCCGCTTGGTTATTCAGAGCTCAAGCCTGCCGGCGTTTGCCGACATGACGTACCGCGAGGACATCGATCTCATCGTGATGGGCGGGGCGGACACGCTGAAGCAGGCCTATGAGGCGATCCTTGGTGGTTTGTCCAGCGATCCGGTTGCTGCGCAGGCAGAATGGGATGCATGGGGCGAGTTGCTGCGCGCGGTTCAGGATGGTTCGCGCAGGTTTGATAACAATATTGTGCGCGATGATTTTGCAGCGGCGCAGCTGCAGTCGGCAATTCTCGCGAGCGGCACTAGCTTTGATCTTGCCGCTCTCGCGCCCGCGCTGGGCATTGATAATCTGCAAGTTGGCACAGCTTCAGCCGAGACTTTGTCGCAAATTGACGGCGGGACGATATTCTCTGGACTGGGTGATGGGGACACTGCGGTCGGTCGCTCAGGCCAAGATGTGTATTTGCTCGAAAGCGGCTTTGGCGCCGTCACGATTGACGATGAAGAAGCCAGGCAGTCGGGTGACCGGATCCGGTTTGTCGATCTGAACCGTGCGGATGTATCAGCCGCGCGGGTCGGCGAAGACCTCGTGCTTACCGTTGATGCAACCGGCGATATTGTGACCATCCTAGGTCAGTTTGCAGATGTCGTGCCGCTTTCGTCGGACGTCATCATCAGCAACAACCGCGGCATAGAGGAAATCCAGTTCGCCGATGGTGGCATTATGGAGCTGCCAGACATTGCGATTGCTGTTGGCGAGGGTACATCGGGCGATGACGTGATGCATGGAACAATGCACACAGATGTCTTCCAGGGCCGCGAAGGCAATGATCTGCTGATGGGCGGCGACGATGCTGACCTCTATGTTTTCGATGCAGGAGATGGTTCGGATATCATTCGCGATACCCAGACCAATCCGCTGCTCCGTGCCGCTGATATGGTGATTTTTGGGGACGATATTGCACCATCAGATTTGACATGGTCTCGCGGAGCCGACCCTGATGATTTAGTCATCACGATTGGCACGGACGGCGACAGCGTTACGATTGAAAATCAATTCAGCTACTCATCACTTGGATACAACGCTCAATTCGCACCCAACTCCCGGATCGAGGTGTTCTCCTTCCGTCACTACGGGGATGTCTACACGCACAAGGACATCCAGCAGCAATTGATCGCCTCCGAAACCACCGATGGCGATGATGTAACTCGCGGCTTTGGTGACGATGACATCTTTGGACCAAGCCTTGGCGATGATACTCTCATTGGTCTTGATGGGGCTGACACGTACTTCTTCGCTCGTGGCTACGGCAACGATACGATTGACGAGCAGGCAGAGTATATTGACGTCAATGTGGGTCTTGGCGGCCTCTCATTGGAACACGGCGCCGATACGATTGTGTTTGCGAACGATATTGCGCTTGAAGATGTGACATTCAGCCGGTCGAGCAGCGCGCCGCATCTCACCATTGCGCTTGATAGCGGTGAGACGATGACCGTTAGAAACCAGTTCGACGGCTTCCAAACTGGTGTTTTGGGCGAGCAATGGTTCGACCGGATCGAATGGTTTGAGTTTGGCGATGGCACGCGCCTCAGCTGGCAGGATATACTGCTTGAGGTTACGACTGGCGGTGATGGCGATGATAGCCTTTGGGGCGATCTTTATCAGGATACGCTCGCGGGTGGGTTAGGGAACGACTATCTCTCCGGCGGCGGATATGCCGACACCTACATTTTCAATCTGGGTGATGGTCAGGATGTCGTAGACGACAACAATCCCTTCATTCTTGGCCAGGGCTTCGTGTCGGTTGATACGACGCCGGATGTGCTGCGCTTAGGGCAAGGAATTACCTCAGCCGATGTGCAGCTCGTGCGCAATGGGAATGATCTGACGCTGATGATTGGTGCGGGCGGAGACTCTGTCACCCTCAAAGGCCAGAATGCTTATTACCACACGGGCGTATTCGGAGCCATTTCAGATAGCCGGATTGAACGCGTTGAATTCGCCGACGGCGAAACCTGGACCTGGCAGGATCTCAACGAACGCGCGATTGCTGACCAGACCACTGCGGGTGATGATGTCATCAGCGGATTTGCGCTCGAAGACCGGTTTGAGGCCAGTGCTGGCAACGATACGATGCGCGGCGGCGACAGCAGCGACACCTATGTGTTCGGCTTCGGGTCCGGTCAGGACCGGATTGAAGAGACCGTCAACAACCACAATTTTCAGGATGACGACCGAGTAGAGTTCGGCGCCGGGATTACGACCAGCGATATCAGCTATTCTCGCAGCGGCGATGACCTGATCATCAACCTGCTCGGTACTTCGGATCAGCTTACGATTGCAGGGCAGTTCGACAATTATGTTTGGCTGACAGACCACGACGTCGAAACTTTCCACTTCGAAGACGGCACCACTGTCACCAAGGCGGAAATCCAGCAGCAGCTCACCATCGGAACCGCCGGTAATGATGTCATCTATGGTTTCCATACGTCCGACACGCTTGTCGGCGGACTAGGCAATGATAGCCTGCATGGCGGGGATGGATCCGACCGCTATGAATTCAATCTCGGTGATGGCCAGGATACGATCTACGAGACCGTTGAATATGCCAATCTGGATGACGATGACCGCCTTGTGTTTGGGGCTGGCATTCTGCCCGAAGATATCACGCTCAACCGTACTGGTGATGCACTCACGCTCAGCATAAATGGCACTACCGATTCTGTTACTATTGACGGTCAATTTGCGTTCGCGAGCTGGTTCAGCTGGCACGATGTCGAGTTTTTCGAATTTGCCGATGGGACAGTTTGGACCAAACGTGATGTTTCAAACTTCTTGTCTGGCGGTACTGCTGGCGATGACGTGATTGTCGGCACGTTCCAATCCGACGAAATCAATGGCGGAGCAGGAAATGACACCCTGCGCGGCGAAGATGGCGCGGATATTTACTACTTTGATATCGGCCACGGCCAGGACCGGATCGAGGAAACTCGGACCAATGCAAACCTCTCCAACTACGATCAAATCGTCTTCGGTGAAGGTATCACTGCTGCGGATTTGACCTTCTCGCGCAGTGGCGACGATCTGACGATTGGCTACGTCAACGCGCCCGATACGATCTTAATCGCCGGGCAGTTCGACAACTACATCAATTTCACCGATCACGATATCGAGCGCCTGCAATTTGCCGATGGAACGGTCATGACCAAGGCGGAAATCCAAAGCCAGCTTACAATCGGTACGTCGGCTGACGAAACTGTGTTTGGCTTCCATACCCATGACTATCTCGATGGCGGGGCAGGCAATGATATCCTGCGCGGTCTTGATGGTTCGGACACCTATTTCTTTGGTCGCGGGTCGGGCAACGATATCATCCGCGAAAGCGTTCAATACGTGAACATCGACGATGATGACCGGATCCAGTTCGCGCCGGATTTGACGCTCGATGATATCGTCTGGTCGCGCAGCGGCACAAATTTGATCATCGCAATTGCCGACACATCCGACACCATCACTGTCGAGGGCGGTCTCGATAAGGAAGGCAGCACCGGATACACATGGCGCGACATTGAGTTCTTCGACTTCGCTGATGGGACCACGCTGACAAAGCAAGATGTCCGGGAAATCCTGCTAACGCCAACCGATGGTGACGATACCCTGGCTGGCTTCTACACCAGCGACGTGCTGGCGGGGGGACTTGGCAACGACATACTGCGGGGCGGTCAAGGCGCCGATCGGTACATTTACAACCTCGGCGATGATCATGACGTCATCGAAGAATACCATTTGCGAGATGGAAGCGTAGACGTCCTGCAACTAGGATCCGGGATCACGCCAACCGATCTGGTATTCGGCACATCCTTCCAGAACACCTTCGATATGGTCATCAGCTTTGCAAATGCTGATGGCTCGATCCAGTTATCCAATCAGGTTCTGGGTGGCTCGGATTGGGGCATTGACCGCGTCGAGTTTGCCGACGGCACGCAGCTTGATCGCGCGCAGCTGCTTGCTCGCTATCTGGCGGAGCAAGGTGGGGCCGGTGATGATCTGATTGGCGGCGACAATACGGCCAACGTCCTTGATGGACAGGCTGGCGATGATTTCATCCGTTCGCTTGGCGGCAGCGATACGCTAACCGGCGGCGCAGGTGCCGACCGCCTCGAAGGCGGTAGCGGCTCTGACATCTACAACTATTCACTTGGCGACGGCACGGATACGATTTTCGATGCCGGAACAGACGCGTCCGACCGCCTGATATTCGGCGCAGGCATCGCGCCCACAGATGTTTTGCTCGATCCTGATCTACTGTCACCCAATGCCATGGTTGTCCGGTTTGTCGGCAGCAGTGAGACCATCTACATCGAGGAGCAATGGGCGAGCAATTCGGGCCTCGAATTCATTGAATTCGCTGACGGTACTGTCTGGGACTACGCAGCGATACAACAGCAATTTGCTCTCGGCGAAGAGCGCGCTGGTAGCCAATCTTTGACGGGTACCAGCGGCGCTGACGTGATCAATGGCTACGGCGGTAACGACACGATTAACGGCGCAGGTGGGAATGACACGTTAAGCGGGGGCGCTGACAATGATACCGTTATCGGCAGCACCGGGAACGACACCTACGTTTACAATCTGGGCGATGGCGAAGACCGCTTTTTCGAAAGCGAGAGCCGGTTCAGAACAGGAGGCAATGACACGCTTCTATTCGGCGTGGGTATAGCTCTTAGTGATTTGACCTTTAACAAGTTCGGTTCCGACTGGGACGATCTGCATGTGACGGTCGCTGACGGTGGCTCTATCCACCTTGATGAACAGGATGCGAGCTACCAAGGCCGCATGTATAACCGTATTGAGAACTTCGTATTCCAAACACAGGAAGCCGACGGTTCCATTACTCAGACGACACTATCTTCGACGGCAATTCAAGCACATCGAATTGCCGAAGCGGTAACCGATCAGGCAGATACGATTATTGGCAGCCGCGGCGGCGATACTGTTCTGGGCGGAGCCGGGAATGACGCACTTTATGGTTGGAGTGGCTCCGACACCCTCGATGGGCAGGCAGGCAACGATACCCTTGTGGGCAGCACTGGCAACGACACCTATGTCTACAACCTTGGCGATGGAGACGATCGTTTCTTTGAGAGCGAAAGTAAGCACGGCCATGGCGGCAACGATACTTTGCTCTTCGGAGTGGGGATCACCCTCAGTGATTTGACCTTTGACAAGTACGGTTCTGACTGGAACGATCTGCATGTGACCGTTGCTGGCGGCGGCTCAATCCATTTGGATCAGCACGATGTTAGCTACCGCGGCCGCTTGTACAATCGGATCGAGAATTTCGTGTTCCAAACACAGGAAGCCGACGGTTCGATCACCCAGACGACAATGACGGCAGCAGAAATCCATATTCACCGCCTTGCCCATGCCGTGACTGCTCAAGACGATACGATCATCGGTAGTCAATATGGGGAACTGGTAAGCGGCGGAGCTGGAAATGACACTCTCTACGGGTGGAATGGCTCGGACACACTCAATGGCGATGAAGGTGATGACTATCTCGTCGGAAGCACTGGCAACGATACCTATGTCTACAATTTAGGCAGTGGGAACGATCGGATCTTCGAAAGCGAAAGCAGGCACGGCCATGGCGGAAACGATACGCTGCTTTTCGGAGCAGGGATCACGGCCGATGATTTAGTTGTCACTCGATCATTGTCGAATGCCAATGACATCGAATTGACGTTCAAACACTCTACGGGTTCGATTTACATCGATGGTCAGAGCGACAGCTATCGCGGCCGACTCTACAATAGAATTGAAAACTTCACTTTTGCCGATGGCACAACACTGAGCCACGCCGACATTGCGGCGCGCATGATCGTGGTTAGCGGGGCGACTATCACGGGCGGTGTTGCTGATGATGTGCTTTCCGGTACGGCAGCAAACAACGTGATCCTGGGCAACTCTGGCAGCGATGAGCTGTTCGGGGAAGACGGTGATGACGAACTGACCGGCGGCCTAGGCGATGATCAGCTGTTTGGCGGGATTGGTGCAGATACCGCTGTTTATGCAGGTCTAAGCACCGAATTTACGATCCTTACATCGGGCGGCACCTTCCAACTGCGCGATGATGAGATCGCAACAGGCGATGATGAAGGAACCGACACGCTCGTTGGTATTGAAACGCTGAGGTTCGGCGATGGTCAAACCATGGGCATCACCTCCCCGATCATCCTTGATTTTGGCGGTGATGGCATCACTACTCAAAGCGCGAGTGAAAGTGCTGCCCGCTTTGATCTTAATGGCGACGGAATTGGCGACGATACCAGTTGGATCTCCGGCAACGATGCATTCCTATTCCTGGACCGTGACGCCAATGGCACCGTATCTGGTGTCGAAGAAATTAGCTTCGTCGATGACATACCCAATGCCGCGACTGACCTTGAAGGGCTACGGGCGTTTGACAGCAATGGGGACGGTGTTCTTGACGCAGAGGACGCGCGCTTTGCAGAGTTCGGCGTTTGGAACGATGCGAACGGGGACGGTGTGGCTGATGCGGGCGAGATCGCATCACTAGCGCAAGCAGGCGTAGTATCGATCAATCTGTCCGGCACACAGAACAATGCGGATTTCCAGTTTGGCGATGTGGCCGTTGCCAATATCGGCAGATTCTCGCTGGCAAATGGCGAAACGCGCGAGTTTGCGGATGCAGCGCTGACCTATTTTGCAGGCACTCCAGAAGAGACTGAGGTTGCTAATTCTGAGCTGGTGCCGGAAATGGTCGCTCGCGGCTTTAATGCGGCTCTCTACGCCGACCTAATGGGCTTTGGTGCGCAATTACCAACCCGTGACGCGGTCTTCGACATGATCCGTTCGGATCATTTTGAAGCCTTAGGCGATGTGTTCGGTTTGTTCGACCAAGCCAGCAAACCTGCGTTCGTTTCAACTCATTTATCCGTTGCAACTCCAGCGCCGGTCGCCTTTGAAACAGACGTAACCTTTGAACAGAGCCGGATATTGCAAGTGATGCCTGGAGAGCGCAGCGAGGCTAGCGATCTTGGGATCCCGCCACTTAGCGAGCGCTTGCTTCACGTAGCACCGCAACGAAGAACGCCGCTTGAAGAGTTCGAGCTAGGCGAGTTCAATCCTGATCTTGAAGGCGCCCGTGCGGACTTCGCTCGCAGGCTGATGATGATTAGCCAAGACATGGCCGCATTTGGAGCTCCATCAGCTGCAGAGACTGCACGTCTGGACCGCAGGTCAGGATATATGCCGGAACTGTTCGTGGCTTAGTATGGGGCTGGCGTCCAACCCAGTTGTTGATGTTGGCGGACGCGTTGGTCAGGTCTAGACATGCCTGGGTCTGACCATGGGGTAGACTCTCGCTCACCCTCGGCTCATTTCCACTTGATCCGTGGAGCCTGCACAGATGCATCTGTAGCACTCGATTGTCAGTAACTGGGTCGGAAGGAGACAGTCCGCTTTTTGCGGTACAGAAGACGATTTGCGGCAGGGCGCCGTCGCTGCCGGAAAACCAAGGCCGCATCACAAACAAAAAGGGCGGCCCGCTCCGCTGAAGGAGGGGGCCGCCCGTTTCGTATGAGATGTTCGCGGATTAGCGCGAGTAGAACTCGACCACGAGGTTTGGTTCCATCGTTACCGGGTAAGGCACTTCGTCGAGCTTCGGTACGCGAGTGAAAGTGATCTTGTCTGTGCCATCAGGCGCGACATAGTCAGGAATTTCACGCTCTGGCAGGCTTTGCGCCTCGATAACCAGAGCCATTTCCTTGGCTTTCGCACCGAGGCTGATCACGTCGCCCACGTCGCAGCGGCGGCTGGCGATGTTGCACTTTACGCCGTTCACAAGGATGTGGCCGTGGCTGACGATTTGGCGCGCAGCAAAGATCGTTGGTGCGAACTTCGCGCGGTAAACGATCATGTCGAGGCGGCGCTCAAGCAGGCCGATCAGGTTCTGGCCGGTGTCGCCCTTGATCCGGGTCGCATCCTTATAGGTGCTGCGGAACTGCTTCTCAGTGACGTCGCCGTAATAGCCTTTGAGCTTCTGCTTAGCGCGCAGCTGAAGGCCGAAATCGCTCATTTTGCTCTTGCGACGCTGACCGTGCTGGCCAGGACCGTAAGAACGCTTGTTCACTGGAGAGTTTGGACGACCCCAGATGTTTTCACCCATCCGGCGGTCAAGTTTATGCTTCGAGCTGGTACGCTTCGTCATAGATATATCTTTCAAATTGCATGAGCCGCCCCAGTGGCGACCGTTGAACCCGGCATCGCTCCGCTTGAAGATGTCTCAAGCGCGGCTACCGCTTCACCGGGGTGCGGAGCCAATTTGCGAAGGCGCGCGAATAGCAGGAATGGTGAGCGCGTCAAGCCTTTGTCGCAGCGCGCTGTCCCTGTAATTGCCGTGCGTTTGGCCTAGGGATCAGGGGGTATTCGGCCGAGCGAGGACAAGACCCCGCGCAAGGTGCGGATTTCAAGGTGATTCCACCCTGGCTTGGTCAGCACATTGCGTAAGGTTTGCGCTGTTGCCTCGCGTCGCGGTTCTGGCAGGAAATAGCCCTTTGGCTCCAGCAGTTGCTCAAAGTGAGCGACCAATCCGTCGAGCTCTTCTTGCGGGGCGGGGGGAGCAGGTCCTCTTGCGGTGGCTGAGCAAGGTCAGTCTCACCACGCACCACTTTTGACCATTCATAAGCGCACAGGATCACCGCCTGTGCCAGATTAAGCGAGCCAAATTCTGGATTGATAGGCACGGTCAAAATACTGCGCGCCAGGCCAACGTCCTCGGTCGCCAGTCCAGAGGCCTCGCGTCCGAACAGAATGGCGCTGCGCCCGCTCTGGGCCTTGATCTCGCGTGCGGCCTCATCGGGCGTCACAACCGGCTTTGATACGCCGCGTTTGCGCACCGTAGTGGCGTAGATATTCGCGCAATCGGCCACCGCATCTTCGGTGGTGGAGAAGACCTGCGCCTGCTCCAGCACGATATCCGCACCAGCCGCCGTGGGGCCAGCGGCCGGATTGGGCCAGCCATCGCGCGGATCGACCAGACGCATCTTGGTAAGCCCGAAATTGAGCATTGCGCGCGCGGCATGCCCGATGTTCTCGCCCATTTGCGGACGGACAAGGACGATGATGGGTTGGTTGCTGCTGGCCATGCGCGCGGATCAGTCCTGCGCCGCTTCCTGCACGGTGCTGGCAAATTCCTCAAAATCGCGCGCTTCGCTGAAATCGCGGTAGACCGAGGCGAAGCGGATATAGGCGACGCTGTCGATCTGCTTCAGTCCCTCCATCACCATTTCGCCGATCTTGGCAGAGGGCACTTCGGCATCGCCAGCGGTTTCCACTTGGCGTTGAATGCCGGATACCAACCGGTCGATCCGGTCCTGTGTCACGCCGCGTTTGCGGCAGGCGAGCGAGACGGAGCGTTCCAACTTGTCCCGGTCAAACGGCTCACGGCGCTCTTCCTGACCGCCATCGCCCGCTTTGACGATAACGATTTCGCGCAATTGCACGCGTTCAAAAGTCGTAAAGCGCGCGCCGCAGCTGGAGCATTGACGCCGGCGCCGGGTCGCGGTTGCGTCCTCGGTCGGCCGGCTGTCCTTAACCTGGCTGTCGTCGTTCGCGCAAAAGGGGCAGCGCATGGTTTGGGGCTACTTCTTGATACGGTTGTAAAGGGCGATACCAGCGCCAGCGGCAAGGCCAAGTGGCAGGCTGATCACGGGCAGGATTGCACCGGCAACCGCACCAATCGCTGCGCCAGTTAGCACAGGCTTGGTAGAAGGGTGCTTCATCCCTTCCTTGGCCATGCCGGACAGTTCAGACTTGGTGTCTTCAATCCAGTCGGGACCATCGTCTTCCGCGTTGCTCATGATCTTGGCCCTCACATGCCCGGATAGACAGGGAAGGCGGAGCAAAGCTCGCTGACACGGGTGCGCACGCTTTCTTCGACCTGCGCATCGCCTTCTGGGCCATTTTTCGAGAGACCATCGACGACTTCTGCTATCAGCTTGGCCACCGTGCGGAATTCAACCGGGCCAAAGCCGCGCGTCGTGCCTGCTGGTGTGCCAAGGCGGATGCCGCTTGTCACGAATGGTGACCGTGTGTCGAACGGGATGCCGTTCTTGTTGCAGGTGAGCCAGGCGCGGTCGAGGCCAGCCTCGGCAGCCCTTCCGGTCACGTCTTTCGCCGTCAGATCGACTAGCATGGAGTGATTGTCCGTGCCTCCAGAGACGATCCGCAGGCCGTTCTCTTCAAGGCTCGCGGCGAGCGCGCGGGCGTTTTCAACGATCCGGTGCGCGTAGGTTTTGAACTCAGGCTGCAACGCCTCGCGGAAAGCCACTGCCTTACCGGCCACTACATGCATCAACGGGCCGCCTTGCAGGCCAGGGAAGACCGCCATGTTCAGCGGCTTGGTCAACTTCTCATCATTCCACAGGATGATGCCAGAACGCGGACCGCGCAGGCTCTTATGCGTGGTGGAGGTGACGATGTCGCAATGCGGGAAGGGTGATGGGTGCGCGCCGCCCGCGACCAGGCCCGAGATGTGGCTCATATCGCACAGCAGATATGCGCCGACTTCGTCCGCGATTGCACGGAACGCGGCAAAGTCCCAAGTGCGCGAATAGGCCGTGCCTCCGCAAATGATCAGCTTCGGCTTGTGCTGGCGCGCGGTCGCCGCAACCGCGTCCATATCGATCAGCTCATCGCCCTCTGTCACGCCGTAGCTGACCGGGTTGAACCATTTTCCGCTCATATTGACAGGTGAACCATGGGTCAGGTGCCCGCCAGAATTGAGATCAAGGCCCATGAATGTGTCCCCCGGCTCTAGCAGAGCGAGAAACACAGCCTGGTTCATCTGGCTGCCGCTGTTTGGCTGAACATTGGCAAAGTTACAGCCAAACAATTGCTTGGCGCGCTCAATGGCTAATGTTTCGACCTGATCGGCATAGTCACAGCCGCCGTAATAGCGCTTACCCGGATAGCCTTCGGCATATTTGTTGGTGAAGACACTTCCGGTCGCTTCCAGCACGGCGCGGCTCGCTATGTTCTCACTCGCGATCAGCTCAATCTTGTCGCGCTGGCGGGCCAGTTCGCTGGTGACAGCGGCTGAGATTTCCGGGTCAGCGGCGGCGAGGTCATCGTTCCAGAAACCGTCCATCACAGGCAGAACGTCAGAGGGGGCAGTGCTCATTGGTGGGTCTCGATTCGTGTCGTCTGGATGGGCGGAGTGCCGAGTTTGGCAACGCGGCGTTGATGCCGGCCAGCGGGATCATCAGCGTCGGCGAATTCTGTTTCTAGGAAGGTCGCGATGCAGCTCTTGGCCATCTCGATGCCTGTCAGCCGCGCACCCAGCGCAATCGCATTGGCATTGTTGTGCTCGCGCGCGAGCGCGGCGGACAGCGGCTCTGACACCAGCGCGCAGCGCACGCCGGGATGGCGGTTGACGCTGATCGAAATGCCGATTCCCGATCCGCACAGGGCGATGCCGCGCTCGACGGTTCCCTCCGCGACGACTTCGGCCAATTTATAGCCATAGTCGGGGTAATCGACGCTCTCGCCCGCTGCGGGCCCAAGGTCTGCCACCTCATGGCCTTCTTCGATGAGCCATTCGGCAATTTCCGCTTTCATTTCGGTAGCGGCGTGATCTGATGCAATTGCTATACGCATGGGGGCTGATTTAGGGGCTCGCGCGCCCGATGACTAGGCCCACCAAGCGGCTTTTCCGGCAGCTTCCCCAAATCTATGCGTTTTGTATAGGTGATCTACGCGAAACGCAGAGTGCAAGCTGTCCAGCAATGGGGGATAGAGCGCGTGTAATTTAGGGGAATTGCAATGATAAACCCGATTGGCGGCGGCTTGGCCGTCATAACGCGTATGGTGAACCCCCTCCTTCCTGGAGGCGCGGTGCAAATCTCGCCCGATGTCGCTGGGCATTTCCAAGACCCACTGGGCGCGGGCCGCTTTGCCTCCGCCACCACGCCGGAATTTGTGGTCGCGCGCTGTTATACCGATTGCAGCCCTGGGGCAGACTTCCATCCACCACCACTGGCCACGCCAAGCTCGACCAGCGGGGACCCTGAGCCTGTGCAAGAATGGGTTGCAAAGACCACGGGGGATGGGCGTGCAGAGCTGCAGTTGGGAGATGGCTACACCCTCAATTTTGACGAGCGATCCAGCGAGATTGAAGTCTTCAATGCAAACACAAGCGAATACACGAGAATTTGGGGCGATCCGCACATCGATGCTCAAGGTATACGGGCGTTCGATTTTTGGGGTACAACCACATTCAAGCTCGAAAATGGTGCGAAGATCACGATCAAGACCGAGCAATGGGACGGCAATCCCAACGCTTATGTCGCCAGCAAGGTTGTAATCACAAAGGGGCGCAATGCTGTGGTTGTTGACGGCATCAGCCAAAACCAACTGGGCGACCTTTCGCTGGACGTTTCCAAGCGGGGTTATGCTCTCGATATGCGGCATCGTGATGGATATTTATTGCAAGAGAATGCAAGCGGGGTCGGTTGGAAATCGGAGTTTACCGGTGAGATCGCTACCCAAGAGGACTTGGATGCGACCCGCATTGGCGGCCGTTTTGAGCCTGGGAGCCGCTGGCCTTCTTGGGCGCAAACACTGCCGTTATTCAGCCAATTCCTGATGTTTGAAGGGTTGGTCAATTTCTCCTCAGAGCTTGGTGATGACCCGCAGGATGCACCGAAGCGCAAACCACGAGTCCACTGCTAGGCCGCCTTTCTGCATTGCGAATTCTCAGCCTGCATTGGCCGCCAATTGGCTTCTTAGGCCAGGCATTATGTAAGCTAAACGCTCGTTGCCCTTGGCTTTTCCTGCAAGATACTGAACAAGCTTGCGCATCGCTTGGAAAAGGCAAGGGGATTTGAATGCGCTGGCTGACTTTGGCTGTGATGGTTGTGATCGGCATCGCTCTCGCGATTTTAGGCACCACGCCGCAATCCCCGGCTAGCATCAGCAGCGATGAGGCGAGCTTTTCTGCCGAGCGGGCGATGGAGCATGTGCGCATTATCGCGGCAGAGCCGCATCCCACAGGTTCCGTCGCCAATGCTAAGGTGCGCAGCTATCTGGTCGCAGAGCTGGAGGCGCTGGGCGCGGAGGTGTCGCTTTCCGAAGGGCCGGTTCCAGAGCGCGCCCGCGCCAGACTGGGCCGGTGGAGCGGCGAGGCGCCGCCCGATGCGCTGACCCTGACCAATGTTATTGGCGTTATCCCCGGCCGTGATCGGTCAAAGCCTGCCGTCGCCCTGATGGCGCATCACGATACGGTTTGGGGATCACCCGGTGCCTCTGATGACACAGCGGGTGTCGCGAGCATATTGGAGGCGGTGCGCGCGATCACCAGCCAAGGGACAGTCGAGCGCGATATCATCGTGCTGCTGACTGATGGTGAAGAGGTGGGCCTGCTGGGCGCGCAGCAATTCATCGACGAAAATCCACTCGCGGATAAAATTGGCGCGATGATCAATCTGGAGGCACGCGGCGCAGGCGGGCGCACGACCCTGTTTCAGACCTCGAAAGACAATAGCGCGGCGATTGAGCTTTATGCAGGTGCCGTCTCGCGGCCAGGCGGATCGTCACTGGCGACCTTCGTATACGAGGTGCTTCCCAACGACACCGACCTGACGCCTGCGTTGGAGCGGCCATATGTGGCCTATAATCTGTCCTTTATAGGCAGGCCGGGCCTGTATCACTCGGCTAAGGCCACGCCGGAAAACCTGGATCAAGGCGCCGTGCAGGATATGGGTGATCAGACGTTGGAGCTGACGCTGGCGCTCGCCAATGCGGATGAGCTGCCAGAGGCGGCGGAGGATCGAACTTTCTTCGACGTGTTCGGCATTTTCCTGCTGCATTATGGCGCGGTCATCGGCTGGGTGCTGCTTGCGCTTGCCGCGGTGCTGCATGTGATTTGCTTGCGAATGAACCAGCCCGGCGATTGGTGGAAGAGCTTGGCTGCGTCTGCGGTGGTGATCCTGGGCGGCGGGCTCGCGCTTTACACGCTCAATGCGATTTCGGGGCAGGGGGCTGGCGAGTCGGTTTATTACGACCGGCTGGCGGCAATCCCGATGCTGGAGGCGCAGGCGCTGCTGATTTGCATCGCAGCGCTCGCAGTTAGCGCGCCTCTATGGGCTGGGCGGCGCGGCAGCATCGTTGGCATTTTGATCGCTTTGGCGATGCAAATATTCGTGCCAACCACCGCGTTTCTGGTAGTTTGGCCGCTGCTGCTCGCCGGAATTGTCGGGGTGGTGACGGGCAAGTCCGATGGAGCAATTGCGAAAGTGGTCGCGGTGGTTTGCGGCGGTGTGGTGCTTGGATTGATGCTGCAATTTGGGCATCAATTTATGCAAGGCGTTGGGCCGGATGCACCAATGGTGGTGGCTCTGCTCGCGGCTTTGATGGTGCCGGTGCTTGGCCCAATGATCCCGGCGGTGAATGCGAAACGTTGCTTTATGATCGCGGGGGTATGCTTGGTCGGCGCGCTCGCCATTGCGACCTGGGTGCGGTTTGATCCGGTTGCCGATACGATGCCGATTTACGAGACTCAATGAATGGATAGGGCGTGTCCCGCCCTATTCAGCGGGATTTGCCCCAGACGCTATCAATTCATCCATCAGTCCGGGCATTTCGGCCATTACGGTTTCCATGGTCTCATCCATGAAATTCTGATTTGCACCGGCAAACGCAGGGTGAGATATAAGGTCCTGCGAACGTTGCATAAATGCCTGGCCACTCGGAGTTGAGACGAACGCAAGGATGTCGCGCAATTCCGGCTCTGAGTAGGTCTCGGCATAGGCCATGACCCAGCCATCCATTAGAGCTGGAATGTGGCTGCGCATGATGGTGTCGGTCTTTACAGACAGGCGCTCTTGCCAATCAGCGATAATGCCATTCGCATTTTCGTCTGTGATCATGCCGCTCAAAGACTGCATCATCTGACTTTCCATTTGATCAGTGATCGTCTGGAACATTTCGACGCGTGTCTCTTCAGGAAAAGACTTGTCTAGGATGTCAGCGGCGAGGGCCAGTCGCACATCGCTCGTCTCAGATGCAGTTGCGTCGTCACCATCGGGCACCCCCTGCGCAGCCAATGGCGCCGCCCACAAAACCAGCGGAGCGGCGCACAAGGCAAATCGCTTAAATGGCATCACTGATCCAGGAAAGAGCGCATTTTGCGTGACCGCGAAGGGTGCTTGAGCTTGCGCAGCGCCTTCGCCTCGATCTGACGGATGCGTTCGCGCGTCACGCTGAACTGCTGACCGACTTCTTCCAAAGTATGGTCGGTGTTCATGCCGATGCCAAAGCGCATCCGCAGCACGCGTTCTTCGCGCGGCGTCAGCGATGCGAGCACGCGGGTGACGGTTTCTTTCAGGTTTGCCTGGATCGCGGCATCCACAGGGATGATCGCGTTTTTGTCTTCGATGAAATCACCCAGGTGCGAATCTTCCTCATCACCAATTGGCGTTTCGAGGCTGATCGGTTCCTTGGCGATTTTCATCACCTTGCGCACTTTTTCCAGCGGCATGGACAGGCGCGCTGCCATTTCCTCTGGGGTCGGTTCTCGGCCTTCCTCGTGCAGGAATTGACGTGAGGTGCGCACCAGCTTGTTGATCGTCTCGATCATGTGGACCGGGATACGGATCGTGCGCGCTTGGTCCGCGATCGAGCGGGTGATCGCCTGACGGATCCACCAGGTCGCATAGGTGCTGAATTTGTAGCCGCGGCGATATTCAAACTTATCAACCGCCTTCATCAGGCCGATGTTACCTTCTTGAATAAGATCAAGGAATTGCAGGCCACGATTGGTGTATTTCTTGGCGATGGAGATCACCAGTCGAAGGTTGGCTTCCACCATTTCCTTCTTGGCGATACGCGCTTCGCGCTCGCCCTTTTGCACCATGTTCACGATGCGGCGGAATTCAGGCAGGGCCATACCGGTGTTGGCGGCAATATCGGTGATTTCGGTGCGAATACGCTCAACCGCTGCGCCTTCTTTCTCAACGAAAGCGGCCCATTTCTTGTCTTTTTTCGCGTTCGCCTTGATCCAGCTATCGTCTAGCTCGTTGCCGACATAGCTTTTCAGGAAATCGATCCGTTTGATCTTGTGACGCTCTGCCAGACGCAGCATCTGTCCGCCCAGCGCGGTCAGACGGCGGTTGAAGGCATAGAGATTGTCGACCAGGAATTCGATCTTGGTCGCATGGAACTGCATGCTTTCGACTTCCGCCGTCAGCTCTTCGCCCAGTTTTTCGTACTTGTTTTCTTTGGCCTTCGGGAATTCATTGCCAGCCGCCAGAGTGTCGACCCGCTCAGCCTGCAGTTTCTCGAAGGTTTTGAACAGCTTGGTGATACGAGCAAAGCGCTCGATCGCATCCGGTTTAAGCGTGGCTTCCATCTGCGCGAGTGAAAGAGTGTTGTCCTCTTCCTCTTCTTCTTCGCGTTTTGAGCTGCCTTCTTCGCCGTCTTCATCCTCATCGGATGTTTCGTCGCTGTCATCTTCATCATCGTCGCGGATGGTTGGGCCAGCGGTCTCTTCAGAGATTTCGCCGTCGTCATCATCCTCGGCGCCTTCTGCCATTTTGTCAGCAGGCGGCTCTTTGGAAAGCATCGCGTCCAGATCGAGGATTTCGCGCAGCTGCATTTCTTCGTTGTTGAGCGCTTCGGACCAATGGATGATGGCGTGGAATGTGATCGGACTTTCGCACAGGCCGATGATCATCATGTCGCGGCCGGCTTCGATCCGCTTAGCAATCGCGATCTCGCCTTCACGGCTGAGCAGTTCCACCGCGCCCATTTCGCGCAGATACATACGAACCGGGTCATCGGTGCGTTCGCCCGTGCCGGTCTTCTTGACCGCTGCGGCGGGCGCTTTCTTGGCGTCTTTCTTGTCATCGCCGACCTGCATTTCTGCAACTTCGGCCTCTTGCTCAGCTTCGGCCTCGGCCTCTTCGTCGTTCTCGACGATCTGGACGCCCATTTCCGACAGAGCGGTTTGGATGTCCTCAATCTGATCCGGGCTCATTTCACCAGACGGCAAAGCTTCGTTGAGCTCATCATAGGTGATGTAGCCCTTTTTCTTCGCCTTGGTCATGAGCTTCTTAACTGACGCCTCGTTGAGGTCGATCAGTGGAGCATCGTCTTTATCTTGCGCTTTAGCTTTTGAAGCCATGGATCCCAATTAGTCCGTTCTAAAGTCGCTCGCCGGATCGTCATCCGACGTCGAGGTTAAATCTGTTGTCGCCGCTTGTGCGGCCTTGCGGCGCCCGAAGGCCTTCAATCTATCATTCAATAAGGTCTGGCTTTGTCGTAACCTGGCTTGCTCAGCCATCGATCCTTCAGGGTCTTCGTCAAACCTGGCGATGGTTGCCAATAGTGCAGCATCCAGCGCAGGTCTTTCGACCAGTAACGACACAGCTTCAGCCAATTCCTCGCTCGCATCACTCGGTGTGGTGCCTTCTCTGAGGAAAGCATAACGACTATCGTCCGGTGGGGCGGGAAGGCCTTGCTCGCCTGATATGGCGTTTGTGCCGCCCGAATCAAGCGTTTCTGCAAGTTCGAACAAGGATTCCACCAGATCATTTGTTTTTGGGTCGAGCTGCGCGAGCCGCGTGAGCGCCTCTGAGTGACGTGAAATCTCGTTTGGATGGCGGACAAGGCCAGCGATTACGGCGCGGGACAGGGCATCGCGCATCCCGCCTGACATGGCGCGTTGTAACTCGCCGCGCGCCTCCGCCGACAGGGTTGGATTGCGCGGTTTGCCAAAGCTTTGCCGTCCGCTGCCGCCTCGCCAATTCGAACCTGATCCGCCGCGCTGCTCCCTCGGTGGGAATGCAAAGGCGGAATAACGATCCAGCAATTCGCGGCGGTAGAGGGCAACGATATCGCCGTGCCCTATGGTATCAACATGATCGAGCAGGCGTTTCTTGAGGCCCGCTTTGGCCTCGGGGCTATCGAGAGGCTGCGCATCGCGTTCAAATTGCCACAGAGTTTCCAGCAGGCTGGCCGGTTCGCTCAGCAATTTCTCCATCGCCTGCGGGCCGCTTTTCGCGATCAGATCGTCCGGGTCCATCCCGCTGGGCAGGCGCACAATGTTGAGCGAGCGCCCCGGCGCAAGCATCGGCAGAGCGCGGCCAATTGCGCGCATCGCCGCCTTTTGCCCCGCATTGTCGCCATCAAAGCACAGGGTCGGCACCTCGACCATGCGCCATAGCATCTCCAACTGCATCTCAGTCAGCGCGGTGCCGAGTGGGGCGACTGCGTCCTCAAACCCAGCCTGCGCCAGCGCGACAACGTCCATATAACCTTCGACCACGATTACTCGGTTCGTTTGCCGAGAGGCGGGGGAGGCACGGTGCAAATTGTAGAGCGTGCGGCCCTTGTCGAACAGCGGGGTGTCCGGCGAATTGAGGTATTTCGCGATGCCATCACGCTTACCCAGAATGCGCCCGCCAAAGGCGATCACTCGCCCGCGTGCGTCCTGGATCGGCAGCATGATGCGGCCCCGGAACCGGTCATATTTGGTACCATCATCGGTCGCGATCCGCATACCGGTTTCAACCAGCATCGTCTCATCAAATTTGGATAGCGCCCCCGCGAGTGCTTGCTTGTTTTCTGGCGCATAGCCGAAGCCGAATTCGCGAAGCGTCATTGGTTGCAAGCCCCGGCTTCTAAGATATTCCTTAGCTTCGCGCACCTCTGCGCTCGATCCGCTAAGCAGATTGTCCATGAACCATTGTTGCGCATCGGTTGTCACATCAATCAGGCTGGCGCGCTTTTCCGCCTTCTTCGCCGCGACGGGGTCTGGCGCGGGGACTTCCATCCCGGCCTCGGCCGCCAATTCCTTCACCGCATCCATAAAGCCCATGCCGCGCTGGTCGGTCATCCAGCGGATCACATCGCCATGCGCGCCGCAGCCAAAACAGTGGTAGAAGCCCTTTTGATCATTGACTGTGAAGCTGGGCGATTTCTCGTCGTGAAACGGGCAGCATGCTTTCCATTCACGCCCAGCCTTTTGCAGCTTGTCGGTGCGCATGATGACCGTCGACAGCGTCACGCGCGCGCGCAGTTCGTCCAGCCATTGCGGGGAAAGTGCCATAAGGAGAAAATGGGCCTAGTCGCCGCTGCAATCAAGCGCGGCTTGTGGAACAATCTGTGCGTGATCGCGGCTTAAGAAAGCGCAGCTTTGACCAGCCCGCTCGCCATTCCGCCATCGAGCAGCGCGCCGTGGCGCTTTTTCAGCTCGCCCATGACCCGGCCCATATCTTTCATGCTGTCTGCGCCAAGCTCTGCTTTGATCGCGGCGATGGCGGTGGCGGTTTCTTCCTCGCTCATCATCGTCGGCAGGAATTCTTCGATAATGCTCAGCTCGGCCTGTTCCTTCGCGGCCAGCTCCGCGCGTCCGCCATCTTCATACATCGTGATCGATTCGCGGCGTTGCTTCGCCATTTTCTGCAGGACTGACGTCACCAGCTCATCATCCGGCGTGTCCTTGCCCGACGTGCGCATTTCAATGTCGCGGTCCTTAATCTTGGCCGAGATCTGGCGCAGGGTCGCTGTGCGTTCTTTTTCGCCTGCTTTCATTGCAGTGATCGTGGCCGCCTTAATTGTGTCGCGCATGGTACCTTCAGGCATCGTCTGGGTCTTCTTTTTGTCTAAGCTGTGGATGATTGAGTGTTTGGTCGCGCTCTAACGTGTTTCTGGCCGCTCGCCTAGGTTGACGTGAGGGCTGCGCAGCCCTAGCTGCTGGGTCTTAGCGACATTGCTGGAAACCCACTGACTCGGAGCGCCCTATGGCCGACACCGCATCTTCTCGCGCGCAACCCACCGGCGCGACGGGAGTCCTCGTTCTGGCCGATGGTTCGGTGATCTGGGGACGCGGCTTTGGCGCCGCCGGTGAGAATGTCGGCGAGGTCTGCTTCAACACTGCGATGACCGGCTATCAAGAGGTGATGACCGATCCCAGCTATGCGGCGCAGATCGTGACATTCACGTTCCCACACATCGGGAACGTGGGAACGAACGGCGAAGATATCGAAAGTCGGGTGGAAGGTGCCGTGGGCTGCATCGTGCGCGAGGATGTGACGGAGCCATCGAATTTCCGCTCGGCCGAACGCTTTACCGAATGGATGACGGCCAATGGCAAGATCGGGCTGGCCGGGGTTGATACCCGCGCGCTCACCCGCCGCATCCGCCTGTCCGGCGCGCCCAATGCCGTGATCGCGCATTCGCCCAGCGGCACGTTTGACATTCCCGCGCTGATCAAGCGCGCGCAGGATTGGGCTGGGCTACAGGGCATGGACCTTGCCAGCCGTGTTTCGCGTGAGGCGCAAGAAAGTTGGGAAGGCGGATATTGGCGCCTGGGTGAAGGGTATACGGATGTGAACCTGCCCAAATCCGTTCGCCCTGAGCCTGTCGAAGGGTCGGATTTGGACGCCGCCCGTATTTCGACAAGCTCAGCACGAACGGCTATTGAAAGGCCGCATGTGGTCGCGATTGATTACGGCGCAAAAGACAACATCTTCCGCAATCTGATGCGGGCCGGCGCTAAAGTGACCGTTGTGCCCGCGCAGACCTCGCTGGAGGATATCCTCGCGCTATCACCCGACGGCGTGTTCCTGTCGAACGGTCCGGGCGATCCGGCGGCGACCGGTGAGTTCGCGGTGCCGGTGATCAAGGCTCTGCTGGAGCGCGATATGCCGCTGTTCGGCATTTGCTTGGGGCACCAGATGCTGGCTCTGGCCGCGGGTGCGAAAACGGTGAAGATGCACCAGGGCCACCGCGGCGCGAACCACCCGGTTCAGCGCGTGGGTGAGGGCTGGGGCGAGACGCTTGAGCTGGTCGAGATCACCAGCATGAACCACGGTTTTGCCGTGGATGCGGATAGCCTGCCAGACACTCTGGAGCAGACGCATGTGTCGCTGTTCGATGGCTCCAATTGCGGGATCGCGGTGAAGGGCAAGCGCGCGTTTGGCGTGCAATATCACCCAGAGGCCTCGCCGGGGCCGCAAGACAGCTTCTACCTGTTTGAGAAATTCGTTGGGGGTCTGGGGTGAGATCCGTCGTCTCTCGCTTAACACTTACGGCCAGCCTCTTGCTGCTCTCTGCCTGCGAAAATCCGTTCGCGAAGAAGGATTGGCGTGAGGTTGAAGAGACCGCTGAGGAATGCGCTGCGCGTCTTTCTGGCAAGCTTGAAGTAAGGCAATTGCTGGAGGCGGCAGAGGGGCAGGTCGTGCCAACCTATGCTTTCGACATTACCAAGATGGAGCTGATGGCGATTAACGAGATGATCGTTCCCCCTCCGGTAATTCGCGCGGCTCGCTGCGGACATCTGCCTTTGGCGCGACCGCGCCGCCTGTCGCCGCCTTTATGGAGCTCAGCGTGACGGAAGACGGCGCGTTCTATTTCGGCGACGACCCCTCGCTTTACCGCGTTCGCGGAAAAGCAGTGTCGGGTGATCAGGTTCTAGCCAGTGGATGCGCCATGCAAAAGCCGGGAATGCGCTTCATTAGTTTCAAGCTTCAGAATTCGCGCGGTGCAAGCGCCGAAGGTGAGGACAATTGATGATCCCCGCCGCCATGTCTCTCCCCTACCACAACCATCCTTTTAAGGGTCACGCCTAGATGCCCAAACGCAGCGACATATCCTCCATCCTCGTCATTGGCGCTGGTCCGATCATCATCGGTCAGGCGTGCGAGTTCGATTATTCGGGCACTCAGGCGATTAAGGCGCTGAAAGAGGAAGGGTACCGGGTCATTCTGGTCAATTCCAATCCGGCCACGATCATGACCGATCCGGAGTTTGCGGACCGGACCTATGTTGAGCCGATCACACCAGAGATCGTGACCAAGATCATCGAGAAAGAGCGCGCGGCGCATCCCGATGAGACAATGGCCTTGCTGCCGACGATGGGCGGGCAGACCGCGCTCAATTGCGCGCTTGCACTGGATGCCGATGGCACGCTGGAGAAGTTCGGTGTTGAGATGATCGGTGCAAAAGCAGACGCAATCGACAAGGCGGAGAACCGCCAGCGTTTCCGCGATGCGATGGATGCGATCGGGTTGGAAAGTGCGCGCAGCGGCGTCGCCAACACGCTGGAGGAAGCGCGCGAAATTCTGGAACGCACTGGCCTGCCATCGATTATCCGGCCCAGCTTCACGCTTGGCGGCACGGGCGGGGGCATCGCCTATAACAAGGCGGAGTTCGACAAGATTGTCTCCGAAGGGCTCGATGCATCGCCCACCACGGAGGTGCTGATCGAGGAATCGCTGCTCGGCTGGAAAGAATATGAGATGGAGGTCGTGCGCGACCGCAAGGACAATTGCATCGTCATCTGCTCGATTGAGAATGTCGATGCGATGGGCGTGCACACCGGCGACAGCATCACGGTGGCCCCGGCGCTGACACTGACCGACAAAGAATATCAGATTATGCGCACCGCCAGCCTCAAAGTGCTGCGCGAGATTGGCGTGGAAACCGGCGGGTCGAATGTGCAATTTGCGGTCAATCCCAAGGATGGCCGCCTGATCGTGATCGAGATGAACCCGCGCGTGTCGCGCTCATCCGCGCTTGCGTCCAAAGCCACTGGCTTCCCGATTGCCCGCGTCGCGGCAAAACTGGCGGTGGGATACACTCTCGATGAGATCACTAACGAGATTACAGGCGCGACCCCGGCCAGCTTTGAACCGACTATTGACTATGTCGTCACGAAAATCCCGCGCTTTGCCTTTGAGAAATTCAAAGGGTCAGAGGCGAAGCTTTCCACCGCGATGAAATCGGTCGGCGAAGTGATGGCGATTGGCCGCAACTTCCGGGAATCGATGCAGAAGGCTCTGCGCGGTCTGGAAACCGGGCTCGACGGGTTCAACCGCGTCCGCGAGTTGGAGGGGGTAAGCCGCGATGTCGTCACCGCGGCGCTCAGCCAGCGCACACCGGACCGCCTGCTGAACGTTGCTCAGGCTATGCGCGAGGGCATGACGCCGGAAGATATTCAGCCGATCACCGGGTATGACATGTGGTTTCTGCGCCAGATTGAGGCGATTGTGGCCGCAGAGAGCGACATTGCTCTGAACGGCTTGCCGCAAGATGCGGACGGTTTGCGTTCTCTGAAGGCCATGGGCTTTTCCGACAAGCGGCTGGCGATTTTGGCGGTGCGTTCCGTCGGCGTGGCAGGCGGCATGGCGGAAACGCAGGCGAAGCGTAGCGGGCTGCTGCATGATGCGCTGCAAGCGATGGCGGGGGCAACCAGCGAGGACGAAGTGCGCGCCCTGCGCGAGCGGCTGGGTGTGCGGCCAGTGTTTAAGCGGATCGATAGCTGCGCAGCCGAATTTGAGGCGATCACGCCTTATATGTACTCGACCTATGAGGCGCCGACATTCGGAGAGCCAGAGTGCGAGGCGGCCCCATCGGATCGCAAGAAAATTGTGATTCTGGGCGGTGGTCCGAACCGGATCGGGCAGGGGATTGAGTTCGATTATTGCTGCGTCCACGCCTGCTTCGCGCTGGAAGAGGTCGGATATGAGACCATTATGGTCAATTGCAATCCGGAGACCGTTTCGACCGATTACGACACATCGGACCGGCTCTATTTTGAACCGCTGACTGCGGAAGATGTGCTGGAAATCCTGCAAGTGGAGCAATCCACTGGCGAGCTGGTGGGCGTGATTGTGCAGTTCGGGGGGCAGACGCCGCTGAAGCTTGCTCAAGCGCTCGAAGATGCTGGCATCCCGATCCTTGGTACGTCGCCCGACGCGATTGATCTGGCCGAGGACCGTGAGCGTTTTGCCAAGCTGGTGAACAAGCTCAATCTGAAGCAGCCGGCCAATGGCATTGCGCGCAGCCGCGATGAAGCCGCCGCTGTCGCTGCGCATATTGGCTATCCGGTGCTGCTGCGGCCATCCTATGTGCTGGGCGGACGGGCGATGGAAATCGTCGATTCCGAGGCGCAGCTTGATGATTACATCAACACCGCCGTCAATGTATCGGGCGAGAGTCCAGTGTTGATCGATCAATATCTGCGCGATGCTATCGAGTGCGATGTTGATGCTCTGTGTGATGGCGACGAAGTGCGCGTCGCCGCCGTGATGCAGCACATTGAAGAGGCCGGCGTACACTCCGGCGATAGCGCCTGCACATTGCCGCCCTATTCGCTTCCGCCAGAAACTATCGCTGAAATGGAGCGCCAGGCAGAGGCTCTGGCATTTGCATTGGGCGTGCGCGGCCTGATGAACATTCAGTTTGCGGTGAAGCAAGAGGATGACAAGCAAGTCGTCTATCTGATCGAGGTCAATCCGCGTGCCAGCCGCACCGTGCCGTTTGTGGCAAAGGCCATCGGCCAACCGGTGGCGAAGATCGCCGCGCGCGTGATGGCGGGCGAGAAACTGGCAGACTTCCCGGCTTTCCGCCGCGACCTGCCATATATGGCAATCAAAGAGGCGGTGTTCCCATTCGCTCGCTTCCCCGGCGCCGATCCGATCCTGACCCCGGAGATGAAATCGACCGGCGAAGTGATGGGTATCGACACCAATTTTGAGGCCGCCTTCCTCAAATCGCAATTGGGCGCAGGGATGACCCTGCCACGCGAGGGCACTTTGTTCGTCTCGGTTAAAAACAGCGACAAGAGCGTGATCGTGCCTGCTGTGCGCGGCATGATCGACAAGGGGTTCAAGGTTGTCGCGACCGGAGGCACTCAGACCTATCTGGCGGAGCAAGGGCTGGCGGTTGAGAAGGTCAATAAAGTCGCAGAAGGCCAGCCGCATATCGTCGACAAAATCATCGATGGCGAGATTGCGCTTATCTTCAACACCACAGAGGGTTGGCAGTCTCTACGGGACTCCAAATCGATCCGCGCCACCGCTTTGGAAAAGAAGGTTCCCTATTACACAACGGCCACCGCTTCGAAGGCGGCGGCAGCCGCAATTGGCGCTGTAAAGCCAAGCCAGCTTGAAGTCCGCGCATTGCAAGACTATTATAGCTGAGTAATACAGCGAAGTTTCCCGACATTTCGATGCAATCTCGCCGCCTCGGCAGAAGCGGTTATGCACGAAATGACCCATAATCTCGGGGGCTTAGGCCAATAGAAAGAGACGGAATGGCGACGATGGAAAAAGTTCCAATGCTGGCTGAGGGCTATGAGCGGCTAACCACCGATCTGAAAGCTTTGCGTGATGAACGCCCAAAAATTGTTGATGCGATCGAAGAAGCTCGTGCGCATGGCGATTTGTCCGAGAATGCCGAGTATCACGCTGCGAAAGAGCGTCAGGGCCAGGTTGAAGCCATGATTGGCGACATCGAAAGCAAGGTCAGCCGCGCTCAGATTATCGACCCAGCGACGCTGACCGGCGACAGAATTGTGTTCGGTGCGACCGTCACTTTGCTCGACGATGATGATAAGCCGGTGAAGTATCAGATCGTTGGTGAGACAGAGGCTGATGCCGCAGCGGGACGCATTTCGTTCAGCTCACCTCTCGCACGGGCGATGATTGGTAAGCAGGTCGAAGACGAGATCGAAGTAACGGTCCCGTCTGGCGACAAGTTCTACCTCGTCAACAAGATCGAATTTATCTGAGCTTCGCGCGTGAGGTCGCTCTAAGTGAGCGGCTTTTCCATGGCCAAATTGTGGATCGGCACGCCGTCTATTTCAAAGTTGCGGCGGTTCTGAATAACGTAACCTGCACGCTCAAACGCGGCGCGGGCGAGTTCGCTAGCCTCGGTGTATAGGCGGGCCGAGCCTTGCTCGCGTGCGTGCTCTTCCGCTGCGCTGAGAACGGCTTCTGCCAGGCCGCGTCGCGTGTGATCAGGGTGGCAATAGAGGTGATCGAGGTGTCCGCCGTACTCCGCTGATATTTCCAGCAGCGAATAGGCCTGAACCATATCATCGGCATCTACGGCGACGAAGATTGCCGCACCAGCGGCTATACGCTCTAGGAAACGTTTGCCGCCTGGCACGCGGTTTGCCCAAGCATCAACCTGCTCTGGCGAATAGGCCCGAGAGCCAATCGACAGGATCGCGGCCTGCATGACCTCCGCAAGCCTATCGGCATCCGCCTCGCGGTACGGGCGTATGGTGTATGTCATTGAGCGTAGCTTTCGCTCGCGCTGTCGGGCTTATGCGTCCGGCGTCAGCAGTTGATGGATCGGCACAAGCACATATTTCATTTCCGCATCATCTACTGTGCGCTGTGCCTGCGCGCGCCATGCATCTTCGGCGGCATCATAGCTGCTGAAAACGCCGACAACGTGGATGCTTTCCGGGTCAGCAAACTCGATCCCGCGAGGGTCATTCACGCGGCCACCCATTACGAGGTGGAGCTTCTGGCTTGGGGTGGTCTCTTCCATGTTGGGCGCCTTTCCTTGGGGAGCAAGAATATCTCCGCGCCCCTTAAAGCAAGCGTGGCTGGGTGCAAGTCCTGCGCATTAACACCTGGTTTGGTGGGTAGGGTTTCGCAAGAGGGCTCAGCGGGTAACGCGGCCCTTCATGTCTCGCACGGCGCGTTCTGCTTTGCGTGTCGCCCGGCGAGAGATCGCGCGCGTCGTGTCACTGGCACTGCCGACTACATGGCTGGCATCGCGCTTTAGCTCGCGCGCTTTGGCGGTTCCAGCATCGCTCAGGTCTTCGATCGCGTCCTGGCCGCTTTGCGCGGCATCCATCGCGCTGTCGATGGCATTGATCCCATATGCGATCACAGCATCGCCGAGCAGTGAGAGTACCTCGTTGCTGCGCTTTTTGGCACTGGTCAGAGAGGCGGTCTTGATGCTTTCTGCGCCCTTTTTCGCACCGCTGACCGCGCCTTTGGCCGCTTTGCCAGCCGCACGGCGGCCCGGCTTGGTCATCATGCCAATCGCAAGGCCCGCTGCGACTGCGCCGCCAATAGCCACGGCGGGGTTATTCTTGATGAACTCGCCCGCTGCGCTCGCCGCCTCGACCGCATCATCGCCAATGCTGCGTTTTGCATTGCGGCGCTCGCTGGCTTCGATTTTGGCGCGCAGCTCGTCGCGCTTGTCGCCTGTGTCAGTCATTGTTGTCTCCGGGTATTGTCTCGCTGAGCGCATCGTCGGGGGAAGGGGCTGCGTCATCTGCGATCTGTTCAGTCTCGGCGATTGCCTCGCCACCATTCAATGTGTCGTGCTCAGAAGCTTCTGCCTCAAGGTTATCCTCGGCTGCTCCATCTTCTTCGCCAGCTCCGATCAGCTCCAGGCCCAGCCCTTCGAGGATCGGGCCGCGTGCAAACCATAGAGCGATGGCGCCAAACAATGCCGCTATAATGCCGCGATTGTCGCTGGCTGCCTCGCCAGCATCGCTCAGCGCATCTTTCGCGCCAGTGCCGATGCGGCGGACGGTGCGCTCTGCCAGACCTTTGCCGGATAGGCCGGTCTTCAGGTGGGTGATGTCATCTTTTAGCGCGGCGAGGGCTGCGTTGCGCAGTTCGCGGTCTTCAAGGAATTGCTCATCCAGCTTGCTCATGCGTCGTCATCGCCCTTGAACAGCGCGACTAGACCCAGGGCATTGCTGCGAACCAGCAGCAGCAAGCCGATCACGCCGAGCAGCAGAACGCCCACGACTATGCCGATCGCGCCCCAGATTGTGAGCAACGGCTCCAGTGCGATGACCATGCCGACGGCCAAGGCGATGAACATCAAATGCAGCAGAATGAGCGCCAGGATCGCAAAGACAACTGCACCGCCGATCTTGCGACCAGCCAGGCTTGCACGCCGTTTTTGGAACGCAAGCTCTGCCTCGGCATAGGTGCGGCCGTCATCGATCAGCGCGGCAATCTCTTCGGTTAGAGATTCGCTGAATTCATCGTCATCTGTGTTGTCGGGCAAGGGGGTGTCAGCGTTATCAGACACAGCCTGTCCGTCCACCGGGCTCTGGCCCGCTGGCGCGGCGTCTGGGTGAGAATTCGCATCGTCTCCCAGACGGTTCGGCTGTTCCTCATCGCGCATGCACAGCCCCTAGCAAGCGCAGATTAATCGTTAGAGCCGCGGAACATGCGCGCGATCAGGAAGCCTGCAACGGCGGCCAGACCAACGGCAACGCCGGGACTCTTGCGGACCATTTCACGGGCATCTTCGCCCAGCTCGTCCACGCTTTTCGCGTCCAGCTTTGCTGAGGCTTCGACCAAGCTTTGAGAGGCTTTGCGCGCATAATCGCCATATTGCTCGCCAAAGCGCTCATCAATTTGAGCAGCTGTATCGCCAACCACGCGGCCAACCGATGCGATTGCGTCGCTGGTCGCAGCTTTGCCTTCCGTGGCAAGCTCATTGGCCTTGGTTTTGGCCTGATCGCCGTAAGCTTTGGCGTCTGCCACCAAATCGTCACTCTTGTTCATTGCATTCTCCCGATAAGATCCAGCGCGTGTACCAGCCTCAGCGCGCAGTGCGGCTGCGCCTGCTTTGGCCTCTTCTAGCGCTGCGTTAAAGCGGCTCTTCGCCTCAGTACGGTGCTCGCTGCCAGTTTCAACCGGCACGGTAGGCATTTTCTCAGCTGATTTCGCGGTCGCGCCCGTTTTCTTAGGCGCGGCCTTCTTTGGTGCAGCCTTCTTTGCAGTGGATGCCTTTTTCGCTGGGGTGCGTTTAGCTGGGGCTTTGCCGCTCTTCGCGGCGGGTTTGGTTTTCTTTGCGTCAGCCATTGGTCTGTTTTGATCCTCCAGATACGTATTCACAGCGAATGTATAGGGGCACATTCGCTTCAATAGTCCAACGCGCCTTGCGCGGAATTGATCCGAAGCATAGAGCGCATTTGCTCCCACTATATGGGGGTGTCTTAGTAATATACAACACATTCTCTCCGGAGCAAAACATGACTGCGATTATTGATCTGCACGGCCGCGAAATTCTGGACAGCCGGGGCAACCCAACCGTTGAAGTGGATGTGTTGCTGGACGACGGCAGCTTTGGGCGCGCTGCGGTGCCCTCCGGGGCATCGACGGGCGCCTATGAAGCGGTTGAGCTGAGAGATGGTGATGCGGCGCGTTACAAGGGCAAAGGCGTGCTGAAAGCGGTCGATGCGGTTAACGGCGAAATCGCGGAAATGCTGGACGGCCTGCACGCCGAGGATCAGCGCGATATCGACATGGCGATGATCGCTTTGGACGGCACGGAGAACAAGGGCCGCCTCGGCGCGAACGCAATCCTGGGTGTAAGCTTGGCGGTTGCGAAAGCGGCGGCGAATGCGCGCGGCATGCCACTGTTCTCTTATCTTGGCGGGGTCTCGGCCCACCGCCTGCCGGTGCCGATGATGAACATCATCAATGGCGGCGAGCACGCGGACAATCCGATCGACATTCAGGAATTCATGGTGATGCCGGTCGGTGCGCCAACCCTGGCCGAGGCGGTTCGCTGGGGTTCTGAGATTTTTCACACACTGAAAAAAGGTCTGGCAGACAAAGGCCTGGCGACATCCGTAGGTGATGAGGGTGGCTTTGCCCCTGATCTGGCGAGCACACGGGCGGCGCTCGATTTCATCATGGCCTCGGTGGAGCAGGCTGGCTTTACTCCGGGCAAAGACGTGGTTCTCGCGCTTGATTGCGCAGCGACTGAATTTTACCGTGATGGCAAATATGAAATCTCCGGCGAGGGCGTGTCGCTCGATGGTCCGGGCATGGCCGACTATCTGGCGAAACTGTGCGCAGACTATCCGATCAGCTCCATCGAAGACGGCATGGACGAGGACGATTTTGACGGCTGGGCGGCTCTGACACAGGCGGTCGGCGACACAGTTCAGCTGGTTGGCGACGATCTGTTCGTGACCAATCCAGATCGCTTGGAAATGGGCATTGCCAAGGGGCTGGCGAACTCCCTGTTGGTGAAGGTCAACCAGATTGGAACGCTCACCGAAACTCTGGCAGCGGTCGATATGGCGCACCGCGCGAGCTACACCTCGGTTATGAGCCACCGTTCTGGTGAAACCGAGGATTCCACCATCGCTGATCTGGCGGTTGCGACCAATTGCGGGCAGATCAAAACCGGTTCGCTGGCGCGCTCTGACCGCCTCGCGAAATACAACCAATTGATCCGGATCGAGGAAGAGCTGGGCGCAAGCGCAGACTATGCGGGAATGGGCTGTTTTGGTTCGCTGAGCGCTTAAGCCTGACAGTGACGTGAGGGCGGCTGATGCGTGGTGACTAGGTCGCGCCGCGCTTCACCGCCTCTTCAAAATAGCGATCCATCGCTTTCAATCCGGTGTCGCTCAGCCGCACCAAAATGCGGCGTTGATCCTCAGCGTCTTGTTCGCGCAGAATGAGGCCTTGTTCCGCCAGTACGCCAAGCCAGCGCAGCCCGGTGGTGGGCGGAGCGGCGGAGCCAATGCAGGCGCTGGAGACAGAGACGGACTTATCGTCGACATGCGCGACGTAAAGGTCGAGCAATATGTCCCACGCAGGCTCTCCAAACAGATCAGGATCGCCGAAGAAGGTGCCGCGTGTGCGTCGCACATCGTACGCTTTTCTCGCCATGAGCGCGTAGCTGCGCCGCCGGGCTGATAAGGTTGTTGGGGCGCTTTGAGGTGCGTCTGAGATCGGGGCAGGGGCTCCCTCATTCCAGGCGTCGGCGTTTGTGCTGGCCCTGTCCTCCCCGCCGGTGAGCGAAGCGAAGACCGCTGCCTGATCGCCAGAGCGCAACTGCTCTGCAATGGCGATTAACTGGTCTGCTACGGGTGCCAGGTCACCGTAACTTGGTTGGGATGCACTCGTTCGGGGATCACTCGATTGATGCTGGTCTGCGGATTGGAGGGGGCACGCTCATCGGTTGCGCTCTGATCGGTCAGAGCATTATCTGTCACATGTTCGTCTGACATGTCGCGGTCTGATAAAGTTGATCTGCGAGCTTCATCCATGGTCAGCTCAGCATAGCCATGGTGAGAGATGTGGAACTCGACCGAACCAAGCAATCCTCCTTGCACATATGGGCTTGAAGAATGGTTGAACGGTTTGCCCCCGGTCGCCCTGTGTAGCCCTTGCTTCTCTCCATAATGGAGCGGAATAAGTTTGGCTTTACGTGTGATTACGCATGCGGGCGTGTGGGCGGTTTTGGTCCTTCTATTCCTGACATGTAATCCATGCGCAGCTTGGTGATCGCAGCATCAACATGTGCAGCGGCAATAAACGCACCGATCCTGTCCAGATCTCGATAGCTGTGCCTCTAGGGTCATGATAATCGGCGCAATCTCAGCCTGGATTGCGTTCTCTTGAGCGGTCAAAACAAATCGATCCCAATTTGAAGGTCATCTACGTCGTCCCGCGGACTGCAACACGCGCTGAATTGATGGCTGCCAATTCAACCTAATGCCTTCATAAAATCTACAGAGGGAAACTACGTAGTTTTCGCCCTATAGTTCGAAATTGGCACAGCTTTTCCCCCTTTTTCAGTGTCAGCGTGGGAACCTTTGGGTGAGGTCCAGGAGGGCTAGCGCCGCCTTCGCCGCTTCACCGCCTTTGTCCTTCGCTGCGGGATTGGCGCGCTCCAGCGCTTGTGCTTCGTTCTCGGTAGTGATGATGCCATTGCCGATTGGAATGCCATCCATGGTCAACGCCATAATCGCCCGTGCGCTTTCCCCGGCCACGATCTCAAAGTGATAGGTTTCGCCGCGGATCACCACGCCAATCGCGACAAAGGCGTCATAGCCTCCGCCCTCCACCGCGAGTGCAATCGCGCCTGGGATCTCGAGTGCACCTGGCACAGTGAGCACTTCCGCCTCGTGCCCGGCGGCCTCAATCGCGGCCTTCGCGCCGGCGATCAGCATGTCATTTAGATGCGCATAGAAGCGCGCTTCGACGATCAGAATGCGGGCCATAATCTTTACTCCGGAATGGGGTGGTGCCCGACGATGTTCAGGCCATAACCCTCGATCGCCACGACGTTGGGCTGTGAATTGGATAGCAGTATCATATCGTCAACGCCCAGATCGGCGAGGATTTGTGACCCGATGCCGACGTTGCGATTGGCCTCATCGTCGGTGTATTCGCCGCTTGATCCAACCCGACCGGTCAGGATCACGATAATGCCAGAGCCATGCTCGCCAATCGCCTGCATCGCGCGCTGCAAGGTGCGTTTACGCGGGCCAGGCTGGCCCAGCACATCGTCAAACACCGAGATCGGGTGAACGCGGGCGATGGTCGGCTCGCCGGGCTGAATGTGGCCCTTTTGCAAGACGTAGGCTTCGTTTTCAGACACGGTGTTGCGATAGGTAATCATGCGCCACTGCCCGCCATAGTCGGAATCGAACGCGCGTTCGTCCAGTCGCTCAACCAGATGGTCATTGCGCATGCGATAAGCGATGAGGTCGCGGATTGTCCCAATCTTCAGGTCATGCTTGCGGGCGAATGTCACCAGATCATCAAGCCGCGCCATCGAGCCATCGTCGTTCATGATTTCGCAAATCACGCCGCTGGGGTTGAGACCTGCAAGGCGTGAAATGTCCACGGCCGCCTCGGTATGGCCAGCACGCACCAGCACGCCGCCATCGCGAGCGGTCAGAGGGAAGACATGGCCAGGCGTGACGATATCGTCCGGACCCTTGGTCGCATCAATCGCAACCGAGACGGTGCGCGCCCGGTCCGCCGCAGAGATGCCGGTGGTCACGCCTTCTTTCGCCTCGATGGAGATCGTGAAAGCGGTCTGCATGCTTTCCTTATTGTTGCGGCTCATTGGCTCCAGACCCAGTTGATCAACCCGCGCCTTGTCGAGTGAGAGGCAGATGAGGCCGCGTCCGTGCGTCGCCATGAAGTTGATCGCAGCGGGTGTCGCCATTTGCGCCGGGATGATCAGATCGCCTTCGTTCTCGCGGTCTTCATCATCGACGAGGATGTACATCTTGCCATTGCGCGCTTCGTCGATGATCTCTTCGATTCCGACCAGAACGGGGCGCTCATCATTGGCGTCAAGGAACGCTTCCAACTTGGTCAGCGTCTCAGTGGTGGGATTCCAGTCTTCATCTGCACAGTCGCGCAGAGTGTTAGCATGGAGGCCAGCGGCGCGGGCGAGGCCGGCTTTGGTCATCTCGCCATTTTCGACGATTGTGCGAACGCGTGTGATTGTTGATGTGCTCATATCTGCGAGGTACCACATTTCAATGTGATTGCAAACTCTACTATCTGTCTTTGCCCAATCGCTGCGACCCCGATCGAAAATCCGCATCCACGCACGAGCGACGATATTTTTTGCCTGGGATCATTGATGAATTTCAAAAACCGAATTCGGTTTCATGCGTTTTCTGTCTATTGAGGCGTTGACAGCCAGAAGAGCTTGCTTCAAATTTGTCCGGACAAATTATTTAGGATCAAAAGATGTCTTCCGATCTGCCGCCCCCTTATACCGCTCTAACTCGCCATCCTATGCTGCCTAAGCCTCAGCATGACGAAGCTGCTCGCTTCAATTTCCTCACTCATTTCAATCGTTATGTCTCCGGTGCCATCGGGACGGGTAACAAGCTGGCCTATGAAAAGCGTGCCTTGCCCTCGTTCCGGGCAGAGCATGGCCGAGATCCAGAGCATCGCTATGAGATCCGCGATGCAATGAATCAGAATGGCTGGCATCGAACATGGTCCGCGTTGAAACGCAATTCGATGGAGATGCGACAACACAATGGTCGTCAGATCGTGCTTCGCCAGATTGATGAACTCAATGCGCTGGCCAGGCAGTATAATGAGCATTCCAATATGCTTGAGCTCGACCCGGCCATTGAGCAACCACACTACCAGACTGCGGTAGATATTCATTGTCAGCCAGGTGGTTATCACAGCGAAGAAGTGCCTAGCGACGTGACGATGGGTGCCAATTATGATGTTGGCCTGTTCGCGACAACGGGTGGCGCGCTTGGCGGACTTAACGATGGCGGTGGGCAGGCCGTTGTTGAGTGGGCCAAGAAAGAGCGTCCTGATTGGTCGCCCAAACGGATTCTGGATATTGGCTGTACCGTTGGCCACAATGCCGTGCCAATTGCACTGGCTTATCCTGATGCAGAGGTTATCGCCATCGACACTGCTGGCGCGAGCCTGCGATATGCGGCGGCTCGTGCAGCCTCGATGGGTGTGACAAACATCAAATTTGTCCAAGCATCTGGCGAGGATTTATCGCGTTGGACTGATGGTCATTTTGACTGGGTGCAAACCACTATGTTCCTGCACGAGCTGTCCGCCAAGGCGATGCCAAAGCTTTTGGCCGAGGCCCACCGTGTGCTCGCGCCAGGCGGCCTGATCTTCCACATTGAACAACCTCAATACTCTGATGAAATGCCCTTGTTCGAGCAGTTCATGCGCGATTGGGACGCCTTTAATAACAACGAGCCTTTCTGGACCGCGATGCACTCGCAGGACCTTAAGCAGGTGATGGCTGAAGCAGGCTTTGATCGCGAAAATCAATTCACGATCGGTGTTCGCGCCGTAGTCGATCCAGAGATTTTTCCGCCGTCTCCCGACGAGGGTGAAGAAGATTTCGGCCGCGCTGCGATCTGGAATGCTTATGGCGCCTGGAAAGGCGAGACGCAGGCGGTTGCGGCATGAACAATGAAGATTTCGACTGGGTCCTCGCATCGGGGCGCCGAGCCAAAGGCAAACGTCCTGAGTATTTTGAGGACCCTGCGCTAGATCGCCTCTATTCCGTTGTGTTCGCTTTGGCCGCTGAAGTTTCCGCTTTGCGTGAACGGCAAGACACGGTTGAGCGACTCCTTGAAAAGAACGGATCGCTGACCCGTGAAGACGTTGAGACTTTCATGCCTACACGCGAAGAAGGTGAAGAACGCGGGCTAGCAACGAAGGCATATGTCTCTCGGATTATGCGCGGCTTCCAACAAGAAGTCGAAGCGATGGAGGCTGAAGATCCGCCAATCATGGAGATCGTGGATCGGCTGTCAAAGAGCTAACTGAACCAGCAGTCTGCTGCGAACGGGAGGGGAAATGGAATTCTTGGAATTGCACGAGCTTAGCATTTTGCGCTGGGTGCATATTCTGGCCATGGTCTATTGGCTCGGCGGTGAGTGGGGTGTCTTTCAGACCAGTTATCATGTGACGAACCCAGCGTTGTCGCTCGAAGAGCGCAAGCGGCATATGGAAACGGCCTATCGCATCGATATTCTCGCACGCACGGGCATTGTTCTGTTGCTCCCGCTCGGGCTGCATATGGGCAAGCTCTTCGGTTTTGTGCCGATGCTCAATGGATCGGGTGTCTGGTGGATGTGGCTCTTCTTCGCAGCGTGGCTGGGGATGACCTGGGGGGCCTTCATCAAGCGTGAGACAGATATCGGCGTCAAAATCTCTCGCACAGAAGAATTGCTGCGCTACCCTTTGATCGCAGCTCTCGTGCTGTTCGGTGTGATGGCGCTGAGTGGCTACGGCCCGATTGAGGTGGGTGAGGGAAATCACTGGTATCCGGCCAAAATGATTATGTATGCTTTTGCCCTTTGCATTGGTTTGTTTCTTCGCCTGGTCATGCGCCGTTGGACCGAGCGATTCAGGATACTCGCAATGGGGCCTGACGCAGAGCAGGAGGCAGCACTGGCAAGGGAAATCGGCCAGGCGCGGATCTCTGCGTATATCTATTGGATAACCATCGCGAGCGTGTGTTTCCTGGGCGCGGTGAAGCCGTTCTAAGGCATGGTCTCAAGGAGCAAGTTTTGGATTGGTGAACATTGCGCAGAGCAAGCGCTGAGATAATGCTGCGCGTTGCGACTGGCAATTATGGGGCGCTCGATATTCGGGCCACCGATACCAAGGATGCTGGATGCTATCTGCGCGAAAAGACGCGCTGGCTGAAATAGGAGAATTCTGTGCCTGCTTACATGATCGTTACCGCAAAGATCGCTGACCGCGATGCCTTCATTGAAGGTTACGGTGCCACTGCCGGCGCACTGGTCGCAAAGTTCGGCGGTAAATATATCCTACGCGGGCCTGGAGCAGAATTGCTTGAAGGAGATTTTGGGGACGGGGCCTCGATGGTTATTTCCGAATGGCCTGACAGGGCTGCGGCCAAAGCATTTTGGGACAGCCCGGAATATGGCGAAGCGAAGAAGCTTCGCGAAGGAATAGCTGATTGTCAGGTGCTGTTGATCGAGGCACCAAGCATTAAGGATGCGCTCAATGGTTGATATTATAAAGCGGACCACATTGATGGTGCGTGATGCCGACAAGGCAGCAGATTGGTATGAAAACGTACTCGGCATGAAACGCTGGATGGATGTGCCGTTCACATTGTCGGGCAACCAGCTTGCAGCCGGTAGCAAGGGCGATCAGACCCGCCTGATTATTATGCAGGCAGAACACGACACGATTGGCATGATCGGCCTGCTGGAATGGGTCGATCCCAAGCGGACGGATATTCCATCTGAGGTTCCGACAGAGATCGCTTTCGGCAGCCCGGTTTTCGTTGTCGCTGCCGAGGATTGCCGCGCTACGATTGAACGGGCCAGAGCCCATGGATCGCGCATTCATGCCGAACCCAACGATTGGTCGGTTACCGGCGCAGACGGCAAGGTCAAGGACATGGTCGGCGCAAGTTTGTGGGATCTGGACGGCTATTTCTTTGAGGTAAATCAATTGGTGCGAGTGCATGAAGGGTGAGCCATTTGGCGGTCCTTTCTGCCTTTGATGCACATGCGGACCACATCATTGACGATGATGCCAATTATCAATGGCGTATTGCGCACCGGCCGCAAGGCAATGTCGTGCCCGATGATTTTGCCTGGCATGCGGAGCCAATCCCGGAGCCGGGGGAGGGCGAGGTGCTGCTACGCACGCATTATCTCGGCCTGGCCCCGGTCATGCGGTTTTATATGCAAGGAACAGCGCGGACGGGTGATGCCACACTTGGCCCGGGCGATGTGATCCACGGGCGCGGGGTCGCGCAAGTTGTCAAATCGCGCCACCCGGATTGGCGAGAGGGTGAAGTCGTGCAGGGCCAGATCGGCTGGCAAACCTACAAGGTCAGCAAGATGACCCGGCAAGAAAAATTCTTCCGCATGCCGAACAACGGTCTTCCCGCAGCACTGGGAGCAGGCGTTCTCGGGATGACTGGCCTGTCCGCGCATGCGGGTTTGTTCGCTTGCGGTGATCCGCGTGAAGGCGATCGAATGGTCTTGTCTGGTGCCGCAGGCGGGGTTGGTTCAATGGTCAGCCAAATGGCCGCAAATGTGGTTGGCTGCGATGTTGTAGGCATTGCTGGAGGCACAGAAAAATGCGCCCTTATCCGGGAGCATGGCTGCCGTGCGGCGATCGATTACAAGGCAGACGATATCGAGGCGAAGCTAGATGAACTGCGCGCCGATGGTATCGATCTCTATTTCGACAATGTCGGCGGGGAGACACTGGAGGCGTGTCTTGAACGTCTGCGCATGCATGCCCGCATTGTATTGTGCGGTTCGATCAGCGAATACACTCGTGAAGAGCCGTTCATGCTATCCAACTACACGCGCCTACGTGCAACCGACAGCGTTATGCGGGGCTTCTTCGTCTACAATCACATTGATCGATGGGATCAAGTAATGGGTGACATTGCAGGCTGGGTTGCCGATGGCCGATTGAAACCTGTGCAAGATATCGAAGAGGGTTTTGGCGCTATGCCACGGGCCCTCGCAAATCTCTATTTTGGCGCCAATGTGGGCGTCCAATGCTGCAGCGTACGCGGCGAACCTAAGGAATGGCTATGAGTGACAAACCTCCCGTCCGATTTCAACGCGGCAATTTTGTTGTTGCCGATCTCGACCGCGCACTGACCTTTTACGAAGAGGTGCTGGGTTTTGAGGTTGAGTATCGTTTGGGCGACAATCCGGATAGTTACTCACGGCCCGTCTTTGCCATTCCGACAGAGGCAACGCTTGGCTTCGTTACGCTTAGCCTGCCTAACCAACAACGTGTCATGGCGTTGACTGAGATTAAGGGAATTGTGCTGGAGCCGGTTCCGCATCCGCGCCGCAATGCCATCGTGTTGGAAACACAAGACCCTGACGCCGTGATGGCTGGTGCGCGAGATCTTGGCCTTACGGTCTATGAGGAGGAAGTACTCAAGACCGGCGATGGCCGTGTGGGCCGGGAGATTGGGATCGTTGATTTCGACGACAATCTAGTCGTGATCTACAAGATTTTGGGAGCCGGCGAGTGAGCGCTGAGGCAGTTGCCCAAGATGGAGCGGAAGTGAACGCTGAGGACAAGCCTTACCCCAGTGCCGTTGCTGGCTGGACGCTCGTCGTCTTGCTAACTCTGGCCTATATCTTCAGCTTCGTTGATCGCTATATTCTTGGTTTGCTGATTGAGCCGATAAAGGCTGAATTTGGATTGTCGGACAGGGCGATTGGTTGGCTCCTGTCTGCCTTCACAATTGTATATGGTTTCGTCGGCATCTTCATGGGATGGATGATTGACCGCGGGCGGCGTACGTGGATTGTCGCTATCGGCATGGCACTGTGGTCGGCGGCCACCGTGGCAACGGGCACCGCGAAAAGCTTCGCTCAGTTGTTTACTGCCCGCATGGGCGTGGGCGTGGGAGAGGCAACACTTAGCCCCGCTACATTCTCGATGATCGGAGACAGTTTTCCGCCGGAAAAACGCGGTAAGCCTATTGCGTTCTATTCGAGTGCACTACCGATAGGAGCGGGGCTTGCTTCACTGCTATCGGGTGCGGTCATCGCCTGGACGGCGGCCAGCGGCACCCAAAGCTTACCGCTGTTTGGGGAGTTAGAACCGTGGCGTTTCACACTGATTGTCGTTGGCCTGCCGGGGCTGTTTTTTGCGGCTCTGTTTTTCTTCGTTCGCGAACCAATCAGACGCCCTGCTCAAACGAGCGAAGACGTAATTGCCGGAAACGGGATTGCCGATGCGTTCCGATACATCTTTGATAATTTTGCGCTATATTTCGGTTTCGTGATGGTCGTCTGTTGCATGACCGCGATTGCGTATAGCCAAGGGTTTCTTGCCCCGGTTTTTGAGCGGACTTGGGGATGGTCGCCGCAAACCTATGCGACTTTCAATGGCATTGCGTTGCTGATTATCGGTCCGCTCAACATGATGTTGATGGGCACGATTTCAGACAGCTGGACAACTAAGGGGGTTCCCGATGCAGCCTTGCGTTTGATGTATATCGGGTTCTTCATCATGGTTCCAACGGCAGCTTTGCCGATGTTCATGCCCAGCGCTGAGCTGGCCTTCCTGATATTGTGTGTCAATACTGTGGGGATCGGCATCGTCTCGGCAATCGGTGTCACGGCTTTGCTTGTTATCACGCCGGCCCAAATTCGTGGTCAAGTCGTTGCGCTGTATTATCTCGCGATCAGTTGGTTCGGTTCACTCGGTCCGATTATGGTGGGTGAGTTATCGAGCCTTGTGTTCGGGGAGGATGAGTTGCGGCTAGCGGTTGCTACTGTGCCATTCATCTTTGCGATTATTCCGCTCGCCATGATGCCGATGACAAGGCGGCTTTATGGTGACCAGATCGCCCGCCTCGATGGAAGTGGCCGATGAAACAGAGCACGCCTGATTTTTATGCGGGCGATCTTTTTGGCGAGCTCTATGAACCGCCAGCGGCGGCCAAGCTGCATCTCCTTGATTACCTCCCAGGCCTTGCGGCATGCGGGACGGCATCGTTGGCGGCCGTATGGTTGGCGGAGCATTATGGCTTTCCGATCATTTTGCTCGGACTTCTGATCGGGCTTGCCCTAAGCTTTCTAGCTGAGGTCGAACGGACCGCGCCTGGGCTAGATCTTGCGTCGCGTTACCTGTTGCAGGCAGGGCTGGTATTGCTTGGCCTGCAAGTAACATTTGCGCAGGTTGCCGAGCTAGGCTGGCTTGCGTTTGCCGGCTTGCTGTTGGTGATGATTGTTACCTTTGCCAGTGCAATGGTGACTGCAAGGATACTCGGCGAACAGCGTGAAACTGGTATTCTGGCCGGCGGCGCAACCGCGATTTGCGGAGCCTCTGCCGCGCTCGCTTTGTACGGAGTGATTGGGAAAGATCGGTTGGACCAGACACGCTTTTCCGTCACCCTTGTTGGGGTGGCTGTGGCTAGCGCTATCGCCATGTCAACCTACCCAGCGATCGCGCAATCGGTTGGATTGTCTGATGCGCAGGCGGGATTCCTGATCGGCGCATCCGTGCATGATGCGGCACAGGCCATTGGCGGGGGGTACAGTTATAGCGATGCAGCAGGGGCAAGCGCGACCGTGGTAAAGTTGTCGCGCGTGGCAATGCTGGCGCCGATGGTTGCATTGATCGCCTGGTGGATCGCGCGGACTGGTAACCCCAAAGCAGAGGGAGCAGCAAAACGGGTCGCGCTGCCGTGGTTCATACCCGTCTTCTTCCTTGTGGTGATCGTAAACAGCTTCGTCGCGGTCCCGGATCAGGCAACCGAAGCGTCGCTCAACCTGTCCAAGGGGTGTCTGCTGCTAGCGGTGACCGCCACGGCGATGCGATCACGCCTGGAGTTGTTGCTGGACGCGGGGTGGAAAACCCTGGCCCCGGTGGTCGTGGCAACTTTGGTGTCTTTCACATTGTCATTCGCTGTGGCTATATTCTTGACATGATTAGCTGCGGCTATCGTAATGGGCCAGATGGCCAAATCCATTTCCGTGAGGCGGGAGAGGAAGGGGGCGTTCCTCCTCTGATCTGTTTGCATCCTGCGCCCTTTAGCGGGCTTGCCTTCACCAATATCTTGCCGCACCTGGCGAAAGATCGCCGAGTGATCGCTCCCGATTTTCCGGGGCACGGGGGATCTCATTCTTTCTCAGCTCAAGCCTCCATCGATGACTACGCCAAAGCGATGGCCGCTGTGATCAAGTCCTTGTGCGGGGAAGGGCCGGTTGACCTATTCGGATTTCACACGGGCACGTTAGTCGCGACAGAGCTGTCACTGATAGCTCCAGGCATGGTTCGCCGAATGGTGTTGTGTGATGTTCCAGGGTTTCCGCCAGACGCACGGAAAAGTTTTCTGGAAAGCAATGGGACACCGCCTAGTTTTACGACTGATTTGTCTTCGTTGGCCCCAGCTTGGGAGCGCGGCGTTATGCGTAGGATCGAAAGCCAGGGGATGGACCGCAGTTTTGCTATGTTTGTAGAACAACTGCGGCACGGTGAGGCGATGAATGCCGGTTTCCATGCCGGTTTCAGCTACCCGTTGGAGGATCGTCTTGCTCGGGTAAGTGGCGATGTCACTGTATTGGCGTCGCAATCGGGCCTGCTTGACACAACACGCCGCGCGGCAGGCCTAATCCAGGGGGCAAAGCTGGTGGAGCGTCTCGACATAACCCGCGCGGTTCTGGACGAAGCGGCTCCTGTAACAGCGAATGCGGTGCTTGCGATCCTGGATAGTTAAGCCGGGCGGGGCAGGGCGGTGACGTGCTTAATGCGTTCCATTGAGAAGCTGGCACTAACGTCGGACAATCCCGGCACCTTTGCGATCAACCTTTGATAGATACGATCATAGTCACCGATATCGCGAACCTGTAGAACCAGCATATAGTCGATGTCGCCTGCCATCCGGTGACATTCAATTATCTCGTCGATTGCTGCGACGCCTTGCGAAAAAAGCTTCAGCCATTCGCTATCATGGCGATTGATGCGGATCGTGACAAACACCGTCGTGCCGAGCCCAATCTTGTCTGGGTTGAGCAGCGCAACCCTACGATCAATTATGCCCGCGTCCTCCATTCGCTTGATACGCCGCCAACACGGATTGGTGGAGAGGCCCACAGCTTCCCCTATGGCGTGAATAGGCTGCGCGCTATCTCGCTGAAGAATCGCGAGAATTGCCCAATCAAGAGAATCAAGTTCTATATTTTTGTCCATATCCGAGAAAGAATACCACAAATAAGACGTAAGAGAGGTGAATTTGGGAAATATTTTTCCGAAAGGTAGCCTATAAGCCTCGGAACGACGGAAATTTTGGAGCAGCCTGAGCCATGAAACGTTTTTTTACCGAGCACCCAGAATCGGTGGGCGAAAACTATTGGCAGCACTTGCGGCATGCTTGCGGGTTCGGCGTTCGAATGATTTTGGGCGGCTTTGCATGCGTGCTTCACGGCTTGCTGCCGTTCCTATTCGTGAAAACGGGTAGCAAACAGATCGAAACGTTGCATGGGAAAATGGTGATCGGCCGCAGCAAACTGCCGCAGCCGATCGACTTTGTTATTTGAGATCGTGATCCCGGCCTGCGCCGTTAGTTCAACAACTGGTTGATCTCGACCGCGACGCCATTGGGCTCAAACACGTTGCATCCCCGCACATTGATATCGGGCCTTCCATCGCGGCCTGGATAGACTTGCAGGCGGGTTGGACCAGTCATGGTCACTCCCTCCAACTTAACCGCCGCCTCACATGTCGCTTCCGCATCATCAGTGTTTACCACCAGAAATGCAGTTCCCGGCGCGAGGCGCTTCGCATATGGCTCGTCATTTCCTTCAAGCACAGGATCGAACGGGTGTAGCAATCCGATCCAGCCGATATACGGATCATTACCGTTGAGCAGCACCAATCGAGCCTTTGCGCCCGGCTCACCAACAGGCAAATTCACGCCCGACAATTCCACAACGGTGTCATAGTTGACTTCGAGGCCCAGCACGTCGCGGTAGAATTCGAGGCTGCGCTCCATATCGCGCACAACGATTGAGGCGCGGCGGATATCAGTTGGGAGGCGGCCATCAATCGCAACCCCCTCCATCGCGCGATTGGCGGCTTGCGCTGATCCTTTGTCTTGCTCCTCCGATTGCGGCGCGGCGTTGCATCCCGCAATCATCGTTGCAACCGTAGCCAATATGGCTAATTTCATCTTTCTCATTGGTTCTCTCCTATTGCCCCGCTTTCAAAAAGCTCAAATATCTTTTCCTGGCTATAACCGAGCCCTGCCAGGACTTCGGCTCGATCCGCACCAGCCTTCGGCAATTGCTGAGGTGCGCCAATTCGTTTGCCATCCATTTCCAGCGGAATGGTTGGCAGGCGTACCTCGATGCCATTGTCGAGCGTCACATCTTCCAGTCCGCCCTGATTGAGATGCGGGTCGTCAAACATGTCTTCAGGCTTGCCGATTGGCGCGAAGGGAAGGCCGCTGCCATCAAGCTTACCGATCACTTCTGCGGCGCTCATCCCGCCGATGAGAGTGCGGATTTGCGGCAAGATCTGATCGCGGGCCTGAACGCGCGCATTGTTCTCACGCAGTGTCTCATCAGCCCACAGGTCATCGAGGCCGAACAGCTTGCAGAATTTCTCCCACAGCGCGTCGGTCACTACGCCGATGAAGACTGGCTCGTCCTTCGTCTCAAAGACATCGTAAATCGCCCAGGCGGATACGCGCGCGGGCATCGGGGCGGCGGGCGTGCCGGTGACGGCGTATTGCGCCATATGCTGACCGACGAGGTAGATCGTCGTTTCAAACAAGCTGGCGGTGACTTTTTGTCCCTTACCAGTGCGGTGGCGTTGCTCCAGCGCAGCAAGAATACCGATCACGCCGAACATTCCGCCGGTCACGTCGATCACGCTGGCGCCAGCGCGGGTTGGCTTGCCCGGCTGACCGGTCATGTAGGCAAGCCCGCCCATCATTTGCGCGACTTCATCCAGCGCGGTGCGGTTTTCGTAAGGGCCGGGGAGGAAGCCCTTCTCGCTGCAATAGATTAGACCGGGATTGTCTGCTGAGCATTCCTCATAACTGAGACCAAGCCGGTCGAGCGCACCTGGGCGGAAGTTTTCGACCAGCACGTCAGCCTTCGCGATCAGGTCTTTGGCAACGGCGATGCCGTCTGCGTTTTTGAGATCAAGGCAGATCGATTGCTTACCGCGATTGTACATCGGGAAATAGCCGGAGCCGGAGCCGATCAAACGGCGTGTGCGGTCTCCGCCAATCGGTTCTACCCGAACGACTTCTGCGCCTAACCCAGCCAGGATATGACCCACCGTTGGCCCCATCACCATGTGGGTGAATTCGACAACGGTGATCCCGGCAAGAGGCTGCGGAGAATCGCTCATGCTGCGGCCCTTTCTTTGTAATCCAGCATTGGTCCGGCATCGGGCGTGAAGCCATAGAGCGGCTCGCCCGGCAGTGCCTCTTCGACAATGCTGCGCACTTTGAGCAGCGCCTCCAAATCAATCCCGGTCTTACAACCCATGGAATTGAGCATCAGCACAAGGTCTTCGGTAACAAGATTGCCGGAGGCGCCGGGGGCGAACGGGCAACCGCCAAGGCCGCCCAGCGAGGAATCAAACGTGGTGATGCCTTCTTCCAGGCCCGCAACAACATTGGCGAGGCCCAGCCCGCGCGTGTTGTGCAGATGCAAGGTCGTGAGCATATCATCGCCGACCGCTGCCTTCACTTTTCGGGTTAGGCGGCGGACCTGTGCGGGATCGGCATAGCCGGTGGTGTCGGACAGGCTGAATTCCATTGCGCCTGCTTCTGCAGCTTGCTCAGCCAGACGCACGACCTGATTTTCGCTGACGGCGCCTTCCATGGTGCAGCCAAAGGCGGTGGAGAGGCCGACGGCAAAGTGGATGTCATGATTTCGGGCGATGGTGGCGGCTGCACGGATTTCCTCCAACATGGCCGGGTGGTCTTTGCGCACGTTCTTAATCGAATGCGTCTCACTCATCGAAAACGGGATGCTCATGCCATCAACCCCGGCATCGGCAGCAAACTGCGCGCCCTTGGCATTGGGTACGAGGGTGACGACGGTGAGACCGTCGATACCTTTGGCAAAAGCGACAAGCTCTGGCGTGTCGGCCATTTGCGGGAGCAGTTTGGCCGGGACGAAACTGCCCACTTCGATTTCCTTGACCCCGGCAGCGGCCTCGGCAGCGATCCAGCGTTTCTTCGCCTCCAGCGGCATGACCCGATCAATCGATTGCAGACCGTCACGTGGGCCCACTTCGGAGATAAGGATATCGGTCATGTTGAATGCTCCAGATAGACCCACGGGCGCGCGGCTTTGTCGCTGACGGTCCAGTTCGTGATCGCTTGCGCTTGGGTCAAAGTGAGGTCAATCGCATCGAGCCCTTCGGTCAGCATTTGCTTGGCCTCGGCATCGATCTCGAAGGAATAAGTGGCATCGCCGCAATCGACGGTTTGCGCGGCCAGATCGACGGTGATCTCGCGCCCGATCAAGACCGTAAGCGCGCTGCGTTCCAACGTGATTGGCAGGATGAAATTGCGGATGCAATTGCCATAGAAAATCGGTGCGAAGCTCTCTGCGATTACCACTTTGATACCGTATTCAGCGAGGGCCCAAACGGCGTGTTCACGGCTCGATCCGCATCCGAAATTCGCGCCGCATAACAAGATGGAAGCGTCACGAAACTCTGGTTGGTTGAGTACGAAATCCGGATTCTCGATGCGCGCATCCGCATCGGAATAACGCCACGGTGCGAACAGCCCGTCGGCGAGGCCAGTGCGGCCGGTGCTGCGCATTTCGCGGCTTGGGATGATCGCATCGGTATCGACATTGTCGCGCAATGCGCCTGCATCCAGCGGGGCTGCAATGCCGGTGAGGGGCTGAGGAAAGGCGCTCATGCGGCGGCTTCCTCTTGGCGCATGTATTCGCGCGGATCAGCGATCGCTCCCGCGAGGGCGCTGGCCGCGACGGTTTCGGGTGAGGCAATGTGGGTTTTGATGCCGGGGCCTTGCCGTCCTTCGAAATTGCGATTGGTGCTGCTGATTGTTCGGCTGCCTTCAGGAAAGCCTTCTCCGCCTGCGTAAAAGCACAAGCTACAGCCGCTCATGCGCCATTCAAAACCTGCGGCAATGAACATTTTGTCCAGCCCTTCGGCTTCCGCTTGGCGTTTGACCGAGAGGGAGCCGGGGACAACCATCGCCTTTTTAATTGAGGGCGCAATCGTGCGCCCATCAAGCAGCCGAGCGGCGCGGCGAAGGTCGGAAATTCGGCTGTTGGTGCAACTGCCGATGAAGGCCACATCGATTGGCGTTCCCGCCAATGGCGCGCCCGCGTCCAGCCCAGTGTATTCATGCGTACGGGCCGGGCCATGCGGGACGGTGCCATCGACCGGGATCGTGTGCTCGGGACTGGTACCCCAACTAACCATTGGCGCAATTGCGCCCGCGTCGATCACAATCTCTTGATCGAATTCCGCATCCTCATCGCTCTTCAACGCGGCCCAATAGGGATCATCGAAATGCGCTGGGGCATAGGTGCGTCCGACGAGATATTCATAGGTCTTAGTATCAGGCGCGATCAGGCCGGTCATTGCGCTAAACTCGGTTGCCATGTTGCAGAGTGTCATGCGCGCTTCCATGTCGAATCCGCGCACTGTTTCGCCGGCAAACTCCACCACATGACCCGCACCGCCGCCTGCGCCATATGAAGCGATCAGCGTCAGGATCATATCCTTTGCCGTCACCCCAGATTGCAGCGTCCCATCAAAGGTCACGCGCATCGTCTTGGGCTTTTCCAGTCGCAAAGTGCCGGTGACCATTGCGTGCTCTGCCTCAGACGAACCGATGCCCCATGCGAGCGCGCCGAAGGCCCCTTGTGTGCAAGTGTGACTGTCAGGCGCAACCAGCGTGACACCGGGCAGGACAATGCCCTGCTCAGGCGAGATCACATGGACGATACCCTGATCGCGGTCGTTGACATCAAACAGCGTGATCCCAGCCGCTCTGCAAGCGGCGCGGGTCTCTGTGATGAAGCCTTCACCGCCTTGCATCAGAGTGCCGTCACCGCGTCCGGGCACTGGTATCGACGATGTGATCCATGACGGCAAAGACGCGCGCCGGATCGCGCACTGCACGGTTCATTTCAGCCATGCGCTTAAGCGCCGCTGCCCCGGTGCGCTCGTGCAGGAACACGCGATCAATCGCGATTAAGGTAGAGCCGCCTGCGGTTTGTGCGGCCGCATGCGTTTCCCATATCTTTTCAAACAGCGTGTGTCCCATGATGGCTTTCTATCAGGCGGAAACCGTGGCCTTCATCTCTGCATCAATGGTGCGCCAGTCCTTCGTCACAAAGCTTTCTTGGATTGCTGTGCGTGTTTCAAGCACACTGTTGCGGATCCAGTGCCACGTGCGGCAGCGGCTTTGGCCATCATCGGAAATTTGGATTTGTTCGTAGAGGTAGAGGGACGGATCGCCAGTGCGCTGCCAGTAAAGCATCATGGTGCGGTTATATTCATCGAGTGGGACCTCTGCAGCCCAGCCCTGGATCAGTTCGTTGTCCCACCAAATGCGACCTTCACGATAAGTCGCTGGGAATTCGCGCACCTCGGTTGTGCCATCCGCCCAAGTGTAGTGATTGGTTTGATGATAGGGGACGTTGTCTTCGCCCGTCATCCGGCACAACAGGCGGCTGGCGTGCTGATCGATCATCTCATCTTGCGCATTGAAATAGGTGTATGTGCCGTCCCAAACGCCTTCGTGACGGGCGAGCAGAGGCATGCTTGCGGAAAACTCAGCGTAAGTCGTCAATTGGGAGCTCCATCATTATCGATTAGTGTTTGGTGCCAGCGACTTGCCGCGTCGCCGGCACGAATTCGCGCGATCGCGCGGGCGTGAAGGGCGTGTGGTTCCAGTCCGGCAGGATCAAGTGTGGTGGCATGGGCAGCATTGGCTTCATACCAGGGGGCAAAAAACTGCTCGGCGCGGGCCGCCCCCAGGCGCGTTGCAAATGAAGGCCAAATCGGTCTGGCGTCATGTCCGGGTAAAGTTGAGCGGGGTCGCCTTTGGGCGGGGCTGGCCACAGAATCTCGCTAGCGCCCAGCGCCTCAGCAGCAGCCTCAATTGTGCCGCGTATGTCCGCAAAATCACTCGATTGTCCATGGCCAGGCACATCGATAGCAATGTCGCTCTGGGCTGGCTCGGCCATTTCACCTGCCGGGCCGTGTAGCAACAGTCTGCCGCCGCCTGAGGTGGCATCAGCGCTGCGCCAATGGATTAAACCGTCGCCAATTTGCAGCCAACCTTCGTTGTCATCTTCGGCGAGCTGCGGGCATTCTTCATTTCCGGCATTGGCCAGCAGGAATGCAAGGCTTCGGGTTTGATGGTCATCAGGCGTTGTGACTTTCTCTGCCTTCCAGCCTGCTGGGATATCGCCCAGTCGATCAATATGCACCTGCAATGGATCGCCATCATAGGCTGTGATCAGACACGGCGGTACGGCAGCGTCGGCGGCTGGTATGTCGCGCGGCGCGCGCAGCACCGCCCCATAACCAGCTTTGTAGTCATTACCCGCATCGAGCATTTCAGCGACGGCTTGGTTGACGCGCGCAATGTCTGCATGCGCGACCGAAAGTCGCGCCTCTTCACGTCGATCAAACCAGGGGAAGATCCAGCTTTGCTCAAGCATCCGGTTCCATAGCCAGGTCAAGTGCTCGCCATAGTCGGACGGATGCCATTCGGGCAGATATTGCTCCCCGAAGATTCGCATCTCTTCCGCCGTCCAGATCGCGTAGCCACCGATCGCGAGGGAGGAGAATAAATCAGGGCGGCGTTTTAAGGCGGTGACCAAGATAATTCCGCCGGAATGAAAACCGTAGGCCGCACACCGCTTCACCCCGAGCACTTGTAGAAATTCCGTCAATGCATCAGCGAAGTCGTCGATTTCAGGATTGCCCTGTAGCGGTTCGGATTGACCAAAGCCGGGCGTGTCGGGCGCGATACAGGTGAAGCTGTCGCTCCATTTTTTCATCAGCGCGTCATACTCAGCGCTGGAGCGCGGGCTCTGATGCACCATCAGCAGCATTGGCCCATCGCCGCAACGACGATAGTGTACCCGTCTTGCGGGACGTGATCCAGAGGCGGGGATCGTGAGGATATGGCGCGTTATAACAGTCAATAATTTGTCCGGACAAATTTTACTCGACAAGCCTCTAAGCGTGTTTATTACCGTCTGTCAAAGAGGAATCGAAAGGTATCTTTATGAGCAAACTGATTGGTACCAAGATGGCCGAAGATGGGAAAAGCGCCCGTCAGCTGTTCGAAGAGGTCATGGCCAATCCCGCGCGCAAGAAGTTCGGCTTTGGCGAAAAACTGGCGATTGTGAACGTTGATGTGCAGCAGGCCTACACCCGTACGGACATGTTCAAGACTGCTTATGAGACAGATCCTAAGCAGATCGATTACATTAATCAGATCAGCCGCTTGGCTCGTGCGAAAGGCATGCCGGTAATCTGGAGCCGGGTGGCGTATAAAGGCGATGCGGCGGATGCCGGTGTTTGGGGCACGCGCACCGATACCGAGGACAGCCTGCAGAACATCAAATATGACAGTGAGCGCCACGCCTATGACCCGCGCTGCGACGTTCAAGAAGATGATCTGCAGTATACCAAGCGGATGCCGAGCAGCTTTTTTGAAAGCCCGCTGGCGAGCTATCTGACCTTTCACAAAGTCGACACGGTTGTTGTGACCGGCGGCTCAACCAGCGGTTGTGTGCGGGCGACAGCGGTGGATTCGCTGTCTTACGGATACAGCACGATTGTCCCGATTGAGACCTGCGCTGACAAGCATGAAAGCTATCACTTTGCGAACTTGACTGACCTTCAGTTGAAATATGCCGATGTTGAGCCGGTCCAGGCCGTCATCGATTGGCTGGAGGCGCGCTGATGCATGAAGGCGCGGCCGACCCGGGACTCTACGATTATCACCCCTATGACGCGCGACCAAAAGTTGCTTGGCCAGAGGGCAAAAGCTGCGCGGTATGGGTCGCGCCCAATCTTGAATATTACGAAATTGATCCGCCTGCGAACCCGCACCGCAAGAGCTGGCCCAAGGCGCATCCTGATGTTGTCGGCTATTCCTATCGCGATCATTCCAACCGGGTCAGCCATTGGCGCATGGCCGATGTGATGAGCCGCCACGGCTTTCCCGGATCGGTCAGCCTGTCGGTCGCTTTGTGCGATCACCATCCCGAAGTCGTCGCGGACGGAGTGGAGCGCGGCTGGGAGTTCTTCAGTCACGGGATTTATAACACGCGCTATTCCTACGGCATGTCAGAGCGCCAAGAACGCGCGATCATTGAAGATTCTATTGAAACGGTTGAGCGCGCGACGGGACAGCGCATCCGCGGCTGGCTCGCACCCGCTTTGACGCATACGCCGCGCACGCTGGATCTGCTGGCGGAATATGATTTCCACTACACCTGCGATCTCTATCACGATGATCAGGTGCAAGAGGTGAAGGTCGCCAAGGGTGCGCTTGCCTCAATCCCCTACAGCCTAGAGGTGAACGACCATTACGGTTTCAACGTCTATGGCATGTCGGGACGCGAATATGCCGATTGCTTGATTCAGCAATATCAGCGGCTGGCCGACGAAGGCGAGCGCACCGGCTCTGGCACGGTGATGTGCGTGCCGCTGCACGCGTATTTGATTGGGCAGCCGCACCGGATTGGTCCGTTTGAAGAGGCTTTGGCGCATATCGCAGCCGATAACCGCTGTTGGAAAGCGCGCGCTGGCGAGATTGTGGATGCATGGCGAGCGCAAGTGGGGAGGGCCGCGCAATGAGCTTGCCCGATAATTACACAGCCTATCCCCGCCGCGCCGAAGGATATGACCACGATTATTACGGCTGGTCGAACATGCATGGCCGCGCGCCTGTCGCATGGCCGGATGGCAAATCGGTAGCGGTATGGCTGTGCGTCAGCCTCGAGTGGTTTCCAATTACGCCGGAGGACAAACCCTTTCGCGCGCCCGGCCATATGGTCACGCCCTATCCCGATTATCGCCATTACACCGTGCGTGATTACGGCAACCGTGTCGGCGTATTCCGCATGTTGGAGGCGTTCAAAGCGGCCGGGGTCAAGGCGAGTTTTGCGGTCAATGCAGCGGTGGCAGAACGCTATGCAGAACTGATCGAGGCGGTGCTGGCCGATGGTCATGAGATAATTGCGCATTCGACCGATATGAACGGCACGATCACCAGCGATTTGGCCGAAGCCGATGAGCGCGCGCTTATCGCAGACAGCCTTGCACGACTGGAGGTGGCAAGCGGTGTGAAGCCTAAGGGCTGGCTGTCGATTGCTCGCTCGCAAAGCTGGCGCACCGCCGATATACTTGCGGAGCATGGCCTAAGTTACACCTGCGACTGGGTGAATGATGAGCTGCCTTATCGTTTCAAGAATGGGCTGGTGAATCTGCCGCTCAATACAGAGCTGTCCGACCGTATGATCATCGCCACTCAGCAGCACTCCGCAGAGGGCTGGGCGCAGATGATGCGGGATGCGTTCGATTGGCTCGCGGCGGAAGCGCGCGGTACGGCCTACACCAAAGGGGGCGGACGGATGCTGCCGATCCACATCACGCCCTATATCATCGGTCAGCCATTCCGAATCGGCGCGTTGGAACAATTGCTCGCCGACTTGAGCGGCCTCGCGGAAGCTTGGATTGCGCCGGGCGCCGAGATCGTCTCCGCATGGGAAGAACAGCAATGACAATGATGAGCGCACGCAACCCCCGCACCGGCGAATTGGACTACGAATTCGTCGTCAGCTCGCGAGCTGACATTGCCGCCGAAGCGGCGCGGTTGAGAGCTGCGCAACCCGCATGGGAGGCGCTGGGCCCTGAAGGGCGCGCGCAGGTTTTGTTGCGCTTTGCCGATGCGGTTGCAGCCGCGGCGCCGCAGCTGGCAGAGGCGCTTGCCATCGACACGGGACGCCATGCGGTCGCTGCGATTGAGGTGGATGGCCTGGCGCGATCCTTGCGCCGCTGGGCAGAGCGCGGACCAGCACTGATCGCCGGGTTGGATCGCGACGCGAAACCGTCTGCTTCGCCTGGCTTCGAAATCCGCGCAGACTATACTGCTTTTCCGCTTTTCGGAGCGATCGCGCCGTGGAATTTCCCGATAGTCTTGAGCCATATTGATGCAGTACCTGCTCTGATGGCTGGCTGCACTGCGCTTGTGAAACCGTCTGAGGTTACGCCGCGTTTTGTGGAGCCCATGCTGGAGGTGCTCGCTCAGGTGCCAGAGCTCCCGCTCGCTTATGTTATGGGCGGTGCGGACGTTGGCCAGACCTTGATCGAAGAAGTCGACTATATCTGCTTCACAGGGTCCACTGCGACTGGGAAGAAGGTGGCTGAGGCCGCTGCGCGTCAATTGATCCCGGCCAATCTGGAATTGGGCGGGAAAGATCCGATGATCGTCACCGCAAATGCAGACCCGGAATGGGCCGCGAAGATCGCGCTGCGCAGCTCGATTGTGGCGACAGGGCAGGCATGCCAATCGATCGAACGCATCTTTGTGGCGCGAGAGATCGCCGAGCCATTTCTGGCTGCGCTAGCTGACGCTGCGAAGGCGGTCGAAATAACTTTTCCCGATCCCAGGCAAGGCCATATCGGCCCCTTCATTTTTCCCTCACAAGGGCAAAAAGTGCAGGAGCAGATCGACGATGCTCTTGCCCGGGGCGCCCGAGTTCTTTCCGGCGGACGAGTAGAAAATTTGGACGGGGGCGTTTATTTGCGCCCCACGGTCATGGCCGATGTGTCATCGGATATGGCGGTAATGCAGGAGGAGACATTTGGACCGGTTCTGCCTGTCACTGTCTTTGACGACCTTGAGCAGGCCGTCGTGCAGGCCAACAACACCGACTACGGTCTTTCTGCGGCGGTTCTCGCAGGCTCGACAGCCGAAGCCGCCAAAATCGGCATGCAATTAGAGGCAGGCGCAATTAGCCTTCAAGACGGGGCGCTAACCAGCATGGTCTCGGATGCGACCAACCATTCGCGCAAAGCCTCTGGATTGGGACCAAGTCGGATGGGCGATGAAGGCCTGCTGCGATTTTTGCGTCGCCGGGCGATAATTATCCAGACCGGCGAAGCGTTACCAATTGATGCATACCGTGAAGGGCAAAATAGTTGAGCAATCTTGCAGTAAACTACCGCTCCAATTCGACCAGCTCGTAGCGGTTCATCATATATCCGTCGATCGATCCATAGACTAGGATGTGATCCTCATCTGCTGTTACCCACATATCGTAATCCGGGTGCCGCGTGCCGCCCATTCCGTCATCGGTTTCATCTACATAGCGAAAATGGTGGCACTGGAATGTCCCCGCCTCCACGCTCTTTTGCTCTTCGCCGACATATTCCATTGCCATTTCAAGTGTGGCAATTTGCGGAGCGGTCGCGCCGCGATGATCGGGTGAGGGGAGGAAGAAGCGAAACTTGCGCTTGTGCGGACCCTTGCTGACATCCATTAGACGCGTGGTGAACCCGTCGCTAACAATCGGATGCGTGCCGAATGCATCGAATTCGCCTGCTTCGCGTGTTTCCGAATTGCGCCCAATTGACGGACCAGAACTTTCGCAAATGATCTGGCCACTTCGCTGATCATATTGCATCCAGCCTGACCCGAGAAACTCGTCACCCAGCGTCAGATGCACCAGCAAGTTGTTTGGCTTACCATCGGGACCGATGTGATAAGTAATGTCGCGCAATACGGTGGGATCCGGTTCTTCAATCTCGCATTGTGCACGCATGATCACAGAGCCATCGCTGTGGTGCGAGAAGGCGAACCACTCGCGTCCGCGTTCTTGCCCCTCCATGCCGGGTTTGACGGATGAATAGCGGATCTTCCCGCGGACATTGCGATGCTGCATTAGATCACTCCTGCTTTGCTAAGGCGTTCGATTACTTCCTCTTGCGCTCGCTTGAAGTAGTCGCGGTCTGGGATCGCTGGTGAGCCGCTCTCCATCATCCCGTTGGCCCTATGAAACGCCTCTGCGCTGGCGGCATAGGCATCTGCGAATAGGCCAGGGCGCTGGCGGGCGAGCGAATTGAGCATGGCGGGTGTACGGCGAGCCGCACGCAAAGCAGCAAGGTCAATCGCAGCGAATGCCGTGAATGTCTCTCCGTCGCCAGCTTGCGATAATAGTTTGCCGCGGAAGTCGACCACGCGGCTGTTCCCGTCTGCACTGGCGAGCGGTAAGCCAGTGCCCGCAATCCCTGCCGTGTTGGCTGAAACGACATAGGCCATATTTTCAAAAGCGCGCGCTTGTTTGGCAATATCCTTTGGTGTGGCGAGCGGCGATCCGATCTCTGAAGATGAATGCGCGAACACTTCTGCTCCGCGCATGGCCAGCACTCTTGCGATTTCGGGATAGAGAATTTCTTCACTCGCAATTGCCGCTATGCGGCCAATTTCTGTCTCAGCAACAGGAAACACCGCGTCAATGCCATAGCGGTCGAGATAGGCGTCCCATACGTCATGCGGGCTGGGTGCAAACATTGACAACAGGCGGCGGTAACGCAGCACAGTGTCTCCGTTTGGTGCGACGAGGAAGCTGGTTTGGAAATAGAATTCGGGAAAGGCCGCATCGCGTTCATAGGCATTGCCCGAAATGAATATGCCTAGTCGCTGTGCGACGCCGCCTAGCGCCTCATATTCTGGACCGCCGGCATCCCACGCAGCCTTGGCCGCAAAATCCGGGAGTGAAATCCGGCCTGGATAGGATGTGAAAAGATATTCAGGCAGGACCGCCAGTTTGACGGGAACCCCGGCATATTGCGCAATAAAGATCGACGAGGTTCTGATCTGTGTCTCGATCTCGCTGATATGCGCCAGCATAGCTGTGCGTGCTGCATCATTATCCAATGGCTCGACCGCGCGAGCGGTCAATTGCATGGCTACGGCGGCATAGGGTGCAGGTGTTGTCATGGTGGCCATCTCTAGCGCCAAATTTGGGTCAAGCGAACCGGGATTCTTTTGCTCACGCGGGTCAAGTGCAACCTTGGCGGCCTTAATGCATTGGATTCGCGCGTGATTCTGGAGGCGACGCTTACTTATGGGGTGGAAAACTTGTCCAGACAACTCTGGTTTGTTGAGTAACTTTCGACTATTTGCATGGGTGAATTTTCCATCTCTTGTGCGTGCGTGCTTCCCGGCATGTGCTGGGATTAGGCGGAGTAACCAGTGGACCTTTCGATTACGCCCTACGCAGTTCTCGTATACGTGCATTTGCTTTTGTTTGTGCTCTGGCTTGGCGCCGATGTCGGGGTTTTCCTGCTTGGACAGCATTTTCGCAAACGGACTGAATATTCTTTGGATCAACGGGTCGCGCTGCTCAAACTATTGGTGCTCGTCGATATGACCCCGCGCAGCGCATGGGCGTTGATGGTGCCGCTATCACTCAGTGTCGTCGACGCCGGGAATTGGTGGGATGTGCCACCATTGCTTCTGTGGGGTGCGTGGGCAGTGGGATTGTTCTGGCTTTGGCTGGTGTGGGATTCTCACTGGCATGATCAGACCCCACGAGCGGTGCGCAACAGGCGTGTTGAGGGTTGGCTTCGGTGGGTTGTCGGCGCTTTCTACCTTTGGCTTGGAGGGCAGAGCCTATTGCTAGATGCGCCGCTTCAGCCAGACTGGCTGGCTTGGAAAGCGTTATTGTTTGGCACTATTTTTGTGGCCGCGATCATGATTGATGTGACCTTCAAGCCAGTTGGTAAGCAATTGACCGCTGTTCTTGAAGAAGGTTCAAACGACGCGACGGAGATCCCGTTGCTCAGAACGATGAACAAAACGCGGGTCTGGGTCTGGGCTGTTTACCTGCTGCTTCTTGTCACGGCCTTTCTCGGGAACGTCAAACCGTTGCATTGAGGCAACAGGAATGTGACTCAGATTGCGCGATCAGGGCGGTGGGTAAATTTGTCTGGACAAATTTGTCTGGACAAATATTCTCCTGACATAGCGCCTAGGGGATTGGGCCTGCTTGTTTAGGGAGAAACGTAAATGAAACGCATGGTGAAGTCTGCTCTGTTGGCAGCGACGATGATCACGCCTGTTGCGGCATTCGCACAAGATAATGATGTGGCTGCGAGTGAAGAAGGCTTTACGGATGGCAACGTCATCATCGTTACCGCACGTAAGAAAGAAGAGACGCTTCTCGATGCGCCGTTGGCGGTGTCTGTCCTAGGCCAGGAAGAGCTTGAACAAGGCGGCTTCACCGACATTACCGAAATCACCAAGGCAACTCCCGGTGCCTTTGTCGAACCGAGCGGTAACAACGTGAACGGTCCAGCGCGTATCAACAGCACGCCTCGGTTCCGCGGCATCTCTGTTTTGAGTGGAGACCGGCTACAGCAGACAGCGACCGTATTCCTTGATGGCGTTTATCTTAGTGGCGGTATTGAGACCATTGGCGTTAACGAACTTCAGCGCGTCGAGGTGATTAAGGGGCCGCAATCGAGCCTGTTCGGACGCAATACATTTGCAGGCGCAATCAACTATGTGACGAAAGACCCAAGCGACGAATTCCGCGCGGATCTCGACTTGACCCTCGCCACACGCGATGAATATCGGATTGCAGGCGGCATCGAAGGGCCAATCCTTGATGGACTGAGTTTTCGTGTCGGCGGTAGCTTCGACACCAAAGACGGTCATTTCGACAATGCTGCAGTAGAAGGCCAGCGACTGGGCGATCAGGAACAATGGTCAGTCAACGGAACGCTGCTGATCGAACCGTCATCGGCCTTTCGCTTGAAACTTCGCGGTTCTTATCAAGAGATTGATGATGGTCCGGCTGCAGCGGCGGCATTTTTTGGTACTGCACAGCACAATTTTGGCGGCTTCCTGATCAATCCCGATGGGTCGGTGGACCTGACCGACAGCAGTCAGCCAGCCTTTGGTTCGCGCACTGAATCTGTGTTTCGTGGTCAAATCACCCAGCCACCAGCGGCGGCAATTGGGCAAAACTCCGGGCCGGACGCGGTTACTCAGTTTCTCGGTTTCTTGAATGATGCACGCTCTGATCCGAGCGATGCAATTTTTGACTTCAAGTATAATCCGACGACGGTTGACGATTTTGGTCTGAATCTCGATTCTATTCGCCTCAGTGCGCAGGGCTCAATTGCATTGAGCGACAACATCGAATTCAATTTCCTTGCGGGTTATAATGAGGAGCAATTCGGGTTTTATACAGACTTTGATCTCACACCGGACGTTTCGTTCACTAGTTTCTCAGCTCGTGAAACAACCGATCTAACACTGGAAGGGCGGTTCCAAGGGAGCTTCCTGGAGGATCGGCTCACGCTCATCGCTGGCGCGAGTTATGTCGATATCGACATTGAAGAATTGGGGGGCACAGCGAACTTCTTCTCTTTCCCAATCTTCTTTGGGGACATTTTCCGTGAGACCCCGTTTGTCTCTGGTGCGGAAACGATCGGTGTCTTTGGCTTGATCGATTATGAGATCAGTGATCAGTTTTCGATTACGCTCGAAGGTCGTTATCAGGAAGACGAGATCTTTGAAGACGAGGCCAATCTGGGGCTTACAGACCCTATTTCGCCAGCGACCATCACGAACTTTCTGCCACGCGCTACATTGCGATATCAGCCGTCGAGCCTGACCACCATTTACCTGACTTATAGCGAAGGTAACCTACCGGGCGGTTTCAACGCGGAGATTGCCCAACTGGATGACGTGCAGCTTGCAGAGCTGGCTGCGCTTGCACCGGATGCGTCAGTTGTATTCGGCGAAGAGAAGTTGCGGAACTACGAGTTTGGGTGGAAGCAGCAATCGGCTGATGGACGGATCGCGGTTAACCTCGCGGCGTTTTACATGACGCGCAGCGACGAGATATTTAACTCGATCGAGGTTGTGACCGATACCAGCCCGATGGCCCCAAATCCTCAGCGGACGGTGAACTTCATTTCCAATGGGGCGACGACCGATATCTATGGCGTAGAACTGGATGCAGCTATCCAAATCACCGACCAATTCTCGGTGAAGGGTTCATTCGCCTATGTTGATGCGACAATCGCCAGCTTCCCAGAAGGCGCGGGCAGCGGAGATTTCGGCGATATCTTCGGCCCAGATGCCGATATCTCGGGCCAGGAGGCACCGCGCTTTCCTCCGATATCACTGTCACTGGGCACGCTGTTTGAAGACAATCTCAACGGGCTGGGTGACATGCTTGATACCTGGTTCATCAGAAGCGATCTGTTCTTCACTGGGGAGTACTTTATCAGCAATGCCAATGTGGCGGCTGTCGAACCAGCAACGGATATCAATGTTCGTGCAGGTTTGAGAGGCGAGAACCTTGGTATTGAGTTCTTTGTGACCAATCTCTTGGATGAAGATGCCCCGACTTCTGCACAAAACTTTGCTGATACGAGCTTCGGCACGCGTACCTTGCCAGGCGGTTTCTTCAACTTTGGCCGGGAGGGTGCTCGTGTGATTTTGCGGGATCGCCGTCAGTTCGGCATCCGGTTGAATTACACGTTCCGGTAACGCCGCCTTTGTGTTGTCATAAACGGCAAGAACCTTGTCGATGAGGTGCACTAACGCTTGGTTAGCTGCACCTCATCGAACCACATGCCGACCATGGCCGCCGCATTGATGCGACCGTTCGTTATCAATTCTGGTCGCGTTTTGAGGCGGTAAGGTTGAAAGAGATTTTGGGGAGGGCTCAGCATGTCGCTGAGCCCTTTTGCTTTAATGGGTCAATGAACAGTCGGTTTTTAAGACCTGTGTCAGGGATAAAGTTCTAAAGGCGGCCTGCAACCAGATGGGCCGTGCGCTCCCCACTTTCGAGCGCGCCCTCCATACCGCTTGTCGCTTGCGCTAGATGTTCGCCTGCAAAGTGCAGCCGGTGGCCCACCCACTGCGTCGCGGAGGCCAGATCAGCGGCCATACCCGTACCAATATGATGATAGATTCCGCGTGCGTGCGGCGATTTCTGCCAGCTATAAAGCTGCACGTTCTCTAACTGCCCACGCAGCGACGGGCGCATATTTTCGAGCCTTTCGACAATGAGTTTTTCGGCGACATGAGGCGGCAAACGGTCAAGCAGATCGGCACCTGCGCCTGTTGTCCAGAGCTTTAGCATCGCGGGTTCATCGCCCAACACGAAAACTCTTCCGATCAGCGGATCATCCGTCCAAAGCGTATCTGGCATTCCGTCCTCACGCCATGCAGGTCTGCGGGCGCTGATGTAGGCGAAGCTGGCACGCGTATAGGGCAGATCGGCGACCGTTCGGGCCAGGGGCGGCGTTAGGTTGCTAGCGACGGGTATGTAGCGGAGCGCCGAGAATGGGATTGTGCAGATACAATACCGTACGCGGATGGCGTGATCGGAAAGGCGAAGTGTAACACCGCCATTGTCCTCTGCGATCGCCGAAACGAGCGTGTTTTTCCGAACTGGCTCGGTAAGGTTTGCGGCCATTGCTTCAGGCAGACGTTGGGCGCCACCAACAATTGTCGAAACCGCTCCTGCGCCTGCGTGAAAGATTGCCAGCGTCCGCGCCAAATGGAGCTGCGACATTCCTGAGAGGGAGTTACCGTTGAGGTTGGTCTCTATCAAACGCAGCTCTTCTGCGCTTGCGCCTGCTTGCAGCAGCATCTGCCGTATCGATATGTCTTGATCCGCTGGCGCGTTTAGCCAATCGGCGGGAGCGCTGAATTGAGGAAGTTTCCCGAAATAGGCCCTTAAGAGCGTTGCGGGCTCGCTTGCTCTCTTGTCCGCATTCAGTGTGTTGGCTGAGCTTTCGCTCCAACCGCTGCTTGGCGTGGATATCCCGTTCACGTGATACAGGTTACCCGGTATCTGGCCGCGGCCTACGCCTGCCCCGGTGCCGGTCTGGCGCGCCACACCCAATTCTTCTGCGACTGCATGCAAACGAGTATAACCTGCACCGACCTGTATGCCACCCGCATCAGGCGCACCGGGCAAATCGTCGAGCGTATGAAGCCTGCCGCCAATTCGGTTTTCTGCTTCAACTACGATAACACGGGCACCAGCACGCTCTAGAATGCGCGCTGCGTTAAGTCCGGCAAGGCCAGCACCGATGATCGCGACATCGGCTTGGGTCGTTGCCTAGTGCGGCACGCAGGGCAGCCCCTGCAATAATCGCCGCAGAGGTCCCTTTCAGAAAACTGCGACGATCAGCGTGCATCGAACTTAATGCCCGCCAGCGGGTTGGGTGTCTCCGCCTACCTCGCGTGCTTGGTCGGTCAGCAGTTTGAATTTGGTCCAAGTCGTCTCGTTAGGGCGAGTGTCATCTTTCGGCGGCGCATTTTCGTAGATCGGATAGTTTTTTCTGATTTCATTTTTGAGCACGTCGGGCAATTCTTCAAACCCACCAGGCAGTTTTCGGCCCATCGCGTTGAACACCATCTGGCCGGGGCGTCCGCCCATTTCCATCCAAGGTGCCCAACCGGAAATGCGCACCCAGCTGATCATTGGATAGGCCGTGGGTTTGGTAGAATCGAACAATTCGTCTTTCAGCGCGGCGAAGTCGAAAATTTCCATCGCATGATATTTGCCACCAACATATTCTTGATAATCGCCAGCCAACGGATTGGTGTAAAAAAGCGGAACTTCGAACGGCATGAAAACATAGGGCCCCGCTTCACGTAGTGTACCGATGGTGTACGGCGTGCCATCCGCGCCGCGCGGGAAAGTGGGACTGCGGCTATTCACTGGATCATTGTGGATTTGCATCACGGTGACCGTTTTGCCCGTGTACGGATTCTCCCATTTATCGACGACTTCGCCGGTCTGAGGATCTAGCATCAACATGATCTCTCGGCTGATAAGGCGCCAGCCGGTGCCGCGCTCGGCATCCACAACCTCAACACAGCGCCGGATGTTCATTCCTTCGCCTTTGAACAAGAGCTTATCGCGAATGCCAGGCGAGCGTCCGTAGATGTTACCGGACCAATGATAGACGGCTGGCTCATCCGCTGACACGCCGCATTGCAGTCTCTTAGAGATTTCGACAGCGTCTTCGGGAACGGAAGGATCCAGCGTCCGCGCACTCGCGAAAGAGCTTGCGCCAAGCAGTGCCGCAACGCCGATTCCAATCAAAAAACGATAGATAGCCATAGTTCCGTTCTCCCAAAAACGAAATTTGTCCGGACAAATTTGCATTTCTTGCTTGACTTTAGATTTGTCCGGACAAATTGTGAAGCCACAAAATGGCGCGAGCTTTGGCGTCGGCAAAACGGGTTGATGATTCTTTGTTTTCTGCAGCTTCTTTATTGTTTGTTCCCGGCTCCAGGGCTGATCGCTTTGATAAGGCGAAAGCTGGCGGTGCCGATCTGACGGTGATCGATCTTGAAGATGCGGTCGCCGCGGATGACAAAGTGAGCGCGCGAGAGGCGGCCTTGGGACAGATTGCTGAGGACAAGGATGGTTGGGCAATCCGGATCAATCCTGTGCCGACCGCTGCTGGGGTTCGTGATCTTGCGGTGCTGGCCGACACTGAGGCATTACCTGACACGCTGCTGGTACCGATGGTCGAAAGCGCGACTGAGGTTGCCGTTATCGCCGGAGTGCTTGGCGATCGCTGTCCTGCGTTGGTACCACTGGTTGAGACGCCAAAGGGTTTGCGTCACGCGCTTGAGATCGCTTCTCATGATGCGGTTGCGGCACTGATGTTTGGCGGCGGCGATTTCTCCGGAGAGCTTGGTGTGGAGCTCGCTTGGGAGCCGCTGCTGACAGCGCGTCAGCAAGTCATTCTGGCCTGCGCAGAGGCGGGCAAGCCCGCAATTGATGTGCCTTATATCAAGCTAGATGACGAGGCTGGCCTGACGGATGAATGCGCCCGCGCGCAATCGATTGGCTTTGCTGCCAAGGCTGCGATCCATCCGCGCCAACTGCCCGCGATCAAATCTGCCTTTGCGCCCAGCGATGCCGAAGTGGCCGAAGCGCGCGAAGCGTTGACGGCGTATGAGGCGGGTGGTGGGCGCGCCATTCGATTTAATGGACGGATGCTTGAGGCACCATTTATCAAAAAATACCGCGCGGTGATTGCGCGGCATGAGGAGCAAACAAATGCGTGACGGTGTTATTGAAGTTGCCCCTGGGCGCTTTCGCGAGGTTCAGGGTCGCTACTTCGAAGATTTCGAAGAGGGTCATGTTTACGAACACCGTCCGGGCCGCACGATCACGGATGCGGACAATGTGTGGTTCACGCTGCTGACGATGAACACCCATCCGGCGCATTTTGACTATGAGCTGTCAAAGGATACTGAATTCGGCAAACCGCTAGTGGTTAGTCCGTTCACCATTGCACTGATGACTGGCATGAGTGTCTCCGATACCAGTGGTAAGGCGATCGCCAATCTCGGATGGGACGAGGTTCGCATGACCAAGCCCTTGTTCGTGGGTGACACGCTCTATTGCGAGAGCGAAGTGCTGGAAAAACGTGAAAGCAAGAGCCGTCCTGAACAAGGCATCGTGACTTTCAAAACTATCGCCAAGAACCAGCATGGAGACATGGTGAGCCACTACAAACGCACCGTGCTTGTTTGGAAGCGCGGCTTTGGCGGCCTTGACGACTAAACTTACCCCTTAAGGAATTGACCATGGCAACCGCTGCAGTGCTTGAAAATCAAATACGTACCATTGATCCCGATGAAGAACGGGCCTTCATGGACGCGATCGACCGCTGGCTAGAACGGGAAGTCATCCCGGTGATTCAGCATCACGACCACAATGATCTGTGGCCAGAGAAGCTTGTGGAACAAATGGCAGAAATGGGTCTGTTCGGCGCTACGATCGGTCAGGAATATGGCGGCCTAGGCCTGCCGGCGACGACATATGCCAAGATTGTGATGCGCATTTCCAGCTATTGGATGGCTATCACTGGTATTTTCAATTCTCACTTGATCATGGCGGCTGCGGTCGAGCGGTTCGGCACGCCAGAACAAAAAATGAAATGGCTGCCGAAATTTGCGACCGGCGAGATCCGGGGCGGCCTTGCCCTGACTGAGCCAAATGCAGGTACTGATCTTCAGGCGATCCGCACCGTGGCGAAGCGCGACGGTGATGACTACGTGCTCAACGGCACGAAAACGTGGATTTCGAACGCCCTTAATGGTCAGTGCTTCGCAATGCTTGCGAAGACTGATCCGGGTGCAGATCCAAGGTATAAGGGCATGAGCCTGTTCATTGCCGATAAGCGGGACGGGCTGACGACTGGCAAGAAATTTGAGAAACTCGGCTACAAGGCGATCGATTCCGCTGAGCTGGTAATGGAGGACTATCGCATCCCGGTTGATCAATTGATCGGCGGCATTGAAGGTCAGGGTTTCTTCCAGGCAACGGGCGGGCTTGAGCTTGGCCGCATCAATGTGGCCGCGCGTGGTGTTGGGCTAGCCGAGGGATCGCTGCGGCTCGCGACGGAATACGCGCAGCAGCGTGAAACGATGGGCAAACCCATCGCCCAGCACCAAGCAATCCAGTTGAAACTGGGTGAGATGGCAACCCGTGCGCGTGCAGCGCGTCTGCTCACGCTTGATGCCTCCGAAGCTTACGATTCCGGTGAACGCTGCGATATGGAAGCGGGCATGGCGAAATACTTCGCTTCTGAAGCTGCGGTCGAAAACAGCCAGGAGGCGATGCGCGTTTTCGGTGGCTATTCCTACTCGAAGGAATACGACATTGAACGCTTCTATCGCGACAGCATGCTGATGTGCATTGGAGAGGGGACCAACGAAATGCAGCGGATGATTATCGCTAAACAACACCTCAAAGCGAACCCGGTCTGATCTGGTTCTCATGAGCGTGTCGCTACCCCTAGCCGGCTATCGTATAATCAGCGCCGAGCAATATGGCGCTGGTCCATATGGGACGATGCATCTCGCGCAACTTGGCGCGGAAGTGATTAAGATTGAACCACCTAGGAAGGACGGCAAAGGTGGGGGCGATACGGCGCGTGCTGTGGGTCCGCACTTTCTGCAAAAGGGCGAGAGTCTGTATTTTCAGTCGTTCAACCTTAACAAGAAATCGCTGACCCTCGATCTTCGCACAGATGAAGGTCAACAGGTGTTGCGCGAACTGGCCGCGACCAGTCATGCGGTGGCCAACAATATGCGCGGGGACTTACCTGAGAAATTGGGGCTGACCCATGATGCGCTGAAGGATGTTAATCCTGCTATCGTTTGCGCTCATCTGTCGGCTTACGGGCGAGATAATGAGCGTGCGAAATGGCCGGGTTATGACTATCTGATGCAAGCCGAAGCGGGCTATTGTGCGATGACGGGCGAGCCAGGCGGCGAACCGCAGCGGATGGGATTGTCGATGGTTGATTTCATGACCGGTACAATCTTCACGATCGGCCTGCTGGCAGCGCTGGTCGACGCGCAGCGAACCGGACAAGGGCGCGATGTCGACACCGATCTGCTGTCGGCGGCGGTGCATCAGACCAGCTATCCGGCGCTATGGTACATGAATGAAGGCGATGAGACCGCTCGTACGCCGCGCAGTGCGCACCCTACGGCGACACCTAGCCAGATGTTCAAGGCATCCGATGGCTGGATGTTTGTGATGTGCCAATTGCCGAAGTTCTGGGACATCCTTGTCGATCGAATTGGCCGCGAAGATCTGCGCAATGATTCTCGTTTCACGAGCAATGCAGACCGCTTGGCGAACCGCGAAGTGCTCACTCAATTGCTTGACGATGAATTTTCTAAGCGCCCGATGGCGCATTGGCAGGAATTGCTCGCCGGGTTTGTGCCGGTCGCCCCGGTTTACGAGTTGGGCGACGCGATGGACAACCCATGGCTGAAGACCATCGGAATGCGGGATAGTGTCAACCATCCGGCGCGGGACAATATCCAGATACTCGCCAGCCCGATTAAACTTGATGGCCAGCGCCTTCCCAATCGCGCGGCGCCTCTGCTGGGCGCTGATAGCGACGATATTCTAGGCGAGCTCGGTTATGATGAGGATGCGATTGCTGAGCTGCGCGCTGGCGGGGTTATCTGATCGGCGATGGGCAGGCTTTCGGGAATTACAGTTGTCGATCTGACGCAGTTTCTGCCTGGTCCGATGATGACGGTCATGATGGCCGATCATGGCGCGCGGGTTATCAAAGTCGAGCCGAAAGCAGGGGACCCTGCGCGAGCTATGGAACCGCGTGAAGCCGGTCATTCCGTGTGGTTCGCCAATCTCAATCGCGGCAAGGAAAGCGTTGTCATCGACCTCAAGAGCGAAGATGGCAAAGCGCAATTGGCGGATCTTTGCAGAGAAGCCGACGTATTCGTCGAAGGCTTTCGCCCAGGTGTCATGAAGCGGTTGGGCTTTGACTATGACAGCGTTAAGGCACTGAAACCCGACATTGTCTACTGCTCCATCTCCGCCTTTGGGCAGGATGGCGCGTTGGCGCATCATCCGGCGCACGACATGGCGGTCCAGGCGCTGGCTGGGTTCCTTTCGGTGAATGATGGCCCCGACGGAACGCCGGTTGTCCCGGGCGCGCCTAGCGCAGACATGGCGGCTGGGCTGACCGCGCTTTCAGCAGTTCTGATGGCGATTGTCGGTCGTGATCGCACGGGGGAGGGCGCCTATATCGATTGCGCGATGTTCGACAGCCTGTTGCCATGGTGTGCGCATACCGCCGGTGGCGCGATCGCAGGCGGGGAAAGTCCTGTCTCGCAAAGTCAGCGATCATTGGGCGGAGCTGGCTTCTATCAAGTCTACAACACTAGTGATGGAAAGCACGTTGCGTTGGGAGGACGCGAAATTAAATTCGCGCGCAACCTGCTGACCGCACTGGGCCGCGAAGACCTGATCATTCATGCCGAGCGCGAAGCGGGCGAGCAGGGCGAGCTGATCCAGTTCTTGCAGGATACATTTTCGTCCAGGTCGCGCGACGAATGGGTTTCATGGTTCGCGGACAAAGACGTGGCCTTCGCACCGGTCCTCGATTTCCGTGAGGCGCTCGACGAACCACATATTGCCGAACGTGGTCTGCTAGTCGAAGCGTCCGATGGAGCGCATCATATTGCCTCGCCAATTCGTTTTAGTGATGAGCCCTTCGTACCCGCACCAGTGCCAGGATTGGGCGAAAAATGAGCGTTTCAGCTATCGAGGTCGATATGCATCGCGTAAGCGAAGCGATCACCGGGGTGATGGCTCACAGAGATCTCATAGACGCTACTCCGCGGGTCAAGATAACATCTGATGATCCGCAGAACAGGCTTCCCCTCATCGATCTCGAGGAAGTTAGCGACGCGGTCATCCGCTGTGATCGCCTGAATGTCTTGCGTCACTCGCCCAATTGTTACGCCGGCAATCCGTTCAATCTGACTGAACAATGTTCCCGCCGCCAAATCGAGCTCATCAACAGCGTCGCCGAGTTTTTCGTGAAAATAGGCGTCTGTCACGGCGATCGGCGGCGTGTTGGCGCTTTGCCGCCGCACACCACGGAAGCGGCGCCAAATTCCGTCAGTATCTTCACCAATCTGTTCAGCCACGACCGCCGGCAGGGTGCCGGAATCACGCTCGGTGTATTCAACTTCGCTTTCGCGCGAGTATTGCAGAAGCTCACCAACATTGGACAAGGGTTGATGCAAGGCTCCGCCGCGCGCCGCGGCCGGTTGAACGATTGTGCCCGAGCCATGCTTACGCGCAATCAAACCTTCGTTTTGCAGCCGCTTAAGCGCTTCACGAACTGTAAAACGGCTGACGTCGAACTGGCTGCAAAGCGCTGTTTCCGTTGGAAATTGTTTGCCTTCGGCGAATCGTCCGGCGAGGATCGCTTCCCGCAATTCACCAGCTACCTGCATGTAGCGCGGCGTCTTGCCTTTGACGGTAGCGGCGGTTTCGGCCAACGATCTCTCCCAGTCCCTGCGCGGGGTTCAAGGCTTTGAGCGAACCCCATCTTGTGAATCTAGCGTGTAGGCTAGCGCGCATTGTCCCCGATAGCGAGAAAAAGCGTGCGCGCCTCCACCTTCTCGATTGGCTCGCCTGTGTTGCTGGTGCGCGCGATAGTCAGGCTCGCCAGGTGGGCAGCAAGATTTCTGCAAAAGGTTGGGAACGCGCCACATATCTCGGAAATGTGCTGGAGATGGATGATGTCCACCGCGCGGCCTTGCTGCACCCCGGCCCGGTGATCTGGCCAGCGGCGATGAGTATCGGCGGCGGTGATATGGACGCGTTGCTTCACGCGGCAGTGCGCGGCTATGAAGCGATGATTGCCATTGGTGCGGCGTTCGATGCGAAGCACTATGCGCATTGGCATCCGACAGCGACGATGGGTGTGTTGGGCGCGGCCGCCGCCGCAGGTTCACTGCTAGAGTTTTCACCCGCCCAATATGCGCATGCGCTGGGCAATGCTGGGTCGGTTTCCGGCGGGCTGTGGCATATGCGACATGATGATGTGCTGACCAAGCAGTGGCACATCTATCACGCGGTTCGCACTGGGCGTGATGCAGCGTTGCATGTGCAGCATGGCGCAACCGGTCCGCACGGCATTCTGGAAGGTCCACAAGGATTGTTCGCGGCAATGACCCAGCAGCCTAGAGAACTTGTGTCTAACGAAGCTGGCTGGCTGATCGATGAGGTTAGTTTCAAGCCATTTGCTGCCTGTCGTCATGCCCATCCGGCGATTGATGCAGCAATGGAATTGCGTGCTCTTGGAAAACTTGAGGCGCCCTTTGTTGTTGAAACATTTGGTGATGCACTGACGTTCTGCGACCGGCCCGATCCGCAGACAGAACATGAGGCGAAATTCTCGCTCCAACATGCGGTTGCGGTTGTGGCTGACGGGCGTGAAGCCAGACCAGAAGACTTTACCGAGGCGGCCATTGCTGAGCTATCTGAACTGCGTGCTCAGGTAACTGTGGCCGAAGATTCCGCAATCACAGCTCGCTATCCGGCGCATTTTGGCGCGCGTGTGAATGGGTTTGAACTGGTCGACACTTTAGGTGATCCAGAACGACCTGTTTCTGAAGATCAAATCATTGCCAAGATGCACACGCTGGCGACCTGGGGCGGGCTTTCTGAAGCGGATGCCGACAAAGCGGTTGATCTGGCGTTGCACGGCAATGATGGCGACGCGATCAATACGATGCTGCAGGAGTGGCTGACGTGAGCGCGCCTTCCAAACACACAGCTGATTTGATTAGATTTGCATCGGCTGAGCATACACTCCCGAAGGATGTCCGCGACGCATCGGTCCGCCTCCTAGGCGATACGCTCGCGATTGGAGCGGCGGCGGTTGATGCGCCGGGTGAACCGGCGATCCTTAGCACAGCACAGAAGTTTGGTAGCGTTGCCGAGGCGCGCTTGCTGGGTACATCGGAGCGCTTGCCAGCGCCCTCCGCAGCTTTCGTCAATGGCTACAGAATTCACTGTCTTGAGTGGGATGCGGTGCACGAACCGGCGGTTGTCCATGCGATGAGCGTAGTGACTGCGGCACTAGGCGCAGCGATTGATAGGCGAGGCGGCTGCGATCCGGAAGAGGCACTGATCGCACTTTCCATCGGCGTCGATATTGCCTCTGGCCTGGGCTTGAGCGTCGACAGTGCAATGCGCTTTTTCCGACCGGCAGTTTGCGGCGTGATGGGCGCAGCGGTGGCGGTCGCCCGGATCGACGGCGCGCCAATCGACGAAGCATTGGGCCTTGCCTATTCGAGCGCTGCCGGGACGATGCAGGCGCATGTCGAGGGCAGCGAAACCTTGCCGTTTCAAATTGCCAACGCTGCGCGCGCTGCTGTGACGGCGAGCGATCTTGCCGGGACTGGCTTCTCTGGCCCTAAAGACCCGTTGGAAGGGCCGTTTGGCTATTACGCCCTGTTCGAAGATGGTGATGTTGTCCGCTACACGGCAAATCTCGGCAAGGTTTGGCGCATTGCCGAGGTCAGCACCAAACCGTTCCCATCGGGCCGAGCGAGCCACGCAACTCTGGGTAAGCTCAATGAGCTTGCAATCGATCCTACGCAGATTGCGAAGATTAATCTGGCCTGCCCGCCGCTGATCAGGCGCTTGGTTGATCGTGCTTATTCCGCTGACATGACGCCGGCTTGGGCTCGCCTCTGCATGCCTTATCTGGCGGCGCTAATGCTGATCGATGGCCGGGTTGATCCGCGCCGCTTCACTTCGGCCGACATCGCCAATCCAGAACTCGCTGCGATTGCTGCAAAGGTGAGCCTTTCCGACGATGGCACTCGTGATGGCAATGCTCTGTTTCCGCAGTCGCTGACCATCACGCGCAGCGATGGTAGCTCAGAAACGCATTCGGTCGAGCACACGCTCGGTAGCCCGGATAACCCACTTTCGTCCGCTCAGACGCAGGCGAAAATCGATTTCGCGCGTGAGCTGGCTCCGGCCGATGCCGATGCCCGTATTTTCGACAATCCACTTGCCTATTTCACGGATCCTAAATGACATACCCGACTTACTTTGAAGCGCTCGATCATAAGCAGATGCTGGCTGACTATCCCGTCGGTGAAGAGTTCGTTGCGCGCTACAGAAGCATGAGCCGTGATGAGCTGTTCGCGTTGCAGGATGCGCAGTTTAAAAAGCTGATGGTCAAAGGCTGGCAGGTGCCGTTTTACCAGCGATTGTGGGGTGCGCAGGGGATTGAGCCGGGCGACATCAAGGGGCTGACGGATATCACCAAGCTGCCGGTTTACGACAAGACCGACCTGATGGCCTCGATTGCCGAACATGCGCCTTATGGCGATTTTCACGGCATGGGTGATCCGGCGGCGCGTCCACCCGTCGTCTTTCACACGACCAGCGGCACGACCGGTAAACCGCAGGTTTTGATGTTCGGGCCAAAGGGGCGCGAGGTTGGAAATTTGCTGGTTGGCCGGATGTACCGCTGGATGGGTCTGCACAGCGATGATGTCGTGCATTCAGTCTATGGCCACGGCATGATCAATGGCGGGCATTACATCCGTGAAAGCGTGACCAAGTTCACCAATTCGATCTTCCTGTCGGCGGGAACCGGCATTGAAACACGCAGCGTCAATCAGGTCCAGCTAATGGCCGATTTCGGCGTCACCTGCGTGGTTGGCTTTGTCGACTATATTCGCAAGCTTGCAGGCACTGCGGAGGAACTGGGTCTGTTCGACAAGATCGATATCAAGATGATTATTGGGCATCTTGGCACCGAAGATCGCCAAGCCACCGAAGATGCGTGGCATGGAGCGAAGGCATATGACTGGTACGGCGTGGGTGATACCGGCTCCATCGCAGGCGAGGGGCCGGACCGGAATGGCATGTATGTGTGGGAAGATGCACAATACCTTGAGCTGCTGGGCGTGGATGACGGCGCGCCGGTTAGTCTCGGTGAGACGGGCGACATGGTCGTCACCTGCCTGTATAAGGACGACATCGCACCCTGCATCCGCTTCAACACCCACGACATCACGCATGAACTGGATGGGCGGGGCGAGATCGCTTTCAAACGCATCGCGGGCTTCCGCGGACGCAGCGACAATATGGTCAAACTGCGCGGTATTAACGTTTTCCCGCACGCCATCGGGGCAATCATTGAAAACCGTCCGGATCTGACTGGTGAATATGTTTGCCATCTGACCCGCGATGCAAGCCAGCGCGATTCCATGCGCGTTACCTTGGAGAGCAAAGGCGGCACGGATCAGGCAGCGCTTGCCGAGACATTGAAGCAAGGCCTCGGTGTTGAGGTGGAAATCACCCTGTGCGAACCGGGTGGGACGGCGGCTGTGACCGAAATCGATAAGCGACAAAAGCCTTTGCGCCTGATCGATGAGCGCGGGGTATAAGACGGCCACGATGCTCGATCCCTACAACGCCTTTCTTTTTCGTGATGAAAACGTCGTTGGCGGCAATGGTCCGCTGGCCGGCGTGACTGTCGGCGTGAAGGCGAATATTGCGGTCAAAGGCATGCCGCTTCATGCGGGTATTGGCGCATGGGAAGACCGGCTTGCGGAGGCAGATGCTGAAGTGGTTTCTCGTTTGCGTGCTGCCGGAGCGGCCATCACGGGCATCCTCAATATGGAAGAGGGCGCGCTGGGCGCAAAGACAGACAATCCGCATTTTGGGCCGACGCAGAACCCGCACCGTGATGGCTTTTCACCGGGCGGCTCATCGGGTGGCAGCGGTGCAGCCGTGGCTGCTGGATTATGCGATATTGCGCTGGGTTCGGACACCATGGGTTCTGTCCGTATCCCGGCGTCGCATTGCGGCGTCTATGGGTTTAAGCCAGCGACCGACCGAGTGAGCCAAGACGGCTTGATCGCTGCCGATGCAACGCTTGACGCGATTGGTCCCTTGGCGCGCGACCTCGATGTGTTGGAGCAGACCTCTCGAGTCATCACCGATTTTGGCGACATCGCGATTGAGGGCACGGGTGCAACCCTGATTGACCATGATGTTGATGTGCATCCTGATGTGCAGACTGCGTTCAAAGCGGCTGTCGCAGCGCTAGACAGCACGCCAAAAGACGTCTCGCTGCCACATAAGCAGAGCCGTATTCGTTTCGCTGGCTTTATTGGCGTTTCAAAGAAAATGGTGAAAGATTTGATGGGCGTTTCCGTCTCAGACAATCTCGCCAAACTCCTTACCTATGGCCCGCGCCGATTAACCGAGGACTGGGCGGAGGATCAGGTCATTCTCGCCGAAGCACGCGAGGCGGTGCGGATGATCATTGCCGAATACGGCTTCCTGATCCTACCAACAGTTCCCAACCCGCCATTTGCCCACAGCGAGGCCGAACCCGCCGCGCAAGCAGACTTCACTTGCCTTGCGAACATTGCCGGTTTGCCCGCTATCAGCATCCCTGCCGGCTGGACCCAAGATGGCCTGCCAATCGGCGTTCAGATCGTCGGACCTGCTGGCGCGGAAGCGGGCCTGTTTGCAATCGCTCGGCAAGTTGATCACAAACTCAGCGCATACCGCGCGCCAAACTCCTAGGAGAGAACCCATGCGTATTATCGTTCCATTCAATCTGAAGCCAGGCACCGATGTTGCCGAATATGAGGAATGGGCAAAGACCAAAGATGTGCCGACGGCGAGCGCATTGGGTTCTGTCAAAAGCTTCACTGTGCACAAGGCGACCGGTTTGTTCGGCGATCCAGAAGCGACCCCGCCGTACCAATATTTCGAAGTGCTCGACATCACAGATATGGACGCATTCATCGCGGACGTTTCGGACGAGAAATTTCAGGAAGCCGCCGCACCGTTTCAAGTCTACGCTGATGCGCCGCAATTTATCCTGACCGAGGATCTGTGATCCATGGGCAAGTATTCTGGCAAGACGATAGTCGTCACCGGCTCCGGTAAGCAAAAGGGACTTGGCCAAGGTATCCTTCAGGCCTTCGCCGATGAAGGTGCGAACTGCGTCGTCTCTGACCTGATAATCGATGACGAAGCCGAAGCAGTTGCAGAGGAATTGCGCGGGCGTTCATCTGTTTCGGAGGGCAAGGTTGCCACTATCGCCTGTGACGTTTCCAAAGCTGATCAGTGCCAGGCGCTGGTCGCCAAGACGATCGAGTATTTCGGCAAAGTCGATGTGTTCGTGAACAACGCTGGGATCGGTTTCTTGATGAAGCCGCTGCTTGAGGTTGATACGGCGAAAGAATGGGACCAAGTGCTCTCGGTCAACCTTTCCGGCGCGTTCTATTGCACCCAGTGCCGCTGCTCGCGCGATGGTGGAGGCAGGCAAAGGTGGCCGCATCATCAACATTGCATCGCAGGCCGCGAAGACCGGCTTTCCGCATCTGCCAGCCTATGTGTCGTCAAAGCATGGCATGGTTGGCCTGACCCGCGCGAGTGCGGTCGAACTGGGCGGCCACGGCATTACGGTAAATGCAGTGTGTCCGAACCATGTCACAACCGGTCTCGGAGCGCAGCAGAACGAGTATTTCTCCAAGCTGCTCGGTTTCGATAATGTTGAGGCCTATCTGGAGAACATGAGTGCGAAAAACCCGATGGGCAGACCTGGCTTACCATCAGACACCGCCGCTGCGTGCATTTGGCTAGCGAGCGATGACGCATTCTATGTAACCGGCGAAGCGCTCAATGTCTCTGGCGGTGAGGAGATGCACTGATGCCACTCATCGAAGAACGTATGGATATGCCGGGCGGCGCGAAGATGGCGCTTAGCGTTGTCGTCAATGTCGAAGAGGGCAGCGAGATGACCATTGCCCGCGGCGATCGCGGGATGGAGCCGGTCGATGAACTGGGCGTTTTCGTGAAATCGAAGATGCGCAATTACTCAAACGAATCCAATTACCTTTATGGCATTAAAGCGGGCGCGCCGCGCGTCGTGAAATTGCTCAAACGCTATGACATTATGGCGAGTTGGACGGTCGCTGCGCTTAGCCTGGAAAACCACCCAGAGATTGCGGAGGCGATCGTGGAATTGGGGCACGAACCGGTCAGCCATGGTTGGCGCTGGGTGCACCAGTTTAAGATGGATGAGGACCAAGAGCGCGAGTTCATTCGCAAGGCTGTGACAAGCATTGAGATGACCTGCGGCGTGCGTCCCTATGGCTGGCTCTCGCGCTATCTGCTGACTGACAACACTCGCCGGCTGCTGTCCGAGGAGGGCTTCAGCTATCATATGGACGATTACTCCGGCGACGTGCCGTTCTGGGATCGCGAAACCATTCCGGGTAAGCCGATGTGCATCCTGCCTTATCAGCTCGACAGCAATGATATGAAGATGTGGACGGACCCGGCGCTGACCCCGCATCAATGGCTGGACTATGCCAAGGCGAACTTTGATCAGGTCTACCGCGAAGGAGAGGAAGGCAATCCAAAGATGATGAGCCTGGGGCTGCATTTGCGTATTATCGGGCGACCGGGTCGGATCTGGGCATTGGAGGAGTTCTTTAAACATGTCCGCGCGCATGACGGCGTTTGGGTGACCACTCGCAAAGCGATTGCCGATCACTTCATTGCGGAGAATCCCGCTTGAGCCTGCGTCTCGAATTGGACGGCAATGCCGCGCACCTGCTGATTGATCGCGCCGACAAACGCAACGCCTTCAATATGGCGATGTGGCAGGCGATGCCTGGTCTGCTCGATAAGGCAGAAAGCAATCCGGATGCGCGCGTGCTGGTGCTGCGTTCGGCGGATGGCGGCGCGTTTTGCGCTGGCGCGGATATCAAGGAATTGCTCGCGAACAAGGATGACGCCGCGTGGCGCGCAGCCAATCAGGCAGCGATCAACACCGTTCAGTACAAGCTGGCCCGGCTCAATATGCCGACGCTTGCGTGGGTAGAGGGTGATTGTGTCGGCGGTGGCTGCGGCCTCGCGCTGGCATGCGATATGCGGCTAGCGAGCGGTGCCGCGCGCTTCGGGATTACACCAGCCAAGCTTGGTCTTGTCTATCCGCTGCATGACGTAAAGCTGTTGGTTGATCTGGTTGGGTCAGGGCAAGCGCGCCGGATGCTGTACACTGGCGCATTGATTGATGCGGCAGAGGCGCTGAGGGTCGGCCTGATTGAGCAGATTACTGATGATCCCGTTGCGCAAATTGAGGCGCTGCTATCGGCGAGCCCGCATTCAATCCGCGAAAGTAAGCGCATGATTCGCTTCGTGCTGGATGGGCAGGCAGAGGAAAGCGAAAAAACCGCAGAGATGTTCGCGCGTGCTTTCACCTTACCCGATTTTGCGGAAGGGACGCAGGCTTTCGTTGAAAAGCGAAAACCGGAGTTCGGAAAATGAGCATCGCGCATGGTACCATTTTAGGTGGCCTTTCGACCGTACCAGACCTTGATCGTGCCTTGGTGGGGTACCGCGACTGCCTCGGCTTGGAATTGGTCGAGCAGGGCAAATTACCTATTGATCTGGCCGCTAGCTGGGGCTGTACAGGTAATGCGGGTACGCCCTATGCGGTGCTGCGTCCGACCAGTGGAGCGCCATGCTGGTTCCGACTTGTTGAGCAAGAAACTCATCCCGATTTCAAGCCGACGCGCAGCTATGGCTGGGCCGCGTTCGAATGCACAGTCGAAGATGTGTGGCATTGGCCTGAGGTCGTCGAAGACGCCGGTTTCACGATTGTCGGTCCGCCCAAAAAACTAGAGAATATTGAACCCGCCTTTATCCCGATGCAGGTTCTCGGCACAGGTCAGGAAATGGTCTATCTCAACCAGGTTTTGAGCGATATGCCGGACATTGATCTGCCGCGCGCAGAATCATCGGTGGACCGGATATTCATTGTCGTTCTGGCCACGCCAGACCGTGAGGCAAGTTTGAGCTGGTACAGCCAAAAGCTCGGCCTGGCGCGCGGCGCGGATTACACTTTGCCCTATTCGATGATCAACAATGCATTTGGCTTACCGGCCGATACGCAGACCACGATTACGATGGTCCTGGAAGACCGCATGCCGATTGTCGAGGTTGATGACTATCCATCAGAAACAATCGCAAGACCGAGGATGGAAGGCCATTTACCTCCGGGAAATGCGCTGGTTAGCCTGGCCGTGCGTGGTCTGGATAGCTGCGATGTGGACTGGATCAACCCGCCCGTGCAGCGCGAAGGCGCTCCTTACGAAGGTCGGCGAAGTGCGACGACCATGGGTCGTGGCGGCGAGCTGGTCGAAGTGATCGAGGTCGGCGAATGAACGCGGCCTTATCCGCTACATCCGCTTTAAGACGATTGGGTGCAGGCTTGCCCGGTCACGCTGTTGTATGATCGAGTGATCAGCAATACGATGCGTTGAAACAATGATACGGTCGGGCAAGTGATCGACCTTGTCGTCTTTGTGCCACCACAAGAGGAACTTTAGTGCCGCTATTTGCTTTTTACTGCCGCGATGGAGAGCATGGGGCGCGGCTGCGCGACCAGAACTTGACGGCGCACCTCGACCATGTCGAGGCGCATATTGATGATTACGCCGTCGCCGGCCCCCTGAAACGGGACGAAGAGACGGTTGGGTCTTTGTTGATTATAAAGGCCGCCGACAAAGATGGAGCGCGGCGCAAGTTCGAAGCCGATCCTTACTTTAAAGCAGGCGTATGGCAATCGATCCGAATAGAGGAATTCTTTGGTTTTGCCGGTGATTGGGTCGGCGGAGCGGCTTGGAAGAAATAAGCGAAAACATGCTGTGCGTTTAGTCCCGTTTGTGGCGACCAGGGCCCCAAACTTCTTCAGTATAGGCCTGGCTCGCGAAGCTGAGTGGTTTTTCCTCAAGCTCTGTCGCTAGTGTGTCGTTCCAGCGGTTTAGAAAACCGAACAAGCTGATCACACCCATAATTTCCAAAATTTGCTGTCTCGAGAAGTGTTTCTCTAGCGTATCGAAGTGCTCATCTGTCGCGGCATTTGGCTGTGTACCGGCCGCCAGCGCCAGATCGAGTGCAGCCCGTTCTGCCTCATTGAAAAGTGGGCTGATTTGATATTCCCAGACGGAGGCGATCTTCTCGGCATCGCCGCCTGCCATCTTTGCCGCGCCGTGAGCCGTGTGGGCCTGGCAATAGCGGCATCCTGCGGCGCCACTGGTGATTGTGGCGACCAATCGCTTGAGAACTGGATCAAGTTCACCAGGCTTGTAAATCACGGCAACCAATTGCTCGACTGCGGTCAATAATTCTGGCCAGTGCGCCATGGTGAGCACATCATTAGGTGTGAATCCCATGATTTCCTGAGCATAGGCCAAGCTCTCGCGCGTTCTCTCCGGAAGGTCTTCAATCGCGGCGGGATGGATGCGCGTCATGGCAACAGAATCGTTGAACCAGTGGTTTTGCCTGATTGCAGATCCCGATGCGCCTGAGCAGCATCGGTGAGCGCATAGGTTTGTCCGATTTTCACTGACAGGGCCCCTTTATCAAACATATCCCACACTCGCGTTGAGCCCGCTTCACGGTCAACCGGATCTTCGTAATAATGGAACAGCATAGGGCGAGTGTTAAACAATGAACCCTTCATCGCCAGCACGCCGACATCAACTTCGCCGACAGGAGCATCGGCATTTCCGTAATTGATGATTAGGCCCATTTTTCCGGTCGCGTCGAGCGAAGTTTCCCACGTTGATCGCCCGATCCCGTCAAAGGTCACGCGCACTCCCTCTCCACCGGTGATTTCGCGTGTGCGGGCGGCGGTGTCTTCTTCTTTGTAATAGATTATGTGATGCGCGCCTGCTGCACGGGCGGCATTGGCCTTGGCTTCTGTTGACACTGTCCCAATGACTTCGGCACCAATATGCTTGAGCCATTGCACCAGCAGGAGGCCGGTGGCGCCAGCCGCAGCATGGACGAGCACTGGCCACCCCGACTGTACCTTGCCGCAGCGTTCAACCAGAAATTCAGCAGTGCACGCTTTTAAGATCGCGGCAGCGGCGGTCTGATCGTCAATGCTCTCGGGTAGGCGGAACAGGTGCTCTGCCCCAATGTTGCGATGCGTAGCATACGCTCCAATAAGGGGGCCGAAGGTTGCCACCCGATCGCCCTCGACGAAGTTCTGGACGTCACCACCAACAGCTACAATCCGCCCTGCGGCCTCCAACCCCAACCCGCTTGGCAGCTCGACTGGATAGATGCCGCGCCGGTGATAGGTGTCGATGTAGTTAAGGCCTATCGCGCCATGCTCAATCGTCACCTCCCCGGGGCCGGGAGCTGGAAGTTCCTCTGTGATCCATTCGATCACTTCCGGGCCGCCGGTTTCGCGAAAAGTAGCGCGAGTTGATTGCATGGCTTTCTATACCCCTTCGATGTTGGTTGGAGTTTCGCTGCAGCTTGCTTGCACCCAGCGCAGATTGATCCCGATAATCTCTGATGTGGGTGCCCCCCAGCTATAGCTGTCGGCTCTCACTTGATCATCGGTGTGGACGTAAAGAACACGCACTGGCTTGTTCGGACTGCCTTTTGCCCAGGTCACATTGCGCAGGCGAATGGTCACGTCAGGAGCAACGCCGTTGCCAGAGACGAAGACGCGCCCGCCCTGATCGAAGCTTTTCAGATTGCGCTCAAACGTCCAATCGTCAGTTCCGTCAGGTTTGCTTGTATACTTTCGTACGGCAACCCAGCATGAAAATGGCATAGCGCGGCGAAGTTCGCTGCCATTTAGCTGCCAACCCCCTCCTTCGCGCCGCGAAAGATTGGGAATTGGAGAGGTCGCCCATTCGCTCTGCGCTGCACCATAGGGATCGATCCTGCGCCATTTGCCATTGCTGGCAATTTCCAACCCGGTCCACTCTGGCTTAGCGCGGCCTTCTTCTTCAGCGAAATACTCGTCTTCAGCGTTGCTCCAGATGCCAGGTGCAATAGGGTTTTGTCCAAGCGTCGATGTGGCAGGAAAAAGCGCGAGGACGGGCAGGGTAAGAACGATCAGTTTGCGCATATCGGAGGCAGCCTACGCCTATATTTTACCAATGGGAAGAGTTGTCCGGACAAATTGTGCCTGTTGGCAAGTCTTGGAAAGATGACAAGTAATGAGGCTTTGGTGGACGCACTAGGGTTCGAACCTAGGCCCCGCTGATTAAGGTGGCGATTTCCGATGTATCTCCATAATGGAAGAGGCCGCTAAGCAGCTCGGCTTTGCCAGGGCGCAGCAGGTTCCCGATGTAACGCGTCGACCACTATGGTGGCCGCTTCGCGTTGGAGCATCCGCTCGCTGTGACCGGCGCGCGCCATAAATCAGGCGATCAAGCAGTTTGGAAGGCCAGGTACTGGCCAGTGCGTGCTGGTCTTGATCTACGCGAATGGTGGGGGTGACAGTTTCTCTAATCGAACCCCGCTGACCTCTAAGAGGTGGGTCTGAGTCGATTTCGTCAGAAATTTGAAAGAAAGAATTCCGCGATCGGTGGATTATCGCCCGTGCTTGGTAGGCCTATTATCAGACTAAGAACCGGAAGGAGGAATTCTACCATGACCCAGAGAAGACATGTTCTTCTGGCGGCCCCGCGCTATGATTGCCTGTCACAGGACAGCGCGTGGTTTGCTCGATACATCATCGGCTGGCTCGCGCTTGGTCTTTTTGCCATGGTCGCTTTCTTGCTGGTGACTGGTCACCTGGCCGTTTGGGCGCAAGCGCTTTGCTTTCTGATGCTTTTCGCACAGTCGCTCCGACCGATCGTTGCAGCGCGTACTGTTTCTCAATCACGTTACGCGGAAAAGGCTAACTGACGATGCGCAGCCCAATTGTCGATCTGCGTCTTTGCGTGGTCTGCAACTTAGCGCAGACTTTCGTGCGGACAATCCAGTCTCAAGACGCGCTCGGTCTATTAACGAAAGGGCAGGATAACCAAGTGCTCGGCTACGTGCTGGAGAAACGAGATGCTTAGACACAAGGACGCGATTCTAATGATGATCCTTGGTTTTGCGATGACCGTTGCAGCAATGGCGCCGGCAATCATAAGTGCCCATTATGATAGAAACGAGCGTCTCGAATATTACTATGCGTCCGTAGATGCAGCCGATGAAACAAGATCTTATGTTTCTGAAGAAGGGTAATGATATCTGATGCTTGCGTAGGAAGTCGCCCGCTATGCGTCAAAACCTCTAACTAACGGACTGTAGCCGATTGTCCGTTCGGAATGGTCCTATTTTTGTCTGGCCACAACCTCATTTAGACAAATTGGCGATGAACCCTGGGATGGCACCAAACCGTCAATGATCGTTATCGAATTCGTATCGAGCGGATTGAAGCGGCGGCACCTCTGGCTTCATCCATGCCGGCGGGATCAGCAGTTTGATCGTTTCCGATTACAAGGGCAACGACCTGCTCAACACATTGGCAATCTGGTCTAAACTCCCGACGCGGGCTTGCTTGTCACCGCACATACCCTGCCTCTGCGCCGTTACGGTCTCGGCCTCTAGCCTGCAGATTTCAATGGCTGAGGTGTTTGATTATGGGCTGAGTAAATATGGCGAGAGCTTGATCGGGTTTGAATAGATGCCAGTTAGGAATGTTTACTCAATGGCATCTAATTTTTTGCTCGGTGCGCTTTAACATCCCGGAAATCGCGGTGCATCATAGACTTGTTGGTCAATCAATCCAAATGCTTGCGATAGTCTGTTGCAGTTCGTCTCACTCTTTACTTTGCATCTACACTTTAGGCGCATAAAGACGGCTCAGGGGTAGTCGCAATAATCCATGTCAGATTCGAACAGCAATCCATCGACAGACACCGTCGATCCAGTACTGGCGAGCTTTGTTTTGCTCGCGCAGTTTTTGGGCGTGCCTGCTGAACCGGCGCAGATCCACCATGACCGCGGTCAGGGCGATAATCCTTACAATTTTGGCGACCTTATTCGGATCGCGAAGAAACTTGATCTGATTGCGCGACGGAAAAGCTGTGATGTGGCCGAGTTGGCGAAGCAACCATTGCCGGCTCTTGTTTCTCTGAATGATGGTAAAGCTGCCATTCTGCTCAAGATTGACGAGAACGCCGATACGGGTGATCGCTATATGATCTTGTTGCCCGATGGCGAGCGTCCGGAGATCTGGGACGCTGACAAGATCGCCAGCGAATTCGACCTTTCTAGCGGCAAAGCTGACTTGCTCTTGATGACAAGCCGCGAGCGGATTGCGGGCGAGAAACGTGCGTTTGATATTAGCTGGTTCATTCCGGCCTTGGTTAAATATCGCAAGGCGCTGCGTGATGTATTGATCGGCAGTTTCTTCTTACAATTGGTGGGGCTCGCATCGCCGATCTTCTTCCAGCTCGTAATCGACAAAGTGCTGGTCAACCAGGCGATGACAACGCTGGAAGTGCTCGCGATTGGTCTTGCGACCGTGCTGGTGTTCGAGACAATGCTGTCTGCGCTTAGGAACTGGCTGTTCGCGCATACTTCAAACCGGGTCGATGCGGAGCTGTCCGCTTCATTGTTCAGGCATTTGGTTGCGCTGCCGCTGAGCTATTTTGAAGCCCGCAGAGTTGGGGACAGCGTGGCGCGCGTTCGCGAGTTGGAGAACATCCGCAACTTCCTCACCAGTAATGCAGTGACCGTGGTGATCGATCTGTTCTTCACGCTGGTATTCTTTGCGGTGATGTATTTCTACTCACCAATGCTGACGCTGATCGTTGCGCTGACAATCCCGCTTTATGTGCTGATCTCGGTCTTTATCACGCCGCCTCTGCGCGCGCGCCTTGATGAGAAGTTTAAGCGCGGCGCAGAGAACCAGGCGTTTCTGGTTGAGACTGTCACTGGCATTGGAACGCTCAAGAGCATGGCGGTTGAGCCGCGCATGCGCGACCGCTGGGAGAAGCAGTTCGCGGGCTACATCCAGACCGGATGGGACGTAACGGTCCTCTCCAATTGGGGCAGCCATCTGATCCAACTTGTCAGCAAGCTGACCACTGTCGCGATCCTGTTCTTTGGCGCGCAGGCGGTGATCGCGGGAGAGCTAACCGTTGGCTCATTAGTAGCGTTCAACATGCTGGCAGGGCGTGTCGCGCAGCCGATCCTGCGGCTGTCACAGCTGTGGCAGGATTTTCAGCAAGTGCGCATTTCCGTCGACCGTTTGGGCGATATTCTCAACGCGCCTGCTGAGCCAGAGCACAACCCCAACCGCGCGAGCCTGCCGCCGATCACCGGCCAAGTTGAATTCGACAAAGTACGCTTCCGCTATCGTCCTGATGCACCAGAGGCTTTGCGCGGAGTGAGCCTGGAAGTGGGTGCTGGCGAGATGCTTGGCATTGTTGGTCCGTCCGGTTCGGGCAAGTCGACCCTGACCAAGCTAGTGCAGCGGCTTTATGTGCCAGAACAGGGCCGCGTGCTGGTCGATGGCACCGATCTCGCATTGGTTGATCCTGCCTGGCTCAGGCGCCAGGTGGGCGTGGTTCTGCAAGAGAACATCCTGTTCAATCGCACGGTTCGTGAAAACATCGCGCTCGCCAACCCCACCATTGCGATGGAGAAGGTGATTGCGGCGGCTGAGCTGGCCGGGGCGCATGAGTTCATCCTTACTCTCCCGCATGGCTATGACACGATTATCGAAGAGCGAGGTAGCAATCTGTCGGGCGGTCAGCGGCAGAGGCTTGCTATTGCCCGCGCGCTCATCACCGATCCGCGTATCCTGATCCTTGATGAGGCGACCAGTGCGCTCGATGCTGAAAGCGAAGAGATCATTCAGAACAACCTTGCCCGGATTGCGCAAGGACGCACTGTAATGATCATCGCTCACCGCCTCTCGGCTGTGCGTCCATGTGACCGGATCATAACTGTCGAGGCAGGCGAGATCACCGAGGCGGGCAGCCACGAAGAACTGATCGCTGCGGGCGGTCGCTATGCGCAATTGCACGCGAAGCAAACCGGCCTGAATACGGGGACGGGCGGCGCAGCGGTGGGAACTCCGGCATGAGCTGGTTATCTGATCGCTTCCCGACTTTGGCCAAGCATGCTGGCGTCCTGCGTGAAAGCTGGGGCGCGCAAACAGAAGCCGACAAGGCCTTCAAACCCAAGGAGGAACACGAGTTTCTTCCCGCCGCGCTTGAGATTATGGAGAAACCAGCAAGCCCCGGCCTACGCTTGCTGATGCTGCTGACCTGCACGCTGTTCGTGATTGCGCTTATCTGGGCGATCTTTGGCCGGATCGATGTGGTTGCAATGGCCGCTGGCAAAACGGTGCCCGGCGGCAATGTAAAGATCGTCCAGCCAATTGAGATCGGAGCGGTGCGCGCGATCCATGTGCGCAATGGTCAGTTTGTGAAGGCTGGCGATCTCTTGATTGAACTCGATCCGACAATGGCCAACGCGGACGAAGCGCAAAGCGAGCAATCGCTTATGTCAGCCCAAATTATTCAGGCGCGCAATGACGCTTTGCTCGCGCACCTCGCGGGTCGACCTGCGCGTTTTGCCGCGCCAGAGGGAACCTCGCCAGATACGATCCGCACAGAGCAGGCCTTCGTCCGCAACGCCGTTGCGCAGTTTGAGGCTCAGCGCAGCGCTCTGTCTCAGCAGCGCGCGGAAAGCGAGGCCGAGCTGGCCGGAGCCAATGCCGAGATCGCGAAGCTCGAAGAAGCCCTGCCATACATCACGCAGCAGCTTGAAGCGCGCGCAGAGCTTGCAGAGAAGGGCTTCTTCTCAAAGCTGCGGCTGCTCGAATATGAGCAACTCCGCGCGGAGCACTTGCGCAATATCGAAGTGCAACAGGCCAGCAAAATGCGCGCTGAGGCTTCCATCGGCAGGCTGGAGGCGGAGATGCGCAATCTGCGCGCCAGCTTCGGCAAGACAGCCGTCACGGACCTGGCGGAGGCCAACGACCGCGCGACCATGGCGGGCGAAGAGCTGCGCAAGGCAGAGCGCCGCCGCCGCTATCAGGAACTGCGCGCGCCCGTTGATGGGGTGATCCAACAGCTCGCGGTCAGCACAGTGGGCGGCGTTGTCCAACCCGCTCAGCCGCTGATGGTGGTGGTCCCTTGCACCTCAGGCGATGCGAGCAACGCGAACAATTGCAACAGCGGGATTACGGTCGAGGCCTTTGTCCAGAACAAAGACATTGGCTTCATCCACGAGGGGCAGCGCGTTGCAGTAAAACTCGAAGCGTTCAACTTCACTGACTTCGGCCTGCTCGAGGGCACGGTTACCAACATCAGCCGCGATGCGATCGACCAGAGCCAGCAGCCTGCGGGCAGCACGCGCGACGCCAATGGCCGCCCGGTTCAGCCCGGCCTGGTCTATGCCGCGCGCATTGAGCTCGCCTGTGAGCTCGACAATCCAAAGCGTCATGCGCTGTGTGACCGGGTGCAGCCCGGCATGTCTGTCCAAGCGGAAATAAAGACCGGCAAACGCCGCATCATCCAGTATTTGCTCTCACCAATTAGCAAGGCTTTAGATGAAGCAGGCCGGGAACGTTGAGGCTTCACTGCTGCGTTTGGTAAACAGCACAATAAAATCCCAAGAAAAGTGCCACCATTCATCGTATTTGTGATTCTGGCTGTTGACCCGAATCCCCTTTTTTGTTCCTATAAGTATGGGGAAATGGGGGGAACTTAAGCGGCGCAAGTTGCGCTAGCTTATGTGCGTAGTCCTTTGACGGGTCTGCGCACTAAAAGCATAGCTCTCTGTTTCATTTGATTTGTAATGCTGCCAGCGGCGGATGCGTGCGCTCGGCGGCTTTTGTCAGGGGTTCGCTATGTCAACTAAAGGAAAATCTGCCGCGGCCGGTAAGGCCAATGGATCCGCTAAGGCTGCTGATGCGGCGCAGGCTGAGGCCGCTGAAAACGCGGCGGCAGCAAAGTCCGATGCCAAGCAGGAAATTTCGCCAGAGATGCGGGAGAAGCTCGAGGGTTTGCGAGAGCGCATTCAGATGAGCGTGGGTCAGGCGGTTCTCGCAATGATGAACCTGCCGCGTTATAAGGGGCAATCGCTTGGCGATTTGAACCACCTTGTGATTGAGCCGCTGCTGCGTGACCGTCTGGCGATTGCTTCGGCCAGGAAGAAGGCCACTGAAAACGGTGGTGAGGAAGGCGAGGTCGATGCGACTACGACCGCAGGCATTGCCATCTGGGCGAGTGTTTCCGACGAAGTGGATGCAAAGATCCGCGAGCAGATTAAGGGCGGCGCCTTCCCCACCCGGCTTGGCGGAGAAGATTGGGCAAGCGGCGAGAAAATCTGGCTGCTCGATCTGATTGCACCAAATCGCCAGCTAGCGACCGCCGTGCTGACCAATTTCAAGCAGATCGCGGGCGACAAGCCGATTGCCATTCACCCGATTGTGGCGCGCAGCGTCGATCCAGAAGTGCTGGAGAAAATGCGGGTTAAGGGCGGTTGAGATGAGGCGCAGCGTGGACCTGGAGATCGTTTGGTGAGTGAATTCGTTGCCAGAAAGCTGTGTATTGCAGTTGGCTCAATTCTTCTTTTGTCCGGCTGTTGGGGGCCGATGAGCGAGGAGGAGAAGGCTGAACTCCAAAGGCAAAGAGCGGCAGAGGCAATTGCTGATGCCTCGAGTCCAGATTCCATGTGGTACCGCTATACTTTCGAGGGGGATTATCAGGGCGAGGCGATCAAGCTCGACCAGATGGTCTATTGTCCAATCCGATCCTTCTCAAGCGGTGGCCTTGGGCAATCGACGGGCTTCAGCATCCGCTCTCAGCATCCAATGACAGTGGCTCAGCAGATGAGCGACGGCAGCCAAGTTCTGGTCCGCATTCCTGATGTGTGTCAGCGTTATAGAGCATACAAGGACGGAGAGGGGTTCCAGCAGGGGTGGGAATCGCCGCAAACCATTGATGCTTTGCCCTACGTTATCTGGTCTGATGCGTATCCCGATGCCACGCGGATCGAGGCCTATGTTTCGCCCGCTTACTATGAGCAGCCAGAGGTGCGGCTTGAGATAAAGGGCAGTCAAGTTCACCTCTTGCCGCTAGGGTCGTATCCGGATAATTTTGAGGATGTACTGAGGCAGCCTCACGCAACTCCCTACGCTCCCAACCCATGGGTTGAGCCTGAGAACCGTGGCAAAGGCTGGCGGTATAACCGAGGGGGCGGCTACTACGGTCCCGGAAACCAGTTCATCTCGTTTTATCAAGTGCCAATTGTCGATCTGAATGCATATGCGCGTCAATTCATGATTGATCGCCCCGATTTAGAGCGTGATTTTGTCTATGACGAAGAAGGCGATTTCTCCGATCCCAATGTTGCCGCGTTTGATGAAGCCTCGTCTTTAGTGGTCGGAATGGCCGAGGACTACATCTCTCACGACTGCGTGAACGAAGCGCTGAATGACATTTTTGGGGGGCGGCCGCTCTCTACGAGTCTGCCGTTCAATCGACCTCCGCCGGATGGTTTCAACACTGCCATTGCAAAAGAAGACTGGGAGGCCCGCCAGCGACAGCAAGCCAATTGCCGTGATCGTTTAGCACAACTGCAGTCATTCAACATCATTGATGGCCGATTTGATGCGTCGCGCTCCATTCCCGGCGTGTTGATCTACAATCGTTGGGGGCGAGTTTACCACGATTGGAGGTCAGATGAGAAGCAACCAAAAGAAGTCCGATATGGTCCGATCAAGCTGCAGGAAATGGGTCTTGTCACGCCAGACGGGTACAAGATGACGGTCGAGAGTTACAGGTTCGATTATAAAATCAATGGTAGTCCAGGGGCATCATCAAATACTGCGATATTTGAAATCAAAGAGTCAGGCCAATGGTACATGGCCCAGACTCGCGCAATTACTTTTAAAGGCAAAGGCCCTGCCAATCATTTTTAATTCAGGTCTATGAAAATGCAAATAAGTATTAGCGAATACGTCTTGATGGCTGCGCAGGCCTATTATTACTATCGGGCAAATAGCGCGCAACCGCAAACTCTCAAGATGGCTGGCTTCGAGGGCTGGACCCAGGTTGCGGCCTTTGACGAGGTTAATCTCGAGACTGGGTTTGCGGCCACGCTGTTCGAGAAAAACGGACAATATGTTGTGGCATTTCGCGGCACCGATGATTGGCGTGAGGGCGAGGGGGATGCGGAGTACAACCCAAGTTTAGCACCTAGTATAGCTGGTGGCACTGGCGTTGGCGCTCAAACACGAAACACCATCGATTATGTGGAACGGGTACTTGCTCAGACGGGCGCGACGGTAGACACGATTTCATTCACAGGCCACAGTCTTGGTGGGGCGTTGTCTGGTATCGCTGGCGCCTATTTTGACGCCCCTGCTATCGTTTTTGACACGGCGCAGTACATTTACGAAGTTAGAGATGTCGCAAATGCGCTTAGTATCGCAGCGACGTTCCTTGCCTACCCAAACTTGGGGAATCGAGACGAAGATGCAGCGCTCTTCAGTCGCTATCTTTCCGATATTGAGGAGGGTGTGGACCCAGCGCTGGGAGGAGCAGAGTATTTCGAACTCCTACGCAGCAATATTACTGAAAATGTTCGATCTTTCCGTGTTCAGGGTGAAATTCTCGACCTGCTTCAAATCTCTGACAATTTCGACGATTATGAAATTGGGCCAGGCAATTATTTTCGCCTCGATCTCGGCGATTCTGTTGGCCAAGATTCACCATTCACGTCTGCCGTTGACACTCTTTGGCTTAGCCAGTTTACTGACCCGAATACCGGGATAGGCCCTGATAATCGCGAACAACGTCGTCTTCACCATATCTCTCCTACGGTTTTTGCAGTGCTAGGTTGGGAAAACCATCCCAGCCTCAGATCAGGTGTTGTTGAGGCCATGCGCACCTTGCAACAACAACCCGACCTTTTGTCTCTCGTTATTGACGAAGAGCTTACGGCACTGGAGTCGTTCGAAGGTGATAATGAAGAGCGGCCAGATTTTAAAAACGCCAGCCACGGCAATTTTTGGCGTGTCTTGAACCTTCATAAAGAGTTCGGCGAAGACTTCGCGAAGTCGTTCAGCAAAACCGACGATAGCGACGAGGGCGTCGAGAGCGAAGCTGAGGAAGTCGAAGATGGCATCGCGGTCAGCGGCGCGATTTTTGGGAGTACAAGTGGGGGTGGAGCCAATAACGTAAGAGAGTCTCTGCTTGAATCGGATCCAGTTCGCCGGGCGGTTATGGATTTGGGGATGATTACTGCGCGGAAGATTGCGGCTCGATTGAACGGCAACACGCCCAGCAATCTGACAGATGTTGGTTACGACAAAGGCAAAATTCTAACGGATTCAATATTCGGTACCGATGAGCACTCAGTCGCCATCTCATTCGAAGCACTGACCACGCCGGAGGATAGATCGCACGATCTCACGGCGGAACAAGCCGATCGTCTCGATTTGGCGCTGTCGGTGTTGAGGCTTGGTCTCAATAGTGCATTGAACGGGTTCGCGAACACGGTCGAGATTAACGAGTTGTATGACTCCGCAATTGTGGAAGGCACGGACGCCACTTTGGTGTTCGGTAGCATTGCAGGTGGTGATTCCAATTTTGAACTTGAAAGCGGATTTGGGATTTTCCTGGGGGCAATCGACGTGATGTTTTCACCGGAGGTGATCTTAAAGACTATCTTTTTGGCGGCGCAGGCAACGATGTTCTCAAAGGTGAAGGTGGCGCGGACTATATAGAAGGCGGTCGAGGCAATGATCGGCTAGAGGGAGGCGCTGGGGATGACGAAATCTTCGGCGGCTCTGGCAACGATATATTCGTAGCGGAGATTGGCGACGGTACGGATGTTTTCGACGGTGGGCGCAGTGGCCCGAGCTTACCATTTGGCGGCGGAACCGATACGGTAGCTTACCGCTATTTCTCTGGCGATGCTGAAATTCGAATTGGGGCTCCCAATTCATCTGGGAGCAAGGCTGCTGACTTTGGTATTCAAATCAGCGCAGCAGCGCGAGGCCGAAACGGCGAAACTGGCGGTTTTGACGGCGACACCCTTGAATCAATCGAGCTGGCATCGGTTGAAGCTGGCGATGGCAACGATACTCTGTACATCGATGCAAACTCTGAGGTCGAAAGGGTCAACTATATTGATCTTGGGGACCAACAGGCCGGTGGTTTCGATACAATAGACCTGCGGCAGTTCGATCAAGATGTTTCGGTCGATCTATCGCAGAATTTGGTCGCTTGGCTGGAAGACGGGTTAGGTTCTGGCCTGACTGATTTGCTTGGGATCGACAATATTCTAGACAAAACTCTGCTGCTTGAGGTTCTCAATGCAGAAAGGGTCTATGCAGGTGCAGGCGAGGATGTCCTGTTAGCAGGGGTTGATTTTTCCAACCTGCCGACCGGCGTAACCGGCCCGTTCCAAGAGCGCCTAGAAGGGGACCTTTTTGAAGAACCTGGTCTCTTGAACAGGATTATTGATGCGTACAAGAATGCACTAAAAGATCTGTTTGGCTCCGATGAGCAGGAAGAACTAGAGTTCCTCACCTCTAGCAATTTTGATATTGGATTTGATGCGACCGTTGAGCTGTTTGGCGGGGCGGGCGACGATGCTATTTTTGTTTCCGCTGGCGAGGGGTCCAAGGTCGTTGGCGGTGCCGGTCAAGACTTACTTTACAACAGCTCTTATAAAGGTGAGCTTTGGGGAGATGGACTTGATGGACGTGGAGCTGCGGAGGGCGATGCTGATGTCTTTTGGTGGTCCGCTGGCTCTTTCATCAAGGATGCCGGAAAGAATGACCGGCTCCAACTCTTCGGATTGCCTCTGGTTGGCGGCACTAACGAGAGCCTGTTTGGCAGGTCGTTAGAGAAGGGGACCGCTCGCGATTTCTTTATCCCTTGGGTGACCTACGGGCTAACTGATAGCGGACAACTTCTTGTCGACGCTCAGACGGGCCCAGGAGCAGATTTGGATCCGAGCGCGAGCGAAGATGAAATTCTCAAAATCGCTCAAGTGGTGGAGAAATGGGAGAGCGGCGATCTTGGGATTGAGTTTTCTATCTTCCGTAGTCCCGAGGATATCGCGCGTAATGGCAATGGTACTACCACTTCTTTGATCAATGCGCTTTTCGCGTACATCGGTGATTTTGCTCAGGCGGGTCTGCGTTTCGCGAAAAGTCTCAATTGGCGCCCAGAAGATGATCCCCTGGTGCTCGATCTCAACGGTGATGGCTTGGTCTCCAAGGGGATCGGCGCGGTTTATTGGGACAATGATGGCGATCTGTTCGGAGAGCGTTCTGGCTGGCTCAGCGGTGAGGATGGCTTCCTTGTCCATGATGCGGATGGTGATGGTCAAATCACGGCAACTGAGCTGTTCGGCGGACCGGGGCTGTCTGGCTACACCGAACTCTCCGATTGGGACAGCAATGGCGACAATATCGTCGATGCGAATGATGTCGGCTTTGGCGATCTGCAGATTTGGCGCGATGCCAACGAAAATGGGATTACAGATGCGGGCGAACTGCATGCGCTTGCGGCATTTGATATCACGGCCTTCTCGCTCAACGCGCAGCCGGTCAATCTGGTCACCGCCAATGGTACCACCATTCGTGCAGAGAGCTTCTATGCGCGCGCTGACGGGACCACGGGCGCGCTGGGTGAGCTGATCTTTGAAACCGACCCCAGCGATACGCGCTATCAGGGCGATAATCGTGTTGCAGGCTTTGTGCCCAATGGCGCTTCTGGCGATCCGATTGATGCATTTGGTTATGGTATCACCACCGATTTGGCAGTTGCGGCGAGCAATGATCTGGAGCTTGCCAAGCTGATCGAGAGCACGGCTGCAACGATGACCGTTGCCGACCTTGATTTGCTGCGCGAACAGGCGCGGCCGCTGCTCGGCGCGTGGGCGAGAAGTCACGCGGACTCGCTGGAGCTTGGCGCCGCTTTGATTGGCGCTCACGGGACGCTGCTCGACCATGCGGTGTATGATGAAGATGAGAACGGCGGGTTCTGGACTTTGGCGAGCGGCGCAGATGTGTTGGCCAGCGATGGGTCAGCCATTGCGCGCGCTAGTTTTGAAGATGTGCTTGCGCAGGTCGCGGCCGATGGTGCGAGCTGGCAGGCGATCCAGGGGTGGAGTCCGTCCAGCCGAGATTTTGCGCCCGAAAACCGTCTTGAGACTGCCTATCTGGTGAGCACCTCAAGCGGCGCGGCTGCAGTCCTCGATTATGCGATCCGACAAACTGATGCACAAGGCGAATTTTGGACACTGGCGAGCGGTAATGATGTGCTTGCGGGCGATGGCTCGGTGATTGCGCGCGCGTCGCTTGCTGACATCACGGCTCAGGCAGCGACGGCCGGCAGCGAATGGCGGATGGAGGACTTCGCCGAACCCGTTCCTGACGCTGGATTTGAGCGTGCGGCGTTCTATCTGCGGGACGGCGTCGTAACCGACTATTCGATTTGGGTTGATGACGGGAACGGTCTGTTCGCTGTATGGGCCAGCGTGTTCGAGCAGGCCCTAGAGAGCCAGGAACTCTACGGTCCAAACTCATTCGGATTGCGCGGGTTTGAGCTCGACCTCGACACTCTGCCGGATGCCGACAACAGCGATGATAGCGCAGTGCGCGTTGAGATCATGACGTTGGATGAAATCCAGTTTGCTTTTGCCAGCGGCGGCGAGACATTCAGGCCAGAACTGTTCGTCGCTCAAAGCGAGGCCGACAATACTCTCAGTTACGATTTTGATATTGATGACACCAAGGAATTCGCGGCAACGCTCGCCAATTCTTACCTTGCGATCGGACGCGCGATGGCTGTGCGTATCGCCAGCCAGGGCGGTCTCGCGCAGTATTTTGAGGGCGTGGAATACGACGCCGCGAACGACACGTTCCAAGCAACATCTGGCCGTGAGCTGATCCCGCTCTTCACAGCCATTCTCGCCGATGCACCAGTGGGGGCAGATCAGACGGTTGACTATTTGCGCGAATGGGACCGAGTGCTGCAAACTGTCTATCCTGACTTTAAGCGTAACGGTAGGGGGCCGCGCAGCCAGGCATTCCTGATGCAAATGATCGTTGCCGGGTTTGAAAACTCACCGGTTGATGCAAGTTTCCTGCAAGTGGCTGAAGCGCTTTCGATTGACGAAGAGCGCGTACTGGCTGCCGATGCCGCAAATGCCGACCTGGATGGCACCCGCGGCGATGATCTCATTTATATTGCGGGCGGCGCCACCGAAGCGCGCGGCGGTTTGGGTAGTGATGTCTACGTTATCGGCCGTGACTTCGGACAGGTTACGATTGAGGACGTGGAGCCGATCCTTCAGCCAGGTTCATCGGATTATTTGCGCTTCTCTCATCTCACCCCGGATGATGTGTTCGTTACCAAGGACGGTGCTGACCTGATCATCCAAGAGGTCGGAACCGATAACATCCTGACTATCCGCAATCAGTTTGAAGGGCGCTGGCCCGGCATCTTCGGCGGCGATTTTTCCGACAACACCGAGATTACCGAGATTGTCTTTGCCGATGGCACGGCATGGGATTTTGTCGATATGGCTTATGCGGCAAGCCATCCCCTCGACAGCAACGATGTCGTGCTTGGCACGGAGTCAATCGACGTACTGGATGGCGGTGCGGGCAACGACATTTTGATCGGTGGCGGTGACAGCGATCTTTATGTCTTCGACTATGGATATGGTGAAGACCTGATCCGTGACGAGGAGAATAACCCGTTCCGCGAAGGTGTTGACCTTGTCACCTTCGGCGAGGGTATTGATGCAGAGCGCCTAAGCTTTCAGCGGATCGGAGAATCGAACGACCTCATTATCCATCTACTTGATGAAGATGGCGGACGAACCGGCGATATCCTTACGATTGAGGGGCAATTCTTCCAGTTGGATGCCTTCATAACGACCGTTAAGCCGAACCGAATTGAAATACTCGCGTTTGAGGATGGCACCTTCCTTGACGAACAAGCGATCCGTGATCGTGTGATTGCTGAAGCTAAAACTGATGGTGAAGATGCAATCTTTGCCTTCGACGAATCTGAAACTCTCGATGGCGGCGCAGGCGACGACCTGCTGGTCGGGAAGGATGGTGCCGACACTTACATCTTCGAACGCGGTTACGGCGATGACGTCATTCAGGACCAGTCATTCGAAGTTGGCATCGGTGTTGTTGAGACCATCAACCGCTTGCAGCTTCGCGGGATTAACGCGGCCGACATTGAAATTCTGCGCGATCCCGGCTCACCTACAATCGGTTTGCGGATCAAAGACACTGGTGAGACCGTTACGCTCAAGAACCAGTTCCAAGTCACTTTTGTCTTCTTCACAATCTGGGAAGACAATGTCGACCTGATTGAATTTGCCGATGGCACGGTTTGGGATCAGGATCGTCTGGGTCGCGAAGTGCTCGCGCTGGAGCGGACTGATGGCGACGACACGATCATCGGGTTCGATTGGTCTGATACGCTGGATGGCGGCGCTGGGGACGACCGGCTTGAAGGCGGCCTCTACAACGACACTTATATCTTCCGTGAAGGTTACGGAACCGATACTGTATTCGATACCGGGGCTGGGAAGCACCCGTTCCTGCCTGCCGGTTTTGATACGCTCGATCTTCGTGGGATCAGTCTTACGGACGTTGAGTTCAGCCGCGCTGCGAACAATCTGACACTCACTCTCCGCTCGACGGGCGAAAGTGTAACGCTTGAAGGTCAGTATGATCGTTTGGGCGACACGGTTATCGAAGAACTTAGCTTTGATGGTTTCAAAGTTGATTGGCGCGATCTGGGTGCCGATGATATCGATCTGATCGGTACTTCAGGCGACGACACACTGATTGGCACCCATTATGCCGAACGCATTGATGGGCGGGCTGGCAACGATATTTTGATCGGTTCATCCGATGGTGACACGTACATCTTTGACATTGGCTATGGTCAGGACGTGATCGATGACACAATCGATGCTGGTAAATATCGTGCAGCGGATACGATCGAATTCGGGGCCAACGTAAGCTTCGCCGATGTACGCTTCACAAAAGAAGGAGATGATCTGCTCATCTCGTTCGAAGGATTTACCGACTCGCTGCGGGTTCTGGATCAATTCGGTTCGGTTCTTGCCGGGGTTGAGAATTTTGTCTTTGCCGACGGCAATACGCTGTCGATTGAGGACGTTGAAGAGCAGTTGCAGATCGCCGGAGGAACGCGCGGCGACAATATCCTGAACGCTATCGATGATCGACCGAACATTCTCGACGGACGCCAGGGTGATGATCAACTCAATGGCGGTTCGTTTGGCGACACCTACCTCTTTGGCGTTGGCTATGGTTTCGACACCATTACCGAGAAAACCGATGCAGCTTCGCAATCAGGTGCGGTTGACCGGGTTGTATTTGGCAGACTGGTTGACCCGGCGGATGTTGTGTTCCGTGCAGACGGGACGAACCTGATTGTTACAATCCCAAGCTCAGGTGAGCAGCTGACTATCGTTGATGGTCTTGGCGCGCGTCAGATCGAGGAATTTGACTTCGCCGATGGTACCGTTTGGGGGCAAGCAGAAATCCGTGCTGCTTTGCTGCGTGGAACTGATGGCGATGACCTGCTCATTGGTTTCGATAATTCTGATGATGTGATCTCTGGCGGCCTTGGCAGTGACCTGTTGGTTGGCAAGGCTGGCAACGACACTTACCGCTTTGGCATTGGCGATGGGCTCGACGCTATTGAAGACAGCGCGGGCGTCGATCGCGTTGAGTTTGGCGATGGCATCTCCGCCGATATGCTGCGCTTCTCGCAGGTCGACGAAGGCCTTCTCATCAGGCTTGAAGGACTTGATGATAGCCTGCTCATCCGCGGCGGTCTGAACCCAGACACTGCCATCGAGACTGTCGTATTGGCTGACGGGTTTGAGTTCGAGTTTGAGGACATCCGCAGTCTTATTCTCGCTGGCCAACAAACCATCAATGACGACATCATTAGAGGGTTCGCTAACCGCGCTGATCTGCTCGAGGGCGGCGAAGGCAATGACGAGTTGATCGGGCTTAGCGGCGATGACTTCTATGTAATCGGCGAAAATCCGGGCATCGACATTATCTCCGATACCGGCGGTCTTGACCGCATTCGTTTCACAGCGGGCCGGTCTGAAGACGTCATTGTACGGCGTGTTAATCCGGGCTCAGGTGATATTGCTATCAGTTTCGCGGGCCAGGACGGCGAGACTGTGGTGCGCGGAGCGTTCGCGCAAGGCACATTAATCGAGGAGTTCGAGTTTGCTGACGGCGTGGTCTTCTCGGGCGATGATTTACGCGCGCAGATGCTTGCCGCCGCGTCGACTGATGGCAATGACCTGATCCAGGGCTTTGGTGATCAAGATGCTCCGGTGGGAACCTTTGCCGGTGGACGCGGTGACGATATCCTGATCGGCCAAGCTAATGGCGACACATTCGTGTTCCGCAGGGATGATGGCAGCGATGTAATCATTGATACCGGAATTGGAACCGACACGCTTCGGATCGAAGGCTACCCGCCGTCTGAGGTTAACTTCGAAGCGCTTTATCAAGGCAGCAGCGATGTACTGGTCAGCTTTTCTGGCACCGATGATCAGATCATAGTGCGCGGTCAAGCAGCCGGCGGATCAAATGGTATCGAGCTGATTGAGTTCAGCGATGGCGAACAAATTTCCCGCGCCCAAATCGCGAGTATATTGGCGCCCGGCGGACCGTTGGCCTTCACCGATGGGAATGACACTATTTCCGGCGGGAACGGCGCAGACACCATCCGTGGCGGGTTGGGCAATGACGTGCTTAACGGAGTGCTCGGGGCCGACACGCTAATCGGTGGCAGCGGTAATGATACACTGCGTGGCGGAAGCCAGAATGACACGTACGTGTTTAATCTAGGCGATGGTCGAGATATAATTCGCGATGAGCGAACCAACTTTAGAAATGCAAATATTCCTGGTTCGGATACGATCCTTTTCGGTGAAGGAATTGACGCCTCGATGTTGCGCTTTTCAACCTCAGGCAATGATCTCATCATTGAGATTTCCGGCACTTCTGACCGAATTGTAGTTCAAGGTGGTTTCCGCAACAGCTTCGGCAATTTTGAAACTGCGATCGAAACGCTGCGTTTTGCTGATGGCAGCATCATGTCGAACTTCGAAATTACGCAAGAGATGCTCGGCGGAACAGACGCTAATGATCTTGTGAGGGGGAGCGACTACAGTGAGACCCTAACCGGCGGCTTAGGTGATGACACACTGGATGGCTGGATTGGGAACGACACGCTGATCGGCGGCAAAGGCAATGACACGCTTTTGGGCGGCAGCCAGGATGACACCTACATCTTTAATCTTGGAGATGGGCAGGACACCATCCGGGATGCGCGTAGCAACAATAGCAACGCGAATATCCCCGGAAGCGATACAATCCTGTTCGGCGATGGCATTGACGCCTCAATGTTGCGCTTCGCGACCTCAGGCAACAATCTGATCATTGAGATTGGCGGAACATCGGACCGCATTACGATAATTGATGGTTTCCGAAATCGTTCGGGCAGCTTTGAAACTACTATTGAGACCCTGCGTTTCTCAGACGGTAGTACGATCAGTTACCGCGAGGCGGTCGAGCAATCATTTGCTGGAACAGACGCCAATGACGTGCTGCGCGACGATACCTTCTGGTCTACGATCAATGGCGGTGATGGCCATGACACGATCGATGCCTGGTACGGAAATGATATCCTTATTGGCGGAACCGGCAACGATACGCTGCGCGGTGGCAGCGGCGATGATACATACGTATTCAACTTGGGTGATGGCCGGGATGCTATTCGCGATGAACGCAGTGATTTTGCGAACCTCAATGGAGCAGGCACTGACCGCATACAATTTGGTGCGGGCATTGATGCGTCAATGCTGCGCGTAGCGCAAAGTGGTTCAAATCTTGTCATTACGATTGAAGGAACTGAAGACCGCCTGACAATTAGTGGTGGATGGAGCGATACACGCTATCGGATTGAGAACTACGCTTTTGCTGACGGTTCGGTTCTCTCTCATGATCAGGTCAAGACCTTGCCGGAACTGACTACTGACAATCGGGACGTATTAGAAGCCGAACCAGTCGTTGTTGGCAGCCCGCAAGTCGATCTCATTCGCAACGGAGGCTTTGAAGAGAGTCCCGAAGGCGCTCCTGGTACAGCGGCGAGCTGGAATAATCTGTCGGGTGGTAGCGTAGAGATTAACGGGATTGATCCCAACGCCGGCGCAAATTCAGTCCAAATTGGTACATTCACGGGCAACCTTGGCGTGGAACAAACCATATCCGACCTTGCTGAAGGCGAAGTGCTGTTGCTTACATTTGATCATGCTAACCGTGTGATTTTTGGCGTCGGATCGTTCGCTGTATACTGGAATAACGATCTCATACTTACGGTTGCGGAAGCCGAAACTGACTACGTAACAACGCTAGCTCAACTTACTGCGGTTGCAGGTGACAACGTTCTCTCGTTCCGTACTGTAGGTGATGGCCTTGTAGTGCTCGACAATGTCCGTCTTCTCCAAGAGGAAGAGATTTTCCAAGGTGACACTTTGGCTGGCCAAGATGGCGATGATACCCTCACCGGAAGCGATTATGATGACACGCTGATCGGCGGTACTGGAAATGATGCGCTCAACGGCGGAGCTGGCGATGACGTTTACGAATTCGCTCTTGGCGATGGCCAGGATAGTCTGACCGATACGGCAGGCATCGACACACTTCGTTTTGCGGCTGGCATAACTGCCGACCAAGTCCTCGTTCTGCAATCGGGCACTGACAATATCGTGCTGGACTATGGCCCGGGAACCGACCGCGTCAACTTGGTCGGAATGCAAACTCAAAGCAACAAACCCATTGAGTTTATCGAATTCAATGATGGCACGGTATGGACAGCCGAGGATGTAATCGCTCGCTCTCTTGAAGCAACCGATGGCGCTGATACGCGATATGGCACGAGTGGGAACGATGTGCTTTCCGGTGCTGATGGCGATGACTCGCTGTTCGGACAGGTTGGCGATGATGAGTTGCTCGGTGGCCATAACAACGACCGCCTCGAAGGCGGTGCGGGCAATGACACCTACGAGGGTGGTGGCGGAAGCGACACCCTCGTCGATTTGTCTGGCGATGAGACCTATCGCTTCGCGCGCGGCGATGGACGCGACACGATCACCGATAGTGCCGGGATTGACCGCATCGAGTTCGGCGCTGGAATTACGCTTTCCGATCTGATTATTGAGCGCACGACAACTGACCTGCGTATTTTCGTCGCGCCAGATAGCGATCAGATTACCATTGCAGGAGCGATTTCCAATCCTAATCGTATCATCGAAGACGTCACCTTCGCAGATGGATCAAGCGCGACATTTGCCGATCTTGTCGCACTGGCTCCTTACACCAAGACTGGTGCGAACAGCCTTAATTTGACGACAGGTGCAGACGATTATCAAGGCGATGACGGTGCCAATGCTATTGCCGGTCTGAGCGGTGATGATCAAATTTCAGGCGGCGATGGCAATGACCATATAATCGGCGATTCTGGTAACGATACGTTGCTTGGGCAAGCTGGCAATGACCTGTTGGTGGGCAGCGCTGGTAATGACATTCTGGATGGAGGAACCGGCGACGATAATCTGCAAGGCGGAGCCGACAACGATACTTATGTATGGCGTCTTGGCGATGGGCAGGATCGCATAATTGAAAGCGATGGCTTCGATACCATCGAAGTCGACGCGAGCATTCGATTCCAAGATGTCATTGTCTTGCGCAACGGCACTGCAAACCTCGAACTACGCGTCGAAGGCACCGATGATCGGATCATCATTGAAGGCGCGTTGGCGAACGTTGCCAATCAAGTTGAAACGATACGTTTTGCCGATGGCCGTGAAATTTCTCACGCCGATTTGGCCGCCTTCGCAACGCTCGGGACACCGCGTGATGATGTGTATGCCGGTCTATCAAGCGCTGATGTTCTTGCTGGTGCCGCCGGAAATGACAGGCTCTTTGGCAATGGCGATGATGATAGCTTAAGTGGTGACGAAGGTAATGACTTTGTCAGCGGCGGCGATGGCAATGACATCATCACCGGCGGAACAGGAAGCGACCTGCTGGAAGGCGATGGAGGCAACGACACTTACATCTATGAAGTGGGCGATGGCCGCGATGTTGTGCGCGATTCAGCGGGAATTGATCAGGTTCGAGTTTCTGGTCTGACAGGCTCAGACCTTACTGTGCGCCGGTTTGAAGCGGGCAATAACGATCTTCTGCTTGATTTCGGAAACGGGAATTCGATCATGATTGTCGATGGCCTCAGGGCTGATCGACCAATTGAAGAGATTGTGTTCGTCGACAGCGGCGAGACTATCACGCACGCTCAACTTGTAAGCCGAGTCATCTCCGATCTTGCTTCCGATGAAAGTGATACGATCCTTGGCACCGAGCTTGCCGACACGCTGACCGGCGGCGCTGGACAGGATATCCTTGCTGGAGGTCTTGGAGACGATACTTACATCTTCAATTCCGGTGATGGCACTGATCGTATCGTTGATACAGACGGTGCCGCTGACCGGCTTGTGTTGAGCGACTTCACGGCAGCCGACATTAGCAATTTGTTCCGCAGTCCGCCTGCGGGCTTCGATTTGATCATCACCTTCCAGTCGGGCGATACGGTTATTCTGGCTGATGCGCTGCTCGATGGCGATGAAGGCGTTGATCTGATCCAATTCGCTGATGGCGAGACCATCACACCGGATGATTTGCGCGCCGACTTGCTCGCCGGTTTCGACAATGCCAGCGACGCACAGATTTATGGGTTTGCGGGCGCAGATAATTTGGCTGGCGGTGCAGGTGATGACTCGCTGTTCGGTCTTGGGGGCGACGACACCTATATTTATCGCGCCGGCGACGGGAACGACCGGATCGAAGACAATGGCGGTGGCACTGACCGTGTCATTATCGAAGGCTATGATTCCACCGATGTTCGGCTTTCTCGGCTTTTCTATGCGTCAACGGGGGCTGCCCTTACGTTCATCGGTTCGCCCGAAGACTCGCTGACTCTGGTCAATCTGACCTCTGAAGGCGAAGATCGCATCGAATTTATCGAATTTGCTGACAATGTGGTGTGGGACTTTGCAACCATTGAAGCACTGCTGGGCAACAATGTCCCTGTGGCGAATCCAGATGGCTTCCGCGACGTTGTTCAAGGCGAAGTGCTCGAGATCGACGGTGCAAGTCTTCTGTCGAACGATTTCGATGCCGACGAAGACCCGCTCAGCATTCAAAGCTTGGGTGAGGTCCGCGGAGGCACAGCAATATTGCGCGACGATGGCGTGATCGAATTTACTGCTGATCCGGACTTCACCGGCTTTGCATCGATTGCTTACCTGGTCAGTGACGGACGCCAAGGTTTCGCCGATGCCACGCTGTCAGTGCGCGTGCGCCCTGTTGCGCTCGCGAATGACGACACCGGCATCACGGTTCTTGAAGATGAGACTTTGGTAATCCGTGATCGCGATCTGTTGGCAAACGATGTCGACGGTGACCGTTTTGAGGTTTCCCAAGTCAAAGATGCGGTGGGCGGGACAGTGTCGCTCTCCAGCAATGGCGATATCACCTTTACGCCATTCGCCCAGTTTAATGGCAGCGCCAGCTTCGTATATGTGGCGAACACACCTGATGGCGGGCGCGATGAGGCGCTGGTGGAAATCAACGTCTTGGCGGTGAACGATGCGCCTGTTGCAGCAAGCGACGCCACAGGTCTGTCTACCAACGAGGGCGTTCCTATCGTTATTGACGCTGCGGCCGCTCAGGCCTTGCTAAACAATGATAGCGATATTGACGGTGATACCTTGTCGATTTCAGGGGTCTCTGGCGACGGGAACATCAACGCTGAGTTGAATGATGACGGCTCAATCCTCATCACTCCGTTGGGAGATTTCTTTGGCCAAGCGAGCTTCGCCTACATTGTAGATGATGGGGCGGGCGGCACTGATACTGCAAGCGCAACACTGTTTGTGAACCCGGTCAATGATGCACCGATCACTGGGGCCGATAGCTTGACCACGGACGAAGACACGCCGATCTTCATATCTGGCGATCAGTTGACCGCAAATGACTTTGACCCCGACGGGACACCGGTTGTCATTTCCGCAGTTGGATCAGCCTCAGGCGGTCGCGTTGAACTGTTTGAGAACAACACCATCCTGTTCACACCAGGTGCAAATTTCAATGGCTTGGCGAGCTTTGCCTATGTGGTCGACGATGGCGAGGGCGGCGTCACCAGCGAAACCGTGTCCGTGGAAATCAACCCAGTCAATGATCGGCCAAATGCGGTCGACGACAGACCGTTTGGACGCAATGGCAATACCGCACTCGTCACTCAGCAAGATGAAGTGCTGATCATTGATCCAGCATCTCTGCTTGGCAACGACTTCGATATCGATAGCGCCGGTTTCGCGCTCGACACAGTCACGAACGCGATCAATGGTGACGTCGAGCTTCGCGATGATGGGTTAATCTACTTTACGCCAGATGCCGATTTCTGGGGCTTTGCAAGTTTCGATTACGTCATCTCCGACGACGAGAATGCGGTCGATGATGGCAATGTGAGCGTCTATTTCCGCCCAACGGGTAATGTCGCGCCGGTTGCGGTGGACGACCAATTCACGGGCGTTGAAGACCAACCGCTGATCATCACGCGCGAGCAGCTGCTTGAAAACGACTTCGATCCGAATGGTGATGATATTGAGATCATTGGCCCGATCACCAGCATTGGCCTGTCTGCTAGCGATGTTCAAACCTGGTTCTGGAACGATGATGGTGATCTTGTTGTAGTGCCGCTGCCAGATCTGCCGGGAAGCGCAGCTTTGTTCTACACCATCACTGACGGTGTCTTCACAGATAGAGCGCGCATCGACGTTTCGTTCGCGCCCGTGGATGATGCTCCGACCGCCGCGGATGATGGCAATTTCGAAAGTGGGTTTGGCCGTCCGGTTGTGCTGCGGATCAGCGATCTGAAAGCCAACGATTACGATATCGACGAATCACGTTGGTTGTCGCTAGGCGGCTTTGCGCATCGCTTTGGCGCGCCAAATGCTGAAATCTTGGACCAATTCACTACCACGGACGGTACGGCCAGTATCTATGGTGATGAGTTCATCGTCATTGAATTTGACACCGCCTTTAGTGGTGATCTGACGCTCGGATACACCCTAGAAGACCCAAGCGGTCTGAGCGACCTGGCAGACGTGTCAGCGACGGTGGATGCACAGCGGGATCTTGTGATCGAAGGTTCTGAACTGCGCGACTTGCTGATCGGCTCTGAAGAGGGTGAAACACTGGTCGGCCTTGACGGCATCGACGATCTGTTTGGCCGAGCTGGTGACGATATTCTGCGCGGAGGCGACGGAGCAGATTTGCTGGATGGCGGCGAAGGCTTCGACATTGCTGATTTCAGCGACTCTGAGGTGGCGATGCGCGTCGATATCAATGCCCGCATTGGTCAAGGCGGATTTGCCGAGGGTGACGAACTGGTCTCAATAGAAGGTCTGATTGGGGGCGCGGGCGGTGATCAGCTGTTCGGCACTGATGAGATCAACACGCTTGCTGGCAGCGAAGGTGACGACTTGCTTGATGGCCGCGGAGGCGATGATACGCTTTCTGGTGATGACGGCGACGACACGCTGATCGGACGCGAAGGTGCTGACATTCTTGATGGCGGCGCCGGTAGCGATACCGCAGACTACTCAGACTCTGCCGATCCAGTTGCAATCTCGCTTGCCGATGGCACGGCAAGCGGCGGTGATGCGACGGGCGATACGCTCACAAGTATTGAAAACCTGATCGGCAGCATCGGTGATGATGCGCTTTCTGGCGATGGCGAAGCCAACTTCATTGATGGCGGGCGCGGTGATGATACGATTGCTGGCGGGGCTGCTGATGACCTTATTGATGGCGGCCGCGGCGGTGACATGATCGATGGCGGCGAAGGCGTGGATACGGCTCGTTATTGGCTGTCCGAAAGCGGCGTTTCAATTGATCTCAGCGCAGGGACAGCGAGCGGCGGTGATGCGACAGGCGACCAGATTTCCAATGTCGAGAATATCATTGGTTCCGCTCATCAGGATACGATTGTTGGTGATGCGAATGACAATGTGATCGCAGGCGGAGGCAGCGGTGACATACTCGATGGTGGTGAAGGCGTGGATACGCTTGACTACAGCGACAGTGTCGGCGGTATCGCAGTCGATCTTGGATCGGGAACCGGTTCTCAAGGCGATGCTGATGGCGACGTCGTGAGCAATTTCGAGAATGTAATCGGGTCGCGCTTTGGCGATCAGATTACCGGCGATGCGGGAGACAACTTGCTCGACGGGTCAATCGGTGAAGATGAACTCATCGGTGCAAGCGGTTCGGACACTTACCTGCTTTCTCGCGGTAGCGGCTCAGACACGATTATCGAAGCGGCGTCATCAAGCGACAATGATACACTGCAGATTGTCGGTGACTTTGGGCCAGATGCTGTGAGCATTTATGCCGATGGTGACGATCTGGTTATTGAGCTTGAACAGGATGAGGGCGTCCAGCCTGACCTGGTGCGCATCAAAGATCACTTCCTTGGTGATGGTGCCGGGATTGAAACTCTGGTCTTTGGTGATGGGACTGAGTGGGACCGCACAACGATTGAAGCAAATGCCGCCAGCAGCAGGTTGCAGGCTGAACGCGATATTGTCCGTCTTGTTGATGAAGACACAGCCTTCACCTTCGATGCATCCGAGTTGCTCATCAACGACATCGCGCCAGACGGGGCGGTACTGACCGTCATCTCGATTGAAGCGCAAAGCGGCGGCTCAGTAACGTTGAATCCCGATGGCACGATTACCTTCCTCGGTGATCAAGATTTCAATGGCGATGCCTTCTTCCGCTACCGTTTGGCAGATGAAACTGGCCGCATTTCCTCTGCCTTGGTCGAAGTCAATGTTCGCCCGGTCAACGATAATCCGGTCGCGATTGATGATGAGGGCGGTTTCGTAGTCGACGAAGATGGCTCGGTCTCGATCCCATTTGCCTGGTTGCTGGGCAATGACAGCGACGTTGATGGTGATACGCTGACGATCGATGCATTTGAGCGCATTGACGGTGGCAACGGAACGGCCAACATCGAACAAGGTGGCTTTGTCACTTTCCGCCCTGATGCCGACTATTCGGGATCGGCGGGCTTCCGCTATCGTGTTTCAGATGGCGCAGGCGGTTTCGATTTCGCCGAAGTCTCGGTAGAAGTGCTGCCAGTTAATGATGCACCGCGTCCAGCCAATGATGATGCCACCGTGCGTTCTGGCAGTGACATTCTCATTGCAGTCGCTAGCCTCTTGTCGAATGACAGTGACCCTGAAGGTGACGCGTTCTCCTTTGCCGGAATTGGTGCAGGGCAAAACGGGACTGCAACACTCGAAATCATCAATGGTGCGCAATTTGTCCGATTTACCCCGGATGATGGATATGTCGGTGCCGCCAACTTCACCTATTCAGTCAGCGAAGATGCAACTGGACTGATTGGCACAACTTCAGTCAACGTTACCGTCCTTCCACCTAATGATCCGCCAGTTGCCAATGGCGAAACACTGGACGGGCTCGAAGATACCCCGCTGGTAATTGATCCGGCGCAATTGTTGGCCAATGATTTTGATCCGAATGGAGACACCCTCTTCATTTCGCGCTTGGATGATTTTCCAGAGCAAGGCAGCGTAGAGTTTGATGCTGATGGTAATATCGTCTTCACTCCAGCCCCTGACTACAATGGGCCAGCATCCTTCAAATATTGGGTGAGCGATGGCGAGTTTGAGGTTGAAGCGACCGCCTCAATTGAGGTTGCGCCGATCAACGATGCCCCAATTGTGGCTGATGATGAAGGTCCATTCATCGGTGATGAGGACAAGGTTTTCGTCATTCGAGCAGCGGACGTGTTTGGAAACGATTCGGATCGCGAAGGTGATGTTCTTGAGTTCGCTGAATTCGAAACCGACATTGGCCAGATTGTTCGGGCAGGAGCCAATTTGCTCCTTACGCCGCCGCTCAACTACAACGGCCCGATCTCTGTGCGCTATCGTGCACGCGATGAAAAAGGCGCTGTGTCTGAGGACTTCGCCACTGTTACCATTGAAATCGCTGATATTGCCGATGCGCCAGAAGCCGTTGCGGACAGCTTCGTTACCGCGGAAGATACACCGCTAGAACTGAGCGCTATCGATCTGATTGGCAATGATACCGATGTTGATAGCACCGATCTCAATTTGGTTGCGGTGCAGAACGCCGTTGGCGGTGTGGTCTCTCTAGTTGACGGTGTTGTCACCTTTACGCCAAACGTAGACTTCTTTGGTGATGCCAGCTTTGAGTATCTTGTAACGGATGGAGACACCAACCCCGTTACCGGCACAGTCACGATTGATGTGACACCGGTCAATGATGCTGTTCGCGTAACTGGCGATTCCTTCGCTACAGATGAAGACATCGCTCTTAATCTGGCGCCGTCAGTCTTCCTCGCGAATGATATTGATCCAGATGGCGACACAATCACAATTACTGCTGTCACTGCTCTAACAGAAGGAGCCACGGCAGTTATCGAGAGCGATGGCACGATCACGCTGACCCCGCCGGCCAATGCGACCGGTCAAATACGGTTTGAATACACTGTGTCTGATGAAGCTGGCCTGGAGACGACTGGCCAAGTTAGCGTCTTTGTCGCGGCCGTGAATGACGCGCCGGTTCTTGAAACAGCATTGGCTGACCAATCCAGCGCGGAAGATACGAGCTTTAGCTTCGCCATTGATCCGGCAAGCTTCTCGGACGTGGATGACAGCATGCTTACGCTGTCCGCCCGTTTGGCAGATGGATCAGGCCTGCCTGCTTGGTTGGCATTTGACGGTACTAATTTGAGCGGCACACCGCCCCAACACTTTAATGGAGCGCTTGAGATCACCGTTTCTGCGAGTGACGGTGAATTCACAACATCGGATACGTTTACACTGACAATTGATCCGGTGAATGATGCGCCCATGTTGGTTCAGGTTTTGCCGGATGTTACCGTTTCTGAAGACACAGCGATCTTCGTGGAGCTTCCAAGCGATACCTTTATCGATGTCGACGGCGATGCACTCACTCTTAGCGCGACCATGGCCGATGGCAGCGAATTGCCGGCATGGTTGAGCTTCGACGGCACAGCTTTTGTTGGCACACCGCCGCAGGACTTCAATGGCGCTATTGATCTTGTGGTTAGCGCGAGCGACGGCGAGCTTTCGGCTCAAGATAGCTTCACATTGACAATTGATCCGGTGAATGACGCACCAACTCTGTCTCAAACCCTTGCGGATGTCTCCGTAGATGAGGATACATCAGTCAGTGTGTCGCTCCCAGCGAATGCATTTGCGGATATTGATGGAGATGTGCTGACTCTGAGCGCAAGCCTGTCTGATGGCAACGAGTTGCCCGCCTGGCTAAGCTTCGACGGTGTCAATTTCACTGGCACTCCTCCGCAAGACTTCAACGGTTCGCTTGAGCTGATAGTAACGGCGAGTGACGGGGAGTTGACCGCTGAGGATAGCTTTACGTTGTCGATTGATCCGGTGAACGACGCGCCGGTCATCGCGCGGGCGTTGGCCGATGTATCGACCCTCGAAGATCAGGCGGTTTCTATAGCGCTTCCGGCTGATACCTTCGCAGATGTTGACGCCGATGCTCTTACACTCACGGCGACCTTGTTGGACGGCAGCGATCTGCCTGAATGGCTGAGCTTTGATGGCGAGGCCTTCACCGGCCTGCCGCCGCAGGACTTCAATGGCACGCTTTATCTTTCAGTCACCGCGTCCGATGGTGAGCTGACAGTGGAAGACACTTTTGCGCTCAGGGTGGATCCGGTGAACGATGCGCCAATCCTCACGCAGGCGCTCGCGAATGTGTCGTCACCAGAAGACAGCTCAATTTCAATTTCGATCCCTGAGAATACCTTTGCCGACGTAGACGGAGATGAGCTCATCCTTAGTGCGGCCCAGGCTGATGGTTCTGATTTGCCGGCTTGGATCACCTTTGATGGCACGGCCTTCACAGGCACTCCGCCACAAGATTTCAACGGGGTGGTTAGCCTTGCTGTGACGGCGTCAGATGGTAGCTCGAGCGTGGTTGAGAATTTCACTTTGACTATTGACCCAGTGAACGATCAACCAGTGTTGATCCAAGCATTGCCAGATGTTTCAGGGCTTGAAGATCAGGCAATTGCATTTGCTATCCCTGAAGGCACGTTTGCAGATGTGGACGGCGATGCGCTTACTCTTTCGGCAGCATTGCTTAGCGGCGCGGCATTGCCGGAGTGGCTCAGCTTTGATGGCACGACCTTCACTGGAATACCGCCGCAAGATTTCAATGGCTTCCTGGATGTGACGGTAACAGCAAGCGATGCTGAGGACTCAGTATCTGACAGTTTCCGTGTAACGATTGATGCCGTCAATGATGCGCCAGTGCTCACCCAGCCACTGGCCGATATTGCTTCGCCAGAAGATGCAGCAATCTCGATTGCTATACCAGCGGATGCCTTTGCCGATGTAGATGGTGACGCGCTGACGCTAACCGCGACCCAGGTCGACGGTTCAGCTTTGCCAGCATGGCTCAGTCTTGATGGCGATGCTCTGACCGGAACACCGCCGCAAGATTTCAATGGCGAGTTGGCCATTGAGGTGACGGCAAGCGACGGCGATGAAAGCGTCTCGATCGCGTTCACACTGACGATTGATCCAGTGAACGATGCGCCGGTTCTTACGCAGCCGCTGGCTGATCTTGAGTTGCTCAGCAGTGATAGCGCCTCCATTGACGTATCGAATGGTGCGTTCTCGGATGTCGACGGAGACGCTCTGACGTACTCGGTTGCGCTGGCTGATGGTGCTGCGCTGCCAGACTGGCTTCAGTTTGATGGAACAGTGCTCACCGCATCTGACCTTCCAAATGAGGATATAGCACTCAGCGTGGTTGTGACTGCGTCTGATGGCAATCTCTCGGCCTCAGATGAGTTCGCTATTACGATTGAAGGCGAAGATACGGACACTGGCGATTCTGAAGGCTTCACCTTCAGCAGCCTCAACAGTTGGTACAATCCGGCTTGGGGCGGCGGCTACAATGTGACCTTCGAATACGAAGTGCAGCCAGAGGCCATCGCGGAAGGCGAGCTGCGCGCTTGGGACATCCTTGCCACGTATGACGGTCCAGGCACGATTGTTGGCGGGTATGTCAATGGCTTCCCTGGACCGGCAAGCTTTGAGATCACAGCGGAAGGCGCAACCTTCTCGACCGATGGTCAGAATTATCAGCCCGACCTAGCAGAAGGGCAGACCTTCCGGATCACTGTTCAAGTCGATGGTGCGCCGTACACGCCAGGTGACTTTGCCTTTGCAATCTTTGACCGCGACCCAGAGTTCAATCTGGCCGATGATCAACATAGCGTTTTGACAGTTGCGCCGACCAATGATTGGGGCGGCGGGCTCAATCAGAATGTCTCGTTCACCAATACGAGCGACGTCGACATTGATGATTGGCAAATGGTGCTAAGCGTTCCCGAAGGCGTGAATCTGACCATCACAAACGTCTCGGGCGCAAGTGTCACTGAGCTCGCAAACGGCGACATCTTGTTTGAAGCGTTAAGCTGGAATGAAGAGGTCGCCGCAGGAGGTCAGGCAAGCTTTGGCTTCACGGCCAACTATTCAGGCGTAAGCAATCTCACTTTTGGCCCTGAGGACTTTAGCTTCACCGATAGCGATGCACGCCAATTTGACGTTGTGCTCGCCTCCATTGCTGGCGAAAATGCCAGCGCAAACTGGTCTTATGGAACGGCGCAGGACGATACTTTGACCGGCAGCAATGCCGCAAGCAATCGCATCTTTGGAGCGCTTGGTAACGATGAGCTCACCGGCGGAGCGTTTGGCGATTGGCTCGCCGGTGGCTCCGGCGATGATATCCTGAATGGCCTCGAAGGCGATGACGTCTTCTGGGGCGGGCACGGCAATGACAGCCTTTATGGCGGGCTTGGCTTTGACACTGTCCAATTGCTCGGCGAGCGAGACAGCTATTCCATCGTCACGCAAGGCGGTGCGCTGGGCGTGCAGATCAATGATCTCTCTGCGATCGCGCATGGTGATGATGGCATGGACCATCTGTCATCTATCGAACAGCTTGCCTTCCGGGGCGGTGAGACGCTGAACATCACCTCGCCGATCATCCTTGATCTCGGCGGGGACGGCATCACCACTGTTAGCGCCGCTGAAAGCGATGCTCTGTTTGATCTGGACGGCGATGGCCTTGCCGATGACACAAGCTGGATCTCCGGCAACGATGCGTTCCTCTATCTGGACCGTGACGGCGATGGCACAGTTTCTGGCGTTGCAGAGATCAGCTTCATTGATGATGTAACGAACGCGGCGACGGACCTTGATGGTCTTGCCGCATTCGACAGCAATGGTGATGGCGTGCTCAATGCCGACGATGAACGCTTTACAGAGTTCGGCGTCTGGCAGGATGCCGATGGTGATGGCGCGGTGGACGCTGGCGAGATCGCCAGCCTTGCGCAGGTTGGCATTGCGTCGATCGATCTCACTGGCACTGCGGTAAACGGCACCGTGGAGTTTGGCGAGGTGGCGATTGCCAATACGGGAAGCTTCACGCTGGTGAACGGCGCGCGCCGAGAGTTTGCCGATGCGGCGCTGACCTACTTCTCAGCGGCTACCAATATGACTGAGCTGAGCGTGACGAATTATGACTTTGATCGCAAAGCGAAGAAGTACCGGATCCATATCGGCGACGGCGTTGTGTCGGTAGATCGCAAACGCCGCCGCTCAGATAGCGCGGCAGGGGCTGGGCAACTGGGCGCGAACACGCTGCTGACATTCGGTAACAAGACCTACGGCCGCTTTGCGCCTGTTGTTCTCGATCTCGACGGTGACGGCGTAGAATTGGTCAAACGCAGCAAATCAAACGCTGCCTTTGACTATGATGGCAATGGCGGTGCTGACGACACAGGTTGGATTTCGGGCGACGATGGCTTCTTGGTGATTGACCGAAACAATGACGGACTGATCACAGAGGCTTCCGAGCTTTCACTCGCAGCAGAGAATGACGACGCGCGCAGCGGGCTTCAGGGCCTCGCTGCCATGGATAGCAACCGTGACGGCGTGATCGACGCTGATGATGCAAGGTTTGGCGAACTGCGTGTTTGGCAAGACCGCAACGCCAATGGCCGCACAGATAGCGGCGAGCTGATGACGCTGGAAGAGGCCGGAATTGTTTCAGTCTCGCTTGCCGTCACTGGCCTTCAGGACCGCGTTAAGGTGACCAAGAATGCTGTGACCGCGACCTCGAGCTTTACCCGCTCAAACGGCACGACCAGCACGGTTGCCGATGTGTCGCTGGCCTATCAGCCTGGTGCCGGTGTTCGCGCCGCCGCAACAACTGACCTTGGGACATTTGACACATTCGCAAGCATCCAAAGTCAGTTCTATGCGGACTTGTTTGAAACCGAAGCACAATTGCCAGCCAATGATGAAATCTTCGATCTGCTGCGCTCGGGCGACAATGATGCGCTAACACGCTTGTTTGCCGCATCAGGGCCATCGCAGGCTCCAGTGGGAAGTGTCTCAGTGGCTGCTAATCAGAATGCGTTTACTGGGCTGCAATTCACCAGCGAAGCGAGCGAAGGCCAGTCGTTGCAGGTCGCGCCATATGAGCGTGCCCTGTTGCGGGAGCTAAATGAAGCTGAGTACAATCCAGAACTGGACGAGGCGCGCGCTAACTTTGCCCGCAGACTGATGATGATCAATCAGGATATGGCTGTGTTCGGCGCTCCATCAGCAATGGACGGCGCGCGGCTCGATCCAAGGTCGGCCTACATTCCAGAGCTGTTCGTGGCTTAGGGGTATAACGCTATTTCCGGCCCAAATGCGGACTGCATTTAGGCCGATAACGGAATGTTGTTTTTGATGTATGATAACCGCAAAGTCGCCGTTCACCTGTCGCCCCAGTAGCGGATAGCTGGTGGCTCTTAACTTACTATATGGATGGTCAGATTTCAGTCATCTCTGAGAGATTAAGTGAGTTCTCTATGTGGACGTTGAAGTAGCGTACAGTGTGTGCGATTTTGGAGTGACTTAAGAGGATTTAGGGCGCATGTGTGTTGTCTTTGACTTTGTCGATGATCAGGGCTTTGGTTTGACGAACGAATGAGTTCCAAGCTCCTCGAACGAGACCATGGCCCTTCATCGCCCGATCCCTCGCTGCGTTTCGAAAATGCAAGATAGGTAGGCTTGTTTTTGTTATTCTCGCGATATCCATATCGCAGTATCCGCAGCTTATTAGCCAGTGAGCGCTAAACTCGACGCTGATGCCGGTTCAAGGGCACAGCCTCCACTGCGTCAGCCCCCAAACTGACTGCCTCTCTTTGTTGAATTTTCCCCTGAAAACGCTTCCACAGATCGCTTCATCAACAGCAGGCATCGCACGATCTATTTTCTGCCTCGAAGCGACTTCACTGATAAATTTTGTCTGCCGATTTTAGTCCAACGCCCTTCTTTGTGCCAGTTTCACTTGCAGAGCGCCTCACAAGCCACCTACTCTCTCAGCTAGGATAGAGAGGAAGCTTTCCATGAAGGTTTTTAGTGTCGGTTTAGCGATCTTACTTGTTGCGGGATGCTCAAACCCACCAAGTGATGAGGGCAGCAAGGCAAGCGATCCATCAAATCGTCCCAATCCTGAAACGGTTGTCGATCAATTTGCGATCTTAGCACTCGATTGCGTTCATCGCGAATATCCAAACAAGATCAGCCATGTGATGCAATCCGCCAACGATGCGCGCGCACCCAGCGCGTTAACACCGGCATTTTATGGCTGTTTTGATTGGCATTCGTCTGTACATGGTCATTGGCTCCTTACCCGCGTTCTAAATACTCAACCAGATAGCGTGATGGAGCCTGAAATCCGCTCGAAACTGGCAATGAGCTTTACACCTGAGAATATGGCTGCCGAACTGGCCTATTACGAAGCCGAAGGACGAAGTTCGTTTGAACGTCCATATGGCATCGCATGGTATCTGCAGCTCGTTCTTGAATTGGAACAGAGTGACGATACGCAGTTATTAGAATGGCGTGAAATTCTTCGTCCGCTCGAAGACGCTATCGTTGGGCAAGTCCGCAGTTGGTTGCCAAAACTATCTTATCCCATCCGATTGGGTACGCACAATCAAACCGCTTTCGCGTTTGGTTTGATGCTCGACTATGCCAACGGTGTCGGTAACGATGAACTTGCGGCTGAACTGAGAGCGAAGACTTTGAAGTTCCACCGCGAGGATGAGAACTGTCCGCTTTCTTACGAGCCATCAGGCGAGGATTTTCTCTCGCCATGCCTAATGGAAGCTGATCTGATGCGCCGCGTGATGGCGCAGGATGAATTCGCGGATTGGTTAGAGCTTTTTTTGCCTCAAATTCCTAGAGATGGTGGCAGTGATTGGCTGGAGCCAGGCATTGTGCTGGATGCGTCTGACGGCAAACTAGTGCATCTCGACGGGGTCAACCTGTCACGGGCCTGGGCGTTGGAGGGTATCGCTTCAGCTTTACCAAAGGATGATGAACGTGTGGCCGCACTAACTGCGGCGGCAAACGCCCATCGCGAGATTGGAATCGCAGCGGTCTCCGATGAACATTATTCAGGCAGTCACTGGCTCGCTAGCTTTGCGACCTACCTCACAACAAAACGAGGGATCGCAGATTGACTTGCAGATCAGATGCATGACCAAACTGCTGTGACGAATATATAGACTATATGGACGCGGTGCCATTTATGAAACAACCTGTCATCCGTGCCCAACTGGGCGTCTCCTGGGGCGCCCCATTACACAAGGCAATTTCCATGAGACACACGACACTCCTTACGCTCAATCTGCTGTTTGCAACTTCGCTGGCGCCGCCGCTCTCAGCGAAAGAGGGAATGTTCACCCCCGATCAATTGCAGGAGGTCGGAGGTCAACTGGAGGACGCCGGGCTTGAGATTGATCCAGATGCGTTGGCCGATCTAACTGGCTTTCCGATGGGGGCAGTGGTCTCTTTAGGAGGTTGCTCCGCTAGCTTTGTCTCGTCCCAAGGGCTGGTGGTCACTAACCACCATTGCGCACGTGGATCGGTGCAGTTCAACTCTACAGCTGAAAACAACTATCTTGAGGATGGTTTTCTCGCTCAGGCCACAGGTGATGAACTCCCCGCAGCACCCGGCTCGCGGATCTATGTCACAACCGAAGTCACCGACGTGACTGGCCAGGTTCGCGAAGGCTCTGAAGAGCTAGAGCCGCTCGAGCGCTACGAATTGGTCGAGCAACGCCGCAAGGACATCATCGCTGGTTGTGAAGAAGTGACAGGTTATCGCTGCCAGGTCGCCAGCTTTTATGGCGGTGCACAATACAAGCTAGTTAAGCGTCTAGAAATACGCGATGTAAGGATTGTTTACGCACCGGCGGACTCGATCGGGAAGTATGGCGGCGACATAGACAACTGGCAGTGGCCACGTCACACTGGCGACTTCGCCTTCTACCGCGCCTATGTCGCGCCTGATGGCTCAGCGGCCGAATTCAATGAAGCTAATGTACCCTACCAACCCGAGCATCACCTTAAGGTAAGTGCAAGCGGACTTGACGACGGTGACTTCGTTATGGCCGCGGGTTATCCAGGCTCGACCAGTCGCTATACTTTGCTGGCCGAAGTCGAGAACACGTTCAATTGGAGCTATCCGACTTTCAAAACATTACTCAACGACTGGATCGCCACCATCGAAGCAGCCGCTCCCGAAGGTTCGGATGCACGTGTGAAATACGAGGCTCGTCTCGCAGGACTCAACAATTTCTCCAAGAACCTGAGCGGCCAGATTGAAGGCGCACGCCGGGTCGGACTGGTTGAGCGGCGCCGCGATCGGGAAGCTGCATTGAGCGAGTGGATTTCAGCAGATTCATCGCGAGCAGGTTATGGTCAAGCCATCGCACAGCTCGCTGCCTTGTCAGAGGAAACCGCCCAAGCTTCGCGCACCAACTTCTGGTACAGTAATGTCTCACGGCCTTCTCTATTCTCGGTAGCTCGACGTCTCTATAGGCTGTCAAAAGAGCGGCAGAAGCCCAATGCTGATCGCGAGCCTGGCTATCAGGAACGTGACATGACATTTTTCCGCCAAGGCCTGCAAGCCTTAGATCGGCGGTTTGACCCAGCGGTCGACAAGGCCGAGTGGTTGCTGTTCCTCCAAGGTTATATCAACCAGCCGATGAGCGAACGAGTGGTTGCATTTGATCAGGCGCTTGGATTGGTCTCCGAGACCACAGCTGACGAATTGCCTGCCTTGGTTGATCGTTTTTACCAAAATACGAAGCTGGGTGACGCTGATACTCGGCTAGCGCTTATGCAAGCATCGACCGCGGATATGGAGGCAAGCGAAGATCCCTTCATACAACTGGCGGTTGCGATGTATGAGTACGGATTCCATCTCGAAACTGAGAGCAAAACCCGCGCGGGCCGCTCACTTGCTTTACGCCCAGCCTACATGGATGCAATCACTGGGTGGCAACGCGAGAACGGCGACCTAACCTATCCTGATGCTAACAGCACTCTCCGTGTCACGTTTGGTAACGTGCTTGGCGGAAGTCCGCGCGATGGAATGGCCTATTTGCCCTTCACGAAGCTTGAAGGGATCACTGACAAGGACACTGGCGAGGACCCGTTCAACTCTCCCACCAAACTACTCGAACGGATCAGGGCTAAGGACTATGGGTCTTATGCACTAGAGAGCATCGGCTCTGTGCCGGTGAACTTTTTATCCGACTTAGATAGCACCGGCGGGAATAGCGGTTCGGCAACGCTCAATTCGCGAGGTGAGCTTGTTGGTCTGCTGTTCGATGGTACCTTCGAAAGCGTCAATTCCGACTGGGATTTTGACCCGCGTACGACCCGGACGATCCATGTAGACACGCGTTACATGCTATGGGTGATGGACAAGGTCGACAATGCGGATGCGCTAATCGAAGAGATGGATATCGTCCGGTAGGGGCCGTTTGGTCATGTCGTGCGTATGGCGAGTTTAGGTCTCCCCAATTCGCTGCGAGTTTTAATGATTCGAGAGCTGTGCAATGCTTCAATTTCTTGCATTCGCATTCTTGGTGGCGGTATCCGGACTACGAAGAACGTACGCGCGTAGCTCTCATTCTTGAGATTCACAGCGGCCCTTTTGCCGCATATGGCCTGCATTTCTCGACTAATAGCCAGCTCTACGCCTCGACCTGTTATGGTGAAGCGTTCGCTCAGGAGATCGACAAGGCATACCCGAGCCAGGACTATGATGACTTGTTGGGTATAGTCGATCGCGCCATCACAATCGGGGCTACCAATCCTGGTAAACTGTTCATCACAAGTGGTTCGGGTGACAGTGTGCTCACCTCATGGGGCATCGGAAAGGCCAATCGATTCCGCGCCGCAGCAACGCAAAAATCGGTGATCAATTGGACCACGCAAGCATTGACGGCAGACAATGCCGGCTATTTCGGACTGTGCCGGGTGGGCTCACGACCATGGGAAAATCTTCAGAAACTCTAGGAGCAGTCTCTGCTATCCCTGATCGGCAATGTTCAAATATCAATACTGTTTGTCGTCGAAACCACTCCTGGGAGTGAAGCGGTGCAATATCATTCCGCAACACAGCTCGCAGGGTGCCAACGACGCTTGTCCAGGTGCCCAGTGCTAGTCCGCGTCATTGCGCGCCCTTCGCAGAGTGCGGCTAAGGCGTCTGCAATTTGGCCTGGTTCGAACGCTATGCTGAAAATGAGGAGCTAGGCTACGCCAAAGAAGGGTCTTAAGCTCGCCGAACCCATTGGTCTTCACGCTATTACAAAAAACCGCTGTCAATCTGATCGATATCGAGGAAAATTGAATATGTTTTCAGCCGCTCCAAACCGTCGTCAGTTTCTAGCAGCGACAGGCAGTGCGTTCACGGCACTCATAGCCAGCGGATGCATGACTAGAGGCGCGAATGTGCCCTCAGATGCGCAATCGCTAACGGGATACGGTCCGCTCGTTCCCGATCCGGTTGGCATGTTGGACCTGCCAGAAGGCTTTTCATACCGGGTGCTTTCCAGCCTCGGCGATACCATGGATGACGGCGGCAGTGTTCCGGACAAGGCCGACGGGATGGGTTGCCTTGATCTCGACACCGGCGAGATCGTGCTGGTGCGCAACCATGAACTGGTGCCAAGCGACGATGCCGGTGGCCCTATCGCCAACGGCTTCGGAACCCACAAAGGCAAGGTCGTGCCGGGTGGGACCACCAATATCGTCCTCGATGCAAACACTCTCGAGGTGAAACGTCAGTTCCGCTCGCTCGGCGGAACGATCCGCAATTGTTCGGGTGGGGTTACGCCCTGGCGTAGCTGGCTAACTTGCGAGGAAGCCCCGACTGGTCCGGGCCAGCGCTATGGCGACGGACTTGCGGTCAATCACGGATGGGTTTTCGAGGTGCCTGGCGATGCAACGGGCCTTGTCGATCCGGTCCCGCTGCGCGCCATGGGGCGCTTCAATCACGAAGCCGCCTGCGTCGATCCTCTCACCGGATATGTATATCAGACCGAAGACCGAGATGATGGCGTGTTTTATCGTTTCTTGCCGAACACACCGGGTAAACTCTCCGATGGCGGTAAACTTCAGGCGATGGTGATCGATGGACTTTCGGATACGCGGAACTGGGGTGGTGCACGTATGTTAGGTGGCAAATCCTATCCGGTCCGCTGGATCGATCTCGACAATGTTGAGGCTCCCAATGACGAATTGCGCAAACGCGCGGCGTCTAGAGGAGCAGCGTTAATCGCGCGGGGTGAGGGCATTCATATGGGTACAAACGACCTCTTTATTTGCTCGACTAGCGGTGGATCGAAGACGCTTGGCCAGGTCTTCCGTTTCGTACCCGGTCGTGGACAGGGCGCTGACCGGATCGAGCTGTTCTTTGAGAGCGAAAGCACGGATCAGTTCAACTACGGAGACAATCTCTGTGTTGCGCCCAATGGCCACCTTATCGTCTGCGAGGATCAATACACCGAGGTGGTCGATAACCACCTGCGCGGCATCACACCCACGGGAGTACCTTACAAGTTTGGGCGTCTACGTATGCAAACCGAGCTTGCGGGTGGCTGCTTCTCCCCGGATGGCAAATGGTTCTTTGTCAACGCCTATGCGCCGACCCGCACGCTCGCCATCACCGGTCCTTGGGTCGAAAGCGGAGCAATAGCTTCGTCCGCTGATCCGACCCTGAGCTGACAGTATTTACCGACCAGTTGAGGAGTTAGGGCCGGAACTTGATCAATCCGAAGATCGTGTTCAGGAGGATTAGTGGGCTTACCCACTGTGTCGGCACGATTGCTTGCCAATTTCCCAGCATGCACCGTTCGTCTTTTAGACGAACAGTTCAATACGCCGACTAGATTGTCGCTTCTCTGTCGAGAGTAAATAGATGAAGCAGTTGGGTGTTTTGCCATCTTTTGGTCGAACCTGCTTGGAATGGGCTTTGCTCTGGGAATGTTGAGCGAAGAAATTTAGCAACTTCACAACGGCCAGCGTTTCCAAGGTTGCTCGCGACAGGAAGAAACCGCCATTTGTATTGAGTGATGGGTGGATTTGTTGAGATCGCCGTTTGCTGGAAGCGTCTTCGCGCTGCCAAGAGATCCGCCTTACTTCGCCGTAGTTCGACCAATACCACAGGTCCAACACTGAAGCTGCGATTATGCAGGTGACTACCATCGCCGGGTCGCAACACGCGATGGTGGTCACCGCCGCCCCCTTTAAGTGACGGTCATTCTCGACGACGTCGCACGAAGATCGTCATCCATTTATCGCGGTTTCGCTCAATATCGATCAACTGGAAGCCATCGCTCCGTGCCCCGGTAAGGCGGTTCGCCAGTTGCCGATCATTCAGAGCTGTGAAGACGCGCGCTTCGCGAACGCCGTCCTGGCGTAATGTCATTTCGAACCGTGTGCCCGGCCTCATGTATAGCGGCCACCCTCCTGAAGGACTGAAGACACGGGCGGCATCAGCCAAATACTCAGCCTGGGTGGGTTTCCAACGCGAGGTGCGATGTTCGGCGCGCGGACGCACAAAGATGGCCGCAACTTTCTGGTTGTTGAACCCGCTTGCTTCGTGGTCGACCAGTACCATCGATCCATCACGAACTCTTTGCCGGAATTCTTTATTGAAACGCCTGCCTTCGATTTCGGAAAAAGATGCCCAAGCCAAGTTCTCCCGATTCTCGATCCATAGCCCTGCATAAAAGACTTCGTTGGCACCGCCTTGGCCACCAGGGTTAGAGACACGTTTGGTGAGCGCTTCGATGTCTGTTGGCCGGTAATCTCTATCGCGATTGGTACGCCAAAGATCATCGTAGACTTCTTTTCGCACGCCTCCGGCAATATCCCAGCCGCGTTTGTCAGGATTGGGTGCGGAGATAAGATGAAAACGTAGACAGCGTTTATTGAGGCTCGTGCACTGCACGATGTTTTCCATCTCGATATCGATCACAATTCGGTCGCTTTCGCGAAGGGTAATGGCAAAAGCCTCCAGGTCCTCACCTGTTATGTTACGGTGCAGATTGTTACGCCCATCGATAAAGGGTTGCAGGTAACCTTCCGCCTGCGCAGGCGTGGCCAATGGGGTGAGCAAGACCAACCCGATGCAGGCGCGTAATTTCGATCGAACTGTCATGGCGAATTCCTTTTTCACGGAGCGCGAATTGTTTTCTGGTACGTCGGACAGCTTCAACCGCTGATGCGCCGCGGCGCGTTTTTAGTCGCGGCCACATATGCGTTGAAAAGTGCCCGTGCGAGGTCGCCTGACGAGATTTCGTCGCTATTCGAAACCGCCACGCCATAGCGCCGACCAGGTAATTTGATCACGACGGCCGATGCACCTCTGAATGATCCTCCGTGAAAGACCCAGTTACGCTTCCCCGTTTCGGCGAGGAAGGTCGTGTCAGCGATGATCCGATTGAACACCAACCGGTCGTCAATGTTGGCAGGTGAAGTCATCCGCCTTCGAATGCCTCGACCGACCAGTGTATTGGTGAAACCCATTTGCCTGGCAAACCGCGCGAGCTGGCGAGCGCTCATGTAATAACTGCCCTGCGGGTTGCAGGTTTCGGGTTCAACAAAGCCGCCGACCTGATCGCCGAGTGACGAGTAATATTTGGCGAATTTGTCTGGGCCGCGGTCTCGCGCAGGATTGCAAGTCGGGACGGCTCCGCGGAAAACAGTATCGAAAAACTGCGTGTACATGAATGCCGTGTAAAGGAACCGGTAAGCGGGTTCGATCGCTCTGCCGTAGGCCGCACCGGACTTGTCTGCGTGAGCCTGATCGATAGATGCTGCCTGGTCCGGAAAGGCAATGCGCGGGATGACGAAGCGCAAGACCGAGATGTTGCAATTGTCGTACTTACGGTTTGTCCCCGGCGCTTGCGCACCACGCGATAGGCCATAGTCGATGTTGATCCAGCCGTCGGGGACCGGCGCACCACCGTCGCAATAGCCGACATCTCCCGGTGCACGATTGAGGCCCGATTTGTGCATCAACAGCGTACGTAGAGTCACCCCAGTCAGTCGCGCGCTATAGGCCTGCTTCATCTTTTGCGGCAGGAAGTCAGCAAGCGGTGCATCAAGCTGCTGGTTTACCGAACCATCCGCTATCGGCTTTTCCCGCAGCAAGTATAGCAGCCCAGTACCACTTATCAGCTTACTCACTGAGCCGATATGGCTGGCCGTTCGAACCGTCATGCGAACATTGCCGTCACCCGGTTTCTGTGCCCAGCCATCCGCTCCTTCGGCGAGGATGTTGACCGGCCCTGTCAGCGCGAAGGCATAGCCAACCGTATTTCCGCGCAGGCGGTCATGCATCGCAGTTTCAAATCGTTCTCGATTTAGTGGAGGGATCTCTTGAGCGTATACGGGCATGCCGCTGGGCACAGCGATGGCCAAAGATAGAGCGGCACGGAGCATCATTTTCATTTCGGTCTCCCCCAAAACACGGCATTCGCGTTTTCACACCATTCCAAAAGTGGTGGAGATCAGGGTATTGGCGCGCTTGGATGCGTCATCGGGGCAGCTACCCATTCTTCGAAAATGCCTTACCTAAATTTCGCGAGGGTAGCTGCGAAGTCTCAGTGCATGGCCGAAGTCATTATTCAGCTTCACCAATGATCCATGGCTCGTCGCGCAACTTCAGCAACACACCGAGTCGGTTTTCCACCTCGAGTTTCTGCAGAATTGCTGAAACGTGATGTTCGACTGTGCGTTGTGAGCGAGACATCTCCTCGGCGATCTGAGCGTTGCTAAGTCCTTTGGCAAGGTGCTCAAGCACGATCATTTCCTTGGCTGTTAAGCCAAAAGCGTTCTCGCGAGCCGCACTGTAGGGGCCACGCGGCAGAGTAACATCCTCTCGCCCGATTCCGCGATGCTCAAGCAATTCAATTAATCGCTTGGTCGCACCCTTTGCGCCCTGCCGGTTCAGCGCCGCCAGACCTGAGGATACTGTCTCCGCACTATTCGAAAGGCCAAAGCAAACATTGGCAAGGTAGTCCGCACCCAGCCTCGCGAACTGCATGCCGGCCTCACCATAGTTGCCCTGAATGGCTGATCCGAAAGGTGTCTCGTCCGCGCAGCTGGCATGCTTTGGAGCCGTCCCAGTCAGATCGCACCAGAAATTGTATTCGGCGCGGCCCCACAGGCTGAAACACGACTGCTCGATCCGGTCCAGACCACTTACAGCTTGTGTGGCGAGATTTTCTGAATCGGTAAGCCAGGCCTGCTCCAGCATCGCTATCAAGATCGGGATGCAATACTGCACCTCACCAGTTGCCAGCGCATCCTTATATGCCTTTTGAAGTGTCGAAGCAGCGTCGTCATGCGCACTTCGCACGTATAGCCGAGCCAACATGATCCTGGCTGGCAGTTTCATAAGCAATGTCTGCCCTGGTGTTCCGATTACTGAACGGCAGATTTCTTCGACCTCGTCGAGCCGCCCTTGCTCCAAACGGAGTTGGGCTTTGCGGCCGAGCAGATAAAAGGTCCAGCTATCGAGTTCGTGCTCGGTATCAAACTTGATCCCGCGCTCTAGGGTCGACTCAGCGATGTCCAACCTGCGCATGTCAACCGCGTATTCTGAGAGGTTGGTGAAGACCCGCGCTGCGTCCTCGTGAAGGTCATGTGTCAGCGCAAGGTCGAGGCTTTTCTCAAGATCTACAATCCCTTGCTCATCGCCAAGGAACATGCGCGCCGTGCCAATATTGTTGAGCGCATGAACTTCCACTTCAGGAATTGGTTTGCCCTCGATTACGGCGAGTGCGCGCTGTCCCCAGTCGATTGCTGCATCCATCCGGCTAGCCAGCATGTGGATTTGGGAACGCATTGAGTAGGCCAGTGCAAGGGCACCCTTGTTTTCAAGCCGTTCGAGCAGTTGAATAGCGTCGTCGAGATAGCGACTCGCCTGGGTCGCCTCGCCGCGATACCAGTGAAGACGCGAAAGGTGCCGTAGATTGTCGGCGATACGCTCATCATCTCCGAGCACCCGCCACATGGTCAATGCATGGCGGCGGGCCTCGATGACACGATCATCGATCCGGTGGGCGATTGCAGCTTCGTAGGCCCAGCTTTCATAGAGCCGTGCGGCCTCTTCCGGTTTTGCCTCATCAACATATTCAAGTGCGGCCTCCAAATAGTCGGCCGCTTCTTTGTGCGCACCAAGCAGCGCAGCTTTCTCCGCGGCAATCGGGGCAAATTTCAGCACCATTTTAGCATCGACTGCGCCGCGAGCATGATGAAGCAGCTCGCCAGCATCATGGTTTTTGGAGTTTTCGAGGATGAAGGCGAGATGTTTGCGATGAAGATTCCGGAGTTCGATAGACGAACAGCGATTGCAAGTAGCGAGCCGAGCCAACTCATGCCGGAACCGAAGGCGCCCATCTTCCAACTCGACCAAGATCGAGAGGTCGAGGCAGTCACGCAGCAGCTCTTGATAGTCGTTGATCCAGCCACAATGCAGGTCAGGCACGATGTGCACGGGTATTATGCTTAGAGCTTCAAGCAGCCTGATCTGTTGACTGGAGAGTCGCGCAAGCCGCCCATTGACTGCGTCTTGAACCGACGCAGGAACTTGCCGATGGCCATCTTTGCTCGCAAGAATCTCAGAAAGGAAAAACGGGTTCCCATTCGTTACAGAAAGCAGCTTCTCGGGATCGCGCCCGCTATTGTCGGCCATCCTCGTAACGGCGGCGAGCGAAAGTGATTGGAGTTCGATCCGGTCTGTCTGATCGCTAGGAATGTCCCCCAAAACGCGCAGCAAGGGGTGATCACGACTCAGCTCGTCATTGCGAAAGCTGACGATCATTAAGACGCTGCACATGGTGATCCGGCGCCCCAGAAATCGGATAAAATCGAGCGTACCAATGTCTGCCCAATGCACATCTTCGATGATTAGGACGACCGGATGCTCGCTATGGGACAGCTTGGACAGAATCCGAGAGAACAAGGCTGTGCCGCCAGAATTCTGCCAATCATCGCCCAATTCGACCATCAATGCTGCGATGTCGTGCACCGGGCCAAGCGGCCGCGGAGTGAACAAAGCGTCGCACATGCCCCAGATGAACCGACAGCCCTCCGCGTGGCGTGCCGCGAATTCTCGAAGCAAAGCCGTTTTGCCTATCCCAGCCTCGCCGCTCACCGCCACTACGCGACCGCCTGCATCAGAGGCCCCCAAGAGGGTCGCCAAGCGTGAAAGTTCGATGTCGCGTTCAGCAAGCATTTTGTCAGTTTGCCGAATTGGAAGACCGGCGACCAGCTTCATTTGAAAAAATGGGTAGTAGGCAGCGAAAATTGGGTGAGCGGGCTTTCGATCACTCGTTTCCGAACGGCAGCTCGCTCGCGTGATCGAGGCAGCTCCATTCGTGCGAAAGAATGGTTACAGAATACCGCCTTTGGCAATCGCAGCTCTTAGTGGAACGTGTGGTCTTCTTAAGAAGCTTGATAACCTAGTGAAGCGACCTGCTCAGATACTGACGGGACTAACGGCGTGATCGGAAGATAGGGTCTGCATCTACCCGAAGTTTGAACTTCCCTAAAAGTCTTCGACGCCCCATTTTGAATGCGGCTCAAGCAATTTCTAGGTAGGTAGTCGAAGACCGATTATCCGCTGCAGCCAAAAGTGGGGGCCGGCCATTGACACTCCGAGAACGGAGTGCCGCCACCAATCGCCACATGAGCTTTCCAGTGTCGATAACTGTGAAGGCGGCAGGGTGTTCACAGAGTTGAGAGGAGAGCTCGTGATGCTCGATCCCCGACAAGAGAGCTGTGATCGTTTCAAAGAGTGAACGCCGATGACAGATCGTGCGCAGTTATACACAAGCGGAATCGATGGAGCCTATGGGGAGCCTGATGCGAGTTTCTAGGCTCCGACGCCACGCCGAATCACTCCAAGCAATCTGCAAATTACTGAGAATATGTGGGAAACTTGGTGGACGCACTAGGGTTCGAACCTAGGACCCGCTGATTAAGAGTCAGCTGCTCTACCAACTGAGCTATGCGTCCATCGGGCTGCTTCGGATATTATCGATGCTGCCAATTTACCGATATTCGAGGCTCTCTAATGAGCGAGGTCGAATCGGCGAAGGCGCTGCGTATAGCGCGCCTATCCGCGAATGGAAGGTGTTTTGGGCCCTTGGACTAATTGCGATAGCTTCCGCTTCGCTTTGTCGGTTAGCTCAATTCGCGATTCAAACTCATCGTGGAGCGCCGAGATGATGGTGACCATCCCATCATCTTGAAGGCGTGCAAGAAGATTGAGGGCTGCGCTTTGCGTAAGGCCTGCGACGCGGTGAACCTGACGCAAGTTGGTTGATTGGCCGGAGCACTCGCGGCTGTAGACACCGCTCAATAAGGTGGCGACAGCAGCAACCTCTAACGCATTGTCTGCGTTAGCAAGGCAAAGATCTGATGCGGTTTCGCCTGAGCTACGCCTAAACGGGAGCGCGCGGGCGAAGCGATCGCGCATGCGTATCCGCATACCGAACTCCTTATATTAAAAGCCACGATGCCCCCTGATTTGCTAGCGTCGCACGCAGGCCAATCAGGAGGGCTTTGGATGTAAGCTAGCCCGGAGGGAGTGTTCGGCATGGTGCGACCCGAGGGCCGAAGCGCGGTTGCTTACAGCCTCTCTCTAGGGTTAATTGTCAGGAAGCATAAGTCGCCTGATTGGGGGACATGTGTTATGGCGGACCAAGCAATGCAGAAATATTTCGGTCAAATTGAGAGCTTAGACGACTTTGGGGACGTCGATAACTACATCCGTGCAGTGTGCGAAGGTCAAGGTGCCATCCGCACCAGCTATCATTTTTCGCCGATCTTTGCTGCACCCAATTCAGTCCGCACAGATGTCTATGCCAACGGTTATAGCGAGGCATGGTTGGAGCTTTATGACAAAGAGGATTTTCGGCGGTCAGACCCAATCCCTGCACGAACAATGAAGCATGGGGCAATGCTGACATGGGCCGATGCAATAGCGATGGGACCCAACACGCCGGAGAATGAGACGTATTTTGCAGCTATGCGCGAACATGGCCTTATTCATGGCTTCGGGCTGCCATTGTATGGTCCGCGTGGTCGCAATTCCTATGCCTCGTTCGACTTTGGAAAATCGGTTGATGAGATTGACAATGTTGCATTGGGCATAGTGCGCGGAGCAGCGCAAGCGGCGCATCAACGGGTCTGCGTGCTGCTCGATGCGACGCGCGAAGCACCCGAACTTTCCGGGCGAGAGCGCGAGGTTCTGGAATGGGTGGCACTCGGAAAATCAACCACTTCGATTGCGACGATCTTAGAACTCTCACCGGAAACGGTTAAGACATATGCCAAACGCATTTATGAAAAGCTGGGCACGTCGGATCGGGTCGGGGCAACTGTGAAGGCGCTGAAACTCGGCCTGATCAAAATTTAGTTGAGTTTCAATTTTCCAGTCCGCCGCGCGGCGCATTCCTGTTCCAGCGATTGACCATCATCAGCGCCCCGATACAGATCATATTCGTCATCATGGACGATCCGCCATGGCTCATAAAGGGCAGGGGGATGCCAACGACGGGCGCCATGCCCATCACCATCATCAAATTCACAGCTATGTAGAAGAAGATGGTTGCAACCATTCCGGCTGCCACCAGACTGGAGAAACGGTCCCGCGAAGTCAGCGCAACGCGTGTTCCCCAGCGCAGGATGATAGCGAAAATGCCGATCACAAAGATACCGCCGATGAGGCCCCATTCCTCCGCCATCGTTGCGAAGACAAAGTCCGTGTGCGGCTCTGGAAGGTATTGCAGATGGCTTTGCGAGCCATTGTTGAACCCTTTGCCAACAATGCCGCCAGAGCCGATGGCGATCTTTGATTGGGCGATGTGATAGCCTGCGCCCAGTGGATCGCTTTCAGGATCGAACAGGGTCATAACCCGGCGTTGCTGATAGTCTTGCAGGCCGAAAAAGAAGGCAAGTGGGGCTGCGATGGCGGCGAGGATTCCCCCGCCAACGAACCACCGCATAGGAAGGCCGGCGAGCAGCATGACGACCGCTCCGCCAAAGGCGATGGCAAGCGAGGTGCCGAGGTCTGGCTGCAGCAGCACGAATGCCATCGGGACGGCGATCAGGGCGCCGGGGATCAGGATCGCTCGCCAATCCGTGATCAGGCCAACGGGCAACGAGGCATAGAAGCGGGCAAGGACGATCACGATCACGGGTTTCATCAGCTCAGAAGGCTGAAGCACCATAAAGCCGAAATCGATCCAGCGCTGGCTGCCACCACCCACCTGGCCAATCACCTCAACTGCAATCAGCAGCAGTAGGACGCCGATATAGGCGGGATAGGTCATAAATTTCACGAATTCACGCGGCAAAGAGGCGATGATCGACGCCATCACGAGGAAGACCGAGAAGCGGATTAGGTGCGAACTGGCAAAGGGCTGCATCGAACCGCCGGCTGCGGAATACAGCACGGCTGCGCCGAACAGTACGAGCAGTAAGAGAGGGATCAGCATGGCCCATGGTTGGCGAGCAATGGGCTCTGGCACGATGCTCCCGGCGCGGCTCATGGTGTGCCCGCCGGTGTTGTTGGCGAGGCAGTGGGCGCAGCGGGATCAATGGTTTGATTGGGCAGGGGAGTAGGCGCGCCAACCGGAGTGGCTTCCTCACGCGGGGCGACGAAATCCTCGGCAATTTCTTCGGATTGTTGCGCAGCGACGCGGGCCTCTGCCTCGACCTGATCAAAAATATCTTCATCGCGGCGCGGTGCTGCGACCACGGCTTCACCGCGTTCTGCAGCATAGCGGGCGTATTTGTTATCGAGCCTCTGTTGAGCGGTACCGCCCCACTGTTTTTCCAGCGCGTTGAGCTTTTCCAAGCCCTTCGCCGGATCAAACATGAAGGTCATGACATCGCGCGCTATGGGGTAAGCTGCGCCTGAACCGCCGCCATGCTCGATCACTACTGCTCCCGCATAGCGCGGGTTGTCGAACGGCGCGAAGAAGGTGAACAGACCGTGGTCACGGTACTTCCACGGGCCAGACCGACCATCGGACACGCTAAGCGAGACGACCTGGGCTGTACCCGTTTTGCCTGCCATTTTGATATCTTCGAACGGCAAACGCCCGCGGCCAGCGGTGCCGGGGCCGTTCACAACATCGCTCATCGCCTGGCGCACATAGCGGACGTGATCGTCTGGGAAATCAACCTGGTCGAAACCTTTGGGCGTTGCATCCATTGTGAGGCGCGGCATCACATGGCGCCCGGTTGCGAGCCGAGCTGAACTGACCGCGAGTTGCAGCGGACTGGCGAGATAATAGCCCTGACCGATGGAGGCGTTGACTGTATCAAACGGCTCCCAATCGCGGTCAAACTTGTTCCGCTTCCAATCCGCATTCGGGACAGTGCCGTAAAATTGACTGGTGACGGGCAGGGGGAATTCTTCGCCCATGCCAGTGAGCTTCGCCATCTCGGCCACTTTGTCGAAGCCGATCAGCTGCGCGAAATGATAGAAATAGCTATCGCAGCTCTGATAGATGGCCTTGGCCATGTCGACCCGGCCATGATTGCTCCAGCAATTGAAGAAGCGATTTCCGATCCGCCGTCCGCCTGCGCAGGTGATCGCCTCATCCGGAGCAATGCCAGCCTTTAAAAAAGCCATGCAGTGCATCGGCTTTACCGTGGAGCCGGGCGGGTAAAGCCCTTTTAATACCTTGTTGCGTAGCGGAATGCGCGCATCTTCGCGCAGCATTGCATATTCGACGCTGCCAATGCCGTCAGAGAAGCTGTTCGGGTCGAAGCTGGGCATGCTGGCCATGCAGAGCAGATCGCCAGTTGCGCAATCCATCACCACGACAGAGCCAGATTCCAAGCCAATCCGGCGCGCGGCATAATCCTGTAGCGGGCCATCAATGGTGAGGCGCACCGGCGCGCCTTGAACGTCTTCGCGTGTGTCGAGGTCGCGGATAATCCGACCAGAGGCGGTCACTTCGACGCGGCGAGCGCCTGGTTCTCCGCGCAATTCCTGCTCGAACTGTTTTTCCAACCCGTCCTTGCCGATCTTATAGCCGGGGGTGATCAACAGCGGATTGCGCTCCTCCTCGTCATATTCCTCGGCATTGGCGGGGCCAACATAGCCGATCAAATGGCCCACGCTTGGCCCGGTTGGATAGAACCGAGAGAAGCCGCGCTGAGGCATCACGCCCTGCATATCTGGCAGGCGGACGCTGAGCGCGGCGAATTGCTCGTAGTCCAAGCCGCTGGCGACTTCGACTGGTTGAAACCCGCTGACCGCTGCGACTTTCTGTTTAACGTCGGCAATGCGCGCTGGGGACAGCGAGAGCAGCGCGCCAATCTCATCAATCGTTGTATCGGCATCAACCAAGCGATCTGGGATCAAATCGACCCGGAAGTCTGCGCGATTGGACGCTAGCGGGGCTCCATTTCTATCGAGGATCCATCCGCGGCGCGGCGGTATCAGAGTGAGGTTTACGCGGTTGCTTTCCGACTCGAGCCGGTATTTCTCATTCTCAGCAATCGCGAGATAGCCCATACGCGCAGCCAGCAGAACGCCGATCCCGCCCTGGATTGAACCCACCACCATGCTGCGCCGGTCGAACGTGTTCTTAAGGGTGGAGGCGCTGACAATCGGTTGGTTGCGGCGGTGCTTCGCCATCAGCCAATCCTCCGCGAACGCGAGAGTCGGTATCTATCGAGCCAAGCAATCATGCGAGATATTATCGGATAGAGCAGGACAGACAGCAAGACTTGCGGCACCGCAGCAATAAGTTGGTGGATCGTAGGGGGAGCGCCGGACACTGCCATTGCCGCAAATATGTACAGAACGATCGCTAAACCCGCGCTGAACCAGTCCTGCCAAAACCCTCGCCACGGGAAGCGGGTTTCAATCATTTCCAGCGCGATCATGGTCAGCGACCACAGCAATACCGCGCTACCAAATGGCTGACCGCTGAACAGATCATCGAACGCGCCCAGTGGCACGCCAACCCATAACGGTAGCAATCCCGGTCGCATGATCCGCCAGGCAATCAGCACGAGGAAACCGAGTGGTGGGGCCAGAGGCATCACGTCAGCGAGCAAGACAAATGGTACCAGCGAGCCGATCAGGATCGACGCGTAGGGCACAATGCTGGCGCGAAGCGGAGACTGCGTGCGGTTTATCCGGCTACCATATCTGTCTGATCTTGCCGCCGGGCTGTAACGCTCCATTACTCCTCGAGCTCCAACTCTATCGGGGTGTCTGCGCTCTCCACAGCTTCAGGCTGCCATAGCGGCTCAACCGATACGAAATCGGTGGCGGATGGATCCGCAATCAACCGGGCAATGCCGCCGTCATTGGTTTTCTCGCTCAGGATCGCCACCGCAACGCCGGGCCGGTAATATCCGCCTGCGCCGCTGGTGAGGAAGATATCGCCAACCTCTAACGGATTGATGCCCAGATTAATCAGGCGGATCCGAAGCAATCCGTCTCCGCGCCCTTCCGCAAAGGCAACCGTTTCATCGGTCGCACGCCGGACCGGCAATACGCTCTCGCTATCGGTTAGCAGCAGAATGCGTGAACTGCTGCGTGAGACCTCAAGCACGCGCCCTACGACGCCTCTGGCGCTGCGTACGGACATGCCGATCTCGACACCATCGTTGCGGCCCGCGCCAAGATAGGCGAAGCGGCGACTGCTGGTTGAGCTTGATCCGACCAACCTGGCAACGGCAACGGGTTCGGTTTCTGTGACTGACAGGCCGAGCAATCCCTTAAGGCGGATGTTCTCTTGCTCGACCGCTTCGGCCTCGGCCAAGCGGATGCGGGCGATCTCAACCTCTTCGCGCAAGGCCGAGTTTTGCTGACCCGCTTGGTAATATGCGGTGATCTTGTCCCAGAAACTGTCACTGCCGCTGCGCACGACGGATGCGCCTTCGCCAGCGGGGGCGGCAACATCAGTTGCTGCTCCGCGCAGGTCGGCAAATGCGCCGGGTTGCCAATAGGAGATGATGAGCAGGCCTGCGCCAATCAGCGCGCCGATCCCCGCGAGGAGATAGCCGGTAAAGACCGAATATTGTGCCCTGCGCGAATGGCCCGAGCGCCGGGATGAATTCGGCGCCATGCCTGTTTCTCCCCTTCTGCCTTATTAGGCGGTCATCAGCACGCCGCGATAGATCGGATCTTCCATCGCCCGGCCTGTGCCAACGGCAACGCAAGTCAACGGATCTTCAGCGATAGAGACAGGCAGGCCTGTTTCTTCCCGAAGATGCTCGTCCAAGCGGCGGATTAGAGCGCCGCCACCGGTGAGCACGATGCCTTGGTCGACGATGTCTGCGGCGAGTTCTGGTGCGGTGTTTTCCAGTGCAATCCGCACACCTTCGACGATCGCGCCGATCGGTTCGGACAATGCCTCTGCGACATGCGCCTGATTGATCGTGATTTCTTTCGGCACGCCGTTCACCAGATCGCGGCCCTTGATAATGATGCTCTCGCCAATGCCGTCTTCCGGAGTGACGGCGATGCCGTAATCCTTCTTGATCCGCTCTGCCGTCGCATCACCTATCAATAGGTTGTGGTGCCGACGAACGTAAGAGACGATGGCTTCGTCCATCTTATCACCGCCAGTGCGAACCGAGGTGGTGTACGCCAGGCCGCGCAGAGATAGCACTGCGACCTCCGTCGTGCCGCCGCCAATATCGACCACCATGGAGCCAACAGGTTCTGTCACCGGCATGTCTGCACCGATCGCCGCGGCCATCGGTTCCAGTATCAGGTGCACCTCAGATGCGCCCGCGTTGGATGCCGCATCGCGGATTGCGCGGCGCTCCACCGATGTAGAGCCAGAAGGCACACAGATGACAATCTCGGGATAGCGGAACAGGTTACGTTTTCCGTGCACCTTGCGAATGAAGTGCTTGATCATTTCCTCAGCGATCTCGATGTCGGCAATCACGCCGTCGCGCAGAGGGCGGATCGCTTCAATGCTGTCAGGCGTCTTGCCCATCATCATCTTCGCATCATCACCCACGGCCTTGACGCGCTTGATCCCGTTGATCGTCTCAATGGCAACCACAGATGGTTCGTTCAGGACGATTCCCTGATCCTGAACATAGACCAGTGTGTTCGCGGTGCCCAAGTCAATCGCCATGTTTTGGGAGCCGAATTTGAACAGGTTGGAAAGAAAGCTCATTTTTATCGTTTTTCCGTGGATTTGAAGGCAAATTCCGCAGACCCCCTGCGACGATTTGCACCCAATAATGACAACACCCCATCCGCCTAGCGAATCCGCCGCAAAAACGCCAAAATATTTGTCGACAGCGGGGCACATTTTCCCCGGAGCTCTCGAAATTGCGGCGTGTGGCCGCTAAGATGCGACAAATGCCCCAAAATAAGCCTCGTATCCGTCGCCTTCCCAGCGACCTTGTTAACCGTATCGCTGCTGGTGAGGTGGTGGAACGGCCTGCGGCTGCGCTGAAAGAGCTGGTTGAGAACGCAATTGATGCCGGTTCGTCGCGAATCGCTATCAAGTTAACTGATGGCGGACTGACCAGGTTTGAGGTCACCGATGATGGCTGCGGTATGGACCCTGAGGGTATGGAATTGGCGCTTGAACGCCATGCCACATCCAAGCTGCCGGATGACGCGATTGAACAAGTCGCAACTTTGGGTTTTCGTGGGGAGGCGCTGCCTTCAATTGCCAGTGTAGCAAAACTGACTTTGGAAAGCCGCCCGGATGATGCGGATCGCCCTTCGACAAGCTCAGGACAGGGCTGGCGTCGGGTGGTCGATCATGGTGAACTGGTCGAAGATGCGCCTGCTGCCTTGCCGCCTGGCACGCGGGTTCGCGTCGAGCAATTGTTTGCCAAGGTTCCGGCGCGGCGCAAGTTTCTGCGCACCGCGCGCAGCGAGTATATTGCCTGCCTCGATGTGGTGCGCCGCCTTGCCATGGCGCGGCCTGACATTGCCTTTACGCTTGAGCAAAGCGCCAATGGCAAAGACCGCCGTGTGCTAGCAACCCAGACGGATGAGCCGCTGGCTGACCGGGTGGCTCAGATTGTCGCACGCGAGCTGAAGGACAATGCGGTTGCGATTGATCTCACCCGCGAGACGCCAGGTGGCACGATGCGCCTGACCGGGCTTGCCGGATTGCCGACCTACAATCGCGGTGTCGCTGATCATCAATATCTCTTCGTGAATGGTCGCCCGGTAAAGGATCGCCTGCTGGTGGGTGCGGTTCGCGGTGCCTATTCCGACATGCTGGCGCGTGATCGCCACGCTGTCCTCGCGCTGTTCCTTGATTTGCCGCCAGAGGAAGTGGATGTGAACGTCCACCCCGCAAAGACCGAGGTTCGCTTCCGCGATGCGGCGGCGGTGCGCGGGTTTATCGTCTCCGGCCTACGCCAAGCTTTGGCAACAGGCGACCGGCGCAGCGCGCAAGGGCCAGACCGCGCAGCAATGGAGCGCTGGCAAGCGGAACCGATCGCGCCAGAGCCTAGGCCTGCGCTTCGATCAATTTTTGAGGGTCGGGATTGGACATCTTCCAATCCCGGGTCGCAGCATCGCGTCTCAGAGCCGCGGTTGCCCGATTGGCAGGCACAAGTGCTGGAGGGCGGAACTGAAGCGCTACCGACCGGCCGCGCGCATGAGGCGGCTCCGATTGCCGAGGAAGAGCGTGAATATCCGCTTGGTATTGCGCGGGGACAAGTGGCCAACACCTACATTGTTGCAGAGAGTAAAGATGGGTTGGTACTGGTTGATCAACATGCCGCGCATGAGCGGCTGGTTCTGGAACGCCTAAGGGCTGCCGGGGCAGGGGAGGCGACCGCCCGCGCGCAGGCTTTGCTGGTGCCGGACGTTGTCGAGCTGGACGAAGTGGATTGCGACCGGCTGGAGGCTGCGGCGGAAGGGTTCGCGCGCTTTGGCCTAGCGATTGAGCGGTTTGGTCCGTCGGCCATGCTGGTCCGCTCAATCCCACATGCGCTGGGCGGCGCGAACTCGGATAAGCTGCTGCGCGACCTTGCCGATGACATTGCGAAACACGGGGTCGATAAGGATGCAGGCGCGCTGCTACTGTCCGAACGGCTCGAATATGTGCTGGCGACCATGGCATGCCATGGATCGGTGCGGGCTGGGCGAGTGCTATCCGTGGCGGAGATGAACGCACTGTTGCGAGAGATGGAGGCAACGCCCAGATCGGGTCAATGCAATCATGGCCGTCCGACTTGGGTAAAGCTCGATATGGAAGATGTCGAGAAACTGTTCGGTCGGCATTGAGGGTTCCAAGACGCGAGGCACGAACTAGGATTTCAATCGATCATGAGGTGCTTTTGGCCAGACCAATTCGTAGATTCGTTGAAGGTCAGCACGGGCAGATACACCTGCGTGTTGCCGAGCCGGCTGTGCCAGAAGCACAGCCGCTGGCCTGTCTACATATGAGCCCCAAGTCGGGACGAATTTTCGCAAAGTTCATGGAGCAAGCCTCGAATGACCGCACCGTCATAGCGCACGACTATCCCGGTTTTGGCGAATCTGACCCGCCGCCGCCCAATCCGCTCGTTTCCGTTGAAGATTATGCGCAAAGCCTGTGGGATGTCGTTGATGCACTGGAGCTAGGGACGATCGATATCGTCGGATATCATACCGGCTCCGAAGTCGCAGCAGAGGCCGCACGTCAAAGACCGGAACAAGTCGGCAGTATAGTAATGATCTCGGCACCGATTTTCTCGGATGACGAACTCAAGAAGATGCATGAGACCTTTACACATATTCCATTGGATCTTGAGGGAACAAGATTCCGGAAAATGTGGGAAAGTGTGGTTCACCACAGAGGCCCGGGTACAGAGCTTGAATCGATGGCAATGTCATTCGCTGAAAATCTACGTGCCGGTGAAAATTACGAATGGGGACACCGGGCAGCGTTCGCGTATGCTACGAAATATCCGGAAGTAGTCGCCAGCCTTGCCCATCGCATAACCGTTTTGATGCCGGGTGATGAACTGGAAAAATACACTCCTCGGATTGCTCCATATTTGTCCAACGGGAGAATAGTCGCACACCCCGAATGGGGGCATGGTTTTCTGGACGCGCATACTGAAGCCGCAGTTGCGGCAGTGAAATCAGCATTAGCTTGAAAGTCAGGATCGTTGCTTGATTTCCCTTGTCGGGATTGAACCACTATTGACGATTTCTAGGCCAAGCGTCCGTTCCTCACCCAGTTAGAAATGCTACGTGATCAGTGTTCTAGACGTTGAACTTGAACAGCATGATGTCGCCGTCCTGCACGTCATAATCCTTGCCTTCTTGGCGCATTTTACCCGCTTCTTTTGCGCCCGCTTCACCGTTCAGCTCGATATAGTCTGAGTAGGCAATCGTCTCAGCGCGGATGAAGCCCTTCTCAAAATCCGTATGGATTTCGCCAGCGGCCTGCGGGGCTTTTGCACCCGACGGGAAAGTCCAGGCACGCGATTCCTTTGGCCCTGCGGTGAAGAAGGTTTGCAGGCCCAGCAGCGTGTAGCCAGCGCGGATCACACGGGCGAGGCCGCTTTCTTCCAGACCCAGTTCGGTAAGATATTCGCTGCGGTCTTCCATCGGCATGGCGACGAGTTCCGCTTCGATTGCGGCGGAGACGACCACCGCTTGCGCGCCTTCAGCCTCGGCCTTGGCAAAGACTGCTGCGGACAGATCATTACCGCTGGCCGCTTCGTCTTCCGCGACATTGCAGACGTACAGAACAGGCTTTGCAGTGAGCAGTTGTGCTTGCTCAAACAGTGCAGCTTCCTCGTCATCCTTCGGCTCAGTCAGGCGCGCGGGCTTGCCATCTTTCAGCAGATCGAGCGCTTGGCCCAGAACGCTGGCGAGCGCCTTAGCATCCTTGTCACCGCTGGTCGCGCGACGTTTCGCGTTCTCAACTCTCTTTTCCAGGCTCTCAAGATCGGCCAGCATCAGCTCGGTCTCGACCACTTCGGCATCCGCAATCGGATCGACCTTGTTGGAGACGTGCTGAATATCGTCATCTTCAAAACAGCGCAGCACATGCACAATGGCGTCGACTTCGCGGATATTGCCGAGGAATTGATTGCCCAGACCTTCGCCTTGGCTCGCGCCTTTGACGAGGCCCGCAATGTCTACAAAGGCGAGCTGGGTCGGAATCACTTTGGCGCTCTTCGCGATGGCCGCGATCTTATCCAAGCGATCATCCGGCACAGCAACTTGGCCTACATTGGGCTCAATCGTGCAGAACGGATAGTTGGCCGCCTGCGCAGCTTGCGTCTCAGTAAGAGCGTTGAAGAGGGTCGACTTGCCGACATTCGGCAGGCCCACGATCCCGCATTGGAAACCCATTGTAATTCTCGCTTAGGTCAAGGAATTTGCGCTCCCTTAGCGGTCGGGCGCGTCTATTGCCAGCCCAGCGAGCATGCCGATCAGACGTTGTGAACCGCCTTGATCCATGGGCCGAAGGGTGATGCGCCAAGCCAGCCGACCTGAACCTCTGCCGCGACATTGTTGATCGCGATTTGCGGTTTGGCACCCGGATGCACTTCTTTGCGAAGCGGGCGCGTGCCAGTGGGCATGGTGATGATCTCTGCAATGGCGTTTGGCACATCCATCGGGTCGGTCGTGCCGCCGCCGGTTCGCTTGCCCAGCGGTTCGATCAGAGCCGGGTAGCCAGAGGTATGCTTCTCATCGGCGCGTTCGAGAAGTGTGACGCTGTTCTTGTTGGAATTGGACCAGATCATTGTCGGATAGCCGCCCGGTTGGATCACGCTAACCTCAATACCGTGCGGAACCAGCTCGTAAGCGAGCGCTTCGCTCATGGCTTCAAGCGCAAATTTGGTCGGTGAATATTGTCCAAAGCTTGGTGCAATCACGCGGCCGAGCTGAGACGAGATATTGACGATCAGGCCAGACTTCTTTGCGCGCATCGCGGGCAGGGCGGCGCGAGCCATACGGTGCGGGCCAAAGACATTGGTGTCGAAAATCAGCTGGGTTGCCTCCATGTCCTGAATTTCGATTGGGCCGCCGAATGATATCCCGGCATTGTTGATTAGCACATCGAGCGCGCCGCCAGCGATGCGTTCTGCTTGGGCGACGCCAGCTGTGACCTGCGCATCGTCCGTCACGTCAATTTCTATCACGTGCAGGTCGAGTTCTTCGGCCTTAGCGAGTTGTCGCAACTCGTCTGCTTCAGAGCGCGGAAGGTTGCGCATGGTGGCGAACACTTTGGCACCTTGGCGAGCGAAATCCTCCGCCATCAACCGGCCAAATCCGGTCGAGCAACCTGTGATCAGCACGCTTTTGCCAGACATGTCGGGCTTTGCGGTGAGGGCGTCTTCTTGAGCGAGGCTGGCCGTGGCGGTGAGTGCGGTGGTTGCGGCGGCGCCTGCGAGCAGGGAGCGACGAGTAACTTGGGTCATGATGTGGTCTCCAATTTCATTGAACCAACGCGTGGGCGCGACAGGGTTCCCGAGTGAGCTTACTTTGTTCTCTATTGCGGGTGCTGCGTGATCTAACCTGCAGCGGGCTCTTGGTCAGCCGATCCCGTGTCTTGTGGCGACTCAAACAATTGCAAGCGGTGCATTTCTTTCTGCAGGAACCAGATGGCGTAAACGTCGTAAAGAGCGTGGCCGATCATCACGGCGAGCAAACTGCCGCTCCAGATGTAGAAAAGGCCGAACAAGGCTCCAATCGCGAAAATAATGACAGCGATCAGCGGTTTGGCAAAGTGGATGAGCGCAAAGATCAGGCTAGCAAAGATGATAGCCAGAGGCAGCGACACATAATCGCTCATCAATGTCTGCAGGCCGCCGCGAAACAACGCCTCTTCACCCACGCCTGCGCAAATCGAAAAGAAGATGATTACGGGCACCGAAAGCCGCTTTTCGAGGAACGCGAAGTTCTTTGATTGAAGCCGTGTGAGCTTCTCAGCAAGTTGAGGGAAGCCATGAAAGATGGTTGCCGCCACGGCGATCATTGCGAGGCCGAGGCCAATCCCTAAGGCGATTTGCCGAAAGTCGACTGTCACAAATCCGGTGAGAGCGCGATCAGATATCCACCACAGCAGCAAGCCGATTGTGACAAACAAGGAAGCTTGAACGCCGAGAGATTTGCAAATGTCAGCGACTGACATCTTTCGCATCTCTTCATAAGGATTGCTCATTGCTGGCGCATCGCAATCTCGCTCATGAAGCGCGGCTCATCGCCGTTGGCGAGCCATTCTGCCTCGCCTCCGACAGCACCCAGCATCGTGACAAGGTCGTCTTGCTCAGCCTTGGCGTAGTTCCCAAGCACATAGCCTGAGACACGATCTTTGTGGCCTGGATGACCAATGCCGAGGCGCACGCGGCGGAAATCTGCACCCAGATGTCTGTCGATAGAGCGCAGGCCATTGTGCCCGGCGGTACCGCCGCCTTGTTTCACCTTAACCTTAAAGGGCGCGAGGTCGAGTTCATCATGAAAGACCGTGAGAGCGTCGAGGTCCAGCTTGTAGAACCGCATCGCCTCGCCAACACTCCGGCCGCTTTCATTCATGAAGGTTGCCGGTTTGAGCAGCAGAATACGCTGGGCACCGATCCGCCCTTCTTGAACCCAGCCCTGAAACTTCTTTTGAACCGGTCCAAAGCTGTGCATTTCGGCCAGCACATCGCATGCCATGAAGCCGACATTGTGTCGGTGCATGGTGTATTTCGGTCCGGGATTTCCAAGGCCAACCCAAAGCTGCATCGTTTTCCTTTAGCAGGCTTCGCCTGCCCCTCAAGCGGCGAGGAGTTTTAGTTTTCCGCACATCATCCGATGTGCGATTTCCTCGCTCATGCAACCTTAAGGTCGCGTCGCTGCGGGCGGGCGTGCGCCCTTGCGGTCGCTTACGCAACCGAGCTCCGCGACCAAGCCGATCCTTCTGCCGCGAATCAAAACGGCGGACTGGTTTCCCAGCCCGCCGCCTTGGTGATTGGGTCTGTAAAGTACTGGTGCGACTTACTCGCCGCTGTCCTCGCCACCTTCAGCTGCTTCTTCGCCGCCTTCGGTTGCTTCACCTTCTTCGCCCTCGACCTCTTCATCTTCGGCGCTCTCTGATTTCTTGAGAGCCGATGGAGCGACGAGCGTCGCGATGGTGTAGTCACGATCGGTGATCGCGCTTTCGCTACCAGCTGGCAGTTGCACTTCGCTGATGTGGATCGAATCGCCGACTTCTTTGCCGGTCACATCGATTTCAATCTCGCTTGGAATCTTGTCAGATTCGCAAACCAGGTCGAGCTCGTGACGGACCACGTTAAGAACGCCGCCCTTCTTAAGGCCAGGCGATTCTTCTTCATTGGTGAAGATAACCGGAATGGCGACTTCGATCTTTGCATCCTTGGAAAGGCGGAGGAAGTCGACATGCGTCGGACGGTCACTGACCGGATGCAGGGCTACGTCCTTCGGCAGGGTGCGGACACTCTTACCATTAACATCGATGTTCACGATCGAGTTCATGAATTGGCCAGTCATCATCTGACGGACCAGTTCTTTTTCCTCGATGTGGATCGTGGTTGGTTCTTCTTTGCCGCCGTAAATAACGGCGGGGATGCGGCCTTCGCGGCGTAGTGCACGGGAGGCTCCCTTGCCTGCCCGTTCGCGTGCCTCGGCCGGCAGTGTCAGAGCGTCGCTCATAATCGTCTACCTTTCAAATGCGGATAAAGTTTCAAAATCTTCGCGCGCCACGCCTCCAGGGATGACCATGACGGGTGAAGAGGGCGCGCCTTAGGGCGTGCGTGCTGGCTTGGCAAGCGTTTTGGCATGGGCTGTGACGCCTCTGACCAGGGCGGTGAGAGCTAATGCAGCGGCGTTACTGTGTAGCCGCTTGCCTTCAACATCGCGGGCAAGCCATCTGGCCCGACCAGGTGAGCGGCACCAACGGCGACGAGTGGCCGGTCATCGCCTGCCAACATCGTCTCTAGCTTTTTCGTCCAATCCCGATTGCGCCCGACCAGCAAAGCTTCGCGCAGTTCCGGGTCGGCCATGATGCCGGTTTCGGTCGCGTCGATCAAAGTCGCTGTGTCGCCGGTTAGCCAGGCATTGCGCAGGCGCGCCGGATCGGCCTGAAGCTGCTTTGCCTCTGTAATAATGCCGGAAAGCAGGTCGCGTTGGTCCTGTTCCGGCAGGCTGTCAAAGATGCGTAACTGCGCAATTGCGCCTTCGAACTCTTGAACCGTGCGACCCTCAAAATCGCGTACGACCTCGCGGTCAACGCCGTTCGCAGGGTCACCCTGAGCGCCGACCTGAGCCAGTTGCAGCGCGGCGGCCCATGTCTCGGTTGATCCGAATTGCGCCGCAGAGAAGTTTGACTTCGATATGAGGTCGAACAGGGCAGGGCGCTTGTCTTCGCTGACCCGCATCGCGAGGTCCGGTAGGCCCGGTGTGTAGGCGAGCTGGGCAAAGACCGTGGCAATTGTCTCGTTGTCTTCCAGATTGGCGACCTCCACAACGACCAAATCAGCCGCATCAATAGCCGCCCTGATCTCCGGTGTGCGCCAATTTGTGCCATCGGGAAGGGCATGGATCGTGCCGAGCATCCAGCCCTCGGTTTCACCCTCTGCATTGGTGATTTCGAACAGTGGTGGAGATGCTTCGTTAGGAGCAGGAGCGACTGGGCCAGAGCCGCAACCGGCGAGCGCCAGCAAAGCTGCCAATGGTGCAGCAACGCGGACGCTCACCAAACGGTACATTATTGGATACGAGCGGAATCGATACCGCGTTCTTCGAGATAATCCTGAACGCTTTTCTCACCGGCAAGGTGACCTGCACCCACCGCGATGAACAGAGTGCCAGGGGTTTCCATACGGTTCTCAATCCAATCGGCCCAGTTGCGGTTGCGAGCGTAAAGCAATTGCTCAGCCAATTCTGGATCGCTCAGGCCTTCGTTCATCAGCTCAGCCAATCCGTCGGCGTCCCCGGCAACCCATTCAGCGACCATTTTGTCGAGGAACGGTTTGACCTCGTCGACACCCTCAGCAGCCTCCATCAAGAATTCGATTTGCGAAGCCTGCGGCAGCCCATCGAAAATACCGAACTGGAATTCAATCGTTTCAAGCGCTTCGGTCTTCTTGTCGCCAGCCTTTTCGAGCAGCACGTTTTCAACGCCTGCATCGGGTGAATAGCCCTGCTGGATGAGCGGCAATGTCGCGAGCGTGATGCCCGCAAACCATGGCTCAACTTGATCGAAGGCAGCAGCAGGTGCGCCAAGTTTTGCCAGAGAGGCTTCGTAAACGGTGGTTTGCTCTTCGCTCAGTAGCGACCGCAATGTGGTGCCAGCGGGTAGCAGTGCTTTAGAAACGACCAATTGCTGGATCGCGGCCTCGGTGTCTGGACCCATGTCGATTTCGGTGACGATGGTGTCGGACGATGTCAGTGCTTTTGAAATAACGCCATCATACCATTCCAGCTCTTTCGGCAGGGCATGGACGGTGCCGAACAGATAGATCGTGGTGTCCTCATCAGAGACCGACCATAGCGCCGGTCCAGAGCCGGTGTCTTCAGCGATTTCCAGTTCTGATGCGGGCACTTTGGTGTCCGGAACGGGAGCGGGTAGAGTTTGCGTTTGAGCGCAAGCGGTCGTTCCGGCGAACAGAGTAATAGGGGCGAGGGCAGCTGTGACTGTGCGGGAGAAGTTTTTCATATTACGTTCCTAGATAGAGAAAGTTGATTGGAAGGGAATGGGCAATTTTCCCATGAAGAATTTGATCGTGCGGCGCGACTGTCATGCCTGCTTCAGGCATATTTGCGATAGAACCACACGGCGGTCCAAACGACGCAGACGATCAGGAAAACGATCATTGGTTGCTGCTCTGGCACCCAGCCAGCTCGAGCGGCCAGCCACCATGCTGGCACCATGAAAAGGTACAGGTGCACGGCAACCATTGCGCCTTCGCGGTAGGCACCGGCTTCATGCTCATCGACGGCCCGCCACCAAAGCCAGCTTATCCAAGGCACTACAATCAGCCATACAACGATCCCGATACCAGTTACCGCGGATGAGACTGGGTTGTTGGAGAATAGTATGTCCATGCTGCCATCGCCCATCGCTCCAAAATATATGCCGAGCACAAATCCCACGGCCAAGGCAATCCAGAGAAGATTGCGTGCCTTGCGAATTTTGGGTGACATGGGAACCGAGGTTTCTCGTTCATTTTTGGTCATCGAAAATCTCCTCGATTTGCATTTCAAACAGGCGGGCGATCCGGAATGCGAGCGGGAGTGAAGGATCGTGCTTGCCGGTCTCGATGGCGTTGACTGCCTGGCGCGACACGTCGAGATGAAGCGCCAGTTCAGCTTGGCTCCAATCTCGCTCCGCGCGCAGCACTTTCAGCCTATTGTTCATCCGCGTTCCTTCCAGCGCTTGACTAGAACCGCGATCAGATATGCTGACACTGCGGTGAGTGCGGCTGTCCGCAGGCCCAACACGCCAGTCGGATTGAACCCTCTGGCAAGAGCGTCCGCGACTAGAAAAGCAACGATCACCGCGAAACCCGCCGATGTTCCTGCGTGCCAGGTCGCGAGCGTGTATTCGTCTTTCGCTCGATTTGCGAACATAAGGACAGTTGAAGCGAGGATCATACCTGCGGCCAAACCGGCGGCGAAGTCTGGTAAGGCAATCGCAGTTCCAATCCAAAGCAGAATAACACTGGCCGAAGCTGTGAGATGAGAGACGAAAAACACGTCTGCACCACCTTTTGATCGCGATAATAACATGGCATGTCCTAATCATATGCGCCTGACTAAATGTCAGGTGTGCTTGACTATATGTCGTGATTTGCTGACTATGTCAAGATAACCTGACATTTTGTTTTGGATAGTTGACTTTATTGGGCGCAGACCCCGCTTTTGGATGGGCTGTTATGCTCCCGTGCTGCGCTGCGGCATTGACGCTGGTTAGGGCATCCGCCAAAGCCTGCCGCCATGACTACCCAGCTTCCTAAGTGCGATCCCCAAAGAGATCCCACGTGCTCGTTTCAAGACATGATTCTGACGCTGCATGATTTTTGGAGCGCCAATGGCTGCGTTATCCTGCAGCCTTACGATATGCGGATGGGCGCGGGCACGTTTCACACCGCAACAACTTTGCGCGCTCTTGGGCCAGAGCCATGGAACGCGGCGTTTGTTCAGCCGTGTCGCCGCCCAACCGATGGCCGCTATGGCGAGAATCCCAACCGCCTGCAGCATTACTATCAATATCAGGTCATCCTGAAGCCTTCGCCGAGCGACATTCAAGAGCTGTATCTTGAGAGCCTGCGTCAGATCGGGATCGATCCGTTGAGGCATGACATCCGCTTTGTTGAGGATGATTGGGAATCGCCTACACTCGGCGCTTGGGGCCTCGGCTGGGAAGTGTGGTGTGACGGGATGGAAGTCACCCAATTTACCTATTTCCAGCAAATGGGCGGCTTCGACTGCAAGCCTGTGGCGGGTGAACTCACTTACGGGCTCGAACGCCTTGCCATGTATATCCAGGGCGTCGACAGTGTCTACGATCTGGCATTTAATCAGAACGGCGTTTCCTACGGCGATGTGTTTCTCGAAAATGAGAAGCAGATGTCGAAATGGAATTTTGAGGTCGCCGACACAGACGCACTGTTTGACTTGTTCAACAAAGCAGAGGCGGAATGTCAAAATGCCCTCGCAGCCCAAGTGCCGATCGCTGCCTATGAGCAAGCGGTTGAGGCAAGCCATATCTTCAACCTGTTGCAAGCACGCGGTGTGATCAGCGTGCAGGAACGCGCGAGCTATATGGCCCGTGTCCGCGACCTTGCGCGCGGATCATGCGAGGCGCATATGGAGAAAGAGGCCGCGGGCTGGGCGGAGAAATATCCGGAGTGGTCGAAATGAGCGATTTTCTCCTGGAGCTCCGCAGTGAAGAAATCCCAGCGCGCATGCAGAAGAGCGCCCGCGCTGAGCTGGAAAAGCTGTTCCGCCGCGAGCTGGGCGCCGCTGGGGTTTCCGTCGGTGAGCTGACCATCTGGTCGACCCCACGCAGGCTCGCGCTGATCGCGCGTGGCCTTCCGATCGCAACGGAGGCGGTGCGCGAAGAGGCCAAGGGCCCGCCGGAAGGCGCGCCGGATCAGGCGGTCGATGGTTTCTGCCGCAAGAACGACGTGACGCGCGACCAATTGGAAGTGCGCGAGGTCAAAGGCCGCAGCACCTATTTTGCCGTGATCGAAAAGCCGGGACAGGCGGTCGCCGATCTGCTGTCTGCGGCGATCCCCGCGATCATCCGCGATTTCTCCTGGCCCAAGTCTCAGCGTTGGGGCGCGGCCTCAATTTCGACTGAGAGCCTCAAATGGGTGCGCCCTCTGTCTGGCATTATCGCGCTGCTCGATGGTGAAGTTGTGCCGTGCGAGGTGGATGGGATTGTCAGTGGCCGTGAGACCAAGGGGCACCGGTTCCATTCTGCTGAGGCGATTACGATTGAAGGCGCCGATGATTACGCGGCCAAGCTGCGCGATGCCCATGTGATCGTCGATCATGTTGAGCGTGAAGCGATGGTGCGCGAAGGCGCGAAAGCGGCTGCTGAAGCGGCTGGTCTGAAACTCGTCGAAGACGAAGGACTGGTAGTCGAAAACGCGGGCCTGACCGAATGGCCAGTGCCGCTGCTTGGGCGGTTTGAGGATGACTTCCTCGACGTGCCGCCAGAGACGATCCAGCTGACCGCGCGGGTGAACCAGAAATATTTCGTGTGCGAGGATGCCAGCGGCAAGCTCGCCAACGCCTTTATTTGCACCGCCAATATTGAGGCGGAAGACCCCGCCGTGGTGGTCGACGGTAATCGCAAAGTTCTGGCCGCGCGGCTGGCCGATGCGCGCTTCTTTTGGGAATTGGATCAGAAGAAAACGCTGGCCGAGCATGCCAAGGGGCTGGAGCGGATTACGTTCCACGAGAAGCTTGGGACGGTCGACGAGAAACGGATGCGGCTCGCTAATAGTACACGAGAATTTTGTGAGGAAGGCGTTGTGAAAGGCGCTGATGCTGATCGAGCGGAATTTGCAGCTCTGATATGCAAAGCTGATTTGGTCACCGAGATGGTCGGAGAGTTTCCCGAACTGCAGGGTTTAATGGGAGGCTATTATGCTAAAGCTGAAGGATTGTCAGACGAACAGGCTGATGCAATCCGTGACCATTACAAGCCGGTTGGGCAAAGCGACGCAGTTCCCCTAGCTCCCACAACCGTGGCGATCAGTTTAGCTGATAAGTTAGACAACCTGGCTGGCTTTTTTGGCATTGATGAACGGCCAACAGGTTCCAAAGATCCGTTTGCTCTAAGAAGGGCTGCTATTGGCGTCTCGAGGTTGATCCTCGAAAATCACCTACGCCTCTCTCTCTTCGAGACAGTCAGAGACCTTCAAATCTTGTCACCATACACGGATTCTTACGCCATCTTTGAGAGAATTTACGGCGAAGGGTTCGAAGAAAGACTGTCTAAAGAGCAAGCGACTGAAGTCGATAACGAGAACCTAAATGAGGTTGCTCATGGGGTTGTGGAGTTCATCATTGACCGCTTCAAAGTCCAACAACGCGAAGCAGGCGTCCGGCACGATCTGATCGACGCCGTTTTTGCTCTCGGCGGAGAAGACGACCTCGTCCGACTGCTTGCCCGCGTCAAAGCGCTCCAAGCCTTCGTCGAAACAGACAACGGCACAAACCTGCTGGCAGGCTACAAACGTGCGGCCAATATCCTGAAGAAAGAGGAATGGGGAGCGGAGCCACGAACCCATCGCCTGAACCCGCTGAGAAGGTTCTGATTGAAAGGCTTGAGTTTCTTGAGAGTGCCGCGCGTGGTGCCATTGTGAATGAGGATTTTGAAGCCGCGATGGAACTGCTTGCTAGTCTGCGTTCGCCAATCGACCAATTTTTTGAAGACGTGATCGTCAATGCTCAAGATGCGGATATTCGCAGCGCCCGGCTCGATCTGCTCGCTCGGTTCCGCGATGCGGTGCACAAGGTCGCCGATTTCAGCCGGATCGAAGGATAATGTCTCTCCCCAGGACAAGCCTGTAATTGTCCAATTTCGCTGCCAAGAAGGTACAAGTAACGTGAACACGGTTTATCCATTTGGCGGAAACGCCGCTCACGATGATGCCCGTCAAAAAGACAAGACCGTCACTGGCGGCAAGGGCGCCAATCTGGCGGAGATGGCGGCGATTGGCCTGCCGGTTCCGCCAGGTTTCACGATCACGACCGAGGAATGCGTTCGTTATCTGCAAGACGGCGCGGACCCTTCGACATCGCTCGGGACAGGTTTTTCCGATGATCTGCGCGCGAACGTAGCAAAAGCGCTGGCGCATATTGAAAGCGCAGTGGGCAAGACCTTTGGCGATGCGAGCGATCCTTTGCTCGTCTCGGTCCGATCCGGTGCGCGGGTGAGCATGCCGGGCATGATGGACACGGTGCTCAACCTCGGCCTCAATGACGATACTGTTGAGGGGCTGGCGAAGACTTCTGGCGACGAGCGGTTTGCCTGGGACAGCTATCGCCGGTTTGTGCAAATGTATTCCGACGTGGTGCTGGGCGTGGATCACGGCCTGTTCGAAGAAGCGCTGGAGATCTGCAAAGAAGACAATGGCTTTTACGCCGACACTGAACTGAGCGCGGATGATTGGCGCGCTTTGGTGAGCGAATACAAGGGGATCGTCGAAAGAGAGCATGGGAAGCCATTCCCGCAAGATGTCGCAGAGCAGCTGTGGGGCGCTATCGCCGCTGTTTTCGACAGCTGGGATGCGGACCGGGCGAAGGTTTATCGCCGTCTCAATGATATTCCCAGCGATTGGGGCACTGCCGTCAATGTGCAGGCGATGGTGTTCGGCAATATGGGTGAGACCAGCGCGACCGGCGTGGCCTTTACTCGCGATCCGGCAACGGGCGAGCGCGCCTATTACGGCGAATATCTGATCAATGCTCAGGGTGAAGACGTGGTCGCGGGTATTCGCACGCCGCAATATCTCACCAAGGCCGCTCGCGATGCAGCGGGCGCAAAACCGCTGTCGATGGAAGAAGCCATGCCAGACGCTTACGGCGAGCTGGCGCGCGTGTTTGACCTGCTCGAAGGCCATTACCGTGACATGCAGGACATCGAGTTTACCGTGGAGCGCGGCAAGCTGTGGATGCTGCAAACGCGCAGCGGCAAGCGGACCGCCAAGGCGGCGCTAAAAATGGCGGTCGAGATGGTCGGGGAAGGCTTGATCGATCAGAAAACCGCGATCCTGCGGGTTGACCCGATGGCGCTCGACCAGCTGCTGCACCCGACGCTGGATCCCGATGCGCCGCGCAATGTGATGACCACTGGCTTGCCGGCCTCTCCGGGTGCGGCGGCGGGCAAGATTGTGCTCGATGCCGACACGGCGGAGCAATGGTCTGGTCGCGGTGAAAAAGTCATTCTGGTACGGGTTGAGACCAGCCCAGAGGACATTCACGGCATGCACGCGGCGCAGGGTATTCTGACCGCTCGCGGCGGGATGACGAGCCACGCGGCGGTTGTCGCGCGCGGCATGGGGCGCCCTTGCGTCTCGGGTGCAAACGGCGTTTCGATTGACCTTGCCTCGCGCAGTTTGCGGATCGGTAATGAGGAGCTGAAAGAGGGCGACGAAATCACCCTCGACGGCGCCAATGGTCAGGTTATGCTGGGTATTGTGCCGACGATTGAGCCAGAGCTGGTCGGTGACTTTGGCACTCTGATGGAATGGGCGGACAGCCACCGCCGGATGCGCGTGCGCACCAATGCGGAAACGCCGGCGGACTGCAAAATGGCGCGGCAATTTGGCGCAGAGGGCATTGGCCTGTGCCGTACGGAGCATATGTTCTTCGACGCGGGCCGAATTAGTGCGGTTCGGCAGATGATCCTGGCCGAGGACGAGGCTGGACGGCGCGCCGCGCTGGAGAAGCTGCTGCCAGAACAACGCGCTGACTTTACCGCGATTTTCGAGGTGATGACGGGCCTGCCGTGCACGATTAGACTGCTCGATCCACCGCTGCATGAATTCCTGCCGCATGGAGATGCTGAATTTGCAGACCTTGCCGATGCGACCGGACTGGGTGTCGATCACCTCAAACGCCGGGCGGGTGAATTGCATGAGTTCAACCCGATGCTGGGCCACCGTGGTTGTCGTCTGGGGATCACCTATCCTGAGATCTATGAGATGCAGGCGCGCGCGATCTTTGAAGCGGTGTGCGACGTTCAGGCCTCAAGCGGCGAAGCGCCTCTGCCCGAGATCATGGTGCCTTTGGTGGCGACCCGCAAAGAGCTGGCGATTTTGCGCGAGCTGATTGATCGGACCGCCGAAGAAGTGTTCGCCGAAAAGGGTGCGCGCGTGGAGTATCTCGTCGGCACGATGATCGAGCTGCCGCGCGCTGCCTTGATGGCGGGCGAAATCGCGCATGAGGGCGCATTCTTCAGCTTCGGTACGAACGACCTGACCCAAACAACCTTGGGCGTGTCGCGCGACGATTCTGCACGTTTTCTCGCGCCTTATGTTGATAAGGGCATCTTCGCTCGCGATCCGTTCGTCAGCCTCGATGTTGACGGCGTTGGTCAGCTGGTCGAGCTGGCAGCGGAGCGGGGCAGGGCAACGCGCGCTGACATTAAGCTCGGCATTTGCGGCGAGCATGGCGGTGATCCGGCGAGCATCGCATTCTGCGAAGAAGTCGGGCTCGATTACGTTTCCGCATCGCCATACCGCGTGCCAATCGCCCGGTTGGCGGCGGCGCAATCGGCGCTGCGGGACTAACGCCAACCAGTAAGGGTTAGCAGTTCGAAGGTTTCAGTGACGCGGCCTTCGCTGTCTTTCATGGCTTCGAACGCGTCTTGGGCGCGGGCGAGGGCGCTGCGCGTCAATGGCGGCGGCGCATCGGCCAGTACGTTGGCTAGAGCCTGCTCGCGCAGATCAGCGATCAAACGATCCAGACTGCGATAACTGACATCCACCGTGTGGCTATCAACGACCTGACGTTTGAAGCCAGCTCGTTCGAGCAGGCCGGTTGCAGCGCGGCTGCCAATCTGAGGATGGACGCGCGCGGCCGGGCGCTCCCCGTCTGCGGTCATCATGATTTGACGCAGCGCAGGCAGGCTGCCCGCACCGACCACCTGCGCAAACAAGATACCGCCGTCGGCCAAGGCATTGCGATAGTGCAGCAGCGCGCCGGGCAGATCATTGACCGTGTCGAGCCGATTTAGGCTGATGATGAGATCAAGGTCCGAGTGGCCGCTCGGTTGCTCTTCATCATGTAATGGCAGGGCGGTGAGATCGGCGCCCAATCGGCGTAAGTCGGCCGAAAGTTCGCCCGTGACCTCCCCGATCACCAGCGCGTGCGACGGCTCAAGCCGCATAAAACCAATGCGTTCGATGCAGTCCCGCTCCAGCTCCTCCGCCAGCCAACGCGCGGCCCCATCAGCCTGTGCCAAGCGGAATGCGCGCGCTGCTCTTGCCTCGCGCCGTGCTTTTGAAAAGATCGTTGGAACTTGGCGTGTCTGCATAACCGGCGCTGCCCTGCCGTGCTTGCCACCACAGTGCAAGCCATGCGACACTTTGCGCATGGGTTTGGGTGCGCATATCGCCGAAGGGTTGAAGCCCGTGGTAGACTTGGTCTATCCACCGCGTTGTCCGCTATGCGGCGATGCAATCGCTGATCAAGGCGGGGTTTGCGGCGCGTGCTGGGGCGATCTGGTTATTCCGGGAGAGCCCTCCTGCAAAACCTGCGGCAGGCCGTTTGGCTCTGACCAAATGGATGAAGAGGCGCTGTGCGCACCGTGCATGGCCGACCCGCCTAAGCATTCCGGGATTGTTGCGGCCACGGTCTACAATGACGCTTCGCGCAAGCTGATTTTGACCTTCAAGCATGGCGGCAAGATTTCGCTCGTGAGTCTACTTGGCCGATTGCTGGCTGCTCGACTTCCTGATCCGGAGGAAGGTGGCGATGCGCCGCCATTGTTGATTCCGGTTCCGCTGCATCGCTGGCGGCTGTGGCAACGCGGCTTCAACCAATCGGGGCTATTGGCCAGCCAACTAGCCAAGCAGGGCAAGGGCGAATTGCTGGTCGATGGATTGGTCCGGCGCAAGCGAACACCAAGCCTAGGCGGCCTGGGCGCGAAGGAGCGGCGCAGGACCCTGTCTGGTGCGATTGCGATTCGGGAATCGCGCAGGGCGGCGATCAAGGGACGCGATGTGATTCTTGTCGACGATGTCCTCACCAGCGGAGCGACCAGCGATGCCTGCGTCAGCGTGTTGCTGAAAGCGGGCGCTCGTTCGGTGTCGATTGCGTGTTTTGCCCGCGTTGTAGACAGCGAATTCGATGCGTCGCTCCACCGCATGGCCGCGACTGGAGCTTAACAAAAAAGAAGCCGGAAAACACAACGCCCGAGGCCATTACGACCCCGGGCGCCACGTGACGAAAAAATGCGGACCCGCTCTTAAAGAGCTCAGGCAGCCACCCCCTAACTTGGCTACCAGGATCCAATCCCTCATCGTTCGAACTGTCTCTTGCCAACACCCCGCGGCCAGCAGAGAAACAGTTACCCCCTGAACCTGGCATTCTTATGACGCCGGTATCCGGTGGACAGACCCGCTAAGGCCTGCTGAGAAGCTTTGTCTCATTGGAGTCTTAATTCGCAAAGGTCGAAACCGCTGGCTGGTGGATTTTGCGTAGGCTCTGTGGTTATCGTGCAACAAGCCATCGCATTAACAGCCCCATTCACCGAAGGATTAACCATTGAATAACAATTTTGACCGCGATGACGCGGCGGAAAAGCAGGATCGCGAGCGGGGTAGTGCGCTCCTACCCAAGTTTGATGATCGCGGTTTGTTAAGCGCAGTTGTTACCGATTCGGCCAGCGGTGAAGTCTTGATGGTCGCCTTTATGAACGCCGAGGCTTTGAACAAAACGATGGAAACGGGTCGCGCGCATTTTTGGTCACGCTCGCGCCAGAACCTTTGGATGAAGGGGAGACCTCTGGCAATGTCCTGGAAGTCCAAGAGATGCTGGTGGACTGCGATCAAGATGCGATTGTGCTGAAGGTTCAGCCAGTCGGGCCGACTTGTCATACCGGCGCGCGTAGCTGTTTCTACCGCCGGATTGAGGACGGCGAATTGATCGATGCTTCTCGTTAAGGTCAATACTTGACGCTCACGTAAAGGTAAGGTAGATAATGGTGCATGGCTACAGCACACGCACAATCATCTTCCCGTAAAGCCGACGTTTCGGACGAAGCAGGCCAGCGCCGTAACGGTGCGCATCTCGATCGCCCCGATAAGCATGAGCGTGAACAGTTCTCGATCTCTGATCTGACCAGCGAATTTGAGTGCACTGCACGCGCGCTACGCTTTTATGAGGACGAGGGGCTTATCTCTCCGGCTCGCGTCGGGCTGACCCGGGTCTATTCAAAGCGAGACCGCGCGCGGCTTGCCTGGATTATGCGGGCAAAGAACGTCGGGTTCAGTCTGACCGAAATTCGCGAGATGATCGATCTTTATGATCTAGACGATGGCCGCGTTGAACAGCGGCGCGTCACGATTGAGAAGTGCCGCACGCATATTGCAAAATTGAAAAGCCAGAGGGCCGACATCGATTCCTCGATCAAGGAACTCACCGATTTTGTGGCCGAGATTGAAAAGCTCGATCTTTGACCGCCTAACCCCCTGAATACTCAACACTCCACTAAGGGATCTAGTGATGCCAACCTACACCGCTCCAACCCGCGAGACCCGCTTCATCATCAGCGAAATGCTAGACCTCGCGAGCTACGGCAATCTGCCGGGCTTTGAGAATGCGACGCCTGACATGATCGACACGGTTGTGAATGAAGCCGGGAAGTTTTGCTCAGAAGTTCTCGCGCCGCTCAACCAGATTGGCGACGAGCAAGGTTGCACCCGCCACGAAGATGGCTCTGTGACCACGCCTGATGGTTTCAAAGAAGCGTATGAGGCGCTGGTTGAGAGTGGTTGGACGACTCTGACCGGCCCTGAAGAGTTTGGCGGTCAGGAATTGCCGCATGTTCTGGGCTTTGCGTTCGAAGAATATATTGGCACTGCGAACCAGGCATTTGCGATGTACCCGGGCCTGACCGGCGGCGCGACCGCAGCTCTATTGGCAGCGGGCTCTCAAGAGCAGAAGGAAATGTACGCGCCAAAGATGATCTCTGGCGAATGGTCCGGCACTATGAACCTGACGGAGCCACATTGCGGCACCGACCTTGGCATGATCCGAACGAAGGCTGAGCCGAAGGGCGATGGCTCTTATGCGATCACTGGCACCAAGATTTTCATCTCTGCCGGTGAGCACGACCTAACCAGCAACATCATTCACTTAGTGCTGGCGAAGACACCAGGCGCTCCGGACAGTTCAAAGGGCATCTCGCTGTTCGTGGTGCCTAAGTTCATCGTTGATGAGAACGGCGAGCCGGGTGAGCGCAATGGCGTATCCTGTGGCTCTATTGAGAAGAAGATGGGCATTCATGGCAATGCGACCTGCGTTCTCAATTATGATGGCGCTACCGGTTGGATGCTGGGCGAAGAGAACAAAGGTCTTGCCGCCATGTTCGTGATGATGAACGCGGCGCGTCTCGGCGTTGGTATGCAGGGCCTCGCCCAAGCAGAAGTCGCCTATCAAAACGCTGTCACCTATGCGCTGGATCGCCGCCAGGGTCGCGCTTTGACTGGTCCAGCGGACACTGACGCTCAGGCTGATCCGATCTTTGTCCACCCGGACGTTCGCCGGATGCTGATGGATGCGAAAGTCTTCAACGAGAGCATGCGTGCACTGTGCCTCTGGGGCGCTTTGCAAGTGGACCTGACGCACAAGGCGCAAACCGAAGAAGACCGCCAGCTGGCGGATGACCTCATCGGTCTGATGACCCCGGTTATCAAAGGCTATGGCACTGACAAGGGGTATGACATCGCCAACAACATGCAACAGGTCTATGGCGGCCATGGCTATGTGACCGAGTGGGGCATGGAGCAATTTGTCCGCGATAGCCGGATTGCTATGATCTACGAAGGCACCAACGGCGTGCAGGCGATGGACCTTTGCGGCCGTAAGCTTGCATCGAAAGGTGGCCGTGCGGTTCAAGCGTTCTTCGCAATGATCGACGAAGAGATTGCCTCCGCGAAAGACTCGCCTGAATTGGCCGATGTTGCAACCAAGCTTGAAAAGGCGCTGGGCGAGCAGAAAGCCGCGACCATGTGGTTCATGCAAAACGCGATGGCGAACCCGAATCATCTTGGTGCTGGTGCGCATCATTACATGCACATCATGGGCATTGTGACGCTGGGCTTTATGTGGCTGAAAATGGGCAAGACTGCGCTTCAGCAACTGGCAACGGACACCGAAGACCCCGCGTTCTACGAAGCCAAGTTGACCTCAGCAGCTTATTATGCGGAACGTTTCCTGCCAGATGCAGGCGCGCTGCGCCGCAAGTTGGAAGCTGGCTCTGACAATATGATGAAACTGTCAGCAGATGCGTTCGCAACAGCGGCGTAACGCCAAACATAATCGTCACGTGAAAAGGCCCGAGAGCGCAAACTCTCGGGCCTTTTTCGTGTCTCAGTTGGAACCAGCTCCGGCCATGACTTTCTCAGCCACTTCCTCAATCGAACCGGTGACGAGCAGCGGGCTGCCCCCGACCATCCCGACATTGGTTTGGCCATTTTCGCCGGTGCGCAGCCAAGCGATATTGTTCGCAACAACCAAGTAATTGCCACCGCGCGATTCGAGTAAGACGAATTTCATATCAGTATCTCCAGACCGCGCTTGTGATGAAGCGATAAGGTCAAGATCAGATTAAACTCGCGGCCTCGATAGAGGCGTTATTACACTGGCAGGAAGTCGGGCACGGAGAGATAGCGCTCACCCGTATCATAGTTAAAGCCAAGCACGCGTGTGCCAGCATCCAGCTCCGGCAGCTTCTTGGCGATTGCAGCCAAGGTTGCTCCGCTGGAAATGCCGATCAGCATGCCTTCTTCAGCCGCCGCGCGGCGTGCCATTTCACGGGCGTCCTCCGCGTCAACCGGGATGGCACCATCGATCGCGTCAGTGTGCAAATTGCCTGGGATGAAGCCTGCACCAATGCCCTGGATCGGGTGTGGGCCGGGCTGGCCGCCATTGATCACGGGCGAAAGCTCTGGCTCAACTCCGTAAGCCTTAAATCCGCTCCAGTGCTTCTTGAGTTCCTCTGCGCAGCCGGTCAGGTGACCACCGGTGCCAACGCCTGTGATCATCACATCAATCGGACTGTCTGCAAAATCGGCGAGGATTTCCTTCGCTGTCGTGCGGGCATGGACGGCAACATTGGCTGGGTTCTCAAACTGCGAAGGCATCCAAGCACCGTCGGTGCTCTCTACGATTTCGGTCGCGCGCTCAATTGCGCCCTTCATGCCCTTTTCCTTAGGAGTGAGGTCAAAAGTCGCGCCGTATGCAAGCATCAAGCGGCGTCGCTCAATCGACATGCTCTCTGGCATGACCAGCACCAGTTTGTAGCCTTTGACCGCAGCGACCATTGCCAGGCCAATGCCGGTATTGCCGCTGGTCGGCTCAACGATTGTGCCGCCTGGCGCGAGCTTGCCTGATTGCTCAGCGTCTTCAACCATGGCCAGGGCGATACGATCCTTGATCGAGCCGCCTGGATTGCTGCGCTCTGACTTCAGCCAAACTTCATGATTGGGGAACAGTCGCGACAGGCGAATATGCGGGGTATTGCCAATCGTCTCTAGGATGTTTGCAGCTTTCATCTCAGGCCTCCTGATGTTTTTCCGTGGGGGAATTCGTTTCTGACGGTGTGTCTAGCATGTCTTCTGGCGGATCGAAGCTCTTAGTCATACGCAATACAGGAAATATTCGGCTCCACAGCCCAACGGTTACAATCGCGCCAATGCCGCCTGCCACTACGGCGGCAACCGGACCAACTGCGCTGGCGAGGAAACCTGAGAATGCGTCCCCGCCCTCGTTGGAGGCGCTAATCGTCAGTAGTGACGCAGACGACACTCGACCGCGTTTGTCATCGGGCGTGTGCAGCTGGATCAGTGATTGCCGGATGTAGACGCTGAACATGTCCGCCGCGCCAACAATGACCAGCATAGTTAGGCTCAGCGGCATCGAGGTCGACAGTCCAAAGACAATCGTGGCGAGGCCGAACACGGCGACGGCCCACAGCATTTTTGGGCCGACATTGATCTTAAGCGGGCGGAACGAAAACCACAGAGCTGTAACCGCTGCGCCAACAGCAGGGGCCGCGGCGAGGAAGCCCAGTCCAACCTCGCCCGCGTTCAGGATGTCGCGCGCATAGACCGGGAAAAGCGCGGTTGCTCCCGCAAGAAACACGGCAAAGAGGTCGAGCGTGATCGCGCCGAGCACCATCTTGTTGCGTACAACATAGGACACACCATCAATAATCGCGCCGATCGGACGCTGGTCTTTGCGGGTCGCAGGCTGCGGAACTTTGCCAATGATGGAGAGCGCGATCAGCGAGACTGCAAACAGTGCGCATGCGGCGAAATAGGGCAGGGCGGGTCCTGCACGGTACAATACGCCGCCAATGGCTGGGCCAATGATCATGCCAACCTGCCATGCGATGGATGACAAAGCGATCGCCGTCGGCAGCAGGGCTTTTGGTACAAGATTGGGGGCAAGCGCTGACAGGGCTGGTCCTGCAAATCCGCGCGCTATTCCCAGAAGAACCGCGATTGAGAAAAGGACGGGGAGCGTGATTGCTCCGCTCCAGGTGAACCAGGCAAGGGCGGCGGCGCACGCAAATTGCAACAGCACGGTCAATTGCCCAAGGCGCCGCCTGTCAAACCGGTCCGCCGCTAGACCCGTAAACGGTGTCAGTACGAATAATGGCAGGAATTGAAACAGGCCGATAAGCGCAAGCTGACCAGAGGCCTCGGCTATGCTCATTCCGGCATCGCGCGCGATATTATACGTCTGCCAGCCAATGATCAGCAGCATGGCGTATTGCGCCAGCGTCATTGCAAAGCGGCTGACCCAATAGGCGCGGAAATTGTGGACCCGAAATGGGTGGTTGGGGATTTTGTCAGTATCGCTCACGCACGGCCAATGGCAGGCGCATCATGGCCTGCCAAGGTGCGAGAGCTATTTGTTGTGACGCTGCCCGGCTAAACCAGCCGTACGAGCGAGTGACTACCGTTTGCGGCGCAGGCGCGGATTGGGCTGAAGCGCGTCAATGATATCGACGAAATCGTCGATCCGAATGATGCGCTCAAACTGAAAGCCTGCCCGTTCTTCGTGGATCCAGATCAAATAGGCTTCGATCCGGCCAACAATTGGCAAGCGGATGATCACCCGATCACCGCGATTGAGATTGCCGCTCGCGTCATCGACCATAAAGCCGTGCGCGGACAGGTTAGATACGTGTAATTCTAGGTCGCCGTGCGCAAAGTGCTCCACAATCACCGGGAAATCCACCGGGTGACGTGCAGCTCGACGCATATCAGTGACGCTCAGATTCGCTCCGGCTGACACAGTTCTCGACCCTCCATTATTGTGCGAGTGACAACTCTAATGGCTGGAAAAGGCTGATAATTGGTAAAGCTGGCGAAATAGAGCGGCGAAAAGACCTGTCGCGAAGGCGCGAATTAGCGGGTGATCAGCCCATGCTTCTTCTTGCCGAGGCTCAATTTCACCGTCTCACCATCCGCTGGCGCGACGAGGAAACCGGGCTCTGTGATTGCTGCATCGTCGATCTTCACTGCGCCCTCGGCGATCTTGCGTTTCGCCTCACCATTGGAGGCGGTGAAACCGATTTCGGTTAGCACTGCGCCGATCCGCATACCGTCTGCGCCCACCGCCAATGACGGCAGGTCTTCGCCCGTGCCGCCGCCAGCGAAGGTCTCCTTCGCTGTGGCTTCGGCCGCTTTGGCGGCCTCATCGCCTCGGACCAACTTGGTAACTTCGTTTGCCAGCACAACCTTGGCATGGTTGATCTCTGCGCCTTCCAGCGCTTCGAGCTTCGCGATCTCATCCAGCGGCAGATCCGTGAATAATTTCAGGAACCGGCCCACATCGCGGTCATCGCAATTGCGCCAATATTGCCAGAAGTCATAGGCGGGCAATTGATCTTCGTTGAGCCAGACAGCTCCCGATGCGGTCTTACCCATCTTCGCGCCATCCGCCGTTGTCAGCAGCGGCGTTGTTAGACCGTAGAGCTCATGGCCTTCCATCCGGCGCGACAATTCCATGCCGTTGACGATATTGCCCCATTGATCGCTACCGCCCATTTGCAGGCGGCATTCGTAACGGCGCGTTAGCTCCAGGAAGTCATAGGCCTGGAGGATCATGTAGTTGAATTCCAGGAACGTGAGCGGCTGCTCCCGGTCAAGACGCAAGCGGACCGAATCAAAGGTCAGCATCCGGTTGATCGTGAAGTGCGGCCCGACATCGCGTAGCAATTCGACATAGCCTAGCTTTGACAGCCATTCGTCATTGTCGACCATTACAGCGTCGCTTGGTCCGTCGCCGAATGTCAGCAATCGCTCAAATACCGTGCGGATCGAGGTGATATTGTCCTGAATTGTTTCCCCGGTCAGCAGCTTGCGGCTTTCGTCCTTTCCGGAAGGATCGCCGACCTTGGTTGTTCCACCACCCATAACAACAATTGGCTTGTGGCCCGTCTGTTGGAGGCGGCGCAGCATCATTATCTGAACCAGACTGCCTACGTGCAGACTTGGCGCGGTCGCATCAAAGCCGATATATCCTGGCACGACCTGCTTGGTCGCGAGCTGATCAAGCGCACCGCTGTCGGTGACTTGGTGGATGTAGCCGCGTTTGTCGAGCAGCTGGAGCAGATCAGATTCGTATTCTTTCATGATGGCGAGCGCTTAACAGCGTGAGCAGCGGCGGGAAAGTCATGAATGGCCATTGCCTGACGGTGGCTGCTCGGCAATAGCAAGTGCCATGCAACCACTTATGCTTCATCAGACATGCGAGCTTGGACCTATCAAGGCGGTAACGGCGCAGATTACGCCCACGGCCGGGGGCTGTGATGCGGAATTTCGCTTTGACGGGACGATTGGTGGGATCAAAGTGCCTCAGCACGCCGCACCAGAGCGCAAAGACTTCCTGTGGAAGACGACCTGCTTTGAGATTTTCTGGCAGCCGATTGGCGGCACATACTACCGCGAGTTCAATCTCTCGCCATCATCGCGCTGGGCGGCGTATGATTTTGACGATTTTCGTGAGGGCACTCGTGATGCTCCGGTGGATGCGATTGCCGTGTCATGCTCGCACAGCGACAATGAACTGGTGTTAAAGGCCAGCATTGCCGCTGAATTGCCCGGCCCAGCGCAGGTCGCACTGAACGCCATCGTTGAGCACAATGACGGGACCATTCAGTTCTGGGCGCTGGCATTCCCACCGGGCAAACCGGAATTCCACAGCGAGGCCTGCCGGCAAATGGTGGTGGAGATCGAAAGATGAGCGTGAACTTCGGAATTGATCGCCTGTTGGCAGACAAGCAATTGCTCGGCGCCTTAGAGGGCAAACGCGTCGCTTTGGTAGCGCACCCGGCCAGTGTCACCGCTGATCTAACCCATTCGCTCGATGCGCTAATCGCCGCTGGAGTGAATGTGACCAGCGCCTTTGGCCCGCAGCATGGCCTGAAAGGTGATAAGCAGGACAATATGGTGGAGACGGCGGACGAGACCGATCCGCAATATGGCATTCCTGTGTTCTCGCTATATGGCGAGGTGCGTCGTCCAAGCGGTCAAATGATGTCGAGCGCGGACGTCTTTCTGTTTGATCTTCAGGATCTTGGTTGCCGTATTTATACCTTTGTTACGACGTTGCTCTACCTGCTGGAAGAGGCGGCCAAGGGCGGGAAAGAGGTCTGGGTGCTCGATCGTCCTAACCCTGCTGGTCGTCCAGTGGAGGGCACTTTGCTTGAGCCTGGGCATGAGAGCTTCGTCGGAGCAGCGCCTATGCCCATGCGCCACGGGCTGACCCTGGGCGAGATGGGACATTGGTTCATCGCCCACTTCGGCCTTGATGTGGACTACCGCGTGGTAGCGATGGAGGGGTGGGAGCCAAGCGGTGAGGGGCATGGCTGGCCCACGTCCCGGATCTGGATCAATCCTTCGCCCAATGCCGCCAATGTTAACATGGCTCGGGCCTATGCGGGCACGGTGATGATCGAAGGCGCCACTGTGTCAGAGGGCCGCGGGACCACGCGGCCATTGGAGGTGTTGTTCGGCGCGCCAAACATTGATGCAAAGGCTGTGCTGGCGGAGATGCACGGCCTCCAGCCTGATTGGCTTCAGGGATGCGCTCTGCGGGATTGTTGGTTTGAGCCGACCTTCCACAAGCACACAGGAAAGCTGTGTAACGCTTTGATGATCCATGCAGAAAGCCGGCATTACGATCATGATATGTTTAAGCCGTGGCGTCTTCAGGCGCTTGCCTTCAAGGCGATCCGCAGCCTCTATCCTGACTATGAATTGTGGCGCGGGACTGACTTCAAATATGAATACACCAATGATGTACTAGCCATTGATGTGATCAATGGTGGGCCATCTCTGCGCGAGTGGGTTGACGACGCAACCGCGCGGCCAAGCGATCTCGACGCGCTGGCGTTAAACGACGAGGCGGCGTGGGTGCAGACCGTGAGGGAGCATTTGCTTTATTGAGGGGTGTCCGCTTTTGGAGGTGAAAGCGGACATTGCCAAACTGCCGTTTCAGAGTTTGGCCTGCCCCGTTATGGCGGTCCACCCGTTAAGTTAGAGTTCCGGCCGTTGTGGTCGCCCTGCTGAACTGCCTTACGCTACGCTTCAGCCCGCCCAGCAGGGCGACCACAACCGTCGCACTTGCCTGCTTCTGCGGCACCTTGAGCCCCTCACGTCGCCATATCCGTTCAAGCCGCTTGGCGTTCACCAACCAACCTTCATTGCGCAGCAGTGTTGTGATCTGACGGCAGCCATGGCGACCATATTGCTGAGCTAGGCGGACAATCACCGATGTCAGTGGCTTCTCATCTGCAGCTTGCGTTGGGTCGAACGGTGCTGGCCAACGACCTTGCAGGCACGATGCTCGGATACATCCAGCACCTCCTGTACATGATCGATGGCCAGATGACGCCGTGAAGGGTTTAGTACTTTCCCTCCACAACCTCCTTCAATACTAGGGTATCCAGCGTCAGATCAGGCACCGCTTTCCTATGCCGCTGGTTCTCCTTCTCCAGATCCTTCAAGCGCCTCGCCTGGTTCACCTTTAGTCCGCCATACTCACGTCGCCAGCGGTAGTAGCTCTGCTCCGAGATGCCCAGCGACCGGCTGATCGCACCAACCCTCTCTCCCTGTGATAGCCGCACCTCGACCTCACGCAGCATCCCGATAATCTGTTCTGGCGTGTATCTCTTCCGTGCCATTCTCGGCTCCTTTCAAGCGGTAAATAGCCGAAATCCTAACTCTCAGTGTGGCTCACTTTCCTGGGGGCGGGCCAGGGTGCTGTTAGGCGCGATGCGCGACCCTTGCAGTCAATCTGACAAGACCAATAGCCCTGCAAGCGGACCGCCCTTGTCAGAAGAGTGCGAGCCTTGGTTGTTAGTATAAGGACGATCCCCGTCCCAACTAACAAATTGATCGACGACTTTATCGGCTTCGATATCGGTTAAGGATACGCGAGAATATGACATCTCACTGGGCCAAGCGAGTTGGTCTCGTTCGGCAGCGAGTAGATATTCAGCTGTTGATGTCTCGACTTCTTGAGCGGTGATGCATATCGTCAAATCTGATGCAATATGACGATCATCAATTTGGCTTGTCAGTTTTGCCTCCCTACCAAGGCAAGCGTCTTCATTATATCCCCGTTGATAACGGATGATTGGACTCTCCCCAATCTCAATGAAATCTAACGTTCCGTCTCCAACCTTCACTAGGAACGGCGCATAACATTGTTCAAATGAGTGAGAGCCAACACAGGAATAGGCAGCTTGCTCGACTCTCGAAAAACCAGGATCACGAATACGCAGACTTTTTACCGTAACATCCTGACCAATAGAGGTTTGTCTTTTCGGAGAATTTCTAAAATCACTCTCTTGGAGGCTGGCAACTGGATATTGCGCAAAATACAAAGCACCAAGAACAAGGTAGCCCCAAATCCCCCAGACAAAAGGGTTGGATGCGCGGCGAAATCGAGGAAAGAACTGGAGAGCCAAACAGACTGCCAAGCTGATGAGGAAGATCAAATTCAAAGCCAAGAAATTTGCGTAATCTTCGGTCAAAAACATGCCAATCCTCCGAACTTCGAATGTCCCATAACGTTAGTCCGGCCGCACCTTTCGATGTCATGCGTCTCAGCGGATGAGTCGCAAGCTAAAGGCTGACCTTCCGTTCCGTCCAATCGGCGGCGGCCACCTCGCTAGCCGCCTGATTTATCACCGCTTTCACCTATCGACCACGAATGCTCTGCCGTAATCGGCCTTAACCACACCCTTGGCCCAATCCGCCATCAGATCGTAATAGCCTGGCGTCACTTGGGTCATTTCACGTGAACCATCATCGCGTAAAGTGTATTCCCACATGCCGTGATCAGTGTCCGGGAATGTGTAAATCGTGATGTCTTTGCCTTCCTGTCTGAGAGTGGACAGTCTCTCTAACGTAAGATCAATCGGTGCTTCACGATCTTCGCCGGCGAGAACCCAAAGTTGAGGCACATCAACGCTTCGCATCACAGCCATTGGGTTTAGCGTCCAGTCAATATCTAGATCGTTGAAGCGTGGGACGCCATTTTCAGCCAGTTCCGCTGCAGACATTTTCAAAAAGACACCGCTATATCCCCCTTGGATCACTGAGAACCAAGGTTCTGCAGAGTACCTTCGTTGAAGATCGCTTAGTTCATCCAGACCATCGGTATAATCGGATGAGGCAATTCTGGCTGTCACGTCAGTAATCTCAACCGCTGCCGCCAGAACGCTCTCTGGGTATCCTGCGTCACGAAGTTCCTTTTGGACCTGTGCTGCATCTTCTTCCCGAATATCGGCAACAAGGCCGTATCCAATGCTGATGAAATCAGCCCGCGCATCTTTGGCGGCGAGCGGTGCGATCCACCCTCCTTGGCTCAGCCCTACGAGACCGAGGCGCCCAAACCGGCCTTCGGCCAATCGCTTTGCCTCTCGAGAAGCCGCCACCAAGTCCTTTGCAAGCAATGGAAAGTTCTGACTGTATCGGCCTTCAGACTGTCCCGTACCCCGCTTGTCGTAGACGAATACCGAGATGCCACGTCCGACCATCTGATACGGATCGCGCGCCCGCTCAATCCAGGCCGTATCTTCGGAGCCATGTGCAAACACCAATAGCGGCGTGCTATTGTCGGCACCAATCGGTTCAATAAGACGGCCGGTTAGCAGAATGCCATCGGCAAGAAAGCGGGTGTCGGTTTGGATGATGGGAACTCTATCCCAGACTTCAGCACTTTCAATACGCACGTCCCCGTCGCCGCATTCTACCATTGCTCCCGGCGATTGAATATTGCCTAGAATGCCATCGTTGAAGCTATACGCGAAGCCTTCACCAGACCGGGTTATCGCTACAAATCGCTTGGCGTCGGTCCGATAGATTCCACCTGGCATGCCAGAGGCGAGAACTCCCGCGTCGCCTGTGGTGTTCGCAGCTCAGAAGCGGTTTGCAAAGCAGGCATGCAAGCGGATGTGAAAAGGGCGCATGCGAATAAAGGAGAGTTTCCTAGTGTCATGTTTATGTCATCCGGCTTGAGTGAGATAGATCAACCTACTCTCTTGTTTGTCCAATTGGCGATTGGGCTACATTGTTATCAGCACTCTTTGTGGTCAGCGGGGGCCACAGGATAAAGAGAATGATCAGCATAGTACTCAACCCGGCCGGTAGAAATATGCTCCATGGCTGCAGCGCGATCATGACATTGCCTCCAGCTGCGGAAAGCAAGGCACCGAAACTGCCAAGCATCTTGACGATGTGCTCGTTCAACCATGAGCGTTTCAGCCAAGCTGCTCCGCCAATATTGCGCAGAAGATCATAGAAGGAGAATGCAAACATATTCCCAAGAGCGGAATAGCTTATTGTTGCTGCGTCCTGTGGTCCGGCCTGGATTAGAGCGATGATTCCTAAACCAGCAAGAATGGCGGCGCATGAGAGAGCGTTGTCGAAGGTCTTTGGTCCGCTCGTCCGAATAGCAAATACACGCACAGCGGAAATCAGCAGGTAGCTCGCAGACAGAGTCAGGGAGGCAAGGAGGGATCTAAAGCCGAAGACAAATGTACCAATGACGGCTGTCACCAACGCAACGGACATGACGAGCACGAAGAGCTTGCCGACGCGACGGTGCGTTGCACCTCCCTTGCGAGAGAAGATTTGATAAATGCCCAGCAAGATTGCCAAGGTTCCAAAGCTGACGTGGATGAGAATATTAAAATTATGTGCGAAGCTGTAATCAGCAAGCACCTCTAGCCAGTGCATAGCAGAAGTATCCTTGTTATAATGCTGTCTTTCCGTCAGAATTATGGGCCACAGGAAAATGTTGTGAAGTCGCTAGAAGCCGAATTGCACGCGAAATTCGCAAGTGGTAGCGTAAAGCCGCTGGCGTTTCGCGAATGGTAGAGAGATCAAAGCCTGTTTCACGCATGCGAGGGAGGACGCGCGCATTGGAGGGCGCGTTCATTCTGATTCTTGGTTTAGGGATCGGCCTTGCCGGGCCTTATGGTACTTTCGTTTCCCTCTCTTTGGAAACGCGTCTTTTATACTGGGTGACCATGCTGTTCGTGCCCTGGTGTATCTGGCAGGGGCTAAAAGCTCTTGTGATGCTGATTGCTCCGAGTTCGTTTTCACCGCGCCTGATGACAGCCTTGTTGATGCCTGGCTTTGCGATTGTCGGTTCGGCTTTCGGCGTACTGATGAATTGGCTCTTTGGCTTGATGCCAATGGATATGCCCTTCCTGCAGGCTTGGCCTATCGCGCTGGTTGCTTGGCTTGGCTTTTCGTTTCTGATCGTTTTACCACTTTTGATACTTGGTCAGGAGATCAGCCGCACCAATGAACGCGAGGGCGCGTCCAAGGCAATAGACCTTCTGAAGCGCAAGCTCCCGGCAGAGCTACAAGCGAGCCCTCTCATCGCTATGAAAGCAGAGGATCATTATGTCCGTGTCTATGCTGAGACTGGGGATACATTAATCCTGATGAGTTTCGAAGATGCGCTCATCGCAGTGGCAGGGTATCAAGGCGTACAAACACACCGCTCCTGGTGGATTGCACTGGATCAAGATATTGCCACAGCAGAACTACAATCGCTTGGCGCCTCTATTACCCTTAGACAAGGGGTTAGGGTTCCGGTCAGCCGCAGGCGTAAAAAAGCTGTCAAAGCGGCCTTGGCAGGGTTGGTATAGCGCCCCGCTAGTCAAACACTGAACTTTCGAATTTTTTGGGTCGTGAGCTGACATCAGGACTAGTGGCCCTGTTTGCGGCTCAGTTCGCGAGTTGCGTCGTCCAGACCGTCCAACGTCAGCGGGTACATCCGGTCATTCACCAGTTGCCTCAGCATCTTGGTTGACTGCGAATAACCCCACTGTTTTTCGGGCACTGGATTTAGCCATACGGTCGCCGGATAGGTATTGGTCACCCGGTTCATCCAGATCGCGCCGGCTTCTTCATTCATATGCTCAACGCTGCCGCCTGCATGGGTGATTTCATACGGGCTCATTGCTGCATCACCGACAAAGATCACTTTGTAATCATGGCCGAATTTGTGCAGTACATCCCAGGTCTTCGTGCGTTCCTGCCAGCGGCGTGAATTGTCTTTCCACACCCCTTCATAAAGGCAGTTGTGAAAGTAGAAGAATTCCAGGTTCTTGAACTCTGAGGAGGCCGCGCTGAACAGCTCCTCACACAGCTTGATAAAGGGATCCATCGACCCACCAACATCAAGGAACAACAGCAATTTCACCGCATTGTGCCGTTCGGGGCGCATGTGAATGTCGAGCCAGCCTTGCTTTGCGGTGCCATCAATCGTCGCATCCAGATCAAGCTCATCCGCTACGCCTTCGCGTGCAAAGCGGCGCAGGCGGCGCAGCGCCATCTTGATGTTGCGTGTGCCCAGCTCTTTGGTGTTGTCGAGGTTCTGAAACTCGCGCTTTTCCCATACTTTGATTGCGCGCTTGTGCTTGCTCTCACCGCCGATCCGCACGCCTTCGGGGTTGTAGCCTGAATTGCCGAATGGTGAGGTGCCGCCTGTGCCGATGAACTTGTTTCCGCCTTGGTGGCGCTTTTCCTGCTCTTCCAGACGTTTTTTCAGCGTGTCCATGATCTCGTCCCAATCGCCCAGGGATTTGATCTTTTCCATCTCTTCCTCGCTGAGGAATTTCTCGGCCACGGCTTTCAACCAGTCTTCCGGAATATCGACCGGGTTTTGACCGTAATCGGACAGAATGCCTTTGAAGACCTTGTTGAACACCTGATCAAAACGATCGATCAACCCTTCGTCCTTAACGAAGGTCGTACGGCTGAGGTAGTAAAAGGCCTCAGGCGTTTGCTCAATCACATCCTTGTCGAGCGCCTCCAGCAAGGTGAGGTGCTCTTTGAAACTGGCCGAAATCCCGGCTTCACGAAGTTCGTCGACGAAGTTGAAAAACATGGGCAAAGCTCTAACTGGACTGATCCTCAAGCGCTAGCCCTCAATCTCTGACTGCCGCCTTTACTGGCTCTAGCTATTAGCGCTTTCTTGGCCTCCTTAAGTCTTCGCTAACCATCACTGGTTACGAGTGCTTTGGACAAAGGATCGGGGACCCGGCGGCTATGAAGCCAATTGAAATTGATAAGACAAATGCGGCGTCGCTAAACGCTATTCCAGAAAGCTGTGCGGCGGTAACCGTCGGCTGCACTGACGTGGCTGGCGTTGTTGCGGAAGTAATCCGTTCGTCTGAGGCTTTGCGCGAAGAGCATGAGGCTTTGCGTGGCACCGTCAGCGCGCTGGAAGCTGACCAAGCGAAGGTTTCAGAGGCAAGTGACGAGGCCCGTCTGCTTTCGGAGCGAGCGATCGAGCGCTTGGGCGAGGGCACATCGCTGATCCGTTCTTCTTTGGGGCAGATCAACGCCGTGCTCGAACTGGTCGACACGCTTGGACAACACGTAACCGGTTTCGCGGCAGCAATGGATCAGGTTAGGCGCAGTGCGCAAGATATTGATCAAATTGCTGAAACCACCAACATTTTGGCGTTGAATGCCACGATTGAGGCGATGCGAGCCGGCGAAGCTGGTCGCACATTTGCCGTTGTGGCGGGCGAGGTAAAAAGCCTTGCCAACGATACGCGCAGAGCCACCGAGGAAATTTCGCAAACCATCGATACCCTGGGTGCAGAAGCGAGCGTGGTTATCGGCCAAATCGAAGAAGGCTCGCTCGCCAGCGGAGAGGCCAAAGCATCTGTATCGCGCATCGAGACGACCATCAGTAGCGTTGGCGAACTGGTTGAAGAAGTCGATAAACAAAACGACGTCATTGCACGTTCGACCGGGACTATCAGCGGCCATGTGGCCTCAGTTCAGGACGTGCTTGAGCGATATGATAATGCAACGCGCAAGAATGAAGGCCAGCTCCAAGACGCGCATGAGCGCATGGGAGAGTTGGAAATAACAGCAAGCGAAATGTTCGATAGCATAGTTAAGGCAGGGCTGAGTCCTGAAGACACCGCTATGGTCGTAAAGGCTCAAGGCTTGGCGACGAAGTTATCGGAGCTTACCGAAGAGGCTCTCAAAGATGGTGAGCTAACGATGGATCAGCTGTTTGACCAAGAATACAAAGAGGTTCCAGGCACCAATCCGCAACTTTACCGAACTTCGTTCAGCGATTGGGCCGACGCCAATTGGCGCCCTATCAACGACACGCTCTATGATGAACCGGGCGCGGTAATCATGTGTTCTCAGGCCGATATGAACGGCTTCTTGCCGACCCATATTACGGCGTGGTCACGCGAGCCGAAAGGCGAACTTGCCCATGATACAAAGTATTGCCGCAATGGGCGTAAAATCCTTGAGACGATCGACCATAAGGCAAAGGCCAGCAATGCGCCGTATATGATGGCAATTTATCGCCAAGAAGGCGATGGTAAGACCTATCGCGTTATTCGCAATGTCTATGTGCCATTGGTGATCAAAGGGCGCCGATGGGGCGATCTAGAGCTGCCCTACACGTTCGATTGACAAGGTTCGAGTGTTAACTGGGGTTGCGCCGCGCCATAAAGGCCAGTCGTTCAAACATCATCACGTCTTGCTCATTCTTGAGCAGTGCACCGTGCAGCGGCGGGATGGCGCTGTTCGGATTGGCATCCTGCAGCGTTTCTAGCGGCATATCTTCGTTCATCAGCAGTTTTAACCAATCGAGCAGCTCACTGGTTGATGGTTTTTTCTTGAGGCCGGGCACTTCGCGCAGCTCATAGAAGATATCCATCGCCTTTTTGACGAGCGTCTTTTGGATTCCGGGATAGTGCACATCGATGATCGACTGCATCGTGTCGCGGTCTGGGAACTTGATATAGTGGAAGAAACAGCGACGCAGGAACGCGTCTGGCAATTCCTTCTCATTGTTTGAGGTGATGACAACGATTGGGCGCTCTTTAGCCGCCACGCGCTCTTGCGTTTCGTAGACGTCGAAGCTCATCCGATCGAGCTCTTGCAGGAGATCGTTTGGAAATTCGATGTCGGCCTTATCGATCTCGTCGATCAACAAAACTGGCAGCTGCTCAGAGGTGAAGGCCTCCCACAATTTGCCCTTCTTGATGTAATTGCGGATGTCATGGACCCGCTCTTCGCCCAGCTGGCCATCACGCAACCGTGCAACCGCATCATATTCATACAGGCCCTGCTGAGCCTTTGTGGTCGATTTCACATTCCACTCGATCAACGGCGCGCCAATGGCCTTAGCAATCTCATGCGCCAATACGGTTTTGCCTGTGCCAGGTTCACCTTTGACCAGCAGAGGCCGTCGCAAAGTCACCGCAGCATCCACCGCAACTTTCAGATCATCGGTGGCGATGTAATCATTGGTGCCTTCAAAGCGCTGCTGCGTCGTGTCGGTCATGGGTTTTCCTGTAAATCTCAAATGGCAACTTTTAACGCGAGCGTTAAGGTCGATCCGTTCGGGTGGCAAGGGTGACGCTACGTAAGCTCGCGCTCAAATTGGAGGTCTGTTCTGGGCGACTGCTTTAGCGGGGCAGGGCCAGGATGCGCTGCGCGATCAGCTCTAGCTTGCTGTTTTCAAGTGCAGCATCCGGGTTATTCCAGCTGAGTATGAGGACATGCTCGTTGCCACTGAAATCAGTGAGCAGCCAGGTAAGGTTGAGGACGCCGGGCTCCGATCCGCCCTTATATCCAACGTAAGCCCAATCTTCGCGCGCACTGGCTCGCACCGATGGATTGATACCCATAATTGAAAACGCCGTATAATCGGTCACTCTATTCATATGATGGAACAATTTGCGCAGATCATTGGCGCTCGCGAACCATTCAACATCCAGTGCGACCGGACCATCCGCAAAAGCGGAGTTAACGTCATCAGCGGTCACGGACACCACGTCAATTTCTCGCAACATCGCCAGCTTGCGCTCAATGCTGGTTTCCGATCGGTAAGCCTCTAAGACTTCACGCGGGCCGCCCTTCAAAGCAAACAGTTCTAGAGTGGTCAAAAGCGGATTGGCTTTGGCGGGGTTGCTGTGGCCACTTTCTTCTAGCAGCTTGGCAATGCGGTCCCTCCCGAGCACATGTATCAACTCGTCTGTCGCGGTATTGTCGCTGATTGAGATCATCATACCAGCAAGTGTATGTAACGTTACTGGAGCGCCTTGAGGCCAGTCTTGCATCATGCCGCTAGGAAAGCTTTCTCGGCTTAGCGATACCACGTCGTCCCAGCTGCGCTTTCCCGCCTCAATATCCTCGGCGAGGGCCGCCAAGACATAGAGTTTAAATGTAGACCCAATCGCGAATTGATCATCAGGATTGATCGAGAGTTTTGGGACGCCGCCGTTGAGCGGACCATAATAAACGCCCACTTTGCCCGGCAGTGCTGCAAGATCAGCCTCGATTTTCGCGAAACTGTCATCGATTGTATCAAATTCGCGTAATAATAGGCCTTCGATTTTGTGCGGCTCAATTGGACTCAGAGCCAAAGTGCCTCTTCCAATCGCCCGTTCGAAGCGGATCGCGATGTTCGCGGAGAACTCACCGGTCGGTTCAATGCTCTCAACAACGATGGCTGCGCCAAATTGCGACGTGAGCTGCTGCGTCACAACATTGAATTGTGCAGGAGGGACTGCGGCCAAGAATTGCTGCCCGAAAACATCTTCGGTCGCTTTTTCTTGCTTTAGCAAAGCGATCACATCCTGTGTCCGTATTTTTAGCGGCTCGGAAACAGCCGTCTCGTTATCATTGGCGTCTTGCGCAAAAGCGGCGCTAGGGATGAGTAGGAGCGAAAGGGCGAGCACAAGGATTCTAAGCATGAAATGTGTTGTGCATCGCGCCATGATCCTCTGCAAGGCGTAACCAAATGGCGAAGGTGCGCTAATAGCTTTACAAGCATCACCCATAGGAGGGACCACAATGCCGACAGAGACACTCTCGATCACGACCACCACTGGACACAGCCTGGATGGAGCGCTGGAAATGCCAACCGGCCTGGTCAGGGGCGCTGCGGTCTTTGCGCATTGCTTCACCTGCACCAAGAAGAGCCGCGCCGCGATTAGTGTCGCGCGCGCATTGGCCGCGCAAGGCATTGCGACGCTGAGGTTCGACTTTACCGGGCTTGGTGGGAGCGAAGGCGAATTTGGCCGCGCTGGCTTTGCTACGGATATCGCTGATCTCGTTTCCGTTGCGGGCGCTTTGCGGGCGCGCTTCAATGCTCCGCTACTATTGGTTGGGCATAGTCTTGGCGGAGCGGCGGTGCTGGCCGCTGCGCATGAGCTGGGCGCGGAGAACGTCGCAGCTATCGCGACGATTGGCGCGCCTTCGGATGTCCCGCATGTGCTGCACATCATCAAAGGCGATCACGATGCGATTCTGCGCGGACGGTGAGGGGCCAGTGACTATTGGTGGGCAAAGCTTTTCGGTCAGTCGGGAGTTTCTAGAACGAACGGAATCGGTCAAGCTGCTCGAACTGGTGAAGGAGCTGAGGCTCCCCTATCTGGCATTACACTCGCCGATCGACACAATCGTTGGTGTAGAGCACGCGGCGGCTCTGTTTCAGGCCGCCTATCACCCAAAGAGTTTCATTAGTCTGGACGATGCCGATCACCTGTTGACGAAGGGAGAAGATGCCGAATATGCCGCTGTAGCGATCGCTTCATGGGCAAAGCGGTACCTCAAAAGTTGCGGCGAAACTGAGCTGCCAGAAGCAGGCGTCTTGGTGAAGTCTGGCCATGGCAAGTTCGGAACCGAGGTGTTCACCGCCAGCCACCGCTTCGTGGCTGATGAACCGCGCAGCTATGGCGGTGATGACAGCGGCCCAACGCCGTATGATTTGCTCAACGCTGCGCTGGGCACTTGCACCGCCATGACGATGAAAATGTACGCTGACCGAAAGGGATGGCCGGTAGAGAGCTACCAAGTGCATGTGACCCATGAACGCGATCATGCGGACGACTGTGATCATTGCGAGGAAGAGGGAGAGGGTGCGAAAATCCAGGCGCTCAATCGCTCGATTACGGTGCTAGGTAATGAATTGACGGATGATCAACGCGCGAAGATTATTGAGATCGCCGACAAATGCCCTGTACACCGAACGTTAGAGGGACATTTGCATATCCATACCGAAATGGCGGATTAGAGGCGCGATGACGCCGTCAGCGCGACCAGCGCAAACTGCACGATAAGCAGCACGATGGTGGCGACCTTCCATCCGGTCGCGGCGTCCTTCATCCCCCGGTCCCATGTCCATGCGCCAATCGCTCCGGTGGCAATGGCTGCACCGGCAATGGTGAAATATCCGCTTTTGCCGATCAGCAGCATGAAGATTGCGAACATGGCGATTGATTGCAGTAGGAATGCCGCCGCAAACCAGGCGATGGGAATGGGGCGGTAAACGGCATCAGGGATATGCCAATCGGGTAGAGCGCTGTCCGGGCGCGAGATACGGCGGTCGCCCGCCATGATGTCTTCCTCGCGCGGGTTTGGATATTTTTTTGGCGCATCGTCAGGCGGGGGCTGATCGTCAGGCATCAATCGCCTCGCGATCGACCTCACCAGCGCGGTTCTGGATGAAGTTGAAGCGGTGCTCTGGATTGCGCCCCATCAATTGATCGACGACCTCTTTCACCGCTGCGCGATCTTCAAATTCTTGCGGTAAGGTAATACGGATCAGGCTGCGCGTGTCAGGATCCATAGTGGTCTCGCGAAGCTGTTGAGGGTTCATCTCGCCAAGACCCTTAAACCGACCAACCTCAACCTTTTTGCCTTTGAAAACCGTCTCTTCCAGCTGCGCGCGGTGCGCATCGTCATTGGCATAGCGGCTTTCTTTGCCAGCGGTGAGCTTATAGAGCGGCGGCTTGGCCAGGAACAGGTGCCCCTTTTTCACAATGTCTGACATTTCCTGGAAGAAGAACGTCATGAGCAGGGTTGCAATGTGCGCGCCATCAACGTCCGCATCGGTCATGATGATTACGCGGTCGTAACGAAGGTTTTCCGCGTCACAATCTTTGCGCGTGCCGCAACCGAGCGCGAGTGAGAGATCAGCGATCTCCTGATTGGCCCGGATCTTATCCGCTGTAGCGGATGCTACGTTCAGGATCTTACCGCGGATTGGCAGGATCGCCTGCGTCTTGCGATTGCGCGCCTGTTTCGCGCTGCCACCGGCCGAATCGCCCTCAACGATAAAGAGCTCGGTTTCTTTGTCGCCTTCGCCCGAACAATCGGTCAGCTTGCCCGGTAGGCGGAGCTTTTTGGCATTGGTTGCGGTTTTGCGCTTGATCTCGCGCTCTTGCTTGCGGCGCAGGCGCTCATCCATGCGTTCCATAACCTCGCCAAGCAGGGCCTTACCCCGGTCCATATTGTCGGTGAGGAAGTGGTCGAAATGGTCGCGCACGGCGTTCTCAACGAAGCGTGCGGCCTCTGGCGAAGTCAGTCGGTCCTTCGTTTGCGACTGAAATGATGGATCGCGGATAAAGACGCTGAGCATCACCTCGCCGCCTGTCATCACGTCGTCTGCGCTAATATCCTTGGCTTTCTTTGTGCCAGTCAGCTCGCCAAAGGCGCGTAGCCCTTTTGTCAGAGCAGCCCTGAGGCCTTGCTCGTGCGTTCCGCCATCGGGTGTTGGAACAGTGTTACAATACCAGCTGGTCGATCCATCGGAATAGAGCGGCCATGCGATGGCCCATTCGACCCGGCCTTGCGAGGTGCCGCTGTCGTCCTCGGGAAAGTCTTGATTGCCGGTAAAGGCCTGCGCGGTTACGCATTCGCGCGCACCCACCTGCTCGGCCAAATGGTCAGCGAGACCTCCTGGGAACTTGAAAGTGGCCTCTTCGGGAACATCTTCGGACGCGAGGCTGGGCGCGCATTTCCAGCGGATTTCGACGCCCGCAAACAGATAGGCTTTGGAGCGAGCTAGCTTGAACAGCCGTTGCGGTTTGAATTTACGATCGCCAAAGATCTCTTCATCGGGCGTGAAGCTGACCTGAGTTCCGCGCCGATTGGGTGTTGCGCCCAGGTTCTCGATTTTCCCGAGGGTTTGCCCCTTGGAAAATTCCTGTGCGAACAATTGCTTGTCGCGCGCAACTTCGACGCGGGTGTGCGATGACAATGCGTTGACGACGCTGACGCCAACCCCGTGCAGACCGCCGCTGGTTGCATAGGCCTTGCCGGAGAATTTACCGCCGGAGTGAAGCGTCGAAAGGATCACCTCAAGCGTGGATTTGCCCGGGAACTTGGGGTGCTCATCGACTGGTATGCCGCGGCCATTGTCACCGATGGTCAGGCGATTGCCTTCCTCCAGGCGCACTTCGATACGGTTGGCATGGCCTGCAACGGCTTCGTCCATCGAGTTATCGAGCACTTCGGCGGCAAGGTGATGCAGCGCGCGGTCATCCGTGCCGCCAATATACATCCCCGGCCGGCGGCGCACCGGCTCCAGCCCTTCGAGCACCTCAATCGAGGAGGAATCGTAATCGCCGCTCGTTGACGGAGTACCTTCAAACAGATCATCTGACATGCGTAAGGCTATAGGCTCGGCAGAGAGCCGCTAACAAGCAGGTGGCTATACGTTTTGCTCAGTCCTCGAAGCGTTGGGGCGCCTGATCCACGATTACGACGCTGTTGCCGCGCACCTCGCGCACTTCCATCGCACGTTCGACCACGCCGTTGCGCTGGAACCGGAACGGGCCATCCAGACCCAGGAAGCCGCCGCGATCACGCAATTGCCGTTCAGGGAACTGGCTGCCAACGCGCCAATCGCGCGCCACTCTGAGCGTTAGCAGAACCGCATCATAACCCAGGGTAGAGATCCGGTATGGCTTTGAGCCAAAGCGACTCTCGTAGCTTTCGGTAAAGCGCCTATACCGACCGTCAGATACCGCAGAGAACAATGCACCCCGCATTGCGCCGGATCGGGTGAGGGCGGTTTCACCGCTCCACAGTTCCGTGCCAAGGATGCGGGAGTTTACGCCGTTTTCTTTCTTAAGCTCACCAGCGGCCTGGACCGAAAGCCTCGCGCCTTCTCCCAGCAACACTGTGTCATAGCCGCCAGCATCGCGCAGGCGCTGGGCCGCACTGACGATAGAGGTGTTTCCGCGTGAATAGCGCTGACTTGTGGTTAGCGATCCGCCAAAATCACGCAGAGCATTGCTCAGCGCGCTCAAGGAACGATCGCCGTAATCACTGTTTGACAAAAGAGCGGCAAATCGCGTTGCACCTTGATTGCGCGCATATCGCACACTGCGACGGATCGATTGCTCTGGAATGTGCCCCATTACAAACACATCAGGACTCGCAACGTTGGTGTCGTTTGAGAATGAGATCGTCGTCACGCCCGCTGGGCGCGCCTGAGCCTGCACGCTTGCCACATTTTCGGACATCAATGGGCCGAGGATCAGGCGGTTGCCGTCGGCAATCGCTCTACGAGCTGCCGCGCCTGCGCCCTGCGAAGTGTCATAGGTCGTGATCCGCAGATTGTTAGCATTGGTATCGAGCAAAGCCATGGTAGTCGCATTCGCCAGCGACTGACCAACGGCGCCTGTGCTGCCTGACATGGGAACAAGCAGAGCAATCCGGTGACGGGTCGCATCCGTTGGCAAAGCGGTCGCGCTTGGCTCCGTCGATGGACCCGGGTCAGTGGTGGTGGTTGGCCCCGTCTTGGGGATCACCTGACACCCGCCGAGCACAGCGGCAGTGCCCGCAATCACCAGAGTGCGCCGATTAAACCAATTACGCTTCATACTTGCCGACCCCTGTTGGCTGTTCCAAAGAGCCTGGGTGACTGACCCGCACTCTTCATCGCCTGTATCAAAAACACTTGAGCAGGGCCTCTACATTGTAGCAACTCCGATTGGCAATCTCGGCGATATAACGCTCCGTGCTGTCGACATTTTGCAACGTTGTGATGTGATTGCCTGTGAGGACACGCGGGTCACGGGCAAGCTTTTGTCACATCTTGGCATCTCGAAACGAATGCGGCGCTATGATGACCACAGCGAGGAGGGGACGAGGTGCGAGCTTATCGATGCGGCGCGCACTGGCTCTGTGGCGCTGGTGAGCGACGCGGGTACTCCGCTGGTTTCTGACCCAGGCTTTCGGCTGGTGCGCGATGCAAGAGAGGCTGATGTAGCGGTTACTACGCTGCCTGGAGCTTGCGCAGCGATCGCGGGACTGACGCTGGCGGGCCTGCCCAATGATCGTTTCCTGTTCGCGGGATTCCTACCCGTGAAGCAGAAGGCGCGCGGAGAGGTGCTGCAAGAACTCGGCGCGGTGAACACGACGCTGATTTTCTATGAGACAGGGCCGCGGCTGGTCAAAAGCCTAGATGCCATCGCCTTAGATATGCCTGATCGGCAGGTCGCGGTGGCCCGCGAGCTGACCAAGCTGCATGAGGAATGCCGGGCAGGGACGGCAGCGGAACTTGCCGTCCATTACACGAACCATCCGCCCAAGGGTGAGATTGTGCTGCTCATCAGCCCGCCATCAGGTGATGCGCCAATCGGCGATCCTGATGAGCTGCTGAGAGAAGCGCTGGAAACCATGAGCCCCAGCAAGGCGGCAGGACAAGTGGCGAAGGCCAGCGGGTTGGACCGCAAGACGCTCTATGCACGCGCGGTGGAGCTCAAGGCGCAATGAAGCGTCAGATCGCGGAAAAGAGCGGCCGCGATGGCGAACTACGGGCGGCCATGTGGCTGCGCCTCAAAGGGTGGCAAATCCTTGCTCAAAGGGTGAAGACGCCTCGCGGAGAGATTGACCTTATTGCTCGTAAGGGAACGCTTGTTGCCTTCACTGAGGTGAAATGGCGCAAGAAGAAGGCTGATCTCGACTACGCGATAGACGAAAGGCGCCTAACCCGCGTTGCCGCCGCCGCCGAATGCGTCGCCCATGAATACCTGCGCGAGGGCGATGATATGCGAATTGACGTTATCCTCCTTGCACCGGGCAGCATGCCTCGCCACATCACCAATGCCTGGATGCCGTAGACTGGCACCCGCTTCGAAAGGATTATTGATGAGTCTTCGCATCGCGGTTCAGATGGACCCCATTGAAAATATCAACATCAAGGGCGATTCCAGCTTTGCGCTGATGCTGGCAGCGCAGGAGCGCGGGCATTCGATTTTCGAATATCACGTGGAGAGCCTGACGCTGGATGCGGATGACCGTCTGTTTGCCGAATGCTCTCCGGTCACGGTGCAGCGGGTGGAGGGTGATCATTTCACCAAAGGCGCGGCTGAGCGGCTCGATCTGGGCAAGGATATCGACGTTATCCTGATGCGGCAGGACCCGCCGTTTCACATGGGCTATATCACCGCGACCCATCTGCTGGAGCGGATTGGCAAAGAGACCCTCGTGGTCAATGATCCTGCGAATGTTCGCAATTCGCCTGAAAAGGTCATGGTACTCGACTACCGCCGGTTTATGCCGCCGACCCTGATCACGCGCTCCCCAGACGAGGTGAAGCGGTTTATGGCGGAACATGGGGCAGTGGTGGTGAAGCCCATCCACGGCAATGGCGGCAAAGCGATCTTCCGCGTGCCAGCCGATGGAGACAATCTCACCGCCCTATTTGAGGTGTTCAACCAGACCTGGCCAGAGCCGCATATGGTCCAGCCTTTCCTCCCTGAGGTGGCGGAAGGCGACAAGCGTATCGTGCTGGTCGATGGCGAAGTTGCGGGCGCAATCAACCGGATACCGGGCGAGGGCGAGTTTCGTTCTAACCTGGCGATGGGCGGAAGCGCGGAAAAGACCGGCCTGACCGAACGCGAGCAAGAGATTTGCGATGCGATGGGGCCAGAGCTCAAGCGGCTGGGCCTTACATTTGTCGGTATCGATGTGATCGGCGGCAAATGGCTGACTGAGATCAATGTGACTTCACCGACTGGCATTGTGGCCATCGATGCGTTTAATGGCACGGATACGGCTGGGATGATCTGGGACGCTATTGAAGGGCGGGTGCAACTGATTTGACGATCAACAAGCTCCTGCTTGTTCGGCTCCATACCGGGCTTCGCCTTGCGTGAACTTATCACCAGCTTGAGAAGAAAGTTGCTCAATGAGGCCATTGCAAGAAGACCCCATCATGTTGGTGTAGTTCTTAGCACTCTCAGCAGCTTCCGCGTTCCAGTCAACATTCAGACTTTCAACCGCGACAGCAGCGTCCGCTCGCTCGTAGCCATCGCCCGCGCTCGAAGATAGTTGATCGATAAGCCCTGCTTTAGAAAACCCCATCATATCCAGATAGTTTTGCGCGCTGCGCGCTGCATTTCTTTGTGGACCGGTCAAAGTAGCTGCGGCTGCCGCAGTCGCATCATCGGTATCAGACTGCGCTTCAGTGTTTTCGGCTGTCTGGCCTTCTTCCTCATTCGATGCCGCGCCATCAACGGCAACTTTGCTTCCTGAGTCATCTGGCTGGCCAAAAATAGCTACCAACAGCATCAACCCCAAGAAAACCCCACCACCCCACAATACAATTTTCTTCATTTTGTTGCCCCGTAAACAATTTATTTTGTATTCGCGCGACAGGTTTATCGAATTTGATACTGCAAATCAAATCAATGTTTTGATCTCAAGGCCTATTTAAGCCTTACTCTTCTTCGCCCTTGGATGCGCGTTCCGATAATTCTCCAGCATCGTCGCAGCATCAACCTTGGTGTAGATCTGCGTTGAGCCCAAAGATGCATGGCCCAGCAGTTCTTGCAGGCTTCTGAGGTCCGCGCCTGCGCCCAGCAAGTGCGTGGCAAAGGAGTGGCGCAGGGCATGCGGAGTTGCCGTATCGGGCAGGCCCAACGCGCGGCGCGCGTTTGCCATCGCCTTTTGCACCATGCCGGGGGACAGCGGGCCGCCCTTCGCCCCTCGGAACAGCGCTTCGCTAGGCTCAGCCTTCCACGGGCAAAGCTCTGCATAGCGCGCCACCGCATCCCGCGTGACGGGCAAGATCGGGACAATTCGCTGCTTTCCGCCTTTGCCTGTCACTTGCAGGATCTCACCCAGCTCCGCATCGCACCATTTGAGCGACAGCGCTTCCGCGATGCGCAGGCCCGATCCATACATCAGCAGCAGCACCGCTCGATCACGCACGCCGATCCAGTCCTCGTCCGGCATGCCCGCGACAAGATCAGCTATGTTCACAGCTTCATCAGGGGTGACAGGGCGTGGCAGGCCCTTCTTGGTGCGCGGGCCGCGTAGGCGAGGGGCGGATGGATCAGGATCGCCGGTCTGCGCCCGGGCGAAGGTGATGAACGCCTTGAGCGCGGATAGCTCGCGCGCTGTGCTGGCGTTGGAAAGGCCGTCGGTGCGGCGTGTGGCGAGATGCGCGCGCAGGTCATGCGCCTCCAATCCAGCAACGCCATCCCAATCCGTCAGATTGCGCGCCTTCAGCAGTCGTTCCGCTGCAGAGCAATAGGCGCGCACCGTGTGCGGGCTGCGCCTCCGTCCCTCGGCCAGATGATCGCGCCATTCAGACAGGAGATCGTGCAGGCTCACGCGTCCACCAGACTGTCGGCCACCACTTCGCCAAGCAGCGCGTCGAGCAATGGCAAGCCCGCTTGCGTCACGCCAACTGCGTCATCGCGCCGCCACATCAGGCCAAGGTCGCAGTTGCGGGTCAATCCGCGCGGATCGATTAATTGCGCCTCTTCCAATTCGAAGCGCGCCGACAACGCGCCAAGGTCGATCCCCTCGATCAGGCGCAGACCCATCAGCAGCGCTTCTGCAGCTTGATCTCTCGGGCGAAGCGCCTGTTTGTCGGCAATACCGTGCCCTTGCTCACTTACGGCGCGAAGGAAGTTTTCGGGCTTCTTGTGCCGCGTTATCGCCATTCCGCCGCGCCGACCATGCGCGCCGGGGCCAATCCCGCAATAATCCTGATAACGCCAATAGGTGAGGTTATGGCGGCTCTCCTCACCCAGCCGCGCGTGATTGCTGATTTCATAGGCGGGCAGGCCAGCCTTGCCAGTCAGCTGTTGCGTGATCGTGAACAGCTCAGCCGCCGCATCGTCATCTAACGGCGTGAAGATCCCACGCCGCACATCGCTGGCAAAGCGCGTGCCCGGTTCAATTGTGAGCTGGTACAACGACAGATGCGAAGTGCCGAGCGACAGCGCGCGCGCGAGCTGCGCCTCCCACAATTCTGGGGTGTGATCAGGTAAAGCGTAGATGAGGTCAAAGCTCACCCGTTCAAAATGCTCTTGCGCGGTGGCGAGCGCGGCTAGCGCTTCGTCTGCCCCATGTAGTCGCCCGAGCCATTGTAAACTTTCGTCTTCAAGCGATTGAACACCCAGCGAAACGCGATTGATCCCGGCGTTTGCCAAGGCCGAAAAATTGCTCGCTTCGACGGAGGAGGGGTTGGCCTCCAAGGTAATTTCAATTTCAGGGACGAACCCCCACAATTGCTCTGCCTCGGCCAGCAGCGCCGTGACCAGTTCAGGCGGCATCAGCGAAGGCGTACCTCCACCGAAAAAGATCGATGTCAGCGGCTCTCCGCCGGCCAGTTTCGCCTCAAACCGCATATCGGCGAGCAAGGCAGTGTGCCATAGCTGCACGTCCACGCTGGCGCGGACATGCGAGTTGAAATCGCAATAGGGGCATTTCTTCGCGCAGAAGGGCCAGTGGATGTAAAGAGCACGCGCCATCGCTTCTTTCAGCCTTTGTTAAAGGCTCTAAGTCAAGGTTGGAACATGCGTTTCAGCGTGAAAATCTTTGGGTGTCTGGCCCTTCTTACGAGCGTGAGCGCGCCAAGTGCGTTTGCGCAGGAACGCCAGAATTCTGCCTCGCATGCAGACCGCTTCGCCAGTGAATTGTTGCAAGCGCACAATGTAGAACGCGCCGAATTCGGTGTTGAGGCACTCTCATGGTCTCCGCAGCTCGCCAATGAGGCTCAGGATTGGGCCAATCAGCTCGCGCGCAGGGGCACAATGCTGCACGCCTCGCTGGATCAGCGCAAAGGGCGCGGCGAAAATCTCTGGATGGGCACCGCAGGTTATTTCAGCCTCAGCGCGATGATCGGCTTTTTTTCTGAGGAAAAGCGGCACTTTAAGCCCGGCACTTTCCCAAATGTCTCACGCACCGGGAATTGGGCCGATGTCGGTCACTACACGCAAATGGTCTGGGCTGAGACACGTGAAGTCGGCTGCGCAATTGCGCGGCGCAGAGGCAATGAATTCCTAGTGTGCCGATATTGGCCCGCAGGAAACACATATGGCCGCAAGGTGGGTTGAGCGCTGGGAGCGTTTTGGGGAAGGTCGATTAATGTTCAAGATTTCTAAAACATGCAGCAAAATGGTCGCGCCGGTTGCGATCATTCTCGTCGCGTCTGGCTGCGGAGGCGGCGAAAGCGGTTCTTCGCCGAGCACTAACACGGCTGCGACAGGCGGAACGTCGTCGTCACCGCCGCCTGCTCCTCCCCCGCCACCGCCTCCTCCACCGCCGCCACCAACCGGCGGCACGCAAACGACGCGTCAGGACGATATGCTTCGGGTGATGCTGGCGGAACACAATGACGCGCGCCGGGAAGTCGGCGTTGCGCCGATGACCTTGGACGATGACTTGAGCCGCCAAGCGCTTGCTTATGCTGAAGAACTCGCCCGCACGGGTCGCTTCGAGCACAGCACCAGCGCCTCGCGCCCCAATCAGGGCGAGAACCTATGGGCAGGCACCGAGGGGGCATTCACTTACGAAGTGATGGCGGATGGTTGGATCAGCGAAAAGCAATTCTACATCCACGATCGCTTCCCCTATGTCAGCAATACGGGCGATTGGACCGACGTCGGTCACTACACCCAGATCATTTGGGCAAACTCAACAGAACTTGGATGCGGGGTCGCTACCGGTTCGGGCCGCGACTACCTCGTCTGCCGTTATTCGCCGCCGGGCAATGTCTCAGGGCAATTTGCCTACTGATCCCTCTGGTCAGGCGCCGAACTGATCTGCGACGAGCTTGGCAAAGGCATCGGCACGGTGGCTGATGCTGTGTTTTTCCGCTGGATCGATCTCGGCAAAAGTTTCGTCGCCTTCGCGTGAGGAGGGCACGAACACTGGGTCATAGCCAAAGCCCATTTCGCCTCGTGGAGGCCAGGTTAGGCTGCCCGGGCATTGGCCTTCATAAACCATGTGTTGACCATCGGGCCATGCGATGGCGAGCACGCAGTGGAAGGCTGCGCTTCGGTCAACATCCGCTCCCTGCTCTGCCAGCAATCCTTCGACTTTGCCCATGGCCATGTACCAGTCGCGGCCAGGATCGCCTTCAAACCATTGCCTCTCCGCCCAATCGGCGGTGTAGATCCCAGGCCGTCCATCCAATGCGTTAACAGATAGGCCGCTATCGTCAGCAAGGGCGGCCAGACCTGATGCTTCAGCCGCAGCCCGCGCTTTGATCAAAGCGTTTTCAGCGAACGTTTTGCCAGTTTCTGGCGGCTCTGGCAGGCCAAGCGATCCGGCCGAGATGCACTTCATCCCATAAGCATCGAGTAGTGCCGAAATCTCTTTCAACTTACCCGCATTGTGCGTTGCAATTACGAGCGATCCAGAGCCAAGTTTGGTCATTTTCGGCGCTTTCCCTTTGTAACAAGGCCGGATGCAATCAACCGCTCGCGTGCGAAGTCAATGATCTCCTTACCTACCTGATCCTTCGGCAGAATATAAGCGAGCTGGCTGTTCAAATACATTGCGAACAATTCATCTTGCTCATTCCATCTGACGATCTGTGTCCATTTGGCGTCCACATGCGCCGATGGTTGGATAAGTGAAAAACCTGCCTCATCCACGGTCAGATCGACATGCTCTTTTATCAAAGCATAGTCGGCCCAGGCCTTCTTCGCTTGTCGTGGGAACAGGATAAAACGTATGCACAGCAAGGTGGCCGTTCCACCAAGCATAATGCAGATCATTGCGGTCAGCGCAGCGACCCAATCTTCAAAGACGAACACCAGAATGCCCAAAATGACAACTATCGCCGCTATAACTGCAAGCGCGCGCGGCAGATTGCTGCTAAAGTTTAGCTTCCAGAATGCGAGCTGTAATTCTTCTGAGATTGAATAGCGAACCGGACCCATTGGTTTATGCGCCGGTCGCCTTCAGCTGCTCCGCGAAAATACCATCGCAGCCGATGTTCGCGAGGCGCAGCAGGCGCAGCAGGCCTTCTTCATCATAGGTAGCGCCCTCTGCGGTCGCCTGAACTTCAGCGATTTGTCCGCCTGAGATCAGCACGAAGTTCGCATCCGCGTCCGCATCGCTGTCTTCTGGGTAATCGAGGTCGAGGACTGGTGTGCCCTTGTAGATGCCGCAAGAGATCGCTGCGACCTGCGCGGTAATCGGGTCTTCCTTGATATCGCCCGATGCAATCAAGCCATTGACCGCCAGGCGCAGGGCAACCCATGCGCCAGAAATTGATGCTGTGCGCGTGCCGCCGTCGGCCTGGATCACGTCGCAATCCAAGGTGATTTGCCGCTCGCCGAGTTTCTTAAGGTCGACCACAGCGCGCAAAGAGCGCCCGATAAGTCTCTGAATTTCTTGAGTTCGGCCCGATTGCTTGCCGCGAGCTGCCTCGCGAGAGCCGCGTGTGTGCGTCGCGCGCGGTAGCATCGAATATTCACCTGTGACCCAGCCTTCGCCCTTGCCGCGCAGCCATGGCGGAATACGTTCTTCGACACTGGCCGTGCACAGCACGCGGGTGTCGCCAAAGCTGATGAGGCAAGACCCTTCTGCGTGTTTGGTAAAGCCGGTTTCGATAGTGATTGCGCGCATTTCGTCAGGCGCGCGGCCAGATGGTCGCATGATGTTTTCCTATGTTCGATTCGCTTGCTCGCCGGTTTGGCGGGACAAAAGAGTGGCGGCAAGGGCACGGCCGGGCTTGGCTCGGGATAGTTTCACGTTAAATAGCACGCATGGCCTCACCACCAATTTCAGAAATGACCGATAGGGCGCGCGAGATTTTTCGCCGTGTGGTGGAAGGCTATATGGATAATGGCCAGCCGGTTGGGTCAAAAACGCTGTCGAGCGACAGTGGCCTGAACCTTTCGCCGGCCTCCATCCGCTCGGTATTGGCTGATCTGGAGAGTGTTGGCCTACTTGCCGCGCCCCATACCAGCGCGGGGCGATTACCCACCGATATCGGCCTCAGATTGTTTGTCGACGGTATGATGCAGGTCGCTGAACCAACAGCAGAAGAACGCGCGCAGATAGAACAGCGGCTCGGCGAACCTGGGCCGGTGGAGCAAGCACTGGAGCAGGCAAGCTCTGTGCTGTCAGACCTGTCGGGCGCTGCTGGCATGGTCATGGTGCCCACACGCGAGCAGCAATTGGCGCAGTTCAATCTTGTGGATCTGGGTCAGGGTAGGGCGCTGGCTGTCCTAGTCGGTGAGGATGGCGGGGTCGAAAACCGGGTTTTGGAACTCGGTGGGGTGGTGTCTGCTAGCGCGCTGGAGGCGGCGACCAATTACATCACCGCGCGGCTTTCAGGCAGGACGCTGAGCGATGCGGCCGCGGCGATGCGACAAGAGATCAAAACCGGACAGTCTCAACTTGATGACGCGAGCAAAGATCTGGTTGAGCGCGGGTTGGCCGTTTGGAGCGAAGACACAGAGGAACGCCCCGTCCTGATCGTGCGCGGTGCGTCCAATCTGCTGGATGATGCGGCGATGGAGGACATAGACCGTGTCCGCTCGCTGCTTGACGACCTAGAGAACAAACAATCGGTTGCCGCTTTGCTTGATAATGCACGCGAGGCCGAGGCAACCCGCATTTTTATCGGCAGCGAGAACCGCCTGTTCGGGCTTTCGGGCTCTTCCGTCATAGCCTCGCCCTATCGCGACAGAGAGGGAAGGGTGGTTGGAGTTCTGGGTGTGATTGGGCCGACGCGGTTGAATTACGCGCGCGTGGTCCCCATGGTGGATTTAACAGCCCGTTCTTTGGGCAAACTCATTGCATAATTTGGACACAAGACGACGATGATCGACAATGATAAGCCGCACGACGAAGCGGCAGAAGCAGAACTGAAAGGCGTGCCGGAGGAGTTTCTTGACGATCCTGAGGCTCAAGATGCTGAGGGCGGTGAAGAAGATGATTTTAGCGAGGCGCTGGAATCGCTCCGCCGTGATCTGGAAGAATCCAAGCAAGAGACGTTGTATGCCAAGGCGGAGACGCAGAATGTGCGCCGCCGGATGGAGAAAGACGTCGGCGATGCGCGTGCCTATGCCGCGACTGGCTTTGCGCGCGATGTGCTGAGCGTGGCGGACAATCTCTCCCGCGCGATTGAGGCCATCCCTGAGAGCCTGCGCGAAGATGAGAAGATGAAAGGCCTGGTGACCGGTATTGAGGCCACTCAGCGGGAGCTGGAGAAGGTCTTCAAAAGTCACGGCATTGAGCGTGTAGCTGCGGTTGGTTTGCCGCTCGATCCGAACCAACACCAGGCAATGCTTGAGGTGCCCAGCGATGAGCACGAGCCGGGCACGATCATTCAGGAGATGCAAGCAGGTTGGATGATCAAAGACCGCCTGCTACGTCCGGCCATGGTTGGTGTCGCTAAGAAGCCGGATTGAGATCGTGGATCCATCTACCATCGTAGGTTTGGCTAGTAGCCTATCTTCTGCAGCAACGCTTTCCAAAACTCTCCTTGGAATGAAGATTGATAGCGAAGTTCGGGATGCAATTACTGCACTTCAAAGTGAGCTTATTTCAGCTCAGTCAGCTGCATTGACGAGTTTGTCTGAGCGCGATGAGATGTACCGAAAGATTCAAGAGCTAGAAGAGGCACTTTCAGAAAAAACTGATTGGATCGAAACTGCTTCAAAATTTGAGACTTTTGAGACAAGAAAAGCCTTTGCGTACCGAGCAAAAGAGGGCAGCCCCGAGGGATTATACTGCCCTAAGTGCTTTGAGAATAAACGCTTATCGCGTCTTCAAGAAGACCATTGGAAAAATGGTGCTCACTACGGGACATGTCTCCAATGCGACGTCAGGTTAGAGTTCGACAAAGGGACCACGCCAAGGTCGCGAGTTGCTTCTTTCTGAATCGCTGCTGTTAGGTCACAAAGCCGCACCCGGAAACCGGACCAAGCCATCATAGGCTGACTTGTCGGCCACGCCTGTAACGCGCACGCCCTGCCGCATCCAAAATGCGTGCTTTACGATCTCTGCCTGCTGCTCAATGCCATAGGAGGCGAAGGGCTGGCCGGGTTTAAGCGTGTAATCATAGCGGCAGAAGGGGTGGCGATTCAGCAGCAAATACCAATCGCCGCGCGTTTGGGTTTGCCAGACATGGGTGAGCTCGTGGATCAGCAACCCTTGCCGGATTAACCCTTCGCCTGAGAAGTCATCGCAATAGGCCGCGCCATCGGGATGAAAATGCAGATGCCCGCGCGGGGCCATGGTGACTTTGCGGGGCTGAAAGGGAAACCACTTACGGCGCCTGATGCGCACCACTTCATAGTCAATCGCGGTTCCAAATACGGTCTTTGCAATTCCAACTTCACCCGGCGTCAAAGTGCGTTCGCCGCCGACCGGGCAGGCCGGGACGAGCGCGTGATTTTGAGCCGTGGGTGAGGGGTTTTCGCTCAGCGTTCTTCGCCCGCTGCGCGCACTTCAGCTTCGAATTTGTGCCGCTTACCACCTGAAATTTTGAGCATTACTTCGGCGGTTCCGCCTGCTTGAACGCTCTCATCCAGTTCAAATGCCATGACGTGCTTTGCGCCAGGTTCGAACGCAATTTCGGTGCCATTGGTGAGCGGAACAGGCCCCGCCTCGGCCATGGTCATCTTGAAATCATATTCCATCATGTCATGAACAGTTGCGCTCTTCGCGCCTGTCACCTCTGCCCCACTGACCGCGATCCCGCGATCCCCATCATAGCTGAGGTTGAAATAGACCGCCGCGGGGTTGCCGGACACTGGCGGAAGCACAAGGCGCGCATCCGAAATCGTGATCCCTTCAATTGTATCGACTGGCTCTGGCGCAGGTACCTCTTCACTGCAGGCCGCTACGCCCAGTGCAGGCCGCCAAAGTGATGCCGCGTAGAAAGACAGACGATGTTTGTGTCATTTTCACGTTGTAGTCCCCTTGTTGGATGGTGCGAAAAGTAGGCGCATCCATCCCTTGTGCCAAGCAAAACCGCACCTATATCCCGCCTACAAACGAGTTGCCAAACGGTTCCGCCAATTCTGGGGAGCACTACAGGCAACGTCCAACAACCTGAAATGGATGGGGAAATAATGGGTAAAGTAATCGGCATCGACCTCGGCACCACCAACTCGTGTGTGGCTGTGATGGACGGGGGCAAGCCTAAAGTTATTGAAAATTCTGAAGGCGCGCGCACCACGCCTTCTATTGTCGCCTTTACCAAGGATAGCGAACGTCTGATCGGCCAACCGGCCAAGCGTCAGGCTGTTACCAATCCCGACAACACTCTGTTCGCGATTAAGCGCCTGATCGGTCGCCGCTTCGACGACCCGTTGACGAAGAAAGATATGGGCCTGGTCCCGTATGATATCGTCAAAGGCAAAAATGGCGACGCATGGGTAAAGGCGGGCGATGAAGATTATTCGCCAAGCCAAGTTTCCGCTTTCATCCTGCAAAAGATGAAAGAAACCGCTGAGAGCTATCTCGGCGAGACCGTGGAACAGGCCGTTATTACCGTTCCTGCATACTTTAACGATGCTCAGCGTCAGGCGACGAAAGACGCCGGTCAAATCGCTGGTCTTGAAGTGCTACGGATCATCAACGAACCAACCGCTGCGGCGCTCGCCTATGGCATGGACAAGAACGACGGCAAGACGATCGCCGTTTATGACCTTGGCGGCGGTACATTTGACGTTTCCGTACTCGAAATTGGCGACGGCGTGTTCGAAGTGAAGTCGACCAACGGCGATACGTTCCTCGGTGGTGAAGACTTCGACAGCGCGATTGTCGAATGGCTCGCCAGCGAGTTTGAAAAGAAAGAGAACATGGATCTGCGCAAGGACAAGCTTGCGCTCCAACGTCTGAAAGAAGCTGCTGAAAAGGCCAAGATTGAGCTTTCCAGTTCGGCCACGACCGAAATCAACCTGCCATTCATTACTGCGCGTATGGATGGCGGATCAAGCACGCCGCTGCACTTGGTCGAAACGCTCAGCCGTTCCGACCTTGAAAAGCTGGTTGGCGATCTGATCAAGCGGACGCTTGAGCCGTGTAAGAAGGCTCTGGCCGATGCGGGCGTGTCGAAGGATGACATCGACGAAGTGATCCTGGTTGGCGGTATGACACGCATGCCGAAGGTTCGCGAAGTGGTTGAAGGTTTCTTCGAAGCGAAGCCGCACACCGGCGTGAACCCAGACGAAGTTGTTGCCATGGGCGCGGCCATCCAGGCGGGCGTTCTGCAAGGCGACGTTAAAGACGTGCTGCTGCTCGATGTGACGCCATTGTCGCTCGGCATCGAAACTCTGGGCGGTGTCTTCACTCGGATGATTGATCGCAACACGACGATTCCGACCAAGAAGACGCAGACCTATTCGACTGCTGAAGACAATCAGAATGCGGTGACCATTCGCGTGTTCCAAGGCGAGCGCGAAATGGCGGCGGACAACAAGATGCTGGGTCAGTTTGATCTGGTTGGCATTCCGCCTGCGCCGCGGGGCGTTCCGCAGGTTGAGGTGACCTTTGACATTGACGCGAACGGTATCGTGAATGTCTCTGCTAAGGACAAGGGTACCGGCAAAGAACAGACTATCAAGATCCAGGCATCGGGCGGACTGTCCGACAATGATATTGATCAGATGGTTCAAGACGCTGAGAAATTTGCTGAAGAAGACAAGAAACGCCGGGCCTCTGCGGAAGCTCGCAACCAGGCCGACAGTCTTGTTCACGCGACCGAAAAGCAGCTCGAAGAGCACGGCGATAAGGTGGATGCCGATACCAAGTCTACGGTGGAAACTGCCCTTGGCGAAGCGAAAACGGCACTGGAAGGCGATGATGTTGATGAGATCAACGCCAAGTCTCAGGCTCTGACCGAAGCGGCCATGAAAATGGGTCAGCAAATCTATGAGAAAGAGCAGGCTGAAGGTGCGGCCGGTGACGGCGGCGACGGCGATGCTTCTTCGGATGCGTCAGACGACGAAGATGTTGTCGATGCGGAATTCTCCGAAGTGGACGAAGACAACAAGGACTGATGTCCTCATGAAAAACTATCCTGCCGTTAGTGTGGTCCGCCAAAGGCCTGCGCTGACGCGCAGCTAGGTTTTAGGGACCAAGGTCACCATGGCTGCTACCCAATTAGATTATTACCAATTGCTCGAGGTCGCTCGCGATGCCGACGGCAGCGTGCTTAAAAGCGCGTATCGCAAGCTGGCGATGAAGTTTCACCCCGATCGCAACCCAGGCGATGGTGAAGCAGAGGCGAAGTTCAAGGCGATTGGCGAGGCCTATGAAGTCCTCAAAGACCCGCAAAAGCGCGCGGCCTATGATCGCTATGGTCACGAGGTATTCCAGCAAGGGATGAACGGCGGCGGGGGTGGCTTTGGCGGCGGGCGCGGTCAGGCCGACTTCGGCGATATTGGCGATATTTTTGAGACCATCTTTGGCAGTGCCTTTGGCGGGGCCGCAGGTGGCCGGCAACAAACCCGGCGCGGCGCCGATCTGCGCTATGACATGCAGGTTTCCCTCGAAGAGGCATTCCACGGCAAATCGACCGAGATTGAGATCGAAGTCTCTCAAGCCTGCGACACCTGTGATGGTTCGGGCGCGGCGCCCGGCACCAGCGAGCGGCAGTGCAATTTGTGCCACGGGCACGGATCTGTGCGGGCAAAGCAGGGTCTGTTCGTCGTTGAGCGGCCTTGCCCAACCTGCAGCGGCCGCGGCGCGGTTCTAGAGGAACCATGCGGTTCGTGCCGCGGGGAAGGGCGTGTTGATCGCGCTCAGGCCCTGTCAGTGGAAATTCCACCTGGCGTTGATACTGGCACGCGTATCAGGCTGTCGGGCAAGGGTGAAGCGGGCGCTCGCGGTGCGCCTCCTGGCGATCTCTACATTTTCGTGCACGTTACCCCACATGAACTGTTCCAGCGCGAAGGCACCACTTTGGCAACTCGCGTCCCAGTCAGCTTTACGACGGCGGCTCTGGGTGGATGTGTTGAGATACCTGACCTTGATGGCTCAACCAATTCGGTCGACATCCCAACTGGCATTCAATCGGGCAAGCAATTGCGCGTGCGCGGGGCCGGTATGCCAGTCCTGCAAGGGCGCGGGCGCGGCGATCTGGTGGTAGAGATCGCGGTGGAAACGCCGACAAAGCTCAGCCGTAAGCAGAAGGACATTCTTGAGGAGTTTCGTGAGACCGAAACCGGCGATGAATGCCCTGAAAGCCGCAGCTTTTTCTCCAAGTTGAAAGATGCCTTTGGTGGGTGAGGCGGCGTCTGGCACTGCCTTCTGAGACAGAGCCAGATTGCATCAGCCTCGTTGCACTGAATAGCGACTCACTGTCGCATTTGACGCTACCTAAGGCTCGCTTAGTCAACTCGACAACCGTGCGGCTTATGGCTATTTCGCAGGCGACTGGAGAAGAATTATGAACCGTTTCGCCGTTTTTGCCCTCGCTGCTGCAACCCCATTGCTGGCCGTTCCCAGCTATGCTCAGCGCAGTCTTGATGACGTGGAAATCACCGTTGAAGAGATCGCACCTGGTGTGGCGGTTCTGTTCGGCGCGGGCGGAAATATCGGGGTCAGTTACGGCGACGATGCGACGGTCATGATTGATGATCAGTTCGCACCGCTGTCTGAAAAGATTGAAGCCGCTGTGGCCGGGCTTGGCGCGACCCCGGTGAAATATGTCGTCAACACGCATTGGCACGGCGATCACACCGGCGGGAATGAGAACTTCGGCAAGACTGGCGCGACAATTTTCGCGCACGATAACGTTCGTGTCCGCATGGCTGACCCGTCGCTATCCGGTCGTGATGGCGAGCCAGCCCCAGATGTTGCTCTGCCAGTCGTGACCTATGGTCAGGGGCTCCGCTTCCATCTCAATGACGACACCATCAACCTGGCTTACTTGGGTGGCGGCCACACCGATGGCGACAGCGTGGTAATGTGGGACAAGGCGAATGTCGTTCACATGGGCGATCTCTACTTCAACATTCCGGGCTACCCATTTGTTGACACCCGCTCTGGCGGCAGTGTCTACAACCTCATGTCTACGCTCGATCTCGTGATTGCGATGATCGATGATGAGACGAAGGTTATTCCGGGCCACGGTGGCATGTCGAACAAGGCCGAAATGGTCGCCTATCGCGCAATGATCGGCGAGGCAGTGTCCCGCGTCGAAGCGCTCAATGAAGCCGGCAAGACGCTGGAAGAAACGGTCGCGGCCAAACCGCTGGCTGGCTTTGATCGCGGCGAGGGCTTTATCAGCGATGACGCATTCGTGACCGCTATCTGGAACAGCATCGAAGGCTAAGCGAGCTCTTGGCCTTACGCAAAGCGCGCGAGGATCTCGTCCCTTAGCCCGCGCAACAAATGCTCGCGGCATCTGCCAACCTCCAATTCCTCGTCAATAATGGCGAGGAATGCGGAGCGTTTGGCTGAACGGATAGCTTCGGGTTTCATCCCGGCATCGACCGTTGAAGCGATCAGATCGATCATGCGCTCCGACCCATGTAGGCGGCCCCAGACATAGTCGTTTTCGCGGTAAGACCGGCTGAAGAACGCACCGAAGTTATAGAATTCAATGCCGCGCAAAGTTGCCCGAGTGCCGCCCTCTCTAATGGAGCGCGCATCATCGGGAGAAATTCGATCGACCTTTACCGGGTTGTATTCGGTCAGACCTTCGTTTCGCAGCAATGGCAATGTGGCAACGTCGTAGAACGGAAAGCCAAGATAGGTCAGCAGCATCCGCCGCTTTAGGTTCTTGGGCATTTGCGCCAGCGCGTCTGCAAAAATCCGCTCCGCTTCCAGATCGGTTTCGGGCAACAGGCGCTGCTCAGCCAGATAATCCAGCAAGGCACCCGGATACTTCAGGGCGTTCCGCGCATAGCCGGCGAACTCGTCGCTCAGCCCAGAGATATCGTCGGCGGAGAAATAGAGCGCGAGAATGTCGTAGATTTTCTCTCTTGCGATATCGAGCGCATCGTCCGGTATCTCTGGATCGGTTTCCCAATCACGCGCCAGCCTGCGTGCGAGCAGGCGCAATCGCCGAATGCGAAAACCGATGTCGTGCGCGCGGAAAAACTGGATCGCTGCCTCACTTGCGCCGCCACAGCCGTCGGATAAGTCACTTAACCCGCGACGCTCCAATTCGCGGCGCATTGCAGCGGCAATCGGCATGCTGTCTGCCAGAGACAATTCGGGCGCCGCCTCAAGAGTGAGTTCTGCCAGACGGTCAATAATCCCGCTGAACTTGGTTTGAGCATAGGCTTGAAACGCATAGCCTGAGCGCTCAGCCGCTGCCTGCTGCGCTTTCGCGCGCCAATTGTGCAGTCGCTTTGGGCTGGGGCTGTCGAGGAAGAACGTCATTCCGAACAATTTTTCTACCGCGCGATCGATCTCTGGACGCAGGCCCAGGACGATCCGGCTCAGCCGCTCGGCATCGCGGGATTGCTGCTCAATCCGTTCCAGATTGTCTCTGATCGGCTGTTCGCGTGGGATGGTCGATAAAGAACCGAAAATCGCGCCGAAAAAGCCGATTGGCGAGATCGTGATTTTCGTTGACCGACCCAACCCGATCAGGGCGCGGATCAATGTAGACAAACCGGCGGTCAACCTCCCGCTGCGCAGGGCGCCCATGCAGCGCCTTGATCGCCCCGCCGAACGGAGCATTGACCAGAACGGACCCATCAATCAGCGACACGCCATCCTGCGTTCCGTCACGCATATGGACAGGCATGATCCGGTTGAGAAAGCTTGCACGGGATGTCCAATCGATCCCCTTGCGCTGTGCCAAGCGATCAATTTCCGCCAGTTGCAGCGGCGGGAAGGCTCCCGGAAAACTCGCCGTTGCACGGGCTGCGAGCACCAGCTCAAGCGGATTGGTAAGCCCTTCGCTGCTCGCCGCCGGGGTGCTCGCGCGCAGGCTGATCGGAGTGCGATGCTCGGTTTCTTCAACAATCGGCGGACTGTTGAGGCGCAGCATCTCTACATGACCGCGAAAGTCGGTGGTGGTGACAAACAGATCGATCGGATGCCCGGGGGGCAGCAAAGGATCGCCGCGCTCGCCCAGTCGCATGCCCTCCAGCGCTTCAAACAGCAGGCTGGAGAATTTGTCGCCAGAAAATGGCGGGCTGAACCATCGACCACGGACAAGGCGAGAGACCTTTTGTCGCACTTCAGTTCGGGTCTCTGGCGAGACGCTCTCGCTGACGGCGTTGCCAGGACGGCTGAGCACCCACTCTGCAATCGGCTGAGCCCAGATTTTGGCATAGCGCCACATCGGCTGCGCTTTAGGATCGGTCAGCTCTTCGACATCAGCGGTTTTGAGCCAAAGGTCGGTAAGTGGTTCAAGCGAATGCCCAGAATGGATCGCCTGAGCCAGAAACACAGCATTGATCCCGCCAGCGCTCGCCCCGGTAAGAATGTCAGGCATGACGCGTAGACGGAGCGAGTAATCGCGCTCAATCTCGCGCAGCAAATCGCAATAGACCTTAGCGACGCCGCTGCATGGTGCCTCGCGATCTGCATGGAACGCTCGGCTAGCGCGCGCCAGATGCCAAATCTCTTTGGTGACACCATGCATATACACTGCAAGGCTGACACCGCCGTAGCAGACCAGAGCGAGACGAAGTTCTTTTTGCCGCATGAGAATCGTGATGACGTGGAAAGTCGGGAATGGCAATTGCGTTCCGCAAATGTTCCGTCTACGAAATTGGGATGGCAAAGACCAAACGGCGATATGTATGTGGTTCATGCGGCTCTGTTTCACACCGCTGGCAGGGGCAATGTCCCGATTGTTCTGAATGGAACACGATGACGGAGGACGCACCGGCAACGGTGTTCTCGCAGAAACACGATCTTTCGCGCGGCGGGCGAGCTTTGGAATTCGTGCCGCTCGATGGTCCGGCGCAATTGCCTCAGCGGCGGCCCACTGGCCTCGCTGAATTTGACCGTGCCCTTGGCGGCGGCCTTGTGCCGGGCTCAGCTGTGCTGATGAGCGGTGATCCCGGCATCGGAAAATCCACTTTGCTGATCCAAACGGCGGCGACAATCGCGCGCTCTAATGGCGATGTGGTTTATGTCAGCGGAGAGGAAGCCGCCGGGCAGGTGCGCCTTCGCGCTGCGCGCTTGGGGATTGCCGATGCACCGATCCGGCTCGCGTCAGAAACATCGGTGCGCGATATTCTGACCACATTGGGCGCAGGCGATCCGCCCGCCTTGCTGGTGATCGATTCGATCCAGACGATGCATTCCGACACAATCGAAGGCGCGCCAGGAACGGTCAGTCAGGTGCGCGGATGTGCGCTCGAACTGATCCGTTATGCCAAGGAAAATGGCACGGCGCTGGTGCTGGTCGGGCACGTCACCAAAGACGGCAACATCGCTGGTCCGCGCGTGCTGGAGCACATGGTCGATGTGGTGATGAGCTTTGAGGGTGAACGCAGCCATCAATACCGGATCCTGCGCGCGCTAAAGAACCGGTTCGGCGCGGTCGATGAGATCGGTGTCTTTGCAATGGCGAATGATGGTCTGGAAGAAGTGACCAACCCTTCCATGCTGTTTCTGTCCGGGCGGGACCAACCGCTTGCAGGCAGCGCTGTCTTTCCCGCCCTGGAAGGCACAAGGCCCGTCTTGGTTGAGATACAGGCACTGATTGTCAGGTTGCAATCGGGCGCCACGCCGCGCCGTGCGGTGGTTGGCTGGGACAATGGCAGGCTGGCGATGCTGCTCGCTGTGCTCGAATCGCGCTGCGGTCTCAATTTCTCCTCGGCTGAGGTGTATCTTAACATCGCTGGTGGATACCGACTGGCTGATCCCGCTGCTGATTTGGCAGTCGCAGCGGCTTTGATGTCAGCGCTCGCCGACAAGCCGCTACCAGACAAAGCTGTGTGGTTCGGCGAAGTGTCGCTGGCCGGGGAAATTCGCCCGGTTTCTCATGGTGATCTGCGTCTTAGAGAGGCCGTGAAATTGGGATTTGCGAGAGGCTATGGCCCGTCCGATAAAAAGCTCGGCTCATCTAAGCTCAATTATCACGGTTTGGGACAACTTTCGAACCTCGTTGACCAAGTGGTTGGGACGGAATAATTCACCGTACCGATGACTATATTTGACATAATCGTGCTCATAATCGTGGGAGTTGCCGCGATTGGTGGTTTCATGCGGGGCCTAGTGCAAGAGGTCCTCTCGCTGGCGGCTTGGATGCTATCCGCCTTTGCGATCTACTATTTGCATGCGCCGCTAACCAATGGCCTTCGCGATTTCGTCGATGCCGATCCGGCAACGCCGATCCTCGCTTTCGCGCTTCTGCTGCTTATCCCCTATGCGGCGATGAAAGTGATTGCGAATAATGTGGGTGAGGCATCACGTAATTCCATTCTTGGCCCGATTGATCGCGTGCTGGGCTTTGGCTTTGGCGCGGTCAAGGGTGCGTTGATCGTCGTTTTTGCATTCTCTGTTCTGGCGCTTGGTTTCGACACAGTTTGGGGCTTCAAGGGCCGCCCGACTTGGATCACGACCGCGCGGACATATCCGGCAGCTGACGCGTTCTCCCGGCAATTGGTGTCCGCCATTGCGGAACGGCGCGCGAAGCTCTCCGACGAAGCTGAGGCTGCCGACGAAGCGAGCCTGATCGAGTGATGGACTGATTGTGGCCGGCGTAAAGGCGAGCAAGCTTTATACGCCGCAATTGCTCGGCCTGGCTGCATCACTTGCCAATTACCCTCTAGGTAATGCGTCCCAATTCATTGGCGACGCGCGTTCGCGTACCTGCGGCAGTTCAATTGTACTGGCGATCGACTGCCGGGAGGACGGGGCGATTTCGCGCATCGGCATGCAAGTGACTGCTTGCGCTATCGGGCAAGCTTCCGCTGCAATCATGGCCGCTGATGTCCAGGGGCGCAGCGCAGCCGATATCATCACCAAAACGCATCAGGTTGAGCAGTGGCTAAGCGGTAGAGCGGACGTGCCGGATTGGCCAGGTTTTGATGCTTTGACGCCAGCTTTGGAGCATCCGGCACGGCACGGTGCGTTGATGCTCGTGTGGAAGGCTGCGAGTAACGCGCTTTCCTCTCGGTAAACGAGCAGCTAGTGCTACCGGATAAGGCCAAGAGAAATTGGCCAATCAGAAGAGGATCACGGGGCTTATGGTCGATGCGGAAGCGCTAAAGCAGCGCGAGCCAAGCGAGAAAGAAATCAAACTGGTGATCGGTGCGAGCAGCGCCGGGACCATCTTTGAATGGTACGATTTCTTTATCTACGGCACGCTTGCTTACATCCTGAAGGATGCGTTTTACGATGTGAATGACCCTACACTGGCATTGTTGCTGGTGTGGTCTACCTTCGCGCTGGGCTTTGCCTTCCGTCCGATTGGCGCAATTCTGTTTGGATTTCTCGGCGATAGATTAGGGCGCAAATACACGTTCCTTGTGACTGTCACCTTGATGGGTATTGCGACCGCTGGCGTCGGGCTAATCCCCACGGTCGATACGCTTAAAGAGAGCTATGGCGAGCAATATGTGATCATTGCCCCGATCATCGTCATTTTCCTGCGCGTGTTGCAGGGCCTCGCCTTGGGCGGTGAATATGGCGGTGCGGCGATTTATGTCGCTGAACACGCGCCTCCTGAAAAGCGCGGTTTTTACACCAGTTTCATCCAGGCGAGTGTGGCAGGGGGCTTTGTGCTGTCCATCATCGTAGTCTTGCTGTGTCGTTGGATCATCCCGGAAGAAGCCTTCGCGGATTGGGGCTGGCGAGTGCCATTCCTGCTGTCGATTATCCTGCTTGGGATTTCGCTGTGGATGCGCCTCAAACTGTCCGAGAGCCCAGTGTTCCAGGCGATGAAGGAATCGGGTGAAACCTCTGGCAATCCGTTCATTGAGAGCTTCACTTATCCGGGCAACAAGAAGCGTATCTTTGTCGCACTGTTCGGTGTCAGCGGGATCCTGACGACCATCTGGTACACTGCATTCTTTTCAAGCCTGTCCTTCCTCAAGGGGAATATGCGGCTCGATGAGGGGACGGTGGAAGTCATCCTGCTGATCGCCGGACTTCTTTCACTCGGCCTCTATCTCATCGTTGGCAAATGGTCGGATACGGTCGGGCGCAAGAAGCCGATCATCATCGGTGCCTTGGCGACGCTGGTGACGCTGTTCCCGATCTTCTGGTTCATGGGCAGCCTGGCCAACCCGGGTCTTGCCGAAGCGGCTGAACGCACGCCTGTTGTTGTGAGCGGCGATCAATGCGTGACCGATCCCTTCGCCGAATTGTTTGACCGCGAACAGACGCCCTGCGGCAAAATCTTGAGCAGCCTGACTGGCAGCGGCGTGTCCTACACGCTTCAACCGGGCGGAGATCTTGGTGTCACAGTTGGCGGCGAACCGGTCACCATCGCGTCTGAATGGCTCGAAGAAACGGAAGAAGGCGCGGCTTCGCGGACCGCTGGTTTGCAAGAGGCGCTGACCAAGTCAGGGTTCGACTTCTCGCGTCAGGTTCCGCCGCTGATTAACATCGTGGGTATCATCGCTGCGCTGCTCGCTCTCGGCGTTCTGTCAGCGTTGACCTATGGCTCCGTCGCGGCGCTGCTGTCAGAGATGTTCCCGCCGCGCATCCGCTACAGCTCGATGTCGATCCCCTATCATATTGGGGCTGGTTATCTTGGCGGGTTCCTGCCTCTGATCGCCGGGGTGATCGTCGCCAGCACCGGCAACATCTACTCTGGGCTTTGGTACACTTGGATCGTTGTGGCCTTTGGGCTCGTCGTAGCTTGGTGGGGCCTGCCGTCCGGGCCTCCGCGTGACTTCGCCGACGATGTCGGTTGATTCTGCGCCACCAAGTCTTCGCTTGAGGATTGATCATGCGGCATTGATCAGCAATTGGCGCGCGCTGGATGCCATGTCTGGTGATGCCTCTGCTGGCGCAGCAGTGAAAGCCAATTGCTATGGGCTAGGTGTTGGACGCTGCGTTCCGACGCTTCGCGATGCCGGCGCGGAGAAGTTCTTCGTCGCGCATTGGAGCGAGTTCGAAGCGGTCGCGCATCACGTGCATGCCAGCGATGTTGCGGTTTTGCATGGCCCGATGACAGAACAAGATGTGGCTTACGCCAAGGCGAGCGGAGCCGTGCCGGTCATCAATTCGCTCGAGCAGGGGCGACGTTGGAACGAAGCCGGCGGCGGCCGCTGCCACCTGATGGTCGATACCGGGATCAACCGGCTTGGCATTGCACCTTCTGAGGTTGGCGATGAGGCCATCAAAAAACTTCATGTAGATGTGCTAATGTCGCACCTCGCCTGCGCTGATGAAGACAGCGAAATGAATGCGCAGCAATTGGCGCGCTTTCGCGAGGTGCAGGCACATGTCGATTGGAATTCTCTAAGCCTAGCCAACAGCGCCGGGATTGCGTTGGGCAGCGATTATGCCTTTGATCTGACGCGGCCAGGTCTTGCCTTATACGGTGGAATCGCACGGCAAGAACTCGCAGGCGCGATCAAACAAGTCGCCTTTCCAGAGGCCGCCATCATCCAGACGCGCGAGTTAAAGGTGGGTGATGCCGTTGGCTATAATGGCGAATTCATCGCGTCCCGTGATATGCGGGTGGGCACCGTCTCGCTGGGTTATGCCGATGGCTTCCTGCGCAGTTGGGGCAATGTGGATGGCCGCAGCGGTGCGCATTTGTCGCACGCTGAAACGCCTCTGCCGCTGCTCGGGAAAGTCTCGATGGATATGGTGGTGGTTGACCTCTGCGGGGCACCAAGCCTGCGCGAGGGCGACTGGCTGTCTGTGCCATATGAACTGCAAAATGCTGCGCAGCAAAGCGGCCTTTCACAGTATGAATTGCTGACCATTCTGGGACAACGTTTCGGATCCTAGAAACGTTCATGTTGCGCTGCACATTGTGCAGATGCTAAGCGCGCTGCAACGCAAAATTCATGGGATCCAAATAATGGCAGGCAAGTCCAAAGCCGCAAAATCAGGTTCACGCAAGACTGGCGAAGCGGGTGATGCGATCATCATCAAGAAATACGCCAATCGGCGGCTCTACAACACCAGTTCATCAAGCTATATTACGCTCGATGATCTTGCTGGAATGGTCCGCGACAATGTTGAATTTCAGGTGCTTGATGCAAAGTCGGGCGATGACATAACGCACTCGATTCTGACCCAGATCATCATGGATGAAGAGGCCAATGGCGAGCAGATGCTGCCGGTGAGTTTCCTGCGCCAACTGATTGGCATGTACGGCAATTCCATGCAGGCGATGGTGCCGTCTTACCTTGAGGCTAGCATGGCCAATTTTCGTGATAACCAAACCAAGATTCGCGAAGCCTTTGAGAAAGGCATGTCGAACAATCCGATTTCGGCCATCCACGAAACCAATATGGCTATGATGCGTGCTGCGGCTGATGTTCTAATTCCGGGCGTTGCAAACAAGCGCAAGTCCGCCGCGCCGAAAGCCGCCACAGGCGCGGCATCTGGTGCAAGCAGCAATGGTGAGATTGATGCACTGCGCGAACAAATGGCAGCGATGCAAAAGAAACTTGATGAGTTGAGCAAATAGCCCTGCGACCATTTGCGAATTGCGCGCAGCGGGCCTAGCGCTACCGCTCGATCAACCAAATACCCGCTCTAAGATTTTGAGAGAGACCCGCCGTGTCTAACATCCGCCATGCTCTGAATGTGAAGCGCGAAGACGACTTCGCCAAATGGTATCAAACCGTCATTGCGGAGGCTGATTTGGCCGAGGAATCCGGAGTGCGCGGCTGCATGGTGATCAAGCCATGGGGTTACGGCATTTGGGAGCGTATACAGCGTCTTCTCGATGATCGGATCAAAGCCGCTGGCGTGCAAAACTGTTATTTCCCGCTGTTTATCCCGCTCAAGAACTTCGAGCGTGAGGCGGAGCATGTTGACGGCTTTGCCAAGGAAATGGCGGTTGTCACGCACCACCGTTTGATCGCCGATGGTGAGGGCGGATTGGTACCCGATCCTGAGGCGAAATTGGAAGAGCCGCTGGTGGTTCGGCCAACCTCAGAGACGATCTTTGGCGATGCGATGGCGCGCTGGATCCAAAGCTGGCGCAACCTGCCACTACTCACAAACCAATGGGCCAACGTTGTGCGCTGGGAAATGCGCACGCGGATGTTCCTGCGCACCAGCGAATTTCTCTGGCAGGAGGGGCACACTGCGCACGAAAATCAGGAGCAAGCCAAAGAGGAAACGCACCGCGCGCTGGAAATGTACCGCGCCTGTGCTGAGGAAGATCTGGCTATGCCGGTGATCGCTGGCGAGAAGCCGGAGAACGAGCGTTTCCCCGGAGCGGTAGAGACCTGGTCGATCGAGGCGATGATGCAGGACGGCAAAGCCCTGCAAGCGGGCACGTCGCATTATCTCGGTACCAATTTTGCAGAAGCTGCGAATATCCAGTTTCAAGATCGTGAGGGCACTCAGCAATATTGCCACACCACCAGCTGGGGCGTTTCGACCCGTATGGTTGGCGGGGTGATTATGACGCACGGAGACGATGATGGCCTGCGTGTGCCGCCCGCGATTGCGCCGCATCAAGTGATCATCCTGCCGATGTTGCGCGACAAGCCAGAGGATGAGGCGTTGCTCCAATATTGCCGTGAGCTCTATGGCCAGCTGACCGCTCAAAGTGCGCTGGGTGAGAAGACACGAATCTGGCTCGACACTGCGCCTGGCAAAGCAACCGCCAAGCGCTGGGATTGGGTGCGCAAAGGCGCGCCGGTTATCATCGAGGTCGGCGGACGTGATATGGAGGCGGGCGTGGTCAGCCTGCTGCGCCGCGACAAAATGTGGAACCCAGAGAATGGCAAGGTCGCCTTTGCTGCGCCGAAACGCGATGATGTCGCGGGCCAGATTGGCGCGATGCTGGAAGACATTCAGGCTAACCTCTTTAACAAGGCGCGCGAGCGGCGCGATGCGAATATCACTCGCGGGATCAACGATTGGGCTGACGTTGCCAGCCACTTTGCCCACGGAGGAAAATATCCGGGTTGGGTCGAGGTGCAATGGTCAAAGCCAAGTGGGGACGCTTTGGAAAAAGTAGTCGAGCGCTTGAAAGAGCACAAACTCACCTTTCGCAATGTCCCGCGCGGCAGCGATGCAGCAGACGGTACCTGCATCTTCACAGGGGAACCTGCGGTCGAGCGAATTCTGGTGGCGCGCGCTTACTAGAGCTTGCGCGCGCTCGCATGTCGCGGCAAACATTGCGGCATGATCAAAAAACTCGCTATTCTCGCCTCGCTAGTTGCTGCGCCACTGGCCGCTGATGACCATGTTCCGGCCGCGACTGACGACAGTCTCGCTGCTCAGGTTTCCGAACAGCGCCTGCGCGCCGATATGGACAAAATCGTCTCTTTCGGCACGCGGCACACATTGTCGTCCCAAACCGATCCGAAGCGCGGAATAGGCGCGGCGGTCAATTGGGCTCTGGATGAGTTTCGCCGGATTGGGACGGGCTGCGATGACTGCCTGGAGGTTCAATCGGTTGAGCGTGTTATCGAGTCCGATGGGCGGCGCATCCCTCAACCAACCTTGGTGCGAAATGCGGTTGCGATTCAGCGCGGGACGGAACGCCCCAATGAAGTAATCATCGTGCAGGGGCATTACGACAGCCGGGTCACCGATCCGCTCAATGGCACTGACGATGCGCCGGGCGCGAATGACGATGGCTCTGGCAGCGTGATGATCCTGGAAGCCTCCCGTATCCTGTCCAAGCAGCAATATACCTCGACCATTATTTACGCGCTACTGACCGGTGAGGAGCAAGGCCTCTATGGCGCGCGGATCCTCGCCGATTGGGTGGAAGAGCAAGGCATGACCGTGAAGGCCGTGCTCAACAACGATATGATCGGCAATTCTTGCGGGTCAGACGGAGTGTGCGACGCGAAACATGTGCGCGTATTCTCCGAAGGACCACGCGCCGATTCCACTGAGCAGCTGCGTGCAAGACAGCGCCGTTTTGGCGGTGAGAACGATATGCCGGGGCGCAATCTCGCCCGTTGGCTCGGTGATCTCGCTCAGGCCAATCCTGACGGCATGCAAGTGCGACAGATCTGGCGGACAGACCGTATGGGCCGGGGCGGGGATCAAATCCCGTTTCTCGATAAGGGCTATCCAGCGATCCGCATTGCGGTCTCTGTCGAAGATTATGAGCATCAGCATCAGGACTTGCGCACCGAGAACGGCATCAAATATGGTGATACGGTTGACGAGATCGACTTTGATTATCTGACCCGCTCTTCGCAGTTTAATGTGCGCGCACTTCACCGTCTGGCAAAGGCGCCGATGCCGCCAGCGGTCACCGCCGATGCGGCGGTGCGGGTGGATACGGCGCTGGAATGGGACGCTGTGCCGGGCGCGGATCGTTATGTGATCAAGGCTCGCCGCACCGACGAATCCTATTGGCGTGGCGTACTGCCCGGCGGGACCAAGGGTGAGGACATTCGCAGCGCTATCCCGGCAACTGGTGCCTCCAAGATTGAGCTTGCCGTTCCTCTGCGCGGTGATGACTGGCTGCTAGGCGTGGCCGCGTGCACGGGCAGCTATTGCTCACCCGTTTCCAGCGCAGTCCCCGGCGGCGCGTTCGCGCCGGTGGCGAAAGCTGCCGATAACGATTAGAGACCGCTCGTCCTGAGCTTGTCAAAGGGCGAGCCCAGTCAAGTGTTTGTACGTCGACAGGCTCAGCACGAACGGAATTCTCATGGCCAAAAGACAAATGAATCGCCCCGCAGGCCTGCCGAGTGCGAAGCAGGTGCTGGAGTTTATTCAGACTGCCCACGGCCCCACAGGCAAGCGGGAGATCGCAAAAGCGTTTGGCCTGAAAGGGCAGGAGAAGATCGCGCTTAAGCGGCTGCTCAAGGATATGGCCGAAGAAGGCCTGATCGACGGCAAGAAGACAGCTTATCACCGGATGGGCGGCGTGCCGAAAGTCACGGTGCTGAAGGTCGTCGACATCGAAGACGGCGAAGCGATTGCGGTCCCGGAGAATTGGGCCGCTGATGCGCCGGATAAGCCGCCGCGTTTGACGGTCAAAGAGATGAAGGGTGGGCGCGGTGTCAAAGGCATGCCTGCGCTCAAACGCGGCGACCGGGTGCTGTCCCGCACCGAAGAAACCGATGCTGGATGGATTGCCCATCCGATGAAGAAATTGCCCGCGCGCAGCGAAGGTCTGCTCGGCGTGGTGGAACTCGATGGGCGCGGCAAGGCTTGGTTGGCGCCGGTCGACAAACGCATCCGCAATTCCTCTCCCATCGCCGATGTAGGCGAAGCGGAAGAGGGGCAGTTGGTCCTGTGTGAGCGGGTGGGCCGCTCTGAACGAGCAGGTGTCAAAGTTGTTGAGGTGATCGGCGATCCATTGGCTCCCAAGAGCTTCAGCCTGATCGCGATTGCCAAGCACGGCATCCCGCAAACCTTCCCAGAAGAGACATTGGCAGAGGCGCAAACCGCGACTGAGCTGAATTTGTCAGAGGAAAAGCGCGAAGACCTGCGTGATCTACCCATCGTAGCAATCGATCCCGCCGATGCGCGCGATCATGATGATGCCATCTGGGCGGAACCGGACGGTGAGGGCGGTTTCAAGGCGCTCGTCGCGATTGCTGACGTATCCTATTATGTCCGCCCGGGCAGCGCGCTCGACAAAGAAGCGCGAAAGCGCGGCAATTCGGTCTACTTCCCGGACCGGGTGGTGCCGATGCTGCCAGAGATTTTGAGCGCCGATGTCTGTTCCCTGCGCGAAGGAGAAGATCGTGCGGCCATGGCGTGCCATCTTCGGATCAATTCCAAGGGCAAAATCACCAGCCATCGCTTCACCCGCGCGATTGTCCGCATCCATCACAATATCGCCTATGAAGATGCGCAGGCGGCGGTGGACGGCGACAACACGCCGGACTTTCTCGTCAATCTGTGGGGCGCATGGAAGGCGCTCGCCGCCGCGCGCGCTGCGCGTGATCCACTGGATCTTGACCTGCCAGAGCGGCGGGTAGTGCTCAATGAGCAAGGTCAGATCGAAGAGATCGCTGTGCGTGAGCGGCTCGATGCCCACCGCGTGGTCGAAGATTTTATGATTGCGGCCAATGTCGCTGCGGCTCAGGCGCTGGAGGCGAAGACCTCTCCTGTGGTTTACCGCGTGCATGAGACGCCAAGCCGGGAAAAACTGATCGCGCTGCGCGATTATCTGGAGACGTTCGGACAAAAGCTCGCGCTGGGTCAGGTGATCACGCCGAGCTTGTTCAACCGCATGCTTAAGGATGTGAACGACGAGGACGAAAAGGCGCAAGTGATGGAGGCCGTCCTGCGCACTCAGATGCAGGCCTATTACGGCCCGGCCAATTCGGGGCACTTTGGCCTGGCGCTCGGGTCTTACGCGCATTTCACATCGCCCATTCGCCGCTATGCCGATCTGCTAGTGCACCGCGCTTTGGTGGATGCGTATAAGTTGGAACAGCCGAAGCCAAAGGTGTCTTTGCCGGAAAAAAGCGGGCTGTCAGAGCGCGACCGCGATAATCTGCAACAGATCACCGATGCGATCAGCCAGACAGAGCGCAGGGCGATGGAGGCGGAACGCGATACAATTGATCGCTATGTCGCCGCTTGGCTATCCGGCAGAGTTGGCGAGAACTTTGAAACCCGCATTACAGGCGTTCAGGGCTTTGGCTTCTTTGCCACAATCGTCGGCCTTGGCGGTGATGGTCTGGTGCCCGTTTCCACTTTGGGCGCAGAACACTTCCGCTATGAAGAAGCGGCGCAATCTCTGGTGGGTGAGGACAGCGGCACCAGCTATTCGCCCGGTGACAAGTTGACGCTACAACTGGCGGAGGCGAATGCGCTGACTGGGGCGCTGAAATTCGTGCCTGTGGATGCCGATGGTCAAGCGATTGAGCCGCGCGGGAACCGGCCGCCGCCGCGCCGGGGCAAGCCGAGTTATAAAAAGGGTCCACCGAAAAAGGGGAAATACACCGCTGGCAAACGCGGTCGCCCTGGTGATATCCGCCATCAGGGGCGGCGCAAATAGGCGCGGTAAACCTGCGCTAGTCCGCCATCACGCTTCGTGATCGCTGCTGGTTTCGTCGTAATCGTTCGGGATGACATAGAGCGGGCAGGGCAGATCGCCCGCATGCGCTGAAAAGTGCGTGACCAGCGGGCCTGGATTGCCGCTCGCCGCGCCCAGCACCAGTGCAGCGACTTCCTTATGGTTTTTCAAAAAATCGCTGACGATTGACTGGTTGTTGCCAACCTTGACCGAGATCGTCGGCATGATTCCGCTTTCCGCCAGCAGATTTCCGCCGATCCCATTGGCCAGCATTTCTGCCCGGTCATGCGCCTCCTGCTCAATGGTGTCCTGCACCGCGCCAAATGCGCTAACGTTTTGCTGCGCGACCAGCGCCAGGATGTGCACCGCGCCTTTCACAGCGACAGCGCGCCGCGCGGCATATCGCAATGCGGCCCGCGCCTCTTCGCTTTCGTCCATCACAACCAGGAATGTACGCATATTCTTCGCTCCCCTTAAGGCAGCTATCCTTTCAAATGGTTTCGTATGCAAGGCCTTGCCCGAAGCGGCTGAATTCGTCACACGGGCAAAACAACACCAGCGACGAGGATTTGACCGCTCCATGGCCGTAGAAATCAAGATGCCCGCTCTCTCTCCAACAATGGAGGAGGGGACGCTTGCCAAATGGTTGGTGAAGGTCGGCGACACTGTGAACTCTGGCGAGATCATGGCCGAGATTGAGACCGATAAAGCGACGATGGAATTTGAAGTCGTCGATGAAGGGACGATTGCTGCAATTCTGGTCGAGGAAGGCAGCGAGAACGTTGCAGTCGGCACAGTCATCGCGATGCTGGCGGAAGAGGGCGAAGATATTGGCGATGTGAGCGCACCAAGTGCTGCGCCTGCGCCTAGCGCTACGGCAGAGCCCGAGCCAGCTACTGAGGCGCCTGCTGCGGCTCCGGCACCAGCGCCTGCACCTGCACCTGCACCAAAATCTGCACCATCATCATCGGAAGGGCGGATTGTCGCCTCTCCTCTGGCAAAGCGTATTGCTGAGCAAAAGGGTGTGGACCTCTCGCAGATCACCGGCTCTGGCCCCAATGGCCGGATCGTGAAAGCAGATGTTGAAGGTTCCAGTGCCACCGCGGCGCCCGCGGCAAGCGCGGCTGCACCGGCGGCGGCTCCCACGCCGTCCATGGCACCGGAAGATGGCGGCGCGCCCTACACTGAGGCGAAGCTCAACAATGTTCGCAAGGTCATTGCTCGCCGTCTGACCGAGGCGAAGCAGCAAATCCCGCATATCTATCTGACCGTCGATGTTCAGCTCGATGCCCTTGTGAAACTGCGTAAAGAGCTCAACGCATCGCTTGAGGCGGATGGAGTGAAACTCTCCGTCAACGATCTGATCATCAAAGCGCTGGCGCGCTCGCTACAACGCGAGCCGCAATGCAATGTCAGCTTCCAGGGCGATGTCATGCACGAATACAGCCGTCAGGATATTTCTGTTGCGGTGGCTGCGCCTTCCGGTTTGATCACGCCGGTGATCCGCGATGCCGGGCGCAAGGGGCTCGCCGAAATCTCCACCGAGATGAAGGAGCTGGCAGGCAAGGCGCGCGATGGCAAGCTGATGCCACATGAATATCAGGGCGGCACAGCCTCGCTCTCCAACCTTGGCATGTTCGGTACGAAGCATTTTGATGCCGTAATCAACCCGCCGCAGGGCATGATCCTGGCTGTTGGTGCGGGCGAACAGCGACCTGCGGTTGTTGACGGCGCGCTTGGTATTGCGACTGTGATGACTGTGACGGGCAGCTTTGATCACCGCGCCATTGACGGCGTGGACGGGGCGAAATTGCTGGCTCAGTTCCAAAGCCTGATCGAGAATCCAATGGGGCTGGTGGTATGAGTGCTTCCTACGACGTGATAGTTCTTGGCTCTGGCCCCGGCGGCTATGTGGCGGCGATCCGCTGCGCGCAGCTGGGCCTCAAAACGGCGATTGTTGAGCGTGAGAACCTCGGCGGCATCTGCCTCAATTGGGGCTGTATCCCGACCAAAGCGTTGCTGCGCTCGGCCGAGATATTCCACTACATGCAGAATGCTGGCGATTACGGCCTGAAGGCGCAAGGTATTGAGGCCGATCTGGAGGCTGTGGTGAAGCGCAGCCGCGGCGTCGCAAAGCAGCTCAATCAGGGCATTGGCCACCTGATGAAAAAGAACAAGATCACCGTCCATATGGGCGAGGGCAAGTTGACCGGGGCGACCAGCCTCACGGTGAAGGGCGATAAGGGCGAAGAGAAGCTCTCTGCCAAGCACGTGATCGTAGCCACCGGCGCGCGGGCGCGTGACCTGCCGTTTGCACCGGCTGATGGGAAGCGCGTGTGGACCTATCGTCACGCAATGACTCCACCCGAAATGCCGAGCAAGCTGCTGGTGATTGGATCGGGCGCCATCGGGATCGAATTTGCGAGCTTTTACAACGATATGGGCGCGGATGTGACTGTGGTCGAAATGCTTGATCGGATCGTGCCGGTGGAGGATGCTGATGTCTCCACTTTCCTCGAAAAGTCGCTCACCAAACAAGGTGTCAAAGTGATGACCAGCGCCGGGGTCGATGAATTGAAGGTCGGCGCCAAAGGCGTCACTGCGACAATCAAGGACAAGGCTGGCAAAGCATCGACCACCGAATTCAGTCATGTGATCACCGCCATCGGAATTCAGCCCAATACGGAGAATATCGGGCTGGAGAAGCTGGCGGAAATGGACCGCGGCTTCATTCAGATCGATCCGTTTGGCCGCACCAAATCTAAGGGTCTTTGGGCGATTGGTGATTGCACCCCTGGCCCATGGCTGGCGCATAAGGCCAGCCACGAGGGCGTGAGCTGCGCTGAGGCCATTGCTCAAGAGCTGGGCAATTCGGATGTTCACCCGCACCCGCTTGATCGCAGCAACATTCCGGGCTGCACCTATTGCCACCCACAGATCGCCAGCGTCGGTATGACTGAGGCGGCGGCGAAGGAGGCGGGACATAAGGTTCGCGTCGGCAATTTCCCCTTTATCGGCAATGGCAAAGCCATCGCGCTGGGCGAAGCGGAAGGTTTCATCAAAACCGTGTTTGATGCGGGCACAGGCGAGCTGCTGGGCGCGCATATGATCGGTGCAGAAGTGACTGAGCTGATCCAGGGTTACAACGTGGGCAAGACCTTGGAGACGACCGAGCAGGAGCTGATGCAGACGGTCTTCCCGCATCCGACCTTGTCCGAAATGATGCACGAAAGCGTGCTCGATGCCTATGGCCGCGCACTGCATTTTTAGAGCCAGCCTCTAAACGTTAAAAGGCCCCACAAAAGTGGAGCCTTTTAAATGGCGGACAGTCAGGGATTCGAACCCTGGAAGGGCTTGCACCCTTGCCGGTTTTCAAGACCGGTGCATTCGACCACTCTGCCAACTGTCCGCGCGGGGATGCTCGCTAGCGACTGAATTCGCTGTTGTCACCCATAAAGGTCAGCCAAAAACACTAAAACGTCGAAACACGCGTTCTAAACGGCGTCTGGCGCATTTTTTCGTGAAGTCTGTCGATTAGATCGCATTCGATAATTGGCAATTCATGTTGGCTGTGAGAATAACTCGATCATGGCTTTGAACAAACTCGCGATCACCGCCGCCGCTTTCATGGCGGCCCTCGGCACCTCTTCGGCGTCTACCCCCGCCACCGCGCAGCAGAGCAGCTCTGCGACCCAGTCCTTCGGGGCCTATATGGAAACGCTAAAAGCGCGCGCGCGGGCAGAAGGTGTAAGCGAGGCGACGATCCGGCGCATGACGGGCGGCTTGACGCCCAATGACCGGGTGATCCGGCTTGATCTCGGACAACCAGGCAGCCCGACACGGCGCGGCTATCCAGCGCTCGCACCCTATATTTCAAAGCATGTAAACCCGACCCGCATTGCCGGGGGACGGCGCGTGTTTGGCGAAAATCGCACAACCCTGCGCCGGATTGAGGCGGAGTATGGCGTGCCAGCGCAAATCATGGTCGCGATTTTCGGGCATGAAACCAGCTATGGCCGGATCCGCGGCAATTTTGACCTCTCGCGCAGCCTTGCGACGCTCGCATGGGAAGGGCGCCGCCGCGAACTCTTCTCTGGCGAATGGGTCGCGCTGATGAAGGTCGCCGATAAAGGCTATTCACGGCAGCAATTGGTCGGCAGCTATGCCGGGGCCTTTGGCAATCCGCAGTTCTTGCCTTCGGTCTATCTACGCCTTGCAGAGGATGGCGACGGCGATGGCCGGGCGAATATCTTCTCTAACCGCGCCGACACGTTTGCCTCGATTGCAAATTATTTCAAAGACGCCGGATGGCGCACCGGTCAGCCATGGGGCGTGCGTGCGCGCGTGCCGAGTGGTTTCAACGTCGATGCCTATAAGACGAAACTGCGCGCGCCGGTTTGCCCGCGTGTCCATGAACGTCATAGCCAGTGGAAGACGGTGCGCGAATGGCGCGAGCTGGGCGTTCAGCCTCAGCGTCCGCTGGCGGATGATACGCTCGCCTCGCTGTTCCAACCCGATGGCCCAGGACGGCCCGCATGGCTACTCACCAGCAATTACCGCGTAATCCTAGAGTACAATTGTTCCAATTATTACGCGATGAGCGTTGGGCTGCTGGCTGACGAGATCGTGAACTAAACCGCGCGGCGTCTCGCCAAGGCGAAAGGCTGTGGTTATAGCTGCGCTGGTGAGTGTCAGCGTCTCAAATTTGCAAGCTAAAGCCCGGATCGCGGCGGCTTTTCTAGCCGTGCTATGCGCTCCGAGCGCTGTGTTCGGGCAAGGCGCGCCTTTACCTGCGGTTCCAACCGACAGCGAAGCGCCAATAGCGCTGTTGGTAGATGTCACCAGCGGGCAAGTCCTCCATGCGCGCGACGAAAACCGCCGCTTTGTTCCCGCATCTATGACCAAGGCGATGACCACTTTTCTTGCCTTTGAACTGATGGAGGAGGGCGTGCTCCGGCCCGCTGAGGTTTTCACCATTCGCCCAGAGACTTGGCGTGAGTGGAACGGTAAGGGTTCGACCATGTGGCTGCCCGCTGATGCGCGCATTCGGGTCGATGAATTGTTGACCGGGGTCACGACGGTCTCGGCCAATGATGGCTCCATCGTATTGGCAGAGGGGCACGCGGGATCGGTTGCCGCCTGGACGATGTTGATGAATGAAAAAGCGCTGTCGATCGGGATGACGAACAGCCGCTTTGGCACGCCCAATGGCTGGCCGGACGAGGGCAAGACCTTCACGACAGCGCGTGATCTGGTGACACTTGGCGCGGCGCTGACATCGCAGCATCCGCAGAAATACGCGCATTTCATTGGGCGCGGGCAGTTTACCTATAATGGCATAACGCAAAGCAATCGCGATCCGCTGGTCGGGTCGTTTGAAGGCGGGGACGGGATCAAGACCGGCTACACCAACGAATCCGGCTTTGGCTTTCTTGGCACAGCCAAACGTGATGGTCAGCGGCTCGTAATGGTGATTGGCGGGGTCAGCAGCCAAAGCGGGCGGGCGCGGCTAGCCAAGAGCTATCTCGAATGGGGTTTTTCCGCGTTCGACAGCCGCCGCGTCGTTGGCGGCGATAAGCAGGTCGGATTTGCGCGGGTGCAAAATGGCACAAGCCGCCGGGTCGCACTGGTCACGGACGGTCCAGTGTTCGTGAACGTACCGAAAGGTCAATCGCCAGAGGTCTCGGTGGCGATTACCTATGACGGGCCGCTGCGCGCGCCCATCGCCGCTGGTGAACAGGTGGCGAACCTGCTGATTTCGGTCGAAGGCATGGAGCCTGCCAATGTGCCGTTGCTAGCCAAAGAGGACGTGGCCAAGGCTGGCGTGTTTGATCGGTTGATCAATGGGTTAACGGGGTGGTTGCCATGAGCGTCGGTGTTGGAAACGGCCGTTTCATAGCCTTTGAAGGCGGTGAAGGAGCGGGTAAATCGACACAAGCGGGAATGCTCGCCGAAACCTTGGAGGCGCGCGGGATCGAAGCGGTCCTAACCCGCGAACCGGGCGGTACGTCGGGGGCAGAGGCCATCCGCAATCTGCTGCTCGATCCACCTGGAGAGGGCTGGGGCGCTGAGGCGGAGGCGCTGTTGTTCGCTGCGGCTCGCGCTGATCATGTCGCCCGTGTAATCCGCCCAGCGGTGGAGCGCGGCGCATGGGTTATCTGCGACCGATTTGTCGATTCAAGCCGCGCCTATCAGGGCGGGGCAGGGCATGTCGGCGATGAGGCGGTGCAAGAACTCCACCAAATCGGCAGCGACGGTTTGCGCCCCGACCTCACCATCCTGGTTGAAATTGACGAGGCGCGCATGTTGGAACGTCTGGCTGAGCGGGACGGCAATGCAAGCGACGCGATTGGTGGCCGCAGCCGCGACTATCACCGCGCTGTGGCAGACGCGTTTCGCGCTCTCGCGGTAAGCGACCCCAGCGGATTTGCAGTGATCGACGGCGACGGCTCACCCGAAGACGTTCAAACCCGTGTCCTCGCGGCTCTTCAGCCATTGCTGAGCGCTTCTGCATGAATTGGCCCAATCATGATGGCCCGTGGCGGCAATGGCGCGATGCCTTGACCAGCGAGCGGATGCACCATGGCTGGCTGCTTGCGGGAAAAAGCGGGCTTGGCAAACATGACTTCGCATTGGCCGCTGCGCGCGAGCTCGTCGATGAAACGGGCGTACCGCAGCCTACCGGTGAGCATCCTGATATCATCACGCTCACCCATCTGCCCAAGGACGATAAGGAAGAGAAGAAGCGCGAGGAGGGCAAGCCTTACCAGACCAAGCGCAACATCTCTGTCGCGCAGATCCGCGCTATGCAAAAGCGGCTGAACACTCGGCCAACATTGGGATCCCGGCGCGTAATCATCGTTGATCCGGCCGATGATATGGAGACCTCGGCTTCCAACGCTCTGCTCAAGAGCCTCGAGGAACCGCCGCAGGGCACGTTTTTCCTACTCGTTACGCACCGTCCATCGCGCCTTTTGCCGACGATCCGTTCGCGCTGCCGCATTATGCGCTTTCCAGTGCTCAACGCTCGCCAGATGGAGGAAGTGCTTAGCCAGCAATCGGGAGAGACCAATCCGGCGGCATTGGAGGCGGCGAGGCTCGCCAGTGGCGGCTCCTACGGCGCAGCATTGCGTTTTATGGACCAAGACCTCGCACCGATCGCGGCCAGCATTGGCGGTTTGCTGCGTGAAGGCGATCCGCAGTTTACGGGGCGGGGTGAGCTTGCGCGCTTGATTGGTGGCCGCCCAGACCGCGAACGATTGCAAGCGGTGCTTGAGTTGGCGCAGGCCATCACCGCGCAAGCGGCACGCACCGCCGATCCGGCTCAGCGCTTGGCTCTGATCGATGCGCATGGAGAGCTCGTCGCGCTCGCGGGACAAGCGCCGACCTTCAACTATGATGCCGGCCTGCTGGCGATGGAGATCGGAACCTTGCTTGTCTCTGCCTCCGGCGCTAGCGCACGCCCCAATGTCTGAACCTCAAAACACCGATCCGTTCTACGTCACCACCGCGATCAGCTACCCCAATGGGCGGCCGCATATCGGCCATGCCTATGAGGCGATTGCTGCCGATGTAATCGCGCGTTTCCAGCGCCTGCAGGGGCGCGATGTGCGGTTCCAAACGGGCACGGACGAGCATGGCCTCAAAATGGCGCGCAAAGCCGAGGAACAAGGCCGCACTGCGCGCGAGCTTGCGGATGAAATGTCCGGCTATTTCCAGGACATGTGCGACGCGCTGAATGTGAAATATGATCGCTTTATCCGCACGGTTGAAGACGATCATCACCGCGCGAGCCAAGCCATTTGGCAGGCGATGGAGGCCAAGGGCGACCTTTACCTCGACCGCTATGAAGGATGGTATTCGGTCCGCGACGAGGCCTATTACGACGAAAGCGAGTTGAAAGAGGGCGAGGGGGGCGAAAAGCTGTCCCCCCAAGGCACTGCCGTCGAATGGACGGTTGAGGAAAGCTGGTTTTTCCGCCTGTCGAAATATCAGGACCAACTGCTTGATCTGCTGCGTACACCGGGCTTTTTAGAGCCTGCGAGCCGGCGCAATGAAATGATCGCCTTTGTCGAAGGCGGCCTGCGCGATCTCTCGGTCAGCCGCACGAGCTTTGATTGGGGCGTGAAAGTGCCCGGTTCAGACAATCATGTGATGTATGTCTGGGTCGATGCGCTCACCAACTATCTCACCGGGCTCGGCTATCCGGATAAGATCGGCGATTATGCGAAGTACTGGCCCGCCGATCTGCACCTGATCGGCAAGGATATCGTGCGCTTCCACACGATCTATTGGCCTGCGTTCCTGATGAGCGCTGACCTGCCGACCCCTAAGCGGGTGTTTGGCCACGGGTTCTTGCTGGCTCGCGGCGGCGAGAAGATGAGCAAGAGTGCTGGGAACGTCGTCGATCCGATTGAATTGGCAGAGACTTTTGGGGTGGAGCCGCTGCGCTATTTCCTGCTGCGCGAGGTCGCCTTTGGCCAGGATGGCAGCTATTCACCCGAGGCGATTGTAAACCGCGCCAACGCGGAACTCGCCAATTCCTTCGGCAATTTGGCGCAGCGCACCTTGTCCATGATTGCCAAGAATATGGATGGCGTGCTGGAGAATATCGCTCTTACGGACGTTGATGAGGCGCTGCTGTCGCAGGTGAGGGCAGCGGCCACGGATGGCTTGCCAAATGCGTTCCACGATCTCGCGTTCTCGGTCGGCATCGAAGAGTGGATCAAGGCAGTTTACGCCTGCAATCAATATGTTGATGACCAAGCACCATGGACTTTGCGCAAGACGGACCCAGAGCGGATGAAGGCCGTGCTGCTCACATTGTTCATGGCGCTGCGCGATCTGGGCATTGCGATCCAACCTGTCGTCCCGGAAAAGGCCGCTGCGCTACTCGATCAGCTGGGTATTCCAGCGGATGAGCGCGCCTATGCAAACCTGAGCGATGCACAGTGGTATGCGCGCCTTGTTGAAAGCGGCTTTACCCTGGGCAAGCCCACGCCGATCTTCCCGCGGCTCGAACTGCCAGAGGGTGAGGGGGCCGAATAATGCTCGTCGATAGCCATTGCCACCTTGAATATAAGGGCGTGATTGAGGACCAGCAGGGCGTACTGGAGCGTGCGCGCGGCGCCGGAATTGGCGCATTTCTCAACATTTCGACCAAAAAAAGCGAATGGGGTCAGGTGGTTGGTACCGCCAATCGTGAGGCGGACGTATTCGCGAGCGTCGGTATCCATCCGCACGAGGCGGACAAACATGGTGATCTAACCCGCGCAGAATTACTCGCCGCGACGGACAACCCCGATGTCATCGGCATCGGGGAAACGGGCCTCGATTACTATTACGAGCATTCCGACCGCGAGACGCAAAAGCGCCTGTTCCGCATGCATATCGATGTCGCGCGCGAGGTTCAGTTGCCGGTGATCATTCACACTCGCGATGCAGAAGAAGATACGTTGGAAATCCTCGCGGATGAGATGGAGAATGGCGCGTTTCCGGCGCTCATTCATTGCTTCACAGCCTCGGCGGAGTTTGGGCAGAAGGTGCTCGATCTGGGCCTGTCGATCTCGATCTCCGGCATCGTAACATTCAAGAACGCCAAAGAGTTACAGGCCGTGGTTAAGGATGTGCCGTCGGACCGCTTGCTGGTTGAAACAGACAGCCCATTTCTGGCGCCAGTGCCGCATCGTGGACGCCCATGCGAGCCAGCCTTTGTCGCCGATACCGCTCGATTTGTGGCGGAGCTGAGAGGTCAAGAGCTCTCAGAATTGGCGGCGCAAACCACCGCGAATTTCAAACAATTGTTCAGCAAGGCGGCGCTGTGAAGGTCATCATGCTCGGATCGGGCACCTCGACTGGTGTTCCGCGAATTGGCGATGATTGGGGCGATTGCGACCCGAATGAGCCGAGAAACCGCCGCACCCGTGTCTCGATTGTGGTTGAGAGCAATGATGGTTCGCGCGTGCTGGTCGACACTTCGACAGATTTGCGTGCGCAATTGCTGGCGAACAAGATCGGCAAGGTCGATGCGGTGTTCTGGACCCACGATCATGCCGATCACTGTCACGGGATCGATGATCTGCGTGTGATGCGCTATGGCCGGGCCGCGCCGATACCGGGCTTTGCCGGTGAAGACACCGCGCGGCAGTTGCGCCAACGCTTTGGCTATGTGTTTGCTGGGCAAGAAGGTTATCCAACCATCGCGAAGCTGGAAACGCTGGATAACATCCGAATGGCGGCGGGTTTTGGCGTGGAATGGTGCCAGATGGAGCACGGGCCTGGTGAAACCACTGGTTACCGGTTCGAAGCAGACGGTAAATCAATCGCTTACGCAACGGACTTTAGCGCGATCTCCGAAGAGATGGTTGAGCTTTATGAGGACGTCGATATCCTGGTGAGTGATTGTTTGCGGCGCGATCCGCATCCAACGCATGCCAATCTGGCGATGGCATTGGAGCTGGCCGAGCGTTGTGGCGCAAAGAAATTGGTGCTGAGCCATCTTGATAAGAGCATGGATTATCAGACGCTGGTTGATGAGACGCCGGATCATGTGGTGGTCGGCTATGATGGATTGGAGCTTGTCGCATGAGTGAAATGGCGTTTCTACAGATTGTTTTGGCGATCGGTTGGCTGGTCTTGGTTGGCAGCGCTTATGCGTCTTACCAAAAGGACTGGGGTAAGGCGGCGCAGCAGGCGCTGACGTGGGTCGCGATCTTTGGTGGAGCGTTTCTGTTGGTGAGTCTAATCCGAGGTTGAGGGGCATCAGAGGGCGCTGGCAAGCATTCTTTAATTTAACATAATATATATTATCAATCTTACATTACGAAATAGCGGGTCCCATGAGCGATACTCCCCCATCCAGCCAAATTGACCGATTGCTTGGTATTATGGCGCGGCTACGCGATCCAAAGACTGGCTGTGAATGGGATGTCGCGCAAACCTTCAAGACAATCGCGCCGTACACGATTGAGGAAGCTTACGAAGTTGCCGATGCAATTGAGCGTGCGGACATGGACGAGCTGCGCGGTGAACTTGGCGATTTGCTGCTTCAGGTCGTGTTTCATGCGCGCATGGCGGAGGAAGACGGCGAGTTTGCCTTTGAGGACGTCGCCCGGTCCATTTCCGACAAGATGGAGGCCCGCCATCCGCACATTTTTGGCGGTGAAACCGGTACTATGGGCGAAACCCGCTGGGAGAACCTGAAAGAAGCCGAACGCAGCGAAAGAGGCGAAATGAGCGCAATGGACGGCGTTGCTTTGGCGCTGCCAGCGCTGATGCGGGCGCAAAAGCTGCAAAAACGCGCCGCGCGCACTGGTTTTGACTGGCCAGACACCGCTGGACCTGCGGCGAAGGTAAACGAGGAAATGCAAGAGCTTGAGGCTGCATCCTCCGATATTCACAAGGCCGAAGAAGCTGGTGATCTGCTGTTCGCGGCGGTGAATTACGTCCGCGCGCATGGGATCAGCGCCGAAGATGCCTTGCGAGCGGCCAATGCCAAGTTTGAGCGGCGGTTTCGCAGCATGGAGGCGCTCAGCGAAGGCGCATTTGCTGAGCTGTCGCTCGATGAGCAAGAGCAGCTGTGGCGGCGGGTAAAGCGGAACGAAACGCCCAGCTAAGTCGCTCTAAAGCGTCTCGTACTGCCCCAATTCCTTGGGATTGAGCCGTACGGTCAACGCTCTTAAGGGGCCGGTGTCCCCTTCCCCAGCATCGCTTTCATCCACCACATCGCCATGCGCATGCAGCCAAGCGATCCGCCGTCCATCACTGGCTGGCAGTGTCACGGTGATGACTTGCGCCTTGGAGGTCAGCATATCGGCGACGATGGTGAGAAGTTCTTCCACGCCTTCGCCGCTAATCGCTGAAATCACTGCGCAATCATCATGCGCGTCGGCGGCTGTGCGCAGCTCCTCGGCGCGCTCTGGCTCTGCCAGATCAATCTTGTTCCAAACTTCAAGAATCGGAATATCACTGGAACCCGTGATCGGCTCAACTACCCCTAGCTCGCCGAGTACGTCCATCACCTGTTTCTTTTGAGCCTGATGGGCGGGATTGGCCATATCGCGCACATGCAGGATGATGTCCGCGCCGGTAACCTCTTCCAAGGTGGCGCGGAATGCCGCGACCAACTGCGTCGGTAGGTCAGAGATGAAGCCGACCGTGTCTGACAGAATCGCCTTTTCCACACCAGGCATGCTGATTGCGCGCATGGTCGGATCAAGCGTGGCGAACAGCAGATCTTCCGCCATCACCTCTGCGCCGGTCAAGCGATTGAAAAGCGTGGATTTCCCTGCGTTGGTATAACCGACGAGCGCGATGATGGGCCACGGCGCCCTTCCCCGTCGGTCGCGGTGCAATTGCCGGGTCTTGCGCACTTGCTCCAGCTCGCGGCGCAATCGGCCCATGCGCTGGCGGATCATCCGCCTGTCGGCCTCAATCTGGGTCTCACCCGGACCGCCGAGGAAGCCGAAACCGCCGCGTTGTCGCTCCAGGTGGGTCCAGCTGCGCACCAGTCGGCTCTGCTGATAGTCCAAATGGGCAAGCTCAACCTGCAGGCGGCCTTCCGCCGTTGCCGCGCGCTCACCAAAGATTTCGAGGATCAAGCCCGTGCGGTCGATCACCTTGCGTTTGAGTCGATCCTCAAGATTGCGCTGTTGGATCGGCGTCAGAGCGCCATCAACCACAACCAATTCCGCCTCGTGCAGTTCACACCAGGTGGCGATATTCTGCACCTGACCAGAGCCAAACAACGTGTTCGGTTGCATCTGGCGAATGGGCAGGATCTCGGAATGGGCGATCACCACACCAATCGCTAGCGCGAGGCCTTGCGCCTCTTCGAGCCGTTCCGGCGCGTCGAGATCGTATTTGAGCGTGCGGATATCCGGGCATAGCACCAGGGCCCGCGCCCCGCGGGTTACCTCATCCTGCAGATCATCATCAAAGCTCAGCTGTCGAACTCTTCGCCATCATCGCTGAGATCAATCGGCCCTGCGGGCTGGATGGTTGAAACAGCGTGCTTATAGGCCAATTGCACGGCACCATCACGTTCCAGCAGCATGCAGAACAGATCGTAGGATGCGATGCGGCCTTGAAGCATCACGCCGTTGACCAGGAACATGGTGACCTGCACCTCAGCCTCGCTCACGCGGCTGAGGAAGATGTCCTGCAGCAGACGCTGTCGCTTATTCCCGGCGCGGATCTGAAACCGATCGGCGTCCATATCCTGGCCTGGCATGATCGTAGAGATTGCGTGCTTATAGACCAATTGCGATTGCCCATCACGGCGCAGCAGGATGGAGAAATTGTCAAACCACGTGACAATACCCTGCAGTTTTACGCCCTTGACCAGAAACATCGTCACAGGAATCTTGTTCTTGCGCAGCATGTTAAGGAACACATCTTGCAGATTGGCCTGTTTGCCATCTTTTGCCGCTGCTTTGCCTGCTGGCTCAGCCGGTTCGCTGCGGGGGCGCGGGGAGAGAGTTCGCCCATCGGACATTTTTATGCTCCTATTGTTTTTGGCGGCCGGTTTGTCCGGTCCGCAATCTGGCCGGGGGATAGCCCACCCATCCCTCATGCCGTTTCATCCATAACATGGCGATTGCTTCGCCTTGGGGCAATGGCTGAATTTTATGCAAGTTTCGTGTTAATCGGCGCGAGTGGCCGGTTGGACGAAAAAAGCCTGGAAGTTTTAGCCTTTGCGCGCGGTTTCGCGCCGTTCGGCCATGCCGAGCAGCTTCAGCTTACGGTGCAAGGCAGAGCGTTCCATCCCGATAAAAGTTGCCGTTTTTGAGATATTTCCGGAAAAACGCCTGATCTGAATGGTCAGATATTCGCGCTCGAAGCTTTCACGCGCCTCGCGCAGCGGCACGCCCATCATGGCTGAAAATCCCTGACCGGAGGCGGAAAGTTTTCCGCCTGTGATTTCCGAAGGCAGCATGTCTGTTTCGACCACCGTTAGCTTTTCACGCGGTGTCATGATGATCGTGCGTTCTACAACATTGCGCAATTGGCGAACATTGCCGGGCCAATCATAGGCTTGCAATGCGCCCATTGCCTCTTCGGAGATTTGCGGCGGCGCGATGCCTTGATCGGTCGAATAGCGGGTGAAGAAATGCTCGGCGAGCGCGGGGATATCGTCGCGTCGCTCTGCCAGAGACGGGATGGTGATCGGCACCACGTTGAGGCGGTAGAACAGGTCTTCGCGAAACCGTTTCTCTTCCATTTCAAGCGCAAGATCGCGTGAACTGGCAGACACAACGCGCACATCGACCCCGATTTGGCGCGTGCCCCCTACCCTCACGAAGCTTTGTTCCGTGAGGACGCGCAAAATCCGCGCCTGGGTAGACATCGGCATGTCGGCGATCTCATCGAGGAACAGAGTTCCGCCGTCGGCCAACTCGAGCAGGCCGGGTTGAACCAGTTTGCCGTTGGATTCCTCGCCAAACAATTCACGCTCAAAGCGCTCTGAAGTGATGCGGGCAGAATTGACCGTGACAAAGGCGCTTTCTGCCCGCGGGCTCCAGGAATGAAGCAGGCGTGCGGCGACCTCTTTCCCCGCCCCTGCAGGGCCGGAAATCAGCACCCTACTGCCAGTGTTGGCAACCCGTTTCAGGGTCGCGCGAACCGTGTTGATGGCAGAAGAATTGCCCGTGAACTCTGCTCCCTCTGCCGTGCCTTCGCGCAGCCGCGAATTTTCGCGGCGCAAACGCTCGGTCTCGGTCGCGCGCTCGACCAGCAGCAGCAAGCGTTCAGCCTCAAATGGCTTCTCAATGAAGTCCATAGCCCCGCGGCTGACCGCGGATACGGCGGTGTCGATATTGCCATGGCCAGAGAAGATGATGACTGGCAGGTCAGGCTCTCGCAGCTTAATCGCATCGAGCAATTCCAGCCCGTCCATTTCGCTGCCGTGCAGCCAGACATCGAGCAATATCAGGCTTGGGCGGCGCTCATCAATGGCGGCCAGCGCGCCGGTGCTGTCGGCGGCGGTGCGGCATTCGTAGCCTTCATCGCCGAGCACTCCGGAGACCAGCTCGCGAATATCGCGTTCATCATCAACAACCAGGATTTCAATAGCCATTGTTGGCTTCTCCCTTCGGTACTTGTGGGGGTATTTGGGGGTTGGGATTGGAGCGATTTGCACGGGCATTATGCAGGCTCACTTTCGGTCACTTGCGGATCGCGCGCAAAGCGCAATTGCACGCGAGTGCCGCCGCTGGGGGCGCCGGCAAAGCTCATATCGCCGCCATGCTCGTCGACGATCTTATTGACGATCGCGAGGCCCAGGCCAGTGCCCTTCTCGCGGGTGGTCATATAGGGTTCGGTGATACGTTCGCGTTCTTGCGGCAGGCCAATGCCATTGTCCTCTACCGTGATCGTGAAGGTTGCTTCATCACTGGCCAGTTCAACCGTCACCTGACCTTGGAAATCAGGGCCTGCATCGATCCTGCGCGTTTCCACCGCTTCCACCGCATTCTTCAGGATATTTGTCATGGCCTGGCCAACCTGATGCCGGTCGCAACTGAGGGTCTTATGCAAAATATCCTCGCGCATCAGTTGATCATAGTTGAGTTGAAAGTTGACCCATGGGTGGGCGACATCCTGCAAGAACAGCGACTGCCGTACCAGGTCGAGCGCATCTTCATTGCGAAACACCGGCTTTGGCAGGCGCGCAAAGGATGAAAATTCATCGACCATTTTGCGCAGGTCGCCCACTTGGCGCACGATTGTGCTGGTCAACTCGTCAAACAGCTCACCATCGTTCTCTATCTGCTTGCGATAGCGGCGTTTTAGCCGTTCGGTTGCGAGTTGAATGGGTGTGAGTGGGTTCTTGATCTCATGGGCGATACGGCGCGCAACATCGGACCAAGCGGCCTGACGTTGGTCGAGTAGTTGGCGAGTAATGTCTTCAAATGTGATCACATGGCCGCGCATCCCGGGCGCAATTTTGACGGCCAGCGTCAGCAGCTCTGATCCTTTCGCGTGGGTTACGAGGCCACGTTCCTTGCCTTCGCGCAGGATTGCGCAGATCTCTGGCGATAATTCTGACATCGAACTGCCGGTCAAATCGGTGTCCGTGTCGTCGGCGAGCAGGGCCTGTGCGGAATTGTTCATCAGCATCACGCGGCTCTCATCGTCGACGGAAATGACGCCTGCGCTCACTGATTCCAGCACTGCCTCGGTGAACATCCGCCGATCATCAATCTGGCGATTGGCGTTCATCAGATCGTCGGTCTGTTTTTCCAGCTGCGATGTCATGCGGTTGAACGCGCGGTTTAGCAGGCCGATCTCATCCGCTCCGGTGCGCCCTTCTACCCTAAGCGCGAAGTTGCCCTGCCCCACTTTGCGAGCGGCGCCGACCAGGTCAGTCAATGGCTCAACCTGACGGTCGGCAAAACGCAGCGCGAACCAGATGGCGAGACCCACCAGCAGCAGGCTGACCACCACGAGTGCGAGATTAAACCGCAATTGCAGGGTCCGTGCATCCGCTGTCAGTGCATTATAGCTGGCGGCAACAGATTGCGCCTTCTCCCAGTAAACAAAGGAATCTTCCTCGGATGTCCGGGCGTTGTAGAGGTAGATGCCGCTATCGCGGTCGATCGGTGCAAGTGCCACAATCCGCTCAGGACTGCCTTGCACGACCACAAATTCACCTGCATCGAGCCGCGACAACACCTCTTGGCTGAAGGCGAGCGGGCTGTTGTCCTCCATCAGGTTCATGATGGCCGCTGTTCTCAGCGTGTTGTCATCAAGCCTTTGCAACACTGCGCTCTCGGAGATCTCGCGGGCCTGCGCCTGATAGGCGTAGCGGTCGGCGAAGCCCTCGTCGGCGATAGAAATGCGCTCAAGGATGAAGCGCATATCGCTGGCCATGGCGATGGTTTCTTCTTCAACGTCGCGTTGGTTTTGGTCGTAGTAATTCTGCGCCAACTCATTGGCGTTGCGCATCAGGCCTCTGGAATCGTCGCTGAACCAGAAATCGACGCCCGATTGGAATAGGAATGCGGCAAAACCTGATACGAGCAGCGTTGGGATCGCCGCGATCAGCGAGAAGAAGAACACGAGGCGGACGTGCAGGCGCGCAGTGCTGCCTGCGGCGCGCCTCAGCGCAAGCCGCCTGCCGATCAAGACCAGCAGAGCCATCGCCGGAACCAATGTCGCCATCAACAGCAGGGAAACCTGCAAGCTGGGAAGCAGTTCGTCTTCTTGAGGGGCGCTGGAATAGGCGAACCATGTGGCCCACAAAGCAACGATCAGAGTGATTGCCGAGAGCGCTTCGAGCCAAGCGAACATATTGGCACGCCGCGAACGAACGACGAGCCGCCGCCACCAGCGCGGGGAGCGCTGAATTGATGTTGCTATCGCCGTATCCATCGTTGCGACTTTACAACGCCAGTGTTGCTCAATTGCAAGGCTAAACTGTGGCGATTGCGTTAAAGCGGTCTTGTAAAGCGGTCAGGTTCAATCTCAAGATCGCCGATGCGCTTGCGCAAAGTGTTGCGATTGATCCCCAACAACTTTGACGCGCGCAGTTGATTGCCGCCTGTTTCAGCCAACGCATGTTCGATCAATGGCTTTTCAAAAGCGGCCAAGGCGCTGTGATAGAGCGCGCCGTTTTGCGGATTATTCTCCGCCAGCCATTGCTCCAGTGCGCCAGCAAATCCGCTCGGTGCGCCCTCCCCGCCCGGCTGTGTCTCCGCACCGATAATGTCAGTCAGGCTCGCGCTGTCGATCAGGTCATCGCGCGCCATCAACGCCAGTCGGTAGACAACATTGCGCAGCTCACGGACATTGCCGCGCCAATTGCGCGCCTGCAGCATTTCAACCGCCTCTGGGGCCAATTGCCGTCGTGGCAGGCCATCTTCGCCCGCCTGAGCGAGGAAATGCTGGGACAATACCTCGATGTCTTCACGTCTCTCCCGCAAAGGTGGTAGCTCAATCGGCACCACGTTGAGCCTGTAGAACAGGTCTTCGCGGAAGTTCCCAGCGGCGATCATAGGGGCAAGGTCGCGGTTGGTCGCGGCGATAATGCGAACGTCGACCGCGATTTCCTGCCGTCCGCCAACGCGGCGTATCTGGCCCGATTGGAGTGCGCGCAGCAGGCGGGTTTGCGCCTCTGCCGGCATGTCGCCAATTTCATCCAGGAACAGGGTGCCACCATTGGCCTGCTCAAATTTACCAATGGCCTGAGCGATCGCACCGGTGAAAGCGCCCTTTTCATGCCCGAACAGCTCGCTTTCAATGAGGTCGGCCGGGATCGCGCCAGCGTTCACTGCAACAAACGGCCCTGTGCGGCGCGAGCCAAGCTCATGGATAGCTTCGGCGACCAATTCCTTGCCCGTTCCGCTTTCGCCGGTGACCAGTACGGTGAGATCATTGCGCAGGACGCGCGTGATCATCCGGTACACGCCCTGCATTGCCTGGCTGCGCCCGACCAGAGGCATGCCATCGCCTTCCATTTCTGGCGCGGCGGCGGTCTTGCTGCGCTGGCCAGCGGCCTGGCGCACGGCCTGAACCAGCTCGTCCAGGTCGAATGGCTTGGGGAAGTATTCAAACGCTTCGCTGTCGCTCGCCCGCACGGCGGTATCGAGGGTGTTTTGCGCTGAAAGTACGATCACAGGCATGTCCGGTGCACGTGATTTCACTTCGTGCATAGAGGCAAGCCCGTCGCCATCCTCCAGCATCACGTCTGTGCACATCACCAGGTATTCGCCCGCATCAAGCAGCCGGTTCCGGTCCGCTATGCTGGCACAGCGATCAATCTGAAAGCCTTCGTCTTCCAGTGCCGCGATAATGACAGTGGCGATCGCCCCATCATCTTCGACCAACAGGACTTTGCCGCTCATGCCGCCGCTCCCTTCGCGCCAGGCTTGGCCTGGCGCAGGTGCATGCGGAAATGGGTCAATCCGGCGCGGGCATCGCGCTCATGACCGATCCGGCCCTGCATATCACGCACCAGCTTGCGCACGAGGGCAAGGCCCAGCCCCTGTCCGGATTTCTTGGAAGAAACGAAGGGTTCGAACACGTGATCACGCAGAGCCTCGTCAATGCCTGGTCCGCTGTCGCTGACGGTAATTTCAATCGGCAGGCGGACCGCGCGGCCCATGCGGATAGCATTAAAGGCAAGGCCGCTCACAAACCGCGTCTGAACGATGATGCGAGGGTTTTCATGATCCTGCGCAGCATCGCGGGCATTGGAGATCAGATTGATGAGTACCTGCTCTAGGGCGTCTTGATTGGCCAGCACCGGCGGCAAAGAGGGATCGAACTCTTCGATGATCTCCACCCCATTGCTGCCCGCGGCGCGAACGGTGGCAATGGCGGATCGGATCGCCTCATGCGGGTTGCAGGGCGCCACCGGGTCCGATTGTTTGCTGCCCAATTGCTGCATCCGATCGATCAGGCGCGCAATCCGGTCCACCTCGTCGGTAATCATCCGGGCGAGCGATTTGTCTGCATGCGGCAGTTTGCGCGCGGCGAGCTGCCCTGCCCCGCGAATGGCGGCGAGAGGGTTCTTGATCTCATGCGCCAGGATCGCTGGTCCGCCCAGTGTCGCTTCGCTCTGCTCGTCGCGGCCAGTATCGTCACGCGCGCTTTCCGACAGGGTGATGACTCGCCAGCCAGGATGCTGTGTCAACGGCGAAATCGTCAGGTTCACGCGTTTTTCCGCGCGGTTAACACGTAAGGTCACGTCGCGCGCAACAACCGCCTCCTGCGAGGTGCGGATATGGTTGAGCACGCGCGTATCGAGCAATTCGGCAACCGCACGCAAGGAGCGTCCGACCAGTCGCTTTGCACTTTGTCCCAGTAGGTTTTCAGCCGCGTGATTGACTTCCGCAATGCGCGCATCGGGATCGACCAGGACGACCGCAAAGATCAATCCGCCGATTTGCGAGGCAGCATCGGGCTTGCTGCTATGGTCTGTGACGGGGTCTTGGGAAGGCTGTGTGCCCGCCATGTTCATGCCGCTCTGCGCCGCAGGAACGGCTCGTAAAAGCGCTCAATCTCGCCCAGTACCTGCTTGGGGTCATCGATGAAATTGGCCTTGTTCCGGAACTCCGCTGAGCCGTGCATACCCTTGGTGTACCAACCGATATGCTTGCGCGCGACCTTGCTACCAACCTCGCTGCCGTAATGGTCGAGCATGCGTTCATAGTGCTCAACAAGTGTCTCATATTGCTCGTCAAAGCTGGGGCTGTCGAGCGCTTCACCGGTTTTCCACCAATGCATCACTTGCCCCAGCAGCCACGGCTTCCCGTATGCACCGCGGCCAATCATCAATCCGTCTGCCCCGGACTGCTCAAGCGCGGTCGCGGCATCATCGATGGTGCAAATGTCGCCATTGACGATGACGGGAATGGAGACGGCATCTTTCACCTTACGGATGAAAGACCAATCGGCGCTGCCCTTGTACATCTGATTGCGAGTGCGCCCGTGAACGGTGATCATCTTCACCCCGAGATCCTCGGCAATCCGAGCCATTTCCGGGGCGTTGAGGCTATCGTGATCCCAGCCCATTCGCATCTTCACAGTCACCGGCACATCGACAGCTTTGACCGTGGCCTCCATCAGCTTCGTTGCCAGCGGCACTTCACGCATCAGCGCGCTGCCCGCCATACCATTGGTGACTTTGCGCACGGGGCAGCCGAAATTGATGTCGATAATGGACGCGCCGCGATCTTCGTTGAGTTTCGCCGCTTCGCCCATGCTTTCCGGGTCGCATCCGACCAGCTGCATGGAAACGGGCTCTTCAATCGGATCCCAGGCTGCCTTTTGGATGGATTGACGGGTTTCGCGGATCGCCGCTTGGCTCGCGATCATCTCGGTCACATTGAGGCCAGAGCCATAGCGCCGCACAAGCGTGCGGAATGGCATATCGGTGACGCCGGTCATTGGCGCGAGCAGCACTGGGCTGTCGATCTGGACGGGGCCGATTTGAATGGGCTTAAGGGCCGGAGGAGGTGGAAGCGCGGTCATATTCGTAATTGTGCCTAAATTTTGGGCAGCGCATAGTGGATTGCGCAAAATCCGTCCAGACCTTAAGCGCGCTGGACCGTATGAGTGATGAATCCGCCCTCCCCCAATTTGCTGCGATTGTTGTTGCCGCTGGCAAGGGCCTGCGCGCGGGCGGCGAATTGCCGAAACAGTTTCGCAGGTTTCGCGGAAAACCACTGATCCGGCATTCGGTTGAGGCTTTGGCCGCCGCGGGGGCCAAACCAATCGTTGCAGTCCTGGCCGATGGCACGCGCGACATGGCAGAAGAGGCGCTAAGCGGCATTGGCGGGATCGAATTCGTCGGCGGAGGCGCCACTCGACAGGAATCGGTCGCCAATGGGCTGGAGGCGCTGGTTGCGACGTCGCCGCCGACCGTGCTGATCCATGATGCCGCGCGCCCCGACCTGCCCAGCGAGGTGATCCGCCGCCTGCTAGAGGCGTTGCAGACCCATCCGGGCGCCATTCCGGCGCTGCCTGTGGTTGATAGCCTTGCGTTGGCAGGCGATGGTGATGTGATGGTAGGCAAAGCGGATCGTGAAGCTTTACGCCGGGTGCAAACCCCGCAAGCGTTCCGTTATGCCAATATCCTCGCCGCGCACCGAGCATGGAATGGCGAGAAAACCGCAGGTGACGATGCGCAAGTCCTGACAGAGCATGGTGGCAGCATCGCTTTGATTCACGGCGATGAACGACTCAAAAAGATCACATTTGCAGAGGATTTCATGACCGCACATTCGGCACCATTCAGGGTAGGTCAGGGTTTTGATGTCCATCGTCTGGTCGAAGGCGAGGAATTATGGCTGTGCGGTGTACAAATACCCCATGACAAAGGATTATCCGGCCACAGCGACGCCGATGTCGCTTTGCATGCGATCACCGATGCTGTTCTCGGCGCGATTGGTGACGGGGATATTGGCACGCATTTCCCACCCAGCGACCCGCAATGGGCCGGAGCGCGCTCTGCGCAGTTTCTGGAACATGCGGTTAAATTGGCGGCGGAGGCGGGCTTTGCGCTTGGCAATATTGACCTCACCCTCATTTGCGAGGCACCCAAGATTGGCCCGCACCGCGCGGCCATGCGAGCAGCTGTGAGTGCGATGACTGGCCTGGAAGAAAACGCCATTAGTATCAAAGCAACCACGACCGAGAGGCTGGGCTTTACCGGACGCGGCGAAGGTATAGCGGCGCAGGCGATCATCAGCCTGTATGCGAGCGCTTAGAAGGACAAACATATGAAACGCACATTCACCAAAGCTGCCGCATTTGCGCTGGCCAGCGGGGCATTGATGCAAGCTCAGGTTGTGCAGGCACAGGCTCAGGCCGCCTGCGTCGATCAAGCGGACCTCAGCGATGCTGCGATTTACGCGATGCCGCTCGTCAGCCAGGCGCTCGATCGGACCTGCGCAAATGAACTGTCGTCTGATGGCTTTTGGGCCACTGAAGGCGCCGCCTTCACGGCGAAGTTTGCTGGCCTGCAAGAACGCAGCTGGCCCGGCATGTCACGGATATTCGGTGTGTTCATGGAAAAGTCGATGGCGCAAGAAGGCGGTGATGCGAACCCGTTGGCCGGAATTCTCAACCCGAATGATCCAGAGGGCATGAGTGTTTTTCGACCTCTGATTGATGCCGTTTTGGTTGAGCAGATCGCGGGATCAATCAGACCGGCGGACTGCAAAAAAGTTGAACGCGGCATGTCTCTGGTTGCGCCTTTGCCGCCAGAAAACATCGGCGCGCTGGTCGGCTTTATTGCCGATATGGCTGACCTCAAAGAACCCGATGTCTGCCCATATACGGGTGACGAATGACCAACAGCCTGCTGCCCGATGATATCACCGCGCTGGCGCAGCGTGTTGTCGATGAGAACAAGGCCGCTGGCCGCGTCCTGTCGCTCGCTGAAAGCTGTACCGGCGGGCTGGTGGCCGCGGCGCTTACGGAGATTCCCGGCTCGTCTACGGTGCTCGATCGCGGTTTTGTGACCTATTCGAACGAGGCCAAGATGGAATCGCTCGATGTGGCGCAGGATATCATCGAAACCTTTGGCGCGGTTTCCATCGCCTGCGTTTGGGCCATGGCTCAGGGCGCACTGAAGAATTCCAACGCGGATTGCGCAGTCGCGATCAGCGGCGTTGCCGGCCCGGGCGGCGGCACCCAATTAAAGCCCGTTGGAACGGTCGTATTCGCGCGCGCCATCCGCAATTCGGATGGTGAGCCAGAGGGCGAGTTAAAGCACTTTGATGTGAAAGATCGCGCCGCGATCCGCCATCAGGCGGCGCTGGTCGCGCTGGAGCTGCTGCTGCCGTAAAGCGCGGCTGCGCGCTGTTCAAAAGCCTCCACCATGCGTCGAAATGCGCGGTCAAAGTACTGTCCAGCTATCGCCTCGAACATACGGTTCTTAAAGGTGAAATCGACAGAGAAATCGATCTCGCAGCCGCCATCGTTCAGCGCGCGGAATGCCCAGGTGTTGTCGAGGTCTTTAAGCGGGCCGTCCATGTAATGCACATCGATCAGCCGCGCGCGCTCCTTGTGAACGCGCGAGGTAAAACTCTCGCGCAGGCTTTTGAACCCGACCACCATATCGGCGACCATTTCAGTTTCGTTGTCGGATCGCACCCGGGTGGCGATAACCCAGGGCAGAAACTCACGATATCGGCCCACATCCGCGACCAGATCAAACATCTGCTCCGCGCTGTATGGTAATCTGCGAGTTTCGCGAATTCCCGGCATCAGATTTTGAGCGTATCCGCTTGCCGTGCAGCCTGCTTTGCAAACTTTGCTGCCCTTGCCGCCTTCATTTCAGCGAAATCTTCGCCAGCGTGATAGCTGGAGCGGGTCAGCGGGGTGGAGGCAACCTGCAAGAAGCCCTTCGCACGCGCGATTGAGCCATAGGCGCCAAACGCCTTCGGAGTGACGAATTCCTCAACCGTGGCATGTTTCGGCGTGGGTTGGAGGTATTGACCCATGGTCATGAAGTCCACATCCGCGCTGCGCATGTCGTCCATCACCTGGTGCACTTCGAGGCGCTGCTCACCCAGCCCCAGCATGATGCCGGATTTGGTGAAGATCATTGGATCGTGGGATTTGACCTCTTCAAGTAGGCGCAGCGAGGCGTAATAGCGCGCGCCGGGGCGAATGGTCGGGTACAGGCGCGGCACAGTCTCGAGGTTGTGGTTGTAAACATCGGGGCCGGCGGCACAAATTGCCTCCACCGCCGAGCGCATTTTACCGCGGAAATCAGGGGTGAGGATTTCAATCGTGGTGTCCGACGTGGTCCGGCGCAAAGCCTCGATCACCTTCACAAACTGTGACGCACCGCCATCGGGCAAATCATCGCGGTCGACGCTGGTGATGACGATATGTTCAAGCCCCATCTTGGCAGCGGCAATCGCAGTATGCTCTGGCTCCATCGGGTCGACCGCGCGCGGCATCCCGGTTTTCACATTGCAGAACGCGCAGGCGCGCGTGCACACATCACCCAGGATCATGACGGTTGCGTGCTTCTTGCTCCAGCATTCGCCGATATTCGGGCACGCGGCCTCTTCACACACGGTATTGAGGTTAAGCTCCCGCATCATGCGGCGCGTCTCTTGATACCCCTCGCTCACAGGCGCGCGAACACGGATCCAATCCGGTTTGCGCTGGCGCGGCGGGCGTTCTGGGGTCTTGCCGGGTGTGTTCGCTAGGTCGTTCATGCCTGCCCACTTAGGCAATGCAATGCGCCTTCGCAATGGTCCGAAATGCCTGTGTATGGCCAATGCAAGCTGGCTTGTGAGAATTGCATGTCGCCTCTAGGCCGTAGCGTCATGGATGCAGCCACTCTCCAGACGTTTACTTCGCCCGTCGTGCTGTTCTTTGTGCTCGGATTGCTTGCTGCTTTTGCGCGCTCCGACCTCGCCATTCCAGAGGCGATTGCCAAGGGTATGTCGCTCTATCTAATGGCAGCCATTGGTCTAAAGGGCGGCGTTGCTGTCTCCAAATCCGGGATCGATTCGACCGTCTTGATCGCCTTGGCCCTGGGTATTGCGGCCAGTTTCCTGATGCCTTTCATCGCCAATATCGCGCTGAAAGGGTTTGCAAAGCTGGATCGGATCAATGCCGGTGCAGTCGCGGCGCATTATGGCTCTGTCAGCGTGGTCACGTTTGTGACAGCGGTTGAGATATTTGAGGCGCAAGGGAAGCCGCCGGGCGGCTATATGGTCGCGGTGATGGCGGCGATGGAAACGCCGGCGATCCTCACTGGCCTGCTGCTGGCACGCGGGCTGGGATCGAAAGACGGCCAGAAGACTAGCGACATGCTGCACGAGGTGTTCTTCAACGCGTCGGTTGTCTTGCTGCTTGGCGCCTTTGCGATTGGTATGGTTGCGGGTGCTGAAGGTTTTGGCGATGTCGCGCCGTTCTTTGAAGCTGGATTTAAGGGTGTGCTTTGCCTGTTCCTACTCGACATGGGTCTGATCGCGGCGCGGCGGATGATGGACGCCCGCGCAATTACGTGGAGGCTGGTGGTGATTGCGATTGGCCTACCGCTGCTCAATGGCTCGATTGGCACGATTGCGGCCGCCGCCTGCGGGCTCGATGTTGGCTCGGCTGCGGCGCTTGGCGTGCTTTGTGCCAGTGCCAGCTACATCGCGGTACCAGCCGCCATGCGGCTTGCCCTGCCAGAGGCAGATCCTGGCATTTACCTCACTATGTCGCTGTCAATCACTTTCCCGTTTAACATCCTGATCAATATCGGCTTGATTAGCATTCTGGCGAGCGCTCTAACAGGTGATCCGGGCAGCGTAGGAGCAATTCCATGATTGAAACGGTCATTCGCAAGCGGATTGAAATCCTCACTGATACCGCACTGGCCAAACGCGTGACCGATGCGGTTGATAAGGCTGGTATTACCGGTTGGACCGTTATCCCGGTCAGCTCTGGCAAGGGGCGAGAGGGGCGCTGGCGTGAAGAGCGTGTGATGGGCACAGATAAGGTCTTTGTTTTGACAATTGCGGCTGAGGAAAAGGCGCAGGCCCTTGCCGAAAACCTCGCCCCGGAACTGACCAAATACGGCTTCCTTCTCTCTATGTGGGATGTAGAAGTTATTCGAGGGGAGCGTTTCTGATGCCTGAATTTGCTGAATTACTCGAAGGCTATAAGCGCTTTCGCAAAGACATTTATCCACGCCAGCAAGCCCGGTTTGACCAAACCGTCACCGAAGGTCAGCATCCCAAGTTGATGATTATTAGCTGTTCAGACAGCCGGGTCGATCCAGCGCAGATTTTTGACGTGGATCCCGGCGATATCTTCGTATTGCGCAATGTCGCTGCGCTTGTCCCGCCATTTGAAAAGGCCACCGCCCAACCCGAAGCGCCGGCCGCAATCGAGTTCGCAGTCAGAATGCTCGAAGTGAAGCAGGTTGTTGTGATGGGGCATGGCAAATGTGGCGGCTGTAAAGCCGCGCTCGCGCATTCTTTTGACAACACAGAGCCGGGCAATGGAGGCTTGCTGTCGGGTTGGCTGGAGCATCTTAGCGAACCGGCCGAAGCGGTTGGCCGAGCGTTGGGCCGTGAAGGGCAAGACGCGGAACATGCGATGGAACTCGCGGCGGTCCGGCAAAGTCTTGCCAATCTGCGCTCATATCCATTCGTCAAAGAAGCCGAGGACGCCGGACAATTGAAATTGCGCGGTGCACACTTCGCCATTCCCGATGGCGTATTGCATTCGCTGGACGAGGAAACGGGCGATTTTGAAGCGCTCGCGTAAACAGCAAAGCGGATTCAGCGCTTGTGCGCTTTGCGTCCGGCCGCCATTTAAGCGTGCATGTCTAATACAGAACTGAAAAACATCGCTCTGCTGATTGATGCAGACAACACCACGCCGCAGGGCATTGACCCTGTGCTGACCGTTATGGCCGAGCTGGGCCAGGTCAACATTCGCCGCGCCTATGGCAATTTCGCCAAGGATAACCTTGCGCGCTGGGACAAGATCACCAACAAATTTGGCATCCGTCCGCAACAGCAATTTGACGTGTCCAAAGGCAAAAATGCTACCGATATGGCGATGACGATCGATGCGATCGACCTGCTCAATCAGGGTAAGGTTGATGGCTTTGGCATCATGACCTCTGACAGCGATTTTACCCCGCTGGTCACGCGCCTACGCCAGGATGGCATCCTTGTTTACGGCTTTGGCGAGGCGAAGACGCCCGAGGCGTTTAAATCGGTTTGCACCCGCTTCATCGATATTAAACAGCTAATCGACACTTATGCCGCCGACAAATCGGGTGACAGTAAGCCAGCCGACACGAAGGCTGGCGAGCCGCTCGACGACGACCTGTTGGAATTGATTACTGCGGCCTATTCCGAGGCGTCACGTGATGAGGAAGGCTTTGCGCGGCTGCAGCAGGTTGGACAAATTGCGGGCAACCGCTCCAGCTTTGATGTGCGAAATTACGGCTTTAAGAGCCTTAGCGAGCTGTTTTCCTCGCTCGATAGTTTCAAGGTGAAGCGCCAGGACAAGCAGGTCTATGTGAAGCGCCTGCGCTAGCGGCGCGGCAAATCCAGGCCATTTACTCCAAACAAAAGGGGCGCCGGGATTTCTCCCAGCGCCCCATTTCAGTGTTGATAATCCTGCGCGGGATTAACCGCCCGTAGCAGGCGCCTCAAGCGTGTCCGCTGGAGCAGCAGTTGCCGCAGCAGCAGGTGCAGGTGACGATTTCTGACCAGCATAGGCGGCCCACAATTGAGCGATCGGCTTGCGCTGGCCTTGAACCTTGGCGAAGCTTTCCTTCGCTGCCTCGTACTGGCCGAGACCAGCTTGTGCGATGCCGAGGCGGGTTAGCGTTTCCGCCGTATCAACACCGGGCATACCCAGCGTCTTTTGGAAGAACTCAGCGGCCTTGGCGTGCTCACCATAGCTCAGAAACGTATCGCCAGCGGCTTTGACCGTGCGCAAACCAGCACCCGCTGCGCGGGCGTCACGCTCAAGCGCGGGCAAATCAGAGCGGTCTGATGCAATCCGGTTCTTGGCGATTTCAAACGAGTCGGCGACATAAATATCATCGCGGCTCACAACGCCGCTGGAGTAACCTTCCTCAATAAGGTCAGCCACTTCCTTTGGCAGCAAGCGGGCATCCGCTGCTTCGATATATTCAATGTAATCCTGCTTGTTCTGGAGCGATTTCACTTTGTGCCCCAGCCGCATAAGGTCAAGCATCTCGCCGCCTTGATAATCGCTCAGATTACGGGTCAGGTTGATCGCATCGCGCCAGCTGGTTTCAGACGGATAATCGGCAATCCAAGCCGTTGCGATATCATAAACTTCCGGAACGATTTCATTATTATAGGCCACGGTTAGGCCGCGACGATACCACTGCTCCTGAACCGCCTCGCCAGCCGCCTTTTTGTTGGCGATCGCATTGTTGAGATAAGCTAGGCCGTCGCGGTAGCTTTCTTCGGAGAAAAAGCTCTCAGCCATGGCGATCTGTAGATCAGCTTTGGTGACGGTGTCTGTGGTGAAATTGTTATCGATGGCTGCCTGCAGATAAGTCCTGGCTTCGACAAACTGACTTTGGGCATTCCTCAATTGATAGGCGATGAAATTGAAGCGTCCGACATTTGCGGCGTCGACTTTGCCGCTAGCGAGCATCATTTCCATGCCCTGGGTTTGCAGCACGCGATCATTCACACTTGTCCCAGCGTTGTAGATTAAACCGCCCGTAGCGATTTGCTCGTCCGGTGACACAGACAGCGACGCCAAAGAAGCCAGTTGAGGCTTGAGCGCGGCAATGTCAGTGCCTTCCGTATTCACTTGGGCGTTGAGAGGCTGATAGGCCGCGATAAATGCCTCAGAATACTGCGCCTTCTCTTCTTTCTTTTTCTTCTTTTTCTTTTTGTCCTGCGCATAGGCAGTGTCCGCGAACGCAGTCGTACCGACTATGGCGGTACCGGTTGCCAGAGCAATCGCGAGTGCGAAGTGTGATCCGGTCTTTTTACGAGCGCTGCCCATGTTAAAAATCCGCATGTGGTCTCTCCTGAAACAATTTAGGGTGAAGCGCGTGCTATCGCGCTGATGATTCATCTCTGACCAACGCCATTAACGCAGGCGGGCAGATTTGCAATTCTGGCTTAGCTCATGGCGCCTGAATGGCCTTTGAATGGTTCTTTACTTGCGCCGAAATGAGACGCGCTTGTCTCCCCGTGCCTCTTACCAGTGTCAGGTGTGGAAAACCGGGCGTTTGGGCCTGCTTGTTGGCTTTCCCAGGTGGCGGAATGCGGTGCCGAGGCGTAAGCTCCAAGGCTTCTAAATACCTGATACGGCAACCACAGAAATGGCCCAACATTGAGCGACGATAGCGAAACCCTAACGCCCCCGGCCCCAATGGAAGAATTTGAACGCATCGACATCGTCGATGAGATGAAGACGAGCTATCTCGATTACGCGATGAGCGTGATCGTCAGCCGCGCTTTGCCAGACGTGCGCGACGGGTTGAAACCGGTGCACCGGCGCATTCTCTACGCCAGCCAAGAAGGCGGCTTTGTCGCTGGCAAGCCCTATCGCAAGAGCGCCAAGATCGTTGGCGACGTGATGGGCAATTATCACCCGCACGGGGACAGCGCGATTTATGATGCGCTGGCTCGCATGACCCAGGATTGGTCGATGCGCGTGCCGTTGATCGATGGTCAGGGCAATTTCGGTTCTATGGATCCGGATCCACCCGCCAGCATGCGTTACACCGAGGCGCGGCTTGCGCGTGTCTCTAACATGCTGCTCGACGATCTTGATAAAGACACCGTTGATTTCGCAGATAATTATGATGGCTCCACGCAGGAACCTCAGGTTCTGCCTGCACGCTTCCCCAATCTGTTGGTCAATGGCGCAGGCGGGATCGCGGTCGGTATGGCGACCAATGTGCCGCCGCATAACCTTGGTGAGGTGATCGACGCCTGTTTTGCCTTTATGGACAATCCGGCGATCACGACCGAGGAACTGATCGAATATGTCCCCGGCCCTGACTTTCCCACCGCACCGCTGATCCTCGGCGCGAGCGGGGCAAAATCGGCCTACACCACTGGGCGCGGCTCGATCCTGATGCGCTGCCGGCATGAGATTGAGACCAAGCGCGGCGATCGTGAGAGCATTGTGCTCACCTCGATCCCCTATCAGGTCGGCAAATCTGGCTTGGTGGAGAAAATCGCAGAGGCCGCCAAGGACAAGCGGATTGAAGGCATCTCCGATATTCGCGATGAAAGCTCACGCGAGGGCGTGAGAGTTGTCGTTGATCTGAAGCGCGATGCGAGTGCGGAGGTCGTGCTCAATCAGATGTGGCGCTACACCCCTGCCCAGTCATCTTTCCCAGCCAATATGCTGGCCATTCGGGGCGGCCGGCCAGAGACGCTGACGCTGCGCGATATCATTCAGGCGTTCATCAGTTTCCGTGAGGAAGTGATCACGCGCCGCACCAAGTTTGAGCTTAATAAGGCGCGTGAACGAGCGCACCTGTTGCTCGGCCTGGTGGTTGCGGTGTCGAACCTTGATGAGGTTGTGGCGATGATCCGCGGGGCGCCCAACCCTGCGGCTGCGCGTGAGAAATTGCTCGCAAAAGAATGGCCTATTGGTGACATCGCGCAATATATCCAACTGGTTGAGGCGATTGAACCAACCGCTGATCAGGAAGGCGGAACCTACTCGCTGTCTGAGAAACAGGTTCGCGCGATCCTGGAGCTGCGCCTGCACCGCCTCACTGCATTGGGCCGTGATGAGATCGGCGATGAGCTGAAAGAGTTAGCCGACAAGATCGAAGGCTTCCTTGCGATCCTTGCCGACCGGGTGAAACTCTACGCGGTTATGCGCGAAGAGCTGGAAGAAGTGCGCGCGACCTATGCGACGCCGCGCGTTTCCGAAATCGCGCCTGCTTGGGATGGTCTCGATGACGAAGACTTGATCGAGCGCGATGAGATGGTCGTCACCGTTACGCACGATGGCTATATCAAGCGTACACCGCTTTCCACTTTCCGCGCGCAAAATCGCGGCGGCAAAGGCCGTGCGGGCATGTCGACCAAGGATGCAGATGCGATCTCGGAGATGTTCGTCACCTCGACGCACAATCCGGTGCTGTTCTTCTCCACCTCAGGCAAGGTTTACCGGCTTAAGGTCTGGAAGCTGCCCGAAGGCGGTCCGGCGACGCGCGGGCGGCCGATCGTCAACCTGCTGCCATCGCTGGATGATGGTGAAACGATCCGTACGGTTCTGCCGCTGCCAGAAGATGAAGACAGTTGGGAGGCGCTATCCGTTGTGTTCGCCACGGCCAAGGGTCGCGTGCGCCGCAACTCCATGGGATCATTCACCAATATCCCGTCGAACGGCAAGTTCGCAATGAAGTTTGACGCCGAAAGCGATGATAAGCTGATCGGCGTTGCCCTTCTCAATGCGACTGACGATGTCCTGCTGGCCTCTCGCCAGGGTAAGGCAATCCGCTTTGCCGGTATGGATGTGCGTGAGTTTACCTCTCGCACTTCTACCGGTGTGCGCGGCATGAACCTGAAGCCGGATGACGAGGTCGTATCGCTATCAATCCTAGGGGCAACGGGGACCACGGCGGAAGAACGCGAGCAATATCTCAAGTTTGCGCCGTGGAAGGCTGATAGAGAGGGCTCTCCTGAGCTGAGTGAGGAACGCTTTGCGGAGCTCGAAGAGAAACAGCAATTTATCCTGACCGTCTGCGCCAATGGTTATGGCAAAATCTCCAGCGCCTATGAATACCGCCGGATCGGACGCGGTGGCCAAGGCCTTGCGAATATCGACAACATCGCCCGCAACGGCCCGGTTGTGGCGAGTTTCCCCGTGTCCTCTGGCGAGCAATTGATGCTCGTCACGGATCAGGCGAAACTTATCCGCATCGGGCTCGACACCCTGCGCGTACTAGGACGCAACACCGCCGGTGTGCGCTTGTTCGACGTTGGCAAGGGAGAGACCATTGTCAGCGCGGTGAAAATTGACGAGACCGAAGAGCCTGAGGACGCGGCAGAAGAAGCGGTGACTGAGGAAATGGCCGATCGCCGAGGCGGTGATGATGAAACTGCGCCGCACACCCCGCCACAGAGCGACGATGACATCGGTGAAGACCCGCCGGAATAAGGCAATTCAGTGAGTGATGGGCCAGGTGAGCAATGCTTGCTTGGCCCTTTCTCTCGATGGCGCTCGCTTTTGGGCTGCTTAAACACCCCTAGCCTCGCTCTCTTTCGCCTACTATGCCTTTGGCAAGTCGCCACGGAGGGTTTGAACCACGCCAGTCGCGATCAGGAATTGGCCCAGGTAATAGAGCGGCCAGATCGCCACATCTGGCAACGACCCCAGATCGATGCTGCCCATGCGGCTGAAGATCAGCATATCGGATAGGACAAACAGAACCGCACCGATTCCGACCCGGTAGCGGGAGAAACGGCTGATCCATGCCGCCCCTGCCATTGCGCCTAGCCCCAGACCATAGAGGGCCACAAGCGGGTCTCTCGCAATGAAATAGGAGATCGCGGGCACGCCAATAAGCAAAGCGGCGGCACACAGTTTTTGACTAAATACGGTTTTCTCCCGCCGATTGCGCAGGAACAGGGCAATCGCGGTCAGATGTGCGGCAAAGAACACTGCGCCGCCTGCTGTGAAGCTCAGCTCAATCGCCATATCAGCGCCTGCGCATAGGGCCAGAAACACAATGACCAGCGCGGCATCCACGCTTTGTTCAACCTCACGAGTACGGCGCATTGCATAGAGCGCCAGAAAGCCGACCCCGGCCCCTTTCAGCGCAATCAGCCACACGCCTCCGATGGGATTGTTCCATAGGAAGTAATAGGCAATTGCTGCCGCCAGACTGAGCAGTAGCCACGGGCGATGCGCCACAAGTGCGGGATGTGAAGAGTTTGCTGCGTCTTTTGCCATTGTGAACCCCTATTTGCGCTTCTTGGACTTGAAGTGTGGGGCGTGCAAGCACTAGGTCCGTGCGTATGAAATCACACGGTGTTTACATAATCGGCGGCGGTCTCGCGGGCAGCGAGGCGGCCTGGCAATTGGCTCAGCGCGGGGTGCGCGTGCGTTTGTCTGAAATGCGCGGTGCGCCCGAGGATAAGGGCGGTGAGATGACGCCTGCGCACCAGACCGATGGGCTGGCAGAGCTGGTGTGCTCCAATTCGTTCCGGTCTGACGATGATACGAAGAATGCGGTAGGTCTGCTCCACCACGAAATGCGGTCGATGGACAGTATTGTCATGCGCGCCGGAGAGGTCGCCCGCGTGCCGGCTGGCAGCGCCATGGCGGTGGACCGCGATGTCTTTTCCGCAGAGGTGCAAAAGGCGCTGAGCGAGCATCCCAATATCGAGATTGTTCGGGAACGGGTCGATGCCCTGCCCGATAGCGGAATGACGATTGTCGCCACCGGACCGCTTACTGCGCAATCGCTCGCGCAGAGCATTGTGAAGGCGACAGGAGAAGAGCGGCTGGCATTCTTCGACGCAATTGCGCCGATTGTTCACCGCGACAGCATCGATATGGACATCTGCTGGGTCCAATCGCGTTGGAACAAGACGACATCTGCTTCCAATGAAGGTGGCGATTACATAAATTGCCCGATGACGAAGGAGCAATATCTCGCCTTCCATCAGGGGCTTGTCGACGGCGATAAAACCGAATTCCAGGAATGGGAGAAGGATACGCCCTATTTTGATGGCTGTATGCCAATCGAGGTGATGGCGGCGCGCGGGGTCGATACCTTGCGCTTTGGCCCGATGAAGCCGGTTGGGCTCGATAATCCGCGCGATGTGACCGAGGAATTCCCGCAAGGCCGATGGCCCTATGCGGTGGTTCAGTTGAGGCAGGACAACAAGCTGGGCACCTTGTGGAACATGGTCGGCTTTCAGACGAAGCTGAAATATGGCGCTCAGGTGGAGCTGTTCCGCACCATTCCTGGCCTGGAAAACGCGGAATTTGCCCGCTTAGGCGGGTTGCATCGCAATACTTTCCTGAATTCGCCAATGGTCCTCGACCGTCAACTGCGTCTGAAGGCAGCGCCGCATATCCGCTTTGCTGGTCAGGTTACTGGGTGTGAGGGCTATGTCGAAAGCTCTGCTGTTGGCCTGATCGCGGGCATGATGGCGGCGGAAGAGCTCGCCGGGCGCGATTGGTCCCCTCCTCCGGCTGCATCAGCAATCGGCGCTTTGTTAGGCCATATTACCGGCGATGCAGAGGCGGATACGTTCCAGCCGATGAATGTGAATTTTGGCCTGTTCCCTCCGTTGCATGAGGTGGGCAAGAAGCAGCGCAAGGAAGCCTATACCAACCGGGCGAAGGCGGAGCTAGCCGAATGGCTCAAGGCTGGTGAACCAGTCCCGGCCTAGCCGCTCGCTAGCAGCGGCAGGTTGGCCGCCGAGTTGAACGTTTTGGAGCGGTGGTTGCGAACTCAGCGGTGGTCAGCTGGCCATTGCCATCTGCATCCGCACCCTCGAATCGTTTTGAGGTTGTCACTGCCCATTCCTCAAAAGTCAGCAGATTATTACCATCTGTATCGAGTTTGCGGAACGCATCTGAGCGGGTGGAGAGCATTTCATTGCGGGTGATAATCCGGTCGCGATTGCGATCATAACGGAAGAAACGCCGTTCTTCTTTGGTCAGCTCGCTTGCCTCTGGCGGCGCGGGGCCGGTGAGATCTCCCGGATCGGCCTCTGGCAAGACATCTGGCGCAGGTGCGGTTTCTTCTGGTTCAGGCGGCGGCGGCGCATTTTCCTCCACCTGAGCGCGGCCTTGCCACCAAAACGTGCCAACACCGGCCATGATCAAGCCAAGAAACGCCCCGAGAACTACTTGCCGCATGGGCCCCTCCCCATGAATTGCACTGATGCGTGAATGCTAGCGTGTTTTACCTACCAAGCAAAGCGGCACGAAAGGCGGTGAAACCAGCGCCGCGCCCCTCCATTAGGGGGCGTCCACCATTTGCAATGGCACGCCGTCCCAAAGCAGAAAGCACCGCGAGGCCTTTAAAAGAACTCAGTTTTTCAGGTTTTTGAGCGCACAACCGCTGGCCCATATTGAGGAGAATGTAGCGCTCGGTATCTGAATGGACCTTGGCCGCGAGGTCTGCAATCGACCAGATTTGGGCCGCAAGGTTAACGTTTCTGTATGTCTTATGCTCCGGCGAAACCCGCGCAAAGGCGCAAAGGGCCTCAGCGCGCGCATCCACGAATTTCTGAGCTTCGACCTCGGGTAGCGGCGGATCGGCAAGCAAATGCTCCCAACCGTTAACAAGATCACGCAAAGCGGCCTCTTCTCCCGCCCAAGTTTCCCCAATTGCATCAAGCACTGCGTCGCCTTGGGGGCGTAGCGCTGGTTCCTGCTCCAGCATCTCACGCCACCACGACAGGCGCATTTGCGCCAGCATAGGCTCGGTTGCCTTGCCGATAATGCGTGCAAGTCTTTGATCAAGCGCAAATAAAGTGCGCAATCGGGGGCGCATCGCCGCCGGTGTATGCGCCAAAGCCAGCTCAATCTCACTGGTCAGAGTGTCGGTTTCAATTGTGTCCACGAACCCTGCGCTAGCGCCAAAGACGCGGCTTTTACACCTCTTTTATGGCCTGACTTTATCCAACAAAATCATGGTTAAGCACAATCCGCGTATTCACTCGAAATTTACCATGCACGTTGAGATTGCGATTACCTAGTGCCGCTATGTCAGCCCTACACACGTGTTTTCTCGCAAGGATATCGAAAGTCATGGGCAAGCCATCGTTTTTCAGGGCACTAGCAAAAGACCCGACAGCGAATACCATCGTTATTGCAGCAGCCTCTTTAGTGCCACTGGTTGGTATGGTTGGCGGCGCGGTTGATGCCAGCCGTTACTATATGACGACAACGCGCCTTCAGGCCGCGTGCGATGCTGGCGCCCTTGCCGCTCGCCGGTCGATGTCAGATGTTACATTTGATCCCGCGGTTCATGGTGCCGTTGGCACGAATTTCTTCGAGCGAAACTATTCTGACGGTATGTTTGGGATAGAAGGTCTGTCGCACACCTACACATCAGATGGTGATGGGGAAGTAAGGGGCAGCGCGAGTGGACAACTCCCTAACACGCTGATGCAGATTTTTGGTTTTGAAGACTTTGCTGTGTCCGTCAGCTGCTCGGCAGACATTAACATTTCGAACTCCGATATCATGTTCGTCTTGGACGTCACCGGGTCGATGAACTGCAGCCCTGAGGGCAGCGCTGCTTTTGAAAAAGTACGTGACGAAGGCGGTGACATCAGTGCAGTTCCGAACTGTGCTTATGGCAACAACAACGGTGCTGAGGCGCCGGATTCGAAGATTGAAAGTCTACGTACTGCGGTCTTGGCTTTCTATGACGTCGTTGATGACTCGACATCTGATTCTGCGCAGGTCCGTTATGGCGTCATGCCGTATTCAAGCAACGTGAATGTTGGTTCGTCACTCGCACCTGAATGGATGGCGATTGATCCGACGTACCAAACGCGTGCACAGGTTCTTACCCCTGACCGTTGGGACTTTGACAGTATAGTCAGTTCGACCCGGTCAGGTTCGATTAGCAATGAGCGGGATGGTGGCGTTGCCACTACGACGTGGGAAAATGTCACGTCATTCGACGATTGTGTCGATCTTGCATTCGCACAGCACTTCGATGTTTATAATGGCGGCTCGAACATATCGGGTCTGACTTTAGCTTCGACCAATCAAATTGATGATCGCACGCGCACAGCGACTTACACTGGCGAGTTGGAATGGAAAACTCTGGATGAGTTCGACAGCGGCTTTTATCAGTCATCGACCAACCGCTGCATCATCGACTACGAAGAAACCCACTATCAAGCCAACGGCGTAGTCACGATCCAAGAGGTCAACAATGGGGGCCAGTTCGATTTTTGGGACTATGACGAACACAACGTTTCCGATCTTGGCGATGGTCTAAGTCTCGCATCTCTTTATGGGCAAACGCGCGACCCGGACGATGATGTGGTGGGTACGATTGATCTGCCAACAGGTAACAACGGTACCGATACAACCCATGTCTGGCGTGGCTGTATCGAAGAAGCTTCGACCGCCGAGGGTCAGGCAGACTTTGATACAATTCCCGCAGCTGCAAATGATTTGAATATCAATCTGGTGCCATCGAATGAGGATGAGCGGTGGAAGCCAGCCCTGCCATCTTTGGTTCATTACCGGTTCAATGGTTCCGGTAACTGGACGACAGGCAAAAGAGAAACGACAGCAAACTATCAGACCGTCCAAAGCGCAGGAAACTTGGCCTGCCCAAAACCTGCGCAGCGCTTGGAAAGAATGACGCGTGCAGCTCTGGACGAATATATCTCTGCCGATAACGATTTCGTGGCGAATGGTGCAACCTATCATGATTTCGGCATGATTTGGGGCGCGCGCTTTATTGCGCCAAATGGCATCTTTTCTGCACAAAACTCCGCGGCACCAAACGGTGATGCGATTGCCCGGCACATCGTCTTTATGACCGATGGTGCGCAAGCGGGCAATCAGACAACCTATGGTCTTTACGGGATCGAATGGTGGGATCGCCGTGTAACGATTAACGGTAGTGAGGAACAGATCGAAGACCGCCACGCGGCCCGGTTCCAGGCAGCCTGTCGTGCAGCGCAAAATGAAAACATCACTGTTTGGGTTGTCGCATTTGGAACAACATTAACTGAGAATTTGACCGACTGTGCATCACCAGGCCGTGCGTTCGCTGCGAGTGATGAAGATGCGCTTAGGCGGCAATTCGAAGAAATTGCGCAAACAATCGCTGCACTGAGGCTGACATCATGATCGCGCTTTGGAACATAGATATTCGTCAGCCGCGCAAACAGTTGGCGAAGGATGAGCGAGGCGCAACTCTGGTCGAATTTGGCTTTGTCGCACCAATCCTGATGACACTGATCATGGGCTTATTCGACATAGCCCATACCCAGTACACATCGGCATTGGTCAACGGGGCGATGCAGAAGGCTGGCCGAGATCTGACCCTTGAAAGCGCTGGCAGTCAGCAAACGAACATTGATCAATCGGTGATTGATGTGGTGTCGAATGTGGCGCCGAGCACCGCGACTATCACGCTTGAAAAGCTGTCTCACTTCGACTTTTCCGACATTGGTGAAGCGGAAGATTTTAGAGACCTCAATAGCAATGGCATCTGCGACAACAACGAATTGTTCGAGGATGATAATGGCAATGGTCAGTGGGACGCGGACAAAGGGCAATCCGGTGTTGGGGGCGCGCGTGACGCGGTGCTTTATACCGCCACGGTAACATACCCGCGCCTTTTCCCAATGGCCGGCTTGATTGGCCTTAGTGAAACGGTGACAGTTCAAACCTCAACTGTGCTTCGTAACCAACCGTTTGACGAACAAGACAGAAGCGTAGCGAGCGGAAACTGCACATGATGAAAGCAAAGAAATCTATGCTACAGAAGGTTCACCAGCGACTAGCAAACTTGCGATCAGATGCGTCTGGCCTGGCTATGGTGGAATTCGCCTACACTATGCCGATTGTTCTTTCGCTTGGCATGTTGGGCGCAGAAACAGCCAACTACGCTGTCACGCATATGCGCATCAGCCAGGTTGCAGTACAGCTGGCAGATAACGCGTCGCGCGCAGGCACTTCTGAAGTGGTTCAACTGCAGCGTGTATCTGAGAAAGACATTAACGACGTATTGGTTGGCGCGTTTAAACTCGGCGGTGGCCTTGATGTGCTTGCAAACGGACGACTTATTGTATCGAGCCTTCAGCGGAACGCTGAAGGCGGTCAAGAAATCCGCTGGCAGCGCTGTAAAGGTGCTGCGGCATATGATTCAAGTTTCGGTGTCGAAGGCGACGGTGAAACTGGCATGGACTTCCCTGGAATGGGCGAGTCCGGTCAAGAGGTGACTGCCGCTGCGGGAACCGCGGTCATGTTCGTAGAAGTTGTCTATGATTATGACGGCGTGACGCCCTTTGATGACTTCATTACGGGCGATACCTTGCGTTACACGTCCGCATTCAACATCCGGGACAATCGTGACCTCACCGGACTGAACAATGATGCGCCAAACGATATTCCTATGGCGGAGTGGTCAACTTGCGATAAGTACGACACTTTCTAAACCTCGCCAACGCGAATGAACAAGGGCAGAGCTGCACATCGCGGCCCTGCCCTTTTCTTTTTGCGATGTGTCCGGCGCGATGGTCAGTCGGCGTAGCAGACTTTCTTGGCAGCCTCGACGATGGAGCCAGCATTGATGAGCGCCAGTTCCTCTAGGTTCGCGGCGTAAGGCAGAGGAACGTCCTCGTTGCACACTCGCAGGACCGGTGCATCGAGATCATCGAAGCCTTCCTCCATGCAGATAGCCTGAATTTCAGACGCGATAGAGCATGTTGGCCAGCCCTCTTCGGCAACGATCAGGCGATTAGTTTTCGCCAGGCTCGTCAGAACCGCCTGCTTGTCGAGCGGACGCAAAGTGCGCAGATCGATGACTTCGGCGTCGATCCCCTCGCCCGCTAGTTCCTCGGCCGCCTCGAGCGCGAGGCCAACGCCGATGGAATAGCTGACGATTGTCACGTCAGAGCCTTCGCGCATGATCCGTGCCTTGCCGATGGGTAGGATATGATCATCAAGGTCTGGGACTTCAAAGCTGCGACCGTAAACCAGCTCGTTTTCAAGGAACACGACCGGATCTTCACTGCGGATGGCGGCCTTCATCAGGCCTTTCGCATCGGCGCTGTCATAGGGCGCGATCACGATTAGGCCGGGGACGCTCGCGTACCATGGGCCATAGTTCTGGCTGTGCTGCGCACCAACGCGGCTAGCCGCGCCATTCGGGCCTCGGAACACAATCGGGCAACGCATCTGCCCGCCTGACATATAGTTGGTCTTCGCGGCGGAATTAATGATGTGATCAATCGCTTGCATCGCGAAGTTGAACGTCATGAATTCAACAATTGGACGCAGGCCGCCCATCGCTGCGCCGGTGCCGATGCCGGCAAAGCCGTATTCGGTAATCGGCGTATCGATCACGCGCTTTGGACCGAACTCGTCGAGCAAGCCCTGCGTGACCTTATAGGCGCCCTGATATTCGGCGACCTCCTCGCCCATCACGAACACACGTTCATCGCGGCGCATTTCTTCCGCCATGCCATCACGCAGGGCTTCGCGCACGGCGGTGCTGGTAAAGCTGGTGCCTTCAGGGATTTCCGGATCGTGTACGGGCGCAGACGGGGCTGGTTTTTCCGCTACAGGCTTTGGTGCTTGCTCTGGAACTGCTGCTGGTTCAGCAGTGGCCACCGGGGCCGGATCAGGCGCGCTGGCGTCACTGGCATCCTCGCCCTCGCCGGTAATCATCGCGATTATAGTACCAACGGCGACATCCTCTGTGCCTTCAGCGATCATGATCTTGGACAATACGCCCTCATCAATCGCTTCAAACTCCATCGTCGCCTTGTCGGTTTCGATCTCGGCAATGATATCGCCGGGCTCAATCGTGTCGCCTTCAGCCTTCAGCCATTTGGCGAGCGTGCCCTGCTCCATAGTTGGCGACAGTGCAGGCATTTTCAGCTCAATACCCATTAGTAGTTCTCCACCAGAACATCGGTGTAGAGCTCGCTTGCCTCTGGTTCGGGCGAAGTCTCTGCAAAATCAGCGGCTTCGGCAACGACCTTGCGAATGCCTTTGTCGACGGCTTTGAGGTCGTCTTCGGATTTGCCACCTTCGATCAAAGTCTTCTTCAAGCGTTCGATCGGGTCGTGCGTGTCGCGTTGTTCCTGCACTTCTTCGCGGGTCCGGTATTTGGCTGGGTCAGACATTGAATGCCCGCGATAGCGATATGTGTTGAGTTCCATCAGGACCGGGCCCTTGCCCTCGCGCACATGCTTGAACGCAACCTCGGCTGCGGCGCGCACTTCGAGCACGTCCATGCCGTTCACCTCCATGCCGGGAATGCGGAACGCCGTGCCGCGGCGGTGAAAGCGAGTTTCCGCTGAACTGCGAGAACTTGCCGTGCCCATCGCATACTGGTTGTCCTCAACCACGAAGACGATTGGCAGGTTCCACAGGGCCGCCATATTGAAAGTTTCATAGACCTGGCCCTGGTTGGCCGCGCCATCGCCAAAGTAAGCGAGGCACAGCCCGCCATCTTCGTTGTATTTGTGCGCCAGCGCGAGCCCGCCGCCCAGCGCAACCTGTGCGCCGACGATGCCGTGCCCGCCATAAAATTTGTGCTCGGTGCTGAACATATGCATCGAGCCGCCCTTCCCTTTGGAAATGCCCGCTTCGCGCCCGGTCAGCTCTGCCATGATCACCTTCGGATCAATTCCATAGGCCAGCATGTGTCCGTGATCGCGGTATCCGGTGATCACGCTGTCACGATCATTGTCGAGCGCGCTTTGTAGGCCAATCGCCACCGCTTCCTGGCCAATGTACAGGTGGCAGAAGCCGCCGATCAGGCCGAGGCCATAAAGCTGGCCTGCCTTCTCTTCAAAGCGGCGGATCAGCAGCATCTGCTCATAGAATTTGAGCATTTGTTCTGGCGTGGCGTTGAAGCGCTTTTGTTCCTCAAATTCAGTCTGCAAAGAACGCAGGATGAAATCGGAATCATCAGACGGTGTCGCCGCGTCGCCGGTACTCACGGCCTTCGCTTTGGTCTTACTCTGTTTTGCAGGAGCATTCGTTTTCGAGGGCTGTTTAGCCAATGCGTTTTTCCTTTGATTGGCCGCGCGCATAGTGCCGCCATTGGGGAGAAGATTGCTCACGCGCTATAATCGTGTTTTCGGGCAAGACGCAACGTAAAGCAGACCATTTCTTGGTCAAATTCGTCTCAGCATACGTATGTGAAAGGCGCGCGCTGGGTAGCTTGATTGTAGAGCAAAGGCTCAAAGGTGGCCGCTCAGGCCATCACTCGTCTTCGACGGTGATCACCACCTCATCAGGGTGCACAACATTCATATTGCGGCGGAGCAATTCGCCTACCAGATCAGGATCGGCCGCACCGGGATCAAGCAGGCTCACGCGATTGCGCAAATCATCCCGCTCTGCCGATAGCATCGCGATTTGCGCCCGGCGCTGGTCCAAAAGGTTGGCGTTTTCATTCCAGGCGAGCAAGCCGGTTGGCCCAGCAATAGCGAGCGCGGTGAGCACAAGCAGCACGAGCAGAGCCAGGCCTTGTTTGGCCTGATCCGCTGGCAATTGCTGAAGTTTTCCCCGACGTCCCATAAGTCTTACAGAATCATAGTTAACTGCGGTGTTCAAGCACAAAACGACAGACACGGTCATAAATGTGACTTTAATTGACCACTTGCGCCAAATTGCCGCATTTACAGGTCCAAACAAGCGGACTTTGATTGGGCATGGAGCCACATTGGGCAGTGTACCTTGGTGGACCCGGCGTCGCGCAATAACCCAGATTGTGGCTGCTGATCACGGCTCTCTATGATACCCAAAGGGGATAGAGGAGACCCGCTGATGCAAATTCTGTCTTACGATCCCGCCCGCTTTGCTGACCTGCCCGATTTTCCGTTTGCTGAGAATTGGTGCGACATCGATCTGGGCGATGGGCATTCCGGACGGATGCACTACGTCGATGAAGGAGCCAAGGAGGCCCCGCCCGTGCTGCTGTTCCATGGCGAGCCGAGCTGGAGCTATCTCTATCGCAAGATGATCCCGGTTCTGGTGGATGCGGGGTTTCGCTGCCTCGCGCCGGATCTGATCGGGTTCGGCAAGAGCGACAAGCCCGACGACATCAGCTTCTACACTTACCAGCGGCACATGGATTGGCTGGGCCAATGGCGCGCCGCAGTCGTGCCTCAGACCGCAGCTCTGTTCTGTCAGGATTGGGGCGGATTGCTGGGCCTGCGCATGGTTGGCGAGGCGCCTGACAGTTTCGCCTGCGTCGTGGCCAGCAACACTTTCCTGCCCACCGGCGGCACTCCCTCGCCCGCGTTTCTGGCGTGGCGCGAATTTGCCAAGGCCTCGCCTGATTTCCAAATCGGCGAGCTGCTCCAACGCGCGACTGCGACGGAACGGAGCGCGGCAGAAGTCGCCGCCTATGATGCACCCTTCCCCGATGAGCCGAGCAAGGCAGGCGCGCGTGCATTCCCTCAGCTCGTCCCGGTAGAAGACGGCATGGCCGGGATCGCAGAGAACACTGCTGCTTGGGAGGGATTAAGCGCCTTCGATAAGCCGTTTCTAACGCTGTTTGGCGAAGATGATCCGGTGACTGGCGGGCTTGGCCATGCGCTGACCGCGCGGATTGCGGGGGCCAAGGATCAGCCACACGCGATGCTCTCCACCTGCGGGCATTTCTGCCAGGAAGATCGCCCGGTTGAGCTGGCACAAGGCGTGATCGATACTGCGAAAAAGGCAGCTTTTCTGATCTGAGATGGTGGTGACCCCGGCGTGATTCGAACACGCGGCCCCCAGATTAGGAATCTGGTGCTCTATCCGGCTGAGCTACGGGGCCCCGCAAAGGCAAATAGCAGCGTTTACTGTTAGCGCAATATCGCGCTTAGCGCCGAGGGGCTCAGTCACTCAGTTCAGCTTTTCTGGTGGTGCAACCGGGAATGGCAGCGGCGCAATTGGCACGCCTTCCTCGGCTAGTGACTTGGCCTCTTCAAGGCTCGCCTGGCCGTGGATTGGTGCCTCATCGCGCTCGCCATAATGCATTTCGCGGCTTTGCTCGGCGAACTTGCTGCCGACCCACGTGCTGTCCTTGAGCGCCTTTTCCTGAGCCTTTGCTAACTTCGCGATGGCCGATTTCATCTCTGCGGTCATCGGCGTGTTGGACAGCTGCCCGCCTTTGGCAGGAACCGCCGGAGTGTCAGGCGTCTTGATCAGATCGGAAGACAGTTTGGCCGTGTCGCCTGCGCCAGAGGCGTCTGATTTCTTGGTTTTTGCGGCAGTTTGCGATGCGGCCTCAACCGCTTCCTTCACCGCTTCGGCCTTTTTCGCATCGCTGCGCGCGCTGTTGCCCTTTACCGGAACAGCCGGCGCCATGGGCGCTTTGGCGACACGCGTGGTTCCGCATTCCGGACAGGCGACATAGCCCGCCTCGCTCTGGTCGAGAAAGTCGCTGGACGAACGGAACCAGCCTTCAAAACGGTGGCCGCTTTCACAATGGAGGTCGAAGACGATCATAGAGCGCCCTATTTGGGGATTTCCCGCTTATTAGCAAGGCTGGGCAGCTGGCCGCGCACCTCTTTGATCCGGTCCAAATCAATGTCGCAAAAGCCGAGGCCCGGCTCCTCGCCACCCATATCGAGCAGAACTTCGCCCCACGGGTCGATCACCAGGCTGTGACCATAGGTCTCACGGCCGTCCTCGTGCTTGCCAACCTGCGCAGCGGCAATGACGAAAGCCTGCGCCTCAATTGCGCGGGCGCGCAGCAGAACATGCCAATGGGCCTTGCCAGTGGGCACAGTGAAGGCGGCAGGCACCGCGATAGCTTCGCATCGGCGCTGTCCCAGAGCCTCGAACAGAGCGGGAAAGCGCATGTCATAACAGATGGTCAGGCCGAGCGTGCCCAGTGGCGTATCGGGAACGGTGACGACTTCGCGGCCCGCCTGATAGGCAGCGCTCTCACGCCAGTGTTCACCCGATGCCAACTGAACATCGAACATGTGCATCTTGTCATAATATGCGATCTCACCGTGTGCAGCTGAGAAGTACACGCTTCGGTTAGCCCATTTTCCATCGTTCGTTTCAATCGGAAGTGAACCGAGCGCGATGTCGATACCAGTAAAGTCAGCGAGCTCTGACAGATGCAGCATGGTCTGTCTGCCCTGATCGCCTTCAATCGACGGTGCAGCGCGCTTTCGGTTACGATCAAGCAGAGTCGACATCTCTGGCGTAAACAGCACTTTTGCGCCTTCGTTTACCGCTTGCCCTGCAGCGTCCACAATCGCATCCAGGTTAGCGCTGACGTCAATCCCAGACCTCATCTGCAAGACAGCAATTTTGGTCATCAGCTGCGCTTAGCCCGCGAGCAGCGCGTCAAGCTGGCCTGAGCGATCGAGTGCGGCCAAATCGTCAGAACCGCCTACATGCAGATCGCCGATGAAGATTTGCGGCACCGTGCGGGCGTCCGGCGCGCGTTCAAGCATCTCAGCCTTCTTCGGGCCGCCCATGGTGATATCAAACTCGTTGAATTCCGCGCCTTTGCTCTTCAGCAAATTCTTTGCGCGAACGCAGAATGGGCAGGTGAATTTGGAGTAGATATCGATATTAGGCTGGGTCATTAAAAACTCTTCTTTTCTTATTTAAGCGACTGAAAGTGCGTATATTTTATCCGGCGCACTGCCTCTTGAAAGGCACTGTATGGCACCCTAGATATGTCCTGTCAGCACGATCCGCCAGTCTTGGGGATTAATGCTGGCGCAATTGGGTGCTGCATTCGGCAGGCCCGCTTTGAAAATACAGATTGCTCAAACACGAGGATTTGAAATTATGTCACGTCTAGATTTTACCCCTTATCGCCGGACCACGGTTGGTTTTGACCACTTGTTCGACCTGCTCGAAAGCCAGGCTCGCAGCAATTCCAGCGATAATTACCCCCCATTTAACATCGCCCGCAGCAGCGAAGACAATTACCGCATCACGCTGGCGATTGCAGGCTTCCGCCCGGAAGACATTGAGATCACGGCGCAGCAAAATCTGCTGACCGTTCAGGGCAAGAAGCGCGAGGAAACTCAAGAAGCGACCGAGATGCTGCATGTCGGCATCGCCAATCGTGGGTTTGAACGCCGCTTTGAGCTAGCCGATCACGTCCGCGTAGAGCGCGCCGATCTGGCCGATGGTCTGTTGGTGATCGATCTGGTGCGCGAAGTGCCAGAGGCGATGAAGCCGAAGAAGATTGCAGTGAACGGCGCGGCCACTCTGACCGCTGTTCCTGATGCATCAGAGGATGATGCGAACGCGGCCTAAGCTGCTCGCTTCATCAGTTCACAAACTTTGAGAAAAATGTAGGGGCGGACCGTTAAAAGTCCGCCCCCGCGACATTTGCCGCCTCTAGCAAGGCTTACCGTCTGGGTCGCAGAAGACGGTGAGACTCGCGTCGAGCAGTGCACGGGCCGCCAATGCGGTCCCGCTATTTGCATAAGGCGAGTTGCCCCCAACCACCTGTTGAAGCCGTTAGGCTCCTTACCGCGTCGGTAAGGGTAAACTTGCAATTGGTGCAAGGTCATTTTTGTAGAGCTTTAAGAACACTACAAAATTAGGTTTCACCTATTGAACCGAAAGCCGAATTCACCACGGATTCGCCCCGATTCGCCGCATTGATGATCATCGCCAGGCTCGGCTTAGACGAGGCGTGACTGCTCTAAAGCGGCTGAGATAAAGCCTGCAAACAAGGGGTGCGGATCAAATGGCCGCGACTTCAGTTCCGGGTGGAATTGCACACCAACGAACCATGGGTGGTCGGGCCGCTCCACGATCTCGGGCAGCAAGCCATCGGGCGACATGCCTGAGAACACGAGGCCCCCATGCTCCAGCGGTTTGATGTAAGCGCCATTGACCTCGTAACGGTGGCGGTGGCGCTCAGAGATTTCCTCAGCACCCCCGTAGATGCGCGAGACGTGGCTGTTCGCGCCCAGCTTCGCATCATAAGCGCCTAGCCGCATTGTGCCGCCCAGATCACCGCCATCTTCGCGGGTTTGCAGGCCTTCTTCGGTCATCCATTCGGTGATAATGCCGACCACTGGCTCGCTGGTTTCGCCAAACTCGGTCGAGGACGCGGCGTCGATGCCGGCATCACGTACGCCTTCGACGCAGGCCATTTGCATGCCGAGGCAGATGCCGAAGAAGGGAACATTGCGTTCGCGCGCGAAGCGGACGCTGGCAATCTTGCCCTCGCTACCGCGCTCGCCAAATCCACCGGGCACCAAAATGCCGTGCAGCGGCTCCAGCTTGGCGATGATTTCGTCTTCATCACCTTCGAAGATTTCTGCATCAATCCACTTGATGTTGACCTTGACCCGGTTGGCCATGCCGCCGTGGACCAGCGCCTCGTTGAGGCTCTTATAGGCATCTTGCAGGCCGACATATTTGCCGATCACGCCGATCGTCACCTCGCCTTCCGGGTTAAAGTATCGGTCCGTGACGTCGTGCCATTGTGACAGATCAGGCTCTGGCGCATCGGTGATGCCAAAGCCGCGCAGCACCTCTGCATCAAGGCCTTGCTCGTGATATTGCAGCGGGACGGAATAGATCGAGGGCGCATCAAGCGCCGGGATCACCGATTCCATCCGCACATTGCAGAAATTGGCAATTTTACGCCGCTCACCATCGGGCAAAGGATGCTCGCAGCGGCACAGCAGCACGTCAGGCTTGATCCCGAGGCTCGCGAGTTCGCGCACAGAGTGCTGCGTCGGCTTGGTCTTCAGCTCGCCCGCCGCCGCAATGTAGGGCACCAGGGTCACGTGCACGCTCAGCGTTTGCAGCGGTTCCAGATCATTCCTGAGCTGCCGGATCGCCTCCATAAACGGTAGCGATTCGATATCGCCCACCGTTCCGCCAATCTCGCACAGGATAAAATCGAGATCGTCCTGATCATCCAGAGCGAACTGCTTAATCGCGTCGGTCACATGCGGGATCACCTGCACGGTCGCGCCCAGGTAATCGCCCCGGCGTTCTTTCGCGATGATATCGCGGTAGACGCGGCCAGAGGTGATATTGTCGCTTTGCCGCGCAGAAACCCCGGTAAAGCGTTCGTAATGGCCAAGATCGAGGTCCGTTTCGGCCCCGTCATCGGTAACATAGACTTCGCCGTGTTGATACGGGCTCATCGTGCCAGGATCGACATTGAGATACGGATCAAACTTGCGAATGCGCACCTTGTAGCCGCGCGCCTGCAGCAATGCTGCAAGGCTAGCTGCCATGAGACCTTTTCCGAGCGAGGAGACCACGCCGCCGGTTATGAATATGTACCGCGCCATGGGAGTTGGGGATTAAGCCTCGAAGTGGATTCGTGGCAAGCGAATTGCGCACTCAAAAGTGCGCCCATCCACAGCCATCACAAAATGTTACGGAATTGTCGCGCTTATTCAGCCGCGAGTGGGTCTTCTTCGCCAGTCGGCTCGACAGTCGCAGGTGCCGCGCCAGCTGCGCCGCCCGTGCTGAGCGGATCAGCGGCAGGAACATCGCGGTCGATGGTCGTGCTGATATCGCTGCCGCCGGTTGCATCCACGGCCACAGCCGCGAGTGCGATGGATAGAGCAACGAAAGTCACCGCCAGCCATTTGGTCGCGCGGGTCAGAAAATCAGCCGCACCGCGGGCACCCAATGCGCCGCCAGGGTTACCACCGCCGCCAATACCCAGGCCACCACCCTCTGAACGCTGCATTAGGACCACGCCAACCAGCGCGGCGGCGACAATCGCCTGAACAACAGTGAGAAACAGAAAAATCGACGACATGAGCTGATCAAAACCTATCTGAATGAAACCGCCATTTAGGTGCGCAGCGGCGCGCGCACAAGTCTGATTACCCGGTAAGGGGCATCAGGCCCTATCCCTCGACCGTATCTCCAGCGGCCAAAGCGATGTTCATAAACGTCTCTGCGGTCAGGCTGGCCCCACCTACCAGTGCGCCGCCAACCTCTGGAGTGCCGAGGATTTCTCCAGCGTTTTCAGGTTTAACCGAGCCGCCGTAAAGCACGCGGACCTCCGCACCCTGTTCTTTCCCATAGGTTTCGATGAGCAGATTACGGATCATCGCATGCATGGTGGCAATATCATCCACGGTTGCGGTTTTGCCGGTGCCAATCGCCCAGATCGGTTCATAAGCGACGGTGACTTTTTCCCCAGCATCCTTAAGTTTCGGCAAGGAAGCCTGCAATTGAGTAGCGACGAAGGCTTCTGCCTCGCCTGCCTCACGGGTTTCCAGCGTCTCTCCGCAACAGATGATCACGCGCAGTCCGCCTTCGAGCGCGGCGTCCGCTTTCTCGCGCACCTGCTCGTTCGTCTCGCCGTAACCCTGGCGGCGCTCGCTGTGACCCAGAATTACAAATTTGGCCCCGGCGTCGGCGATCATCGGCACAGAGATGTCACCAGTGTGCGCGCCATCCGGGTTGGGTGAGCAATCCTGCGCCCCGACCCAGATCTGCTCTACCTCGCGGTGAACCGCATGGATCAGCGTGTATGGCGGGGCCAAAGCGACCTCTACCTTCATGTGCCGCTGAGCGGCCCGGTCAACCGCACGCGCTTCTGAAAGCATGGCGCGAGTGCCGTTCATTTTCCAATTTCCGACGATGTAAGGCCGCTGGGCCATAATAAAATCCTGCGCCAATATTATGCGTTATTCGAATCTCGCCCCATACTTAGGAGCAGGGGGCCGCGTCCGCTAGCGGAGGAAAGTGATCCAGTCAAAACGCATCGTGGACTGTTGCCGCGAGGTCGCAGGGCCGATAAAGCCGAACCAGCTTTCCGCTTACTAGCGGTGTTAGTCCCCTAATGACTTGGGAATTAAAGACCAGATGATTTCGTTCTTTCGCAGATTCTTTCAATCGAAAATCGGCCTCGGCCTGACCTTGGCGTTCCTAGTGCTCATTGCTTTCGCTTTTGCGAGCGGTGATGTGGCCAATAACAACACCTTTGGCGGGGTCGCCGGCAATGACCGGATTGCGGTGGTTGGCGATGACCGGATCGACACCTCGGAATTGAGCCAATTGGCCAATTCTGCGCTGCGTCAGGTGCGCGAGCAAAGCCCGACCACGACGATGCCGATGTTTATTGAGCAAGGCGGCCTTGAAGAGGTTTTGGACCAGTTGATCGATCGCTATGCGATTGCGGGATACGCCGAGAAATACGGCCTGCGCGCGGGGACAAACCTGGTGAATAGCGAGATTCTTCAGATCCCGGCGTTTCGCGGGGCGACCGGCGAATTTGACGAATCTGTCTATCAGAATGCGCTCCGCTCTCAGAACCTGACTGACGCGGTATTGCGCCGCGATTTGGCAGATGGTCTGCTGGCACAGCAATTGCTGGTTCCATCGATCGGCACGCCGCAAATGCCAAGCAGCATTGCTCGCCGTTACACCGCATTGCTGCGTGAACGCCGCAAAGGCACCATCGCACTTATCCCCAGCACATCATTTGCGCCGGAAGGCGATCCAACCGACGCGCAGATTAGCGCATTTTTCGAAGAGAATCGGACGCGCTATATACAGCCTGAGCGCCGCACGGTCCGCTATGCGACCTTTAGCGAGGCCGATATCAATACACGGATCGAGCCGACAACGGCGGAGATTGCCGCACGTTATGAACGTGATGCCGATCAATATGCTGCGGTTGAGACGCGCACTATCAGCTCCTTCTTTGTGCCGACACAGGATGCGGCCAATGCGATTCGCGATGCTGTTCGCTCTGGGACTTCGTTAGAGGCGGCGGCGCGCAATGCCGGCTTTTCTGTCTCTGCCAGCGAAGGCCAGACCGAAAGCGCCCTTGCCTCTGCCACCAGCAGCGCAGTTGCCACAGCAGTCTTTGCGACCCCACGCGGGCAATTGGCAGAGCCAGCGCGCAGTTCGCTGGGTTGGTACGTCGCCCGCGTCGATGGTGTCACCAACACGCCGGCACGCAGTCTGGCCGATGCGACGCCAGAGATTACAGAGCGCCTGACGGTGGAAAAACGCGCCGCAGCCCTGTCTGATTTCAGTGCGCGGATCGAGGAACAGGTGGATGACGGCACATCGCTATCCAATGTGGCCGACGAATTTGGCCTGACATTACAAACCACCCCTGCCCTCACCGCCGATGGTCGCGTGTTTGGTAGCGAAGAAGGCGCGACCGCGCCGCCAGAGCTTCAGGCTGCGCTCGCCACTGCCTTCGATATGGAGGAAGGTGAACCGCAATTGGCCGAGGTTGTTCGCGGCCAAGTGTTCATTGTGTTTGAAGTGCCAGAGGTCACAGAAAGCTCCGTTGCGGCTCTTGCCGACATTCGCCAGCGCGTTGAGTTCGATTGGCGTTTGTTCGAAGGGCATAGCGCGGCGCAAGCTGCGGCGGACCGCATTCTAGAGCGGATGCGCGGCGAAGGCACTTTGGTCGAAGCGGTGAATGCGGAGGAAACCAGCCTGCCTCCGATCCAGACGATTGATCTTGGGCGCACTGAATTGCTGCAACAGCAGCAACGCCCTGCCCCACCGCTCGCCTTGCTGTTCAGCATGGCGGAAGGCACGACGAAACGCCTTGAAGGCGCGAATCGTCTTGGCTGGTTTGTGGTCGATCTGGAGGATATCAGCACCGACGAAGTGGCGGATGATGATCCCCTGCTGCAAGCGACCCTTACTCAGATGGGCCCGGCAATTTCGACCGAATATGCCGAGCAATTGACCGCAGCGATGCGTGAAGAGCTGGGCGTGGACCGCAACGAAGACGCGATCGAGGCGGTGCGCAAGCAGCTCGCCGGCGAAACCTAAGCGCGCCGCCATTGCTGTGAGTGGTGCCCCTGAAAATGCGAGGCTTGCGGCTGATTTGCTGCGGGCAGGAAAGCCTGCCTTGGTGTGGCGGCGGATTATCGCGGATAGCGATACGCCGGTCGGCGCGGCTCAGCGTCTGATAGAGCCGGGGCGCGGCGACTTCCTGCTCGAATCGGTTGAGGGCGGCGAGATTCGCGGGCGTTACAGCCTGCTGGGCCTCGATCCTGATCTGGTGTTTCGCGGCGATGGCAAGACGGCGGCGGTGAATCGCAAATGGCGCAGCGACCGCGAGGCGTTTGAGCCGTGCAGCGGCGATGCGATGACGGAGCTGCGCGCACTTGCGCAGGCTTGCCGGATTGATGTGCCAGAGGAATTGCCGCCTGCCCTGGCCTGTCTGGTCGGTTATTTCGGCTATGAAACGATTGGTTTGGTTGAGGCCTTGCCGCGCGCACCGGGCAGCGAGCTAGAACTGCCCGACATGTTGTTCGTGCGCCCGACTATCATTCTGGTGTTCGATAGCCTGAGCGACAGCCTCTATTGCGTTGCGCCGATCTGGCCCAAAGATGTGGGCGCGGATGATCCGGATGGCGCGATTGCGCGCGCTGGCGAGCGGATTGATGAGACCTTGAGCAAGCTTTCGCAGCGGCGCCCCGCCCCGGCTCGCATGAACGAGGCCGCCGTGCCTGAGCTCTCACCTGTGATGGCCGCGGCGGACTATAAAGCGATGGTTGCCCGGGCGAAGGACTACATCACAGCAGGCGATATTTTTCAGGTCGTGCTGGCTCAGCGATTCACCTGCCCGTTTGAACTGCCTCCGTTGGAGCTTTACCGCGCTCTGCGCCGGGTGAACCCCTCGCCGTTCCTATATTTCCTCGACCTGCCGGGCTTTGCCATTGTTGGCTCCAGCCCCGAAATCCTCGTGCGGGTGCGCGATGATGCGAGCGGCAAGAAAGAGGTCACCATTCGTCCAATCGCTGGCACCAGGCCGCGCGGCAAGGACGCTGCACAGGATAAGGCCAATGAGGCCAGCCTGCTGGTTGATCCGAAAGAACTGGCAGAGCATCTCATGCTGCTTGACCTGGGGCGCAATGATGTGGGCCGGGTGGCCGCGCGCGGCAGCGTGGAGGTGACCGATAGCTTCACGATTGAGCGCTACAGCCATGTGATGCACATTGTCAGCAATGTGGTTGGCGAGCTGGCGGACGATAAAGACGCGCTAGATGCGCTGTTCGCGGGCTTCCCAGCGGGCACGGTGTCCGGCGCGCCTAAAATCCGGGCATGCGAGATCATCGCGGAGCTGGAGCCGGAAACGCGCGGTGCCTATGCCGGAGCGGTAGGCTATTTCGCGCCCGATGGATCGGTCGATTCGTGCATTGTCTTGCGCACGGCCGTGGTGAAGGATGGAATGATGCATGTGCAGGCTGGCGCCGGGATCGTCGCCGATAGCGATCCGGACTATGAGCTCGCAGAATGCGGCGCGAAGGCGAGCGCTTTGATCGCCGCCGCGCGCGAAGCTGTGCGGGTCGCAGGCGAACCGGGGTTTGGCCAATGAAGCGTTTGCCCATCATCCTCGCCGCGATGTTTGCTATCGCCGCCTGTCAGGAACAGCCTGCAGGTGAACCTGTAACCAGGGCCGCGATAGGCGATCATTCCGATATGCCCGCCCCAGAAGTCGTGGAAGAGGCCGAAGAGGCTGTGCCTGAGTCGGAAGAGACCCCAGCGGTTGCCTCGGTCTGTAAATCCGCCACATTCGAGGGCGTGCGCCTGACCCATTGCGTTGCGGACCCGGCAAAGCACCGCATTCGCACCGCTCTCGGCCCCAGCGGCGGCGCGGCCTACGGCTCGCTTAGCGCCTTTGCCCGCAGCATTGATCACAGCACCGTCGCCTTTGCAGTGAACGGCGGGATGTACGGCGATAACGGCCAACCGATCGGCTATTACGTCCAAGGCGGCGACCGGATCAAAGAACTCAACCGCTCTGATGGCTCAGGCAATTTTCACCTGAAACCCAATGGCGTGTTCTACGGCACTGGTGGATCATGGCGTATCCGCACCTCTGACAGCTTCTTTTCAAACGTACGCGACCGCCCGCAGTTCGGGACGCAATCCGGCCCGATGCTGGTGATCGGCGGAAAGCTGCACCCGGAAATCGCGGAAAATGGCCCAAGCCGGGCGATCCGCAACGGGGTCGGCATTGATAAGGATGGCAAGGCGCATTTCGTGCGCTCAGAGGCGCCGCTCAGCTTTGGTCAACTCGCCCGGTTTTACCGTGATGAGCTAAACGTGCCTGATGCGCTTTATCTCGATGGTCAGGTCTCCTCCCTGTGGGATCCAGCGAGCGAGCGGCTCGACAGCCGCACCGGGCTTGGCCCGATCATCGCTGTTACGAATAGGTAAGTTTAGGGTTGGCATGTCCGATACAGTACCTCCTTACGCATTCGCATTTTATGAAACTGTTATAGATGAACATCTGTCGCTAGCGGTTTCGTCCTTTATGCAATTCAGTGAGTGCGTTTCAAATGAGGGTGAAGCTAAAGAGGCATCGGCATTCTTGAGCGCCGCGCTGATTAATTGCGCTGCCGTTGCAAGGTACTTTCAACCAAGCCGTTCATCTGCTTTTGCGAAAGGCAGGGGAGCCGCGTTGATGGCAAAATATGACATTGATCCTTCCTCGCCTCTATTGGATCGTGATCTGCGGAATTTCATTGAGCACCTCGACGAGAGAATCGATAAGTGGTTGAAATCAAATCCGGTCGGGCCAATCGTTCCTAGTCCGGTACTTGGTCACCACTCGTTGGTAGATGGCGGTTTTAGTCACGCATTTCGGATTATCGATGCAGAAAATGACATTTATGTCGGGCTTGGTGAGAAGTTTGAGTATGGAGGATTAGCTCGGGAGGCAGTCAGATTGTACCTTAGAAACGAACAAGGAACAGGCCAAAGCTTCACATGATACTCGTCATCGACAATTACGACAGCTTCACCTTCAATCTGGTCCATTACTTAATGGAGCTCGGCGCGGATGTGAGGGTGGAGCGCAACGACGCGATGAGCGCGCGTGAAGCGATCGCTACAAATGCCAGCGGCTTTCTGATTTCACCTGGACCGCGCACTCCGGATGAGGCGGGCATCAGCCTCGACCTTGTCGCTGCCTGTGCGGACGCTGAAAAGCCCTTGCTGGGCGTGTGCCTTGGCCACCAAAGCATCGGCCAGCATTTCGGCGGCAAAGTGGTGCGCGGCGGTTTGATGCACGGCAAAACCTCGCCCGTCACCCATGATGGGACCGGCGTGTTCGCTGGCCTGCCCTCACCGTTCAGCGCCACGCGCTATCACAGCCTTGTGGTCGAGCAGGAACCCTCTGGCCTGATCGCCAATGCGCATAGTGAGACCCCCGGCCTCGATGGCGCGGCGGTGATGGGCTTCCGCCATGAAAGCCTGCCGATCCATGGCGTTCAATTTCATCCTGAAAGCATTGCGACCGAGCATGGCCATGACCTGCTCGCCAATTTCATGACGCTTTGCGGACTGCCAACGAAGGAGCTCGCATGAAAACGCTACCGCTAGCCGTACCCCATATGAGCGAAGCCGAAGCCGAAGAGGTGTTCGGATGGATTCTGGACGGGGAAGCCAGCGAGGCTGAAATCGAGCGGTTCTTGCTCGCGATGACGGACCGTAGTGAAACCGCAGAAGAAATCGCAGGGGCTGCGCGGGCGCTAAGGGCGCGGCTGATCCCGGTTGATGGGCCTGATAATGCGATCGATGTCTGCGGGACCGGAGGTGATGGCCATCACACACTGAATGTGTCGACCGCCGTTGGCCTGGTGGTTGCGGCATGCGGTGTTCCGGTCGCGCGTCATGGCAATCGGGCGATATCATCTAAGGCCGGCGTTGCTGACACACTCGAAGTGCTCGGCCTTGATATGGAAGCAGCGGGCCGGACTGCGGAAAAAACCTTGGGCGAGATCGGTATTTGCTTCCTATTTGCGCCCAATCACCATCCGGCAATGGGGCGTATTCAACCCATCCGTAAGCGGCTTGCGCGGCGCACGATCTTTAACCTGATGGGGCCTTTATCCAATCCTGTAGGGGTCAATCGCCAGCTGATTGGCATTGCTCGGCCCGCCTATGTGCCAATCTACGCCGAAGCGAAATCGCGATTGGGCACGGAGCGAACCTTTATCGTTTCGGGCGATGAAGGACTCGACGAACTAAGTCTGGCAGGCGGCAACGAGCTGGCCGATGTAACGACCGACGATTTCGAAATGCGCCGTGTCGATGCAAGTTTGGCAGGCCTGCCAAACGCACCGGTGGAAGCCATCCGAGGAGGCGACCCAGCGCACAATGCAAAAGCTTTAGAGGCGTTGCTTGATGGCGCACCGAGTGCATATCGTGATGCGGTCGCGCTCAATGCGTCTGCGGCGCTGATTGTTGCTGGAGAAACCGAAAGCTGGGAGCACGGCGCGGCCATGGCGGCGGAAGCTTTGGACAGTGGTAAAGCGAAACAATTGCTTGCCCGCTGGATCGAATTGGCGAAGTAGGCTCCGGCACCATGAACAAACTCGAAGAAATTTGCGCCACAAAGCGCCGCGAAGTGAATGCGCGAAAAGCCGCCATTTCTCTTGCTGATCTGGAAAGCCGGGCAAGCGAACAAAGCCCGGTGCGCGGGTTTGAATCGGCATTGCGCCATGCGAGCAAATCCGGCTTTGGTCTGATCGCGGAGGTCAAAAAGGCCTCTCCCTCCAAGGGCGTTATCCGCGAGGATTTTCTCCCGGCGGACCATGCGCGCGACTATGAGATTGGCGGTGCGATTTGCTTATCAGTGCTCACCGATATGCCCTATTTTCAGGGACATGAGGATTTTCTGATTGAGGCGCGAAACGCCTGCAAACTGCCCGCGCTCCGGAAAGATTTTATGGTCGATCCATGGCAATGCGCCGAGGCCCGTTCCATCGGAGCAGATGCGATCCTGATCATTGTCGCGGCGCTAGAAGACGCTCAAATGCAGGAAATCGAGGCGGCAGCGCGTGAGCATGACATGGATGTGCTGGTCGAAGTGCACGATGAGGCAGAGATGGAACGCGCGCATTTGCTCAAATCGCTTTTGGTGGGCGTGAACAATCGAGATCTCAAGACTTTCACCACCGATCTGGCTTCAACAGAGCGGCTTGCTCCGCTCGCCCAGGAAGGCGCTTTGATCGTTGGCGAAAGCGGGATCAACAGCCATGAGGACTGCACCCGGCTCGCGCGTGCGGGCGTGCGCAATTTTCTGGTTGGGGAAAGCCTGATGCGGGCGGATGATGTGGCGGCGGCGACGCGGAAATTGCTCAACGGATAGGCGGCTTCTGTACAGGGCCTGTCCTACATCTCTCAAAGCTGGCAGAAGATAGGTATGGCTTTTTCGACGAAGTGCAGATCCGGCGCGGCTCAATCGTATCTATCGATAAATTCGATCAATAGCGGCGCCTGTGATCGATTGGTTTTAAACCCCTGGACTGTGTTCCAGGTGTTCCAAGCGTGCTCTACGCACGATGAAGCGAAGGGAGCGAAGCGATGAGCAAGCTGACCCATCTTGGCGAAGATGGTGCGGCCCGCATGGTTGACATCGGCGGCAAGGCCGCGAGCGAACGCGTCGCCATCGCCTCTGGCCGCATCGCGATGAACGCAGAGACGCTAGCCGCCGTGCGCGATGGCAACGCGCCCAAGGGCGATGTGCTGGGCACCGCACGGATTGCCGGGATCATGGCGGCGAAACGCACGGGCGATCTGATCCCTTTGTGCCATCCGCTGGCGCTGGACGCGGTGGAGCTCGACTTCACCTTCGAAGAAGACGCGATCCGGGCGACCGCTCGCGCCTCGCTTACCGGCAAAACCGGTGTTGAAATGGAGGCGATGGTCGCGGTGTCGACCGCGCTGCTCACGATCTACGACATGGCCAAGGCGGTCGATAAGGGCATGGTGATCGGCGAGGTGCGCCTGATCGAGAAACGTGGGGGCAAGAGCGGGCATTGGAAGGTTGAGCTTTGAGCGCGCTGCTGACCTTGGAAGACGCTCAGGCTCAGCTGCTGGAGCTCGCGCCGCAGATGGCAACGTGCGAGTTGCCTGCGGAGGAGGCGCTGGGACGCTACTTAGCGGAGGATCTCAACGCTCGGCGGACTCAGCCACCGGCCGATCTGTCGGCTATGGATGGCTATGCGATTGCTGGTGATGGCCCTTGGGAGCGTGTGGGAGAGAGCCGTGCAGGAGCGCCGTTCGCAGGTGCGCTCTCCAATGGCGAATGTGTGCGGATATCGACCGGGGCACATATGCCGGGGGCGCGGACCGCGTGCTGATCCAGGAAAATGCAGATGTGGACGGCGCGCTCGTGACCGCCAGCGAGACGCCCCCGCCCGGCAAGCATGTGCGGATGCAGGGCTTCGACTTTGCTGAAAGTGACACGGTCTTGAGGGCGGGAACCCGCATTGGGCCTGGACAACTCGCGCTCGCGCTATCGGCAGCCCACGGGCGGCTCAGCGTGCGCGAGGCCCCGCGTGTGGCCGTGCTCGACAGCGGGGATGAATTGGCCGCAGATCCAGAGCAATGCGGCGCTGACCAGATCCCTGCGAGCAATGGCGCGATGATCGCCAGCATGCTGCGCCCGCTGGGGTGTGATGTGGCGCGGATAGGCCCGGTGGCGGACAATCACAGCGCCTTGGCAAGCGCGCTGGCAAAGGCAGAGGATGCGGATATCCTCATCACCTCCGGCGGCGCATCGGTGGGTGACCATGACCTCATCCAGCCTGCACTGGAGGCGTGGGGCGCACAAATCGCGTTCTGGAAAGTCGCGATCAAGCCCGGCAAGCCGCTGATGGTAGCAACACGGGAACGCGCCGATGGCGCGCGGCAGGTGATCCTCGGCCTGCCGGGCAATCCCGTCTCCAGCTTCGTAACGTGCTTCCTGTTTGCGCTGCCTTTGGTGCGTGCGGCCATGGGCGCTGCTGCCCCCCTGCCCTCGGGGCTGACGCTGCCCCTAGGAGAGGACCTGCCAGCGATTGGCAAACGGCGGGAGTTCCTGCGCGCTGTGCACGATGGCTGTACGGTGCACCGGGCCGGCTCTCAAGACTCCAGCGCGCTCGCGGCCTTAGCGGCCGCGAATTGCCTTATCGTACGGCGGGAAGGCGCGGAAGCGGCGAGCGCAGGAGAGTTCGTGACCACATTAACCCTCGAGAATGGCGGCATTGCGTGACTCGCCGGCTTGACTCGGCAAACGAAGTTTCCTAATTGTTCCGTATTCGTTCACGTTATTGGTGCGCGAAATGGTCCCTCGCCACCCTAACCGGCGCTGGGGCGATCGACCTGTTTTAGGGAGACTATCGTAATGCTGACGGCAAAGCAGCACGAATTGATCCGCTTTATCCAAGAGCGGCTTGAAGAGACGGGAATTTCCCCCTCTTTTGAAGAAATGAAGGAAGCGCTCGATCTAAAGAGCAAGTCGGGTGTGCACCGGCTGATTTCGGCTTTGGAGGAGCGTGGTTTCATCCGGCGCCTGCCCAATCGGGCGCGCGCGTTGGAGGTCATTAAGCAGCCTGAGGATGCAACGCCTGCTCCGCGCGCTGCCGCTGCTGCGGCCAATGATGTGGTCTCTCGGGCGACATCCATGCCCAGCGCGAATGACACCAGTCCGGAGCCTGCGAATGACGTGATCGAGGTGCCATTGCATGGCCGGATTGCGGCAGGCGCTCCGATTGAGGCGTTGGAGGGGCAGAGTAGCCTGCCAGTGCCGGCGGCATTGCTGGGACCGGGTGAGCATTATGCGCTTGAGGTGTCTGGCGATTCGATGATCGAGGCTGGCATCTTCGACGGCGACTTTGCGCTGGTTAAGCGTACGGATGCGGCGCGGGATGGCGAAATCGTGGTGGCTCTCGTCCACGGCGAGGAAGCCACGCTCAAATACCTCCACCGCGACAGCGGAACCGTGCGACTTGATCCGGCTAATGCCGCCTATGATGCGCAGGTCTATCAACCGGGCGAAGTGCAGGTTCAGGGTAAGCTCGCGGGCCTTCTGCGGCGCTACCATTGAGTTTCATGTGAATAGGTGGCGCGGATGGCTGGCTAGTCGTCAGCTTTCCCGCGCCACCACCCATGCTGGCCCTGAGTGCTTGCGACACTGGTGATCCGCTCGGATGATAGGTCAAGCGCCAGCCCTCCGTGCTTTTGCAGAAACCCGCGATCGGCCTTGAGCCATTTGGGCTTACAAGACCACGGCAGATAGCGGTCAGCCACGACGATATCTGCTCTGGCGCAGGCTGCGGCCAGTGCGCGCTCCTCGATCAGCTCCCGATTACGCGCCATCAGTATGGTCCAGTCGCGGCCACCGCGTTCAATCTGGAGCAGGCAGAACTCGGTTGAACACCGCGCGCCGGGCCATTCTGCCATAGGGATCGGATCGGCAGACACGCTGGCGAGTTCGAGCAGGTTGTCGCGCGCATAGGACGACCGTGAATTGCGCAGCGACAACAGCGTGTCATCCATTGTTACACCGACATGGCGGCCATCACGCCCAATCAGGACATCAGGGATCGGCGTTACCATCAGCATTACCGAAGCCGCCGCAAGCGGCGCAAACCCGAGCAATCGCGCACGGCCATTCCATAGTGCAAGCCAAAGAGCACCAATCACAAACAGCGCGATGGTGAGTCTGCTCATCTGCGGCATCAGCTTAACCGAACCGGGCTGACTGGATGTCCAATGCGCAATCGCAAGCAGTAGTTCGAGCGAGCGTTCCACCAACCACCAAGCAGGCGCGCCAAGCCCGATCAGATCAAGGAACAAGGCGAAGGCGATGAGCGGCATGGAGATGAAGGTCACCAATGGGATTGCGATTACATTGGCAAAAGCGCCGTAGACCCCTGCCCTGTGGAAATGGAACAGGACGATCGGCATCAGCGCGATCTCGATTACCAGGCCGGTAATGAACAGCATGATGACCCGTCGCCCGACGTGCCGCAGCCACGTCTCCTCCCGTGCCGCCAGGAAAGCGCGAACCGGCGCGGAACTTGAGAGGGCAACAATTGCGATTACGGCGGAGAAACTCATCTGAAAGCTTGGGCCAACCACCGATTCCGGCCAGAGCAGCATGACGAAGATAGCTGCCATCGCCACCATTCTGAGCGACAATGCATCGCGGCCCATGGCCAGCGCGATCAGCACGAGCATCGCCGCAACACAGCTGCGGACTGTGGGCACCTCTGCCCCCGTCAGCAGTGTATAGCCAACCCCTGCGAGCGCCCCTGCCCCGGCCGCGAAGATCGGCAAACGCACGCGCAGCGCCACGGGGGAAACAGAGCTAGCAATTTCAGGGTCACCAAATAGGCTGCGGCAATGACGGCGCTGACATGGAGCCCGCTGATCGAGAGCAAGTGGGTTAGGCCCGCATCGCGCATCGCGATTTCGTCGGCCTCGGCAATCCCGCCCCTGTCGCCGCTCGCAAAAGCCGCCGCAATCGTGCCCGCTGAGCCATCCACCCGTTCGCGAACGTGGGCGGAAAGCACACGCTGAACCTTTGGGATAGCGCCAGTGTCACGCCCGCCCTCCATCAGCTCGATGTTACCGACCAAGGTGCCAGTGGCGGCTAAGCCTTGAAACCAGGCGGCTCTGGCAAAGTCGTATGAGCCCGGCAACATCGGTGAGGCAGGCGGCATCAACCGCGCCCTCAGTCGCACCACCGATCCCTCGGTCAGGCCGGACACGACCTTGTCCTGCGGCACATTGATCCGGATCTTGCGGCTCTCGCCATTTTCCGCATCTCGCATGGCCAGGACCAATCGGATCCGTTCGCGAGAGGGTTGATCTTCGCGTTCGAGGACAAAGCCTTGCACGCGCTCAACAATTGGGCGTTCAATTGGCTCCGCGCCGACCAGTTCTGAACGCATCCAGATGGTCGCAATCCCAGCGGCAAAGACCAGTCCGACGGCAATCATCGTCTGCTTCAGCAAAACGCGGTCCTCGATCCCGCGCCAGATTGCGGCCCCCGCGACGGCTAGCAGCAATCCAAACCCGATCCCCACCGCCCATTGCAGCGGCGAGCTAAGTGCGAACCATGATAGAATACCGGCCGCGAACAGCACGGCGATCCATGGCGCACGGTCGAAACCGGACCCAGCCAAAAAACCTTCAATTTTGGATGCTATGCCCTGGCCACTGCTGGACCCAATACTGGACAAAGCCGGGGCCTTGCGCCAATGGCGCTGCACTGCAACATCACTGGCATTGGGGCTTTCACCAGCTCCGCCGCCAATCGGCACATTTGGCGCCCCCTCTTGGCCCATGTGCAACTTGAAAAGGAATTCACTGGCTATGGCAAGCGAAAGCGCAAAAGCGATTGTTACCCGCTTTGCCCCCTCGCCTACGGGCTTTTTGCATATTGGCGGCGCGCGTACGGCCTTGTTCAACTGGCTTTACGCCCGTCATCACGGCGGCAAGGCCTTGCTGCGGATTGAGGATACAGATCGCAAGCGCTCCACTCAGGAGGCGATTGATGCGATCATCGACGGGCTCGATTGGCTCGGTCTCGATTATGATGACGCGCCGGTATTCCAATCCCAGCGCGCGGATCGTCACGCAGAGGTGGCGCATAAGCTGCTGGATGCGGGCTATGCCTATAAGTGCTTTGCGACGCCGGATGAACTTGAGGCCATGCGTGCTGAGCAACGCGAGAAGAAGCTGCCTATGCGCTATGATGGGCGCTGGCGCGACCGTGATCCGTCCGAAGCGCCGGAAGGGGCGCCTTACGTAGTTCGTCTGAAGACGCCGCAATCGGGCGAGGCGACCATTGCTGACCAGGTTCAAGGTTCCGTCTCGGTCAAAAACGAAGAGCTCGATGATTACATCATCCTGCGGGCTGATGGCACGCCGACCTATATGCTGGCTGTGGTCGTTGACGATCACGATATGGGCGTGACCCATGTGATCCGTGGAGATGACCACCTGAACAACGCGTTTCGGCAACTGCCAATCTATCATGCAATGGACATTGTTGAGGACGATTGGCCGGAGCCGGCATATGCTCACATTCCCCTGATCCATGGATCGGATGGGGCAAAGCTGTCTAAGCGCCACGGGGCGCTAGGTGTAGAGGCCTACCGCGATGACATGGGCATATTGTCTGATGCCTTGTTCAACTATCTGCTCCGGCTTGGCTGGGCGCATGGAGACCGGGAAGAGATCAACCGTGCAGAAGCGATTGAGCTGTTTGACCTTAGTGGTGTCGGCAAAGGCCCGTCCCGCTTTGATTTGAAGAAGCTGGAAAGCCTCAATGGTCACTACATTCGCGAGGCGGATGACGCGATGCTGGCGAAACTAGCGATGGGCCGGATCGAAAGCGGCGCCAATCTGGAGCTTTTGACCAAAGCCATGCCAGTGCTGAAAGTGCGCGCCAAGAACATTGATGAACTGGCTGATGGGGCTGGCTTTTTGTTTGCGCAGCGCCCGCTTAAGATGACCGAAAAGGCGGCAAAATCGCTCGACGCGGATGGCAAGGCGCGGCTTTCGCTTGTTGTGCAAGCATTATCGCAGGAAAATCACTGGACAAGTGAGGTCCTCGAAGCCACTACGAAGGCACTGGCTGAGGCCCACGAGCTGGGCTTTGGCAAGCTCGCGCAGCCTATGCGTGCAGCTCTCACCGGAACGATGAATTCGCCCGGTATTTTCGACGTTCTGGTCCTGTTGGGACGGGAAGAAGCTTTGGCGCGATTGAACGCGCAAGCTGCCTGAGGCCGAGGGCTGGCAAAGCTGGCGGTCAATGGTGGCACAATAGAATTGAGGAGATAGGTTTTGGCAGACAAGCAGGCAAAGCTCGAGCTGGGCGGGGAAACCTACGATTTCCCTGTGCTCGAAGGCAGCACTGGACCCGATGTTATCGACATCCGCAAACTGTACGGCCAAACGGGCGCGTTCACGTTTGATCCTGGCTATAAGTCAACCGCAAGCTGTGAAAGCGCGCTGACCTATATCGACGGGAATGAAGGTGTGCTGCTGCACCGTGGCTATCCCATCGGCCAACTGGCCGAACATTCCAGCTTTATGGAAGTCTCCTATCTCCTGCTCAATGGTGAGCTGCCCAATGCCGCCGAGATGGAAGAGTTCAATTACACGATCACGCGGCACACCATGCTGCACGATCAGCTACGCCAGTTTGTTCAGGGTTTCCGCCGCGATGCACACCCGATGGCGATTATGTGCGGCGTCGTTGGCGCTCTGTCTGCATTCTATCACGACAGCACCGACATCTCAGATCCAGAGCACCGCACGATCAGCTCACACCGCCTGATCGCGAAAATGCCGACGATTGCAGCGATGGCGTACAAATATGCCGTCGGTCAGCCTTTCATGCAGCCGAAGAACGACCTCAGCTACACCGGTAACTTCCTGCGCATGACCTTTGGTGTTCCGGCCGAGGAATATGAGGTGCACCCAGCGATCGAAAAAGCGATGGATCGTATCTTCATCCTGCATGCCGATCACGAGCAAAACGCCTCGACCTCAACTGTGCGTTTGGCTGGTTCTTCAGGCGCAAACCCGTTCGCCTGTATCGCAGCAGGCATCGCCTGTCTGTGGGGCCCGGCACATGGCGGCGCCAACGAAGCGGCGCTCAACATGTTGCAGGAAATCGGTTCGCCTGACCGTATCCCGCATTATATCGAGCGCGCGAAGGACAAGAACGATCCGTTCCGCCTGATGGGCTTTGGCCACCGAGTCTATAAGAACTACGATCCGCGCGCGACTGTGATGCAACAGACTTTGCGTGAAGTGTTTGAAGCGCTGAACGTCACTGACCCTGTGTTCGAGACGGCTCTTCAGCTTGAAGAACTCGCGCTAAATGACGATTATTTCAAGGAAAAGAAGCTGTTCCCGAACGTGGACTTCTATTCCGGTATCATCCTTTCGTCGATCGGTTTCCCGACCACTATGTTCACCGCCCTGTTCGCGCTTGCGCGCACCGTTGGGTGGGTGGCGCAGTGGAACGAAATGATCTCCGATCCAGGCCAGGTCATTGGCCGTCCGCGTCAACTTTACACTGGCCCGACGACCCGCGACTACGTGCCGCTAGACAAACGCTAAGCGAGATAGAGGAGCGCGGCATCAATGGGACGCACTATCGCAAGATTGGTGCTCCAGGTGTTTGGTGCCGCGCTCGTTTTCTCCGGCGGAATGTGGGCTTTGCAGGGCGCCGGCGTGCTGAACTGGCCCGAAGACAGCTTCATGCTCGCAAAGCCCGAATGGGCGCTTTACGGTCTCATCACATTACTGATTGGTGCGCTGCTTTTGTGGGCGGCTGAGCGCATTCGCAGGTAATGACTCTGCTGCGAGCGCGCCTGATATTCTCTATTTTGACTTCGGCAAGCTCAACGTGAAGCGTGCGCCCTCACCCGCTTGGCTTTCCAGCGACAAATCACCGTCCATCGCCAGCGCCAGACGCCGTGAGATGTAGAGACCGAGGCCCGAGCCGCTATCATTCTCCCGGCCAAGCCGTTCAAATTTATCAAAAACCTGCGTTGTTTGCGCTGCTGCGACACCGGGACCCTGATCGGCCACCGTGACGCTGGCGTGGTCCGGTTGCTTGTCATTATCATCGACACTGACTGTAATCGTACTGCTGTCGGGTGAATAAATGATCGCATTGCCTATCAGGTTGATCAGAACCTGAAGCACACGGCGAAACTCGCCAATGACAACCAGCTTGGAGCCTTCGTCCGGCAAGGCCAGCGTGATGTTGCGTGCCTGCGCCTTCACGCCCAGTATGCCAGCTGCGCGCCGCGCCGCATCGACCAGGTCGACCTTCTCGCGCGCAATCTTGAAACCCTCACTTTCGACCACTTGCAGGTCGGCGAGATCTTCCAGCATCGCGTTGAGGTGCTTGCCGGCTGAGGCGACATTGCCGGCGTATTCGGCATATTCATCGCGCAATGGGCCTGCGAGCTTGGATTTGATTGTCTCTGCATTGGCGATCACCCGCGCGATCGGCTGACGCAAAGCAGGGGTCAGCGCACTGCCGATCAGCTCCATATGTGCGTCCTCCCGCGTTTTTCCGCCGCCTGCGGCGATAACTTCGGTGACCAGCGGCTCTTCAGAGGTCAGCAGCAGCTCAAACCCACGCGGAGCCTCTGCTGCTGGGCCAAGCGGGATCAGGCGCGCACGCCAATGGCGCTGAGACCCGGGAACAGTGCATGCTGCTCCGTCCAGTAGGCGCCAGTGTAGCGGTTGATGGTGCGCCACGCCTTCCAACGCGATATAGTCTGTCCAGTTCTTACCGGGATCGCTGTTGACCGTGTTCTCCAGTTCCCCGGCATCACTCGCGGCCGCACTCAGCAATTGGACATTCTGCTTGCGATCAAGCCGCGCCGTGATCTCTGCGGTAGCGCGGTCGATGGCATCAAGCCGCTTGGCCAGCTTTGCTTCGCTGTCAGGACGTGCCTCTCGCCGGTGCCAGTTCTCGATCAGGATTTCGCACCCACCGCCAGCATCGCCAGCCAGTGGATGGATCCGGACAAAGCCGGAGACCATGTCTTCGCCATCGAAGGCGCTGAATTCGCGTGCCAGGCGTAGGCCAAATGTCCGGCCCTGACGCACCAACTCCAGCAGCTCTGGAACGGCCAGCACGCCAGGCAGAGTGCCGCCACAGCGGGCGTGCAGGTCGGCCAGCGGCTCATCAGCCGACAGCAACCGATCTTGACCATCGGTCAGGCCCCGCGCGGCCAACAAGGTGTCGCTGCTACTCATCGTCCGTTTAGGTCGTTCCGCTCATCGCTGCGCTTGAATCAGCGCGTATTGCCCCTTGCCCTAGCAGGGTTTGCGCGCGATCGGGGAGCAAATCATCAAATCCGCCGGGCAATTGCTGGTCAGGATGCAGTAGAGCAAATTGGCGCTCAATCTCCCGCTCAATCATGCCTGCAGCGCGCAGTCCCAGCGCGAGGCGAGCGGATTGACGTTCATGACAAGAGAGTACCGCCAATTCGCGTGCTTGGCGCGTGAGCGTGCCCAAGGCGGTTGCGAACAGGGCAAATCCCGCATGTTCGAGCTCCAGTGATGCCCTCGCCCCGCCCCGCATGGCCGAGACCAAGCGTGAGAGCAGCCCTACCCGCGTCGCACCTTCGTCATAGGCTGTCTTTAGCTGATCCGTTCCAGCGCGCGTTGCGGCGATTTCAGCCTTGCTCACGGTGTTCTCTGGTGCCTTTGCCCAATTGTGCAGCAGGCTCTGAAACAGTTCTGCGGGCAGCTCTGTCAGGGGCAAGTGCATACGCTTTTGATATTGTATAAAGCGTGACTGTGCCGCCATGGCCGCCATCGCGAGCTCGGCAACGTCGCTGCTTTCGGATGCGATCAATTCTTGCATCAAGGGGGTAAGGACCTGATCCAAAGCGACTTTGCGTTCCAATCGCTCGGCCAAATGGCCTTCCATCGCCGACGCATAGCAATGGCTCAAAATCGCGCTGTCGCTGGCGAGTGCGGCGGAGAGATCATCTGCCTCGTTCGGGTCGAAATCGGGCGTCTTGGAGCTGAGCAATTGGCTTGCCATGTGGCTTAGCATACCGCGCAATTTCGCAACGATAGCTTCACTAACCAATGATCCGCCAGATCCAGAAAGCATATGCGCAAGAACGGGCGTGACGCCGCTCAATGCGGTGTCACCGCGCGCCAATTCATCCCTCAGGATGGTTTCGATCGCGGTGTGCGCGGATCTTTCCATCGTGGCTCTGCCCCCGTTGCCCGCCTCTCAGCATGCAGTGTTACTCGCGCGTCGTTTCAGCTTTCTGAAGACGCAGCAAAGCATGCGCTAAAGCGCCTAGCGCAAGAACGGCAATCCCCGCTGTCAGCTGTCCGAAAATGGCACATGTCCCGAGGGCAGCGAGCTGGAGCGCCCGGTCGCTCCAAAAAGCGCGCCAATGGGCGCTTTGAGTGGCTGATGCGAGGTGGAGCAGGCCTATCGCCAGCAGGGGCAAAACGAGTGTTGGGCCAGCGGTCTCCATCCCGCTATACATGCCAAGGCACAGCGCGAAAGCGATAAGAATATCGCGTAAGCTATTTATAAAACGCGATTTTTTGGCGCCTTCAACATACCCATAGAGCGCTGATTTGAGCCGCGTTCCCGCATCAGAGAAGGCCAAGGCCAAGGCTCCGAATGCTCCAGCGAACAAACCGCCCACGGAATGATCAAGCCAAGTTGTCCCAACCATGGTGACCATGCTTGCGATCCCGATGGTGGCGGAAATTCTCGGCCCGCGCTCCAATCCGGCGGGTGCAGTTTTTGCGGCGAGCAACGCTGCTCCAACTTGCGACGGGCCCGTCCATGGCACGCTTTGCGCACTGCGCTCAATGAGGGCGATCTGGCGCTTTTGAAGCCCCTCCGCATCAGTTGCGAGCAGTAATCCGCCGCCATTCAGGCTCTCTGCATCCACAGAAACGCTTTTTTCGCCCGCTTGCAGCGCCAATCGCAGCAACATTGACATCGTTTCGCCATCACCGGGCAGATCAGCGAGCTTTTCCGCCAATCTGCCGGGCACAATCGCCAACCCAGCCCAGGCACGTTCCGCGTCAATCCGTTCAAAGTCACCGGCATGATCTTGGGCTAAACTGCTGCTAGCGGGAATGGTCGCGACCATGCGACCTTGCTGATTGAGCGATGCAGCGCCTTCTGGCTCCATCACCAGGCCATCCAGCATCATCACCAGGTCCTGATCCGCTGTTATCAGTCCAACCAGTTGCAAAGGGCCTTTGATCGCGTGGAATTGCACCCCGGCCGTCTCCGCCTCGTGCTGAATATCGAGAATCTCAGTCCCTGGCGCATCACACAGGCAGATTACCCGCTCACACCCGAGCGCTCGGACAAGATCAAATTGCCATGCCAGCAAGCTGCGGCCAGCAAGCGGAAGGAACGCACGAATGTCGCCCGTCTCTGTGCGTTTCAGCGCGGCTAATAAGGCGGTACGCACGACTAATCACCTCCGAATGCCTTCGGGGGTAATGCCATTGGGCGCGCTATGCCAAGCGGCGGCATCGCGCTTTTACCGATAATCTTTTAGCGCTGTTGTCCAGAAACCTGCGCCAGAACGTCTTCAATCGCGCGGATCGCGGCGGGTTCACCGGGGGCACTTACCAAAGCATCTTCTGCTGCGTTCAGCAGCTCTTCTGCGTGAAAGCTGGCGGCCAATCCTTTGAGGCGCATGGCGGCAACGTGCCAATTGCCGTCGCAGCGAGAGCGTTTTAGCAGGTCAAGCTGCCGATGGGCGCTCTCAATCAGAGCTTTACGCAGTTCACCCCGCAAAGCCGGATCATCACCGGCTGCGGCCGCTAGTGTTGCATCAAGAGCACCATTTTCATACGCCATATGCCTCGTTTTAACGTGAGAGAGTTAATGCGGGGTTTATCCTTTGTGGTTGTGTGGTATTTAACCATGCATGTCTGGCGAACCACATATCCGGGCCGTAGGGTCCGAAGCCGCGCAGGACGCGCTTAAGCAAACCGTCGAAGGCGAAGAGCTGGAGACCAACCTCGAAGCCGAGGATAGGGCCGATTTATCGGACGACTTCAGCGAAGAATATTTGCTGGAGGAAGAGGAATATGCCCCGCCCCGCCCGCGTTTTGACTGGGTCGTGCCGACCCTGGCGATCGCGGCTATTGCGACATGGACCGGATTTTATATCTGGGCTTTGCGCGGCGAACTTCTTAACGTTTCTAGCGCGCCGCAACAATGGACCAAGTGGATCATCGATTGGTCTGTGCCGGTTCTGTTGATCGGGATTGCATGGCTGGTGGCGATGCGCAATTCGAGCCGGGAAGCACGCCGGTTTGCCGACACGGCTGCGATGCTTTCTGCCGAATCTGCTGAGCTTGAAACCCGTCTTGGTGTGGTAAACCGCGAGCTGAGCCTCGCGCGCGAATTTTTGGGAAGCCAGTCGCGTGAGCTGGATTCGCTGGGTCGAATTGCCAGCGAACGGATATCTACTCACGCAGATGAGCTGCAAACGCTGATCCAGAAGAATGGTAAGCAAGTCGACCGGATTGGTGATGCAAGTGACACAGCGCTCGCCAATATGAGCCGCCTGCGCGACGATTTGCCGGTTATCGCGACATCGGCGCGAGATGTTTCCAATCAGGTTGGGAACGCTGGGCGTAACGCGAGCGACCAGTTGGAAAAGCTAATTGCCGGATTTGATCGCCTCAACGACTTTGGCAAGGCCAGTGAGCAGCAGGTCAAAGCGTTGAGCGACAAGGTTGATGAGACTTTGACCGGCTTCGAGGCGCAAATGGCGCAGATCGAAGAGCAGACCGCCGCGCGCTTTGCCGCTCTCAATGAGAAGACCGATGCCTATCGCACCGAGCTCGACAACCGCGAAGTGGGCGCGCTTGCGGCCATGCGTCAGCGGGCGGATTACCTGCGTGAAGGCCTGTCCGAACTGGACGGCGACTTTGCCGAACAAGAAGAGAAATCGCTGACGACGCTGAAGGCACGGATTGCGCTGTTACGCGGTGAAGGCGAGGCATTGGCCGCCAGCCTGCGCGAAGCAGAAGCGGAATCACTGGATGCCCTGCGCAAATCGAAAGACCAACTGCGTGATGAAATCACCGAGGTCGTCCAGAACCTGGAGGAACTCGATGCCAAGGCCGCACGCGCCGCGACCGAGCGGTTCACAGGTTTGAATGCCGAGGCGAGCCGGTTTGAACAAACTCTCGCTCAACGTGATCTGTCCTTTGCCGAAAACATGGCCAAGCGTCAGGACGATTTTGACACGCGTGAAGCGCAGGCAACCGAAGTGTTGGCGCAGCGTTTGGCGGAGCTCGACGAGACCCTGTCAGAACGGCGTGAGGCTCAGATCGCCGAGGCGGAGAAGCTGGTAAGCCACGGTCAGGATATGGCCGAGAAGCTGGACCAACTTAGTAGCTTATTTGTGAATATCACTGAGCAAGGCGACAGTGCGCGTGCCAGCGTGGACGCAGGGCTAGCAACGTTGGGTGAGCAATTGGCGGGCAATCGCACTGAACTGGCTGAAACAGAGCAACAAATTGCTTCTCTCACGGAAGGGGGCATACGCCTGCTTGAAATCATCCAATCGGGTGCGAAGCAAGCGCGCGAAGACTTTGCGCAAGCGGTTGAAGCGTCATCTGAGCAATTGTCTGAGGTTGAAAACCGCACCTTCATGCTAAGCAAGAGCATGGGCGAGACGACCCAGCATGGCGATGCCCTCGCCTGCCATCTGGAAACAGCGCAGGCGCACATCAGCGAAACTGACAGCTCGATTGAGGCGCTTCATATCAAGCTGGGTGAGCAGACAGAGGATACTATCGCGAAACTCCAAGGTCTTCGCGGCGGATTGGCGAAACTTTCGGATGAGAGCAATGCGCTGTCTGGAGAGACACAGCAGCAGCTACGAGAGGCTATTATCTCGCTGGAGGTGGCAACGCACTCTGCCTTCGCCACCATCGAAGACGGCGCGCGCGATCGGATTGGCGCGCTGGCTCAGAACATGGGCGCTGAAGCTGTCGCGACATTGGAAAATGCGCTGCGCAGCGAGAGCATGGAGGCGGTTGGCCGGTTGGAAGAGACCGCGGCGCAGGCCTCTAGCGCCGGCCGCGAGGCTGCGGTGCAATTGCGTGATCAGCTGTCAAAGGTGAACGAGCTGACCGGCAATCTTGAACAGCGCGTGACGCGCGCCCGCGAGCTGGCCGAGGAACAGGCCAACAATGATTTCTCGCGCCGCATGGCTCTCATCACGGACAGCCTCAATTCCAACGCGATCGATATCACAACGGCGCTATCCACCGATGTGACCGACACCGCTTGGGAGGCCTATCTGAAAGGGGATCGCGGGATATTCACGCGCCGCGCCGTGCGGATCATCGACAATGGTGAAGCGCGAGAGATCGCAGAGCTGTATCAGTCAGACGACGTGTTCCGGGGCAATGTCAGCCGGTACATCCACGACTTTGAGGCGATGCTGCGCTCGCTGCTGTCCACGCGCGATGGCAATGCGCTGGGCGTGACCGTGCTGGGCTCTGATATGGGCAAGCTCTATGTCTTGCTGGCTCAGGCAATTGAGCGGCTGCGCAACTGATCGTCAGGGTCCGCAGCGGTGGCGAGCGGTAGCGCTGCGAATTATCGCTGAGTTTGCTCAGGCGGCTCTGGGAAGATGTTCATATCGTCTGGGCCGATCCAGCCATATTCGTAGTTGAGCACGAATAGCACCGTCATAACGGTGGAGATGATGGTCGCCCGCATCAACAGTTTGCCCGGGCGGAAATTGGCCGGCGCGCTTTCTGCCTGCCCAGGAATGCGCGCCTCGCCGACCTCATCATGTGTGCGAATGCCAAATGGCAGCATCATGAAAGCTGTCATCACCCAGAACAGCAGGTAGATCGCGGCAATCGAAGTCCACTGCATCAGCGCGCGCCTTTGCCGTCCAATCCGGGCAGGATTACACGCACTTGTGGGCGTTTGCCAGACCAGCGCTGCGCTGCGCGGCGCGTTGCGAGCCGGGCAGCCTCTGAAATCTCGGCAATATCGCGGCCTTTCAGCTTGCGCACTGCTTTCATCACGTCGGCCTTCGCCTCGGCGATAAAGTCCGGCACATCCTCGTCTAGCGGCAGGCCGAGTGCTTCAATCTCGGATTCACCATTCGGCGCAAGAACCACGAAGATCACACCTTCACGCGCGAGCCGCCGGCGCATAACAATCGCATCGCCATCTGCGGGCGCGATGATATCCCCATCAAGAACGAGGCGGCCATTGCGCACCTCGGCGAGCTTACCGGGTTCGCCGGGAGCCAAGCGGACAATGTCGCCATTGGCCTGCACGATGTTATGCGGAATTCCATTGTCTTTGCCGACCCGCGCCTGCTCCATCATGTGGCGCATTTCGCCGTGTACGGGCACCAGCACTTCGGGACGAATCCAACTGTAAAGCGCTTCCAGTTCAGGCCTGCCCGGGTGGCCAGAGACGTGGATCTCGCTCTGACGGTCGGTCACCATCGTGATACCGCGCCGTGCGAGCTGGTTTTGCACCTTGCCAATCGCGATCTCATTGCCGGGTATCTGACGACTTGAGAATAGCACGACATCGCCGCTGGTGAGCGAGATCGGGTGGTTCTCATCCGCTACCCGAGAGAGGGCAGCGCGAGGCTCCCCTGCCCGCCGGTTGCCAGGATTAGGACTTCGCCGCGCGGTAGGCCCATCGCCGTGTTCCAATCGACCGTCTCAGGGAAATCCTGAAGATAGCCATTGTCCTGAGACACCTCAATAATGCGGTCGAGCGAACGCCCAGCGACGCACAATTGCCGCCCGGTTTCGCGGGCGACATCGCCCAATGTCTGGAGCCGCGCCACATTGGAGGCGAAGGTCGTCACCATCACCCGCTTGCCAGTGTGTTTGGCGACCTCCTCCATCAGGCCGCGGTACACGCCGCCCTCTGAGCCGCTGGGATTGGGATTGAAGACATTGGTCGAATCGCAAACCAGAGCGAGCACGCCCTCGTCGCCCATTCCCCTCAGCTCTTCCTCAGTAGTCGGTTCACCGATGATCGGCTCTTCGTCGAGCTTCCAATCGCCGGTGTGAAATATTCGTCCGTGTGGGGTATCGATCAGTAGGGCGTTGCCCTCTGCAATCGAGTGCGCCAGCGGGACATAGGTGATGTCGAACGGGCCGAGCGAGATTTGGCCGTGGTCTTCCTCGATAATGTTGAGCTCAACCTGACCGGTCAGCCCAGCTTCTTCCAGCTTGCGAGCCACCAAATCGGCGGTGAACGGCGTTGCATAGAGCGGTACGCCCAGCTCGCCCGCGAAATAGGGGACCGCGCCAATATGGTCCTCATGCGCGTGGGTCAGCACAATGCCGAGCAGGTCCTTGGTGCGTTCCTCGATAAACTCAAGATCGGCGAAGACCAAGTCGAGTCCGGGATACTCATTGCCGGAAAAGGTCATGCCCAGGTCCACCATCAGCCACTTGCCTTTGCAGCCGTAGAGGTTGACGTTCATGCCAATTTCGCCGGACCCGCCCAGGGCTAGAAACAGCAGTTCGTCTTCAGGAGTGAAGTTCTTTTTCACGTAAGGTTTATTAGCTCTCAGCTTGCTCGGCGAGGATCGCCAAGCCTTGAATTGTTAGGTCTGCATCGACGTGGTCGAAGATGTCAGTCGCATCGTCAAACAGGATTGCGAGGCCGCCGGTTGCGACCACTTTGGCCGGGCGGCCGATTTCTGCGCGCATACGCTCAACAATGCCCTCCATCATCGCGACATAGCCCCAGAACACACCGATCAGCATCTGGTCCTCTGTGTTGCGACCAATGACGCTGCGGCTGTCGGGCGCGCGGATCGCAATGCGGGGGAGTTTAGCCGTTTTGCCAACCAATGCATCAAGCGACAGATTGATCCCCGGCGCGATGGAGCCACCCTTGTAAGCGCCATTGAAATCAATCGCTTCAAACTTGGTCGCGGTGCCAAAGTCGATGACGATCAAATCACCGCCATATTTTGCATGCGCTGCGACGATGTTGAGCGCGCGGTCTGCGCCAAGCGAACTGGGCTGATCGACATCGATCTCAAAACGCCAGGCGGCCTCGCCCTTGCCAGCGAACAGTGGTGTGATCTTGAAATATTTCTGCGCCAGAACGGTGAGGTTGTGGTCGGCGCGCGGTACGACGCTGGCGAAGATGATTTGAGTGATGTCCTCACGCGCAACGCCCTCAATCTCCAGCAATTGGAGGAGCCACACCGCATATTCATCGCCGGTTCGACGCGGGTCGGTCGCGATGCGCCAGCGCGCACGCACATCCTGCCCGTCGAACAGAGCAAAGACGACATTGGTGTTTCCGACATCGGCGGCGAGCAACATGGGCGGTTATCCTTGAGCAATCATGGTGACGTCGCCTGCGTGAATAGTGCGCATCGCCCCATTCTCCAAACGTAGCAGCAAAGCGCCTTCACTATCGAGGCCAGCGAACTCGCCGGTAACCGGGCTTTCGTCGCCAGGCGTGAGTGACAGCCTTGAACCGATTGGGTGTGCGCGGCCAGTCCAATCATCGAGTGTTGCGGAAAGGCCAGCGCTGCGCCAGCGCGCCAATCGTGCGGCAAAGCTCTCTGCCAGAATGGAGAGCACCAATTCGGCGCTGCCGCCGTGCTTGCCATTTTCATAGACTATAGAGGTGGTTTTGCGATCCGGCATTTCTGGCGCGTGGCAGACATTGATGCCGATGCCCACGACGATGGTATCGCCGCTGCGTTCGAGCAAAACGCCAGAGATTTTTGCGCCATCCACCAGCACGTCATTGGGCCATTTGAGGATGATGGGAGCATTCGGCAGCAGGCTGCGCTCCAGCGTATCGAACACGGCCAAGGCAGTGACGAAGCTGAGCGTGTGCGGCGCGGGATCATCCTCGCCAATGGTCACCACGGTGCTGCAGAACAGATTGCCGCTGGGGCTTTCCCATTTGCGCCCCAACCGCCCTCTCCCGCCGGTTTGACGCTCGGCTCTTAGCCAGTAACCTTCAGACAAAGCCTCGCCATACTGCAAACGCATGAGCAGATCGGCATTGGTCGATCCGGTCTCGGCAATGGTTTCAATATTGGTCAAGGGCGTCGCTGCTGAGCTTCCTCTGCCGCGCTACCCGACTAGAAACAGAGCTTCGGCAGCCTTGTTTGCCAGATCGGTGATCGACGGGGTCAGCAGATAGCCAAGCGGCGAGATGATCAAAGTGGTGATGATCAGGACAATCCAGTGCGACAGGTCGCTCTTGCCCTTCACCAGTCCCACTTCATCATCGAAGAACATGACCTTCACGAACTTGATGTAGTAGAACGCGCCGATCACGCTGGCGGCAATCGCGATTGCACCAAAGGCGACGAGGCCCGCCTCAACGGTGGCCTGAAAGATCACGAACTTGCCGTAGAAACCGAGCAGCGGTGGGATGCCAGCCAGGCTGAACATCAGAGCTGCGAGGCACCATGCGATGACAGGTTGGGTGCTGTTGAGGCCTTTGATATCGTCAAAGGTCTCATACAAAGTGCCGTCTTCGCCGCGCAGCATGAGCAGGGCAACAAAGCTGCCCAGTGACATGGCGACATAGATGAGCAGGTAGACCATCATCGCGCTCGCCCCAGCAGCGTTCGCCACCGCGAGGCCCAGCAGGATAAAGCCGACATTGTTGATCGAGGAATAGGCCAGCAGACGCTTCAAATTGTTCTGACCAATTGCGCCGAGCGCACCGACAATGATTGACGCCAGAGCGACAAACATAACGATCTGACGCCACGCGTCGGATTGCTCGCCGAACACTTCCAAAGTGACCCGCGCGGTCAGCGCCACGGCGGCAACCTTTGGCGCGGTGGCGAAGAACGCGGTGACGGGCGTTGGTGCGCCCTCGTACACATCCGGGGTCCACATGTGGAACGGAACAGCGGCGATCTTAAAGGCAAGACCAGCGAGCACAAATACGAGGCCGAACAAAGCGCCTGTTGCCAGCTCCCCAGACAGACCAGCGCGAACCGCGCCAAATTCTGTGCTGCCAGAGAAGCCATAGAGCAGGCTCATACCGTATAGCAGGATGCCTGAGGCCAGCGCGCCGAGCACGAAGTACTTCAGGCCCGCCTCAGACGAGCGACCATCATTGCGTAGCACCGATGCCAGGACATAGGCCGCCAGACTGTTGAGCTCCAGACCGAGGTACAGAGTCATGAAATCGCTGGCCGAGACCATAATGCTCATGCCGAGTACGGCGAACAGCACGAGGATCGGATATTCCGCGCGCATTCCGCTTTCATTGCCATTGTTGGCGGTCGCGAAATAGGCTGGCGCAATCATCAAACAGCCGATGGCTGCGAGATAGATCATCGCCTTCGCAAACAGGGCAAAGGCATCTGCTCGCATCAAAGTGCCAAAGGCATAGGTGTCGAGGCCCATAACCCCGCTGTGGAGGCCAGGTACCAGCATGAAGCCAGCGCCAAACAGGGTGGCCGCCGCCAGGATAGCGATTGGCCGCGCCATCTTGTCACCGCCAAAGGCCGCAACCAGCAACAGGATCAGGCCAGAGGCCGTCAACAGCAATTCAGGCGCAATCAGCGCGAAGGAAGTTGCGTAGTCCATCAGTGGGCGCCCTCACCCTCTCCATGTTCTGGTTCTGGCACCGCATTGGCGGCGGCCTCGCGCGGCGGACCGGCTTTAAGCTGGCTGTCACCCTCTGGTGCAGCCGAAGCGAGCCGTGCGTCCAAGGTCGCGATATCGGCACGCATAGGCGCAAGGAAGCTCTCAGGATACACGCCCATCCACAGCACCACGGCGGCGATTGGAGCCAGCATGGCCCATTCGCGCTTATCGAGGTCGAGCATAGCCGCAGCGTCCGCGTTCTTCTGATCGCCAAAGGCAACCCGGCGGTAGAGATACAGCATGTAGCCCGCGCCTAGGATGATGCCAGTGGTGCAGATCAGTGCGACCCAAGTCGATACTTGATAAATGCCCGCAAGTGAGAGGAACTCACCCACAAAGCCACTCGTGCCCGGCAGACCAATGCTGGCCATAGTGAACAGCAGGAAGAACAGCGCGTAATACGGCATGTTGATCGAAAGCCCGCCGTAACGGTCAATCTCTCGCGTGTGCAGCCGGTCGTAGATCACGCCAACACACAGGAACAATGCGCCGGAGACCAGCCCGTGGCTGAGCATCACGATCATCGCGCCTTCGAGGCCCTGAATGTTGAAGGCGAATAGACCGACTGTCACAATCGCCATGTGGGCAACCGATGAATAGGCAATCAGCTTCTTCATATCGTGCTGCACCAGCGCCACGAGCGAGGTGTAGACCACCGCGACCATCGACAAGGCGAACACCAGCCACGCAAGTTGAGCGCTGGCATCTGGGAACATCGGCAGGCTGAAACGGATGAAGCCATAGCCGCCCAGTTTCAGCAAAACACCGGCAAGGATCACAGAGCCCGCCGTGGGTGCCTGAACGTGTGCATCGGGTAGCCAGGTGTGCACCGGCCACATCGGCATCTTCACGGCAAAGCTGGCGAAGAAAGCGAGCCACAGCCACGTCTGAGCGCCAACCGGGAAGTCATATTGCATCAGCGTCGGGATGTCTGACGTGCCGGCCTCTGTCACCATCCAGAACATCGCGATCAGCATCAGGACCGAGCCGAGCAGCGTGTAGAGGAAGAACTTATAGCTTGCGTAGATGCGGTTATCGCCGCCCCACACGCCGATGATCAGATACATCGGGATCAAGCCGGCTTCGAAGAAGATGTAGAACAGGAACAGGTCCTGCGCCGCAAACACGCCGATCATCAGCACTTCCATAAAGAGGAAGGCGGCCATGTATTCGCCAACGCGTTTCTGGATCGCGGTCCAGCTGGCCATGATACAGATCGGCATCAGGAACACACTGAGCATGATCAGCATCAAGGCGATGCCGTCGATCCCGAGAGCGTATTTGAAACCTGCAAACAGGTCTGCGCTTTCCGTGAACTGCCATTGCGGGCCGCCGATTTCGTAATTGGCCCACAGCAGCACGCCGAGCGCGAAGGTGACCAAAGTGCCGATCAGAGCAAGCCAGCGCGCAGCGTTTGCGCCGACGAAGAAGCAGCCAATACCTGCGGCCAATGGCACAAGCATCATGAGCGAGAGAATTGGGAAGCCGTCCATTATTCCATGCCCCCCTTAGAACAAGACCCATGTCACAGCGGCCACCAGCCCCAGCAACATGATCAATGCGTAAGTGTAGAGATAGCCCGACTGGATCGTCTTGGCTGCGACCGAGCTGCGCTCAACCACCCAGGCAACGCCGTTTGGACCAAAGCGATCGATCATGCCGATATCGCCCAGTTTCCAGAATTGACGGCCAAACCAGAACGCTGGCTTGACGAAGATCGCATCATAGAGCTCGTCGAAATACCACTTGTTGTAAACGAAGCGGTGGAGCCACGGGAACGCGGCGACGAACTTCGCCGGAATGTCTGGCTTCGCGATATAGGCGACGTAGGCTCCGGCAAAGCCGATGATCATCACGATCAAAGCAGAGTATTTAACCCAGTAAGGAACGGCGTGCATCGCGCTCATCAGGTTCTCATTGTAGAAGATGGAGCCAGCCCAGAACGCTGCATCATCGAGGAAGCTTGGCGCAAATGCCTGGCCAGCAGCAACCGCGCCAATGGTGAGAAGACCAAGCGGGATCAGCATCGTGATCGGGCTTTCATGCGGGTGATACCCGCCGGTTGCGTCTTCGCCAGCCTCAGCAGGTGTCTTGTGGACGGTATGCTGAATATGCTCGCTCTCAATCCAGCGCGGCTTGCCCCAGAAGGTGAGGAACATCAGGCGCCAACTGTAGAAGCTGGTGAGCAGTGCCGCGACCACGCCGAGCCAGAAGGCAGTGACCGAGATCTCTGTTCCGCGCGCAAAGGCGACCTCCAGCACGGCGTCTTTCGACCAGAAGCCGGCAAAGCCAACACCCAGGTGATAGACGCCAAGGCCAGTGATCGCGAGCGTACCGGCCATCATTGCCCAGAAGGTGATCGGAATGTGTTTCCGCAGACCGCCGTAATAGCGCATGTCCTGTTCGTGATGCATGGCGTGGATCACGCTGCCCGCACCCAGGAACAACAGCGCTTTAAAGAACGCGTGTGTGAACAGGTGGAACATCGCGACATTGTAAGCGCCAACGCCAGCAGCAAAGAACATATAGCCGAGCTGAGAGCAGGTCGAATACGCAATAACGCGCTTGATGTCCCACTGTGTCGTGCCGATGGTGGCCGCGAAGAAACATGTCGCTGCGCCCACAACGGTCACAATCATCAGCGCGGTTGGAGCCGTCTCGAACAATGGCGAGAGGCGGCACAGCATGAACACGCCAGCGGTCACCATGGTGGCGGCATGGATCAGCGCGGAAACGGGCGTTGGGCCCTCCATCGCATCCGGCAACCAGGTGTGCAGCAGCAGCTGTGCCGACTTACCCATCGCACCAACAAACAGCAGGATCGCGATAACATCCATCGTGTAGAGCCGCATGCCGAGGAAGCCGATGCTCGATCCGCTCATCGCGGGCGCGGCGGCCAAAATCTCTGGAATCGATGTGGTTTGGAACACCAGATAAATGCCGAAAATGCCCAGCATAAAGCCAAGGTCACCGACGCGGTTAACGACGAATGCCTTGATCGCGGCTGCTCCAGCGGTCGGCTTCTTGAACCAGAAGCCAATCAGTAGGTAACTCGCCAGGCCCACCCCTTCCCAGCCAAAGAACATTTGGACCAAATTGTTGGCGGTCACCAACATCAACATCGCGAAGGTGAACAGCGAGAGATAGGCGAAGAAGCGCGGCTGATCCGGATCTTCCTCCATATAACCCCAGCTGTAGAGGTGTACGAGCGCGGACACGGTGTTGATGACGACCAGCATCACTGCGGTCAGCGCATCGACGCGCAGGGCCCAGTCGAACGTCATATCGCCCGAGCGCACCCAGTCGAGCACGTGGACAACCTCAGCCTCTGCGGAGCCGCTGAGGAAGGCGAGGAAGATCGGCCAGCTAAGCGCGGCTGAAATGAACAGCGCGCCAGTGGTGATCGACTTTGCTGCGGCATTGCCGAGCATGCGGTTGCCCAGTCCGGCGATGATAGCTGCCAGCAATGGCAGGAATACAATGATCAGTATCGAATGCATGGACCGATTATCCCTTCATCCGATTGACGTCATCAACCGCGATGGTCCCGCGGTTGCGGAAATAAATCACCAGGATCGCAAGGCCAATTGCGGCCTCCGCAGCGGCTACGGTTAGCACCAGCATGGCAAAAACCTGGCCAGTTAGATCGTTCATGAACGCGCTGAACGCCACCAAATTGATGTTCACTGCGAGCAGGATCAGCTCGACTGACATCAGGATCACGATCACGTTTTTGCGATTGAGGAAGATACCCAGCACGCCCAGCACGAACAGGATCGCGCCGACGACGAGGAAATGCTCAATACCAATTCCGCCTAAGTCGCTCATAGCTCGACCCCCTCGCCCGTGTTCGGGTTCTTCATAACTGTCGCCTCTTCGGGGCGGCGGCTGATTTGCTTGCCGATGTCCTGGCGTCCGCGCGCGCCAGGCTTGGCCTCGCGGTGGGTCAGTACAATCGCACCGATCATCGCGACCAGCAGGATAATGCCTGCGATTTCAAACAGAACGATATATTTGCCATAGAGCAACGTACCGATGGCCTCGATATTGCTCGCGCCCATTGCTGCTTGGCCGGTACCATCCGGTGTGCCGAGCGTCAGCCCGCCCGCTTGATAGGCGCCAATGCCCAGGAACAGCTCTGCCAGCAGGATCGCAGCGATCGCCAAACCGAATGGGAAATTGCGGATAAAGCCTGCGCGCATCGCGGCCATATCGATGTCCAGCATCATGACCACGAACAGGAACAGCACCGCGACCGCGCCGACATAAACGATCACCAGCAGCGCCGCGATAAACTCCGCCCCGACCAGCACCATCAGGCCCGCCGCATTGAAGAATGCCAGGATGAGCCACAGCACAGAATGCACCGGGTTGCGCGCCATGATGACCATGACGGCGCTCGCCACGACTAGGCTGGCGAAGAGATAAAAGGCGAGAGTTTGAATCATGATCCCCGGTGTCCGTCCCGCGCGCCCCTAGCGATAGGGCGCATCGGCTTCAAGGTTTGCAGCGATGGCTCGCTCCCACTTGTCCCCGTTGGCCAGCAATTTGTCCTTGTCATAGAGCAATTCTTCGCGCGTTTCGGTCGCATATTCGAAGTTTGGCCCCTCGACCACGGCATCCACTGGGCAGGCCTCTTGGCAGAACCCGCAATAGATGCATTTGGTCATGTCGATGTCATAACGCGTGGTGCGGCGGCTGCCGTCTTCGCGCGGTTCGCTCTCAATCGTGATCGCCTGCGCCGGGCACACGGCCTCGCACAGCTTGCACGCGATGCAGCGCTCTTCGCCATTGGGATAGCGGCGCAAGGCATGCTCCCCGCGAAAACGCGGGCTCAGCGGGTTCTTTTCGAACGGATAATTGATCGTCACCTTGGGCTTGAAGAAGTACTTCAAGGTCAGCGCATGTGCTTTCAGGAATTCCCACAGGGTGAAGGATTTGATAAGTTGTTTGACGGTGGTCATGCACCGGTCCTTTTCGCGATAAGCGCATCACAGGAATAATTCCGCTCAGAAGAAAACGGAATGTGCCCTGTCTTCGCTTGATAGGAGCGCGTAAGCTCGATTTGATCTAATAAAGGTTGCGGATTGGCGAAGCTCAACGTGGTATCACTAATCGGATGTTTGCGCCGCAACATGACCTTGTCATCGGAAATTGAACCTCGCCAAATTGCTTCAGAACGCGATCCATCGGCGCGGATAAATACAACGTCCTTGATCCGATTTCTGTCATGCAGATAGCTGATAACGATTGGTTGGCCCGCCATTGACGAATCGTCGGCGGCCCATGGTTCTTGTGGCAAGCACGTAAGCATAACCCAAGAGGCTGAAAGAAGTGGGGCAGTCAGCATCATCCCCAATGCCCCGTCGCCATAAGGTAACCGCTGATCAGCGCGACAAACAGCAAGCTCATCGGCAGGAACACCTTCCAGCCCAAGCGCATCAGCTGGTCATAGCGGTACCGCGGTACAGTCGCCCAGATCCAGCTGAACAGGAAGAAGAAGAAGAACGTCTTCAAGAGGAACCAGATGAAACCCGGGATGTAATAGAGCGGCGCCCACTCAATCGGTGGCAACCATCCGCCCATGAACAGCAATGTGCACAGCGAACACATCAGCAGGATGTTGGCATATTCACCGAGCCAGAACAGCGCGAAGCTCATGCTCGAATATTCGGTCTGATACCCAGCGACGAGCTCGCTCTCCGCCTCGGTCAAGTCAAACGGAGCGCGCGCCGTCTCTGCCAGCGCTGAGATGAAGAACACCACGAACATGGGAAACAGCAGCGGATTGGCGAAGAAGCCATTGATAAAGCCGAGCCCGTGCCCCTGCTGCGCCTCTACAATCCCAGTGAGGTTGAACGTCTTGGCATAGAGCACAACGCAAACCAGCACGAAGCCGATGGAAACCTCATAAGAGATCATCTGCGCGGCCGCGCGCATGGCGGAGAAAAACGGGTATTTTGAGTTACTCGCCCACCCGCTCATCACAACGCCGTAGACGCCCAGCGAGCTGATCGCGAGCACGTACAGCAGGCCGACATTGATATCGGCCAGCACCACGCCCGCATCGAACGGGATCACCGCCCATGCAGCAAGTGCGACGGTAAAGGTGATGATCGGCGCAAGCAGGAAGATACCCTTGTTCGCCGCGGTTGGAATGATGGTTTCTTGCAGGAAAACCTTCAGACCATCGGCAAAACTTTGCAGCAAGCCAAACGGGCCAACCACATTGGGCCCGCGCCGCAGCATGATTGCGCCCAGCACCTTGCGATCGACATAGATCACCATCGCGACCGCCAGCATCAATGGCAATGCGATCAGCAGGATTCCAGCGACAGTCGCCACGCCCCATGCCCATTCATAGGACATGCCAAGAGATTGGAAGAATTCGGTCACTGCGCCGATCCTTTCATCTTGTCATATATCGCGATGAGAACATGCAGGAACGTGCCATTGGCAAGCATGTAAACGCTATCAGTAAAGGCCGAATAGAGCGCGAGCGACTTTTGGTAGGCCTCCACTCCCTGCATCGTAGGATCAGCAAACCCCATCATAGTGGTGATGTTCATCCACTGGTTCCCGAGGTTCCAGACAAATAAGACGGCTGCAATTCCATAGAATATGAAAGGCATACGGCGGAGGAGTTGAGGAAGGTCGCTCATGAGACAAACGCCCCTTTCCCGTTTGCCCTGAGCTTGTCGAAGGGCTGCCCTTCTTCTGCTCCGGCATCAAAAAGTGAAATGCAGGGCTTCGACAAGCTCAGCCCGAACGGTGTTTGTTGGCTCATTCCGCCGCCTCCCGCACGTCTTCACCGTGCAGCAGTTCCGCTGAGCATTGCTGCATCACGTCGCTGGCCCGCGCGATTGGGTTGGTGAGGTAGAAGTCGGCAATCGGATAACTTTCGATCAGGCCTTCTGCTTTCGCTTTGCTGTCCGCTTTTGGAAGGGTGCCGTAATCTGCCAGACCCTCTTCGCCCAGCGCCGGCACTTCCGCAATCATCTTGGCTTGCAGCTCAGCAAAGCTGTCAAACCCGACGCTCACCTTCAATGCGTCAGCCAATGCACGCAGAATAGTCCAATCTTCGCGCGCATCACCTGGCGCAAACACGGCCTTTTCGGCAAATTGCACACGGCCCTCTGTGTTGACGTAGGTTCCGGCCTTTTCCGCATAGCTCGCAGCGGGCAGAATGATGTCCGCCCTATGCGCGCCTTTGTCGCCGTGATGGCCGATATAGACCTTGAGGCTGTCCGCGAACGGCTCGTGGTTCATCTCATCCGCGCCGAGTGACAGGACCACTTTGGGCGCGGCCTTCGCGAGATCCGCCATGCCGCCCGGCACAGTGAAGTCGAGCATCAAAGAGCCCATGCGCGCCGCCGACATGTGCAGCACGTTAAAGCCGTTCCAATCGTCCGAGACGAGTTTGAACTTGTCGACCAGTTTCAGCGCCGGAGCCAAGGCCCCTTTCGCCAATGCTGCGCCGCCCAAGATAACCGCCGGGCGCTCTGCCGCCTTCATCGCGTCACCCAATGCCTTGGGAACGCGGTTCAAGACGGAAAGATCGTTGCCCAGGAAAGTGGCCGGATAGGTCGTTTCCCATTCGGGACCAACCACGAATACCCTTGCCCCGCCCTTCACTGCCTTGCGCAGGCGAGCGTTGAGCAAGGCCGCTTCCCAGCGGACATGGCTGCCCACGATCAGGATGCAATCTGCGGTCTCGATTCCGGCCAGGGTCGAGTTGAAATTGACCGCAGCGATGCTAGACACATCATAGGTCATGCCGGTCTGGCGAGCTTCGGTTAGGTCCGATCCGCTGGCCTTCAGCAGAGCCTTGGCCGCGAACATGGTTTCGCAATCGGCCATATCGCCGGCGACGGCTGCGATGCTGCTCGGCGCGCCCTTGAGCTGCTTTGCGATGGCTTTAAACGCCTCGTCCCAACTTGCCTCGGCCAGCTTGCCGCGTTTGCGCATAAACACCTTGTCGAGGCGGCGCTTGGTAAGACCATCGACCTGATAGCGGCCCTTGTCCGACAGCCATTCCTCGTTGACGTCATCATTGACGCGCGGCAGTGCCCGCATGACTTCGCGGCCCTTCGAATGCAGCGAGATGTTGGCGCCAATCGCGTCCGACACGTCGATGCTGAGCGTGCGTTTCAATTCCCATGGACGGGCTTCGAACGCATAGGGCCGTGACGTCAGAGCGCCGACCGGACACAGGTCGATCACATTCGCGCTCAGCTCGTGGCTGGCGGCCTGTTCCAGATAGGTTGTGATCTGCATATCTTCGCCGCGGTACAGCGCGCCGATTTCATCCACGCCTGCGATCTCTTCAGAGAAGCGGACACAGCGGGTGCAGTGAATGCAGCGGGTCATGATCGTCTTGATCAGCGGGCCCATATATTTCTCAGTAACCGCGCGCTTGTTCTCGCGTTCGTAGCGCGAACCACCCCGGCCATAGGCAACGGCCTGATCCTGCAAATCGCACTCGCCGCCCTGATCGCAAATCGGGCAATCGAGTGGGTGGTTGATGAGCAGGAACTCCATCACCCCTTCGCGCGCCTTTTTGACCATTGGCGTGTCGGTGCGGATTTCCTGACCTTCGCTGGTCGGCAGCGCGCATGAGGCCTGAGGCTTTGGCGGACCCGGCTTCACTTCGACCAGACACATGCGACAATTGCCCGCAATGCTCAGGCGCTCATGATAGCAGAAACGCGGAATTTCCTTCCCGGCAAGCTCTGCCGCCTGAAGGACAGTTGCGCCTTCTGGGACTTCGATTTCTTCGCCGTCTACGGTGACCTTAGGCATGACTTACTCCGCAGCCTCCGCGAATTGTGCGTTGTGCTCGTGGATGCGCTTTTCCAATTCTGGACGGAAATGACGGATGAGGCCTTGGATCGGCCAAGCCGCCGCATCGCCAAGGGCGCAGATCGTGTGACCTTCCACCTGCTTGGTAACCTCTTGCAGCATATCGATTTCTTCGATTGCAGCATCGCCAGTGCGTAGCCGCTCCATCATGCGCCACATCCAGCCAGTGCCCTCGCGGCATGGCGTGCATTGGCCGCAGGACTCGTGCTTGTAGAAATAGCTGAGACGCGAGATTGCGCGGACGATGTCGGTGGATTTATCCATCACAATGACTGCCGCTGTGCCCAAGCCTGAACCAAGTTCTTTTAGCCCGTCAAAATCCATCGGCGCACTGCGAATTTGTTCTGCTGGCACCAAAGGCACCGATGAACCGCCCGGAATCACCGCGAGCAGATTGTCCCAACCGCCGGTGATGCCGCCGCAATGCTTCTCGATCAGCTCCTCAAACGGGATGCTCATCTCTTCTTCGACGACGCACGGGCGCTCCACATGGCCGCTGATCTGGAACAGTTTGGTCCCGTGATTGTTCTCACGCCCGAAGGAATTGAACCACGATGCCCCGCGCCGCAGGATCGTCGGCACCACTGCAATACTCTCAACATTGTTGACCGTGGTGGGGCAGCCATAAAGGCCCGCGCCCGCTGGGAAAGGAGGCTTCAGCCGGGGTTGCCCCTTCTTCCCTTCAAGGCTTTCAATCATCGCGGTTTCTTCGCCGCAGATATAGGCGCCCGCGCCGCGGTGCATAAACACGTCAAAATCATAGCCAGAGCCGCTGGCATTCTTGCCGATCAGTCCAGCGTCATTGGCCTCGTCGATCGCCTTTTGCAGGGTCTCGGCCTCGCGGATGTACTCTCCGCGAATGTAGATATAGGCCGCGCGTGCGCGCATTGCGAAACCAGCGATCAATGCGCCTTCGATCAGCTTGTGCGGATCGTGGCGGATAATCTCACGGTCTTTGCAGCTGCCCGGCTCAGATTCGTCGGCATTGATGACGAGGAAACTTGGACGGCCGTCTTTGCTTTCCTTCGGCATGAACGACCATTTGAGACCGGTTGGGAAACCCGCCCCGCCCCGTCCGCGCAGGCCCGATTCCTTCATCTCATCGATGATCGCATCATTGCCGCGCTGGATCAGCGCCTTGGTGTTGTCCCAATCGCCGCGCGCCTGCGCCGCCTTCAGGCTCCAATCCTGGAAGCCATAGACATTGGTGAAGATGCGGTCCTTATCAGCCAGCATCGGTCAAATCCTTCTTTTTCGCCATCTTTAGCTGCCGCAAAGCCAGCATCTGAAATGCAAGGCCCGCGGCCATCAATATGATGCCAATCGTCCGCTCGCCGGTCGCAGACAGATACGCGCCCGCGCCAAAGCCGCCGAGGCCGGCAATCGTGTATGCGATCGTCGCGCCGTTCACTGTTCGGTTTCCTTAGCCTTCGCCATGAAAATCAGTCCGAGTGCGACGAACGAGATGCCGAGCGGTGCAAATGCCCAGCCAAGCGTAACGCCGAAAGTGACGCCCAGGCTCATGCCCAGGACCATGAAACTGATCCCAAGGGCTTTCTTGCCATTCTGTTCTTCTTGTTTGCTCACCACTCACCCCGGTAATCGTGGTTGGCATCGACCATATCGGTGAGGTTGCTCAGCGCATTTGCCGGCTCTGATGTGTGGCGGCCGGGTTCCTGAGTCCCGGTCTTGGGTTGCTCACCCTTGGCCAGCGAGTCCAGCACCGTGTCGAGGCGTTCTGGCGTCAGATCTTCGTAATTGTCATCGTTGATCTGGACCATTGGGGCAGTTGCGCAATTGCCCATGCATTCCACCTCGGTCAGGGTCCAAAGGCCATCCTCGGAGACCTTGCCGAACTCCATCCCGCGCTTCTTACAAGCAGAGATGATGTCATCCGACCCGCGCAGCATGCACGGCGTCGTGCCGCAGACCTGTAAGTGATATTTCCCGACGGGCTTCATGTTGTACATAAAATAGAAGGTCGCGACCTCAAGCACGCGGATCACCGGCACGTCGATATACTTCGCGACATATTCGATCACGGGCAGCGGCAACCAACCCTGTGTCTCGGTTTCTTCGCCAACCTGACGCTGAGCCAGATCGAGCAGCGGCATTACCGCCGATTTCTGACGGCCATCGGGGTATTTGGCGATGTGATAATCCGCTCTCTTGCGGTTCTCTTTCGTCCATTCGAAAGAGCCCCAGCGTGCGCGGAGTTCCGGCGTATCAGGTGCGGGTGTACGATCAGCCAATTTGACCTCCAGACAGGAAACGCTCCACCTCGTCCTTCGCTGCTTGAATCGCACTCGCAACTACGGAAAGTCCAGAGCTATGTTGGCCATCAATTTCGGTATCATACGAAACGTAGATAGCCTTGGTCGCGCGATGACCATCTTCTGAAACAAAGACGAAGGGACCGCCATCTCGCTCCATCACAACGACCTTGAATTCGGACGAGCCATGCTTTCGGGTAACCACGACTTCATAGCTGTTGTTGCCAACGACAAATGGCTCAATATGAATGGTGTCTACCTTCACCGGTCGCACTCCCCGAACACCACATCGATAGCGCCCAGGATGGCGGTCGCGTCGGGCAGCATGTGCCCTTTGCTCATCATATCCATCGCTTGCAGGTGGCTGAACGCGGTTGGGCGGATCTTGCAGCGGTACGGCTTATTGCTGCCATCGCTGACTAGATAGACGCCGAACTCACCCTTCGGACTCTCGGTCGCGACGTAAACCTCGCCCTCTGGCACGTGAAAGCCCTCTGTGTAGAGCTTAAAGTGGTGGATCAGGCTTTCCATCGACTGCTTCATCTCGCCGCGCTTTGGCGGGGAGACTTTGCCGTCCTGGCTCGCAATGGGCCCTTCCGGAATTTCGGCAAGGCATTGCTTGATGATCTTGGCGCTTTCGTAAACTTCCTTCACGCGCACCATGAACCGGTCATAGCAATCGGAATTGGTGCCGACAGGAATGTCGAAATCCATCCGGTCATAGACATCGTAAGGCTGCGATTTGCGCAGGTCCCACGGGATGCCAGCGGCGCGGATCATCGGGCCGGAAAAACCCCATGCAATCGCATCATCGCGGCTGACCACGGCGATATCGACGTTGCGCTGTTTAAAGATGCGGTTGTCGAGCACCAGGCTCATCGCATCACCGAACAATTCCGGCAGGCGGTTGTCGATCCAATTGCCCATATCGACGAGCAATTTCTCTGGCACATCCTGATGCACGCCGCCGGGGCGGAACCAGGCGGAGTGCATGCGCGCGCCCGATGCGCGTTCGAAAAAGTTGAGGCAATCCTCGCGCAGCTCAAACACCCACAGGTTCGGCGTCATCGCGCCGACATCCATAACGTGGGCGCCGATGTTGAGCATATGGTTGCAGATGCGCGTCAGCTCCGCGAACATCACCCGTAGATATTGCGCGCGCTCCGGCACTTCGATGTTCAGCAGCTTTTCAATCGCCAGCACGTAAGAGTGTTCTTGGCAAAGCGGAGAGCAATAATCCAAGCGGTCAAAATACGGCAGCGCTTGCAGATATGTTTTATGCTCGATCAGCTTTTCCGTGCCGCGGTGGAGCAGACCCACATGCGGGTCGACCCGCTCGATCACTTCGCCGTCCAGCTCCATAATCATGCGTAGCACGCCGTGCGCCGCAGGGTGCTGAGGCCCGAAATTGATCGTGTAATTGGTGATGACATCGCCGTCAGTGGTCGGCGATTCTTCGATTTGTATGCCGTGGCTCATGATTTTTTCTCCGCGGCCTTTTTATCCGCGTCGGCACCTTCCGCCTTTTCATCACCGGGTAGGACATATTCCGCGCCTTCCCATGGTGAGAGGAAGTCGAAGGTTCGCATGTCCTGCGCCAGTTTTACCGGCTCGTAGACAACGCGTTTCTCGTCCTCGGAATAACGCAGCTCGGTATAGCCGGTCATCGGGAAGTCCTTGCGGAACGGATGCCCTTCAAAGCCATAATCGGTGAGGATGCGGCGTAGGTCTGGATTGCCGGCGAACTTCACGCCGTACATGTCGAAGACTTCGCGCTCCAACCAGCCAGCATTCGGCCACAGGCCGGTGATCGATGGAACAGCGGTCGCCTCGTCGGTGGACAGCTTGACCATGATCCGGTGGTTATTGGTCAGTGACAGCAGCATGTAGACGACTTCAAACCGCTCGGCGCGCTCTGGATAGTCGACCCCTGCGATTTCCATCATTTGCTGATAGGCATGGTCATCGCGCAGGCTACGCAGCACATCGACAATGCTGTCACGCGCCACGGTGAGGATGATCTCACCGTGCTTTTCTTCGCCAGAAATGACGGATTTGCCGAGCGCCTTGGTCAGCGCATCAAGCACACCTTCGTTCGAGGTGATTTTCGGGGCGGAATGGACGACGGTCATGGTGCTACGACCTCATCTGCGAACTCAATTGATGCAATGAATCGCTCAACAAGAAGCCTTCGCGACGCTTCGGGGTATTCTTCAGTGATTTCACCACCGACTACGCTCAAGAGGACTTTGTTATGTGCGACTTCGACGAACCCGCTCTGCGCAAGATAGTCGGTGCGAGCTTCCATATTTGTGAATGCGCGCCGCCCATCGACTGTGCGGGCAGCGGCATCATGAAGTTGGCTCTCTTCCTTGCGAATACCCTCGGTAATCAGATCGAAGAGCGAGGCATCGCCAAGTTCGGCCAATGGAACTTCGACGATCCCAGCGAACATGAGGGTTTCGCCTTGAATGCACATCACTCGCGCTTCTGGTCCGATTGGCACCGGCAGTATGCTGGCGTCCTTTGTCATTGCCTGAAACGCCAAAGTTTCCTCAGCGCTGCACGGTGTTTTGACTGAAAAAGCCTCGTCAGGAGATTGAAAACGCGACCAATCATCGCCCGCGACGCCGTCATTCGCGACGGCTACCCCACAGAGCGAGGCGAGCGCCCCGAGGCCCACAATCATAGATTTGAAACTCATCGCACAATCGTCCCGGTGCGGCGGATTTTGCGCTGCAATTGCATCACGCCATAGAGCAGAGCCTCTGCCGTCGGAGGGCAACCGGGCACATAGATATCAACCGGAACAATCCGATCGCATCCGCGCACGACGCTGTATGAATAGTGGTAATAGCCGCCGCCGTTGGCGCAGCTGCCCATCGAAATCACATATTTCGGGTCCGACATCTGGTCATAGACCTTGCGCAGGGCCGGAGCCATCTTGTTGCACAGGGTGCCAGCGACGATCATCACATCCGATTGGCGCGGTGAGGCGCGCGGCGCGATGCCAAACCGCTCCATATCATAGCGCGGCATGTTCACATGGATCATCTCAACCGCGCAGCATGCGAGGCCGAATGTCATCCACCACAGCGAGCCGGTGCGCGCCCATTGGAACAGGTCTTCGGTCGAGGTGACCAGAAAACCCTTGTCGTTCACTTCGGTTTGGAGTGCGTTGAAGTAATCCGCATCAGGCTGACGCACTTCGCCGCTTTGCGCAGTCGGCAATCCCTTCATCGGCTTGCCAGCGGCGTCCAGGATCGGGCTGCCCGGGGTGATGTTTGCTGAAGTGCTCATTCCCAGTCCAGAGCCCCCTTCTTCCATTCGTAAGTCAGGCCAATCGCCAAAATGCCTAAGAAGGTCATCATTCCGATCCAACCGACCCAGCCTGTCTCGCCCAGGCTGACCGCCCAAGGGAACAAGAAGGCCGCTTCAAGGTCGAAGATGATGAAGCTGATCGCGACCAGATAAAAGCGCACATCAAACTGGCTGCGCGCGTCCTCAAATGCGGGAAAACCGCACTCATATTCAGACAGCTTTTCCGCGTCCGGGTTGTGCGCCCCGGTAAGGCGCGAGACGCCCATCGGCAGAAATACAAAAAGGCACGATAAGCCAAAGGCTATGGCGATGAAAATCAGTATCGGCAGATACTGGCTAAGGTCGACCACGATAAAGTCCAGACGGTGATTAATCCCAGGGGGTCGCTTAGGCCTCTCGCGCACGCCGCGCAAGCCCGCGAATCAGGCATTTCCTGCATCATTTGATGAGACTAGGTAAACCACCTGATTCCGCGGCTTTGCGGCGGATGGAAGCACTCCTAGAACGGTCTTCGCGGAAACATACCGTTTAATGCTGCGCAGTTTTCCCCATCACTTCATCATCCCAGCGGCAGCTTTCTGACTGGCTTTTCCATAAGGCGGCTTAAACCCGCCCAGTTTGGCAATGTCGATCTTGGGCTGGTGATAGACAGCGCGCGCGTGGCTGAATTCCTTAAAGCCTTCGACCGCGTGATAGCTGCCCATGCCGGATGGCCCGACCCCGCCGAATGGCAAATCCTCCATCGAAACATGAAAGATAACGTCATTGGTGGTGACACCGCCAGAGATCGTCCGGGTCAGCACGCGCTCCTGCTCGTCGGTGTCTTGGCCAAAGTAATAGAGGCCCAAGGGACGGTCATTTTCATTCACATAATCAACGGCATCGTCGACGGTTTTATACGTCTTTACGGGCAGGACGGGTCCGAAGATCTCTTCCTGCATCGCTTCCATCTGGTCAGTCACGTTCTTCAGGATCGTTAGCGGCATTTTGCGTTGGTTGGCCGAACCAAAATCTTCATCGCCTGGATTAACCTCGATCACCTCTGCGCCTTTGTCGCGTGCATCGGCGACCATGCCTTGCAGCCGCTCAAAATGACGATCGCTGACGATGGAGGCGTAATCATCATTTTCGAGCAGGGTTGGATACATATTGGTGACGCCGTCAGAGACGCCTTGGATTGCCTCGTCCTGCTTATCCTGCGGGACATACATATAATCAGGTGCGAGACATATCTGGCCTGCGTTCATCATTTTACCCAGAGCAATGCGCTCACCCGCTTTGGCAAAGTCGGCGCTCTTACCCATGATAACAGGCGATTTTCCGCCCAGCTCCAGCGTGACTGGCACGAGGTTCTTTGACGCAGCCTCCATCACTCGGCGCCCGGTTGCTGTGGAACCGGTGAAGACCAGATGATCAAAGGGTAACTCGGAAAATGCAGCGGCGACTTCTGGTCCGCCGGTGATTACCGCCACTTCATCGGGTGTGAAATATTCATCGACCAGTTCCGCCATCAACAGGGACGTACGCTCTGTAAATTCGCTCGGCTTGATCATCGCGCGGTTGCCCGCCGCCAGAACCTGCATCAACGGCGAGAATGCGAGATTTACCGGGAAATTCCATGGGCTAAGAATGCCAACCACGCCCTTTGGCTCATAGCGAATTTCAGCCTTCGCGCCGAGCAGCCCCAATGGAAATTGCACGGGGCGCTTTTCCGATTTGGCCCATTTATCCATGTTTTTGAGCGCATGTTTGCCCGCGCCAACTGTGCCCGCAATATCGGTGATCATCGATTGATCGACGGAGCGATTGCCGAAATCCGCGCTCATCGCCTTGCACAGGTTTTCGCTGTGATCTTTCAGCAGAGCCATGGCTCGCTTAATCCGGTCTTTGCGCATGTTCATGCTTTCCGGTCGGGATGCGGTAAAGGCCTCACGCTGGCGCTTTAGAATGGCGTCCAATTCTACTTTGCGGTCATCGGCCATAGGGTTCTCTCCAGAAATACGTTTTGATTTGCCATGCTTGTCGCCAAAAATTCGCAATATGACAAGCAGTATTGGGCCGTGACCTCACCTTGAAACTGCACATTGCCAATGCCGCAGCGCAGCATTACATCGCCCAAGACATTATCCAGTGAAACAAATTACAGATTTTAGCCAAGGAACCCCGCATGGCCCAGTTTTCCGCCAATGATCCGATTGTCATCCTTTCTTATGCTCGTACGCCAATGGGCGGAATGCAGGGCGCATTGGCTGATGTTTCAGCGACGGATCTTGGCGCCACGGCAGTCAAGGCAGCGGTGGAGCGTTCCGGCGTGAACGGTGAAGATTTTGACCGAGCCTATATGGGCTGCGTCCTACCCGCTGGTCTGGGGCAGGCCCCTGCCCGCCAGGCCGCGATTAAAGCTGGCCTGCCGAAAACCGTGCAAGCAACCACGGTGAACAAAGTTTGCGGCTCTGGCATGCAGACAGTGATCATGGGCAGCGAGGCTCTGGCATCAGGCACGATCGACATGGTGGTTGCCGGCGGGATGGAGAGCATGACCAATGCACCGTACCTGCTGAAGAAGCATCGTTCTGGTGCGCGCCTTGGCCATGACACGACCTATGATCACATGTTCCTCGACGGGCTGGAAGATGCCTATGAAGAAGGCCGGGCGATGGGCACTTTCGCGCAGGACACGGCAAACGATTATCAAATGACGCGCGAGGAGATGGATGAATATTCCGTCGAAAGCCTGCGCCGCGCTAATGCTGCGATTGAAAGCGGCGCGTTTGCGGACGAAGTCGTGCCGGTGACGTTCAAGACACGCAAGGGCGATGTTACCGTCGACACCGACGAAGCTCCTGGTAAAGGCCGCCCGGACAAGATCCCGCAATTGCGCGCAGCTTTCGCCAAAGACGGCACGATCACGGCGGCAACCTCCAGCTCAATCTCTGATGGCGCGGCCGCAGTCGTTTTGACACGCGAAAGCGTAGCGGCGGAAAAGGGCGCGACGCCAGTTGCAAAGATCGTTGCCATGGCGGCCCATGCGCGCGAACCGAAGGATTTCACGATCGCGCCGATTGGAGCGATCGAAAAAGTGCTCGCCAATGCAGGCTGGTCGGTTGACGATGTTGAGCTGTGGGAAGTGAACGAAGCGTTTGCTTGTGTGGCGATGTTCGCAATGCGCGATCTCGGCATTGATCACGCAAAGATCAATGTGAACGGCGGCGGCACAGCCCTGGGTCATCCCATTGGCGCCAGCGGCACCCGGATCATTGTGACGCTGCTCAATGCACTGAAACAGCAGGGGAAAACTAAAGGTGTCGCCAGCCTATGCATCGGTGGCGGCGAAGCAACCGCTGTTGCGGTTGAGATCGTCTGATGCAATTTCGCCGAGCCGCCGCCTGTCTTGCTCTTCCAGCGCTGATCGCGCTCAGCGCTTGCGGAGAACCGGCGACCGGCAGCGATGGCGATGCAGAGGTCAGCGGTGAGGCAGTGGACGCCCCTGCCCGCGCTGAAGCCGCCGATGGCCCAGGTTTTGTTATGGTCCCTGGCCTCTATGCCATTGGCAGCAATGGCACGATCTACGCCAAGACGAAGCTTGAGCCGGACGGAACCTACATCGACTACAACCCGCAGAATGTCCGAGTTGGTAGCGGAACATGGGACGTCGATGGCGCGTCGTTCTGTTTCAATCCGCGCGGTGAGGATGGTGAAGCGCGTGAGCAGCGTTGCTGGAATAATGGCGCAGCAAATGCTGATGGCAGCTTCACCACGACATTGTCAGACGGCAGCGAAAGCTATGAGATTACGCCGCTGAAATAGAGCGGTCAGGGCGCGCCGGTGCCCCACAGGCGGTCTTCTGGTGCCCACCCCGTACGTCCGGCAATATCAAGCTCGCACCAGCCAGCCTCGCAATTCCCCAGTCTGCCGACATTGCCCGGCATGGCGCGCCATCTGAGCGCGGATGTGGCGCTGGCGGATGCACGCAGGTCAATCGGCCCCTCGCCAATGATCATGGCGGTGCGCGCGGCGCTTAGGAGGCTGCGCGTGACCCATCCTTGCTGCCCATCCGGATCTTCAATCAGGCGCCAGCCTTCGCGTAGGCGGATGACTTTGATCGGCAGACCTTTGCGTTTGTAGACCCATTCAATCGGGTAATCGACGCTCGGCCCGACCCGCATATTGACCCGCTCAGAATCAATCGAAGCCCAATATGGCGTCTCGCGGTCCTGCGCATACAGCGGCGCGCCAAGCGGCGCTAAAGCGAGCAGGCCCAACACGGCCAAGACAGAGACAACAAATCGTTTCATAACAGATCCATCCATAGCTTCATTGGATACGCGGCTTCAAGCGCGCTTGACCTGTGCGCCCACAAGCCATTAGCGCTAGATGATGCCAAATGAACCTGCGCAGACCCAGCGCCGCAATGCGCGCGAGATGAAAGTGGTGGTGACCCGCCAGTTGATGCCTTCTGTGGAGGCGCGGATGAGCGAGCTGTTCGATTGTCAGCTCAACACCACTGACGAGCCGATGAGCCGAGATGCTTTGATCACAGCGATGAAAAGCTGCGACGTGCTGGTTCCCACCGTTACAGACAGAATTGATGCGGATATGATCGCAGAGGCAGGCGAGCCGCTGGGCCTGATTGCGAGCTTTGGCGCAGGGATTGAGCATATTGATCTGGCCGCTGCGGCAGCGCGCAAGATCTTCGTCACCAACACGCCCGGTGTTTTCACCGACGACACCGCCGATATTGCGATGGCAGGCATTATCGGAGTGCCACGGCGCATTCGCGAAGGCACAGCACTGGTTAGGCGCGGCGAGTGGACCGGATGGGCGCCATCGGGCCTGCTGGGGCGTAAGCTTGGCGGAAAGACACTGGGAATCGTCGGCATGGGCCGCATTGGCCAGGCGGTTGCGCACCGGGCGCGCGCTTTTGGCCTGTCGATTCTCTATCACAACCGCAAGCCATTGCCTGTGGCGATCGAGAGCATGCTGGGCGCGAACTATGCGGAAAGCCTGGATGATCTGCTGAGCGCGGCTGACATCGTCACATTGCACAGCCCGCTGACCGATGAGACACGTAATATGCTCGATGCTCGCCGCTTTGCTTTGATGAAACCTGGTTCGTGCATCATCAACACGGCCCGCGGCGAGTTAATAGACCAAGAAGCGCTGATCGCCGCACTGGAAAGTGGGCATCTCGCGGGTGCGGGTCTTGATGTTTACCCAGAGGAGCCGAAGGTTGATGAGCGTCTCATCAGAAGCCCCAATGTCATGACACTGCCCCATATTGGCAGCGCAACGGCGGAGGGCCGCGAAGCCTCTGGGGAGAAGGTGATCGCCAATATCCGCTTTTGGGCCGATGGACACCGCCCACCAGATCAAGTGCTAGAGGCGCTGATCGCGGGGTAAGTTGCATTAATGCCATTGATATTGAGCGCTGTTTGAAACAAAGCGCGTGCAAAGGGATTAATTTGAGCAATGACCGCATGACTGCGCGGCCTTGGGGGGACATAACAATGCTGCGCACCGCGCTTTCACTCATTATTGCTGCGGGCCTTGCCGCGCCGCTTTCTGCTCAAGATGCGGTTCAAGAGGTGGCGCCCGCTGTCGCGGTGCCTGATACTGGCGACACCGCATGGATATTGGCCTCCGCAGCGTTCGTGCTGCTGATGACATTGCCAGGCCTTGCGCTGTTTTACGGTGGCCTCGTGCGCTCCAAAAACCTGCTGTCGGTTGTCTTGCAATGCGGCGCGATTGCCGCCGCTGCTTCGGTGCTGTGGGTGATCGCCGGCTACACCATCGCCTTTGGCCCGGTTACAACAGGCTGGATGGGCGGTGGCAACGCGTTGATGTTCGATAATCTGGGTACGGTGCGTGAAGGCACTTTGGTGCCTGAAAGCACATTTGCGCTGTTCCAGATGACTTTTGCGGTCATTACCCCTGCCCTGATGGTGGGTGCATGGGTAGAGCGCGCTCGGTTTGCCTGGGTGCTGGCGTTTTGCGCGCTATGGGGCCTCGTCGTATACGCGCCGGTTGCGCATTGGCTGTGGGGCGGCGGATGGCTGGCAAGCCAATTTGGAACGCTCGACTTTGCCGGCGGCCTAGTGGTGCACACCACCGCTGGCGTTTCTGCGCTGCTGGTTGCGATGCTGCTGGGTAGGCGCGACGGTTTTCCCAAGAAGCTGATGTTGCCCCATGCTCCGGCGCTAACGATGGCGGGTGCGGCTCTGCTGTGGGTGGGTTGGTTCGGATTTAACGGCGGCTCTGCCCTGGGCGCGAATGACAACGCCTCTTCCGCCATCATCAACACACATATTGCTGCCAGCGCGGCCGCGCTCACATGGCTGCTTGTTGAGCGGCTTGCGTTGGGTAAGCCGACCACAATTGGTTGGGCAACGGGCGCGATTGCTGGCCTGGCCACGATCACACCGGCTGCGGTGTTTGTCTCGCCTGGCGCAGCGATCCTGTTCGGCGTGGCCGGTTCAATGGTTTGTTACGGCGCGATCCAGCTGATCAAGCTGAAATGGCACATTGACGATCTCGCTCGACGTATTTGCGGTTCACGGTGTGGGCGGTCTGCTGGGCACTATGTTGCTGGCTGTGTTCCTGGCACCAGAGCTTGGCGGAACGGGGTATTTCCCGGGAATGGACATGGGCAGCCAATTGTTTGCGCAATTTGTCGGGATTGGCGCGGTCGCGCTGTGGAGTGCGATTGGCACAGCGATCTTGGCGTTGATGGTGTCGGCTTTCTTCCCGATGCGGGTCAAACAGGACGAGGAAATCGAAGGCCTTGATGTGACCAGTCACGGTGAGCGCGCCTGGGATATTGAGTGAGACCCAATCGCAGAGCGGTTAGAGTGCGTCCAAGGCGCGGCTGATCTTCACCCATTCTGATTTGATATGGTCGTGCATGATGACGCGCGGCCGGGCCTGGGTTTCGGGTGTCTTGCGGCTTGCGAGCACCCGTTCAAGCACGAATTCCTCCGGCCACCCGGCCCACTCGCCCGCAGGGTCTAACAGGTTGAACGAGAACGCTGGCTCCACCTCGCAGCGATAGATCGTCTCCAGCTCTTCCTTGGAATAGCCCGCATCAGAGATCATCTCAGCGATGCGAAAATAGTGATGCTCGTCGAGCTCCGTGTCGAGGAAAGTGTCTGACAGCACCGACCATACAGGGAGCCGTCGAGCGATCTCTTCGTCCGTCAGAACCGGCAGCTGAGCCAAGGCTAATGCAGAAGGCGCACCGTCACGCATTTCCTCGCGCAGAATACCCACCACCTCGCGTATGGCCCGACGCGATGTGGCGAGCTCCAAATGTTTATAGGGCAGCTCAATCCGCAGGTCCGATTGCTCCGGCGTTCCGGCGGTGCACTCAGGATGGATCACACCGTCCCTGCTTGACCAAATCGCGAGCGTGCGAACTGGCGGCTTGTCCGACAAATCCTCCTCAAACGGCGGATTATCGACGCTGTGATCGTTCAGTGCCTCATACAAACGCCAGGCATTGTTTGCCCGGCTGTCGCCCGAAAACGGCGATCCCAAGGTGACAGCAAGGTCGATATGATGCGGCAAGCGATGCGCGAGCAGCCGCGCGTATAGCCCGCCAAGGCTCCAGCCAATCACGATGATCTTTTGTGAGGTCTGATCAGACAGTCTTGCAATGTGATCTTCCACGGCCGTGATGCGCGCTGGCGTAACCTTGGTGTTGAGACCATTTTCCCAGCCATGCGCATCAAACCCGGCCTGCCGCAGGTTCGCGATGAGCAGGGCGGTTGCGGCATTGTTGGAAAGCATGCCGGGAATGACCAGAGCGGTCTTACCATTGGCAAACGGCTCCATCTGATCGACTGAACGCAGCGGTGCAACCAATACCTTGGGCAGAGCCAAAAGCTCGCTTGCTAGGCTCAAAAAGCTGGGGCGTTGAGGTTTAACTTCGTTCAATGGACGCCCTCACCCGGCACGCAAAGACAAAGCGTAAAACTTGTTGAAGTCACTTGGCGTGTAACCGGCAAAGGCCTCGCAAGGCACAAACCCAAAGTTCTTGTAGAGACCGACTGCTGGCTCGAAAACTCCGCCATCGCCTGTCTCTAGTTTGATTTGCGGGAAACCCAATTCCCGGGCGCGGCTGATCAAGTGCTCCAACATAGCTTTGCCCGCACCCTTCCCTCGCGCATCGGGATGGGCCCGCATCGATTTAATCTCGCCAAAGCCATCATGCTGTTTCAGTGCCCCGATTGATAATAGGGCCTCGCCTTCCCACGCCGCAAAAACCTCTATTTCTGGGGCTTTCAAGCCAGATAGGTCGAGAACATGGCACGTGCCAGGCGGAGAGAATTGTTCCATCTCTCCATGATGCAATTCGAGTAGCGCGATGACTTCCGGTTCGCTCAGGTCTGTAGAACGAATGATCATCACTCACCGATCATAAATTGTCGAGCTGCGGCATGCCCAGAACATGAAAGCCGCCATCCACATGGATGATCTCTCCGGTGGTGTATGCGCCTGCATCGCTGCACAAATAGACCGCCGTTCCGCCCACCGCTTCCAACGTAGCGTTGCTGCGCATGGGCGCATTGGTATCGGTGTGTCTGTAGGTCCTGCGTGCGCCGCCAATTGCGGACATGGCCAGCGTTTTCATCGGGCCGGGGCTGATCGTGTTTACGCGTATGCCCTCTGGGCCAAGATCATCGGCCAGATATCGCACGGCCGATTCCAGCGCGGCTTTTGCGACGCCCATGACGTTATAATTGGGCGTGACACGGCTCGAACCCATATAGCTGAGCGTCAGGATCGTTCCGCCATTTTCCACCATCATCGGATGCGCACGGCGCGCAACCTCGATCAGGCTGTAGGCCGAGATATCCATGCAGTTTTTAAAGTTGTCGCGTGACGTATCAAGGAAACGCCCGGCCAGTTCCGACTTGTCGGAATAGGCAATGGCATGGACGACGAAATCGAGCGTGCCCCAGCGTTCCTGCAATGCGGCAAAGGCCGCATCAAGCGAGGCGTCATCGGTCACATCAACATCGAGCATGACATCCGAACCGACGCTCTGCGCTAGCGGTTCCAACCGCTTACCAAATCCCTCACCCTGATACGTGAAAGCCAGCTCAGCGCCGGCCTCTGCGCAGGCTTTTGCAATACCCCAGGCGATTGAGCGATCATTCGCGACGCCCATCACAAGTCCGCGTTTTCCTGCAAGGACGCCCATGCTCATGTCACCTCAATTTTGGCAGCAAATCCTGCGTTAAATTCTCAACCGTGAAATTTCGACATCAGCATCGAACCATTGGTGCCGCCAAATCCGAAGCTATTGGTCATCACGGTATCAAGCCCGGCATTTTCGACCAAGTGCGTAGCGATCTCTTCCGGTTTCAGCGCCGGATCGAGGGTCTCCACATTGATCGAAGGAATGATAAAGTCATGTTCGAGAGCGAGCAGGCAATAAATCGCCTCTTGCGCGCCTGTTGCCCCTTGGCTGTGGCCGGTCATCGACTTGGTTGAGCTGACCGGCGGAGTTGAACCCTCCCCAAACACACGGCGAACCGCCTCGATTTCGCCAACATCACCCACCGGCGTGGATGTGCCGTGCGCGTTGATATAGCTGACTTTGCGGTCTTCATTCAGCGTTTTGATAGCACCGCGCATCGCCCGCTCTCCGCCCTCACCTGATGGCGCGACCATGTCCGCACCATCAGAAGTGGCACAGAACCCGGTGACTTCGGCGTAAATCTTTGCCCCGCGTGCCTGCGCATGTTCGAGGCTTTCCAAAACAACCATCGCGCCGCCGCCACCGATCACAAAGCCATCGCGGTCTGCGTCAAAGGCGCGGGAGGCACGCTGCGGAGTGTCGTTATACTTGCTCGACATCGCGCCCATCGCGTCAAACAGGCAGGATAATGTCCAGTCCAGCTCTTCGCCGCCGCCGCCAAACATCACGTCTTGCTGGCCCAGTGCGATCTGTTGAGCGGCCATGCCGATGCAATGCAGCGAGGTGGAACAGGCAGAAGTGATCGAGAAGTTCATGCCCTTGATCTGATAAGCCGTCGCCAAGTTGGCACTGACCGTGGAGGACATCGTCTTAGGCACCGCGAAAGGCCCGATCCGCTTGGTGGAGCCGTTCTTGAGCACAGTCTGATGTGCAGTCAGCATCGCAGAGGTCGACGGTCCGCCTGATCCAGCAATCACGCCGGTCATCGGGTTGATAACGTCTTTCTCTTCCAGACCAGCATCGGCGATGGCTTGCCCCATCGCGATATGAGCATAGGCCGCGCCCGGCCCCATAAAACGCAGGGTGCGCTTGTCGACGTGCTCTTTCACATCGAGATCCACCGAACCCGCTATTTGAGAACGAAAGCCATGTTCGGCCATGTCCTCATTGAAACTGATGCCGGATTTGCCCGCTTTCAGCGAGGCCAGCACTTCTGTTTGATTGGTGCCAATCGAGGAAACGATCCCCAGTCCGGTAATGACAACGCGACGCATGATCTTCCCCTATCGTCTCTGGCCCTTAGGCCTCTGAGAGCGCAACTTTCATATCTTTAACTTGATAGATGACCTCACCATCGGCCTCTACCTGGCCATCCGCCACACCCATCGTCAAACGCCGGGATTGCATCGCCTTGGTGAAATCCACGAAATAGGTGAGCTTCTTGCGGTCAGGCCGGACCATGCCGGTTAGCTTCACTTCGCCCACGCCAAGCGCATAGCCGCGTCCTTGCCAACCGCGCCAACCGAGATTGAAGCCCGTCAGTTGCCATAGGCCATCCAGGCCAAGGCAGCCGGGCATGATCGGATTGCCGGGAAAATGGCAGTCAAAGAACCAAAGGTCTGGTTTTATATCAAATTCAGCCACCACATGACCCTTGCCATGTTCCCCGCCATCGCCCGAGATCTCTGTAATCCGATCCATCATCAGCATCGGAGGTTCTGGCAATTGCGCATTACCTGGGCCGAACAATTCGCCCCGTGCGCATTTAAGCAGATCTTCACGGTCAAAGCTGGTTGGAAAATCTGTCATCCTTGGCGGTACTCCTGACCTTGTGGCATTGTGATCGCGGCAGCGCGTAGCACCCCACCTTGTTGATTTAAAGAGCGCAAGGTCACCGGACCGATGCTTGCATGAAGTTCGCAGGATCAATCGGCGCGGCTAGCGCGGCAGATCGGCTCCAGTCCCCTAATCAATGAAAGCTCCCCAGCGAGTTTGCCCCCGCGCTTTTCATGATTGTGTTTACGTTCGCGCATGGTGCAACACAATGTCACATTTGGGCTGTGCCCTATTTTTTGTTCAGACTGCAGGCTGTTATCTTACCCGGTTCTGGCCGCGTATCTGCCCGCTCAAAGCGCGCAAAATAACCTTTGATGTCTGGCTTTTCCAGAAATTCCATGAGTCGGTATCCCGCCGCATCAAACTCACAAAACAGCAATTTGGGCGGCATGCCGTGGCGGTCGGTCGGTCGGTCTGCGTCGACAACGATCACCTGACCGCCTTCGGCCAGCGCAGGCCACAGCCGCCACAGGAACGCATAGGGTTCGCTGACTTCGTGATACATATGCACCAGGAAAATACGGTCAAAGCTGCTGCCCGGTAGTTGCGGATCGTCAACCTCGCCAAGCTTGATCGAAATGTTTTCCAGCCGTTCCTGCTCAACCCTGCGGCCCAGCCGCTCCAAGGCATCGCGATCAATATCCTGAGCCAGCACCCGGCCGGCGTCCCCCACACGCTCCGCCAGGCGGACGGTGTAATAGCCCTCGCCCGCGCCGATATCGGCGACCGTCATACCTTCGCCAATATTGGCAAGGTCCATGACTTTCTGCGCCTCACCGCGATTATCCCGGGCGTCTTCGTTGGAAAACTGGTTTGAGGTGATGGTTGAGACCGGGCGATCAGGCAGCGGAAACTCAAGCGCGCTTTCGGGCCTGTCGCTTTGCTCTGCCTGCGGCATGCATCCGGCCAATGTAGCCGCCGCTCCTAGGATAAACGCAATCGAAATCCGCATTATTCGACGTCTTCCACATCCACTGTCTCACCGGTCACGCGCTGAGCGAGAGCGGCGGAGATGTACGGATCAAGCGCCCCGTCCAGCACATCATCGGGCGAACTTGAGGTTACGCCAGTGCGCAGATCTTTGACCATCTGATAGGGTTGCAGGACGTAAGAACGGATTTGGTGGCCCCAACCGATGTCGCTCTTCTCCTGATACTCGCCAGAGGCAACCGCTTCACGCTCCGTCATCTCGCGCTCAAACAGCCGCGCCTTCAGCATATTCATCGCGGTCGCACGGTTCTTATGCTGGCTGCGGTCGTTTTGGCTGGCCACCACGATGCCTGTCGGTTGGTGCGTGATCCGCACCGCGCTGTCGGTGGTGTTGACGTGTTGTCCGCCGGCGCCTGATGCGCGGTAGGTGTCGATCTTCAGGTCGCCCTCATTTATCTCCACCTCGAAATCATCGTCGATGACGGGATAGACCCAGACCGAGCTGAAGGATGTGTGCCTGCGCGCGCTGCTGTCATACGGGCTGATCCGCACCAGGCGGTGAACACCACTTTCGGTTTTGGCATAGCCATAGGCGTTCTCGCCTTTGACCAGCAGGGTGGCGGATTTGATACCAGCGGTTTCACCCGCCTGATATTCCACTGTTTCAATTTTGAACCCGCGCCGCTCTGCCCAGCGGCCATACATGCGAAACAGCATCTCGGCCCAGTCCTGGCTTTCGGTGCCGCCTGCGCCCGCGTGAATTTCGATATACGTGTCATTGCCGTCTGCTTCGCCAGACAGCAGCGCCTGAACCTTGTCCGCATCGGCCCTATCAGCGAGCTTCTCCAGACTCTTCAGACCATCATTGATGATGTCCTCTTCGCCCTCGGCCTCACCCATCTCAATGAACTCGATAGCGTCGCCCATTTCAGACGAGATATCGCGCACCGTTGCGACCGCGGTTTCGAGCGTCTTTTGCTCGCGGCTGACGGCTTGCGCTTCCTTGGGATTGTCCCACAGACTGGGGTCCTGCACGCGAGCATTCAGCTCATCCAGGCGCCGCAAAGCACGCTCCCAATCGAGCGACAGGCGCACCAGATCAAGCGCAGCTTCAATCCGGTCGATATTGGCTTGCGCTTCTGCGCGCATGGCAAATCCTTTGCGGTGGTTTGGAAGGCCCCGATTAACGGGCGGGCCGTGATTGTAAAGTTTGAGCGGGAGTGACGGCGGTGGATTGAGCGGAGGCGCCGCTAATACAGCCCACCTTGATCCTCGACAAAGTCCTCGACTTCGCCATCGCTGGATTCAGTGGCTTGGCTGGTGCTGCCACGAGCGGACTTGATCAATTCCAGGATCTCATCACGCTTAGCCGCGATTTCATCGGCTCGGGTCGAACGCTCTGGCTCAGTATCCGGCTTAAACGCTTCCCAGATAATGGCCGAACGCTTGTCATTGGTGGGCCAGCCATCGAGCACGCGTTTGCCCGAGCGGCGGTCCACCCTGACCATACGCACTCCTGCTGGCGCGATTGCAGGAAGGTCAGACCATTTGTCGCGCGATTCGCGGATCAGCGTCTTGATGATCGGTGCCGCTATCGTTCCACCCTGAGCGTAGCCGCCCATATTGCGCGGGGTATCAAACCCGACATAGGCACCCGCGATCAGCTCCTGCGTGCCGCCGATAAACCAAACATCCTTTGGCCCGGTGGTCGTGCCGGTCTTACCAAACAGCGGCAGACCCAGATCGTTGAGAACTGTGGCGGTGCCGCGATCAACGACCCCTTTCAGCATGTGCATTGTCTGGAACGCGGTCCGGGCGTCCATCGCTTGCTCACCCTTTAGGCCGAAGCGCGGCATCGGCTTGCCATCCCATTTCGGCATGTTGCAGCCATCGCATTTGCGATTGTCCGCGCGGTAAATAACCTTGCCATCGCGGTCTTGCACATAGTCGATGACGGTCGGATCATTCAGGCGCCCGTGATTGGCCAGCGCCGCATAGGCCGCAACCATTTTCATCACGGTGGATTCGCCCGCGCCCAAGGCAAAGGCGGGATAGGGATCGTAGCTGCCGATGCCCAAATCCTGGATCTGCTGAACGACATTATCCATCCCGGCAGTCATGCCGATCTGCACGGTCATAATGTTCTGCGATTGCTCTAAGCCATAGCGCAGAGGAAACTCGCCTGCGCGTCCGCCGCGAATGCACTTTTCGCCCAGGCGGCGGCCCTGATAATAGCAATAGCGCGAGTTATCGATTTCGGTCGATGGGGTCATGCCGTGGTCGAGGCCGGTGGCATATACAAAGGGCTTAATCGTTGAACCCGGCTGACGCTCTGCTTGGGTCGCGCGGTTGAAGTCGGAAAGGCGATAATCGAACCCGCCCTGCATAGCGAGCACCCGGCCATATTGCGCGTTTTGAACCACCAGGCCGCCTTGAGCGTGCGGAATGGCCTTTACACGAAAGCCATTGCCACTGGGCACAACAGCGATCACGTCGCCTGCTTTGAGCGCGTTTGGTAGACTGCTCAGCGGTTTCTCTTCGCCATCGGAGAAGCCGATAGTTGCGCTGGATCCGCTGCGGTTTGTGACCACACCGACGCGCCAGTTTTCATAATTAACGCTGATGTTGGAACTAGCGAGCTGACTGTCCCACGCCCCATCATCGAAGTTGATGGTCGCAATCGGTCCGCTCCAACCCCGGCTGCCGTGATAACGCACAAGGCCTTGGCGCAAAGCTTTGCGCGCGGCATCCTGCATCTCTGGATCGAGCGAAGTGCGGACCCACAGCCCGCCAGCATAGACGCTGTTCTCACCGTCCTCGGCGCTCTCGCCAAAATCAGAGATCAGCTCGCGCCGGACCTCTTCGAGGAAATAGCCCGCATCGACCGAACGTTGGCTGCGTTGGCGCACCAGACCAAGTGGCTGTGCTTTGGCTACGGTCTCTTGCTCAGCAGTGATGAAGCCGTTTTCTTCCATCTGCGAGAGAACGAAATCGCGCCGTTCCAGCGCACGCTCTTCATTGGCCGCGCGGCCATAGCGCTCCGGCGCCTTTGGCAGGATCGCAAGGAACGCCATTTGGTGCAATTCCAGATCGACCACATCGCGGTCAAAATAGGCGCGGCTTGCCGCCTGGACGCCGAAGCTGCGGCGACCCAGAGGAATTTCATTGAGATAAAGCTCGAGGATTTCCTCTTTGCTCATCACCCCTTCGATGCGGCTGGCGAGGATCATTTCCTTCAGCTTACGCGTAACGGAGTATTCGTCGCCCAGCAGCAGGTTCTTTGCCACCTGCTGAGTGATGGTGGAGCCGCCGACCGCGCGGTCGCCAGAGCCAAGCTTGCTTACATAGTCGAACACAGCATTGGCTGTGCCGGTTATGTCGACGCCGCCATGCGAGAAGAAGGTTTTATCTTCGGCGGAAAGATAAGCCTCAACCAGCTTTTCCGGGAAGTCGGGATATTGCAGCTGCACGCGGCGTTCGCGGGCATAGGAATGGACAATCTCGCCATCGATCCCGCGCACCACAGTGGGCAGCGGGGTCTCATAATCGAGCAGACCCTCTGCATCAGGTAGGTCGCGCGCCAGAAACACCCAGCCAGCAACCCAGGCGAGCAGCATCACGATCAGGCCGAAAGCGCCCAGCTTAAACAGTAGGCTCGATTTCCATTTCGCCTTGAACCATCCGCCGGCCGCGCTCAGGTCTCTGCCCAGGCGATAGCGGAAATATTCGAGCGATGTCTGTTGGGTGGACTCAGTCATAGTTGCGTGTGTCTTAGCATGAGTGATTTTGCGGGCGCTAGCGCCTTGTGCCTGATTATCCGATGAACCTGCGGCTTGTCGTCGAATTGCATCAGCAGATGATTGGTGGACGCGGTTATCGTTCCGCTCTGCGCGCGAAGTATATACGGATCGCACGGGCCAAAACGCGGGCATAGGTCGCGCGGCCTTCTGCTGTGGTTAGACGCGCACGGTCGGCCTGATTGGTGACAAAGCCGCTTTCAAACAAAACTGAAGGCACATCTGGCGCCCTTAATACAGCCAATGCGGCGGAGCGTTGAGGCGTGCTCACAAAGGCTAGCTCTCCATCGCCCTCGCGTATGATAAGCGAGGCGAGATCGGCTGAGCTATCCTGTGTCTGCTGCTGCGACAGTTCGACCAAAATCGCGCTTACCTCTTCGCTTTGTCCCTCAATGGTGAGGCCATTCACGCGGTCGGCGTCGTTCTCTCGCGCTGCAAAGCGAGCGGCGGCTTCGCTTGATGCCTCTGACGACAAGGTGTAAATGCTCGCGCCAGAGACATCGGTCGTCCCTCCGGCGGAATCGGCGTGGATCGAGACGAACAGGTCGGCATTCAATTGCCGCGCAATTTCTGGCCGGTCGCCCAGCGGAACAATGCTGTCATCACTGCGGGTCATGGCCACTCTGATCCCGCCATCGGCCAGCAATTGGTCGCGCAACTCCAGGGCTATTGCGAGTGTCACATCTTTCTCACGCACAACTTGGCCGTCCGGGGTTTCACCCACCGCGCCGGGGTCACGCCCGCCATGCCCGGCATCGATAACGATCAGCGGGCGGGTCAGATCATCCGGGCCGGTGATATCTGGAAGGACTACTGGTCCGCCCTCCCCGCTCAGACTGATCCGCTGCACATAGTCGCGGCCCAATTGCGGGACAGGTATCTTCACACCCGCCGCTATCGCCCCGCCCACCAGCAAGGCCGGCAGCAGGATAACCATCAGGATCAGCGTGCGCAGTGACATATCCATAATGGCGTAGTGTGTTGTGATAGGAGAACGCAATATGGTTGCGGGGTCTAACCCACGATGCTAACAGGATTTCATCGAAAAATTGGCCGGCGCGGTGGGAAAGCCCCGGTGCGACTCGCCAATTTGCTCTCGACGCCTGGGCAGAACCCTTTTGCCAAGGCCACTTAACAGGTTGATGCAGTGACGAGACGCTTCTCCTCGCAATTCCAGTCGCAGCGCCCAGCGCTGGCGACGGTTTGTGCGAGCCGAAACGGGGGCCAAATGTTTGGTCAATCCCGCACTCTCTTCACAGCAGACACGTTCATCAAATCCCGTGCAATTGGTGCTCGGGGATCCGATAAATCGACCGGCTCTAGCAATGTCTTCCAAGATATTTGGCGAGCCGTTTCATCATACAAATTGCGTTTTATGAGCGGCCACCGAGCCGCCATAGGCGCGTGGAGACAACATAATGGCAACGCGCATGCTAATCGATGCGCGCCACTCGGAAGAGACCCGGGTGGCGGTACTAAAAGGCAACCGGATTGAGGAGTTCGACTTTGAATCTGCCGAACACAAGCAGATCAAAGGCAATATTTATCTAGCCAAAGTTACCCGGGTAGAACCCTCGCTACAGGCGGCGTTTGTCGACTTTGGCGGCAATCGGCACGGCTTCCTCGCCTTTAGCGAAATTCACCCTGACTATTACCAGATCCCTCAGGATGATCGGGAGCGCTTGCTCGCCGAAGAAGCGGAGGCCGCCGAAGAAGAGGCGCGTCTGCGCGCTGAGGAAGAGGAAGAAGGCAACGTCCCCGGCGAGGAATATGACGCTGACGACGAGATCCGCTGGAGCTCTGGCAGAAGATCTCGCCGAAGACGGTATGGAAGAGATCGACACATCTGAAAAAGACACAGTTGCCACCATCGAAGAAGGCAATGTCGATGGCGATGACGACGATGATGATGATGACGACGATGATGATGAAGACAGCGCAGAGGATGACGCCGAAGATGGCGAGACATCTGACGAAGACAATTCAGAAGAAGAAGACAAGCCGCGCCGCGGCCGCCGTGGACGCGGACGTGGCCGCCGCCGTCAGGGCGGAAAGGGCGATAGCAAGAAGGGCCGCAGCCGGGCGAAAGAAGTCGACGAAGTGCGCGCCAAGCGTATGGCGCTGCGCCGCCGCTACAAAATTCAGGACGTTATCCAACGTCGCCAGGTAATCCTGGTTCAGGTGGTGAAGGAAGAGCGCGGGAACAAGGGCGCTGCCCTCACCTCCTATCTCAGCCTCGCGGGCCGTTACACCGTGCTGATGCCGAACAGCTCGCATGGTGGCGGGATCAGCCGCAAGATCAATTCTTCGTCTGACCGTAAGCGATTGAAGCAGGTCGTCTCTGACCTCTCGCTGCCTAAGACAATGGGCCTGATCGTCCGGACCGCCGGCATCAGCCGCACCAAGACCGAGATAAAGCGCGACTTTGATTACCTTGCGCGCCTGTGGGACGAGATTCGTCAAAAGACGCTGTCCTCCACCGCACCGTCGCTGGTCCATTCAGACAGCGACCTGATCAAGCGGGCGATCCGCGACATCTACAATCGTGAGATTGAAGAAGTGATCGTTGAGGGCGAGGAAGGCTATAAGTCAGCCAAGAGCTTCATGAAGATGCTCATGCCCAGCCACGCGCGCCGGGTAAAAGCCTATTCCGATCCGGTCCCACTGTTCCAGCGTTACGGCGCAGAGGATCAGCTGAGGGCGATGTATGATCCCGTGGTTCAGCTCAAATCGGGCGGCTATCTGGTCATCAACCCGACCGAGGCTTTGGTCTCGATCGACATCAACTCTGGCCGTTCGACTAAAGAGCACGGCATTGAGCAAACCGCCGTTGCCACCAACCTGGAGGCTGCGCGCGAGATCGCCCGTCAATTGCGCCTGCGCGATATGGCCGGCCTGGTTGTGATCGACTTCATCGACATGGAATACAATTCCAACGTCCGCAAAGTTGAAAAGCAGATGAAGGAAGCTCTGAAGAGCGACCGCGCCCGTATCCAAGTGGGCCGCATCTCAGGCTTTGGCTTGATGGAAATGAGCCGTCAGCGTCTGCGCACCGGCGTGCTTGAGGCGACAACCCGCGAGTGCCCGCACTGCGATGGCACTGGCTTGGTTCGCACTGCATCCTCTGCTGGCCTGTCTGCGCTTCGGATTATCGAAGACGAGGCCGCCAAGGGCAAAGGCACGATCATCCGCCTGTCCGCAAGCACGGAGGCAGCGGTTTACCTGCTCAATGCCAAACGCAGCGACCTGGCTGAGATTGAAGATCGTTACGGCGTAAATGTTGAAGTCGTCCCAGAAGGCGAAGACGAAGGCGCGAAGATGAGCGTAGCCAGTGCTGGCCCGCGCCCAACCCACGCACCTAAGTTTGAGCCCATCGTCGATGAAGATGACGATGATGATCTGCCGGAAGAAAGCTTCGACGAAGACGAAGACGATGATGACGCGCCGAAGAAGAAGCGCCGTCGCCGTCGCCGTGGTGGTCGCGGCCGCAACAAGAACCGCGACGAAAATCGCGGTGATGATGCAGCCAATGACGACAGTGAAGATGGCGAAGATCGCGATGGCGGTCGTGAAGCCTCAAACGATGATGATGGCGAAGACAAACCAAAGCGTCGCCGCCGTCGTGGCGGCCGCGGTCGTCGCCGCAAGGAAGGTGACAACGCAGCTGAGGAAGCATCAGAGGGCGTAGAAGCAGGCTCAGACCAAGCGGAAGCGGTACAAGCTGACGATACTGCGGCTGAAGAAGCGCCTGCTGAAGAAAAGCCGAAGCGCAAGCGAGCTTCGCGGGCCAAGAAGAAGGCTGAACCAGAAGCAGAGGCCGATACGACTGCGCCGAAAGAAGACGCTCCTGCTGAAGAAGCGGCTGAAGCAAAGCCGAAGCGCAAGCGGGCATCCCGGGCGAAAAAGAAGCCTGAGGAAACCGCAGAAGTGACGGATGCTCCTGAGGCAGATGCTGAGGAAGCGCCTGTAAAGAGAAAGGCACCTGCCAAGAAGAAGGCTCCGGCCAAACCGCGTGCTAAGAAAAAGCCTGCGGCGAAGGCTGACACTGAGGCATCAGCCAGCGAAAGTGCGCCTGCCAAGGCCAAAGCTGACGCGGCGCCTGAGAACTCTGCTGAGGAAGCGCCAGCTGTTGGTGGCAAACCAAAGCGTGGCTGGTGGCAGCGGACATTTGGCGAATAACTTCGCCCTAGCTGACTGCGGTCAGTAAGTTGGCGACAATTGTGAGCCGGGGGCGTTTAATTACATCCCCGGCTTGCGCGCCACGCCCCACTCGTTCCACATCGCAAACTTGGGAGCCTTTGGCAGATAGCCCTGCCCGTGCGGCTCCACATCAAAGCCTGCCCCGCGCAGGGCCGAACCGATAGGCCGCGTCAGATGGCATCCGCCGGCAAGCCTCTTCCAAACTGGCTCAATCCGATCCTGCCATTTGGCAACATCGGGATCGGGCGCACGCCCATGCTCTAGGAACAGCACTTGTCCGCCCGGCCTCAGGACGCGGCGCATTTCCGACATAACCTGAGCGGGGTTTTCGACCGTGCACAGAGTGAATGTGCACACAACATTGTCGAACGATCGGTCGGCAAAGGGAATAGCCTCGCCCACCCCTTCGCGAATATCAGCGGGCCAGCCTTTGGCCTCCGCAGCGGCTCTTGCCTGGTCCAGCAGCGCGCCATGCGGATCAATCCCGGCAAAACTGGTGACGGCACCGCGATCATAAAACTGATGGTTTAGTCCGCCGCCGCAGCCCAGCTCAAACACATCACCGCGAGCGAGCGGCACCACCTTTGAGCGGCGTTTCATCACTTGGCCTTGCGCACAGGCAAATCCGACGAGGCGCGGCATAATATGCGCATCATACCATTCTTGAACAGCCATCGGCACCCTCCCAAGACCAACAGGCCAGCAGTGTACCGCAGTTTTGTCAAAAGCCAATCATGCGCCGACGATTAGGCGAAAGTGAGCGTCTTTTCCCGCAATTTCTTCGCGATGAGCCCAAGGTCGCTGGCGAGTTGGCGCTCGATCTCGTCTGCATTCATGGCGGCCCATGCGCTCATGATCGGCATGGATAGGCCGACCCGCAATGTCCCGCCCCACCCGCCATCTTGCCGTACGCATTTGACCGGTTGGCCCAAACGCACGCCATCATGCGCGAGCTCTTTGTGCAGCGCCTGCGCGTCATCGAAGGTTCGCAGGCCCGGCAGCATGCTAACATCCAAGGTTGCCAATGTACGCATTTCAATCGGCAGGTTGAGCGATGCACCCTTGGCAGAAGTAAAATTGGGCAACACACGCTTCACGCCAAGCGGTTCGATAATTTCAGCCTGAAGCACCGTGTCAAACGCTGCAATCATCATCTCGACCCGGCCAGGGGCAATTCGTTGAAACCGTTCCAGCTCAAACACGGCGGCCTCCAAACGTAGGGCGAGCGAGCGGTTCTGCCCTTCATTCAGCCTATCCACGCCCGGCCAATTCTCTGGAAATTCCGCCCGGTTAAATATTTGCGCAAACCCTTTGGGGAGCGGCGCTGCTCGCGTCGCCACGGCCGAAGGCACCACGGCAAAGCCATTGAACGGCGGCGCGCCCATGAACTTCGATCCGGTCAAGAGAACAATGCACCCCCGCTCAACGTAGGCGGCAATCGCAGCGCTGGTGATGCGTGCCTGGCAGGCGTCAACGACGAAGGTCGCATGCTCGCCATAGTGCGCCTGTAGACTGTCGAGATCGGTGAGGTCAGGCAGCACGAGCCCGGTCTTTGAACCATGGACGATGTGCACCAGAGCATGACGCTGAGACGCTTTGGCAAGCTCAATCTCGCTCGCGAGGCTTTGGGCAATTTCCGCGCCAGAGCAAGCGACACCTTCGGTGCAGCGGACCGGCACATCGACCAGGCTGATTGAGCCACAACCCGCAATATCCTCTCGCGGGGTTGATGGAATGCCCAGCGCCGTGGTCTCTGCAAAATATCGGCCATGAGCGGAGTGGATACAGCCGCTGCCAATCTCATCTGCGCCAAGCAGGACATTGTGGATCCCTCCCGCTGCGCGGCCATGTACGCTGGCCAGTGCCACATATTCCAGGTCGGTGCCCGAGGCTGCGAACACAATCTCGCTCTCGGACGATAAGGAATAAGCGGCTTTGATCCGCCGCCTCAGGCCGTCCAGCTGATCCGCATATCCCAGGCGATCCTGCGCCGCCTCCAACATCAGGAGATGCGCAAATGCTGGCCCTGAGATATCGTTGACGGTCGAGGAGGAATAAGCCACCACATCGCGCGGATAGGGCGCCGAATGGTACTTATTGAGGCCATTATCGGCTCGCAAAGTGATCCGCTCGTCCCCTCCAGAGGACAGAGCGCAGACCAAAGCGTCACAAGCTGGCGATCGATCAAGCCCGTTTTCGGGTCTGTTATATGTTATCTTTGTAATGAGCGACCATTCCCGCAGGTTATTAAACGCGACCCGGCGTTGCTATATTCATCCCCATAAGCGATGGGAAGTGCATGCGCGCCGGACCGGTTGATTACCCGGGTAAGTTTTCTGCTGGCGCCGCCCGTCTTACCGCCGTAAACGCGCGGCTCCATACCGTTGCTAGGCATGAAAACATGACAGACACGCTCACCCCTTTGCGCATTCCCGATGAGGTTAAAAAGGGCGCGCATATCCTGTTCCTTGCAAAGAACGCACTGTGGGAGGGTGAGATACACCCGGAGGATGGCAACCATGCCATGTATCACCGCGAGATGCGCGAGGTGCTTGAGGGGCTTGGGCTGAAACTGACCATTACGCAGACCTTCGACATTCTATTTGACCCGCCAAAGGACGTGGATTTCGTCTTTCCACTGCTCAACCGCGCAGGGTTTTTCAATTCGGAGATGCTGGTGCCGCTGTTGTGTGAGCGCGCTGGCATTCCCTATCTTGGGGCCAGCCCGATCCTGCGTGGTCTTTCCGATGACAAACATCTGGCAAAGCGCGCAGCCGTGGATGCCGGTGTCCCGACCGCGCCGTGGACGATTTTCCGCAAAGGCGCCCCGATCGAGGAAGTGAAATACCTCAAGGCGGATCGCTATGTGATTAAACCCAATGCGTCTTCGGCCAGCTGGGGCGTGGGTGACGCGCGCGATTGGGCGGGCGTGAAGACTGCGGTTGAACGCATCCACAATGACGATAGCAATGGCGGACAGGATGCGATTGTCGAGCCGTTCCTCGACGGCAGCGACGTTGAAGTGGCCGTTGTTACCATCAATGGCGAGCCGCAAATCCTGCCCATGATGATCTTTCGTCAGGCCGACCCGTCGCATCTGCGCACCTATCAGGAAAAGCGCGATCTGGTCGACCGTAGCCAGAAATATGCGCTCGAGCATTTTGACCACCCTGAACTCACCGCAAAGATTGCGGAGCTGACCAAGCGCTGCTGGGAAGAATACCGCCCGTTTGATTATGGCCGTTTCGAATTCCGAGTGAACGAGGATACGGGCGAAATCACCTTCCTGGAACTCAACCTCAACTGCAATCTGTGGTCGCAAAAGGTCTTTGGCCGCGCGGCTGAGCTGGCTGGGTGGAGCCAGGAAGACCTGATCGAAACAATAATTGCCGAGGGCCTACGCCGGAATGGGATCGTCTGATTCCAGCCCAATACCGGCCGCTGGGAAGACGGCGATCGGGCGGCTTATCGCAAATTCATTTGGTTGGCCCTTCCTCGACAAGGACGACATACTGGAAGCTGAATTCAATAAGTTCTCGGCAGTTGATTTGCCTCTCCGACAACGCCTGAGTCGGGAAAGCGATGAGGTTTTTGCGGATCAAGCCAAAGCATTGCCGTCGGGTGTCTTAGTGTCATTTTGGCGTCCGAGGGACCTCTCTGTCTCCTACGGAACTGCGACAGATTGGATCGCTGAACTTCACGCCCCTATTGTGGAGCTTCACTGCAAGTGTGAACCTGATGTGGCCCGAGAACGGTTTCTGAAAAGGCAACGTCACCAAGGTCATAACGATGAGCTGCGAGTTGATAGTCTGACGCAGCAGTTTGATGAGCTAGCAGCTCTTGGCCCGCTGAACCTTGGCCCTTGCGTAACTATCGACACCACTCATTCGGACGATATCGCTGCTCTTGCCGATGAAGCAATCAGAGAAATGCGAGCACTCCTGAGCTCGTCGTTCGAACCTGGAGTGAGTAAGGGGAATACACTGAACCCCTGATTATACCCACAAGCCTTTAAGAATATGGGTGAAGTCCTTCCAACGGTGCCGAAATTTACTAATCCAGCAATAGATGCGCAGAGGTCTCCAATGTACATTCCAAAGCCATTTGAAGAAACGCGATTGGACGTGTTGCATGGGCTGATCAGACAGCACCCACTTGGCACATGGGTCAGCTCGGGTCAGGTAGGTCTAAATGTCGACCATATACCTTTCATCCTAGATGCCTCTGAGGGGGCATTTGGTACTCTGTATGGTCACGTTGCAAGAGCGAATCCTGTTTGGAAGGAAAGCTCGGCGCAAATGCAGCATGTCGTGATTTTTCGTGGACCACAGGTTTACATTACACCCAATTGGTACCCCAGCAAAAAGGAGCACGGCCGGGCCGTACCGACATGGAACTACGCGACTGTGGCGATCCATGGGAATCCTAAATTTATCGAAGATCGTCAATGGTTAGAGGGGCATTTAGGTTCGCTGAGCGAGCAGCATGAACGAATACAGTCAATGCCATGGTCGTTAGACGATGCTCCTGAAAATTTCCTGGACAAGCTACTCCAAGGGGTGATTGGCGTGGAGATTCCGATCTCGAGAATAGAAGGCAAATGGAAAACAAACCAAACTAGTACCGAAGGCGACAAGAAGGGGGTGATCTCAGGATTGCTCGAGGACGGAGGTGAAGAAGCGCGAGCTATGGCACTGCTTGTGGAGCAAACTCTGCAAAATTAGAGCTTCCCTTGCCAAGATCAGCTTCCTGCCGGATCAAGAGGAAGCAGCTCATCTTATGACCCCTCACGTTATGGTTTTACAGTAGGGATAGGGGCTGTCTTGCCACGTACAAAAGATTTGGTCATATCGGCCTACAATGTGTGAAGTTTTTCTCATTCGTCACGGCCAAACCGAATGGAACTCATCCGGCCGATTTCAAGGAAAACTGGACTCCGCTCTTACCGAACTTGGATTTATGCAGGCGCGAGCAATCGGCGAACGGCTTGCCGAAATCGGTACGAAGATAGACACCTTTGTTGCCAGCCCGCTTGGCAGAACTCGCCAAACCGCAGAAATCATTCAAAATTGCGGCGATTTTCCGAAAACACAATTCGACAAGCGACTTGAGGAAGTTTCAACCGGTTCGTGGGATGGTTTAACCCATATCGATATTGAGGCTCGCTGGTCGGGAATCTTGGATGGCTCCACTCCATTCGATTGGTATTTTCGCTCGCCTGATGGAGAGAGCTATGATGCTGCGCGTCAACGCGCGGCCAAGTGGCTAGCCAACACGAATGGATCAGTAATCGCCGTTTCCCATGGTCTATTCAGTCGTATTATTCGAGGCGTCTACCTCGATCTATCGAAGGAAGAAACTCTCGAACTTCCCGTCCCTCAAGATGTAATTTGGCGCATGGCTGACGGAGACGTAGAGGCAATACCGTCACGAACTTGCACGAGAAAATAAGAGCTTACTCGCTCTTTTAGAGGCTTGGGACGGCTGTTCACGCCCGTTTGCTGCCGCTCATGTTTATCGTCCATGGCGACGGTTTCGGCAATTCTCTTTCCGGGTTACAAAAGCTTCACGGGGCTTCTCAGAAACCAGGTCGAGCAGCCGGGCGATAAACAACTCTGGAGTTTGGTATGGGAGGAGCTCTCCAGCGCCGGGGGCAATTTCTGCAGTTACCATTTCGCCAAGCATGCTGATATCGACTAGGTCTTCATCGGCAAATTGCTCAACATCAAAAGGCATTAGGAAATGCGTTGGGATATTTAGATCCTCCATCCAGTCTTGAATGCAACTGGTCCCAACCATGCATTGCATTTTCACAAATCCCTTAGGGCCTTGGTTCGCTAAATGTTGACAGGCAGGTCGCAAAAGTGCCGTTCGACACCACCACCAAGACTCCTTTCTGCTTCGCACCTGTCGTGTCTTTGCCTGATCAGCTGATCGATTGTGGCGCTACATGCCAGTCGGTTCGTGCTCTTGGATACGCATCGTTAGCGCTCCTATGGACAAGTTAGCCGGGGTTTGATCCACGCTGGGTTGTAGGAGGAGGCGTGCGCGTTGCCGCCGGAGGATCACCGTTTGGCGCGGCAGGCGTGTTGGGTGTTGTAGTGGCAGGAGTACTGCGCGTTGGCGCCGCAGGAGAATTCCGATTTGTCGCACCGGAAGGATTGCGTGCCGGTGTCACAGCAGCAGGGTTTTGCGCACTCACTCCATTCTGACCACCCTGATTTTGGGCAGTGTTGTTGGCCCTGGTCGCTGAACTATTGTTATCTAAATCGATGTTCGGAGTATTGGGAGGGGTCAATGGTTGCCCTGGCGCGAGGCTCGGCGCTTGACGGCTCGCACGCGCGGTATCGCGCGCCTTATATCGCTCTTGGCGCGCTGCTTCAGCCTGCAACATCAACTCTGTCTCTCGGTCGGGATTGAGCGAATTTTGCCCAAGTCTTTTCTGCGCTTCACGGGAGGCGAGTCGGTCCAGGGGAACCTGATCAGTCCGAAAGTTGAGCTCGACCCGGCTGGTGAGGTCCGCACTCGCTGAAAGATCCTCGCTGGTCGTGGTATCATTGGTGCGGACATAGCCAATCGTCGAGCTCATACTTGCGGAGGCACTCCACCAACCGAAACCCACTTTCCCACTCGCGGCTATCGAATGACGCGTATCAAATGATGATGTATCGCGGTCTTGCGCGGCAGATGTTGCATCGATGTGGAACCGCATTCCCGCCGTGATCTTACCAGAATCTATGACAATCCGCTGCATTCCCATGCGGATCATAGTCGCAAGCATACCCTGACGATTCTTGGCAAGCGCGCGGCGAACAAAAGGGACGAGTGATTCCGCACCTCCCGTTGGCACTTGCGCGTCATGCTCAAGCGACAAAGCAGCGCGCAGCGCATCCTCGCTTGGTGGCGAGCCAACAGGTCTGATCCGCAAAGGTTCTGCGTCGTCATCATCATCTATGCTTGGGAAGTCGTCTTCTTCCTCGTCCTGCCCATCAATCGCGTAGCTAGTGGGAAACTGCTGAACCAACCAACGTCTCGCGGCGTCATCATTGCCGCCCAGTGAAGCGAAACCATCGAGTGACTGGGAAACACCGCGGATGAGCTCCAGATACTGCTGAAGCTGCTGTTGATTGGTGTCCACCATTGCCTTGAAGACGCCATTGATTAACTCGGCAACAAAGCGTGGGAATGAGATGGCTTCGAGCACATTGCGAGTGGTTTGACCTATTCGGTCAACTGCTGTGCCGGAAAAGGCATCTCCGGCATTCATCGCCTTGGCCGGGATTTTCTTATCGCCTGCCGGCTCGTTGTCATTCAATTGCGGCGGCAAGGGCGCGTCAGAATTGCGCTGTGCGTCAATATCTTCTTCGAGCAGTTTTGCCGCTTCCGCGATGCGGACCAGCGAGTGAGCAATCTCACGCCGCGTTGGGCGATCCACACCATCAAAGCCATCAGCCTGAGATAAAACCGACTTGATCCCCTGGCGCGTTGCAGCGCTAGGTTGCGCGAGCTGCTCCGCCGTGGAGGATTGGCTGGCCATGCCTAGCGTCCAAGATCGAGCCAGGAGCCGGTCGATTCAGATGCGGAGCCTCCCTGCGCTTGGCGCGATCCATCAACCGCCTCGATAAGCGTAATCGTTTCATCCACCCAGTCGAGCGCCGCTGCCAGAACTGGAGCATCTGCAGTAGGGCGATGAGTAGAAGCATCTTTCTGTTCGAGAAAATCGCCCAACCAAGCGAGAAGAACCATCCCTGCACGCCCTCGCCGCAAATGATTAAGAGTCGGTCGTACAGGCCTTCGCTGCCGGCGATCAATTGCCGCGACGGATTGCCAAAGCGATCGAGCACCAAGTGCGGTTCGTATCTTTGGATGGTTCAGTATGGCAATGGAGCGGGACAGACTCGCAATAATGTCGCGCGCCATTATCAGCACCATATCATTGCCCGCCTGAACCAAATTTTCGGATAAGCGCCGAGCCGCACGTCGCATGTTAACCAGTGGGCCACCATCTGCAGCGTCAATAATTGCTTCGCAGAGCGCAAAAAGCCGTTCTTCAAATCCATTGTTGGTACCGCTGAAGCTGTCCACCACATCCGCTGGGGAACCGAACAGGCTCGCAAACAATGCCTGACGCTCCTCTGGCGCTGCACGTTCTTTTCGGTTCTCCCAGAATGTGACGATCAATCCGGTTGCATCGCCAAGATCATGCATGATTTGGCCCGAGCGAACCATTCGAGTCAGCGCGTCAACCGCTTGGATCAGGCCCGCAGATTCAAGGGCCGATGCCAAGTAGAGGCTCGCGACAGCTCGGATTTGCATTGGGTTGGCCGACGCCGCCTGTGGGATATGGATGACGCCCAGTTCGGACAGCATAACCGAATGCGCCTCAGCCGAAAGGAGCAAGTTTGCGGCATCTTCGACAGCACGCTCCACACTTAACGCGGCAGACGTTTCAAATGGGATGGCGCGGGTCATGGCGATTGTGTTCCGTTATCGATGTTTCCAGATGAGCTTCCGTCCTGCCGGTTGTCTTTGTCAGACGCTGGGGCTGCATTCCCCTGGATTGCGCCAATCATTTCCGGTGTCGCCATTTTCTCGAGCGGTAAGTAGTCGGACTTGAAGTTGACCCGCACCTCCCCTTGCATTTTGGCCGAGAGATCAAGGCGCGATTCGCTAGACTCATCCACGCCCGTTTTTACCGTTGCGACATGGCTGCGTGAGTTGGTGCTCACAGTTCCGCCGCCAAATCCAAGGAAGCTACCACCGCCAAAACTCGTCCGCTTGTGCCGCCTTGTCTGGCGATCATATGACGAGGCCTTGTAGTCGCGCTCCGCCAGATCGGTTGATCGCATATTGAACTTCACCTTCGCCGTGATTGAGCCATCGGTGACCACGATCCGGTTGATTCCCAACATCACCATTGAAGCGAGCAATTGCTGACGAGAACGTGCCATAATCAGCCGTGCACCATTGACGAGCCGCAATTCTTCTTGGTCGTCGCTTAGATCCTCGACCGGTCGGCCGGACATACCCATGGACTGGTGAATTTCTCGCATCCCCCCGTCATTGTCTTCATCTTTGGCGAGGAGGCGTGAATTGCCATCATCATCGACATTGACATTGACATCCAACAGGTCGGGAAAGCGATCAACCAGATAATCGCGTGCCTGCCCGACCCCGATATTCTCATTCATATATTCTTCGGCAGACTTCGCTACATTAGCTACCAGCTCGGCATAGGCCCGCATTTGTTCGATCGACGTTTCGACGATTGTTACGAAAACGTTCTGGATCAATCCGCCAACGAATGAGGGGAAGTCGACCTCATCAACTAGGCGGACAAATTGATCAGTTCCTTGTTGCGCTGCTCCAGCTTCGAAGTCCTTGCCAGCAAACCCGGGTGACTGCGCCAGGTTGCGTTTTACGAGTTCATTTGGATCGGTACGCCGGCGGTTCATCGCCTGAGATCGAGCTGCCTGTGCCTTTTGCGCAGGATCCTGCATCGCATCGCTGACGACGCTGTTAGGGTCATCAACATAAGCGAAGAGCTTGACCATGTTGTTGGCGAGATCGAGCTGTTCTTGCTGTTCCATCTCGCCATAGGCGGGAATGCGGGTAAGCATTTCGCGCACCATGGGGCGAACCCGGCGGATGGCCTCGTCGCTCAGGCCCTCCGGCTTTTCATCGTGTCGAGACGTGGCTTGCGGTGTATTTGGAGGGGCATCGCCTTCATGAACGGGCGCTGGCCCATCGCTTGGCTCCTGCCGCGCCGTGTATGCAGCTGTTTGCATGGCAGAATACCCTAGGCGTTTGCCGTCTGATTTTGAGCACTGGCGCCTTCCGCCTCGTAGACCGGACGGTTGTGATCAACCGGTTTTGACCGCATTTGAATCGATGCCATCATCTCGGGCGTGGCCATTTTCTCAAGCGGCAAATAGTCCGACTTGAAGTTCACTTCGACATTCCCGGCAAGGCTGGCACGTGCAGACAATTGGTCCGTTTGAGCATCCGAGGCAACCGACATCGCGGTGAGCACTGGCCTCTCGGCATACTTATATTTACCCTTGGTATAATATTCTGAATCCCGGGTCACATGGCGCTTGCGTCGGCGCCCCTTCCTTTCATAACTAGTGTTGCCGCTCGCCTCGAATTCACCTTCGCGATTGGCCATTTTCTGTAAGGAGCCGTCTGCATTCCGTGCAAAATCACGAGCCATTGCCGACCGTGATAGTTTACGCTGGCTCGATGCATTAAAATCATACAGAATGCGGGCCTGGATCTTACCATTGGTAACTACGATGCGATTAAGCCCCATCATCACCATGGTTGCGAGCAATTGTTGGCGCGCGGTCGCGATATGACTACGTGCAGCCTTGATCAGCTTGGCCTCTGCTTCGGGGTCTGAGACATCAATTGATGTGATGCCGCCCTCGACTAGCTCTCCCATAGTTTGCTGTACGCGGGAAAGTGCACTTTCCTGATCGACATTGTCGCGCAATTGCAATCGCGGTTCTTTCGAGTCTGAAAAGTCGTCTGTACCGATCGAGAAGATATCCGGAAACTGCTCGACCATCTGGTCGCGGCCGTCATCATCAGATGTGTTCTCGTCTCTGAACTGATTGAGCGACTTAGAAACATCCGCGACCATTTTCGAATAGGCTTCCATTTGCTCTATCGAGGAGGTCACTATCGAATTGAAGACGCCGTCGATTAACCCGGATACGAAATCGACGAAGTTGATCTGGTTCATGAAGTCAGCGGCAGCCTCTCCACCAGCTCTCACCGCACCTGCATCGAAATCGTCTCTACCGATCGCATCAACTGCTTTTTGTCCTTCTTTGAAACTTGTCGACGGATCGTTCATCGCCGCGCTAGTGACACTTTGCATGCCTTTGTCCGCGTCCGGGCCGCCGACAAGAGCATCCGCGATAAGCGCGGTGTCACGTGCGACCTGCTTTTGCTGCGCGGCTGGCAACTGCCCAAAAGCTTCGGATCGGCTGAGGAGATCTTTGACTTGCGCACGCACTTCGGGCCGCGGGGTCGGGCTGTCATTGATCGACTGGGCCGCGCCTGTATCGGCCGGCATCACACGGGCAGTTTGAGCGGTCATGGTTCAATCCTTTCTTGCGCCCATGTAGGACGCTGGGGAAGCGGCTCAGGCCGCGATAGTTTGCGAGCCGAGCCGTGCCGCCGCTGGAGAGATTTCAAATTCGACAGGTCTTAGGACCAAGTTGATTTTGGCAGGCCCTTTGGTGCCGATCCGGATGCCCAGGATCGAAAACCGCCCTGGCCAGACATTGTCTTCGGGAGTGAACGCTTCGAGGAAACGCTCGAGAGCGGTCAATTCAGCCGGACGTTCACGCAGGTTCATGGTCAACAATTGCAGAAAGTTTGGTGGCACATCCGAGATCGCATCGAGCATGATCTGCATTTCCATCTCGACGCCCTCCGGACCGCGTCCGAATGCGACCAGCGTCGAACCGCCAGGCAGTTCAAACCGGCCACCAAGTGCGACCCCGACAACTTGCATGATCGGCGCAATGCGATTGCCAAGGCCGATTTCGCGCATCATGGGTTCCAGATCAGCCAGTCGAATACCATTGGTCAGCAGGAAGCTCATCCACTGCGCACCGCTGGTCCGTCCAGCAATTAATGTGGTGAAAACCGGCTTCAATCCAGGCAAAGCCGCCATTGCATTGCCAACCAGTCGGGCGAGATTGGGATTCACGATAATGTTGCTAGGATCGCTACTTTCATAGCTGACGGTCGCAGTTTCCAGCCCGTCGCTGTCAAAGCTTGACCCGAAGAACGCCCCATATTGCAGATTATTACTACGGGTTCCGCTGCGAAAGGGTTCACTCGCCTGATCGAACCATCGCAAAGCTGCGCTGCCGAATTGCTGGTCAAGCAGCCCGCGTGCTTTCTGACTGGTGAAATCACGCTTGTCAGCAGGCCGTGCATGTGGACCGAGCGGTTCCATCTCGAATGACAAGACGCCCGGGCGCCGCGCAAGAAACTGCGACTGGATAGGTGCCGCTCCGGGTGAAAGCGCATTGCGAGCGTATGCCGGATCATCTTCAGGGTCATGAAAACTGTCATCAATGACCCGCCCGACATAGTGGGACGGATCGGCAGTACGCAGGGAATGCGCGGCCTTTAAGAGTCGGGACTTCACCCGGTTGGCCAAAGGTTGGCTATGCATGATCTATCTCCAAATTCGATGCTCTCGTCGCTGCGCCTCAATATGCGGCGTAGCCAGACCGATCGTGGCCATTGGCCATCTGCGGGTGATGATCGAAGCTGACGCCTAAACCTGCGCCTTCGAGCAGATCGCGTGCGATCGACGGCATCTGGATTGGCCGGCTTGGCTGCTGGGGCGACTCGCGTGGCTGCGACATCTGTTCAATCCGAATGTCATCGAGCGCAGAATCAGCGAGCCAAAGCTCGCAAGCGTTGATCAGATCATAGTCGGTTGGATGCGAAGTGGCGGTTTGCCCAGCCATCCGCGCGGGCGGATTGGATACATCCTTCAACTCAATGATTGGCATTGTCGGATCACGCAGCCGGTCAAGATTGTCACCTAGCCAGCGGACACAAATTGCACCGCTTGTAGCAAGCGTACGATATTTGCTGGAGTTGCGTGCACCGCCAAGCTCAACCTGTGCGATCTGGTCGATAACACCCCACATATCGCGGGCGCCAAAGGCGCTACGGACTTCTGGATCAGACAACAGTTTGATCATCTCATTGATCTGCTCTTGCAAATCAACAGCGGCGTAGAATGCCATGCCATAGCCATGCAGGGACATGTTGGTGACCAGGTCACGCGCAGCCTTCTTCACCTGTTGCTGATTGATCGCCGAGGGCAATTCTGACCGCAGCAATTGATCAACCCGGTTCTCACGAACCAAGGAAGAAACCGAGGAGACAAAGCGCAGCCACAAATCCTGGAAATCACTGTTTGAAGAAGCGCCTGGTTGGCCGCTCGGCAGGCCCAGCGTCATGGCATAGAATGTTTGCCGCTCAACCTCGCTCATCCGGTTGGGCGCATTACGCCAGTAATTGTACAGCTGAGTGCCAGCCGTCCCGCGGGTCAGAGTGATGTAGCCTTGCTGCGACATCTCCACCAGCTTGTCGACGACTTGAAATGCCTTCAATTCCTCAAACATTGACGCGAAGATCATAGGGCCCATCAGATAGATGTTGTCGGCCACCACATTGTCGTCGATCCATGAGTTGAGGTCGGGCAGATCAATCGCCATCTCATGCAAAGGGATATCGCTTTGATCATCCGGCCCAAGATCAGTTGAGCGATCCAACAGCTCATCGACAAATGGTTTCAGCTTGGGATTGTCCGCAGAAATGTTGCGATCAATCAGATCGCTGACAACATCTGCAAATTGCTTGGTGAATATGTTTGGGGTCTGACGGGAATTGACCCGCACATCATTGATGGTGATCAGCAAAGTCCGCTGAGCAAGGTCCATCTGTCCGGCGATCTTGCCTAATGCACTGTAAAAACCCGCCAAAAATTTGGCCATATTGGGGTGATTGGTGTCTGGCCCGGTTTCCGGCTCGTTATCCGTCCCAACCGATAAGACAGGAGGTGTGGCGACCTTGCGAGAGCACAAAATGCCATAAAGCAACGCGCTGCGGACCACCTGCCTGTCATGGTCAGGGTTGTCGAGCGCCGGCGTGAAACCGATCTGGCCATTGCTGTGTTCGACGGTTACCGGCGTTAGATTACCGTCATTGCTGCGCAAGGCGTGGCGCAGGGCGACAAACAGCGGATCAATATAGATACCACGGCCTGGTTTCAATGCGGCTAGTGCCTTAAGTCTTTTGAGCTCTTCAATATCGGGCTCACTTAAGACTCTGCCGTTTTCCACCCGTCGATTGATTTGCTCTAACCGCTGGCGCAGCCTTTCGCGCGCTTTCTCTTCGCGGTTTTGAATATCGACAAATCGCGTCTTGTTCGGAATATTCGGAGCGCTGGTTCCTTCGCTTGCCATATTAATTTCCTTTCGTATTCGATGCGTAATCTTTGTTCTAAGCGGGGCTGAATGGGATGACGGTTAGCTAGGCATGGGCCGTCCCTCCGAATTCAACACTAGGATCGGCGTCAATTGCCTCATCCAGCATGGCTAAGGCGCGCCCACCGTCGAGAATTCCGACACCATGACCTTGGGTATTGCCTTCTCGATGGGTGCGGGCACTGGTCGTTAGTAGCGTCTTCACATCGCGCGGCGAAAGCGGTGCTGAGCGGCGTTGCGCGCGGGAATGAAGTAGGGCTGCAACCGATGCGACAAACGGCGCGGCGAAGCTGGTTCCGGTGGCGCGTTGATAGCCCTCAAGGTGGGCCGTTCTCACCCTCTCACCCGGGGCGCATAGCGCTACATGATCGCCGCTTGTGCTAAACTCGCTAACCGTTCCGTCAGTACTGACAGAACCGACCGCCACAACTTCTGGGAAAGCGGCTGGCCAGTAAGTGCGCCGATCGCCGCTATTTCCCGCTGCTGCGACCAGAGTACATCCCTGAGCGGTCGCAAACTCCACCGCCTCGCGATGCGGCTTATCCAATGTCGGATCAAGAGAGGCATCGTCGGTTCCAAAACTCATATTGATGACTTTCGCGCCGAGCTGGACCGCCATCACTACACCTGCATCAAGATCGCTAATCGCCCCGACCCCTACAGGGCGCTTCTTACCTGGAAACAAAGCGGCTCCAAGCGAGCGAATGGGCAGCACTTGGCATTCACCGGCCATACCGGGCGGAATGTGCTGTCCAGCGGCCCCGATAATACCAGCACAGCCTGTGCCATGGCCGACATGACGATCGGATGGATCGACATCAGCCCCGGCATTGTCACCCAACAGAGCAATCCCACCAGCCAGTTCGTCATGCCCGAGCTGTACGGTGTCAAAACCGCTGCGTAGCCCACGTGAAAACTCACGATGGTTGGGGTTCACACCGCTATCGACAACGGCCACAATAACAGCTGGATCGCCTGGTTCACGGGCCAAGGCCTGTCGTCCATTTATTGCGTCGCGATGCAGCCAGCCCTCTTGATCGTCACTTCGGACATTTTCGAAACGCGAGCCAAAGGTATGTTCTTGGTTATCCCGCTCTTCTGAAGACAGCGGCTCATCCATGCCCAAAGCAACAAGATAGTTTGGTGTTGCGCTTTCCACGATATCCAATTGGCGCAACGAAATAGCCATCGAACCAACATGTGTGCCCGGCTCGACATCAAGCCGTAACACGCGTGATATGCCGCAAGCTTCCTCTGCATTTGTGTAATTGCGGTTGCGTTCACCGACACGCAACAGTGCGCTTTTGGCGCTGTGCAATCGGCTGATCCGAACTGCACCGCCAAAGGTGCTGGCCACACGATCAAACGCCCCATGCCCGGTTCTATCAGCAGCACCGCAAACGCCTTGCCGGACATCAAGTGCCGCGGGCAGATGATCGGGCGTTTCACCTGATTTTAAGCGCACCAGAAGGCTGGTCGGGGACGCATAAACTCCGGTATAGTGATGCCATGGCTGGACCATGCGAGGCAGTCTGATCATTGGACCAACTCCTTCACTTCACCATTGGCCGCGTTCGCCGTAGAACGTGGCTCACCTTGGGCATTGGCTTCTATGTCGAACCACAGATCGGTCTTCGATTTGTCATCGAATGCGAGGCTCAATTGACCCCCGAACTGATCGCTACGCGGTGTCAGAACGATATCCGTATCACTTGCCTGAACGACACCAACAGCTTCGCCATTGATCTCCGCGCGAGGCGGCTGGCCGTCGCGGATGAGATTGCGGCCACGAATGCGCAGCCTGCGTCTCCCATCGGAGGTCCGATCCTCGGCCTCAACGCCTTTCACCTCAGGTCGGGTGGCCTGCGATAAGACCCGCTCAAGCTTCTCGATGGGCAACCGGGTTATGCGTCCTACTGACCGCCCGAACCCTTGCTTACGCACCTCACGAAGCTGCGAGACGGTGCGAACGCCAATTCCGTCAAGCCGGGTTAACTCATCGGCAGTCAGATCGACCGATGCCTCTTCCAACAGAGTATCGTCTTGATTGTCAGTAGACAATTGAATCGCATTTTCTTCAATCATCGGCTTTGTAATCGCCGTGAAGACCAGATGAAGCGTGCTCGCGTTGGTGTCGCCTGATCCTGCAGGCTTGATGCGGACCTCACCTGAATCCATTTCGACATGGGCTTTCAGATCCATCGAAATGTCTTTGATCGCGAAGGTTAGCGGCAGACTGTCATTCTGCGCCTTGAGTGTCATGCGAGCTTGCGCGGTGTCTAGCTGCGACTGGACTGCCTGAATGAAGTCTTCCAGCGCGACGATTGAGGTAGGCTTGTTCCTCATGCCACATCCCCTGTAACGATGGTTGCGACCAGGCGGCTTACCGGCACATCAAAGTCGCTTCGCATGCGCGTGCGAGGGCTGTCAGCCAAAACCACCCAATCGCCGTCGCGATGTTCAATGACTGTCTCAACCGGAAGATCAAACTCGACAGAGCTTGCAGCCACACCGACTTGATCGAGGTCAGTCGGACGAAGCGAACCAGACTGCCGCACGCCGTCCATCAATTCGACCAACATATCATCAAGGGGGCGACGTGGTGCGATCATCCTGTGGCCCCCGGCGGCGGCGTCACTTGCACCGGTGCAATCGCACCAGGTTGCGGGGTGGCAGATTGTGGCACAGTCGGTTGCGGCTGTGGCTGCTGTACGGGTTGGGCGCTGGGTTGAGGTTGAACAGCTTGCGGCACTTGAGCTGCTGGCGCCACCGCTGCTGGCTGCTGAGTAGGCGCTATTTGTGTGTTAGCTTGCTGCGGCTGACTGGCGATTTGCCGGGCGGCCTGAGTCAAGGCAGGCCGTGCCGCGCGCTCCAGTAGAGTTTGTTGCGCGTCATCAACAAAGCGATCGAGCGGCAGCGTTTCGCTCGAGAAGTTGATTTTGACCTGGCCAAACAGATCCGCGACGAGCGAGCTGTCCGTTTGCGCGTTCACACCAACGGTGGAGACCTTGGTCGTCGATGCTTGATATGTCGTGCTACCCCGGGTCGCCCAGCTTCCCGAGGATGAACCCGCCGGATCATCGCTCACCGCATAGTCTACTCCGCTATGATCGGCAGCTGCGGCACGGAGCCGCATTCGCGCTGTGATAGAGCCATCGTCAACCTTGATCCGATTGAGACCCAGCATGACCAAAGTTGCGAGCGTTTGCATCCGATCGCGAGCCATTCTGTCACGGGCGCGAGGGACGAGCTGTTCATCAATCAGCTCTGAATTCAGAGATTCCCCGGCCAAGTCGAATTCAGCCAACCAGTCAGGAGAAAGTTCATCGCCAAAGGTATCATCGCTGCCCCGCGGTAGCACCGCATAACCCCCATCATCCTGCGCCAACTCAAGGTCGCCAGGATGCTGTGAAACAAGCCAGTCTTTCGCCTGATTTACAGAGATGTTCTCATCACGAAACTGTTCAAGTGGTTTCGAAATAGCCGAAACAAGATCGGAAAAAGCTTCCATTTGCCTGATGGATGAATCGACCATCGCGTCCCATGTTCCGTGGATTAGCGAGGCGACAAACTCTGGAAAATCAAGCTCGTCAGAAAGAGAGCCTGCCCGCCGCCCGATTGTCTGCGTCGCAGCCTCGCGGGTCGCCGAGGAAGAGCCACCATTTTCACCTTGCGCGCTCAAGAAGCCGTCATCCTGGCTGCTGCCAGGTTGATCGTTGCTTTCGTCTCGGCTCCAGAAGCCACCGCCAGACATCGCTTGCGATCGCGCCGCAGATCGACGTCCAGTACTCGGCGGTGCCGGAGGGAGCTTGGGAGCGTGAGGCACTCTCTGCACCTCTACTCAGCGGGGATGAGCGCGGGATCACTCGCCTCAAGCGCTGAGGCTTGGATCCAATCACCACTCACTTCGAAAGTGCCGTCCCCATACAACTGGATATGGCGTTCAGCAATGACATCAGAGCCTATCGTTCTGGTAAAGCGATAGGTGAAAGTGAGCCGGAGACCGGCGGCACCATTGCTACCATGCGACCGGTCATCATCCATAATCCTTGCACGGACTGAAAGACCCCAACCGACCGCGTCGTTCACGCCGATATTGGTAATAGAGACATTGCCAAGCGAGGTGCCGTTATACTGCCAATCAATCTGGAACCAGGCGTTGATGTCATCGACAAGACCGCCAGCCGTTGGCCAATCATTGAGCATGATAGGTGCGGCATTCTGGAACGGTGCCGGATTGCTGGGCACAATATTGCCAGGGTGTTTGATCTCACGGAATTGATCAAGTTCCCAGCTAACATCGCCGCGATTGTCACGTATTTTGGTCAGCACCAAGCGACCTGCTGCGACACCGGCAGAGGTCCGGGTGCGGCTCGAACTTGCAGCATTGCCTGAAGCGTCATTGCCGCCGCCATCCATAGCGCGGGAACGAGGTGGAGGAGCGGGCGGCAATGCCGCCTCTTCTGACGAGTGGGGATTATCCGATCCCATGGATAGGGCCGAAGCCTGAAGCCAGTCGCCCGACACTTCATAGGTCCCGTCACCGTACAGCTTGACGATACGCCGCGCGATTACCTCCGAGCCAATTGTCCGGCTGAAGCGGTAATGGAAAGTGAGCTTGAGCGCCGCTACATTGCCAGAATGGTGCACCATATTGTCGTGCATGATCTGTTCGGTAACGTGGAGACCCCAACCCACTGCGTCATTGACGCCCATATTATCAACGCGGACATTGCCTAGCGACCGGCCGTCATACTGCCAGTTGACCTTGAACCATGCGCTGATGTCGTCAACCAGACCGCCTGCGACAGGCCAGTCATTGAGCGAGACCTGCTGGCCATCGCGCACGGTGCCACGGTTCTGTGGCACTTGGTCGTTAGGATGTTTCCAGCCACGCAGCTGGTCGAGCTCCCAACTGACGTCGCCTTCATTGCTGGCGATGCTGTCAATGACGAAGCTGGCTGCGGCGATCGCGACGGTGGCTGTGGCGCCGCCATCCATGACGTGTGCATGCGGCTGAGGCGCCGGTGCCAAACGAGTGGCCTCACCGCGACTGTCGCAGCCTGCGTGACCCATCGCAAAGCCTTCAGGCGCAGACGCAGTCGAGGTGTTGGCTGTTCGACCTTGTGGGATGCCGGGTGAAAGAATTTGGACAAATGTCTCATCTGCATTGCCCCGCGCGCCCAGCTCATATTCGCTGGAAAAGCGTGCGTAATCCATTGAGCCGCGGCTGCCACCATGCGCCGGATCGAGATAGCGGACGTGATATTGACCATCCAGTTCATACATCCCAACGACCAAGACGGCGTGGGTGTTGCCGGTCGCGCTACCAGTTGATTTGCCGACATAGAGTGGCCCAAAGTCAGCGATCAGATCCCAAAAGGATTCGGCCGGAAAACTCTGTGGTGGATGCGTGTTCAGATTCAGCTTGGCGGCGACATCGTCGCGCTGCGACCACGGCAAGACTTGATTGATATCGTGACCACACAAATCAGCGATCTGCTCTGGTGACATACTCACCCCATCGCGCCAGCCCACAAGCATCGCCAGCGTCGTTGCCCAACATGCCAATGGCGTAGGCTGCGCCAGCAGCTCGACTCCATCCCAATTGATGCTGCGGCTTGGTGTGCTCATCGCAACCGGCCCGCGATAATTCATCGGATCGGCAAGATTGCCATTGCTGGGCATTTGCGGCTCAGCTTGCAAAGGCGGATCGAGCACATCGAGCAGTGGAGTGACTTGGGTTTCAGGAAGGCCTAGATCAAGCGCTTGTCCAATGCGGTCAGCAAAGGGGCCACCGATCCGTTTGGCGCGCTCGCGCGACTGTCCTGGCAAATACGGCATGACCGCCTGATTGCCAGCACGATCCATTGCGGGATCAACGTGCATATCGTCACCAAACGCTCTCGCCGCTTGTTCGCGACTAGGCAGTTCGGGAAGATCACCGAAACCATCGTCATAATCGGCGGAGTCAGGCAACTTGTTTGGTTCTGCACGCCCGTTTGCCGGCGATGCGGATGGCGCGCGGCGAGTTGGCTCAGCGCCTGGCGTCGCCCTATCGCCCGTCCATTCCATAATTGGAGTAGTGTTGGCCACGTTGCCACCGAAATTGCGCCGGAGCGAGCGTCCGGTGAAACCTGACAAGGAAACATAGGGGCTTCCTTCGCGGGGTACCGCATCCACCTCAAGCGGGCCGCCCTCAGCCGATCCCGTCGCAAGAGCGAAGAACAGCTTATCCTGACCGATAAAGCGCGCGAGGATCTCTGGTGGGACAACGAACACACCCTCGCCGCGCGGAATTGAGAGCATTCCATGCTCTCGGCTAGTATAGAAGTTGGTGGCAGTACGCTGATCGCGCTGGTCGGCTGCAAACAACCTTATGTTGGTGGCCAGCACCACTTCCCCCTGGGATTGTGGACGGCTGGTTTTGATCGAGAACCCAAGGATTGGAAAGCGGTCGTTTACCTGCATGCGATTGGGACGGATTTGTGCTGTCATGACATCTCACCTGTCTTTCTTGGGATGGGTTGCGCGTCGTTTGTTTTTGCGACGTGGCATTGAGCGCAGTTCGCGTGCGCGTTCTTCGAATTGGTCGGGCAAGGATCGCAATATGATGTCGAATGAAGAGCCACTTTCGACAATGGCTCTGATCGGGCCATGCTCAGCCTCATGCTCGGTCACAGCGTGGCTGAGCAGCTCTGACAACATTTTCGCGTATGAAGGGGAAATGGCAACTCGCGTGTGGATCGAGATGTCGCCGGCACCAGCTTGGTCAGATGGCCGGAACTGCCCCAACTCGATGAGAAATTCATAGAGGTTATGAGCAACCTCAAAATAGTTGACGTAAAGCGAGACCGGATCGCCACGGCGAATTGCCACACCGTCAAGTGCCTCTGGCTCGCTCATTAGATTGTTCTGCCATCTGTCATTACGAAGCACAGACAGCAGGATCCATGCCAAGATGAAGTATAATTGTTTTTCAATTACTTATGTGGTTCAAACAATCCGATGACCTGTAACATGATACGCTGATGTTACATTCAATGTGTCACAAAGAACCGCATCCAATCAGGCGTCTGAATCACCATCGTCTCGCTTAGATTGGCTGTCTGAGATATGATATTTGGTCAGCTTTCGATACAAAGTCATCCGAGACCAGTGGAGTGATTTCGCTGCCTTTGCCTTGTTCCAATTGGTCTTCTCAAGCGCTGCCAGAAGACGCGCACGCTCATCCCTTCCTGTAAATCGATAGCTCCGCCGGAGGCGTTCGAAGGCCCGCGGAATATCGTTTACAGTGACCAAGCCGTCGGGTGGGTCAATGAAAACGCCTTCAACGAAATTGCGAACCTCGCGAATATTGCCTGGCCATTCATAGTTTGAAAGCACGTCGAGCAGCTTTGGATCGATGCCAGAAACATCTTTGCGTCGCTCGCGGTTGAAACGACTCAGGAAGTGATCGACATAAACCGCGATGTCTTCTGGCCGGTCCGCCAGACAGGGTATGTCGATCCTTGCAACATTCACGCGGTAATAGAGGTCATCTCGAAATTCGCCATCTGCAACTGCCTCTTCGACGTCGACATTGGTCGCAGCGATAATCCTGACATCGAGTTTGAGGGGTTTCGAAGCTCCGATCGGAAAGGCTTCCTTTGCCTCTAAAAGACGCAGTAGCTTTGTCTGGCTATAAGGGGACAACTCACCAATCTCGTCGAGGAATAAAGTCCCATGGTCGGCCATCTTGGCCTTTCCATCGCGCGATAAGGTGGCGCCAGTAAAGCTCCCTTTTTCGAAACCAAACAACTCTGCTTCAAATAGGCTGTCGGGGATCGCGGCACAATTCAATGCGACAAATGGCTTGTCTTTCCGATCGCTTGAGAAGTGTATCGCCCTCGCAAAGTGTTCTTTTCCCGTTCCTGTACTGCCAGAGATTAGAGTTGGGGCATCAGACCGTGCTATTTTAGGTATTTCGGAGCGAAGTGATCGAATTGAATCACTCTTTCCCAATATATCTGTAATAGAAAGGTCCACGGCTCCTCTTCCCGCGACCAAATCTCACGCTTGATTTTGTTTTATGCGTGATTGGGAAATCGTTAAAGACTTCAGTTTCGAAGATCGATTTGAGACTATGACCCTCGATCCGAGTCGGTCAACTCTGTTAACCAGCGCTCCGTCGCGACCTGATCTCGTCCGGTAGCATATTCACTCGCGACCTATGTAAACCGTATCAGTCTTCGTGTGACAAACCTTGAAGCGGCTTCCAGTTCATCGAAACGCAAATGAATGCCCGCGATCGACCCATTTGCGGACTTTAGTATGATGACCTAAGTGCATCCTATGAAAGCACTCATTTTGTTCATACTCGCTATTGGATTTGCCCAACCAGCCAGCGTTTATGCCCAGCAATTGGCTGTCGATGAAGCGCCTAAGAAGCGTCAATTGATCGACATCACAGAGCATGAGGCTGAAGTACTTATCTCAAAGCTAAAAGTTGCGCAGGACCGACTAGAAGCGGGACAGTTCCAATCTTTTCGTTTGTTGGCTGGTTCAATCGCATCTTACGATCAAACGAAGGTCTCACCTCGCAGAGCCTTTCTAGATATAGATTTCGATGACGTGTGGGAGGTAAAACATCTTCCGAATGCGACTAACATCGGACACTCCTTTCATCTTGTCTATGCTCCGGACGGTTTGGGTAGGCTCTTTTGGGACATCAAGGTGACCACTGACACGACTGAAAGATTAAACGTCGTCTCAATGACTTATCGGCCTCCAGAACAATTCTAAGACGAGAGAATGTCCGCTCCGACCCTCAAGATCAGCTATTGAGCTCCGCCTGGCCTTGGGATGAAAGCTGATATTGCCCTGGCTCCGCTCAAGCCCTAATTTTCTCGCCCTGCCAATCGAAGACGTGGCCGCTGTGTGACGCGTCCAGGCCGCTGAGGACATTGAGCAGGTGTGCAGCGGACTTCGCCGGATCGAACAATTGTCCTTCCGGCAGGCCCTTTTGAAACGGCTCTGACAGGGCGCTATCCACCGTGCCAGGGTGCAGGCCGACGACGATGCTGTCCTTATGCGTGCGGGCCATTTCCAGTGCGAAGTTCTTAAGCAGCATATTGAGCGCGGCCTTCGATGCCCGGTAGCTGTGCCATCCGCCGAGCCCATTGTCAGTAATCGACCCAACCCGTGCAGAGAGCGCCGCGAACACGCCCCGCCCCTCTCGCGGAAGCAGCGGCAACAAGTGCTTTGCAATTATCGCTGGGCCGATGGTGTTGAGCGCGAGCACCTCTGCCATGGTCGCGGTGTCCAGGCGTTTATAGGTCCGCTCTGGCCCGCGCCCATCCGCCAAGGTCAGCACGCCGGTGGCGACGATGACCATCTGAGGCGGAGCGTCTCGCATCACGCCGGCGGCATCGGCAATGCTGGCCTCATCCCGAAGGTCAAATGCAAAGGGGATGATACCCTCGCCCATGGGCTCCCGGCCCGCGCGTGATCCGGCATAGAGCCGCGTCACCCCATGTTGCCCCAACGCCTCGCATAGAGCGCGGCCGATCCCTCCACTCGCACCGAAGACTGCGGCGGTGGTTGGCCACGAGGCTGGGCCTCCCAAATTGCTGTGTCCTACATCGCTCATGCGAGGTAAAAGGCGGCAATGGCCCGTAAGTTCCGCTCATCCCGCAATTTACTGATCGAATACCTCGATCAATCAGGCGTCTTTGATCGATTGCTTTTCATGTTCTGGACTGTGTTCCAGGTGTTCCAAGCGTGGCCTAGTAGCGACAAAGCGTTGAACCTGCCCGGTGTGATCGGCCCCGGTGATCGTTACTCAACAATTGTGGCTATACTCGCAACAAAGCGTGTCTTGCCCTCGCGCGCCAAGGCGTTAGATAGGTATCACAACGCAATGGGATCAGATTTGTAATGGCGACCTTCACGCTTCCTAAGAATTCAAAGATCAGCAAGCAGGGCAAAGTGTACAAGGCCGATGGTGGCCGCGCAAAGTCGTTCAAGATCTATCGCTATGATCCGGATAGCGGCGACAATCCGCGCTATGACAAGTTTGAGATCGATCTCGACAATTGCGGTCCGATGGTTCTCGACGCTCTGTTCAAGATCAAGAACGAGGTTGATCCCACCCTCACCTTCCGACGCTCTTGCCGCGAGGGGATCTGCGGATCCTGCGCGATGAACATGAATGGCAAGAATGGGCTGGCCTGCACCACCGCGATTGAAGACCTGAAGGGTGAGGTTCGCATCACCCCGCTGCCGCATATGGATGTGATCAAGGACCTGGTGCCGGACTTCACGCACTTCTACGCGCAATATGCCTCAATTCGCCCATGGCTTCAGACGGTTACACCGACGCCCTCGGGCAAGGAGCGGCTGCAAACGCCGCAGCAGCGCGAGCAATTGGACGGCCTATATGAGTGCATTCTGTGTGCTTGCTGCTCGACCAGTTGCCCGAGCTATTGGTGGAATTCGGACAAGTTCCTAGGCCCTGCGATCCTGCTTCAGGCCTATCGCTGGCTCGCGGATAGCCGCGATGAGATGACCGGTGAGCGACTCGATCAGTTGAAGGATCCATTCCGCCTGTACCGCTGTCACACGATCATGAACTGCGCTAATGTCTGCCCGAAAGGCCTCTCGCCAGCGAAGGCGATCGCAGAAACCAAGAAGATGATGGCAGAGCGCGAAATCTGATCCGGTGACGTTAGACGACGAGGTATTCGAGCATACTCCCGATCCTGACAATCCGGGTTGGAATCACTGGAACCTGAAAGACCAAACGCTGTTCAATGGCGCGGTGATGGGAAAGCTCATCACCCGGCCAGAAGGTGATAAGTGCCGCCTGCGGATGTTCCCGGAACGGCGGCATGAGAACCTGCAGGGCATCATCCATGGTGCGGTAACGCTCAGCCTGATCGATATCTCCATGTTCACGGCCATGCATGTTGTGGGCAGTGGCAATGCTGGCCCATCTGTGACCCTGGAGCTTTCCACTCAGTTCGTGGGCGGCGGCGACCCTAAGCGGCCGCTGGATGCGGTGACAGAGATAGTACGCGAAACGGGCCGCATGCTGTTCCTGCGCGGTCAGATCGTGCAGGACGATGATGTGGTTGCGAGCTATTCTGGCATTGTGCGCAAGATGAAGCCGCGCGCATGACCCACGCTGAGTAAGATCGATGCTGGCGCGTTACGAACGTCTGATTGCCAATGGCGAGTTGCGGCCGGATCCGGATCAGAGGCGTGCGGCGGAGCAGCTTGATCGGCTGCAAAAGGACTTGGAGGCGGAGACCTCTGGCGGATTGCTGGCTCAGCTATTCGGCGCAAAGAAGGTTCGACCGCAAGGCGTCTACATGGTCGGCGGGGTTGGCCGGGGCAAGTCGATGCTGATGGATCTGTTCCATGATCAACTGTCGATCACGGAAAAGCGGCGGGTCCACTTCCATGCCTTTATGCAAGAGGTTCATGCCGAGCTGAGAAAGGCGCGCAAGACCGAGAGCGGAGATCCTATTCCCGTGGTGGCAGAACGGCTTGCGGCCCACCTTCGCTGTCTGGCCTTTGATGAGATGGTGGTGAATAACTCGGCCGATGCGATGATCATGAGCCGCCTGTTCGCGCAGATCATCAACCAGCAGAATGTGGCGATTGTGACGACGTCAAACCGGCCTCCGCAAGACCTGTACAAGGATGGCCTAAATCGGGAGCATTTCCTGCCATTCATCGACCTGATCGAGGCCGAGCTGGATGTTGTCAGCCTTAACGGCCCGACTGACTACCGGCTTGATCGGATTGGCGATCTGAAGACGTGGTACACGCCTATAGGAGATGCAGCGACCGACGCGGTGCGAGAGGTGTTCTTCCGCCTAACGGACTTTGCGCCTGAGGATGCCGAACATGTGCCGTCACAGGAGCTGGAGGTGAGCGGTAAGCGCACAATCCATGTGCCTAAGTCCTTGAAAGGGGTTGGCGTGTTCAGTTTCAAGCGCCTTTGCGTAGAGGCGCGCGGCGCGCCAGATTACCTTGCCATAGCCCGCAATTTCCACACGGTGATTATCGTTGCCATTCCGCAAATGGGGCCGGAAATGCGCAATGAAGCCGCGCGGTTTGTGACCCTGATCGACGCTCTTTACGAGCACAAGGTGAAGCTGTTCGCCACCGCTGCAACCGTGCCAGGTGCTTTATATCAGGCCGGTGATGGCAGTTTTGAATTTGAGCGCACGGCTAGTCGCCTGCAAGAAATGCAGAGCGATGAGTATCTAGCTCTCGGACATGGAGCCGAGGGATAGCAGGAGCTCTATGCCACGGCGATGCGCTCGGCCAACCGCTCTTGCGCCGTCGTAAGCCGGTTCATCACCTTCAGGTCCTGTTCGCGCAGCTCTAGCGCGGTGTCCGCCCACAGTTCCGTGATGCGGTTGAGCTCTGCCAGTTGGAGATTCCAGACCTCCTTTGTGGCCCGCCGAGAACCAACCAGCCCAGCGTGGCGACGCTCCGACTTCTTGATGAAATCGCGCGTTGCATTCACCCCATCTCCAGGTTCGGCCAGCTGATGAACGATCCCCATCTCGTACATTTGCTCTGCAGTGTAGGTCTCGTTCGACATGATAAGGCGTTCGGCCATCGCGCTGCCGATCTTGCGTGACAGCAATGCGTGGGCGCCCATCCCGGGAAACAGGCCGAACATCACCTCTGGCAAGCCAAATGTCGCAGTTCTTTCAGCAATTATGTAGTCGAACGACAGAAGCGCCTCAAACCCGCCGCCAAGCGCCGCACCCTGCACCATGCCGATGGTCAGCATGGGAATATCAAGCGCTTCGATATTGCGGTGCAGGATCGCGCAGCAGCGGTGGCCATAGTTAACCAAGCCGTCGCGATCACGCTCTCGGATCAATCGTTGGAAAAGCGCGAGATCCCCGCCAAAGCAGAAAACGTCGGATGAACGGCTGCCGAGCACGAGGTAACGCAAAGGGACCTTACCCGGTCCAAAACCGAGTGCAATCAGACGTTGCCATTCTTCAAAATTATCCAGCATCGCTCGCGTAAAGCTTGGGCGATCAGCGGGATTCATATAGCTCCACAGCGTGCTCGACGTATCGTCGTACATCGCATCTATTTCACTGAGTTTAAACAACTCTTCTGGAATCGCAGCATGCAATGCGCTTTCCACGAACAACTCGTCGTCGTCCGTAAAAGGTATTGCCCTGCTTGCCCCGCTATCCATTTTCGAACTGCTCCAAATACCACTAAGGCGAAGCTTCGATCTTTTATTCGCTCCATTGAGCTGGATCGCCGATTTACTCCGATATGAAACGATCTAGGCGCGGCTATGCTTCAAGTGCAAATGCTAATTTGCGAATACAACATGTATTTACGTTTCAGTTTGGGTCACCGCATGGTTAATCGGTGCCAGCTTGTTAGCCAGCGTTATCCGCTAACGCCTAGCTGGACCATTGACTTTTCCAGCATCAGCAATTGCCATAAAACTCTGGAGTTGTCCGATCGCCCTGCAATGTGTGCTTCAGCCAAGTCAGCCACGTGCTTGCGATCAAACCAGCCTGATTGAGCCAGCTGAGAGCTTGAGGCGATCGCCCGCGCAGAACTGGCTAATGGCCCGCGCAGCCAATCGGCAATGGGTGTCACGAAACCTTGCTTTTGCCGATAGAGTATATCGCTCGGCAAATAGCGCTCCATGCATTTCTTAAGCAGGTACTTACCGGTCGATCCGCGCACTCGCATTTTCTCTGGCAGGCGGGCCGCAAATTCAATCAATCGGTGGTCAAGTAAGGGCTCCCGCGCCTCCAGACTAACGGCCATGCTGGTGCGGTCGACTTTGGTCAAAATATCCCCAGAAAGCCAAAATTTAAGGTCCGCATATTGCGCCCGGTCGAGCCCGCTGCGCGCTGGGGCGTGCCTCATCAGGGCAATTAGATCATCTTCGCCGCGATAACCCTGAAGCTCGCTGGCGAAACCTGAATCGTACAGAGCCCCTCGCTGTTCAAACGTGTTTACAGAAAGCCCGCGTGCATAGCCTGCCTCACCGCCTCCAGCGAGTGCTAGCAGTGTGGATTTGGCGCGGAATGGCCGCGGTGCCCAATCCGCCTTTGGCCACACCCGCCCAAGCGTGCCAAACACGGGTTTACGCAGGCCAGATGGCAGAATCGAGCGCACACGCTCTTCATGATGGTGGAATACTTGCCTGCGGTATCCGGCAAATGCTTCATCTGCGCCGTCGCCAGAAAGGGCAACGGTGACTTTCTCACGCGCCAGCTCGCAGACCCGCCATGTCGGCAATGCGGACGCATCGGCAAAAGGCTCGTCGAACATGCCCACCAGCGCATCGACCGCGCCAAAATCATCTTGCCCGACCGTGCGAGCCTCATGGTCGGTGCCGAACTTCTCTGCGACCGTTTGTGCGTAACTTGTTTCGTCGAGTGCCGCGACATCAAACCCTATCGAGCAGGTTCGCACAGGCTCCGCGCTGACTTCACTCATCAAAGCGACAACGCTGGAGGAATCGACACCGCCCGACAGGAACGCACCCAACGGCACGTCGGCGACCATGCGCGATTGCACCGCCTCGCGCATCAAATGGACCAATTGCGCAGACAGGTCTGCCTCGGACCCGCGCACGCGCTCTTCAAAGCTGATATCCCACCAACGTTTTGGCGCGCCGATCGGCTGACCATGTTCGAGCAACATGAAATGACCCGCAGCAAGTTTTTCAACCCCGGCTAGGATCGAGCGGCCGTCTGGAACATAGCCCCAGGTAAGGTAGTCATCGAGCGCCTGCGGGTTCAGCCTGCGCCGCAGCAATGGGTGGGCGAGCAAGCCCTTCAGTTCTGATCCAAAGGCAAGGCTCCCATCGCTCAAACGTACGAGGAACAGCGGTTTTACGCCGAGCCGATCGCGGGCCAGAAACAGGCTGCGCTTGTCCAAATCATAGATCGCGAAGGCGAACATGCCATTGAGGCGCGAAAGGCAATCCGGTCCCCAACGTTGCCATGCGGCGAGAATGACCTCGGTATCGCCGGAGGTTTTGAACCGCGCACCGGATTGTTCCAGCTCACGGCGCAACTCGCGGTAATTGTAGATCTCGCCGTTGAAACTGATAACCGCGCGGCCATCGACGCTGGGCATGGGCTGCGGAGAGCCTTCGAGGTCGATGATCGAGAGGCGGCGATGGCCCAGCCCTATTCCAGGAGCGGTCCAAACACCTGCTCCATCCGGGCCGCGGTGGACGAGCGCATCACACATCCGCTCAACCCGCGCAGGGTCCACGGGTTTGGGCGTTTCCGCATGAAAAATTCCGGCAATCCCGCACATATGCCGAGCCGCCTAGCCGATTGGAGTGGTAATGGCGACAGCCGGGATCAGTGCAGCCACAATTCCTGAGAGTGCGGCCAGAACGATGACGCCGATCAGGATCGCCGTGTGGCTGGTATTGAAGCGCTCAAGCTGGCCAATCCAAAGCGTTGCGCTCAACTCTTCTGAGGTGAAACCAGCATCCTCAGGCTCACGCTCGAAAAATCTCCATGCACCTGCCAGCATGATCACCAGAACGATTGCGAAGAATATCCAACCATAGAAGACGTGATCGAGATCCCTCGGCAAATTCGACGCCCTGACTCTGCGCGATATAGATCGTGCCCCACGCCCGGACCCCATTGGCTAGGATCGGGACAATGATGGCCGCCAGCATAAAGGCCGCTCGGCGGCTCCAACTGGTGAATTGGGTGAAGCAGATCAGCACTGCCAGAGTGACCATGGCGACGAGAAATTTCACGCCGGAACACGCCTCTGCAACGATGAACAGACCGACGGGTGTATCGATGTAAATACCATCAATTTCGGCAGGCACTCCGCTGGCAAGAGTTAGCCAGATCGCAATCTCAGCGGTGATCATTTGCAGAGGCGGAATGATCTCATCGCCAAAGGGCACAAGGAAGGCCATCATCGCCAATGGCAGGACGAGCAGCATGGAAATGCGCGGACCGATGATTGCGATTGCTGCTGCGATCATTGCGCCAACAGCGCCCGCCTGAGCAAACAGGTTGATCCCAGTGGCGCGGCCCAGTGCCCAAAGCGCTAACGACGCTGCAACCAGGCCGAGGCCAGGCACCCAGCCCTTAGGTGCTGCGATGGCGACCTCATCGCGCCTCAACCAGACGAGCCATCCGACGATGACAGGCACCAGCAGTATGTGATTGTAGGTATCGATGTTCCACCATTGGTGCAGCATCTCACCCCATTCGCGGGCCGCCAATACGACGAGCGCGGTGACAGCCAATGCCAAAATCACAAGCGGTTGCCTCCACACGCTTGGCACATGGTCGCCCAAGCTTTGTTGACGCCAATCCTGCGTGAGCTTCTTAGGCTGCATTGCGCGCCTCACTCGCTAGCGAAATCAAATTGCCAAGCGGTTCCAGCATGGCATGCCACGCGTGGCGGTCTAGCACGAATTGTCGCGCTGAGGCTCCAAGGTCGAACAATGCATCTGGATCGGACAAGGCCGTCTCGATCCGGGCGGCCATCTGTTTTGGGTCAGCAGGTGCCACCAGCCAATGCTCCCCGTCGTGCGCGGCAATACCAGTCGCAGCCTCCTGTGTGAGGACGACAGGTTTGGCCATCGCCATCGCTTCTAGAACTTTGTTCTGAACGCCGCGCGCAATCAGTAGCGGCGCGAGCACGAAGTCTGCCGCCGCGATGAAGGGTTTGACGTCAGGCACCTCGCCCCAAATGGTTAGGCCCAGTGTATCGGCATGGGCCAGCAAACACGCGGTAGGATTGCGGCCCACGATGTGACATTCGGCCTCGGGATACTTGGTCCGGAGAACCGGAAGCAATTGCTCAATGACCCATTCCGCCGCTTGCTCATTGGGTCGATAATCCATCTGCCCAGTGAAGACGAAATGCGGCCCCTGGCGAGCCTGCAGTTCCGCATGAGGCTCGCTCGCGCTGGGGTCAAAGGCGGCGGCATCAATGCCATTGCCAATTACCTGGACGTTCACGCGCGATGGGTCTTTCAGCCTGCTTCGATATAGCTCAGCTTCGTTTTCGCTGATCAGAATGGTTGCATTGGCCTGCGCGCCAAGGCGCTCTTCTTCCTCTGCCAGCAGGCGCCCTTCCCGCGTATTCAGCCAGACACGCTCGCCGGCTTCGGCATAGCCCTCAAACTTGGCGCTATCGACATCGCATAGGTCGATCACCACTCTGCCTGCGAAGCTATCGGGCACATATTGCCCCATTTGTCCGGAAAAAATGACGATTGTGTCGATGGGATGCTTGGCGAGGGTTTGCTGTATCCAGCTTTCCAAACGCGCGCTGTGAAAGGCGGTGAGGCTGACGGGTTTGCCGGTCAGCACGGCTTCAACCCCGGCGAGCGTCAAAGGCTTACGTCGGTCCACCACACATTGCGATGCAGCGATTGCATCGACCTCTGCCACGGCTGTTCGATCCTCCGCATTCTCAGCAAAGCAACCCACATGGACCGGGGCAATCTGCGCCAGCCTTTTCAGCAAATGGTGCGCGCGGATCTTGTCCCCGCGATTGGGCGGGAATGGAACGCGGTGCGCCAGAAATAGGATTTCCCCATCAGCTTGCCCGATCCCTAGGCCAGCCCGCGCGCGATCCACGGACCGATCGCATTGGCGATCGGCAGCGGCAGCTTCTTCCAAAGCTCAATCTTGCGCGAATAGGCCTCGCTTGTCGGGTCAACATCGCGGGGTTCAACGCCCGGCGCATGCCAATGGGCATAGGTCAGCGGCGCAGGCTCAAAGCCCCAGTTCTTCTTGAAATTGTAGGGACCGCTGTCTGTTTTGGAGCGGCCAAAGTCGAAGCGCGACATGCCAAGCGAGCGAGAGTGACACATCAGCTTGTAATACATCAGCTCATTTGCGCGCAGGGAGCGGGCAGCAAATGTGCCACCGCCCCAAAAAGGCATCACCGCGCCTTCGTGATAGAAGGATAGGACGCTGGAGACCGGCTCGTCACCTGAATACACGGTCAGAATATCGGCGCTGCTAGGAAAGCCCTCGATCATAGCCTTGAACAGTGCCTTGGGAAACACAGGCGTGCCGAGGTTGCGCACGCTTTCGCTATAAACTGAATAATGCGCCGCCAGATCGCTGTCTGACCGACCAATGCGCACGTCTAATTCGCCTTTCAAGCCCTTGCGCACTTCCGCCCTTGCCTTGCGCGGAATGGCGAGCAATTGCGCCTCATCATCCTCCGCCAGCTCAGCGATGAAACCGGCGTGTTTGTCGCTCACACCGTTCCAACCATTGGGAACAACACCTCCACGCAGCTCCACACTAGCAACCGAATTTCTAATCGCATGATCTTGTGCTGCGCCAGCAAGCGCCTGAGCCGCCTCCTGGGTCTCGGCAAGGATACCGCCGCCCACGCCGAAACCGCTGGAGACCATAGCCCGCCCAAACAAGGCCGAATGCGCATCGGTGAGCGGCAGCCATCCGGTGATGACGCCCATCTGCTGAGTGACAAAACCGCAGGCCTTCTGACCAGTCCCTGCTTCAACCGCTTTCAGCCATGTCGGGCGATGAAACAGACTCGCCTTATGCTCGCGCACAAACCCCTCAACCCGCTCCAGCATTTGGGCATCGGAGAAGTCCACTTGCGAGACGGTGATTGGCAGTTTCACGGGCGCGTTCATGGGGTCAGATCAACGGCCCGTGAGGCTTCGCGCAAAGCGATCATATCCATCCGTGCCCATCGGAATTCATGCACCAATTCGCCGAGCTTACCCGCCATTTTATCGAGATTGGTGTAATGGCGCAGCTTTGATCGCATCGGCGCATTGCCCACACGTGGTTGATCGGGGTCAATTTCCCACGGGTGGAAATAGAACACCGCCGGGCGTTCTTCGCGGCGGTTCACTTGCCGGATTGCCCAGCGTGAAAAGGCATAGGGCAGCACGCGGAAGAACCCACCGCCACCAGCAGCCACGCGGCGACCGCCAAGGATCGCTGTAGTGACTGGTATCTCGATCATGTCCGACCAAGGGATCGGCTTAAAGGCAAAACGCGGCGCCTCTGGCCAGCCATAATGGTCGTGCGCAATCGGCGCGACGCTGGAAGAATAGGTGTAGCCCTGCTCCGCCAGTTCCATGAACGCCCACGGTGTGCGCTGGTCTATTGAAAAACTTGGCGCGCGGTAGCCGGTAACCTTGGTGCCAGAGCAATCCTGCAATATATCCCGCGCTAGCTTTAGGTCTTCCGCAAATTTCTCGCGAGTGAACGTGAACACGCGGGCATGATCATAGCCGTGGCTGGCGATTTCATGGCCCGCATCTGCAATCCGCTTGATCATTTGCGGGTGGCGTTTTGCCACCCAACCTAATGTAAAGAACGTGCCGTGCACGTCGGCTTCGGCAAACAGGTCTAGGATACGGTAGACATTGTCTTCGACACGGGTTTTGATCCCGTCCCATTCGCCGCGCTCGATCACATCTTCGAACGCGCCGACCTGAAACCAGTCTTCAACATCAACGGACAGCCCGTTGACGACCTGAGCCTTCACATCCCTGGAGAAATTCGGCGCGACGTTCATTTACGCAGCCTCGCGCGATGCATCTTCCTCAAGCCATTCAATCAGCATGCCAACGACATGACGGAACGATTGCTCTTGTTCTTCAAGCCGGCTTTCGATGCGGTTGATCGCCTCGCTCACCTCTGGATCCATTTCCATCGGTTGCGCGTGGGAGCTTGCGTTTTGCAGTTCACCAATCGCGACCTCTAGTTTTGAAGTGCGCTGATCACGCTCCGCCAGCAATGCGGCAACTTCGGGCGCAGGCACCGCGTCAATCGCCGTTTCTGCGACGGATGCGGATGTAGTTACTTGAGCGGGAATATCGCGAGCACCCTTTGAGGTGTCAGCCAGCATTTCCTCACAAACGGCCTCTACCATTGCGGTGGTTAGCTCACTTTGCTCTTCGATCGCACTTAGCAATAGCATCCGGTTCATGATCTGATTTACCCGGCGCGGAATACCATCCGTTGCTTCGTAAACTGCGCTCAGAACCTCGGCACCGATGGCTGGATTACCCTGCCACCCAACATGCTCAAGCCGGTGGTTGATATAGGCTTCAACCTCTTCCTCATCGAGCGCTTCCAAGTGATGCGAAGCGATTACGCGCTGGCGCAGCTGATCGAGATCAGGATGGCTGGCGACTGTGGTTCGGAATTCCGGCTGCCCCAGCAGCAGGCTTTGCAGCAGCGGATGCGAACCCAGTTGAAAGTTGGACAGCATGCGCAGCTCTTCCAATGCACCAACGGGCAAGTTCTGGCATTCGTCGACGATCAGCAGACAACGCCGACCGGCTCGTGCTTCGTCCTGAAGGAAGCTCTCAATCGCGCCCAAGGCGCCTGCCTTGTCACGGCCCGAGACTTCGATGCCAAAGCTTTGCGCAGCTACATGGATCAGCTCTTCACCGTCCAGCGCACTGGTGACCACCTGGCCAACCGTCAGCGCCTCTGGGTCGATTCGCTGCATCAAATGCGCGACCAATGTCGACTTACCAGCACCAACCTCGCCGGTGATGACGATAAAGCCCTCGCCCTGGTTCAAGCCATAACCGAGATAGGACAGAGCCTTCTTGTGGCTCGCGCTCTCGAAATAGAACTCGGGATCAGGGGTCAGCTGAAATGGGCGAGAATTGAAGCCGTAAAATTGTTCGTACATCGTCAGGGTGTCCGGATCAGAAGTCGTAACGCAGGCCGAGCAGCGCCGTTGCAAAGGCAAAGTCATCAGCCGACAAGTCGGAGTCGAGATAGTCTACGGCGACCGCCGCACGGGCCGACAGTTTGCCGGTAAGGGAGCGGCTGTAAGCAGCAGACGCGCCGTAACCGGTCACATTGCCGTCGACCCCGTCACCGCGGCCAAACCAATTGACGTAGCCATTGACGGCGAGGTTCGCATTGCTGCCGATTGGACGGTTTAGCGAGCTTCTTACGAAGTAACTTTCATCCGTCACACCGTCTGCGGTGGCCAAAATGGTACCTGGCGCCGCGATGAAGCGGCGGTTGTCATAACCAGCAGCGATGGCAGCGTTGAGGCGGCCAATCTGGCGCTGATAGGCGACTTGTCCGCCGCGGCTGCGGAAGGCTGCTGAACGAACCGAGCCGAATAGGCCAGCACAGCCAGTTCCGCTTTCTCCGCCAACACAGCCGCCAAAATCACCGGTCAACGAGTTACGAATGGCCGAGAATTCGGTTGGCAGTGCGGCCAGTGAATTGGTGAGCGATCCGCCAAAGCCGCTGACCGCATCATAGACTGAGATGCTCAGCTGGCTGCGACTATCAGGGACAAAGGTGAAGTTGCCGTAATATGTGGTTGAATCGTAACGACGGCCAACGGTCGCGGCTAGCGATGTGCGGCTGCTAGGACGCCACAGAACGCCGACGTCCCAAATGAAACCGTCAATGTCGAAGGCAAGTTGGCGCGGAGCGCTGGTGTCAGTCACCAGACGGCCATCAGAACCAATGACGGGATCGCCATTTATGTCGCGCACGGCATCGCGGCTCGACACCTCAACATCTTCGTAACCAACGCCGCCAACAACCGAGAGATTGCTGGTGATCGGCACGGTTACATCGGCGCGCACATAGGTATCGCGAACGCGTTGATCGAGGTTGGAAATGTCTTCCTGAAAGTAGCCTCCGCCGACGCCAATGCCGACGGGCAAAGGCTCGCCAGGGCGCGTGGCAGCACGCAATTGCGCATTATAGGTGACACTGTCGTCAAACACATCGGCGATCGCGCCAGACGGCGTGACGATCGCGTCGTTCGCCTCAAGCCGGGTGTAGCCCACCCGAGCAGAGCCGGTCACGTCGACCGCGCCAACGCGGGTTGCCAATGTTGGCCCGACATAACCACTGTAGATTTGGCTTTCGGCATCGTCTTGTACCAATGGGTTGGAAGTGATCCCGCCGGATCCATCGATCCGCGTGCGACTTGCCAATGCCCCTGCATCCAAGGTCAAAGCGCGAGGGATGATCGAGAGATATCCGCGCGCAACCCCGCTAAAAGTGTCAGAATCAATACCATCGGACGCGCCGTAGCCAATGTTACGCTCATATCGCAGCGACAGCGAACCGCCGCTGTTACGGCCTGCTGCGGAAACATCCACACCGGCAGCCACCTGAGTAAAGGTCAGTACGTCATCGCCGGGCGATAGCTCCGCCGAGAGGACCTGTGACACCTCGATGTAAGGTTGCACAGCGACCCGTGGGCCATCCGATACACCTGTATCGCCGGTATCATCCTGGGCCTGCGCATGAGCGGGCGCGGCGGCAACGATTGCTGCCAGCCCCACCAACAAAGCTGCTCTGAGAACTTTAGTCACTATCTTTCCCCTTGCCTGCCATAATTGCCAAACTGGCGTCCTGACGGGCTGAATTGTGCTGCATTGAGCAACAGTTTGATGTCGACACAGGCCGACAGCAGCTGCTGCGCATCTTCAAGCGCGGCACGGCTTGTTTCATCGGCGCGGGCGACCAGCAAAACCTGGCCAACATGCGCGGCGAGCTCGGCTGCCGCGGAGGCAGCGAGCGCGGGCGGTGTATCGAAAATGACGATCCGGTTTGGTGCGCCTTGGGTCAGGCGTGCGAGCACATCGCCCGTCCGCGCGCTGGCCAAATATTCGGCGGCATTGGAATTGCGGCTGCCCGCAGGCAACACGAAAAGGTTGTCGATGTCTGTTTTGACCGCGAGGGTCTCTGGCTCAAGGCTGGGATCGGCCAAGGCATCCATCAGACCCTTGCCCGGTTCAAAGCCCAAGCGTGCCGGAATGCTTGGTTTGATGACATCGGCATCGACCAGCAGAACTTCGAGATCACGCTCGGCCGCCAAAGCAATTGCCAGGTTTAGCGCGCAATAGGTCTTGCCCTCGCCCGGATGCGGAGATGAGACCAGAATTTGCTGCGCTTTGGATGATCCGCCTGCACGGGCATCGGCAAGCAGCTCGCGTTTGACGATGCGAAACTCTTCGAGCAACTCGCTGACGCCATCCTCGGGCACGATCAGGCCAGCATCGCGCAGATCATCGCGCGAGATGGGCTGATGCGTGCTGCTTAAAGCCACGGCTTGCGGAGCAGCTTTCGCCGGCTCAGGCGTTGGAGCTGTTGGCGCAGGCTGCTGGATAGTTTGCACTGCCGGTGCTGGCGCCGGGGTCGCTACTGGGGCAGGAGCGCTTTGAACAGCGGGCTGCGCAGCAATCGGTCTCCGAACGCGCTTTTCGCCTTCTGGCAGGCGTACGGGAGGCTTCGCAGGTGCCAGTGCATCCAGACCAAAAGTGTCATTAGCACGCTCAAACAGAGACGGTTTCCCGTTCACTTTCGTCGCTCCTTCGCGTGAAATCTTACTGTGTTCTGTCATCTCAGCCCCTCACGCGACCGCGCCGACTGAGACAAATTCAATGCCCAGCAAAATCACGAACACACTGAACAACCCAGCGGTTGCTCCAGCGAATTGCTTGAACCGTTTGGCCCGCAGCTCTTGCGCGGCCTCAGATACGGTCATCGAAATTGAACCGATCACGGGCAGATCAAGTGCGCGCTCCAGTTTCTTCGGCGTGGCGAAGGTCGAACGCAGCTGGCTGAGCGCATAAGCGGCCCCTGCCCCCGCTGCTAGGCCGACAAACAACACACCAAGCAGCAACAAAGGACGATTGGGCGCAGCCGGGCCTTGCGGCACAACAGGTGGATCCGTCAGCTGGAATTTGAACTGACTGGTGTTGTCTTCCACTTCGCCGCGGGTGCGCAGCTCTTCGCGGTCTTGCAGCAGCTTTTCGTAGTTCTGTTGCAGCACTTCATAATCGCGGCTGATCCGGTTGGCTTCCGCAGCAACCTCTGGCTCAGCGGCCTGGCTGCCCATCAGCGCAGCAATATCAGATTGGATTGCGGCGCGCCGTGATTGCAGCGATTCGACGCTGGCCTGACGATCCGCACGGATCGAGATCAGCGAAGTGTAGGCTGGGTTTGGCGTACCGCCAGAGGCGTTCGGGCCTTGGGCAGCAACTTGACGTGTTAGAATTTGAACCTGCCGAGTTGTCGCCACCACATCGGGATGCTCATCGGTTAGCCCGCGCGAACGCAGCTCTGCCAATTGTGCTTGAGCGCCAGATAGGGCAGCGCGAGGACCACCAGTGCCCGGTGTGTCAATCGTGCGCGGCGTACCGGCCAATTGCCCGTTTATCGCAGCCAAAGCGCTTTCCGCCGCGGCAAGATCAGCTTCGATTCCACGCGCTTCTGTCCGAGACTGCTGAAGGCGGGTCACAAGCGTGCTCGAGCCACCGATCAGGTCGGGGTATTGCGCTTCAAAGGCGAGACGGCGCTGTTCGGCCGCTTCCAGCTCGCGCTTACGCTCTTCGAGTTGTTCATTGATCTTTGTGACCGCGCCAGAGACTTGCGCTCGGCTGCCCGCGACATGCTCGTCGCGCAGAATATCGATTAGTTTTTGCACCACGTCGCGCGCCAGAACGGCGTTTTCGGCGTCGGACAGATCGCCCTTGCCAACCGTCGCGGTGATTTCAAACAGGTTGTCCTGCTCGCTGGTAACCGTCACTTTTTCATCAAGGTTTTTGATCTCTGTCTCAAGCGCAGAGCGTTCTGTGATGTTCTCACCCAAACGCGTTGATTTAATAACCTTTTCAAGATTCACCGCGCTTGCCAATGTTTGCCGAACACGGCGAATTTCTTCGCGCCCATCGCCAGCAATACCCAGTTGCTCTGACAATACATCGTCGACATCGACATAGATGCGTGCCTTGGCCTCATAGGAGTTGGGGATCATCGCGACCACCAACCACCCGAGCAGGCAAACGCCCCAAGCGACGGCGAGCGCCAGCCACCGGCGGTGCCATACCGAGTAAAGCGCTGTGCGCAGCTCTTCAAAAATCTCGCTCATGCGCGGCGCGGGTCCTTAAAGGTGCTCTCAGGGATGATGATCACATCGCCTGGGTTCAGGGTTACGTTCGCTGCGCTGTCGCCTTTTTTGAGCAAGTCCTTGAGGCGCAGGCGGTATTCAACCTGTTCGCCGCTCTCGCGGTCCAAACGGATCAGCTTTGCACGGTTGCCAGCAGCAAATTCGCTGAGGCCGCCCACCGCGATCATCGCGTCAAGCACGGTCATGTTCGCCCGGTAAGGCAACGATGCTGGCTGTTCAGTAGAACCCACGATGCGGATTTGCTGGTTAAACGTGCCGGAAAACTCATTGACGATTACCGATACGATCGGCTGTTCAATGTACTGCGCGAGTTGATCGCGAATATCGTTCTGCAATTCGGTGGCGGTTTTGCCCACGGCAGGCAGATCGCGAACCAAGGGAATCGTGATCCGGCCATCTGGGCGAACCTGAATTTCCTCAGCGCTCAGCTCTGGATTGCGCCAAACGTGGATGGTGATTTGATCGAGCGGTCCGATAACATATTCTTCGCTCGGCCCCTCTTCCGTTGTTGCAAAGCTGGCTGGAGGCAGTTCTTGCCCCGCACCGCCACAACCGGCGAGCAGCGAAATTGCAACAACAGATCCCACGATGCGGGAAAGCGAAAAAGAGGTCTTCATTGGTACGTATCCTTGCCTGGGTCGGCGGGATCAGCACCTGCTACAGGAGCGACCTGAAGCACTGGACCCGCGAATGACCCGAACTCTCTCGCTCATATTGGTGAACATTGTGTTAGTAATAACGCCTGTTTTGGCCCCCTATCCCGTTTCGGGACAGCGGTTTGCCAAACTTTAAACGCGCATAATTGCGTGGTTTTCAGCTCTTAAACGAGCATTTCCGCCGCAGGTCCATGGCCAAGGAACGCGCTGGGGCTGGCGCTCGCTCCGTACGCTCCAGCACAAAACACAGCGACCAAATCGCCAACATCTGCGCGCGGCAGGCCAGCTTTGTCGGCCAGTCGGTCTAGCGGGGTGCATAGGCAGCCGACCACATTGACGATATCGTCCGCCGGCGCATCGTAACGATTGGCGATGGCAACCGGATAATTGCGGCGTACAACCGTTCCGAAATTACCGGATGCGGCAAGTTGGTGATGCAGTCCGCCATCGGTGACCAGATAGGTTGTGCCGTGGCTAACCTTGCGGTCTATCACCCGCGTCAGATAAACACCGGACTCGCCAACGAGATAGCGCCCAAGCTCAAGACACAGCTCTGTATCTTGCAACACCGCCGGGAGGTTCGCCACATACTCATGCAGAGCAGCGCCGACCGCAGACAAGTCCAACGCATCATCATTGGGGAAATAGGGAATACCAAATCCGCCGCCCATATTGAGCTTTGGCAGAAGTTCTCCAATCGCGTCTGACAATTTTGCTGCCAAATTCAGCACATTGCCCTGCGCTTCTATAATTGCCTCGGCGCTCAAGGCCTGACTGCCTGTAAAAATATGCAGGCCGCGCCACTCAGCGCCCGCTGCGATCACTTCGCGCGCCAGAACGGGCACCTTGTCTGCGTCAACGCCAAATTGCTTGGCGCCTCCGCCCATCTTCATACCGGAGCCTTTCAGCTCAAAATCTGGATTCACGCGCAGAGCCATGCGAGGAGCTTTGCCCAGTTTCTCGCCGATGGCGAGGGAGCGGTGCGCCTCCCCTTCAGACTCGCAATTGAGCGTGACTCCTGCAGAAATGGCAGCTTCCAGCTCGTCATCACGTTTGCCCGGACCGGCGAAGCTGACACGCGCCGGATCAATTCTGGCGGCATTGGTCATGGCAAGCTCACCAGAGGAGGCGATGTCAAAACCATCGACCAAAGCCTCCATATGCGCGATCACAGGGGCATAGGGATTGGCTTTGACCGCATAGTTGATGCCGATGCGCGCCGGCAGAGCAGCGCGCAGCTCTGCGACCCGCGTATTGAGGCGATCTCTCGAATAGACGAACAGCGGCGTCTTACCCGCCTGTGCTGCCCATTCGCTCGCCCGCTTACCGCCAATGGCCAGTTCGCCCTCAAGTGCCGCAAACCCTGCTGGAATTGGCCCAAGTGCCTTGGTCTTATCGAGGGATGTCATTGGCTTAACTCCCTTAACAGGGCCGTGCGATCAATCTTCCCATTGGGATTGATCGGCATCGCATCGCGCCAATGGATCGTCTGAGGTTGCATGAAATTCGGAAGCTCCCGCTTGAGCCTTTTAACCAGATCTTTGTGCGACGCCTCGCTTTCGGTCCCGCGCACCACGAGATGTACTGCATGGCCAAGACGCTCGTCTGGCAGACCAAGCGCAACCGCCTCTTGCACCTGATCACAGGCGATCGCGGCTTCTTCTATTTCTGCGGGACTGATCCGGTTGCCGGCGCTTTTGATCATCGCATCGCGCCGACCGACGAAATAGAGCAAACCATCTTCGTCCCGTCGAACTCGATCGCCGGAGAACACCGCTGTCCCGCCATAGCGCGATTGACGCGGCGCAGGCTTGAATCGCTTAGCGGTGCGCTCTGGGTCTTGCCAATATCCTTGCGCGACCAGTGGTCCGCAGTGAACCAGCTCACCCTCCTCACCGGGTTCAGCGACTTCCCCCGCATCATTGACGACAAGAATTTCTGCGAAAGGAATGGCCTTACCCATTGAAGTTGGGTGCGAGATCGACCAATGCCGGATCAAGAAAGGTTGAGCGAAACGCCTCGGTCAGGCCATACATCGGATAGAGATCCGCATCGGGGAATATCCGGCGCAGATCACTGACCAACTCAGTGGTGAGTGCGCCGCCACTATTGGTCATCCGTCGCATGGAAATGGTGGCCTCTGGTGTCCACTCCAGTTCGGTGAGCTGAACCCACAGTGGTGGCACAGCGGCCAGGGTGGTGATCTGATGCTTGGCGCAGGCCTTCATCACGTCGCGCGGAAACAGGAAGTCGAGCGGGACAATACAACCGCCCGCATGCCACGTTGAAAGCAGTTGATTCTGCCCGTAATCAAAGCTCAATGGTAGGACCGACAAGGTTACATCATCGCCTGCCATTTTGAGATAATCGGCGACGCTAACCGCGCCGAGCCACAGGTTCGCGTGACTCAGAACCACGCCCTTGGGCCGCCCCGTCGAGCCACTGGTGTAGAGAATAGCTACGAGCTCGCTCGGATCGGCTTTGGACGGACCAAGCGGCGTATCATGTGTGGTCGCCGTAGACAGCGCCTCATTTTCCTCCATCGCGGCGCAGGAAGCTATTAAATTGCCGGCTTCAAGCGATTTAAGCCGTGCAGCATTAGCAATCAGCAAGCTCGCCCCGCTATCTGCTAAGATGTGCGCCGCCTGCGCACGTTTTAGCAGCGGATTGATCGGCACATGCACCAGGCCCGCCCTCGCCGCCGCCAATGGCAGAAGACAGGTCAGCTCGCCCTTTGCCGCCCAGCTCGCTACACGAGCGCCTTTCTCTGGCACAATGCTCTTAAGCCATCCCGCCAAGACAGCGACACGCTGTCTTAACTCCTCATGGTTAAACGTCCGGTCACGAAGCACCAGAGCAGGCGCATCAGCGCGGCCACATTCCACGCCGCGTTCGGCAATGTGGTCGAGCGGTTTGGCTGTCTCGTCTAAGGTGCTTGGCATGACAATTTCCGAAGGGGCACGATCGAGTGATCACCGTGAGTTACCATGATACCGTTAACGTCTTGCATGACCTATGTCATCAAGCGGATGATGGCGCGGTGACCTCGCCATTTGAGCGCGCGGAATGGTTTGGTCTCTTGGCTGAAACCGGTCTTAAGCCGCTGATCGTGATTGCGAAAGAAGGTGATCGCAGCGCAGCCTTGGCCCTAAAAGCAGGCACAGGCCACCTCACTCCAATGCGTAATTGGTACAACTTCACGTGGCGCGAACTGGCTCCGCCTGGTGATCTTGGCGACCGTCTGCTGCTGGAAATTGCGCGCAACCTAAAGACGCGCGGCCACCGCGTAACGCTGGAGCCTGTACCCGACGAAAATGGCTCGGCCACTCGGCTTGCAAAGGCATTCAAGGCTGCCGGGTGGAGCGTTGTGAGCGAGGCATGCGACCTCAACCACATATTGAAGGTTAATGGGCGCAGTTTTGCGGAGTATTGGGCCGAGCGGCCTGGCAAGATGCGCACGACGCTGAAGCGTAAGGCGAAAAAGGTGCGCACCCAGATCCTCGACACGTTCGATGAGGCTGCATGGAACAATTATGAGGCAATTTACGCCGCCAGTTGGAAGCCTGAGGAAGACGAACCCGCGATGCTGCGTAAATTTGCACACGCTGAGGGAGCCGAAAGGCGCTTACGCCTAGGCCTTGCCTATGAAGGCGAGACGGCGGTCGCTGCACAATGCTGGACGGTTGAAAATGGCCGTGCATACATCCACAAGCTCGCGCATCTAGAGAGTCATAAGCATCTCTCCGCAGGCACCACATTGACTGCTGCCTTGTTTGAACGGGTCATCGACCAGGACCACGTCCAATTGGTCGATTTTGGAACCGGTGATCAGCCCTACAAAGCGGATTGGATGGGCGAGACCCGCCATCGCTACCGAATTGATTGCCTCGATCCGCGCCAGCCCAAGGCCTGGCCTGCACTGGCCAAGCGGCTCATTCGTCAAAGCACCGGGTGACTTGCGAAGCGAGAGGTGCAGAGCTAAGGCGAGCGCCCGTATCAGTAGAAACTCGCGAAATTCCGGCAAACGAGGGGCGCATGAGTAGCAATCCGGTCACCGACAATTCGGCAACCGCATCAGAGCAGACGGATATGTCGGGCCTCGGCAAAAGCCGTGGGGCGATTGACCGTGATCTCAAGGCGATCATCGCCGATGTGCTGGGGTTGGACGCTGAGAGCGTGAACGAATTCACACCGGAAACCGGCCTGTTCGGCGACTTGCCAGAACTCGATTCTGATGGCGGTTGCGGGCCTGCTGACCGAGATGGAAGACAGGCTCGACATTGTTATCGAGGATGACGACGTCGATGGTGAAATGCTTGAAACCTATGGCGGGCTGCTCGCCTTTGCCGAGGCCAAGATCATCGAAGGCTGATCGGGCGCGTGCTCACTCACTGGCCCTGCCCGCATCCAAGCGGCAAAATCTCAGAAGAAATGCTGGCGAAATTTGAGCATGCTGGGCGCCCGTGCGTTCTTGTGATCCCGCCGCTATTCGACGAACACAACAAGTTCCGCAGGCAAATCATTGAAGTGATGCGTTTGCTCAATGATCTGGAAATTGGTTCAGCCATGCCCGATCTGCCCGGTTGGAACGAGAGCACTGCCCCATTGGCACAGCAGAGCGTGGGCGCATGGCAGGCGGCGATGGGCGCCGCTGCAAGCCATTGCGAGGCGACCCATGTGCTGACCTTTCGGGCGGGCGTGATGTTTGCGCCGCCTAGCCTTCCCGGTTGGGCCTATGTCCCGCAAACGGGCGCAAAGCAGCTGCGCAGTATGATCCGTGCGCAAGTGATCGCCGCTCGCGAAGATGGGGCTGATGAAAGCTCCGACACATTGATGCAAAGTGGACGCGAAAGCGGCATGGTTTTGGCGGGCTGGGATTTGGGCGCACAATTGGTGCGTGAATTGGAGCAGGCGGATGAAGTTTCCATCGGTAGCCTGACCGAAATCACGCAAAGCGAACTAGGCGGGCGCGGGCTATGGCTGCGTGCCGAACCGGATGAAGACCCGGAACAAGCCGTCGCTCTCGCCACGCTGCTTGCTGAAGAACTGGTCGCACCATGACCCGGCTGCATATGGATTATGGCTGCGGAACGCTCAAATGCGCGGGCACGTTGGACACTGCGCCCGGCACAACGGGTATGTTGATCGTCAGCGGCGGCAATGAAATTCGCGCAGGTGCATTTTCCGGCCAGGCGCGGTTAGCCGCAGAGATTGCTAAGGCTGGCTTCCCCGTGTTCCGCTTTGACCGGCGCGGGATCGGGGATAGCGAGGGTGAAAATCGCGGTTTCCGCAAATCAGAACAAGATATTCGCACTGCCATCGAAGCCTTTCGAGCAATAGCGCCACAAGTTGAGCGGATCATTGCCTTTGGCAATTGCGATGCGGCCTCGGCCCTAATGCTGGCAAACGGTGCGGGTTGTGACGGTTTGATCCTGTCCAACCCCTGGACGATTGAAGGCAACGAAGCGACGGATTTGCCTCCACCCGATGCGATCCGCGCTCGTTACGCTGAAAAACTCAAAAATCCGCGTGAGATTATACGCTTTCTGCGTGGGGGCGTTGATCTGCGCAAGCTGGCGCGCGGGTTGACTGGATCGCTACGTTCAGCGCCTGAGCCGACAAGTTTAGCTGCCGAAATGCAGGCCGGACTTGCTGGCTTTTCCGGCCAGGTACGCATTCTGCTCGCTAGCAGCGACCGCACGGCCCAGGCTTTTGCCGCCAATTGGGTAGCAGATGACCCTCGGATTGCGACCTGTGAAGGGGCAGGACATTCCTATGTTGAGGCGCATGCTGCCGACTGGCTGCGCGCCCAGATACTTGCTGGACTGCGCGCCTAACCTACTCCCGAGTAAACAGGCTCACCAACTCAACATGTGTTGACCAGCGGAACTGCCCCACCGGGCGCAGTTTCTCCAGTGTGAACCCCGCTTCCACTAAGCGTGCGGCATCACGTGCCCAACTTGATGGGTTGCAGCTGACATAGACGACCCGTTCAATCGTGCTTTGCGCGATTTGGCCGATTTGTTCGCGTGCACCGGCCCTCGGCGGATCAAGCAAAACGGCGGCGAACTTGCTGATTTCCTTAGCGTCGAGCGGGTTTCGAAAGAGGTCGCGGTGCATCGCATGAACTTCTCGCTGACCGCGCGCAGCAGCAGATTTGCAAGCCAGATGAGCCGCTTGATCCGCCTCTACGGCCAAGACCTTGCGCCCCTGTGCCAAGCCAAAGGCAAATGTACCGAGGCCAGAGAACAGATCAGCGACCACGCCGCAGCCCTCCAGCCAATCCGACGCATCGTTGAGCATGCGCGTCTCCGCATCGCGGGTCGCTTGCAGAAAAGCGCCCGCAGGCATGGGCACGGGCAGACCCGATAATGTGATGCTGATGGGTTGAGGCTCCCACACGGTTTCAGCGCCGTATCCCTGATCTATCGAAAGCCGAGCAAGACCTTGATCGCGCGCGAAATCGAGTGCTGCCTCTGTCGCCTCCAACCCTTCCAAAGTGATATTGGTGAGGCTGCAATCAACGCCCTGATCGGTCCAGGCGAGTACGATATCGACCGGAGCCTTGCTGCCATGCTCGGCGATAAAGGCGCGCAATGGCACGATCATCGCTGCCAGTTCAGGGAGCAGAACCGGGCATTCCTTGAGATCTACGATCTTATGCGATCCTGCCTCGCGAAAGCCGAGTAATGCGCGCCGATGCTTGCGCAAGGCATGCAATGTTGCGCGGCGGCGGCTTTGCGGCGGTGAGAGATGCACTGGCATCAGCTCGCGGGGCTCCAGCCCTTGCCCCTCGGCCGCATTGGCCACTCGGGAGCGCACGAATTCCGTCAAGCTCTCTTCATCGGCATGCTGCAATTGGCACCCGCCGCAGCGGTCAAAATGCTGGCAAGGCGGAGTAACGTGATGCGGGCCGCGCGTGACAGTGCCATCATTGGCGACTACGTCTCCAGGCAACGCACCCGGCGCATGGCGGCCGTCTGCGCTCGCTCCATCGCCCTTGGCCGCTAGCCTGACGATCTCCATTGCCTCAGAATCACTCAAACTTTTCACTCACACGCTTCACTCATTGCCCCGCTGACGGCATCGGCCAGATCATCAGCCGTAAATGCCGCGCCGCACATACGCGCAGCCGCGCCGTGAAGCCACACTGCTTCGCAGGCCGCAGTGAATGCATCGCGGCCTGTTGCCATTCGGCTGACCGCGATCCCTGCGAGCACATCGCCCGTTCCCGCTACTGACAGCCAGCTGGAGGCGTGCGGTGCCAACGCTAAACGGCCATCAGGTGCGGCGATCACTGTCTCTGGGCCTTTGGCTAGGATCACCATGCCGCTTGCCGCTGCAACAGCCTGAGCGCGGTCTTGGCGCCCTTCTGCGATCACAGCGAACGTCTGACACAGAGCGTCCAGTTCCCCATCGTGCGGGGTCGCCAGGACATTGGCGCAATCATCAATCAGATGCACCGGCAAGATTCTCAGAGCGTCGGCGTCCAGGACCAAGTCACAACCATGCTTGTAGGCTGTTTCTAGGTCCTTGATCGCGCCCTCGTGACGACCCAATCCCGGACCGATCAACATCGCCTTTATCCGCTTGTCGTCCTGCGCCACCTTGAGTGGCATCGGATCAACCACCAATCCGGCGGGGGCACCAGCCAAGGGTTCCTGGTTGAACAGTCGCACATATCCCGCCCCGGCGCGCATCGCGGCCTTACTCGCAAGCAGCGCGGCGCCCGGCATCTCCCCGCCCACGATCGCGCACATTCCGCGGGTGTACTTATGGGCGTCGTTTGCCGGAGCTTTAATGGCCGGGCGGCCAACCAATTGAGCCACGCCCTCGACCGCCGAAATGCCAATCGGCACCAGCAGTTTTTGTCCCATCGCCTCACGGGCTGGCAACCGCCAATGCGCGAATTTCCAAGCGCCCAATGCCAACGTAATGTCATAACTGGGAAGCGATTGAGCTAGGACCGCACCCGTATCGGAGTGCACTCCGGATGGCAGGTCGACTGCGATCCTGAAATCGTGGCGCTCAGCCAGATCACGCAGCAGCAACGCATGTTCGGCTGAAAGCTCTCGCGATAGGCCGGAGCCGAACAGACAGTCGACGAAGACGCTACCCACCGCCGCGCCGCTGGATGTGAGTATTTCGCCTTTGAAACCAGCGCGGGCGTTCTTGGCAGCATCAGTGGTCGGGGTGAGCGGTGCCACCACCATCACCTGCAAATCCGTTTGACGCAAAATCTCTGCGATTACGTACCCATCGCCGCCATTGTTGCCTGGTCCGCACAGCACGGTCGCCGCCCTGCCCGCAGCAATACGCCGGACCCATTCCGCCGCGCCGCCAGCAGCGACAGCCATTAATTCATCAACACTTACACCTGTATCGAAAATCGCCTGTTCAGCGGCCTGCATTTGGGCGGCGGTGAGAACCTGGCGATCACTCACTCTGGTGCGCTGGCCAGCATCTCCGCCGGGATCAAATAGCGGTCTTCGCCGATTACGAACTCGCGCACCTTGGCCGGATCAAGGCTGCGATCCTGGAGCATATCTGCCCCGTCCATCGCGGCAAGATCGCCGGTGGCTGCATCATGTTTGACCCGGCGAAACCCGCCATCAGGGTGGTGGATCAGGAAGAACGCGCCGCTCTCATCCGCGGCCTGCTCCAAAGTGCAGACGGTTGAATAATCCGCGCCCGGGCCTATCGCGCAATCAACATCGCTGCCATGCGGTGTGCTGGCAGGCTCTGCGCCGCACCCAGCGAGCACGCCGCTCGTGAGGAGTGCGATCAGCCCAGCGTTAGATATCCGCAAATACATGAGTTTCCTTTGCTGCTCCTGGATGAGTGAGCGCGCCTTTGCTAGCAGGACCGACATTCTGAGCATAGCGCCACAATGCGCCCGCCTGATAATCATTGGTGCGCGGCTGCCAGGCCTTGCGCCGCTCGGCCAACACGTCCTCGCCGACATTGAGATCGATCGTGCCGTTCTCCGCATCGATCACGATCTCGTCGCCATCTTCAACCAAGGCGATCGGTCCGCAATCCGCCGCCTCTGGTCCGACATGGCCGATGCAGAAGCCTCGTGTTGCGCCGGAGAAGCGGCCATCGGTGATGAGCGCGACTTTCTCGCCCATTCCCTGCCCATAAAGCGCCGCAGTAGTGGAGAGCATTTCGCGCATGCCCGGCCCGCCCTTCGGTCCTTCATACCGAATGATGATCACGCTGCCCTCGGCAATGTCACGCGCCTCAACGGCGGCGAAGGCGTCTTCCTCGCAATCGAAAACGCGCGCAGAGCCGGTGAATTGCAACCGCTCCATCCCCGCGACCTTCACAATTGCGCCATCGGGAGCAAGCGATCCTTTCAAGCCTACCACGCCGCCCGTAGGGGTGATTGGCTCGGCTACCTCGTAAAACACCTTCTGATCGGGGTTCCAGGTGACCTCTTCGATATTCTCGCCCAAGGTCTTACCGGTCACGGTCATCAGGTTGGGGTTTAGGAAACCGCCATCGAGCAGGGTTTTCATGCCCATGTAGATACCACCCGCTTTATGCATGTCCTTGGCGACATATTGCCCGCCAGGCTGCAGGTCGGCGATGTAAGGCGTTGATTTAAATATCTCCGCGACATCGAACAGGTCGAATTCAATGCCCGCTTCACTAGCCATCGCAGGCAGATGCAGCGCCGCATTGGTTGAACCACCAGTCGCCGCCACCACACGTGCTGCATTCTCAAACGCTTCCCGAGTGCAAATGTCGCGGGGTCGCAAATTCAGCTCCAGCAGGTTCATCACCTGGACACCCGCAGCCCGCGCAATTTCTTCGCGCGATTTATACGGAGCCGGCGTCATATTGCTGTTTGGCAGGGACAATCCGATCGCCTCGCCGACGCAGGCCATGGTGTTGGCGGTGAATTGTCCGCCGCAAGCGCCGTGGCCAGGACAAGCGACCTTTTCCAGTGCGACCAATTCTTTGAGAGGGCAATTCCCCGCTGCGTATTGCCCAACGGCCTCGAACACGTCCTTAACATTCACGTCTTTGCCGTGGTGCGTACCGGGCAGGATGGAGCCGCCATAAACAAAGATACTCGGCACATTGAGGCGCAGCATTGACATCATCATGCCGGGCAGGCTCTTGTCGCAGCCAGCAAAGCCAACCAGCGCGTCATAACAATGCCCGCGCACGGAGACCTCGACCGAATCTGCGATAATCTCACGGCTGATCAGAGAGCTTTTCATGCCCTGATGACCCATCGCAATGCCATCGGTAACTGTGATCGTGTTGAAACGGCGCGGCGTTCCGCCGTTCTCGATCACGCCCTCGCGGCAAATATTCGCCTGCGGATCGAGCGTGGTGTTGCACGGCGCGCTGTCATTGCCCGCACTTGCAATCGCCACAAACGGTCGCGCGATCTCTTCCTCGCTCATCCCCATCGCATAATAATAGGAACGGTGCGGGGCACGCTCTGGCCCGACCGAGACGTGACGACTGGGAAGTTTCGTTTTATCGAAGCGCGAAGACATAATATTTCTCAAATTGAAGCTCTGATGAAGCTCCACTGCCGCTAGTCGAGCGCGAGTGCAACCCTTCCGCACACATCTGCGATCATTGCTGCCCAACGTGATTGCTCCACGCGCGTCGCGATCAGGTCTTGGCGGACCTCGATTGCGCAATAATAGCGTCCATGCGCCTCCGCGTGACGGTTCATCGTGGCGTTGAGTTCGCGCCCGGAATAGGGCTCGTTATCGCCGACGTTTAAGCCCTGCTCGCCAAACAGGCGGATTGCATGGCGCGCCGCGCGGTCGTCCTGGTTGTAGAGCAGCGCGATTTCCCAAGGGCGGTCTTCGCTGCGCGATTCCAACTGCGGTGTGAAACTGTGCAGCGAAATGATCAGCTTGGGCGCGACTTCATCGAGCCAATCGCCGAGCGCGGCGTGATAGGGCCTGTGAAACCGCTCTAACCGCCCCTCCACATCGGCGCCGATATTGCCGGGGATCAGGTGACCGTCGCTTTCTGTCGGCACCACGCCGGGATGGTCTTCTTCTCGGTGAAGATCGGTGACGAGGCGACTGACAGTGGCGAGATGCGCGGCAATGCCGTGCTCGCGGGCCATGCGAACGGCCACGCCGTGCACGCCAATGTCGATTGCAATATGCTTTTCCAGCAGCGCGTCTGGAATGCCGAGCGGGACGTCTTCTGGCACGAAGTTTGAGGCATGGTCTGCGACACAGACGATCCCGCCGCGCGTCGGCTCGCCCATTTGCCGGAAGGGATTCTCATCAATCATGGGAGAGATCATCGCAGTTTGCCCGCCAATTGCCACCAATCCGGGTGGCTTTGTGTGATAGTCACTTGCGCTGCATTGCGCGCGGCCTCACTATCGTAGAGCGCAAAACACGTCGCGCCGGAGCCGGACATGCGGGTGAGCCAAGCGTTTGTGGCGTCCAGCGCGTCCAAGACAGTGCCGATTGCTGGGCATATGCTGATCGCTGGCTGGGTCAGGTCATTGCGGCCAGACAGCGCGATTTCGCGAGCTATCCCTGAGGGCAAGGCGCCGCGATCGACCCCGTCCCACGCTTCGAACACCGGGCCGGTTGATAGGGGCACGCGCGGATTGACGAGTAGGACTGGCGTGCCCGTAAGATCGCTTTCGATTGGCTCCAATTCGGTGCCAGTGCCCCGGCCCACTACGGTCTCACTCCTCACGCAGCATGGTACATCCGCGCCAAGCTTTGTGGCGCGCTCCATCCAATCATCTGGCAGGCCATGTGTTTGCTCAACAATGCGGAACAGCGCACCCGCATCGGCGGAGCCTCCGCCAAGGCCAGCGGCGACGGGAAGGTTCTTCTCCAGCGTGATAGCAAGACCCTCTGCGCGCGGCAGCAGGCCAAGAGCCTTCGTCACGAGATTATCCATCGGATTGTCGATCCCGCCCGCAAATTCGCCGATTGTTTGGACGCTGTCCTGCTCGGCATCGCGCGCCGTTAGCGTGTCGCCCGCATCGACAAAAGCGAACAATGTCTCAAGCTTGTGATAGCCATCGTCCCTGCGGCTGCGGACATGCAGCGCGAGGTTGATCTTGGCGTAGGCGGTTTCCTTCATTCGTTGTCGAACTTTGCTTGATCGAGCAAATGTCCACGACGCATGAAAACAGCAAGTGCTTTCTTAGCCTCCATAACAAACCGATCCCATTCGGGGGTACCGATCAGGTCCTCAATGGTCCAAGGCAATGGATCAGGTGTGGTATCGGCTGTCTCATTCCAGACTTCGTGGAAATCCAAAATTGCTTGTTGCTCTGCCTTGGAGAACACTGGCTCGGAATACCGATCAATTAAAACCGTTTTGTAGTCATGACCTTTGGTTAATACCCAATCGGCCCACTGCTCGATCATTTCGGCTGGGACCAAGCCAGGCGACTTTGCCTCGATAATGTTCTTTTCGTATTCTCTTTGCTCATCGGGCGAAGATGCAGTTTCGAGATACCATACTATCTGTGCTCTGATCCGGTATTCGATTACTTCGGGTGCCACCCCAGTCTCATCCCCTTCCGCCATCACATATTCGGATAGTTCGGACCGCCGCCACCTTCTGGTGTGACCCAGTTGATGTTCTGGTTCGGGTCTTTGATGTCGCAGGTCTTGCAGTGGACGCAGTTTTGCGAGTTGATCTGGAATTTGGGCTCCTTGCCTTCTTCTTCGATCCACTCATAGACGCCCGCCGGACAATACCGGTTTGAAGGACCGCCGAAGACGTCAAATTCGCTCGCCTTTTGCAGGTCCGCATCACCCAATTGCAGGTGAACCGGTTGGTCCTCTGCGTGATTGGTGAAGCTGAAGGCGACATTGGTCAGGCGGTCAAAGCTGATCACGCCATCGGGCTTCGGATAGTCGATCTTTGGATAGAGATCCGCGCGCCCGGTCATGGTGTAGTCGGCATGGTGCTTCATGCTGATCGGCAGGCCAATCTTGAGCGTGCGCATCCACATGTCGATCCCGCCCAGAATAGTGCCGAGATCATCGCCGTATTTGGCAACGGCAGGCTCCGCATTCTGAACCTTCTTAAGTTCGTCCGCAATCCAACTGGAACGGACAGCGGGTTCATAACCTTGAAGCTCTGGCTGGCTTTCGTGCCCTTCGATCTCTGCGGCGATGGCCTCCGCGCACAGCATCCCGCTCTTCATGGCGGTGTGGCTGCCCTTGATGCGGGGTACGTTTACAAAGCCAGCTGCACAGCCAATCAACGCGCCGCACTGGGAAGGCGAGCTTTGGCACCGACTGCCAACCGCCTTCGTTGATGACGCGCGCACCGTAAGCAACGCGGCTGCCGCCTTCGAGGATCGCTTTGATCTCTGGGTGCGTCTTCCAACGTTGGAATTCCTGATAGGGCGAGACCCATGGGTTCTTGTAATCCAGCGCGGTGACAAAGCCGATCGCGACCTGATTGTTCGCCTGGTGATAGAAGAAACCGCCGCCCCATGTGCCGCTTTCGTTGAGCGGCCAGCCTTGCGTGTGAATGACGCGGCCCGGGACGTGCTTGCCCGGCTCAATGTCCCACAATTCCTTGATGCCAAGGCCGTAAACCTGCGGCTCGCAATTGGCCTCAAGGTCGTATTTCGCCTTCATTTGCTTGGTCAGCGATCCGCGCGCGCCCTCTGCAAACAGGGTGTATTTGGCCTCGATCTCCATGCCAGGCTGATAGTCGGGCTTTTGTGAACCATCCTCGGCGATGCCCATGTCCTGAGTGATGACACCGCGCACCGCACCCTTGTCATCAAACATCACTTCATTCGCGGGGAAGCCGGGAAAGACCATCACACCCAGCGCTTCGGCTTGCTCACCCAGCCAGCGGGTCATATTGCCCAGCGAACCGGTATAGCAACCGTGATTGCTCATTAGGGGCGGCATTACGAGATGCGGGATCGATGTTTTGCCGTTTTTTGACAGAACCCAGTGCCAGTTATCGGTCACTGGTGTTTCTGCCATTGGGCAATCCATATCGCGCCATTCCGGCAGCAGCTCAGCCAGGGCCTTTGGATCAACCACCGCGCCAGACAAAATATGCGCGCCAATTTCGGAGCCCTTTTCAAGGACTACAACCTCAAGCTCTTCATTGATCTGCTTCAGCCGAATTGCCGCAGAGAGGCCCGCTGGACCGCCGCCGACAATAACGACGTCACATGGCATTGATTCCCGTTCGCTCATGAGCCTATTTGATCCCCGAATAATCCTAGAGTTTGCGTGCCTACCCACTTGCTAACTGCCACGGCTAAGGTCAAGACCTCCGATTAACAGTATGTCCGCCCCCGCTCCGCCTTTGTCCCGAGAATTTGTTGCTGCCCTTGATTGGTGGCGCGCGGCCGGCGTGGACATCGACTTTGCCGATGACGTTACGGATTGGCTTGCGAAGCCAGAACGTGAGGCAGAGCCAGGCGACGGTGCTAAGGCGAAGAAGCCGCAAAAATCGGGTGGGACTTCGCAAAAGGCCGAAATCAGCGATCCGCAAAAAACTCTTGGACCGAAGGGCGATTTACTGGGCCAGGACGCACCGAGCGACCTAGCGGCATTCCAAGAATGGTGGCTGAATGCGCCGGGTCTCGATCCGATTGGCCCGCGCGGCCGCGTGCCGCCACGCGGGAAGAGCGGCGCGAAGCTAATGGTGCTGGTGCTCGCGCCAGAGGATGACGACAGCGAACAATTGCTATCCGGGCCGCAGGGGCGATTGCTCGCCAATATGCTGGCCGCAATGGGCTTTACACAGGATGAGGTCTACTTCGCCTCCGCCCTCACCCGGCCTACACCCATGGCCGACACTGCCGCTTTGGCTCATGCGGGAATGGCAGAGGTCTTGGCCCTGCACATTAAATTGGCCGCACCAGAAAAGGTTTTGGCGCTCGGTTCAAACATCCCGCCGCTTTTGGGCCACGCAGCGGCGCAAGACGCAATCAATTCACAAAAAAGTAACCACACATCTGCACCAGAAAACAACCCTAGTGAGCCATTAACTAAGCTTCTTGTTAGCGAAAGTCTGGAAAGCCTGATGGCAAGCCCAAGGCTGAAAGCGCGTTTTTGGCGGAGATGGATTGAATGGTCGGCAAATCGGTGATGGCGAAAAGCCTTAGGCCAGTAATATTGGCCGCTTCATTCGCCGCCGCACTTGCCACGCCGAGCGTCGCTTTGGCGCAAGCGGGCAGCATGGTTGCGCATTACGATGCGAGCTCGAATGGGCGCAGCGAGGCTGTGCCAACTGTCCTGTCGGCAAATGAGCGCGCGTTTTATTCTGACCTGTTTGGTGCGATTGACGCGCAGCAGTGGGAGCGTGTTGAAGGCATGTTGGCCCAGCGCCGGGGCGGATTGCTGCACCAGATCGCGCGCGCCGAATATTACACCCATGCCAAAAGCCCAAAGATTGAGGCGGAGCGGATTGCCCGCTGGTTCGACGATGGTGTGAACCTGCCTCAGGCGGCACAGCTTGGGCGGATGGGCGCAAAGCGCGGTGTCGAAAACCTGCCCTATTTACCTCAGGCTCAGCGGTTTAGCCGGCAACCATATGCATCAAAGCGGATCCGTCCGCGTCCGGTGAATGATGGCACAATGCCATCCAGCACCAAGTCGGCGATCCTCGACCGTATAAAGAACGATGATCCGGCGGGCGCGCACAGCCTGTTGATTGAGGTCGACCCGCAGCTCAGCTCTGCTGCGCGAGCAGAATGGCGTCAGAAGGTCGCGTGGAGTTATTACATCGAGAATGATGACACCTCGGCGCAGGCCCTGGCCGAAACTGTCTCGGAAGGTTCCGGCGCTTGGGTTGCCGAAGGTGAATGGGTCGCTGGCCTAGCCGCATGGCGCCAGGGTTTTTGCGCGCTAGCGAGTGAGAGCTTTGCCCGCGCCGCTGATCGATCCTCCAATGTAGAACTGACCGCTGCGGCGCATTATTGGGCGCATCGCTCGCTGGTCCGCTGCCGCGAGCCAGGCCAGGCCCAGCGCCACCTTAGCGCCGCCGCGCGCCATGATGAGACGCTCTATGGCCTGCTGGCGGGTGAGCAATTGGGCGTGAAGGTGCCCGATAGCGCCAAGCCGGCGCCTTTCACGCGGGATGACTGGAGCGTTCTGCAACGAAGCACCAATCCGCGCATCGCAGCCGCGCTAAACGAGATTGGCCGTCCCGTGCTGGCCGATGAAGTGCTGCGCCATCAGGCGCGGATCGGCAATCCGAACGAATTTCCTCTGCTGGCGCGCTTTGCCCGTGAGCTTGGCATGCCATCAACGCAATTGTTCATGGCGCACAACGCCCCGCGCGGCATGCGCTCTGACCCATCATTGCGTTATCCCGTGGCCCGCTGGCAACCGGCGACAGGCTGGACGGTTGATCCCGCCCTCGCCTTTGCTCACGCTTTGCAGGAATCAAATTTCCGCGCTGGCGCGGTTAGCCCAGCCAATGCGCGCGGGCTGATGCAGATCATGCCCGGAACGGCGCGTGATCACAATCGCCGCCTGAACCTTGGCGCGAGCTATGCCGATCTCAACAATCCAGAGGTCAACCTCGCTTATGGACAGCGCCATCTGGAGATGCTGCGCGACAGCTACGCCACCGAGGGCAAACTTCCAAAGATCATGGCTGCTTATAACGCAGGGCTTACGCCGATCAGTCGGTGGAACAGTGAAGTGCGCGATTATGATGATCCGCTGCTCTACATGGAATCGATCCCCTATTGGGAAACGCGTGGCTATGTCGCGATCGTGATGCGCAATTACTGGATGTATGAGCGCGCTGCGGGAGTTTCTTCGCCAAGTCGCCGGGCTCTCGCCGAAGGGCGCTGGCCAGAGTTTCCGCAAATGTCTATGGGGCGCTCTGCACGTTTGGAAAGGTAAAGCGCGATGGCCATTGATGAGGCGAAACCATTCACCCCGATCAATATTGCCGTCCTAACCGTTTCCGATACGCGGACCCCAGAAACCGACACGTCGGGCGATATTCTCGCCGCGCGAGTCAGCGCGAAGGGCCACTCGTTGGCTGCGCGAGAGATCATCAAAGACGATGCAAGCACTCTGGTTGATCAATTCAATGCTTGGATTGATGATCCCGATATTGATGCGATCGTCAGCACCGGCGGGACTGGCCTGACCGGGCGTGATGTTACGCCAGAGGCGCTGTCCCGGATCGAAGACGCGCGAGACATTCCCGGATTTGGCGAATTGTTTCGTTGGCTTAGTTTCAAGACCATCGGCACCAGCACAGTCCAATCGCGCGCCTGCGCGGTTGTGGCACGCGGCACCTATATCTTCGCCCTGCCCGGTTCAAACGGCGCGGTGAAGGATGGCTGGGACGGGATCCTCAGCGAGCAATTGGATAACCGCAATCGCCCCTGCAATTTCGTGGAACTGATGCCTCGGCTAACCGAGAAATAGCACCCTCGCGCCTGTTACTCGCTTGGATTAAGGGTGTGCATTGATGCGTCGAAATCCTTAAGGTCAGGCTTTTCTGGCTTGTCACCATAACCCTTCACAACAGCGGCAAGCACTGGCTGTTTCGTACCAGGCGTTCCTTTGGACTTGCGCTCCATTCCAAGCACTTTTTCGCCGAAGTATTGGAACACTTGTGCAGCGACGCCTTGCTCTTCAGCCTTCTTAATGCGGACCTGAGCCTTGGGCGAGACGATGTAGAATTCTTCCCCGCGAACCAACACTGCGCGGCCACCTTCGCTGGTGCGCACCACATCGCCGATTTCCAAACGTGTGCCCTTGGCGGCATAGAGTGCCTTAGCATCGCGGGTGATCGAAACCTGCCCATCTGTCTCAGAAATCATCCAGCCAGAATCACTGGCGAGTGCTGCACTGCTTGAAAAGAGCCCAGCAAGAATGCACAGATGTTTTGACAGTTTGATCATGGCCTTACCTCGGGATCCTTAGATTAGACTAGGCATCCACGTTAGGCCGATGGCTTTCCCAACCGATTAAACCGATTGGCTAAGAAAGCCTTGGACCATTGGGTTAACTTTCCCTTTTTTTGTCCGCTTTCGACGTATGACTGAAAACGCAGTTTCGCCAGAGAACCATCATCCAAACACGTCCCCGCCCTCGCCCGGCTTAAATCGCATCAATCGGCTGTCGATCAGGGCGGCGCTGCGATTCACAACGGCCAGTTGATAGTTCGGGTCTTTGATCATTTGGAAGAACGCCCCGCTATTCGGGTATTGCGCGACAAAGCCATCGTGCCACACCTTGTCATCCGGCTCCGGCCCAGTGACCATGGTTTGAAATGCGCCGCGCCAAACAATCGACCCGCCAACCCGGCGAAAAATTGGACCGCTGGTCGCGCCATATTCTTTATAGGCCCGCCGTCCGCTCCAACCATTGCCGTGACGCTCATGTCCTTCAGGATACTCGGCAATGTCGCGATAGCGCAGCAGGTTGAGCATATGGATCGGCTCATCGCGTGGCAGATCCTTGAATGCCTGAAAATTATTCGGACTGGGATCGATATAGTTTGTCATCAACTTGGCTCCTCAAACTGCAATTTCGCGCCATTCACCGGGCGACAATCCCTCAACTGACCAATCTCCGACACTCCAGCGCACTAAGCGCAAGGTCGGAAGGCCCACGGCGGCTGTCATGCGCCGCACTTGCCGGTTCTTCCCTTCCGATATGCTCAGAGAAATCCAAGCATCTGGCACATTCTTGCGGAAGCGGATCGGCGGATCGCGATCCCACAACTCAGGTAAGTCAATCCTCGCTGCTTTGGCCGGTTTAGTCATACCGTCTTTCAGCTTCACGCCACGTCGCAGCGCCTCCAGCGCTTGCGTCTCTGGCTCACCTTCGACCTGCGCAAGATAGGTCTTTTCCGTCTTATAGCGCGGCTCGGCTATCTGGGACTGTAATCGGCCATCATCGGTCAGCAGCAACAGCCCTTCGCTATCCTTGTCCAGACGCCCAGCAGGGTAGACCGCCGGCATATCGATCAGATGCGCCAGCGTGTCTTGAACGCCTTCCTTGCCGCCGCTAAATTGCGACAGGACACCAAAGGGTTTGTTCAGCAGGATCAGCCGAGCGATTGCGGCGGCCTCCTAAGCGCCTTCGAGCTTATAATCGCTGAACCGGTCGCGCAGGTTCTTCTTGGAAATCTTACCTGTTGCCGTGTGCGGAATATCATCCACAAACTCGACCGCATCGGGCATCCACCATTTCGCGATCAGGGGTTTGAGATGCTCTAGCACATCGTTACTCGAGAGGTCCGCGCCCTCGTTCTTTACGACGAACAGCACGGGCCGCTCATCCCATTTCGGATGATGCATGCCAATGCAGGCAGCCTCTGCAATGTCTGGATGGCCAACCGCCGCGTTCTCCAACTCAACCGAGCTAATCCATTCGCCGCCTGATTTGATCACGTCCTTGGTGCGGTCGGTTAATTGAAGGGTGCCATCGGGATGGATGATGCCGACATCGCCCGTGTCGAACCACCCTTCGTTGTTGACTGCATCCTGTTCGCCTTTGAAATAGCGCCGAATAATCCAGGGACCACGAATTTGTAACGCACCGGAAGCCACGCCATCGCGCGGCAATTCGGTGACCATATCATCAAGATCGACAGTGCGCAGTTCCACGCCAAAGATCGGGCGACCTTGCATTGCGGTCTTATCAACCTTTTGCTCAAACGTAAGCTCGTCCCAATCATGGGTTGGTCCGCCAACCGTTCCGATTGGGGACGTTTCCGTCATACCCCAGGCGTGCTGCACCCGTGTGCCATTCTTCATCAGCCGTTCGATCATAAAGCGTGGACAGGCAGAACCGCCGATCGTTGCGGCTTTCAGCGGTGGCAGATCAATGCCTTCTTTGTCGCAATATTGGAAATGGGCGAGCCATACTGTGGGCACACCAGCGCTGTCAGTCACCTTCTCGCGCAGCATCAACTCGTGCAAAACCGCTGGATCATTGACTGCGGAGAACACGAATTTAATTCCCGCCATCGCGCCAGCATAGGGAAGGCCCCAACTCGCCGCATGAAACATCGGCACCACCGGCAACATAACCGAGGCACTGCTGAAATTGAATGTCGATGGCTGCAATCCGGCAACAGCATGAAGCACGGTCGAGCGATGCTCATACTGTACGCCCTTGGGATTGCCTGTCGTGCCAGAGGTGTAGCACAGCATGCACGGATCACGCTCGCCCACCTCGGCCCAATTGTATTCGCCATCTTGCGCGCCGATCCAGCTCTCAAATGCGTGACCATCAAAACCGTCTGCTGGATCGTAGCAAACATAGTGCTCAATCGTGGTCCAGCGGTCGCGCATCTTGTCGACGATGGGCTGGAAGGCGGCATCGTACAGCAGCACTTTGTCTTCAGCGTGATTGACGATGTATTCGAGTTGATCCTCAAACAGTCGCGGGTTCACGGTGTGCAATACCCCGCCCATCCCAGCGACGCCGTACCAGCTAACAAGATGGCGCGAGTGGTTCATCGCCAGACTGGCGACACGATCGCCTTTCTTCACACCGAGCGCTTCGAGGGCCTGTGCCATCTTCAAGGCATCAGCGCGAATGCCTGCCCAATTCGTGCGGGTCTCATTGCCATCTGCCCAGCGTGTTACGATTTCGCGGGTGCCAGATTCTCGCGCGGCGTGATCGATCACATGTGTGATCCGCATCGTCCAGTCTTGCATCGCTCCGAGCATTTATCCACTCTCCCAAATTCGTTGTTTGCCGTTCATGGCTTTGCTCATAGAGACTAGCGATCAGTCCGGGGCGCGCAAGTGATAGAGACGTTCACACAGTTAAAATTATGGCTGGTTGAAAACACCAACCTCGCGAAGGATGCGCTGCACATTTATGTGGCGCTTGCCGTCTATCTTGGCTCCTGCCTGCTGCTGAGGTGGCGAGCGGCGAGCTTAAAGCCGTGGGCGCTGGTGCTGGCGATCACTCTGCTCGGCGAACTGTGGGATGCGCAAACCACACAAAGTCTTGGACGTCAGCCCATTCCAGACGCGCATTGGAAAGACGTTTGGAACACCATGATGCTGCCAACGATCCTGCTAATTGTAGCACGTTTTACCGCCGTGTTTGAGCGACCTGTAGAAGCAAATGGGCCGCCGAAAGACGACCTAAGCGACGAGCTTTAGGTTCGCGCGGCCTCGCAGCGGCTGCAGCTCAACGTTCTCAATCCCCTCGATATCGGCGACCCGCTCGGCCAAATCACCGTCGAGAATGAAGCTGCGTCCAAGGCGCATATGCGCCTCCTGTCCGTCAGCCAGGATCAACCGCACAAGAACCTCTCCGGGTGCCTCTTCACCTTTGGTGAGCGACAGTTTAAGTTCGCTCAGCGCCTCAGCCCGGGTCACATCGGCGCGCATCATCATCAGTGTACGTCCGCTCACGCTGGCGAGAGGCTTCGCACCGCGTACCGTCAGCCGCGGTGGTTCACCGGGATTGGGCGAATCTAGCTCAACGGATAACAGCAGGCACGCGCCCTCTGCCGCCCATTTCTCAAATTCTGGCACTAGGCTTTCTTCAAAGCAGGCGGCCGAAAATTGCCCACTCGAATCGGAGAAATCCGCGCGCACAAATTCCCCGCCGCGTTTGGTCCGGGCCTTGTTCATACCCTCCACCATCGCTGCGATGACGGCGGTTCCGCGCCCACCAGGTGGAGCACCAGCCTCCATCAGACTTTGATACGTTCGCGCGCCATTGGCCGAGGCAACTTCGCGGTATTGCTGAACCGGATGGGCGGCAAAGTAGAATCCGAAATTTTCGCGCTCCTTCGCCATTTGCTCTGTGCGAGACCATTCCTCGGTCACTTTAAGGCGCAGTTCCTCTTGCGGTGCATTCTCACCGCCAAACAGCGCTACTTGCCCACTGGAGCGCTCACGCTCTGCCGCGTCCGCAATCGCCAGCAACATGTCTGCATTGGCGAAGATCGCCGCGCGGTTGGACTCCAGGCAATCAAGCGCGCCTGCCCCAACCAGACCTTCCAGCTGGCGGCGGTTCATGCTGCCCTGAGGCAGGCGGTCGAACAGGTCTTGCAGGCTCTCAAACGGCCCGCTCGCTTGGCGCTCCGCGACAATCGCATCCATCGCCTTCTCACCGACATTACGGATGCCGGCCAGCGCATAGCGCACGCCGTACCCATTGTCGGTCTGCTCGACTGTAAAGCGCGCCTCGGAATGGTTGATGTCTGGCGGCAGAACCGTGATCCCACCCTCATCACCGGTGGGATAGCGCCGTGCATCATCGACAAAGATCGACAGCTTTTCCGACTGATGCAGATCGAAACACATTGAGGCGGCGTAGAATTCCTCTGGGTAATGCGCCTTCAGCCATGCGGTTTGATAGGCGAGCAACGCATAGGCCGCTGCATGCGATTTGTTGAAGCCGTAGCCTGCGAACTTGTCGATCAAGTCGAACAATTCGTTGGCCTGTTTGGCTTCGATGTCAGAGCAGGTCTTGCAACCGTCAACGAAGCGCTGGCGCTGTGCGTCCATCTCGGCCTGGACCTTCTTGCCCATCGCCCGGCGCAGCAAATCCGCGTCTCCGAGTGAATATCCGGCCAGGATCTGCGCGGCCTGCATAACTTGTTCTTGATAGACAAAAATGCCGTAAGTTTCGGCGAGAATGCCCTCCAGTTTCTCATGCGGATATTCAATCGCGACTTCGCCCGCCTTACGCTGACCAAACAGCGGGATGTTATCCATCGGGCCTGGGCGATAGAGCGAGACGAGTGCGATAATGTCGCCGAAATTGCTAGGCTTCACCGCTTTCAGCGTGCGCCGCATGCCTTCCGATTCCAGTTGGAACACACCGACTGTGTTGCCGTCTTGCATAAGGTCATAGACCGCCGTGTCATCAAGCGGCAGCTCGCCAAGATCGATGGCGATCCCGCGCAACTCCAGCAGGTCGACGGCCTTGCGAAGCACCGACAGGGTCTTGAGCCCTAGGAAGTCGAATTTGACGAGGCCAGAACTTTCAACATGTTTCATGTCGAACTGCGTCACCGGCATGTCAGAGCGCGGATCACGGTACAGCGGCACCAACTGCGCCAGTGGCCGATCACCAATCACCACACCCGCCGCGTGAGTGGAGGAATTACGCGGCAGTCCCTCCAACTGCATCGCCAGATCAACCAGGCGCTTTACCTCATTATCATTGGTGTACTCCGCCTTGAAATCGGCCGCTCCATTAAGCGCGCGCGGCAATGTCCACGGATCGGTCGGATGGTTTGGCACCATCTTGCAGAGGCGGTCGACCTGGCCATAGCTCATCTGCAAAATCCGTCCGCAGTCGCGCAGGACCGCGCGTGCCTTCAGCTTACCAAAGGTGATGATCTGGGCGACGTGATCATCGCCATATTTCTGCTGAACATAGCGGATCACCTCGCCCCGCCGGGTTTCGCAGAAGTCGATATCGAAGTCCGGCATGGATACGCGTTCTGGATTGAGGAAGCGTTCAAACAGCAGACCCAATTGGATCGGATCAAGATCGGTGATGGTCAGCGCCCAGGCCACAATCGACCCTGCGCCTGAGCCGCGCCCCGGACCCACCGGAATGCCATTGTCTTTGGCCCATTTGATAAAGTCGGCAACGATCAGGAAGTAGCCGGGAAAGCCCATTTTGACGATTATGTCGATCTCGTAGTCGAGGCGCTCTTTGTACTCGAGCACATCCTCCCAAATTCCGTTCGTCCTGAGCTTATCGAAGGACTGCACTTCTTCTCTAAGCAATCTTGCCGAAGAGAAATGCAATGCTTCGACAAGCTCAGCATGGACGGCTTCCGGGTAGTAAGGCTTCAAGCGGTCCACCAACCCTGCGAGCGATTCCTCCGCCAACATTTTCGCCTCACCCTCCAAATCGCCAGCGAGGCTGGGCAGGATCGGGTCGCGATACGGCGGGGCAAAGGCGCAGCGTTGAGCCACTACGAGTGTGTTCGTCATCGCCTCTGGTATGTCGGCGAATAGCTCGTCCATCATCGGCGCGGATTTGACAAAGGCCTGCGCATTGGAGGTTGGGCGATCCTCGTTCTCGATATAAGTCGAATTTGCAATACACAGCATCGCATCATGCGCCTTGTGCATGTGCGGATCGGCAAAGTTGGACGGGTTTGTCGCAACCAGCGGCAGGTCGCGGGCATAGGCCAGCTCGATAAGAGCCTCCTCCGCCTTCGCCGCCGCGTCATCACCATTGCGTGCCAGCTCCACATAGAGCCGTTCCGGGAACAAGCGCTGCCAAGTATCGCACAGCGTATGTGCTGCCTCGATCTGCTCTTCCGCTAGCAATCGGGTGAGAGCGCCCTCGCCTGCGCCAGTCAGGGCGATCAAGCCATCGGTGCGACCTTCGAGCTCTTCTATGCCGACATGCGGATCCAGCTCCAGCGGGCGATCAAGGTGCGCCTTTGAAACAAGATGGCACAGATTGTCATAGCCCGCCTCGTCCTGAGCAAACAGCGGCAGGTAATCCACAATTGTGCGTTCACGCTCATCATTGCTCGGCCTTGCAACACCCAGCAATGTCCCGATGATCGGCTGCACACCCTCAGCCTTGCAGGCGGAGGCGAACATCACTGCACCATAGAGGCCATTGCGGTCGCAGATAGCTATTGCGGGAAAGCCGCGTTCCTTGGCGAGTTTTGCAATCCCTTTTGGATCAATCGCCCCCTCCAACATTGAGTAAGACGATAGAACGCGAAGCGGGATGAACGGAGCAAATGCCATGCTTGCTACGCTACGGTGCTGGCCCGCGCATTCAAGTGACAAAGGCCGCCCGCTTGGGGAAAAGCTGGGGGCAAGCTAATATCGAGCGCAGGAGGTGAAAATGAGCGACAAAATCGAGATTGAGAACGTCAACACTCCTGGGCGCACATCGCGCGTCAATGCGGCGAAATATCAGGATATGCGCCAGGCCTTCGAGCAAGCGCTGCCACGATCATCGCCAGGCCTGACCCAGGACGAAACCCGAAAGGCAGTCAAACCGCATTTGAGTGACGAACTCTTCCCTCAAGGCAAGACCTGCGGGTGGTGGGCTAAGACCGTCCAGCTTGATCTGGAGGCCAAGGGCCTAGTGGTGCGCGAGTCGACGAAGCCGCTGCGATGGTACTGGAAATAGGCGCTTTACAGTAGCTTTTCGATGTCTTTCGCTATCGCCTCTGGTTTATCGGAAGAGCCATAACGCTTCACAACATTACCCTCACGATCGATCAGGAACTTGGTGAAGTTCCACTTGATCGCGGTCGTACCCATGATCCCGCGTGCCTCTTTTTTCATCCAGTCGAACAGCGGTGAAGCGTCCGAACCATTGACATCGACCTTCTCCATCAGCGCGAAAGTGACTCCAAAGTTGAGTTTGCAAAACTCCTGAATTTCCTCGGCATTACCGGGCTCCTGCGCGCCAAACTGATTGCAGGGAAAACCAAGCACTTCAAAGCCCTGGTCTTTGTATCTTTGAAAGACCGCCTCAAGCCCGTCATATTGCGGGGTAAAGCCACATTTGCTAGCCGTATTGACCACCAGCAACACCTGCCCCTTCTTATCGGCAAGGTCCAATTCCTCTCCGCGATTGGTGATCACCTTAAAATCGGCGATAGTAGTCATAGTTCATCCTGGTCAGCGGTGTTGGGTTTCGGCCGATATAGAAGATCAAAGCTGGTTTGCCACGTAAGTCCGTGATCGGGTGAAGCTTCCCCGTGTTGCCGCACGCTGCCATCTTCCTTCGGCGTGAAGGTCATGCGGATCAGCAAATGCGGAACAGTCGGCGATGGCCAATTACCCACCAGAACCATCGCGCCATCCGCGACACCGCCGGTAAACTCGACCGCAATCGGTGCGCTGCCGACCCATTTCTGTTTCCATTGCCCAGCAGCGGTGTCGTAATGGTTCAGGCTTGTCCCACCCGCGCCGGAAAGGGGCATCCAGTTTTCAAGCACCGCGCAGCCATTGTGCTTTCGTTCAATACGGCTGTTGGCGACCTTCGTTTCAAGGTCCGAGGCGCTGTAAACATCCCATTCCCCGAGCCAGAAATCGAAGCCAGCGTGCTTTTCTGTCTGGCAATTCGGCGGCGGGGCCGCAGGTGTGGCTGGCTGCTGAATGGCATCAGCGCCAGACGCCTGCAAAACCAACAGCAAAGCGCTCGAAATATTCATCAGCATATCGAGTTCCTTTCCACAATCATGTGACTTGACGATTTGGCTTGGGACATCGGGGTTCGACAGAAGCCAGCCTGACGTCGCCAGATGTCACTATTCCAGCACCCCATCATGCAAGCGCACCACCCGGTCCATACGGGCGGCCAAACGTTCATTATGCGTCGCGACCAGAGCCGCACTGCCTTCGCCGCGCACCAGCTCAAGGAACTGCCCCAATACACGGTCAGAGGTGGTCTCGTCCAAGTTTCCGGTCGGTTCGTCAGCCAGCACCAATGTTGGTTGGTTAGCGAGCGCCCGCGCAACTGCAACGCGCTGCTGTTCTCCGCCAGAAAGCTGGCTGGGCCTATGTGTCAGGCGGTGTTCCAGCCCGAGTGAGGTCAGTAGGCTGTCAGCGCGTGCTTCAGCGGCTCCGCGTTCCTCGCCAGAGATCATTTGCGGCATCACGACATTCTCGCGCGCATCAAAATCGGGCAGCAAGTGGTGGAATTGATAGACAAACCCAAGGTGATCGCGCCGCAAAGCGGTGCGTTTGTCGGTTGGCAATTTGCTTGCCTCGATTCCCGCGATTGCGATTGAACCCTCAAACCCTCCCTCAAGCAGGCCAACCGCTTGCAGCATCGTCGATTTGCCCGAGCCAGAAGGACCAAGCAATGCGACAATCTCGCCCGGCATAATGTCGAGGTCAACGCCGCGCAAAACCTCTATCGTTTGCTCACCCTGGGTGAAGCTGCGTTTGAGACCCTTGAGCGAGGCAATTGGTGCTGCAGTCAGATTACTCATAACGCAGCACCTGTACCGGGTCTGTGCTGGAGGCCTTGAGCGCAGGATAAAGCGTCGCGAGGAAGCTCAGGATCAGTGCCAAGGCGACAATGCCCGCAACTTCCCATGGGTCTGTGCGTGATGGCAGAGTCGAGAGGAAGCGCACCTCAGGGTCCCATATCTGCTGCCCGGTCGACCATGCGATGAAGGTTACAATCGGCCCACGGAAATAAAGGATGATGAAACCAAGCACTAAGCCGGCGGCGGTACCGATCACTCCAACCGTGGAGCCGGTTGTGACGAATATCTTCAGCAGACTGCGGCGAGTTGCCCCCATCGTGCGCATGATCGCAATATCGCGCGTTTTCGCGCGGACCAGCATCACCAGGCTCGAAAGAATGTTAAAGGCTGCCACGAGAACCATGAAACTAAGTGCAAAGAACATCGCAACACGTTCGACCTGTAACGCTTCAAAAAGGGCCGAATTGATCGTCTGCCAATCCGATACGACCGCGCGTCCGGCGAGTTTTTCCTGAACCGGAGCCAGTATGGACCCGACTTTATCTGGGTCCTCCACCGTCACCTCGATCATACCGATTTTATCGCCCATCAACAGCAATTGTTGAGCATTCACGATCGGCATGATCACGAAGGTTTCATCATAGTCGTAAATGCCCGCTTCGAAGATCGTGACGACCTCGTAATCCACTTGTCGGATTGAGGTTCCGAAAGGCGTCGTCCGCCCCTGGGGATTGATGATCGTCAGGCTGTCACCGACGCGCGCACCGATATTCTGCGCCAGGCGCGAGCCAATCGCGATCCGCCGTTCGCCGGGGACCAAATCGGCAATGTTCCCCTGAACAACTGTGTCCGCAAGCCCTTCTATATCCTCGGCCGTATTACCGCGCACAAAGATCAGGTTTACCCGGCCATTGAGCGAGGCCATCAGTGGCTTTTCAATCAGCGGCGATGCATCGACCACGCCGGGAGTGGCACGCACATCCTCCAGCACGCCCTGCCAATCACCCAGATCATCATTATAGGCCTGCACAATCGCATGGCCATTGAGCCCTGTGATTTTGTCCAGCAATTCGGCGCGAAACCCGTTCATCACGCTCATTACGACAACCAGCATGGCGACGCTGAGCATCACCACGCCCACCGATATACCGGCGACGAGCGCAATGAAGGCCTCCCCCTTGCCCGGCAAGAGGTAGCGTTTGGCGATCATCCATTCAAAAGGCGTTAGAAACAAAGTGATTAAAGCTCTGATCAATTGCGGCTTAACGCAGGCTGTAAGCGCGCTCTTCCGGCGGCGCAATGTATGGCGGCCACGCGCTTGTGTGAAAAACCCCGGTGAACGCCCCGCCTTATCGCTTGTAATTGAGTTGTAACATCGTCATTGAGGCCCGCATCCAGCAGCGGCGCTTTAGGCAGGATCAGCGATGAATTTCACGCACCCCTTTCATGATGAAGATGGTGACACTCTGCGCGAGGAGTGCGGTATCTTCGGGGCGATCAATTCGTCCGACGCTGCGGCAGCGACGGCTTTAGGTCTTCACGCCCTACAACACCGCGGACAAGAAGCCGTTGGCATAACCAGCTTTGATGGCGAGACCTTCTTCTCACGCCGTGGCCAAGGGCAAGTTGCGGAGAATTTCTCCTCGCAAGAGGCGATTGACGAGCTTCCAGGCGGCATGGCGGCGGGTCACGTACGCTATTCCACCACTGGCGGTGCGGGTCTGCGCAATGTTCAGCCGCTCTATGCAGAACTCGCCAGCGGCGGCTTTGCGGTGGCGCATAACGGCAATATTTCCAACGCTCAGGCGCTGCGCAAGGATTTGGTTGGTCGCGGATCGATCTTCCAATCGACCTCTGACACTGAGGTGATCATCCATTTGGTGGCGACCTCGCGTTATCCCACAGTGGCAGACCGCTTGATTGACGCTCTGCGTCTGGTTGAAGGAGCCTATGCGCTGATCGTGATGACGCCAGAGGGTATGATTGCCTGCCGTGATCCACTGGGTATTCGCCCGCTCGTAATGGGCAAAATGGGCGATGCGGTCGTTTTCGCCAGCGAAAGCGTGGCCTTTGACGTGGTCGGCGCAGAGATGATCCGAGAGGTTGAACCGGGCGAGATGATCCAGGTCGATTTCTCTGGAGAGATCAAGCCTATCCGCCCATTTGGCGATCACAAACCGCGCCCCTGCATCTTTGAGCATGTCTATTTCAGCCGTCCGGACAGCTATTTTGCCGGGCACAGCGTCTATGAAGCGCGCAAGGCCATTGGTGCCGAACTCGCCAAAGAATCGCCTTGCGATGTCGATCTGGTCATCCCGGTGCCCGACAGCGGCGTTCCCGCAGCCATCGGCTATGCTCAGGCATCAGGTCTGCCGTTTGAGCTCGGTATTATCCGCTCCCACTATGTTGGGCGAACTTTCATTCAGCCATCCGACACAGCCCGCCATGCGAGCGTTAAGCGGAAACACAACGCCAATCGCGGCCTGGTCGAGGGCAAAAAGATCGTGCTGATCGACGATCTCGATTGTACGCGGCACCACCAGCCTTCGCATTGTTGAGATGATGCGCGAAGCCGGGGCGAGCGAAGTGCATTTCCGCGTAGCCAGCCCGCCGACGGCACACAGCTGTTTTTACGGGGTCGACACCCCGGAGCGCTCCAAATTGCTCGCAGCCCGGATGGAGCTGGAGCCGATGCGCGACTTTATTCAGGCAGACAGCCTTGCGTTCATCTCGATTGACGGACTGTACCGCGCGGTTGGGGCCAAGGGGCGCGACAAAGCCTGCCCGCAATTCTGCGATGCGTGTTTCACCGGTGACTATCCAACGACGCTCACCGACCTTGATATGGGCGAGCATGAGCCAGCCCAACTGCCATTTAGCGATCACAAAGCGGCGTAAATCACATGACACAGGACAAGCCGCTAAGCGGTAAAACCGCGCTTATTACGGGCGCTAGCCGAGGTATTGGCGCGGCCACAGCGCAAGCATTGGCTTCTGCGGGTGCGCATGTGATTCTGGTCGCGCGCGATGTAAAGGCGCTCGAGGCGATCGAAGACACGATCCATGCGGTCGGTGGGACTTCGACGATCGCCCCGGTTGATTTGACCGAATCTGACGCCGTCACTCGTCTCGCCGGTGCTATTGGCGGGCGTTGGGATGTGCTAGACTATCTCATCATTTCAGCGGCCTATTTGCCGGAGTTGTCACCAGTCACCCAGATCGATCCCAAGCTTTATAACAAAGCGCTGGTGACCAATGTTGTCGCAACGCAGGCATTGCTCGCCTCGTTCGATCACCTGCTGAAGAAATCCGAGGCGGGCCGCATCATCGGCCTCACCAGCAGCGTTGGCGCGGCCCCTCGCCCGTTCTGGGGCGCTTACGGCTCGACCAAGGCAGCTTTCGATAATTTGATCCTCAGCTACGGCGCAGAGGTAGAGAAACTCGGCAATACCCGTGTGGCTATCCTCGATCCCGGCGCGACTCGCACTGAAATGCGTGCACGCGCCTATCCGGGAGAGAAACCAGAGACGGTCAAAGAGCCCGCAGTGGTCGCTGACCGCATCACAGCACTGCTTATTGAAGGCTTTGAGACCGGTCATCGCGAACGCGTCGATTAGGCCGCAGCGCCCAGGCAAGCGGCCACAAGCATTTCAATTCGTTTGATAAGCGCGCCTCGCGCGGCGCATTTCGTATGCGCATCCTGGCTGCGTCGCTCGTCTGGTAAATATCTGGTAACCATGTTTGACAACTCGCCCTTAACGTTAGGGGCCGAATTTGCGCCCCAAGACCGACCGGCAAGAGACCACAAGCTGATTGGAAATAAGGGTACGCATCCTATGCAGACCGAACACGACCGTTACACATTGGCAGCGCAAGAAGACCGCTGCTCACCGCGCACAAAGCTAACGATACCGGCAACTTTGCGGGCATCGGGTGGCCGTGCGTTTCAATCCGTTGTCCATGATCTGTCGATCTCAGGTTTTTCAGCCGCGTCGATCAATCGCATGCACGAAGGCCAATTGTGCTGGTTGACCCTGCCCGGCCTCGAATCACTACAATGTGAAGTCGTATGGTGGGAAAACTGCGTCGTTGGCTGCGCGTTCAATGAACTGCTTAGCCCGATCGTGCATGACAATATCCTGAAACGCTACAGCGAAACCGGCGCGTACCGCCGCTGATCTTTCGCATTTGACGCTCAATCAATCGCGGCGATCTTTGCTGCGATGCCGCCCCATTTGACGCGGTATTCGCTGCTGGTTGCGGTTGGCCAATTGCTGACCACTGCCAACACCAATTGCTCTGATGGCACGATTGTAATGGATTGGCCAAAGATGCCCTGAGCGCCATAATTACCGCCGGGATAGGTCCACCATTGGTAGCCATAGCCAAAGCCACCATTTTGGAAATCGACCTGGGCTGCGCCGGCGGCGGCAAACCAGCCATCGGGCACAATACCTTCAGGCCCTCCTTCTAGGACGAACAACCCCATCCTGGCATAATCGCGCAGGCGCAGTGACAGGCAACACCCGCCTACATTGCCGCCGCGTGGATCGGTCATCCAAAACAATCCGCCTTCAAAGCCAGCGGGCTCAACGATCTTAGTTTGCGCATATTCAGCGAGGGGCAGGCCGATAGCGTTCTCGACAACCATTCCAATCAGGTTGGTCTCACCTGTGCTGTAATTCCATTTCTCGCCCGCTGGTGCTGCTCGGCCTAATTGCTTCATTTGTTCAACGATTGCATTCGGCCCAAACTCGACAACGAAACGATTGAGCTGCGCCACATCACTAGTCGGATCAGTGTAATTCTCATTCCAGGCTACGCCGCTTGTCATTGTGGCGAGCTGCTTGACTGTTACGCCGTCGTAGGAAGAACCAGCCAATTCCGGCACGTATTGGGTGATCGGATCATCCAAGCTGCCGATAAAACCATCGGCGATTGCTGCACCGAGCAGGGTAGAGGTGAAGCTCTTCGCGACGGAAAAGCTGGTCCAGCGGTCCTCTGCTCCCAGGCGAAGGCTGTAGCTTTCAAAGCGGGTTGTCCCATTCTTGATGACCATCACGCCAGAAGCGCCCGATTGCGTCATCAGTTCAATAATTTCAGCCTGAAGTGCAGGTGGCAGCGGCGCTCCATTGGGCAGCTCGCGCGGATTGGCAGAGGCAGGAACTTCATGACCCGCAAACCAGCTTTCCATCTCGCGAAAACGCGCCGAACGGGTTTCATCATCCCAAAACAGCACCTGCAGTTCTGATGGATCACGTGCTGGCGGAGTGACCAATTGCACTGGCTCTGCCGCGGCAGTGGTTTCCACAGGTCCGCTGTAGCTCGCCGAACATCCTGCAATTGCAAGTGCGGCAATCCCGCTGAGTAGTGTCTTGGTGATCATCATCTGCGCCCTGCTCTCAAATTGGTTTCGAACGGCAACCTTAATAGGATGACACCGCTAAGGACAAGGGGCGAATGGCACTGCGCGTTTCGCTATTCGCCCTTCATCGCCTTGTACGCCGACAGCGCTCGCTCACGCGCTTCCTTGTGACCGATGACTTTCGCTGGGTACGCTTTGGGCAGGCAGCCATGCTCTTCGGGATCGTGAATGTAAGGCTCGCTCAGGTCCGCCAGCTCCGGCACATATTCGCGGATATAGGCCGCGCTATCGAATTTCTCCGACTGGCTGAGCGGGGCCATAATCCGCACGAACATGTTGGAATCAACACCTGTTCCTGCGGTCCATTGCCAATTGGTCGCGTTGGAGGCGTAGTCAGCATCGACCAGCGTATCCCAGAACCACTTTTCGCCCTCGCGCCAATCGATCAGCAGATGCTTGATCAGGAAGCTTGCCGTGATCATCCGCACGCGGTTGTGCATCCACCCGGTCTGATACAATTGCCGCATACCTGCATCGACGATGGGATAGCCTGTCTTGCCCTCCTGCCAGGCCTTCAAATCGCACGCGGCGGCCTTGTCGGAATGCGGGTCGCGCCAATTTAGCTTGTCATAATCCTCGCGGTAATTTGTGCTAGCATAGGCGGGAAACTGAGCGATCGCGTTTTGCGCATAATCGCGCCAGATCAGCTCCTTCTCATAGGTCCGCCATCCGTCGGAGCAGCTATGCTTCAGCGCATGCCAAATCTGCACCGGAGATATCTCGCCAAAGTGCAAATGCGGGGATAGCTGCGATGTTTTCTCAACCGAGGGAAGATTGCGAGCCTCATCGTAGTCCTCGACGTGATTCTCCCACCAGGCGAGCCGTTCATGCGCGGTCGCCTCGCCCACTTCCCAGAATGCGCGCATACCGCCCGCCCAATCGGGCTTGCTGGGTAGTAACTGCCAATCCTCCAACGCATCACTGGCGGGCCATTTGTCGGGCGAAGACAGTGTATCTGGATCTGGCAGAACATCGCGCGGCGGGAACTGCGCCAGGCTCGCTTTGGAAAACGGGGTGTAGATTTTGTACTGCGTGCCAGAGCCGGTCGTGACCGAGCCGGGCGGCGTCAGATAGTTGCCATCATACAGCTTTAGGTCGAGCTTCTCCGCCAGAGCGCCCTGCGCCTTGCGCCACCACGGCTCGTAATGGCGATTGGCATGGATGGCCTCAGCGCTGGTTTCGTGCGCAAGCTTGGTCAACTCCTCCACCGCATCGCCGCGCCTCAGGATGAGCCGCGCATTATGCTGGCCAAGCGACTTTGACAGACTCTCCAACGAATGGTGCAACCACCAGCGTGATGCCCCGCCATAGGCGTGGCCCTTCGCGCATTCATCATCAAGCACATAGAACGCGATGACGGGACCTTGCTGCGCCGCCGCGTACAGAGCGGGATTGTCCGCCATACGCAGATCGCGCCTCAGCCAGACGATTTGTGGTTTGGTCACTCAAATGCTCCGTTCGTCCTGAGCCTGTCGAAGGACGTGGTTCCTGATGCACGTGGTTCGACAGGCTCAGGACGAACGGTTCTCTCGGTGGCAACGAGACTAGTCACTTGGAAGTTCCACACATTGCACATTAGGCAATGCAACAGTGAACCGATCGCGAGACAGCGGGTCATAGAAACGCGCGTCACGCAGGAGCACAGAACCATCTTCGGCCCGCTCAGCGAAAGGTGCGCGTGACCAAAAGATGAAGGCTTCAAGCTCCGAATTTTCTGTCCGTTCGTCTGTTAAGTCAGGCAAAATGCACTGCGGATTGTCCGACCTGTAGGAACCATCTCCAAATCCATATTCCTCACCTGTCCAACTGTCTGAGACCCATTCGTCCGTGTAAAGTCTCAGAATCCGTTCTCTTGACCAAAAAGCGACAGGGACCGGTGCGCTGATGTGTGCAGTTGGATACGGTTGACTACGCCAATCTTCCTCCAGCCAGTAGTCAGCACGAGTTATCGCCCCATTCAGCCCAATATACGCCAGCGCCACCGCTATCGCGACGCGCGCGGGCTTGATCCAATCACCGCCCTTCTTCTCGCGCCGTAATGAAAACCACGTGGCAAAGCCCATCAGCGCCCACAGCCACACATCGATGATGAACAAAGTATCGCCGTAGAACCATTGCGAGGAGAACGGCTCAAGCAGACGAATGCCATAGACATTCAGCCAATCCAGAGCGGGATGCGTCAGACATCCGATAAAACTGAGCAGGAAAAGCCATTTGAAACTGACCGGGCGTCTACCCTCAGGCCGTTTGCCACGTTTTGCCTGCCACCGGTCAAAGCCCCACAGCAATCCCGCCAATATCAGCGGTAGCAGCACCAATGCCGGCGGCCCATGCGTGATCCCGCGCCGAAATCCGAGGTGCTCCTGCCCATCCAGCCAGAAGAAACACGCCGCATCAACATCGGGCAAATTCGCCCCAATGATCAGCGCTGGCATTGCCAAACCGGTTTTCTTCTTAAGCCCCGCCTGACCCAGCAAAGCGCCGACCAGGCTATGTGTGAGATTGTCCATGTGCTAGGGCGTATCTCCGCAAGTCCTTTAATCCAAGTGGAAAAGCCGCGTAGAGGAGACTAACGCAGGATCAAACAAAGTTTGGAACGAGGTATCACTATGAGCGCAACAGCACCCTTTATCCGTGCCGATATGAAGGCATTCTTGGATGCATTGGCGGCCGCAAACGGCCCAGCCATCGCCGATATGACGCTGGAGGAAGCGCGTGCAGGCTATGGCGCGCTGCACACCATGGCGGATAGGCCTGCGCGTGACCTGGCGGTGATCCGTGACCTCAACTGTCCCGGCCCAGCGGGCGAGATAGGCCTGCGCCTGTATGATACACGTAAGACGCGAGAAGCTGGCCCAGTGATCATGTTCTATCACGGCGGCGGCTATGTGATCGGCGATCTCGACACGCACCAAAACCTTTGCACCGAAATCGCATATCTAATGGATTTGCCGGTGGTGGCGGTGGATTATCGTCTCGCGCCAGAGGCCCCCTTCCCCGCCGCGATTGAGGATTGCGAGGCGGCGACGCGTTGGGTCGCATCGGGGCCATCAGAACTAGGCCGCCCAGCCAATGGCATCATCACAATTGGTGACAGCGCCGGCGGCAACACCGCGATTGTCATGGGGCAGCAATTGGCGGCAAACCCCGCCAATATTCCGGTTGCCTTGCAAGTGCCGATCTTCCCACTTGCCAGCGATGCCATGGGATCAGCCAGCCTTAATGAATTTTCAGACGGCTATGTACTCACCAAGGCGGCTATTGAATTCTTCGATGCGCAATATCAGCCCAATCGCGGTGACCCGCGCGCCTTCCCGGTTCTAGGCGACCACAGCGCAGCTCCGCCAACCGTACTTGTCACCGCCAGCCTTGATCCAATCCGCGATTCCGGCCGGGATTATGGCGCGGCGCTCTCTCAGGCAGGCGCAGACCACATGCTGATCGAGGTGAAAGGCGTAACACATTCCTTCACCAATCTGCGCGGCGCAGTGCCCAGCGCTCAGGCCGATCTGGAACGCATCATTGCCGCTATGAAACACATGCTTGCAGGAGCCACTCCATGAGCAATCTGCCCTATCGTCCCTGCGCTGGTTTCATGCTGGTCAACGCCGATGGTCAAGTCTTTGTTGGGCAGCGCATTGATGCCAACCGCGATCCTAAGACGCTTGGCACCTGGCAGATGCCGCAAGGCGGGATCGACAAGGGCGAGGATGAGGAACAGGCCGCTCTGCGCGAGCTGGAGGAGGAAACCGGCATTGGCGCGCATTTGGTCGAAGTGATCAAACGCTCGGCCACCACGCATCTCTATGATTTGCCGCCCGAATTGCTGGGCAAGGTGTGGAAGGGCAAATATCGCGGGCAGGAACAGCATTGGTTCCTCGGCCGGTTTTTGGGGACTGAGGCGGACATCAACCTAAACGCGCACGAACCGGCGGAATTCGAATCCTACAAATGGATCGAGCCTGCACAACTGCCGGAGCTGATCGTGTCCTTCAAACGCGATGTTTACGCGGCATTGGTGGAAGAGTTTGCGCCGCTGATTTAGCGCAGTGAGCCTCAGTTTTGGGCGACGCCGCCCTCAGCAGCCGCGGTTTCTGCCGCAAGCCGCGCCTGAGCGCCGGTCGCGATGCTGCTTTGCAAAGCCAACGTCTCTGGGCAGTTCGCCCCGCACAGGCTGCGCAGTTGCGCAAGGTTAAGCTTCGCCTTCTCCAGCGCGCCCTTCTCTACCAGAGCCTCACCCTCGCCCGACATGGCCGCAAAATTGCCGGGATCACGCACCAAAGCTTCGCGGTAATAACGGATCGCCTTGCCTTGCAGCCCTTCAAACCGGGCCACACTTGCCAGCTCTAGAAACACGCCGACATAGCCCGGATCAACCGCCAATGCGGCCTCAAAGGCATCAATCGCGGCCTGCGGATCTTCAGCCTTAAGCGATGCCTGGCCCTGCGCCACAAGCGCGGCAGCGCGCGCATCAGGTTTATAATCCTGCGCGCTGGTGACGCTCGCCGAGATGGTGAGTACGAGCGATAGGGCAGCGGCGGCGGGCGCAAAGCGCATGAGCGTCTCCTTAAGGGAAGCTAAGCTGGAAGTTTGAGGCTCAGCCATAGCGCATGAGCTAACACGCAAATTCCAGATTTGCGACAAAAAATCCGTCCGTGCCGTGCTGGAACGGATCAAGCCGCCAACCCTCGCCGCGCGGCGTACCCAGCGCCAAGTCTGGTGCCTTCGCTGTCCATCCCTCATGCCGTTCTAGAAAGGCCTTGATCCGGTGCGGGCCCTCTGCATCCAAGAGCGAGCAGGTGACGAATACCATTGAACCGCCTGGACGAACCAACTGCGCCCCCACGTCGAGCACATGATCCTGCAACTCATTCAGCCGGGTAAGCTCGGCCTCGTCCAAGCGCCATCTGCTTTCCGGATTGCGCCGCCAGGTCCCGCTGCCAGAGCAAGGCGCGTCAACCAGTACGTGATCCGTCTTTGCAGCCCACTGGGCTAAGGCCTCCATTTCCTTGCCCGGATCTAGCAAGACGATGTGGTCTACCTCTGCGCCTGTGCGGGCCGCGCGCGGGGCCAGATTGCCGAGCCTGCGCTTGTCGGTGTCCGACGCGATAAGAGAGGCTGCATTGCCCAGCTTTGCCGCCAGAGCCAGCGTCTTGCCCCCGGCCCCTGCGCACAGATCAATTACCGTGTCACCGGGTTTCGCCGTCAATGCTTCGCACACCAGCTGGCTGCCGTGGTCTTGCACCTCGATCTGGCCATCGCGGTACGCCTGCCATTGCTCCACCTGAGTGCCGAAGGGAAAACGAAGGCCTTGTTCTGAAGCCAACTTCTCGCTCGGTTCAGGGAGTTCAATCGTCACACGATCAGCCTTCAGCGAGTTCACCCGAATGTCGAGCGGTGCGCGGCCGAGCAAGGCTTCGGCGGCATCGCCGGTAATCCCGCTTTGTGAGAGCAATTCGATTAGCCATCCCGGCGCGACACCGACCTTGGCGAATTTTTCGCCATCTCGGATCTTTGCAGGTCCATGATCGGAACTATCAAACAATTCGAGGATCGCGGGTTCTTCCTGGCCCAAAGCAAGCATCGCCGCTCGCCCATTCTTGGGCACCGGCCCGCACAGCCGTATTGCTCGGTAAACCAGCTCGCGAATGGCGCGCCGATCTTTCGATCCAGCATAGCGCCGCGCCTTGAAATATTCCGAGATTAAACGGTCTGCCGGGGCGGCCTTACGCCGGGCGCAATCGATGATCGTATCAAGCAGTTCAATGGCTGCTTGAACGCGCGCTGCGGGCCTCATTTCGTTGACTTTAAGTGGTTCTGCCAGACGGATTCATATTCCGTTAGGGCTGGCGCACTCATGCAGCGATGCTCGTAGCGTACGCCGCTTTTGCCGTTCGCCGCCTGCGTCATTTCCTTCGCCATTTTGGCACCAGCTTCTTCGCATTCCGCCGCTGAGGCGAACAGGAATTCTAGGCGCTGGATATCCGTCTCACCCGGTTGATTTGGATGCCATCCAACAAAGAACAGCATAACCGGCACAAACAATTCCATCATATGATCCTAACGCGTTGGATAATTGGGGGCTTCGCGAGTAATCGCCACATCGTGAACGTGGCTTTCAGAAAGGCCGGCGTTGGTAATGCGGACGAACTTGCCGCGCTCACGCAGGTCAGGAATGGTGGCAGAACCAGTGTAGCCCATGGCGGCTTTGATGCCGCCAACCAATTGGTGGACCACATCCGCCGCAGGGCCTTTGAACGGAACTTGGCCTTCGATCCCCTCTGGCACCAGCTTCATCGCTGAGACGTCTTGCTGGAAGTAACGATCTGCACTGCCGCGCGCCATCGCGCCGACAGAGCCCATACCGCGGTATGATTTGTAGCTGCGGCCCTGGTAAAGGAACACCTCGCCGGGGCTTTCCGCCGTGCCAGCCAGCATAGAGCCAACCATGACTGTGGACGCGCCCGCCGCCAGCGCTTTGGCCGCATCGCCGCTGGTCCGCAGGCCGCCATCAGCAATCACGGGTACGCCGGATTTCGCCGCTTCTGCCGCGCTGTCCATGATCGCGGAAAGCTGAGGAACGCCAACCCCGGCGACAACGCGCGTGGTGCAGATTGATCCCGGCCCAATGCCGACCTTCACCGCATCCGCGCCCGCATCGATCAGCGCGCGAGTCGCCTCAGCTGTGGCGACATTCCCAGCCACGACTTGAACCGTACTAGACAACGCCTTGGCGCGTTCAACCGCGCGGGCCACGTCCTTGTTATGCCCATGTGCCGTGTCAATGATCACCACATCGACCTCAGCTTCAATCAGTGCCTCGGTGCGTTCAAACCCTTTATCGCCAACTGTACTTGCCGCCGCCACACGCAGGCGCCCGGCCTCATCCTTGGTTGCATCCGGGTAATTGACGGCTTTTTCAATATCTTTGACCGTGATCAGGCCAATGCATCGATAGTCATCATCGACCACCAACAGTTTTTCGATGCGGCGCGCATGGAGCAGGCGGCGCGCGTCTTCCTGGCCAGTGCCAAGCGGGACGGTAGCCAAATTTTCTGTCGTCATCAGCTCGCGCACAGGCTGAGCGGGGTTTTCCGCAAAGCGCACATCGCGATTGGTAACGATGCCAACCAGCTTGCCCGCCGTATCGGTCACCGGAATACCGCTGATCTTGTTCGCATCCATCAGGGCCTGCGCATCGCCAAGAGTCGCATCCGGGCCGATAGTGATCGGATTGACGACCATGCCGCTTTCATAGCGTTTGACCGCGCGAACGGCGGCGCATTGATCGGGCAATTCCAGATTGCGGTGCAGCACACCGATCCCGCCCATTTGCGCCATGGCAATCGCCATATCCGCCTCGGTCACGGTGTCCATTGCGGCGGACAGGATGGGAATGTTGAGCGCAATACCGCGCGTCAATTGGGTTTGCGTGTTCGCCATCGAGGGCAGCACATCGCTTTCGGCCGGACGTAGCAATACGTCGTCGAATGTAAGGCCAAGTGGGATGTCCATAAGTGCCACTTTCTAAGTCAGAGCATGATTGATGTGGCAGCCCATGTAACCGCACTTCGCCCGATCCGCTAGGGTGTGCAGGTGCGAAAAGCGCTCTTAATCCTCAGCTTGTTGGTTAAGGTGTGGGATAAACCTCGGTATCGGCCAGTCTTTTGACCAATTCTTCATGCAACAGCAGGTCGTCAATCGCCCCGCCGAGTTCAATTTTATCGATATCGTCCGAAACGCGGTGGTAATCGGCCTCTAGGTATGGCCCAAGCGTGATTTCCGAGCCAAAGGTCGTGGACAGCACGAGCGCAGGCACGTTCTCTTGCAGCAGGACCCAAGCGTCCTGGCGCTGGATAAAGCTCTCGGCAGTTTCACGGTTGCCTAGCTTTCGGCGCGCGTCATTCAGCACATCCATCACAACCTCATCGAGTACGGTGCGTCCTTCTCCGATAAAGCCAACTGGGCTGCCCTGTGGTGCTAGCGCGACGGTGTCGAAATTGAAGGCCGCAACAATGCTGTCGAGCGGAATGGAAGGCTTTTCGGTGAATGCGCGGATGCCGAGCAAGCCCGCCTCTTCGGCGGTGGTGGCCATCACATAGATATCGCGGTCATGCGGGCCGGCCTCTTTAAGCCGCCGAGCAAGCTCAATGATCAGAGCAATTCCGCTGGCATTATCAATCGCACCATTGCAGATTTTGTCTTGATCGCTCTCCGTCCCGCAGGTCCCCAGGTGGTCCCAATGCGCCAGCAGCAGCACAGCACCCTCGGCGGGTTGCACGCCGGGCAATCGGCCGATGACATTGAACGAATTGAACTCGCGCCGCCTTGACTTGGCCTCGATTGTGGCCGCCATGGTCAGGTCAATCGCTTCGAATTCATCTTCATCAGAAGCCTGCAGCAGCTCGTCCCAGCGATCCTCACCCAGCATGCTAAGCATCACAGAATTGGTGATGAAGGCGCGCAATTCCTGGCCTTCACGGCTCGCCAGGATGAACCGCTCACGCTCGCTTATAAAACGCTGATCCGCGATCGATTTGGTATCTTGCATCACCGTGATGATTGCGACCGGCCCCTTGCCGAACAGGATCTCGCGGCGCGGATCGCTGACGCCGTCCTCGTCCAGCATCAACACCACTTTACCGGCCACTCGTTCTGGTGAAACGCGCGTCGCCTCGCGGCCAACGAAGACCACATCCGCACCCTCCACCAAGGCCAATTGGCGGGTTGTGTAGGCGGCGGCGACCTCCGCAGGCAGCTCAACGTCCCGGGCACCAAAGCTCAAAGTGACTGAGCTTTCGCTCGGCTGAGTACTGATCAAGCGAACCGGCGCACGCCATGGATTGCCCGGATCATTGGTGCCGGATTCCAAACCCACACTCTGAAACCGATCAATGATGTAATTGACCGTTAGATCCTGTCCATCAGTGCCCGGCTTGCGCCCGCCATATGTGTCGCTGGCAAGGATATTGATATCGCGCGACATGCTGGCGGCGATTTGCGCCCGCTCTGCCTTGGAAACGCTCGCAACGGGCGAGCCGACACAGGCGCTGACCACCAGCCCGAGGGCGGCAATCACACATGCTCTTGCAAGGCCTGCTAACCTCGCCCCTGTTTGCGCCCCTGCGTTACTCACTCGGCAGTCCAGCCTCCGTCTATGCTCCAATTGGCTCCGGTCACATTGCCCGCTTCTTCGCGGCAAAGGAAGACCGCAAGCGCGCCAATCTCTGCTGGCTGCACGAATTTCTTCGTTGGTTGTTTCGCCAGTAGGACGTCGTTTATCACCTCGTCTCGAGTGAGACCGCGCGCCTTCATCGTATCCGGGATCTGCCCCTCGATCAGAGGCGTCCAAACATAGCCTGGGCTGATGCAGTTGGCGGTCACCCCGGTTTGCGCCAGCTCCAGCGCGATTGTCTTCGTGAATCCAGCAATCCCATGCTTGCTGGCATTATAAGCGCTTTTGAACGGAGACGCGGTGAGTGAATGCGCACTCGCGGTGTTGATAATCCGGCCCCAACCCCGCTCCTTCATGCCCAGCACGGCAAGCCGCGTTGTGTGAAACGGTGCAGTGAGGTTTAGCCCGATCACCTGATCCCATTTCTCCGGCGGAAATTCATCGACCGGCGCAACGTGCTGCATCCCGGCATTGTTGACCAGAATATCAACCGAACCGACCTCAGCCATCATAGCTTCGATCGCGCCGCTATCGAGCAGGTTTGTGCCTCTGTAATCCGCGTCCATTTCCTCACGCAGCGCCGCAATCTCTGCCTCGTCGCCAAAGCCATTGAGGATCACGTCTGCACCCTCTGCATGAAGCGCGCGGGCCACGGCCAAACCAATCCCGGAGGTTGATCCCGTGATAAGCGCGCGTTTGCCCTTGAGGAACATCGGTAACTCCTGCAGTTTCGTTTCCCATCAGGCTTTTGCCATTGCAGGCGGCCCTGTCCAGCATTTATGCAGGCGGGCAGCGCAGCAATGTGCGAAACGCAGTCTAGGCCATGCGGGATCGCACAGCCCGGACCAGGGAGGGAAAACACAATGCGACTCAACCCGTTCGACACATCCAAGATCAAGGTCCGCTCCAGCGATGGCGGTGGGCGCAGAATGCCGGGCGGCCGGGCTGGCGGAATGGGTTGCGGCACGATTGTGATCGTCGCGATTGGTGCACTGGTGTTTGGTATCGATCCCGGTCAAATGCTAGGCGTGGTCGAAGGCGTGCAGCAGCAAGGCCCACAGCCGCAGGTGCAACAGGGACAAAGAAGTGAGCAGGAAATCTGCTCCAGCAGCCAATATGCAACCGAAGCATGCGCAGCGCTCACATCCTTGAATGAGACATGGGAGCCAGAGTTTGCCCGCGCGGGCATCCCCTTTGAACAGCCGTTTCTCGACCTGTTTCAAACAAGACGCGTCGACACGAGCGGCTGCGGCAGCGCCAGTTCCGCCTCTGGCCCGTTTTACTGTCCGGCGGACATGGGCATTTATATCGACACCAGCTTCTATGATCAGCTCGCCCGTATGGCTGGCACGGGCGGCGACTTTGCACGGCTTTATGTGATCGCGCATGAATATGGACATCATATCCAAAACCTCACCGGTATCGCTGGGCAGGTACGCAGCGCCCAGCAGCAGAACCCGCGCAATCGCAACCAGTTGCAGGTCCGCATGGAATTGCAGGCCGATTGCTATGCCGGGGTCTGGGCGGGCAAGAATCGCCAATTGATTGAACGCGGCGACCTGGAAGAAGGCATGCGCGCTGCCGCGTCGATTGGGGACGACACCTTACAACGCAATGCAGGTCAACGGATCAATCCTGAAGGTTTCACTCACGGCACCAGTCAGCAACGCATGGAGGCCCTGCGCCGCGGGCTCGACAGCGCCGATAGCGACGTCTGCAATGTCTATTTCGACTTTGGCTGACGTCCTTATCGCATAGTTTCCAACAGAATTCGGGGCCGGAGCGGTTTGACCCGTTCCAGCCCCGAAATATCTGCCGGTAGAAGCGCGAGCGATTAAGTCGCTGCGCCCTCCGCCGGGATGGCAGGCGTTGGCTCATCAGACTTGGCCGCTGACGACCAATCGATCCGACGGGTCGCATACATCATGCCTGCCAGAGCGAAGAACAGCAGCACCGATCCAATCACCAGAGACCATTCTTCGAGGTTCAGCAGCACATAGAGGCCTGCGTAAAGCGCAACCAGCAGAGCCGCGATGACTCTCCGCCCGTTTCCAGCTGCCTAGAATTGCTGCGCTGTAAGCTGACAACAGCCCGATGGTTGCGGCGCTCGCGATCAGATAAGCGATCATGAAGCCGAGCATCTCGGAAAAGGCCAGCAGCATCACGAAGAACAGGACAAGCCCTGCCCCGCTGAGCAGATATTCCGCCGCTGCCACACGTGCACCGCCGACGATGTCAAACATCAGAAAGGCCAGAAACGTAAAGCCGATGAACAGGAAACCATATTTCACTGAGCGATTGACGCGGCTGTAAAGATCAACCGGCTCAACCAAGCGGATCGTGGCAATGCTCACGTCACTGCCATCGTTTGAGTACGCAGAGAAGCGATCACCCGCATTGATTTGCGGTAGCTGTGCTTCACTGTTGCGCACCAAAGTCTGTCCAAGCGCCAGGTTCGAGATCGACCAACTGGCCTTAAAGCCAGCATCGCTGATCTCTACTGTCTCCTTTGGAGGAAGGAAGCTGCCAGCGAAGCTTGGGTGCGGCCATTCGGATCTCGACCATCCAATTGGTTTCCTTGCCTTGCGGCACCATGCTGATCGCGCTGCTGCCACGCAGCTTGTAATTGAACTCGACGTTCAGTGGTTCGCTACCGGTCCAGTCAAGGAAAGCGTGCATGCCGCTGCCATCGCTGTTCGTGCCAAGGCCTGGTCGCAGGGGAATAGCCTCACCGCCAACGTTCAATTCAGCGTCGGTTTGAATGCCGCGCGGGTCAGAGATCGGGAAACGAATTTCCGCCTCATCCAACAGCAATTGCTCCGGTTCCACCCCGAACCGGTCTAGGTCACTTGGCATAGCGAAGGCGGCCGTCCCCGACAGCACGACATCATAGATCACCGATTTGTGGATCGATCCGCGAGATTTCACCTCAGGATTAATCGCGGTTGTGATGTCCTGCTTCTCCGGAGAGATATACAGCAGCTCTCGAACGGTGATGGTGCGTGTAACCGTCCGGTTGTTAACCTCTTCATTGGTCACGCGCTCCTGATTGTACGGCACGACCAACACTGGCCCTGCGAGTACTTGCGCACCTGCCCAACCCTCGGTGATAGAGCCTTGCGCAATGCGCGCTTGATCTTGCCGGTCATACACCAGCGCGTAGACAGCCAATAATGGTATGGTCAGCGCCATGCCGATAATGGCTGCGAAGAGTAACTTCAGTCCTGGGGATCGTTCTTTCGCCATATCTCGCCCTCCTATCAAGCGATGAAACGTGCAATGAGCGCGATGAACTGAATTTGATATGAACCGATTGACAGGAAACGGCGGACGTCCAAATTAAACGCCCGCCGTCCGATTGTTTCAAATTTGATCTGAGCCTCTAACCCAGTGTTGGCAGAGTCGATCAGCTCGCGTTGGTGCGTTCCCAATCGCGAATTTGCTCATCCAAGGTGTCGAGCAATTGGCTGCGCAGATTGCCTTGGATCTCGCTGTTATCTGCCAGAGCCTTGCGCGCTTCCCGCAGGCCCTCAAGTGCCTTTGCCATAACTTTGGCCTGGCACAGGTACACCGTTTGATGACCATTGCCGTGCTCAACCACCGCTGCTGGCTCTTTCTGGCCAGAGCGGCACTTCATTTTCACCTTGGTCTTCGCATTTTCGATATCGATCCGGGCCAGTTTGATCTCCCGGCGCGCTTCGGCAATAGCGGCGTCGGCTTCAGCCAGTCCGAGGCGGACATCGACCATGATCTCTTCGACCTCTTCATCGCTGAGATGACCATTCGATTCCACACTGCGGCGGATCTGGATGCTGCGGCTTTGACTGCGCTGTGCACGTTCCCTGCTACGTTCAGCACGTTCGTGGGCGCGCTCTCGGGCTCGTTCGGTGCGCTCTTCCGCCCGTTCAGCCAGTTCCTCAGCGCGTTCAACCTCTGCCTCAATACGCTCTTCTTCCAGCTCGATCTCTTCTTCGATCGCATCAAGCTGTTCCTGGCTCGCACCTGGATCAATCGCTTCGATAGCCCCCGCTTGGAGCATAGCAGGCGGTGCAGGAGGAGCTGGCGGCAATGGAGCACCCAGCGCGAGCGGCGCAGCCGGAGCTGGCGGTGCGGCGGGCACTGTGCCTTCCGCATAGGATATTGATGCGGTCAGCGGCAGCGCGAGCACGGCAGCCCCCACCAGGGCGCGGCCAGCAATCCGGCGGCGCGACGACATATTGGACATTTTCAGGCTCCTTAGACGGTGGATAATCGACTTCTCACCCAGCACCGGACACGCCATAGGCGCGGCCAATGCAAACTTGGGCCCTGCTGCGAAAGTGGTAATTAAACTGGCATAGACTGCGCGCTCTTCTGGGGCTTTTTCAGCCATCACCCGGGCATCGCAGGCTGCCTCTTGATCGCGCCGCATCGCCAGCCAGCCATAACGGCCAAGCGGGTTAAACCAGTGCAGAGCGAACAAGGGTTGAACAATCATATTGGCGAGCAAATCGCGCGCGGAATGGTGTGACAGCTCATGCGCCAGCGCCATGTTGCGAGCGGTGATATCGGCCTGCGCCATAAAACCCTGCGGCAGCGCCACGACTGGATCGATCACGCCAAAGGCGAGCGGCGCGCTGGCGCCTGATGACTCAAGCAGGCGCACGCGGCCACAGCGGCCCACTTCACACGCATCCTCTAACAGCTCGCGCCGCAAGCGGAAGTAGGCAGAAAAGCGTAGCCAGAGAAAAATGGCGGCGCCAACCAGCCATACCGAAATGCAAATCTCCAGGATCGGCATCGGGGTTGTCGGCATTAGCAAGCTGGGCGCCGCGTCCAACCGCCCCAGAGTCGCAGCAGGAGCGTGGGGTTGGACAATCGTGAATAGAAAATCGCCGGACGCCGCCTCGGTCGGGCTAGCATCCGCAAAGGTCGCTGCGGGTGCGGCCTCCTGTGGCGCAGGGTTGAGCCACGCAGGTAGCTCCACCGGGGGCATCAGCAATCGTAAAGCCGGGATAGCCCACAAGGCATAGGCAATCTGCGGCCCGAACCAGCGGGCCACCGGGCGTCGAATAAGCAGGACCAGCGCGATCAATCCGGCGGTCCATAATAGGGTATCAAGTAGCCAGTCCATCATGATTTCAACTCCTTGAGCAGAGCTTCAATATCAGCGAGATCTTCCTCGCTCAGCGCCTCTTGTTCTGCCAGGTGAGCGAACAGAGAGGACGCGCTGCCGCCAAACAGGCGGTCGACCAAGCGGCGGGATTCGCCGCCGACATAATCCACCCGCGCGATCAGCGGGCTGTAAAGAAAACGGCGGCCGTCTGGCTGCGCCGCGATGGCATTCTTGCCTACCAAGCGCGAGAGCAGCGTTTTGACCGTAGCAAGGCTCCATCCGCGTGGCTCGCAAACCGCGTCGCACACATCAGCGGCGCTCAACGTGCCACCTTCCCACAATGCCTCCATCACGGCATGTTCAGCATCGCTGATCCGTTCAGGTTTGGAATTACCGGGGGATTTGCCATTTTCGGACTGCGTCACGTGAGCCCTCCTGCTCTCGATTACGTCTGTAGTTTTATCGATTACGTTTGTAAACATGAAGGCTGGATGAACGCGGCACTCTACCCCTTGCCCTTCGATCAGACTGCGATATCCTCCGACGAATGACATGGAAGAAATCACTATTCGCATCGGCCACATTGTTTATCGCTGCGGGCGCGCACGCCCAGGAACTCGGTGATATTCTCACCACCCCAGCGCCAGAGCCTCAGTTTGAAACTGTCAGCGTCGTTCTGGAAACCCAGTTGGGCAACATCACCATTGCGCTGGAAACGGAGCGCGCGCCGATTACCGCGGCGAACTTCCTACGCTATGTTGATGAGGACCGCTTCGACGGCACCGTTTTCTACCGTGCGATGCCACTTGATTGGGGAAAGCAGCCCAATGGCCTGATCCAGGGCGGCACCCAATGGGACCCAGACCGTCTCCGGGACGGTATCGAGCACGAGCCGACCACTGTCACCGGGCTCAGCCACACGCGCGGCGCGCTATCCATGGCGATGGGCGAACCCGGCACAGCCAATGGCGATTTCTCCATTATGCTCGGCGATCAGACCGGGCTGGACGCGAACCCCAACTCAGATGATCCAGTCTGGCGCAATGGCTATGCGGTGTTTGGCTATGTCACCGATGGGATGAGTGTCGTTAAGGCAATCCATGCCGCCCCAATCGATCCAGCGAAGGGCGAAGGCTGGATGAAGGGCCAAATTTTGGCTGAGCCTGTTACTATCGTCGAGGCGCGGCGAGCGCCTAGCGAGACCGAGGAACCGGCTGACTAGACGTGTTCGAACCCAGCGTGCTGATCGCTGGGCGCCCAATCGGAGTGCCCGCCGCCTGAGGCGTTCGCGCACGGAGCGCTGGCATCCACTCGCTCACTTTGGCGCCGATCTGCGTCTGCGGCAAAGAGGCAAAAACCCGCGCTTTTACTTCCCAATCCGCGATTGAACGGTTTGCCTCCTTTGAAGCATCAGCCAAGGATTGCGGTTTGCGCAGCGCATTGTTGATCAGCGCGTCACCAAAGAATGTCCAATCATTGTCCGCCTGACACCCGAATGAGGTGCGATTGTCCGCCGCTGCGGTCAGGATAGCCGTGTTGTCACTGGCGAGTTTCGGCACAAACACGCCCGCATAACACGCGCTGATAATCAGAACCCGCCGCTCAATGCCCAGCTCTTCCAGCGCGGCCTTGAAACGGTCAGGCGACAGCACGCCATAGCCGGTGTCGCCATAGTGATAGGCCAAGCCCTGCTGCAGACCGTGGCTGGTGGTGTAGAGCACCAGCACGTCTTCGCTGGTGTCCATAACCTCTGAAATGTGCGCGAGGGTAGAGAGAAACGCGCTGATCGAGCCTTTGGGCAGCTCGCTGCTCGTTCCATCTGGGCCGGCCAGCGTGATCGTGCGCCCCGCCGCGCCATATCGCCGCGAAAGCACTTTGGCCGCCTCGCGCGCTTCGCGGGCAAACACCGGATCGCTATCCAGCGCCACGGTGAGGACATAAGCATCGACGGTCCCAGGGCGATTGGGCTGTAGCGCGCTGAATACCGCATCCAGCTTGCGCCGCTGGCGGAGCAAAGCCGCAGGCGAACTCTCACGCTCAAACTCTGGCGATGCAGCCAGACTGGCATTGATCGCAGCACGGTTTTGACCCGTGACGAAATTGGGCCACGGCTTGGTGTGCGGCGGCGGCTGATTGGGATTGTTGGCGCTGTCCGAATTGCTCTGAGTATAGGCGGGCCCCGCGATCACCAAGGCGAGCGCCGCGACTGCGATTCTGAAAAGATGCGCCCCGTTTCATACGACGCTTATGGTGTGCGGACCGGAGCATAGCGTCAAGCCTGAAGGCTATCTACTTTGAGACCCGAGGTCCGGTGTCTTTCAAAATGACCCAAACGGTTCAATCAGAAATCCGTTCGTCCTGAGCCTGTCAAAGGACGTGCAACAGAGAATAAACGCCCTTAAACCGATCAATCTTGGACTAAAAAAAGGCTCAGGACGCTTTGCGAATAGCGTGGTGCATGCGGCACGTCCTTCGACAAGCTCAGGACAAACGGTACTTTGGGATCTTAGGGGCGTTTTGCACGAAACCACTGACCAAGAAGATATCCGACCGCTCCAGTTACACAGGCATAGGCTGTGTAGAAATAAATCGCCAGCGAGGCGGTGGAGTTGAGCAAATCAGGGTCGATCATCGCAAATTCGATGTTTCCAACCACAAAGAATGTAAGCGGCACGACACACGCAATCAGACAACCGTGTTTGTTAGCACCCACCACATAACCGACGAGTCCACCTAGCAGAAATCCTCCAACCAGATAAATCGCCAGGCTCAATAAACCCGCGCTTTCGGCTCGATATAGGTCGCATCGTCGGTCAGTGTGTACTCGTGCACGGGGCGATAATCGATCTTCATATCGCCTTTGCCGCTGCCCTTGGCGCCGCCGCCCCAACCATCAAACCAAGTGATGGTGTGCTTCATCCATTCTTTGTCGTTGCGATCCGGGAAATCTTCGTGGCTGTGCGCTCCGCGGCTTTCCTTGCGGTTCGCCGCGCTCGCCATGGTCACATTCGCCTGTGACATCAGATTGTCGAGCTCCAGCGTTTCGATCAAATCGCTGTTCCAAACGAGCGATTGGTCGGACACGTGAATGTCTTCCATCCGCTTGTTCTGCTCGGCGAGGATTTTGACGCCTTCTTCGAGCAGAGCGCTGTCACGGAATACGGCGGCGTGTTTCTGCATGCCCTTTTGCATTTCGCTGCGGATTTGTGCGGTTGGTGAACCGCCCTGCGCATAACGGAAATGATCAAGCCGGCTGAGCGCCAGCTCGGCGCTATCTGCGGGCAGCTCTGGCTGGCTTGCGCCCGCCTTTGTAATGTCGCGCAGGCGGTGGCCGGTCGCGCGGCCAAACACCACGAGATCGATTAGCGAGTTGGAACCCAGACGGTTTGCGCCGTGTACCGACACACAGGCTGCCTCGCCCACGGCGAACAGGCCGGGGACCACGTGATCCGGATTGCCATCCGGGCCGATGGTCACAACCTCGCCGTGATAATTGCAGGGGATGCCGCCCATATTATAGTGCACGGTCGGAGTGACTGGCAGAGCCTGCTTAGTCAGGTCCACGCCGGCAAAAATCTTGCCGCTTTCGGTTATGCCGGGCAGGCGCTCAGCCAATACCTTTGGATCAATGTGATCGAGGTGCAGGTGAATGTGATCACCATCTGCGCCCACGCCGCGCCCTTCGCGCATTTCCAGCGCCATGGAACGGCTGACCACGTCGCGCGAAGCAAGGTCTTTTGCCGATGGAGCGTAGCGCTCCATAAACCGTTCACCCTCGCTATTGGTGAGGTAACCGCCCTCGCCCCGCGCGCCTTCTGTGATCAGGACGCCCGCGCCATAAATGCCGGTTGGGTGGAATTGAACAAATTCCATATCCTGCAAAGGCAGGCCAGCGCGTAACACCATGCCGCCACCATCGCCGGTACAGGTATGCGCGGAGGTAGCCGTATAATAGCAGCGACCATAACCGCCGGTTGCCAGCACTACGTTTTGCGCACGGAACCGATGAATGGTGCCATCATCCAGGCACTGAGCAATCACGCCGACGCATTTGCGATCCCCCCTCGCCCGTCATGATCAGGTCGAGCGCGAAATATTCGATGAAGAAATCCGCGTCGTATTTCAGGCTCTGCTGATAGAGCGCGTGCAGCATGGCGTGACCGGTACGGTCGGCCGCGGCGCAGGTCCGCTGAACCGGCGGGCCATCGCCCATATTCTGCATGTGGCCGCCAAATGGGCGCTGATAAATCGTGCCGTCTTCGTTGCGAGAGAATGGAACACCCGCATGCTCCAACTCATAGACAGCGGCGGGTGCTTCCCGCGCGAGATATTCAATCGCGTCTTGATCGCCCAGCCAATCTGCGCCTTTCACCGTGTCATACATATGCCATGACCAGTGATCTGGCGTGTTATTGCCCAGCGATGCCGCGATCCCACCTTGCGCCGCGACAGTGTGCGAACGGGTTGGGAAAACCTTAGAAATATTGGCAGTGCGCAGGCCAGCCTCGGCCGCGCCCATAGTGGCGCGCAGGCCAGAACCGCCCGCGCCAACAACAACAACGTCGTACGTGTGATCGATAATCTTGTAGGAATTCAGGTCAGCCATCAGGCGGCTCCTCCGAGTGCGAGCCGGGCGACGCTAAAGATAGCGAATGCACCGCCGCCAATGACAGCAAGGTTGAGTGCAGCGATCACGCCAAATTTGGTGCCGCTGTTTTCGACATAATCTTCGATCAGCACCTGAAGCCCCAGGCGCGCGTGCCAGAATGTGCAGATCACCAGCAGGATCATCGCCGTGGCTGGCACAGGCTGAGAGATCCAACCGCTGACCGTGGCATATCCAAGATCCGGCAGCAGCATGATGCTGGCCACCAGCCAGATCGTGAGGACAACATTGCCAATCGCCGTAAAGCGCTGCAGCAGCCAATGATGCGCGCCAGCATGCGAAGAGCCGAGACCGCGTACTTTTCCGAGTGAAGTTCCACTACCCATCAGATCACTCCCTGCTTGCTCAGCATGAAGCCCCAGAAGGCCGCAGTGAGGAGGATCGCCAGAATGGGTGATGCAATTGACCAGATCTTATTGGCATTCAATTCATAGCCAGCGCCAATATCGAGGACAAAGTGCCGCAGGCCGCTCATCATATGGGTGAAGAATGCCCATGTCAGACCGACCAGCACGACATAGCCAAAGGGCGAAGTTGCCACCGTCTGAAACGCATTATACGCCTCTGGTCCGCTCGCCAAAGCGCCAAGCCACCAAACCAGCACAGCCAGGCCAACAATTGCCAAGCCGTCGCCGGATACCCGGTGCAAAATCGAAACCAGCATGTGCGGCCCCCAGCGCCAGATCTGCAAGTGGGGGAAAGCGGTCTATTCGCCATTATTTATTGATCCCATACATTTCGTCTCCCCCACTTAACGTGACAATCGCGTGTGACAAGCGGTGAGCGCTCGACTCCCGGTGCAAAGTTTTGGATAGAGAGTGCAATCAGGACACTCTTAGCCAGGGCCGATTGCCGCATGACATACATTCTGTTGACTGGATCAAGCCGCGGGATTGGTGCGACGGCCCGCAATGAACTGACCCAGCGCGGGGCGAATGTGACTGGCCATGCGACGCGCAGCGGCGATGATCAGACGATTGCGGCAGACTTCACAGACCCTGGCGCAGCACAAGCCCTATGGGACGCCATGCTGGAGAAGACAGGCGGCAAAGTAGATGTGCTGATCAACAATGCGGGACTGTTTGACGCCAATCCATTGGATGGGTCCGACATTGCCTGGCTTGACGGGTGGGAAGACACCTTGCGCATCAATCTAACCGCCGCGGCCCAACTGTCTCGCTTTGCGGTGCGCCATTGGCAAAATACCGGGACCACTGGGCGGATCGTTCATGTCGCAAGCCGCGCCGGGCACCGGGGCGATTCGCCTGCGCATTGGCATTATGCCGCGGCAAAGGGCGGCATGCTGGCCATGCACAAGACCATCGCCCGCGCTTATGCCAGCGAAGGCATATTCAGCTATGCGATAGCTCCGGGCTTTACAGATACGGCCATGGCCGGAGATTATCTGGAGAGTCGCGGCGGCGACGGTCTGCTGAAAGACATTCCTTTGGGCAAAGTCGCTCAGCCAGAAGAGATCGCGCGCATCATCACATTCTGTGCGCTGGATGCCCCGCCCAGTATGACCGGCGCGGTGATCGACGCCAATGGAGCGAGCTATGTTCGGTAGATTAAGCGTGATCACGGGCGCGTTGTTGCTCACAGCTTGTTCTACGTCGCTCGCGAACGAAGAAGAGCCTTCTGGGTTACCTGCGGACCAGCAAGCATTTCTTGACGCCTGTGAGCCTTGGGACGACTGGGACAAGCCTGCCCCGCCCTTCAAGATTCACGGCAGTTCCTATTACGTCGGCACATGCGGTATCTCTGCGATCCTGATCACCGATGACAGCGGCCACATCCTGCTCGATAGCGGGACCGAGGCAGGAGCCCGCGTTGTAGAGAGCAACATCGAGAGCTTGGGCTTCAACCCGAACGACATACTCCTGCTCGGATTTAGCCACGAACATTTCGACCATGTTGGCGGCATGGCCTATTTGCAGGAGCTGACCGGGGCAACTCTGGTTTCGCTGGAGGCGGGCGCCGAGGCGATGCGTACAGGCCGCGATCAACCGGGCGACCCGCAAAACGGGATGCATGAGCCATTTTCACCCGTTCGCGTCGATATTATCCATCAGGACGGGGATGCAATGGGCGCAGGACAAACCTCTGTCCGTTCTATCGCAACCCCGGGTCACACGCCCGGCGCGACAAGTTGGGAATGGGAAAGCTGCGAAAACGACGTTTGCAAAACCATCGTCTACGCTGACAGCCTCTCTCCGGTTAGCGCAGATGGATATCGCTTCTCCGATCATCCGGATTACTTGGCAAAGTATCGCGCGGGTCTTGATCGTTTGGTAGCCATTGACTGCGATATCTTGATGGCTGCGCATCCATCGCATGGGCAGTTGTTCCAATGGTTTGAAAAGGGCGGCCTGCTGGCCATGGAAGCGCCCTGCGCTAAATATGTCGCCAAAAAGCACCGCGATCTTGATGCCCGCCTCGCCAAAGAAGCCGCCAAAGAAACCGCTAGCGAATGAGCACAAGTTGGAAGCTATCGGCCTTTGCGCCAAAGAAGGCCGTACAGGCCGCTCTGCTGACGCACGATGAGCTGGATGATTGGGATTTTGATCTCGTCATTTCTGGCCGCGAAATTGCCGAGGATCGCCCACAGGAATGGGTGCTGGAAGGGTGGTATCCGAGCAAGCCCGGCACAGTTCAGAGAGATGCCCTCGCCGACCTGTTCGCTGGTAAAGCGCCCAAGATCACGGTTGAGAAATTGCCCGATCAGGATTGGCTCACTCTGAGCCAGCAAGGCGTCGAGCCGATCCGCGCCGGACCATTCTACATTCATACGCCCGATTTTGCGCCAGACCCATCTGCCATCAATTTTGCGATCCCAGCGGCCCAAGCCTTTGGCACCGGCCAGCATGAGACCACCGCTGGCTGTCTCGAAATGCTCGCGGTAATGAGACGCACTGGGATGAATGCGCGCAACCTCGCCGATATCGGCACAGGCACAGGGCTGCTCGGTTTCGCGGCGCTCAAGCTTTGGCCTGCCGCGCGCGCCACCGCATCCGATATCGATCCCGTCTGCGTCCACGTGATTGAGGATAATGCCGCCCTCAATGCCATCCGACTTGGTCCGCGCCCTGGCGAAATGGCGATGGTGATCGCGGATGGCATGGACGATCCATTGCTGCGGGCACGCGCGCCTTATGACCTATTGATCGCCAATATTCTGGCAGGACCGCTGACCGAGCTGGCACCTGATTTCGCCGCCTCTGTTCCGCCAGGCGGCAGCGTCTTGCTTGCCGGTTTGCTGACCAAGCAGGAGCAAGGCATTCGCCGAGCCTATCGCCGCGCTGGCTTTCGCCTGACCGCGCGCCTTGTCAGGGGCGATTGGTCGATCCTGTGGCTGCGGCGGCGCGGCACCTGATGGCCAGCAAGGTGCTCCCCAGAATTGGTAGGGCGCTGAAATATGCGCTCATCGCCTTGGTGGCTGCACTCACACTGTTCCTGCTCACCGCATGGTTTGGATCCATGATCCCGCGCGGCACACTCGCTGAGGAGCCGATCGCCGATCCGGTTACGATCATGGTTGAGACCAATGGAGTGCACACGCAATTCGTGCTGCCGATGGCGAATGCGCACAAGGATTGGCGTGAGACATTTCCCAGCGCGAATGAATGGCTGGGCACCGCCGAGCCGACCCATGTCGCGATTGGATTTGGCGACCGGCAAGCCATGATGGAGATACCGCAAATCTCCGATCTGTCGGTATCCAGCGCGCTCAGGATCGGGACGATTGGCGGACCCGGCGTGATCCGCGTCAGCCGCTATATCAATCCGCCCCTCGATAAGGAGCGCCGCGCGATGCGCGTGTCGGGCGAACAATACAAAGCCTTGGTCAAAGCAATTGAAGCAGACCTGCCGCCGCTGGGCGCCGACCCGTTTCGCGATTACGAACGCGATACGTTCAGCCAGGATGCGTATTACACCGCAATCCCAAGCTACAATTTCACACAGACGTGTAACCAATGGACCAGCAATCGGCTAGCGATGGCGGACATACGCACGGGTCTTTGGACGCCGATGTCTGGCGGGTTGATGAAGTGGCTTCCGGTGCATCGCACGGAGCTGGGCGAGCGCTAAACTCTATTCAATCCTTGCCAAGCGTTGCTTTAAATATCGCCGTTCTGCGCTGCGCGGACTGAGTTTCAATGCTGCGTTCAGCGATACCTTTGCCTCTTCATCGCGCCCCAATCGGATCATCATATCCGCTCGCGCCGCATGATAGGGCCTAAGTGATTGGAGCTTCTCTTTCGGAAGCTCTTCCAACGCAGCAAGCCCAGCGGCAGGACTCTCCGCTTGCGAAAGTGCAACCGCCCGGTTCAGCGCCACCACAGCGCCCGCCCGCATCACCATAAGTGCATCATAAAATTTCAAGATTGCCGCCCAATCGGTCGTACCATCGGTCCGGCGCCGCGCATGGCACAGCTGAATTGCGGCCATCACTTGATACGGCCCGGTTCGCGAAAATGCATGCGCCTGATCAAGAAAGAGCCGCGCATGTTCAATCAGTGCGCCACCCCAAAGGCTGCAATCCTGCTGAGACAGAGGGACCATCGCTCCGGCCTCATCCACCCTCGCCGCCTCCCGCGATCTTGCAAGCGCGATGAGCGCCGCCAGCGCCAACACTTCCGGCTCCTTTGGCAGCAATTCGGCCAACATATTGGCAAGCCGCGAGACCTCACCCGCCAGCTCTCCATCGCATTCTTCCGCCGCATCCTGATATGCCACCGTATAGGCCAATTCCAAGGTGAGCAGTACCGCATCTAACCGCTCTGCCCATGCCGTTCGCGGCGGCAATTCGAACGCGATGCCTGCTTTATGGATCTTTGTCTTGGCCCGCGTGATGCGCTGAAACATGGCTGGTTCATTGCACACAAAGACTCGCGCAATTTCCGACACTGGCACACCGCAAATCACCTTCAGCGCTAATGCCGTGCGCGCCTCCAAAGCAATCGCTGGATGACAGCAGATAAAGATCAGACGCAGCCGTTCTTCCGGTATCGCTTCGGGCAATTGGATAACATTGCTCATCTCGCTTACCTGAGCCGCATCGCTGACAGCCCGCTCCTGAGCCGCCTGCTTACGTATCGCGTCGAGCGCCTTGCGCTTAGCTGTGATGAAGAGCCACGCGGCGGGACGGTCTGCCGCGACACCTTTGGAAATGTACGTCTCCGCCGCGTCGGCGAAGGCATCCTCCGCCATATCCAGATCGCGGAGCTGCGCGGCAAGAGCCGCGATCACTCGCGGCCGCGCCTCTGAAATGGCATCAGCGATTTGCACAGACGCGGCCGCCAAAATCACTCCTGCCAAACGGGGCGCACTTCGATCCCGCCGTTGCCAGGCACTGGGATTCTACGAGCCCAGTCAATGGCTGTGTCGAGATCATTCGCTTCGATGATGTAGTAGCCACCCAGCTCTTCATGCGTTTCAGCATAGGGGCCATCATGCAAAGTGCCCTCACCAGCTTTGTATTTGATGGTTGTGGCAGTGGCTCCAGGCTGCAATCGATTGCCTCCGTCATAGACGCCGGCCTTTTCCATATCTGCGATTAACGCCATGTGTTTGCCGACAGTTTCCTCCATCAATTTGCCACCATCATCACCCTTATAAATGTTCTCGTCTTCGGTGATCAGCAACATATATTGCATGGGTCTTCTCCTTTGTGGCCCGCGCCACTGCGGCGAGGCTCTGATCAGAAGACGAAACTGGCAAGTCGGATTCGACAGTTACTCAGATTTTTTTCATTCGCTGAGTGTTTGCTCCAGCAGATTGAGCGCATTGCGAGTGAAGGCCTGCATGTTTTCGATCCGGTTTTCGCTGCCTGTCTCCAGCACAAGCGTGTGCTCGCTCTCTGGCCCGATAAGCGCTGCACAGCTGCGCCCAGATGGCGCGCCACTTGGATGCTTGCTGCCGCCGACAGAGCCGCTCTCAGCGATGCCCCAATCTGCGACGAAATTGTCGCGGATCGCGCGCGCTTGAAGCAGGGCGTATTCTTCACTTGCCCCACGCATGCCCTTATAGGCCTCGCGCGGTAGATCAAACAGAACATCGCGCGCCCGGAACGAATAGACCACACCGCCGCCAACAAAGAAATCGAGCGCACCAGGCACACTCAACATGCTGGCCGCGATCAATCCTCCGGTTGCACCATCTGCCACCGCAATTTTCTCACCCCGGGCACGCAACAAATCGGCAATCCGCAGCGCCTGTGGGTGCGCTTCCGTGAGCATTATTCCTGATCTTTCGGTTTGCGAGTCCATGGATAGGCCATCTGTTTAAGATAGCTACGTGGCACATCCTCAGGAATACCATAGTCCTTTGGCCAGCGCCCTTTCGGAAGATGGAAGGTCCCAAACAGCTTGTCGATCCACGGAAAGTGTATGGCGAAATTCACATCAAACGCCTCTTGTTCCAAGCCGTGATGCCAATGGTGAAACCTTGGCGTTGCCAGCCAATGTCCAAGACGGTCGAAATCTCCGCCGACATTCGCGTGAAGCAGCGACGACCAAACGTATATGAAGCCCAGATAGGCCTGCATTACCGATGGACTGAACCCGAGCGTAAAGAGCGGCAGGCTGGTCACCATTCGCAGCAACACAACCTCAATCAAATGCATGCGCGAACCGGCAAGCCAATCCATCGACTTTGCGCTGTGATGGATCGCGTGAAAGCCCCACAGGAATGGAACCTGATGGAACAGGCGGTGATACCAATATTGCAGGAAATCAGACGCGACCAAGACGATCACGAACTGAACCAACCATGGCAGGTCGGCGACGCCCGCACGAAACGCCTCCCAGCTATTGGTGTTCGCGTTGATGATGGTCGAAGGCGCAAGCGTTAGAAACGTTAGGATCTGCACAAACATCGTGCTGACCAGGAAGTAGAACAGATCCTCTCGCCATTCATTACGGAACAAGCGTTGCTCGCGGCGATGCGGGAACAGCCGTTCGAATGGAGCGAACATCAAGCCGGTGACCAGCAAGTTGACGATAAAGAAATCGAGACCGAAAAAGACTCCCCAACTGTTCGTCTCCTCTGGCTGAACATTCGCACCGCCGAGCAAGGCTGCTCCAATGCCAATGACCAACGCGCTCACGCCCAGCACCTTGCGCGGCCTCAACAGCAAGCTCAGCAATGCCAGCGAGTAACTCGCCAACAGAACACCGTGCACGAGCGTGCGAAACCCGCTCCATTCCTTGACGATCTCTAGTTCCGGTGTCGCGAACCATTCTGGAAAGCGGAGCGCGATGACAAGGAAGAACCCTGCGATTGAAAACAACAGCGCGAAAAAGCCAGCGAACCAGCCACTGCCAAAACGGCGCACTTGGCGCGGCGATTCCAGATCGCGCATCAGCTTGCGAAAGTAACCGGAGACCTCCGCCTCGGCGCGTTTTTCGATCTTGCGACTCATCCCGCCGCCGCCACAATTGCGGCCCAGCCTGCCTCATCCATCACTTCAATCCCCAGGCTTTGCGCCTTTTTGAGTTTCGATCCCGCCCCTGGCCCTGCGACCAGAATATCGGTCTTGGCGCTGACTGAGCCGCTGGCCTTTGCGCCAAGCCGTTCAGCCTGCGCTTTCGCTTCATCGCGGCTCATTGTCTCCAACTTGCCGGTGAACACCACGGTCTTACCCGCGACCGGACTGTCGAGCGCCTCGACCACATAGGCCGGCGGTGAAACCTGGCTCAGCATATCCTCCCAAACGACGACATTGTGCGGCTCGTGAAAAAAGTCTGCGAGCGAATGCGCGACCGTCGCGCCGAACCCATCACTGACGCCGAAAATGTCTTTCGCGGCGTTGTCCATGCGGGCCTTGAACGGTGATGGTTTCTCGTCATCGCCCAGTGGATTTTCGCGGCGATATGTTGAAAATTGCTGTGCAGCATTCCGCAGCATATTGATGTCACTCAGCGCCTTCATCAGGTCGCGTGCAGTGACCTCACCAACATGGCGAATGCCCAGACCGAACAGCAATTTTGCTGCATCCGGTTCACGCTTTGCCTCGATAGAGGCGACGAGGTTGTCGACCGACTTTTCCTGCCAACCTTCCAACGCCAGAATGTTGTCGCGGCGATCCTTAAGGCGGAAGATATCAGCGGGACTTTCCAGCCATCCCAACTCAAAAAACTGGCCAATGGTTTTCTCCCCCAGCCCATCAATATCCATCGCCTTGCGGCTGACAAAATGTTCAAGCCGCTGGGTCCGCTGAGCCGGGCAGATCAGCCCACCGGTGCAGCGCATATCAACCTCGCCCTCTTCGCGCGCAGCCTCGCTGCCGCACTCCGGGCAAATCTCAGGGAAATCGAAAGGCTCGCGCTCCGCATCACGGGTCAGATTGTCGACCACCTGCGGGATCACATCACCGGCGCGCTGAACGACAATCCGGTCGCCTGGCCGCACGCCCAGGCGCGCGATCTCATCGCGATTGTGCAGAGTCACATTGGTGACCGTTACCCCGCCAACCAGAACCGGGGCGAGCCTGCCGACCGGGGTCAGCTTGCCGGTGCGCCCGACCTGAATGTCGATCGCCTCCAGCGTGGTCTGCGCCTGCTCGGCCGGAAATTTGTGCGCCAGCGCCCAACGCGGAGCCTTCGCAACAAAGCCAAGCCGACCCTGCCAATCAAGCCGGTCGACTTTGTAAACCACACCATCGATCTCGTAATCGAGGTCCGGACGAGCAGCGCCAATTTTCTCATAATGCGCGATCAAAGCATCCGTGCTCTCGACCCGTGTGAACAGTGGCGAGATCGGAAAGCCCCAACGCTGCAAGGTCTCCACAACCTCGCTCTGCGTGGAGCCCGGAACTGCGGAAGCCGCGCCCCAGCCATGCGCCCAGAACCGCAAAACGCGTTTTGCTGTGACGCTAGCATCCTTCTGACGTAGCGATCCTGCGGCGGCGTTGCGCGGGTTCGCAAACAACTTTGCCTCCACCTCTTGCTGCGCAGCATTAAGCGCAGCAAAGGCCTGTCTTTCCATATAAACTTCACCGCGCACTTCGAATACATCGGGCACATGATTACCGCGCAGTTCCTGCGGAATGTCGGCAATATGCTGCACATTGGCGGTCACATCTTCGCCGACCTGCCCGTCGCCTCGCGTCGCCGCACGCACCAGCTTGCCGCCTTCATAACGCAAGCTGCAGGACAGCCCGTCAATCTTATCCTCAGCAGTGAAAGCCATCACCTGCGTATCATCCAGGGAGAGGAAACGCCGCACCCGCGCGGTCCATTCCTCAATCTCTTCGCGCGAGAAACCATTGTCGAGGCTCATCATGCGAACCTCATGCGTCACCTTGCTCAGCGGCGATGCAGCAATTTGATGGCCGACATTTTTGGACGGGCTGTCGTCGCGGATCAGATGCGGAAACGCCGCCTCCAATTCCGCATTACGCCGCACCAGCGCGTCATATTCCTGATCGGTGATCTCCGGATTGTCCTGCGCATGATAGAGCTTATCATGCTTCGCGATCAGGCGCGCGAGGCGCATCAGCTCATTGGCTGCATCGGCTTCTGAGAGGTTCGCCAATTCAGGCTCCCATTACAGGCTTTGTCTCTACCCGCGTTCCGAAACCAGCAATGTGCGGGCGCGCCTTGCCAATTGCCGCCTGGACTGAAGACAGCTGGAGGCTGTTCGCATGATCGGTCTTCGTCTGCCAAACTTCGGTGATCCAAATCGAGTTGGGGTCTTCGAGGTTTTCGGCGATCATATAGGCGATGTTTCCTGGCATATCACGTGTACCTTCGAGCAAGGCAGAAATAACTTCTGCACGCTTACCTTCAGCGGTTTTCATCTGGGCAATCAAGCCATACATTTCTTCCAATTCTTGAGCTCCTAGAAGTCTGGTTGAGCACCCGCTCAACAAAGAAAATGCCGCAAGGCCGGTGAATTCACGCCGCTGCATTACGCGATTCCATTACTCTGCAAAGTATCGGGGTTGGCCGCAACACTCACTCAACCAGAACAAACATCGACAATATCAAGAGCGCCGCACCAAGGCAGCCAGCGATAGCCCAGCCTTTAGCCGACACATATCCCCGAGTAAGCCGCAGCATCAGCCACCCGACTGCGCCGGAAAAGACGAGCCACATTGCGGTCGTTATCGCATAGGTCGGCCAGGTATCTGCATCAATTGGACTGTAGTGCGAGCTTACCATGATCACCACGAGCCACGACACTGTCGCACCCAGGATCGCGACGATCCCGGCGACCAATGCCAGGATTTGCAGGCTGCTCATTTTAGGCTTCACGTCTTCCATCATGCGTTCTCCAACAAACGGTCCGCTTGCGCGCGCGCCTCTGGTGTGACTTCCGCGCCCGACAGCATCCTCGCAATCTCTTCCTTGCGCTCCATTGAACTCAGTTTCGAGACCGAGGTTTTGGTAACGGTGCCACTGGAAGCCTTAGCGATAAGATAATGCTGCCTGCCGCGCGCGGCGACTTGCGGGGAGTGCGTCACGGCCAGCAATTGGCCGCTGTCGGCCAGCCTAGCAAGTCGCTCTCCAATCGCGCTTGCCACCGCGCCGCCAACGCCGCGATCAATCTCGTCAAAGATTACGGTTGCGGCCCCGCCCTGCTCGGCCAAGGCCACCTTCAGCGCGAGAATAAAGCGCGACAATTCACCGCCCGATGCGATCTTGTTGAGTGGCGCAAAATCGGCGCCTGGATTGGTCGCAATCAGAAATTCGGCGCTATCCATTCCGGCCGCGCCCCATTTGTCTTCTGGCAATTTACCCACCGCGGTCAGGAAACGCGCGGCGTCCAGCTTCAACGGGGCCAGTTCTGCCGCAACGGCCTTGTCCAGTTTCTTGGCCGCTTTCAACCGCGCAGCATGCGCTTTTTCCGCCTTAGCCAGATAGATCTCTCGCGCTTCACGGGCGGCGGTTTCCAGCGCGTCCAATTGCGCCTCACCGCCCTCAATTGCGTCAAGTTGTGCCCGCATGTCGCGCATCAGCTCTGGCAGGTCATCAACATCGCAGCGATGCTTGCGCGCAATCGCTCTTAGTTCGAACAATCGCGTCTCAGCATCATCCAGCGCCTGGGGATCATGGACCAGAGCATTGCCCGCATCCATTAAGCGATCCTCCGCCTCGCCCGCTTCGATCACCGCACGGTCCAACGCTGCCAATGCCTCGGTCAGCAAGGGATGCTCGCCAGCGATCCGATCCAGCTTACGTGCGGCCACCCGCAGCGATGCCAGCGGCGAATCTGAGCCTTCCCAAATATGACGCAGCTCCTCCAAATCACCGGACAATTTCTCGCCCTTTTGCATGGCGGCGCGGGTCTCTGCGAGGCGAACCTCTTCGCCCGCCTGCGGCTCAATCTCGGTCAGTTCAGCCAGATGGGCGAGCAGCAATTCCTGGTCAGCCGCGGCCTGCTCCACCGTACCGCGTGCCTCGGCCAATTGCGCCTCTGTCTTGACCCATGCCTGCCATGCGCATTCCAATCCACCCAGATCCGTCCCGGCATATCGATCCAGCAAAGCGCGGTGCCCGCGCGGGTTCACCAGCCCGCGATCATCATGCTGTCCGTGCAGCTCAACCAGAGATGCGGAAAGCTCTCGCAGCAAAGCAACGCCAACAGGCTGGTCATTGATAAAGGCCTTGGAACCGCCATCGGCCTTCACCTGACGGCGAATGATCAGCGGCTCTCCCGGCTCCAACTCTATATCTGCATCATCCAATGTGGCGACGATTGCGGCGGGAAACGCGCCAAATTCAAAACTGGCAGTCACACTGGCCTTGGCCTCGCCCGCGCGCACCAAAGAAGTCTCAGCCCGGTCGCCCAGCACGAGACCAAGCGCATCGAGCAAGATCGATTTACCCGCGCCTGTTTCCCCGGTGAGCACGCCCAACCCGCGCGTAAACTCTAGGTCAAGCGCCTCGATAAGCACGATATTGCGGATGGACAGGCGGATCAGCATTTCAGCGGGTTTTCTAACCGCTCAAATGCCGCACGTCACCTGCTGAGCTGAGACAACAAACAGCTAGTTTTGCGCTGCGTGCATTCGCCGAGGTTTTGTCTGAGTATTACTCGCCAGCGGAGGGGCTAGTCGGGCTGCTTTCAGCACGTAAAGTATTGGGCTGGTAATGGGTCCACCGCCACGCCTGCGCCGGGTCTTTCTGGCTGTCTTCATCAGGCCATTCAATCAGCTCAAAATCATCCAGCTCAATGGTCTTGTCGCCAGCGGCCCGTTTGTCTTTGGAACGGATTTTCAGGATCACTCGGAATGCGCGCGCCGCTCCATTGATCTCTTCCGGACGGTTGAAATCGAATTTCAGATCACGCCAATCGCCTCCGGCTAGTTCGATTGTGCCGATTGATGTTCCACGAATGGAGGAGGATGGCGCGGCCCCTTCTTGCGGACGCTCCTTTAAGATCAATTCCACCTCGGCGTCGCGGGGCAATTTGATCTTGCTCTGCAGGGTAAAGCGGGTCGCATAGACATCACGAATGTAAGAGCGCGAATAGAGATAAGGCAGTTTGGGTCCGCCGTCGGGCAGTAGGGCCATATAGCCTTCGCCATTAGGCCAAGTGCGGAAATCAATCGCCGCATTGCGCGACATCCAAAACCGATCCCCGGCCAGCTCAAACTGAGTGTTTTCAAAGTCGCCGCGCGGGATCATATTGCGGCCATAGCTACCCCGGTCGCTGATGCAGGCAGGTGCGAAATGCGCAAGGTTGAACTCTTTGGGGAAACGGCATTGTGGGCGCTCAATGCCCCTGCGTTTGGCCCAAACGGCGGAGTGCCCCCCTGTCTGCGCCAGCACAGTGCCCATCTCTTCCGACAGCCAATGCAGCCGGGTTAGCACCGCCTGACGCATGCCGCCGGTTGCCGGAACGGGGCGGTAATCGAGCATGTTAAGCGGGATCGCTTCTGCGCGCAGGAACTCGCCCTTTTCCAACCAGACCTTCAGCGCGTAAGTGACTTGGGTGTGCGGGTGTTCCTGATCAAACAGGAAATTGCCGAGCGAATGCGCGATCAATCCGCCGCGATATATCTCTAGCCCGTGGGTCACGTGCGGGTGATGGCCGATGACCAGCGGAGAGCCTTTTTCAATCGCAGCGCGAAAACGCGGGAGCGACAATTCCGATGGCCGGTCGGCATATTCCATATTGCCGTGGAAATGCATGATCGGGACATATCCGGCACGCCGTTCACGCTTGGTCACGCGCTCGACATCGCTGCGCTTGCCCCAGGCTGCGCCGCCTTTGATTTCGGTGGCGGTCTGGTTCGGCGTCCATGTGCCGCGCCACCCGACAAAGCCATAAATGCCCAGCTTGTGCTCGGCAAGATCGAAGCGAGAGGCGCGCTCTGCCTCGGTCACATCCATGCCCGCGCCAGACCATGCGACACCGGCGGCGTCCAAGGCGTCGATCGTAGTTTTCAACCCGGCATCGCGGTAATCGGCGGTGTGATTGTTGCCCAGTGAAACGTGATCAATCCCTGCGCGCGCCAGAGCATGCGTCAATTCCGGCGGGGAGAAGAACAAGTATTTCTTGGGCGCCGGCGGTCCGGGTTGCTCCGCAGCGACTACGGATTCCAGATTGATTGACGCCAGATCGCTGGTCTCTAGATAGGGTGTGATGGCGGTAAAAAGGTGATCCAAATCGCTGTCCAGCGTCACCTTATCGAGCACCGCCTCTTCACCGCGCGGGGCCGAGAAAAAACGCCGACCCGCCATGCTATCGCCGCCAAAGAACAGCTCGATGCGTCCCTTTTTACGCGCGACCATCTCTATCGGCGGGATCGACAAGCAATCACAGCGCGCATCGCGCAGCTCAGCATTGCCGAAGGTTTGCACCATGGTAAAAATGCGCTCGCCTTTGATGTCCACGCGGTAATAGGGGGCGACTGGCACCGCGGCGGTGAAATGCCCGTCCTCGGCCAGATCGGTCGGGGCGCCATTGATCGTTACTGCAATGCCATCAAACTTCACGCCATCACGGCGCCCGTCGAGCATTCCACCAATCAAAATCTCGCCCGGTCCAGCATCTGCCCCTCCGACCAATCCGTGGTCAGGGTGCGCAGTGGCAGGCGCAGTAAGGCCAACCGCTGCCAGACAAGCAAACAGCGGCGCAAATAGGGTAAAGCAAAACGAACGTCTCATGGCCGCGCGGACTAACGCACAGCAGATGATATTTGGTTAATGCAGAGCTAGCACGGGCCTAAGGGGCTAGCACGGGCCTAAGGGATTGCACCAAACCCCGCAGCCACAAAGCCAATCAGCTTGGAGAAACGCCCGCTGCGTGGTCCTGAACCAGCTCAAAGGCCTTTTCATACCATTCATCACCGGGATAGTTCGCGCCCAGCACAGCGGCATATTTCACCGCTTCGTTCGGCACGCCCAACGCCAGGCTGCTCTCCGTCAGGCGGTACAAAGCCTCCGGCGCATGGCTGGTCGTATCAAAATTCTCCAGCACATTGCGGAACCGCAAATTCGCCGCCAGCCACCGGCCAGAGCGCTGATAATAGCGCCCAATTTCCATTTCCTTACCGGCCAGGTGATCATCCACCAAGTCCAGCTTGAGCCGCGCATCGGCAGCATATTCGCTCGCAGGGAAACGCCGGTTCACCTCACGCAGGGCCGTCTTCGCCTGCTCGGTGATCTTCTGATCGCGGTTCACATCGCTGATCTGCTCGTAATAGCTCAGCGCGATCAGATAATACGCATAGGGCGCATCCTTGTTGCCCGGGTGGATCGACAGGAACCGCTGAGAGCTCTGGATCGCCTTGTTGTAATCGCGCGCCACGTAATAGCTGAAAGCGCTCATCAATTGCGCCCGCCGCGCCCATGGCGAATAGGGGTGCTGCCGCTCAACCTCGTCAAACAGCGCGGCGGCGAGCAGCGTATTGCCGCTATCCATCCGCCGCTTCGCCTCGCCATAGAGCGATTCCACATCCCGCGCGACATAGGCCACATCTTCATTGGCAGAGCCGCCGCCACACGCCGTGGTAAACAGCGTGGCACCGGCCAGGCCCGCCAACATGGCAGACTTGCGGAGGATACGGGCGAAAGAGCGAGCGCTATCAGGGGCAGTGGTCATACCCCACCCTATAACCGCGCCTTACGTGAACGCCAAGTGAAGTTGACGCCGCAGACCACACTTCATGCACATCTCTCGCATATCCGCGCGAGCCTCGGCTCACCGCACGTGAGCCACGCTTGGAACGGATGGAACACAGTCTTAGGCCAAAATTCCAATCGATCACAGCGCGCCCGACTAATCGCTTTTTCCGATCAAGGTTAAGATGCGAGCGCATGTCCGCGCCATAGCGCCCTGCGTGGGAGTAGGAAAATGAGAGCGCAGCTGCGCGATTTCAAAGCGGCCCGATTGTGTTTAGCGCTGATCGCTCCGCGTTTCACGGACCACAAGCCCAACGCATACTGGATGGCGATGATCCGGCGAGCGATCAGCGAGCCGCAAGGGCGACTGCGCGCCCGAGCTTATGCGAGGATAGCCAAGCGAACGGAGGTGAGCGCCGGCGCTTGAGGCAAAACAAACACCCGCGGAACGCAAGAAGCCGCAGATCGTGAACGCGAAGCCTCAGGTGCGAGAGCGCAAGGTTGCGGAGACTGAGACGCGGTGGGGCACTAAGGGTGAAGGTTGGGAATCGTAGTACTAGAACTAACTACGGCTATGACTGAAAATTGCCGATTGCGGAATGTTCGCGTTAGTCCAATCAGAAGCGAAGAGTCGCCATTCCGCTCACGACCCAGTTACGGAAATGACGGACTTGCTATGCCTCGTTCACTAACTCTAGGTGGTTGCCGAACTCCCTAGAATAGTATCGAAAAAGATCGAACTGCGACTAGCTTTTACTCGTCGAAGTGTTAAAATTCCTTCTAACACTAGTGGAGGCGAGTTTTGCAAAAGCCGATTTTCACCGTCGTAACAATCGCAATAGCGACCGTCAGTGCCCCATCTGCATATGCACGCTTTTTGCAGACTGATCCGATAGGCTACGAGGATCAAGTCAATCTCTATGCCTACGTTGGCAATGATCCGATAAATGGCATCGATCCAACGGGTTTGAGCTGTGTTTCTGCTGAGAGTGGAGAAGGTTTCTCTTGCTCACTCGACGATACAGGAAACTTGTCAGACGATGAAATTGCTGAGGTTAATTCCGCTTATACAAGTGCGGTGAATGAACTGATGAGTAACCCTGACAGACAAGTTTCTATTACTTTGAAGCTTGACGGAAAAGAAGTGAGTTCGACCTTTACTGCGGGCGAGGTCGGGCAGCGCTTGGTTGATGCAGAGGTCGTTGCGCAGCCAGCAAGCACGACTGCCAGAGGTGCGAATCGAGCATATGCTCAAGCTGAAGGAGGTCCAGGCAGTAGGCGTGCTGACGGCTCTCAGACAATTACAGTCTATAGGCGACTTTTCCAGAAAGATGCTTTTGGGCAGCAAACCACGTTTACCCATGAAGGGCTGCATTTAAGTAACGGCCAAGCCGCTTTCGTAGAACCTTTCGGTCGCAACGACCTCCGTAACAGGATATTTAGGAGTCAAGCTTTTGGTTCTCGCCATCGGGCGCCCTACAACGACGCGGCTAAAGTGCTCTTGGGCCGCCCATCGAGATGAAGTTTTGGATGGCAGCGATAGTTACTGTAGCCTCTGTATCAGGCTGCGAAAAATCTGCGCCCGAAATCAATAAGTGGTCGCACTATGACCATAGAATTGCTTATGTCTCTGAAATAACAAAGGAAGTTGCCCTCTTTGATCTAGAGGCAGGAAACTATGCATACGCAATTTACACCGACGACCCGCAGCGCCCGTATGAGGTAACTGATATAGGTGGGGCGCAGGAACTATGTAGCAACATAGATTTCTTTTGCATTAAAGGGCAAGTTAATATTGCAGTACCTACAAGTGAAATGGAAGAAAATTATAGTTTTAAAGGTATTGAGTGCCAATCTTTTGCCGATCAGGACAACCACGATACGCTTTTAATATCCTGTGAATTTGACGCTAAGCGAACGGTTTTTTTATATGGAAGCAAAGGCGTTGAGCGTTATCAAAATATTTGTGACGCCTGCGATTATTCGCTCTATTTTCTGAATAGTCCTGTCGGCATCTTTCCACCTGTTAGTTGAAGGCTTACTCGCGTGAGGTTGTCGAACTTAGCTTGGTGTTTCGTGATGCTGATCGCCGCGATATGCTCTTCTTCAACATCCGCCCAGTCGCCTGCCGATGTGGTGCACGCTGTCCTATCTGCACCTGATAGCGAGTTGAGCTACGAGCGTGCAAAGCTGACCTTCGACCGCATCATTGCGCCAGAGTTGGGCGACGCAACTGTTACGGCCGAGATTGACCAGCTCGCCAGTGCTGCGACACGCATAGCGGCGGGCGGCAGCGACGTGGACAAGCTCAAAGCTGCACGGCAGGTCATTTACGAGGCTGGGGCCTGGAACGCGAACAGGCCATTCGTCTACGACCATAACGACCCCTATGGGCAATACCTGCGCAACAAGCTCCTCGCAACATACTTCGATACGCGCCGAGGCAATTGCGTCTCGATGCCGATCTTGCAGCTTATCGTGGCCGAGAGGCTGGGGCTGAGTGTTTCGCTATCGACCGCGCCGCTTCATGTGTTCATGCGCTACACCAACCTGACCAATGGGCGCAGCATTGCCATCGAGTCTACGAGCGGAGGCCATCCCGCCCGCGAGAGCGAATATTTCGAGCAGATGGGCGTGACGCAGGCACAGGTGGATAGTGGTATCTATCTCGGTGTGCTGACCAAGCGTGAGAGCATTGCTGTGATAGCCAGTACGGTCACCGAATGGTTGATGAGCGAAGGCCGCTACGATGATGCCATAGCGGTCGCTGACGTGCTTCTAGAATACTACCCGACCGATGTTCACGCGATGCTGACACGCGGCTCTGCGCATGGTGAGCTGCTCCGCATCGAGTTTATCGAGCGGTTTCCGAATCCACAGACAATTCCACCAAGCTTGCGGCCGCGCTTTCAGATGCTCGCCAGCCAGAACGCCGCAGCTTTCCAGCAAGCAGAGGCGTGGGGTTGGGTTACGCCGACCCGATAGGTTCACCTGTGACCGCTTTCACCCGCCAGATGCAGAAGTTTATATCGAGCTTCAGCATTCTCATATAAAGTCAATCAAGACACCCGAACGTCGACATATAGGAATCGGGCGCAAAACAGGCATGGGATGTCGCTAACACGTCGTCCGGAGTTATAGCCTCATAAGCAATAAACGTCATCCTGAACTCGTTTCAGGATAACAACTGGGCGCGCGTTGCCTAGAAGGTTATCCCGAACTTGTTTCGGGATGACGGATGGCGCGGGGCTTCGCCTTCTCCGTCGCGGCCCGGCTTCGCATTTGCCCTGCGGTCAAATGCTCCGCTGGCCTGCCCCGTCGATCCTCAACGCTTCGCGTCGAGGTCGGCCGGAATACGCGATGCGCTAACGCGCACCGGCTTCTAACTTGTCGCTTTCAAGGAAAGCTCCGGCGATGGACAACTTAACCGCCACGCGCCGTTCCGCGATTGCTCGCGCAATCGCTTCATGCGCCGCGTGACGTCAGTCGGGTTCGGCCAAGGCCGACCCGCTGGCCGGAGTTACAGCCTCTCGCTTCTAGCTTGCCGATAGCTGCGCTATCGCCTGCACTAGGCGCGGGGCTTCACTCTTCCCCCATCCGCAGCGCGGCGATAAACGCCTCCTGCGGAATACTCACATTGCCGTACTCACGCATCTTGGCTTTGCCCTTTTTCTGCTTCTCCAGCAGCTTCTTCTTGCGGGAAATATCGCCGCCATAGCATTTCGCGGTCACGTCTTTGCGCATTGCCGAAATCGTCTCGCGGGCAATGATCTTGCCGCCGATCGCGGCTTGCACGGGGATCTTGAACAAGTGGCGCGGGATCAGGTCTTTAAGCCGCTCACACATGCCGCGGCCACGCTCCTCCGCAACCCCTGAATGGACGATCAATGACAGGGCATCAACCGGCTCATTATTGACCAGAATGTTCATCTTCACCAGGTCGCCTTCGCGCAGGCCAATCTGCTCGTAATCAAAGCTCGCATAGCCGCGTGAAATTGATTTCAGGCGGTCGTAAAAATCAAACACCACCTCATTAAGCGGCAACTCATAGGTCACCTGCGCGCGCCCACCGACATAGGTCAGATCGGTCTGAACCCCGCGCCGGTCCTGGCACAGTTTCAGGATCGCCCCGAGGTAATCATCCGGGGTGTAAATCACCGCTTTGATCCACGGCTCTTCTATCATTTCAATGCGGTTCACATCCGGCCAATCGGCGGGATTGTGCAGCATGATTTCCTTCGCGTCCTCGTTCTTCGTCTTGCCCAATTGCAGACGGTAAACGACCGACGGCGCGGTGGTGATCAGATCGAGGTCATACTCGCGGCTGAGGCGTTCTTGAATGATCTCAAGGTGCAGCAGGCCGAGGAAGCCCGCGCGAAAGCCAAAGCCCAATGCGGCGGAGCTTTCCATTTCAAAACTGAAGCTGGCGTCATTCAGGCGCAGCTTGCCGATGCTCTCGCGCAGCTTCTCAAAATCCGCCGCATCGACCGGGAACAGGCCGCAGAACACCACCGGCTGCACTTCTTTATAGCCGGGCAAAGCTTCGGTCGCGCCGCCCTTCACCGTGGTGATCGTGTCACCCACGCGGGCCTGCTCCACCTCTTTGATTTGCGCGGTGATGAAACCGATCTCGCCCGGGCCCAGATCGTCCAGATCTTCGCGCTTCGGCGTGAAACAGCCGACGCGGTCGACAAGGTGCTGCGTGCCGCCCTGCATAAAGGTGATGTTCTGGCCCTTTTTGAGGAAGCCCTCGATCACGCGAACCAGAATGACCACGCCGAGATAGGGGTCGTACCAGCTGTCGACGAGGCTCGCCTTCAGCGGCTTGTCGCGCTCTCCTTTGGGCGGCGGGATTTTGGCGACGACGGCCTCCAGCACGTCTTCGATCCCGATGCCGGTCTTCGCGCTGGACATGACCGCTTCGGACGCGTCGAGGCCGATGACCTCCTCGATTTCCTCACGCACGCGCTCCGGCTCTGCAGCGGGCAGGTCGACTTTGTTGATGACGGGTACAATCTCGTGGTCATGCTCAATCGATTGGTAAACATTGGCGAGAGTTTGCGCCTCCACCCCTTGCGCGGCGTCGACGACCAGCAATGCGCCTTCGCATGCGGCCAGGCTACGGCTCACTTCATAGGCGAAATCGACATGGCCCGGCGTGTCCATCAGGTTGAGCTGATAGGTCTCGCCATCCTTCGCCTTGTAATTAAGGCGCACGGTCTGGGCCTTAATGGTGATCCCGCGCTCCTTCTCGATGTCCATGTTATCAAGGACTTGCTCGGACATCTCGCGCGCGGTCAATCCGCCCGTAAACTGGATCAGGCGGTCGGCCAGAGTCGACTTCCCGTGATCGATATGAGCGATGATCGAGAAATTGCGGATTTTTGAAAGGTCGGTCATTGGCTGTGCCAATTAGCGAGCCGTGCTGCCCATGTCATTCGCGAAAATCGCAACACCCTCAAAAGAGCGTGCAAAACCTGAAGTAACTATGCCGCCTCAGGCTTTGGCGTGTTGGCATAGCCGAACTGCGGCACACTGCCGCCGCCTTGGCCTAGCATACCGCCCTCCATGCCCTTGTAGCTCCCCTGAGAGAGCGCCGCTAATGGCGCACCGGCAGATGCCAGAGCATAGGGCGAGACCCGATTGCGCGTGCACAACCCGCCAGAGCCATCATCAATCAAGTGCTGCTCAAACTCGAGGCCTTGGGTATCAGCGCTCGTCCGGATCACAGTCGTAACCGCCAATTGACCGCCGCCAAGGTCGACGACGAACTGAGTGCCCTTAGGAACATCAGCCAGGCCTTGGATCAAAGCGCCAGTCTTCGATAGATTGCGCAAGGTGACCTCATAGGAGTGATCATCGTGGATCACCTGAATCTTGCGAAATACGGTCCGGCGGCGCGCGCGCTTGGTACGGTCGCTATCAGGTTCGATGTTCCACGCTTCATCGGTCAGCGCGTCAAAGACAGCGTCGATTGTAATGGGATCGGAGTAAATCGGGCCTTGAAGATAGGATATGCCACATTCACCCAGCACGCGGTGCAGTTCCATGGACTCAATGCCATTGGCAACGGTGTTCATTTCCAAAGCGCCAGCTAGTGCGACAATCGCCTTTACCAGGCCCAGCTCCCGGCCATCTTTGTCGGAAGCCTCTGCAATCAGGCGTTCGTCGATCTTGATCGTATCGAAAGGCGCACGGCGCAGGTAAGCAAGCGAGGAATAGCCGCTGCCGAATTCATCAAGGGTTAGCTGAACACCCAGCTTGAACAAAGCAGCCAAAGTCCGGTCTACACCATCAGTGTCACCGAAGAAAACAGCCTCGGGTATTTCCAGCTCGAGCCGTGCAGCGGCAATGTCCGCCTCTTTCAAGGCGTCAGCCACTCCGTCGACAAAGCCATCAGAATTGAACAATTGCACCGGTACATTGACGGAAACCCGCACAGTCTCTGGCCAATTGGCGGCATCGCGGGCGGCCTGCTCAATAGCCCAGCGGCCGACTTCGATATTTTGGCTAGAGCCCTCAAGGATCCCGGCGAATTCTTCCTGATCGATTTCACCGCGCTGCGCATGGTTCCAGCAGATGTGCGCCTCAAGCGCCTCCACATTCATGCCCTGCGTTGCAACAATCGGCTCGTATTTGAGGAACAGCTGATCCTCGCGCACTGCCTCACCCAGACCTTCTTCGAGCCGGCGACGGAAAATCGCCTCGTTTTCGAGTTCACCGGAGAAGAAACGGTACTGCCCGCGCCCCCCATTCTTCGCCGCGTAAAGAGCGAGGTCCGCTGCGCGAACTACCTCTTCGCGGGAAACACCATCGTGAGGCGCGATGGCAATGCCAACTGACGCCCCGATGACGCAGCGCCCCTCTTCTAGGGAGTAAGGCTGTTTGAGCATCGAGATGATCTTCATCGCGACTTCGCCCAAAACGCCGCGGTCGTCCATGTCCGGCAGAAGTACTTGAAATTCATCGCCGCCCAATCGGCCGATCTCGCACTCATGATCGATCGAGCGTTGGAGCCGCGAGGAGACCTGCCGCAGCAATTCATCACCCGCTGCATGACCCAGCGTGTCATTGACCTGCTTAAACCGGTCGAGATCAAGCATGAGAACAGCGCAACTGCGCTTAGCAGTCTGAAATGCTGTAAGCGTGGAATCGATGATTTGTGCCATCCGGTGGCGGTTTGCGAGGCCCGTTAGAGAATCGAATTTCGCGAGGCGAGAGGTCTCTTCTTCGCGATGGAATTCTTGAGTAATGTCGGCACCAGTGCCGCGAAACCCAGTAAAGCGTCCTCGGCCATCTTCAACAGGCCTTCCCGCCAAGCGTAGAACGGCATTGGCTTTGCCTTTTGACGCCTCGACAACAAAGCCAGAGAACGATTTGCGTGCGCCGAGCACCAAGGGAAGCGATTTGGTCCGCCCATCCCCCGCACGAGGATTGAAAACACTAGCCAGCGGCTGTCCAATCAGATCCTCCAAAGGAACATCAATGCACTCCGCAAGTGCGCCGCTTAGATAGGTAAGGTTGCCATCGGCATCGCTCGCCCAGAACCATCCTAAGCCGGAATGTTCCAAGTCATTAAGCATTGCCAGTTTTTCATCATCGGAAAGCGCCGAAGCAGCAACGCCGCGCTTGCTGCGTGACGAGCCATTTCCACCCATTGATGATAAGAAACCCTTCAGGGCCACTTTTGTGTTCCTTTTCAATTTGCTCAGACGGCAAACACTATCTGCTGACTAAGATGTAAACCGCGATGGTTACTATTGCCCTAACGGCCGGGCGCTTGATCTCTTTACTGATTGCTATTGGTCAAACGTCACGCAGCACGTCAAAGCCACCATCTGCGCCGCGCTGTAATTGCGCTGCGAATTCAACACCAATCTTGCTTTCTCGGGACCAGCGCACCTGCGCTTTCACTGATCGGTCCTTTGAGAAGTCAATCTTGATCAAGGTGCCCTCTGGAACATTCCAAACCCCATCGATCATTGCCCCGCCTTCTGAAATTGAACGCAGGGTTGCAGGTGCTCGATAGCCGTCATAACTGACCATAATGCGCCGCAACAAGACCTTGCGGGGAGCGCGGACCGCGCGCGGCCCATCTGCCTTGATGGCGAGATCGCCCGCCACCAGCTCACCCGCATCATTGGCGTTCAAGGCTTTATGATAGATATTGCCCTGAACATGACTGCAGCCGAGCTGCCTGACTAGCTCCAGCTCATCCAGTGTTTCGACACCCTCTGCCGTCGTATCCATCCGCAAGGCTTCGGCGAGACTGGTGATGGAGGCAATAATCGCTCCATTGCGGCTGCCTGTTTCTGTGGCGCCGCGAACGAAGCTCTGATCGATTTTGATCTTATCGAACGGTGCCTTTTTCAGGTACCCCAGCGATGAGTAACCCGTGCCAAAATCATCAAGCGCAAGACGCACGCCAACCCGTTTCAGGCTGGCGAACATGGCCTCGGTACCGGCGCTATCATTGAGGAAAACACTTTCCGTGATTTCCAGCTCAAGCCGCGAGGCCTCAATCCCACTGTGCGCCAAAGCGTTCGCGACAATGGTCGGCAATTCAGGGTTTGAGAACTGAAGCGGAGAGACATTGACGGCGCAGCGAATGCTGTCGGGCCAGCGCGCCAGATCAGCGCAGGCCGTGCGCAACGCCCAAGCGCCGATTTGATCGATCAGGCCAGCGTCCTCTGCAATCGGAATGAATTTCGCCGGAGACTGCCAACCTTTGGTCGGATGATGCCAACGCAGCAATGCCTCAAAACCGGTGATTTTCTCGTTCCCCGCAAAGACGACCGGCTGATAGAACAGTTGCAACTGCCCCTGCGCGATGGCTTCGCGCAGATCTTTTTCCAACTGCGCGCGCGCTTCAGCGGCAGAATGCAGGTCCGCTGCATAAAAACGAAACGTACCTCGTCCTGCATCTTTGGCGGCATACAGGGCCAAGTCGACATTGCGGACCAGCTCCTCATTCGAGAATCCGTGTTCGGGCGAAATCGCAACACCAATAGAAGCACCTATGACAACGCTCTGCCCTTCGATGGAATAAGGCTGAGAGAGGACTGCGATGATTTCATTGGCAAGGTCGCCCAGCATTTCACGCGAATTATATCCGGGAATGATGACTTTGAACTCATCGCCGCCCAAACGGCCACAGCGTCCTTTGCTGCCTACCGTGCGTTCTAACCGCTGAGCCACCTGCTTCAACAAAGCATCGCCCGCCGGATGGCCCAGGGTGTCATTGACTTGCTTGAAGCGATCGAGGTCCAGCATCATCAGTGCACATGCCCGATCACGCTCTCGTGGCGAGCCCAAGATACGCTCCAGCGACTGCGACATTTGCATCCGATTGGCCAGCCCGGTGAGGCTGTCATAGTGGGCCAAGCGTGAGACTTGCTGTTCGCTGCGGCGCTGCTCGGTTAGATCGGAGCCGTGACCGCGAAAGCCGCAGAAATTCTTGAAACTGTCGTAGACCGGCCGCCCGGTTAGGGCCCACCAGCGTTCTGGCGTGGTCCCTGCTGCCCGCAGCTCCACCTCATTGAACGGAGAACGCGCCGAAAGGTGGAACGTCAAGGTGCGTTCTGCCCCTGACGGTCCCGAAGTCATATCGACAATAGCGTTTAGTGGTCGCCCTAGGATGTCTTCAACGGGCTTTTCCAGAATTTCCGCAGCCGAGGGGGAGATATAGCTGATCAGACCGCGCCGATCAGTCTCCCAAAACCACCCTTGGCCGGTTTCTTCAAAGCTGCGAAGAATGTCCTCTGCCCGCGAGGCGAGCCGCTCTCGCGCCTCACGGGCCACTTGGCGGCGATGGGCGCTGAGCCACTCAAACCGCGCGACCAGCATCAATACGATCGCAGCGCCAGCCAATGCCGAGAATGTCAACGGACTTGGATCGACCAAGGCAAAACCGGCCCAAACGCCGAACTTTGCGGTAAACAACGAAACGATGCGCATCCCGAACAGAGCAGCACAGGCAGCGTTGATACAAACGATCGTGCCAACCGCCCACTGCCATGCAAGTCCTTCGAGCACCCACAGACCGAGCACCATACCCGCGCTGAGCATCGGGATGGCAACGCCAGTGAACAACACCACGAGCCGCATGAAATAAGGCGTCTCGTCGCGCCGTTCGAAGGCGGAAAGAGTCCCTCCAAGCGCGAAAATGCCAACAGACAAAACTACGCCAATGATCGCCAAGGCCCCAAGCGGGACCGCGCCCGCAATCGCCCCTGCAATCACATATGCAATGAGCAGAAAGCCCGCGATCACGCGCGGTCGCGGTGGCAGGTAATAGCTATGCTCAGCGTTGGAAGCAGCCTCTTCGCGTACGGTTTCCGGTGCAATCGATGTACGCACACGCTCCGGCCCGCGGCGATCATCGCTGGTGCGATTGGGAGCCTCGGCCCCATTTTTGAGCGATGGAGTGCCGTTGCCCTCTCCACCTTGCTTAGAGATCGCAGTTGTCTGCGCCGAAGGAATACGCGCAGCGCGAGGGCGATTGGCGCCCTTCTCATCGTGGTCCAGATGCAATGGTTTCACCGGCGAATTCATAAACCGGGATTGGCGCGAAGGCGCTTAGGAAACCGTTAATTTGGGCAGCGATATTCGGCCTGATTTTAGCGCGTTTTAACCAAGCCTGCGCGTTTCGAAAAAGAGTGGTTACGGGTGAGCACTCGGTTTCATGGTTAATTTCGGTAAACCATAATTGGGAAGGTCTAAGGACAATACCGCGTTTTCAATAGCCTGCTAGGCTGCGACCCCTGCAGTGCCGCTGATGTCGACCTCGATGAACGCCTTACTCGCCCCTTTGACATTGCCGGCAAGCGCCGCATAGGCATCATTACCCAAGGAGGTCAGCGGCCGCCCAACTGCCTCAATTTGGTAAGGCGACACGCGGTGGCGTGTACACAGACCGTCGGCCCCATCATTAATCAGCGGGGTCTCAAACTCGACACCTTGGCTGAAGCCCTCGGATCGCTTCACAGTTGCTACTGCTAACTGTCCGCCGCCAAAGTCTAGAACGACCTGAGTCCCCAATGGAACGTCCAACAGGCCTTCGATCTTTGCGCCCGTTTTGGAAAGGTTCCGCAACATCACTTTGTAGCGGTGATCATCGTGGATCAATCCGATCCTGCGAAATTCCGTACGGCGATCCGGTCGGTATTTTTCAGGCCCTAACGGCTCATATTCAAACGCGCCGCGTTCAAAACGGTCCAAAACCTCTTGCGCTGGCACAGCGCGGGAGAACAAAATGCCCTGCAAGTGACTGGCACCGCGCTTTTGCACCATCGCAAGCTCGTCTTTGTTTTCAACGCCCTCAGCAACCGTCTCCATGTCCAGCGCTTCTGCAAGGCTGACAATGGCAGCAATGATCGCGGCATTGTTGTTGTCATCAGCTGAACAACCACGAACAAAACTTTGATCTATTTTGATTTTGTCGAAAGGCGCATCACGCAGATAGCTGAGCGAGGAATACCCCGTCCCAAAGTCATCAAGCGCCAGTTTGACACCGAGTTCTTTCAGCTCTCGGAACAATCGGAATGTCCGGTCCAGATCCCCGACGAATACGCTTTCTGTTATTTCCAACTCAATCTGAGCGGGATTGACGCCTGATGTTTGCAGCGCGCCGCGAACAACTTTGACAAAATCATCGGATGCGAACTGAACTGCCGAAACATTCACGGCCGCACGGACTGACTTTGGCCAGAGCTTTACCTGATTGCACACCTCAAGCAGCGCCCATTCACCCAATTCGCGGATGATCCCGACATCCTCCGCCACTGGGATGAAGTCCCCGGGTGAAATCATACCCCGATCACTATGTTCCCAGCGCATTAACGCTTCCATGCATTCGACCGTATGCTTCTCAGCCGTTACGATCGGTTGATAGTGCATTTGCAGTTCGTTTTTGGCGATCGCATCGCGCAGATCTTCTTCAATCCGGTGGCGGTGTTTCACCCCTTCTTTGAGATCGCTGGAGTAGAACCGGTATTGCCCGCGCCCCTCACCTTTCGCCGAATACAGCGCTAGGTCAGCGGCCTTTACCAATTCGTCGGCATCGATCCCGTCATAGGGCGCAATTGCGATGCCCATGGAAGATCCAATGACCGCGCGCATACCATTGATCGAGTAAGGCTGTGAGAGCATCTGAATGACGCGCTGCCCTAAATCACCGAGCACCCCGCGATCATCGATGTCAGGCAAGATGACTTGGAATTCGTCACCACCAAGGCGCCCTATTTCCCCGCGATCACCGATCAGCCGCTTCAGCCGCGCTGCAACCTGTTTGAGCAGTTCATCACCCGCGGGATGTCCCATGGTGTCATTGACTTGCTTGAAACGGTCGAGGTCCAACATCATCAGTGCAACACTGCGTTTCGCGGACCGGAAGGCGGTCAGCGTCGAAGTCAGCTGCTTCGTCATGCGGTAACGATTGGAAAGACCGGTTAGCGAATCGAATTTGGAGAGCTTTTCCGCATCACGGCGGCTTTCATGCGTGGCGCTGATGTCCTTCGCGCTTCCGCGGTAACCAGTGAAATGATCATTCTCGTCAAACTGCGGTTTGGCAGCAATTTCCCACCAGACCTCGCCCTGCGTCCCAGCAAGTCGAACCGTCATCGGAGTAATCGAGTTTCTTGCCGCGAGTACAAATTTCAGTGGCCGTTCAGAACTTTCGGCGGCTTGATCATTGTCCGGCAAAAACAGTTCGGAAAGGGGCATTCCGACCGCGCTTTGCCCCTCTTCAAGCCCCAATTTTTGGGTCGCAGCCTCAGAAAGATAGATCAGCCGACCTTTGGAATCACTCGCCCAAAACCATCCAAGGCCAGCGCTTTCCAAGCTGTCGAGCAGCTCCACCCGGCGTTGCAAATCGCTCGCACTGATAGGCTTGAGCGGCGCTGGTTCAGGCACTTCCTGTTCCGGCTCCGCTGCGGATTTGGTTAGTTTTGAAAACAATCCGGCCACTGAAGTGACTGTCCCTTCCGAATGTGCAGGCGATCTGCGTAAATTCACTTAGGGGACGGCAAATAGCCAAAAATCGTTGAGATTGTTCTAAGTCGCCCTTCACGGACGCGATTGCCCAGCAAAAACTTCAGCCTATTGCCCCTGTTAGACATTGAGTTAGAGTGTGGCTGAATCATGTAAATGGATGATACCAATGGCTCCGCAGAAGCCAGCAGAGGGGATGAGATGCCAGAAAGCACCGTAAAACTCGAAAACGAAGCAGCCCAATCGACCAATGCGTTGGGCCCGTTAATTGGTGTGGCGCGCGAGGATTTCGTCGGCGCGGTCGCTTTGCTGCTGCGTGAGACCGCATCTGATCCGAAACGCCTGATGAAGCACGCTCAAAGCATGGGCGAAGACGTAGTCAAGATCATGACCGGCAAGAGTGAGCTGGCGCCAGACCCAAAAGACAAACGGTTTATGGATCCCGCCTGGCAGTTCAATCCATTCTTTAAAGCGGGCGCACAATATTATCTGGCGGTGCAAAAGGGAATGCGCAGCTGGCTTGAGGAGTTGGAGCTTGATGAGCTGGAGCGCAACCGCGCCAATTTCATTTCCAACATCATCCTAGACAGCCTTTCGCCAACCAATTCGCTGATCGGCAATCCAATCGCGCAAAAGCAGGTGATAAATTCCGGCGGTCTGTCGCTGATCAAGGGTTTGCAAAACGCCTATAATGACCTCGTGAATAACAAAGGCATGGTCAGCCAGGTCGATAAGCGACCCTTCAAAATTGGTGAAAATATTGCAATTTCAAAGGGCTCCGTCGTGTTGCGCACAGACATGATGGAACTGGTACATTATGCCCCGACAACAGATGAAGTGCATGAAGTCCCGCAGCTGACCATCCCGCCACAGATCAACAAGATGTACATCAACGATCTGTCGCCCGATAAATCCGTGGTGAAGTTTCAGGTTGATAACGGCATCCAAACCTTCGTCATCTCCTGGCGCAATCCGACCAAGGAACAGGGCGTGTGGGGCATGGCGGACTACATCCGGTCATGCGAAGAGGCGATGGAAGCCGTGGCTCAGATCACTGGTTCTAAAAAGGTAAATGTTTCAGCGGGCTGTTCCGGCGGTCAAACCGCCTCGGTACTGGCATCCAAACTGGCCGCGCAAAAGAGCGATCTGCTCGGAACACTGACGCTGATGGTTTGCGTGCTGCACCCCAAGCCTACGGACGTGGAGGCGGCGTCGCTCGTATCTGAAAACGGCATGGCACTGGCCCGCAAACGCGCGGAAAAGGCGGGCATTATCAAGGCGGATGACCTCGCCCGCGGCTTTGCCTGGCTACGCCCGAATGACTTGATCTGGAACTATGTAATCAACAATTACCTACTTGGCATGGATCCGCCAGCCTTTGATGTGCTGTTCTGGAATGCGGATGCAACCAACCTTTCAGGTAGTCTGATGGCTGACTTCCTCACATTGTTTGAAACACTTGCCTTCACCAAACAGGGTGAAGTTGAGATGGCCGATCACAAGGTCGATCTGTTCAAGGTCAAATCTGACATGTTCATTCTGGGCGGGGTCACAGACCACATCACCCCTTGGAAGGCGACATATCGCTCCACCGAACTGTTTGGATCCAAGGATGTGACCTATGTCCTGAGCCAGTCAGGCCATATGCAAGCGATCCTGAACCCACCAGGCAATCCCAAGGCCAAGTACTTCATTCAAAAGAAGAAGGGTAAGCTGCCACCGACTGCAGATGAATGGCTGCAAGGGACCGAAGAGGTCAAAGGCAGCTGGTGGCCGTATTGGATGGAGTGGGTTCAGAAACGCTCTGGTAAGACTAAAGCTGCACCGCAAAAGCTGGGGAGCACAAAGTACAAGCCGCTGGACGCGGCCCCTGGTCTGTACGTAGTGGAAGAGGTGTAACGCCCAAGGCGCCTTTAGCGAAAGCATGGGGGCTGCAAAAAATTGCAATTGAGGCGGTGTTCATGAGGGATCGATGAATGCCGCGTCAGCCATATTGAAGGGAATAGAGCTTGGACCGGGCCTCGAAAGACGACGCAATGAAGGACGCCGTAATCGGCCTGCGTGATGTAGGCGGTCGCTCCCTGCGCGTCGCTACGTGGCGGCTGGATAGGGCATCGGAGCATCCGCCCGTCCTGTTCTTCAACGGCATTGGCGCGAATATCGAAGCGGTTGCGCCACTGGCCGCTGCTTTGCCAGAGCGCGCCTTTATCATGTTCGACATGCCCGGCATTGGCGGATCGCCTGATCCGCTTGTTCCTTACACCCCGTGGACGATGTCTTGGACGGCCTCAAAGCTGCTCGATCAACTGGGCGTCGATCTGGTCGATGTGATGGGCATCAGCTGGGGCGGCGGTATGGCTCAGCATTTTGCCATTCAGCATCCTGGCCGCACTCGCCGTCTCGTGTTGATCGCGACCAGTGCAGGTATGCTAATGATGCCCGGCAGCCCAAAAGCACTGACGAAGATGGCCAATCCGCGCCGTTATATCGATCCTGCTTTCATGCAGAAGAACTTTGAAACACTGTATGGTCAAGGCCTAGGCGCGGGTCCGGGTAAATCCGGCCATATGTCGCGCCTCACCCCGCCGTCGCCTCGCGGGTACATGTATCAACTGCTGTGTATGCTCGGTTGGACGAGTGCGCCTGCCCTGCCCTTCATGAAGAAGGACACACTGATCATGATGGGCGACGATGATGCCATCGTTCCGCTGACCAATGGCAAATTCCTGGCCAGCCTGATTCCCAATTCTGAACTGGTCGTGATGAAAGGCGGAGGGCATCTGTTCCTGCTCAGCCACAAGGATGAAAGCGTGGCGGCAATTCGTGATTTTTTAGATCCGCCAGAAACTGATGAAGAGCTAGAAGCGCAAGCAGCTTAACTGTCAGGATCGAAGCTATGCAAGCGTCTGACCCTGCCCCGACAATTCCTGGCCGCCCTGCTCACGGTGAAGGGGGCGCGTTAAGTCGAACCGGGTTTGCCTGGGCTGTCTTTGAGTGGGCGCGCAACCCGTATTACATCCTGATCGTCATCTACATTTTTGCACCCTATTTCGCGCGAGATATTATCGGCGCGGACCTGCTCGCAAGCGGGGAATTGGACAGCCTCGATCCACAAACCGCGCGGCAAACGGCGAACGCTCAAGGTCAGGCGACCATCGCTTCGGTTACCAAATGGGCTGGATTAATCGCCGCTTTGACCGCTCCCTTTCTGGGCGCCGCGCTGGATCGTGGAGGACGGCTGAAACCGGTACTCGCGCTCTCACTGGGCACAATAGTGGTCTGCTCCGCCTTGCTCTGGTTCGCTCAGCCCGGCGGCACTGGCCTGCCCGTATGGGCGATCATGATGCTGCTGGTGATCGCCTATGTTAGTTATACCTATTCTGAGGTCACCCATAATGCGATGCTCTCGGTCGCGGGTGAGCCACAGCGACTTTCTATGATTTCCGGTCTTGGCTTGGGCCTCGGTAATTTGGCGGCGGTGCTTATCTTCCTTGCCATCGCCGTATTGTTCATTCTGCCCGGCGCAATCCAATGGCCATTCCTCAAGCCGCAATTCGGTTTTGACCTTTCCAGCTTCGATCATGCCAGGATAGTTGGGCCCATCTGCGCGGTTTGGCTCGCAGTCTTTTCCATCCCGTTTTTCCTTCATGCCAAGGATCCCGGTGTAGTTGGCGCAAGCTGGCGAATTGCCGTTATCACGGGGTCTCAAGCTGTCCTGAAGACCGTGCGTGAAGCGACCAAATATCCGGATCTCGCGAAGTTCCTAATCGCTCGCATGTTCTATCAGGATGGCATGGCAGCACTGCTGGCATTGAGCGCCGTTTACGTCGCGTTGTTCCTCGATTGGGGTTTCCTCGAAATGCTCTGCTTTGCGATATTCGCATCAGCCTGGGCCTTCCTTGGTGGAATTTTCGGGGGCTGGTTAGACGGGAAGGTTGGTGTGAAGAACGCGCTGATCATCGAAATTCTGGGCATGGTGCTGGCCTTTTCGCTTCAGCTCTCCGTCACGCAAGAAAGCCTGCTCTTTGGGTCGATCGCGAACTATCAGGTGTGGGATGGTTTGGTCTTCCAGTCACTCTCGGACCTGGCCTATCTGTCTCTCGTCAGCATCGTAGCGGTCATGGCCACTGCCAGTATTTCTTCGAGCCGCGCGATGCTCGTAACATTGGCCCCGCCGGGCCGCAGTGGCGAGTTTTTCGGACTTTACGCGATTGCAGGAACGATTACTGTTTGGATGGGACCGTTGCTGGTCGAGATATTTACCACCGCTTTCAACGACCAGAGGATCGGAATGGCCTCCATTTGCTTGCTATTCTCCGCCGGATTGGCTGCGTTGCTATTCGTCAGGATGCCGCATCGAACCTAAGCTAATCATGCCATGATGCACTGGACATAGCTCTGCACTTGAGACACTTTCGTTCTCCATAGAGGAGAGAGAACCATGCCAGCATTCGATCTGATCATCAGGGGCGGCACTATTGTCGATGGCACCGGGGCTGAAAGCTTCGCAGGCGATGTGGCAGTCCGCGACGGTATCATCGTGCAAGTTGGCGACATTCACGGTGACGCCGCGGAAGAGATCGACGCCAGCGGACAAATCGTTACACCCGGCTTTGTCGACATCCATACCCACTATGATGGTCAGGCCACATGGGACCAGGAAATGGCACCATCTAGCTGGCACGGTGTCACCACCGCCGTCATGGGCAATTGCGGAGTTGGCTTTGCGCCCGCCAAGCCAGATCGACACGAATGGCTGATCAGCCTGATGGAAGGAGTGGAGGACATTCCCGGCACGGCTCTGGCTGAGGGCATTACATGGGATTGGGAGACCTTCCCCGAATATCTTGATGCGCTAGAGAAGCTGCCGCGAACCATGGATATTGGCACACATGTGCCTCACGGCGCAGTGCGCGCTTATGTGTTGGGCGACCGCGAGCAACCCGGAGCGGTCCCGACCGATGACGACATTGAAGCGATGGGCAAGATCGTTGAGGAAGGCGTACGTGCCGGCGCGCTCGGCTTCTCCACCTCACGCACGGTTCTGCATAAATCCGTCGATGGTGAGCTTGTCCCTGGCACAACAGCCACGGCTGACGAGCTTGTTGCAATTGGCCGTGCCATGGGACGTGCGCAGGCGGCCGGCGGCCATGCCGTGTTCGAGATGGCTAGCGACCTGCAAAAAGACTGGAACGAGTTTGAGTGGATGGGGAAATTGAGCCGCGAGGCTGGTATTCCGGTCACATTCGCCGCGCTGCAATCCATTGCCAAAGAGCTGCCTCTGGAAGAACAAATCTCTGAAATGCGGGCACAAAACGACAATGGCGCGAACATCGTTGCTCAGATCGCGCTGCGCGGAAATGGCATCATCATGGCGTGGCAAGGGACGGTGAACCCCTTCGCCTTCCGTCCTAGCTGGCAGGAGATCAAAGATCTTGCCTGGCCCGAGCAGAAGGCAAAACTGCTTGATCCCACCTTCAAGGCTCAGCTTCTGTCGGAGGCCAATGACTATTCTGAGGCCCCGGCCGACATCATCCAGGTGGTCATGGTGATCACCCAAGGGTGGGCACTTCAGTACGAGATGGATCCCGATTTCGACTATGAGCCGGATGCCAACGCCAGCGTGAATGCGCGGGCAATCTCAGCAGGCGTCGATCCTCAGGAATACGCCTATGACATGCTGTGCCGCGATGATGCGACCGGCTTCATCTACCTGCCCATCCTGAATTATGCCGATGGTAATCTCGACTTTCTGCTGCCCCTGCAACAGGCCGATGACACGGTGAATTCCCTGTCTGATGGCGGCGCGCATTGCGGCACTATTTGCGATGCTGCCTCGCCCACCTTCATGCTGCAGCATTGGGTGCGAGACCGGAAACGCGACGGGAAGATAAGCCTTGAGCATGCGATCAAGCGACAATGCCGCGACACCGCCGTGCTGTATGGTCTCGAAGATCGCGGCGTAATCGCGCCAGGCTATCTCGCAGATCTTAACGTCATCGATATTGAGCGCCTAAAGCTGGGCCGCCCATGGCTCGCCTTTGACCTGCCCGCTGGCGGCAAACGTCTGCTGCAAAAGGCAGATGGTTACGCCTATACGATCAAGAACGGCGTGGTGACCTTCCGAGAGGGCAAATGGACCGGAGAAGCACCCGGCGGCCTCATCCGCGGCCCGCAAAGAGCCGAACTGGCTGAGGCGGCGGAATAAGGGCGGCCGAGGTCGGCTGATTGAGCACTGTTTATAGGACCAGACTTTCAGCTTACGACCCATGTGTGAACATTTGGCAGACTAACTGGGAACCGAAGACGCTTTGCCGCCCATAACCATAAACCCACGGGCGACGAGTTTAGCCGTCGGTATAGAATTGCCGATTTGTGATATTTGAGAATATCGTTCTCCTGCCTTCGCCGCCTCGATCAGCGACAAGCGCATTAAATCCGACAAAACCACTTAAGCACTGTGCGAGCGCACCAATAGCCTTAGTTGCAGATCATATGCTAAAACAACGTTGGCAGCGCGGCGACGGGAAGTAACCTCATGATTCAGCGAGCACTGGAAGCGATGAAGACACTTGGGGTGACCGAAGCGGCTTGCCTCACCGTCCTTTTCGTAATTGCTGGTTTTGCTAGTCGAGAAATCTGGAAACGGCTATTCCCGACTGCTTACGGTGAATTGGTGTCAATGGAAGTAATTGAAATTCTGTCATATACCGATGAGGACGGAGACCCGTTATACCGCCCGCGGTTTAAAATACTAACGGGTGACAATATAGGCCAGGTCTTCGATCATCGCATAGCAACAAGCCCATGCCTCTATCATCTTCAAGAGCGTGTCGAAGGCTATTTTGACGCTGGCAGACAGCGGGCAATGTCGCGAAAGTCTAGATGGTTGGAGTTGATCGCACTCATAGCGTTCACCATCTTTCTGTTTGTCACGATGTATTTAATCATAGTAAACCACGGTAGGTGAAGAATTTCATGCATGTCCGCCTAGCCTCCAAACCAGACTGTCCGTCGTCAGGACACTCTCAAGCAGTGGTGCGGAAAACATCCACTTCCACCCCCACGAGCTGACTGATGATGACCGCTGTCGTCGATCTCTGAGCGGTCAGTCAGCTTAGTCAGGCTTGTCCAAAAAAACGGTCAGGCACCTCCCGACCCAACTGCGGATGTTGCCCATTAGCCTTCACAGCCATGCAGAGCGCCGATCAACAGACCGCTGGAACCCAGCGGCAAGCGACCGCATCCTCGCTTTCAGCAAGACCTTGCGTCCCTCAGCGCTTCGAGTGAACACCAAGCGTGAAGACCCGACGCGTTCTTTCCAGAGTTCCGCAAACTTCTCGGCACTCTCTTTACGCGCTCCAATGCTTGCGGGGATTGCGTGATAGTCAGTTCGGGCGAACAAGCCCAGCCACGACTCTCTGACCAATACATATCTTGGATTTTGAACCGGCCCCAACACTTCCGCGATCGCCATCATGATCCGACGTTCCGCCGCTCTGCTCACGCCTGTGACCACAATATCTTTCCGACCATCGATACTGGGCCTAATCTCAAACTCTGCGTTCTCATAATCCGCCCCAGCCAACTGACCAGACCTGTTGAGGCTTTCAAGCGCGACCCCGGCGACCTGTGAAAGGCTGTTTTCAAGGGAGCCATTTCGCCAGAGCAAGCGTCCAGCTTTAAATAGTGATGGCAGGCTCGCCAATGTAGCTACGCCGGTTGCTCCCAGCACCACTAATCCTAATGTTTCGAGAGAGGTGACGCCACGCAGTTGGTCTGCAAAAGCCATCCCGGCGCTTCCTGAAGCGGTCCACAGCAAGGATTGGAGGGTGTCATTCCAACTCAAAGAGCGTGGTGCGTAGTTGGGCGCGGCAGTTTCGCGAACATGCGAGCGCGCATCACCTTCACCTAGAGAGTGATTCCACTTGTCAGCTACGCGCTGCCTTTCTCGTGCAAGTGCAAACGTTGCGTCGTTCTGATCAGCTAGGGACTTGGATGGGGCGAGACCGAGCCTACCCAGCCCGCTTTCGATAAGGTTCGATTGCCCGTTGGAGATGCATTCAAACGCTCTGAAGCGACGAGCGACCGTTCCGATATCAGTCAATCCAGCATTACCATGATCGTTAAGCGCCCCCCAATCGAGCGAGGTTGCGATGGCATCTTTAAGTCCCTCCATGCACGGCTCAATCGTGGCTAGATGCCAGATGTTTGATACCTTAGCTGAGTTAGTTGGATCAATTCGTATGGCTCGTCCGCGCATCTGGTTTGAGAGAACGAAAGAGGCTGTGTTGCTTGCAAGCACGAGAGAATTGAGTGCAGGCGCGTCCCAGCCTTGGCCCAGTAGCGATTGCGTCCCGACCAATATGCGGACTGAACCATTCTGAAAGAGAGCGGTGACTACCCTCGTCAGATCAGCTGAACTTGCCGCCAATAGTTCAACGTGAGCGGGGCATGCATCGATGGCTTTTGTCCGAATGGCATCTTTCGGCAAGCCCAACTGCGTAACAATGCGACCTAACTCCTCCGCCGCAAGTTTGGGAATAAGCACCAGACTTCCGGTAAGGACTGCGAGATAGTCTTCGCAAATGCCAGCGCGCCTCAAGGTCTCAAAGATCGGAATGACACCCAGTTTTGCTGGTTCAAACGGGTCAGTGGGTGAGTTCGGAAGTTCTCCGGCGCGAATGTGATCGGAGAGAACCACGAGGTGTAAGTTTTCACCGAGCGCGGTCTCCTCAAGGCGAGCGATCTCACAAATGCTCTGCATCTTGCCGAGGCTTGATGCGAGCAAGCGGAAGACTGAACGGGTATGCGCCAGCCGCACTCGTTTCCCTTCGATCAGCCCATTACGCTGTAGCCTGTTTTCGAGACTGGACCTCGATTTAGCATCAAGAGGAAAAGCGTCCTTCTGACGAAACACCAAACCATCGAGCAGGCGTTCCAGCCAAAACAAAGACAGAAGTGGCAACTCCTTTGCTGATACCCCTAGGAGGTCCAGCGGCTTGGGCGGCAGCGGTCGTCCAGCTGAACCAAGTAAGATCAGGACGGCAGACAGCATCTCAGGTGCATCGAATATGGCCTCAACATGCTCTTGCGGATTGGTCAGCCATGGGTGGTCTGTCAGCCAATCCAGCAGGTCATCGTCGGCGCGCAGATCAAGTTGAAGATCGCTTACTTCGGCGCGGCGGCGGTCCAAAAGTTCAAGGGCATCCTCCGTTGGCTCGGAGAGGATGACCTGATCTTGATGGGGGCACAGATCGCCGTTCCTGACAAGTTCGGGGATGCCGATCTCAAGATCAATCGGACCGCAGAGCGTCTCGTATCGGTTCCATTCAGCAAAGCTGGCATCGTATGGAGGTGTCGCGGTGAGCGCGACAATCTTCACGTCTTCAAGTTCATTCGCCAGACGGTTGAGGCAGTCCCACCATGCTCTCCGCAAGTGATGGGCCTCATCTAAGACCAAGGTGAAGCTACCCTCTTTGTTGAGGTTCTCGATAAGTGATCTAAGTTCGTCAGATCGACGGAAGCTGTCGAGCGATTGATAGGTGGATAAGGTGAGCGCCTTCGGATCGTTCAAGTCGCGCGATATTTCTGCAGGTCCCGGCAAGTCTGCCATGAACAGCGGCGCAAGCCTCTCGCGCCATTGATCGCGGATGGCAAGGCTGGGGGCGAATACCAAAGCAGGCCGGCCCGGGGATCTCACAATCTCCAATCCCAAGACTGTCTTGCCTGCTCCGGGAGCGGCAACGACGTGAAGTCGATCATCGTCGAGATGATCTTCCATCTCGCGAAGAACGCGGGCTTGGTAGTCGCGCCATACCCCTGAAAATTGCATCCGATCGAGCATGAGAGTTTGCTATGAGATTAGTTGCTGCAGGCAAAGCGATAAAATAGCGCGCAATCAACGAACCTCGAAACGTCCGCTCCCACCCCCAACTTCAGACCAACAGAATTAATCTAACGTCACCTTAAAGCAGGTGCGAACCCACCCCTAAGGTTCGATCACGATGCCTTTGGCTGGATCGACATGGCCGCCCACCATTTCCAGATAGGTCGTGCGCGCGGTATCCAGACCGGCATGCCTTTCGATCTGAACCGAGCCGTCCACTGCGCCGAGGAAGCCGTGCCATGTCTTGGCGATCATCATCCCCCCTTCGGCTGGACCATGTTCTTTAAAGAACGATACGAAATGATCCGGGGCAAAGAACAAAGTCGGCTTCGGCCCGGGCAGCCCGCGTTCTGCGCGCATTCCGCCCTCGCCGCGTTCCTCAATATGGGTCGCCCCGACCAGACATGAGTATTTAAGCGCGTCAGAAAAATGCTCGTGAATCTTTGCGAGCAGTCCCGCGTTGCCGGCAAAATCCACCACGACCGCTGGCAGCAGGCTGAGCATGGCCACCTCATCATAGGAGCAGACCTTGTCGTACAGACCGGTACTCTCAACAAATTCGACATTGCCAGGCGACGTCAAACCGACGCGTTTCACATTTGGAGAGTTCTGCTGCGCGACACTGGCAAGGCCCATGGCCGTCTTTGACGATGCGCTGGTCAGGATCACCTGTTCAGCCCCGAACCATTCATTGTTGCGCATGAAATAGTCGATGATGAAGCCCGTTTTGAACAGCGGGCCATAGATCATCCGTTCCGCCTCTTTGCTCGCGTCATGCTCCGGATCTGCGGCGAGACGCGAGTATTGATTGTAAACTGGGCTCATTGGCTGGCGATAATCGGTGGTGTCGATGAAGCTTCCGGCCGACACATTGCCCGGGATCACGTCGAGGTGCGTTGCCATTGGCAGGTATCCATAGACCCGCTCGCCCACTGCAAAATCCTCAGAATTGCTCTCAATGACTTTTGCATGTCCCCACATTGGTACAATGCCGCTGCCCTCGGGTGCGGGGAAGAAATTCCAATACCCAAAGCCGTCGCCGACCACCGCATAGGTGATGTTGTTGGCCGTGACAGAGAAGCTCTCAATTTCGAGCCGAACTGCGCCGCTGGCAAGCTCTTCATTGTCGACCTCAACAAGAGCGGCGTTGGTGAGTTCATCCTTGCGAACGTGGACTTGTTGGACTGTCATGACTGATCTCCTCTTTACGCAGCATGCTAGACGATCACGGCTCGCTTTCCCACCGCGTTGAGGCGATTGAGGGACGCTTTTCGCACATGCGCATCCACTGCTGGAGGCCATCGCATTGCTCAATGCCTACCGCACCTTGCGGGGTCATCTCCAAACCGCGCAGTATGGGGTACAGAAACACATCAGCCAGATCGAATGGCTCGCCGGTCCAGGCACCATCCTTGTCGATCTCCGCTTATAGAAAACCAAGCGCCCGGCTGATCTGAGGAAGCGCTCGCTCAATCTTTGCCTGATCCAGGGGATGTCCGGCATAACGGTGCATGATCCACGGCATCACAAGACCATTTTCAAACAGTGGAAACAGGTAGTTATTGGCGACTGCGACCCATTTATCCATCACCGCTCGTGCCGCCGGATCGGCAGGCTGAAGAGCGCCGCCATTATGCCCATTGTCGAGATATTGCGCGATAGCCACACTCTCAATCAGCTCTAGCCCATCGATCTCAACCACCGGGATTTTGCCGAATGGATGGCGGTTTTGCGGGCTTTTCGCAGGCGTCGGGGTGACTTCATGCGACAGGTCAGCCTCTTCACACGTGATCTCTACGATCCGCGTGTAAGTCGAAATGACAGTTCCAAAAATGTGAACCTGCGCCGTCATTCGATTTCTACGCACTCGACTTGAAACAGGTGCACAGCCCGCTCGTCCCATCGATGAAGAAGTTCACGTGCAGAACTGGGAATATGAGCGGCCGTTGCATCCGGTCCAACGAGCTTCTTGATCGCTTCTTCGTCATTGAAGCGCAAGATCGTGGTGAATTCCGACTCCGTGCTCAAATCCCGCCGCAATATCTCATGGCCCAAGAAGCCAGAACCCGCCTTAGCTGCGATATCTGGCATGATTTCCTGCTTTAACAGGCGTTCATACTTCTCAGTATACTCAAATTTGACCCAACCATGCCAAACTCGCGCGATCACACCCGCATTGGCATCAGGACATACAGAGCCGGTGACTTATCATCCTTGCGGATCAGAGTCGGCGCCCCGGCATCGGCCAGGTGCAGCTCGACCGTATCGCTGTCGATTTGGCTAAGAATGTCCTTCAAGTAATTGGCGTTAAAGCCAATTTCAAAACCTTCGGACTTGTATTCACCAGCCAGCTCCTCCGCCGCGGTGCCATTGTCAGGTGATGTCACTGACAGGGTGACCCGATCCGTATCGAGTCCCATTTTGACTGCGCGTGTTTTCTCTGTTGCGATGGTCGCAACCCGGTCAACACCGTCAAAGAAGCTCTTCGGATCAAGCTTGAGCAGCTTATCATTCCCGGTCGGGATAACCCGGCTGTAATCTGGGAAGGTGCCGTCGATCAGCTTAGAGGTCAGGACAACGCCGCCCTCTCCGCCGAGCGTAAAGCGAACTTTGCTTGCCGACAAGTCGATCTGGACATTGCCGTCCATCGCCTCTTCCAGCAGCTTGCGCAGCTCCGCAACCGCTTTACGCGGTAGGATGACGTCCGGCATGCCCTCTGCACCTTCTGGACGGGCCAGAGTAAAGCGCGCAAGTCGGTGGCCATCGGTCGCAGCAGCCTTAAGCACGGGCTCATCATCATCGGTCACGTGCAGGAAAATGCCGTTGAGGTAATAGCGGGTTTCCTCGGTAGAGATGGCAAACCGGGTCCGGTCAATCATCTCTGCCAAAGTGCGAGCCGGCAGCTCAAAACTGGTCGGCAGATCGCCTTCGACGATCACAGGGAAGTCATCGCGCGGCAGGGTTGGCAGCTTAAAACGGCTACGGCCTGCCTTCACTTCCATCCGATTTTCAGCCGTTTCCAGGCTGACCTGGCTGCCCTCTGGCAGCTTGCGCGCAATATCGAACAGCAGGTGCGCGGAAACGGTGATCGCCCCTGCCCCTTCGACCGAAGCGGCGGCCATGGTCTCAACCACCTGCAGATCGAGATCGGTCGCCATCACCTTCACACTGCCGCCATCGCTGGCATCGATCAGGACGTTGGACAGGATCGGAATGGTGTTGCGGCGTTCAACAACCGACTGAACATGGGAGAGACAACGCAGGAGCGTCGCGCGTTCGATCGTAGCCTTCATTGCTTAGCCTATTACCCTTACTTTGCATGACGCGCTCTAAGGGCAGGAATCGCCCAATCGCGCCGGAATTCCTCTGAAGACCTTAGCGGGGCTGAACCCACGGGCAAGCTTGGGGTGTTACCTGCGGCGATTCCTTGGGGATAACGGCCCGTTTACCAGACAATGGCCGTCAGCAACGGCCGCCCGCACGAGTGAGTTACCCGAGCATCGCCATGCCGCCGTTCACGTGCAGCGTCTCGCCGGTGACATAGCCAGCCTCGCGGCTCGCCAGATAAGCCACAGCCGCACCAATATCAGTGCCCTCGCCCATCTTACCGGCGGGAATACGGGCATTGAGCGCGTCTTTCTGAGCGTCAGGTAATTCCGCCGTCATCGCGGTGCGGATAAAGCCCGGTGCCACGCAATTGGCGGTGATCCCGCGCGAGGCAACCTCTTGCGCGAAGCTCTTGGTCAGGCCCGTCAGCCCTGCTTTGGCCGCGGCATAGTTCATTTGTCCGGGATTACCGGTGCTGCCGACCACGCTGGTGATGTTGATAATGCGGCCAAATCGCGCCTTCATCATCGGCCGTGCGCTGGCGCGCATCAGGCGCATTGCGGCCTCGAGATTGACAGAGATCACTTGATCCCATTCCTCATCCTTCATCCGCATGGCAAGGTTATCACGAGTGATCCCGGCGTTGTTCACCAGAATGTCGATCCCGCCCAGCGTATCAAGCGTTGCCGGGATCAATTCCTCAACCTGGATGCTGTCAGACAGATTGCAGGTAATCTCGACATGATCGCCGCCAATTTCATTGATCATCTGCTCTCTGAAAGCGCGCAGCTTGTCTCCATTGGAGCCTGACAATGCGACGCGTGCGCCCTGACTGGCCAGCGCCATCGCGATCGACGAGCCAATGCCGCCACTTGCGCCAGTGACCAGAGCGTTCATTCCGCTGAGTGAAAACATTATGTGTGCTCCTTCGCAAAACCTTCGAGGTCTTCCATGGTGACGAGGCTGGCGGTTTCTGCCTCGCCTGCAATCTTTCGGATCATTGGGGCAAGCACTTTGCCGCCCAGTTCAACAAACTCATTCACGCCGTCGTTGTGCATTTGCGCCACACTTTCGCGCCAGCGTACGCGCCCGGTGACCTGCTCAACCAGCAGCTTTTGCTCCTCCGCTGGGTCAGTCACTTTGGAAGCGGTGACATTGGCATATAGTGGCAGCGCCAACGCGCCAGGAGGGGTCGCGGTCAAAGCCTCTGCCATGCGGTCAGCCGCAGGCTGCATCATCGAGCAGTGGAACGGCGCGGATACGGGCAGCAATACGCCGCGTTTGATCCCGTGATCCTTCACCATGCTGACAGCGCGCTCTACTGCGCCCTTCTGGCCGGAGATAACCACCTGACCCGGATCATTGTCATTCGCGATCTCACACACTTCACCGTCCGCCGCAGCGGCCGCCAATGCGCTTGCTTTCTCAATATCTGCGCCGAGCAGGGCCGCCATCGCGCCCTCGCCCACGGGAACCGCCGCCTGCATGGCGCTGCCGCGGAGTTTCAATAACCGCGCCGTATCTGCCAGCGAGAATGCGCCAATCGCGCAGAGCGCCGTGTATTCGCCAAGCGAATGGCCTGCGACACAATCGCCCGCCTCGGTCAGCGATACGCCGAACTCAGTTTCGAGTACGCGCAGGGTTGCAATGGCATTGGCCATGATCGCTGGCTGGGCATTCTCCGTGAGCGTCAGCGCATCTGCCGGCCCTTCGGCCATGATCGCGGACAGGTTCAGAGACAAAGCTTCATCGGTCTCTTCAAACACGGCCCGCGCCGCAGCACTCGCTTCTGCTAGCTCTGTGCCCATGCCAACCTTCTGGCTGCCCTGTCCCGGAAAAACGAATGCTCGCATTTAAGAAACTCCTCTTCAGCCCGCGCGGTTACGAAGCCTTTGATGGGCTGGCAAGACCGAACGGCACAACCCTGTTGGCAGAGGTGTGGCCGATCTCAGCGCGACCTAGATAGGGTATGCCTGCACGCGCGCACCAGAACTTGGCGATCTCCTCCGGGCTTTGGGTGAATTCACGGTAGTTTTCCGGCACATTGGTCACCGAGCCAAGCCGCAATCCTGCGACCCGTGGCAGCGAACCAGCCAAATTGAAGAACAGCCGGTCGATTGAATAGAGATGCTCGCTCACCTCCTCTACCATTACCACATGGCCAGACAGATCGGGCATCATCGGCGTGCCCGCGATCATTGACAGGGTGATCAGGTTGAAGGCGACCACTGGAGTCTTGCCATCAACACTTGATTCCAGCCCGCTGTTATCGCCCGCAAACCAGCGCAGCACCCGTCGCACAGCCTCGCGCCCGCCTTCGCTGCGCGCACTGACCGGCATAGAGCCATGGACGCTCTGGCCAATCCCATGGCGATAAAGCGCGGCGAGCAAATAGCCTGCATCTGAAAAACCGACATAGGTCTTAGACCGAGCCGAGGCATTCATCTGCGCCACCGCGGCCTCTGCAATCCGGTTGGAGCCATAGCCCCCTTTCGCAAACCACACCGCATCATAGGCGGGATCATTCGCGCATTCGAGCAGCGCCTCAAGCCGCCTCAGGTCAGGGCCAGCAAAATGACCGTCCAATTCAAAGCACTGATCATGGAACGTGACATTGTGCATCGGGAACTCGGCCGCCACCAGCTCATTCAAGGCATCCGCTTGCTCGCGAGTGATCGGCGTCGCCGGGGCGCAAATCGCAATATTCGTCATACGGCCCAACTAAGCCCCTTGTTTTGACAGTCACATCTTAATAGCGGTGGTTCGCATGGGCAAAGGGATCGATCAAGCGGCGCTGGCACAGCGGCCATTCTTTTTTGCGGCATCGGCGGATCTGGCATGCTTCCGCTCGCACAAATCCTGCGAGGCATAGGCTGCGAAGTCGCTGGCTCTGACCGATCCTATGATCAGGGACGCACGCCGGAGAAGTTTGCATGGCTTGCGAGGAATGGTTTCACCTTGCACGCGCAGGATGGCAGCGGGCTGACCTCAAGCAATCAGGTCTTGGTCGCCTCCGCTGCGGTTGAAGACACTGTTCCTGATGCTGCGCGCGCTAAAGAGCTGGGATGTGAGCGACTGACCCGGGCCGAAGTGCTCGCGATGCTGTTCAACCAAGCGGGATATTCGGTCGCGATTGGCGGCACCTCTGGCAAATCGACCGTCACCGGTATGATCGGCACCATCTTGGACGCTCAGAATTATGATCCGACGATCATGAACGGCGCGGTGATGAAGAACTTCATCGCAGCGGACAATCAGTTCGCGAGCGCGCGTGTCGGCAGGCCAGAAATTTTCGTCAGCGAAGTGGATGAAAGCGACGGCTCCATCGCGCTCTACCGCCCCACCATCGGCGTGCTCCTCAACGTCAGCCTCGACCATAAGAGCCTGGAAGAATTGCGCGATCTGTTTGGCAATTACCTCGCATCATCAGGCTGCGGCGTCGTCAATTTCGACAATGACGAGGCGCGCAAACTTGGCCAAGCCAGCATGACCGATGGCAAGGGGCAGATGATCTCTTTCGCGGTGGACCATCCGCACGTTGATATCACCGTCGAGTCGGGCTCGATTGTCGAAGGCCCATTCACGCTTCAAGCCAAGGTGATCGACAGCCGCGCGAACGAGGCTGCGGCGCTAACTCTGCCAATGCCTGGGTTGCACAACCTTTCCAACGCTTTGGCGGCAATTGCTGCGGCAAATGCAGCGGGGATTTCGGTGACGGATGCTGTGGCTGCTCTCAATCAGTTTCAGGGGCTGGCGCGCCGTTTTGACGTGATCGGCACCAGCCCCAGCGGCATCACCGTGATCGATGATTTCGGCCATAATCCGGAAAAGTGCGCCGCCACATTGCGCACTTTGAAGGGCACGCCTGGCCGGGTAATCGCCTTCTTCCAACCTCACGGATATGGCCCACTTCGCCAGATGGGCGATGAACTCGCTGAAACCTTCGCGCGCGAACTTGACGCGAATGACATTACCGTAATGTGCGACCCAGTTTACTACGGTGGAACAGTCGACCGCAGCGAAGGTACTGAGCGGGTTATCAAGCTGATCGAGGATGCTGGCGGTTCAGCGCGGCATATCGCAGCGCGCGAAGATTGCGGCGCGAAGATTGCCGAAATCGCTCAGCCGAGTGACCGGATTGTGATCATGGGCGCCCGCGATGACACGCTTACAGGCTTTGCCAAAAGCCTGTTCAGCCAGCTTAAATGACCGTTTATTCGCTCGCTCTGCGGCACGCCCGATTGATGGGCGTAGCCATGCTGGCCGCTTTTCTGTTCGTGATCACGATTGATCGGATGTTTGGCCATACGAGCTGGGCGTTTGCCGGGGCGATCATCATGCTGGTGCTGGTCAATGCGCGCATGCGCCTGTTCAATTGCCCCAATTGCGGAAAGAACCTGTTCTTTCGCGGAATTTTTGCCGTGCCCTGGCCCAATCGCACCTGTACCAAGTGCGGAATGGAATTGGATAAAAAGGATGCTGGGTAAGTCGCTTGCTTAGGTGCTTTTTAGAGCTTTTCGCCCCTCTTCCTCTCGCTCAACTGCACGCTTGTAAGCAGGACGAGCGACTAAGCTCTCGCGGTAGGTCTTCAAGCTATCAGGAATGCCTTCATCGAGCCCCACATTCTTGGCCAAAATCAGCGCATAGCCGACGCATATATCTGCGACCGTAAAACGATCTGCACATAGATATTCACGTCCTTCAAGACGCTGCTCGACCTTAACCAACCGCTTGTGAAACCACTTGGCATAGGCCTCACCCGCCTCGACCAGACCCTTCTCCTTTTCGAAAATGGCAAATCGCATGTAAACGGTTTGTGGAAAGGTGATCGTCGCATCGGCGTGATAGGTGAAATCGCAATATTCCGCATAGTCCGTCTGACCTGGGGCGATCGCAAGATCTGTCATGCCGTTGCGGGTCGCAAGATAATGCGCAATCGCGCAGCTTTCCGTCATCCGCACGCCGCCATCCACCAGCATAGGAACTGTGCCTAACGGATTGATCTCCATATATTCGGGCGCAAGATAGCGCGGAGGGAGCGGCAGTATCCGCAAGTCAATGCCCGCGCCTGCCTCCTCTGCCGCCCAAGTCGCGCGCAAACCGCGCGAGCCAGCGCAAGTGTAGAGGAGCGGAGGAACGTTACTTTGGTTCAATGCGCACCTTCATAACCGATCACTTTGTGCAGTACGAAGGCGATGACCGCACCCAGCGCGAGGCCGAGTACCGCAGAGATGCCCGCATAGGTAAACCATCCCAGGATACCGCCCATCGCGCCCGTGCCGCCGCCAACTGCTGCCTCTGCACCATGCGCAATGTCATAGAACAGGTGGAAGCCGATCTCATGCGTGCCGTGAATGATAATTCCGCCGCCGACCCACAACATCGCAATCGTACCGATAAAGGACAGTGCAATCAGCAGCTTGGGAACTGAATTGACCAGCAAGTGGCCGAATTTCTGCGCAGCAGTGCTGTCTTTCTTCGTTAGGTGCAGGCCAACATCATCCATCTTCACAATCAGCGCGACAGCACCATAAACCGCAACGGTAACGGCGATTGCAACGATGCCGAGCGCAATTGCCCGCTCCCACCACACATCAAGATCAAGCTCGTTGAGCGTGATCGCCATGATTTCAGCTGACAGGATCAGGTCGGTCCGAATGGCGCCAGCGACCCGTTGATTTTCGAAGGCCTCGGGATCCGTGATCTCATCATCCACGGTTTTGCCGTGTTTTGCCCCGCCGAGCTTTTCCATAACCTTCTCAGCGCCTTCGTAGCATAAGAAAGCGCCGCCAAGCATCAATATCCAGATAATCAGCGAGGGCAGGAATTCCGACAGCAATATCGCCCCGGGCAGCAATATGACCAGCTTGTTGAACAGGCTACCTTTGGTGATTTTCCAGATGATCGGCAGCTCACGCGCTGGCGAAAGCCCGGTGACATAGCTCGGCGTGACCGCAGCATCGTCGATCACAACGCCAGCGGTTTTGGTGCCCGCTCGCCCGGCCGCCGCCGCAATATCGTCAATCGAAGCCGCCGCCGTGCGCGCTATGATCGATACGTCATCCAAAAGTGCAACCAATCCTGATGGCATGTCGTTGTCCTACCCTGCTCTATTATTGTTCATTTCAAATGACGCCGCTGCCAGGTCCAAGGCGTTGGCGCGGTTCAATTATTCGCTGACTAGTCCGAAAGTCCTAACTGGATTGGCCGCCAACGGATCATCAACAACTCGGTATTCATGCGTTGCGCCGCCTTCGTCCACCTCAGCATATGTTGCGACCAATTGCATACTCCCATCAAATTCACACAGCAGTCCAATATCGTCGAAGATACGAACGCTCTGGCCCTCCATGATCGCCGCCCGGCTTGGCGGGCCATCGCAGGCGCGCTCGCTCGGCGCATCAGCAGCGATGTAATAGGAGCTTTCGGTGGTGGCCAAGACCCCGCAGGCGCTTAGCGTTAGCAAAGCGGCAACCGCAGTGATTTTCTTCATTGATCGACCCTCCCATGACGAAAATCATGCAAGCCCATCAATTATAGCCCCCACGCATCAGGTCAACCACACGGCCACCGCCTGCAAACAGCCGCATTCGCGCTTGCTTTTGGCGGCAAAGGCGGTATGTGCGCCCATCGCCTGATTTAGGGCGTATGAAGAAAGCCGGAGGGGCACTCGCGGATCCGCTGCGAATTGGCCAACGATCGGTAGCAATATGAAAGGATGCGAGATGGCTCATTACGAGCATATCTTTCTCGCGCGTCAAGACCTGAGCCAAGCTCAGGTAGACACGCTGGCGGCAACCGCCACAGAAATCGTAGAAGCGAACAACGGCAAGGTTACCAAGACTGAAACTTGGGGCCTTAAATCGCTAGCCTATAAAATTGACCGCAACCGCAAGGCACACTTTGTGCTGCTCAACATCGATGCCCCTGGCACCGTGGTTGAAGAGCTGGAGCGTCAGACCCGTATCAACGAAGACGTCATCCGCTACATGACTATCCGTGTCGAAGAGCACGAAGAAGGTCCAAGTGTAATGATGCGTAAGAACGAGCGCGACCGTAAGCGCCGCTCTGACAGAGAGGAGCGCGACTAATGGCACGTCCTTTTTTCCGCCGCCGCAAATCTTGCCCGTTTTCGGGTAACGAAGCGCCCAAGATCGACTACAAAGACGTTCGCCTGCTGCAAGGCTTCATGTCTGAGCGTGGCAAGATCGTTCCATCGCGCATTACCGCCGTTTCTGCTAAGAAGCAGCGTGAACTCGCCAAAGCCATTAAGCGTGCACGCCACATCGGCCTGCTGCCCTACATCGTAAAGTAAGAGGAGAGACGACATGGATATCATTCTCCTCGAACGGATCGAGAAACTCGGCACCATTGGCGACGTCGTCACTGTCAAAGACGGCTATGCCCGCAACTTCCTGCTCCCGCAGAAGAAGGCCTTGCGCGCTAACGATGCCAACAAGAAGGTGTTTGAAGCCAACCGTGAGCGTCTTGAAAAAGAGAACGCAGAACGTCGCGGTGAAGCTGAGAAGGTCGGCAGCAAAGTCGACGGTGCAGAAGTTGTGCTTATCCGCGCAGCCTCCAACACCGGCCAGCTCTATGGTTCTGTCAACGTCCGCGACATGATCGCTGGCCTGACTGAACAAGGCCACGATGTGAACAAGAAGCAGGTCATTATGGGCAGCCCGATCAAAACGATCGGCATGCACGATGTGACTGTTGCTTTGCACCCAGAAGTGCACGTCATCGTTAAAGCAAACGTTGCGCGTAGTGACGACGAAGCCGAGCTGCAAAGCCAAGGCGTCGACGTTCTGGCTCAGCTGTTTGAAGACGAGCAGAAGGAAATCGAGGAAGCGGCCGACGCAAATCGCATCGACCCTACCCTTGAGCCAGGTGAAATTCCTGCCGAACTGCTCGAAGAGGGTGCTGCTCCTGCAGAAGAAGCGGCAGAAGATGCCGCTGCTGAAGAGGAAGCTGCAAGCGAGTAAGCTTGGTACCTCTTTTAGGCCAATCAATGAAGGGCGCGAGGTCAAACCGGCTTCGCGCCCTTTTTGTAAAAGCCGGAGTTTTGAGAGAAATGCTCTTTAAATCTGAGCTGTCTTTGAATTTTCCTATTTTGGACACTAACACCAGCACATGAAATCAATCGAAAACACCATCGCGCAGCTGCAAAGCATTTATAACGAAGCGGTTTCCACCCTTCGCGAGGATGTTATGGCTTACGGAACAAAGGGCACCATCCCGCCTACGAGCCGCCGCGAAGATGGAAGTTATGCCTATCCAGAGTTGACCGTGCATTACTCCGGTATTGGCGAACCACTCGACCGCAGCCGCGCCTTTGGCCGCTTGGAGCAATCTGGCACCTATCAAACGACTATCACACGGCCTGATCTGTTTGCTGGCTATCTGGCGGAACAACTGAGCCTGATAGCGGGCGAATATGAGATCGAGGTTGAGGTCAGCCGCTCTCGCCAGGAAATCCCTTTCCCCTATGTTCTGGATGGTGACGCGGGTGCAGCGATGGTCGGCATCGCGCCTCAGGACATTGCCAAGCATTTCCCATCCACCGACCTTGCCCTGATCGGTGACGAACTCGCCGATGGGATTGAGTTTGATGAAGCGGAAACCATGCCGCTATCGCTGTTTGATGGGCTGCGCACGGATTATTCGCTTGCTCGCCTCGCACACTATACCGGCACAAAGGTGGAGGATTTTCAGGATTTTATCCTGTTCACCAATTACCACCGCTATGTCGATGAGTTTGTGAATTGGGGCGCTCAGCAAATCTGCGAGGGCGGCTATACCGGCCTCACTGGCGCTGGCGGTCTGAACATTCACGAATGCACCGACAACGCGCAGGAACAGCTCAATGATACCGCATGGCGGCGGCACCAAATGCCAGCCTATCACCTTATGCGTGAAGATGGGCGCGGCATCACGTTGGTCAACATCGGCGTCGGCCCGTCAAATGCAAAAACAATCTGCGATCACCTCGCCGTGCTGCGCCCGCATGCCTGGATGATGATCGGACACTGCGGCGGTGTACGTTCGAGCCAGAAGATCGGCGATTTCGTACTCGCTCACGCATACTTACGCGATGATCATGTGCTCGACGGCGTGCTTCCGCCAGAAATTCCAATTCCTCCTATTGCTGAGGTGCAGCAGGCTCTTGCAGGCGCAACCGAAGAAGTGGCCGGCACTCAGGGCGCGAACCTTAAACAGCGCATGCGCACGGGCACGGTCGTCACCACGGATGACCGCAATTGGGAGCTGTTGTACTCGACCTCAGCCAAGCGCTTCTCTCAGAGCCGCGCGATCGCGGTCGAAATGGAAAGCGCAACGATTGCCGCGCAGGGTTACCGCTTCCGCGTGCCCTATGGCACCTTGCTGTGTGTGTCAGACAAGCCGCTTCACGGCGAAATCAAACTGCCCGGCCAGGCGAACCAGTTTTACGAAGAAGCCATCGCCGCTCACCTGCAAATCGGCCTAGAGGCATGCAAGCGCCTGCGCGATGAAGGTGACCGCCTTCACAGCCGCAAGCTGCGCGCCTTTAACGAGCCGCCGTTTAGGTGAGCCGTATCCTCTAGATTCCTACTCGTCGGCAAAGACGATGTCGGCCGTGGATTCGACGGTACTGCTGTACTTTAGAACCGACTGCAAGAAGACGCGCGATGGTATACCGTCACCTGTAAAGACATCCCATGAAATATAAGGATCGCCCTCGTCATCCAACGATACAGCGGCAAAGCGTAATTTCTCGCTGATCTGGATGGCTTCGCCCTTAGTCCAAGGCTCTTTCCTGTCAAAACCAGTGGTAAATTGCACCGAGTCACAATCCGAATTAGTTTGTCCGTCACAGCCATAGAAGACCAAACGTGTTGTCATGTTTGCCAGTTCGGTTCTAATCATCGGGTCACCTTGCCTATCGGTCGTCAGCTCGGCTTCATAACCCGCATCCATCAATACTTTCGCTAAACCCTCAGGGTCTTGCGCACTCACCATTGGCTCGGCAGTTTGAGCGCTCAAAGAAGTCGCCGCCATTAGCATTATTGCGCCCAAAAGGCATTTCGTCATATTTATATCCCCCCATCTCATCACTAAAAATCACCGTGACTGCGCAGTAAACTCGGTCAAGCTCGCCCGCATCTTCTGGATTTCCTGACCAAAGACCAGCAATTGCGCCTGCGCATTGGCATAGCTGATGCCATAGGCAGAATTGACATAGCCCTGCAGGACGATCGCCTGATCGCCTGCACGAACGGCTTTGCTGCTCGCATTGAGATCGTTGTATTGATTGATGAATTCATTGATCTCCGCACGTGGGCGAGTGTCTTCACGCACGAATGTAGCCACCATTAGCAGGCCAACACACCCCTGCTGCGGCATACATCCCCGCGGGGTCAGAGCAAAGCTGATCCCGGTTCCCGACTGCGCGCGGTAAACCGTTCCGCCATTCGCATCAGTTTCGACTTGCCAAGTTGTTTGCACATCGAGCAGCAAACGCGAGATTGTGGCCGCGTCAAACTGAGTCACCACCTGCGGGTTTTGCGGGGCCACCTGCGTTTGCGGTTGCCCCTGAGCCTGAGCCTGAGCCTGAGCCTGTCCGGCACTAGGTTGGATCGCCAACACTGCACCAACGGCCCCGATAACCGATAAAAAACGCACAATCATTACCCCCAAATCTCAACCGATCACGGTGAGAAAAACTCCGTCATCCCAAGAATGGCCATTCCATCCCCGCCGTCACCGGTGGTTAAACGGCGCAGTACCTTACCGCTTTCATAGTCAACTTCTGCGACAGTGTCGCTAGCCGTTTCAGCAACATAGACCCGCTGGCCATCATCGGACCACAGGATCGTGACCTGGAAACGTTGCTGCGCTTCCTGAGGACCTGAAACCGCAATGCTACGAATTACCTTGGCAGTTTTCAGGTCGATGACCGTCAGCCCGCCATCCATCAGATCAGATGTGACCGCGACATCGGCCTGCGGACGGATTGACAGGCGCAAGGGAAATGCTCCTGTATCAACCGTGTTGCGCACTTCCATCGTGACTGGATCGAGTTCAAACGCCTGATTGGAGCCGCGTGCCGAGACCCACAGAGATTTGCCGTCAGGAGCGAGTGAAATGCCCTCCGGTTCCTCGCCCACCGTGACTGACAAAGGCGGGGCTTCGCCAACCAAGTCGATGCGAGTGACTGTCTTTGAACCAAGATCCGTCGTCCAAGCCGCGCTTTCATCAGGCGCGACGACGAGCATGTGGCTGCCCTGCTTGCCGGTGGGATACTCCGTGAGCGCAGGACTACCCACGCCGTTATCGGTAATCCGGAAGATCGACTGCCGCCCTTCTGCAGTTGCATAGATCACACCGCTATCCATCCACATGATGCCATGTGGACGGGCATTTTCGCCCAGCTCCACGCTTGTGACCCGGCTTAAATCCTCGACATCAAAGACATCGATCGTGGTACCGCCATAGCAAGCGAGCGCGACCAAATTGCCGTTTGGCGACATCGCTAACTCATGAGGATTGGTGCAGCTGTCTTTGCGCAGCACCTCTTCCCCGGTCGTCAGGTCAACCTTCGACAGCGTATTGCCCCGCTTATTGGCCACAAACAACAATTCACCGGCCGCACTAGACTTTGCCTCGCCAAGCGGTTCGTAAACGGTCCATTCGGATTGTTTATTGTCGCTTCCCACGGGCGCACAGGCGGATATTGCCAATGCAACCGCGCCAATCAGTCCAGCTCGTTTGCCAATCACCATCCCGCCTGCTGCCCTTGGTTCTATTCGCTCAGCCATTCCACCATTCCCATACCGCTCATTTGGGACTCATCAGTAGAGGCCTCGAGCGTATCAGGCCATGGCTTTGGCGCCCATTTTCAAGCATTGCATCGAAGTTTTGCCAACCTCGTCGGCATTGCTCAGGATACAAAGCTTGCGCGCGGTGCCCGGATTAGGGCCTTCGATCTATGCAAATTTCACCTAAACACTGGCAATCCATGCATCTGGGTCTGATAGCATTTCAGGAAACTAACAGCGCGGCCTCATCCGCCGAGTGACTGCCGGTCAGCGCCGGCGACGATCCCATCATGAAATTAGTCTGAATGGCGAGTCACTTGGGTTCAAGTGTCAATCATCGAAAAACGTTCGACCGCTAAAGCAGCCAAAACTGCCAGAAAACCGCCAATCCACGCCGCCATCTTTATCGGCCTCAAGGTCGATGCGAATGAGGCAAGCTGATCGTCGCCTGCAAAATTCCGTAACTGGATAAATTGCGAAATGGTCTCACCGTAATCAGTCACCAAAAATACAAGTCCCGATGCAAGTGCCACCCAACCAAGGCGCGACAAAACCCGCGATCGGTGGGTTCGGTAATATAGACCTGCGAGGACGCAGCCTATCCCATAAATGCCAATGAATATCAGATCCGATATCATCGCGGTCGCGGCCGAACTGAGCAATCCATCATTGCTCCAGGCGCGCTGAATAGCGTCCACCGTCGCCGCATCTGGCGCACGTTGATGATCTAGAATGCCGCCCGGCACGCCGTCGATGGCCAAAGGCGCATGAAGCGTCAATGTGATTGCGAAGGCGATCAGGCCACCGACCCACCAAAGCAATGCGGTCCGCTTTGAGACCGTCATAGCGCGCTCAAGAACTGTGTAATCGCCTCGCCCAATTCCGGCTTTGTCGCGCTGTCGAGGTGCGCGCCAGGCACGGCGCGATAGGTCGCATTGGGGAGCAATTCGGCCAGTTCCGCCGCGGAACCATTGTCTTGATCATCAACACCGCAGGCGACAAGCGTCGGCATGTTGACATTGGAAAGCTTAGCAAGGTCGAGATCGCCCATTGCATCCAGCAACAAACGCGCTGCGACCCGGTCAACCCCTTGTGACTTCAGGAATTGACGTGAGAAATAGGCGGGATCTCCGCGCTCAATGGTATCAAACTCATCAATGACACGTTTGAAAAAACCCGCTCGTTTTTGCCATTCGGACAGACCAGATACCCCCATCCCGCACACCACCAATTTGCGCGGAGCAAGCACCTGCATAGCGGTCGCATGTAAGGCCGTGCGCGAACCGAGCGAAAAGCCGACGAGGTCGTACCCACCGTCTTCAAATCCTAAATGCTCCACAAGTGAGACCGCATCGCGCACCAAAACACCGCTCGGGTAATTGCCGGGATGAGTCGGCGCCTCGCTCTCACCATGCACGCGAAAATCGAGCATGATCGCCTCAAACCCGGCCTCGGCAAGGCGCGCTGCGTGACCCCACTTGATCCAGTTCATATCTGCGCTGGAGAACAAGCCATGGAGCAGGATAACCGGCGCGCCCTCGCCCATCCGATGCACCGCGAGACGGGTGCCGTCAAAGGAGGTAAACATCGCTGTTGTTTGATCGCTCACGAAAGCAGTTCCATCCATTCTGACTGGGTTTGCGGCTGCGTTTCCCATTGCGGCACGCCTTCGGGCAGGACAAACCAAGACTGCTTACTGCGGGTCCAAATATGCGCAACCGGTTCAAGCTCCCCAGCATTATCCAGCGAGCCGCCTTTGATCGTGACCATGCCGGGGCGGTTTTCTCCTGCATGATAGATGCGGCTACCGCACCGCGCGCAGAAGTGGCAATTGGTATGCGATCCACTATCGGTCGGCCGACGCCAGCTGGCGGTATCGCCTTCGATTTCAAGACTGGAAACAAAGACGGGTACCGAGAGACCGAATGCACTCGCCGACTGCATCTGACACTCGCGACAATGGCAGGCGTAGGCAGTCAGGCGCTCCGCTTTGATAGTGTAGCGCACTGCGCCGCATTGGCAGCCTCCGGTATGTTCGGTCATATTGGACGCCTTGCCATTCACCGCTTCATCAACCCCTTTTGCTCCATCCGCCATTTCGCCATATCGATCCGGTCCTGGCCAAAGAAGGGCTCGCCATCGAACACCAGGGTCGGCACGCCCCAATGGCCCGCCGCCTCCAGCGCGCTCTGATTGTCGGCGATTTCGGCATCCAGCGCTGCTGCATCACCTAGAACTTCCGCATCAAGTTTAGCGAGGTCCAAGCCCGCCCGAGAGGATGCGCCCGCCAGGTGATCGCCTTCGTCCCAGCCATCGACTTCGCCAGAGAAGATAATCCGGGATACCTCATCTGCAAACGCCAGGCCCCTACCCCGGCGCGACGCGGCCTGGCCCAATCGGCAGATGCGGCGGATAAGCGGCTGCTCGGCCGCAATCTCCCGCGTCATCAGGTTTTGATCAACAGGATCAGGACGCGGCCAGCGATAAGGAATGCCCAAATGTTGCGCGACCCGCATCGAGTCCATCAGAATATAGCGCGGTGCCGCAGGGTTCCCGGTGAAGAGCAGTTCCGGCGCGCGGATCGCAATCGGCCAAACGGTGCGAAGCGCAATCTCGACATCAAATTCCTCTGCCAGTGCGCGGTAGCGGCCAATAGCGAGATAGGAATACGGGGAACGGAAGCTGAAATAGAGGTCTGCTTTTAAAGTCATTGGCAGAGACTAGCGCGAGCTTTCGCAAAAATCTCTATCCAAAACGCCTCACCGAAAGAAACACTGTGTCCCAGCATAAAGCATGGTCAGGCGGTCTTCCTCCAGAAAGCCACCAATCTTACCGCCAATCGCAAATTCTTCACCCAAGGTGCTGTCCGTGATCGGAGCAAATCCGGTTGTGCTTTCGGCTTCGCCGCGCGGCGCTCCGGGTTTGAGGCCGCTTTGTAAGGCAATGTTCGCAGCCCCTTCTTGCTCGCCGAGCACCCAACCGACCAAAAAGCCGTCCTGAAAATTGACGGTCAACGCGCCGGGAAAGCTGGTGAACTCCATACGGCCCGCACCGCACTCTTCTCCAATGGTGCGGCCCTCTGGTTCACCCAGGCTTGCGGTAAGAGCACCTTCGACTTCGCTGCGCCCAGCGGAAAAGAAGAACGCCTCTGACCCAGCAGCCAATCCTTCTGCGCGCAGCTCAACTGCATCATCGGCGATTACTGGCACTGCAGGTTCGCCGCGCTCATTCATGCGTTCGCTCGGACTTGGCACGGTACCGCTGTCGCAAGCGGCGAGCGCGAATGCCGACAATATGATCACCAAGCCACGCATGCTTTATCCCTTTTTCAAATGCCTCCGCCCGAGCAATTCAGCGATCTGTACCGCGTTCAATGCCGCACCTTTGCGTAAGTTGTCTGACACACACCACAAAGTGATTCCGTTCTCGACGGTCGGGTCTTCGCGAACGCGGCTGATGTAAGTCGCGCCATCGCCCGCGCTTTCGGTTGGTGTGACATATCCGCCGTCTTCACGCTTATCGATCAGCATGATGCCCGGTGCCTCACGCAGAATTTCCTGCGCTTGCTCCGCCGATAGCTCATTTTCAAACTCGATATTGATCGCTTCAGAATGGCCGACAAATACCGGCACGCGCACGCAAGTCGCGTTGAGCTTAATTTTTGGATCGAGGATCTTCTTCGTCTCGACCATCATCTTCCATTCTTCCTTGGTCGATCCATCGTCCAGGAACACATCGATATGCGGGATCACGTTGAACGCAATCTGCTTGGTAAAGGTCGCAGGCTCTACCGGATCGCCGACAAAGATCGCGCGGCTCTGGTTGAACAGCTCGTCCATGCCCGATTTGCCCGCACCCGACACCGATTGATAGGTCGAGACGACGACGCGCTTGATCTTGGCCGCATCATGTAAAGGCTTCAGCGCGACAACCAGTTGAGCCGTCGAGCAGTTGGGATTCGCGATGATATTGCGCTTCGTATAGTCATCAATCGCGTCCGGATTGACCTCTGGCACGATCAGCGGAACGTCCGGCTCCATCCGGTAAAGCGAAGAGTTGTCGATCACGATACAGCCTGCTGCCGCCGCCTTCGGCGCATATTCCTTTGCTGGGCCGGACCCAGCGGAAAACAGCGCAATATCCCATCCAGCCCAGTCAAAATGCTCGATATTTTGGCATTTGAGCATTTTGCCTGTGTCACCGAATTCCACTTCGCTGCCCTGCGAACGCGAGCTGGCCACAGCAGCGATTTCCTCAATCGGAAACTCGCGCTCTGCCAGCACTTGCATCATCTCGCGTCCGACATTGCCGGTCGCGCCGACCACTGCCACCCGGTAACCCAAATCACTTACTCCAATGGAAATTCAACTTCACGTTGTGCGCTGCCGCGCCTAGCGTGCCTTGGCAAGTGTTTCTTGGGCACATCAGGAGGGGAAACGTATGCAAAGCGGTATTGCGCATTGGCGCGAGAAAGCGAGCTATTTCGGCTTTCAAGGGCACCAGATTGCCTATTGGACCGGCGGCAATAGCGATGCGAGGCCGTTGTTGCTGGTCCATGGCTATCCCACATGCTCGTCTGATTGGGCCCGGACGTGGGATGATCTGGGTGAAAAGCACCATTTGATCGCGTGCGATATGTTGGGATTTGGCCTGTCGGATAAGCCCCGCAGCGGCTTTGGCGGCAATGGCTATACGATCCATGGCCAGGTCGATGTGCAAGAGGCCCTGCTTGCCCATCTCGGCATTGGAGAATTTGACGCACTCGTGCACGACTACGGGGTGTCAGTTGGCCAGGAGCTGCTCTCTCGCCAGCAAGATGGCACCGGCGCACAGCAGCTCGGAATGATGGTGTTCCTGAATGGCGGGATATTCCCTGATCAACACCGCGCAAGACCAATCCAGAAACTAGGCGTTTCACCGTTCGGATTTCTGGTCGGCCTATTGATGAACCGCAAACGCTTTGGCCAGAGCTTCTCCGAAGTGTTTGGGCCAAACACTCAGCCCAGTGAGGCAGAACTGGACGAGTTTTGGGAGTTTATCGCGCACAATGGCGGCAACCGGCTTACCCACAAACTGCTGCACTACATCGCGGATCGACGCACGCATAAAGAGCGGTGGAAGGCGGCGCTGGTCGAGGCACAGGACAAGATCGGCCTGATTAATGGTGCGCTTGATCCGGTCTCAGGCAAGCATGCCTATGACAAGTGGCGCGAGGTTGTGCCCGAGGCGCGTGCGCATCTGATCCCCAACGTGGGCCATTATCCCCAAGTCGAAGCGCCTGGCGAAGTCGCCACCACAGCGCTGGAATGGCTGGCCCAGTCGCGCGTACCTATTCCGGTGGGGTCACGCCGTTCCGTTCGAGGAAAGTGAAGATCGTGTTCCACAAATGCGGAGAAATATTCTCGCCAGAAACTCGGTGTGTGTAGCCGGGATAGAGCATCATTTCGAACGGCACGTTGTTTTCCTGCAGAACCGAAATTAGCTCGGATGAATTTTCAAACACCACATTGTCATCCGCCATTCCGTGGATCAGCAGCAAGGGATCGCTGATCTTGGTCGCATTGGGAATAGCGCTGGCCTCTTCATAGGCCTCTGGCACTTCGCGCGGATCACCCATGAAACGCTCGGTGTAATGGGTGTCGTACAGTTCCCACTTGGTAACCGGAGCGCCGCTGATACCCGCCGCATAAAGCCCCGGATCGGCTTGCATCTGCTTCAGCGTCATATAGCCGCCATAGGACCAGCCATAGAGCGCAATCTTGTCTCCATCGACAAAATCGAGGGTCTTGAGGAACTCCGCACCTACCTTCTGGTCGCGCACCTCAACCCCACCCATCGCTCGGTAGAGCGGTTGTTCGAAGTCGACACCGCGATTGGCCGTACCGCGATTGTCGAGCGCGAAATAGATGTAGCCCTTGTCCACGATCGCCTGAGCCAGCGCCCCGCCCCAAGTCCGGTCGACAATTTGAGGGCCTGGTCCAGAATAGTGATAATAGAACACCGGATATTTCTTCCCCGGCTTCATCCTCGGACGGATGATCATGTAGTGCAGCGGTGTGCCATCTTCCGCGTTAATAGTGCCGTATTCCGGCGTTTGATGATGCAATACATAGGGCGCATAGGCGTGGTTATCGTCTAGTTTATTCTGCTCCACCCATGTCAGCCTCTTACCTTCCCCATTGGCTAGATAGCTCTGTGGGGGTTGGTTCGGCGCTGATCGCGTGACCATCAGAAGCTTGGCGGATTTATCCATTATCGCGGCGTTCGTATAGGCTGGATCAGTCAGGAGGGTAGGGTCTCCGCTGCCGTCCAGATTGGCCCGATAAATCTGCTGTGTGAGGACGTCTTTGGTACCTTGGAAATAGAAAACACCGTTGTCCTCATCCACACCAACGAGCTCGGTTGCAGGAGATGTGCCTGACGTAAGCGGTTGAGCCAGGGTCATGTATCTACGCTCACCGCTAGCTAGAATCTCTTTTTTCAATCCTATGAGATAGAACTGCCCATATCCGCTGCGTTCACTCCACCACAGCAGGCGACCATCCCTCAGGAAACGATAACTGTCGGAGAGGTTGATCCAGTAATCCTCGCGTGCGGCCTTCTCCGTGAAGACCAGTTCACTCTTGCCTGTCGCTGGATCAACGCTCAGCATATCCAGCTCAGTCTGCTCGCGGTTTTGGCGCTGGACATAGAGCGCACCATCTGGCCCCCAATCGACTCGGGCGACGTAGATATCGGTTTCTTCGCCGAGATCGACCTTCACACGGTTTCCGCCATCCGGGTCCATCACAAACAGCTCAACAATCGCATTGTCACTGCCCGCAACGGGATAGCGCTGATCGAACACTTTGGTCCCGGTCGCGCCAATCGCTGCGCGAGTCACAATGCCCACCGGACTTTCATCCGTACGCTGCACGACCAGACGGCTGTCATCTGGTGCCCACCAATAACCGGTCAGGCGGCTCATTTCTTCCTGAGCCACAAACTCCGCCTCACCCCAGCGAATTGTATCGCCTTCCTTAGGAGTAATCGGCGCGGCTTCCTCGCCGACCTTGCCAACCCACAGCTGGCGCTCGCGCACGAATGAAACAGAGCCGCCCTTGGGGCTCAGCTTAGGGTTAAGCTCGCTCTCTTCAGTGTCCGTGAGGCGCGTCACCTCGCCGCTCAGCTTCGCTAGGTACAAATCACCATCGAGCGGCACGAGCACGCCCGAACCATCACTGACCCATTGATAGCTGATAATGCCTTTGAGGTTGCCAACACGCGCACGCTCTCGCTGCATTTTTTCGTCTTCGGACAGCTCACGGCCCGAACCCAGCGCCTTGCTATCGACCAACATAGTCCATTCGTTGGTTTCCCGGTCATAGCCCCACAGGTCATAACGCTCCCGATCATCATCGCGGTTGCGCAGCACGGTGAGATAGCGCCCATCGGGCGACAGTTTCGCCTGACGCGGGGCTGGCCCATTCAGCGATGGCGAGGCAAAGACGCGCTCAAACGTCAGCTCTGGTGCGCTGGTCACTGTGTGATCATCCGCGATGGCTGGAGTGGCAAAAAGCGCCGCAGCGGCGGCCAGTATTGAAATGCGCATGTCAAGGATTGCCCCATCTTCTCGTCATTGCGAGCAGCCACAAGGCTGCACGGCAATCCAGGGTCAGACGCTGGATTGCTTCGTCGTTATCGCTCCTCGCAATGACGGGAGAGAAAATCAACATCCCCAACGAAAAAGGGCGCCCTGGTTTCCCAGAACGCCCCTTCAAATCTCTCGGTATGAGACTTACGTCTTTGGCGCATTCTCACGGCGCTCAGCAATACGAGCCCGCTTACCGGTGCGGCCGCGCAGATAGTAAAGCTTCGCACGGCGCACAACGCCGCGGCGAACCACGGTGATGCTGTCGACGATTGGCGCGTAGAGTGGGAACACACGTTCCACACCTTCGCCAAAGCTCATTTTGCGCACGGTGAAATTGCTGTTGATGCTGCGGTTCGACCGCGCGATGACAACGCCTTCAAAGTTCTGGATACGCTCGCGGCTACCCTCGGTGACTTTCACGCCGACACGCACGGTGTCTCCGGCCTGAAACTCAGGAATTTCTTTGGTCACTTTGCCGATTTCTTCGGCTTCGATTTGCTGGATCAGGTTCACTGGTCCGTTCCTTTATCTTTTTGCCGCGCGCCAGAGGCAGACTGGACCCGAGCATCCTCATGACGCTCCCATAGATCCGGCCTGCGTAACCGAGTATGATCTTCCGACATGGCTTTGCGCCAAGCGGCGATCTTCGCATGATCCCCCGATCGCAGCACTTCGGGGATCGTGCGCCCTTCCCATTCTTGAGGTCGGGTGTAGTGCGGATACTCAAGGAGGCCTTCTTCAAAGCTCTCTTCAGCACCGCTTGAAGGCGCGCCCATTACGCCGGGAAGCAGCCGAATGCAAGCATCAAGTATGGTCAGCGCGGCCATTTCTCCGCCCGATAAGACGATATCGGCCAGGCTGACCTGCTCAATCTGAGGCCGAGCCTCGAAAATGCGCTCGTCAAAGCCTTCAAACCGCCCGCACAGCAGAGTGACGCCGGGCCCGGCTGCGATCTCGCGGATGCGCGCCTGAGTGATGGGCTTGCCGCGCGGCGTCATGGCCAGGATTGGGATTTGTGAAACTAACCGTTCGTTGGACCCTTCGACAAGCTCAGGGCGAACGGTTTCTTGATAGGTTGGGTTCTCTAAATCCGTTCGTGCTGAGCCTGTCGAAGTACGAGCGGCCAGGTACTTTGCTGCCTGCGCTTCTGCATAATCCACCGCTCCAGCAAGCACATCACATTTCAACACCATGCCCGCGCCCCCGCCAGCCGGCGGACTGTCGACATTCTTGTGCTTATCAAGCGCAAAATCGCGGATTTGCACCGTGTCACACGACCACTTTCCCTCGGCCATGGCCTTTCCCGCCAGACTCGCACCAAGCGGGCCGGGAAACATCTCTGGATAGAGGGTGAGGATTTGCGCGGCGAAGGTCATGGTTTTCTAGTCGAAAGCCAAACTCACGGTTCTAAGTTTGCGCTTACTAATCCAGCGATTGCAGCAAGCCACAACCGCCCATGAAACCACGAAAACGAAGGGACAAAGCAAATGCACGCTGAGCGGAGCGTCCAAGATATGTTGCATTTTACCCTGCTGAACTGAGACTGCCAACAATCCATAGAAACTGATTGTGAGGATTATCGGGGGCGCGAGGACCGCGATCCAAAACCGTCTTTTGTGATTTTCGGAATGGACATGCCGGAGCATCAGCCACCCAAACGCAAGCGAAAGTGCTCCAACAACCAATGCTGCTATCCCATAAACAATAACATATGGCATTGCAGCTTCGATAGCACTCGAACCGTTTGACACCCGGTGAGCCGAAGGTGGAACAGGATTTCGCTCTGAAATTGGGTCACTCATTTGACCAATTCACCCCATCCTTTGCCCGCGTATCCACACTAAGCTCAAACACGTCCGGACGTGAGTAATGGCCATCGGTGTCGAGGCTCGTCAAATTCGCGCCGATCTCTGACAGGTTAAGCTCCGCGTGGAGCGTCTCTTCGGCCTCGCCCGCTTGTGCCAGCACGCGCGCATCGGGGGCGGCGATAAAGCTGCCACCGCGATTCAGCACGTCGCTACCAATCGCTTCGATCAGCTCTCGGGCGGCGCCCACATCGGCATTGCCGGTTTCCGCAAGCTCCAGGCCCTCAAACAGGTCCGCCTTCTGCTGCACCAGACCCGCAGCGAGCACGAAGCAGCGGCCCTCAAACGCGTAATGGCGCGAATTGAGCGCATATTCCTCGCGCACGGTCGGCCACGCGGCAACATGCACCGCTTCGCCGAGATTGTGCATCGCCGCGCGCGCTAGCGGCATCCAATGCTCCCAGCAGATCAGATTGCCAACCTTGCCCCATTCCGCCTGATGCACGCCCAGGGTGGAGCCATCCCCGCGCATCCAGATCAGGCGTTCGCCATGCGTTGGCACCAGCTTACGGTGGTCCAGCGGAGCCTGACCAGGGCGAAGCATCAACTGATTGTTGTAGAGGCTGGAGCGCACCCGCTCATGCGCGCCGATAGAGATGCAGGCGTCATGCGCATCGCACAGCTCCTGCAACGGCAGCAGCCGCTCATCATTTGCAACAATCGCATTTTCCAGCATGATAGCATGGCATGCGCGCGTGCCCGGATGGTCCCATAGTGCGGCGCCGGGGGACTCATCCAGCCACAGCGGATAACCTCCTAAGAATGTCTCACCAAAGGCGACCAGCTTCGCACCGTCTTTGATCGCCTTTTCAGCGAGTTCGGCGGCCTTTGTGATGCCCGCTCCAATCGCTAAGGGGATCGGTGCAGCTTGGCAAATAGCGACGGGGAGTTTGGTCATTCAAAGGTTTCCGGATTAAATTTAGTAAGACGATCAAGCTTGCGCGTAGCGAAGTGGGCTGTGGGATAGCCTATAACCGCGAAAAACAAGAGGAGCAGGATTGCAAGCCCGATAACTCCAGCAAACACGTCATCACCGTCACCGACAAGCGCCAAGCCAATCACGGGGAACAGAAGAATTCCCGGTCCAAAGAATGCTGCCGCAAACGTCCGGGCAGCAGTGTCAGCTTTGGTCATAAAGAAGCGCACAAGCAAAACCGAACCCAGCGTCGACATTGCTACAAAGACGATCAAGGCAAAAATCGTGACTGCAATTTCGATTATCATGCTGATCAGCCTTCAGCGAAATCGGCCGCGATCACAAGCCTGCTTGTATCCCATTCGATCACTGCCGCATCGATCAGCGGCACCATAAAAGTCTTGGTGCCTTTCTCAGGCGGCGGTTCGCGCACGATCTCGATAACATCGGTTGCGCCGAAATTCTCGACCGCCACGACAGTGCCCACGCGCTCTCCCGCGTCCGTTACGGCGTCGAGGCCGATAAGGTCAGCGTGGTAGAACTCACCCTCGGCAAGGTCTGGCAGAGCCTCTCGCGGCACCATCAGCACGGTTCCGCGCAATTTCTCCGCATCATTGCGCCCAGCCACTTCGGCGAAACGGGCGACCGCCCCGCCTTTATTGTCGGAGCGGATTTTCTTGAGCGTCAGGACACGCCCGTCTTTGCCGGCGACGAAACTCTTGTGCTGCGAGAGCGCTTCCACGCCCTCGCCAAACAGTTTCAGCCGAACTTCGCCCGCCACGCCATGCGCGCCAGTAATGGCGGCCAACTCGATCTGCTGTTGACTTGTCATGCTCGCAACCGCTCGTGCTGAGCTTGTCGAAGTACGAGCTGCTCCCCCATTCGCCCTTCGACATGCTCAAGACGAACGGGGAAACAACGCGTCACTTTAGCCTTCAGACTTTTCTTCGCCAGCGTCTTCCGCTGGTGTTTCTTCAGCAACAGGCTCTTCAGCTGGCGCTTCTTCGGCTGGCGCTTCTTCGGCTGGCGCTTCTTCGGCTGGTGCTTCCTCAGCAGGAGCTTCTGGAGCAGCTTCTTCAGCAGGCGCTTCTTCCGCAGCAGGCTCTTCTGCTGGTGCTTCTGCAGCAGCCTTTGCCTCTTCTGCAGCGGCGTTCTTCGCCTCTTCTTCCGCTTCCTTAGCGGCAGCAGCCTTTTCAGCCTTCTCTTCAGCGCGTTCGGTCGCTTTCTCGCCCGGCTTCGCTTTGTTGGGGTTGTTGCGAGCTTCACGCTCACGGATGCCAGCAGCATCGAGGAAACGCGCGACCCGGTCGGATGGCTGCGCGCCAACGCCGAGCCAATATTTCGCACGGTCTTCGTTAAGCTTTACTCGGCCTTCGTCGTCCTTGGCGAGCAGCGGGTTGTAAATCCCGATTTGCTCCAGATACTTACCATCGCGTGGTGCGCGACTGTCTGCCGCAACGATCCGGTAATAAGGACGCTTCTTTGCGCCACCGCGCGAGAGCCTCAGTGCAATTGCCATTATAGATACCTTTCCAGTCTCAAATTATTGAAATCGTTTAAAATTACTTCTTATTCAACATGTCGCGTAATTCAGGGGGCAGCGTGTTCGGATCAACACCCGGAGCGCCGGATCCACTGCCCGGACCGCCCAGCCCTGGCAAACCACCAGGGCCACCGGGAGCACCGCCGCCCATGCCGGGTAGGCCGCCCATTCCACCGCCTCCGCCAAACATGGATGCGAGGCCTTTCAGCCCGCCCATTTTCTTAATCTGTTTCATCGCGCGACCCATTTCCTGGTGCATTTTCAACACCTTGTTGACCTGCGGAACTTCGGTGCCGCTGCCCGCAGCAACGCGGCGCTTACGCTTGGCGTTCATCAACGCGGGATTGGCGCGTTCCTTGGCCGTCATTGAACCAATGATCGCATCCATATGGAGCAGCACTTTGTCGTCCATATCGGCGGCGGCCATCGCCGCCTTCGCCTTCTTCATGCCCGGCATCATCCCCGCCAGCATGCCGAGGCCACCCATGCTTTGCATTTGCTGCAATTGCATACGTAGATCATTGAGGTCGAATTGCCCCTTTGACATACGCTTGGCGAGCAGCTCAGCATCTTCTTCCTTGATCGTCGCAGCGGCTTTTTCGACCAAGCTGACGACATCGCCCATGCCCAGAATGCGGTCAGCGACGCTACCTGCGCGGAAGGCTTCAATCGCGTCGAGCTTCTCGCCCGTACCCGCAAACTTGATCGGCTTGCCCGTCACCGCGCGCATCGAAAGTGCCGCGCCGCCGCGTGCATCGCCGTCCATCCGGGTGAGCACTACGCCGGTCAGTGGCACTTCACCGCTGAAGCTTTGCGCAACGTTTACAGCGTCTTGCCCGGTCAAGCTGTCAACCACGAGCAGCACTTCGGTTGGCTCAGAAACGCTGGAAACGGCCTTCATTTCGGCCATCAGAGCTTCATCAACATGCAGGCGGCCTGCGGTATCGAGCAGCAGCACGTCGAAATTCTGAAGCCGCGCGGCCTCCATTGCACGGCGTGCGATGTCCACCGGCTGCTGACCAGCGACGATCGGCAAGGTCGCAGTTTCGACCTGCTCACCCAGCACCGCCAGCTGCTCCTGAGCAGCCGGGCGGTTAACGTCGAGCGAGGCCATCATGGCCTTCTTGCCGTGCTTTTCCTTGATCAGCTTTGCGAGTTTCGCAGTGGTCGTCGTCTTACCAGAGCCCTGAAGACCGACCATCATGATCACAACCGGCGGCTTCGCCTCTAAAATCAGGCCTTCGGTCTCTGGCCCGCCAAGCATGTCGACCAGCTCGTCATGGACGATCTTGACGACTTGCTGGCCGGGGGTGACCGATTTCAGAACGTCTTGGCCAACGGCCTTTTCCGTCACTGCATCGATAAACCGCCGCGCCACGGGCAATGCCACGTCGGCCTCGAGCAAAGCCACGCGGACCTCGCGCATTGCATCGCGCACGTCTTGTTCTTTGAGCGCGCCGCGACCCTTAAGCCGATCAAAAACCCCACCAAGGCGGTCGGACAAATTGTCAAACATTGCCGCATGCTCCTTGCTTGCGTTCCATCTGATCGCGTTTCCGAACCGCAAAACCGGTCCCCACTTTTGCTGGAAACGCTCCGCTGAGCCGATCGAAGACCCCGCCAAGGCGGTCGGACAAATTGTCAAACATCCTCTTCAACTCCTCACTTGCCGCGCACGGCGAGAACTAAACGCAAAAAACGCCGGCGAACGAAACCTCGTTGGCCAGCGCGGGGATATGCCCCAATTTTACCCATGTATCCGGGTGTGTTGATATTCGGTCAGTACCTCAGCGAAAAGGTGGCTCCCGAGAACCGGAGCGCAGCGATCATAAAGATCGTGAGCACCGGAAGCGCATGGGAGCTGCTCTTTGCAGCCCGGTAATGGCCGGATACCAACATATCCGGTTCGATGGTGGAGCCTAGCGGGATCGAACCGCTGACCTCAACACTGCCAGTGTTGCGCTCTCCCAGCTGAGCTAAGGCCCCTATCATCGATGTGTCTGGCCTATTGAAATAAGACCAGTGCCTCGCTTTCGCAAGGAGGCAGCCCATTATGGGCTACCCCCTCGAAAGGCAAGCCTTAATTCTCGTGATCTTCCTCGTCGCCTTTGCCCTTGGACACGCCAAGATCATCATCGCCGCCCAGATCAACGTCATTGTCCGGTGAATCTTCGCCGTCATCGATGTTCTCGATGTCTTTCAGCTCATCATCATCGTCACCGCCTAGATCGGTATCGGCTTCGCCATCCTTCTTCTTGTCATCCGCTTCAAATGGAATTGGCTGCTTGGTCTTAAGCACGGGCTCAGGGTTCCAAGTCTCACCGCATTCAATGCAGGTGACCGGCTCATCATTGCCGAGATCGTAAAAGCGCTCTCCGCATTTGGGACAAGAACGCTTGGTGCCCCATTCTGGCTTCGCCATCAATTAATCCTCGAGTTAACGCCGCGGGCCGCGATTGGCGCGGGCAAAAATATGGTGTGGTTTGTGGGGCCGATTGAGATGTAGTTCAAGAGCCCCGCTCCAAAGTCGGCGCGCCTTGCCAGATGCGTGGGTGACTGTCAAAGACGCCGCGCTGATTTCATCGCCTATATTTTTCAGAAAGCCGCATCTTGCCTGCTCACACCTTTGCCCCTCTTGGTCCTTTGCGCGGAAATCTGCGCGTGCCCGGCGACAAGTCGATCAGCCACCGTGCCTTGATGTTTTCCGCTCTTGCCGTGGGAACAAGCACCGCAACCGGCCTGCTGGAGGGTGAGGATGTGATGGCCACGGCCGCTGCGATGCGGGCGATGGGCGCACAGATTACCCGCGATGACGACGGTTATGGTAATGTCACTTGGCAAATCAACGGCGTTGGCGTTGGCGGATTGCTGGAGCCTAGCGAAGCGCTCGATATGGGCAATTCAGGCACTTCGACCCGCCTGCTGATGGGAATCGTCGCCAGCCACGGGATCAAAGCGACATTTACTGGCGACGCCAGCCTGTCGGGCCGGCCCATGGGCCGCGTGATTGATCCGCTGAGCTTGATGGGCGCGAGCTTCGAAAGCTCCAAAGGCGGCACTCTGCCGCTGATGATGCGGGGCGCCCTACCCGCTGTGCCGATTGAATACACCCTGCCGGTGGCCAGCGCCCAAGTAAAAAGCGCGGTTCTGCTCGCGGGTCTCAACACACCGGGCATCACCACTGTGATCGAGTCAGTGCCCACCCGCGACCACACCGAGCGCATGCTGAAAGGCTTTGGCGCGAAGCTGGACGTGGAGGAGCAGACCGATGGCGCGCGCGTCATTCGCATTCACGGCGAAGCTGATTTGAAACCGCAGCACGTTACCGTGCCAGGAGACCCCTCGTCCGCTGCGTTCTTTATGGTTGCGGCTCTGATCGTTCCGGGCAGTGATCTGCTGATCGAGAATGTCGGCCTCAACCCGACCCGCGCTGGCCTGGTGCAAGTGCTACGTGAAATGGGCGGCTCCATCGAAGAGGTGAACCCGCGCGAAGTTGGCGGAGAGCCTGTTGCCGATCTGCGTGTGCGCCATTCTCAATTGAGCGGAATTGATGTTTATCCGGCAATCGCACCGAGCATGATCGACGAGTTTCCCGTCCTGTTTGTCGCCGCATCGCTGGCAAAGGGCACCACACGCACCAGCGGGCTTGAAGAATTGCGCGTGAAAGAAAGTGACCGGCTGTCGGCGATGGCCGCTGCGCTCACCTTGGCCGGAGCAAGCGTGAAAGAAGAACAGGATGGCCTAGTGATCCATGGCACTGGCGGAGAGCCACTCCCCGGCACAACTGAGGGCCAAACGGTCACCACGCATCTCGATCACCGTATCGCAATGAGTATGGCGGTCGCGGGCCTCGCCAGCGCGGGCGGCGTGACTGTGGACGACACCTCACCCATCGGCACCAGTTTCCCCAGCTTTATGGACTTGCTGACAGGAGCAGCACGTTGAACATCCCTCTCGATATCTTTTCGATCATCGGCTTTGTCGGCACGGCCTGCATCATCGCCGCCTATGCCTATCTGACGGTCAAGGATAAGCCGAACCCGTTTATCCTGCACGGCACGAACCTGACCGGGGCTGCGCTGCTGACGATCAGCCTGCTCGTCCACACCAATTGGCCCAGCCTAGTGCTGGAGGGCTTCTGGGCGGCGATCGCGATATTTGGACTGGTGAAGGCGCTGAGGATGAAGAGTAAGTCCGCATCATGATCATCGCCGTTGATGGCCCCACCGCCTCTGGCAAAGGCACCATTGCCATAGCACTGGCGGCGCATTTCGGCCTGCCGCATCTCGACACGGGCCTGCTCTACCGCGCGGTTGGCCGGCAAGTTGCGATCAATCAGGGCAATCCCGATGACCCCGCAGACGCTCTGGCCGCCTGCGAATTTCCTGATACCCTGCTGGCCGATGAGCAATTGCGCAGCGAGGAAACCGGCGGGCTTGCAAGCCGTGTCTCAATCCATCCGCAGGTCCGCGAGGCGCTGTTCGCGCGCCAGCGCGCCTTTGCGACGCAGGAAGGTGGCGCGGTGCTGGATGGCCGAGACATCGGCACCGTGATTGCGCCGGACGCCCCGATTAAGCTCTATATCACCGCCAGCGCGACCGAGCGCGCGCGCCGACGTTGGCTGGAGATGACCGGACGCGAAATCGACATCCCGCTCGCAGAGATTGAGCAAGACATCATCGCCCGCGACAACCGCGATATTGGCCGCAAGGACGCCCCGCTAAAGGCTGCGCCCGATGCAATGGTGATCGACACCACTGCACTCGGCAAAGAGGAAGCGATCGCTGCGGTGATACAAGCCGTCGAAGAGTATCTTACTTGATCGGCTTCAAGCGCCAGCGTTCACATCCGTTCGCTCGGTTTTCCTCGCTCACGCGACCTGAAGGTCGCATCGCTGCGGGCGGGCAGGCGGGCGCCCTTGCGGCACTGCATGCCGTTTCGCCCCTGCAAAATCCTTGCATTTGCACCGCCCTTCGCCTAAGCGCGCCCCCGTTCACCCAATCACACCAGATTGTTTCGAACCCGCATGAACGCATTCGGCCTCATGCGGATTACGGCCCTCTTGCCCCGTTAGGCTGAGCAATGGTGCTCAGAGACGGTTTAAGACCCCGGAAAAACCGGTGGCCGGTAGCAAACGTAAACAGGATTTCCTGACCTATGGCGACTTCGCCCAACCCTTCGCGCGACGATTTCGAAGCGCTTCTTAACGAACAACTCGGCGGTGCAGACGACGGCGGCTTTGAAGGCCGCGTTGTAAAAGGCACCGTAACAGCCATCGAGAACGGTATGGCTATCATCGATGTGGGCCTCAAATCAGAAGGCCGCGTCGGACTCAAAGAATTCTCTCGCGGTGATGACGACCACGGCCTTAGCGTTGGTTCAGAGGTTGAAGTGTATGTCGACCGCGTTGAAAACGCCGATGGCGAAGCCATGCTCAGCCGCGACCGCGCCCGCCGCGAAGCCGCTTGGGATAAGCTCGAAAACGAATTTGGCGAAGGCAAGCGCGTCGAAGGCCGGATCTTTGGACGCGTCAAGGGTGGCTTCACCGTCGATCTAGACGGCGCCGTAGCCTTTCTTCCTGGCAGCCAGGTCGACATCCGCCCAGTGCGCGACGTTACCCCGCTGATGGAAGTGCCTCAGCCGTTCCAACTGCTTAAGATGGACCGTCGCCGCGGCAACATCGTGGTATCACGCCGCGCTGTCCTCGAAGAAACCCGCGCTGAACAGCGCAGCGAGCTGATCGACAAGCTGGCCGAAGGTCAGGTTATCGATGGCGTCGTCAAGAACATCACCGATTACGGCGCATTCGTCGACCTCGGCGGTATCGACGGCCTGCTGCACGTTACCGACATGAGCTACAAGCGCGTCAATCACCCAAGCGAAGTCATCAATATCGGTGACACCGTGAAGGTTCAGATCGTTCGCATCAACTCAGAAACTCAGCGCATCAGCCTTGGCATGAAGCAACTGGAAAGCGATCCATGGGACGGCGTTGCAGCCAAGTACCCAATGGGCGCGAAACTCTCTGGCACCGTCACCAACATCACCGAATACGGTGCATTTGTTGAGCTGGAGCCAGGCATCGAAGGTCTGGTCCACGTCTCTGAAATGAGCTGGACGAAGAAGAACGTTCACCCAGGCAAGATCGTCAGCACTTCGCAAGAAGTCGACGTGCTGGTCCTGGAAGTAGACAGCGACAAGCGCCGCATCTCGCTCGGTCTCAAGCAAGCTCAAGGCAACCCTTGGGACGAATTCGCTGAGAAGCACCCAGTTGGCACAATCGTCGAAGGCGAAGTCAAGAACGCAACCGAATTCGGTCTGTTCGTTGGCCTCGACGGCGACGTCGACGGCATGGTTCACATGTCCGACATTGCTTGGGGCATCTCTGGCGAAGACGCCTTGGCGCTCCACCGCAAGGGTGAAGAAGTCAAAGCCATCGTTCTTGACGTTGACGTTGAGAAAGAGCGCATCAGCCTTGGCATGAAGCAGCTCGAAAAGGTGCTCCAACCGCAGATGGCGCTGCTGGTGCAGAAACACTGCGCAAGGGCCAAACTGTTACTGTCACTGTTCTCGAAGTTCGCGATGGCGGCCTCGAAGTACAGGTTGGCGACGACGGCGCGACCGGCTTTATCAAGCGTTCGGATCTCGGTCGCGACCGCGACGAGCAACGCCCTGATCGCTTCCAGACCGGCAGCAAGGTTGACGCCATGGTCACTGGGTTTGACCGTTCGAAGAAGCCAAACTTCTCGATCAAAGCGCGTCAAATCTCCGAAGAGAAGGAAGCGGTTGCACAGTTCGGTTCATCCGACAGCGGCGCTTCACTCGGCGACATCCTTGGCGAAGCTCTGAAGAAGTCAGACGATTAAGTCAGACAGCCAATTAGGCAAAGAAACGGCCCGCCTGCTCGAATGAGTGGGTGGGCCTTTTCATTGGTGCTTCCATCGCGCGCATGAGAGGCGTATCGTTAGCGTGCAATCCCCTTTGAGAGACCCGAGATGACGATCCAAATCCACCAGTTCCCCTGCCTGTCCGACAATTACGGTTTCCTCGTGCACAATTCTGTGACTGGCGAGACCGCCGCAATCGATACGCCTGATGCGAAGGAATATCTGCGCCAGGCAGAGGCGATGGGTTGGACAATCACTCACATCTGGAACACTCATTGGCATCCAGATCACGCTGGCGGGAACACAGAAATCGTTGAGGCGACCGGTGCACGCGTGCTTGCACCAAAGGAGGTGGAGAAACTCTCCCCCATCGACCGGGTTGTTTCGCATGGTGATAGCGTCAATCTGGGCGAACACCGTGCAGAGATCATCGACGTTTCCGGCCACACCAATGGCCATATCGCTTACCACATCGTTGAGGAAGGCGTTGCCTTCGTGGGCGATGCCGTGTTTGCGCTCGGCTGCGGACGGATGTTCGAAGGCGAGCCGAAGCAATTCTGGACCAGCCTAGATCGGATTCGGCGCATGTCGACCGAGACAACGCTCTACTGCGCGCATGAATACACTGAGGCGAATGCCAAGTTCGCGCTGCACGCCGACCCGGACAATGCGGCGCTGCACGACTACGTGGCCGAGATCAAAGACAAGCGCGCTCGCGGTGAGGCAACCGTGCCCACCGTCCTGAAACGCGAGCTTGCGACGAACCCATTCCTGCGCGCGGATGATCCAGCGATGATGGCGAAATGGGGCGGCAACGAGCCGCACGAGACCTTTGCCGCGCTGCGCAGCGCCAAGGATAATTTCTAAACCCGATGCAGGCGCTCACAGTCGAAACGCTATCAAGCGATCTGTCAGGGGTGGCGCTGATGGACGCGCCAGAGCCTGTGCGCAGCGATGGCGAGGTTTTGCTGCGGGTACGCGCCGCATCGCTCAACTTTCCCGATTTGTTGATGACGCGTGGTGAGTACCAATTCAAACCACAGCCACCCTTTGTCAGCGGGCTGGAGCTAGCCGGAGAAGTGATTGAGGCAGAGCCGGACAGCGGCTTTGCCCCCGGCGACAGAGTGATGGGCGGAAACAAAACGGGCGCCTTTGCCGAACTCGCAAGCATCCCTGCACGCGGCCTATCCCTCCTTCCCGCCAACGTAAGCTTCGCTGAAGGTGCAGCCATGGGCGCGGCTTACTCGACGACCTACACCGGCCTAGTGGAGCTGTGCGGGCTGTTAGACGGCGCTAGCGGCGAAAAATGGGTGCTGGTGCACGGAGCAAGCGGCGGTGTCGGTCTGGCCGCTGTGGATCTCGCCAAGGCCTTCGGCGCGAAAGTGATCGCCACAACCGGTGTCGATTCCAAGCGAGAGCGGATCGCCGCGCTCTATCAGCCCGATGCTGTGATCCTGGCCGAGGGGCGCTTCCGAGAGCAAGTGTCAGAGATTACCGGCGGAAAGCTGTGTGATATTGTATTCGATCCGGTTGGCGGTGATGTGTTTGATGAAAGCACCCGCTGCGTCAGCTTCGCCGGAAAACTGGTGATTGTTGGCTTCACCAGCGGGCGGATCGCAGAGGTCGCGACCAATATTCCGCTGATCAAGGGCTTCTCCATTGTCGGCCTACGCGCTGGCGAATATGCGCGCCGCTTTCCTGAGCGGGGTCGCGCAATCAATGCCGCCATCGCACAGCTGGCTTCTGAGGGCCGGATAGCTCCCGCCATCGACCGCATCCTGCCCTTGTCCCGCTGGCGTGAAGGTTTTGAGGCGATGGCAAACCGCAAGCTGGTGGGCAAAGTGGTGTTTGAGCCGGTCGGCTAGCCATACGAAAGTCACCCTGGAGGCAAATATCTGTATCGAGTCTGCGCTTTGCCCATTAGAGACCCCCGCCTGCGCGAGGGTTCACGAACATGAAGAAGGCGGCCCAATCGAGCCGCCTCTTCATAATCCACGGTAGGCCAGCACTTAGATCGCCGAGATTACCTCGTCGGCCAGCGTACGGTCGGCGTCGGCGTTATGCTTATCAGCGATAATCTTACGCGAAGCAGCGGCAGCGGCGTCAACCGCGCTGCTGCGAACTTCCTCAACCGCATCGCGTTCAGCAGCAGCGATCTTATCTTCAGCCATACGCTGACGGCGAGCGACCATAGCCGCGCCGTCTTCCTTGGCCTTGGCAAGGATAGCGTCCGCCTCGCGGGTCGCGCCTTCCATCATCGCTTCGGCATCTTTTTCAGCGCCAGCGATCTTGGTGGCATATTCGTCGCGCAGAGCCTCTGCCTCGGCGCGCAAGCTCTTGGCTTCGTCAAGCTGCTGCTTGATTTCTGCGATCTTCTTATCCAGCCCGCCCGTGATCAGGCTTGGAACTTTCTTCCAAACGAAGATCAGGATCAGCACCAGCATAGCCAGCGAAACCCATTGGTAATCCTGAAGGAACAGCGCTGATGGTTCATCCTTAAGGTAGACCGAACCCGCCTCATCTGTCGCCAACATGCTTTCAGTGGCGTTGCCGGCGGCAACCAAGAGTGACATGAGATCAGCCATTGACGAGCGCTTTCTTCACCGCAGAACGCGCGGTGCGTTTGTCGACTTTGGCTCCGGCAAGGCGGGAGACAATGTCTTGCGTTGCTTCAGCAGCGACGGTTTCAACCTCAGCCATGGCGCTGGTGCGGGCCTCAGAGATCGCCGCTCCCGCTGCTTCCAGCTTTGCATCGATCTTCGTCTGCGCCTTTGCCAGAGTGGCTTCGGTTTTGGCCGCAGCCTTGGTTTTGGCCTCAGCAATGGTTGCCTGAGCAGCGGCGCGATTTTCATTCTCGCGCTTGCGCCATGCTTCCTCTTGCTCGTCCGCCGCGTCACGAGCGGCCTGCGCCGCAGCCAGATCGTCAGCGATCTGATTGTCACGCAGTTCGACCGTTCCCATCACTTTGGGCACCATCCCGCGTCCGATGACGAAGAATGTCAGGCCGAAAAACACCAGCGACCAGAAAATCTGGCTGGAGTAGAACTCGGCTAATTGGGCTATCTGAGGCATGAGAGCGGTCCGAAACCTGTGAAGTGGATCTTAAACGTCGTCGATAGAAATTTGGGTGGCCCAGCCCGCAGTTCAGCAGGCCGGGATACCAAAATTGCTGTTAGGCAACGAAGATCAGGATCATCGCAACAACAAATGCCAGCAGGCCGAGAAGCTCAGCCGCGGCGAAGCCGATGAACAGGCGACCTTGCTGGCCGTCTGCTGCGCCAGGGTTGCGAAGTGCGGATTCGAGGAACGAACCGAACACGTTACCAACACCAATTGCGGCCATGCCGGCACCGATTGCTGCAAGGCCTGCGCCTACGAGCTTAGCTGCTTCTGCTTCCATGTGAAAAACTCCTTGGGATCAAATATATAAATTAGAGAGATAAACTCAGTGAAGGTGTTCTGCGTCGTTGATATAAAGCGACGTCAGAAGAGCGAACACGTAGGCCTGAATTCCGGCTACGAGAATTTCCAGAGCGCTGATCGCGACCATCAGAGCAAAGCTTGGCAGGCTGACCATCAGGCCGATGCCAACGCCAGCGTTCACGCCGTCGATCACGAAGCTTGAGAGCACTTTCAACAGAACGTGCCCGGCCATCATCGCCACGAACAACCGCAGTGCGAGGCTGAATGGGCGGATGAGGAATGAGAAGAATTCAATCAGCGCAATCGGCAGGATCATCGGCACTGGCGTGCCATGCGGCACGAACAGCGTGAAGAATTTGATGCCGTGCTTCCAAAAGCCGACGACCAGAACGATCGAGAAGCTGATGATGGCGAGCACACCGGTGACGGTGAAGTGGCTGGTAAAGGTGAATGGGTGCAGACCCAACAGGCCGATCGGCAGCAGGCCGAGCAAGTTCGCGAACAGAATGAACATGAACAGGCTGAAGACATAAGGCACATATTTGCGCCCTGCCTTGCCAATGTTTGCCTCCAGCATGTCGTCGATGAAACCGGTAAAGGTTTCAACCGCCATCTGCCAACGACCTGGCACCAACTGGCGCTTCATGCCGCCGAACACAAATGCCCAGATCAGGACCGTTGTGATGGCCATCCAGAATGCGGAATTGGTGAATGCGATGTTGATTCCAGCAATCTCCCAGCCCGACGAACCAAACATTGGCTCGAGCTGGAATTGCTTCATCGGATCGACTTTGCCTGCCTCGGCTGCCACGATCTCTTAGTCCTTAAACCTTGTAAGAAACGCGCCCCAACTGATGATCCCAAATTCAGGCACTTTAGCCCTCGTCAGTGTCATCGGGGCGAGTGTTCGCCGCTCGAATAATGTTCCTGAAGGCAACGATGATCCCGAAGGCCATCATTATCAACAGACCCGCGGGCGAAGTGTCGGCGAAATAATCAATCGTCCAGCCAATCACTGCGCCGCCAAGAATCCCGCCAAGGAGGTCTGCGAGCACCCGGTTACCGCTGCGATAATTCGCATCAGTGCCTGATACCCGAGGCCGGTTGCGTTCCTCTTCGCGCTCGTTGGCAGCTTTCAGCCGCTCCTCGAGTGCATCGATACGCGCATCCTCGGCGATGGGTTCCTGTGCGGACTTCTTATCGCTCATGTCAGCTTCCTAAAGGTTGGACGCCAAAACACGCGCCACAAGGTGTCCGCCAAGGGCGCGCACCCCTTAGAAGGGGGCATATCCAAGTCAACCGCCAGTCACAATCAAACGGCCAACCTAGCAAGCAATTATAGCGATAGCCGTTGCGCAAAGCGCAAGTCGCCGTGGGAGAACAGCAACCTGCGCTTTGGCTATTGGCGGATATTGGGCCGAATTACGGGCAGCGCGGATCGCGCAGTGGCGCCGCATCTGTGCGAGTTTGCCACGTGCCATCAGGCGCCTGATACTTCTCACCAGCGGTCGTCCGCAGGATCGCCTGGCAACCGGCGGTGAAGGCGTATTCGTCAAGCGTCGCATTGGCCGCCTGTGCACGCTGCGCATAAACAGCGCGGCGTTTAATATTGATATCATTGACCAATCGACGAAGCTCAGCCGTCTCAGCCCCGGCCACACCAAGATAGCCATCGCGCTTCTCACCGATGCTGCCATTGGCGCGCGCAGCGGCATAGGCCGGATCACGCTGAGCCTGAGCGGACCCATGAAAGCCAGTGAATGCGACAGTCGCAGCAGCGGCAGCGAGCAAAGTTTTGCGCATATTTGTCATTCTCTTATTCCTCCTGCTTTGCGGTAAGTACGAACATCAAAAGATATCCGCATTTTCCTCAAGCGTGTTGGCCGCATCTTCGGCCAAGGCAAAAACCACTTCCTGCCGGATATTGATGTTAAGCTCGATCACAATCGGCTTATCCGGTGCAGCAACGTTGATGCACCCCGCCAATGGACCGCAAAGCGCAATTGCGCCCGCTCCCATCAATCCGGCCCGACCCACGGTTCGCCATGAATTCAGTCTATCAGTCATAGATAGGCCTGTGGCAGCGCCGCATAGATCGGTCAAATTCCACATGATCATGGCGTATTCTCGCTTTCTTGAGGCTGAATGGACAGTTCATTTGCCGGAATGTCTTCAGGATTGACGTCAGGCGTGTTCTGACAAGCGACCTGGAAAAACCGGCTTGCGCGCCATTTTGGATCGGACGTCAGGCATGGATCACGCAAATAGTTGGAATCGTAAGTGGAGCGCAGCAGGCGGCTAAGCTCCCAAAATTGTGAGCGGACATTGATGTTGAACCGGATCGGTAGGCGCGCGATTTGCTTTGTCACGAAATTGCGCGAAGTGCCCTCGCCCTGACTGATCCCGTCAAACCGAACGCTGGTGATAATCTCGCCAGTCAGACTCCCATCCATGGTGATCGCCATTTGATTGTAATCGAGGCTGCGCAGCGCATCGAAGGCGTAATTGGAGATCGTTCCCAGATCCTCATAGGCAAGTTCTCCTACATAAGAGAGATTGCCGCCCGGAGGCCGGGAGATCAGCAACCCGCTCTCAATTCGGCCATTACCCTGGGCATCGAAGATAATCGGGATCGTACCATCAAAGATCCCCTGCGCAGCAAGATTGCCGAATTCCATCTCCGATATAAATGTGCCCGCATCGAGCCCGATTATCTCAAAGATATAGCGCCGCTCCTCTGGCACCGCGAAATTGAGGTCGACCCCGCGCATGACCAACTCTCCGCCCATGAACGGCCAGCGCGCGTCTTTCAGCTTGACCAGCTGTCCCTCTTCAAGAGCGAAGGTGATCTTGCCATCTAGCACCTCGATGCCTGTGTTTATGGAGCCGAGATCGACTATCTGATCAGGCGCTGTTGTTAGCGCCAAGAGATCGGTGAATTCCACCGTCGCACGCGCGTTCTTCACCGGGCCAAAGGCGGCAGCGAAATCAAACCTTTCTGTGGTGAAAACACCTCCGCTGGAGATATCATCGGCAGTCCAATTGATCTGCCCTTGCCCGCTCACATCACCCTTCGCCAGGGCGACGACGCCGTCGGTGTAGATCGTCAAATCGCTGGGTTGCAACGTATCATCAAAGGCAAGGCGTCCTACATCCAAACGCGCGTTGCCAACGGTTGTGCTGAGATTGTGCACGATATCGACCGCCACGACCTCGCGATCTGATCCGGGATGGCGCAGCATTGCCTCGGCGCGAATATCGCTGCCGTTCAGCACCATCACGGCGTCGCGCGCGATCAGCGGCTCAAATCGGTCGACTGCCTCCCGGTCGGTGACGCGGAACTGCGCCTCGTCAATGCTAAGGATGCCGTCTTCATAGAGCCAATTGCCGTTGACCTCGTCCAGATCGAGTGGGACCAGACCAATCATCGCCTCGCCATCGCTGAAGGCGCCGCCGATTGTGTCGCCAAAGCTCGCCTCTAAGTTGCCGAGCGAGAGGCTCAGCCCCTCCTCACGCGTCCCGATCACCGCCTGAACATTGGAGGCATTGGCCGCGCCGGGATAGCCAAGCCGAAGGGCTCCAGTATCGAGCAGCAGCGGACTGCCAGCAATTTCCCCGCGTACGGCCAGGCTGGGCAATTGCGCCGAGATTTTGAGGCTATCATCGTAACGCACCATAGCGCTGCCCACGCCGGGGCACAGTCTTAGGCTTTGGCGATCCAGCGCCAGATCATAGAGCGCAAGGCGATCAAACCGGACATTGGCGCAGCTTTGCCCCGCGATCAGCCCGCCGCGCGGCGACCATGTCCCTTCAAGCGGCAGGCTGAGCCCCTGAACGCTGCCGCCCGGCAGCGCGCCAGAGGCCCGCACATCGCCCGCAAATCTCAGAGCCCCGCTTGGCGCCTGCGTCACCAGCAACTCTGGAACGGCGAGCCTGCTGTCCCCGGCTGCGAATTCTTCCATCCTCAGGCGCAGCGCAAGATTGCCATCGCCGACCTGCTCCATCCGACCGGAAATGCGCGGGATCTCCTCGCCGCTGGTCGCGATATTGCCGTTAAGCCGCCCAAGGCCGTCGACCGGGCTGGTCCATGCCAGACGCGATACCCCGAGCAAAGTCTCTCCCGATGCGCTCTTAAGGCGGGCCTCCGGCACAATCAGGCTCGTTACCTCTGGTGATACGCGCAATGTTGCATCGGCGATCACCGTGCCATCGCGTGTCGCACGACCGAAACCCTGCTGAAATCGAGCTAGCAAAGGTTCGAGCAATGTGTCCTCGACCGCGCTACGGGAGGCCTGCAATTGCTCGGTCAGGGCACCGCCAATGCTTGCACCCTCGCCCTCCAAGCGGCCAGCCCATTCCAGTGCATCAAAGCTGTCTTGCGCCCTCAGCGTGCCGTCCAGCGACAGTCCGGCCACCGCGCCATAGGGCGTCACCGCATTGTCTACGCGCAAATCATGGCGCACTTTCAACTGGGCGTCTTTCCAGCTTAGTCGCACATCGCCATCAAGCGTCGACGCCTCTGACCCTGCTATGGCCAATTGCTCAGCTGTCAGATCCAATTCACCCTCTGCACTGGCGAAATCCGATGCAAGGGTGAAACGCGTGGCCACATCTGCACTCGCGAGCTGCGCGCCTTCATTTGCACAATCGAGCGCACGCAGTCTCAGTGGCCCGTCGAACTCCAGTTCGCCACCTGACGTCGTGACGTCACCATAAAGCGTCGCAGCCTGCAGTGAACATCCCCCAATCGCCAGATCCGGCGCAGTCGCGGCGAGTACACCCTCAAATCCGTCACTCAGCAGCCCTTGCCCCGATGCCTTTAGGCCAATCGCGCCATAATCGCTCTCAATCAGGCCGCGTGCATCGACCAGTTTCACATCGATCGCTGGCAGACCCGGCTCCGCTTCGCTTTCGCCAAAAATCGCCTCATCCAGCGCCCCGAAGCTCAAATGGCCATCGCGATAAGAGCCGAACAATCGCGCGCCGATCACCTCTACAGTGCCGATAGACGGCACGCCGAAGCTGTATTCCAGATCAACCACGACCCGCTCAATTGTGAGATCAGGCCGTCCAGCATCGCCAATCACCAGATTGCGCAGAACCTGGCGCTGCGGGCCAATCGATACGATCTCATAGTCAGCTGGCAGCTCTAACTTCGCCAGCTCTCCATCGATGAAATTGCCCGCATATTGCTCGCGCGCCATCCACACCCACACGCCGGCAATACCGAGCAGCGACAATACCAATATGAGCGCGCGCCAACGTCTGCGGCGCGGCCACAGGCTCCACTTGGGCGTCTCTTCAAGATGTTCCGTTTGGGCTGACGCCATGATGAGCTCACACTTGCGCGCATCGAGCGTTAAAGGCAATGCAAGCAAGACACTAGCGCGCATAGCCGCGTTATAAGGAGGCAGCTTGCCGCAAGCTGAAGACATGTTTGGCGATGAGCCCGGCACCGGGAACGGTAGCGATGCTGGAAAGCACGCGGGCGCTGGCCATAGAGCGCGGCTGCGCGAACGCCTGCTGAAAGGCGGCGCAGAGGCACTGGCCGACTACGAAGTGCTGGAATTCCTACTGTTTGCCGGAATGCGCCAGGGAGACACAAAGCCCGTCGCCAAGGCGCTGCTCAAACGATTCGGTTCGCTGTCGTCCGTGCTGAATGCGGATCCTGCCACCCTCAAACAAGTTAAAGGGATCGGTGACAGCAGCGCGGCTGCGCTCAAGAGCGTGGCGATTGCTGCCCGGCGCATGGCGCGCAGCGAAGTGACGGATAGGCCAGTGCTGGGCTCGTGGCAGAGCCTGATGGACTATCTTGCCATCGATATGGCGCATCTGACAGTCGAGCGGGTTCGGGTACTGTATCTCGATACCAAGAACCGCTTGATCGATGATCACCATGTTGGCGACGGCTCCATTGACGAAGCCTCTATCCATCCGCGTGAGGTTATTCGCAAGGCGATGGATGTTGGCGCGAGCGCTATGATTCTCGTCCACAATCACCCCAGCGGCAATCCGGAGCCGAGCCGCGCAGACATCCAAGTCACAAAGCAGATTGCCGAAGCGGGCCGATTGCTCGGCGTGATCGTGCATGACCACGTGATCGTTGGCCGCGAAGGGCACGTGAGCCTGCGCGCGAAAGGACTGATTTAGGCCTCGTTACGCACCGCCGATTATCATGACTTCGTGATCAGACGCACGCCAGCGTGATTGGCAAAGAAGCTCCACCCCCAATTGAGGATAACCGTCACCCGGTTGCGCGCTCCTGTAAGGAAGCCGACATGAACTACACCCCACAGCCACCAGGCTAGCGCGCCTGACAGCTTGAAAGCGCCAAAATCCGCCACCGCCGACTTGCGGCCAATCGTCGCCAGGCTGCCTTGATGCTTATACTCAAATGGGCCTGGGCTTTCCTTGCCCAGCAGCTCAGCCTCGACCAGCCTGCCGACATAGCCGCCTGCTTGTTTCGCAGCGGGAGCAAGCCCAGGGACCGGCTGCCCATCCCATGCGCTGCTGCCCGCAGTATCGCCAATTGCGAACACATCGGTTTGGCCCTTCACGCGCAGCCGCTGGTCGACCAACACCCGGCCAGAGCGATCGCATTCCGCGCCCAGCCATTTACCCGCTGGAGACGCAGTGACGCCCGCCGCCCACAGTACGGTTTCGGTCTCAATCTTGGTCTTATCGCCAATCATAACATGGCGCGCGGCGATCTCTGTCACCCGCCCACCTGTGCGAATTTCCACGCCAAGCTTTTCAAGCGATTCGGCAGCTTTCGCCGCCAATTCTTCAGGAAAGGCCGGGAGTACACGCGGCCCCGATTGCACCAGGATCACTCGCGCGCTGCCGGGGTCAATTGTGCGAAACTCCCGCTCGACATTGATCTTGGCAAGCTCTGCAATTGCCCCGGCCAGCTCCACACCGGTCGGCCCCGCCCCGACTACGACGAAGGTCAACAATCGTTTCACCCGCTCTGGGTCATTGCTTGCCTCGGCCTGCTCAAACGCCTCAAGGATCGATCCGCGCACCGCGACGCCATCCTCAACCGTCTTCAAACCGGGAGCAAAGGCGCCCCATTCATCCTTGCCAAAATAGCTGTGCGATGCCCCGGTTGCGAGCACCAGCTTGTCATAGATCAGCGACTGCTTGCCAAGCTCTCCGCCACCATAAGTCAGCGTCTTGGTCTCTGCATCGATCGCCGAAACCTCTCCCTTAATCACCCGTACATTGCCATCGGGTTTGAACAGGCTGCGGATCGGCGTCGCAATATCAGCCGGGTTCAATGTAGCCGTGGCGATCTGGTAAAGCAGGGGCTGAAACAGGTGGTAATTGCGCTTATCGATCAAAGTGATGCGCACTGGCAGGCGCTTCAATCGCGCAACCGCCGCCAGCCCGCCAAACCCAGCGCCAACCACCACAATATGCGGCCAATGATCCGGAATATCGGCATAATCCCGGTCGAACAGAATGTTCTTTTCCATCCAGGAGTAGATCAGGTTGTCGAGCGACACGCTGCCCGCGCCGCGCGATTCATAGATCGCCAGGAACAGGATCGGATAAAAGGTGATATTCGGATGCACGCCGACGATCATGAACAGGCCGATCAGCAGCACAAGCGCATAGGACACCAGGCTCGCCGCAAACCCTGTCGCGAGCAACACGGCAAAGACAATCGCCAGCCATTCTGGAAAGCCAGTAAAGATAGTTATCGGCAGCCACGTCGCTAACGCCACCGAAGGCTCAAACACACCAGCAAACGCCAACAGAGTGAGCGCCAGCCACAACCGGATCAGCATCATCGCCATGGGCGCGCCGCGCTCCTTCAGCAGCTCTCCAAATCGAACCGCTGTTCGCGCCAATGGCAATGCACTGTTTTTCAGGCCCGAAGACAGCAGTCGGTCGAGCGAGAATGCCGCTGGCCCATGGAACACGTACCAAAGCAGCATAGCAGAGATCAGCACATTGCTGGTCGTGGGGACATAAACAGCCTGCGAAATAATCGTCAGCACCGCCATCGCCAGCGCCGCTGGCCGGGTAAAAAATCCAAGCAGCAGCAAGACTGGACCGATCAGCTCTATCGACAGCCCCACCGCGGCGGCGGTGTCTGGTGCCATCCAGCCAACCGGATATTCATTCGCTGCCAGAAAAACCGCTTTGTCCCAGTCCGCTGCCTTTACCAAGCCCGACCGAAAGAAGCTCTGCGCAAGAAAAAATCTCACGATGATGTCGGTAAACGGCCAAAAGACTTCGGCCCCGCCGGAATAGAGCTTTGCCCAGCTGCGCAAGGTCACTCGCACAAATGGCGACAGGCGCTCCTCCTGCAAGGTCATTTCTGCCGCGCTTGTCATACGACCAAGCCTCCTTGCAGCTAAGTTCGTGAAGCCATGACCTTAGTTACAAGAATGCGGACATGCAAAGCTGTGCTGATCGAACGGCAGATCATCCCCTCTAGGCAATTCTAAAGGTCAAAGCCCCAGCGCCGATAACGCGTTGCGAGCATTGGCTCCCGGGCCAGCGCATCGTCGACATCGACTTGACCGGCCTTGTCGCCTCGCTCAAGTCGGATCAGACCGCGCAACAGCACCGATGCCGTTTGATCCGGCTCCAATTCGAGCGCCGCATCAATATCGGCCATGGCTTTATCGAACATGCCATTACGCAGATAGATCATCGCGCGGCTGTCAAGAATGTTGGCCGATTCGCCGCTGTTCTCAACCGCCTTGGTGCATACGGAAATCCCGTCTGAGACCGCGACATTCCATGTTCCGCTGAACCAGCAGGCTTCGTTGAGCAGGCCTGAATCGTTGGGGTCATCGGCAAGCATTTCATTGATCATAGCGAATCCTTCGCTTGCCTGACCTTCCATTGCATCCAGCTCTGCGAGAGCAACCGTGAGACCCTGGCGAACTTCCTCGTCTCCGTCCTCATATTCGATAATTTCGCGCGCACCGGCAATGTCCCCTAAGTCGGCCATTGCGGTGGCGAGATCCATCGCACGCCAAGGTGTGGGATCGAGCGCATAGGCCTCTTCCAAATCCGCTTTGTTGGCTTCCAGATCGAGCAATTGCGAATGCACAGAACTGCGCTGGCCGTAATATTCCGCCGTCGCCTCAAGCTCGATGACCTTGTTCATATCTTCCAGCGAACCGGCCCAATCATAGGTGACATAACGAAAGCCTGCCCGGTGTAGATACGGATCAACCTCGTCAGGATCATTGGCGATCAATTCCGCGTAGGCCGCCTCTAGCGGTTGCAGGACGCTGCGATCCGCCCCTCTTGCAAAACGCCAGCGGCGCGGCACATCATCAGAGGTCGTCAGCTTCGTCTCTTGTCGAGCTAGGCCGGCAGCTTTCCGGCGTTCCTCGCGGAATGCCTCAGGCAAAATTTCACCGCCCCGCGTGCTCACGATTTCGGACACCTGAAGCACCCGATCGTCCAAGCTCGTCTGGCGCGTGTAGCGCTGTCCAGCGACCTCTACATCAATTGGGTCGCTTCCACTCAAGTCATAGCCATCGAAGTCATCAGGCAGCGTTATTGTCATGCTGTAGGCCACGCTTCTGCTAGTCCCAACGGAAACCGGCAAATCGCGCCATTCCTTGCGCGAACGATTGGGCGCAAATGTGATCTGCTTTGCCGCTATCGGTGCGTCAATTTCGCCCTTTGCACCCTCGAAAGCGAATAGATTTTCGGAAATTCCAGTCATCAGGAGGGTCGCTTCGCTATCATCCTCACCAGAGATGACTTCCACGTCCAGCACAGCCATTTCGCCGCCAAACCTGCGACCGATCTGTTTTCGACTTTCATCGTTCAGCTTTTCCGCCTCAGCGTTCATTTGCGCTGCGGCGGCGTCCCAAAATTTTATCTCGAAGGTCACCAGCGTGGGCAAATCCAAACCGGCAGAGGTATCGACCGCGATGTCCATTTCCACTTCCGGCGCGCGCGGCAGAACCTGCTTAATCGGCTCAAGCTGCGCACCGGCGGTCCGAATGGGCAGGCTGTATTCAAACGGTGGGACATTGCCGACCGTATGCATATTCGCGCCAAGCGATGTGCCATCGAGGTAATACAGATTGCCGTCTATCTCTGCGCGCACCAGCACGTGGTCAAACGCACCGGGGATTGGCAAGGAAATTGGAGCGGCATTGCCTGCGCGGCTCGAAACCAGCACCGCCTCCGCCGCAATTCCAAGATGGTCCAGGATCGCCAGCAAGATAACGGTCTTCGCTTTGCAATCGCCGTATTTGTTTTCCCACGTTGTCGCGACATCCTGGGGCAGGTAATTCCCGCCATCCAGCCCGTTCAGCAGATAGCGGATGTCCTCTTGCACCAGTTCCAGTGCGGCCACGGCTTGCTCAAGATCGCCGGTATGTTCGGTGCGAATGGCCTCTACTTTGACCATTAAATCATCAAGGCCGTCGAGTGCGCCATCGGTCTCGTAATAGGGGGCCATTGTGCTGGACACTTCGGCCCAATCGGCAAACGTGCCCAATTGCAACATTGTGCCCCGGCGATAGCGTAGCGGTGCATCACTGGGCAGCTCGTCGGCCTCTTCCAATGGCAGCGTCACCTCCAGCCATTTGTGGCCGCCCGATTGCTCAACCTGCGGCAGGTCAAAGTTGGGGCCTGCCTTGTACCGAACATCCAGATCGTTGGGCCATGAGGCGCGGATGCGCGCAAAATCGGCCACCCTATTGGGCTCGCGCCACAGGAAACGCTGGGTCTGGACCTCTTCGCCCAATGCCTGATCGGAATTGGTCACTGAATAGCGCATGCGCAGTTCATCACCGACTTCGAGGCCGGGGACCGACAATGTCGCGGTTAGGGAGCCGTCCAAAATGCGCCGCTCCAGCATCCGCTCGCGGCGCAGCACCTCCATAACCTCGCCCTGTTCAACCAGGTCGATCACCTCAGCGCCGCGCAGAATCGAAATCTCGTGGACGATCAAATCGCCTTTGTCCGGCAGCCATTGCGCCGTCAGAGTGCCGACATTGGACAGGTCGGACAGGCTGGCGACGCGGTAAACCACATCGGTGTAATCCCAGTTCAGCCCATTTTCGATGCGAATCTGAGTGTCGTTGACGATTTGCCGATTGGTGGGATCACGCTCAACCTCGGCCAATATGACCGGCTCAATCCAAGCGGGCGCGGGCTGATACAGCGGCTCTTCCCCGCCATCACCGCCGACGAACAGCATAGTGCGATCAGCGAAACTGCCGTCCGCGAAACTTGGAATGTCATGAATTAGGCCCCGTTTTCCCTGTATTGCCGCCAGACTATAACGCGAAATACTGCTGTCAAATGAGAAAACAGCAATTCGATTGATAAACAATTTAGAGCCGGCGCCGCGCATACTAATTCATGCAGAAACTGGGGCAATGCGCGCCCCTCGCCCTTGCCAAGTGCGCAGATGCGGCATAGCCGCGCAGCCACATCTTTACCCACGCAATTTCTCACTGGAGTTCCCAAGCCATGGTCCCTCGTTATGCCCGCCCGGAAATGAGCGCATTGTGGGAACCTGAGGCGAAATTCCGCATCTGGTTCGAGATTGAAGCCCATGCGACCCAGAAACTGGGCGAGCTGGGCGTGGTACCGGAAAGTGCGGCAAAGGCATTGTGGGATTGGTGGGCGACGAACCCAAAAATCGACGTTGAGGCGATTGACGCGATTGAAGCGGTGACCAAGCATGACGTGATCGCCTTTCTCACCTGGGTCGCCGAGCAAGTGGGCGATGAGGCACGCTTCATGCACCAAGGCATGACCAGCTCCGACGTGCTCGACACGACGCTGGCGGTGCAACTGGCGCGCGCGTCTGACATTCTTCTTACGGATTTGGACGCACTGCTCGCAGCAATCAAACGCCGCGCAGAAGAGCACAAATACACCGCCACCATTGGCCGGAGCCACGGTATCCACGCAGAGCCGGTGACGTTCGGCCTCAAAATGGCTCAGGCCTATGCCGAGTTTGACCGGTGCCGCACCCGCCTGATCGCGGCAAGCGAGGAAATCGCAACTTGCGCGGTCTCCGGCGCGGTCGGCACATTTGCCAATATCGATCCTGCAGTTGAAGAACATGTTGCGCAAAAGCTTGGCCTGAAACCTGAGCCGGTCAGCACACAAGTGATCCCGCGTGATCGCCACGCCATGTATTTCGCGACGCTTGCCGTCATCGCTGGTTCGATTGAGCGCCTCGCAGTGGAAGTGAGGCACCTGCAGCGCACCGAAGTGCTGGAGGCTGAGGAGTATTTCTCACCTGGGCAAAAGGGTTCCTCGGCCATGCCGCATAAGCGCAACCCGATCCTCACCGAAAACCTCACCGGCCAAGCCCGCATGATCCGCAGCTATGCCATGCCAGCGCTGGAGAATGTCGCCCTGTGGCATGAGCGCGATATCTCACACTCCTCAGTCGAACGTTACATCGGCCCCGATGCGACCATCGCGCTTGATTTCTCGCTCGCGCGCCTCACCGGCGTGATCGACAAGCTGCTGGTCTATCCAGAGCGCATGCAGGCCAATATGGACCGGATGGGCGGCCTTGTTCACTCACAGCGCGTGCTGCTCGCCCTGACCCAGGCCGGTGTCAGCCGCGAGGATGCATATCGCCTGGTTCAACGCAATGCGATGAAGGTGTGGGAATCGGATGGGCAACTGCAATTGCTCGACCTGTTAAAGGGTGATGAGGAGGTTACCGCCGCCCTCACCAACGAACAGCTCGAAGACAAATTTGACCTCGGATATCACTTCAAACACGTCGACACGGTGTTTGCCCGCGTCTTTGGCTGATGCGCCGCAGCGTAGCTGGCGCTAGACTCAAGGCTGAAAAGGCTTAGGTTCTGGGTCGCTCAAACATCGCCAGTGGCTTAGCCGTTTAGGAAACTCTGCATGCAAATTTTGCGCACGATCATCTGGATTGCGATTCTGATTGCAATCATCGCCTTCACCTTTGGCAATTTCGACCGCGCGACCGAAGTGCGGATCTGGCCAGGCTTGGTGTGGGATACTCGGGTTCCAGCAATCGTGATCGTGTCATTCCTGCTCGGTATTGTGCCGATGTGGCTGTATCACCGCGGGGTGAAATGGTCGCTCAATCGCCGCATCCGCAGCCTTGAGAACGCGGTGAAATCAAACGCTCTGTCTCAGCGTCACGCCCCGGCTGCGACTTCGGACACTCCTGCGCCGGACGCCGCACCCGAGGCGGTTGAGATGCCGGATACAGGCACCCTCACTCCTGACCCCGCCGCAGCGAAACCTGAAAGCACCTGATATGAGCAATCCGGTCTATCTCGCGCTCGACATGCCGCAAATTGAGCCTGCCAAGGCTCTGCTTGAAAAGGTAAAAGCGCATATCGGCGGCGTGAAGCTGGGTCTGGAGTTTTTCTGCACGCATGGCAGCCACGGCGTGCATGAAATCGCGCATGTTGGCCTGCCCATCTTTCTTGATCTGAAATTTCACGACATCCCGAACACTGTTGCCGGCGCGATGCAGGCGGTGCATTTGTGCGAGCCGGCCATCGTCACCGTGCACGCCAGTGGTGGCCGCGCCATGATGGAAGATGCCAAGGCAGCGGCGGCGGAGGGCTGTAAGGTGGTGGCCGTGACCACACTCACCAGCCTCGATGCAAACGACCTCACGCGCACCGGCGTTTATGGCAGCCCGGAAACGCATGTGATGCGGCTTGCCGAATTAGCGCATGATGCAGGCCTCGATGGGGTCGTATGCTCCGGCCAAGAGGTTGGCCAAGTGCGCAAGCAGTGGAAAGACGGCTTCTTTGTCGTCCCCGGCCTACGCCCCAATGGCAGCGGAACCGGCGACCAGAAACGGGTGGTGACCCCGCGTTCTGCGCGAGACAATGGCGCGAGCGTACTGGTAATTGGTCGTCCGATCAGCCGCGCAGAAGATCCAGTCGCCGCTGCAAGAGCGATCGAAGCGACGCTTTAGAAAATGGGTTGGCTGCCGCTGCTGACGCTTTTGCTGATATTCGCACTAGGCCTAATCGTCATGGTCGGTGTCTCGGCAGTTCAAAGAGCTTGGCTCCGCCGGACATTTTTCGTGGTCACATGCCTGCTACCAGCCATTCTATATTTCTCGTGGGGTGCAATTGATGGCTGTGTACCGATCCCGCCCGGTGAAAGATGCTACTACTTTGGAATGGGATTGATCGTCTTTTCACCGGTATTCGCATTTTGGGCAATTGGGGCACTAGGCGGATTGCTCTTCAACGTGGCTCGTAAGCGCTTCTAACCAAAAAATATTGCCCTATTCCGCTGCCTCCGGTGCGGCTTCATAGATCAACCCATCGCTCTCAAGCTTTGAGAAGTCGTAATCGTCGATCAGCGGCGATTGCACCACATAATTGATGAGCATCCATCGCTCACCTTGCTCGCGGTACCCAAATGTCTCCAGCGCTTCGCCATTCGCAAATTGACTGCGCATCACAATCTCGACGCTGGTCGTGCCATTCATCGAATTGACATTGATGCTCTGACGATTGGTGCTTTCCAGTTCGCCAAAAAGCTCGCGAAAATCGGTGAGCATTATCGACAATTGCGGTTTCTTCACCAGCTTGCGAAACTCCGGATGGGTCGTCCGCCAAATCGCGTCCAAATCGCCGCTTTGAAAGCGTTCCTGGAACTGAGCAATCTCCGCCTCTGCGCCTTCCGTTGCCGCAACCGGATTGCAGGCCGCCAGAAAAAGCGCCGCAAACGCCGTCAAAAACCCAGTAAAACGCATTAGATATTCCCCATTTGAAACGCACATTCGCCAGCAAAACCTGTGCAGCAGCGGATAATTCTAGCTATGCGCTGCGCATTGCAAGCTCTAAAGCACGCCCATGACAAGCACATCGCCATTAATCAAAATCTGCGGGCTCAAAACGCCTGAGACCATCGAAGCCGCCGTAGCCGCTGGAGCAACGCATATCGGCCTGGTGCACTTTGAGAAAAGCCCGCGCCACGTCTCCTTGGTGGAGGCCGCGCGGCTCCGCGCGCTCATCCCATCCTCGGTCAAAGCCGTCGTGCTGACCGTAAACGCTGATGTCACCGCAATGGGCAAAATCATTGCCGACGTGAAGCCAGACGTCGTCCAGTTTCACGGCGGCGAAACGCCCGAATGGACCGGATTGGTGCGCGAGAAGACCGATGTCGAGGTTTGGAAGGCCGTTGGCCTGAGAGACGAAGGAACCTTGGAGCGCGCCAGTAAGTTCATCGGCAAGATCGACCGTTTCCTGTTTGATGCTCCCGCTAAGGAGTTGCCCGGCGGTAATGGCGAAACCTTCCGTTGGGAATTACTGCATGGTCACGATCATAAGGTGCCATGGGGCCTCGCCGGCGGCCTCAATGCGCAAAACGTGGCGCAGGCCATTCGCGCCACTGGGGCGGAGCTGGTCGACACCTCATCCGGGGTGGAAACCGCGCCCGGCGTGAAGGACGTGGACAAGATCGCGGCCTTCTGCGAAGCCGCCCGAAACGCTTGAATACATGCCCAAAGGCGCACGATGAACAATAACACCCCCAATTCCTTTAAGAACCAGCCTGACGATCGCGGGCATTTTGGCGAGTTTGGCGGACGTTATGTCGCCGAAACATTGATGCCGCTGATCCTAGATCTGGAGCGGGAATATCGCGCGGCTCAGCAAGACCCGGCCTTTGCGGCTGAGTTTGACGACCTGATGAAGCATTACGTCGGGCGCCCTTCCCCGCTCTATCATGCCGAGCGCCTGACCGAAGCGCTAGGCGGCGCGCAGGTCTGGTTCAAGCGCGACGAGCTCAATCACACCGGCGCGCACAAAATCAACAATTGCATCGGGCAGATCCTGCTCGCGATCCGCATGGGCAAGACCCGCATTATCGCCGAAACCGGCGCGGGACAGCACGGCGTTGCCACCGCGACTGTGTGCGCACGCTTTGGCCTGCCTTGCGTGATCTACATGGGCGCAGAGGACGTAAAACGGCAATCGCCCAACGTGTTCCGCATGAAATTGCTCGGCGCAGAAGTGGTGCCCGTCACCAGTGGCGGCGCGACCCTGAAAGATGCCATGAACGAGGGGCTGCGCGACTGGGTCGCGAATGTGCACGACACGTTCTACATCATCGGTACCGCTGCTGGCCCGCACCCCTATCCAGAGATGGTGCGCAATTTCCAAAGCGTGATCGGCACAGAGGCACGCGCGCAAATGCTGGACCGCGTTGGCCGCCTGCCCGATCTGCTGGTCGCTTGCATTGGCGGCGGCTCAAACGCGCTTGGCCTGTTCCACCCGTTCCTCGACGATGCCGATGTGAAAATGTTGGGCGTAGAAGCGGCAGGCCACGGGCTGGACGGTGATGAACACGCTGCCAGCCTGCTGGGCGGATCACCCGGCGTGCTTCACGGTAACAAGACATACCTGCTGCAAGACGAAGACGGCCAAATCACCGAAGGCCACTCGATCAGCGCCGGGCTCGATTACCCGGGCATTGGGCCAGAACACGCGTGGCTGAAAGAAAGCGGCCGGGTGGAATACACCGCCGTCACTGACAAGGAAGCACTCGACGGCTTCCAATTGCTGTGCCGTACGGAGGGGATTATCCCTGCGCTAGAACCGTCACACGCTCTCGCTGCCGTTTCACAGCGAGCGAAGCAGATGGGCGAGGACGAGATCATCCTGATGAACCTATGCGGCCGCGGCGATAAAGACATCTTCACTGTGGCTGAAAAGCTTGGGGTGGCGATGTGAGCGTAGTGTTCGCGAAAGACAGTTTCCCTCGATGCTACCTTGAAGGTTGGCTTCTATGGCTTGGCGGAAATATCGCGATGGATTGGTTCCTATATTTACGGGCGACATTCGAGCGCGAGCTTAGACCTCGGGCTTGGGGTTTCGTTGAAAACCTTGCTGATCCTGGGTTCCTGATCGCAAATACGCTTTTCGTTGTTCTGATCGCAGCCATCCTCAGGGGAAAACGCAAATCGGTTGGCAGTGCGCTTTGACCATCGCTAACCTCTCCCTCATAACCCAAAAGCCCTCTCACCTTCAGGGGAGAGGGTTGGGAGAGGGGTAATGCGCAGCGCCGCTCTCACGCAGCGCGCGAAAGACATGCGCAAGGCAATGCCGGAGCCCGAAAAGCGGCTATGGATGGAGCTTCGCGCTGGCCGATTCCAAGGGATAAAATTCCGTAGGCAGAAGGTAATTGGTTCCCACATCGCTGACTTTGCCGCTAACGATCCAAAGCTGGTCATTGAGGTCGATGGCGATACACATGCCGGGTGCGAAACCTATGATGCGGTGCGAACCAAAGCCCTTGAGGATCACGGATACAGTGTGATCAGATTTTCAAATTTTAATGTGATGGGAAATATGGACGGAGTTTTGGTGCAATTGTCTGAGTTTGTAGCTGACTTGCGGGCAAGTTCCCCTCCCCCAACCCCCTCCCCAAAAGGTGAGGGGGCTGAGCAATGACACGTCCCACTTCCCCACTCACTGCGGCCTTTCACAAGGGTCACCCTGCGTTGGTGGCCTTCATCACAGCTGGCGATGGCAACACTGCCGCCAATCTTGATGCGCTGGTCGCGGGCGGCGCGGATGTGATTGAGCTGGGCATGCCATTCACCGATCCGATGGCCGATGGCCCCGCGATCCAAAGCGCCAACCTGCGCAGCCTTGGCGCGGGCACCACCACCGCCGATGTGCTGCAATATGCCAACGAGTTCAGCGAGAGGCACCCCGATGTCCCACTGGTGCTGATGGGCTATGCCAACCCCATGATCAGGCGCGGGCCTGAATGGTTTGCAAAGGCCGCCAAGGGCGCAGGCGTGGACGGTGTCATCTGCGTCGATATTCCGCCAGAAGAGGACGATGCGCTGGGTCCGGCTTTGCGCGACGTTGGCATTTCGCCCATTCGCCTCGCCACCCCGACCACCGATGCCAAGCGCCTGCCGCAAGTGCTAGAGGGTTCGAGCGGCTTTCTCTATTACGTCTCTGTCGCTGGGATCACAGGGCTGCAACAGGCCGCCACTGGCTCCATCGAAGAGGCTGTCGCCGCGCTCAAAGCGGCCACCGATCTGCCAATTGCAGTTGGCTTTGGGGTGCGCACGCCAGAGCAAGCGGCGGATATCGCCAAGGTCGCCGATGGCGTCGTCGTGGGATCCGCACTTGTGGAAATCATCGGCGAATATGGCGCAGAGGCTCCCGCCAAGCTACAAGAGCTGACATCGACATTGGCGCACGCGGTCCACACGGCTAGAGCCTAAACCGCCCAAGCAAACAGGATTTTGAAATGAACTGGTTCACCCGTGTCCGCAATTCCCTGGGCTTTAGCGACAAGCGCAGCTCTGAGAAGGATTTGTGGATCAAATGCAAATCCTGCCAGGAAATGCTGTTTGTTCAGGAATTTGAGGACAATCTCTCGGTCTGCCCGCGCTGTGAGCATCACGGCCGGATCAGCGCCGATGCGCGGCTGAACCTGCTGCTGGACGAAGGGTTTGAACTGCTGCCTCAGCCGCAGGTCACCGAAGACCCGCTGAAGTTTAAAGACAGCAAGAAATACACCGACCGGCTGAAAATCGCGCGGGCCAACAACCCGCATCACGATGCGTTTGTCGTCGGATCGGGCACAATTGACAGCCACCCTGCGGTCGTCGGGGTGCAGGACTTCGGCTTTATGGGCGGATCGATGGGCATGGCCGTGGGCATGGCGTTTTGCGCCGGTGCCGAGCGCGCGCTGACCCGCAAATGCCCCTTTATCGTGGTGACCGCCGCTGGCGGAGCGCGCATGCAGGAGGGCATTCTCAGCCTGATGCAAATGCCGCGTGCCACCGTGATGACACGCCGCCTGAAAGAGGCCGGCCTGCCCTACATCGTCGTGCTGACCGACCCGACCACGGGCGGCGTCACCGCCAGCTATGCGATGCTGGGTGATATCCAGATTGCAGAGCCAGGCGCGCTGATCGGGTTTGCCGGACAGCGGGTGATCCAAGACACCATTCGTGAGCAATTGCCCGAAGGCTTCCAACGCGCGGAATACCTCCACAAGCACGGCATGGTCGACATGGTGGTGAAGCGCCACGATCTGAAAGCCACTTTGGCCAATGTCATCGACTATCTGCAGCCGCCCGTCGCGGCGTAGGCACGCATCTGGTCGCCGGCAAAGCGATGGATTTCGGAAAGTCCGACGACCCGCGCGTTCAGGCTCAGCTTGACCGCCTTAGCCAGCTGAGCGTGCCGGACGGACGCATCGGGCTGGAGACGATCACCGCGATGATGGAGCGGCTCGGCAATCCGCATCGCAAATTGCCGCCGGTTTTCCACGTCGCCGGCACCAATGGCAAAGGCTCCACCTGCGCGTTTCTGCGCGCGATTCTGGAGGCGGAAGGTTACCGCGTCCATATGACCACAAGCCCACACCTGGTGCGCTACAATGAGCGAATCAGGCTGGCCGGAGAATTGATTTCCGACGCGGATTTGGCGACGTTGTTGGCCGAGGTTCTCGACACCTGCGAGGATCTCGGCCCGAGCTTTTTCGAGGTCACCATCGCCGCTGCCTTTCTGGCGTTCAACCGCGTGCCCGCCGATGCCTGCGTGGTCGAGGTCGGGGTCGGCGGGCGCTTAGACGCAACCAATGTGCTGGAGCCGGATGCGCTGGCGGCCTGCGGGATCGCAGCGCTGGGCATTGATCATGAGAAGTTTCTGCTCGCGCCGGAGGACGGCGTGCCGAAAGAACCCATAGCGCGAATTGCGTTTGAGAAGGCAGGGATTGCGAAAAGGGGCGTGCCGCTGGTGACGATGGAAAATGGCCCACAAGCCGATGGTCAACTCGTCGCGTCAGCTAAGGCTTCCGGTGCAATGCTCCGTGCGTATCGAAAGACATGGTACGCAGACGACGAAACGGGTCACTACGAAGATCACTTTGGCGATGATGAGCTAAGGCTGCCAGCTCCAAGTCTGTTGGGAGATCATCAGAGACTCAATGCTGGTTTGGCGGTGGCCATGCTTCGATGCCAGCAGTCGATAACGGTATCGACCAGTTCAATTTACGCAGGTGTTCGACAAGCAAAGTGGCCAGCAAGGATGCAGCGGCTAGGCGACGGGCCGCTCACGGCCCTAACCTCTTCCGCGGTCTTGCTCGATGGTGGCCACAATCGAAGTGCAGGCGAAGCCATCGCGGCAGAGTTTGCGAGCAAGTCCCTGCACCTAATCCTCGGCATGCTCGCCAATAAAAACCCGCGCTCACTGCTCGATCCGCTGGGCGATAGCGTTCGCAGCCTCACCGTCGTCCCGGTGCCCGGCCAAAATTGTCACCCGCCCGAAGCATTTGGACCCGATGCGCGAGCAGCATCGGACATTGAAGACGCGCTGCTCAACATTCCCGAGGACGGTTGCCCTGTGCTGATCGCGGGATCGCTCTATCTCGCGGGCGAAGTCCTGCGCCTGAATGACGAGATCCCTGACTAGCTGAGATCCAATTGCTCCCTGCCCGCCGTGCCCATGGAATCGTCAACCAATCCAGTGCGCATCATCCACCAGAACAGCACAATTCCCGGCACCGCCAATACGGTGGTGAGCAAGTAGAAATTCACATAACCGGTGGCCTCTATCAGGCCGCCTGCCGTGGTCCCCGTGATCAGCCTGCCGACGATGCTCGCCGCCGCGCTGATCATCGCATAATGCGCCGCGGTAAAGCGTAGGTCGCACAATGCCGAGAAATAGGCGACCACCACCACGCCGCCATATCCGCTGGCGAAATTCTCAAACCCGATGGCCGACGCGAGCCCCAGGTTAGAATGCCCCGCCGCAGCCAAGGCCGCGAAGCTGATATTGGAAACTGCCATCAGAATGAGCGCGATCAGGACCGAGCGTTTGAGGCCCAGGCGCGCATAGATGATCCCGCCCACAAATATCCCGATCAGATAGGCCCAAAAGCCCACGCCTACGTCGTAGATCGCGATCTCATCATTGCTGAAACCGAGGTCATCAAACAGCAGCCGGAATGTGAGATTCGCGAGCGTATCGCCGATCTTGTGGACGAGGATAAAGGCCAGGACGAGCCAAGCGCCGTGCCGCTGAAAGAACTCTTTGAAAGGGCCAGCGATCGACTGCCACACGTCAGAAACACCTTTGCGCGCGATCGTGACTTGCCGCCGCGCGGGCTCACCCATGATCAGCGCAGTGAGCATCGCGGGCAGCGCCAGCAAAGCGCAGGAGAGATAGGCGGCCTCCCACCCATATCGCACCGCGACCACCAGCGCGATGGCCCCTGCCCCCGCAGAGCCGACGCGCCAGCCATATTGGTTCATGCCTGAGCCTGTGCCCAGCTGATACGGCTTCAGCGTCTCGATCCGGTAGGCATCGATCACAATGTCGAATGTCGCGCCGGCGATACCGACCAGCACAGCGGCAAGGATTGTCGCGGGCAGATTGCCCGATGGGTCGACCAGCGCGAGATTGACCACCGCCGCAATCACCATCACGCCGGATAGCAGCATCCACGATACCCTCTGCCCCAACCGGCCGAGCAGCGGGATCCGCACTCCATCGACCAACCACGCCCAGAACACTTTGAAATTATAGACGAGGAACGCGAGCGTGAACGCGGTGACGGTCGCCTTGTCGATCCCATCCTGCGCGAGCCGCGTCGTCAACGTCGCGCCGATCATCGCATAGGGAAAGCCGGAGGACACGCCGACAAAGAACGCCGCCAGCGATTCCTTCTCAAAATAGGGCCTCACCGCGCTCCACCAATCGCGCTTCGCGGTTAACTGAGGCTCAGCCAAAGGAGCCTACTCCGCTGGCTGCGCCTCTGGTGTGACGACACCGGAGCCGGTCGGTCCGCTGCGCGATTGGCGGAACCATTCGGCCAGGCACAGGGCGACCGCGATGAAGCCGATCAGCGTCGTCAGGATGAAGACATCGTAATAGCCCTGATCCTCGATCATCTCGCCCAATGCGCCGCGCCCCAATGTGCCGACCAGCAATGTGAGCGAGGACAGCAAAGCGTATTGCACTGCGCTGAAATTCTTGTTCACGATGGAGGATAGCCACGCGATATAGGCCGCGCCAGCGATGCCGATGGCAAGGTTTTCAAAGAATATTGTGAAGGTCAGCTTGGCAAGCGACGGGCTGCCGATGACGGGCACTTGGCTGATCGCCCAGGAGAAGCCAACTGCATCGCTGACCGCCTGCATATTCGCCCCGCCGAGCGCCAGATCGGCATAGAGCAGGTTGGTGAGCGCAGCGAGCAAAGCGCCAATCGTCAGCGTCAGCATCCGGCCCATCATGGTGAGCATAAAGCCGCCCAGCGCGAGGCCAAGGATAATTGCACCGACGCCGAAGAACTTCGAGGCGAAGGCGACTTCGTCTTTGGTGTATTCCAGCTCTCCGAGATAGAACGGATAGGCAAAGCTGCCCCAGATCGCGTCGCAAATCCGGTAGGTCAGGACGAGCGAGAGGATCAGCACCAGCGACCAACCGATGCGCCCGACAAACTCAACCAATGGCAAAACGAGCGCACGGTAGAGGTGATCCATTACAAAACCGCTGCCCTGCGGCGCGGGCGCATCTTCGGCGAGCAGATAATTGCCTTGTTTCTTTTGGCTCGCCAGCCAACCCGCGATCAACGCAGGCACCACCACGGTCGCAACAATAATCCATGGCCCCCAATTGACAGTGAACTCCGTCGGGTTCGGGCGGTCCTCTGGCGCGTAGAACAAAGACATATACATGAAGGTGAGCACGACGCCGATTGCGCCCGCCCATAAGCCGCCAACCACCAGCAGCGCCTTCGCGCGAATGCCGGGCTCCAGCTCGCCTTGTTTGCGCAGGCCCACGAACAGCTCATCGACGATCGCAGGCTGTCCCTCGGCCAGTTTCTTGCTGTCGCTGTCAGGTGCGAACAGGCCGATAAAGCCAATTCCAAGCAGGATCGCTCCCATCAGCAAATAGGTCTGAGGCCAGCCGATCCGCGCGGCAACAATCAGGCCCAGTGCCCCGCCAACCAATGCGGCCAGCCGGTATCCCATTTGATAGACGGTGGAGAGGATATCGAGCGTCGCTTTCTCGTCAGCGACATCGATCCGCCAGGCGTTGATCGCGATATCCTGCGTCGCGCTGGCCAAAGCGCCAATCCCTGCGAGCAGGCTGAACCAGCCGATGCTTTCGTTGGTGGGATTGCTGAGCGCGAGTGACACAAGGATAACACCCAGCAGCAATTGCGAGGGCACGATCCACTGCTTACGCTTGCCCAGGCGGCGCATACCGGGAATGTTCACCTTGTCGATCAGCGGCGACCACAGGAATTGGAACGCATAGGCCAATCCAATGAGTGAGAAGACGCCCATCGTCTCCAGATCAACCTCAGCATCGCTCAGCCATGCGAACAAAGTGCCCAGGAACAATGCAAAGGGCAGACCACTGGCAAAGCCGAACAGCGCCATATAGCCGGTCTTTTTCTGGCCCATCGCGCGAAAGACCTCTGCCCAGCCCGGTTTACTCGCCTTGGCCGCTGCCTCTGACATATTCGAACGTCCTTTCGATCCCAGTCTTGCGATCCCGGTCTTTCGATCTTGACCGATTTCTGCGACACTACCCGCGGATGAGAGGAATAGGAACGCTTCGATGAACGCGCCAACAACGCCATCAACACCTTTAGCAGGTAGTCCGGCCCAAATCCTGCGGCCAACGGCTGGCCAATTGGCCCTGGCCGAGCAAATCAAGGCGGGCGGCACGCGGCCAAAAGATGGGATCAAGACGCTCCCTGCGAGCCTCTATACAGCTCCTGCGCATTTCGCGGCAGAGAAAGCAGCACTGTTTGACCGGCTCCCACAAGTCCTCGCGCCCTCCGCCTTGTTGCCAGAGCCGGGAATGTCTGTGCCGCATGATGGCACGGGCCGCCCTTTGCTGATTACCCGCGATGGCAGCGGCAAGGTGCATGTCTTCCTAAACGTCTGCCGCCACCGGGGCACGCGGCTGGTCGAGGGCGATGAAGTGCAATGCACCAGCCGTCTGGTGTGCCCCTATCACGCATGGACATACAGGCTGGATGGGGAGCTGCTCGCCCTGCCCCGTGCAGAGACTTTCCCCGGCCTCGATAAGAGCGCGCATGGGCTGGCTGAGCTTCCTTCCCTTGAGGCGGGCGGGCTGATCTGGTTTGCTCCGGAGGCGGCAGCAGACTTCAGCCACGCGAAGACATTGGGCGAAGACTTTGCCGCCTTTGGCATGGATCAGGCCCATCTGTTCCGTCGCAAGACTCATTCGGTTGCGGGTAATTGGAAGCTGATCATGGATGCCTTCCTCGAAAGCTATCATGTCACCCGCCTGCACGCGAACACCATTGGCCCGTTCTTTAAGGATGGGGTGACCAGCGGCGATAATGTTGGCCCGCATCAACGCTCTGCGGTTGGGCGGCTGGAAGAGATGGAGGGCCTGGACTTTGAGGACATGGCGCAGCTGCGTCAGGTGGTTACCTTTGCCTATCAATTGCTGCCTGCGACCGTCATTGTCCCCAGCCCCGATTATGTGAACGTCATGGTGTTGATGCCCAGCGCTCACAATCACACTCTGGTTGAGGATTTCATGCTGATCCCGGAGGAACCGCAGACCGACAAAGCGCGCAGCCATTGGGAGCGTAGTTGGGATCTGCTGGATGGCGGCGTGTTCGCCAGCGAAGACTTCCGCGCAGCAGAATTGGGGCAACAGGGCCTCGAAAGCGGCGCGATTGATCACCTCACCCTTGGCACACTGGAAGGCGGCATTGCCCGCTTTGACGAGGCCATTGCAGCGGCCATGGCCGAGAGCGCGTAAAGCCCTTTCTATGAACACCGTCAATTCACAGCAGAGCTATGAAGTGCGCCGCTTTGGCAAAGAGGCCGAGCCAGTCGTGATCATTGATGGCTTCTCTGGAGAGCTGGAGCGCTTGATCACTATCGGGCGCCGAGCCAGCTATGCGCCAGCTCAGGGCTATCCGGGTATTCGCAGCCCGCTTGATCCGAACTATCTAAGCTCCAAGGGGCAAGTGCTCTCTGAAGCGCTCGCTCGCGAATTTGGCCTTACCAAGCAAATCACCATCGAAAGCTGCGCCTTTTCGATTGTTACGACACCGCCCAGCAAACTCTCCCCGCCTCAACGTATCCCCCATTATGACGGCACAGAGGCCAATCTGGTTGCCGTGGTGCAATACACTCAAGGGGCGGACCAAGGCGGGACCAGTTTTTATCGCCACAGGCGCACTGGCTTTGAGAGCGTGTCGGCGGAGCGGGCGCAGGCTTACAAACAAGGCCTGGCCGAGGATGATGCGGAATTTGGCGCACCGCCCGCAAGCTATCACCACGGCGATAGCGACCGCTATGAGATGATTGGCGAAGTTGAGGCGAAACCTGACCGATTGATCCTCTATCGCGGATGCCGCTTGCACTCTGGCCATATTCCTCACCCGCCCGAGGCACTTTCTCCGGGGTCGCCGCTGCCAGATGACAGCCGCCTAACCGTTACAGCGTTCCTGATCGGCACGGCTTAGGCGTCCCTTAGGCGGGCCCAACACCTCGCGAGATTGTTGCGCGATGCCCGCGGACGGCCTAGGCGCGAGCCAGCCATGACAAACTCTCCCAAAACGCCCCCCAAAACGCCAAGGTCGGCAGACCGCCCAGAGGGCGACCGCATCGCCAAGCTGCTCGCACGCGCAGGCATTGCCAGCCGCCGCGAGATTGAACGGATGATCGATGATCGCCGCATCACACTGAATGGCAAGCCGGTGGAAACGCCCGCTACCTTCCTCACCAACCTGCGCGGTGTCGCCGTCGATGGCAAAGCGGTCGGCCCGATTGAACCATCGCAGCTCTATGCCTTTCATAAGCCAACCGGGCTGCTGACGGCGGAGCGTGATTTCACTGGCCGAGCAACGATTTATGATGCGCTGGTCAATGCCCTGCCCAAGGGTACGCCGCGATTGATGCCAATCGGCAGGCTCGATCTGAACACCGAAGGGCTGCTGCTGCTCACCAATGATGGCGGACTGAAGCGCCAAATGGAGCTGCCCGCCAGTGGCATACCCCGCACCTACCGCGCGCGCGCATTCGGCGACGTCTCGCAGGAACAGCTCGAAGCTCTGGCCGAAGGCATTGAGATCGATGGTGTGCGTTACGGATCAATCAATGCGAACAAGGAACACGGCGGCAAAGGCGGTGGCCGCAATCAATGGATCGAAATGACCATTACGGAAGGCAAGAACCGCGAAGTTCGCCGGGTGCTGGAATATCTCGGTCTGGAGGTCAGCCGCCTGATCCGAACCGCCTACGGACCGTTTGAGCTGGCTGATTTGGGACGCGGCCAGGCCGTGCGTATTCGCAAGGGCGATCTTGACCGTTTTGTCAGCACGCTGAAACAGGCGCGTAAGCAAAATAAGCAGGATAATCAGAGCCAATGAGGATCATTGCAGGCGAATGGCGCGGGCGCAAAGTTACCGCCCCTAAAGGCGATGCAACCCGGCCAACGGCTGACCGGACACGCGAAACGTTGTTCAGTATGCTGGGCAGTCGCCTGGGCAGCTTTGAAGACCTACGCGTCGCAGATCTGTTCGCCGGGTCCGGCGCTTTGGGCCTCGAAGCGCTCTCTCGCGGGGCCGCGCATTGCCTATTTGTAGAACAAGATCGCGCAGCGCTCGACACGCTCCGCGCGAATATTGCGGCGCTGGGCGCGAGAGACCGCGCCGATGTGCAAGGCGGCTCTGTCATGAGCCTGGGACCGGCGCGTGCATCGTATGATTTGATTCTAATGGACCCACCCTACTTTACAGGCGCGGGAATGGTCGCGCTGGACCGGTTTCAACGTCTCAATTGGATTGGCCCAGCCACCTGGATCGCATTGGAAGTGGCAGCCAAAGAAGACGTCTCGGTCAAGGGATTGGAAATCGAAGCGGAACGGCGGGTCGGCAAAGGCAAACTTGTGCTGTTTCGCGCAAATCCACCTCAGGCAGAGGACACTGCACCTCCCGCCGCTCGCTCCAATTGATATGATCGGCCGGACTTGACCGATCACACCTTACTCTCAGCCTTCTGGTGGCGGCGCGTCTGCCGGTTCACCTTCGGAGGCCGGTGCAGGCTCCGCTGCACCTGATGCGCGCGCTTCAATCACCTGCCATGTCGATTCGCGGTCCGGTCCGCTCATGGAGGTGATCAGCACCCGATCCTCGTCCGACAGGCGCCAGAACAGCTCCTGACGATCAGGCGAGAGTGTCCAGTAATATCCGCGCGTCTCCATTGGCCACGTGTCATAGGCGGCCTGCTGATCAGGTGGCCAACTGTCATAAGCGGCCGTTTGATCAGGTGACAATTCGGTGGATGTGGATGGCGCTGCTTCGTCCTGAGCCAGCGCGGTTGAACCAATTGGAATTGCTAATGCCATCAGGCCGGCACTGGCAAAAAGTGAAAAAGACTTACGCATGGGAATCTCCATTAAAGTTGTCCCAAGCGCTAACGAACGCGACCCGCTTGCCCGTACGAGTTCCCCTCTTGAGCAAGCCCCATTCTTATGGCGATGGTTTTGTCCCATGCGAAGGCTTTGGCCGAGCACGCAGCGCGTCCAACGCACGGCTAAGCGTCATGCGTGGCGAAAGCGCGATGGGTTGAGAATGGCTCGCAAATAGTACGCTTGGATTGCACATTTCCCTCAAGAAGAGGCGTGCATGAACGAATATGCGTGCTTGCGGGGCGCGATCACGTTCTCTACTTGTTCACAGCATTGTTATGACAGAACCCCACGCCATACCCGCCAACGCTCCGCCGCCCGACAGAGCACCGATCCCGGCCTATGCCGCGCAATTGAACGCGCCGCAGCGTGAGGCTGTGCTGACGACAGAGGGCCCAGTGCTAATGCTGGCGGGGGCTGGCACTGGCAAGACAGCGGCGCTAACCGCGCGGCTGGCGCACCTGGTCGCCACCCGGCGCGCCTACCCCAGTCAAATCCTGTGCGTGACCTTCACCAATAAGGCCGCGCGCGAGATGCGGGAGCGGGTTGCGCGCCATCTGGGCGAAAGTGTTGAAGGTATGCCGTGGCTCGGCACGTTCCATTCGATCTGCGCCAAGATGCTGCGCCGTCATGCGGAGCTGGTTGGCCTGCAATCCAATTACACCATCATCGACACCGACGATCAGCTGCGCTTGTTAAAGCAGCTGATCCGGGACGAGGATATTGATGAGAAGCGCTGGCCTGCGCGTCAGCTGGCGGGATTGATCGACCGCTGGAAGAACCGCGGGCTGAACCCCGGCGATCTCGATGCCGGGGATAGCGAGGCCTTTGCCAATGGCCGGGGGCAAGCGATGTACCGCGCCTATCAGGATCGGCTGATCGCGCTCAACGCCTGCGATTTTGGCGATCTGCTGCTGCATATCCTCAATATCTTCCGCAAGCATCATGATGTGCTGGCCGACTATCAGCAGCGCTGGAAATATATCCTTGTTGACGAATATCAGGACACCAACGCCGTCCAATATCTGTGGCTGCGCCTGCTGGCTCAGGAGCATAAGAACATCTGTGTCGTCGGCGATGATGACCAGTCGATCTATTCATGGCGCGGGGCGGAAGTTGCCAACATCCTGCGCTTTGAAAAGGATTTCCCCGGCGCGCATGTGGTCCGGCTGGAGCAGAACTATCGCTCCACCCCACATATTCTTGGCGCGGCCTCTGGCCTGATCCGCGCCAATAGCGAACGACACGAAAAGACGCTTTGGACCGAGGTGAACGCAGGCGACAAAGTGAAAGTCGTGGGCGTTTGGGATGCGCCAGAGGAAGCCCGCCGGGTCGGCGAAGAGATCGAACGTCTGGAGGGCGAAGGCGCACCGCTCGACCGGGTCGCCATTTTGGTGCGCGCGCAATATCAGACCCGCGAGTTTGAAGACCGCTTCATCCAGATCGGCATCAACTACCGGATCATCGGCGGCTTCCGCTTTTATGAGCGGGCCGAAATTCGCGACGCCCTCGCCTATCTCCGGGTAATTGCTCAGCCGCAAGACGACCTCGCCTTTGAGCGGATTTACAACCAGCCAAAGCGCGGACTTGGCGCAAAGACACTGGAGAAAATGCACAGCCATGCGCGACGCACTGGCATGCCGCTGGCCGCTGCCTCGCTCGATCTGGCTGACAGTGACGAGCTGCCCGCGCGCGCGGCAAACACCATTGGCGCGCTCATGCGGCAATTCCTCAGCTGGCGCGAAAGCGCGGATGAGCTGACCCCGGCCGATCTACTGCGGCTGGTGCTCGATGAAACCGGCTATAACGACATGCTGCAAAACGAGCGCAGTCCAGAGGCCGCTGGCAGGCTCGAAAACCTCTCAGAGCTCGCTCGCGCGATGGAGGAGTACGAGACGCTCGGCGATTTCCTGGAACATGTCAGCCTGGTGATGGACAATGATCGCAGCGATGATGAAGAGACCATCACGATCATGACGATCCACGGGGCCAAGGGTCTGGAATTTGACCATGTGTTCTGCGTCGGTTGGGAAGAAGGCGTGTTCCCATCACAGCGCTCTCTCGACGAAGGCGGCCTCGCCAGCCTGGAGGAGGAGCGCCGCCTCGCTTACGTCGCGATCACCCGCGCCCGGCGCAAATGCCACATCTTCCACGCCGCCAACCGTCGGATTTACGGCCAATGGACCAGCTCGATCCCCTCGCGCTTTATTGAGGAATTGCCCGACGAACACATCGATCAGGAAACAACCATGACCGGCGGCGCATCCCTGTGGCAGGCCAATTGGAGCGAGCAGGACGACCCGTTCGCCCATGTCGCACAAACGCAGCCGGGCAAGGCGGAAAATCGCGGCCCCGGATGGCAGCGCGCACTTTCCTCTGGTTATGATACCAAGCCAAAGCGCATGCGCGAGAACACCCGTTCCGCCGCCAGTTTTGCCGCCAAACCGCGCAGCGACATCACCATCGGCGCAATGGTTCATCACGAGAAATTCGGAACCGGCTGTGTGACCGATCAGGAAGGCAACAAGCTGGAGATCGAGTTCGAGGAGTATGGCACAAAACGCGTGCTCGACAGCTTTGTGAAACTGGCTGGGTGATCCGGTTCATCTTCGGACGTATTAGAATGGGGGTTAGTCAAAAGCGATGAGAATTGTATTTTGGCTCCTCGCCCTCTTTGGGCTCAGCGCAATTGCCTTTGTTCAACTCGGTCCAGAGCTAATGACACGCGTGGATTCAAGGCATCCGATTCTGGCATCCGGAATGCCACCCCAAATTGAGCTCATTGAGAGCATCGCCACAAAAAATGGGTGGGAAATTTCGTGCACTGGAAGTGCAGGCGAAACGACGGTTGTAAGGCTGCTCCCGAGCTTTTCGTTGCCTTTGCCAGCGTCTTCTGACGATCTCTGGGACGAACTAACACCTGTGGCAACTTCGTTGAAAAACGATTCTGGTGACAACTCGGAAGAGACATCATGCGATCTCCCTGCGAACCATTTCGAGCTCTCAGTCGATCCGGAAGATGGGCCAATGGTAATCGGCGTAGGTCCGCGAGATTATCTTGAACCATTTCTGAAAATAGCAGAGCAGTGCGATGTCCGCGGAGCGAAAATTGCTCCAATAGAGGCTGAGGAACAGCGCATCTTTGAAGGCGAATTACCCGCCGGCTCGTTGGGCTTGATTGTCGACCCCGCGCAGGAAGCAAGAACAGGCCCGATCATGTGCTTGGGCCTTCTTTCTCACCGCCTTGAGCAATCGACCGATCCGGAAGAGTAAAGTCGAACCTGCATTCTCCAGGCTCTCGCAACACACGATGCGTGAAATCGCATTGGCACCGCTTCGCCGTTATATTATCCACTGCACACACAGCAGGAGGAGCCGATCATGCGAGCATTGCCTAAGCCAATAGCGAGGGGCCTGCCCCTGCTGCTTCCCTTGGCCGCTATCGCGTTGGCCAGGTTTCTCACCTTCACACCTTGGGCACAGGCAAATTCAGGCTGGGCCGCCATCCTTTTCGCCTGGATTGTCGCCGATGCGCTGCTGCTCGCCCTGATAGCAAAGGCGGACGATCACAAGCCTGCGTTCTTCCAGGTGATCGGTGCGCTATCCATAGCCAGCATTGTCGTTCTGATCGGTGCCTCTGCACCAGTTCGCGCAGAGTACTTTGCGCTTTCGCACGTGTTGATCGCCGCCAGTGCTACCCTCGCCCTCTATTTGGTGATGTGCGCGCTTCGCATTGTCTCCGCCTACCGCGAAACCGGGTCGATCATCGCCGGCTTTGAGCGCGTCTTGCCAAAGCCATTGGTCAAACAGGTGGTGACAGAATCAAAAATGCTGAGCCTCGGCCTGCTGCGCTGGGGCGCGCCTGTCGATGTGCCCGCCGGAGCGCGCGCATTTGCCTATCACACCTACCTCACACCGATGATTGCCACGTTCCTGGTGCTTCAACTGATCGAGATCAGTGTAGTTCACTTCCTGCTGATGCTGTGGAATCCAACGGTCGCTTGGGTACTGCTCGCACTGAGCATTTGGGGCGTGATCTGGACGATGGCACAGCTCAAAAGCTTCCGCATCAATCCCGTATTGCTAACGGAGGACAGCGTGCGGGTGCGCAGCGGAATGCTCTATGATTTTGAGATTTCGCGCGGCTCGATCGAGTCAACTCATACCAGTTTCACGAGCGAGGAGTTGGAGAGCAAAGAGGTCTTGAACCTCGCAATTATGTCCTCGCCCAATTGCAGTCTGCGCCTGAAACATCCGATCAGCGTTCCAACGCTTTTCGGCCGCACCAAGGCAATTTCCGGCGTGGCGTTGCGATTGGATGAAAGCGCCGCGTTCCTAGCCGAATTGGCGAAAGATCATGAACCCAAGAGCGCCTAGGTTCGCTTCCAACTTCCTCTATGGTTCAGAATGTGCCAGACTTCAGACAACGGCCTTCGACATAGGGAAAATTATGATCATGCTTAAATCTGTACTTGGCGGCGCGGCTCTTATCGGCGTCTCGCTTACCGCGCCGCTGGCCACCGCTCAGGAGCAGGCCAATCCCGGCGGCATCGTGCTGGGCAATGGCGAAGCCAATTGGATCATAGTCGAAGATTTAAAGCTAGCTGAGGAGCAACGCCCCTACACCGAACAGCGGATCACCAATCGGACCAGCGCGGTGCGCCGCGGTGATGGAACAACGCTGACATTCTCAGAGGTTCATATCGACGGCGATGGCTGGCTGGTCATGCATCCGTTTATCGATGGTAAGCCCAATGGCGACTATGTCGCGGGCTACACCCACATCAAAAGCGGTACCAACAAAGATGTGACGATCACTCTCAATCCCACACCGGAAAGCGGCGCGATGTATATCGTGATGCTGCACAGCGACAGCAACACCGACGGCGTGTTCGATTTCGTTTTCGTCGACGACACCAATGTTGAGGACCGCGCCGTCTTTGAGGGCAATCGCATGATCGCCCACGCTGTGGCGGTGCCCTAGGCCGAAAAGCCTTAGCCCATATTGAGAAAGCCGGGCTTTGGACCGTTCCATTCGCTCGCTCGCGCTGGTTCATCGTCTTCAGCGCGGCAATGTGAACCCCTAAAACGAGCTCGCTTGAGGTCTTTGACCAAGACGACCTTACTCAACTTAATATTCTTGAACATTCGAGCACAAAAAAGCCCCGCGCGCGTTTCCGCGGCGGGGCGTGTAGTGCAGGTTCGATGCTCGAACCTCGGGTCGCAAAGGCTTCATACCAACCAATTGCACCGAGGAAATGGGTAACCCCACCCAATTTTCAAAAAATCTACAAGGGTGCGGAGCAATCCGCGCTTCTCAATCCTTGAAGCCCATGTCGAGGAAGCCGGGCTTTGGACCGTTCCACTCGCCCGCTGGCACTGGCTCATCGTCCTCGTCGCGGCGGCGGCGTCCGCCCCGGCTGCGCTTTTCTGCCTTCTCAACGCGTTCTGGTCGTTCTTCACGTTTGGCGCGTTCCGGGCGCTCTTCACGATCTGATCGCTCTTCGCGGGCGCGGCGCGGTTTGCGCTCTTTCTTTGCCTCGCGCGGTGCGTCCTGCGTATCACCGTCCTCGTCACGCTTTCTAGAGCGAGAGCGGCGGGCGGGTTTTTCCGATTTCTCAGGCTTTTCGCCCTCATCATCGGAGGATTTCGATGCTTTTGGATCAGCAATCTCAACGCGAACGTCGTCTTTGCCAAACACCGGGATTGTGTTCTTGGTCAGCTTCTCGACATTGTCGATCGCCTCTGCGTCGGATTTCGTCACAAAGGTGAACGCCCGGCCTTTTGCCCCGGCGCGGCCCGTGCGGCCGATCCGGTGGACATAATCATCCGGATGCCACGGCGTATCATAGTTGAAGACGTGGCTAACGCCTTTAATATCGAGCCCGCGAGCGGCCACATCAGAGGCGACCAAGATATTGATATCGCCCGACTTAAACCGTTCTAGCTCTTTCTGGCGCGTGTTCTGATCAATATCGCCGTGGATCTCTCCACTGCGGAAACCGTCGTTCTGCAGCTTCTTATTGAGTTCGCGAACGGTCATTTTCTTGTTTGAAAAAACGATCGCGGTTTCGACCAGATCGTTGCGCAGCAGCCATTGCAGAGTGGACAGCTTGGCGCGCTGCTCCACGTTCACCTTAAAGGCGGTGATATCTTTGTTGGTGGTCGCTGCACGGGCCGTCTCAATCCGCTTGGGATTGGACAGAAACGTCTTCGCCAATTTTGCAATCGGCGGCGGCATGGTCGCTGAAAACAGCATGGTTTGCCGGGTTTCCGGCAGTTTGGAACAGATGAACTCGATGTCCGGAATAAAGCCCATGTCGAGCATCCGGTCCGCTTCATCAATGACCAGCAATTCGCAGCCATTGAGCAGGATCTTACCGCGCTCAAACAGGTCCATCAGGCGGCCTGGAGTCGCGATCAGAACATCGACACCTTCGTTCAGCGCTTTGAGCTGATCCCCCATTTGGACGCCGCCGATGAGCAGCGCCATTTTCAGGTCGTGGTTCTTGCCATATTTCTCGAAATTTTCTGCAACTTGGGCGGCAAGTTCGCGTGTGGGCTCAAGAATAAGTGAGCGCGGCATCAGTGCGCGGCGGCGGCCACTGGCCATGATGTCGATCATGGGCAGCACAAAACTGGCGGTCTTACCCGTGCCGGTTTGCGCAATGCCGATGATGTCTTTCATCATCAGCACGGGCGGTATCGCCTCTGCTTGGATGGCAGTGGGCTCAGTGTAGCCTGCGTCTTCGACGGCTTTGAGCAATTCAGGTGAGAGGCCGAGATCGGCGAAAGTCATTATAAGCGTGTTTTCCGGATATAGCGGGCAGCTTGCTCGCTGCCGGTCAAAATCTCACATGAACCCTTCATGCAAGAATTGCTGCGCCAATCGCCGAAACTGGCCGTAAAGTCAAGGAAATGGGCGCTTGGCTGGACGGCGAAGCCACGCCCGGCGCTGTGCGGCAGCTAGTCTTTGACGGCCACCAATTGCCGCATGCGTTCAACTTCGCATTTTGAACCAGCGCGCGATTGCAACTTGTCTCGCGAGACGCACAGCTTTCCGTCATCGTTCTTCTCGACATAAAAGCCGGAATAGAACTCACGGGCAAGACAGGCCTTTTCAAGGTTGAGCGAGATGATCCGGCGGTCACGCAGGAACAGCAGCAGACGATTGCCCCGCCCGGTTTGCACGCCCGCGATGTCTTCCACCGCAAGGCATTTGTCCATCTTACGCTCTTCATAGCGGGTGTTGAGCCCCTGGCGCGGGAGGTCGGCCAGCAATTGGCTGCCCCGGCTCGGGCGCTTAGGCGAAATGCGGATGATCACCCGCTGCTCAATGCGCACTTGATGGGCGGTGTTGGTCTGCTGCCACGCGTTCAGCGGATTGGCGGAAACGGGAATGTCAGACTGACTGCGCGTCTTTGCCGGCGATTTGGCCAGCGGCGGTTTCTGCTCATCGCTCAGCGCATTGGACGGGGCGACATCGGGCGCCTGAGTTTCAACCGGAACCGGCGAAAAAGGCGCAGGAGCCGCATTGGCAACGCCCGTGCTTTGCGAGGCGAGCGCGGCAAACAAGGTGATTGGCAACGCAATTGGGGCCGCGAATGCGAGCATGCCTTGCATGGTCTGGGCCTCCTAAAAAGTGTCGCTCACCCCCCTGTGGGCTTGCTCGATTGGACGCGTTTAGCATCTAGAATTGAATGGCGGCTTAATTGATTGTCAGTTTGATTACAAAACTCTGGAGCATTCGCATCGCTGTGTGGCATAGCGCGCGCAATGACGGACCACGATAAATTCCTCGCCGCAGCGGCGCAATTGCTCGGGGCCAAAGGCTTCACGCAGGACAATGATGCGCTGGAGCCATGGCTGACAGACTGGCGTGGGCGCTACACCGGGCGGGCGCTCGCTCTCGCTTCACCTGCCTCAACGCAGGAAGTGGCCGAGCTGGTCAAACTGTGCGCGCAGCATTCCATCCCCATCGTTCCCCAAGGCGGGAACAGCGGCATGTGCGGCGGCGCAACCCCGGATGAGAGCGGTGCGGCCATTTTGCTGTCGCTGCGCCGTATGAACACCATCCTCAGCATGGACGCCGATGCCGGCCAGACCGTGTGCGAGGCGGGCGTGATCCTGCAAACCCTACACGAGGCCGCTGAGGCCAAGCAGATGCGCTTTCCCCTGACGCTCGGCGGTAAGGGCTCTGCGACGGTGGGCGGGCTTGTCTCCACCAATGCTGGCGGCACGCAGGTGCTGAGGCATGGGACGATGCGCGCTCAGGTGCTGGGGCTGGAGGCAGTGCTGCCCAATGGTGAGATTTTTGACGGGCTGACCGCGCTTAAGAAAGACAATCGCGGGTTTGATCTCAAACAATTGCTGATCGGATCAGAGGGGACGCTGGGCATCGTCACCGCCGCGAACCTGCGCCTGCTACCCCAGCATCGCGGGCGGATCGCCGTATGGGCGGGCCTATCCAGCATCACGGCGGCTCGCACGCTGCTGCGCCATGTAGACCGCGCGCTGGGCGACACGCTGGAGGGCTTTGAGGTCGTGCCTGATCACTGCCTGATCAACGTTCTCGATCACCTGCCCGATGCACGCTCTCCGCTGAGTCAACGCCACGCGTGGTATGCGCTTATCGAGTTCGTCTCCACCGCCGAGGATGCAGACGCCTTGCGCGAGCAGGTCGAGACTATTATGGCCGACGCATTCGAGCAGGAATTGCTCGAAGATGCCGCGATCGCCGCGAATGAAACGCAGGCGGAGCAATTCTGGCTGCTGCGCGATTCGATTTCTGCTGCAGAGCGCGCCATCGGCCCAGCGATGCAGCACGATATCTCTGTGCCGGTGGAGAAAATGCCCGAATTCATCCTTAAGGCGATTCCGGCGGTCGAAGGCGCCTTTGCCGGTACCACAGCGGCGGCCTTTGGCCATTTGGGCGATGGCAATGTCCATTTTCATGTCCTCGCCCCCACCGGCGCCACACCGGGGACATGGGAAGAGACCGAGGGTAAGAAAATCTCCAACCTCGTTTATGAAATGGTGTGCGAATGGGGTGGTTCAATCAGCGCAGAGCACGGCATCGGGCAGCTTAAAGTGCATGAATTGGAGCGGCTGAGCGATCCCGCCGCGCTCACAATTATGCGTAGCGTAAAGCAGGCGCTCGACCCCAAATCACTGTTCAACCCGGGAAAGCTGCTCATCAATCATTGAACCGCGCTTGCGCACGGGCGCATGAACGCCTACAGCGCGGCCCGTTCGGCTTATAGCTTGCTATCCAGTCGCCCACATTTTTCAGCACCGTAATATTCGGAGAACCGTCATGGCCAGCGCGCCTCAGCCGCAGCTTCCACTGTTTTACAAAGACCTGCTCCCGCTTAACAGCAAGGAGCACAAGGATTGGAAGGTAAAGCCTTTCGACGATGCGTCTTTCCTTGCCGACACTCACGCAATCCCTCTGACGGTTGACGAGTTCGTCGATGCCCAGCGTTCTTACCCGATTGTGTTTACCGCTGGCGAGAACCCACTGCCGATCGCACTGATGGGTCTTAACGAAGGCGTGAACACCTTCATCGGTGACGACGGCAAGATGATGGCTGACAATTACGTGCCAGCTTACGTGCGCCGCTATCCCTTCATGCTCGCTAAACTGCAGGAGGGTTCAGAAGAACTCTCGCTCTGCTTCGACCCAAGCTCTGGCGTCGTTGGCGATCACAAAGACGGCAACGAACTGTTCGACGACAAAGGCGAATCCAGCGAATACACCAAGAGCGTGCTCGATTTCTGCAGCAAGTTCGAAGAGTCCGGCCAGCGCACTCGTGCGTTCCTGGACGAATTGAAAAAGCTCGATATTTTGATGGATGGCGAAATTGCGATCACCCGCAATGACATGCCTGACAATCCATTTGTTTATCGCGGTTTCCGCATGGTTGATGAGAAGAAATTGCGTGAATTGCCAGCGGACACACTGGAGGCGCTGAACAAGAACGGCATGATCTTGCTGATCCACGCTCACCTGTTCTCGCTGAACCTGATGCGCACCCTGTTTGAGCGTCAAACCGCACAGGGAAAGATGCCTGAACCAACACCTGCGCCAGCTACGGTCAACTGATCTACGCGACGCAGCTTTCTTAACGAAGCACTCAGGGCTTGGCCGGGGCTTGAACGAGCTCTTGCCAAGCCCTATTTATTTGGTGTCAGCAAGGTTGCCCTCATGACCGAGCTGACAGACCGCGCCGATTGGCGCGATCCTCCCTGAACCTTGGCCACCTCGTGCAATTTTGCACGGGGTGGTTTTTTATGTGGGTTCATTCGCTTGTTTGCGAAGGCTCAGAAAGAGAAGGCGGAACGGCCTGGGTAGAAGCCGCGCTCATTCGGCAGCTTGCGCAAACCGCCCATCATCGCCCAGGCGCGCTGTTTCCGCGCCCAGCTCTCGCACCAGTCCTGCCAGCATTTTTGCCATCGGGCCTAGGCCTGCGCTGGGTTCCGCCATCCGGTCATCCAGATAGGTAGAACGGCACACCTCAACCTGCACCGCATGGATTCCCCGCGACGGCGATGATTGCCGATCGAGCACAAAGCCGCCCGCATAGGGCCGGTTGTGCGCCACGGAATAGCCCTGCCCCTCAAGATAGCGGAACGCGCGGTCAATCAGGCCGCCATTGCAAGATGCACCGAATCTGTCGCCCAGAACCACCTTGGGCGCGCGGGTTTGCGAATCCGGCCGGCGCAGCGGCGGCATGGAATGCAGATCAACCAGCAGCGCAGCGCCCCAACGATCGCGAATACGCTCCAGCTCCTGGGTAAGAAACGCATGGTAAGGCCGGTGAATATTGTCGATCCGTTGATCAAGTTCTCTACGCGGCAAAGCGCTGCGCCATATCTCGCCAAATCCCGGCAAGCGGCGCGGCACAAGCCCCAGCCCGCTGCGCGCGCGGCGATTAACCTGAGAATTGCGAACATTCGGCTTATCATCGCCGATAATCATACCCCAATCGACATCCTCGCGGGAACGATTGAGATCCAGCATCGCACGCGGCGCATGCGCCACCATCAAACCGGTGCCGGTCTGCTTCGCAATGCGGCTCGCCAACAGATCGACATAGCGATCCTCCAACCGCAGGGCCGAAAGTTCAGGATCGCGCATTTCCGCGACCACTTTGGACGGATATACCCGCCCGCCATGCGGCGCGGCCACAATAACCGGCAAAGGCATGGAGCCTGGCGCAAAAAAACTGAACGCTGGGCCATGGGCATCGCCCGCGACCCTGCCGCCGCTTTCACGGCGCGAATCGTCCTGATTTTGTTTGCCGAAAACCATAGCCACAGGTTTGCTGCCTGCTTTCGCGGGCCAAGTCAAAAACATCCCAAATACAGTAAATGCGATGATCCATGTCTCAAAGCAGGGCAATCGCATCTTCGGCTAGGATTTCTTAAGCTCGCGGTGCTATTGGATTCGCATGACGACAAACCCCTCTCCCAAGATCCTCCTCGCCGAGGATGAAGAAGCCATGCGCACCTATCTAGAGAGGGCATTGACCAATGCCGGCTATGAGGTGTCGACGGTGGATCGGGGAACCGAGGCCGTGCCTTTGCTTGAAAAAGAGCATTTTGACCTGCTTCTGTCAGATATTGTCATGCCGGAAATGGACGGGATTGAACTGGCGCAGCGCTGCGCCGAGATCAGCCCGCGCACCAAGGTGATGTTTATCACTGGTTTTGCCGCCGTTACCCTGCGCGCAAGCCGCGAACAGCCGCATGCTAAAGTGCTCTCCAAACCATTCCACCTGCGCGATCTCGTGCTTGAGGTGGAGCGTGTGTTTGAAGAGCAGCGCGAGGCGAGTCTTTAGATTTTAAGTGCGCGCGCGAGCTAATGGCTTGCACGATTGAAAGAGCCGCGTTAATGCGCCGCTCCGCTATGAGCAATCATGGCATTCCTGATGGTGCGGGCGTATAGCTCAGGGGTAGAGCACTGTATTGACATTGCAGGGGTCCCAAGTTCAAATCTTGGTACGCCCACCATCATGAAACTCACGAAGACCCGCCCTTACCCGGCGGGTTTTTGTTTGCGCGAGTGCGGCTTTGTGGATGTGTGCGTACGCGCTGGAATTGGCGCTAAACCGAAGCATCGGTACGCGGATCAATCACTTTCCTACTCCACATGGGTCGGGATATAACGGGACGCATGCTCAGCCCTCACCATTTATCGAGAAATCCGATCAAACAGGCCCCGTGTGATCGATTGGATTTTCACGCTAAGACTGTGTTCTAGGTGCTCCAAGCGTGCTCCAGCTGCGATGAACCGATAGTAGCCGTGAATGGTACGAAAACCCGCAAAACAATGGTATTTGGGGGCATGCTGACGCTTGAGGCACGGGCAAAAGCTGCTAAGGCCTGCGATCAGGGATTATCTAACACAATCCGAACACACGAAATCCAATGAAGGACGGGACACCTCCCATGCAAAAAATCCAGGTCAAGAACCCGGTCGTTGAACTCGACGGCGATGAGATGACAAAGATCATATGGCAATGGATCCGCGAACGGCTGATCCTGCCGTATCTCGACGTTGACCTGAAGTATTACGATCTCTCGATTGAGAAACGCGACGAAACCGACGACCAAATCACCGTCGATGCAGCGAACGCGATCAAGGAATACGGCGTTGGCGTGAAATGCGCGACCATCACCCCTGATGAAGCCCGCGTTGAAGAGTTCAGCCTCAAGCAGATGTGGCGTTCGCCAAACGGCACGATCTCGCAACATCCTGGGCGGTGTTGTCTTCCGTGAGCCAATCGTGATCGACAACGTACCGCGTCTGGTCCCGGGCTGGACCGACCCAATCGTGGTTGGTCGTCACGCCTTTGGCGACCAATACCGCGCAACCGACACGCTGATCCCTGGCCCGGGCAAGCTGCGCCTCGTATTCGAAGGCGAAGATGGCCAGAACATCGATCTTGATGTCTATGAATTCCAGTCATCGGGTGTCGCCATGGCGATGTACAACCTGGACGACAGCATCCGCGACTTCGCGCGGGCTTGCATGAACTATGGTCTGGATCGCAAATGGCCGGTCTATCTCTCGACCAAGAACACCATCATGAAGAAGTATGATGGCCGTTTCAAAGACCTGTTCGAAGAGGTCTATGAAAATGAGTTCGCTGCCAAGTTCAGCGAAGCAGGCATCACCTACGAACACCGCCTGATCGACGATATGGTTGCCTCTGCCCTTAAGTGGAGCGGTAAGTTCGTTTGGGCTTGTAAGAACTATGACGGCGATGTTCAGTCCGACACTGTAGCTCAGGGCTTCGGCTCGCTTGGCCTGATGACGTCCGTTCTGATGACTCCTGATGGCAAGACCGTGGAAGCGGAGGCCGCACACGGCACCGTTACCCGTCACTACCGTCAGCACGAGCAAGGCAAGGCGACCTCGACCAACCCGATTGCATCGATCTTCGCTTGGACCCGCGGCCTGATGTATCGCGGCAAGTTCGACGAGACGCCTGAAGTGGTGAAGTTTGCTGAAATGCTTGAGCGGGTCTGCATCGAAACCGTCGAAAACGGCGCGATGACGAAAGACCTCGCATTGCTGATTGGCCCAAGCCAAAACTGGCTGACAACCGAGCAGTTCTTCGAGGCGATCGTCACGAACCTTGAGAAGGAAATGGCGAACTGGTCGTAATATCGATCTTGCTTGAAACAGGAGCGGCGCGGATGGCTGGTGATGCCTTAGCGCCGCTTCTGGCCTACTGACATGGCAGGCGAACTCTCTCTATCACCAATGATGAAGGATGCGTTGGTCATCCTGGGCGCAGCCGGGATCGTCATTCCTGTATTCGCCAGATTCCGCATCACTCCGATCATTGGCTTCATCCTGATCGGCGTTCTGGTCGGCCCTTACGGCCTTGGCACTCTAGTCGAAGCCGTCCCGGGTCTCAGACATGTGACCATATCGGACCCAGAGCGATTAACGCCCTTCGCCGATTTCGGCATCATCCTACTACTGTTCGCCATTGGGCTAGAACTCTCGTTCAACCGTCTGTGGCAATTGCGAAAACTGGTGTTCGGACTTGGCTCGCTTGAGCTGCTTATCATCGGTTCCGCGTCCGCCGCGTTCTTCGGCTACATCAGCGGAATGGACTGGACCGGGGCACTCGCGCTTGGCTTCGCCCTCGCCTTCTCATCCACCGCTATCGTACTGCCAATCTCAGGGACGAAATCACCGGTTGGCCGCGCGGCGCTGTCCATGCTGTTGTTCGAAGACATCATGATCGTACCGATCGTCTTCATCCTTGGCGCGCTTGCCCCGCATGCACAGGCCGAGGGCTGGAGCGGCCTCACCGACACGCTGTGGCAAGGCGGCCTCGTCATTCTCGCGCTGCTGGTGCTCGGCCGTTTCGCGCTCCCTCGGCTGTTCTCACAGGCTGCGCGCACGAAGAGTCCAGAGCTGTTCCTTGCCGCTTCCCTGTTGGTCGTCATCGGTGCCAGCCTCGCCACTTCAGCGGTCGGTCTATCGCCCATCGTTGGCGCGCTGATCGCGGGCCTGCTGATCGCAGAAACTGAGTATCACGGCGAAGTTGAGAGCATTATGGAACCCTTTAAGGGCCTGGCACTCGGCGTGTTCCTGATCACCATCGGGATGAGCATCAACCTTGCCACGATTTGGCAGAACCTGGCTGAAATCATGCTCGCTGTCGTCGGCGTGCTGGTGTTCAAAGCTATCGTTACGGGCGTGCTGTTGCGCCTGATGGGCGCACGCAAGAGCACCGCAGCAGAGACCGGCGTGCTGATGGCCAGCCCAAGCGAAACGACGCTGATCGTCTTGGCGGCGGCTACCACCGCTCTAGTCGTTGATGCAGAAACCGCGCAATTCTGGCAAATCGTAACGGCAATTGGCCTTACCATCACACCGCTGCTCGCCCGCCTCGGACGGGTAATCGCACGCCGAGTGGAACCCGTCCCAGAGTTGCCCGACGAAGACGAGGACGAAGCGCGCACCATCATCATCGGTGCGGGCCGTGTCGGTCGCCTGATCGCGGACATGCTGGTTATGCACGATCAGCCCTATGTTGCGCTCGATTCGGACCCTGACCTGATCGAACGCGCGGCGCGCGATGGCTACCGTTCGGCATTCGGTGATGCGGCGCGCGGGGATGCGTTGTCACGGCTCGGGATTGAAAAGGCTCCGGCAATCGTTCTAACCATGGATGAGCCTGTGCTAGCTCAACGCTTGGTCACAAAACTGCGAAAGAGCTATCCCGAACTGCTGATCGTTGCCCGCGCGCGCGACACCGATCACGCCGCCGCGCTGTACCGCGCAGGCGCCAGCCATGCCGTGCCGGAGAACTTAGAGAGTTCGCTTCAGCTTTCGGAGGCTGTGCTGGTCGACATCGGCATACCCATGGGGCCAGTAATCGCCTCTATCCACGAGAAGCGCGATGAATTTCGCGAGCGGTTAGAGCGCGATGGCAAACTTACCAGCAAGCCGCAATTGCGCACCTCAACCAACACGCCTTAGCCTCTACCTACCCAGCGATGGCAGCCTTGACCGCTGCCAGAGCATCTGCCGCTTTACTGCCATCCGGACCGCCGCCTTGCGCCATGTCGGGACGACCGCCTCCGCCCTTGCCGCCAAGCGCTTCCACGCCAACACGTACTAGAGAGGTTGCGTCAAACCGCTCTGTCAGATCATCAGTCACTGCGACCGCAATAGCGGCCCGACCATCGTTCACGGCGATCGCCGCTGCGATACCGGAGCCAAGGCGTGTCTTCGCCTCATCGAGCAGCGGGCGCAGTTCCTTGGGACTCAGGCTATCGAGCACCTGGCCGCTGAAGGTTACTCCACCAACATCTTCATCCGTTTGCGCGGGACCATCGCCGCCGCTCGCGCCGCCGCCCAATGCCAGAGCCTTCTTCGCCTCCGCGAGTTCCTTCTCAAGCCGCTTGCGCTCATCAAGCAACGCAGCGACCCGTGCGGGCACCTCTTCTGGCGTCGCACGAATTGCACTCGCCGCCGCCTTCAAAGCATTCTCGCGTTCGACCAGCCAAGTGCGCGCAGCCTCACCGGTCAACGCCTCAATGCGCCGTACACCAGAGGACACGGCACTCTCAGAGATGATCCGGAACACGCCAATGTCGCCTGTGGCCGAAACATGCGTTCCGCCGCACAGTTCGACCGAGAATGAACGGCCTTCCGTGCCCGTGCGTCCCATGGAAAGTACGCGCACTTCCTCCCCGTATTTCTCGCCGAACAGCGCCAAGGCGCCCGCTTCAACGGCGTCATCGGGGCTCATCAAGCGTGTTCCGACCGGCTCATTTGCCCTGATCTCGGCGTTCACTTCAGCCTCAATCACGGCAATATCTTCGGTCTCCAAAGGCTTTGGATGGGAGAAATCAAACCGCAAACGATCTTCTGCAACCAGGGAGCCTTTTTGCGTCACGTGCCCGCCAAGCCGATTGCGCAGCGCCGCGTGGACCAGGTGAGTGGCCGAGTGATTGGAACGCACCTTCGCGCGCCGCACATCATCAACTTCCAAATGTACATTGTCGCCGACCGATACTTCGCCGCCGGTTACCTCAACCTGATGCGCGTGAAGGCGTCCCAGAGGTTTCGCCGTGTCCAAAACCTTGGCGGCAAATCCATTCGGTGTGCTGATACTACCGGTATCACCTGTCTGCCCACCGCTTTCGCCATAAAACGGGGTCTGGTTGGTCAGCAAAACCGCGCTCTCGCCCGCTTTAACTGATTGAACCTCCGTGCCGTCTTTGACGATTGCGACCACGGTCCCCTCGCCCGAGGTAGAATTATAGCCGGTAAATTCCGTGGCGCCTTCGCGCTCCGCAATGTCGAACCACACCTCGCCCGATGCGGCATCGCCCGACCCTTTCCAAGCCGCGCGAGCCGCAGCCTTTTGACGCTCCATCGCAGCTTCGAAGCCTTTGCCATCCACGCCAATCCCGCGTTCGCGCAGAGCGTCTTCGGTCAGATCATAGGGAAAACCGTAGGTGTCGTAGAGTTTAAACGCGGTCTCCCCATCGAGTTCGCCGCCCTCGCTCATGCTGCTGGTAGCTTCGTCGAGCAGCTTTAGACCCTTGTCTAATGTCTTGCGGAACTGCGTTTCCTCACGCTCAAGCACTTCCTGGATCAAGGTTTGACCGCGGGTGAGCTCCGGATAGGCTTGTCCCATTTCCGTGACCAACGCCGGGACAAGCCTGTGCATCAGAGGCTCGCTCGCTCCGAGCAAGTGTGCATGCCGCATCGCACGGCGCATGATCCGACGAAGGACATATCCACGCCCCTCATTAGACGGCAGCACACCGTCAGCCATCAGGAAGCTGACCGAACGCAAATGGTCCGCGATGACCCGGTGGCTTGCCACTGCATCACCTTCGCCGCCCACTCCGGTGAGCTGTTCCGAGGCAGCGATCAGCGCTTTGAACGTGTCGGTGTCGTAATTGTTGTGCACACCCTGCATAACCGCAGCGATGCGTTCCAGCCCCATACCAGTGTCAATCGACGGGCGCGGCAAGTCGGTGCGCTCACCACTAGCCTTCTGGTCAAACTGCATGAAGACGAGATTCCAGATCTCGACAAAGCGATCACCGTCTTCATCCGGGCTACCCGGAGGGCCGCCTGCAATATGCTCACCGTGGTCATAAAAAATTTCCGAACACGGTCCACATGGCCCGGTGTCGCCCATTGACCAGAAGTTGTCGTTGGTCGGGATGCGAATGATCCGTTCCTCTGGCAGGCCGGAAATCTTGCGCCATAGATCGAACGCTTCATCATCGGTGTGATAGACGGTCGCGGTGAGCTTATCTGCGGGAAGGCCCCATTCCTGCGTTAGAAGCGTCCAAGCATTCAAGATCGCTTGCTCCTTGAAATAGTCGCCAAACGAAAAATTGCCGAGCATTTCAAAGAAGGTGTGATGCCGCGCTGTGTATCCGACATTGTCCAGGTCATTATGCTTACCACCAGCGCGCACGCATTTTTGCGAAGACGCGGCGCGCGGCGCAGGCGGCGCCTCCAGTCCAGTAAATGCGTTCTTGAAAGGCACCATGCCCGCATTCACGAACATCAATGTCGGATCGTTATAGGGAACCAGTGGTGCACTGGGCACCTCAGCGTGGTCAGCATTCCCGAAGAAGTCGAGAAAAGAGCGGCGAATATCGTTGGTCGAAGTCATTGCGAGAATGCAGTTAGGCAATCACGCGGTCAGCGACAAGCCACCGCGTGATCAATGCACACTGAGTTCGTAATTCTTCATTACCACAATGTGGCTTTAGACGGACAGACATCCGGCAAGTTTGCAAAGCGCAGCCCCATGCCAGACACAGAAAAGCCGGCATCGCCAAGGGGGATGGCGCATACCGGCTTTCCGATTTTCCGAATGCGATTACCGCACTCGCTTGAGGATCAGTCGTCAGAGTCCGCGTCCGGCCCTGTCATCATCTCCTCGGCAACCTCGTCGGTGCGGCCGCGAATGGCGGCTTCCAACTGATTGCACATCTCTGTGTTCTCTTTGAGGAAGGTCTTGGCGTTTTCACGTCCCTGACCAATCCGCACGCTATCATAAGAGAACCAACTGCCTGATTTCTCTACCAGGCCTGCCTTCACGCCAAGATCAAGTATCTCACCAATCTTAGAAATGCCCTCACCGTACATGATGTCGAATTCAACTTGCTTGAATGGCGGTGCAACTTTGTTCTTCACCACTTTCACGCGGGTTGAATTGCCAACCACTTCGTCGCGGTCCTTAATCTGGCCCGTGCGGCGGATGTCCAAGCGAACAGAAGCATAGAATTTAAGCGCGTTGCCGCCGGTTGTTGTCTCTGGGTTACCGTACATAACGCCGATCTTCATCCGCAATTGGTTGATGAAGATGACCATGCATTTGGAGCGGTTGATCGACCCGGTCAGCTTACGCAGCGATTGGGACATAAGCCGCGCTTGAAGGCCGACATGGGAATCGCCCATTTCACCTTCAATTTCTGCGCGGGGGACGAGCGCCGCGACCGAGTCGACCACCAGCACGTCAATCGCATTGGAGCGGACCAACGTGTCAGTAATCTCGAGTGCCTGCTCACCTGTATCAGGCTGAGAAACAATCAATTCATCAATGTCGACGCCCAGTTTGTTGGCATAGACCGGGTCAAGAGCATGCTCTGCATCGACAAAAGCCGCTGTGCCGCCAGCCTTCTGAGCCTCTGCAATCACATGCAATGCCAAGGTGGTCTTGCCCGAACTTTCAGGCCCGTACACTTCTATCACGCGGCCTTTCGGAAGGCCGCCAATACCAAGCGCAATATCCAACCCTAACGAACCAGTTGGAATGGACTCGATATTCATTGCTTCGCGAGACCCCAGCTTCATTGCTGAACCTTTACCGAAAGCACGATCTATTTGCGCAAGTGCGGCGTCGAGCGCTTTTTGACGGTCCACTGTCTTTCCTTTTTCTACCAATTTCAGACTTGCAGACATCGCATGGCCTCCTTGACTTGCCTAGGGTCGACAAATTGTTATCGACCGCCCCTTGTGGAGACAGCTTGTACCCACTTTGTTCCAATAGAACAAGTAGGGAACATGAGAATTCGTATGTGCCCCCATGAAGGCACGCGCCAAGATTCTGAATTTATGGGAGAAAGACCGCAGAAAAAAGTTATGCCGGGTCGCGAATAGACCACCGGAATGTGCGTTCCGAATTCGCGGGAACATCCACTTCTGCAACAATACGGCCATCCTTCATGCGAGTCTTTGCCTCCCTAAAGCGCACCTCCCAAAGAGAGGATCTCGCCCAGGTCAATCCGAACATTAATCGGATGCGCATTAGCGTTGGTGAGCTCCACCCCATTGCCAAACCAACTGTTCATATTCCCGGTTGTCACTGGGCCAGGGGCAGGCAGACATTTCGCAAAGACCTGATTGCTTGCCCCAATTCCAAGCTCGACGTCCTGATCTTCCGCATAGTCCCGCATATCAACATCAGCGACCAATTGCGGACCAAAGCTGCTCGGTTCAAACACGGTCAAACCGCCTTGAGGCAGGGCCACACCCAGTCCTCGCTCGGTTTCGTTCTTCGTAACAAGCAGCATGTCCGCATTTTCAAAGCCAGGGTTAGGCTGTCCCTCACGCGTGACCAAAAATCCGCAATTCACCCGGTAGAGATAGCGCGCATCGACCTCTTGCCGATTGAGAAACGCAATCTGTTTCAGGCCCTTGGCCGACACATTCACTCGCTCTGGTACACGGTAAAGCTTGAGGTCGCCAAGCTGCTCTTCGACCGCTTGCATTACCTCAGCCTCACTTACTCCCACCGCCGCGTCGGCCATCGCCATTACCGGTGCAGGAGCAGAAAGCTTCATCCGCGATTCATTGCGACGACCAGTCACCACAATCGACTGAGGGGATTGGACCGGAGAGCCAGCAGCCGTGCTGCCTATCGGATAGCATGTTAGGCGCAGCGGCGCGGCCCGAGGCGGCGTCGCAAGACTGCGAAAATCGCTCACCACGCTGAGCGAGCCCGCAATCACCAACAATTCTGCATCGTCAAAGCTCTGACCATTGTCATTGAGGATCGTCAGCCAGCTCATCAGGCCGAGTTTGAAATTGCCGTTCTCCCCTCGCCTCGTCGAGCCTGCAACCGAAGCGCTCCCGTGATCAGGTAAAGTCGCGACATAATTCGCCTGCCAATCGAAGCCCCATGCGAGATAGGTAAGGACGACTTCATAAGTTCCCCCGCTCGCATCCTGAGTGTCGATGGTAAAAATCGGTTCTGCCGATAGTCCCTTTGGCACACGATCAAAGGTCAATCGCTCGGGCAGGCCCGCGCAGCGCACCGCCTCATATCCTTGGTCCGTTTGCAGCACCAAGCCGCCATCGGCCCTGGTGCGAACAATTGCGCTTTGAGGCTCTTCTGCTCCGGTCGCGGGATTGGTCCGCGTCAAGGTCACACGGTTGCCAAGCGCCCCGTTCACTAAAGCGGCGGGTGACAGCAAGTCAGCATTGCGGTTTTTCTCAATCGTACCGCCAGGTAAGCCTGAGACAATTGCGCTAACCCCGACCATACCCTCGGCCACGCCCTCAAAGCGGATCGTCGATTGCCCAGGCGGCAAAGTGACCGTGCGAGTCTCGCTGATCATGGCGAAGCCTTGCGGCCAACGACGGTTCATCTCTTGGCCAAGCTGCCTACGCGGATCACGGTAGACAGTGACCGAAAGCGATTGCGGCGCAGAAGCGTCGACCGCCTGACGGGTTTGCTGCGTTTGAGACGGAGCCGGCGCTTCAATACCAGCCGTCGCGCCCTCTTGCGCGCTGGCAGGGGCGCTGACAACCGCGCTAGCCAATAGGCCAAGCGCCAATCCGATAGATGCGGGGCTCCGCATGATCGCCCGCCCCCTTAGTAACGGGTTTCGTAGGTAACGCGGATCACGCGCTCGCCGTTGGCTGGCACTGGCACCACCCATTTGCGCCGATCAAAATTGATCTGCTCACCTGTGATGTCCTCGCTGACCACACGGTAGTCGTTCGACCAATATCCGCGGTAAAGCCCGCTTTGGGTCAGATCGACATCAACCGACGTGCTTTTAGCATTGGTCAACGTATAGCGCATGGTTGTGCGGTAATATTGTTTGGGTCGTTCAACCTCAATCTGGCGGGTGGTCTCGCCATCCTCAATCACCCGGAACCGTGCTGTGCGCTCCCAATCTGAACTGGTGATTTCTTCGCGCTTCTCCACTTCGGCTTGCACAAAAATGTCAAAGGCGTCGCCGGTTCTGAGCGAGAGCTCGCTGCCCATGGGCGTGTGGCCAATGCTATTCTCGCCGATAAATTGAGGCGTACCTTGGTTGTCGCGCTGATAAAACCGCACGGTGCCCGACGGCAGAGCATCACCCAACCCCTGATCACGCGAAGTTGAGAAGGAAATGGCGCTTGAAACATTCACGGGGCTGCGATCGTTCGAGAGCCAACCAATTGTCCGCTCATAGATCTTGCGCGCTGGGACCGATTGCACATCGAGGAAGCTCACTTGCTTGGTCTGTGCATTGGCAATCGTCGTGCGCCCACTGATCGGATAGAGATAGAAATCGCCCAGCTGCTCTCGCGCAGCGGTTTCCGTTCCAGGTCGGATCAAGTTTCGATTTCCGCCCCCACGGCCGCGGCCTCCGCGATTGTTAGGATTACCAGCGACCAGCAGCGTCTTCGCCTGATTGAATGTGGTTCCGGTATTGTTCGTAAGCGTCACCCAGCCTTGCATATCAATCGAGTCCGTTTGCTCATTGTAAAGCGCGACATAATCCGCGCTCCAACCAAGTCCGCCCGTCAAATAGCGGATCGAGACCGGGCGCGTACCGCCACGAGTGCTGTTGAGGTTTACTGACAATGTTGGGCGGGCGCGCAGATTGGGCGGCACTCGATCAAAAATCACACGGACCGGAAGGCCATCATCGCGCAAGACCTCGATCTCGATTGCCGATTTGGACCACCACACCGCCCGCAGTCGACAGAACCTTCACGCGTTCACGGGTCTCTCGCCCGGTCGCAGGATTAGTGCGCAGCAGAGTGACTGTTTGACCAATCGCCTTTTCCATCATCTTGGCCGGCGTCAGCAGGTCGAAGTCAAAATTCTGCTCGATGATCGATGTATTCGGTGCAAAAAAGCTCAGCGTTTGCGGTTGAATGGTTGCGGAAACATCTGGAAACTCAACCCGGCTGCGACCACGCTCAATGTTGATTTGGCGCACGTCCTGCACCAGCGCGAGATTGTTGTTGTAGATCGTAACCGCGACATCGCCCTGCGCTGTTTCATCTGGATCTGGTAGCGATTGTGAGGTGGCCGTCGTTGCTCCAAGAGCGCTCATCCCAAGTGCCAAACCTGACACCAATCCTAGCTTAATCGCGTTCATCACCCAGCCTCCTATTGAACCCGCCAATAAGCATGACGGGGTGTACTGTATGCGCGATGAATGGACTTTGGGCTAGTGCAAGTACAGTGATAACCGCCTGTGCAAATCGATACTTTTAGTTGTATTTTCAATGCACTATCAAGCAAGCCTTGAGAGGCTTAACTCCGCCTGACCCGCTGCATTACATTGCCGACCTTGTCCCCGATCGCCTGAACGCTGAACGGTTTGGGGATGAAATGCATGTCTGGAATATCGATGTCTTTGCGCAGCTGTTCCTCGGCATAGCCTGACATAAACAGCACCGGCATATGCGGCAGCTTTTGGCGAATCGCGCGCACCATGGCCGGGCCATCCATACCAGGCATCACGACATCGCTGACGATCAGATCGAACTCACCGCCGTCTGAGATTGCGGCCAAGCCCTCTTCCCCGCCTGGACATGCCGTGACTTCATAACCCGCGCGGGCAAGCGCGCGTTCGGCAACTGCGCGGACCATGTCTTCGTCCTCAACGAGCAGGATCCTGCCGCCTTCGGCCCAATCAGACGATGGCTCTGGAGGAGCTTCGGCGATCTTTTTGGGTGCCTCACCGGCGTAGACCGGGAAATATATTGTAAAGCGCGCACCCTTAGGTCGGTCGTTTTGATCCATAACATTGTCGACGAAGATGAAGCCGCCAGACTGCTTCACAATCCCGTAGGCGGTGGAAAGGCCAAGACCGGTGCCTTTGCCTTGCTCTTTGGTGGTGAAGAATGGCTCAAACAATTTCGGCAGGACGTGCGCGGGAATGCCGCCCCCGGTGTCCTGCACGATCAGCACGGTGTAATCAGCCGCTGGGAGAATTTCCGACCCCAACTTGATCACTTCCTTGGCTTGCAGGCTGCGCGTGAGCAGCGAAATGCGCCCGCTGCCCTTACCGTTTGACTGGATCGCATCGCGGGCATTCACTGCGAGGTTCATGATAACTTGCTCAAGCTGCTGCGGGTCAGCCCGCACTGGCCCCAGGTCGCGATCATGCTGGACGTAGTATTGGATCTTCTCGCCCAGCAGTCGTTTAATCAACGGCCCAACTTCGCTCACCACATCGGGCAATTGCAGGATTTCAGGACGCAGGGTTTGCTGCCGAGAGAATGCCAGCAATTGCCGGGTCAGCGATGCGGCGCGATTAGAGTTGGCGCGGATCTGTTGAATATCGTCATAGTCGCTGTCGCCGGGCGTATGGCGCAGCAGCATCAGATCACAGGTGCCGATAATGGCCGTCAGCACATTGTTAAAGTCATGGGCGACACCGCCCGCCAATTGCCCAACGGCCTGCATTTTCGTGGCCTGTGCAACCTGGCGCTTCAGCTGGTTTTCCTCGCTCGAATCGGCAAGGCTAAGCAGCACCGCCGCCTCGCCAAGACCGCGCACGCCAGCGAGGCCAATCGAAACCGGCTCTTCGGGCTGGATTGAGAGGCGCACCGCCATATCCCCGCTGGTCGCAGGGCCGCGGCCGTGGCGCCGCACAGCGTCGGACATAGCGCCCTTGTCTTCGCGCACCACAAGATCAGTAGGAAATGCGGGCAGGCCGCGCCCTTCCCGATCGACCGAGCGCAAGAAGGCATCATTGCAAAACAGGAAGCGGCCATCGCGGTCCGTCATCGCCAAACCAAGGGGCAATTGCGCGAGCAGTGCGTCAAGCTGGGCCACGCCAGCTTGCGAGGATCCATCCCATCCGCTGCCAATCCCGACGCCGCTATCGACGAGCAGCATTAACGAGGGGCCTTCATCTGGGCCAGACTGGATCTGCGCGCTCGGATCATCGAGCGGCACGTGGATCAAAGTTTGCGGCGTACCCCCTCTCCCTTCGCGGGCGAAGAATATCCGGTCGCGGTCATCAGAGCGCAGGTAGGTCACAAAATCCTGACCGGCCATAGTTGCGCTAGCGTCGCCAACCGAACGCTCGGCAAAGCCTGAGCTCACCATTTTGATGACTCCATCCGAGCCAGTGATCGCACTTTCGATGCCCGCGCGACTCAACATGAGGCCAAACGGTCCAGCCAAATCAAGATCGGCCAGCGCGTCACTGCTCGGCATAACATGGCGCCGGAAACGCCAGATCAGGTGATCTTCACCGCGCCCTGCGCGTTCAACGGTTACTTTCCAAGGAGTTTCGCCAGCCTTGCCCGCCAGTTCCTTTAATGCGCCCGAGCCATCACGCCAGGCTTCGCGGGCGAGGCGCGTCATCGCCTCTAGCCCTTCACGCTCAAGCGGAAGCGAAGGCGGCGCCGCACCAATCCCAAACCCATCGATGAAAGCAGAATTTGCGCAGACCAGGCGGTTCGCCCGGTCCGTAATCGCAACCGCCTCGCCCGCTTCTTCGATGGCGGCAATTGTAACCGTCCAATCGGGTGCGCTTTCGATCTGCGCCGCTGGCTCTGCGCGCATTCGGTCAAAGGTGAACACGCCGACCAGCAATACGCCGAGTCCCAATGCATAGGACAAAACCAGCGCAGGCTCACGTGTTGCCAACCACAGGATCCCAGCGCTGACGCACAGGGCAGCCGCCAGCCCTGCGATCATCAATCGGTTTTGATCATTGGCCTGCAAGACGGCTTTCATAGCGCTCTTTTCTCTCGCACTTTACGTTTTGGTTCAGCGGTACGGATGCAGCATCTTGGCGGCGCTGCGCAATAGGGATCGTTCGTGGCTCTTACCGAACCAACTATTCTAATCTCTAATTGGCATTGAGCCGCTGGTCGAGCCGTGCTTCCATCCGCGCCAAGCGTTTTGCACGGCGACGCGCAACCATCACGCGCCACACCGCGCCAGAGATGAGATAACCCACCGCTGACGATACGATAGCAAGCACTACAAAGCCAAAGGCGGTAACGCCGGCGAGTTGGAACAAGTCGATGAGCCAACTCCATCGACCACTGGCAAGCTCATCATTGGCGAGCCCGCCGACCGCCGCGTCAAGGTTTAGCGTCATTTTGCCAACTTGGTTGGCGATCACGATCCAAAACGGAAAGGTGAAAGGGTTAGTGATGAAGGTGACCATTGCCGCCAGTGGCATATTCGCGCGTGCCGGCAGGGCAAGAAAGGCGGCAAGGAAGATTTGCCCAACCGGGATAATAAAGCCCGCAAACAGCCCCAACGCTACGCCGCGCGGGACCGATCGCCGGGTAAAACGCCACAGTTCCGGTGAGAGAAAACGGTGCGCAAATGGCTTGAGATATTTGTTGCGCGCCATCTGCTCGCGCGTCGGCATATATTTGCGCAGCATGTCCATCGCCCAGGTTTTGCTGCGTTTTTCAATCATGAACCGTGCACCTGATTGCCACATGCAACGGACAACTGCCCATCTATGGTGGAAAGCTGCGGAAATGCAGGAATGTGCAAGGTGTAAGACATGGACATCATATGGGTAGGAATTGGCCGCTGAACAGTGGGTTGCTGACGATCTTACAAAACTTTGCGACTATTACGTGACTAAAGCGTTTGCATGTCAGTTGGGGCTATCCCTTTTCACGCATCAGGCGGGCCTTATCCCGTTTCCAATCGCGATCTTTAACGCTCGCGCGCTTATCATGCGCTTGCTTGCCCTTCGCCAGTCCGAGCTCGACCTTCGCGCGCCCTTGCTTGTTGAAATAGATCGACAGCGGAACCAGCGTCATACCCTTGCGCTCCACCGCGCCGAACATTTTCCCAATCTCGCGCGCATTGAGCAGAAGCTTGCGCGGACGCTTCGGTTCGTGATTCAGGCGATTACCGTGGCTGTATTCAGGGATGTTAGAGTTGACTAGCCAAACCTCGCCGTCACGCACTTCGGCATAGCTTTCCGCGATGGTCGCCTGACCAGAGCGCAGCGCCTTTACCTCGGTTCCGTGCAGTACCAGACCCGCCTCATATTTATCTTCGATGTGATAGTCGAAGCGCGCGCGGCGGTTTTCCGCCACGGTCTTGTGCTTATCAAAGGTCTCGGGTTTGGGTCTCGCCATGATGCGCGTGATGTAGTGGCTTGTTCGAGATTCGCAATCTCGCTTGCGCCCGAAGACTAAGCCTCAGACCAGACCCGCATGCTCCAATGCTGCATCAACCGCTTTGCGCGCGGCCTCGCTCGCCTCGCATAGCGGCAACCGAACCTCTGACGTGGCCCAATCTTGCACCCGGCTCAGCGCATATTTAACCGGACCCGGACTTGAGTCAGAAAACATCGCGTAATGTAGCGGATAAAGCTGATCATTCAGCGCGCGAGCGCGCACCAGGTCATTGTCAGCACAGGCCTGTTGAAATTCCGCGCAGAGCGCCGGCGCGACGTTGGCGGTGACAGAGATACATCCCTTCCCGCCTGCTGCGTTGAACGGCAGAGCCAACTCATCATTGCCAGAAAGCTGGCAGAACGTGCGGCCAATGCCCATACGGTGATCAGCAACCCGGGAGAGGTCTTCGCTCGCATCTTTGATAGCAACAATTTTCTCAGGAAATTTGTTGGCAAGCTCAATCGTGGTTTCCGGTGCGATATCGGTTACGGTGCGGCCCGGCACATTATAAAGCACAATTGGCAGATCACAGTTCTCAGCCAGAAAACTGAAATGCGCCACAAGACCAGCCTGACTTGGTCGATTGTAATAGGGCGCAACGCACAGTGCTGCGGCGGCTCCAGCCTTCTTGGCGAAGCTAATATGCAGCGCCGCGTTTTTCGTGTCGTTTGATCCGCACCCCGCAATTGTGGGAACGCGGCCAGCGGCTTGCTCTATGCAAACTTCAACAACCCTGTGATGTTCTGCATTGGACAGTGTCGATGCCTCACCCGTCGTCCCGCAGGGGACCAGAGCCGCGCTGCCTTGCTCAATTTGCCAGTCGACCAATTTGCGAAATGCAGCCTCGTCAAACGCTCCATCGCGAAAAGGAGTCACCAGAGCGGGGATTGAACCGCTAAACATTGTTGTATTCCTTTATCTAGGCACTTAGCGAATAACTGAAGCAATTCTCCAAAGCTAAGGCACTTGTTCAGCGCCTGATAAGGAGCCGATCGGCACTATGTCCAGCATGCGTAAAAGTTCTTTTGGCAATCCCCTTGCCGTTGCCGCCATTCTTTTCACCAGCACAGCCGCCATGACGGGTCCGTGTTTTGCCCAAAATGCCGGCCAATCTGGGAACAGCACAATGCTGGCTCAGCAGCCGCGCGCCGTCGGGCAAGCGATCGCTCGGTGGGAGGTTTTGCAGAAATCGCGCCTCTCCAGCTTTTCTGATTATGCTGGCTTTGCCCTCGCCTATCCAGATTTTCCACGCATGACCGTTTTGCGGGTGCGCGCGGAAAACGCGCTAGAGAACGAGGCACCTTCTTCGGCGGATCTGATCCGTTTCTTTGATGCCCATCCACCGCTCACCAACTCTGGCCGTGCACGCTATGCACTGGCTCTGGCTGGTGCGCAGCGCGCGGAAGCCTTTGACGTTGCGCGCGAAGCCTGGCGCGGCGGTGAAATGAGCGGTCCAGCGGAAGCCTATATCATGGGCTTGTTTGGCTCACGTCTCACCGCCGAAGATCATAACACGCGGATGGATGCGCTCCTTTGGCAAAGCGAAAGCGAAGCCGCAGTCCGCCACATGGTCAATATCTCGCCAAGCGAACGCAATATGGCGATGGCTCGCCTCGGAGTGATTCGTGGAGAAACCGGCAATGTGCCGACTGGCGCGCTCAGCGATCCCGGCTTCGTCTATAATTATGTGAAACAATTGCGTTCCAAGCGGCAGGTTGCTCAAGCTGCGAATGTTCTGACCACGCGTCCAAACTTCACGCGCACCTCGCACAAGCCAGAGGATATGGTCGCGCAAATGCTAAGCGTAGCCAAGGCTTCTGGCGCGCGCCAAGCGGTCGCAATTGCCGCCTCTGCCGACGATCTGTTCGCGCCCGGCACGGATGTGTCGAAAGGCTCTTTCGCCCTTCGCGATCGGTACACAGATTTGATGTGGCTTGGCGGGACAAAGGCGCTCTGGAGTCTTGGCAATGGCACCGCTGCTGCACCCTTGTTCTATCGCTATGGCGCGGGTGCGGGCACGCCCCTAATTCGGGCCAAAGGGTTTTACTGGGCTGGACGTTCTGCGCGCCAGGCCGGGCAAGCTGATGAGGCTACGCGCTATTTTGAGATGGCGGCTGAGTTTCCCGAGTATTACTACGGTCAGCTCGCGTATGAGGCTTTGGGACGCCCACTGCCGCAATTCGCGCCGCTGGCTCCCATTGAGGTGAGCCAAGCTCAGCGCACTGCGTTCAACAGCCGCCCAGTTGTAAGGGCGATCCGCGCTATCGCCGCGAACCGCATGGCGTGGCAGACCGAACGGCGCTTCTTCGAAGCTGTCGCTGATATTGCCGACACGCCTGAAGAAATGAGCATGGTTGCTGATCTCGCTGCAGAAACTGGCCTTGATGAAATGGCGGTTGTCGCGGGCATGACAGCAGGCGAGCATGGGCTCAAAGGCTTTGAACGCCTTGGCTTCCCAACCGTTACACCGCCTCCAGGCGCAAACTGGACCATGGTCCATGCAATCTCTCGCCAGGAGAGCGAATTCGACCGCTTTCGTGTCAGCCATGCTGGCGCACGCGGCGTGATGCAATTGATGCCGGGAACGGCGCGGGAGCAAGCGGGCAAACTAGGCTTGCAATATCTCTCAGCCAATCTGATCGGCTCACCCAGCTACAATATGCGTCTGGGCGATGCCTATTTTGCCCGGATGATGGACTATTATGGCGGCGCCTACCCACTTGCTATCGGAGCCTATAATGCTGGGCCCGGACGGGTAAACCAATGGCTCCGCCTGAATGGAGATCCGCGCCGCGGCGATATCGATTGGGTGACTTGGATCGAGCGCGTGCCAGCCAATTTCGAAACCCGCTATTACATCATGCGCGTGCTCGGAAATGCCGTGTCCTACAGTCATATGTACCCGCAAGAGGCCGGTAGAGCGCAGCCGGTCAGCTATTACTTGCGATAGAGCAGGCGTAAGGGGGCGGTTCGAAATGGCGAGCTTCAAGCAGAGATTTGTCTCGCGCCCCCTGCTACTCTGCGCGCTGGCGCTTGGTGCCATCTTGGCCAGCCCGCTCGCTGCGAAAGACAGCCTTGGCGTTTATTCTAGCTGGGCCGCGTTCCGTGATCCCGGCACGCCTCGCTGCTATGCCATCGCCAAGCCATCCAGCGCGACAACGCGGCGCGATTACGCGCCCTTTGCCAGCATTGCGACATGGCCGAAGAACTCAATCCGCAATCAGGTGCACCTGCGGCTATCGCGCGCAATTGCGGATAGCGCGACCATTCGCCTGACCATTGGTGACAAGCAGTTCGACCTAACCGGCGGTGGCGGCGATGCCTGGGCGAAAGATGCCAGCATGGACGCCGCAATCGTTGCAGCCATGCGCTCCGCCACCTGGATGAGCGTTCGCGCCCGTGACAGGGGTGGCCGCGCCTTCACCGACAGATATCAACTCGCTGGCGCCGCTACCGCAATTGATGCCGCGCTGCTCGGCTGCGCAAAGCTCAGATAGACCGCTCAAATGCTAAGCTAGCAAAGGCGCCTTTGCGCGCCTATATGCGGCGAACTTATGGCCGATACCAACCTCATGCCCATCGCCGGACAAATCGATCCGGTTCCCACTGCGCGCGATATCACTCCGCGTCAGGACGGCCGCGTCGACCTGATTGGTCTGCCGCCAGCCCGTATACGGGAACTGTTTGAAGAAGCGGGTCTGGATGCAAGACAGGCCAAGCTGCGTTCCAAGCAGGTCTATCATTGGCTGTACCACCGCGGCGTGTCCAAATTTGAGGACATGACCGACATTTCCAAGACAATGCGGCCGTGGCTGACGGAGCGCTTTGTGATTGGCCGCCCACAAGTGGTTGAGGCTCAGCATAGCACAGATGGCACACGCAAATGGTTGCTGCAAACCGATGACGGTCATGATTACGAGATGGTATTCATTCCCGATGCTGATCGCGGAACTCTATGCGTGTCCAGCCAAGTGGGCTGTACGCTCAATTGCACCTTTTGCCACACGGGCACCATGCGTCTGGTCCGCAATCTGACGCCGGGTGAGATCGTTGGCCAGGTTATGCTCGCACGCGATGCCTTGGGCGAATGGCCCAAAGGCAAGATGGATTTTGCCGAGGATGAGGACGAGGCGGAGTACCGCGCAGACGGTCGTTTGCTCACCAACATTGTGATGATGGGCATGGGCGAACCGTTGTATAATTTTGACAATGTCCGCGACGCTCTGCTGCTCGTAATGGACAGTGCGGGCCTTGCCTTGTCGAAGCGACGGATCACTCTGTCGACCAGCGGCGTCATCCCGATGATGGAGCGCTGCGGCGCAGAGATTGGCGTCAATCTCGCGGTGTCCCTGCATGCGGTAAACAAGGATGTGCGTGACGAGATCGTGCCGCTTAACCGCAAATATGGCCTCGAAGAATTGCTGCAAGCCTGCGCCGATTATCCGGGTGCGACCAATGCCCGGCGCATCACCTTTGAATATGTGATGCTGAAGGACAAGAACGACAGCGACGAGGACGCGCATGAGCTTGTTCGTCTGCTGAAACAGTTCAACCTGCCTGCCAAGGTCAATTTGATCCCGTTCAATCCATGGCCAGGCGCGAATTACGAATGTTCTGATCCAGACCGAATTCGTAGCTTTTCCAACATCGTGTTTGAAGGCGGGATCAGCGCGCCAGTACGCACACCGCGCGGGCGAGACATTGATGCAGCCTGCGGACAGTTGAAAACCGCAGCAGAGAAGAAAAGTCGCGCGCAATTGGACCGAGAGGCGGCGGCAGCCGCTGTTGAGACCGCCGCCAGTGAAGGTTGAGCTCACCGCGATTTGCGCAGGCCGCACTCAAGGCTTCCGAGGTGAAGAAACAAGCGCCATTGCAAAACAGCCGATTGCTGGCCCAGTACGGATTGGCATCGAAGGGCTGGAAGCGGATGAGCAAGCCGACCGCAGCGTGCATGGCGGCCCAGAAATGGCAGTGCATCTCTACCCCAGTGATCATCACGCGTTTTGGCGCGATCAGATCGGCGACCACGCCCTACTCTCAGAACCCGGCGCATTCGGCTCAAATCTCGCGGTCAGCGGCCTCACGGAGGCCCAAGTCCACATCGGCGATCAATTCCGTTTGCGCAGCGCCTTGCTAGAAATCAGCCAACCGCGCCAGCCCTGCTGGAAGATTGAGCATCGGTTCGGCGTCAAGAAAATGGTCGCCGCAATTGTTAGCTCTGGGCGATGCGGATGGTATTTCCGTGTGCTCGAAGAAGGCGCAGCGGAGGCAGGAGACAGTCTGGAACGCGTGTCTCTCGGCGCAACCGACTGGAGCGTTGAGCGGGTTTTCGCAGCCATAATCGCTGGCAAAGGCACGCAGGATGAGCTGTTCGAACTCAGCCAGCTTGAGTCGCTTTCTCCCAAGGTTCGAGCCAAAGCAGCGGGAAAATTGCGCTAACCGCTCAGCTCATCGCTTAATAAAAGCGGCTCGTCGCCTGAACAGAATTCCCAACAAAGCGTTCATGTGGCGTTGTCTTTTTCTGAACGAATGTCCTCTCACCCCACCAGGTAACTCGAACAAAAAGAGGGACACGCAAATGAAAAATCTCGCCGCATTCGCCGCCGCTGGTACACTCGCAATCGCTGCCGCCCCCGCACAAGCGGTAGAGATTGCTCCCAGCGTCTCTTCCAATCCGATCGCATCCAATGTGATGATAGTTCCAATGGATAGCCTCAACCAAACAGCAGCCCATCACTACGATGGTGATTGGGACGATTATGATGATCGCCGCTATCGGAAAAATCGCCGCCAGAGCCGTTACGACCGCAATGGCCGTTACCGCGAGCCGCGTCACATAAGCCGCCGTGACCGCGTATGGCGCGGACGGGATGGCCGTTACTATTGTAAACGCGACAATGGCACCACCGGCCTCGTCATCGGAGCAGGCGTTGGCGCGCTGATCGGTAATGAGGTTGCCGGACGCGGTGACAAGCTGCTGGGCACATTGCTTGGCGGTGTCGCAGGCGGCCTTCTGGGACGCGAAATCGACAAGGGTGACCTTAAGTGTCGCTAGGACCTCGCTGACTTAAGGTGGCCCCACTCCACCTTTGGCGCCGCCAGCCTTCAATGGTTTGGCGGCGCCTTTGCATTTGAGTGCAAGCTGGCAAGACAAGCCGACAAAGGAAAACTTTAGACCCTAAAACAGTGAAACCCAATTCCGATTTTCGCGAACTAATGAACGTACATGGCGCGCAGGCGCTCAGATCAAAAGCACACGAAAAGGAATTGGAAATGAGAAAGATTCTTCTTTCAATCGCTGCCGCGACTTTGGCGGCTACGGCGGGCCCAGCGTTGGCCCATGACGCTCCACATGGCCACCATGAGAGCAGCGAACATCGCAAAGATCATGATGCGCATAGCGGCGGCCACAATTCCCGCAGAAGCCATCATCAAGCCGATGATCACAAGACACACCACGCACATCGCTCGGATCATTCGATTGGCAAGCACCATGATCACCGCGACCATGGTATCCATCGCCGCGATTTCCATTCGAAGCATTACTCATCGCGTGGGTTCAACCGCAACCACTACAAACATTTTAGCAAACGCTCTTTTGGCAGGCGCTCCTTTGGGCACAAACTGCACTCAAAGGGGTTCCGCTCAAGAGGTTTTCGGTCAAGAGGCTTCCGGTCACGGGGTTTCCGCTCGCGCCATTGAGTCCAAACCTTACCTGGAATGAATGAACGGGAAGAGGAGAGCACACATCGCTTCTCTTCCCATTCCACTTCAAGTGTGCTGCATGTAAGGCCATGAACACCCCGACGATATTGGTCACAGGCGGCGCCGCGCGCATCGGTGCGCAAATCGTCCGCCGCTTTGCTGAAGAAGGTTGGCATGTGATCATCCACTACCGTTCTTCATCCTGCGACGCAGATGCTTTGGCAGCATCGCTGCCCTCGGCCAGCACTGTCAAATGCGATTTAGACGACGGCGATGCAGCGGTCGCAATGATTGAGCAGCTGGCAACAAAGCATCCCGACTGGCGCGTGTTGGTGAATTCGGCCGCCGTTTTTGAGTCAGACAGTGTGACCGCCCTAACCCCCGCAACGAACCGGATTGCAATGCAAGTCAACGCGATCACGCCAACCCGCATGGCACAAGCCTTTTTGACCGCAGCCCGGTCCAGCAGGGGACGCTGCGTGATCAATATCACCGATATGAAGCTGGAAAATCCCAATCCCGACTTCTTCAGCTACACTATGGCGAAGCACGCTTTGCACGCCACCATCCCCATGATGGCGATGGGCGCAGCGAAGGAAGAAGACCGCATCTATGGCATTGCACCCGGCGCTATTTTGGCCAGCCATGATCAAACACAGGAAGAGACAGAGACCTCCCACCGGCTCAATTTGCTGGGCCGTAAGACTAGCGCAGATGAAATTGCCAATGCCGCGTTGTTCCTAGCGCGGGGCCATTTGCGCAGCGGATCGACCCTGTTCATCGACAGCGGCCAACACATGCTTTCGCAAGATCGCGATGTCATCTATCTCGCACGCGAGGGCGCCTGATCAATGGCTAAGTTCGTTAGAAAACGTCACGCGGTTTAGACTGGATATTTGCGATTCATCGCGTCCCAGCAAAGACCGATGATCTCCTCCAAGACGCTCAAATCAATATCGCCCAGTTTGTTCACGTAAACACAGCTCGCGCCGGTTTTGTGCTTGCCCATTTTCTCCAGCAATCCATCGACTTTCTTGCCGGTCGCCTCGTCGCAATAACGGCCCATCAGATATAGCGAATGCTTAGCCTTGCGCGGTGAGAAGCCCGAGCGTGCGGAATCGCCTTCACGTCCGCTCTCATATTTGTAATGATAGCTTCCATAACCGATAATCGTCGGACCCCACATCTTCGGTTCTTCTCCGGTCACTTTACGAAACAGCGCGTCGAGCACCTTGGCGTCTTCACGTTTGCTGGCGGGTTCGACTGCAGCGATGAAATCATCAACCGAAGCTGTGGTTTGTGTGGTTTTTGGGTCGCTCATAGTGATTAACGTAACCCATCATTGACACCGCGAACAGTGCTGGCATTCGTAACCTTCGGGTGGATCGCTGCGAAGAAGGCACTGTATGAGTAAAACACTTTTTGATCGGTTTCTGACCAAAGGCGTAAAACGTGGGCGGTTGGGCATCGTATTCGCCGATGGATCAGACAAAACTTATGGCGAGCCAGAGGAAGGTTTTCCGGAAATTGTCGTTCGCCTTGCGGATGCGAAGGTCCCACGCGACATAATCATGGACCCGCGTCTTGGCGCAGCTGAAGCCTTTATGGATGGCCGTCTGGTCATCGAAGAAGGTGACATCATGGGGCTTGTCACCCTGCTTCGTAAAAACAACTCATGGGACAAAGGCGGCGATATCGGCCCACCCAATCTACTGCGGCGTGTACTGAACAAAGCCAGCTTCGCCGCCGAGAAGGTCAACAACAGGATCAGTTCAAAAAGCAACGTCGCGCATCACTATGATATCGGGAACGATTTCTATCGCCTGATGCTGGATGAGGAACACTGGCAATACAGCTGTGGTTATTGGCCATCGGACGACATCACTCTGGGCGAGGCTCAGACCGCGAAACTGGCGCACATCGCCGCCAAGCTGAACATAAAGCCGGGCCAAAAAATACTCGACATCGGCTGTGGTTGGGGCGGCATGGCGATCTTCTTGGCGCGCAACTACGATGTCGAAGTTGTTGGCATCACTTTGTCTGAAGAGCAGATCGCTTATGCCAAGGAACGCGTCGAGGCCGCTGGTGTCACCGACCGTGTGAGCATTGAGCTCGTCGATTACCGCGACTTTGCCGCCGCTGGTCGTAAGTTCGATAGAATTGTCTCGGTCGGCATGTTCGAACATGTTGGTCAGCCTCAATTTGAAACCTTCTTTGAAGCCTGTGCCAATCTTCTCACCGACGATGGCACCATGTTGCTCCACACGATCGGGCGTATGGGCGGCCCCGGCTCCACCGATGCGTTCACTCGCAAATACATCTTCCCTGGCGGCTACATTCCGGCCCTCTCAGAGACCGTTGAAGCCAGTGAGAAATTCCGCCTGATCGCCACCGACGTAGAGACCCTGCGGGTCCACTACGCCAAGACCCTGGGCCAATGGTATGCCAATTGCATCGTCAATCGCGAAAAGATGATTGCGATGTATGACGAGCGCTTTTTCCGGATGTGGACGTTCTATCTATCAGGTGCGGCAACCGTGTTTGAGAGTGGCAGTATGTGCAATTATCAGATCCAATATGCGCGCAATCGCTATGCCCTGCCGCTGACGCGGGATTACATCGCAGCGGAAGAAAAGCGCCTGATGGAAGCACCCGCGCAAAAGCGCGGCTAACCCGCTTCGCAAAGCTTGATCATACCCCGCGCTGCCAAGGCTTTATAACGGTCAATATCCGCAGCTGACATCGTCGCGGGATCGATCTTTTGACACGCCGCAGGCTGCATCGGCTTACGCGGCGGTTCAGGCTCTCGCTCAACAGCGCTCACTTTTGGCTGCTCTAGCTTGGGCGCAGGACTGACCTGTAACAAGACGGGTCTGGGTTCCGCCGCAGTTTTGCGAGTTTGCACCGACTTGATCCGAACCCCTGCTTTGTATTGGTCACAGTCTTCAATGACAATCAGGGGCTTGGAAATATCGCTGGCCCATTCGAGCATATCGAACGGCACAGTGCGAGCGCCCTTGCCCCGCAACTGCTCATTGATCGGCACCAGGAAGTTGCGATCAATCACGCTCTTTTTCATATTGAACCCGCGCCTAAACTTTTGCTCTGGAAAGCCGAGCGTCGAGAAAACCCCTAGCCGCCGCGTCATGATCGGGCTTTTCAGCTCTCCAACGCGCCCCGGTTGAAAGCCGCGCCAGCCACTCTTGGCCCATTGCCCCGGGCTTTCCTCATAGAAATATGCGATCTCAATGTATTTGCGGCATCCGTTCTTCACATAAACCCGGTAGCGAGTGTCGGGTTCTGGCCGCTGCGGGATCGGCCTAGCGGTTGGCGCAGGTGGCGGCTCAGCGACGTATGCTCCATCATCGCGCGAATTCTGTTGCTGGTCCAAAGCGGCGCTCTGATCATAGATGCATTGGCCATATTTCTGCTCACACTGGCCATAGGTCGGGCAGATTTGCGGCTCAACCTGACACTTGGTCTCTCTATAATTCGCAAGATGTGCACATCGCGGATCAGGTCCCCGGACTCTAGCACCATAGTGACCTCTCAACGGAGCCTTGGTGCTCACGCACTCATCATAGCGCGTCTTGTGCCGGGCAAGGCATTGCGTACGCCATGTCTGCCGTTCGCGCTCATTACTATCGCAGCGCGAAACGTCCGCACGGCAGAAGGTGCGAACATTGTGGCAGTTAACGGCATTATAGCTGCCGCCTTGTAGCATTGCGGTGAGCTGAGCAGCACCGCCGGCACGGGCCTGTAATTTCTGAGAGGGTGCAGGGGTAATCGCCAGCAGCAGGGCCGAGATACTTGCGATCGCAGTCGCCAAACCATAGAGCCAAAGTCGCATAGTACCTCCCCAAACCGCCGCCCCCTCGGGAAGTATCCCTTAAGCGGCGGCAGCCTCTGATAGCAGTCGTCAGCCCATTTTGACCAATTCACTGCGTGTCTGTGCGACCTTATGCGATAGGTCTGGTCCGGATCCCTTGAACCAGGAGTGAACCCAGGCGACGTCCTGGCTTAGGCTGTATCGCGCGATCTCGGACGATATGCCGGGCCAAAGCCGAGCAAAGCCGCACCGACAAATGGCAGCGCCACCACCCAGATCCGAACGCCTGTTATTCCTTCAGGGCTGGCAATGCTGATCCCAGCGGTTGCGCCCAGCCCTACGCAGATCAGAACAACGCCGGCCACCACGCGGGCGCGGGGCACCGTACGCCCGCCTCTGATGGGGCCAAAGCTGCGTTCATGCCGTGCGAACACCGCGATAAAGGGCAAAAGTGCAATGATATAAATGCCGAGCCACAATGGCCGTGTTGCCCACCATTCACCAGTACCCGGGACGCTATCCAGTCCAATCCCACCGAGTGCAATCCACGTAAAAGTCATCACCAATACAAAAGCGGTGAGGTGCCACAAGAAAACGGTCATAATCATACCGTTCATCAACACCGTCGCAGTCCAGATCCCGATCTTGTCCAGCATCCGGCGCCCCAGTGGCTCCAATCCAAGGACAAGCCCTACCTGCACCACGCCAAGCGCCAACAATGCAAAGGTCGGCGGCAGCGAATTTGAAAACCCATCCGGCGCAGAAACCATCGACACGGGGTAAAACCCATAGACCGTGATCGAAATCAACACGCCTAGCCCGGCCGCAAACCAGCCAAAGGCAAAGAGGCGATTGTCAAACTTCGCATCGCGCCACGCCAAACCCAACTGGTGGATCGCAAGGAACACCCAGAGGAAATTGGTGAAGCTGATGTACGGTACACCGTGCTCAAACCTCAACCAATCAACCAACGCGGTGATGGGAATATATATCGCAAAACTCGCCCATCCCCAGCGTTTCCACGCTTTCACGGCCAGCGGCGTACAGGCCGTCACCAGCAGATAGACCGCCAGAAACCACACCGGGATCAGTGCAGCTTCCGTAGCCATGCGTATCTGCGCGCGGTCAAAACCGACCTGTGTCAAAGCCACCGCGATCACTGCCCAAACAAGCAGCACAGGGAACGTAGGCGCAATCAAACGCTGGACACGGCTCGCCAACCAATCGCGGTATATTCCCTTCTGCCCGGGGCTCGCTTTGCGCAAGGTCCCCTCCCAACTCACCGAATTGGAATATCCGCCCACAAGGAAGAAGACCGGCATCACCTGGAAAGCCCATGTTAGCCAATGCGTCCACGGCGAGGTTTCAATTAAATCACCGCGTTGCAGCGCACCAGCCTCATCAACGTAAAGCCCGGCCATCAGCCAATGACCAAACACCACAGCGAGAATTGAAACCGCCCGCAGGAAATCGACCCATCGGTTGCGTTCTGGCGGTGCCAATTGCGCCAATTCGCGCGCTTGGCCCCACAGGCTCTTTCTCGCCTTCTGCGCGGTTTCGCCGTCCATAATCGTGATCCCTCTGACCCGGTTGAGGCACAGATATTGTGATCAACCATGCCTTTCACAAGCTTTGGCCTGTCCGTGATGCATGCATCACCGCTCACAAGCATTGCTCCGCATCCCCTCCCCTGTTAGCGGCCCCTTGACGAAATGACTAAGGCGCGCGGCGCCGAGATGAAGGTGTGACAATGTCCGATATCAAACGTGTAGTTCTCGCTTATTCAGGCGGTCTTGATACCTCTGTGATTGCCAAATGGCTGGAGGTTGAGCGCGGACTTGAGGTGGTCACCTTCACCGCCGACCTCGGCCAAGGCGAAGAAATTGAGCCTGCCCGGACAAAAGCACGCGCGATGGGCATCCCGGACAAACACATCTTCATCGAAGATCTGCGCGAGGAATTCGTGCGCGATTTCATCTTCCCGATGATGCGCGCCAATGCCCGCTATGAAGGCGACTATCTGCTCGGCACTTCGATCGCCCGCCCACTGATCTCAAAGCGTTTGGTAGAGATCGCTGCGGAAACTGGCGCAGACGCCATCGCCCACGGTGCGACAGGCAAGGGCAACGACCAAGTGCGCTTTGAGCTTTCTGCCTATGCGTTGAACCCCGATATTCAAGTCATCGCCCCATGGCGCGAATGGGACCTCACTAGCCGCACCGCGCTGATCGCCTGGGCAGAGGCACATCAGATCGATGTGCCAAAGGATAAGCGCGGTGAGAGTCCCTTCTCCACCGATGCAAACCTGCTGCACACTTCATCTGAAGGCAAAGTGCTCGAGGATCCGTGGGAAGAGACGCCGGATTACGTCTACTCTCGCACGGTCAATCCTGAGGACGCGCCGGACGAGCCGGAATATATCACCATCGCGTTTGAAGCCGGTGACGGCGTTGCCCTCAATGGCGAGGCGATGAGCCCGGCCACACTCCTGACCGCACTCAACAATCTCGGCCGCAAGCACGGCATTGGCCGACTTGATCTGGTTGAGAACCGCTTTGTAGGCATGAAGTCGCGCGGCATGTACGAAACTCCGGGCGGTGAGATCTATGCCCGCGCACACCGAGGCATTGAGCAACTGACGCTGGATCGCGGCGCTGCTCACCTTAAGGACGAGTTGATGCCACGCTATGCAGAGCTGATCTACAACGGCTTTTGGTTCGCGCCAGAGCGTGAGATGCTGCAGGCCGCGATTGATCACAGCCAGATCGGTGTAACCGGCGATGTCCGTCTCAAGCTTTACAAAGGCAATGCCCAGGTCGTGGGCCGGCGCGCCGATGTCGACTACAATCTCTACAGCGAAGACGTCGTCACATTCGAAGACGATGCGGGTGCATACGATCAGCAGGACGCGGAAGGCTTCATCAAATTGAATGCGCTGCGACTCAAACTGCTCGCTCAAAGAGGCCGCAGAGGCAGTCGCTGATCGCGAGAACAGGCATATTTTGCAGCGCTCAATTCACGATTGCGACGAGCCGCTGACTTATCCACCCTCCTCCACAAGTGATCTTGGCAAAAGTGGATAAGTCGGGGTTGCAACACTTGCGCGACTCGGTTTTTGGGCGCAGCTTCTAAACATCGTAAGGGCAGAAAAGAGATTGAAAAGAGGGCCTTAAGGCGCTGTTTTTAAGAACTTTTTGTAACGATCGACGCGATGGTGATTGTCCACGCGAACTTTGAGAGACAGTGCGGCAAAGGCCTCGGCCAAACCCAGACTGGATCGTTTGAGGAGATCGCGAAGCAGACCCATCGGATGGCCACCAATTTGGTCGGCGATTGAGGGCGAAAAGGGTTAGACCCGGATCGACCGTTTGAGATCGAAGGCAATACAGATTGATGGTCTCAGCTCCGCCCGAGGAGCAGAGGATGCAAACAGGAACTTCGGTTCAGGGATGCAGAGACTGCTTGCAAGTGAAGCTGGATGCCGGTGCGAGCACTGGTGAAAAGCCCGCCGTACATCGTGCGGAGGCCAGAAACCGGATGCCAAGTGCATCTTGCGAGGTTCGCCAAGCAAGTTGACCACGCGGCGGTAAGAGTGGGGTCGGCAGCAATGCCGGCCCCATTTGCTTTGCACGCCTGATTTTCGCCTAGGGCTGCTCGACACCTGCCTGATCAGCTCAATCTGAAGAGCTCCCCAAAGCTCGGATGTCAAAGAGCCATCCCCATCCTCGCCCGACAAGAGCACGTTAACCGGGCAAGTCCCAGCCACAAGTCGCGTCAGAACGGGCATCAAACCGGGCAATCAGAGCCTCGCGCAATTGTGCTCTCACCCGATTCTCGCCTAAACCATGCGCATTATGAGAGGGGTAGGAAAGCGAGTTTGCGCAAGCGGCGTTGGCGTAGCCACGGCCACGCTCCTGTTCGCATCCGTTCCCTCCAGCACGCTTGCTCAGCAAGACAGCGCCTCCCCCGCGCGCCCGCAACCTCAAGCAGCATCCCTATCCGCAGCCTCGTTTGGCGCACAGTTCGCCCCCTACAACACCGCGCCCAGTCCCATTACTGTCGCCCCCGGCGCCGTCGACCTCACCAGCTTTGAACCACCAGCAGAGCCTAAGCCGCCAGAGCCGCGCAGCATCCGCAATCTCGGCAGCGGGATCGCATCCTACTATGGCCGCCGCTTCAACGGCCGCCTCACCGCCAATGGCGAACGCTTCAACATGCGCGCCATGACTGCCGCCCATAAGACCCTGCCCTTTGGCAGCATGGTTCGCGTCACCAACCCGCGCAATGGCCGCGCCGTTACGGTGCGCATCAACGATCGCGGCCCATTCGTGAAAGGCCGCGTCATCGACCTCTCGCGCGCAGCGGCCGAGCGGATCGGCATGATCAGCAGAGGCCATGCCCGCGTCAATCTGGAGCTGGTTGCCCGCTGATGGAGAGCATACTCCTGTTCGCTGCAGGCATGGTCACCGGCTTCATCCTGGCCGTCATCGTGTTGAGGCGCACGGGCGGCGACATGATCGAGCAGCAACGCCGCGACGCCTCCAGCTTTGCCAACCACACCCACACGCCCGGCCCGCTCACGCCGCCGCAGGCCAACCCGGCCATCACCCCGGCATCTGGCGCCATAGACCTTAGCGATCATCCCAAGATCCGCGTGGCCTTCGCAAGAGGGAGCAAGATCGAGGCGATCAAGCTCGTGCGCAAGCACACCGGCCTGGGCCTCAGGGAAGCCAAGGACATCGTCGAGAGCCAGTGGCCGCATTAGCGCGCCCTCCACTCACTGCGCCTCAACTCGCCGCATGCCCGCCTCCCTTGGAACACATGGAACACAGTCCAGGGGCCAAAACCATGCGCGTCATTCATCCCCAGATTGATCGGAATATTCGGTCATAGCGCCCTCCGCGATATGCTCTGGCAAGTCCTGCGTGCGGGCCACGGCCCACCACCTATCCATCCCCGCCTCAAAAGCGCACAATTGCGCCGCCTCCGCCTCGCCCGGATCGTCGAATTGATGCACCGCCCGCGCGGTGAGGGGCCGCTCCGCCTCCATCGCCATCAGTCGCTGCTCCAGCTCGGGTATGGGAGGATGTGAGGAGGAGGGAGAGGAGTTGTTTTGAGTTTTTTGTTGTTCCGCAAGCGCATCCGCGCTCGCGATTTCCTCGCTCATGCGACCTAAAGGTCGCGTCGCTGCGGGCGGGCGTGCGCCCTTGCACTCGCCTGCGGCTCGCGATTGGTGCTGGTCGCAGCCGTATGTGCTTCGCGTTTGGCTTTGTGCTCTTAGCCGCGCCTCCTCCGCTTCTTTCTGCTCGATGCGCTCCGCCAATCGGTCGAGCCGCGCGAGATGCGCCAGCAGCAGGCGGCTGTCGTAACGGGTGCGGGTCGCCACCTCCTCACCATGATAGAACACTTTTTCGGTCACCCCGCTGATCGCGCGATCGGCCAGGATCGCCTCGACATGGGTGCGAGCGACGACAAGTGCCGCGTCCCATTCGGTCATAAAGCGCGGCTCTGCCTGGCGCGCACGGTAAGCGGTCTGCGGGCTGAGCGAAGCCGCCCGGCATGCAAGCCGCACATTGCCATAGAGTTGCAGGTTTTCGAGGAAGGCCGCACGCCGCGCCGGGGTCAGCGCGGGCGGGACGGATGGCAGTGGGAGGAGTTGGGTCATGGTGTTTTCTGATTCCTTTTTCGGGAAAGAGAGGGTGGCACTACGCCGCTGGCTAGGAATGTTCGGCGAGCGTCCAGCGAGCCGCAAGGGCGCACGCCCGCCCGAGCTAATGCGAGGAAAGCCAAGCAGTGCGGATGCGCTGCGCCCGGCGTTTGAGGGTCCAAACAAACAAACACACCAAAAAACCATCTTACCCTCCCCCTATTCGCCCAGCCTTGACATGTGCGAGCCAGCTGCGCGCGTGCTCAGCCGGTCCGGGATCTCCGGGGCGCGTGGGATAGGGGCTTTGGGGAGTTTGCGGCGCGCATCATAGGGACCGCGCGAGGGGAATGTTGGGCTTTGGGCCATGGTCGTTCGCCTTTGAGTTTCGGTTCAAGGGAACAGGACCAGTTATAGGAACTTTCGCATGTAGGACAGGTTAAATCATACAACCCGCTATGCAATTGAACTATAAATAAGTTTGACTTAGTACTTATTATTCAAAAAAGGGGCATTCATGGCGAAGAAACAAAATTCAACACTAGGCTGCTTAGCGCTTGTTCTAGTTTTCTTTGCGGCAATTCTCTCTATTTTCGGAGGCGATGATGGTGACGATAAAACGGTCGATGAGGTTCAATCGTTAGTGAGTCAGCCCACATCCAACGATAAGCACGTCGTTGAAGATAAAGAAAGTAATGCTCCGCCATCCGGAGAATCTCTCAAATATCAGCCACAACAAACCGTGTACGTAACGGCATCAACGCTAAATGGTCGATCTGCTCCGCGCGTCACTAGCCAAGTCATTACGAAAGTATCATTCCGTTCATCGGTCCGCGTAGTCGACCGCTCAGGCGAGTGGCTCAAGATCGCCAGTGATGCAGGGGATTTTTGGATTTCAAGCCGGTACGTATCTCGCTCTCGACCAGCTCCGAAACCGACAGCGCGTCCCCGCCAGTACTATCGCGGAAATTGTCCTTGTCGTGGATCACGGGTGTGTATTGGCCCGCGAGGTGGTCGCTATTGTATCACATCAGGCGGCAATAAGAGGTATGGAGTCTAAGCCAACTGCAAAGACCTTGCGAAGTGTCAGTCGCACATTTTAATTGAGCAATCCTAGAAACTTGGGGAGGCTAGCTAGGTCAAGCGCCCGCCAGTACATTTGAATATCAGATGTAGAGAGCTGAGAATACCCTGACAAAAAGAGAAACGCGCCCTCCCCGTAGGAAGAGCGCGTCTCTCAAAATCCTAAACCTTTAAGCGCAGCTCCAAACGGAGCATCACGCGTGCGGGCTTACTCCGCAGCGGGTTCTTCCGCGCCCGCTTCAATTTCCGTGAAGATTTCCTCTGCGCAGGCTTCTCCCAAAGCAGTCATCTTTTCCTGATCGAGCATATCCATCTGGTCCAAATCTTGCTCTTTCACCTTCTCAAGCGAGCAATCGCAAAACGGCTGAGCCATTTCCGCAGGTCCACCTTCGGATACGAAGGACGAGGTGCAGGCTTTCCCAAACTCTTCGTACATCGCCTCTTTATCCATCGCCCCGCAGGCAGACAGCAAAAGGCCCCCGGTTAGAACAACGGGTAGCGCGAATGCTTTGGTAGTAAATGGCATAGAGACCCCTCAATTATTGTAAGTGATACGCCGTGTGCCGGCGCGGCGCATCCTACACAGCGCGCGCTGCATGGCAATACAGCAAATCTGGGTAGCGCGGCGGCCGATGTTGAGGGTCTGCGCGCGCGGGCGCCTACGATCCAGCTTTCGCCTTTTTTTGGGGGTTTTCGCGGTCTTACCGGCAGGTTTTGCAGCCGGTTTTTCCCCGGATTTGGGTGCCACTTTCGTCGGCCCCTTGCCCAGCATGTTCTTCAGGTACCCGCCGGTGAAGCTGCGCGGTTCCTGCGCCACAGCCTCCGGCGTGCCCGCGGCCACAATCTCGCCGCCGCGCACCCCGCCTTCTGGCCCGAGATCCACGATCCAGTCAGCCGTCTTGATGACATCAAGATTATGCTCAATCACGACCACGGAATTGCCCTGCTCCACCAGGCGGTGCAGCACCTCCAGCAGCTTACGCACATCCTCAAAGTGCAGGCCTGTGGTCGGCTCATCCAGGATATAGAGCGTCTGCCCGGTGCTGCGTTTGGACAGCTCCTTCGCCAGCTTCACCCGCTGCGCCTCGCCGCCCGACAACGTCGTCGCCTGCTGGCCGACCTTCACATAACCAAGACCGACCTCGTTCAGCATCCGCATCTTGTCCCGGATCGGCGGGACCGCCTTGAAGAAACCCTCCGCATCCTCAACCGTCATGTCCAGCACATCGGCGATGGAGAGGCCCTTGAACTTCACCTCCAGCGTTTCGCGGTTGTAGCGTTTGCCGCCGCATTCCTCACAAGTGACGTAGACGTCGGGCAGGAAGTGCATTTCGATCTTGATCAGGCCGTCGCCGGTGCATTGCTCGCAGCGCCCGCCCTTCACGTTGAAGCTGAAGCGGCCCGGTTTGTATCCGCGCGCCTTCGCCTCTGGCAGGCCGGCGAACCAATCGCGGATATTGGTGAAGGCGCCGGTGTAGGTCGCAGGGTTGCTGCGCGGGGTGCGGCCAATCGGCGATTGGTCGATCTCGATCACCTTGTCGCAATATTCGAGACCCTCGATTTTGTCGTGCTTGCCCGCGATCACGCGCGCGCCATTCAGCACGCGGGCGGCGGAGGCGTAGAGCGTGTCGATGGTGAAGGTCGATTTGCCTGAGCCAGAGACCCCGGTGATGCAGGTGAATGTGCCCAAGGGTATCGACGCAGTCACATCTTTGAGGTTGTTCGCACTCGCGCCGCGCACCGTGATGCTGTGCCCATTGCCGGGCCGCCGCTGTGCTGGGACAGCAATCTCACGCCGCCCGGTCAGATAGTCCGCGGTCAGCGACTTCTTCGACTTCATAATCTGTTTCAGCGTACCCTGCGCCACCACTTCGCCGCCGCGCACACCCGCGCCGGGCCCCAGATCGACGACATGGTCCGCTTGCCGGATCGCGTCTTCATCATGCTCCACCACGATCACCGTATTGCCGAGATCGCGCAGGCGTTTCAGCGTCTCCAGCAACCGGTCATTGTCGCGCTGGTGCAGGCCAATGCTCGGCTCGTCGAGTACATAAAGCACACCGGACAGGCCGCTGCCGATCTGGCTGGCCAGCCGGATACGCTGGCTTTCTCCGCCTGACAAAGTGCCGCTGGTCCGATCGAGGTTGAGGTAATCGAGCCCCACATTGTCGAGAAAGCCCAGCCGCTCGTTGATCTCTTTCAGGATAGCCTTGGCGATCTGCGATTGCTGATCGGTCAGCTTCTCGTCGAGTGCCAGGAACCACTCCTTCGCATCTGACACACTCATCTTCACCGGGTCGGCGATGTCCGTGCCCGCGACCTTCACTGCCAGCGCTTTTTCATTGAGGCGTTTGCCGCCGCAGCTCTCGCATGGCTGCGCGGTCTGAAATTTCGACAGCTCCTCGCGCATCCACGCGCTGTCGGTTTGCAACAGGCGGCGATTGAGATTGCCGACCACACCCTCAAACGGTTTGCGCACGGTGTATTCCTTGCGCCCGTCTTTAAAGGTCAGCTCGACCGGCATTCCGCCGGTGCCTTGCAGAATGATCAGCTGCTGATCAGGCTCCAGATCGCGCCACGGCGTCGTCAGGTCGAAATCATACGCCTTTGCCAGACTGGCCAGCACCTGCAGATAGTAAGGGGATGGCGGATTGCTCTTCGCCCACGGCGCAACCGCGCCCTGTTTCAACGTCAGCCCTTCATTGGGAACCACCAATTGCGGGTCGAACAATTGTTTCTCGCCCAGACCATCACAGGTCGCGCAGGCGCCCTGAGGCGCGTTGAACGAGAACAGGCGCGGCTCAATTTCTTCAATGGTGAAGCCGCTGACCGGGCAAGCGAATTTTTCTGAGAAGACAATGCGATTGGCGGGGATGCCAGCGCCCTTCATTGCGCCGCCGCCCTGCTCCTCATCCTCGCGCCCCGGCACAACACCATCTGCCAGATCCACATAGGCCAGCCCCTCGGCCAGTTTCAGAGCGGTTTCAAAACTGTCGGCCAGGCGCGTTTCCATGCCGGGTTTGACCGCGATCCGATCAACCACGACTTCAATGTCGTGCTTGAACTTCTTGTCGATCGCAGGCGCTTCTTCGATCGGATAGAGTTCTCCATCGATCCGTACGCGGGTGAAGCCTGCCTTTTGCCATTCGGCCAGTTCCTTGCGGTATTCGCCCTTGCGCCCGCGCACCACCGGCGCGAGCAGATAGGCGCGCGTGCCCTCTGGCAATTCCATCACCCGGTCGACCATCTGGCTGACGGTTTGCGCGCTGATCGGTTTGCCGGTGGCCGGTGAATACGGCACGCCCACCCTGGCCCACAGCAAACGCATATAGTCATAAATCTCGGTAACCGTCGCAACGGTTGATCGCGGATTGCGGCTGGTCGTCTTCTGCTCAATGCTGATCGCTGGAGAAAGCCCGTCGATATGCTCAACATCGGGTTTCTGCATCATCTCAAGGAATTGGCGCGCATAGGCCGACAGGCTCTCAACATAGCGCCGCTGACCCTCAGCATAGATCGTATCAAAGGCGAGCGAGCTCTTGCCCGACCCAGACAGCCCGGTGACCACGATCAGCGCATCACGCGGCAGATCAATATCAACGCCTTTGAGGTTGTGCTCTCTGGCACCGCGAACTGAGATTTTCGTGAGGGACATGGCACACCAATTGGGGACTAAAGAGAGATGAATCCAGCCCTTTCAAAAAAGAGCCGGGGACGCGCGATATGTTCTTTAAATGTTCCATGCTCGAACGAGCTATGTCAAGCGCGTTCAATGCGCCCTTCCCCGGCCATTCGATGCGAATATGGATGCGGAGGCAAACGTCACACCTGAATGATGCCGACACAATTCGACCCATTAAATTCTCTTTAAGCATACTTGGCTACGACACATGGTGGATGGAGTGGAGTGCTATGAGCGACGCAAAAGAATCTTTGCAAGCAAGTTTAGAATGAGCTCTGAAAGCTATCAAAATCGCGTTGATGCGATCTTTGGTGACGGAGAGTTGCGTCCAAAGTTGAATGACTTTTGGTCACGCCACGAAACGATGATCACAGATTGGACGAGAGAGCATTGCTTCGCGAATACACGCGATGGCTATGTGGAATCCGCATCAATGCTGCAGGGCGCGCCTGTAACCCGCGAACAGTTGGGCGAGATTACGACCCAATTGTTCTTGGCAATCTTCACGGCCACGCGTGAAGACTATTGGATGAAGGCATTGTCTAACGTCGCTTTGTCGAGCTGGCTTGTCGACAACGAAAACGACATGAACCGGTACATGTCCGGTTATAATCAGGGTTTGATACACCGCCTGTGGGACAGCACCGACAACCCCGCCGAGATTTTCGAAGACCTGTTATTTGTGAACAGGATCATCTTGCTCGAATTCGAGATGATCGCCTCGATCCGAACAGAACTGCAACTGCGCTACTCACAGGAATTGATCGACCAAAAAGGTAGTGATTTCGTGTCAGGCCTGGCAGACAAAATCGACATCTCGCTCAAAGCATCAGAAACAGTAAATGCCGCGGCAGTGGCGGCAAATGATAAAATCTCTGGTCTGCGTAATGACACGACCGAAGCCGCCGCCATTTCTGAGCAATCCGCGCAAGCGATGCAGGATGCGGCGAAGTCTGCTGGTGACCTGCTACACACATTGAACAACGTGAGCTCTGGCCTGACTGACGGAAAGAACCTGCTGGTCGAGGCGGTCGAACAGGCCGAACGCACAGCAAATGACAATGCCGAAGTGGCCAATGAAGTGGCCGCAATCGAAGAGGTCGTAAAGACGATCTCGGAAATCGCTGACCAAACCAACATCCTGGCGCTCAATGCCAGCATTGAAGCGGCGCGAGCAGGTTCGTCAGGCGCGGGCTTTGCCGTGGTGGCACAAGAGGTGAAGAACCTTGCCAATCAAACCGCGAAAGCAACTGACAGTGTTTCTGCGCGGATCAACGCTATTCAAAACTCAACCAAGCAAAGCGGCCACTCCAGTGGCGCAATGGTCGAGACGACGAGCCGGCTGCGTACGGCGAGCGACAGTCTGCTCGATTCCCTGAATCGAGAGCTTGGCGCATTTTCCAAGATCACCGATGCTGTCGATGAAACCGCTCAAGGTGCAGTCAGCATTGGTGAGCTTGTCGCTAACATCAACCGCGACACTGATGCCGTCTCTGGCCTCGTCGAGGAACTATCCAGCTCATCCAAGACCTCTGCGGGCAAGCTCGCTGGACTTGTGGAAGAGACCAGTGGCTTCATACAGGCAATTGGCAAGCAATAGAATTCAGCTTTCGGCACTGATGCGAACCCGAAACGCAGCCGCTTTAGATAGAAATTCATACTTAGATCGCTGCGCCTAAGCGGCCATATTCGGCTCGCGCCGCGAATTTGAGCAAGCCAGCACATCGCGTGAATTTCTCGCATTCGGCAAGATATTGCAATCTTGCGCTGCTGTTTTCATTGATAAATTCTCGCAACCCTACAGGAAAACTTAAGTTCCGCACTCTCGGTTTACCCCTACTATGAAGGGCCTCTTTGCTAGTCTTCCCACAAGCCCTTCGGGTCGCACCTTAGGCGAGTTTGCCGGAACACGAGTTTAGAGACGAGGCCGCGGTCCGGATGGGCTGCGGCCTTGTTCCATTATGGATAACGCGGCCCCCCGGGGCTCATCCCCGTTCAGGCAGGTGGGTCCTTTTGCTTGCCCAAAGCGAAAATTGCTCTCAATACACGGCAACACAAATTCGTAATTTACCGGAGTGAATATGAAGGCCCAGTTCAAGGCCCAGACCGCCGCAATTGCCCTCGCCGCTATGCTAACCGCAGGCTGCGCGACCACCAATGGAGAGACAGGGGTGAATGAAACCAACCCGATTGCTGAAGCCCAGGCAGAGGCCGAGTACAACCCTGAGATCCCCACCGGGACGGGCTATTTCGCCTCTGACAGCACCCTGCCCTTCCTGACCCCTGATTTCAGCGCGATCAGCGAAGACGATTATATTCCCGCTTTCGAGCAAGGCATGGCGATCCAGCAGGCTGAAGTTCAGGCGATCATCAACAATCCGGCGACGCCTTCGTTCAGCAACACGATTGTTGAACTGGAAAAATCCGGCCGTATGTTAGGCCGTGTGGGCAGCGTTTTTTTGCGCTGACAGGCCAGAACACGACTGACCGACTGGATACGATCAATCAGGAAATCAGCCCAAAACTGACTGCGCATGGCGATGCAATCAGACTCAACCCAGAGCTGTTTGCCCGCGTAAAGGCGGTCTATGACAACCGCGCGGCGATGACGATGACGCGCGAAGATGCGAAGCTGCTTGAAGAGACCTATTCCGGCATGGTGCAAGCAGGCGCGCTGCTGACCGAGGTAGAGCGCGACAAGGTCAAAGCGATCAACTCTGAGCTGTCCACGCTGACCACCGATTTCAGTCAGAAGGTCCGCGATGCGACCAATGCTGGCGCGGTGATCGTCGACACCCGTGAAGAGCTGGCTGGACTGTCTGATGCTGAGATTGAGGGCGCGGCAGCACTCGCGAAGGAAAGAGGCATGGACGGCAAGTTCGCCATCGCCCTGCAAAACACCACGCAGCAACCATCGCTGCCCGCGCTTGAAAACCGTGCAGTGCGCGAGCGTCTGTTCAAAGCCAGTGCATACCGCTCTGACCAAGGCGGAGAGAATGACACGCGCATGATCCTGGCCAAGATTGCCGAATTGCGCGCGGAAAAGGCCGCTCTGTTCGGTCAGCCTGATTGGGCCAGCTACACCATGTATGACCGCATGGCGAAGCAGCCGAAGACCGCGCTCGATTTCATGGAGCAAATGGTCCCGGCCCTCGCCGCGACGCAGCGCCGCGAAGCCGACGTTCTCAACGAGCGGATCGCCGCAGATGGCCTCAATTTCGAGGTTGAGCCATGGGATTGGTACCGCTTCGCCAATAAGGTGAAGGCAGAGCAATACGCCTTTAATGAAAACGCGGTGAAGCCTTACTTCCAGCTCGATAAGGTGCTGGAAGACGGCGTTTTCTACATGGCGAATAAGCTTTACGGCCTCTCGTTTGAACGCCGCACCGACTTGCCCGTCTATCACCCGGATGTGTGGACCTACACCGTGTTCGATGCCGATGGCAGCGAGCTCGGCCTGTTCTATTTCGACCCATTCCAGCGCCCGTCAAAGCGCGGCGGCGCGTGGATGGGCAACTTCATTGACCAGAGCGATCTGTGGGGCACCAAGCCGGTGATCTACAACGTGCTGAACATTCCGAAGGCGGCCGATGGTGAGGTCCAACTGGTCAGCTTTGACTGGGTAGAGACGACCTTCCACGAATTCGGCCACGCATTGCACGGCTTCTTTGCGGATCAGCGCTATGAAAGTCTCTCTGGTACGGCGACCGCGCGCGATTTCGTGGAATACCCCAGCCAAGTTCACGAGATGTGGGCGACCTATCCAGAGGTCCTGCAAAACTATGCCAAGCACCACGAAACGGGTGAAACCATTCCGATGGAGCTGGTGGAGAAAATCCAGACCGCATCGAAGTTCAACCAGGGCTATGACTTTGGTGAAGTGGTGGCCGCCGCGCTGCTTGACATGAAGTGGCACGCGCTCTCACCAGCTGAAGCCGCTGCGATTGATACAGCGGAGAAGGTCGATGCATTTGAGCGCCAGTCGCTTGGCGAGCTTGGCCTTGAAATTGATCTGGTCCCGCCGCGTTACCGGTCAAACTATTTCAACCACATCTTCAGCTCACCTGCGGGCTATTCTGCGGGCTATTACAGCTATTTGTGGACTGAAATGCTCGACAAGGATCTCGCGCCAGTGGTTCATCGACAATGGCGGTCTGACCCGCGAAAACGGCGATCACTATCGCAAAACCGTGCTCAGTCGCGGCGGCACGATGGACTATTTTGAGATGTATCGCACATTCGCCGGACGCGAGCCGGATGTGAAATATATGATCGAAAGCCGCGGGCTAGCCGGCGGCGAGTAAGGCCCTCAACAAGAACCCAGAAACACAAAACCCCCGGTAGGCCAGCTGCCCGCCGGGGGTTTTGTTTTGTGCTCAATGAGAGTGCCTGCGCTTATGCAGTTTGTCCATCGGCAATCACTGGACATGGTCCATCTGGTTCGCCGCAGGTCAGCAGCTCAACGAATTTCTCCGCATTGATCGCCACATCATCTGGTCCGATCTGGTCAAACGGATCTTCCAAATGGCTTTGGATGTTATCGAGACCCGTCAGGATCACCGCAAACAACACCGGCATGACATAGGTCAGGATCGGGGCTTCATATTCAATCGCTTGATGCGCGAAATACGGGCCATAGATGATCGGCAGTATGATTATGAAAAAATCGCTGAAGGCGCTGAGCGTGCGCGGCGTGCGATATTGATAGATATGCTTCACGCTTTCAAACGCGACGATCATCTTGGAAAGATATTGATTGCAGCGGCTGCACTCGCCAGAGGCCAGCCCCTCTGCCCGCATCCGCTTTACGAATTGCGACAGTTCCGAAAACGCGGCGTAAATCGCCTGCTCGCGCGCCGGCATTTCTGAACGTTCGCCTTTGAACATATCGCGGCAACCGGTCAGCAAACGCGCCAGCGCACCTTCGAGATGCTTGATCCTGTCTTCGTTTTCCTCTGGAAGCCAGTCGCGCGCGGCAAAATAGATCGCACGGCCATGGGCCTTGATCGTGCCGTAATCATCCAGCGCCGCCTCGCGCCGTTTGTACGCATGACCAATGGAGAACACGATTGGGAAAATCACCGCAGTCGAAATGATCGTCAGCGGGTAATCGGCAACCAGGTTCAGTTTCAGCGATAACCATGTGGCGAAGATCGCAAGGATCGCGACGCCCAAGGTCTTCCAATTAACAATCAAACCAATTCTTGAAATACGTTCGAGCAGCACGAGCAGCCCCCTATTGTCCGTTTGTAGCGGGCTTTAGGGGGAAGAGCTTGAAACATGGTTAAGCGCAGGTTGAGGCGCGCCTATAGGCGGAGTGCTGCTGATTCCAGCCAACTTGATTCTTGTCTCCAACCGCGACAGACTGGCTGCCTGTACTGCCTGACCGAAATGTCACCACTCGTCCCTGAAAGCCGACCATCGGCTCACGACCCAATTCAAGACAGCGTGCAGCGGCTAGAACTGGGCCGATCAGAGACAAGTTGCGATTAGGCTGGCAGCACCCATGAATGCCCCGACGGGCAAACACAATGCACACTGCTTATGACGAAGGCACCTCGATGGACAGCAATCCTTTTTCCGCCGGATCTGCAATCAACATTTTCATCACATAGCCAAACACAGCGCTTCGGTTCAATTGAGCTTGGGCTGCGTCATTCGTGTTGAGCAATTGATAAACATTTACTGGTTGCGGGCCAGCATCCAACGTTGTCCGCAGTTTGGCATCGAGTGCATTTGACATCGCCAAATCTGCGAAAGACTTAGAAATAAGAGCAGCAAGGGCGAGAGAAATCCCGATTCCGATCGCGGCAGAACTTCCCAAACTCGAACTTGCGCCTGAGGCAATCACATTCTTGCTTACAAGGAACGCAGCGTTCGGAACGACATAACTTACCCCCGGGATCGTTTGCGTTACAGTCATAGCTGCAGTCACCGCAGTTGTCGCAATTGGGACAGCTGAGGTGCCGACAGTTGTGACCGTTGCTGCGACAACGGCTAACGAACCGGCTGCGACCGCGAGAGTGCCGCCCAAGCCAGCCGCAACGCCAATACCAGCAAGATCGAGACCATTCTCACCAAGGTTTAGGCTTGCACCGTCTGCTGATCCAGCCAGGATTGCGGGATGAAGAAGGTTGATCATCGCTTTTGAACCTTCAACCCCAATCTGCATTGGATTCGTTTGCTGAGCTTGAAACGTCGAAACTTCGGGAATCACCGGCAGGAAATTGGCAGCAGGCGAGCTGTATCCGTAACTTTCATTCGCACTGAATTGACTTTGCCCGTTAAACTCTCTCCAGGCGTCATATGTGATGCCATTCACCCGGTAGCGCTCATAGCTCATATACGCTTCGAATACGCGGCGAAAATTGAGTTGCTCTGACGCGGGATTATCTGTGATCAAAGCTTCATATGCTTCGCCAATGAGGTAAGACGCGAGGGCATAACGTTGATCGGCATCCGACTGGGCAGCGTTCAAAAGAGCTTCGACGTCGCTGTCGCTTGAAGTCTTGTTTTTTTGTTGGAGCATAGTTCGTGCAGCCCGGCGCAAGATGATTGCATCACCCAGTCCGAACAGAGCTTTTGCCGGGTGTTGATCAGCAATGTTTGAGCTCCAGAAATTCCCGACAATGGGGCGCTCTATTGATTGCCATCCTGATGCACTAGCCATCAGTCCATTGACGCCAGTGGGTATCGGAGCCGGAGCGCCATCGGTAGGTTTCCATGGCGATCCATATTGTATCCGGTGAGGAATGGTCTGTACCCGGTTACCTGCAGTCTCTTCGACATAGTAAAACCCGTCGGACCTTGAGACGTATTTGGGGTTCAAATTCAAAGTACCGTCTTGCGTGGCCTCCACTCTGTTGCCCCCGGCTGCGACCCCAGACTTGTTAGGAGCTAATCGGCCCGAACTGACATTGGCTTGCAGTTCTGGCGGAGTCGCTAGGACCCATGCCCGCTCTCGTGCAGCGACCATGGCATCCGATTGAGCACTGCCAAAACGGAGAAACGTCTCATGAAATTTGACCTCGGGGCCGCATTGAATGGCCGCCACTTTTGGAAGGTAGTCAAGTTGCCCGGCCGGACAATTGCCGATATTTGGCGTCACAATAACAGTGCTAGCCAAAATGACATCTGTGGGCGTAGGGCTTGCACTGGTTCCAGGGGCAGCCGCCGCTAATGAACCGGCATCAGGCGCGCTCGCATCGACATAAAAAATGCCCTTTACAAGGAAATTAGGCACTGCGGCACTGCGGAAATTCACCCCTCTTTTGAGTATGGATCCAACAGGGTACTGGGCCGGAACGGCGTTTGTCCCATCAGACAATCGGTAGATTGAAGTGGTATGAAGACCGAGGTTTTCATATGCTTTGGCCAGCTCATCGGGAGTTGCCAAACGCCATCCATTTTCCGCCAGGACACGGTCGACGTCTTCTTGACTTCCGACTGACATCTGATGTGTTTTTACGACGTTGAAGCAGGCGCCGGAATCGTCTGTGGCTTGTCCGTCCGGGCAATCATCCACGATAGTCAGCGTACCCTGCGCCAATTCCTGCTGGGCACTCGCTGCAGTGCTCGTCCCTGTGAGCAACAGTGCCGTAGCCATCGCTGAGAAAGATATGTGCGAGAAATAGAGTTTGCGTGAATTGGTCATTTTAGCCCCCAGAGCTGCTACGCAGCGCAAAAAATCAATGTCTGGGCGAACCTGAAATGCCTACGGCAACGGACTCACCAGACGTAAAGATCAAGTTAACCACCGCCGCACAAGGCCGCATCATCCATATGAAGGATAAACCAAAAAGAACTGGCCTTTGGCCCTGAATGTGATCAGAGTTAGTTCGATTTTGGGCTTAAATTTGAGTGCGTTGACATTCTAAAGTTGAGGGCATTTGGGCAGTCTCCTGCTAACTCGCCATATGGCTTGGACGTGGGCAAATGTTGAAAGCGGGACTTGGCATGAAAGCGGATGGCACAGAGAACGAGTTCGATGTTACCGACCTCTACAATCTGGTGTCCGAACCAGATCAATATGACGCGTTCATGCAGTCACTTTTGACCAAGTTGGATGCTCTTCAGCAAGGCAAGAATGAAGCTCCGGTTCAGCCGCTTGGAAGCCATTGGGGCAAAGCCTCGTCGCTGCTGGATAAGGTTACGCCTTGGCGCAACGAGACGAAAAGTGAGCTCGACGCATTTCTCGCCGGAAAAATGCAAGCGATGCTAGCCATCGATGGAGAAGGAAGCATCGTTGGCGCCAATCCTGCAGCGAGGAGCCTTTATGATTTGGGGCCCAGGGCACGGCTTCAAGACATGCCCCTTTCCAGCGCCGATTGCGCTACTTTGCAGAAACTGATCAGTAGTATCATCGCTGGCTCGCGGCGCGGGAACAGTCCAAATAATGTGCGACGTTTCCAGAACCAGCGGACTGAGAAGCCCTTGTTGATGACATTGGAGCGTCGCCATGATGAATGTGAGGATCGCCATCTCACGATCATAATGACGAACGACATTTATTGGCCAACTTACCTTGGCCCGATCTTGCAGGATCTGTTCAATCTCACGCTTGCGGAAATAGAGGTCATCCGGTTGATGCTAGCCGGCCATAGGGCGAAGGAGATAGCCGAGGCGCGAATGGCTTCGATCACTACCGTTCGCAGTCAACTACGTGCTATTTTTTCCAAGACAGACACCACGTCACAAATTGAATGTGTCCGGATGGTCATCGGTTTGGCGCTGATGCATGATCAGGATGATGGCAATTTGATTGCCGCGCGCCTGCAAGCTGAGAATGAAACAGCCCATTACCCACGTGAGAGCCAGCGGCGAATCTTCAAATTGCGAAACGGACGCCAGATCGACTATTCGATCTTCGGGGTTGAAGATCCGAACAAGCGGAAGGGAACGATTCTTTTCTACCATGATCAGGCTCTAGGCGACACATGGTTCAAAGAAGCCGTCGCAGCGGCGACGCTCGCCGGGTTGCAGATCATTGCGCCGCTGAGGCCCGGTTTTGGCAGGACTACAATTTATCAAGGCGAAGCGAGCGACCCAAAGGTCTTTGCTCCAGACATAAAGCTGCTGCTGGACCATTTGAAGGTTGATAAGACAGCCCTGATGACTTTGAGGTCTGGCTTGGTCCACGGCCTTGCCGCTGCACAGATAATGCCGGAACGCATAACCAGCGTTACTGCAGCCAACCCGATCTTGCCTGCTATATGCGATGCAGATCTGGAGGGGACGAACGGGTACAATCTGTTGATACCCAAGACCCGGTTGCACTTCCCTCAGGCCTTGCGCTTTTTATGCAAAGCGGGGTTTGCCTTTGTCACAACCAAGGGACCAGAAGCCTTCGCTAGGGCAGTTGTGAGAGATTCACCGAGAGATTATGAATGGGTAAGCCGCCCTGAGATATTACCAGTGATCATTTCTGGCCTCCCGGTTCATCGTGAGCAAGGTTATGTCGGAAACTACGGTGATATTGCTTATGCCGACGACTGGACCGACTTGTTGCGCGGCACACCTGTCCCCGTCCGATTAGTAATCGGCGAGCATGACCGCAACGTCCAATGGACCGCTGCGCACCGCTGGGCGGGCGCACTGGATCATGTTGAGCTGCACGTGCTTCCCGACAGCGGCTATTTTGTGCAACATCAACAGCCTGGCCAATTTTTGGCGTGGTTGAAGCAAGACCTGGGAGTCTTTTAGGTTAAAGAATCGCCGGTCATAGGTGATTTCCCGAGCATTGAGTGGTGCGAATTATTCTAAGTGCTAGCGACGTCCGCTTCCACCCCCATAGGCGGTCATTTCGCAGCTGCGATGAGTCACCCGAAACCAGACACGCGAGTCAAGTTGGCTGGAACCAGCAACGCGTTTAGCTAAGCGGCGGGATCTGAAACGGCCTGCGTACGGTCCCGCTCAAGCTTGTGCGAAAGATCGGAATGTCCAACTTTTTGCCGTCGCGGCCAATCTTTTCCAGAACACCGAGGACATAGCCCTCTGCTCCGTCAAAGATTTGGACCGAATGGCACGAGGTGGCGTGGGCCGGGATCGCTAGCTTCTGCCCCTTCATTTTGCCTTCCGTCACCTCAACGACGTAGAAATTGGGCCAAAGCTTGTTTTGCTCGCCCGCGCGCTCGCCGGAATAACGTATCTTGAAGACGTCGCCCTTGGCCCCCTCGCCCTGTTCCGGCTTCTCCGCCATCACCGGGTAGATCACGGTTTCAAACTGCGGGCCTCGACACGCATGGGCCGGAGTGGATGCAGCGGCCAAAACCGCCGCCACGCCAAATGCAATTGGAAAACTCTTCATACCCACTCCCTGGCAAAATGCTCTGATGCAATGCGCGCTAAAGACCCTTTGCTGACAAGGACTTGAACCGGAATGCAGCTGAGGTTCAGACGGTGATGAGTGCTCTGGTCCCCGGTTCGCCGATCCACTTGGTTTGAACGCCCCAGCTTTTGGCGATCGTCTCGTTAGTCAGCGCATCTTCTGGCGCGCCATCTGCAACAAGCTGCCCCTGATCCAGCACCAGCACGCGGCCGGCATGGTTCATCGCCTGGGCCAGATCATGCACGACCAGCACAACGCCCTTGCCCGCCGCCGCTGCGGTCCTGAAATGCTGGATCAATGCGGTCTGATGCGCCAGGTCGAGCGCGGCCAAGGGTTCATCGGCCAGGATCCATTGCGGCTCTCCGGCGAGCACTCTGGCGAGCAAGACCCGTGCCTGCTCCCCGCCGGACAATTTGCTGGCGGGGCGGCGGCGCAGATCGCCTAGCGCCAACGCATCAATGGCTCGCTGGATGGCGTCTTCACCGCGCGGGCTGCCCCCGTCGCCGCGCGGCATACGGCCCAAGGCTACGATGTTCTCAACCGCGACATCCCAAGCGATCTCAGCGGATTGGGGGAGGTAACCGATAGCTTTTGCGCGGTCCTTTGGATGCAGCGATGCGATGTCGTGCTTATCGAGCGAGACCCCGCCCGCCACCGCTGGGAGCAATCCGGCGAGCGTCAGTATAAGGCTCGATTTGCCTGCTCCATTCAGGCCGCAAATCGCGGTGATCTGCCCCGGCAGCAAGGTTGCGGCGATATCATCAAGCACAAGCGCACCTGAGCGGGTTACCGAGAGATCATGCGCCTGCAAAATCATAGTATTCCCCGGCGCATTTTCAGCAGCAGCCACAGGAAGAACGGCGCACCAATCAGGGAGAGGGCGATGCCCAGACGCAGTTCTGTGATCAACGGCAGTACGCGCACCGCACTATCCGCCACCAGCACCAGCAATGCCCCGGCGAGCGCGCTGGGCAAGATCACACTGGAGGGCATGCGGTCCGTCATCGGGCGCACCAGATGCGGCACGATCAGACCGACAAATCCGATAATTCCGGCGACGGCGACCCCTGCTCCGACCGTCAGCGCAACGCCGACCACCAACAGGCGCAATAGCATACGCGGATCGACGCCCATGCTCCACGCCGCATCCTCGCCCAGGGTCAGCGCATCGAGCGAGCGAGCGGCAGCAGACAGCACGACCAGGCCGACCGCGATCAGCGGGCCCGCGATCATCACCTCACGCCAAGATCGATCGGTCAGCGCGCCGTTCAGCCACAGCACAATCTCCGACAGGGCAAATGGATTGGGCGCGAGCGTAATCGCCAATGCCGTCACAGCGCCAGCGAGGCTTGCAATCATTAGGCCTGCAAGCGTGAATAGCGCGAGGCCTCCGCCGCGCCCGGATGGCGTCCTGCCTGCGATCAGCGCGAGCAGAGCCATGCCTGCCCCGGCACCGATCAACGCAAAGACGGGAAGTGTCCATGACGCCAATGCACCGGGCAGCACCGCCCCGAACCAGAAGCTTGCGACCGCACCAAGCGCCGCCATCGGCGCAATGCCAAACAGGCCGGGATCGGCCAACGGATTGCGCAAATAGCCCTGCATCGCCGCACCCGCAGCGCCGAGGCCAGCACCAATCGCAATCGCGAGCAGTCCGCGCGGCAGGCGCAGCTCCATCAGAATCAACGCCGCATTGCTGCCCGTCTCAGTAAGCGCAAACGGATCAATCCAAACCCGCCCCGCCAGCAATGACAGCGGCAAGGCGAGCACCAAAAGCGCGCCAAAGATAAGAGATGCTCGGTGCGCCGCGATGCTCACTGATAAGCCTTGCTGGGCAGATTTTCACGGATTTCACCGAGGCGCTCGGCGGCATAGATTATCGTCGGCCCTGCGCAATAAAACAATTTAGGGTCAAAGGCTTCCACTTGAGTTCTGGCAAGCTCTTTAAGTAGAGGATGACTTTGCCCCGCGCTGTTTCCCGCGACCAGAACTAACTCTGGCGGATCAGACAGCAGGCCCTCCAATGAGACATAGTCCGCTTGGCCTAAGCCCCGTGCGGCGCTGTGATTGGAAAAACCGGTTTCCCGCATCAGATAGCTGATCAAAGTGGCCTCGCCCGGCACGATTTGCCCCGGTTGCCATAGAACGGCGGAAGCCATGTCTGAGCCGGAAGGCGGCGCAGCATCGGTAAGTGCACGCTTGATCTTCGCGATCAGTTCTTCACCGCGCCGTGGATGCCCGGCCAGCTCCGCGAGCCGCTTGATCTGCGCAAAGCTCTGCTCCGGATCGGAGGCAATACCAAACGGCTCAATCGGAAACCCTAGATCAGTGAGGGCGTTGCTGCTCGGAGGCGCGATAAATTCGCTCGCGAGCACAATATCAGGATTGAGCGCAGCGACCTCTTCCACCGTCCCGCCCGTGAAAGCGAATTCACTCGCTAGATCCACGTCAATTGAGCTGGAGTTTGGATCGCGGCTGTAATGCGACAGTGCCAGGATTTGCTCCGGATCAGCGACCTCGATCAGGATTGCATCGATACATGGGTTTAAGCTTACAAAAGAGGGGTTTGTACTCGCCAGCTCCGGCATATTCATCGGGCCGTTTGAGCCATCATTTGATGGGGTGTCCGGCGCACTGCAGGCGGCAGCAAGCGCGAACAATGCCGCCGCCGACCAAGCCTTTCCTGCGGCCATCGCGGCCCGCGCATTCCCACCCAAAATTCTGATCCTTATCCCTCGTTTGCAATGGGATAGGCGGCTCTACCCGTGGCTGCAAGATACGGCGAGGCGTCCATCCCAAGGCACGAGTTAATCCGGGTTAACAATGTGTTCGGTTTCGGGACGGTGGAATTCCTCGGATCGCAAATTGCCGCCGCGCGCCCTAAATCCGGCGCTGCGCACCATGTGGACCCTTTTCCAATCTCCTGACCGGCAAAAGCCGATTTGTCTGCCGGACCGTTCCGGCGGTGAACCTCCCCTACCCGCGCCCAAATTGCCGATGAAGCGCCGCCTGATGGTGCTGATCGCGGCGATCGCAGTGCCCGCTATGGCGGCACCTGGCGACTTTGGCGCAATTGCGGGTGACGCGCCGACCGACGGCAGCGACGCACCCTACATCGCCTATGAAAACGTGCCGGTGATGCCGTTTGAAACGCCTGGCGGCAGCTTCCCCGGCTCTGCGTTTTACTATCTTGCCGATCCGCCGAGTGAGGCTCTTGTCGCTCTGCCCAGCACGGACCCGCTCGACACCAGCACAGATGGCCGCGAACTGGGCGAGCTAATCAATGTTGGCCCCGCCGCCAGCCCCTTTGCGAGTTTCGCGGGCAGCGCCAGCCAATCACGCGCGCAAACCTGCCTGGCACAAGCCATCTATTACGAGGCAGCGAGCGAGAGCGAAGCGGGCCAACGCGCGGTTGCACAAGTCGTGCTGAACCGTGTGGCCCACACCAGCTGGCCCGCCAGCGTTTGCGGAGTGGTATTCGAAGGCTCTCAGCGGTCAACTGGTTGCCAGTTTTCCTTCACCTGCGATGGCAGCATGCGCCGCACACCCAGCGCCAATGGCATGGCCCGCGCGCGTCGGGTCGCATCAGAGGCTCTTTCCGGCAGCGTCTATGCCCAGATCGGCCACGCGACCCACTACCACACGCTTTGGGTCAATCCTTACTGGGCAAGCTCGCTCGATCACGTTGGGACAATCGGCGCGCACCGTTTCTACAAAAACCGTGGAAATGCCGGAAAGAAAGGCGCTTTCACCCAAAGCTATGCTGGCTATGAGCCGGGTGTGAGCGCCTCTGGAGCAGCCCCGGTTGTGGCGGGCACCACCGCCCCGCGAATTGAACCTGCAGCAGTGAGCGCAGTGCCCACGCAGCGCGGCGGAACGCGCGCAACCTTTACGCCGGGTCGTCCGGCCAGCGGTGCTGCAAACAGCAAGCCTGCGACACCTGATGCAGCGCTGGCGGACCAGAACCTGCGCGGAGCCGGTCAAGTGAAAGCGCCTTATTCGAACGCGGGTCAATGGAAAGACAGCGCAGGTGCTGCCTTGGCCGCGAAAGAGGCGGAACGTTTGGCTGCGGAACGCATAGGCATTTCGGCCGAGGCAATCGAAGCCGCCCCACAAACTTCAGGCGAATAACGACTTTCGCGCTCTCCGAGGCGCATCACACAACGCGCAATTTCATTTCACCTAGGCGCAAGTTAACACGCCAGAAACCTTGTCTTCACACGCCGCTTTATCGCCTTTCGCTTTAAAGCAATTTTCGTGATCAGACTTGAGGCGCGCCGGGATCGACTGCGCGCCAACAAGCGCCAACAGGACGGAAATTGCCCGAATGACCATTCACTTTGCCGCAGCGCGCACCCCTGATTGCTCGCCGGTTGCCCGCGCTCTGGCGCGTAGCGACCGCACGGCTGCGCCTGCCAATGACAACGGAAATCAGGCACCGGGCGAAGAGATTTTCAAGGCGTCGCTGCGCCACTTTGCAGAGCACGGACTGGGCGCTGCACGGGCTGCTAGGGCCAAGGCGCAAGAGGCGTTTTTCGCTGGCGATCGCCAGGCCTATGATTGGTGGCTGGGCATCACACGCACGCTGGACCGCCGGCTGGCAGCGCAGCTGGACCAGCAGGAGGCCGAGCCATCAGAGGCATCGGAGCTCAATCCCGTCGCGTAAAATTCTGAAATCGCGAGACATAAATTTGGTAAGTAGAGCATTAACCTTGCCTTGACCTATTTTGGCTAACCCATGCGTATGTCAGGCAAGGTCAGCCCACTTTCCAAAATTCGTCACGCCATGCGCGTGCAAGAAAACTCAGACACCCTGTCTGAGCGCGTTCGGCGGACACTAGTCAAGACGCTCTACACGCAGCCTGCCAGCCTGGCGATCGGCGCGTTCAACGGTATTGCCTGTACCGCGGTGGCGGCATGGGTCGCCGATCTTGAAATTCTTTACGTCGGCTGCGCTGTTCTAACAGTCATCGCGATTGCCCGGCTCATTGCTGCATTGGGCCTCTCATCCGACGAAGACCGCACCAGCACGCGCCGCCTTGAGCTGGTTTATGAAATTGGTGCTTTCAGCTACGCCTTCACCATTGGCCTGATTGCTTCACTTACGATCTGGTTTGAGGCTAGCGCCGAGGTTGAGGTGCTGATGGTCGCCAATGCGCTGTGTTACGGCACAGGGATTTGCGCCCGCAATGCTGGCCGGCCAACCATTGCTTTGGGTCAATTGGTGCTGGTTTGTGCGCCCATTATGGCCGTTTCGCTGCACGCCGGCACGCTTGCATTCATGGCTTTGTTTATCAACATCTTCCTGCTGATCCCGGCGATGATGTCGATCACTTTCAACGTCTTTAAGGTGCTGCGCGACTCCATCGCCTCAGCCGAAACCAGCGCGAAGCTCGCCGAAAAAATGCAAGTTCTCGCCCGCACGGATGTGGTGACAGGTCTCGCTAACCGCGCTGGGCTCAACCACTCGATGGTTGAAACCATGATGACGGTGAACGAAGACACGCAGCTTGCACTGTTCTGGATCGATCTGGACCGCTTCAAGGAAGTGAATGACCTGCTTGGCCACCCTATCGGTGACCGGGTTTTGACCGAGGTTGCCAGCCGTCTGCGCGAGGTGTCACCTGATATGGCCACCGTATCACGCTTTGGCGGGGACGAGTTCATCGTCTTCTGCCCGGTTGATTGCCGCTTGGATGCAGAACGGCTCGCCAGTGAAATCCATGCAGAGATCATGCGCCCAGTGCGTGTTGATGGCGACCGCCTCGAAGTGCGCGCATCAGTCGGTGTCGCTCTGCTGCCGGATGATGGCGCGGACGCTGACAGCTTGATGCAATGCGCTGACCTTGCCCTGTATCACGCGAAGGTGGGCGGGCGTTCGCAGACACAATTCTTCGATCAATCCATGACCCGCGACCTTGTGCGCCGCCGTGAAATCGAAGGCGAGCTTCGCACTGCGCTACAACGTGACGAGTTGTCGATCTTCTACCAGCCGATCATCGACTTGGAGACGGGCAAAATCCGCGCCTTCGAAGCTCTGATCCGTTGGTTCCACCCGGAAAAGGGCGAATTGCGGCCAGATGAGTTCATCCCGGTGGCCGAAGAGACTGGGGTTATTGTCACTTTGGGCAATTGGATCACGGCGCAGGCTGCGCGAACAGCCGCGCAGTGGCCTGAAGACATCTCGCTCGCAGTAAACCTGTCGCCATTGCAGATTCGTGCCCCCGGCGCGGCGCTGGCGATCCGCAACGCTTTGCGCGAAGCAGGCCTTGATCCCTCACGGCTAGAGCTGGAAGTGACCGAGAGCCTGTTTATCGAAGACAATCACGCAACCGGGAATTTCATCGACGAATTGTCGTCGATTGGCGTCCGCTTTGCTCTCGACGATTTCGGCACCGGCTATTCCTCGCTCGGCTATATCAACACCTTCCCGTTCAAGAAGATTAAGGTTGATCGCAGCTTCGTCTCTGGCCCCAATGTTGGTCGCCGTAGCGATGCGATTATCAGGGCCGTGGCCGAAATGGGTTCAACCTTGGAAATGGATATTGTGGCCGAGGGTCTTGAGACCATTGAACAGGTTCAGGCCGTACGCGCCGCCGGGTGTAATATGGGCCAGGGCTTCTATTTCAGCCGCGCCGTGCCGGACTATCTCGCCGCTATGCTGTTGGAGCAAGAGCGCGAAGGCGAAACACCGATGCAGAGCAAGCGCATCACCGGCTAGCCCGCTTTGTGAACGTTGCGCCTAGCTCTGCTGTTCGCTACGCCCTTTCCCTGAGAGACAACCGATCGCACAGCGACTAGCAATGCGGCTCGCATGCCCCTTTTCGTTGCCGGCGATTTAGGGGCACCGGAGGCGTGGCCGAAGAGCATCATGTGGCTTGCTCAATTCCACGCTATCGCTACTGCGAACTATTCACAAAAATAGTTGCGACATCAAGACCTTTGTCGGTTGCAATCCCCTATCCGCAGGATTAATCCAACTTCCGAAACGCAGATGCATCAGCTGCTCGGGACGGTCGCTGCGCATCACACATGCAACATCTTAGCTTTCGTCCCGCCGATATCTACAGAAGGGTTTTTGCAAGAACATGGCACGCAATAAGATCGCACTCGTCGGCGCCGGAATGATTGGCGGCACTCTCGCCCACCTCGCAGCGATGAAAGAAATGGGTGACGTTGTCCTGTTTGACATTGCAGAGGGCATGCCTGCGGGTAAAGCGCTCGACCTTTCGCAATCCGGCCCTGTTGAGGGTTTCGATGCGAACCTCAAAGGCACCACCGATTACGCCGATATCGCGGGCAGCGATGTTGTGATCGTTACCGCTGGCGTCCCGCGCAAGCCGGGAATGAGCCGCGATGACCTGCTCGGCATCAATTTGAAAGTGATGAAGGCGGTTGGCGAAGGCATCAAGGCCAATTGCCCAGACGCGTTTGTAATCTGCATCACCAACCCGCTAGATGCGATGGTTTGGGCGCTGCGCGAATTCTCTGGCCTGCCGCACAACAAGGTCGTCGGCATGGCGGGCGTGCTCGACAGCGCGCGCTTCCGTCACTTCCTTGCTGACGAATTTGATGTGTCAATGGAAGACGTCACGGCCTTCGTATTGGGCGGACACGGCGACACCATGGTTCCGATCCTCGAATATTCGACCGTTGCAGGTATTCCTGTGCCGGACCTCATCAAGATGGGCTGGTCCACACAAGAGAAGATGGACGCCATCGTTGACCGCACCCGCAAGGGCGGCGGCGAGATCGTTGGACTGCTCGGCAATGGCTCAGCTTACTACGCTCCGGCGACCAGCGCGATCCAAATGGCCGAGGCCTACCTCAAGGATAAGAAGCGCGTCCTACCATGCGCGGCCTATCTCGATGGGCAATACGGCGTTGACGGCCTGTATGTCGGCGTGCCGATTGTAATTGGCGCTGGCGGGGTTGAGCGGATCGTAGAGATCGCACTCGACGAAACTGCCAAGGCCGGTTTCCAGGTGAGCGTTGATGCAGTCGAAGAACTGCTTGATGCGTGTAAGGGTCTGGATAGCTCGCTGAGCTAATGCGCTCATGCGCTCCCCTCTTCTCCTTGATTGTTTTTGCAGCGACCGCTCCGGCGCGTGGGTAGTACTGGGCACTGATACAGGAGAGCAAATATGATGGAATTTGACGACTTGGGGATTACCCTCTTTATGCTCGGCTTTGTTGTTGCGCCGATCATCCTAGGGCTGATTATCCAGCGTTTTATGAGCGCAAAGGCAGCGTTGATCTCTATCGCTGCTGTGCTCGTCCTGTCGATCGCAAGCCTGGCCATCGCTGGCCTCGGCCCGCATGCGTTTATCCTCATCCCGCTCCTCCCAATGTGGGCTGGATGCATCATCAGCATGATCATCTCCACCATCGTGCTCATTCGTGCGCGGATGAAGAGCAAGGCGGCGGAGGCCAGCGAGACATTGTGAAGCGCGCCCTCCTCCCCTTGATTGCCCTCGCAGCAGCCACACCAGCGGCGGCGCACATTGGCCATGGTCAGGGCGATGCCGCCTATCCAGCGCTCGAAGTGCTCAATGCCTTTCGCGAAGGATGTGGTTCGGTTGAAAACCAAGCGGGGACCGCTGCTTCGCTGACCGCAGCGGATTGGCAAGAGGGTTCCACGTTTGCACCTACCAAGCTCGTCATTTTTCTGAACTTCGCCCGCGAAACTGGCGGATCGGCCGTCACAGAGGCTGGCGGTACCATGAGCGACATGCAGGTCTTTAAAAAGACTGTCGCAGGCGAAGAGCTATACGTGGTTCTGTCTGAGGTAATGATCGATGGAACGCGGGTCAGCGCCTGCCGCCTGTTCGATATGGGTGAAACGCGCGTGATCCCTCCTGAAACGGTGGCTGAATGGCTGGACCGAGAGCCAACCAAAGCCATCGATCAAGATGGTGTCCAAATCACCGATTGGGAGCCGGGCACTCAGCCTGGTCACGACAGTTTCCAAGTGTTCTACATTCCGCCGGGCAGCCAATTGGCAGACGCCTTTAAATTCGACGGCGTGGCTCTCAAATCAGATACAGTGGGAACTGCGGAGTGATGCGCTTCTTCCCAGTCGCCTTGCTCGCCGCAATTGCCGCACCTGCCGCAGCGCATGATGCGCCGATGGCACTGGTCGAGGCGACCGACCGGCATCTGGTCGAATGCAACGATGCGGCAGCTTACGAGCCTAATGGTGAATTGCGCAGTGAAGGTTGGACTGAACAGTCAGAGCCTAAGCCGCTGATGGCCGAACGGCTAGCAGGGGCGACTTGGGCCGATGATCCAGATCCAACAATACGTGTGTTTAGTGTGACATTGCATGGTCACGTAATTGACCATTCGATGGCTCGGTGGACATCAGTCGACGGCGAAGAGATGTATTCCTGCATCACCGTTATCGATGATTTCCCGTACATGCCAGACGGCCGACTATTGGGCGGGATACTTGGCGTCCAACCGGATTTTGCCAATACTAACTCGCCCGGCGATTATCGCGATGGTTGGTGGATATGGGAAAGCGTTGCTCCGCAACATCTGGTTACTGGCGCGCGATATACGAACAGTCATTTCGGAGCCGCCAGTATATCGGATTTACCCGACGATGTGCTGTATCCAGGTTTTTACATTCTTACCGAGTTCACCGGATTGGAGGCTTTGACAAAACCTCAAGCCGATCAAGACCGATTGACGCCAGAACAATCCAATTCCGACACCGAAGAAAGCAAACAGCGATAAGTATGCTTAAAGATATTGGGAGACGTAATGTGCTGAATTCCAGAACCATAGTTTTGACGGGGCTAGCCTTGCTTTCATCTGGTGCCTACGCGCAAGAGAAACTCGATCCGGAAGTGAACCCAGCCGTAATGGCCACCCACACTTGCGAGCAGCTTCATGCGGATTTTGAAGGCACCAGTGCGAAGCTTGGGTCAGAAGGTTGGACCAAACCTGCCAGTGCAGGCGATAGTGCATTCTGGGATGAACCAGGAGCACTCGCTCTCTCTAAAGACGGCAAAACACTGTTTTTCATTGGCAAAGACACCAGCATCGGTTCCAAAAGAGAGGGTTTCGGTGGCACTTGCCAAATGGCTATACCCGGCAACAGCATTATGGCGGCAACTCAGATCGCAGCCTACCTCGATCAACCTGCGTCGGGTTACCGCGCCACCGGCCGCGACATTTCCAACAGCGTTTCCTTTGAGAGAGGCGACACGATCTACGAGGTTGCATCACTCGACGAAAAATTCACCAGCATGCGCATTCAAGTTGGAAAGCAAATTTCCGGCGCGCAATGATGGCATAGAGTACATCCACAAATCTTCTGGCCATGCTCAACTGAGGTCAGGAATTCATTTCATTCACTTTGCATCAGAGGTTTCGAACCACAATGAGCATTCTCGTAAACAAAGACACCAAGGTCATCACCCAGGGCATGACCGGGGACACGGGCACGTTCCACACCCAGCAGGCGTTGGATTACGGCACGCAAATGGTTGCGGGCGTTACGCCTGGAAAAGGCGGCACGACACATATTGGCTTACCCAATTTCAACACCGTGCGCGAGGCGAAGGCTGAAACCGGCGCGACCGCATCGTGCATCTATGTGCCGCCGCCCTTCGCTGGTGACGCCATTTGCGAGGCGATTGATGCCGAAGTTGAGCTGATCATTGCGATCACCGAGGGTATTCCTGTGCTCGACATGGTGCGGGTTAAGGCCGCACTCGAAGGCTCCAATTCACGCCTGATCGGACCGAACTGCCCCGGCGTTCTAACACCGGGCGAATGCAAGATCGGCATTATGCCGGGCAGCATCTTCCAAAAGGGCAGCGTTGGCGTGGTCTCACGCTCTGGCACGCTCACCTACGAAGCCGTGCATCAGACCACGATGGTTGGCCTGGGCCAGACCACAGCGGTTGGCATTGGCGGCGACCCGGTCAATGGCACCAACTTTATCGACGTGCTCGACCTGTTCCTGGATGATGAAGAAACCAAGTCGATCATCATGATCGGCGAAATCGGCGGCAGCGCGGAAGAAGAAGCGGCCGAATTCCTCAAAGCAGAAGCCGCCAAGGGCCGCAGCAAGCCAACCGTTGGCTTTATCGCTGGCCGCACGGCACCTCCGGGACGCCGCATGGGCCACGCCGGCGCGATTGTGTCTGGCGGCAAAGGCGGCGCGGATGACAAGATCGCGGCGATGGAAGCTGCAGGCATCCGTGTGTCGCCCTCACCATCTGAGTTGGGCACCACTCTGGATGCAATGCTTAAGGAAATTGCCTGAGGCGATTGTTGAGGGATATTTCCTCCCCAGGACTATCCCCCAGCTTTGGTAAGATGCTTTGAAGCCGAGAGCGCTCGGTAAAATAGGTGACCTTTGATGGGTAACGAAAGCCAAGATTTCATACCGGAAGTACCGGACCAAGAGGGACCACAGCCTGGCCCTTCGTGGGGCAATGCGCATTGGCCGCTGAGCGGCGGCGAAGAGGCCGATGATCTAACGCAGGCGCTTGATCCGACCGTCATGAAGCTGGCGGTTGAAAAGGCCGCAAAGAAGGCCGACAAAGCGATGGATCCGGCAGCGATTGAGGAGGCGGCGAGCCTTTCGATTTCTGCCATGACCTTGGTTCGCCTTTACCGGGTGCGCGGCCATATGGCGGCGGATCTTGATCCGCTGGGCCTCTCGCACCGTGATGTACCGGCTGACCTCACGCTCGAATTCCACGGGCTTGCGGGCAAGGAAGATACTCAGGTCTATGTCGGCAGCGTGCTCGGTCTGGAATGGACCAGCGTGCGCGAACTCTACAACACATTGCGCGCGACCTATTGCGGCAAGGTTGGCCTGGAATACATGCACATTGCCGACACTGAAGAGCGGCGATTCCTGCAGGACAAGTTTGAAAGCCCAGGCGAGACGATCCAGTTTACGCCAGAGGGCAAGCGCGCCATCCTGGCGGCGGTGGTTCGCGGCGAGCAATATGAAGCGTTCCTCGGCAAAAAATATGTCGGCACCAAACGCTTCGGCCTAGACGGCGGCGAGAGCATGATTCCAGCCCTGGAGGCAGTGATCAAGCATGGCGGCAGCTCTGGCGTGCGCGAGATCATTTACGGCATGGCGCACCGCGGGCGTCTCAACGTGCTCGCAAATGTTATGGCCAAGCCATACAAGGTGATCTTTCACGAGTTTTCCGGAGGCTCTGCCAATCCAGAGGACGTTGGCGGTTCTGGCGATGTGAAATATCACCTCGGCACCAGCACCGATCGCAATTTCGATGGGATCGACGTGCACATGTCGCTCGTCCCCAACCCATCGCACCTGGAAACAGTTGACCCGGTTGTTCTGGGCAAGGTCCGCGCGCAGCAGGCAATCCGGGACGATCTCGACAAGAAGGATCAGGTTCTGCCTGTCCTGATCCACGGTGACGCAGCCTTCGCCGGGCAAGGCGTGGTGTGGGAAAGCCTCAGCCTGTCGGGCGTGAACGGCTATGACACTGGCGGCTGTCTGCACTTTATCATCAACAACCAGATCGGCTTCACCACTTCGCCGCGCTTCGCGCGCAGCTCGCCCTATCCATCCGATGTAGCGAAGGGCGTGATGGCGCCGATCCTGCACGTGAATGGCGATGATCCAGAAGCGGTGACCTTCGCGTGTAAACTGGCGGTGGAATATCGCCAGACTTTCAAGCGCGACGTTGTGATAGACATGTGGTGCTATCGCCGGTTCGGCCACAATGAAGGCGATGAGCCGAAATTCACGCAACCGCTGATGTATGATGCGATCCGCACTCATCCAAAAGTCAGTGCGATTTATTCAGAACGCCTGATCGGCGAAGGCGTGATCGAGGGCAGCACCTTGAAGCAGTTGCAGGACGACTTTGTCGCCGAGCTCGACGAGGAATTCGAGGCATCCAAGAGCTATAAGCCGAATGAGGCGGATTGGTTCGCGGGCCGCTGGGCAGGCCTCAACAAGCCGGTCGATCCCGAATCCGCGCGGCGCAATGTCGAAACCGCGCTTGAGCCAAAGCAATTCGACAGCCTAGGCCGCGTTTTGACCGAGGTTCCGGACGATCTGAACATTCACAAGACTTTGGGCCGCGTGCTGAAGGCCAAAGGCGAGATGTTCAGCAGCGGCGAAGGCTTCGACTGGGCAACGGCAGAGGCGCTTGCCTTTGGCAGCCTGGTGATGGGCGGATACGGCGTGCGCCTGTCCGGCCAGGATTCCGGGCGCGGCACCTTTAGTCAGCGTCACGCGGTGTGGGTCGATCAAAAGACCGAGCGCAAATACATCCCGCTTACCACTCTGCCCCACGGCAAGTTCGAGGTGTATGACAGCACCCTGTCGGAATACGGCGTGCTCGGGTTTGAATATGGCTTTGCCATGGCTGACCCGAAATCACTGGTCCTATGGGAAGCGCAATTTGGCGATTTTGCCAATGGCGCGCAGATCATGATCGATCAGTACATCGTCAGCGGCGAGGCGAAATGGCTGCGCGCAAACGGCCTCGTCATGCTGCTGCCGCATGGATATGAGGGCCAGGGTCCAGAGCACAGCTCCGCCCGGCTCGAACGCTTCCTGCAATTGTGCGCGAACGACAATATCCAGGTCTGCAACATCACCACGCCGGCGAACTATTTCCACGTGCTGCGCCGCCAGATGCTGCGTCCGTTCCGCAAGCCGATGGTTATTATGACGCCAAAGAGCCTGCTGCGGCATCCGATGGCCAAGAGCCCGCGCGAGGAATTCCTTGGCGATCATCACTTCATGCGGATCAAATCCGATACGACGGCGATCGATGACAAGAAGGTGAAGCGTCTGGTCCTGTGCTCTGGCAAGGTCGCCTATGACCTGATCGAGGCACGCGACAAGGCAAAGATCAAAGACGTCTCAATCGTCCGCATTGAACAGCTCTATCCGTTCCCCGGCGATCCACTGGCCGTGCGGCTTAAACGGATGACGGGCCTCAAAGAGGTCGTCTGGTGCCAAGAAGAGCCCAAGAACAATGGCGCATGGTTCTTCGTCGATAATCAGATCGAGGAATCGCTGAGCGCGGCCGGACATGATGGCATGCGGCCAATCTATGCCGGACGTGATGCCTCGGCATCGCCTGCCACCGGCCTTGCCAAACGGCACGCCGAGCAGCAAGAAGCGCTGATCGCAGATGCGCTCGGCCTTTCGAATTCATCCAGTAAATCCAGCAAGAAAAAGGCCTAAGGAACCCATTATGGCCCAAGATATTACAGTCCCAGCGCTCGGCGAATCCGTCACCGAAGGCACCATTGGCGAATGGCTCAAGCAGCCAGGCGAGGCGGTTGCCGCTGACGAGCCAATCGTCAGTTTGGAAACCGATAAGGTGGCCGTTGATGTGCCCTCGCCCATCGCAGGCGTCCTGACCGAGCATAAAGCCGCCGTCGGCGACACGGTAGAAGTCGGCGCGGTTCTCGCGGTGATTGATGCCGATGCTTCCGCCAGCACCCCTACGCCCGCAGCCAAGGCGGACGCCCCTGCACCAGCAGCCAAAGCGGAGGGCTCCGATGATCTGCAGGCCGCCGCGCAAACGCTTTCCCCTGCGGTCCGCCGCGCGGTGCTGGAGCATGGGGTTGATCCCTCGACCATCAAAGGCACCGGCAAAGACGGCCGTCTGACCAAGGAAGACGTCCTCGCCGCCGCGAAGGCCAAAGGCGATCCTGCACCAGCAGCTTCTCCTGCCCCGGCCGCCGCCGCACCTGCAGGCGCCGCCGCGCCAGGCGCTGGCCGCAATGACGAACGCGTGAAGATGACGCGGATGCGCCAGACCATCGCAAAGCGTTTGAAAGGCGCGCAGGACACCGCCGCCCTGCTAACCACCTTCAACGATTGCGACATGAGCGCGGTCATCGAGGCGCGCACCAAGTACAAAGACCTGTTCGCCAAGAAGCATGACATCCGCCTCGGTTTTATGGGCTTCTTCGCCAAGGCCGCCTGCCTCGCGCTGAAGGATGTGCCATCGGTCAACGCGTACATCGAAGGCGATGAGATCGTTTATCACGACTATGTCGACATCTCTGTTGCCGTGTCCGCGCCCAATGGCCTGGTCGTCCCGGTCGTTCGCGACTGCGACAAGAAGGGTTTTGCCGGCATTGAAAAAGACATCGCCGATTTTGGCAAGCGCGCCAAAGAGGGCACGCTGACCATGGCGGATATGACCGGCGGCACCTTCACCATTTCCAATGGCGGTGTGTTCGGATCGCTGATGTCGACGCCGATTATCAACGCTCCGCAAAGCGCCGTTCTCGGCCTGCACCGGATCGAGGACCGCCCGGTCGCGATCAACGGAGAGGTTGTGATCCGCCCGATGATGTATCTCGCGCTCAGCTATGATCACCGCCTGATCGATGGGCGCGAGGCTGTGACCGCGCTGAAAATCATCAAGGAAGCGATCGAAGATCCAACCCGGATGCTGATTGATTTGTGAGATAGCGACATGGGTGTTTCGGCATCATTGAAGGCGATTACCCCAAAAGATGCCGCTCGTATCTCGGCTCAATCCGACTTGCTCATTCCATTCCTCTTCGGTGTTCCGGCACGCTCGGGACGAGTTGAGAGCCGCCCGTTTCTGAAGCGCATGTTTGGAAAGGTCAAATCACCGCCGGAGCGCGATAAGTTCGCCGATACTCCAATGGTAACTTTGGCAGGGCATTGGGCTATCTTGACATTTGCCCTGAGTGGCAGCCAACCGCCAGCCGACAACCCGTTAGATTTGGTCGAACGAGAGTTTGAGGACTTCATCGATGTCGACCTTGGCTACGGACCACCGCGTTTCGTACCGAGGCAAATTTTGAACGCATTTCACAGTGCAATGTCAGAAATATCGAACGATCAGATTACTGGCCGCCTTAATGAGAGAGACCTAGCCGAAGCACAGATTTTTGAGGCAAGGGAAATCCTTGAAAATTTGGAGGAATGGCAAGCGGCGTTGGTAGAGAAAGCCAATGAGCTTCGTTCCTTCGGAAAGCATTGCTACGACGAGAAACTTAGTGCGCTCGTGTTCTTCCACTAACGGAAATGAAAAATGATTGACCATTCATACGACTACGATTGCCTTGTCATTGGCGCGGGACCGGGCGGCTATGTCGCCGCAATTCGCGCGGCGCAGCTGGGCCTGAAAACGGCCTGCGTTGAAAGCCGCGAGACCTTGGGCGGCACATGCCTCAACGTCGGGTGCATCCCGTCAAAGGCGCTGTTGCACGGTTCTGAGCTGTTTGAAGAGGCCGATGGTGGTCACTTTGCCAAATGGGGCATCACCGCCAAGCCGAAGCTCGATCTGGGCGTGATGATGGCGGAGAAGAACAAGGCCGTGGGTGAGCTGACCGGCGGGATCGAATTCCTGTTCAAGAAGAACAAGGTCACCTGGATTAAGGGCCACGCCGCATTTGAAGATGCGCATTCGGTAAAGGTCGGCGACGAGACAGTCACCGCGAAAGACATCATCATCGCCACCGGCTCCTCGGTCACGCCCCTGCCCGGCGTTGAGGTCGACAATGCGGCCAAACGCATCGTCGACAGCACTGGCGCGCTGGAGCTGGAAGAAGTACCAGAGCACCTCGTCGTCATCGGCGGCGGCGTGATCGGCCTGGAGCTTGGCTCTGTCTGGCGGAGACTAGGCGCTAAGGTCACCGTGATCGAATTCCTGGACCAACTGCTGCCTGGAATGGACGCAGATGTTCGCAAGGAAGCGGGCAAGATCTTCAAGAAGCAAGGCATGGAGCTGATGCTCAGCCATAAGGTCACCGGCGCGAAGGCGACCGCAAAAGGTGTGACGCTGAGCGTGGAGAAATCCGCCGGAGGCGACGAACAAACGATCAAGGCCAGCCACGTGCTTGTCTCGATCGGACGCCGGCCCAACACTGACGGACTGGCGCTTGATAAGATCGGAATTGAAACCAACAAGCGCGGCCAGATCGAAGTCGGCCACGACTTCCGCACCAAAGTGGACGGTGTTTGGGCGATTGGCGACTGTGTTCCCGGCCCGATGCTCGCCCACAAGGCCGAGGATGAAGGCATCGCCTGCGCAGAGAACATCGCAGGTGAGACCGGCATCATCAATCACGATGTGATCCCCGGCGTGGTCTACACCATGCCAGAATTTGCCGATGTTGGCATGACTGAGGCGGCTGCGAAAGAAGCAGGCCACACGGTCAAAGTTGGCAAGTTCCCGATGATGGCAAACAGCCGGGCGAAGGCAAACCGCGACACCGATGGCTTTGTGAAAGTCATCGCCGATGCAGAGACGGACCGCGTGCTGGGCGTGCATATCGTTGCCAGCCTGGCCGGCACGATGATCGCAGAAGCTGCGGTTGCGATGGAATTCGGCGCCACGTCGGAAGACATCGCCTACACCTGTCATGCGCACCCGACACACGCAGAGGCCGTGAAAGAAGCAGCCATGGCCGTGACAGGCAAGCCAATCCATATGTGATTGGCCAGGAGGTACCGATATGACCAGTTCTGTTGCGATTATTGGAGCGGGTCAGATTGGATTTGCAGCGGCGTACCAATTCGGTTTCCATGGCTGGGACGTGGCGATTTGTGCGCGGTCGAAACCGGCCTGGCATAATAGCGGAATTGGACGATACGAAGAGTATCGTGTGGGTGAGCACCGCGCACCCGAGGCAGATGTAGTCGTTGATACGATCGCTTTCGACCAAGACCATATCACACGCTATAATCCCGAAAAGGTCGGGCGGCTGATCGTCATTTCTTCTGCTTCGGTCTATTGCGACGCGCACGGACGGACACTTGATGAGGCTGCGCAGAACGGCTTTCCTGAATTCGACGGTGCGATCTGTGAGACGCAATCGACTGTCTCGCCCGGTCCCGACACCTATTCTACCCGCAAAGTCCGGATGGAAAACAAGGCACTGGAGATGTTTGGCGACCGCGCAACCATTCTAAGACCCTGCGCAATCTATGGAGCTTGGTCTCGTCACCCACGCGAGTTGTGGTTCGTTAAGCGGATGCTGGATGGACGCCGCATCATTCCATTAGCATATGAGGGCCAAAGCCAATTCAGCACGACCAGCGCTTTTTGTCTTGCATCATGTGCGCAGCAGATGGCCGGTGACGAGAGAGGCGGAATCTTCAACATCGCCGATGATCCTGCTCCTTCGGTATTGGAGATCGGGCAAGAGATCGCCGGGTCGCTTGAACGGGAAGTTGAGTTCCGGAAGCTCGCCGGTCGACCGGTAGGAACGGTTGGAAGAACCCCGTGGTCGGTCCCAAAACCTTTCGTCGTTTCACATGAAAAGGCGGAGCGATTGGCATATTTCTGTGTGGGATCTGACCCCTTTAACACCAATCATTGGCTCCGCGATCACAACCTTAGTGATTGGCAAAATGCCTTCCCGCAATTGGCGGCCTATCCGTGGGACCTGTTCGACTACGATGCTGAAGACCGCTTTCTCGCGTCTCTTTAAGCCGCTGAAGCGTCTTTTGTAGCGATGATTAAGCGTCTTGCGCTCCTGCTGAATTTGCCTATGTGTGTTGATAGTATAATACACCAACACACTGGAGCTTCGCATGGCGCTTAGAAGATCACTTGCTAAATCGCTAAACCTGTCCCTCGCCTCAATAGCACTCGCGGCAGCTTGTGCGCCCGCCCACGCGCAGAGCACAGAAGAACTGGCTGCTGTGGTCGAACCGGAAGCGGACAGCGGCGCCTATATGGGCGCGGTCCTCGTCGCGAAGGTCGATGAAGTTCTGCTCGACCAAGCTTGGGGGTCAGCCAACTTAGAATGGGATATCGCCAACACCAGCGAAACACGCTTTCGTATCGGCTCTGTTACGAAGCAGTTCACCGCTGTTTCCATCCTGCTTTTGCAAGAACGCGGACTGATCAATGTGGATGATCCGATCAGCAAATACATCACCGATACGCCCGCGACTTGGGGCGAGATCACAGTGCGAAACCTGCTCCAACACACCTCAGGCTTGCCCAATGTCACTTCATTAGACAGTTTTGGCACACAAAAATTCCTGCCCACGTCTCAGGATGAATTGATCGCGATGTTTTCCGATCTACCGCTTGAATTCGAACCCGGCTCTCAGTGGAGTTACTCCAACTCCAATTTCGTAATGCTCACACGGATCGTCGAGGTGGTGAGCGAAACGAGCTATCAAGAGTTCGTCAAGGCAAACCTTTTTGTTCCACTCGGCATGGACTCGACAGGGATTGATCGCAGCGCCGAGATCCTCCCAAAGCGCGCGGCAGGGTACTCGCCTTCGGCAAACGGGGTTGTGAACGCTGAATATGTGAACATGGCGATCCCAACCGGTGCCGGAGCGCTCTATTCAACCACAGGCGATTTGCTCAAATGGCAGCGCGGCCTGTTTGGCGGCGCAGTGTTGTCCGAGGCCAGTCTTACTCAACTGACGACCCCCAGCGAGTTTGAAGCGGTCGCAGGCGCAAAATATGCGATGGGTCTTTTGATCACGGACACGCCGGAAGGCCGCTCAATCTGGCATGGTGGAGGGATTGAAGGCTTCAACGCATTCCTTGGCTATAACCCGGACACCAAAACGACTGTCGTAGTCCTTGCGAACTTGAACGGCGGGTCAGCGGCCAAGCTGGGAATGGGATTGCTTCAAAAAGCACGCGGCAACTGAGCATCCTGGCCAATCGCCGCGCTAGATTGCGCTCCCGCAAATACGACAATTGATCCTGTCCCCTCTCGCCCCTAGAACCGGCCGTGAGGGGATGATCTTTTGGCCTATCCAACACTGACCGACAAACCCGGCGCGCTCGAAACGGCTGCTGCCATCCGCGCAGGGGAAATGAGCCCAGCGGAGGCCGTCGACGCCGCGATCATCCGAATTGAGCACTTTGATGGTCATGTAAATGCGCTGGCCGTGCCGGATTTTGAGCGGGCTAGCGAAGCAGCCCGTGCGCTTGACGGGGTGACGCCGCGCGATGATCAGCCGCTGTTTGGCGTGCCGATGACGATCAAGGAAAGCTTCGACATTGCTGGCTTGCCCACATCCTGGGGGCACACGCAGTTTGCAGGCAATATTGCGACACGCGATGCAAAACTCGTCGCAAAGCTCAAGGCCGCTGGCGTCATCTTCATTGGCAAAAGCAATGTCCCACCCGATCTAACCGATTGGCAATCAAACAACCCCGTTTACGGCCGCACGAACAATCCGCACAATCATGATCGCTCACCCGGTGGATCCTCCGGCGGGTCTGCCGCTGCCGTGGCCAGCGGAATGGTGCCTTGCGAGTTTGGCACAGACATTGGCGGCTCTGTCCGCGTGCCAGCGCATTTTTGCGGGGTGTGGGGGCATAAGAGCAGTTGGGGCCTCGTCTCCAAACATGGCCACGATCACCCGGCGATGAAGGGCAAAGACGCGCACGATGGCGCACTGTCGATTGCCGGGCCTTTGGCGCGCAATGCCGATGACCTTGCAGCCCTGATGCGGATCGGTTCCTCCATGCCGCTGCGCGAAGGCGGCAAGCCGCTAAAGCAATGCCGCTTGCTCGCCGTGCTCGATTACCCGGATAGCCCGATCGATGACAGCGTACGTACGCCGACCGAGGCTGCGTTGAAAGCCTTGGAGGCCGCGGGTGTGACCATCGACCGGAGCAGTGATCTGCTGCCCGACCTGGCTCAGCAGCAGGCGGATTACCTGCGGATGCTGAACACCGCGATGGCGCGCGGGGCGCCTGCGCCCAATGGCAAACGCGCAAGCGCGACCGATTGGTTTGACCTGCTGGATGTGCAGACCCGCAACGAAATCGCATGGGAACGCGTGTTTGAGGCCTATGACTTTGTCCTCTCTCCCCCTGCGCCGGTGCTGGCCGTGCCGCATAGGGACGGATCCATCTTTGATGCGACTTTGCTCGTCAACGGCGCAGAAATGGCTGCTGGCGCTGGTCTCACATGGGCAGGCCTTGCGACCTTCCCTAACCTCCCTGCAACATGTCTGCCCATCGGGTCTGGCACCGACAGAGGCGTCAGCCTGCCCTGCGGAATGCAGGTCATGGGACCGCGCTGGTCCGATCTCGATTGCATCCATGCAGCCAAAGCCATAGGCGAAATTCTACACGGTTAGATCTCGCCCACAAAGGAAATGGCATGACCCGCAAGACCTGGATGCAGCGGTTTGCCAAATGGCATGTATGGCTAGGTTGGCTCGTCGGCGTGCCGATTGTGATGTGGACCGCGACGGGCCTGTTCATGGTCGCCAAGCCGATTGAGGAAGTGCGCGGCAATCACCTGCGCATTGAAACACCGGAACAACCGCTGATCCTGCCAGACAGCGAGCTTGCCACGAGCGAGGCAGCCCTAAAGGAAATGCGCGCCGTGATGCAGGATGGCCGTGCGGTCGCGATCTTGACCGCGCTCGATGGCGCTGTGACCCGGGTCGATATGACCAGCGGAGAACGCATTGCCTCGCTCGACAGCGCTCAGGCTCGCGCGATCGTGGCGAAGCGTATTGTCGGCGGAGATAAAGTGCGCAGCGTCACCTTCTTTGAGGCGAATGAAGTCCCGTTTGATTTCCGCCGTCCAATGCCTGTGTGGCAGGTGGCGCTAGAGGACGGCGCGAATATCTACATTGGGCGCGACACGGGCGAGATTGAGGCGGTGCGCACCAGCTGGTGGCGTTGGTTCGATTTCATGTGGGGCCTACACATCATGGATTTGTCAGAGCGGGAAGATAGCAGCCACCCGACACTGATCCTGTTCGCGGCCTTGGGTCTCATCGGCTCCCTGCTTGGCTCCATCCTGATGTTCCGGCGGCGCAAGACCCGCCGCGGGGCGGAAACAGCGATCCAGTCATGAACGAGGAGATTCTCACCCCAGTCCTAGACATTCTCGACGTCGCCGGGATCACAATCTTTGCGCTGTCTGGTGCGGTTATCGCCGCCAAGGAACGCCAGACGTTTGTCACCATGGCGTTCTTTGCACTGGTCACTGGCGTCGGCGGAGGCACTGTGCGCGACCTGCTGATCGATGCGCCGGTATTCTGGATCACGGACCCCTGGGTCGCGGCGATCTGCCTCACCACTGCCCTGTTCGCCTGGTTCACCCCGACGCGGTTCTGGGAAGGGAAGTTGTTCGATATCGCCGATGGCGCAGGGCTCGCCGCCTATGCGGTGCTAGGCGCGGCAAAGGCCACCGCTTACGGTATTCCGCCAGTGCCCGCCGCGCTGATGGGGATCATCACCGGCTGTGTGGGCGGCATCATCCGCGATGTGGTGGCAGGCCGTCCGTCGGTCATTATGAGGCCAGAACTATACGTAACCGCGGCAGCGCTCAGCGCATCTCTAACCGTGGCCGGGATGCTGGCCGCACCGCATTGGGGGCTGCTCAACATTGCCGTGTGGGGCATCGCCTTTGCGGCGGGTTATGCGCTGCGCGTGGCGGCGGTCGTGTGGCAGATATCGCTGCCATCTTACCGAGAGGGTCTCACGAAAAAAGGGACGGGATAACCCGCCCCTTCTATCGAATTTCAGACTTAGGCCGTCTGGCTAAGGTTTAGCCGCCGATGTCGCCATCAACGCGGTCGTCAAAGCTTTCGCCCGGCAATGGTCCGCCCGGATAGGCAGGCTGCGCTGAGTTCTCAGGCGTAGCCCGAACCACGGTCGCTTGATAGCGGCTGTCTGGCTCAGACATGCCGCGCGTGCGGCGTGCCTCGGTGTATCGGTCATCGCTCAACTGGCGGTCATCCACATCGCCCGCAGACGCTCCGGAGAAACTGCCGCCAAAATCAACATTGCTGACCCTGCCATCATTGCCGATCTGACAAGTGAAACGATCGCCATTGTAGAGCGAGCCAGTTACCCGCCAGCCCTCGCCCGTGCGGTCGACGCTATCCACGCCTTCCACCCGCACATCGCGCTCAATCTGGTTCACACAGCGCGAGACCGCATTGTCGATGCCAGAGCCGCTCTCACTGCGCCTATCGCCTCGGCGACGTTCGCGATTGTCGTAATCCCGCTCACGGCGATCATAGTCGCGGTCGCGATAGCGGCGTTCATTCTTGCGGGATGTCGAGTTGGCGATTGCTGCGATCCCGCCGATAATCACCGCTCCTGCGATGAGATCGCCCACGCCGACACGGCGATGGCGACGGTAGCCCCGGCGATAGCCACGATAACGGCGATAGCGGTGATGCTCGACCGTCTCTGCCTCTGGAGTAAAAAGATCGAACGCAGGAGCGCTGGAAAACGTCCCGCTTGTTAGACTGCTTGATACTGGGCTGGTCGGCAGGTCAGCGGCGCTCGCCGGCGCTGCTGCCAGAGCGCTTGCGGCGGCCAAACCGGCCAGCACGCCAAGTGATTTCAAATGGGCCATTGGGTTCCCTCCTGTTGCGGATGAGCGTGCCACCAATCGCTCTGATCTGGATACATGCATAGGCGGCCCAGGCTTACACTTGCCTGAACCGCCCATACATTGGGTGGGTTCGTGTTATTCAATCGTTCTACGATCAACGCAGTCCGCGAATTTTACGGAAGTTGACCTGCGGACGGTTGCCACGCTCTACAAAGCAGGTGAACCTGCCCCGATCTGAGTAGCCCCGGCCATAGCCGCGTCCGCCTTCGACCACGATGCGGCCTTTAACCCGGAAGCCATAGCGGGTGCGCTCAACGTCCCGAATGTCGGTCACATCAGCGTAGCGGAAGCCTCCGAAACGGCGTGCCTGACGCTCTGCGGTGCGGACACAGCGCTCTACGGCGCGGCGCGGATTGCCCTGATTATAGCTGGCGCGGTGGTTGTAGCCATTGTTGTAGCCACGGTTGCGGTCCCCGCGATAGCGGCGGTCGCGATAATCGCGTTGTTTGTAGCGGTCCTTCTTGTCAAAGGCGCCTGCCACTGCGGCGATCCCGCCGATGATCAATGCACCGGCGATCACATCACCTGCATCAATTTTTTTGTCATAGTCGCGCGCTTGCGCCGGAGCTGCTGTTGCCAGGGCCATCGCACCTGCGGCGACGGTCCCGAGCGTGCCCTTGGCCAACATCTTGGTCAATTTCGTCATAGGGTATCATCCTCGGGTTGCGCCGAAACGGGGGTGTCCCGGCTACAAACCCCTTATGGATGATTCGCTATTGTCTAAGCCTGACTGACCTTTGCAGCGATTGTTCAGGTTTATAGCTATTTATCTGAACAACGCATTTTCTACACTCGGTGGATCAATCCAATTGAGCCAACACATCGCGGGTAAAAGCGGCAATATCGAAGCGCGTGCCGACCATATCCTCGCCCCGGCGCACGATCACGACATTGCGGCTTGGCACGACGACGACATATTGCCCGCGATTGCCTCGCGCGGCGAAGGCGTCGTCAGGAATGCCCTCAAATGCATTGCCCTCTGGCCGGCGGAAGGTCCACCAACCTGCGCCATAGCCCCAGTCTGTGCCCTCCGGCTGCGGACCGGATGGGTCAGAGACGTATTCGCGCCAGTTTTCTGGCAACAGGCGTTCGCCGTTCCACACACCATCGTTCAGATAGAGCTGGCCCAGCTTGGCCAGATCGCGCGCTGTCGTCCACGCTTGGCTAGAAAGGACGTAGTTGCCTTGCCAGTCGGTCTCGGCAACGGAGTGGCTCATGCCGAGTTTAGCGAAGAGTTCTGCTGGTGGATGCGCTTTAAACGTTCCTTCAATCGCCTTCACAGCGGCCAAAGTATCGTTGTTGGCGTAGCGATAAACGGTATTTGGCTTGGCAAGCAGCGGCCAGTTTTGCGCGCGCTCATCAACAGTTGTCCCACCCCAATAAAGCGGATCGGTGCGGTTCCCGGCCGTGTCCGAATACCGACCCGAAGCCATGCGGAGGGCGTGATCAATGGTAATCCCTCGGCGTGGATCATTACTGTTCACACCAAGCCCCGCAGAAGCGCTCACATCCGCTTGCCCGCGTTGTACCGCGGCGCCAATCAGGGTGGAAGCAATGCTCTTGGCAACTGACCACGTACGTTGAGGGGTCAAAGCATCAAAGCCCGCAACATATTGCTCAGCAACGGCATTGCCGCGCTTTACCAAAACAGCAGTGGTTCGTGACCTTGCTCCATAAGTTTGCTCAAACGCAGCGCCAAACGGGGCGGAAAGGTTTGCCGCGAGTTCAGCACTTGAGTTCGGTTCCCCCACTTTGGCCGCCAATCTAGGCCCTACAAATTTCGCCTGATCCCGTGACGAACGATCTGCATGGTCTTGCTCAACAACGATCTGTGTCGGAGCCGCGCTACCCAGCGGAAGACCTACACATCCCCTACCTTCCGTGAATTGCGCGTGACGTTCTTCCACGCCCTGCCCCCATGTCACAGACACGAAGTTGAATTGACCATTTTCATGACGCACGATTTCATAGTCCAACTCTTGCACAATCGTATCTAGAGGTGCTTGGATCCCGGCTAACTCCAGCTCATGAACGCTATCAACTGTCCGTTTGCTTCCATTGGCCTCTGCGTTCGCAATCGCGCTGCATAGCATCAGCGCCTTGTACCCCGCCGCAAGCGCGCGATCATAGCGCGCATCCAAGCGCTCCTGCGCCGATTGTGCGGCTGCCGGAGCCGAGGTGATAGCCGTGAGTGCGAGAGCCGCGCCTGCGGCGGCAACGAGTGTAGTATTCATGGCACTGACTCTAGTCGCAGCGCCTCAAAAGAAAAGCCATGCAACCGCCGCGCGTAACAAAAAGGGCCGGTGGATCTCTCCACCAGCCCATTCGTTTGTTTGCGTACCGGAGCCACCCGGCCCCTAGATCAAAGCTCGGCTTACGCCATTGCTTCTTCTTCATCATATTCATCCGACATAACCGGACCGCTGTCTTGGCCCTTGGCCTCTGGATCGCGCTCAACCAGTTCGATGATCGCGAGCTGCGCGCTGTCGCTGGCGCGGTAGCCAGCCTTGATCACGCGGGTGTAGCCACCATCGCGGTCGCTGTAACGCTCAGCCAAAACGTCAAACAGCTTCTTCAGCTGGGTCTCGTCCAGCAAACGCGATTGAGCCAAACGGCGGTTTGACAGGCCGCCACGCTTCGCCAGCGTGATCAGCTTCTCAACATACGGACGCAGTTCTTTCGCCTTTGGCAGAGTTGTCTGGATCTGCTCGTGCTTGATCAGAGCCGCTGCCATGTTGCGGAACAGAGCCTTACGGTGGCCCGACTTACGGCTCAGCTTACGCTGTGAAATTCCGTGACGCATAATTCATATCCTTCGTTTGTAAGGGGCCCGTATTAGGTAGCCCGGTACTGGCGGCGCTTAAGGTGCGCCGCCGGAACCTGATTAGCCCAGCAGCTCTTGTTCGAGCTTCTTGGCCATTTCTTCGATGTTCTCTGGTGGCCAGCCTGGAATGTCCATGCCGAGGCGCAGACCCATGCTGGAGAGAACTTCTTTGATCTCATTGAGCGACTTGCGGCCAAAGTTTGGCGTGCGCAGCATCTCGGCTTCGGTTTTTTGAACCAGATCACCGATGTAGATGATGTTGTCGTTCTTGAGGCAGTTGGCAGAGCGAACCGACAGTTCCAGCTCGTCGACCTTCTTGAGAAGGTAACGGTTGAGCTGGTTCGCATCGTCTTCTTGCGGCTGAGCGGCTTGGCCGATCATTGCGCTTTGCGGCTGCGGAATGCCATCTTCGAAGTGGACGAACAGGGTCAGCTGATCCTGAAGAATGCGAGCGGCATAGGCCACGGCATCTTCTGGGGTCACAGTGCCATCGGTCTCAACCGTGAGGCTGAGCTTGTCATAGTCAAGCTCTTGACCAACGCGGGCGTTTTCAACCTTGTAGCTGACCTGACGGACTGGCGAATACAGCGAGTCAATCGGGATCAGGCCAATCGGCGCATCAACCGGACGGTTCTGAACAGCAGGCGTGTAGCCTTTGCCCACGTCAGCGGTCAGCTCCATATTGAGCGTCGCGCCTTCGTCCAAGTGACACAGGACCAGGTCCTTGTTCATCACTTCGATATCGCCAGACACAGCGATGTCACCGGCGGTGACTTCAGCTGGACCAGTCGCAGAAAGCTGCAGACGTTTCGCGCCTTCGCCTTCCATCTTCAAAGAGATTTGCTTTGCATTCAGCACGATGTCGGTCACATCTTCACGCACACCGGCGAGCGACGAGAATTCGTGCAGTACGTTTTCAATCTTGATCGAGGTGATCGCTGCGCCCTGCAATGAGGACAACAGCACCCGGCGCAACGCATTGCCGAGTGTCAGACCAAAGCCGCGCTCAAGCGGCTCAGCAACGAATGTCGTCTTGCGAGACTTATCGCCGCCTTCCTTGATTTCGAGAGCGTTGGGTTTCTTAAGTTCCTGCCAGTTCTTCGTATTGACGGACATGGATTTCCCCTAATTCGCTATGCAGCGGTTCAAATTATCGGCGGGCCTTGGCGCTTTCGCGAACTGCGCTTTGGCCGCCGGATCGTTGCGATGGCCACCGGGACCACCGAACTGGGACGGTTTAGACGCGGCGCCGCTTAGACGGACGAACGCCGTTATGCGGGATAGGCGTCACATCGCGGATAGATGTGATGTTAAAGCCAACGGCTGCAAGACCGCGCAATGCGCTCTCACGGCCAGAGCCAGGGCCCTTCACTTCGACTTCCAAAGTGCGCACACCATGCTCTGCGGCTTTTTTGCCAGCATCATCGGCGGCAACCTGGGCTGCATAAGGCGTCGATTTACGGCTGCCTTTGAAGCCCATCATGCCTGCACTGGACCAGCTGATCGCATTGCCTTGTGCATCGGTGATGGTGATCATCGTGTTGTTAAAGCTGGCGTTGATGTGGGCAACACCGCTGCTGATATTCTTTTTGTCGCGTTTCTTAACCCGACCAGGTTCGCGTGCCATGTGGCTAAATCCTTTAACTCGTCAGAAGGTAAAAGCTTGCTTGGGAAGCCCCAAACAAGGCTTACTTCTTCTTGCCGGCGATCGGCTTGGCCTTACCCTTGCGGGTGCGGGCATTGGTGTGAGTGCGCTGACCGCGCACAGGCAATCCATTACGATGACGCAGGCCGCGATAAGACCGAAGGTCCATCAGGCGCTTAATGTTCATCGCGGTGTTGCGACGCAGATCGCCTTCGACGGTGTGATCAGCGTCAATCGTCTCACGAATGCGCAGAACTTCTTCATCAGAAAGGTCTTGCACACGTGCAGCGTGATCAATGCCAAGCTTGTCAGCGATTTTCACGGCGGTCGTGCGACCAATCCCGTGAATATAGGTAAGCGCGATAATAACACGCTTATTTGTAGGGATGTTCACCCCAGCAATACGAGCCACTTAATTCTCCATGCTCCACAGGGACATGAGCGCGACATGCAACCCACCCCTATCTCAACGCTTCACCAGAGATTTACGCCACCGCTTAACCGATCTGACAAATGCCAAAACCGATTAAACGGCAAAAAGCCCGGTTGGCATCCAATCAACAAGGCTACCTGCCGGACTCGGTTCGAAAATCTCGAATGAAGGGCGCGCTTAAGACGATTCTGCGCAGCACGTCAACCGCTAGCAAATCATAGCGCGACAATCGGACAAAATAGTTCGTCCGATGGAACAGTTTAGCGGCAAAATTACGCGAGATTGCTCGCTTTGCCCACTTGTGATGCTTCGCAATTTAGCGCGACGCGCGAGCAAGGTCAAAACTGGGCCAGAAAACCTGCGGGAAAACTAGTCTTCCCGCCCACCTCAATTGCCGCCTTCACCTTCGCTGGTGCCTTCGACACCGTCGAGAAAGTCATCACCAATCGCGCTGCCGCCCTCGCCTGCTTCGCCTTCTGGGCTTTCTGCCGCGCCCTCTTCCTCGTCCGCCTCATCGGCATCATCGCTGACAGAGGCCGGGCCAGAAACCATGCCAAGGCTTTGTGCCAGGCCCGACAATTGCTGGGTCATAACCCCGCCAACCGCAGCCGAGATCTCACCGACCTTATAGCGCATGGAGCCGCCAACATTATATTCCCAGACGATCTTAGTGCCTTCATCGACCTCGCTGATCGCGACGGTCAGAATGCCGGTAACCGGCTCGCTTTGCAGCGGGCCCAGTGCCCCTTGCATTCTCAACGCACGTTCTGGGTAGGCCTGGATCACGCGCATGTGCTCAACGCTGCCCTCGAGCGTGATCTTTTCCGGATCGGGATCTTCGGGAATGCGCTCGCAAAAGCATCCGCCCGCTTGCGGCGTGATGGTAAGGTTCGCAGAATCGCCAGACCAAGTGTGCGAGGAATTCCACCAGCGCCCAGGCGAGATCAGCGCCAGCCATACCGCTTTGGGATTGGCTTCCACCACCGCCTCGTCGCGAGTTACAAAGCCATTCTCGCTGGTCGAAACCACTTCAGCGGCAACCGGCTGAGCCACCATAAAAGCTGCCAAACCAGCCAAAACTACGCGCATCACAATCGTCCTCTTCGCATCTCTGTGCGAAGCGGTTTAGGCGATGCCGATACTGCACGAAAGAGCAGAGTTAGTCCCCTGCCCCGGCAATTGCTCGCTTAAACGAGCACCGCGTCAATCGCATTGGCGACATCGGTGATACCCGCCATGCCATCAACCCGTGTCACGATGCCGCGCGCTTCATAGCCCGGCAGGATTGGTGCGGTCTCACCGCGATACACCGCCATCCGGGTGCGTACGGTTTCTTCATTGTCGTCGGGACGGCGTTTGAATTCTGTGTGGCCACAGGTGTCGCACACCCCTTCTTTCGTGGGCGGGTTAGCGGTGTCGTGGTAAAGAGCACCACAATTGGCACACGAGAAACGGCCTGTAATCCGGTCCACCAGAGCATCAACATCTACGCCCAGTTCAATCACATGGTCGAGCGTGCGATTGTGTTTGCTCAGAATAGCGTCAAGCGTTTCAGCCTGCGATGCCGTGCGTGGGTAGCCATCGAAGATAGCGCCAGTGCCCGCATCCATCGCCGCCAGTTCAGCATCGATCAGTTCGGCCACAATCTCATCAGACACGAGCTCCCCCGCGTCCATGACAGCTTTCGCCTTTAGGCCAACAGGCGTCCCCGCCTTCACCGCCGCCCGCAACATGTCGCCAGTTGAAAGCTGCACCATTCCGTGACGCTCAACCAGGCCAGCGCTCTGGGTGCCTTTACCGGCACCCGGAGGGCCAAGAAGAATGATGTTCATCGCAAAATCCCCCAGATGCTCGCGCGCCGATTAGCGCTTACGGCCCTTAAGCTTCGCCTTTTTGATCAGGTCGCCATATTGGTGCGCCAGCAAATGCGACTGCACTTGGCTGATCGTATCGACTGTGACGTTCACCACAATCAGCAGGCTGGTACCGCCAAGGAACAGCGGCAGGCCAGTCTGGCGAATGACATATTCCGGCAGCACGCAAACGACCGCAAGATAGAGCGCGCCGACCACGGTGATGCGGGTCAGGACATATTCGAGATAGTCCGCCGTCCGCTTACCTGGGCGAATGCCAGGAATGAAGCCGCCGTTTTTCTTCAGATTGTCCGCTGTCTCTTCCGGGTTGAACACAACCGCGGTGTAGAAGAAGCAGAAGAAGATGATGCCCAGCGCATAAAGCGTGAGGTAAATCCACTCGCCTGGCTGGAGATAGAACAACAGGCTCTGTGCAAAGCCGCCCGCGCCTTCCTCGCCGCTTGGCGCGCCAGCGAACTGAGTGATCGTCAGCGGCAACAGCAACAGCGAGCTTGCGAAAATTGGCGGGATAACACCAGCGGTATTGAGTTTAAGCGGCAAGTGCGAGCGATCCGCCTGCATCACACCATTTTGCGTGGCGCGCTTAGGATATTGGATCAGCAAACGCCGCTGAGCCCGCTCCACAAAGGAGATCACCAGGATCAACAGCACGACCATAATCGCGAAACCAACGATCAGACCAAGCGAGATTGAACCAGTCCGTCCACCCTCAAACATGTTGGACACGAAGGTCGGGAACTGCGCGACAATGCCCGCCATAATGATCAGCGAGACACCGTTACCGATCCCGCGCGAGGTAATTTGCTCACCCAGCCACAGCAGGAACATAGTGCCACCCACGAGGCTGATGACGGCGCCGACGCGGAACATATATCCCGGGTTGACGACCGCTGTGATACCATTTGCCGATGCGAAGCTCTCAAGTCCTGCTGCCAAGAAATAACCTTGGATTACGCAAAGGAACACCGTGCCATAGCGAGTGTATTGGTTGAGTTTCTGACGCCCAGTGGCGCCTTCTTTCTTAAGCGCCGCAAGCGTTGGATGCAAGGCCGAGGCCATCTGCACCACAATGGAGGCCGTGATGTACGGCATAACACCAAGCGCGATGAGGCTCATCCGCTCAAGCGCTCCGCCTGAGAACGCATTGAAGAGGTCAACAACGCCGCCCTGAGTTAGGTTGGCCAAGTCTTGCAAGGCGCTAGTGTTCACGCCCGGAAGCGGAACAAAGCTCAAAAAGCGAAAGACAATAAGCGCACCGATGGTGAACCAGATACGCTGGCGCAACTCCGTCGCTTTGGAGAAATTGGCGAGGCTCATATTGCTCGCGATTGAATCGGCGCGTGATGCCATGTCTAAATATCGATCCTAGCGTCTGGCTAATAGCCCGTCCTTGGGTATCCTTGCCGTCCAGCAAGCCCGAAAAACAAACCAACCGGCCCTCGCCGGTCTATGCACGAAGGATTAGATAGGGAGCGAGGAGCCGAATGTCGAACCCCTCGCTCACCAATACCCGCATTATTTGCTTTTTGCCGCCCCTTTTTCAGGGTTCGGCTTGCCCGAAGGCTTCTTCACTACAACAACTTCGACGCTGCCGCCGGCCTTTTCAACCGCTTCTACTGCGCCCTTAGACGCACCAGCAACGACGAATTTGACCTTGGCTTTGAGTTCGCCCTTGCCGAGCAAACGAACACCGTCTTTGCCGCCGCGAACCAAGCCTGCTTCACGCAGAGCCGCTTCGTCGATGGCTTTTTTGCCGTCGAGCTTTTTTGCATCGATGAACTTTTGGACCATGCCAATGTTGATCTCTGCAAAATCTTTGCCGAATGGATTGTTGAAGCCGCGCTTTGGCAGGCGCATGTGAAGCGGCATTTGGCCGCCTTCAAAGCCCTTGATCGCTACGCCGGAACGGCTCTTTTGGCCCTTCTGACCGCGCGCAGCGGTTTTGCCTTTGCCAGAACCGATACCACGGCCCTTGCGCATGCGTCCTTTACGGGCGCCTTCATTGTCACGGATGTCATTGAGTTTCATGTGTGCACTCGCTTTCGCTTTTGTTCGCGCTGAAAGAGTGAGGCCCCGCACCGAGCGAGGCCTCAAATATTTTAGTCAACCACTTCAACCAGATGCGGGATCTTTGCGACCGCGCCGCGAACTTCAGGAGTATCCTGACGCTCGACAACTTTATGCATCTTGTTAAGGCCCAGGCCGATCAGGATCTTACGCTGACCTTCGGGGCGACGGATCGGCGAACCGATCTGTTTGATCTTGATAGTTTTCTTAGCAGCCATTGGTCTTACTCCACAATCGCCGCGGCTTCAGCTTCTGCTTCCACCTCGCTTGAACCACCACGGCCCAAAAGGTCAGCGACCTTCTTGCCCCGGCGCTGAGCGACAGACTTCGGTGAAGTCTGGTTGGTCAGCGCGTCAAAGGTGGCGCGGATCATGTTATAGGGGTTGGACGAACCGACCGATTTGGTCACAACGTCTGCAACGCCCAGGCTTTCAAAGACGGCACGCATTGGACCACCAGCAATGATGCCGGTACCCGGAGGTGCCGTACGCACGGTAACTTTGCCAGCGCCGAAACGGCCCTTGGCGTCATGGTGCAGAGTGCGGCCTTCTTTGAGCGGAACGCGGACCATCTTCTTACGAGCGGCTGCGGTTGCTTTGGTGATCGCCTCTGGAACTTCGCGAGCCTTACCGTGGCCAAAGCCAACGCGGCCCGCGCCATCACCCACAACGACGAGCGCAGCAAAGCCAAAACGCTTACCACCCTTCACCGTTTTAGAGACGCGATTGATGTGCACCAGCTTCTCGATGATGCCGTCATCTTCCTCTTCACGCTTGCCGCGACGATTGTCACGGCCACCGCGACCACGGCCACCGCCGCGATTGTCGCCGCCACGGCCACGACCGCGGCCTTCGCGTTGTTGAGGAGCATCGGTTTTCGCCGGAGCTTCTGCAGGTGCTTCAGCTGGAGCCGCCTCTGCCGGAGCAGCAGCAGCTTCTTCAGTTTTCGCTTCTTCAGCAGCCGGAGCCGCTTCCGCTGCAGGTGCTGCAGTTTCTTCGGTCTTGGCCTCTTCAGCAGGCGCTTCAGTTTTCTTGTCGTCAGCCATCATCAGAACTCCAGCCCGCCTTCGCGAGCGGCATCGGCCAGCGCTTTCACGCGGCCATGAAACAGGAACCCGCCGCGATCAAACACGACAGTGGTCACGCCAGCCTTCTTGGCGGCAGCGGCGATATCCTTGCCCACTTGAGCAGCGGCATCGACATTTGCGCCAGACTTCTTGCCGCCCAGAGTAGATGCAGCAGCCACAGTGCGACCATCAGCATCATTGATGATCTGAGCATAGATATGACGACCAGTGCGGTGCACCGACAAGCGAGGACGATCGCCAGCACGCGTCCGCAGTGCGGTGCGCACCCGGCGGCGGCGGCGTTCAAACAGGGAAAGCTTAGCCATCTTACTTCTTCTTCCCTTCCTTGCGGAAGACATACTCGCCGCGATACTTGATACCCTTGCCCTTATACGGCTCAGGCTTACGCCAACGGCGGATTTCAGCGGCAAGCTGGCCAACGGCCTGCTTGTCGATGCCGGAAATCTCGACCGTGGTCTGATCAGGCGTCTTCACTTCGATACCTTCAGGCACATCGATGTTTACATCGTGGCTGAAACCGAGTTCCAACTTCAGGGACTTGCCCTGAGCCTTCGCACGATAACCAACACCTGAAATCTCAAGCGTCTTGGAGAAACCCTCGGTCACACCCTCAACCAAGTTTGAAACCAGCGTACGCTGCATGCCCCAGAAAGAGCGTGCTTGCTTGCTGTCATTGGCTGGGTTCACCTGGATCTCGTCGCCCTCAACCTTATAGGAAATGAGGTCGGAGAGGCCCAGAGTGAGAGTGCCTTTAGGGCCCTTCACGCTCAGCGTGCCATTCTCGATGCTGGCGGTCACCCCGCTAGGGATGGCGACAGCTTTTTTGCCAATACGGCTCATCAGAACACCTCCGCCAGCACTTCGCCGCCGACGTTGCTATCACGTGCTTCATTATCCGAAAGCACACCGCGCGGTGTCGAGACGATGGTGATGCCAAGGCCGTTACGTACAGTCGGAAGCTCTTTCGAACCCGAATAGACGCGGCGGCCAGGCTTAGAGACGCGGCTTACGTGCTTGATAGCAGGCTCGCCTTCGAAATATTTCAGCTCAATCCGCAACGCCGGGTGCTTGCCCGAGGCGTCTTCGCTATAGCCACGGATGTAGCCTTCACGGGTCAGCACTTCGAGAACGTTTGCACGCAGCTTAGACGCTGGCGAAAGGACAGAATCCTTCTTTGCCTGCTGTCCGTTGCGGATGCGGGTGAGCATATCACCCAATGGATCGGTCATAGCCATCTATCAGCTCCTCACCAGCTCGACTTGGTAAGGCCAGGGATCAGACCCTTGTTACCAAGATTGCGCAATTCAATGCGGTTGATGCCGAACTTGCGGTAGTAGCCGCGTGGGCGGCCGGTGGTCGCACAGCGATTGCGAACCCGCGTTGGGTTCCCGTTGCGCGGGAGTTCCGCCATCTTCAAGCGCGCTACCAGACGTTCACTCTCGTCGAGTGAAGTGTCCTTCGAAATCGCCTTCAGCTTAGCGTACTTGTCTGCGTACTTCTTAACGAGCTTCTTACGACGCTCATTCTTATTGATCGAACTCAGTTTCGCCATTGGACTTAAGCTCTCTTCTCTAGTCGTTGCGACACGCAGCTCACGCTGCGGCCTTTTCTTCAGACGGATTGGCTTCACCCTGGAAAGGGAAGCCGAGCAGACGCAGCAATTCGCGTGCCTCTTCGTCAGTCTTTGCGGTGGTGGTGACAATGATATCCATGCCGCGCACCTTATCGATCTTGTCGTAGCTGATCTCAGGGAACACGATCTGCTCCTTGAGGCCCATTGCGTAGTTGCCACGGCCGTCGAACGACTTGGCGTTCAACCCGCGAAAATCGCGGATGCGTGGCATTGCAACGGTGACCAGACGGTCGAGGAATTCAAACATACGGTCACGGCGCAGGGTAACCTTGCAACCGATTGGCATGCCTTCGCGCAGTTTAAACTGAGCGATTGATTTCTTCGCCTTGGTGATCACTGGCTTTTGGCCGGCAATCAGGGTCATCTCTTCAGCTGCGATTTGAACTTTCTTTTTGTCCTGGCTCGCCTCGCCCACACCCATGTTGAGTGTGATCTTTGCGATCTTAGGAACTTCAAGACGGTTCTTATAACCGAACTTCTCGGTCATCGCCTTGACGATCTGGTCGTCATACTTCGCCTTCAGGCGCGGAGTGTATGCATCAGCCATCGATGGTCTCTCCACTCTTCACAGCAACGCGAACCTTCTTGCCGTCCTTTTCTTCGAAACGGACGCGGGTTGGCTTGCCATCCTTAGGATCTGCCAGTGCAACCTTGGAGATGTTCATCGGCGCTTCGAAGCGATCGATCCCACCTTGCGGGTTTTGCTGGCTTGGTTTGCGGTGGCGGGCAGCCACGTTGATGCCTTCGACAACGATCTTGCCATCTTTCGGCATGACCTTTTGGACAGTGCCGGTGCGGCCCTTGTCCTTACCCGAAAGCACGACGACGCTGTCGCCCTTCTTGATCTTAGCAGCGGCCATTAGAGCACCTCCGGCGCAAGGCTGATGATCTTCATGAAGCCGCGGCCGCGAAGTTCGCGGACCACTGGGCCAAAGATACGAGTACCGATTGGCTCTTCGCTCTTGTTGACCAGCACAGCGGCGTTGCTGTCGAAGCGGATCACGCTGCCATCTGGGCGGCGAACGTCCTTCTTCGTGCGCACGATGACAGCGCGATGGACATCGCCCTTCTTCACCTTAGCGCGTGGCTGAGCTTCCTTCACGGAAACCACGATCACGTCGCCCACGGAGGCAAACCGGCGCTTAGACCCGCCCAGCACTTTAATGCACTGGACGCGTTTTGCGCCGCTGTTGTCCGCGACGTCGAGATTGGATTGCATCTGGATCATTGATCCGTTTCCTTCTCATTGGCTTGCCGAAACCAGTCCGGCAGTTCCTACGCGTGTCCCCGCCAAAGCGAGGATCAATTCAATCAGTTACCGGCTGCCTCGACATCGAGATCAGCTTCGACCGCTTGGGTTCCGCCTGCGGTAACCCGGTCTTTTACGATCCAGGTCTTGGTCTTGGAGATAGGTTTCGTCTCCTCGATCCGCACAACATCACCAACGGCAAATTCGTTCTTTTCGTCGTGAGCGTGATACTTCTTCGAACGGCGGATGATCTTCCCGTACAATGGGTGCTTCACCTTGCGTTCGACCTTCACGGTCACGGTCTTGTCGGTCTTGTCGGAGGTGACAGAGCCGATCAGAATACGTTTTGGCATTGTCTACTCCTTAAGCCTTCGCAGCGGCTGCTGCGCGCTCGTTCTGCAGCGTCTTGATCTGAGCAATCGTGCGGCGCACTTGCTTGATCCGAGCTGGAGCTTCGAGCTGGTTAGTCGCAGCCTGGAACCGCAGATTGTACTGCTCACGCTTCAACTCGGTGAGCTCAGCGGAGAGTTGATCGTCGGTCTTGGTGCGAAGATCTTCGACAGCGATACTACCTTTAGCCATCATTTGCCTCCCAGGTGAGAGGTGTCGCCCAGACGAGCAACGACCTTGGTCTTGATTGGCAGCTTCATGGCCGCACGCTCAAACGCTTCAGCAGCGATCTTGCCTGGGACACCGTCGAGTTCGAACAGGATACGGCCCGGCTTTACGCGAGCAGCCCAGAATTCAACGGAGCCCTTGCCCTTACCCTGACGAACTTCGGCAGGCTTCTTGGACACTGGCACATCAGGGAACACACGGATCCAGAGGCGACCTTGACGGCGCATGTGACGCGTGATCGCACGGCGAGCCGCTTCGATCTGACGCGCGGTGATCCGCTCAGGCTCAAGGGCCTTCAGACCATAGGAGCCAAAATTCAAAGTCGTACCGCCTTTGGCGTCGCCCTTGATCTTGCCCTTAAAGGCCTTGCGAAATTTGGTTTTCTTCGGTTGCAGCATTGTCTCTACCTACCTCAGCGAGCCGGCCGGACGCCGGAAGTCTGAGCTTCCATCATCAGGCGATCCTGCGCGGTTGGATCATGAGCGAGGATCTCGCCTTTGAAGATCCAGCACTTGATGCCGATGATCCCGTAAGCGGTCAGCGCTTCGGTTTCGGCATAATCGATGTTGGCACGCAGCGTGTGCAGCGGCACACGGCCTTCACGGTACCATTCAACGCGCGCAATCTCTGCTCCGCCCAAACGGCCACCACATGTGATCTTGATGCCTTCTGCGCCGAGACGCAGAGCGGACTGAACGGCACGCTTCATCGCGCGGCGGAAGGCCACACGGCGAATGAGCTGATCAGCTACGCCTTGAGCAACGAGCTTCGCATCGATTTCCGGTTTGCGGATCTCAACGATGTTCAGCTTCACTTCGCTCGAAGTCATCGTCGCCAGCTTGGCGCGCAGCTTCTCGATGTCCGCACCCTTCTTACCGATGATAACACCGGGACGGGCAGCATAGATCGAGATGCGGCAAAGCTTTGCTGGACGCTCGATCACCACCTTGGAAATCGCAGCTTGCGGCAGCGATTTGATGATGAACTTGCGGATCTCAATATCTTCCTTGAGCAGACCGGCATAGTCACGCCCTTCGGCGTACCAACGGCTGTCCCAAGTACGGTTGATCTGCAGACGCAGACCGATCGGATTACTCTTCTGACCCATCTTACGCCTCTTCCTCTTCGCGAACTACGATGCGCAGCTTGCTGAATGGCTTCAGGATGCGGGTCGATTTACCACGGCCACGTGTGTGGAACCGCTTCATGGTAATCGCTTTACCGACCGAAGCCTCAGCAACGACGAGCGCGTCGACGTCGAGATTGTGGTTGTTTTCCGCGTTAGCGATTGCCGATGCGAGAACTTTCGTCGCATCCTTGGCCATAGCCTTCTTCGAGAAGGTGAGGATGTTGAGAGCCTCTTCGACCTTCTTGCCGCGAATTTGCTGCGCCACGAGGTTCAGCTTTTGCGCGGAACCACGAATGGACGTGCCGACAGCCAGAGCCTCGTTATCGCCAACACGGCGCGGTGATTTAGCCTTGCCCATTAGCGTTTACCCTTCTTGTCGGCAGCGTGGCCAGGGAATGTCCGCGTAGGCGAAAATTCACCAAGCTTGTGCCCGACCATTTCCTCGGAAACCGAGACCGGGATGAACTTGTGGCCATTGTAGACGTTGAACGTCAGACCAACGAATTGTGGCAAAATCGTAGAACGACGCGACCAGGTTTTGATCGGCTTCGTATTGTTTGCCTCTTGTGCGTCCTCCGCCTTCTTCAGAAGGCTGAGCTCGACGAAAGGACCTTTCCAGACGGAACGTGCCATCGTGTCTTACCTCTTCTTCTTGGCGTGGCGCGAACGGATAATCATCTTATCCGTCTGCTTGTTTTTACGAGTGCGGGCACCCTTGGTCGGCTTACCCCATGGGGTAACCGGGTGACGGCCACCAGACGTCCGGCCTTCACCACCACCGTGGGGGTGATCGACTGGGTTCTTAGCGACACCGCGCGTCAGCGGCTTGATGCCCATCCAGCGGCGGCGACCAGCCTTGCCCAGGTTTTGGTTTTGGTTGTCGGGGTTCGACACCGCACCAACTGTACCCATGCAATCGGCCCGCAGGTAACGCTGCTCACCAGAGTTGAGGCGCGCAATGACCATGCCGCGGTCACGACCGACCAGTTGGACATAAGCACCAGCAGAGCGAGCGATTTGACCGCCCTTGCCCGGCTTCATCTCAACATTGTGGCAGATCGTACCAACCGGCATCTGACCCAGAAGCATGGCGTTGCCAGGCTTCGTATCGGTCTTCTCGCCAGCCACAACCGTTGCACCAACATCAAGACGCTGAGGGCAGAGAATGTAAGCTTGCTCGCCATCTTCATATTTCAGAAGCGCGATGAAAGCCGTACGGTTCGGGTCATATTCGATCCGCTCGACGGTCGCAGGAACATCCCACTTCCGACGTTTGAAATCGATGAAGCGGTACTTTTGCTTGTGACCGCCGCCGATGCCACGCGAAGTGACATGACCTTTGTTGTTCCGGCCACCGGACTTACGCTTGCCTTCCGTGAGCGACTTGACCGGCTTGCCCTTCCAGAGGCTGGTCTTGTCGACGAGGATGAGGCCGCGGCGTGCGGGGCTCGTCGGTTTATAATTCTTGAGTGCCATGATCCGCCTCAGATACCGCTAGTGATATCGATCATTTCACCCTCAACGAGGGTAACGATCGCTTTTTTCACGTCGATGCGCTTGTAAGGTTTACCCTTCCAGCGCTTGGTCTTGCCCTTGGTCACGATGGTATTAACCGAAGTGACCTTCTTGTCGTAGATCGCTTCAACCGCTTCTTTGATCTGCGGCTTGGTCGCATCAAGTGCCACCTTGAAAACCACCGCGTTGTTCTCCGAAAGAAGCGTAGACTTCTCGGTGATGTGCGGGGCCAAGATCACGTCATAGTGACGGGCATCAACTTCTTGCTTTTTAGCCATTGAAGCGCGCCTCCAACTTTTCGACCGCATCCTTGGTGAGGACCAGCGTGTCGTGGTTCAAAATGTCATAAACATTCGCGCCAGCTGCCGGCATCACGTTGATACCTGGCAGGTTGCCAGCGGCCTTCTTGAAGCCGTCGTCAATGCTGTCACCGTCAATGACCAGCACCTTGCCAGCCCAACCAGCCTTCTCGAGATGCCCTTTGAGCACCTTCGTCTTGGCCTCTTTCATCGCAAGGCTGTCGAGAACGACCAAGCCGTCCTTCGCCTTGCTGGAAAGAGCCATCTTAAGGCCGAGTGCGCGAATTTTCTTGTTCAGCGACTGGCTGAAGTCACGCTTGCGTGCACCGTGCGCTTTACCACCACCGATGAAGATCGGAGCAGAACGAGCACCGTGACGAGCGCCGCCTGAACCCTTTTGCGCACCAAACTTCTTACCAGTGCGAGCCACATCCGAGCGCTCACGCGTTGGACGAGCAGTCGCACGGCGATTTTCCAGCTGCCAGGTCACAACCCGGTGCAGAATGTCGGCCCGCGGAGTTACACCGAACACATCATCATTGAGAGTGATGTCGCCCGAAGCCTTCCCGTCGATTTTCTGGACTTTGACTTTCATGGTCTCAGCCCTCCTTGTTTTCATCAGCCGCAGGCGTTTCGGCCTCAGCAGCAGGGGTGTCAGCAGCAGCTTCAACCGGCGCAGCTGCTTCAGCAGCTGGTGCGGCGGTTTCAATAACAGCGCCTGGGAATGGAAGATCGTCAGGCATTGCAAGCTTCACAGCGTCGCGAACCAGCAACCAGCCATTCTTCGAACCAGGGACCGAACCCTTGATGAAGAGCAAACCATGCTCAGCGTCCGTACGGACAACTTCGAGGTTTTGCTGGGTACGCTGACGGTCACCCATGTGACCAGCCATCTTCTTACCCTTAAACACGCGGCCCGGATCCTGACGGTTACCCGTCGAACCGTGCGAACGGTGAGAGATCGAAACACCGTGGGTGGCGCGCAAACCGCCAAAACCCCAACGCTTCATGGCGCCAGCAAAGCCTTTACCCTGAGTGTGACCGGTGATGTCGACCCTTTGGCCAGCCAGGAAGTGATCAGCGCTGATAGTAGCACCAACAGGGACAAGGCCCTCTTCGTTTTCGACCCGGAATTCAGCAACCTGCTTCTTCAGCGCGACTTCCGCTTTCGCGAAATGCTCACGCTGTGGCTTGGCTACATTCTTTTGTTTCGCAGTACCTGCGCCGAGCTGGACAGCGAAATAGCCATCACGCTCTGCGGTGCGGTGCGAGACAACCTGACAATCTTCCAGTGCGAGAACAGTCACGGGAACGTGACGCCCATCGTCCTGGAACAGGCGGGTCATCCCGACTTTCTTTGCGATCACGCCAGTGCGCATCGTCAAAACTCCTAAACAGAGGCACTCAGGGCCCATCCCAAAGTGCTTGCGAACCCGCCCAAAACAGACAGATCCATTCAACCCAGATTTTATGCATCGCCCCGTCCGGGCTGAATGCTCGCGCAGCCACATGGCCGGTTGAGCGAGACGGGGGACGCAGACCCGGCGTAGTCCAAAGACAATACCGGCGGTATCCCTATGTCTTGCCGGCATTTTCCGTTTCGGGAGAATGCTAGCGGGGCCATAAGTGCCCCGAAACTCTCGGTCAGTTTATGATGGTCCGTACCGAAGACCTCGCCCCACTAACGCAGGGCGGTAGATTAAGCGAGCTTAATCTCAACATTCACACCAGCAGCCAGGTCAAGCTTCATCAAAGCGTCGACGGTCTGAGCGTTAGGCTGCACGATATCGAGCAACCGCTTGAAGGTGCGCACCTCGAACTGCTCGCGTGACTTTTTGTCGATGTGCGGGCCGCGGTTCACGGTGAACTTCTCGATGCGCGTTGGCATAGGAATGGGGCCACGAATAAGAGCACCCGTACGACGTGCTGTCTCTGCAATCTCACCAGTTGCCTGGTCAAGAACGCGGTGATCGAACGCCTTAAGGCGAATACGGATATTCTGAGCTTCCATTACCTGTACCAATGCGAAAGAGCCAAAGAGGTTTTTACGCCTCTCAAAAAAGAAAAGGCCCGCCCCGCTTATCTCCGGTTTCCCGGAACGGGCGGCCTTATAAAATTGCGTTGCCGCGAACGAGATCCTCGGCCTGTGGAGGCGCGTATAAGGAGAGACCCGCCCTGTGGCAACCCCTGAATTGCGGTCATAAAAAACCGCCTTCCAAAAGCATGCATTTGAGCGCGCCTAACGTGCAACTCACCTCACATAAAAAGGACCCGGCTCTCGCTGAGAGAACCGGGCCACTCTTTATCGCTGCACCTTATAAGAAGCGCGAAACGCTTACTTGGTGATCTTAGCAACCACGCCCGAACCAACGGTACGGCCGCCTTCGCGGATCGCGAAGCGGAGACCTTGGTCCATAGCAATTGGAGCGATCAGCTTAACGTTGATCGTCACGTCATCACCCGGCATTACCATCTCGGTGCCCTCTGGGAGGATCACTTCGCCGGTCACGTCGGTGGTGCGGAAGTAGAACTGTGGACGGTAGTTCGCGAAGAATGGCGTGTGACGGCCACCCTCGTCCTTCGAAAGAACGTAAACGTTCGCTTCGAATTCAGTGTGCGGGCTAACCGAGCCAGGCTTACAAAGAACCTGACCACGCTCAACTTCTTCACGGCCAACGCCGCGGATCAGTGCGCCGATGTTATCGCCGGCTTCACCCGAGTCGAGCAGCTTGCGGAACATTTCAACGCCGGTCACGGTTGTCTTGGAAGTGTCCTTGATACCGACGATTTCAACTTCGTCACCGACATTGACCTTACCGGTTTCAACACGGCCAGTCACAACAGTACCGCGACCAGAGATCGAGAACACGTCCTCGATTGGCATCAGGAAGTCCTGATCCACTGGACGGTCTGGCTGTGGGATGTGCTCGTCAACAGACGCCATCAGAGCCTTGATCGACTCAGAACCGATTGCATCGTCACGACCTTCGAGAGCAGCAAGAGCAGAACCCTTAGTGATCGCGATGTTGTCACCGTCAAAGCCATACTCGCTGAGCAGCTCACGAACTTCCATTTCAACGAGTTCGAGGATTTCCTCGTCGTCGACCTGGTCAACCTTGTTCATGTAAACAACCAGAGCCGGAACACCAACCTGGCGCGCAAGCAGGATGTGCTCGCGAGTTTGTGGCATTGGGCCGTCGGCTGCGTTCACAACCAGGATCGCGCCGTCCATTTGCGCCGCACCAGTGATCATGTTCTTAACATAGTCAGCGTGACCTGGGCAGTCGACGTGTGCGTAGTGACGCGCATCGGTTTCGTATTCAACGTGAGCGGTAGAGATCGTGATCCCGCGCTCGCGCTCTTCCGGAGCCTTATCGATGTTTGCAAAGTCAACAGCTTCGCCGCCCGAAGCTTCAGCCATCACTTTGGTGATCGCAGCAGTCAGGGTGGTTTTACCATGGTCAACGTGACCAATGGTGCCGATGTTGCAGTGCGGCTTGTTCCGCTCGAATTTTTCCTTCGCCATGTCTCGTCTTAACCTTCTATCTAAAATGAATTCCTACGGGGAAAAGGCGCGCCCGCTGAATCAGGCGCAGCCCCTAGACCCTGCGATCAGCTTAAGCAAGCTTCTCTTTGACTTCCTGTGCAACACTTGCCGGCACTTCGTCATAGTGACTGAACTGCATGGAGTATTGCGCGCGGCCCTGGCTGAATGAGCGAAGCTCGTTCACGTAACCGAACATGTTTGCGAGCGGAACCATTGCTTCGACAGCTTGGGCATTGCCCCGGCTATCTGTGCCTTGGATCTGACCGCGGCGGCTGTTGAGATCACCGATGACGTCACCCAGATAATCTTCCGGAGTCACCACTTCAACCTTCATAACTGGCTCAAGTAGTTTGATGCCACCACGCTCTGCTGCTTCGCGCATTGCGCCCTTGCCGCAGATTTCAAACGCCACGGTGGACGAGTCGACATCGTGGAACGCACCATCTGTGAGATGGATGGTGAAATCGATGATCGGGAAGCCAATGAGATAACCACTGTCGGCTTGCTCACGGATGCCCTTCTCAAGCGACGGGATGTATTCCTTAGGAATATTACCGCCCTTGATGCTGTCCTCGAACACGATGCCTTGACCGCGCTCACCCGGAGTGAAGGTCGCCTTGGCACGGGCAAACTGCCCGGTGCCACCCGATTGCTTCTTATGGGTGTAATCAACAGCGATTTCGCGGCCCAGCGATTCACGATAAGCCACCTGCGGCGCACCAACATTCGCTTCGACCTTGAACTCACGCTTCATACGATCAACGAGAATGTCGAGGTGAAGCTCGCCCATGCCCTTGATGATCGTCTGACCGCTTTCGTGGTCAGTCGTAACGCGGAAGCTAGGATCCTCGGCAGCCAAGCGATTGAGCGCAACACCCATCTTCTCTTGGTCAGCCTTGGTCTTCGGCTCCACAGACAATTCGATAACCGGATCCGGGAATTCCATCCGCTCAAGAATGATCGGGTGGGCTGGATCGCAAAGCGTATCACCAGTGGTGGTCGCCTTCATGCCGGCCAATGCGACAATATCGCCCGCGAATGCTTCTTCGATGTCCTTACGATCATTGGAGTGCATTTCGAGGATACGGCCGATCTTTTCCTTCTTGCCCTTCACAGAGTTCAAGACGGTGCCCTTCGCAAGTTCACCGGAATAGATGCGGGTAAAGGTGAGCGAGCCAACGAATGGATCGTTCATGACCTTAAATGCCAGCGCCGCGAACGGCACGGCATCGTCGGATGCGCGCAGAATCTTCTTCGTCACTATCAGGCTTAACACCCTTAATCGCTTCCACGTCGAGCGGGCTCGGCATGTAGTCGACGACAGCGTCGAGCAGAGGCTGAACGCCCTTGTTCTTAAACGCGGAGCCGCAAAGCACAGGAACGAAGCTCTGGTTGAGCGTCCCCTTACGGATCAGCTTCTTCAGCGTAACCGCATCAGGCTCGGTGCCTTCAAGGTACGCTTCCATCACGTCATCGTCTTGCTCAACGGCAAGCTCGATCAGCTTCTCACGGTATTCAGCCGCTTCGTCGGCCATGTCCGCGGGAATATCATCATAGACGTATTCCGCACCGAGATCTTCATTCTTCCAAGTGATCGAACGCTGGTTCACCAGGTCGACCAAACCCGTCAAATCGGCTTCAATACCGATTGGCAGATACAGCACAGCCGGTGTCGCACCGAGACGCTCAATGATCGAGTTCACGCAGTACTTAAAGTCGGCGCCGGTGCGGTCCAACTTATTAATGAAGCACATCCGGGGAACTTTGTACTTGTCGGCCTGGCGCCAAACGGTTTCCGACTGAGGCTCCACCCCAGCAACACCGTCAAAGCATGCAACCGCGCCATCAAGCACGCGCAGCGAACGTTCAACTTCAATCGTGAAGTCAACGTGGCCAGGCGTATCAATGATGTTGATCCGGTGCTCAGGCGTCTTACGCAGCTCTTTCGGATCGCTCTTGGGATCCATCGTCGGATCTTCCGGGTTCCAGAAACAGGTCGTCGCAGCGGACGTAATCGTGATGCCGCGCTCTTGTTCTTGCTCCATCCAGTCCATGGTCGCAGCGCCATCATGCACTTCGCCAATCTTGTAGGACTTTCCGGTGTAATACAGGATGCGTTCGGTCGTAGTCGTCTTACCAGCATCGATGTGAGCCATGATGCCGATATTGCGATAGCGCTCCAGCGGATACTCGCGGGCCATATCAAATTCCTCGGATAGGTTTGTGGGGGTGAACCAATGTCACCCCCATATAGTGACGTTTATGACAGCGGTAAGTCCTACCGCCACCCATGTTACCAGCGGTAGTGCGAGAACGCGCGGTTGGCATCAGCCATCCGGTGCGTATCTTCACGCTTCTTCACCGCATTGCCGCGGTTGTTGGCCGCATCCATCAGCTCGCCGGAAAGGCGCGCGCTCATGGTGGTTTCCGGACGACCGCGAGCAGCCGAGATCATCCAACGCAGCGCCAATGCCTGAGCGCGCTCTGGGCGCACTTCGACAGGAACCTGGTACGTCGCACCACCAACACGGCGGCTGCGCACTTCGACCTGCGGCTTGATGTTGTTGATCGCATCATGGAAAACCTGAAGCGGATCGGTCTTGGCCTTCGCCTCAACCGTATCAAGCGCTGAATAAACAATACCTTCTGCGGTGGACTTCTTACCGTCCAGCATCAGGTTGTTCATGAACTTCGACAGAACCTGATCACCAAACTTGGGATCCGGCAAGATAACCCGCTTTTCGGGCCTACGACGACGTGACATATTTAAAAACTCCTCTGGAGTTTGGGGCGGTTCCGGCCCGTCTCCGCGTTATTTCCCTTTGGCCAACCACCCGAAAATTCGGACATCAGGTGGTTTGGGCCAAGAGATAAAATGCGAGATGGGCTGGCACCGAGGTCAACATGGATATGTTGACCGCACCCAAGAAAACTCAAAACCTACCCGCAAGCCCTCAGCCCGCGGACAGGCGCACCAATCATTTAGGCCGCTTCGCGCCGTACTTCGAACGGCTCTGCTTGCGGTCCTTGACCCCTTGTGTGTCGAGCACGCCGCGCAGGACGTGGTAACGCACACCGGGAAGATCGCGCACACGGCCGCCACGGATCAGCACAACGCTGTGTTCCTGGAGGTTGTGGCCTTCGCCCGGAATGTAGGAGATGACTTCGCGCTGGTTCGTCAGGCGCACCTTGGCAACCTTACGCAGAGCGGAGTTCGGCTTCTTTGGCGTCGTTGTATAAACGCGTGTGCAAACGCCGCGCTTCTGCGGGTTTGCTTCCATCGCAGGGACCTTGGACTTGGCCTTCTGCGGAACGCGGCCCTTGCGGACCAGCTGGTTAATCGTAGGCATTGAATACCTTCACCTTTTATTCTGATCCGGCGGGATTACCGGATCAGGATGCCCCTTCGCAGGCGCGAAACCGGCTGCCACTTCCGCATGAAGGGGCTCGGTCCCTGCCGCTGAGGCAGGCGCTTGGCTGGTCAGGTGAAGTGAAGTTCGTTCAAGCGGCCCGTTCGTGCTGAGCCTGTCGAAGTATGACGGGCCGCCCACGCGGTGCGCAGAAACAAACTGAAACACTCCACCCGGTAACAAAGCACCGGGTTACTTTGACGGCCGCCCCAACCCTTCCATCATTCCGTCATCCTGAACTCGTTTCAGGATAACAAACGACAGAAGAGCAAATAGAAAAGGCCTAGCTCAAGCGAGCGAGGCCTCCGGGACTTAACCGGCAATGTTCAGCTCTATTTAGCCGGGGGTGTGCACGCAGCACGCCTCGGATGAGCGCGCCTTTAGCGGGGGTGGCGCGGGGGTCAAGGGTTGTGATCTCAGCCTGAGGTTTGCCAAGTAGCGGCATTCCTCTATTACCACGGCTAAATTAAAGGGGACGAATATCCTTGTTTGATCAATACAACGTTGTTGAAGTCTTAGACAAAATTGACTCTGGGATGACCACACCATTCAGATGTCGCCTAGAAGATGATTTACTTTATGCTGTGAAAGGCAAAGGTGCCTTGATCAAAGGTCTTGTCAGCGAGGCCGTATGCGCAAAATTGGGTCAAACGCTCGACCTCCCGATTCCTGCTTTTGCAATTTCATTTGTTGATCAAGAGTTAGTGAAAGCTGTTAGCGACCCCGAATTTGCAAGCGCAATTGGAGAGGGCCGCGCCTTTGCATCCTTCTGGCATGAACCTACAATTCCAATTACGACATCTAGCTTAGTCCATTTAGACCAGCATTTGCTCGCGAAGATATACGCTTTCGACCATTGGATTCAAAATGGGGACCGTTCACTTACAGAACTCGGAGGCAACCCAAACTTACTGATCGATTTGAAATGCGGCGATCTCTTGGTGATAGATCATAACCTAGCGTTCTCGGACAGCTACACTCCAGACGAAATCAAAGTCCATGCCTGCCGGAAAGCATGGCTGGACGAGCATGAGAACTTGGTGTTTAAGCAGGAACTCGAAGCAGAATTCGCAGCAGCTATCTTAGCGGTGCCTGATATTATCGCTTCTTTACCAATCGAATGGCAAGAAGCCGAACCAGATATTGAGGAACGAATCTTGGATGCACTGCGTCGTTCAGAGAAACAGGATTTTTGGGACGAAATGATATGAGCGGCATTTATCGCTATTCCATTATCCGCTTCCGCCCATACGCTGAAACGGGCGAGTTTGCCAATATTGGCATCGTCGTTTTTGACGTAGCGAGCGATGCAGCTAGGTTTCGGTTAGCAAGGAAACGCTTCGCCCGTATCGGTCACTTTTTTGACCCTCAAGCGCACAACGCATATTCTCACGCCATCGAAGGTTTGCGTGTCGAGTTACCTCGGATGATCGAATTCGTCCCAGAGACTTTCAATCGGTCCGCCATTGAGCAATTTTCAGATTTGCTCGGCACGCGCGAGTCAAGCATCCTCTTCAGCGCTCCTAGAGTAATCAAAAGTGACGCGGGCCTCGATCAGATCGCTGATGATCTGTTCGACCGATTTGTCCGCCGTGAATTTGAAAAGATTGAAGACCCTGAAGCAGCACTCACTAAGAACATCAGGCGTGGAATTAGAGATCTAGGGGTTCGGCACTTCAAGTCATTGACAATAGACGATGATATTGTCCCTCTCCGCTTTCCACTTGGTCATCGCGGTCTCAAAACTGCGGCAATCAAACCTCTTGCGTTCAAACATAAATCTCCGCTGCACGTGCTTGATTACGGGGCTCATTGGAGGAAACGCCTTTCCTATCACCTCGACAATCGTAATTTGGAGGAAGGATCTGTCTTCTTGGCGATTGAGGGGCCCCAAATCCAAAATGACGAGCAATTCGAAGACGCATTCCGGTTGGCATTAGATGAGTTAAACTCACTGCCATTTCAGATATCCTTGGTGCCGCACAACTTGGAAAAGGTACCGAAGGACCTCATCGATTTCATTGACCGCTTCCCTCCTCGTCAGAGGCCATTAATGCACTGAACTAAAGGACGCTACCTTGGTCGTGGAGCACGGTCGCGCCAGCGACCGCAAGGCCCTTGTGGCCGCCCGCAGCGACGCGGCCTTTAGGCCGTGTGAGCGAGGAGATCGCAGCACGGATGTGCTGCGGAACACAAAAACTCCGTCCCTCTTGGATCACCCCATCGAGATTGCGCCCAGCCCCTTGGCGCCTCCGACCAATCTCGCGCCTCGACGCCTGAGTTATTTGTTTTACGCCCTCAAGCGCCGGGCGGCGGACATCCGTCCGCCTTGGCTCTCCTCGCATAAGCTCGGGCGGCCGGTCGGCCTTGCGGTCCGCTGGTCGCGGACCGAGCCATTCCCAGCTAGCGGCCTGGCCCTTTGACGCTTGGTGCTTTGTCACTGGCTTGGTGGCGGAGCACGGTCGCGCTAGCGACCGCAAGGCCCTTGTGGCCGCCCGCAGCGATGCGCCTGAAAGGCGCGTGAGCGAGGATATCGCGCGCCGGATGGCGTGCGGAAAACAAAAACTCTTCCCCTCTTGGATCAACCCATCGAGATTGCGCCCAGCCTCTTGGTGCCACCCACCAATCTCGCGCCCCGACGCCTGAGTTATTTGTTTGGTCCCTCAAACGCCGGGCGGCGGACATCCGTCCGCCTTGGCTTTCGCGGCATAAGCCGCGGCGGCCGGTCGGCCTTGCGGTCCGCTGGTCGCGGACCGAGCCATTCCCGGCCACGTAGCGTTTTCCTACCTTGCTGGAATGTGCATAATCCCGTTGGGCTATGACTAACCCTCCCAAACTCACCAACAAACGCGCCATCCCCCGCCAGGGCACCTCTGCTGTTGCTTTCGAAGCCGCTCCGCCTGCCCCGGACGACCCCTTGCTGGACTTCACCCCAGTCCCGCACAGCCGCCCTCGCCGCAATTCCATCACTGCGGACTTGCAACGCGAATTCATCGCTCATCTTGCGGCGACCGGCATTGTCACAGCCGCTGCGCGGCACATCGGCAAATCGATGGAGGCGATCTACAAATTGCGCGCGCGGCCCGGCGCGGAAAGTTTCCGCGCGGCGTGGGATGCGGCGATTGACCGCGGGGTCTCTCGGTTGGAGGCGACCGCCCTCACCCGCGCTATCACCGGCGAGGAGCGTATGGTCGTCTCCTCCGGCAGGGTGCTGGGCACCGAGACACGCCATAACGAGGCGCTGGTGATGTTCTTCCTGCGGGGCCGTTTACCGCACCGCTATGGATCGGGGAGCTACGCCCCGGCCATCCGGCCTACGAGGCGCTCAAGGCTGAGCTGCGCGCCCAATTGCGGGAGGAGTGGGAGCAGGAGCGATACGAAGAGCGCCACAGCGAGGAGAACCGCGCAGCGAACCTGCAATTCTTCACCGACCTGCGCGAGAGGTGGAAGAAGGAATGGGAATTGGAGAATGGGATCGGGAACGAGAGCTAGTGGCATGAGTTATTTGTTTGGCGCTCAAGCGCCGGCGTTCGCATCCGCTCACTTGGCTATCCTCGCATAAGCTCGGGCGGGCATGCGCCCTTGCGGTCCGCTGGTCGCGGACCGGACCATTCCCGGCCAGTGGTCTGGCACTATGATGCTTGGTTCTTTGTAATTGGCTTGGTGGCGGAGCACGGTCGCGCCAGCGACCGCAAGGCCCTTGTGGCCGCCCGCAGGGCCGTCAGGCCCGAGGATATCGCAGCACGGATGTGCTGCGGAACACAAACAAACCAAATTTTCTGCAAAAATTTGGTGCCCCTGGCCCGACTCGAACGGGCACTCCGTTAGGAACTCGATTTTGAGTCGAGCGCGTCTACCAATTCCACCACAGGGGCACGCCTATCGTGAAGCGCGCCTGTTAGCCGCGCCCCGCTCTCACATCAAGAGGCTTACTTCAGTGAATTCGCCAGCAGCTTGTGCAGCTTCGAATGCAGGCCATTGTTCGCGGCCAGCACTTGCTGGGAATGGATCGGACCCGAGCGACCGCGAAAATCGCTTACGAAGCCGCCTGCTTCGCGGATCAGCAAGCATCCTGCCGCCGTGTCCCAATCGTTCAGCCCGCTTTCCCAGAAGCCGTCAAAGCGCCCCTGCGCTACGTAAGCCATGTCGAGCGACGCAGCGCCAAAGCGGCGGATGCCCGCGACCTCTGGGCCGATGGCGCCGAAAATCCGGCTCCATTCGGCAAAATCGCCGTGGCCCGCGAACGGAATGCCCGTCGCGATCAAGGCATCGCTCATCTGCGAGCGTCCCGAGACGCGCAGGCGCGCATCCTGCAGCCACGCCCCGCGGGTCTTCTCCGCCCAATAGGTGTGATCCTCAATCGGGTGATAGATCACCGCCGCCGTCACATCGCCCCAGGCATTGCCCTTCGCATCCGGGCCGCCAAGGCGCGGTTCCTGCACCGCAATCGAAATCGCGAAATGCGGAATGCCGTGGAGGAAATTGCTGGTCCCATCCAGAGGATCGATGATCCAACGCGGCATATCGGGATCGCCTTCGATAATGCCCGCCTCTTCCAGCACAAAGCCCCATCCGGGCCGTGCCTTTAACAGCTCGTCATAAAGCGTACGCTCAGCGCGCATATCGGCCTTGCTGACAAAGTCCGCCGGGCCCTTGCGGCTGACCTGAAGGTGCTCCACCTCGCCAAAATCACGGCGCAAACGCCCGCCCGCTTTGCGCGCGGCGCGCTCCATCACGCGGATCAGGCCTGAAAACATCGACATGAGAAGTTAGCCCGCTTTCCCGACATAGGTCTGTTCGTAAACATCCACGATGATGCGAGTGCCAGCGCCGATATGCGGCGGCACCATGATGCGCACGCCATTATCGAGCACGGCGGGCTTATAGCTAGAGGAGGCGGTTTGCCCCTTCACCACCGCATCGGCCTCAACAATCTCGGCCTCAATCTGGTTTGGCAACTGAACCGAGATCGGCTTTTCTTCCCACAGTTCCAGCTGGACCTGCATCCCATCCTGCAAGAATGGGCGCGCATCGCCCAGCAAGTCGCTTGGCAGCATGATCTGCTCGTAATTTTGCTGATCCATAAAGACCAGCATGTCGCCATCCTCGTAGAGGAACTGAAATTCCTTGGTGTCGAGCCGCACCTTTTCAACACTGTCCGCACTGCGGAAGCGAACGTTGGTTTTGCGCCCGTCCTGCAGGTTCTTCATTTCCACCTGCATATAGGCCCCGCCCTTGCCAGGCTGAGTGTGCTGGATCTTGGCAACTTTCCAGATGCCGTTTTCATATTCCAGGATATTGCCCGGACGGATATCGACGCCGCTGATCTTCATGGGGCTATTGTGCCTTCTTGTCGGAAAAAATGGGTAGGCGCCCGATGATTGGGCAACCTTGCGGCTGCGCGCATAGCCGAGGCTTCAGGCGAGGTAAAGCTGAGCATGATTAGCAATCACATGGTAAACGCGGTGGTGCGCCCATATGCCGCATGATAACGGGGCCAAATGAAAATGCGCTATGTCATAGGATTAACAGCTTTTGCAGCGGCAATCGCGGTAGTTACCCCGCATGCAAGTGGCCAAGGTTTGGGTCAAAACCCTAGCGCAGCCGTGGGCCAGGCCAGCGGTGACGGCGGCATGCTGTCGACCATGCCGCAGGGCAATTATCAATGCGCCCTGCCCGGCGATGCAACAGGCGCGGCCTATGATGTAATCGAAGATGCTGGCTTTCGGCTCGGCGCGGCCTCCAGTTATAGCAGCGAGCAAGGCGGCGGAGTTTACCTGCTGAAAGGCCGCCTGCTGACCTTCACCCGAGGCGTAAAAAAGGGCGAACGCTATCGCCGGATCGGCACGAACCAACTTCAAAAACTGGATGCAAATGGCGATTTAACAAAGGTTCTTTGTACCCGCACAGGCGCACAGCGCTTTAGCCAGGATTAGTTTGCGGCTCTGGCAGCAAATTGGATAGTGGCAGCGTGTTCTTCCCATAGTTTGGTTTGTGTCAGAACGATTTGGGATGCCAGTGTCCAGTTGTGAGGGTGATAGCGGACCTCAAGCGCATTTAGGGAACAACAAGATGCAATTCCCCCAATTACGCAAAAGGTATTGGGTCATCAAAGAAGTGCCTCACGAACCAATTTTGTACGCGTGCGCGCAATGGGTGCAGAAAGGCCAGATCGGAGCAGTACGGCCTGTTTGCCGTTATTTCTGACGATTTCAGCAACACCGCGGTTCGCAACCCACCATGAGCGATGAGTTTGTATTCCATCGACAGCAATGAGTTCGTTCACAGCATCGGACAAACGCATCAATATAAGTTCATTGCCGATATCTGTATGGACGCGAAGATAATGATCCTCCGACGATATGGCATAGAGTTCTGCATCCTGGAATCGTGGTGGTAACCGTTTCAGAAATTTTTGAATCGATGCGGCCTTCCCGTCTTCACTGGAAGGTTCGGCACCTCTCAACGCGCCGCTGCTCTTCAATACAGCGTATCCAGCAAACACTATAATTGCTGCGACAATGAAAGACATAAGGTACTGCTGAATCCAGTTGGAAATCGGCCAGTTGCTCTGATAGCCAGTATCAAAGCCTAAGAGAATGAATGGTACCGGAGTGCTGGCTAAGGCCGCCAAAACGATGAGTTGGACGGAAATCGCGCGCGTTCGCAATACGCGGCCAAAAATCAACGGTGCCACAAGGGCTGCCGCTGCCAAACCCGCACCAATGGTCGAAAACCAAAATACGAAACGTTGGCCAAACGGCATGCGATCAGAATCGTAAACGGCCAGTAGAGTGAATAAAATTGCTAGCGCGGCGGCGGTGAGCAAACCGACCAACCCCAATTTCCATCTCAGCCGCATCTGATCCCCACAATTCGCGCTTCGCGAATGGACTGTATCTGCATTTGGCGAAAGATTCCACGCGATTGGCGCATGGGTGTTGGAACTCTCAGCTCATTATCCTCAGGTGTTCCTGCGCAGCTTTGCGGATATCACAAGATAACCCGGGAATAGTTTGGATGATCTATCAAATACAATGGATGAAGGCCGTCATAGCAATTTTGCTGCTCTCATTCTCTCCGATCCAAGCCTCGGGACAAGTGACAAGGTTGGCTTCGCCTAGTGCGGAAGAAGTTGATGCGTTCATTCAAATGGGAATGGAACGGCTCAATGCTCCCGGCGGCGCGGTTGCGTTAGTTGAAAATGGAGTGACTACGCATTTGCGCGGCTTCGGCCAAACAGATGGATCAGGCGAGCGTATCACACCACAAACACCGTTCCAGATCGCATCAGTCACGAAGTCTTTTACGTCATTGGTCGTCTTGCAACTTGAGGGTGAAGGAAAACTCTCAATCGATGACCCGGTGATCCGGCATATTCCCGATTTCAGCACGGCTGATCCCAATTTATCCGATCCAATCACGATCCGAAACCTGATGAATCATCGCAGCGGTCTCTCGATGCTTGATGGCAATCGTTATCAAAGGTCCCAATATCGCGGCGCCGATGCAACCCGGCACGCTGTGCAGCAGCTTGAATCTGCACAATTGGAGGAACGCTCCAGGGGAAACTACCAATATTCCAACGCAAACTATGCAATCTTGGCGCATTTGATCGAAGCGATCGAAAAGTCGCCATTCGAACAAGTGTTGGAAGAGCGAATATTCTCCGTCCTAGATATGAAGAACAGCTATGTTCAAATAGCGGGCAAACCAACCGCTTCCGAAGCCAAAGGACATATCCAATGGTTTGGCATACCTTTCGAGGAGCACTTCATCGCAAGCCGAATGATGATGGCAGCAGGCGGGGTCACAACAAGCGCGGAAGATCTGGCCAGATATCTTATTGCGGTCTCTGAAAACGACCCACGGATTGTTCCAGTTTCTCTAACCGAATCTTGGGCAAAGGGTCACGAACGTGCGTACGAGTTTGGGTGGGAACATGACACTGTAAACGGACAAAAGATCATATTCCACGACGGGGCAAACCCGGGCTTTCGTTCCATTCTGATGTACAATCTCGAGACACGCAAAGGCGGGCTTTTTCTGATGAATATGTCGGGCACGCTCGATGGGAACTTACACTATGGAACCGTTCGCTATGCACTCGGATTACCTGGTACAGACATTTCCACCTCGCAGATTTTTGTATATCTATTGTGGGGATCCGCACTCATTCTAGTTCTGCTGGCTGCAGCCTGTGCCTTTTCACTCCGCAAATTGCGCAGAGCCAAATCAGAGCCTGCGAATAGGCCTTCGTTAGTGAAGTGGGCCTCTATCCTGTTACCATCGCTTTGTTTGATTGGTTATGCCTTTACATTGTGGTTTTACGTTCCCCGATCATTCGGTGTCGATTTCTCCGCAGCCAGCCTATTTTTCCCCGATCTGGGTCTATTAATGGCCCTTCAAATTTTCGTTGCCGTTGTCTGGGCAGTCGTGCGGAGCATTCTGTTGGTAAGACGGTATGGTTTAGAATGAATCCCTGAACGACCGGCTTCCGACATCAGTAATTGAGTCGAAAGAAGAAGGTCCGCTTTTGGGAAAGCGCTGAGATGAAAGTGCAGACTGTGTTGAGTAGTCGCAAGCTAGTTGAAACAAACCGACTAAGCCTTCGCGCTAGAACCCCGCAGCGCCTTCGCAAAGGCCTCAATCGCGGCCACTTCATCGCCGTTCCAGACCGCGCCTGATACGGCGAGGAAGTCTGCCCCCGTCTCCACCAATGGCGTGCAATTATCCGGCGTGATGCCGCCAATGGCGACGCAGGGGATTTCAAACAGACCGGCCCAGAACGCGATCAGTTCTGGCTCGGGGCGCTCGGCATCGCCCTTATCCTTGGTGGTCGAGGGGAAGAACGCGCCAAAGGCGACATAATCCGCGCCGGCCTCGCCCGCTTCCATCGCCAGGTGGCGAGAGGCGTGGCAGGTGACGCCGATCTGAGCCGTGCGTCCTAGTTCTGGGCCCAGCTCTTCGCGCGCTTCCTTAGGGTCCCCGTCGCCCTGCCCCAAATGCACGCCGTCGGCCTTCAGACGTTTTGCCAGTGACACGCTGTCATTGACGATAAAGGCGACGTCATGCTCGGCGCAGATCACCTGCAAAGGCTCCGCAAGCACCGCTGCCTCATGGCTATCCAGCCCTTTCACACGAAATTGAAAGGCAGTGACCAGCCCCTTGCCCGCCGCCAGCACGCGTTCGAGCCGCTGAGGAAAATCGCCCCCCACTTCGAGAGGGGAGATAAGATATAGCTGCGTATCGAGGTTATCATTGGCCATGCAGCGCGCCTTAGTCCGCTGCGGCGCCCGCGCCAATCCCCCGCGTCACAATAGCAGGGGTCGGATCAGCCCGCGACGCTGGCGGTGTGGATCTTGTCGATCGCCTTGCCGAGCGTGTCGTCAAACTCCGCATCGCTTTGGGCCGCACGCAAATCCTGCAGCAGGCCGCGGCTAAAGCTCGCGATCATGCCAGGGTTATGGGCGAGCTTCTCGCACGCCTCATCGGTGGAGAAACCGCCCGATAGCGCAACCACGCGCAGCACATTGGGATGCGCAATGGCCGGGGCGTAGAGACCGCCCTCGACCGGAATGGACAGTTTTAGCATGACTTTGCGGCCCGTCGGCAAGCTATCTAGGCCCTTCATGATCTCAGACAGCAAAATTTGCTCGCCCTCCGCTCGGTCAGCGGCGGTGATGTCAAATTCCGGCTCCAGCATGGGCACGAGGCCTGCGTCGGCGATTTGATTGCCAACCGCGAATTGCTGCTCCACCACCTTGGCGATGCCCACAGCGTTCGCGGACTTAATTACAGAGCGCATCTTAGTGCCGAACATGCCGTGGCCAACCGATTTTTCGAGCAGCGCGGGAAGCTTGTCGAGCGGCTTCATCATCTGCACGCCGTCCGCTTCATCGGCGAGGCCCTGGTCCACCTTGATAAACGGTACAATGCCGCGCTCTTTCAAGGCATCGGCGGTTGAGGCGCCCTCAACCTCGCTGTCCATCGTCCGTTCAAACAGGATTGCGCCGATGATTTTGCCATTGGCAAAGCTGGGCGAGGTGATGACCCGGCTGCGCATGTCGTGAATACGGGCGAACATTTCATCATCGCCTGACCATGCTTCGTCAGAAATGCCGTAGCCGCGCAGAGCCTTTGGCGTAGAACCACCCGACTGATCCAGCGCCGCGATAAAGCCCTGGCCGCCAGCGATCTTGGCCGTCATTTCATCGAAATTCATCGGAAGTCCCCATTCACTTTGGATGCCCTTAAATATGCCAATGCATACCTATGCGCGATCTGTTTGAGCGCGCTTTAGCCAGCCCTTTGACCGCCCGCAACCGGCCATTGCTGCTTTACGCCGGCTTCTTGCCCAAGCGTCTGATAATCCCGGTGAAGCTGAGCGCGGGATTGCCATCAGCGGTCACCATGCCGCGAATAAAGATCGTCTTGCCCCCGCCGCGCGTCACCTCGCCGCGCGCCTCAACCAGCGAGCCATTGGGCACCGCGCCCAGAAAATCGCCCGCCAGATTGAGCGTTACCGCGCTCCCGCCGTTCAGTTCATCCGTGGCGATCCCGAACAGCGCAAAATCGGCAAAGGTCAGCAGGCATCCGCCATGCATAAAGCCCGCGCCGTTCATATGGCGATCCTCCGCACGAAACGCGCTGAGATAGCTACCATCGTCCTGACGCAGCATATAGAACGGGCCGGACTGCGTCTCAAACGCATCGTGGTTCCAATGGTACCAGCCTTCAAATTCGCCCTGTTCACAGCGGACCGCGCCGCCATAACCATATTCGGTTTCAGTCATTCGACAAAACTCTCTAGGAAGCGCCGGGCAATCGGGCTTTCAATAACTTCGGCTTTCACCACTGAATTGCCCCACCAAATCGCCTCTGTGTTCGCAAAGACGATGAGCGAGAGGCGGCTCTCTGGAACTTTGAGGTAGAGCGCCGAGTATTGCTTCTCATTCCAGCCAGAATGCCACATCAATCGCTTGCCGTTCCAGTCTTCTAAGAACCAGCCTTGCTGGTAATCGCCGAGCTCAGGTATCGGCATGTTGATCAGCTTTGCCCGAGCATCAGCCGGCAGCAAAATCCGCCCCTCATCATAGAAAATGTCAAAATTAGCGATCGCCCGCGGGCTTGCGATAATGCCGGCTGCGGCGCGGAAATCATCGTCAGGCAGGGGTTGCTTCACCGCCCGCCCATCAATCACGTGGAATGGCTCGGCCAAAAATCTTAGCGCCGAGCCACCATGTGGATCTCGCCATCCAAGAGCCACATCGTAATCGAGGCCCAAAGAGTAATCGATCACCCGTTCGCGCACGATGTCTCTCAAAGGCCGCCCGCCCGCCCCGGTAATTGCGCGATCTATTCGTGCAAAGGCGATTGGGTTGTAGACAAACGCATCGCCATTGGCGCGCATATTGAGCATGTCGGACAATGTCGTCGGCTTGTCGCATTGCATCGCCGCAATTGGGTTGCCGTGCCGATCTGTCCCGCCCGACATGAAAGGGATCGCAGTGGTGACGAAGTATTCACACAATTCCGTCCAGGCAGCATCTTTCGCCATTGGTGTATTCAGTGAAAGACGCCCCATTGCCTGCTCTGAAATCAGCGCAGTCGCGACGATTGGCTTTGTAACAGAGGCAATTTTGTAGGTGGTTTCGGCGCGGGTCGGCAAATCACCCTCATCATCATAGGTGCCGAAATACCCTTCCCAAGCGATCTTGTGATCTTTGACAATCACGGCGCTCATCGCCGGGGTGCCGCTTTTCTTGCGAAACTCTTCAAGGAACGCGCCGAACGCCTCGTAATCCGGTTCCTCTGCGGCAACCGGCGCAGCCAGCAGCAACGCCGCGAACGCAAAGAGTGCGCGCATCAATTCCATAGCTGCAGGTTCTGGATCGCAGCGGCCAGAGATTCTTCCGGGTCCGTGCGCGAAAGGCTGCGCTCCGCCAGTTTCCAGCCACTGCCCACTGCGCCCTTGCGCCACAGATCCGTGAGCCAGAACTGGCCAGACCAATCGCGCGCGCCGATCCGCATTTCCAGATCGACTCCGGCGGCGAACCATGCACATTTGCCATGCTTGTTGATGATGACTTCGCGGAAGCGATAGGCAGAACAACCAAATCGACCCTCTGCGGCCTCCAGAAAGCTAGGCCGGTCAAGCAATTGCGATCGGTCCGCGCCGATAATCATCATGAAGTCGCGCCGCACAAGCTTGCGCAGCTCGCGGTTGTCGCGTCGCATCCAGGCCCGCATAAAGCGGTGCTCCAGCGTCTCAATCGTGGCGGAAATATCGGCCATAGTCTAAGCTCTCAATGCTGCAACACCGGGCAGCACCTTGCCTTCCATCCATTCCAGGAAAGCGCCACCAGCGGTTGAAATATAGGTCACATCGCCCGTCACACCTGCTTGCGCCAAGGCAGCGACGGTGTCACCCCCGCCCGCGACCGAGATCAGCGAACCTTCCTGCGTTAGCGCCGCAGCATGGCGAGCCAGCGCCATGGTCGCGGTGTCGAACGGTTCGGTCTCAAACGCGCCGAGTGGGCCGTTCCATACCAGAGTGCGACAAGTCTTGAGCACATCGGCCAAAGCCTCCGTCGCGAGTGGACCGATATCGAGTATCATTTCGTCACCAGCGACCTCGTGCACATTGCAGGTTCGAAGGCTCGCCGGATTGGCGGCAAACTCTTTGGCCACCACGACGTCATAGGGTAGATGCACCGTGCAGCCGGAATGATCGGCCTCATCCATGATTTTCGAGGCAGTTTCGATAAGGTCATGTTCTGCCAGACTTTTGCCGACATCTACGCCGCGCGCAGCAAGGAAGGTATTGGCCATCCCGCCGCCGATGATGAGATGCTGAACCTTGCCGACGAGGTTTTGCAGAACGTCGAGCTTAGTGGAGACTTTCGCCCCGCCAACCACGGCCGCAACCGGAGTTTCCGGATTGCCCAGCGCGCTGTCGAGCGCGGTGAGTTCGCGCTCCATCGCGCGGCCAGCATAGGCGGGGAGAAGATGCGCGAGACCTTCCGTGGTCGCATGAGCGCGATGCGCGGCGCTAAACGCGTCATTGACGTAAAAATCGCCATGCGCCGCGATGCTTTGCGCGAAATTCGGATCATTCGCCTCTTCGCCAGGCCAAAAGCGAACATTGTCGAGCAGGCCAATATCGCCTGGGCGCAGAATGCCAATTGATTGGTCCACCACCGGGCCAGCGACCTCTGGAATGAACATCAGCTCCTTGCCCAGCACACCTTCAACATCGCCCACGACCATGCTGGTCGATAGCGCGGAGTGGCGCGCGCCGCCCGGACGTCCGAAATGCGCGAGCAGCAGGACCTTCGCACTCTTCCCGCTCAGCTCCAGAACGGTCGGCTTAATCGCCTCAACCCGCGTCAGATCGCTGGCCGATCCACCCTGCATCGGCAGGTTCAGATCGACGCGAACCAGCGCAACCTTGCCAGTCAGGTCAGCAGGCAAATCATCGAGAGTTTTGAAGTTGGGCATTAAAACACTTTCTCTAGCGTTGCTCAGGCAAGATCAGCCAAAAGCGGCAATGCGGCAAGCACCGCAACCGCTGTTGTGACATACCCCAGCGTCTTTGACCGCGACCAACCGCTCACTCCAATCGCGCCAAGCAACGCAAAGGTGCCGATGGCGAAGCTAAGGCTCATCCCCACTTGCACAATAGTACGAGGCCCAGCCGCGACCATGTCTGGCGCGTTTGGATGACTTTGCGCAATAACACCAACGCTCATGTAAGCTGTCACAATAAAGGCAGCTGCCGCTACAGCGGCCAGACCAATGGCCCAGCGAACGACCTTGGACGGTTTTGCCAAGGTCAGGAGCGTGACGAACAATGTCGCCGATACACCGCCTAGGAACGCACCCAGAAATCCGAATTGCCGCGCCAAGGCAGCCAGATATTCAGGGTGCAGTTCCAGCATATTCATCGATCAGGCTTCTCCTTACAGGAATTTCGCCATCACGCCGGCGGTGTCGATCATCCGGTTGGAGAAGCCCCATTCGTTGTCATACCACGATACGACGCGGGCTAGCTTGCCCTCCATCACGCTGGTCTCCAGGCTGTCGACGGTCGAGCTGGCTGGGTGATGGTTGAAATCGCTGCTCACCAGCGGTTGATCAGTGTAATCGAGAACGGCTGCCATCGGGCCGCTTTCCGATGCAGCCTTCAATGCCGCGTTCAGCTCCTCCGCGCTGGTGTCGCGGCCCGGTGTGAACACCAGATCGACCAGTGAGACGTTTGGCGTTGGCACGCGGACGGAAGACCCGTCGAGCTTGCCAGCGAGTTCTGGCAACACCAGACCAACCGCACGCGCAGCGCCGGTGGTGGTTGGGATCATGTTTTGGGCGCCGCCGCGAGCCCGGCGCATATCGCCGTGCATCTGGTCCAGCATGCGTTGATCATTGGTGTAGGAGTGGATGGTGGTCATGAAACCGCGCTCAATCCCGACCAGATCGTTCAGCACCTTCGCCACCGGTGAGAGGCAATTGGTGGTGCAGCTGGCGTTGGAGACGATCACATCATCCGCCGTCAGCACATCGTGGTTCACCCCGTAAACGACGGTGGCGGAGACGTTCTTCGCTGGCGCGGAGATAAGCACGCGCTTTGCGCCCGCTGTCAGATGCGGCTCAGCCGCTTCGTGGCTTTGGAAGAAGCCGGTGCATTCCAGGACAATGTCGATACCCTGTGCGGCGTGCGGCAGATTGCCTGGATCACGCTCGCTGGTCACGGCAATGCTCTTGCCGTTGACGACAATCGCGCCGTCGCCGACCTCTACCGTGCCGGGAAAGCGGCCATGCGTGCTGTCATATTGGAACAGCAGAGCGTTTGACTTTGTGTCCGCCAGATCATTGATCGAGACCAGCTCCAGATCGTGACCGCTGCGCTCCAGAATGGCGCGCGCCACAAGCCGTCCGATGCGACCAAAACCGTTGATTGCAACCTTCGTCGCCATGATGAGAACTCCTGCTTAACCGTTTAATTTGTTGTGAATTTTTGAAAGGATCGCTTCGGCAGTAAGGCCGAAATGCGCAAACAGATCCTTCGCCGGGGCAGAGCCCCCGAATGTGTCGATACCGATGTTCAGCGCGCCTGCACCAATGCCGGTATATTTCTGCCAGCCAAAGGTCGTGCCCGCCTCAATTGAAACGCGCAGCACATCGTCGCCCGTCGCCAGAATATCGTCGCGATAGGCCGCGTCCTGCTCGTCAAACAGTTCGGTGCAGACCATGGAGACGACGTCCGTGCCGATGCCCTGAGCTTCAAGCTCGGCGGCGCATTCAGCGGCCAGGCTGACTTCGGAGCCAGTGGCGTAGATCACAACCTTGCGCTCCGCCGCGCCTGCGGCCTTGGTCCGGTATCCGCCCTTGACGCAGCCATTGCCTTCATAAGGCTGTAGGCGCTGCTGAGGCAGGCCTTGGCGGGTGAGCGCCAGAATGGATGGACGATCCCGCTGCTCCAGCGCGATTTGCCAACATTCCGCCGTTTCCACCGCATCGCATGGGCGCATCACCAGCACATTCGGCATCGCGCGCAGCGAGGCGACATGCTCGATCGGTTGGTGCGTTGGCCCATCTTCGCCCAGCCCGATGCTGTCATGCGTCATCACATAGATAACGCGCGCCTGTTGCAGAGCGGACAGGCGGATCGCGCCGCGCGCATAATCGGTGAACACCAGGAACGTGCCGCCGTATGGGATGACCCCGCCGTGCAGCGCCATGCCGTTCATCGCTGCGGCCATGCCGAACTCGCGAATGCCGTAATAGACATAGCGGCCCGAATAATCGTCAGCCGAGAACGCTTCGATCCCGCCAGCCTTGGTGTTGTTCGATCCGGTCAGATCGGCGCTGCCGCCGATGGTGTCTGGCAAAATCGGATTGATTTCCGCCAGCGCCATTTCGCTTGCCTTGCGGGTCGCGACACTGACGGGATCTTTGATCAGACCCTGGATATAACCATCCAGATCGAAGGTGCTCGGCAGATCGCCCGCCATGCGGCGCTCAAACTCTTCCCTTTGCGCAGAACCGTTGAGGCGCGTTTGCCATGCGCCATGTGCCTCGCGGCCCATATCGGCGGTCGCTCGCCAGTCTGCCAGAATTTCAGCAGGAACCGTGAATGGCTCATGCGGCCAGCCCAGCGCCTCGCGGGCACCGGCAATCTCGTCCGTCCCTAGCGGCGCACCGTGCGTTGCCGAGGTGCCTTGCTTGGTCGGGGCACCCTTACCAATCACAGTTTTGCACGCGACCAGCGATGGGCGACCATCGGCCTTCGCCTCTGAGATTGCGCGCTCAATATCAGCGAAGTCATGGCCGTCACAGCTGACCACGTGCCAGCCTGTCGCCTCATAGCGGGCCTTGATGTCTTCACTGGTCGACAGATCCGCCGAACCATCAATGGTGATGTTGTTGTCATCCCACAGCACGATCAATCGGCCCAAGTGAAGGTGCCCAGCAAGGCCGATCGCCTCGTGGTTGATCCCTTCCATCAGACAGCCATCGCCCGCAATTACCCAGGTCCGGTGGTCCACCAGATCATCGCCAAAGCTCGCGTTCAAATGCCGCTCTGCCATCGCCATGCCAACGGCCATCGCCAGGCCCTGGCCCAGCGGCCCGGTGGTGCATTCCACGCCTTCCAGCAGGAAATTCTCCGGGTGACCGGCGCACGGGCTACCCAGCTGCCGGAAATTGCGGATGTCATCCATGGTCGGCGCGGCATATCCGGTGAGATGCAGCAGCGAATAGATCATCATGGAACCGTGGCCAGCGCTCAAAACGAACCGGTCGCGGTCCGCCCAATCAGGACGCGCTGGATCAAATTTGACGTGACCCGAATAAAGGACGCTGGCGACATCCGCCATGCCCATTGGCATGCCCGGGTGGCCTGAATTGGCGGCCTGAACCGCATCCATGGATAAGGCGCGAATGGCGTTCGCCATCTGCTGCAAGCGGGCGGGTTCAGTCGTCATGCTCGGGTGGGCTCCTGGTGCCAGCTGAATATGCATCCGAAGCGGCGCGATTGTGCAGCGATTCGGCTTTTCGAAAGCCTTTGCCGAGGCGCATAGGGAGGTCAAGCGCGGGGCCAGCTCTACCCCCGCACAATCCACTGGGCCCGGTTCCTGCACGCTCCGCTACCAGCACTTATCAACAGCAATCACCAAGGCTTTGCAGCGTCTCACCTTTCTTGGTAAACGCGTACCTCATGAGTGAAGCACGAATTGATGAGGCAATTGGACGGATCGAAAATGCGCTTCGCCGCATGGATGCCGCGCGTACGGCCAATCCGCCAGATCCCGCCCCAGACGATACGCCCAGCGAGGCAGCGGCCGCAGATGAGGCCGCGAACTCTGCCCGCGTGATGACACTGGTCAACAACCACGAAAAACTGCGTGAGGAAGTGGCCGATACCCTACGCGAGCTGGACGGCGTGATTGCGGAGCTGGAAGAATGAGTACCGTTACATTGCAAATCGGTGGCCGCTCTTATCAGGTGGCCTGCGCCGATGGCGAAGAGGCCCACATCGAAATGCTGGGTGGCATGATCGATGCCAAATTCACCGCCATGGGCAGCGCTAAGACCCCGCAAGAGGCGCAGAATTTCCTGTTCGCCTCGCTGATGCTGGCGGATGAAGTGCATGAGGCAAGTGGCAAAAGCGGTGCGCCAGCCGCACCTGTTCCAAGCAGCGGCGATACCGCGAACGCTCAGAGTGCGGCGGAATTGGAAGAGCTGCGCTCGGCACAATCGAGCCTAAACGATGAACTCGAAAGCCTGAGCAAAGAGCTCCAATCCGCGCGCGAGGAGGCAAAATCGCTTTCCGAACAACTGAAAGAGGCGAAAGAAGCCGCAGAGCAGCGCGATATGTTTGGCGAAGATGTGATCGCAGGTCGTCTGGAAGAACTGGCCGCCAAGGCAGAAAGCTTTGCCGAGGCGCTGGAAGGCTCTGCTGCCTAAGCGTCTCACCCGCGCGCAGCTTTACGGACATTTCGCTTGAGGATGGGCCCTGCGCACCCTAGTTAGGAGGCGGCGGGGCTGCCCGGCGCGAGCCGATTGAATATCCCTGAGGCTATAAGCAATCCATCGGGAGCTGTCCCTGCCTGAGTCCACCGGTTCGGCCGTGGGATTTGGGCATACGGCGCCCACCTGACGTTTTCGCGTCAGAGGATTTCTCCTGGTCCGGCCCATGGTGGTCCCGCTACTTATTTTTCGCAGCGCATCCGCGCCGCGACTTCCTCGCTCATCGCGATCAATGATCGCATCGCTGCGGGCGCCCGGTCGGGCTTGCGGTCCTGCGGGCCGATTGGACGGATTGAGGTAGTGTGACTTTGCCGAGCAAACCAGAACTGCGCAAAGCGCTGCGCAAGGCGCGCCGCGATCACGTCCTCACCCAGCCAGAGGCGATCAAGGCGCTGTTGTTTAGCCGCCCGCCGGGGGCGCTACTATCGCGGATCAGCGAGACTGCCAGCATTGGTCTCTACGCCGCCAGCACGGATGAAGCTCCAGCGGCAGGCTATGCGAAGTTTTTTCACGAGCAAGGCCGCACCATAGCCCTGCCCCGCTTCGATGCGCGAGACAGCGCGATGGCCTTCGCGAGGTATGCCGATCCCTATATCGATGACCTGCTGGAGGACGGACCGTTCGGCGTGGCTCAGCCGAGCGCGGATGCTACGCCAATCATCCCGGACATCGTGTTTGTGCCGCTGATCGGTTTCACCGAGAATGGGGAGCGTCTGGGCCAAGGCGGTGGACATTATGATCGCTGGTTGTCGGAACATCCGGGCCGCTTGGCCATTGGGCTGGCATGGGATGTGCAACTCTGCGAAGAGTTGCCAATCGAGCCGCATGACATGAACCTGGACGCGATCATCACCCCCACTCGAGCCTACGGATTGTAAGAAGATGCGCGAAGAACCAACCTGGCGAATTCCAGTGGGTGTTATCGGTCTGTTTATCGCACTGATCGCTTATGGCATCTTGATTGCCCATTTCGCGCCGACCACGATCAGCACATGGCCCGGCTGGGTCCAGACGATTATCTACATCTTCCTGGGCGTGGTGTGGCTTTTACCACTCAAACGATTCCTGATCTGGATGGAGACCGGCAGCTGGAACCCGCCGCCGCCACAGGACTAAGTCTACTTGACCAGCTTTGGCGCCACTCCTTGCCGCGCGGGGCTGTGCTGATACAAGTGTGCGCATGAAGTGGTTTATCGCTCCCCTCGCTCTCACGCTCGCCGCCTGCGCACCCTCCACTGCTCAGACTGATCAGGCTGCTGCGCCCTATGACAGCGCTCCGCCCGAAATCACCGAATATATGCCGCAGCCTGCCGTGCTGGTCTTCTCGAAGACGCGCGGCTGGCGGCACAATGAAGGAATTGCGGGCGCTGATCGGTTCTTTGCGGAGATGACGGCAGAGCAAGGCATGGGCCTGTTCACCACAGTCAATGGTGCGGTCTTCAACGCCGATCAGTTGGCACGCTTCGATCTGGTGGTGTTTAACAATATGACCGGTGACACGCTTTCACCGGAGCAAGAACGCGCATTCCAGCAGTGGCTGGAGAATGGTGGGGCTTTGGTCGCCCTGCACGCCTCGGGCGATGACAGTCACAGCGATTGGAGCTGGTATGATGAGAGCGTGATCGGGCCACAATTCATCGGTCATCCGGCTGATCCACAATTTCAGGATGCGCGTGTGGTGAACCTGGCGGCCAAGCATCCGGTTATGCAGGGCCTACCAGCGGACTGGGTCCACAATGATGAATGGTACAGCTTTGACAGTGCGGAATTGGGCGATGCTGTACCGCTGATGGGCCTGGATGAGGACAGCTACAGCCCTGAGAACCTACTCTACGGCCCGGTTCAGGACTTGCGCATGGGCGGCGGGCCAGAAGGCCATCCGATTGCCTGGGTGCGTTGCCTTGGCAAAGGGCGCGCGTTCTATTCCGCCATCGGCCACAATCACACCAGCTATGATGATCCGATCTATCGGCAGATGCTCAGCAACGCCCTGCTATGGGTGCGCGCGGGTGGAGAGGATCGCGAAGGCTGCGAAGTGAACTAACCAGTGATCATCTGATCATACTGCGCCTCAAGCGCCTGATCGATGACCCAGAAGTCAGATTGACGCGAACCAACCAATACCTCGGCAAGTAGGTCGAAATGGCCATGCCAACCAGCGAGCACCCCAACCAGCATGTCGCGCCCGGCAACGCCTTTGTGAACAAGGTGGAGTTCGGTCGTGCCGCCGCCCAGCGACTTTAACGTGATCTCGACCGTGCCCTTACCTCCATCTTCAGCTTCGAACCAAGTGAACGTGAAGCGATGGGGCGGCTCGTATTCAAGGATTTCACCACGATGCGTCGTCACCTCTTCCGATGCATACTTATCTGGTGGAGCGCTTTCTGAAAGACGGCGATGGTCAAATTCAAAGACGATCTGTCCGCCGGACTGACCATCCGTTGATCCACCGCAAAACCACAGTTTGCGTTTTTCAGGGTCGACCAGGAACTGCCAGACCTTCTCAATTCCAGCGTCAAATCGCCTGGTAAACTCGATTTGCTGAGGCCCCGTCTGCTTGCCAAAGTCAGTCATCACCATCCTCCTTCAATACTTGATCGAGTGCGTCGAGGCGCTGGGACCAGAACGCGCTGTAGCGCTCAACCCAATCGCGCGCGGCGAAGAGTGCTTCCTCGTTCAGCGCACAAATGCGCTCTCGCCCACGCTTCTCACGTGTCAGCAAACCCGCCTGTTCCAACACACCGACATGTTTCGAGGCCCCGGCAAGGGTCATATCCAATGGCGCAGCCAGATCGCTAACCGTGCGCTCACCTTGGGCGAGCTGCTCTATCATGCGCAGCCGGGTTGGATCACCCAGTGCGCGGAATACAGAATCAAGCTGCCGTCCATTATCAACCATATGGTTGAGTATATCGAAAACAGATAAAACTCAACCCATCGGTTTAGTGATTGGATCAGGCGACGCAAAAGGCCTGCGTATTTTACATCGATTTGGAAAGTCCCAAGTGGCGCGAGTGACGAGACTTGAACTCGCGACCTCCGGCGTGACAGGCCGGCGCTCTAACCAACTGAGCTACACCCGCATAATGTGGGTTTGCACCGCTTGGGAGCAGGGCCATTAGGCCCCGCTGATCTGACTGTCAACGGCTCTGACAGTCATTTTTTGCCATTTTGAAAACTTTATTCCGTCAGCAGCAAAACGGGCGTCTCAACCAGCTTTTTTACGTCCTGAATAAAGCTTGCTGCATCATAACCATCAACCACCCTGTGATCACAGGAAATCGAGATATTCATCAGCTTACGCTTCTCGATCTCGCTCTGCGCCGTCCGGGCCGGTGACATACATGGGCCGCTCGATAATACGGTTGGGGCCAATGATCGCGACCTCTGGTCGGTTGATGACCGGCGTGGTTGCCACCCCGCCCAATGGGCCGAGCGATGTCACCGTCAGTGTTGAACCGGAAAGTTCCTCTGACGTGGCCGAGCCATCACGAGCAGCCTCAGCCAGACGGCCGATTTCGCGGGCTAGCTGCCAGATGTTTTTCGACTGCGCATCTTTGATCACCGGCACCATCAGGCCGCCATCGGTCTGCGCGGCCATGCCGAGGTGCACCGCGCCGTGGCGCGTGACGACATTCGCCTCGTCATCATAGCGCGCATTAATCATCGGATAATCCGGGATCAGCTTGCAGAATGCGCTGATGAGCAGCGGCAGCATAGTCAGCTTTGGCTTGTTACCGCGATTGGCGTTGAGGTCAGCACGCATCCGCTCAAGCTCGGTCACATCGACTTCTTCGACATATGAGAAATGCGGGATAGAGCGCTTGGAGGCGGCCATATTTTGCGCAATCCGCTTACGCAGGCCGATGACCTTGATTGGCTCGTCGGCGCGCGCGGTGCCAGCAGGTGCAAATCCGCCGCCTGCATTATAGGACAGGAAGGCGTCGAGATCAGCGTGGCGAATGCGGCCATCTGCGGCGGGCTTCACCTCGCCCAGATCAATGCCGAGATCGCGGGCGCGTTTGCGCACGGCTGGGGTGGCGAGAACTTTAGTTTCCGCCTGCCCTGAGCTGGTGGCGCTAGGCGCCGTCTTCGACTCCGAAGGACTGCCCTTCTTCTGCTCAGCCTCAGTTGAGGGGGAAGACAGTGCTTCGACAGGCTCAGCACGAGCGGGAGAAGAGGAAGACTCTTCAACTGTTGGCGTCGGCTCTGGTTCGGCAGGAGGCTTAGGTTCCTCCGCTTCACTGGCGCTTTCCTCTGAGGTCTCTGGCGCATCTTCGCCTTCCACCTCAACCACCAACAACATCGCGCCAACCGCGACGACATCACCCGCCTCGCCAGCGACTTCAGTGACGGTGCCAGTCACCGGGCTTTCGATATCAATCGTAGCCTTGTCGGTCATCACATCGACGATATGCTGATCTTCCTCGATCTGATCACCGACCTTGACCTGCCATTCGACGATCTCGGCCTCTGCCACGCCTTCGCCCACGTCAGGCATGTTGAATGTAAATTTACTCATGTCAGATCAATCCTTGAGGATCTTGTCGATCGCTTCGCCAATACGAACCGGACCAGGGAAATAGGCCCATTCGAGGCTGTGCGGATAGGGTGTGTCAAATCCGGTGACGCGCTCAACCGGCGCCTCCAGATGATAGAAGCAGCGCTCAGTCACTAGCGCAGACAGCTCTGCGCCAAAGCCGGACGTGCGGGTCGCCTCATGTACGATCAAGCAGCGGCCCGTGCGTTTCACGGAAGCCTCGATGGCTTCAATATCGAGCGGCATCAGCGTGCGCAGATCGAGAATGTCGGCCTCAATGCCTTTATCAGCGCAAACCGCCTCAGCCACATGCACCATCGTGCCGTAAGCCAGCACGGTGAGCTGTTCGCCCTCGGTTACCTGACGCGCTTTGCCGAGCGGGATCTTGTAATAGCCTTCTGGAACCACGCTATCCTTGTGCCGCTTCCACGGCTCAACTGGCTTGTCGTAAAAGCCAGTGAACGGGCCATTGTAAATCCGCTTGGGTTCGAAAAAGATCACCGGATCATTGTCTTCAATGGAAGCGATCAGCAAACCCTTGGCATCATAGGGCGTCGCCGGGATTACTGTCTTCAGACCCGCGACATGGGTGAACAAAGCCTCGGGAGATTGGCTGTGTGTTTGCCCGCCAAAAATCCCGCCGCCAAAGGGAGAGCGGACAGTCATCGGCGCAATGTAATCGGTCGCCGAGCGATAGCGCAGCCGCGCCGCCTCACTCACCAGCTGATCAAGGCCGGGATAGATATAGTCAGCAAACTGAATTTCCGGGATCGGACGCAGGCCATATGCCCCCATCCCCACAGCGACACCAATGATGCCGCATTCAGAGATTGGCGTATCGAACACACGGGTTTTGCCGTGCTTTTCCTGAAGCCCAGCCGTCGCGCGGAACACGCCGCCAAAATAGCCCACATCCTCGCCCATTATGATGGTGTCGGGGTCACGCTTCAGCATAATGTCCAGCGCTTCGTTAATCGCCTCGATCATATTGATCCGGCGTTCATCCTGGCTTTGCCCCTGCCCTTGTGATTGTTCAGGGTTGGCGCTTTTCACGTCACTCGCGCTCATTTGCCAGCTCCATCTTTGGGGTGCTGATCCGGCCATTTGATCTCGCGTTCACGCGTGGCCTGCTCAGCCTGTTCCTTGAGATGCCAGGGCAGCTCTTCGAAAACGTCTTCGAACATCGTCTTGAACGGATGGTGCATACCATGGCCCAGAATGCCGTTCTTCTCGGCCTCCTTCGTAGCGGCCTTCACTTCTTCCGCGCATTTGAGGTCCATCGCTTGTTGGCGCTCTTCATCCCATTCACCAATTGCGATCATGTGCTTCTTCAGCCGCATGACAGGATCGCCCAACGGCCATTCCTCACGTTCTTGAGCGCTCCGGTAGCCGGACGGATCATCTGAGGTGGAATGCCCCTCTGCACGGTAGGTGAAATATTCGATCAGAGTCGGTCCCTGATTGGCGCGGGCCCGGTTTGCGGCCCATAGCTGTGCAGCGTAGCAAGCCAGCGCATCATTGCCGTCAACCCGCAGGCCAGCGAGGCCATATCCCAGCGCGCGCGCGGCAAAGGTCGTCCGCTCTGATCCGGCGAAACCAGAGAAGCTGCTAATCGCCCACTGGTTGTTGATAACATTCAGGATAACCGGTGCATTATAAACGGTCGCAAAGGTGCAGGCGCTGTGGAAATCGCCCTCAGCCGTAGAGCCTTCACCCACCCAGGTCGCCGCGATCCGGCTGTCGCCTTTGATCGCGCTCGCCATGGCCCAACCGACCGCTTGCGGGGTCTGGGTCGCAAGGTTGCCAGAGATGCTGAAAAAGCTGTGCTCGCGGCTGGAATACATGATCGGCAACTGGCGACCTTTCAACTTATCGCCCTTGTTCGAGTAAATCTGGTTGATCATCTCGATCAGAGGATAGCCGCGCGCAATCAGAATGCCTTGCTGACGATAGCTTGGGAAAATCATATCGTCGCCAGCCAGCGCCATCGACGCAGACACGCTGGTTGCCTCTTCGCCTGTGCACTTCACGTAAAAGCTGGTCTTGCCCTGACGCTGGCCGCGGAACATCCGCTCATCAAAAGCGCGAACCATCGCCATATGGCCCAGCATTGTGCGCAGGGTATCGGGCGAGAGTTTCGGATCCCACGGACCGTGCGCCTGATTGTCATCGCCCAGCACGCGAACCAAACCATAGGCTAAGTCCTTCATATCGCCGGGTGCGCAGCCTTCATCCGGGCGCCGCATATCGCCAGGCGCACCGACGTCCACATCTGCGAAATTGACCGGATCGCCCGGGCGCGACCGCGGTTCGGGCACGTGCAGTGCCAAGGCCGGTCGATTGTCGCCGGTGTGCGGACTGTCGCCGCTATTGCCTGAGGCCTTGTCGGCCATATCAGCGCTCTCCCAATTTGGATAACCCACTCGGACGATGGGCTTGCAATAATTGCGTTATCACGAATTTTTATTTCAACGCGTGAGAGCGGTCAAGCGAATGCCGCTACACCGCAACAGGTGCCTTGATCGGGGGCAATGGCGCGTAATCATCGACCCTGAAATCCTCAATTTTGTAATCGAAAATTGTTTCGGGCTTGCGCGTGATCATAAACATTGGCTGCGATTGTGGTTCGCGACTCAGTTGCTCGGTGATCAATTCCTCGTGATTGAGATAGAGGTGCACGTCCCCGCCCATCCAAACGAGTTCACCCGGTTGCATATCAACCTGCTGTGCGATCATCCGTTGCAAAAGCGCAGCGGACCAAAGGTTAAACGGCAGGCCCAGCGCGACATCACAACTGCGCTGATACAAAACACAATTGAGCCGCGCCTCTGGCCCGCTGCCATCGACATGGAACTGATAGGTTTTGTGACACGGGGGCAGCGCCATCTGATCAAGCTCCGCCACATTCCAACCTTCTATTATATGGCGCCGGCTCCCCGGGGATATGCGCAGGCTCTCAATCACTTGCGCGACCTGATTAATGCCCTCCCCCTTCTCGTAGAGCCCATCCTTGCGATAGCGATAGGTCGGCCAATCGACCCATTGCTTGCCGTATACCGGACCCAAATCGCCCCAGCGCTTTGCAAACTTCTCGTCATCCGCAATCCGCGACACGAAATCATCGAGGGGAATGTCCTCGCCCGTGGCCTTAACGTAGTTGGCGTGTGGCCATTCGTTCCAGATCTTCACGCCTTGTAGCACCAGCGGGCGAATATTGGTCTCGCCAGTCAGGAACCACAGCATTTCCCGCGTTGCCGTCTTCCAATAAACCCTTTTGGTCGTCAGCAGCGGCATGGCTCCATCCGCCAGATCGAACCGCAATTGCGCGCCCATTATAGAACGCGTGCCTATCCCGGTGCGATCGGTCCGCTCGCTTCCTTCATTCCATATGCGGCGCATCAGGTCGAGATATTGCCATTCAGGATGGTCTGGGTGGGACCGCGCGGTGGGAATCGCATCGTGTGTTTGGGGTCTGGCCATGGCCCGGTTCTAGCTCGCGGACCGCTCATTTGTCACCCACCGCCCAGCCCTCTCCTCCACCGCTTTCTGTGGCGCTTGCCAAACCCGCTTGCCATCCCGATAAACCGCTCCTAATAGGCGCGCCTCACATCGCCTTGTCGGCGCTCCTTTGACGGGGCCTAAGCCGAACAAGCGCTGATGACCGGTCGGGGAGTGGCGCAGCCAGGTAGCGCACCTGTTTTGGGTACAGGGGGTCGGAGGTTCGAATCCTCTCTCCCCGACCATTTTCACATTACCGCTGGAGCGAACGACTTCTTTTATGGAGGCCGCTTTATCGCAATCGCCCCACATTTCACTCGCAGACCCACTTCAATTGCCAAGTAATGATCCGCCTTGACCGCTCAATTCGGCCAAGCTCATTAACCAAAAGGCAAAAACGCCAATCAGAGCGAAAATAACGGTAAGGTGCCGATGTTGCATTGTTTCGAATTGAAACAGAAGTGACTTAACCGCGTCACGTTACATCAATTTACCCTTTAAAATCAGACTCCCCTGTCGATAGATCGGGATGAGTCGTTGCATATGCGCGATTACACGTTAATAACTTATTTACCAGGTTCGCACTCGATCTCGCGTCGAGGAAAACATAATCAGGGCGTCTCAGACTTGGTAACTTAGTTACTTTCTAGAGGGGAAGATTAATGAAGAAACTACTTATGGCTGGCGCACTCGGCGCTGCTTTTGCTGCATCACCGGCTGCCGCTCAATCAGCGACCGCTTCTGATGATTTCGGCGTTGTTGCACTCGTTCAATTCGAATGCAGCGTTGACGATCCTGAAACCGTATTTTTCGGCTTTCTCGACATTGAAGAAGATTCAGGTTCGGACGCTCTGTCACTGACCGAAAATCGCTATGTTGAGCGTCAGCGCATTTGGACAAGCTGCAACTATCCTGCTTCGATCACTCTCGAAGGTGACGCGATGCAGAACTTCCTGCAGACGAATGACGGCCCAGACGCCGACGATTTCACTGATGAACTGCAGTACCGTCTTCGCCTGCGTGCGGATGACAACACTGACTTCGCAACTGTTGAGCACCGCACTGCGGACGGCTCAGCAACTACCGTTGCGCAAACCGGTGCATTCCACAACCGTGCAGTACTGCGCACAGTGATCAACGTGAACGATCAAGAATCGCCACGTCCATTGGCTGGCTTCTACGCTGCTGTTGCGACCGTTACACTCGGCGCAATCTAAGCGACACTTCGCTTAATATGAGATTGGGGGAGAGGAATTCGTTCCTTTCCCCCATTTCAACTCCGGGTGAGAAGCCAAAACGGTTCAACCCAAAAGACACAGCTCGGGCAAGCAGCTCTCAGTTAAGAGTTAATTCACTGGCACGAAGCGATATTTGGACCTTATCGAAGGCCAACAACAAAAAATACGGGTCGGTTTCGAGGTTATCAAGACACTGTGCAGGGGCGCACTGTTGACTTGAAGGGGGATTTTTCCATGTTTCGGCCGATTTGGGCAGCCTTAAGTGCGCTAGCTCTAATACTAACGCCTAGCGCCGCAATGGCAGCTCGCGTTTCTCCAATGATTGCAGACCTCGAGCCCGACGGCCGTGGTGCAGTCACACGCATTGAAATGGTAAGCGATGCCAACAATGACATCGCCTATGAAGTGCTGATGATGCGCGGTGACATCTCGACCGAAGGTGAGCTTGAGCTAACTCCAGCCGAAGAAGACTTTCTGGTATTCCCCACGCAAATCTTGCTGAAGAGCAAGGCACGTCAGGTTTTCCGCGTTCAATATGTTGGCAATCCTGATCTCAAGAATTCTGAAATCTACTACATGTCAATCCGGCAACTGCCGGTTGAAGTCGATGCCAATTCGCGATCGCAGGTTCAGGTCGTCATCAATTACAACGTCTTGATGAACGTCTTCCCAGAGGGCGCACGCTCCGAGCCGGTGATCCGCCAGGTCAGCGCGGTTACCCGCGAAGTTCCGCTGCTTCAAAGCGAGATCAACGAGCTGGAAGCCCAGCGCGCCGCAGAACAGCAAGCTGCACTGGAAGCTGAGCAAGACGCTCGCGACGCAGCCCAGACCGCTGCTGAGAATGATGGCGCCACACCAGTCACTCCGCCTGCAACAATCGAAATCCCTACTGCCCAAGCCACCGAGACCGCTGAGGATCCTAACGCTCCTCCGCCAACCCGCTCAGAAAAGGGACTGGAAGTTCTGGTAGGTAATGATGGCAACCGCTACTTCCTAGCTGGTCTTTCCACATGGCGGATGACCGGCACGCGCACCGATGGCGAGCCCTTCGAAGCGGAATACACCCCTGAGCAAATCGCAAGATTTATCGGCGCAGGTGTGGTCGCTCCGGGCAAAGATCGCTTGTTTTTCGTCCCGATGGACGTCGAACTCGATCCGACCTCGGTTACGATCGAGATCGACACACCAGTAGAACAGTGAGGCGATGATGCGCCGCACTAAGATTGCCCTCCAATCTCCTTCCTTGAGCCTGGTTGCACTTGCCTGGTGTTTGCACGCTCCGCTTGCCAGCGTTGCTCATGCGCAGGACAGTTCACCAACGGACCCGGCCGGTGATGAAATTGGCCAAGACTCTCAGTCGCAACCGGGCGAACCGGCTGCTCCAGCGAACGATGAACCTGCTGTTCAAACACGTTCAGGCATCACATTCATCAATCGCAAAACCGAAGTGGAAACGGTTGAGGAGCGCCCGTCCCTAGAGTTTAACGTTCCACTTGTTTCAGGCACCCAAGTGCTTGGCGATGTGGCGGTAAAAGTCGAGCGTGATGGCAGCGTCTTGATTGGCACAGACATGCTGCGTGAGCAGCTCGCCTTGCTGCTCAATGAAGAAGGTTTGCGCCGCTTCGACACCTATAGTGCGAACCGCGAGAATATCCGCCCAGAACCGCTGAGCGAGGCGGGAATTGAGCTGGCATTCAATCAGAATCTGCTGGAGGTGACGATCGTTCAGATCGATGGCACCTTGCGGCAAACACGCGATTTGATCGCCCAGAATACGAGCAGCAGTCGCGAGCAGCTAACATTGCTCGAACCTGAGAATTTCTCTGCCTATCTCAACATCAACACGAACCTTGAATATGACACCGAAGAAGAAGAATTCAGGCCTGAGTTCTTCTTCGATGGCGCAACCCGCATTGGCGACATTGTGGTTGAATATGATGGCGCATATTCGGACCAGCTTGGTGATGGCATGCGATTTTCGCGCCGCGGCGTGCGCGCGGTCTATGACCAGCGTGAGAAATTTCGCCGCTTCGCCGCAGGTGATCTTCGTTTGGAATCGCTCAGCCTGCTGCGTACGCCGTTCCTAGGCGGCGTCAGTGTTGAGAAGAGCCGTCGGGTCTTCGATCCATTCCTGCCCGCTGCCCGTTTGGGTTCGGGCGAGATTTTCCTAGACAATCGCTCAACCGTTGATGTCGTCATCAATGGCGAACAATTTCAACGGCTGGAATTGGATGCCGGCACTTATGATCTCGCCAGCCTCCCAGTTCAGCTTGGCTCCAACGATGTCGAGCTGAGAATTCGCGATTCCGGTGGGCGCGAGCAACTGGTCAACCTCGACTACTTCTTCCAACCACTTGATTTGGAAGCAGGCGAGGAGGAATACTCTTTTGCAGCGGGCTTCATCGCTCGCGACCTCGCGTTTGAGCCTAACTACACCGATGATCCTGCCGTGACCGCGCTCTATCGCCGCGGTGTGTCCGACAATCTGGTGCTGGGCGGAGCGGCGCAGATTTCTGAAGACGTGCAGCTGTTCGGTCTGGAAAGCAGCATCGTACCGCAGTTCATTCCTGGTTTCTTCGATCTGCAAGCGGCCACCAGTTTCAGTGAAGCCAGCGGAACTGGGTTTGCTGCACGGGCGAGCTACCGCTTTACTGGCGGCAACAGCTTCACCAATCGCAGCGGCTTTACGCTCAATGTGGATTATACAGGTGAAGGCTTCACCACCATATCCAATCTCATTCCGGTGGCCTTTGATTTGGTGACGGTCAGTGCGAACTATAACCGTACCCTTACCGAACGGGGCCGGATGGTGGCCGGCGCGCTTTATTCGCACCGCTCTGGGCCTCAGGATGATTTGACCAACATCTTCGTGGATTACATCCATCGCGTCAGCGATCGATTGCAAGTTACGATCGGCGCGGAATATGGAACCGGCGATGCCTTTGGCAATGAATGGGGCACGCGCGTTGCCGTATCCTATGTGTTTGGCCCAAGCACCCGCGCGCTGGCCGATTATCGCAGCCGGTCCGAAACATTCCGCGCGAACCTGTCAAAAGGCAGCGAGAACCGCGTTGGATCGTTTGGCTATGATGTTGGTGTCACAACCGACCCCAATCAGTCACGCATTGATGCTTCGTTTGATTACACCTCAAACCGCTTCGACACGCGTTTCTCAGCGTTCACCGCGGGTGACAATTTTGGCAGTATCGATCAAGAACAGCGTTACCGCTTGCAGGTTGGCACCTCGCTCGCATTTGCTGGCAAAGAATTCGCGATCGGTCGCCCAGTGCGCGATGCGTTTGTAATCGCCCACCCACACGAAACCTTGTCTGACGGTGAAGTGATCACCGGACGCACGCTGGCAGACAACGAATACGAGGCGAACAGCGGGATATTCGGCGGCGCGCTCCAAGGCCGCCTATCGTCCTACACCGAACAAACTGTGCAATATGACGTAGAAGGCGGAGCTGTCGGGTATGACATCGGCGAAGGCTCAGTCCGGCTGGATCCGCCATACCGGGCCGGCTACTCGCTTGAAGTCGGGAATGACTACTTCGTTAGTATCGTCGGCAATCTCTACCGCGGTGAAGAGCCTGTCTCGCTCGTCTCTGGCACGATTGTCGCACTCGACGATGACGAATTTGAAGAGAAGCAGTTCTTCACCAATTCTACAGGCCGCTTTGGCATGATCGGGTTTGCACCGGGCAAAAGCTACCGCGTCACATATGATAACGGCGCATCAAGCTTTGAGTTTACCGTGCCGGAGGATTCAGACGGTTTGTTCCGCCTAGGTGACGTAAGACTCCCGGCGATCGAGGAATAAGGAAGCAGATTATGACCATTCTTCGCACCATTTTTGTTGCTGGCGCACTATGCGCGAGCGCATCGGTTTCCGCCCAAGATGGTGGCTGCCGCCCAGAATTCGTTGATACGACAGAGAACGTAAATGTCTCCGGCATTCAAATCGGCGCTGGTGAGAGAGCACGCGAGAATTTTGAAGTCCGGGTGCGAAATGCGGCAGGTAATGGACCCTGTGAAGCGTTCTTGCGCATCGCTCGCCGAGACAGTGTGGCCTTTGACGATCCGGTCGACTTCAATTTCAGCTCCGGCGGACAGCGTCTTGAAGTGCTCGCAGATGATGCAACCGCGGGTCCGATCAACAACGATCTGTTCCTGCGCGGCGTCCCGGGCACCCGAAACGGGCGTGGGGTGCGCGTTCAGCTTAGCTTTCCAACGGAATGGGGGCTTGATGCTGGCGTCTATTCTCGCGAGTTTGTAGTCACCCTGCGCGATGGAGCCGGGGATCTGGTTGATACCTTGGAACTGTCGGTGCGGGTCAATATTCCATCGGCTGTCGCATTGCGCATAGTCGGCGCCAGCGGACGCGGCAGCGTGCGGCGCATCAACCTTGGCACGCTTGATCCCGATGCCTTTACTCGGTCTGATCCCTTTGGCCTGCGGATTTGGAGCACTTCGCCCTACCGCGTTGAATTCACCTCTGAAAACCAAGGCGTGCTACGCCATTCCCAAGGGCGTGACGAGATCCCTTACGTACTGCGCATGCGCGGTGAGAAGGTCGATCTGATGGGCGCAAATGGCCGCGAGTTCGTGGAACACACAGATTCACTCGGTGATATGCATCCACTGCGGGTCATGGTTGAGCCATTCTTTGCCGAAGCTGGCAAATATGCGGACCGCGTCAGAGTTTCGGTTAGCGCAATCTAATCACTGCTCTGATAGTACGCGCATCCGGCGCGAGCATCACGTGACCAACGCACAGCCGGAACAGCAAACGGCCAACACCCATTCTGGATGCTGGCCGCCTGAATTTCGTATTGATTGGGTAAGTTAGACAGCCGTCAATGCAAAGCTGATCGAGATCGGCTGTGCAATATCACCCGTCTGGATCGTCACCGGCACTGGGCCGAAGCGCGCGCCTGCACGCATAGCGACTAAAGAGAACCCGCCCGGGTTCAGGTCGCTGGTGTCGCGCCCATAACGGACACGGACACGCTCACCCACAGCCAGCTCGCGGTGCGTGGCGATCACGGAAAAACCGCGATTGGTGTTGCACGCTTCGAACAAAGTGCCCGTTACCACTTCATTGTCATCCTGAGCGCTGAAGACGCCAGGTTCAATCTTGCATGAAACAGGGACTTGCGCGCTGACGCGAAAGCCGCCTTGGGCACGTTCGCCAGCCATTGCTGGTGTGGCTGCAAACATCATTGCCGCAATCGGCATGGCATAGATAATCTTCTGACGCATAGTTGGTCTCCTATGCGACCCCCAATATGCGATGTTGGTAAAATGTTAGCTGCGACTCAGGGTTAACGCGGGGCTTCGATTAAGGAGCCAATAGGCCTCTGTTAACGACATCAGATGCTGAAATTCCCCCGGAATTTAGGTTAATTGCACAGGTCTAATAGGCGGTAATACGGCGTTAGGCGGAATTTGAGGTCTGCGACTAATCAATGCGGTTCGCGGCCAGCACTAGGCCGATTGCATAAGGCAAGGAACGGTGCGAAGGCCAAGCCGTTCTGTGGGATAACCGCGTAGAAATTCACGCGCAATTTGATCGGATAGACATTGAGCAGTGACGACAATCTCGGCGGCAGCAGCCAACCCACTGAAAGCCGGGAAGACAGAGCGCGCCAGCGCGCGGTTCCCTCTAGCAGGCTCGCTCGATTCGGCACCTTTGGCCGCTTGGTCAGCAGTGTCGCGGGCGGAATGGCGGCGGAGGGCGCACGGCGTCTGGTAAGCGGCGACAGCTTATCGGCGCGCGACCTGCTGCTGACGCCGGGCAATGTCCAGCGCATGACCGACCGCCTTTCCCACCTGCGCGGTGCGGCGATGAAGATGGGCCAGATGATAAGTATGGATTCGGGTGACTTCCTGCCGCCTGAACTGGCAAAGATCCTCGCAACCTTGCGCGATCAGGCAAATTTCATGCCCGCAAAGCAGCTCGACAGCGTGCTGAAACAGGAATGGGGGCCGGACTGGCGCAAACAGTTTCGCTGGTTCAACCCGCGCCCTATCGCCGCCGCCTCAATCGGCCAGGTGCACAAGGCGCTGACCCGTGATGGTCAGGAGCTCGCAATCAAGGTGCAATATCCCGGTATCGCCGACAGCATCGATAGCGATGTCGATAATGTGATGACATTGCTGCGCGTATCCGGCTTTGCCCCGCCAGAGCTGGAGATCGACGCTCTGCTGACAGAGGCCAAGAAGCAGCTGCACGAGGAGGCAGATTACCACCGCGAAGGCGCGCAGATGGAGATGTACCGAGAACGGCTGTCCGGCGCCGAGGGTTTTGTTGTCCCGCGCTTGCACAAGGAACTGACGCGCGACCGCATTCTCGCCATGAGCTTTGAAGAGGGCAGCTCCATCGAAGAGCTGGAGAACGAAACGGATGAACGCCGCGATGAAGTGACGAGCCGCCTGATGCGCCTTGTCGCGCGTGAGCTGTTTGAATTCGGCGTAATGCAAACGGATCCGAACTTCGCAAATTTCCGCTATCGCAAGGAAACCGGCGAAATCGTGCTGCTCGACTTTGGCGCGTGCCGCAATGTCGATCCCGATGTCGGCAATGCCTATCGCCGCTTGCTCACTGCCGGGCTTGCTGCTGATAAAACCGCAATATTGGATGAAGCGCTCGCGGCGGGTTTTATGTCCCCCATAGTGATCGAGAAACACCGTGATCGCGTAGAAAAGATGGTCGACATAATTGTCGATGAAATGACGCAAGATGCCCCGTTTGATTTTGGTGACCGTGCGTTCGTGCCGCTGCTGCGCGAAGAAGGCTACGCCATCGCAGAAGACCGCGAGACATGGATATTGCCGCCGATCGAAACCCTATTCGTTCAGCGCAAGGTTAGCGGCACAGCGCTGCTCGGCGCACGCCTGAAGGCGAAGGTGAATATCCGGCAGATCGTGGAAGAAGTGCTGGCGAACACGGATCCGCTGCCGGCGAAGGCGGCCTAAATCTGAAAATTCCTTCGTTCTGAATGCGCTGAATGCGAGGATGCAAAGAATACCACGTGCTTCGACAGGCTCAGCACGAACGACGTTCTTTTAGGACCTGGGTTGGCTGGCAATCCACCGATCGATATGCGCCTCCAGCACATCAAGTGGTACCGAGCCGTTTTCCAGCACCGCGTCATGGAACGCACGTAAATCAAAGTCAGAACTTAGCGATTCCTCTGCCTCGGCACGCAGCTCTCTGATCTTCAGCTCGCCGACTTTGTAAGCCAGCGCCTGGCCCGGCCAGGTGATGTAGCGATTGACCTCGGCATCGATATTGGCAGGCGACAGCGCGGTGTTATCCAGCATGTAATCCACCGCTTGCTGCTTGCTCCACCCCTTTGAATGAATACCAGTGTCGACCACCAGGCGGGTCGCGCGCCACATCTCATAAGACAGCCGCCCCATTTCCTTGGCAGGCGTATCATAAAGGCCCATCTCTATCCCTAGCCGCTCTGAATAGAGGCCCCAGCCCTCCACAAAGGCGGTGAAATAGGTGCCGTTCGCTCGCAGGGGGTGAATATCCAATTCCTGTTGTAAAGAGATTTGATGGTGATGCCCCGGCACCGCCTCATGCACGCCCAGCGCGGGCAGCTCCCACAAAGGCCGCTGGTCCAGCTCTGTGGTGTTGAGGCGGTAGATACCCGCCTGCCCCGTCTTCAACGATCCCGGTTCGTAATAGGCCGTCGTGTTGCCCGGCGCTTGGGCTGCCGGGATCGGCGAGACCGTATAGGGATTGCGCGGCAGGCGGCCGAACAGCTTCGGCATAAAGCCATCAATGTGCTTTGCCAGCGCCTGAGTGTAGGCGAGATACTCGTCCGCATCGGTCATGTAATATTGCGGATCGGTGCGCAGATGCTCAACGAACGCCTCACGCGTGTCAAAGCCCGCTTGCTTCGCGACCTCGACCATTTCAGCGCGGATCCGCGCCACCTCAGACAGGCCGAGATTGTGCACCTCGTCCGCAGTCATATCGGTCGTAGTGAAGCTTTTGACGCGGTAATCGTAATATTCTTTGCCGCCCGGTGTGGCGAGCACGCCAGGAGTGCCAGTGCGACAATTAGGCGCGTATTCCTTAGTATAGAATGTCAGGAAATCACGATAGGACGGGAAGACTGCCTCTTCCAATGCGACACTCGCCTGGTCCTTTAGGTTCTCCCAGTCTGCGTCTGAAATCGCGGCTGGTTTGTCGCCGGCAAATGGCTTCCAGAAGGGCGATTGTTCCCGGTCATCCACGATTTGGCGAGCGATGCGATCTTCCAATCCCTGCATCGGCTCACAGGCATGGGTCAGCCCGCGCGCAATGGCCTCGCGGCTGCGGGCGATCCCGTCAGCGTTGACCTGAGCATAGCCTTCCAACCGGCCAATATAGCTTTCATAATCAGCCAGCGTGAAAAGCGGAGAGCGGTTGGGCAGCGAGGCAAAGCCAGAGAACCAGCCGCCGCGATTGGTGAATATCTGATAGCGATTGTGATCAAACTGAGCGCCGGTCAGCTGGTCCTGAATGCTGCGCCGCAGAACCGCGTAATCGATCTGCAAGTCCTGCGGCAATTCATCCGCATTGATCTGATACAGCCGGGCGAGAAAACCCTCCGCCTCGATATTCGCACGGGCATATTCCGCAAGAGAGAGATCGCCCAGCTTTCCATCGCCGCGCCGATCGCCAACACTCGTCGCAAGTTGAGGATCGCTGTCCAGCACCGCCTGCCACACTTCCTCACGCAGCGCTTCATAATCCTCTTTCGGCCCCGCGTAAGCAGGCGCGGTCAGCGAGGTTGCAGCAAGCGCGAAAGCGGCGATCATGGAACGCATGAAAATCTCTCCTGTTTGCGCATTCCATATTGCTTGGACGAGCCATGGTCCAGTAAGACTTAGCCATGCAAAAACCCGCACTTCTGTTCGTCTGTCTCGGCAATATCTGCCGCTCTCCCCTGGCCGAAGGCGCGATGCGCGCTGCGGCGGAAAGAGCAGGACTAAACCTGGAAATCGATAGCTGCGGCACCGGAGCCTATCACGTGGGTTCGCCGCCAGACCCTCGCTCAATTGAGACCGCAGCGGCCAAGGGCATCGACATTTCCGGGCTACGCGGGCGGCAATTGGCGGCAGAGGACTTCACCCGCTTCACCCATATCTTTGCGATGGATCACCAGAATTTGCGCAATATCGAGGCCGTGAGGCCCGCTGGCACGAGCGCGCAGGTTTCACTGCTAATGGATGCGGTGCCGGGCCGCGAAGGCGCAGCAATTGCCGATCCATACTACGACGGCGAAGAGCATTTCGAGTTCACATGGGAGGATGTAAACGCCGCCGCCCATGCGATCGCGGAGCGCATTTCCGCCTAGCCTCCGCGCAGCAGCTGCACGCCCCAATCGCGCTCCATCAGATAAAGCAATTGCCGCGCTGCTTCCCCGCGTTTGCTGGATTGCCAGCCGCCATCTTTGTCTGATCCTTCGATCAACAGCCGCGCATCTGCATGGGCGCCAGTGCAGCAGGCGCTGAACCTGCTCCAGATTGGCGATGCGAAAAGCGGCATCGCCCGATTGCCGTGTGCCCAGCAGCTCGCCGCCGCCGCGCAGCTCTAGGTCTTCCTCGGCAATGCGAAATCCGTCCTGCGTCTCGCGCATCAGAGCCAGCCGCTTGCGCCCGGTCTCCGACATCTCATTTCCGCGCAGCAGCAGACACACGGATTTGTCCGCGCCGCGCCCCACGCGTCCGCGCAGCTGGTGCAATTGCGCCAGACCAAAGCGTTCTGCCTGCTCGATCACCATTAGGGTGGAGCTGGGTACATCAACGCCGACTTCGATCACGGTGGTGGCGACCAGCAGTTTTGCTCGGCCACTGGCAAAGGCCTCCATATTGGCGTCTTTTTCCTCTGGCTTGAGCTGCCCGTGGACCATCACGACGTCATCGCCAAAGCGCTCTTTCAGGGCCGCATAACGTGCCTCCGCCGCAGCGATATCGGCCACTTCGCTATCGCGCACCATTGGGCAAACCCAATAGGCCTGCTGTCCGGACCCGACGTGGCGTGCGACCCCGGCAACGACGTCCTCCATCCGGTCCTGAGCCACCACGCGCGTATCAATCGCCTGCCCGCCCGGCGGCAGTTCATCGAGGCGGCTCACATCCATCTCGCCATATTGCGCGAGGGTGAGCGTGCGCGGGATCGGCGTCGCGGTCATCGCAAGCGTATGCAGCGCGCGCTTGCCCTTGGCGGCCAATTGCAGACGCTGGGCCACGCCAAAGCGGTGCTGCTCATCAATCACGACCAGGCCGAGATCTTTATACCCCACCGTGTCCTGAAAGATCGCATGGGTGCCGACCAGAATATCAATCGAGCCATCGAGCAATCCCATCAGGATGCCCTCGCGCTCCTTGCCCTTGGCCCTTCCAGTCAGCAGCGCGACCTCGGCCCCGGTCGGCCGGGCTATCGTGCGCAAAGTCTCATAATGCTGGCGTGCGAGAATTTCGGTCGGAGCAAGCAAAGCCGCCTGTTTGCCCGCTTCATTCGCAATCAGCATGGCTTCCAAAGCGACCACTGTCTTACCCGCACCGACATCGCCCTGCAGCAGGCGCAGCATTGGCGCCTCTTGCGCCAAATCGCCTTCAATCTCACCGATAGAACGCATCTGCGCACCGGTAAGTGCGAAGGGCAAATCGAGCTTCGCGCGCAGCGAGCCATCACCCGCCAGCGGTTGCCCTTTGCGCCGCCTGCCATCCGCCCGGACCAGCAGCAATGCGAGCGAATTTGCCAGCAGCTCATCATAGGCAAGCCGGTCGCGCGCGCGCGCATTCTCATCCCTATGCGCCAGCACCAAGGCATCGCGCCACGCGGGCCAGCCCTCGCGCTCGAACTGGCTCGGCTCGATCCATTCGGCCAGCTCTGGCAGGCGTTCGAGCGCCTGCGCCGCCAGCCCAGCCATGCGCGGCTGCGTCAGCCCTTCAGACAAAGGATAAACCGGCTCATTAATGCGCGCGAGATGCGCCGAGGCGTCTTTCTCAACATGGTCAGGATGAACGATCTGGAGCATATCGCCATAGCGATCCACCCTGCCCGCGATCCAGCGCTTCTCTCCGACCGGCAGCAGCTTTTTCGCGGTGTAAGCAGCGCGTCCAAAATAGGTGAGCGCACAGATATTGCCCGCCGCATCCGCTGCTAGCACGCGGTACGGACCGCGTCCGGGATTGCGGGGCGCGCGGTGCTCCGTCGGGGTCAGCGGAATGATCACCTGCTCGCCCTCACCTACCGCGTCGAGGTCCTCAACCGTGCGGCGCGTCACAAACCGTTCCGGCAGGTGATAGGCCAGATCGCGCACCCGCGTGAGGCCCAGCTTCTCCAGCGGCTTCATCAGCTTGGGCCCAACGCCTTCCAGCGCGGTCGCTTCGACAAACAGGGGATTGAGAACCTCAGGGCGCATGCCTCAGCGCTACCATCACTGTTTCGTCATTGCGAGGAGCCAAAGGCGACGCGGCAATCCATCGCCCATTTTTTCAACAATTGGAGGGGCTGGAAGCTGGATTGCTTCGTTTCACTCGCAATGACGAGTTGAAGATGCCGCGCACTGCAACTACTGCGCCCCGCATGACCGAAAAACCAGACTTCCACGAACGCCTGGCTCGCGCAAAATTTCGCAGCTGGCACCGCGGTACGCGCGAGGCCGACTATATGATCGGCGGTTTCTTTGATCGTTACCACGAAAGCTGGGGTGAGACGGAGATGGCATGGTTTGAAGATCTGCTGGCAGAAGACGATGTCGATGTGATGGCCTGGGCGCTGAAGTCTCAGCCAACACCGCCGCGTTTCCAAGGGCCGCTGATCGAGCTGATGCAGCGCCTCGACTATGTCGATATGAGCCGTTGAGTGCGGTTCGGAACATTCCTAGCTGCCAAGATTTGACCCGACACCATGCCTGATCTCTCGCGCATATTAGCGGCGGATGCACCGCTCACTCTATCCTCGCTGGTGCGGGGCAGCCTGCCCTTGGTGCTGGCCGATCTGGCGCGCGCGGCGCGGCAGCGCGCGGTGTTCATCGCGCCGGATGATGCGGCGATGCGCTCTGCCAGCGATGCGGCGAAGTTCTTCGCGCCCGAAGTGGAGGTGATCGAGTTTCCGGCGTGGGATTGCCTGCCCTATGACCGCGCCAGCCCGGCTCTATCGGTCAGTGCAAAGCGGCTGGCCGCGCTCCACGCGCTGCAAAATCCGGGCTCTGGCTCGCAATTGTTGATCACGACGGTCAACGCCGTGCTTCAACGCGTGCTGACCCCATTTCGTATTCGCGAGAGCGTGCGCGAGTTTAAACAAGGCACGACGATTGGGCATGAGAGCCTCGCGGCGCTGCTGACGCGCCAAGGCTATTCGCGCACAGACACTGTGATCGACCACGGCGAATTTGCCGTGCGCGGATCGATTGTCGACATCTTCCCGTCCTCGCTGGATCAAGGTCTGCGGCTCGATTTTTTCGGCGATGAGCTGGAGAGCCTACGTCTGTTCGATCCCAGCACCCAGCGTTCGACCGGCACGCTGGGCTCTCACCTGCTGCTGCCCGCCTCAGAGGCGTTGATCGATGAAGACAGCATCGCGCGTTTCCGCAGCCGCTATCGCGAGATGTTCGGCGCGGCCGCCACGCAAGACCCGCTGTATGAAGCGGTCAGCGATGGCCGACGCCTTGCCGGGATGGAGCATTGGCTCCCGCTCTTTGAGGAGCGGCTGACTACTCTATTCGATCACTTTGCGGAAAACGATTTGGTGGTGATCGACAATGGCGCGATTGGCGCGGCGTCAGAGCGGCTTTCCGACATTGCAGACTACTGCAAACAGCGCACCCGCACGGCTGGCGAAGCCGCGGGCAGTTACCGTCCGCTGGAGGCCGAAGCGCTCTACCTATCCAGCGAAGAATTCGACGCAGCCGTCGCCAGCGCCCCGGCGCATCGCAGCCAGATATTTGCCGCACCGGACAGCGATACAAACATCGACTTCGGTTTCAGCTCCGCGCGCGATTTCGCACCAGAGCGTGCCCGCGGCGACAATGTCTATGAAGAGGGCGCAAAGCACTTTGCTGCGCTGGCCAAGTCCGGCAAGCGCGCATTGTTTGCGGCCTATTCCACCGGTAGCCGTTCCCGCATCACCTCGATCCTATCCGAAGCGGGCGTCAAAACGCAGGTCGCCGACAGCTGGCAAGAGGCGCTGGGCGCATCGGTTAAAGGCGGCGTTGTGGCGATGGTCCTGCCGCTCGACACCGGTTTCTCCAACGAGCAAATGGAGGTCCTCACCGAGCAAGACGTGCTGGGTGATCGGCTGGTCCGGCGCAAGAAGAAGCGCAAGGATTCCGATGCCTTCCTCGCCGAGTTACAGGCGCTGGGCCGCGGCGATCTGGTCGTCCATGTCGAGCATGGGATCGGCAAATATCTCGGTCTCGACCCCGTTCCCGTCGGCAAAAGCCAGCACGATTGCGTCGCGCTGGAATATCGCGGTGGTGACAAGCTGTTCATCCCGGTTGAAAACATTGATGTGTTGTCGCGCTATGGATCGTCCGAAGATGCCGTCATGCTCGACAAGCTCGGCGGGGAAGCATGGCAGCGGCGCCGCTCAAACCTAAAAGAGCGCATTCGCGAGATCGCTGGCGAGCTGATGAAAGTCGCCGCCGAACGCGCGCTCAAGAAAGCGCCTTCGCTGGCCGCAGACGAGGCCAGCTACAACCAGTTCGTTGACCGCTTCCCTTGGGAAGAAACCGACGATCAGGACGCGGCCATCGCCGATGTACTGCGCGATCTGGAAAGCGGGCGTCCGATGGACCGCTTGGTTTGCGGCGACGTTGGCTTCGGCAAGACCGAGGTTGCCCTGCGCGCGGCATTTGTTGCGGCCATGAACGGGCAACAAGTCGCCGTTGTCGCACCCACCACTCTGCTTGCCCGCCAGCATTATCAGAATTTCACAGAGCGCTTTGCAGGCTTTCCGTTAAAGGTCGGGCGGCTTTCACGCCTGGTCTCTGCAAAGGAGATGGGCGAGACGCGAGAGGGCCTGGAAAGCGGCGATATGGATATCGTCATCGGCACCCATGCAATCCTGTCCAAATCGACCAGTTTCAAGAACTTGGGTCTGGTGATTGTAGATGAAGAACAGCGCTTTGGCGTCACCCACAAGGAGAAGCTGAAGGCCCTGCGCGCCGATGTGCATGTCCTCACGCTCACCGCCACGCCAATCCCGCGCACGCTGCAAATGGCGATGGCGGGTCTACGCGAGCTCTCCACCATCCAGACCCCGCCAGTCGACCGCTTGGCGGTGCGCACCTATGTGATGGAGTGGGACGATATGGTGATGCGCGAGGCCTTGCTGCGCGAGCATCATCGCGGCGGGCAAAGCTTCATCGTCGTACCCCGCATCTCCGATATGGCCGATGTGGAGGAATGGCTGGCCGAACACGTGCCGGAGGTAAAATCCGTCTCCGCGCACGGCCAGATGAGCGCGGGCGAAATCGAAGAACGCATGAGCGCCTTTTACGAAGGCAAATATGAGGTGCTGCTGTCCACCACCATCGTCGAATCCGGGCTCGACCTGCCCAGCGCGAACACCATCATCATCCACCGCGCTGACCGCTTTGGCCTTGCCCAACTGTACCAATTGCGCGGACGCGTGGGCCGGTCGAAACTGCGCGCCTACGCGTACCTAACCTATGCGAAAGACGTGCAGCTCTCTGAAATTGCAGAGAAACGCCTTAAGGTCTTGAGCGATCTCGACCTCGCTTGGCGCGGGCTTCCAGCTCGCCAGTCACGATCTCGATATTCGCGGCGCAGGCAATCTGCTGGGCGATGAGCAATCCGGCCACATCCGCGAGGTCGGCTTTGAACTGTACCAATCCATGCTGGAGGATGCGATCCTTGCGGCGAAGGCTGGCGAAGCGGGCCTGACAAACGAACGCAGCGCGCTCTCACCGCAGATTACGGTCGATGCGCCGATCATGATCCCAGAGGATTACGTCCCCGATCTGGCCGTGCGCATGGCGCTCTATCGGCGCCTCAACCAAGCGGCCGACAAGGCTGAGATCGAAAGCATGGCAGCAGAAATGATCGACCGCTTTGGCGATCTGCCCGATCCGACCAAGAACCTGGTCCGCCTGATCGAGATCAAGCATCAGGCAATTGAGGCTAATATCGCGAAGATTGATGTCGGCGCGCGCGGCACTCTGGTAACTTTCCACCAGGACAATTTCCCCGATCCAGCGGGACTGCTTGCCTATGTCGACCGGCTGCAAGGCACCGCCAAATTGCGGCCAGACATGAAGCTGGTGATCAACCGCGCCTGGGGCGATCCGCGCAGCCGCCTGAATGGCCTGTTCCAATTGACTAAGGGTCTGTCTGGAGTTGTGAAAAAGGCAAAGAAGGCCGCGGCCTAGCGCTCAGCCGCCTTCGCCAGGCCCAGCATCTTGTCACTGCGCATTGGCTGCGCGCGCAGGAAGCCCTGCCAGTAATTGCAGCCCTCGCTGATCACGGTCGCGCGCTGGATCTCACTTTCGATCCCCTCAGCGACCACGGCAAGGCCAAGCGCCCTGCCCAGCCCGACAATCGCGCGGAACACAGCCAGATCCTTGGCATCGCCGGGGATGCCCTCAACCATCACCTTGTCGAGCTTCAGCGCATCCAGCGGCAGCTCTTTCAAATAGCGAAAGTTGCAAAAGCCGGCGCCAAAATCATCAAGCGCGGTCTTAAAACCGAGGGTGCGCAAAGCGCTGAGCGCCTCTGCTGCTTGCTGCAAATTGCGCAGCAGAACATCCTCTGTAATCTCCAGCACAAGCCGCGAAGGCGCAATCGCACTGCGCCCGATCAGCTCCGCAAAGTCAGCGGCAAAGCGCGGATCGCCCAATTCTTCTGGCGTGATATTGAGCGAGAGATGCAGGTTCGTTGGCCACTCGCTCGCATCCTCCAGCGCCCGCGCCACTACATGGCGAGATAGCGGCGCAACCAAAGCCGCACGCTCTGCAATCGCGAACAAATCGCGCGCGCCAATTTCGCCCAAAGTTGGATGCCGCCACCGCGCCAGCGCCTCCGCCCCCACAATCGCCCCATCAGAGCAAGCAAATTGCGGCTGAAACAGAACCTCAATCTCGCGCCGATCGAGCGCGCGCAGCAAGTCCGCCTCCAGCATACCAGGCTTTACCCCGGGCAGGGCACCGCGCCCAGAAATTGAGGGCGCACCGCGCAAAGAAGGCCGCTTTGAATCCATTTTCGCCGCCTACCTTAAACTGAGCGTCGCGCCCATGCCAATTGCAATCCGCCCAGATTTGGAACATCAGGACAAGTGACTAGCGCGCCGCTGTGGATAGCCTCGGTTACGAGCGCGAAATTAAGGATGGAAAGCTTGCCAAAAAGACACGAGTTTGAGCGCGTTGCATTGCTTGCCTCAGAGACAGAGCGCGCTCAGGCGGCCTATTCCGCTTTGAAAGATGAGCACGATTGGGTGCCGTTGGAAAGCGCGGATGTGGCAATCGTATTGGGCGGCGATGGCTTTATGCTGCAAACTTTACACGCCATGCTGGATGCGGGCCGAGTGATCCCGGCCTATGGCATGAACCTGGGCACGGTCGGGTTCATGATGAACAAGTACCGCGACGGCGGCAATGTGATGCGCCGGGTGGAGCGCGCGCGGCCGTTCAAGATCGCGCCGCTGCGTATGGACGCGGTGACGCAGGATGGCAGCGAGCACACCTTCCTTGCCATCAATGAGGTCTCGCTGCTGCGTGAAATGCGCCAAACCGCCAAGATTGAGGTTTCGGTGAACGGCCGGGTGCGGATTAAAGAGCTGGTGTGCGACGGTGTGCTGCTGTCAACGCCTGCGGGTTCGACCGCTTACAACCTCTCGGCCAACGGCCCGATCTTGCCACTGGGCAGCGAGCTGCTCGCTCTCACCCCGATCAGCCCGTTTCGCCCGCGCCGCTGGAATGGAGCGATCCTGCCCGACCATCTGCCAGTGAAGTTCCGCATTCTGGAACCACAAAAGCGCCCCGTCTCCGCCGTAGCCGACCAGCGCGAACTGCGCGATATTGCCGACGTGACGCTAAAGATTGAGCGCGAGACCGAGCTGACCTTGCTGTTTGATCCGGGCCACTCACTGGATGAGCGGATCGTCGCGGAGCAGTTTGCGTTGTAGGTTCTGCACACCCATCCGGGTGTGCGATTTCCTCAGGCCTTACGGCCCTGCGGGCGGCCGCTTGGCCTTGCGGCGGCTTCGCCGCCGTCCTCCGCCACCAAGCCAAAGACATTGAGCATATCCACCTCGAATGTGCCCGAGGTAAAATCACAAAAACACCATCAATCTCTCTTGCATTGCCGAGCACGCGCCCATATAGGGCCTCTTCGCCTATCGGGCTGCTCCCCGATAGCTCAGCGGTAGAGTAGGTGACTGTTAATCACTTGGTCGTTGGTTCGAATCCAACTCGGGGAGCCATTTTCTTACATCGTTGGAATGCTTGAGATACGGCTCGCGTATCACATTGCGCGTGTTTTACAGCCCAACCAGCAACCGAGCGCCCACAACCATCACTAGCGCGGCGGTTAGCCACCGGATCACGCGCTGCGGCAGGAACTTCACCGCCATCAAGCTGCCGATTTGTCCGCCAATGGCGACGGCTAGCAGCAGCGGCAGAGCGGCGCCCACAGCGCCTCCGAATGCGGCGGGGCCTTGTTTCAGCAGCTGGCCTACCAGGCCGAACAGCGAATTGACCAGAATGAAAAAGCTGGCGGTTGCGGCGATTGCGCGCGGGTCTTTCCAACGGGTCAGGTGCAGCAGCGGGGCGAGAAATATCCCCCTCCGATACCGACCAACCCGGCAAGATAGCCGAGCGGCGCGGCAACAAACGGCATAGTCTTTGCGAAGCGCGTGGGAACATCCAGCTCCCCTACCCCTGCCGCATTCTCTCGCACAGGGATAAGCATCGTAAGCCCGGTCAGCACCAGGCTGATGCCGAGCAGCAGCATGAAGGTTTCGCGGTCAATCGGGGTGAGCCCGCCCAACAAAGCTGCTGGTGCGGCCAGAGCAGTCATCACAATCGCGCCGCGCCATGGCGTAATTTGGGCTCGCGCAAAACGCACGCTGCCGCCGGCCACCACGATGATATTGCACGCCAGTGCAACCATTGGCAGCAACCGGTAATCCAGTCCCGAAATCGCCAGCAGTGCAGCGTAGGTCGAACCGCCGCCAAACCCGACCGCTGCATACAGCAGCGCGGTGACAAAGAACGCCGCGGCGAGCAGCACCGGAACCGTGCCCAGCATCATGCCAGTGCGCCCGGGTGAGCCGCGTTAAAACTTGGCCGAACAGCCGCTGACGTCATGACGTCACGCGCGCTGCCCTCAGCCATGCCTTTATACCGCGCTCTTGCCGCTCGTTGCGCCGTGGCAATGCTTGTACTTGTTACCAGACCCGCATGGGCACGGCGCATTGCGGCTGACATTGAGGTTCGCATAGGGGTTGTCTGCATTCGAACCGCCTGGGCCAGATGCCGCGCGCGGCGAACCAGCCAAAGAGCCAAACATCTCAGGCCGCTCTGCCGAACCATCGCCATCGTTGGAGTTATCGAGTCCAGTCAACGGATCGATATGGCCGGTGAGGAAATCGGGCAGGTCAGGCAAAGCCTCCGCCTCTGGCGGGGCCATGCGCAATTCCGCCTGGAACAGAATTTTGGTCACTTCCTCACGCAGGGTATCGAGCATGGTTTCAAACAGGCCAAACGCCTCTTGCTTATACTCGTTGATCGGCTGTTTCTGCGCGATCCCGCGCATCCAGATCACCTGGCGCAGCGCGTCGAGCGTGGCGAGGTGTTCTTTCCAGTGAAAGTCGAGCTGACGCAGCAGCACGTCCTTCTCAACCACGCGCCACAGCTCCGGATCGCTTTCTGCCATCTTGGCCGCCATCATTTCGTCGGTCTGTTCGCGCACACGCTCTTCGATCAGCTCCGGCTCAACCTGCTCTTCCTCCATCCAGTCATCAAGTGGAGGCGCAATTCCGAACACGTCTTGCAGCTTGGTTTTGAGCGTTTCGATATCCCATTGCTCTGGGTAAGAGCCGGGAGGGCACGCATCGCTAACCAGCGAATTGACCGAATCGTGACGCATATCAACAACGACATCGTCGACGGCCTCTGAGTCCATGATTTCAGAGCGTTGCTCGTAAATAACCTTACGTTGGTCGTTCATCACGTCATCATATTGGACGACCTGTTTGCGCACATCGTAATTGCGCGCCTCGACCTTTTTCTGAGCCGTTTCAATGGCCTTGGACAGCCACTTTGAACCGATCGCCTCGCCATCTTCGAGGTTTGAATTCATCATCTTGGAGAACAGAGTGTCTGGGCCAAAAATGCGCAACAGATCGTCTTCGAGACACAGGTAGAAACGCGACAGGCCCGGGTCACCCTGACGGCCAGAGCGGCCACGCAGCTGGTTATCAATCCGGCGGCTTTCGTGCCGCTCTGTGCCGAGCACAAATAGACCGCCCGCCTCCAGCACCTTGGCCCGTTCCTCGGCCACTTCGGCTTTGATCCGGTCCGCTTCAAGCGCGTATTTGGGATCGTCTTGGGCGATCTCCTTCAGCTCGTCTTCGAGCCGGTATTCCAAATTTCCGCCTAGCTGAATATCGGTGCCGCGGCCTGCCATATTGGTTGCGATTGTCACCGCGCCCAGCCGGCCCGCCTGCGCCACAATATGCGCCTCGCGCTCGTGCTGGCGCGCGTTCAAAACCTCGTGCTTCACGCCTTCTTCATCGAGGAATTTACTCAGCAATTCAGACTTTTCGATGGAGACCGTACCGACCAACACCGGCTGACCGATCTCGGCCTTCTCAGCGATCGCTTTGGCAATCGCCTGAAACTTGTCCATCGTGTTCTTGTAGAATTCGTCTTCTTCATCGATCCGCTGGACCGGAACATTGGTCGGAATCTCGACCGTGTTCATTTTGTAGATGTCCCAGAATTCCGCGGCCTCTGTGGCCGCTGTACCGGTCATCCCGGACAGCTTAGGATACATGCGGAAATAATTCTGGAATGTGATCGAGGCCATGGTCTGGTTCTCTGGCTCGATCTTCACGCCTTCCTTGGCCTCAGCCGCCTGGTGCAGACCGTTTGACCAGCGCCGCCCATCCATCATCCGACCGGTGAACTCATCAATGATCACGACCTTGTCGTCTTTGACAATGTAATCGGTGTCGCGCTTAAACATGTGCACGGCCTTGAGCGCCTGATCCAAGTGGTGAACCACTTGCGTGTTCTCAACGTCGTAGAGGTTCTCCGTCTCAAGCAGACCCTTTTCGATCAGCATTTGCTCAACCTTGTCGAGGCCATCCTCGGTCAGCTGGATCTGCTTGGTCTTCTCGTCCTTTTCATACCAGTCTTCTGGGATTTCCTTCACCACCGCATCGAGCGCAACGTAAAGGTCAGACTTATCCTCGGTTGGGCCGGAAATGATCAGCGGGGTCCGGGCCTCGTCGATCAGGATGGAATCGACCTCATCGACAATGCCGAAGTTAAACGGACGCTGGACCATCTGTCCGCGCTCATGCTTCATATTGTCACGCAAATAGTCAAAGCCGAACTCGTTGTTCGTACCGTAGGTGACGTCAGCATTATAGGCATCGCGGCGGGCGTATTCGTCGATATTGGGCACGACCACGCCAACGCTCAGGCCCAGCCAATTGTAGAGTTGCCCCATCCACTCCGCATCACGCGCCGCGAGGTAATCATTGACGGTCACCACGTGCACGCCCTTGCCCTCAATCGCGTTGAGATAGGTCGCGAGCGTCGCCATCAGGGTCTTACCCTCACCCGTACGCATTTCCGCAATCTCGCCGCGGTGCAACACAATGCCGCCAATCATTTGCACATCAAAGTGCCGCATGCCGAACACGCGCACGGATGCCTCGCGCACGGTCGCAAAGGCTTCTGGCAGGATTTCGTCCAGTGTCTTGCCACCGTCCAACTGCTCGCGGAATTTGTCGGTCTGTGCCTTTAATTCTTCGTCAGAAAGCGTCTGAATTTGTTCTTCCAAGGCGTTGATCTGATCAACGACCTTGCGAACGGATTTAACGTAACGATCGTTTGAAGAGCCAAACAGAGATTTGGCAATTGTGTTAAACATGGGATGTGGACCTGTTGAAATAATGCGGTGTGGGCGCAGCGGGATCGCTGAGCGCTGAAACCTGGAAGATATGGGTCGTCTGCTTTGCGCAGGTATTCGCGCCGCCAGCAGCATGCGTTACGCGGGAACCAAAATCGCCTATTCGTAGGCTCGATCAACACCCATCAGGACGGGCAGACGCAGCGCCTTGGGCACACGAACGGGCTTGCCTTTCTTGGCATCCTTGCACTTCGCGTTTTGCTTCTCAGGCTTACCAACAGGCGCAGTCGCCTCACACGGCTCGTTTGCATCAGCATCGGCAGCGACGCCGATATCCTGGTTAAGCACCTCTGCAAAAGTCGCATGCGCAGGCGCGCCGATGGCGGCAAACCCGGTAAGCAGAGCGAGAAAGGCGATTAACTGACGGCGCATAGCGATGCCGATATAAGCTCTGCGAGCCGGTTCGTCTAGCCCGCACATCTGCTGAGCCTCATCAATCACCAGCGTCAGTTGCCTGATGGCGGTGGTAGTTCACTTTTCATTGCAACCGTAAATTCCACGATGCGCGCCTGCGCTCTCCATTGGCATCGCGCCACGGGCCTTGTCTTTTTAGCCCTGAGCAGGGCATTTCACCTGGAAAGTTTTCAGGCAGCGCTCCGGTTTCTTCAACGACCTCGCACTCGGGCACGGTGCCATCGGCCTCTATCCGTGCACGCATGGTGCTGAAGCAGCCGGTCGCATTGCCATCTGCATCAACGGCGATTGCATATCGGACCAAAACCTCCGCTTCCGGAAGATACAGCCCAGTTGGCAGGACCGCATTGCTGAATTTCTCCTATTGCCTCCCAATTGGTCTTGGATTTTCTGGCCCGGACGAGGGGGTCGGGTCGAGGATTATTCTGGGCGGAGGTATAGGCTGAAGCTCGCGTTTGCCTTCAGCCTATACCTCCTCGGCGGCTTCCTAAGCGATTCAACCGCTTCAGCTACTTGGGTCATCCTGCGCCGCTAACGAAGTTGCTGAAAGCGCCCCAATAAAGGCCGTCCCCAACAGATATGTGCGGTTTGACCTGCCCATTATTCAAGGTCCTCCAAAACTACATTGATCGTCGCGGTTACCCGCTTCGCAACGGGCACTCCGTTCTCATCACGGTAGGGCGCGCCCGGCCGCGCTTTTGGCCCAGGGCAGAGTCTGCCGCGCTCCCGATCGCGTTCGATCTGCGCCTGCATTCGCTCTGAAATATCGCCTTCAATACTCAGGATATCGCAATCGGTTGTCACGCCTTTCGCGCTGTGAAAATATTGAAACACAACACGCATTTGCGGCATGTCGGGCTCTTTCTTGCGCCAACTATGCCGTCCCTCGAAAACGCCAGCGACGTCTTCGCCGTCTTCATTGCTTGCAGGAAAAAATTCGGCGCGTTCAAACACTAATGGGCAAATTGCTTCGTCTAGAGCAGCAAAACCAGAGCTCTCGGCAACCTCACAGCCAGTGGCGTTTCCAGTTGCATCTACCGAAACGTTGTAACGAACAGTTCCTTCCTCATCAGCATTCCAACTGCTGATTGGATAATCTGCTTGAACGATCCAGCCTCGCGATCGGTTTTGCAGCTTCGGGCGGCGCGATTTCCCAGATGAACGGTGATCCGACTCAATCGGAACAATCTTGATAGGCGGCGGCGCAGCACTTCCTCGAACTGCGTCCGCTGCCGCTTCGGCCACTGCTTCTGCAGCTCCCTCGGTCGCCTCGGCAGCCGATTGTGCCAATGCTGGTTGAGCCATCGTCAGCGCACCTGCACTCGCGACCAATAGATTGAATTCTTTCATTATTTCCCGCCTGACCGTAAGAATGATCTTCATGCCTAGTAAAGCCATGCTGAACAACAAACAACACATCCCGCAATTGCGATGGCCGAGTTTGCGCATTACGGCAGCGGCCATGGAACTTCAGACTTCGCCCTTAGCCCTGCCTTTTCCTGACATGCCGCCAATCGCTGGCGTCACCGTGCGCACGGCGCGCGCGCGCTATAAGGATTGGGACCGCGCTGACTTGACCTATGTCGAGCTGGCCGAGGGTACGAGCGTCGCTGGCGTGTTCACGCAAAGCGCCTGCGCCTCATCCGAGGTTGAACTGGGCCGCGAAAACCTCGCCAATGGCTTTGCCCGAGCCCTGATCGTCAATGCGGGCAATGCCAATGCCTTCACCGGCTATCGCGGGCGTGAAGCGGTCGAGGCGATCATGGCGCAAACCGCAGAGCATTTGGGATGCTTACCCGGCGATGTGTTTGTCTCCTCCACCGGGGTGATTGGCGTTCCCCTACCGAAGGACAAAGCGCGCGAGGGCCTGGCCGCCGCCTTCACCGCCAATGAAGCGGGGTGGGAAGACGCCGCCAATGCAATTGGCACGACCGACACCTTTGCCAAGGGCGCGCGCACTTCCGCGATCATTGGCGACACCCGCGTGGAGCTGGTTGGGATCATCAAAGGCTCCGGCATGATCGCGCCCGATATGGCGACCATGCTCGGCTACATCTTCACCGATGCGGACATCGCCCCAGCGTTCCTGCAAGAGCTGCTGAGCGCAGCGAACACGCGAACCTATTCCTGCATCACCGTGGATGGCGATACGTCGACCAGTGACACGGTACTGGCCTTTGCGACCGGCAAAGCGGGCAATGCCCGGATCGAGAGCTTTGACAGCCCTGGCGCAGATGCCCTTGCCGCCGCCCTCACCGATCTGTGCCGACAGCTCGCGCAATTGGTGGTGCGTGACGGCGAAGGGGCGAGCAAATTTATCACTGTGCGCGTGAGCGGCGCCGCTGATAACGCCAGCGCGCGCCGCGTTGGTCTGGCCATTGCAAACTCACCGCTGGTCAAAACCGCCATCGCCGGGGAAGACGCCAATTGGGGCCGCGTCGTGATGGCCGTCGGCAAGGCAGGCGAACCGGCAAACCGTGACACGCTCTCCATCGCATTCGGCGGCGTATGGGCAGCGAAGAATGGCCTGCCTGTCGAGAATTACGACGAGGCTCCAGTGGCCGAGCACCTCCAGGGCGATGCCGTGGATCTCGCCGTCGATCTGGGCATTGGCGATGGCCACGCGAGCGTGTGGACCTGTGATCTCACCCACGGATATATCTCGATCAATGCGGATTACCGTTCGTGAGCGAAGATGGCCTCAGTGCGCTTGATGGAGAAATTCGCGACCTGATGCGCTTTGCCGCGCGTGGATCCATGCTGCCCCGCTTTCAGAACCTTGCCGAGGGCGAGATTGAGATGAAGGGCAAGGATGATCCCGTCACTGTGGTCGACAGCGAAGTGGAAAACTTCCTCACCGAGGCCCTCACCAAGCTAGCGCCCGGCGTACCGGTGGTGGGGGAAGAGGCGGCGCACGCCGATGAGAGCGTGCTCGATCACTTGTCGAAGCAATGCTGGATCATCGACCCGCTCGACGGGACCGCCAATTTCGCCGAGGGCAAAGAACCGTTTGGCATTATCATCGCTCTGGCGGATACCGGACACGCGGTGGCAGGGTGGCTGTATGATCCCATCCGCGACCGGCTGTGCCACGCGCGTGCTGGCGAAGGCGCCTTTGTGAACGGTATCAAGGTCACCGCGAAAACGACCGGGCAAGAGCCCCCCGTAGCGGCGATTTCAAAGCTGTTTTTGAACGAGGATCAGATCGCTGAGATCGATGCGAAAATCGCCCCGCATTACACTCTGACAGACATTCCGCGCTGCGCGGCGGAGCAATATCCGCGCCTCGCATTGGGCGAAAATGACATCTCCAGTTTTGAGCGCACGCTCGCCTGGGATCATGCCGCTGGCGTGTTATGGCTCAATGAAGCGGGCGGCAAAGCAGCGAGGCTGGATGGCAGCGCATACCGCGTCGATCAGCATGGAATGCCTGGATTGCTCGGCGCATCCAGCCCAGCCATTTGGGATGCATACACCGAGCGGCTCACAGTCTGAAGCTTTACACAGCGCGTCCCGGTGCTATTGGCGACTTCCCTCACTTTGAGGGCAAAGCAATCAGGAGGCTATCATGGCTCGCAAAACCAACGACCTGAACGACCTGCCCTGCTTTCGAGCGCACGTCTAAGCGCCGCAAGGGCTTCCCTTCAGAAACACATGTGAAACGTGGACACAGGTTTGTCCACGGTAACAAGGAGTTGGTCGAGAAACTCGGCCGCAACGATCCTTGTCCATGCAAATCTGGGCTAAGATTTCAAGAAATGCTGCCTAACCTCAGGCCGCTTTCGATGGGGCCGAACGCCATGACTACTGGCGGTAAGCGGAGGGGCGCTCGATGGGCGCCCCTCACTCAATCAAATCAGAGTGCGCCTTCGATCAGCGCTTTAAGCTGGCTCTTGGGACCAGCGCCCTTTTGCTCAGCGACGAGCTTTCCGCCCTTGTACATCGCCAGATAAGGGATGCCTTGGACGCCGAGTTCAGCGGCAACGTCGGTGTTGTCGACGATATCGACCTTGGCAATTTTGACTTGGCCAGCAAACTCTTCGCTCAGCTCTTCCAGAGCAGGCGCGATCATTTTACATGGCCCGCACCAATCCGCCCAGAAATCCACCAGAACGGGGGTTTCGCTGTCGAGCACGTCGGCTTTAAAACTGTCGTCGGTCACATTGATGGTGGCCATGGAAATTCTCCTGCTATCATTGTTAAGTCCTACTTAGGCGCAGGCCCGCGCACTCTCAAGCGCTGGGCGAATAGCTTTACTGCGCCGTCCCCAATGCATTTTTGTGTGACTTTATTTGCTCCGTGGATAGCTCCAGGATTTGTGGGGTTTGGGTGTAGAGCACCGCCGCCCTCACCTCTCGCCCGGGATAGATCGCCTCCAGCGCGGCTGCATAAGCGGCCATCTGCTTGATCGTCGCGGTCGGCACATCCTGCGCGCTGCGCGGCGGGCGGCGCGTGGTTTTGTAATCCACCACGGTGATCGCCTCGTCGCTCACCAGCAAGCGGTCCGCCGTGCCCGCCACCACGATCCCGCCGACGGTTGCGGCCAGGGGCACCTCCGCCAGCGCATCGGGCGCAAAGATATGGGCGAACTTCGGATTCTCCAGCACGCGCAGCGCCGCCGCCGCCATTTCGGCGCGCGCTTCCTCGGGCAAATCGCTCGCTTGCCGGTCAAGCCAGGCCTCGGCGGCGAATTGGCGCTCGTCCGGTTCCACGTCTGGCAGGCGCTCCAGCAGGCTGTGGATCAAGACCCCGCGGCGCGCAGCGGTCTTCGCGAGATCGGGCGGCAATGGCGGATCGGCGGCCTGATCTTCCCCAGCGGAACTCGGCGCAAGCGGACGCGGAGGGCGCGGCTCTGGCCCGACGGGCGTGCGCGCCCAGCTCGGTAATTCAGTGAGAGCCTGCGTGTCATCACCGGCGCGCGCCTCTGGGAAATGCAGCGCGCGATAGCCCCATTCTCGCCGCGCGCCCCAGATCGGATCGGCCAGCTCGCCCCTGTTTTCATCGCCGCTTTCCTCACCGCCAAATATCGGCGCAAGACGAGCGTACCAGCTGTCCTCATGCGGGCCCTTTTTTTGCCGCGGCCCAAGCGAGCCGGTGATAAACAGCCCCTCTTCCGCGCGGGTCATGGCGACATACATCAAACGCCAGTGCTCCTGCATTTCGGCAATTTTAGAGGCCTCTTCTGCCTCGCTGACGCGGCCGGCCTTTTCCTCTTTGGATAGGGAGGGCAACGGAACCACGCGGCGGTCAGCCTCCGGTGTTGCCTCGCCCAGCGGCGCTTCATCCAATGCCAGTGATCCGCCCTGCCCCGGATTGCCTGTCGCATCGGCCAGAATCACAATCGGCGCTTGCAAGCCTTTGGAACCGTGCACGGTCATCACCCGCACTTGCTCACCCGCTTCGCCCGGATCGCGTTTCAGCTCCCCCTCTCCAGCGTCAAACCATTGCAGAAACCCGGTCAGGCTGGGCGCAAACGCCGCCTCATAGGCAAAGGCGGAATTGACCAGCTCATCGATCGGATCATTGGCCTCACGCCCCAGCCGCGCGACCAGCTTTGCCCGCGCCTGCCACGGTCCAATCAGTAGCCATGCGAGCAAGGCCTGCGGTGTTTCGTAATCCGCCAGCCTCAGCAGATCGCGCAATCTCTCCGCCGTCTCCGCCACAAACGGATCTTCGTGGCGGCGCAGATGATCCCACAGTGGCACGCCCTTTGCGCGCGGCACAAAGCTGAGTAGATCGTCCTGGCTCCACCCGATCAGCGGGCTCGCCAGCAGGTTTGCCAGCATCAAATCGTCGAGCGGTTGGGCGGCAAAGCGCAGGGCTGCGAGCAAATCCTTCACCGCCAGCGGCGCGCCCAAACGCAGGCGGTCGACCCCCGCCACCGGCACGCCTTTGGCATGCAAGCGCGCAACAATCAGCGCGGCGAGATCCTTGCGCTTGCGCACCAGCACCATAACATCGCCCGCACCCGCCGCACGCGGATTGCCGCCCTTCATCAGAATAAACGGCTCTTCGCGCGTATGCCATTTGCGCACTTGATCGGCGATCTTATCGGCCAGCCTGCGGTCATGCTGAGCCAGCCAATCCTGCTGCTCGCCATCGCCGCGCTCGCTGTCGTCCTCTCCGCCTGTGACCGGGTTCCACAGCGTCACCAATCCGGCCCGCTCTTCGCCAATATGCGGCTTTGGCTCGTCCTTCAGGCCGAATGCGCCCGCCCCCACTGCACCTATCGCGCGGTTCACAAATTCGAGCACGGCGTTGGAGGTGCGGAAACTCTGGCCCAGATCGAGGTCCTGCCAATTGGGCACATGCCGGGCATCGCGCATCTCGGCGGCGTTTTCGCGCGCGGCCTCAATCGCGGCGCGCACTTTGTCCTTGGCCAGCGCGAAATTCTCTGGACTGGTGCCTTGGAAACCAAAGATCGCCTGTTTGTAATCGCCGACGGTAAAGACCGTGCGCAGCTTCTCGCCCGCTGCCCCTTCGCCGGAGAAAAAGTCATCAATCAGCGCGAAGACAATGCTCCACTGCGCGGCGTTGGTGTCCTGCGCCTCGTCGATCAGGATATGGTCAAACCGGCGGTCGAGCTTGTAGCGGATCCAGTCGGACGCTTCCTTTCGGCTTAGCAGGCTCGCGGCAAGCTGAATCAGGTCATCAAAATCGAGCAGCGCCTCGCGCTCTTTCGCCTCTTCCCAGCGCAGCGCGAATGTGCGCCCCAACTCCAGTGATGGGGTGAGCAGATCAGCCAGATTGAGCAGCGCGCGGCGTTCCGCGACTAGGGCCAGAGCCTCTGCGATCTCTTCTTGGCGGGCCGAGAAATGAAGGTCCTCATCACTTGGCTTTTTCATAATGCGCGGGGAGCCATCCGCCTTCAACAAAGTCTTGCGGAAACCGTCGACCTCAAGCGCCCGCTGAGGCGCATCCAAAGTCAGCCAGCGCTCGATAAAGGCGCTGCTTTCGCGCCCGACCTTCGCATTCCAACCTTGCAGAACGGGCAGCATCGCGCGCAATTGATGGTCGGGGAAGACATCAGGCGAAAGGCCCTGCACCGCCCAATCCTCATCCGCATCTGCAGGCACCCCGAGCAGGCTTTTCACGCGCGGCATCATCGGCGGCTGCCACGCGCCCGTTCCATGCCACATCTCGCGCGCGCTGGCGCAGCGCATCAACCACCCGCGCAGGGCATCGGGATCTTTGCGAGTGGCAAACAGGCTGACCGCGTCCAGCACGCCTGTATCCCGCGTCCGCTCGGCGTCGCTGAGCATGTCGGACAGCACTTCGCGCGCGAGCAGATCACGCTCCCGGTCCTCCATTGGCCGCGCACCGGGCAGCAGCTCTGCCTCGCCCGGAAAATTCGCCAGCAGCCACTGAGCAAAGGCGTGGATCGTATCGATCCGCAATCCGCCGCCGGGACAATCGAGCACGCTGGCAAACAAAGTGCGTGCACGCTCCTGCGTGCTCGGGCCAATGTCTGCGCCCAGATGCCCCAGCTCGGTCGCGAGCGCCGCAGGCTCCAGACGCACCCAGCGCGCCAGCACCGCATTGATGCGGTTCGCCATTTCCGCCGCACCGGCCTTGGTAAAAGTGAGGCACAGGATTTGGCCCGGATCGACATCGGGCCGCAACAGAAGCCGCAGCACCCGCGCAGAGAGCACCTGCGTCTTGCCCGTGCCCGCCGAGGCCGACAGCCAAACATTATCGCGCGGATTGACCGCGTCACGCTGATTGCCCGCCAATGGGAAGACCGCGCCGTTCATTGCGCATGCTCGCTATCTGCCAACGCGATAATCCACTCGTCCAGACGCATCAGCTGATCATAATCGGTGTAGCCGGGGTAGTCGGGATTTTCCTTGGCCACGAACGGCGCATTGCCTTTGATAAAGCGGCGAATGGCCTCGGCGAGCTTGGCCTCATGCGTTGGCAGAAACTCCTCCGGTGGCAGGCCAGAGCGCTTGCCCGGCAGCTTTATCGGCGCCTCTTTATAACCGAATTTTTTGTCCGCCTTGCTGCGCCCCATCGACCAATATTCGAAGGTCGTCGCATCGCCGCTGAGCCCCTCGAAATCGCCATCGCGTGCGATCAGACCAAGCAATCCAAGCTGCAAGGCGTAACCCGCTTCGACCTGCGCGGCGCTGGGCGGAGCGCCCGTTTTATAGTCCACAATCGTAAGACTGCCGTCTGGCATCCGGTCAATCCGGTCGGCCCGGCCATAGACGCGCACGCCATCGACCAGCATTGACCCCTTGCATTCCCACGCGATGACCTGGCGTTTCTCGTCAGCCGCCTCGTCCGCATCGATCCATTCTGCAAACCGCGTGAGCGCCGCGAGCAGTCGCGGCCGCCATAAACCCATGAACAGCGGGTGGCATTGCTCAGCGCGGAAATGCGCATCTGCAATTTCGGTGATATCGGCCGAGGGATCGTGGCTGCGCGCCTCGTGCCACAATTCCAGGATCTTATGTGTCAAAGTACCGCGCAGCGCCGGATCGCTGAACGGGTCCGCCTCCAGCACATCGAGCGCTTTCAGACCCAAAATTTGCTGCGCATAAAACTGGTATGGATCGCCCAACAATCGGTCGAGCGCGGTCACCGCAATATTGACCGCGCGCTGCTCGCTGGAGGGCATAGGCGCAGGCCGCGCATAGGGCTTTGCGCGCGGCGCCATCCGATCCAGCGCGGGCAACATGGCGGGGATGGCATTCTCGCGGTGACTGCCCGCAAGCTCTCCCAGCAAGGCCTCAACCCGCAGCAAAAACCGTGAAGGGATTGTCGGCCCTTCTTTGTCGCGTTCTGCCCGGCTGAGCACCACTTCGGGTGCGCCCATTGCGCCGGCAAGATCATGCGCGGAGAGGCCAATGCGAAACTCAGACGCGGGCACGCCGAGCGCGCGCAACACGCCGGGCGCAAGCAATGGATCGGGACTCGGGCTTTGCGGCCAACTGCCTTCATTCAACCCTGCACAAATCACCAGATCAGCGCGGGCCATGCGCGATTCCAGCAGACCGTAAATCGCCACGCGTGGGTGCCCGCCATAGGGCGGTCGCACGGCAATCTCGTCCATCGCCTCGCGCAGGGCGCTGGCCAAATCTTTTGCCGCGATTTGCGTATCGGTGGCGCGGGCATGCAGGCGCATATCCTCTACCATGGCGGACAATGCGCGGCCGTCCTCGCGCGCCCATACGTCCTCACCTGCCAGCGCCTCGGCCAGCACGGTGAGCGTATCGAGCGCGTCAGCGAACGGCAGCTCCGCCGCTTCACCGGGCAACTGCGCCAGCAATGCCTCAACCTCGGCCCACCATTCGGCGACCTCTGCCTCGCCTGCGATGGCGCGCAAAGGCTCAAATCCCGGCGCTGGCGCAGGACCGCGCAGCGCGCGTTCAAACTTGCGCAAATTGCTAAGCCAGGCGCCGCGATCATCCCCGCCGCGCACCAATGGATGACCCAATGCGCTGACCAATGCGGTTGGCGTGATTGCTCCGCTGGCAAGCTCGCTCAGCAGGCCAAGCAAACGCCCCGCCGGAGTCAGTGACAAGGGCCGGCCAGCGGTGTCATCCGCCGTGATGTTCCAGCGCGACAAATGCTGCACCACGCGGCGCGCGAGACTGCGGTCCGCGCTGATCACCGCGATCCGTTTCTCTGGCTCATCCAAAGCTTGCCGCACGAGCATGGCGATGGCCTGCGCCTCCTCCTCAGCGGTGGCGCTGGTCAGCAGGCGGACGCCCGATAGCCGCCGCTTGTCCGCTGCCAAATCGGCCCAGGAAGAGCTTGCCTCTGGCGGCAGGAATAAGGAGCTGATCGCGTGGCTGCGCACCGGGTCTGCCGCCGCAATCCCGCGCCTGTGCCATGGGAGGACCTCTGCGCGGGCAATGCCCATCCGGCCCAGGAGCAGTTTGAGATGATATTGGGGATGGGTCAACGCATCGCCGCGCGCAAACACTTCGCCATCCGGCTCATCGCTTTGCCCGGCACGGCCCAATTCATCCCATGCCTCTGTGGGCATTTGCAGATCGAGATCAGGCAGGATAACCGCCCCGTTTTCTATGTCCGCAATGCTGCGCAGCATACGTGCCAGAGCGGGCGCGGCGCTGGTGACACCGACGGCAACAATGGGCGATTTCGGCGGGTTTGCGCGCCATTCCTGCGCTGCCCGATCAAACAAGAGATTGCGCCGGGTTGCCGCGTCAACCTCTCCGCGTTCATCCAATGCAAAGCGCCAGCGCGCCTGCACCTTCGCAAACAAGCGGATCGAGATCCTGCCAATGCTCCGCCAGACTTGGCTCAAGATTGAGGATCGTCTCATCGAGCAAATCGTTTGGCCGTTTTTCCTCAACCAGCAGGCGGTCCATTGTGCGCGCCAAATCGCGCGCCATCCGCAATATCGCCGCACCCGGTGGCATGCGCTTGCCACTCGCCTCCAGCTCCGCACGCAGCAGATGCGCCAGCTCAAACCAGCGGCGTGTCGGCTCCACCGCAGGCGGAATCTCACTCGCGCCCAGCGGATCGAGCAAACTGCCAAGCTTCTCATCCAAGTCGAGATCGCCCACCGCGACCATACGCGGCATCAACAATCCGGCAGCGCCAGTCTCGCCAGCGTGGCGGATAAACGCTTCGCTGATCGTGCGCGCGGCCCGGGTGCTGGGCACCAATAAAGTGAGCCGCGCCAGCCCAAGCGCTCCGTCCGAGTAACGCGGGACAAGGCCCGCTACCAGCGCATCGGCAAAGCCGCGGTGCGCAGCGATGGAGAAAATATTGAGTTCGCGGCGCTCAGCCACGCTTTAGCGCGTCTTCGGTCGGCGCGATCGCTTGCGGCGTTCCCACTTCGAACCATTGGCCAGTAAACGTCGCGCCAAACAGGCGGCCTTCCTCAATCGCGCGGGTCCACAGGGTGTTGGTCGAGAACTTACCCTCTGGCGCATCGCGCAGCAGTCGGTGCGAGATCAGCTGGATACCGGTGTAGATGAAGGGCGCAATCCGGCCCGGCGCGCGCCGTTTCAGCCGCCCGATCTGGTCCATGTGAAAATCACCCGGCCCGGTAAAATTCTTCGCATTGGCATGCGGCACCAGAAGCAGCAGCGCATCCATCACATCGGGGTCCCAGCGCTGCGACAGATCATGGAAAGCATCGCGCGGCCCATCGAGCCAAATATTGTCGGCGTTGAGGCAAAAAAACGGATCGGGCAGATGCGGCTGCGCTCTAATCAGGCCCCCACCCGTCTCCAGCAACTCGCTGCGCTCGTCCGAAATCACCACCTGCGGAGCGGTGCGCTCGGCAACATGCGCCTCCAGCGCGTCAGCCAGGTAATGCACATTGACAATAGCGCGCGCGATCCCCGCATCAGCCAGCCGATCAAGCGCATGATCGATAAGGGCCTTGCCCGCGACCCTCACCAAAGGTTTGGGCTGGCTGGCGGTCAGCGGGCGCATCCGCTTGCCCATGCCAGCGGCCATCACCATCGCGGTGTCACTGGCAAGCGGTTTGTCGCTCATGCGATCTCTCCGCCCATCGCATCGCGCAAATGCTGCGGGATATTGGCGTCAAACCACTTGGCCACAGGCGCCAGCGCCGGATGCGCAAGGTCGCGCTCCATCGCCTCCCACACGCGCGGGATCAGCGTGGGATAGCGCGGCTTTCCATCACGCTTGAACAGTCGGGTGAAGATCCCAACGATTTTGGCATTTCTCTGCGCCCCAAGCCGCGCATAATCAGCGGCAAAATGCTCGTCCGCTCCGGCGCGTTCCTGATAACGGGTCAGCATCGCTGCCTCCAGCTCCGGCGAAACATCGCGCCTTGCATCTTGCAACAGCGAGACGAGATCATAGGCCGGATGCCCAACCAGCGCATCCTGAAAGTCAATCAACCCCTGCGGCGCGCTCGGCACACCGTTCAACAGCATGATGTTCTCCGCATGGTAATCGCGCAACACTGTAACGCCGGGGGGCTGGCGCGAAAGCAAGGGCGCAAGAACCTCTTCCCATGCCTCGGCATAGCCCGCCTCATCGACCGATAGGCCCTGCGCCGGGCAATACCATTCGGTCAGCAGCGCGGCCTCTCGCTGGTACGTTGCCATGTCATAAGGCGCGAACGGGCCGGGCGGGCATTTGTGCAGCTCCACCAAGGCATCGATCGCGCCGACATAGGCCTCACTCTCACTCGCCGGATTGTGATCCAGCCAATCGCGCATCCGATCATCGCCGAAATCTTCCAGCAGAACCCAGCCAGCCGCTGCATCGTCTTGATAGATTTTTGGTGCCCGCATACCTTTCGAAGTCAACCATGATGCAACCTCCAAGAAGGGCCACGGATCTTCCTCTGGTGGCGGTGCATACATAAGCAAAGCGTTTTGAGGAGGTGCAGCGTCGGGGCCAAGACTAACTCGGAAATACCGGCGAAACGAGGCGTCGCCAGGGATCGGATCAATCGCGGCGTCGCCCCACCCAGCTTGGGCGAGGAATGCGTGCAGGCCATCGGGAAGCTCATTCATGGCAGACGCTCTAGCCAATCTGCGCCCGCTTCAATAGCCGCGATGCGTCCCCCATCCGCAGAATTTCCGCTGTTTTCTAAAGTGATCGATAAACACGCCGCTTCATGTCCAAATCCGCCCGCATGATCAGGCCATTCGGCGATCAGAGCCGCGCCTTCACGGTAATCATCAAGGCCAATCTCATGGCGCTCGTCCGGATGCTCCAACCGGTAGAAATCGGCATGCACCACTGGCACACGCAGCGGCGGCGCATCGTATGTCTCAATGATCGTAAAAGTCGGCGATGGCACCTCATGCTCATGGCCAAGTGCGGCAATAATCGAGCGGGCCAGCGTCGTCTTCCCCGCGCCCAAGCCGCCAGTCAGCGAAACCACATCCCCCGGCAACAGGCGCTTCGCAATGCGCGCGCCAAAGGCGTCCATCGCCGCCAGATCGCTCAAGGTCTCGCGCATCATCGCCGCGCCGTCACGGTAGGTGGATGATCGCAGCGGTACCTGCGCCCTCTTCGCTTTGCAGATCGAAAGTGCCGCCATGCGCCTCAATCAATTGCCGGGCGAGCGGAATGCCAAGTCCCTGACGTTTTTCATCATCGGCGCCCGCTGTACCCAGCGCGCGGGCCAGCTCTTCTGAGCTCATGCCCCGGCCATTGTCGGAAATCGCAATCTCTGCGCCCTGCCCCTTGGCCGCGATGTTGATCAGGATTTTTCCGTCCTCTGGCGTGCCAGCAATGGCATTATCGAGCAGATTGCCAAGCGCGCGGCCCAATTGCCTTGGATCGGCCTGAACCACGCAGCCTTTCTTGCCGCGCAGATCGAGGCCCAATCCAGCGGCGACGATCGCAGTCTCGCGCTCTCGCACCAGTGCGGTCAAAAACGGCAAGAGATCAACGTCCTCTTTGCTGATCGGCATCAGGCCTGCTTCGCTTTGCGAGAGGTCGAGCACGTTCTCAACCTGATCAGTCAGGCGGCTAACGGAGTCGATAATCGCGTCGACATATTCGCCCATCTGCTCGCTAACTTCGCCTGCTGCGCCGCTTTTGATCAGCTCAGCAAAGCCACCAATCGAGGTCAGCGGAGTGCGGAATTCGTAGGACATATTGGCGAGGAAACGCGCCTTCACCGTATCGGCCTCTTCCAAGGCAACATTGCGTTCGCGTAGCGCGCGTTCTGCGTTTTCTGACGCGGTGATATCCAGCACCGTCAGCAAGCCATTGCCGTCAGGCAGTGGCACACCGGCAAATTCCAATGTGCGCCCGTCTTTCAGAGCAATTCGTCCGCCCTTTTCCTGGCGATCCAGCGTCGCCGCGCGCACCACCGCGCTGATCGATTGCGCCTGTCCGCGCTTCGCCAGATTCTCTCCGATGGCCTCGATTAGAGCCTCTGCGCTGGGGTGCGTATCCAGAAACTCGCTGGTGAGGCCCCATGTCCCGGCAAAGCTGCGGTTCCACAATTGCAAAGAGCCATCGGGCGCAAAGATCGCCAGCGCTTCAAACAGGCTGTCGAGTGTCGCCGCCCGTGTACGCAGCAGGGTGTCACGCGTCGCCGATAGCGAGAGCTGCTCGGTGCGGTCCTCCGCAATCATCACCAACCCGCCGTCCGGCATAGGCTGAGCCACGATCCGCAAATGCGTGCCGCCCGGCAGAGGCCAGGCCTCTTCCTGCGTTTCAGCCGCTTCAAACCATGTGGCGTGCTCGCGCCGCCATTCCGGGAAGTCGCGCACCTCCGGGGTCAACTTGCGCTCACGCGCATCGGTCAGGAAACGGTCGAAGGAAATCGAGCCGTCAAGCGAACCTTCAGTAAGCTCAAACAGGCGCCGCAGTGGCAGATTGGCAAAGGTTAGGCGCTCGCTCGCATCGAACAGAGCGACCCCGGCGGATAGCTGATCGAGCATGGAGCGCTGAGCATCACGGTAGGCGCTGAACTCGCGCCGCTCCTGCTCCTGCTCTTCAATGTCGATGGCATAACCCGCGACGCCTTCTGTGCCGAGCGGTAGATCGCTGACCCGCATGGTGCGACGCTGGCCATGAATGGTGGCGGGCACGGTCCGCTCAATCTTGCCCTGCTCGCTCAGCGCTTTGCTGGCGATCTCTGATGGCGCTTCACCATCAACCGGCTCGATCAATTCCAGCTGCTGTTTGACGACATCATTGGCATCGCTTGCCGCGACCGCATCAACATAGGCCTGGTTCACGAGCTGCAGCTTCATATCATCACCGCGGAACCACATCGGCATGGGCGCAGCCTCGATCAGACCGATCAGCGCGGCAAAATCGCTCTCCGCCCGCGCCGCCGCGCCGCGCAGCCGGTGCAATTCCTGCTGGCTTTCGGAAAAGTCGAACACCCAGACCAAGGCCGCGCCGCACTGGTGACACCTGCGGATCGGCCAAGGCCCCTTGCAGCGATAGGCTGCGACCGGAGCCTGGCGGCTTTAGCGTGATGTGAAACGGGGCCGCGCTCTTCTGCGTCCGGCGAACTTTCTCCGACAGGTCGGCCAGTTGCTCAGCCGACAGTCCCGCGCCCTCGCCGCCGTCCAGCTCACTCAGGAACTTGGGCATGGTCTCCAGCCCAAACCACCGCGCAAGCCTTTCTGGTGCTTCAATCCGGCCATCGACCCGCACCAGCAAAGGAACCGCCGGAGCAACATCGAGCATGCGCTGCATCCGCCGCAGCGAGGTCTGCAAAGTGCCGGTCCGCCGGCTCTGGCCAGAGGCGCGCAGCATCAGCACCGCAGCGCCCACCGTCCATGCGGCGAGCACGAGGCCAATCAGAGCCAAAGCGGTGGGAGAAAATTCCATTGCGTCCTAGAGAAACTGCCGATGCAACCCAGCTATGCGGAGGGCCGCAATCTTGCAAGCAGCGGCATGCAAAAAGCCCCCGCAGAATTGCACTTCTGCGAGGGCTTGAACTGCGCTCGGGCTGACCCGAGAGAGTTTGCGTGTCTTAGTAGCGGTAGTGATCCGGCTTGAACGGGCCGTCTTTCGGCACGCCGATGTAATCCGCTTGCTTCTGGCTTAGCTGCGAGAGCTGCACGCCAAGCTTTTCAAGATGAAGCGCGGCAACCTTCTCGTCCAAGTGCTTCGGCAGGACATAGACCTCGTTCTTGTACTCATCCGCTTTCGTGTAGAGTTCGATCTGAGCGAGCGTTTGGTTGGTGAAGCTCGCGCTCATCACAAAGCTTGGGTGACCGGTGGCACAGCCGAGATTTACGAGGCGACCTTTCGCCAGGATCAGGAGAGATTTGCCATCCGGCATGGTCACCATATCGGTGCCTTCTTTGATTTCTTTCCAATCGTAATTGTCGAGCGCGGAAATCTGGATCTCGCTGTCGAAGTGGCCGATGTTGCACACGATCGCCATGTTCTTCATCAGCTTCATGTGCTCACCGGTGATCACGTCTTCATTGCCGGTTGCCGTCACGAAGATATCGGCGCGCTTTGCACCCTCTTCCATGGACACAACTTCATAGCCGTCCATTGCCGCCTGCAAGGCGCAGATCGGATCGATTTCGGTCACCATCACGCGGGCGCCGCCATCACGCAAAGACGCGGCCGAACCCTTACCAACATCGCCGTAGCCAGCGACGCAGGCAACCTTACCGGCCAGCATCACGTCGGTTGCGCGGCGGATCGCATCGACCAGCGATTCCTTACAGCCATAAAGGTTGTCGAACTTCGACTTGGTCACGCTGTCATTCACGTTAATCGCCGGGAATGGCAGCTTGCCCTGTTTACCGATCTGATACAGCCGCATAACGCCAGTTGTGGTCTCTTCAGAAACACCTTTGATGGTCTGCACGCTCTTTGTCAGATAGCCAGGTTTGGCCGCGACGAATGCTTTCAATGCGCGCTGGAATTCGATTTCTTCTGCGTTCGCCGGAGCAGGCATTTCCTCGCCCGCTTCAATCCGTGCGCCCCATAGCGCAAACATCGTCGCATCACCGCCATCATCGAGGATGAGGTTGGCGGTCAGGTCTGGATCGCTGTCGGTCGACCAATCGAAGATGCGGCCAACATAATCCCAATAATCCGCCAGCGTCTCGCCTTTAATCGCAAACACTGGAATGCCTTGATCAGCAATGGCTGCCGCGGCGTGATCTTGCGTCGAGAAGATGTTGCAGGTCGCCCAGCGTACCTCCGCACCCAGAGCGATCAGCGTCTCAATCAAAACAGCGGTTTGGATCGTCATGTGCAGCGATCCAGTGATCCGCGCGCCCTTCAACGGCTGCGCCGCACCATATTCCTCGCGCAGAGCCATCAGGCCCGGCATTTCGGTTTCAGCGATGTGGATCTCGTCGCGGCCAAACTGCGCCAGCGCGATGTCTTTGATGATGTAGTCTTGAGTAGCGGCTACGGTGGCCATGAGAGACTCCTAGGGGAATGTAAAATTGTTCGGTGCGCCCTAGCGTCCACCCGCTAGACAAGCAAATATAAAGTAATCTTTATATGTAATTTCAGCGAACCCAAGGCTCGGATAAGAGCACGCCGACCTAGGCGGCGACGACAGCGGAGAGAAGTGAGCGGCTGTGCGGGGGCGTGCACAGCCGCCTCCCTTTGCACCAGATTTAAATCCGGCGCGGGGGATGGGATCCATCCTGTTCTCAAATGAGCTGAGTGCGACCCCGTTTCAACCTACCATGGCCGATCCGCCTTTGCAGAAGGCTGAACCACAACGGTAAAGCCGTCTTAAGCATCATATTGCGCTTGAAGCTGGCCGCACGGGCATTAAATTACGGGTCACAGTTCACTCTTCAATAAAGGACAGCGCGATGACGATTTCAGTAGGGGACAAGCTCCCAGACGTAGCTTTGGTAAAGGCAACCGCAGAGGGCCCAGAGCAAGTTCAAGCCGCAGACTATTTCGCGGGCAAAAAGGTCGCGCTGTTTTCCGTGCCCGGCGCATTCACGCCGACCTGCTCGGCCAAGCACCTGCCTGGCTTCGTCGACAAGGCGGAAGAGTTGAAGGCCAAAGGCGTCGATGAAATCGTCGGCACAGCGGTCAATGATGCCTTTGTTATGGGCGCATGGAACGATGCGGCAGGCAGCGGCGACATCACCATGCTGGCCGATGGCAATGCCGATTTTGCCAACGCCGTCGGCCTGACCATGGACGGCAGCGGATTTGGCATGGGTAAGCGCGGACAGCGATTCTCAATGGTGGTGAATGACGGCGTGGTGGAACAACTGAACGTTGAAGACGGCGGCGAATTCAAGGTCTCCAGCGCGGAATATATGCTCGGTCAGCTATAATCAGCTTTCCGATCCAGACGTAGAAAGGGCGCCCTGCTAAAGGCGCCCTTTTTGTTAGCATTAGCTCTTCTAATGAGATCAATCTAACTATGTGCTGTAGCAGCCGAACGATAAGACCAGCCTGCAAACTAGAGTATTCTATATGACCACGAGAAGGTACTTCATGCGCGGCGGGATAACCTCCGCAGGCGCACTAGGTTTAAGCGGAAGTTTGGTGAACGAGGCCAATGCTAGTTCTGGCAGTTTTGTCAGTTCAATACCCACAATCATTAATCGTATCGCACTTTCTGCATTCAGAGCTCCACCCAATTCAGCGGTTTATCTGGTCGAAAACGGTCGGGCTGGCTGGTTTGTGTACGATGATAATGACTTGTCAGTTCAGTGCACCAATGACCCCTCGCAAGGCCTTTATGTTCCAATATCAGGCGACAAAAGTGGTTCCAGTGGCGCATGGGTTCGACTGCTTGAGGGGCGCCTAAGTATCAGATGGTTTGGTGCAACCGGAGATGGAGTGACTGACGACACTAACGCTATTCAGTCTGCAATTAATGCGGCTCAATCGTTCGAACTTGCTCTATTCCTGCCAAATGGGAAATACCGTACCACATCAGGTCTCAAGATCAGCGCGGCGATCACGCTTATGAGCGAGGGTGCTGAGTTATACTTTGATTCAAGCAAGCCCGATACCGCTCTAACAATCGCAGCCCCGAGTGGCTCGTTACTCTCGCGTCCGCGTATCCTTGGCCACTTGGTCATAGAGAAGGCCTCGATTGATTGGTCTATCCCGGTGCATGGGATAATGATACAAAACGCGTATATGGGCGAGTTTCATATCTCGGTCTTGAATTTTCAACGGGGTATCTGGTTACGAGGAGATGGAGCGGGTTGCGTTTATAACAAAATTCATATTAGCCAGCTGACAAACAATCAGCACTCGACTTATCTCGACGTGGGTTCACCGGGTAGCTGGTGCAACCAGAATACATTCTGGGGTGGCCGGTATTCAAATGGTGTGAATTCCAGCGGATCGCACATTGAAATCAAAGATAACAACTATCCGATCAATGGAAATTGCTGGATGCGTCCATCGCTGGAGGCAATCGGTGATGACTTTGTCCTGTTCAATCTACAGGGTCAACATAACAGCGTTTTACAACCACGTTGCGAACACGCAGGGTCACCACGCTTCTATGGCGAGCTTGGGGGAAATAAAAACGAAATCATCGCGCACGCATCACCATATTTAACAAAAACAAGAGTAAACATATCCGGTTCACTGTGTCGGCTGGAAACGAGCGTCGGTTCAGTATGGCAATATCAGGCAGGCTACCGGCTGGAGCGACGCGGCGATGGTCCCGTGCTCTCGTTGCGAAACACTAACGGCACCAATGGGCTGGAGATCCTTCACCCCAACAATCAACGCGCGGTTCACATTACAGCAGAGGGTCCTTGGCAGGTATCTGGTGGCAAAAAGGTCCTATGGCGTAGCGGAGCACCACCATCCAATGGGGCATGGTCTCGCGGTGATATGGCATTCAACGGCGAGGCCAAAAAAGACGGACCGCTTGGGTGGATTTGCACCAAGGGCGGCGAACCAGGAAAGTGGGAACCATTTGGTTTGATCGGTGCTTCCCCAGCAGTACACGTTGCAGCTCCCGAGGGCGGTAGCAACATTGATGCAGAGTGCCGCGCACAACTCACAGAACTTATTATATCTATGAAGCAGTCTGGGATTATGGCCTAAAATTGTGAAATAAAATATGGGCATTGCTAAAGCCTAGCCATAACCCATCAGAGCCATCACTTCCTTGCGGCTGCGGTGATCATCAAGGAAACAGCCGAGCAGCCGAGATGTGATCATGCCCACGCCGGGAGTGCGCACGCCGCGCCCGGTCATGCAGCCATGCTGCGCCTCGATCACCACGGCAACACCCTGCGGCTCCAGATTGTCCCAGATGCAGGCTGCAACCTCCGCCGTCAGGCGCTCTTGAATCTGCAGTCGGCGCGCATAGCCATGCAGCACGCGCGCGAGTTTGGAGATGCCAACGACCTTCTTATTGGGAAGGTATGCAATCGCCGCCTTGCCGGTGATCGGCGCCATGTGATGCTCGCAGTGGGACTGAAACGGAATGTCCTTCAGCATGACGATCTCGTCATAGCCGCCGACCTCTTCGAACACCCGGCTCATATGGATCGCGGGGTCTTCCTTATAGCCCTGACAATATTCCAGCCATGCACGCCCCACCCGCTTTGGCGTGTCGATCAGCCCCTCACGCGCGGGATCATCGCCCGACCATTCGATCAGCGTGCGGATCGCATCCTGTACATGATCAGGCACATCAGGCTTCGCCATGGGCATGTCGGGATCCATGTCGTGATCGTGCAAGTCGCTCATTCGTATCGCTTTCTGTTGCTTCGGCTGATCCCGTACAGACCTTTTGCGCAAAATATGACGCGTTGCAAATGTGAAGATTGCAAGAGTGCGAGGCATTAGGGCTGGGATTGCAGGATCGCAGAATCAGTGCCGAACCTTTGGCATTCATCGATTTGCGAGAGCGGAAACAAAAAAGGGACCGACCTGATGGTCAGTCCCTTTTCATGGCGCACCCGGAAGGATTCGAACCTCCGGCCCCCTGATTCGTAGTCAGGTACTCTATCCAGCTGAGCTACGGGTGCGCTGGAGGAGCGGCACATACGGGCGGTGGCTGCGCTTGGCAATCCCTTTAGCGTGAGAGTGTCATGCTTTTTTGAAAAGCTGCCTGGCCAGCATCACATCTAGGGGTGGTTTATCAAGCTCAGCGATTTGGACTGGCGTGAACCAACCGACCTCGCCACCCTCCAATGCAGCGGGAAGACCGTGCCATTTGGCTATAGTGTAAAGAAGAATGACAATCGGGCTTTCGTGCGGAGATCCATCGTCTTGAGCAAAGCCAGCAGGCGCGCAATCCTCTGGCTCGATCGCAATGCCGAGCTCTTCGTGAAGCTCACGAATCAACGCATCCCTAGGGGTTTCTGCCGATCTCGACCTTGCCGCCAGGAAATTCCCACAGGCCTCCATGCGCCTTTTGTAAAGGCCGTCGATGCATCAACCACAGACCATCTGCACCCCTTAAAGCGCCCGCAGCAACAGGTATCAAGTTCATCATCATGTCGGAATTTTTTCCATTTCTGTGGTCGCCATCAACCTTTTCTTAACGCGCTGCGACCATTTGTCTGATCATCAAGAACGTAATCGACGGATGTGAAACATGCTTTTCTTTAAAACTCTGAGAAAAATTCGGAGCGACGAAAATGGTGCCACAGCCGTTGAATATGGTCTGATCGTCAGTTTGGTTGTGATCGCAATTTTGGGTGCTCTTCGCGGTGTCGCGGATGAAAACACCGGGCTTTGGGGCCGCGTTCAAACTGCCGTTACAGAGGTTGTGAGCGGTTAACTTTTTAGAAAGCCTGCGAATTAGGTTTTTTTCAATAGCTAACCACTAGCCATGACATGGTCCACTCCGAATCAGGGTGGGCATGGGTATCGAAGACTGAACCAGGAGACTACAAATGAAATTCTTTAACAAACTTTTCGCTGATGAGCAGGGCGCAACCGCAATTGAGTACGGTCTGATCGCAGCTCTTATCGCTGTTGCCGCAATCGGCGCTATGCAAGGCCTCGGCACACAGCTGAACACCACGTTCTCTACCGTGTCTAACTCGATGGCCAACGAGAGCAGCTAAGTCGAAAGACTTATCGAAAAAAGGAGCGGCGAGGGTTTCCCCCGCCGCTTTTTTTGCCCCAAATATATCCAATTGCGAATGATCTAAGACGAAATATCTGCGAACATCCGCAGCAGGCAATATATTCTAGCACTCCAACGCCCTAGCGTGCACGAACGACCAGCTTCACTTTCTGTCCTGGCCGCACCCCTTCACCGGAACCCAATGCGTTAAGCACACGGAACCGAACCTCCTGAGCATCGGAATATGCCATCCGCCGGCTCAACGATTGCACCGAATCACCTCGACCAACCGTCACCACATCAATGCGCCGCGGGATCACCGCGCTGGCTTCACTTGAACTGATTCGCCGCATGGAATTGAACATCGCTGTAAACGCATTGCCCCGCCCAGTAGGCGTGATGGCCGTGAAGTGATAGGCCCGGTCAGTCGCAAACTCATAGGCGAATACGACCACATCGACCTGAGAATTGCCGTTGTTGACCCGCGCCGTCCCATAGGCGGCTCTAATTCCGTTAACGGTGGTGCGCTGGATACTGGATGGGGAAAGCTGCTGATCCTCACCGCCCAAGGCGGTAAATTGCTGGCGAATGTAGCTACTCAGATCACCGGCATAGGGTGCAAGCGTCAGTTGAGCTTGTCCGCCCTGGCCATTAACACTGACCGCTCGCGAGCCGTTGACCATGTAAAATCCCTGAGGCGCAGTGAACGATAGCCGCAATTCCGGATGAATAAACTGGCGTCCTTCGATCACCCCTTGCTCGGGATCATCGCCATAAATCACACCATCAATCCGGCTCAAAAAAGTATCGCGATTGGTCGTTCCACCGACGTTCGGACCTGCTTTTGAAAGGGCTGTTTGAACCCGGCTAGCTGGGTCCGGGTGAGTCGATGCCCAGGCGGGCACTTTCGCATCGCCGCGCCCCTGAAGCCGCGCATCAAGTGAGTTTTGCGCCGCTAGACTGGCCAAAACCGTGCCCATAGCCCGCGTGTCATAACCCGCTCGGCTAAGATATTCGATGCCCAGCTCATCCGCCTGCAATTCCTGGCTGCGAGAAAAGCTCAAGGTAAGCATTTGCGAACCCTGCAAAAAGCCGCGGCTGACGGTGTTTCCAATCTGGCTATCACCCAGAAGCACGCCGGAGAGTACCGCGCCAAGAACACCGCCGATCTGATTGCGCTGAGCGTTTCGCTGGCGTCGTTGGGAATGACGCGCAGCCACATGGCCGACCTCATGACCTAAGACGGCCGCCAATTCAGCCTCATTGTTCATCAGGCTGACCAGCTGACGGGTTGTGTAGATATAGCCGCCTGGCACAGCAAAGGCATTGTTTACTGAGCTGTTGAGAGTGCTGACTGTGAAGCTTTCGCGAGCGTTACCGAGGCCCGATTGCACAGCGATATTCTTGCCCACCTGTTCAACATAGGCGGCCTGAGATCCGGTCATCGCCCCACCAAATTCGGCAAGCAATTGCGGATGGAATTCAGCGCCTTGCCGCGCTTCGGTCTGAGTAATTGGAGCTGACGCAGAGGGGATTGGTGCCCCGCCTAGGCATCCTGAAAGTGCCAATGCCAAGGGCGCGGCCATGGTCACAGTCAAAGCTCGGCTCGAACGTATCCTGCGCAGGTTCACGCTTCTCATGTTGGATACAATTGTCTGCGGCATAGTGGTTCTCCCGGTCCTCAAAAGCAGCATCCCACCAGAAGCTGCACCCTTTCATCCGCGTTCGCAGACTTGGCACGAGAATATCGGGAAAACGACGCTTTGGGCAAGCCCTATGACCCCTCCTCATCGCGTGATACGTGCAAAAGGGCGCGCATTATGCCGCCCGAGACGGCGCTAACCACCCATTTGCAGAAAGCGTTCCTCGCGCGTTCGGATCAAAGTTTCACTCGGCAGTTCGACCATAGCATCAAGTTCTTTACTGATCGCCTTGCCAAGGTTTGCCGCCGTGGCTGCAGGATCACGGTGCGCGCCGCCAACCGGCTCCTTTACGATCCGATCGATCACGCCAAGGCGCTTGAGATGCTGCGCCGTCACCTTCATCGCTTGAGCCGCTTCGGGCGCTTTATCCGCCGTTCTCCACAGGATCGATGCGCACCCTTCCGGCGAGATTACAGAATAGACCGCATGTTCGAGCATCAAGACCCGCTCAGCGCTGGCCAATGCGACTGCGCCGCCGGAACCGCCCTCACCTACGATCACAGCAACCATCGGGACGGGCAACGCCAAACACGCTTCTGTCGAGCGCGCTATGGCTTCTGCTTGGCCGCGTTCTTCCGCCTCAACGCCGGGAAACGCACCCGACGTGTCGACCAAAGTCACCACGGGTAGATCAAATCGTCCCGCCATCTCCATCAGACGGATTGCCTTGCGATATCCTTCTGGCTTACCCATGCCGAAATTGTGCTTGATCCGGGTTTCGGTGTTGTGTCCCTTTTCATGCCCGATCAGCATGACCCGGCGGCCGTTAAGCCGAGCAAAACCGCCGATTATCGCATCATCATCGCCGTAATAGCGATCGCCGCCCAACGGCACGAAATCATCAAAAGCATGTTCGATATAGTCGCGCAAATGCGGGCGGTTGGGGTGCCGTGCAACCTGTGTCTTTTGCCACGGTGTCAGCGATGCATAAGTCGTTGCAAGCAGGTCCGCGCTCTTGGCTTCAAGGCGCGTAATCTCGCTCGCAATATCAACTTCATCGCCTTCTGACGCGCTGCGCAATTCGGCAATGCGTTCGTCAAGCTTGGCAACGGGTTTCTCAAATTCGAGGTAAGCAGTCATAAAATTGCGCTAGTCCGATGTGCTGCGGGTGGCAAGCGGGTGGCGCGAATTGACCAGAGCTACGAGCCTGGCTGCATCCACATGCGTGTATATCTGAGTGGTCGCTATATCGGCATGACCTAACAGTGTTTGCAGCACGCGCAGGTCTGCCCCGCCTTCCAGCAGATGCGTCGCAAAAGCGTGGCGCAGGACATGCGGACTGATGCCTTTAGGATCAAGCCCAGCGCGCGCCGCCAGCTCTTTCAGCAATTGGAACAGCCTCACCCGGCTAAGGTGTTTGCCGCTACGCGAGGGAAACAGGTATCTCGGCTCTTGCGGGCGCATCTCCAGCCACATCGACAAAGCCTCCTGCGCGCGCTGACTAATCGGAACCATCCGCGCCTGCCCGCCTTTACCCATGACAGTGAGCAACGGCGCATCTCGCGGGACCGCGCTGAGCGGGAGCGAGACTAGCTCGGTCGCGCGCAGCCCAGATCCATATAGCAGTTCTAGCAACGCCAATTGCCTCACCTTGTCAGGCTTGCCGCTCTCGGCCTCCATTTCGGCGCGGCCAAACAATGCCGCGATATCGTCATGCGAGAGCACTTTGGGCAAAGGCCGCCGAGTGCGCGGCTGAGGCAGAGCGCCTGATGGATCATCTTCACGCCATCCCTCATCCAACGCAAATCCAAAGAATTGCCGAACGGCTGAGGTTTTGCGCGCGACAGTGGATGGCGCAAGACTGGCCCAAGCGCTGGCGAGCTGCGCGACATTGTCACGGCTGACCCTGGCCAGATCGCCAATCTCTTCCTCTGCGCCGCTCAAATCGCGCGCATAAGCAGACAAAGTGTTGGGCGCCGCGCCGCGCTCGGCCGCCAGCATATCAAGGAAGGCTTTTGTAGCGGCTGACATCGTATCAGCGCCTCGGCCTCAGCCGCGCGCCACCGCCTCCGCAGCGATCATACGCGCCTCTGCGTCAAGCCCTGCTGCGTTCAGCGCAGAGACAATATGATAGAGATGGCGCGGCGTCATTTGTTCCCAGCTTGAACCTTGCATCCCTAGCCCCGCGAGCAAGGAAACGAGAGCCTGATTCTCCACCTCACCAGCGCTAGCAATTAGGCGAGCCCATTTGCTCTGTCGGTTTAGGTCGAGGCTCAGCTCATCTTCATAGTCCGACTGATCAGCACTGCTGATCCGGCCAAGACCAGCAAGGCCGGCGATGAGAAACTGCGATTTGCGCTGTTGAGCGCTTGTATCATTGCCAACAAATTCGCCCAAATCATCGGACGAAGCTGGCACGCCGCGTTCTGCCTGTGACAGCACGATCAACGCCCAGCCGAGGCTTCCGCCGGGCACCACTTCGGCCCAGGCGAGCGCATCACGGTCCAACCCTGCGGCCAGCATAGATGCAATCAACCCGCCCGATTGATCAGCCAAGCTGCTGCTCGCGGGCATACGGGCGGCCGCATAAGCAGTCATGACGTAGCCGCTATAATCCGTAATCGCGCCGCCATCGGATGGCTCACCCCAGATCGTTTGCATCGCCGCCAAGCGCGCAGACGGATCGCCGCCCACATAGGCCTCACGCAGGCGTGTTGCGGTATCTGCGGCCTGGCCAGTGATGTTGTCGTCGGCGTAAATCTGACTGTAGAGACCAACCATAGCCGAGGCGGACAGAATGCCTTCACTGCTGGCGCGAGCGGCATATTTCGCCCGCTCCCCCAACGGAACCATTGGCCCGGTTGCCGCTGCGCGCTGATAATACGCGCCCGATTGCTCGATCAGAGCCTCTGGCACGGCCTCCCCAACTGCATTGGCCAAGGCAAAACGCCATGGGTTGAGGTCTTCCACCCCTTCCCAATCCACATCGACCGCCCTTCGGCCGCTCCCCGCTGCGCCAGCATATCGGCGTGCCAGCAGGATATCGATTTCCGGCGCGATGGAATTGTCGAGAGCACGGTCAAGCTGCGATCCCGCAAGAGCGCTTTCACCCGCATAAGCGTTGCAGATCGCCTGCCACATGACCCAGCGCGGATCTTCCCGCTCTGACCCCTGCAAGCGCACGGCTGGACACGCACCAACGAAGTCCGATGTGGCGACATAAGATTGCAAGGCCGCCGTCGTGAGCGGAGTGTTCCAATTTCCGGTGTCGACATCCTGCACCAAAGCGCGGGCCGCCGCGAACTCGCCCAAGCGATTGAGCAAGCCAGCACGCAAGGCAGCAAATTCGACCGGATTCATGCCGTCCGGCGCCTGGAGCCGACTCACCGCAGCGCGGCGCAGCAAAATATGGCCCCAGCGCGAGACCAATTGTCCTTTGGTCCCATCAATCGCTGCGCGCACCAGTCCGGCTGGCTGATTGGCCAGCGACGCGGTGGGCAAACCGCCTTCTTCTTCGTTCAGCACACCAACCCGCGTTAGAGTGCGACGAGCAGCAGGCGGAATATCATAACGCGGCTTCAACCCAAGCAGATCGTCTAGCTCGTCGGTCGACATGCCCTCCAGTTCCGCAACAGTCGGCAAATCACCTAGCGCGTCGCTCGAAATGCTTGGCACAGGCGGCAAGTCGCCGCCTCCGGGCAGTGGCGGCGGCGCGACCGGGCCAGAAGGCACTGGGCCGCTAGGTACGCCTGGACTTACACCAGCGGGCGGCGGTGGTGGAGGCGGAGGAGGTGGTGGTGGTGGAGCCGGATCGTCGAACCCTGGCGGAAGCAGCGATTCAGGCGCATCCTGCGCCCCTGCGTAGCCGGCGGCCAACGCTCCCGTCAGAACAGCCGCGCCCATTGCCGCAGCGACAACACGCGTGCGCTTGCCAACGGCATGCGCTGGAACACCACGCGTAATCTTCAAACCATGCATCACTGCGCCTCCGGCACATCAATTTCTTGCACAATCGGATGCAGCGGTTCCTCACCGCCATCAACCCAGGCAAGCACTATCACCGCAATTATCACCGCTATCAAATACCATTTCCAGCGCCCGCCGCCACCGGGGCGACCTACCGGTTTCTCCATAGGTCTAATCGTGCCATGTGTGCGAGCCATATTGCACGCGCCCTACCCCATCTATAGGCCATGCGGCAATGACTGAGCAGCCCATTACAAACCACGATGATTTTGCAGCCGCGATTGCGCGCATAAAACGCGAGAGCACGCGCCCGATTGTGCTGGTCGGATTGATGGGTGTTGGCAAATCCACAGTCGGACGAAGGCTTGCCAGCATGCTGTCGCGCGATTTCGTCGACGCCGATGATGCGATCGAAGAGGCAGCGCAGCGGAAAATCTCGGAAATTTTTGACGAGTTTGGCGAGGCTTACTTTCGCGATGGAGAGCGGCGGGTGATTGCGAGACTGATGGAGGAACACTCTGGCGTAATCGCAACCGGCGGCGGGGCCTTCGTCGATGATGACACCCGCGCGCTGATCTTGGACAAAGCAATCGCGGTCTGGATCGATTGCGATATCGACACTCTGGTGGCACGCACATCGCGGCGCAACACGCGGCCCTTGCTGCGCACGGGAGACCCAAAGGAAATTCTGACGCGCCTTTATAATGAGCGCGAACCCTTCTACTCGCAGGCCCAAATCCAGGTCCAAAGCATGGACGGCCCGCATAGCGACGTGGCCCACCGCATTATCGAGGCAATAGACCAATGCATGTAATTCCAGTCGAGCTGGGCGGGCGCAGTTATGACGTAACGATTGAGGCTGGTTTGCTGCACGATTTTGCCGTCAAAGCTCGTGACTTCTACGAAAACTACCATCCCCGAAACGGCCTCATCCCTCGGAAAGTGCCATTCGTTGCTGATAGCGTGACACACCGATTGTTCAGCGAAGTAATTGAGCAGAGCCTAAATAGCGAACACTACGATGCAGATTGGTTCATCGTCGAACCAGGCGAAGGCGCAAAGTCTTGGGGCGTCCTAGAAAAACTGACCGATTGGCTGCTCGAGCTTGGCATAGAGCGCGGAGACAATGTGTTTGCGCTCGGCGGCGGAGTTATCGGTGACCTCACTGGCTTTGCCTGCTCGGTGCTGAAGCGCGGATGCGGCTTTGTGCAAATTCCCACCACCCTGCTTGCTCAGGTCGACAGCTCGGTCGGCGGCAAAACCGCCATCAACACAGGCGCAGGAAAGAACCTGATCGGGGCTTTTCATCAGCCCAATGCAGTTCTGATCGACCCCGAAACACTCGCCACCTTGCCGCCGCGCGAGATGGGCGCAGGCTATGCCGAGGTGCTGAAATACGGCCTCCTCGGTGATGCAGAATTCTTTGACTGGCTGGAGGCGAATGGGGCCAAGGTGATCGCCCGCGAGCCAGAGGCCCTTACCCATGCCATCGCCACTAGTATCCGAGCCAAGGCGCGCATCGTCGCCGAGGACGAACGTGAGCTGTCCGGCAGGCGCGCGCTGCTCAATCTTGGCCACACTTTTGGCCATGCGCTGGAGGCGGAAACCGGCTTTTCACAAAAACTACTCCACGGCGAAGGCGTCGCGCTAGGCATGGTTTTGGCCGCCCGATATTCCGCGCGGAGAGGCCATTTCACCATGCAGGATGCAGACCGCGCTAAACGGGCGTTGGTGAATGCCGGACTTCGGTCAGAAATCAGCGAACTCGGTCTGTCATGTGGCGGAGCAAAACTCGTCGACCACATGCGGCATGACAAGAAAATGGCTGGAGGCACTCTGCCATTCCTATTGCTCAATGCGATTGGCGACGCGTTTGTCGCGCGCGATGTCGACCTGACCGATGTCGCTGTGTTCCTGGATGAGCAGCTTGCATGACACAATTTATCGATCTCTCGATCCCGATCACCAATGATGTGATTTCCGACCCTGAGGTCATGCGACCTAAGATCCAGTACACGACGCATGAGAGCACCTGGGAACAGATCGCGATGTTCTTCCCTGGCCTCGAAAAATCGGATCTGCCCGATGGCGAAGGCTGGGCGGTCGAGATGCTGGAACTGTCGACGCATAACGGCACGCATATGGATGCGCCATGGCATTACCACTCAACCACGAATGAGGGTGCCATCCCTGCTCCAAGCATCGACGACGCACCGCTAGATCGGTTTTTGCGTCCGGGCGTGAAGCTTGATTTTTCATACCTGCCACATGGGCACGTTGTGAGCGCCGCCGAATTGGAAGAGGCGTTCGCCAAGATTGAATACGAGCTTCAGCCGCTCGATATTGTGCTGATCCAATCAGGCGCAGTGTATGGCACTGACAACTTTACCGATCAGGGCGTCGGACTGGGCGCGGAGGCCACTTTGTGGCTCACCCAGCGCGGCGTTGAAGTGGTCGGCACGGATGCCTGGAGCTGGGATGCGCCGTTCAGTCACACAGCCAGGCGCTGGGCCGAGAGCCGGGATCCCTCGATCATTTGGGAAGGCCATAAGGCTGGCCGCATCCGGCCATATTACCAGATTGAAAAGCTCACGAACTTAAAGTCGCTGCCATCGCACGGCTTCACCTTTAGCTGCTTCCCAGTGAAGATTGAACGAGCGAGCGCGGGGTGGATCCGCGCAGTCGCAATTATCGATGATTAAGCGAGACTGGCTCTGGTCAGCCCCGCGTAGGCAGTTTTGAGACTTTATCTGGTAGGCCTTCAAGCGCAGCTTTGATCCGCTCTTGCTCGATCAGCATGGCATCATGCTCCGTAAACAGCCGCTCAATATCCGCGCGCCGTTTCAGCAGTGTGTGCGCAATCCCTGGAGCCAAGCTCTCGCCATCGCCAATTTGCCCAAGCAAAGCGGCCAAGTCACTACATGTCGCCTCATCCGGCGAACGAAAGTAGTGACCTTTGCTATCAAAAAATCCTGTGCCTTGCTTTGCCATTTCGACCCCTCGAATGGCCCCGCCGATTCGGGACGAGATAAAAGCTTGCCACTAATATTCCAATTGGCCAGCAAATTCGAAAGATTGTCGTGTTCCGACAAGTGCTGCGTCCGAAATTGGTACAGTTAAACCAGACTTGTTTTATAAAAATGGAATAATCTTGCGTAGGAAAGCAAAAGAGGCAGTAAGTTTCCTAAAATGCAACACCCCGATTGTGTAAAGCGATCACGCTTTATTCAAGCTCAAGAATCACTGCATCCACTGCCAAGCTTTCGCCTTCAGCCGCATTGACCTTCGCAATTGTGCCTTCTTTTTCAGCGCGCAGGATGTTTTCCATCTTCATCGCTTCAACTGTGGCCAGTGGTTGTCCGGGTTGTACTTCGTCGCCCTCGCCTACATGCAGTTTCACGAGCAGCCCAGGCATTGGGCAGATCAGCATTTTCGACAGATCAGGCGGGATCTTTTCGATCATGTGTTCAGCCAACGGGGCAATTTTCGCCGGTAGAACCAACGCATCATGCGATGCTCCGCGTGTCGTGATCCGCCAGCGTACGCCGCTGCGCTCGATCTGGATGCCGATTTCATTCTCGCCGGTAACCTCGGCAGAGCGCATGCCCACTTCCCAGTCCCACGTGCCGCGAACTGCGATACCATCAACGGTTGCACCGCCTTCTTCCAGCAGCACATCAAACGAGCGATCGCCAATTTTCACCGACCAGTCTGAGGGCGGATTGGGTAGTGGCGCCATTTGTCCAGAAATCTGCTGAGCACGGACACGTTCGGTGAACTCAGCCCCGGCAAACAGCGCGGCAAGCTGGCGCATGAGCGCATCATCAGCCGGCGCACCGGTAAATCCATCGGGATATTCCTCCGCAATGAAGCCGGTGGTTAACTCGCCCGAGCGGAACCGACCATGCTGCATAATCGCGCTTAGAAAATCGACATTGTGCCCCAACCCCTTGAGCCGGAAATTGTCGAGTGCTTTGATCTGCTTATCTGCCGCCTCATCGCGCGTCTCGCCCCATGTGATCAGCTTGGCGATCATTGGGTCATAAAACATCGAAACCTCGCCGCCTTCATAGACACCGTCATCGACCCGCACGCCGTCAACGCCGCGGCGGCCATTGGCACTGCCATCATCAGTCCACCCGGCAAGTGGGGGTTGATATTCGACCAACCGCCCCGTGCTGGGCAGGAACCCGCGATAGGGGTCTTCGGCATAGACCCGGTTCTCAATCGACCAGCCTTCAATGCCGATGTCATCCTGCGTCATCGCCAACTCCTCGCCAGCGGCAACGCGGATCATCTGTTCAACCAGGTCAACGCCCGTAATCGCTTCTGTGACCGGATGCTCGACCTGCAAGCGGGTGTTCATTTCGAGGAAATAGAAGCTCTCACCGGTCGGGTCCGCTCCGCTCACGATCAGTTCAACTGTACCTGCTGAGTGGTAATCTACCGCGCGCGACAGCGCGACGCATTGCTCGCCCATCGCTTTACGCATTTTCGGCGTAACGAATGGCGACGGCGCTTCTTCCACAACCTTTTGATGACGGCGTTGAATGCTGCACTCACGCTCGTTCAGATAGAGGATATTGCCGTGCTTATCGCCCAATATCTGGATTTCGATATGCCGCGGGTTCTCAATGAATTTCTCGATGAAGACGCGGTCATCACCGAAGGAGTTGAGCCCTTCACGCTTGGTGGCTTCAAACCCCTCTCGCACGTCCTTTTCAGACCATGCGAGGCGCATGCCCTTGCCGCCGCCGCCAGCGCTGGCCTTCATCATCACCGGATAAGTGATCTCATTGGCGATACGCACGGCATGCTCAGTGTCTTCGATCTCGCCGACAAAGCCAGGGACCACATTAACACCCGCTTCCATCGCCAGCTTCTTCGATTCGATCTTATCGCCCATCGCTGCGATCGCCCCAGCTGGCGGGCCGATAAAGGCGATGTTCTCTGCAGCGAGCGCCTCAACAAAGCTCGCTCGCTCAGACAAAAAGCCATAGCCGGGATGCACCGCCTCTGCTCCCGTCTCCTTGCACGCAGCGATGATCTTTTCCGGGATCAAATAGCTTTCCGCCGCCGGAGCAGGCCCAATATGGACCGCCTCATCCGCCATTTTTACAAATGGCGCGCGCGCATCCGCATCGGAATAGACGGCAACCGTCGCAATACCCATCCGGCGCGCAGTCTTGATAACTCGGCAAGCGATTTCACCGCGATTGGCAATCAGGATCTTGGAAAACAAATTAGGCCCCCGGGCGTGAACAATAATGACAGGCGCTATGCCGTCTTGTGCCGCGCCAAGCAAGACGGCGGCGGTGTTGTCTTATGCAGGTTCCTCTGCAAGCGAGCGCAATTCCTGTGTTCGCGCTTCGGTAAGGCTGGTCTTACAAGTCGACACTAGCAGCGGCTCCAGCGAGCCACCGCGCACCGCATATCCCTCCACCCGGCAATGCGCATCGCGATATTTCAGCCAAGCGCGCTGAGATGCGAGCAAGCTATTGAAATACCCGGGGCGCTCATCCCATTCGGACTTCCAGCTTTCATCGCGCGATTTCATCACGGTTGAGGTAATCGCCCATTGCTCGTTGAGCTGTTTATCGGCGGCAAGAAAGTCATTGAGCGCGCAGATATTCATCTCTTGCTGAATGCCTTGGTCGGCCTTTTCTTGGTCGCAAGCTGGGACGTAATCAGCCTGGAGCAGCATTAAGAGAGCTTCGATCATGTTCAGGCCGTAAACTCGTACACCACGCGTTCGAGGCGTCTCAATGGCGCAGCTATCGCTTCGAAAGTCACGCAGGCAAGGCTGACCGCCTTTCCAAGTGGCTTTCGAAGTGAGAGCAAAATCATTGAGGCGTCCCGGCGGGATTTGGCCCAAATGGCCCATTCCTGCGTCAGAAAGTCTTGAAAGATTGCCATATTCCTGCGTCTTTCTTCCTTGCACTGGGCCATTTTGCCTCCAACCTCGAACGTGTGGTGTACAAGTTTACGGCCTAATCCTTTCGCGCGGCGAATGCGCTGAGGCTTGCTGCATAATGCTGGGCGCCCCGGCGGTCACCCTCATTTGTCGTCAAGGTCTGAGCCGCCACCGCAAGTCGAGCGATATTGGCGTTGCTCAGCGCCCCAAGCGGCTCAACATAAATGCCAATGGTGAACAGGATCACGCCGGTTTTCGGCAGTCTACGCAGTGTCTGCCGCTCTGATCGGACAAACAAGGTTTCACCCGCATTGTTCGGCGTAACATGGGCAAAAGCAATTGACGCGGGATTGTCCGCGAGCCAGCGTTTTTCACCCGTCGGCGCGATAAACCAATTGCATCGGCCATAAATTTGGCCTGGCTGGAGCTTCGACATAAAGTGATCGACGCCGCTGGCCAATTGCTCTTCATAGCCAGCAATCGGCGCATGCAGCACGCGTAAAGGCAGCCCCATTTTGTCGGCTGGACGCCAATCGCTCGGCCACGCCACCGCCGTTCCGATCAAGCGATAATACTCCTCACCATCAAACCGGGTGAGCAGGCACATATCCTCATGATGTGCCATTGCGGCCTCGATCAGGCCGCCTTTGATGCCCAGTATTTCGGCCAGTTCTTCTCCCGGCTCCAAGGCCTTTGCGGTGAGCTGAGCGCCTTCTGGAAATTCCGCAAAGCCTTGACGCCGCGCAGCTATATCAGGGTTTGGTTGAAGCCAGTTTTCTTCGGATAGTTTGCTAAGGCCCATCTTGAGTTGCCCGCCGCCGCGTGCCTTGGGCAGAAGCTCATCGACGGAGAAGCCGAGGGTCAAAAGGCGAAACGATCGCTCTTGAGTTGCTGCTTAAGAAACTCAGTCCGCGTTTCAATCAATTCAATTTCGCATTCAATATAAAACATGTGCCGACCGGAACCTTGGCCAGCAAAGGCAACTATGGTGTCCCAATCACACTGTCGATCCTTGAGCTCTGCCCACGCGGCCTGCATTTTATCAAAGGAGTCGGTGAAATCCGACAGACCATACGCCGTGGTCAGCATTCGCTCAGGGTCATTAGGATCATCGCGCGCACCCATATCCAGACCTTCTTGTCTGGTAGCTTCGCGGACCAGCTTCACCGTCTCTTCAAGTTCAGCTGTCGCCGCTTCCAAGTCTTCTAGCAAACACGCGGTCAACGCATGGTCGTTGCCCTTTCTGTCACACTTTTCAAACGGCCATTCTTCTTGTTCGCTGCCCTGCAAAGACACGGCTGCCTCAGTCTCTTCAATGACCAAACTAGACGGGCTGTCAGCGGGGGCGGAACAACCGGCGACCAGTATTGCAAGAACGAGAGTAAAGCGTTTCACTCGGCAGGCTTCGCTACCTTACAGGCGCGCGCAGGCTCCTCTTGCTGGAGCGCAGTCAGTCCCAGCTTCGCAAACAGCGCCCCATCGCTGTCATCACCCGCATTGGGTGCGGTCAGCAGCTTGTCTCCGGTAAAGATCGAATTCGCGCCCGCGAGGAAGCACAGAGCCTGCGTCGCCTCGCTCATGCTTTCGCGCCCAGCGGACAGCCGCACCATGCTCATCGGCATCGTAATCCGAGCGACCGCAACGGTGCGGACGAACTCAATATAGTCGATCTTCGCAAGCGGCGTGTCCGCCAGCATATCGCCCAGAACTGTGCCCTTTACCGGGACCAGCGCATTTACTGGCACGCTCTCAGGATGGGCCTCCAAAGTCGCCAGCGTGTGGACGAAGCCCACGCGATCTTCGCGCGTTTCGCCCATGCCGACGATCCCACCAGAGCAAACATTGATCCCGGCATTGCGGACATGATCCAGCGTCTCAATCCGCTCATCAAAGCCGCGCGTGCTGATCACTCGCTCGTAATATTCCGGACTGCTGTCGATGTTGTGATTGTAATAATCGAGGCCCGCCTCGGCCAGCATATCGGCCTGTTTCGGGGTCAGCATGCCCAGCGTCATGCAGGTTTCAAGACCCATCTCACGCACGCCTTTCACGATCTCGACAATCGCGGGCATGTCGCGGTCTTTGGGATTGCGCCAGGCGGCGCCCATGCAGAAACGCTGGCTGCCGTGATCCTTGGCCTGAGCCGCCGATTGCAGCACAGCCTGCACATCCATCAGCTTGGTCGCCTCTACCCCGCTGTTCGCATGCACCGACTGGCTGCAATAGCCGCAATCTTCCGGACAGCCGCCAGTCTTGATCGACAGCAAAGTGCACAGTTGCACCTGTTCTGGCGGATGGTTTTTACGGTGAACGCTTGCCGCTTGGAACAACAGCTCAGTAAATGGCAGGTCGAACAGGTTCGCGATCTCTTCGCGGGTCCAGTCGGTGCGTATCAGGGTCACTTATCTTACCTCACGGGTATAGGTTTGGAGCTGCGCAGTGCGCGCTTCGGTTATTGCAATCATGCAGCCATTTTTGATCTGCGGCCATTCGGCAGAGCTGCCCTGTTGTGGGCCAGCCATCGCTGCGCAGTGGGCTTCGCGAAAGCGCGTCCATTGTTCTTGCGCTGCGGTCAATAGGCTTAAATCGGTGATTGCAATATCAATCTTGCCGCGCCGCCTGTCGTTCGAAACTGCCTGAGCAGCGGCATCACCGAAAGCGTTTTCGAGGTTTTCTTCCGCTTCGCCCAAATCGAAAAAAGAGCATGCATTGAGAGCCTCCTGAACGCCCGCCTGCGCAGCCTCTCGGTCGCAATCATTCGCCCCGATAAGGCCAGTGGTGCTGGCCCAAAGTGCAATCCAAATCATCGATGCAATTCCATATACTTTGTTTTGTGCAAGAGAATGCAACTCTCACCCGCGCATCTTGCTGCTAACTCTGGTTATCGCGAGTGTGTGTGTATTGGAAGGTATTCCCCTTCCCAATCGTATACATAAAAATTTCCGTCTTCTAGGTTTTTTTGAAGATAGAAAACACCTCGCGCATCGCGCACTGGCCCTTGAGCACGCCCGCACAAATAGATCACATTGTCGGTCTTGTGGTAAGTTTTGTAGGTGGAGCCTTTGTCGGTTTCGATGCTCCCAAAGTGCCATGTTTCTTCTGCGATTACATCTTTGTCAAATTCGTCTGGTCGCGTGATTGTGAAATTGCTCTCGACCCGCAACATTCCCTCAACTTTGATCCGCTTTTTCCGTTCTCGCTCAAAATAGCGCGCCGCTTTCTCTGAGCCCTCTTGCGTACAGGCCGAAACGGGTTGCGTGGGCATCGCGAGGGATGCAGCGATCAACATGCAGAGGCTTATCGCTGGTCTATTCACTCAGCCGCTTCTCTAGATTGCTTATTCTTGAGAGCTTCTGGCGTGGCCAAATATTCGCCTTCCCACAACCGCATCTCGTGGCGTTTGTCGGTTCGCTTGCGCGATATCCAAAATACGCCCGTAGCATCATGTGGTGGGGTAAATTGCAAGCCGCATTGAGCCCACACATCCATGTAATGCAGCCACACTTTCCGTGTATTTCCGCGCTTAGTAGTTATCGTCCCGCGGATGAGAAACGGCTCCCCATAGGCCGCGGGTTCAATCGGTTCATAAATGCGGAACGTGCCCTTGACGCGCATCAAGCCCGGTTCGGCAATGACTTCCTTGCGGATTTCAGAAGGGCTTGAGGACATTGTGCAGGCCCACAGCGGCTGGGCTGTGAGCAGAGCGCCCAAGGCTAGAAAGGCCGTAGCAGCATTCACTCTGCCGCCTCCTCCAACCCCTCACCCAATGGCGGCATATTGTGGCCAAGCAGCGTCAGAATATCTGCTGCGCATTCGACCACATTTGAGCCGGGGCCGTAAATACCCTGCACGCCCGCTTCACGCAGGAAGTCGTAATCCTGCGGCGGGATCACCCCGCCAGCGGTCACTTTGATATCGGCCCGACCGGCCTCTTTCAGCAGGTTGATGAGTTCCGGGATCAACGTCTTGTGCCCTGCAGCAAGTGAACTCGCCCCGATCACATCAACGTCATGCTCCAGCGCCATATCGCGCGCCTCTGGCGGGGTTTGAAACAGCGGGCCGCTGATCACTTCGAACCCCATGTCATTAAAGGCGGATGCGATCACATTGGCCCCGCGATCGTGCCCGTCCTGCCCCATCTTCGCAACCATGATGCGCGGTTTACGGCCAAGGCGTCGTTCAACCGCCGACACTCCGTCCGTCACCTGCGCCCAGCGTTGGTCAAACTCATAGGCGCTGGCATAAACGCCGCTGACCGGCTTTGGTGTCGCATCGTGGCGACCAAACACTTGCTCCATAGCGGATGAAATCTCACCAAGTGTCGCATCGTGCCGAGCGGCTTCGACAGCAAGCCCCAGCACGTTGCCACCCGATGCGCAGCCTTCGGTAAGAGCTTTTAGCGCAGCCTGACAAGCGGTTTCATCCCGGCCAGCGCGCACCTGTTTCAGGCGTTCGATTTGCCCGGCTCGCACTTTCTGGTTGTCGATGTCGAGCGTTTCGATCTGCTGCTCTTCAGCCTGTCTGTATTTATTCACCCCGACAATGACGGTTTCACCCTTGTCGATGCCGGTCTGTTTCTCCGCCGCTGCGCGTTCAATCGCGGCCTTCGGTGCGCCGGTATCAACATAGGCGGTCATACCGCCCGCTTCGTCCACTTCGGCGATCAACTTTTCCGCTTCGTCAACCAGGGTCGCGGTCAGCGCCTCGATGTAATGCGAGCCGCCCAGCGGATCGACGACATTGGTGATCCCGCTTTCTTCTTGCAGGACGAGTTGAGTGTTGCGTGCGATGCGGGCGGAGAAATCGGTCGGCAACGCAATCGCTTCATCCAGCGCATTGGTGTGCAGGCTTTGCGTCCCACCCAGCGTAGCGGCCATCGCCTCAACAGTGGTGCGGATCACATTGTTGTACGGGTCTTGCTCTTGCAGGGATACGCCAGATGTCTGGCAATGCGTGCGCAGCATTTTGGAGCGTTCAGACTTCGCGCCCAGATCGTCCATGGTGCGATACCACAGGGTCCGCGCCGCGCGCAATTTCGCGATCTCCATAAAGAAGTTCATGCCAATACCGAAGAAGAACGACAGCCGCCCGGCAAACGCATCGACATCAAGGCCAGTCGCCATCGCGCGTTTCACATATTCCTTGCCGTCGGCGATTGTGAAGGCGAGCTCTTGCACCGCCGTCGCGCCCGCCTCATGCATGTGATAGCCGGAAATCGAAATGCTGTTGAATTTCGGCATATTGGCGCTGGTGTAGCCAATGATGTCCGACACGATCCGCATGCTCGGCTCGGGCGGATAGATGTAGGTATTGCGGACCATGAACTCTTTCAGGATGTCGTTCTGAATGGTCCCTGAGAGCTTATCCTGGCTCACGCCCTGACGCTCTCCTGCGACGATATAGAACGCCATCACCGGGATCACCGCGCCGTTCATCGTCATGGAGACCGACATGGTGTCGAGCGGGATCTGGTCGAACAGCACCTGCATGTCCGCAACCGTATCAATCGCGACGCCGGCCTTACCAACATCGCCAACGACGCGAGCATGGTCGCTGTCATAACCGCGGTGGGTCGCAAGATCGAAAGCCACCGACAGGCCCTTTTGGCCCGCCGCCAGATTGCGCCGGTAAAACGCATTCGATTCCTCGGCGGTGGAGAAGCCAGCATATTGCCGAATGGTCCAAGGACGCCCGGCATACATACTGGCCTTTACCCCGCGCGTGAACGGCGCGAAGCCCGGCAGGCCGGGATCGAAATCGGCATGATCTTCGCCGGTGTAAAGCGGCTTAATCGCAAAGCCCTCTGGCGTTTCCCACGTAAGATCGCGGCCCTTGGACTCTTTGTCCGCAAGCGCTTTCCAATCTTCGGTTGTTGGTTTGTTGGTCATACTCAATTCCGTCATGCTGAACTCGTTTCAGCATAACAATGTGCCTACAGTGAGGGTTATCCTGAAACAAGTTCAGGATGACGTGGAGAGGGTTACGCCCCTTAAATTCGGCCTTGCGCTTTTCGAGGAAAGCCATGCCGCCCTCTTTCGCGTCTTCACTGGCTCCGGCAATGCGCTGAGCCTCGGCCTCTTGGACAAACACCTGTTGGACTGTGCCATCAAGCGCCAGATTGAGGTTCTCTTTGATCATGCGGATCGCTTGAGTCGGCCCATTGGCGAGCTTTTCTGCCAAGGTGCGCGCTTCGCTCATCAGTTGATCCGGCTCCACAGCCTTATAGACTAGACCCCATTCTTCCGCCTGCTCACCGCCGATTTTTTCACCCAGCATCATCATGCGCGTCGCGCGAGCGCGGCCAATCGCGCGGGACAGGAGCCAGGTCGAACCGCCGTCAGGCACCAGGCCGATATTGACGAAAGCCTGAAGGAAGTAAGCGGACTTGCTGGCGATGGTAAAATCCGCTGCCAAAGCAAGCGAACAGCCGACGCCAGCCGCCGGACCGTTGACCGCACAGATCACTGGCACAGGCGCGCGCAGCACTTGGCTGATCGCGGGATTATAGTGGTTTTGCAGCGCCTTGTGGCTGCCGCCCTTAAGGTCCGCCTCGCTGCGATCGCCGCGTGCGGAAAGGTCTGCGCCAGAGCAAAAGCCCTTACCTTCACCCGTGATTAGCACCGCACGAGCATCGCCCAGATCGTAGAACACATCGCAAATCTCATCGGCCATTTGCGGCGGCATCGCGTTGAGCCGATCTGGCCGATTGAGCGTGACCGTCAGCAATGGGCCATCACGAGTCACGAGGATTGTTTCGTAGGTCATATCGCTGCTCTCTCCGATTTTCCGTCATGCTGAACTTGTTTCAGCATAACGCGTTGTTCTGTGTGCTCGTTATCCTGAAACGAGTTCAGGATGACGAAGGAATTTCAATGCGCGCCCTTGGGCGTTTCCATAATCTCGGTCAGCATACCCTGCATATCCTTGGGATGCACAAAGAAGATCGGCGTGCCGTGCGCTCCCGGGATGGTTGGGCCAAGGATGCGCTTGCCCTGCCCTTCAAACCATACGCGAGCCTCGTCAATGTCCTCCACCTCAAAACAGACGTGATGCTGTCCGCCCAACGGGTTTTTCGCCAGAAATGCACTGATCGCGGTCTCGCCGGGTTTCAGCTCTTCGATCAGCTCGATCTGGGTGCCATTCATGCCAGAGTGGGTGGGCGTATCGACAAACACGACCTTGAGGCCGCGATCTTCCAGAATGATCTCATCGGAGATCGACGTTGCGCCCATCACATCTCGGTAATGCGCGACTGAGTCTGCGATAGAAGGCGTTGCAACGCCGACATGGTTTAGACGGCCTAGTTTCATTACATTATCCGTATTTCAAATGTGACAAATGTCATGGAAGTAAAGATGACTGCTACAATAAGCGACAGCCAAGCGAACAGCTTGTAGTCAGCCCACCTGCCTCGCTCCCATTCTTCTTTTGATTTGAAGACAGGCTGAGAAACAGCAGCGAGACCCGCAAAAATAGTCGAAAGATCAGTCATCGCCTGTTTGCAAAGCCAACGTGGTTAAGTCGTCCGAGTTTCATTTCCTACACTTGCAACAAAGACCAAAATCCCATGCTCACTGCCAGAAATCCATTTACTATCGAAAACAAGCATGTGGACCAAAACAGACTAGGTGTCTTGCGCCGGGAAACTTCGGGAACCCGATTAATGACACCAAGTTTGGCAAACCGAAAACCAAGAGCAATTAGCGCTAGACCAAATAGCAACGAGGCCCAAGCTTGGAGGTCGGTCAAAGTATCTTGCGGTTCAACGAAGATCGATATGGCGCTCAGCGAGAACATCCCAGTGACTATGATTGCCAAGGTGTAGTGGTAGAAACTATTAAGCGAAGCCTTCCTCATAGCGGAATGTTGTCATGCTTCTTCCACGGGTTCTCGAGCTGCTTTGTACGCAGTTTTCTGAACCCCAGAGCAACCCGGCGCCGGGTTGAGTGCGGGTAGATCACTTCGTCAATATAGCCGCGCGATGCCGCTACGAATGGGTTCGCAAAGCGGTCTTCATATTCCTTGGTTTTCTCAGCGATCTTTTCCGCATCGCCGCGGTCCTGACGGAAGATAATTTCCACCGCGCCCTTCGCGCCCATCACTGCAATCTCTGCCGTAGGCCAGGCGTAATTAAGGTCTCCGCGCAAATGCTTTGACGCCATGACGTCATACGCTCCGCCATAGGCTTTGCGCGTGATAATAGTGATCTTGGGAACGGTCGCCTCGCCGTAAGCGAACAGCAGCTTCGCGCCGTGTTTGATGATGCCATTATGCTCCTGATCGGTGCCCGGCAGGAAGCCCGGCACGTCGACCAAAGTGAGGATCGGAATCTCGAACGCATCGCAAAACCGCACAAAGCGCGCGGCCTTCTTCGACGCATTGATGTCGAGCACGCCGGCGAGCACCATTGGCTGGTTCGCGACCACACCAACGGTGCGCCCTTCCACCCGGCCAAACCCGCAAATGATGTTCGCCGCATGGGCGGGCTGAATCTCGAAAAAATCGCCCTCGTCCAGCGTCTTCGCGATCACCTCATGCATGTCATAGGGCTGGTTCGCATTGTCAGGGATCAGCGTATCAAGCGATGGTTCTTCGCGGTCCCATGGATCCCTGGTGACATATTCCGGCGCCTCTTCGCGGTTGGACAGCGGCAGGTAGTCAAAGAACTTACGGGTCGCGAGCAGGGTCTCAATGTCGTTTTCAAACGCATTGTCGGCAACGCTGGTCTTGGTCGTGTGCGTCACCGCACCGCCCAATTCCTCCTGCGTCACCTCCTCATTCGTCACCGTTTTGACCACATCAGGCCCGGTCACGAACATATAGGAGCTATCCTTCACCATAAAGATGAAGTCGGTCATCGCTGGCGAGTACACCGCGCCGCCTGCGCATGGCCCCATGATCAGCGAGAGCTGAGGCACAACGCCGCTTGCAAGAACGTTCTTTTGGAAGACATCCGCATATCCGCCGAGCGAGGCGACGCCTTCCTGAATACGTGCACCGCCGGAATCGTTGAGGCCGATGACAGGCGCGCCCACCTTCATCGCATTATCCATCACCTTGCAGATTTTCTCCGCATGGCGTTTCGACAGGCTACCGCCGAAAACGGTAAAATCCTGACTGTAAACATAAACCAGGCGGCCATTGATCGTGCCGCTGCCCGTCACCACACCGTCGCCCGGGATCTTTTGATCCGCCATGCCAAAATCGACGCAGTCATGCTCTACATAGGTGTCGAGTTCTTCAAAACTGCCTTCATCCAGCAGAACGTCCAGCCGTTCGCGTGCGGTCAATTTGCCCTTGGCATGCTGCGCGGCAATCCGCTTTTCCCCGCCACCCATCTTGGCGGCATCACGGCGACGTTCCATCTCAGCGATATTGGCAGACATTTCTTGCCCCTGAAGTTGCTTAAAATTACGCTGCGATCGTTGCCGGAGCGACGCGGCAGCGTCAACGTATCAAAACCGCAGCATCACTTTGCGAGCAAGTGCGGGGGAGATCGAGTCCACAATTCTGAGTGCTTTTGTCATGCCAACATTTGCCTCGTCCCGCCCGTTCTCCAGCGCGGCGATAATCTGAGCGGCGCATTCTTCTGGCGATAGCTTGCTCATATCATTGTCTGCATTCATTTGCGTATCAACAACCGGAGGCAGCGCTTCAATCACGGAAATATTGGTTCGAGACAGCTGCTTTCGCAGGGCAAGCGTGTAGGAGCGTAGCCCGGCCTTGGTCGCGCAATAAACCGGGGTGCGTGCGGCAGGCGCAATGGCAAGGCCGGAGGTGACGTTGACGATCGCTGCTTCCGTTCGCGTTTTCAGGCGCGGGGTAAGCGCAACCGTCAGGCGAATTGGCGCGTTGAGATTGGCGTAAATCGCATCATCTGCGGCATCGGCATTCGGCGTCCCACCGCGAAAATCATGGTCAACCAATTGCCCGGCATTGTTGATCAAGACATCGAGATCGCGCTCACCCCATTCCGCCAGCAGCGCATCCACACCGCCAGCATTGGAAAGGTCAGCTGAGAGCACCTCAAAGCCCTCTGCCTGCATCGCTGCTATTCGCTCAGAATTGCGGCCGGTGAGCACGGCATGCGCTCCTTTGCCTTTGAGCTGACGCGCCATTGCGCGCCCAATCCCAGCGGTCCCGCCGGTGAGCAATATGGTTTTGTTGTTCAGATCCATGAAACGCAGACTAGCGCGCCAATATCGGCAGCACCAGTTCCCGGCCTTACTTCAACAGCACCAGTTCCTCAGCCATGGTCGGGTGGATAGCGACCGTTGCGTCGAAATCTGCCTTGGTCAAACCGGCTTTGATGGCCACTGCCGCTGCCTGCATGATTTCAGGCGATTCGGGTCCAATCATATGGATTCCAACAATCTGATCTGTCGCCGCATTGACAACCATCTTATAAAGGCCGCGCTCATTGCGACCAGCCACAACGTTTTTCATCGGGCGGAAGTCAGACTGGAACACCTTGATGTTGCCAAGTGTGTTGCGAGCCTCGCCTTCCGTCATGCCAACCGCGGCAATCGGCGGATGGCTGAAAACTGCGCTCGGTATGCAAGAATGATCGACCGTACGCGGATTGTCGCCGAACACAGTGTCAGCAAATGCGTGCCCCTCACGAATGGCAACCGGGGTCAGCTGCACGCGGTCGGTTACATCACCCACCGCATAGATATAATCGACGTTGGTCTGACTGAAATCGTCGACCTTGATCGCCCCGCCCTTACCCGTTTCAACGCCGACCGTCTCTAGACCTAGCCCGTCAATATTCGGCCTGCGACCGGTCGCGAACATCACCATATCGACGTCGACATCATCGTCACCGTTCAACTGAACATGAAGCGAGCCGTCATCGTTTTTGGTGATCGCCTCAAAGGTCGTGTTGAAGTGGAATTGAATGCCCTTCATCAGGCTGATCTGAAGCAAACGGTCACGCAGGCTTTCATCATAGCCACGCAGCAATTGGTCCGATCGATTGACGATGCACACCTTGCTGCCAAACTCGTTAAAGATGCCAGCGAACTCGTTCGCGATGTAGCCGCCGCCAGCGATCATCACGCGTTTCGGCAGCGCGTCGAGATGGAACGCCTCATTGGAGGTGATCGCATGTTCAGCGCCTGGAAATTCCAATCGTTGCGGCGTCGCACCAGTGGCAATCAAGATGTATTTCGCGGTGACGACCTTGCCGCTCGCCAAAGTGATCTCGTGATCGCCTGAGATTTCAGCGCGCTCCCGGAACACTTCAACTCCATGATTGCCGAGCGTTTCGCCGTACAGACCCTCAAGCCGGTCAATATCGGTCTGCACATTGTCGCGCAGCTTCACCCAGTCGAAGCTCTTGCCCTCAATGGTCCAGCCAAATTGCTGCGCATCCTCAAGATCTTCGGCGAAATGCGCACCATAAACGAGCATCTTCTTCGGCACACACCCGCGAATAACGCAGGTGCCGCCGACGCGGTATTCTTCGGCAACGGCAACGCGCGCGCCATGCGCGGCGGCTATGCGGCTGGCGCGGACGCCTCCGGAACCTGCTCCGATGGTGAAGAGGTCGAAATCATACTCAGCCATTGCGGCGATACTCCTTTATGCTGCGCGCGATATGACGACCCGCAAGGGTGTTGCCAAGCGTGCAATTCATTTGAGGAACTATTCGCGCACGAACGCCGCTTGGTTACCCTTACGAGGTGCGAGCGCCAGTTCGCCCACCACCGGGACGACCGCCTCCGCCTGAGCGACCACGGCCACCACCACCCGGACGACCTCCGCCGCCACCGGGACGGCCTCCGCCACCGCCGCCGCCGCTGCGATTGGGACGGCCTTTGCGCGCGCCATGCTTTTGCTTGGGCTTGCCTTGTGGGCGGCCATCTCCGCCGCCTGCTGCGCCATCGCCCTGCGGCCTGCCGCCGCCGGAGCGCTGGCCACCAAAGGGTTTCGGACGCACCTTTTTCTTCGCCACCCGGTTTTGGCCGCGCGGCGCAGGCTTGGTCGGGCCAACGCCTTCTACGACAGCACGGAAATTTTCCGGCAGGTCGAGCCGCTCAAATTCGGCGTCCGTCGTGCGAGTGATGTCTTTGAGGTAGGCGCGCTCATCCTCGGCGCAAAATGCGATCGCCACACCATCCTTACCAGCGCGCGCGGTGCGCCCGATGCGGTGGACATATTGCTCTGGCACATTCGGCAATTCGTAGTTGATAACGTGGCTGACGCCCGGAATATCGATTCCGCGCGCGGCAACATCGGTCGCCACGAGCACAGGAGTTTTGGCGCGTTTGAATTCGCTAAGCGCCCGCTCCCGCTGAGGCTGAGACTTATTGCCGTGGATCGCGTTGGCGCCAATCCCGCACTGCGCCAGCTTCTTCACGACGCGGTCTGCGCCGTGCTTTGTCCGGGTGAAGATCAGCACACGCTCAATTTTGCCGGGCACTTCGTGACGACCAGACAGAACCATTTCGAGCAGCGATTGCTTCTCATTCTGCTGCACCATGAAGAGGTATTGATCAATCCGCTCTGCCGTGGAGGATTCCGGGGTCACGGAAACCTGCACCGGGTTGTGGCAATAGCCCTTCACAAGCTCCTTGATCTGCTTCGGCATGGTGGCCGAGAAAAACAACGTCTGGCGCTCTTTCGGCACCAATTGGCTGATCCGGCGTAGGGCGTGGATAAAGCCGAGGTCGAGCATCTGATCCGCTTCATCAAGAACCAGGATTTCGACGCCGGACAGATTGAACGCTTTTTGATCGATCAAATCGAGCAAGCGGCCAGGTGTCGCGACCAGAATATCGGTGCCGCGGTGCAGCTTGTTCCGGTCTTTATTGACGCTGGTGCCGCCAACAATTGAGTGGACTTTCATGCCCGCCATTGCGCCATAATCCTTGGCGCTTTGGGCGATTTGCCCGGCCAACTCGCGGGTCGGTGCGAGCACCAACATGCGGCAGGATTTGAATGGGATTTGGTTATCACTCTCGCGGAGCCGGTCGATGCTGGGCAGCATGAATGCCGCCGTTTTGCCGGTGCCGGTTTGCGCAATGCCCAGCAGGTCGCGGCCTTCCAGCACGGGTGGGATCGCCTGCGCCTGGATCGGGGTGGGCGTCGTATAGCCCTTCAGGTCCAATGCCTGAAGAATGGGTTGTGACAGGTCGAGGTCCCCAAATTGAACCGACTGTTCAGATGGATTTGTCATTGATAATTCGCAATATATTTGCGGCGCGCAGAGAACTAGCTCGCGCGGCGCGGGGGTAAGGGAACCCACAAAAGTATTACTTTTGTGGGACCGGTGATAACCACCCGCGTGAAAAGGGAAGTCTGTGAAATAAACCGAGGCGCGGCCGGGGCGGATTGTTTAGATCAATCGCCGCTTCACGCTGGCTCGCGCGCTTCGCTGGTGCAGCATTTGGGGGAGAAGAGAGGGAAAGTCAATCAATTGGTCGCGAGGGGTCGCCCAGTTTGATGACGATTGTCTCTTCACTTTCGTCATCATTCGCAAAGATATCGACCTTCATCGAATTGCCTAGCTTCGCCTCCAATGACCTTAGAAGCTCGCCAATTTCTCTTATTGCCTCCATCTGCCCGGTCTTCAGCTTTCCAAAATCCGCAAGGAAAAACACAGTCGTAAAGCTAGGTGAGAACTTCTCAAAAACTTCGAAACGATTCAGAGCAATGCGTATGATCTTCCCGGTTACTACCTCCAGTTCTTTGAAAGAGATGGGGTCAGTGCCGTCCTCTTGCTCAACTTCAAAAGCAGGCAAAACAATATATCCGCGAAGCTCAAGCATTAGCTACTAGGATTAGAAGCATGCAGTCGGCTTAGCAACTGTGTAGGCACGCCGCGAAGGCCGTCGAATTGCACCGCGATTGCTGTACTCTCACCCCATCCCCGCCGCTTCCATCAGCGCCTTCGTGCTCGCGTCGAAGTCACCTTCGCCCGCATCAATGTCTTTCGCCATTTTCTTGCCCAGCTCCACGCCGAATTGATCGAACGGGTTAATGCCCATCAGCACTGCGTTGGCGAAGGTGCGATGCTCGTGAAACGCGATCAGTGCGCCAAGCGCAGCGGCATCCAGATCATCGACCAGGATCATCGCGCTGGGCCGGTCACCGGGGAATGCGCGCGCGGGATCTTTGCCGCCGGCGGACATATTGCCGCCCGTCATCAGAGCGGCGCCTTGCGCAAAGCAATTGATCAGCAGGCTTTTGTGATGCGCCGGGTCCAGCTCGTCTCCGGGCGCAATGCTGGCGATGAAATCGACCGGGATCAAATGTGTGCCTTGGTGCAGCAATTGGAAGACCGCGTGCTGCGCATCCGTGCCCACTCCGCCCCAAGTCACGGTCGCGGTTGGGCGGTCCACAGGTTCGCCCTTTGCCGTCACGCTCTTGCCGTTCGATTCCATTTCAAGCTGCTGCAAATAGTCGGGCAGCAGATCGAGACGCTCGTCATAGGCGAACACCGCGCGGGTCTGGCATCCTCTGGCGCGGGTGTAATATTGGTCAGCAAATGCAGCGAGCAGCGGCAGGTTCGCCCTGCCCTGCGCCTCGCGAAAATGCGTGTCGATCGCCCGCGCCCCAGCCAGCATCGCCTGAAAATCATCCATGCCGACCGCCAGAGCGACCGGAAAACCAATGCTCGACCACAGTGAATAACGCCCGCCGACGCTCTCCGGAAATGGCAGGATGCGCGTTTCATCAACGCCCCATTCCACAGCACCTTCTGGATTGGCGGTGAGCGCGATCACGCGGCCACTGGGATCATCCACGCCGTTGTCGCTGAGCCATTTCAGCGCGCTCGCCGCATTCGTCATGGTTTCGATGGTGGTGAAGGTCTTTGACGCGATCGCAATCAGAGTGGTCGCTGGATCGCAGGCGGCAAAGGCTTGCTCCAAGGCGAGACCATCAATGTTCGAGACAACGTGAACGTCCACCAGGGTGAGGTCGCGGGCCAAGGCATCGACCGCCAGATCTGGCCCCAGTGGCGGAGCCGCCAATCCCGATATGGATCAGATGGTTGATCTCTCCCAGAGCGCCTTGGTGGATCGCCTCGACCAGCATGCCCATCCGCGCTGTCAGAGCCTGCGCTTCCTCTACATCCGTCTCGGTACCGCTACCGCGCATTGCGCCATGGGTCGCCGCGCGCCCCTCGGTTGGGTTGACGATCCCGCCGCCAAACAATGCCTCGCGCTGAGCATCAAAATTCATCGCCTCGGCCAAAGCCTCAAGCTGATCGAGGATCGCGTCATCAAGATGCGTTTTTGACCAGTCAAACCGAATGCCCAGATCGCCCAACTCACCAAACGACGCCTCTAATCGCTGGCTCAGCTTCTCCAATCGATTGGGATCAGCGGCAAACAATTCGCTCAGTTTAGGTTGCGGCAGGGCGCAAATAGCATCCCAAGTGGTGGAAATCGGATCAGTCATGGGCAAATATCCTTGGCGTGATGGGCCACTCGCGACTAGGGACGCACGCGATGAATGTTAAGACCCAAACTGATGCTGCGCCCGGTTCTGGTGACGTATGCGCGGCCGCCAGCGATGGTGCTAGCGATGTTGCAGCCCCAAAAGCGCTCACAGAGGAGCAGCCGGAGAGCCTCGGAAGCTTTGCGTTTTTCCTGTTCAAGCTGGTTTTTGTCGTCCTGATCTTTCGCAGCCTGGTGTTCTCGCCGTTCTCGATTCCATCCGAGAGCATGCTGCCGCATCTGTGGAACGGCGACTATTTGCTCGCGGCCAAATGGCCATACGGCTACTCCGACAACTCTATGCCGTTTGGCGCACCGATTGTCCCCGGACGGGTGCTCGCAAGCCCTCCGAAGCCAGGCGATGTCACGATTTTCAAACATCCGATTGATGGCACTGATTACATTAAGCGCGTGATTGCCCTGCCCGGTGACAGTGTGGCGATGGTGGACGGTCAAATCGTGCTCAACGGCGAGACCGTGCCCAAAGTACAGATTGAAGACTTTGTCATTCCCGTATCAGGAAACACCAGCTGCGCCTGGGGCGCAGAAGTGCGGACGGACACGGATGGCCAGGATGTCTGCGTCTATTCCCGCTTTCGCGAAACCCTGCCCAATGGCGTCAGCTACGAAGTGCTCGATTTTGGCCTAACGGGGGCCGACAATATGGATGCGGTAATAGTGCCGGAAGGCCGGATGTTCGTGATGGGGGACAACCGCGACAATTCACAGGATAGCCGCTTTCCCGCCAGCGCTGGCGGCGGTGTTGGGCTGGTCCCGCAAGACAATCTGGTCGGGCGTGCGACGATCCTGATGTGGTCCACCGATGGCGGATCGGATTGGATCAAACCTTGGACATGGTTCAGCGCGGCGCGCTGGAGCCGATTGGGCAAGACATTATGAGCGCCCCACCCCTTGATCGTCTTGGGCCAGAAACGACCGAGTGGCTGAGCAAGCTTGGCCTGGACGTAGACAAAGAGGCGGCATGGCTGGAGGCGCTCACCCATGGCAGCGTGCAAGGCAATCTGCCAAATGGCGCGCCGGTGCCCAAGGATTACCAGCGGCTCGAATTTCTCGGCGACCGCGTGCTTGGCCTCTCGGTGGCCGATTGGCTTTACCGCGATGGTGATGCGCCAGAAGGCAAACTGTCGCAGCGATTGAACGCCCTCGTCAGCGGCGCAACCTGCGCCCGCATTGCCCGCGCAATTGGCCTGCCCGATCATTTGCGTCTCGGCAAACAGGCGCGCGATGATGGCGGAGCAGACAGCGACAATATCCTGGGCGATGTGATGGAGGCGATGATCGGCGCGTGCTTTATCGAGCACGGGTTCGAGACCGCACGTGATTTCATCTATCGCGCATGGGCAGAGGAACTCACCGGAAAGGCTGGCGAGGCAAAGCACCCCAAATCGGCTCTACAAGAATGGGCCGCAGGCAACCGCCACCGCACGCCGGAATATGAAGTGATCGACCGCAGCGGGCCAGACCATGCCGCGCGCTTCACCGTCAAAGTTAGCGTGCACAAGGTGGGCGAGGCCGAGGCGATCGCTGCGAGCAAATCAGAGGCCGAAAAGCAGGCCGCAAAGGCATTTATGGAGCGCTTCGGATGAGCATTCGTACAAAAAACGCGGCGAGGAAGCAGTCCAATGACTAAGCAGAAATGCGGCGCCGTCGCCGTCATTGGCGCTCCCAACGCGGGCAAATCCACGCTGGTCAATCAATTGGTCGGCCAAAAGGTCGCGATCACATCATCCAAGGCGCAGACCACCCGCGCCCGCATGCTCGGTATCGCCTTGCATCAGGACGGCGATGAGAGCACCCAAATGATCCTGGTCGATACGCCCGGCATTTTTGAGCCGCGCCGTAGGCTGGACCGCGCGATGGTCAGCGCCGCATGGGAAGGGGCAGAGGCCGCGGATGCAGTGCTGCTGATCGTCGATCCAATCAAGCAGCGCCGGCATGAGCTTATGCCACTTCTAGAGGCGCTGGCAAAACGTCCCGAGCGCAAGATCCTGGTCCTCAATAAGGTTGACCGCGCGAAGAAAGAACCGCTGCTGGCGCTTGCACAGGAGCTGGGCGAAATCGTTGATTTTGCAGAGATTTATTTCATCTCGGCTTTGAATGGCGAAGGCGTGGATGAGCTCAAATCAAAGCTCGCCGATATGATGCCAGAGGGGCCGTGGCACTACCCCGAAGACCAAGTCTCAGACGCATCAGAGCGCTTGCTTGCGGCAGAAATCACGCGCGAACAGCTCTATCTGCAACTGCACGAAGAGCTGCCCTATGACGCTGCGGTTCGGCCAGAAAGCTATGAAGTGCGCAAGGACGGTTCGGTGGAAGTGCGCCAGCAGATCGTTATCGCGCGCGACAGCCAAAAGCCTATCGTGCTCGGTAAAGGCGGCCAACGGATCAAAGCCATTGGCGAGGCAGCGCGCAAAGAGCTTGCAGAGATCCTCGGCGTGAAGGTGCATTTGTTCCTGCACGTGAAGGTCTCAGAGGGCTGGTCCGAGGACAAAGAAGTGTTTGAAGAAATGGGGCTCGACTGGGTCAAATGAGCACGCGCCCCCTCAGGAAGTTTGTGAAGCGCTACACAACCTTGTCGAGCGCGCTGCAAACCTTGAGGCAAGAAAAACTGGTCCTGCTCAGCCCGTCGAAATGGGACGATGCGAATGATGCCTATTTCATGGACCTCTATCGATCACAAATAGCATCGCAATCTGTGCTCGCGCTGTGCTGCACCATGGCGAAAGAAACCTATCATCACTGGCGGGTTTTCACCCAAGGCATGGATGGGATCGCAATTGAGTTTCACCGCGAGTCCTTGGAGCAAGCGGTTGAAAAAACAGCAGGGTTTCGGGCGGGCGCAGTGAATTATATGAGCGTACAAGCACTCAAAGACCATGCGTCATCCGGCATCAAAACACTGCCCTTTGCCAAACGCGAAGGCTACGCCGACGAGCGCGAGTGGCGGATAATCGCCGAATGCGAGGATGTGCGGGAATACACCGATCTGCCAATCGAGCTATCCTGGATCAGCAGCATCACCTTCAGCCCATGGATGCCGCCCAGCCTCAGCGACAATTTGCGCAGCATCATCAAGGAAATCGTGCCCGAGGCAAAGATTTCGCTGCGCGCCAGCAGCCTAACCAACAGCAAGGCATGGAAAGACGCAGGGCGGGATCTAACCACTCGATAAAGCGCTGAGGTCTAGCGCTTTTTCGCGATTTTGATCTTCTGTTGCTTGGCGAAGCTCTTGGTTGAATCTTCGCTGCGGTTCAGGGCCTTTGCAATCTGCTTTAAGCCCTGCCCTTTGGATGCAAGCAGTTTTAGCCGGCCCGCCTCTTCAGCGTTCCAGGGTTGCTTGTGCCGTTCAAATCGTTCTTTGCCCATGGCCGCTGAATAGCCGCATGCCCTCGCAATATCGAGGGCTCTAGCGCGCAATTACCTTGTGGCGATTACTTGGCGGCAAGCTGTTCGAGCTTGGCGCGAAGGCCTGGTTCGTCGAATGGCTTGACGATGTAGTCATCCGCGCCCGCATTGATACCTTCGTGAATGTCGGCAACATCGCCTTTGGACGTGCAAAACACGATCGTCGGCGCATGCGGGGTTGGGATCGCGCGAAGTTTGGTGACAAACTCAAGGCCATCCATTTCCGGCATTTCCCAATCGGTCAGAACCAATTGCGGCATTGCTTTCTTGCAGCGGGCGAGCGCTTCCTCGCCATTTTCAGCCTCAATCGGCGAATAGCCGAGGCTTTTGGCGATTTTGCTGGAAACCTTGCGGATCACGCGGCTGTCATCAACGATCAGACACGTCTTGGTTGCAACCTGCTGCGGTGCGGCACCTTCGCGCTGGGCCTTGGCGGCCCGAACAATCGCAGCGGTATCGCTGGCGTCCTGCGCCGTAGGAGCCTCTGGTGCTGCAGCAGCGGTGCTCGCTTCTGTAGGCACATCGGCCTCAATCTGGGGTTCGACTACGTCATCTTCAGACACAGGAGTGCCCTTGGCTTGCGCGAGCTTTTCAGCCAGCGTTTTGCCTTCCATTGAGCGTTTAAGCCGTGCCTCGCCCGAAGGTGACTTCGGGCCGGTGGTGCGTTTGATTAGATTTTGAATGGCTCAAGCTCCCCGTCTTGCGCTGAGACGGCGCCTTGAAATTGCGCCTCCATCGAAGCGACAGCTGGCGCAGCGAGTGGAACACTGGCGGGTTCATCAGCGGAATCGCCCTCGCCCGGCGTCATGCAAACGTGCAGATACGGCATCCAGACGTCGCCAAATTCAGCCTTTTGATACCACACGTCCAGCACATCGTAGCTTGCCCAGATCCCATCAGGTTCGCGCAGGCGCAAACCCTCACCAATACGCGGCACAGCAGCGAAGCGCATGCGTTCCTGAGATTGATGCGTCTCGTTTTGAACTTCGATTTCGATCACGTGGTTCGGCCTCTAACTGTTGGCCTGTGCGCGTTCGCGCCTCGGCCGTTGAGACTCTGATAAGGGACAATACTTGACGATTTGCAAACGACGGATCGTAAACCAAAGTTTGTCCGTCACATCAGTGGGAATACGTGTTTAAACAGCGATTTACCCTAATCGCCGTTTACCAAAGGCGCGCAGCTGACTGGTAAACCGGCGGGAAACCAGCCCGTTTATTCCCAGAATCGACGATGGAGTGAGGCGCCGCGAGGGCGCGCGCCTCTCTACTTCGCAGCGGCTTTTACCGGCTTCTTCGCAGGAGCCTTCTTCTTCGCTGCTGCCTTCTTCTTTGGCGCGGCTTTCTTGCGCTTCTTCTTAGCCGGCCCTTTGGCCGCCCGCGCATCGATCAACTCAATCGCTTGAGCGGCCTCAATATCCTCTGGCTTCACGTCCTTTGGAATAGTCGCATTGACGTTTCCATCGGTAACGTAGGGGCCATAACGCCCCGGCATCACCTTGATCTCGCCGCCGCTGGTCGGATGCTCACCTAGGGTCTTGATTGGCTCCGCCTTTTGCCGCCCGCCGCCCTTGCGATTGGCAGCCTCAGCCAGCAACGTCACCGCCGCGTTCATGCCGGTTTCAAACACATCGACCGTGCTTGTGAGCTTGGCGTATTTGCCATCGTGACGCAGGTAAGGACCATAGCGACCAATCGCCGCTTCAATTTCCTTGCCAGTTTCCGGATGCGCACCGATGATCCGCGGCAAATCGAGCAGTTTAATCGCCCATTCCAGATCGAAATCATCGAGATCTTTGGGAATGGAGGCACGCTTCTTCTTATCTTCGTGCTCCATCTCGACATAGGGGCCAAAACGCCCTGTTTTGCGGTGAATGTCTTCACCCGTTTCCGGATGCTGCCCCATAACGCCATCCGCGCTGCCATCATCGCCATCACTGCCTGGCTGAGCAAAGCGGCGGGTAAACTTGCATTCGGGATAATTGACGCAGGCGATAAACGCACCAAACCGTCCGCCGCGCAGGTTAAGCTTGCCGTTTTCCCGTCCCTCTGTTGCGCAAAGCGGGCAGCGACGGGGATCTTCACCATCATCGGTTGGCGGGAAGAGATAGTCTGACAGATATTCGTCGAGCGCCTCAGTCACCTCAGAGGGCAGCTTCTCCATCACCTCTTCGGTTTTGGGTTTGAAGTCCTTCCAGAACTTGGCGAGCAGCTCCTTATAATCTTCACCGCCATCAGAGACGGTGTCGAGCTCGTCTTCCATGCCAGCGGTAAAGTCATAAGCGACATAGGTGGGGAAGAAACGTTCTAGGAACGCTGTTAGCAGGCGGCCTGAATCCTCTGCATGAAAACGATTTTTCTCCATTCGGACATAGTCACGGTCACGGATCGTCTGGATCGTAGAAGCGTAAGTGGAAGGCCGGCCAATGCCGAGCTCTTCCAAGCGCTTGACCAATGACGCCTCGGAGAAGCGCGGCGGAGGCTGGGTGAAGTGCTGGTTGGCTTCGACACCTTTCTTGGCCGGAACCTCGCCCTTCGACATTGCCGGCAGCAATCCCTCTTCGTCATCATCAGACTTATCGTCGAAGCCCTCTTGATAGACTGCGAAGAAGCCCGGAAATTTAACAACCTGGCCGGTCGCGCGCAGCTCGTGCTGTCCGGTCGCATCGCGCAAGGTGATCGTCGTGCGCTCCAATTGCGCAGCCGACATCTGGCTCGCCATGGCGCGCTTGAAGATCAGCGAATAAAGCTTCGCTTCGTCACCAGACCCCGCCTTATCCTTAGAGAAATTGGTTGGTCGGATTGCCTCGTGTGCTTCCTGAGCATTCTTCGCTTTAGTACTGTAAAAACGGGGTTTTTCCGGACGATAATCATCACTAAATCGCTCTGTGATTGCATCACGCGCAGCCATGATGGCCGACATATCCATCTGCACACCGTCGGTCCGCATATAAGTGATTGCACCCGCCTCATAGAGCGATTGCGCACACCGCATCGTGTGGCTGGCTGAGAAGCCAAGCTTTCGCGAGGCCTCTTGCTGCAGAGTCGATGTTGTGAAAGGCGGTGATGGGTTGCGTTTCAGCGGCTTAGTTTCGATCTCTTCAACCGTGAAGCGCCCGCCCTCAACCGCCGCCTTGGCAGCCATGGCTGAGCCTTCATTGCCAAGGTCGTGCTTGCCCAGCTTCTTGCCATCGAACTGGACCAGGCGCGCATCGAATGCGGTGCCATCATGCTCCATCTTGGCCAGGACCGACCAATATTCGACCGGATTGAACGCCTCAATCTCACGCTCCCGGTCGACAACCAGACGCAAGGCAACCGATTGCACCCGTCCAGCAGACTTCGCGCCGGGCAGCTTGCGCCACAGCACCGGCGACAGAGTGAAGCCAAACAGATAATCCAGCGCCCGGCGCGCGAGATAGGCATCGATCAGATCGGTATCGAGCTCTCGCGGAGACTTCATTGCGGTCGTGACGGCAGATTTGGTAATCGCGTTAAAGGTAACCCGGTCAACCTTGGTCGGCAGCGCCTTACGCTTCTTAAGCAGTTCCTGAACGTGCCAACTGATCGCCTCCCCTTCCCGGTCAGGGTCAGTCGCGAGGACAAGGCGGTTCGCGCCTTTCGCTGCATCTGCGATTTCTTTGAACCGCTTCTGCTTGTCGCGATACAGCTCCCAATCCATTGCGAAGTCTTCGTCGGGACGCACGCTGCCATCTTTGGGCGGCAAATCGCGGACGTGGCCATAGCTCGCCAAGACCTTGAAGTCTTTGCCGAGGTACTTTTCGATAGTCTTCGCCTTGGCCGGCGATTCAACGATAACAAGCTGCATGGTGGTTCTGTCTAGTTCCTAGTCGGTGCCTTCACGTGTGCACGTACGCGCGAGGGTGGAGCCGCGCAATTAATTCCGTCAAGTGGGCAATTATTCGAAAACTTCGTTAAGCGAAGCCGAGTCGTCACGCAGCAGCGAATAGCTGGCGATGCCTATCGCGGTTATAGTGAGCGACCCAAGGCCGGAGAGCATTGTCGTCACAACGAGATAGATCGCTGGGGTTTCCACATAGTCTTCCGAGAATTCGTCGACGAAGATAGACAAGAGATCATAGTAGAACAGCGTAAAGAATGGGATGGCTAGCAACGTCATGGGCGCAAAGATCGCAACCAATAGGGGCCAGAACTTGCCCGATGTGGCCTCCCAAGATTTGCTGAGCGCTTCAGTGCCAGGCTCACCATCGGCCAAGACAACACCGTAAGCTGGCAGCCACCGAACCAGCAGAATGACTCCTGGGACAATGAGCAGGATAAAACCAAACGAAATCGCCAATCCGCTTATCAGTGAAACCAAGAAATACCCGCCGATGGTCCCCCTCAGGCCGCTGGGCGCCAATCCCCCCTTTGTGAGCAAGCCAATTGTCAGAAGATAGGCCAAGACAAAATCGACGATCAATGCCGGCACCAACAGGCCGTCGCCGAGCACTTGCAGATCAATGAGAGTCCAGACCGTCACCGTGACCGCAAAATAGGCAAGCGCTTCAGGCCACGCCGCCGCAAGCAGACGAATAGCTTCACTCCAAACCTGCTTTGCACCTTCAAATGCGCCGTCTGAGAGCTCCATAATTCCCTAGCCCGCCAAGCTTACGCGGCCGCCGGAATGCCGCTCAAGATCGCCGGTGATTTCCAATTCCAACAACGCCATCTGCACCAGAGCCATCGGCGCGCCTGATTGCCGCACCAGCTCATCCACGGCGACAGGCGCGGTCGATAACAGGGCGGTTATCGCACCAGTGTCCTCCAGGCTGACATCCGCGCCGTCCAGCTCTGAGAAATCGTATTCCTCGCGCCCTTCGGCCACCATGTTGAAGCGCGAGCGCGGCGTGCCCTCGAAGCTTTCGAGCAGCTCGGTCACCTCCTCAGGCGACTGAACCAAGACCGCTCCATCGCGGATCAATTGGTTGCAGCCCAGACTTCGCGTGTCGAGCGGCGAGCCGGGGATCGCCATGACCTCACGTCCGGCCTCTCCAGCCAACCTTGCCGTGATGAGCGAGCCGGACTTCGGCGCGGCTTCGACAACCAAAGTACCCGCCGCAAGCCCGGCGATAATGCGGTTGCGGCTGGGGAAATGGCTGCCACGCGGCTGGGTGGCGGGCGGCTGCTCAGCGATCAGCAGGCCTTCGCGCGCAATCTGTTCCTGCAAATCGGCATGCTGCGGAGGATAGGCGATGTCGATCCCGCTGGCGATCACACCGATGGTCGCGCCAGCACCCGCAGACAGCGCGCCCTCGTGGCTCGCACCGTCGATCCCGCGCGCAAGCCCTGACACCACTGAATAACCCCGCTCTGCCAGATCGCGCCCAAACTGCCGAGCAAGCTTCACCGCTGCGGCGGACGAATTGCGCGCCCCGACCATCGCCACGCAGGGTTTCGACGCCAACCGCACGTTTCCGCGATAGGTGATGACTGGCGGTGCGCTTTCTATCTCGGCCAGCAGAGGCGGAAAGTCGGGCTGATCGTGGAACAGATAGCTGGCCCCTGCTCGCTGGATTCCTTCAATCTCTCGCTCAATTTTGTCGCGCGATGCCGGACGATAGCTGCGCTTTCCGCGGCCGCCCAGCTCTGGCAGAGCTTCGATCGCCGCGACCGCATTGCCGAACCGCGCCAGCAGCTGACGATAGCTGACCGGGCCGATATTGGGCGATCTGAGAAGACGAATACGGGCAAATGCCTCAAGCTGGGTCAGCCCTTTGTCGTCGCCCGCAGACGCGTTCATTTTGAACTGCCGATCTTGGGCTCCTCACCCTTTGCTAGACGCCCAATATTCTCGCGGTGGAGATAAATGATGAGGCCAGCAATTGCCGCCAGCACGGGAAAGAACTGAGGATAGCCAAACAGTGGAGCAGCCGCAGCAGCAGCGACCACCGCGCTCATCCCTGCCAGCGACGAAATTCGGAAAATTGCCAGCATCGCGATCCATATCCCGGCATATGCGAGGCCGATCGGCCAAGCGAGGCCGAACGCAACGCCTGCATTGGTGGCAACGCCCTTGCCACCCTTGAACTTCAGCCAGACGGGATAGCAATGACCGATCACCGCGCCGCCAGCCGCAAAGGCCATCGCGACCTGTCCGCTTTCACCCGGCCATAGCATTCCGGCGAGGAACACCGGGGCAAACCCTTTGAGCAGGTCGAGCAGCAATGTGCCCGCCGCCAGCCCTTTGTTACCCGTGCGCAAAACATTGGTCGCGCCGATATTGCCGCTGCCAATATCGCGCACATCGCCCATGCCAGCCGCTTTGGTGAGCAACAGGCCGAACGGGACCGAGCCAAAGGCATATCCCAACAACGCGGCTAGCAATGGTTCCATGGTCGTAGTGCCCCTTTCACGAGCATAAGTCGCCCGCCGCTTCCCTTTTCGCAAGGCCTAAGTAAAAGGCGGCAATTCGAAAAGCTATAGCAACAAGGTCCAATCCGATCACCAATCCTGATGCCCCAATCCTGCTGCTCGACACCGGCGTTGGTGGGCTGACAATTTATGATGCGGTGCACCGCGCATTGCCCGATGCACAGATCATTCTGGCGGCCGACTATGCTGGCCTGCCCTATGGCAAGAAGACCGAGGCAGAGGTTGCCGCGCGTGTCGCCGGGCTGCTTGGTCGGATGAGCGAGCGCTACCAGCCGCGCCTCGCCTGTATCGCATGCAACACCGCCAGCACGATTGCGCTCGATATGGTTCGCGATGTGCTGGAAATTCCGGTTGTGGGAACCGTCCCAGCGATCAAACCCGCTGCTCTAACCAGCAAGACCGGGGTGATCGGAATGCTGGGCACGCAAGGGACTGTGCGACAGCCCTATGTCGACCGGCTGGAGGCAGAATTCGTGCAAAGCGGCAAGCTGCTGCGCTTTGCCGCCCCTGATCTGGTGGATGAGGCAGAAAGCAAGCTGCGCGGGGGACCGGTGAACCGCTCGGTGCTGAAAGCTGCACTCGAGGGGCTACGCGAAAACGACCACGAAATGAAGCTCGACCGGATTGTGCTCGGCTGCACCCACTTCCCCCTTCTCGAAGATGAGTTGATCGATGTCGCAGTCAACGATCTGGGAATGCCGCCGGATATTCGCTTTTTGGACGGAGCAGAAGGGATCGCGCGCCGCATCGTTCACCTACTCGATGGGCAAACATTCGAGTGCAGCGGCCCGAACCGCGCGGTGACGACCGGCAGCATCGAAACGCTAGAAGCTCTGCGCCCAGCTTTAAAGTCCTACAAAATCGATCAGATTGACCAGTTTTAATCGCGAATAGTTCGCAAAGATCGTGCTAGAAAAGTGCATTGAAAATCCCTAGATCACCGCGACCAATTGAGGCTAGCGATGGTCTCCACTGACAGATGGGCACAACGCGTGAATTACGGAAACGTCTTCGATAAAGCGATAGACCGCCTTCATGAGGAAGGTCGCTACCGCGTGTTCATCGACATCATGCGGAACAAGGGCGCCTATCCCAACGCCCGCTGTTTCCACGGGCATAATGGACCGAAGCCGATCACGGTTTGGTGCTCAAATGATTATCTGGCGATGGGGCAGCACGAAAAAGTCATCACCGCGATGGAAGACGCGCTGCACGATGTTGGCGCAGGATCTGGCGGCACGCGCAACATTGGCGGCAACACCCACTTCCATGTCGAGCTGGAGCGAGAGCTTGCTGACCTTCATGGCAAGGAAGGCGCGCTGACCTTTACCAGCGGCTATGTCTCCAACGATGCGACATTATCCACGCTGGGCAAATTGCTGCCTGGCTGCGTGATTTTCTCAGACGCCCTGAACCATGCCAGCATGATCGCCGGCATCCGCAATTCCGGCTGTGAGAAGCGCGTATTTCGGCACAACGACATGGCGCATCTGGAAGAACTCCTCGCCGCTGAAGACACTGAAACGCCCAAGGTAATCGCGTTTGAAAGCGTCTATTCCATGGACGGTGATATCGCACCGATCCACGAGATCTGCGACCTCGCCGAAAAATACAACGCCCTCACCTACATCGACGAAGTGCATGCGGTGGGCATGTATGGGGAGCGTGGGGGCGGCATCTCGGAACGTGACAAGGCCGCGCACCGGATCGACATTATCGAAGGCACCTTAGGCAAGGCATTCGGTGTGATGGGCGGCTATATCGCGGCCGATACCCGCATTATCGATTGCATCCGCAGCTATGCCCCCGGTTTCATTTTCACCACGTCGCTGTCTCCAGTGCTGGTCGCGGGCGTGCTTGCCTCGGTGAAGCATCTCAAGAGTTCCAGCGAAGAACGTGATGCGCAGCAAGCCAATGCTGAGTTGCTGAAGCAAAAGATGCGCGATGCCGGCCTGCCAGTGATGGACAGTGTCACCCATATCGTTCCGCTTATGATTGGCGATCCTGTGCGCGCCAAAAAGATCAGCGACGTTCTGCTCGCTGAATATGGCGTATATGTACAGCCGATCAATTTCCCCACCGTCCCGCGCGGGACAGAGCGACTGCGCTTTACCCCCGGCCCAATGCACACGGTGGAAATGATGGACGAACTGACCGAAGCCCTGGTCGAAATCTGGGACCGGTTGGAGCTGGAGCTCAAAAAAGCGGCTTGATCGCCCTGCACGCTTCGCCCACACTCGCCCGCGCTTTGGGAGAGGCATGATGGCGACGGTTTTTGATACACCACTAGACAAGAACGCATTGGATACTGGCGCGCTGGATATCCGTCCGATGACGCCTGCAATCGGTGCGGAGATCCTTAACATTGATCTCGGCGCGCCTGACATTAGCGAACGGATCGACGACATTCGCGCCGCCCTGCTCAAGCACGGCGTTATCTTCTTCCGCGATCAGGACTTGAGCCAAGAACAACACATCGCCTTTGCTCGGCATTTTGGCGATTTGGAAGTCCACCCTGCCACCCCCAAAGATCAACCCAATCGCGAAGTTCTGCGCATAGCCCATGGTCCTAAGAGCCGGGGCCAAGAGAACTATTGGCACTCCGATGTTACCTGGCGGGAAAAGCCCTCGCTCGGCTCTATCCTGCTGGCGCGCGAAGTGCCCGAATGCGGCGGTGACACCTGCTTTGCCAATATGCATATGGCGTATGAGCGGCTGTCCGATCAGATGAAGCGCATGTGCGAAGGTCTGACCGCGGTGCACGATATCGCCCGCGTGTTTGCAGGGCGCCTCGACAAGGCTCCGGAGGACCTGCACGAAAAATTCCCGCCGCAGCGCCATCCCGTAATCCGCACTCATCCCGAAACGGGTGAGCGAGTGATCTATGTCAACACCGCCTTCACCTCGCATATTGAGGGATTGAGCGGCGAGGAAAGCCGCTGGCTACTCGCGCATCTCTATAAGACCGCGATGGATGTAGAGGTGCAATGCCGACTGCGCTGGCGCAAAGACACTATCGCCTTTTGGGACAATCGGGTGACACAGCACCTCGCGGTCTCCGATTATTTCCCGGCAAGGCGCGTGATGGAACGCGTAACGATTGCGGGCGACAAACCTTACTTCTCTGAGTGAAAGATCCAAACAATATGAATTATGATGATGTGGTGCTCGGCCGCCGCTCTATCCGTGGCTATCTTGATAAGCCGGTACCGCAGGAACTGATCGAAGAAGTTTTAGCGATGGCAATGCGTTCGCCCTCTTCGATGAACACCCAGCCGTATCATTTCCACGTGATCACTGGTGAGCCGCTTGACCGGATCCGCAAAGGCAACACGGAGCGTATTCTTGCCGGAGAGCCGGACAGCCGCGAGTTTCGCAAAGGCCACGCATTCGAAGGCATTCACCGTGACCGGCAGGTTGGCTGCGCGATCCAATTGTTTGAAGCGATGGGAATCGAGCGCGACGATAAGGAAAAACGGCAAGACTGGGTACTGCGTGGCTTCCGCCAATTCGATGCGCCTGTTTGCGTGATCGTTACGTATGACAAAGAACTGTCCGATGCGGACGACACCGTCTTTGATTGCGGAGCTGTGACAACGGCGCTCGTCAATGCGGCATGGAGCAGGGGCCTCGGCTGTGTGATCAACAGCCAGGGAATCATGCAATCACCCGTCGTGCGCGAGCATGCCAGCATTCCAGATGATCAGGTCATCATGAAGGCCGTGGCATTGGGCTGGCCCGATCCCGATTTTCCCGCCAACCCGGTGAAGATTACACGCCGCAAGGTTTCAGACGCGGCGAGGTTTGTGGGGTTTGAGGCTTAATCCTCTTCCGGAGATGCCGCAGCCGACGATGTAAAACGCACCCCGGGGCGCGGCGTTTCGTCAACGGTCAAATCGAAGATATCTGGCCGCGAGTAATGGCCCACCACATCAAAGTCGTAACGCGCCTTTACCAGCTCTGCCGTGTCAATCTCACGCATGATGAGGCCCTCACCGGCCTCATGCGGCCCGGCGAGAACATCACCAAGTGGGCCGGCAATCAAACTGCCTCCAGCGATTAAATCACGCGTATCATCCCAACCATCAATCTTAGCGCCCAGAGATCCGGGGCTGGGTTGATACTGGCACGAACTCACCACAAAGCACCGGCCTTCATGGGCGATATGGCGCATGGAACTGCGCCAGACATCGCGGTGATCCACCGTTGGCGCGCACCATATATCGACGCCCTTTGCGTACATGGCTGCCCGGAACAGTGGCATGTGGTTTTCCCAGCATATCGCCGCGCCGATCATACCAAATCGTGTCTCAATCACAGGCAAGGTCGATCCATCGCCCAATCCCCAAATCAGGCGCTCACTGCCCGTAGGCATCAGTTTGCGATGCTTGGCAACCAAACCGTCTTCGGGAGTGATAAATATGGCAGTACAGTAGAGCGTGTTGCCCCCGCGTTCGATTACGCCGAGCACCAACGTCGTCCCGGTTCTCTGCGAGAGAGATTCCAGCTCGGCGACCTCAGAGCCATCTAGGTCAATTGCATTTTCGTAATAATGGGCAAAGTCTTCTCGGCCTTCGGGCAAGCGGTAGCCAAGCCGAGTGCCAAAATCACTCCCTTTGGGATAACCGCCAAGGAGCGCCTCGGGCATTACAAGCAGATCAAGCCCGGCTCCCTTCATCTCAGCTTCGTAAGACAGGACTTTTTCGAGGCTTGCTGCCTTACCAGAGGGATCAGAGCCGATCTGAAGCGCGGCGATAGTTGCAGTTGTCATGACCCAGTCGGTAACGTGAAGCCAAGCGAAAACGCAAGTGTTTTGGCCTAACGCAAGCTAACCACATTATCGCTTTCAGGCCGCTGTCTGTCGCCGCGGAACAGGCTCAGCATTGGTTCGTCAGCAACGGTGAATTCTTCCGCATTGCCAAAGCCGTTAAAGCCGGTTTTCATCGCGGCGCCGTATGCCCCGATCATACCGATCTCGATATAATCGCCGGCCTGAATGTCGCCGGGCAGCGGGAACGGCCCCTGAATATAATCCGCATCATCACAGGTCGGACCGTAAAAGGCGAAACCGACCTCTGGGTCGCGCAGATTATCGGCCAGCGCCTTTACCGGAAAACGCCAGTCAACATGCGCCGCATCATATAGCGCGCCATATGCGCCATCATTGATGAACAGCTCTTCCCCCCGGCGCTTGTCGACTTGCACCACAAGCGAAGAATATTCCGCCGCCAGCGCCCTGCCCGGCTCGCACCAAAGCTCCGCATTGTAAGCAATCGGCAGCGCTTCGAAATGCTGGGCGATCAGAGCGAAGTAATCCTCCAAAGGAGGCGGTTCCATACCCGGATAGATACTGGGAAAGCCTCCACCAACATCGATCATGTCGATCACCACGCTGGCATCGGCAATCGCGGCGCGGGTGCGGTCAAGCGCCTGGACAAAGGCAAACGGCGTCATCGCCTGACTGCCGACGTGGAAACACGCACCCAGCCAATCGCAATGCTGACGCGCTTCCTGAAGTAAAGCCGGGGCCTCCAACAGATCACAGCCAAACTTGCTCGCCAGGCTCAGCTCAGAAAACTCGCTGGAAACGCGCAAACGCACGCAGAGCCGCAAATCATCGGCGGCAGCACCCGTCTCCGGATTGCGGCAGGCCTCAACGATTTTCTGCAGCTCTTCGGCGGTGTCGAGGCTGAATGTGCGCACCTTGTGCGTGTGGTAGGCCTCTGCAATCGCGCGCCGGGTCTTAATCGGATGCATGAAGCACAGCTCCGCCTCGGGCAGCTCTGCACGAACCAGACGCACTTCAGCAATCGATGCGACGTCGTAATGCGTAACATTCGCCTCCCACAGCACTCGCAAGAGCGACGGCGCGGGATTGGCTTTCACAGCATAGAGCGTCTTGCCCGGAAACTTCTCTGTGAAGAAGCGCGCTGCGCGAAGGGCCGCATGCGGGCGATTAAGAATGATCGGTTCGTCAGGCGCAACCGCGCTGACTACCGCCGCCGCATCGGAAAATATCTCATCAGGATAGCTGTGCAACTCAAGGGACCCCCAGAAGGATGCGAGCCAAACCACCGACCTGGCCCAGGTTCTGAACAAGGCTGCCTTACGGTCTTGCGATCAAGAGTCCCCGCCCTCCTAAGAGGGATCGGCAGCGGAAGCGCGCATATAAGCCTAAATCGCGCTTCCGCAACTGAAAATGTGCACCTGAAGGGGGGATTTTGTCCACCCCATTAGCAGCAATTTAAAACGCAATCTGCGGTGCCTGATCGACGGTACCCTTCTCGCTATCATCGAGGCGGTGGAAATCCGCCTCTTTAAAACCGAGCATTCCAGCGAACAGAACAGCTGGGAAGCTCTCACGCGCAGCGTTGAACTGAGCCGCGGCGGCATTCAATGCACGGCGAGCGGCGGCCAGCTTATCTTCCGTCTCGGCAAGCTCGCGCTGAAGCTCTTGAAAGTTGGTGTTCGCTTTAAGGTCTGGATAGGCCTCTCCTAGCGCCAGCAGGCGATCAAGCGAGAGTTTGAGCTGTTGCTCGCTGCCAGAACTCGGCTCGCCAGATGCCGCGGCGTTGCGCGCGCTGATCACGCTGTCGAGCGTCTCTTTCTCGTGGCTGGCATAGCCCTGAACGGTGCTGACAAGGTTCGGGATCAGATCGTGGCGTTGACGCAATTGGGCATCAATATCGGCCACGCCCTGGCGGACATTCTGACGCAACGCGACCAGCCGATTGTAGATTCCAATAAGAAGCAGAACCCCGCCAACTGCGAGGACCACAATTGCCGATGTCCAAAACCATCCAAAAATCTCGACCATCTCATACCTCTTTCTTAACTGTATATTCCTATATTAGCGTCAAATAGTTAAGGGATAGCGACGGAGCCACGGGGCCTCGCGCAAATATAGGTTAAGGGAGCCGAGCGTAGCGATGCGTGCCGATGTTAACAAGCTGATGGGTGGGGAGCTGGGGAGCTGGCTCGACGCGCAGCAAGGCATGCGCACCGACGCTAAAGAGAAAGCGTCAAACCGCGGCGTTAAATCCGCCTTTGTCCTGCTGCCTTTGCTGGCATTGATGTGGTTTGGCCCCAGTTGGGACGGCAGCATCAAGTTCTTCATCACACTGTTTTTGGGAATTGGTGCTGGGTCTTGGATCTATGCTCCAATTCAAAGAGCAAAAAAGAGATCAAGATCGGCATCAATTCCGCCATCGCCGCCGAATTGGATGTGCATTACGACCATGATGTTGAACCGGGCGATGAATTCGAAGCCGCCAAGCAATATGGCCTGGTCCCTCACTACAACCGCGATGGTTTTGAAGACCATTGGTACGGCGAGATCGAAGGTCACGATTTCCGCCTTTACGAGGCGCACTTGGAACAGCGCAGAGGCTCCGGTAAGAACCGGCATTGGGTAACCGTGTTTCGCGGAGCAATCATCCAAATGGAATTTGGCCGCAAGTTCCATTCAACCACGCTTCTGCAGCGCGCCGGCAAGCACAAGAAATGGTTTGGCCTGGGCGGCCGTGCTGACCATGCGAGCTTTGACGGACACCGGTTGGATTATGTCGATCAGGTCCACCCTGCCTTCGAAGATGTGTTTGAACTGTGGAGCGATGATCAGGTTGAGGCACGCACGCTGGTCGATCCGACCTACGTTGAACACTTGATCGGGATTGAACGGGCATTTTCCGGCGACGCCGTTCGCGCGATCTTCCGCAAGGGTGAAATGATCATCGCGGTTGAAAGTGGAAACCTGTTCGAAAGCGGTAGCATCGATGCATCTGGCGACCGCGAGCGTGCAGAAGAGACAGCGAAGCAATTTGCCTCACTCGCGCGGCTGGCCATGGCCATTAACAAAACTGAACGTGGCCATGACAGAGCTGGTCCCAGCTCTAGCGGCGCCGTCGTCGATGATCCGCGAAATCTGGGCACTGGCGGCCCCGCGCTTGGTGGCGGGTTCGGTCGCAAAGGCCTGTAAGCCGTCAGCTCAGGCGGTCCTTGAAATCCTCATATTCAAACCGCTTCACGCACTCCAAATTATCCGTCTCGCTGTCCCACAGCCAAATGCTGGGCAGTTGCACGCCGTTGAAGGTGTTCGTCTTGACCATGGAGTAATGCGCCTGGTCGAGGAATGCGAAGCGCGCACCAGGATCGGCCTTTACCGGCAGACGATAATCACCAATCACATCGCCTGCTAGGCAGGACGGCCCGCCCAGGCGAATGGGTACGCTTTCATCCTGAAGTTCGCCCAGCATCGCCGGTCGGTATGGCGCCTCCAGAACATCGGGCATATGGCACGTGGCTGAAACATCGGTGATCCCGATCGGCACCTCATTAAAGCCTGTGTCGAGCAATGTTCCAACCAATATCCCGGCATCAAGGGCGATCGCTTCGCCCGGCTCTAGGTATATCTCAGCGCCCGTGTCCTCGCGGGCATCTTTTAACAATTGGATCAGCTCATCACGCTCATAATCGGCGCGGGTAATATGGTGCCCACCGCCCATGTTGATCCATTTCAATTGCCCAAAATAGGGCTCAATCGCATCAAACACCCGGTCCCAGGTCTGGCGCAGAGGTTCAAAGGTCTGCTCGCACAGATTGTGAAAGTGGATACCATCGACGCCCTGCATGTGCTCATCGGTCAGCTGGTCGATTGGAAAGCCTAGCCGTGAACCGGGCGCGCTGGGATCATATTTCGCCACCTCGCCGGTTTGCACCATCGGATTAATCCGCAGGCCCACATCAACATCGCCGCCCGTGTGCCGCGCATGTTCCAAGATCACAGCCGCGCGGGCCATTTGGGTTGGCGAATTGAAGATTACATGATCAGAGAGGCGGCAGATTTCTTCCAACTCATCTGGCTTGTAAGCCGGCGAATAGGTCGAAATTTCACCATCGTAATACTCGCTCGCCAGCCGCGCTTCCCAAAGGCCGCTACAGGTCGCGCCGTCGAGATATTCGCCGATCAACGGCGCGACCGCATGCATCGAGAACGCCTTCAGCGCCGCCAGCACTTTGATGTCTGCCTCATCGCGAATTTCCGCCAACACCTGGCAATTCGCGCGCAACTTCACCGCATCCACGACGAACGCCGGGCTTTCAACGCGGCTTAAGTCAAAATGGGCGAAAGCGCCCGGATCACCAGCTTGAGTTTGCATCTTTCGGTTCGTCCTTAGTGGTTTCGCGCAGAGACGCAGAGAATGCAGAGTCGCCAAGAATCATCGCGGTTTGTAATCATTTACGAGCCGACGGATGCCGTCCTTCATTGTAGCTTGCGAGAAATTGAGAAGCAGCCCAACGGGCTGCTTGTATAGCCTCAGGTATGTAAGCAATTGCTTTGCGTGAGCCTTGCTCAACTGTTCGGTCGCTTTGATTTCTAGGATCAGTCGGTCTTCAACCAATATATCAATCCGGAAAGCCGCATCGAACCGATGACCATCGAATTCGACAGTTATCGGAACCTGACGTGCAACATTCAACCCTCGCGTCTCTAGCCGCCCAGCCAATACAGTTTCATATACATTCTCGAATAAGCCCGGTCCGAGCTCGCGATGAATGGCGATGCATTTATCTATGACGATTGCAGTGATCGCATCGATGTCCACTGGCACGCCCTCTCTGCGCCTTAGCTTTCTCTGCGCCTTTGCGCGAAACTATCCTTAAAACCCTACCGGCCCATCGAGCTCTTTCACATTCCATGACAGGCCATGCACATTCAGCATTTCCATAAAGGGATCGGGGTCCATTTGCTCCATGTTGAACACGCCCTCCCCTGACCATGTGCCGCCAAGCATCATCGCGCTGCCAATCATCGCGGGCACGCCTGTGGTGTAGCTCACGCCCTGATTGCCGGTCTCTTCGTAGGCTGCCTCGTGGCTACAGATATTATTGATATAGAATGTCTTTTCGCCTCGGCCATCCAAGGCCTCGCCGGTCGCGATCACACCGATATTGGTGTTTCCTGTGGTGCTTTCACCCAGCGTTTCCGGCTTGGGCAGAACGGCAGCGAGGAATTGCAACGGGATGATTTCCTTGCCCTGATATTTAATCGGCTCAATCCCGGTCATGCCGACATTTTGCAGCACGGTCAGGTGCTTGATATATTCATCGCCAAACGTCATCCAGAACCGTGCGCGCTCCAGCTCGGGAATGAATTTGGAGAGGCTTTCCAGCTCCTCGTGATACATTAAATAGGCGTTGCGCGGCCCAACCGCTTCAAAGTCGAACTCGGTCTTCACCTGCATCGCCGGGGTCTCGACCCAGCCGCCATTTTCCCCCGGTTTCTTCTCCCAATGCCGCGCGGGAGCGGTCACTTCGCGAATGTTGATCTCTGGGTTGAAATTGGTCGCAAACGCCTGACCATGATCGCCGCCATTGCAATCCAGGATATCGAGCTGGCGGATCGTCTTCAGCTTATGCTTGCGCAGCCACATCGTGAAAACGCTAGTCACGCCGGGGTCAAAGCCTGATCCGAGCAGCGCCATGATGCCCGCCTCTTTGAACCGGTCATGATAGGCCCATTGCCAATGGTATTCGAACTTCGCCTCGTCCTTCGGCTCGTAATTGGCGGTGTCGAGATAGTGCACGCCCGTTTCCAGGCAGGCATCCATGATTGGCAAATCCTGATAAGGCAGCGCAAGATTGACAACCAGGCTCGGTTTAATCTGATGGATCAGATTGACCAATGCGGGCACTTCTTCAGCGTCAATTTCATAAGTGTTGATGTCCGCACCCTCGCGGGTTTTCACGCTGGCGGCGATGGCATCGCATTTCGATTTTGTGCGACTGGCCAAATGAATGTCTGTGAAGATATCGCCAAGTTGCGCCATCTTGTGAACACAAACGGAGCTGACCCCGCCTGCCCCGATTACCAAAACTGTCGACATAATTCCGACCTTTCAAATTCGAATCTTGCGCTCACTAGGGCAATGCGAGAGCAGCGTAAATCGATCCCGCCCTTTCCTACTATGCCGCATCGGGCCATAGCGACAGGATGTGTAATTCCAGCCTTTACCTGTCCTCTTTCTCCACGAGAAATGCGGGCGCTCTTTCTTCCCCCAGGACTGTGTTCCAAGTGTTCCAGCGCATAGGGTTTGCTATATGACCGACGCTCTACGGATGCCGACCCGCGATGGGGTTTTGGACGCCGCTCGCAAGATCACCGCTATCCTGCCGCCGACACCGCTATTGCCGGTCGAGATCAATGGCACGCGGTGCTGGGTGAAGGCAGAGAATCTGCAGCCGGTAGGCGCCTTCAAAATCCGCGGCGGATGGCACAGACTTTCGGCAATGACGAGCGAAGAGCGCGCTGGCGGCGTTGTGGCTGTGTCCAGCGGCAATCACGCGCAAGGCGTCGCATGGGCTGCGCGCAGACTTGGTATCAAAGCCACCATCGTCATGCCGCGCGATGCGCCTCAGATAAAGCTCGAAAACACGAGCGCACTTGGCGCTGATATCGTGCTGTATGAGCGTCCCGGTGAAGACCGTGATGAGGTCGCGGCCAAGCTGATTTCAGAGCGCGGCGGCACCTTGGTCCACGCCTTTGGCGACCCCTGGGTGATAGAGGGGCAAGGCAGCGCAGGCATTGAAATCACCGAGCAATTGGGCGGTGAGCCAAGCGCTGTTCTCGCCTGCTGCGGCGGCGGAGGGCTTGCGGCAGGCCTCGGTCTCGCCTGCCCAAAGGCGAAGATCTATGCTGTTGAGCCGGTCGGATGGGACATGGTCGGGCAAGCAATCTCGTCTGGTGAGCTAGTTACGGCCGCCGAGGACGCCCCCAAGACGATCTGTGACGCGCTGCAACCCACCGCGACCAAGCGGATGAATCTCGATCTCTTATCTGGGCGAGCGGAGGCAGGTGTCACCGTCACCGATGACGAAGTGCGCAGCGCCCAGCGCTGGGCCTTTGCGAACCTACGCCTCGTCTTGGAACCCGGTGGAGCAGCCGCTCTTGCTGCCGCTTTGGCAGGCAAAGTGCCGCTTGATGAGCGCACGGTCATCATGCTGACCGGCGGCAACGCAGACCCAGTGGAATTCGCGAAGACTATTGCCGGATAGACCTCCCTCAACCGCCCAGCTCATTGCGCCATATTTGACAATCCGAATTGGCTCTCGCAGGTAGAGGTCAAGAGGGAGACTATCATGCAAGCGCAAATGCTCGCACCAGCCGCGGTCCTGGTGGTTTGGACATTGATCGTCCTGATCTGGATCATACCGCCGCGCTTTGGCTCACTTGCCAAGGTCGACAAGTCCAAACTATCCGGCAAGCCGGGTGGGCGCGGACAAGATCTCGAAGGGGTCATACCAGACAAAGCCAACTGGCCTGCTCACAATCACACTCACCTGCACGAGCAACCGACGTTGTTTTACGCAACGGTGATCATCCTTGCGATCATGGGCGCTGGCGCAATCGATATCCTGCTGGCCTGGGGCTATGTGGGAATCCGTATCCTGCATTCACTGTGGCAAATTCTGGTGAATAAACTGCCAGTTCGTTTTGGCCTGTTTTTCGTCAGCACGCTAATCTTGATAGCGCTCGCCATTAGAGCCGTCATGGCCACACTATTCTACAATCCCGGAGCTCTTCCCACATGATTGATACGATGATCCTTCAACCCGCTGTCGCGCTGATGATCTGGACAATGATCATGTGGGCATGGATGTACGCGACCCGCATTCCCGCGATGAACAAAGCGCCTGATGTGCCCGCGATCTCTCAACTCAAAGGGGGAAAGGGCACCGATCTTGATTCGGTTTTGCCAGAAAGCGTCCAATGGAAAGCGCATAATTACAACCACCTGCATGAGCAGCCGACCCTGTTTTACGCAGTGACCGTAGTTCTCGCCATTATCGGCGCGGGCGACGGTCCGAACGCCCTACTCGCGTGGATCTACGTCGGGTTGCGCGTCGCGCACTCGCTGGTCCAAGTGACCGCTAACAAAGTGATGGTGCGTTTCGTGCTGTTCGCTCTGTCGAGCGTTGTGCTGATAGCCCTTATCGGAAAAGCGACACTGATCCTGTTGGTCTAAGCCGCCCGCATATCCACACAAAAGGGGCTCCGATCGGAGCCCCTTTTTCGGTTGTCACTAGCCCCCGGCGGAGCGTGTGCTGTTTACTCAGCTGCTTCGCTGACGGCTTCCTCTGCATCCTCGCGTGCAGCCAAGAACCGCTCTCCATCCAATGCGGCCATGCAGCCCATTCCCGCTGCCGTCACAGCCTGGCGGTAGACGTGGTCGGTCACATCGCCTGCGGCAAACACACCGGGAATGGCGGTTTTCGGCGTGCCCGGTTCAACGTCGAGATAACCACTCTCATCCATCGCAAGTTTGCCCTTGAACAATTCGGTCGCAGGTGCGTGACCAATCGCCACAAATGCGCCATCGACTTCGAGCGTCGAGGTCTCGCCGGTCTGCGTGTCTTCCAGCACAAGGTGGTGCAGCGCGCCATCCTCGCCCGCTTCGAAACTCTTCACAGTCTTGTTCCATAGCGTGGATATCTTGGGCGACTTCATCAGACGGTCTTGTAGGATCTTCTCTGCACGCAATTCGTCACGGCGGTGGATCAGCGTCACGTCGTCAGAATGGTTGGTTAGGTAAAGCGCCTCTTCAACGGCGGTGTTGCCGCCGCCAATGACAGCGACCTTCTTGCCGCGATAGAAGAAACCGTCGCAAGTCGCGCAGGCAGACACACCCTTGCCGCCCAGCTCTTGCTCGCCCGGCGCGCCCAGCCATTTGGCTTGAGCGCCGGTGCAAATCACCAGCGTCTCGCCGATATATTCATCGCCGCTATCGCCAATGGCCTTGAACGGTGCGCCGCCTTCCAGATCGACGGAGACAATGGTGTCCCACATCATCCGCGTTCCGACATGCTCGGCCTGCGCCTTCATCTCTTCCATCAGCCATGGGCCCTGCACCACCTCGCGGTAGCCCGGATAGTTCTCCACATCGGTCGTGATGGTCAGCTGACCACCAGGTTGAAGCCCCTGTACCACAATCGGCTCCAGCATGGCGCGCGCGCCATAAATGGCTGCGCTGTATCCGGCAGGGCCTGAGCCAATGATCAGCATTTTTGTGTGATGGGTAGCCATAATCGTATCTTTCAAATTTCAAATTCGTTGGCTTCGGATATGGGGATCGTTGGCTCGCTTGTCACGCCACCAAGCGTTCAATCAGGCGAGCTTTCCTTGCCTCATCCACACCTAAAGTTTGCGCAAGATAGGTATCGAGGGAGCCGTGATCGCGGGTCACTTCGGCAAAGTAGGTGTCGATATATTCGGGCAGCACGCCCATCAGGTTGCGCCGCGCTTCAATCGGAATATCGCCATAATGCGCGAGCATTCGCGGCAGCGACTGGCGTTCAAGAATGTGAACGGTGGGTGCATCGTTGGTGCGCAGAAACTCAGCCACCACGTCATCGCGGTGCACGCCCAGTACATGCAGCAGCAAGCTGGCGGCGATCCCAGTACGGTCCTTCCCGGCAAAGCAATGGACCAGATTGCCACCCTCGCGGTTCGCCAAGGCCTCAAAATAGCGCGTGAACATATCGATCATCGCGGGATTGACTGGCATCCGGGTGTAAACGGCGATCATCCGGTCACGCGCTTTGTCCGATGTCATTTTGGCCGCGCCGGCCGCTTCGTGTGGAGGCGAATTGCTCGTCTCACCATCATAGGCGATCACATCCGCTGAGAAATCATCATGGCGCCGACAAGGAAACCCGCCGCGTTCGCTGCTGCCGCGCAGATCAACAATGGTGCGAATATCGAGGCGTTGGATCAGCTCCAAGTCGGCATTGCTTGCCTCCATATGCTGGCCAGAACGAAACAGCAGGCCCGTACGAACCTGCCCTCCGCCAGCGACGGCATAGCCGCCATAATCGCGAAAATTGTGAATGCCGTCAGTCTGCTCAAACGGGATTGGATCATGCTCTCGAATCATGCCGCGGACAGTGGCAGGCGCGCTCTCCATCGGCAACGTCCTCGTTTTGCCAAGGCCGCGAGATCCAGCGCCTTTGCGCATTCCATTAGGTAATATCGCTGGGGGCCTCGCCAATCTGGTTTTGAGGATGGGAACGTAAGTCCGGTCAATGATGGATAAAAGACGAAACGGAACACACTATGGCTTATGTGCTAATCGCCGATGACGATGAAATCGTGGCCGGCCTAGCTTCAGAAGCGCTCATTGACGCTGGCCACCCGTGCGGATGGGTCACCAATGGAACGGAGGCTTGGGACCTTTTGCAAAAGCGCAGGCCGGACGTACTTCTGCTCGATCAGAACATGCCAGGCATGTCGGGCTGTGCCCTACTGCGGAAAATTCGCAGCTCTGCCTCCCTGTATGATCTGCCGGTGATTATGTTCACCGCGCTGACCGGTATCCGCGACGAAGAGCAGGCGATTTATGCTGGCGCGCAGGATTACATTCGCAAACCATTTCAACCCAGCAAGATCGCGAGGCGGATTGAGCGTCTGATCCAATTGCGCGCTGGACGCGGGCATACTGATCTACGGACATATCTTGAACAAAGCTCTGGTTGGGCACCAGAGCCAAATATGGCGGTGCGGCGAGCGATCTAGGCTATTTATGCATAGCTAGGAACTTGCCGCTTTTATTCGACGATATACCGGACGCGCAGAGTGAATGTGCTGTTGCCCAGCATCGCGCCGCTGGGGCTCAAGCGGAAATCAGTAACCGCGCTATCGCAACCATCTGTGTCCGCACTTGGCGTGTACCCATAATTGCTTCCGTCAGTGTCGGAAAATTCCAGATCGTCTGTTCCCGATCCGATGCTGGCAAAACTGTATGTCAGGCCCGTGCTTGCGCCAGGTTCAGAAAAGATAACTGGGCCGCTTCCCACTGAGATCAAACATATTTTTGCATCGGCTGGACCATCATCGGTCACAACAACGCTGTCCGCATCCGTCGCGCCTGGACCTGTGTTGGAAACCGTGATCAAATACTCGACCAATGCGCCAGGAATAGCCTTGGGGTTGGTCGTGCCGTTCACTGGATCAGAAATGACCGAGCTGATTTTCGTCACCGAGAGATTGGGCAATGGCGGTGTACAGAATGTAAAATCATGGATCGCAATGCTCTGGTTGCCCGGATTGGCGGGCGCGCCGGAGCCCGAGCCGTATTCAATCACAATTGTGTCAATTGGGTTGAGGAAGGTGAATGTGCCATCACCGTTGCTCGTGGTGTCACCCGCGCCCCCATTACCAATCAGGGAAGGGCCGCTGATCGTATTCGAGTTACCATTTGTAAGCACCGCGTTCACCACCACACCGTTTAGCCGACCAAAGACAGTAACGCGGTCCTGAAAGACAGCGGCCTGGTCGATATCAAAGACGGTAAACTGTGCACCAGTTACAACTCGCGGTAACGTGACGGTGGTTACGACCTCTTGGCTCTGATTGGCGTTGTTCATATTGAAGGCGAGCGCATCTTGAGCCGGGCTGAGGCCGCCGGAGACTGCGGTGGTCAAGATCGGGGTCTGGCCGCCGAATGATGCACGCGAGGTGAGGTTGCCGGTGGAGACGATATCAAATTCAATCGTTCCCCATGTGCTAAGCGGATAGGTATTGTTGAGGCTGCCAGCGGCCCATGCAACCGCATCCCAATCAAATACTGATTGGCCGGCCGGGCAGGCCAAAACGGGCGGCGTGCTGGGCGGATTGGCCGCAACAACAAAGCTCTCTGACGCAAAGTCATCTTCGCTCGTCACCCCATTGTTCACGGTCGAATCTGGGTCTGGCAGGCTGCTAGAGATGATCTCTGCGGTGTTGATAATGGTGCTACCCGCGACGGCAGAGATGAAGCCCTGAATATTGATCGTCGCGCTGGCCCCCGGGGCCAATGTTCCAACGGTCCACTCTCCGGTTCCGGAATCAAAACTGCCGTCTCCGCTAGACCCATCAAAGGTAAAGCCAGCGGGGAGATTGTCATCCACCACAATTCCTGTGGCCGAAGCTCCGGAGGACGCCGCGCTGGTGACGACCAATTGCCACGTCACGAAACCACCATTGCTAGGGGGTGAGCCGAGCAAGGTCTTGGTGATCGACAAGTCTGCCGTAAGACCATCGTAATCAAAGTCTGAGATCGTCGAGAACTGGTTACCGGGATCACCAGTGCCGCTGTTGCTGAAATAGACGATCTGAATTCGGCGTACTTGCTGCGTGTTAAAGTCGAACGTCAGGTCACCATCCGTAGCGGCCTGGGCAGAAGGCGCAATTCCAGTCCAACCATTGACGGTCGCATTGTTTGTACGCGCGATTGCAGAGCCGACTGTCCAAAAAGCGGTGTTCGTCGCCGCATTACTGAATGCGCCCGTTAAGTCATCATCGTAGTAGACCTCCATCGCATCGCCGAAATTGCCATTATCGATATCGTTAATGGAGAAATTGAGATTGGTTACAGCACGATTGAGCGTAATCGTAACAACAATGCGATCATCTGGATCAAAAGCCTGGTTATTAAAGCTCATCAATAATGGAGATGTCGACGCGCCGACATTGCCTGCAAAAAAGCTTACAAAATCAGCGCCAAAGGCCGGTGCAAATGTGCCATCACCGTCATCCGTGACGGAAAAATCGACCTGCGCGGTAGTCCCATCAGACCCTGTAACGACCGTGCCGCTGGGCCAAGCGCCAAAACTAGCAACACCCGCATCGGCCCAATCAATATCCGCGTCTTGCGCCAAAGCCGCGCCAGGCATGAGCGCGAAGAATGCCACCATCAAGGCAAGCAATGTCAGCTTCGCGCGAGTGATCAAGCTCGCAGTGACGCTCATCGACCCAGCCCCAAGAAACTGAATGTGTCGGCATCAAACTTCGCTTTGATCGACGCAAACACACCCTTGTCGGTGTTGCGCGCGGCCGAGAAATCTTCATCTCGGAAACCTTCGACATTGTAACCAACGGTCAACAAGATGCCATCTGCCGGAACAAAGCCAATGTGCGGGCCATATGAGAAACTGGTGACATCATCTTCCAGGTTTGCGCGAACGGTGCCGGTCGCACCGATCTCAAATCGCTCGCCGATACCGATGCGCGCATCAAGCCCGGCTAGTACACTTGTCCCAGAAAATTCTGTGCCTTCGAAACGATCGAGATTGTAGCGGCCGCCCACAAACAGCGAGAATTCATCGCGGCGGGTCTGGTGCAGATTGCCATTGTCATCGCGGTCCCAATCGCTTGGCGACCAATTGGTCGAGACGCTTGCAACCAGGCGACGCGAGCGCGCATCGCCAGTGACAGTCAATGCTGTGCGGCCAGCACCGCCCGCTTCACCAGCGATCGCTCCGCGAACGGTATCGCTGCGATATTCAAGCTTACCCAAGGTCGCGAATTCGGAGGAGTCCGGACGGTGTGCAAAAGCGAGGCTTGCATCAAAGATTTCAGTGGTTGCACCGTTTTCAGCGGTCGCTTCGGTCCATGTCGCACCAGAGCCGACAATGCTGCCCTGGCCAAGCTGACGGATTGCTCCGACTGTCAGGCCTTTGCGCTCAGCAAACTCGCCATCACGATATTCGCCGCGAGCCGTCGCGCTCCAGCGATCCTTGCGCCATGCAGCGCCAAGAGTGACGGCAGTAAAGTCTTCGAACTGAGAATTGCCCGTCAGCCGACCGCCGCTGGCAACAGGTTGCTCAGGGTTGATCACATTGATCGCAGCCGGTTCACCGTTGAGCGTACGGCTGCCGTCAATCGTTGCGTCCAGCGTCAAGGCCGGGCTCACTTGCAATGACTGAGACAGGCCAAAGGCTGCAAAGCTGCGATTGCCAAACTCACCAATATTTTGCTGCCCCAGCGTCGTGACAACTTGCGCGCCCCGCCATGGGGTCACTTCGATGCCGCCGCGTACGGTACGCGCATTGATGTTCTCGCCATTGGCGATCTCATACTGACCGACCAGGCGAATATCATTTGTGATGGCGTAACGAACGCCAAACCGGTGACGGGTCGGCAGATCAATGCTCTCCGTCGCGTCCAGAGCGATGGCGCTGGTTGCGCTAAGCTCCAGCTTGTTATCCAGCAAGCGCTGACTAATCCCGCCTTCCAGAACGGTTGATTTGTTGCGCGTGCCATCGGCCAGGCGATCGTTGAAATGCGCCAGACCCACAGTAAGGTCGGTGCTTTGCGTGGTATAGCCCAATTGCAACTGGGCCGCTCGGCGCCTGCTGTCGTCGGTCAGGTTATCATCTTGCCACACGCTGGCGACAAGATTGAGATCATCGCTGATCAACAGGCGGCCATCGGCGCCAAATTTGCGGCGACCCTGCTCTGCGCCATTTTGCTGGCCGACACCGTAATCGGCATCGAGCGAACGAGCATATACCAGCAAGTCTACCTTGCCGGTTTGATGCTGCGCCTCAACCAACCAGCCATTGGAGGTCGTCCCCTCGGTACGGCTCAAGCCAAGCTCAGCGCGCAGTTCGGTGTTCTCGTCCAACTGAGCACGCAGATCGATTGCGCCCAGATTGGTGCGGGCACCCTCGCCCTTGTCAGTGATCGCGCTGGCGCCGACGCGGATGTTACCACTCTTGCTCGTCCAGTCGACCCGTATGCCAGCATTCAGTTCACCTTCACCAAAACCATCAATTTCATAATTAATTACAATGAATTGAGGGTTTAAGTTAAAGTCACGGCTAAGCACTGGTTCAGAGAAGGTGATCGTTCCCGACAACAGGTCAATATCATAATCGATGAAGCGAGATAATTCTCTTGAAGAAACAACAAGTTCAGAGCGAAACCTATCGCGCACTTCAAGTGTAACGCGCTCGCTATTCGCAAGAATGCTGCGGCTAGAGAGACGATACGGACCGCTGATGCCCTGCCCTTGAATTTCGTCGCGGCGAAGCCGGGTTGAAATTTCAGCGGCAAAGGCCTGAGCTTTCACCTGGCCCAGGCGAGCCTCGCCTTTCAGGCCAGTTGCTGTGCGGTTGTAGCGTGCAAGCTGGGTCTGATCAAAGCCCGTTTCGAAATCGCCGTACAGCGCATAGAAGGTTGAGCTTTCAATGCGGACATAGAGGTTCTCGCGGCTGGCCGCATCAAACCGGCGGCTCGAGCCATCGGCGAAAACCGTATAGTAAGCCTGCGGATCAATCGCGCCTAGCACGCGTTGATCGTCGCGCTGCTTTGCACTGTCATAGGCCAGCGTCAGCAAGTACCGGCCTAGCACCCGGCCCTTGGCATAGAGTGCGACACGCGCATCATCGCCCAGATCGCTGGCAAAGTTACCTGCCCGCTCCATGTTATCAGCCACGCTCTTCGCGCCAACGGTGCCCTCAGCAAGACCAATAATGGTCCATTCGATATCACCTGGCTCAATCCATGCTTCCAGCTCCTGAGTGCGAACAATGTCGCCATCATCGAAACGGAAATCCAAACGGAGCGAGCCAGAAACCATGGTCGGTGCCAGCTCGATATGCGCAATACCATCGCTGCCCTTAACGACCCAGCGCGCTGAGCTTGGCGCGAGACCGGTAAGCTGGTTCAATTGCTGGCGATCAATCTGCTCGGCGCTCTCATACGGCGCGTTCAACACAAATTCGCCTGAGACGCCTTCGCGCAGTGGGCGATTATTGCGGTCCAGCACGCGCACAGCGATAACAGGACGGGTCCGACCATCGGCAATCAGGTTCGATTGCTCTGGTACGAATTGAACTTTTGCAGGTGAGGTCGTGAAGAACACCTCGCGCGTTATCGTCTCATTGATCTCGCCAAAGGAATTGATCACATCCGCTTCCAACACTGTGCGCTCGCCGTCCAATGGGACGCCGCGCCAGGTGCTGACGGCAAACTTGCCGCGCTGAGGTTTTTTGGTGCCGTCAAAGGTGAGCGGGCTCACAGGTTCGCCATCTACGCGGAGGACGATCTTCTGGCCCTTACGGTGGCGAATAGCCACACGGATGGCCGGCGCACGCGGGTTGTGACCGACTTCCGGCGTCAACCAGCCGTCTGGCCCATCGCCCAAGGCGATCCAATCGGTCACTGGCGAAGGAGCCGGTGTGCTTTCTTCTAGGACAGCGCCAAGCGTTGGGCGTTCTGCCCGCAGAGCACCGCCGCCACCGAGAGTGTCTTCGCCGCCAATAAGCTGAGCAGTGCTCGCTGTATTCGCGTCAGAAGCCGCCTGCTCGTCAATTTCGCGTGCGATTGCGCCCTCTGGCGTCGTTTCAGCCAAAGGTGCAACTGGTTCGAGCGCTCCCTCAGGCACGATGGCATGGAAATCTGCGACCATCAGGCTGCCGCCTTGACCGATGATGAAGCGTGAATTGGCGCTGCCAGCGCTACGGGTTGAGCGATGGCAATCAACGAAGCGCGCACCCTCAGGCAGCGTCATCCGTGAGGCTTGGACCACATGAGTGCCCGGAACAACACCCTCAAAGTGATAGCGGCCATCGGCATCCGTGATGGCGAAACTGCCGTCTTCAAGCATTACACGAACACCGGGAATGCCGCGGCGCGGATTGCGCAGCGAACACGGGCCAGCGGTGATGCGGCCGATGATTGTCATGCGGTCAGCAATGCCATCGCGCTCAATGTCAATAACAGTGCTTGCCCGTGCAATTCGGCCAAGTGAATCAATAGTTTGTGCATTGTTCGCGGCGCGTCCTGGAGACGCATCTGCGCGAACAACCATCGCATATGTTACGCGGCGTGAGCTGCCTGCGGCAATATCCCCCAAGGCGATGGACAGAGCGCTGCCATCAGGTGCGAATGTCACTGCATCGGGATCCTCAGCGCCATCAATCCGGACGCTATCCGGGCGCAGGCGCAGCGACGACGATGGAACATCGCTCAGCGTCACATCCCGCTTAATCCGCGCAGGATCAGGGTTGGTCGCTGTAAGCGTGTAGAACACAACATCGCCCGGCTGCACGCGCTGACGTGAAGCGGTTTTCGTAAGGCCTATATCAAGGCTTGGACGGTCGAGCGGAATGTCAATTTGAACTGGAGTTTGATCGATCAGTTCAAATGCACCGCCAAATGAGCCATCCTGGATCACAAATGTGCGGCCATCAGGCCGGGTCAACTGCGCGAGCGCATCACGCGAGACCGCAGAAGGCGCTGTGAAAGGCTCCGGCGGCTCTATAACTAGGCGATAGCGACCCAGCGCAGTCAGCGGGAACCAGTATTCGCCGGGTCCAACCGGGAACACATTGCCAGCGCCATCAGTGATTGGCTGTCCAGAAATTACCGTTGAAGGCCAAGTGGTTACACCATCCTCGGCAAACACCGTTGCCGGCAGACCGGTCGCATCATCAACCAAAGTGACTACTGCGCCATCGACTGGCTCACCGGTTTCGCTGTCGAACACTACACCAAATGGATCAGCCAGAACCTCGACATCGGTTTGAACGATAATATCGTCTTGCCCGATGAATGATGCGGCAATCTGGATCATCTCGCCATCAGCAATACTGAGACGGCAATCGCCTTGAACGGCAGCGGGCGGGGCCCGGCGCGTTGGGATCTGACCAACGAAAATGCCCGTATTTGGGCCAGTTTCGAAGATTGTTTCGGTCTCTCTGTCGCCAGAGCTGGTGGTAATCACGACATTTAAGCTGTCAATCGCGTTAGAATCGACGTTTGCAGCCGTCGCTTGGACCTCAAACAGCAGATCTTGGCCCGGACGCAGCACACTTGTGGGCTCTGCGCCGGTGATCTGCACCAGTGTTTGATTTTCACCACCAATGCCTTGCACCCCTTGACCAGCGACATTGCAAAGTGGCGCTTGGAAAGAGAGGTCGACCACGCCGCTCGGCGCAGACCTTAGAGCACGAATTTCTGGTGGTGCCTGTGTTACCTCAATGGTCACTTCGTTTGAGCTGATGCTCGCCGGCGTGCCATTAAATTGCCAAGTCGCCTCGGCGATATTGGTAATCGTATTGGTAGTGGTTGTGGCTGATTGCGCGCGTGCCCCCTCTCCAAGCACGACAAATGGCAGCAGCACTAACATGAGTGCTGCTGCCAGTCGGCTTAGAGAGAGGGTTACACGCAAAGTCTAAGTCCGCTCTATCAGTCGATTTCGACGCGGAAGTAGAGCGAGCGCGTTTGGCCAGCTGCGATATCGCTCAGCGTGCCAGAAACTTCGTCTTCGCCGCTTGGGCCTGAGGCCGCGCTAAACGAAGCATCACCAAGCGGAACGCCGTTGGCGCCGCCGGTACATGCCGCATCGCCGTCAACGAAGATGCCGAACGCTGGGACAAAGGTCACATCGCCTGGCAGCAAGTCGTTCACGTTGACGCTGGTGGCAGTCGCCGCGCCCGAACCGTTGGCCACGGTGATGCAATATTCAATAATTGCACCTGGGATGGCTTTCGGATTGGTCGTGTTGTTGACTGGATCGCTAATGATCGAGCTGGTCTTGGCGACAGTAACAGCAGCAGCAGCCACTTCATATGTGCCAAGATCCGAGAAGTCGCCTTGGTTGGCGCCATCGGTTGTACCAGCACCGTCGGCCAGAACCGTATCGATGCCTGCTGTGTTTGCACCAGCAGTGGAAGTCAGTTCTGTGGCGCCAAGCGAGCCAACATCGCCGCTGTTGAAGGCATTTGCCGTAAGAACAACGTCAAATGTATCGCCGTCATCTGCAGCTAGTCCGATATCGGCAACCACAAGGACTTCGACGACCTCATCTTCAGCAACCTCGTCGAGGAAGGTGATAGGGCCAGCAGCAAGTTCAGCGGCACTCAATGCGCCGTTGCCGTCCGTATCGAGATAAATCTCGAAGTTGGCGATATTCGCGGCGGTACCTGCGTTCAGAGCAGTGCTCAGATCGAGGTCGACCACGTCGTTCGACAAGTTAGTCACATCAAATGCGAGCACAGCATTCTGCTCACCAGGCGACACGCCGGTGTTGCTGGTGCCCGTGAAATCAACAAGCACGTTGACCCTACGGTCGACCGTGAACGTGTCGGATGCGGTTGCTTCAGTTTGATCAACGCCGCCGACCTGATAGGCGACGGAGACGTTATTGGTGATCGTGTCACCAGCTGTCGTGCCTGCAGCAAAAGCTGGCGCGCTGCTCATCGCAACGAGCGCAACCGAACTGACGGCACCCAGCAATTGGGTGATTGGTCTCATTTTAGAGTTCCTCTGCGTGTGCCCCGCGTCAAAATTTCCGCCCGCAAGGCTTGGCGGTTATCGCTCGCTGTTCAGCGAATGATTGCTGGATATTCGAGGCGGCCTGTTTCGCCCGGTGCAACCGAGGCAAGCGTCCATCGAACATGTGTGACATCACCGTGCTGCGCAGCGCGGCTTGCGCCGTCCTCGCCAGTCACGGTCAAAGAGCTAAGCACTCCCCAAGTGTTGCCGCCGTCAACTGATACGGTCAGCGCGCTATCGGCATCAGATGCCAGCGCAACGGCGCCTGGGAGTGGGTTGGTGACAACAAAGTCAGTCACCGTCTCAGAGCCAGAATTGTTGTAATCGGTGCCGAAGATCAAACGATCGCCCGGTACGATAACATTAGGCTCGACCAATTCAGTCTGCTCGTTTCCAGCAGCGTCGGTGCTGGTTTTCACGGCCATAACGTCGCCTGACAAGACAATTGGGTTGCCTTGAGCGAATGCCGGAGCAGCTGGGACGGCAAGAACCATCAGAGCTGCGCAAATTTGTCCAAGAAATTTCATTATATCAGACCCTTGTCTATTTTCTTATTGATCGATGGTGACATCGAAAGTGATTGCCTGGGTGGTACCGCCAGCGACCGTGCCGAGATCGACACTGATGCCGGTTGCGCTGGCCTCGCCTGCGTCATCTCCGCTGGCGTCGGTCAAAGCGCCGCCTGCCAATGTGAGAGAGCCTGCCACGTAAGTTGTGTCCGCCGGGAAAGCGTCGGTGACGACCAGATCGTCGACAGAGCCGCTACCGGTGACTTCAGCGGAAATGGTGAAGGTCACGACTGAACCTGGAACCACGCTGGTGCCACCAAATGGGTCCGCGATGGTCGCTGACTTGACGAGATCGACCGTTGTGATCCCGACCAGCAGTGAACCCGTTGCAGTTGCATCGGCGCCGGTGCTGCCGACGATGGCATCGCCGCCGCTCACACCTTGTCCAGAGAAGCTGGTGCCGGGTGCGCCCGTTCCGGTGACCGCCTCCGCCGTCAGCTCAACATCGCTCTCTTGTGTGTCGGTTGCGCCAGCAGGGACGGTGACCAGCACGAAAACCGTCAGCGTGTCATCCGCATTGAGCACAGCGGTTGTTTCTGGACCTGTTAGGATTTGATCGACGCCGGGATCGTATGTGCCATTGCCGTTCGTATCGACCGCAATGCCATCGACCGTCGTATCGAAGTCGTTGCCAGCAACCACTGGATCAGCGGTGAGTTCAAACGCCTCTGGGCCATTGCCCTGATTGGTGAGCTCAAACGTGAGCACCGCATCGCCAGGCGTTGCGCCCACCGGACCGGAGTCCAGCGAGGTGACCGTCACGTCGAGCAATTCGTCGACCAACACCGTGACGGTGTTGGAATCGACCGTTTGCGGACCAGATCCGTCCTCATAAGTCGCAGTCGCGGTGTTCTCAATCAGCGTGCCCGCATCGACCCCAGCTGCATGCGCCGGAGCCACCGCAACAAGCGAGAATGCACCTAGGGCGAGAGCCAAGGTGAACGTGTTAGCCAAAGTAGGCTTAAATGGGTTCTGTGTATTCATACGTAGGACGAATACCCAGTAATGGTTAACGAACTGTTTGGAGTCGGCGAAAAACCCCGGTTTCCCGCCATTTGAAACAAGTTTTAACACTTTAGCGAAGCAGTTAATCTGGCGTTCAGCGCTTTGAGTCCGATCTTCATTCGGAATTTACCAAAACTCACCTGATATCCGGTGTTTGAGGCACATTTTCAGCGAGACTAACCGCGCCAATGGCCTTGCGCGCTCAAATCGCTTACAATCGAGGCAAATGGGGACCGCAGAAACTGAATCGCTAACGGGGCGAGCACGGAATATGCAAATCAAGCATAAACTCCTGGTTTTGCTTGCTTTAGCTGTCACTTTGATAGGTTTTGGTGCGGCCTATCTCATTTGGTTCCACATTCGGATCATTGAGGCTCCCGCTCCGGCCCGTATGGAGCCTGCGGCACAATATCCGACCGAAGAATCCGTCTTGGTCACAGAACTTGGCGTCCCTCTGGAAACGATCCGCCGCTCGCTGGAACGTGAGGTATCTCGCACGCTCTACACGATCGATGAGCAGATTGACGAGTGCATTCCGCGCGAAACGATCCGGGTGCTCGGCCGAGAGATCGGGAGAACTCCAAAGATCAGCTGTCAGTTGGTTGGACAAATTCAGCGCGGTCCGATGCAGCTGTCCGGACGCGGCAACACCTTGAGCGTTAGTTTTCCGGTCACAGCAGAAATACAGGCACGCGATGTCGGGGGGATCATCAAACGTGAGACTGCAACGGCTGCGGCCAATATTCGCCTGACTGCGCAGGTTGCGATCGCGCACAACTGGCGTCTAAAACCTGATGTTCGCGTTTCTTATCAATGGTCTAAAGAGCCTGGAATTGATGTTTTGGGGCAACGCATCCGCTTTACCAGGCGCGCCAATGCCGAACTCGCCCCTATTCTCGCCAAAGCAGAGAAAACGCTCGAGCGTGAGCTTTCAGCGCTCAATCTGCGTCCCCAGGTGGCTCAGCTCTGGAATCAAGGTTTCACAACACTGTCGCTAAACGCCGATAACCCACCGGTTTGGATGCAGCTCAACCCCACCGCGATCGGAGCTGGCAATCTGCGTGTATCGGCTCGCCGTGTAACCACTCAAGCAATGCTGCGTGCCAAGCTTGGAATTTTTGTCGGCGATAAGCCATCCGTGCCTGCGCCGAAAAATTTGGGCACCAACGCTGGTATCACTCGTGATACCGGCTTTGAGGTCACCTTGCCTGTGCTGGCCAATTACGATCAGCTTGAGCCAGTGATCCTGCGCGCGCTCAAACGAGTGGCTGAACGCGGCATAGCAAAAGAGGAACTCGGCAGGCTCGATCTCGAATTCGAGCAGGTCACACTTTATGCAGCTAAAGGCGGCAGACTGGCAGTTGGGATAGAGGCTCAGGTGGAACCCGTCGGCAATTTGACCGACCGGATTTGGGGACGATCAAAAGGGACCATTTGGTTAACCGGATTGCCGGTTAGTGAACCAGACAGCGAGGTCGTGAGGATTGAAGATCTGCAAGTGTTTGGAGACATGGATACAGCCGTTGGAGACTTGCTGGTCCGGATCATGGCCAGTAAGGACGTGAAAGAGGAGATAGAACGATCACTGATTGATGATTTTAGCAATGATTACAATTCTGTGATTAGCAAAGCTAAATTAGGTGTAAGATCGATTAGAGCTGGTGATTTCAACCTATCCTTCGATATCTCAAACCTATCCCATGGCCAGATTACGCCTACCGCAGAGGGGCTGTTTATGCCTGTCACCGCATCCGGATCGGTGGCTACCGCTCTAACTCCTGAGTAAGTCTTACTATCTAATATTATCAAATACTAAACTCGATTACCTCTTAAACCCTCAAAGAATCGACGCAACAGACGTTAGCTTGCGCTCGGATCGCTCAAAACCCCAACCGCATGAGCCCCGAGAAAGTTTTTGCAAGCCAAACTCCGAGAAGGCGCGTATGGGCAGACCCAACAGATTGCGGGCGCCATGCGCCCATTACCCACAATCCCCTCTTAACCGGCCAATCAGCGCCGCTGCGCGCGCCTTCGCGCGCATTTGCATTTGAGATCAATTCATGAGTTTTCCAAGTCTCCCAACCTGCCTCCAGGCAGCGCTATCCGAGCGCAACTATGATGCTCCAACCCCAGTGCAAGAGGCAGTTCTAAAGCCAGACGCAAAAGGCCGCGATCTCGTCGTCTCAGCGCAAACCGGCTCTGGCAAAACTGTCGCATTCGGCCTCGCGATGGCGGGCGAATTGCTTGACGAAAGCGGCGCATTGCGCAGCGTGCCCTCACCTCTGGCGCTCGTTATTGCCCCAACCCGTGAACTTGCGCTGCAGGTAAGCCGTGAGCTTGGCTGGCTCTACAGCAAGGCTGGCGCGCGCATCGCAACCTGCGTTGGCGGGATGAATCCATCGCAGGAACGCCGCTCCTTACGCGCAGGCGCAACCATTGTGGTTGGCACCCCTGGCCGCCTTCGAGATCATTTGGAGCGCGGCGCGCTTGACCTCTCAGCGCTGGCCACCATCGTCCTCGATGAGGCCGATGAAATGCTCGACATGGGCTTTCGTGAAGAGCTGGAAAGTATCCTCGACGCAACTCCAACTTCGCGTCGTACTCTATTGTTTTCAGCTACAATGCCACGCCCAATCGAAACTTTGGCTAGGCGTTACCAAATCAATTCCTTGCGGATTGCAACCATTAGCCAACAACGCGGGCACGGCGATATTGAATATCAGGCGATCACCGTCTCTCCGACTGAAATTGAAAACGCAGTGGTCAATCTGCTCCGCTATCACGAAGCGGAAACGGCGATCCTTTTCTGTGCGACACGTGACAAGGTTCGGCATTTGCATGCCACCCTGCAAGAGCGTGGATTTGCCGCTGTTGCCCTATCAGGCGAACATTCGCAGCAGGAACGCAATCAGGCGCTTCAGGCACTGCGTGATAAGCGCGCCCGGGTCTGCGTCGCCACGGACGTAGCCGCACGCGGTATCGATCTTCCGACGCTCAGCCTGGTCGTTCACGTCGAAATACCGCGCGACGCACAGGCGCTACAGCATCGTTCTGGCCGCACAGGACGCGCCGGCAAGAAGGGAACGGCAGTCCTGATCGTGCCGTTCTCTCGCCGCCGCAGGGTCGATTCCATGCTGAAATCCGCCAAAATTGAGGCTGATTGGACCGACGCCCCTCGCCCAGAGGCAATCAGAGCGAAGGATCATGAACGTTTACTCAAGAAACTACTGCAACCCATTGAAATCGATGAGGTGAATAAAGATCTTGCGAGTAAGCTTCTGGCCGAACGCACCCCAGAAGAGATTGCAGCCATGCTGGTGCAGGCGCACCGTTCAAAGTTGCCCGAGCCGGAGGACTTAATCGAGAACACCCCAGAGGCTCGCCGCGCCGCCCAGAAAGACACACATCGCCCGGGTTTCGAGGACACTGTCTGGTTCCGCATGAATATTGGCCGCAGGCAGAACGCTGGCCCCCGCTGGGTGATGCCGCTGATTTGCCGCCGCGGGCATGTCACACGCAACGAAATCGGAGCGATCCGTATCGGCCAAAGCGAGACGTTCTTCCAAATCCCTCGCGCTATTGCCGACAAATTCGCCTCAGCTGTGGCGCGTAGCGCTGACTCAGTGAGCGATAACGGCGACGATCAAGACAACATTCTGATCGAGGCATCTGAACATGGGCCGCGAGACACCGCTCGGCGCAATCGCAAGTCGCACTCTGGCCCACGCGACAGCGATCGCGGACCTCGGATCAAAGCGAAGCCTTCCCATGGCGGCAAAGAAAAGAACAAAGGAAAACCCAAGAAATTCCGCAAAGGCGGCGAAGACCGAAAGGCCGAGGGCTTTGACAAAAAGCCGCAGAGTCGTGGGGGTGGGGCCTCAGACAAGGCTCGTAAGCCAGGTAAACCAAAACATGCCGCAAATGCGCCTGGCAAGCCGTCAAAGAGACAGAAGCGTCATAATAACGGTTGATTGAGCCCTTAGTAGGACCTCCAGCAATCGGCATTGCGCTTGCGCGTTCGCTTAGAGGCGAAAGACGCTTTGCTTGGGCTGAGCATCTTATGTCGAATGGGAATCACGATTTACCAATCATCGAACAAATAACATTTGGTAGCGGAGGAGGGACTTGAACCCCCGACACGCGGATTATGATTCCGCTGCTCTAACCAGCTGAGCTACTCCGCCAGAACCAAAGCCTGGCTGGTCTCAAGGGCGTTTTCACCCGGACCGCAGGCGGCGCGTTTAGGCGGGGGCAGAGCCCGGGTCAACACCTGTTTGACACTGTTTGCGCTCGAACCGGCATCTAGCTAGCGGCGCGGCGCCCTGCGAAAGGCCGCGCGCTTTATGAAAGTCCACGGCCCGCCTTCATACAAGTGCAATTCGAGCGCAGGAAAGGCGAAGCTGCGCGGCTCAATCTCCAACGCCAGGGCCGCTTGCAATGCCCGCGCCTCCTCTTTCGTGACCTTGTTTTGGATCGTGATATGCGGGCGCGGCTCGTACAAATCCTGATCCGTGAGGCTACCATGGAAATGATCAGCGATTTCTGCACGAAGGCTAAGCAATTGCGGGCTCTCAAGGGCGATTGCTGTCCCCTTCCCCAGATCCATCACCCCGGTAACGCGGCCTTCGAGTGGCGAATATTGCGACGCTATGCGCGGCAAGTAACTTTTTAGCTCCTCCAGCAAGGAAGGGGCAAAGGAGTGGAACATGGTGACATGCGCATGCAAGTGGTTGCGATGGGCGGGATAATGCTCTCGCCGCAATCCTTCGGCCCAGGAAGCGATCTCAGGCGGCAAAGCGGCGGTGACGATAAACGGACGGGCCATGGTCTAAGTCGGCTTCTGATGCGGCTCATTGGGCACACTCAAATGCACCCCGCTGCTACATCTCGCCGCGTTCACGGCGGATCGCATACCATTTCTCAACATTGGCGTTGTGCTCGGCTAGAGTCTCGGCAAACCAATGGCCGCCGGTTCCGTCCGCCACCATGAATAGCGCGCTCGTCTGGTCCGGGTTGAGCACGGCAGCGATGCTTTCCCGGCCCGGATTGGTGATCGGCCCCACCGGCAATCCGACGCGCGTGTAGGTGTTGTAGCCATTAACGGCCGCAATCTCAGACTGCCGAATGCGCCGTCCCAGTGGTTTACCTTTGGTGATCGGATAGATGATCGTTGGATCTGCTTGCAGTAACATCCCCGTCTCGACCCTGTTGGAATAGAGGCCAGCGATCTTGCGGCGTTCGGACGCTTTACCGGTTTCTTTCTCAACGATGGCGGCAAGGGTCAGCGCCTCTCGCATGGTATCGACCGCGATATTGGGGCCGCGCTCCGCCCAGGCTTCCGCTAGGTAAAGGTCCATCGCCGCCTGCATCCGCTCGACAACTTTTTGGCGGCTTTCCCCACGCTCAAAATCATAAGTATCCGGCAGGATCGAACCCTCTACCGGAACTTCAATCTCACCGGTGAGCAGCTCTTCAGCCAACAGACGCTCGTGAACGAGGATCGAGGGCATCCCTTCTGGAATAGTGACGAAGCGCCGGATCACATCTCCGCTTTGAAAGGCGGAAAGTATCTGGCCCTGTGTCATGCCGGGGTTGAGCATAAACTCACCCGCCTGGATTGGATCGCTGGAGCCAAACAACCGCGCGCGCATCACAAAACCGTCAGAGGACGTGATATGCCCTTCGTCCTCAAGCTTTCGCGCAACCGAGCTGAGCGAAGCGCCGGGCGGAATGATGAAGCTGCTGTCGACCTTTACCGTGGCCGAGCCAAGATAAAGGCTGCCCGCATAGGCGCCCGCCGCCAGCAACAGCGCGCAAACGAGGCCAGCGATCAGGCCGAGCCGCTTCATCTGCCTCAGTCGACCTTCTGCATGACGAGCGAGGCATTGGTGCCGCCAAAGCCGAAGCTGTTGTTGAGCACGGCACGGACTTCGCGCTTACGCGCGGTGAGTGGGACCAGATCGATCCCCTCTGTGCCATCATCCGGGTTCTGAAGGTTGAGCGTTGGTGGGACGATGCCGTCGCGCATTGCGAGAACGCAGAAGACAGCCTCAACCGCGCCTGCACCGCCCAGCAAGTGTCCAATCGCCGACTTGGTAGAGCTCATCGAAGCCCCGCCCAGATCATCGCCGAGCACGCGTTTCACCGCAGCAAGCTCAATCGTGTCCGCCATGGTCGATGTGCCGTGCGCGTTGACATAGTCGATGTCGCCAGCAGAAAGTCCAGCCTTCTTCAACGCCATGCGCATCGCCAACTCTGCGCCCTTACCCTCTGGGTGAGGCGCCGTGACGTGATAGGCGTCGCCAGAGAGGCCATAACCGGTCACCTCGGCATAGATCTTTGCGCCGCGTGCCTTGGCGTGTTCGTATTCTTCAAGAACAACAACGCCGGCACCCTCACCCATCACAAAGCCCTCACGATCTTTGTCGTAAGGTCGGCTGGCCTCGGTCGGGCGATCATTATAGCTGGTGTTCAGTGCACGCGCCTGAGCAAAGCCTGCAATGCCCAGCGGGTTCACGGTGCTTTCCGCGCCGCCTGCAAGCATGACATCCGCATCATCGAGCATGATCATGCGGGCGGCATCGCCAATTGAGTGCGCGCCAGTGGAGCAGGCCGTCACAACGGCGTGGTTGGGGCCCATAAAGCCGTATTTGATCTGAACCTGACCGGTAACCAGATTGATCAAGCGGCCATGAACAAAGTGCGGGCTGACCCGGCCTGGGCCACGCTCGTGCAGGTTAACACTCTCTTTTTCGATCCCCGGAAGACCGCCGATCCCGGCGCCTATCGAGCAACCTGTGCGCAATTTCAGCGCATCGTCCATGTCTTCCAGACCAGCGTCTTCTAGCGCCTGACCGGCGGCATCAATGCCGTAGACGATGAACGGATCAACCTGACGTTGAATTTTGCCATCAACGCGTTCGTCAGGATCGAACCCGTATTCGTGATCCTTGCCTTTGACCTCGCAGGCGATCTGACATTTCTGGTCAGAAGCATCAAAGCGGGTAATCGGCCCGGCGCCGCTCTTCCCAGCAATCAAATTCGCCCAAACGGTCTCGACATCTGCCCCCAGAGGCGTGACGAGGCCCAAACCGGTAACGACAACACGGCGCATTGCAGTCCTTTCGAGGCTCTTGGCCTTTCAAATACGCTACAGGCCCACGCCCACTTCGGGGCGCGGGCCTGTGATTTTGGCAAAGCTATGGAATGATCGGCGCGCGGATGCGAACCGTCAGCCTCAGCTGATTAGCCCTTATTGCCTTCGATATATTTGGTCGCATCACCAACGGTGGTGATCTTTTCGGCCGCATCGTCAGGGATTTCGACGCCGAATTCTTCTTCGAAAGCCATTACCAATTCAACAATGTCGAGGCTGTCTGCGCCCAGATCGTCGATAAAGCTCGCATCTTGCGAAACCTTGTCGGCTTCTACGCCGAGGTGTTCGACAACAATTTTCTGCACGCGGTCGGCAGTATCGCTCATAATGTTCCCTCTTAATTTTGGGGTGTAAAACTCGCATTCGCCCTAATGAACGGCGCGCATGAGTGCAAGGGGGAAGATTGCCCGTCCCAAGCGGTGATGGATGCATCAATCGAACAGCGCTCGGGTGTCGAGCAATTCAATATCGCGGCGCGCAGCCATGGACCGCGCAATCATATATTTGTGCCAACTTCCGAAAGTTACAAGGGCACGCAACCCTTTGCCGGTGATGGAATCAAGCGCCAAATTGATTAAGTCATTGTGAGCGCGGTTAATTTGCGTCCAACCACCCGGTCCCAGATCGGCATCGAAATAACGCTGATAAGGCGTTTGGGCGCGCTCTACGATGGCATCATATTCCGCCGTGTGGATGAATTGTGGGTCATCGCCGCGCCCGGCCAGTTCCACCAAATACTGCCTGCGAGCGGCCAAATGCTCAGCCCATTGATCAGCTCGCGATGGATCATTTTCGATTGTTCTAAGCGCAGCGCTCCGATTATCGGCGATCTCCTGAGTCCAGCCCGCTCCAGCGAGAATGTCAAAGTTCATCTCCCGGCTCAGCGGAAAGACGACATCGGTATATTCAGGGAAAACTTTGGTCCGCGGTTCCGTCACTCCGCCTGTTTCGGCGAAACCAGCCTTCGCAGCCTCCAGCCGATCAGGCGGAATTTCCGTGATAATCACATCGGGTTTTGCCCGGAGTACCGCCTCGCGCAAAACATCGAGCGAATATTTGGTGCTGTTGCGGTGCCTTGAATGGATCGCACCCAACACATGCAGGCGCGTTTTGCCGGATGGTCTGGCTGGATTGGGAGCACAAGCACTCAATGGCAGCGAAGTCGATATCGCAGCGGCCAGAGAGCCAAAGACAGCGGAACGGCGCGTGAATGTCATAGCTCGTTATTCGTAGCTCATTGCGGCGCAGTTACAACGCGCAAAGGCTGACACGGGCAGCAACTAGCCTGCGCCCCCCTATCCGCCGTCGGCCAGCGCCGTCTCTTCGGTAACCTCGCCTGCCCCATCCACATCGGCATAACGCCGGTTTAGGATTTCGACACGCGCCGCGAGCTGATCCTCTGCGCGCATCCAGCCGTCAACGCGGTCTACAGATTCCAGCGCCATCAGTTTTTGCGGTTCAACCGCCAATGCGCGCTGCAACGTCTCAAGCGATAACGCGAACTCACCATTGCGCTCATGGCATATTGCAACGTTGAAAAGCACTGACACATGCTGTGGATTGCTTGCTTCCAACGACTTGAACGCATCGCAGGCCGCATCTTGATCACTTTTTGTCAGTTTGACCGCCTGCTTAAACGCCTTGCGATCCGCCTTTTCCAAGCCTTTGCGTCGTTCAAGAATTCGGTACTCCCGCTCAAGAAAGCGCGGCGCAAGAGCCGTTCTCACTCGCCATGCGAAGCCGGAGACGAGCGATTCCGACATTTCCGATATTGACGGAGGCGAACCCGTGTCTGCGCACACTTCTTTGCTGCGACTAATTTCATCACGAGCAGCATAGAGTATCGCGCCATCTCGCCCGATGATCTCAATATCAGGGTAGAACGACACTTCCGTGCGACTGCAATCGTAATAGGTCGTTTTATAGCGGATGCATTTTTTATCCTCGTCCTTTTTAGCGCATTTGCGCTCACCCTTCGGCTCTAACTCGATGACGGAGGACTCGATTCCAGCGCTGCCCTGAATGACGGCATCGACAGACGTGGCACCAATCGCGACCACTTCAAACCAGGTCTCATTTTGAGCGCGCGCTTTTTGCAACGCATCTTTGAGCTCAAACGCGAGCTGTGCCCCCTTGCTACCGCTCAGCGTATCGACCGAAATCGTTTCGATTTCGAGCCCAGCATCCGTGGACGCTGGCAGGTGCGCTCCAACTGTTAGCGTCTCAGCGTGCACAGACGTCGCGGCCAATGCGAGCCCAGCGCACAGTGCGCCAGCTCCTGTTGCATTTGTGAACTTCATGCCAATTCCCCCATTCTCGAAGGCACTGTATCGCGCATAAAGGATTAGGGGAAGATGAACCAGTTTTGCTGTCGACAGCTACAATTCCATCACTGAAGCAATGACTTGCCTATTCAGCTGCCTTTTGTGGGTTAGCCGCATCGCCTTGCTTCTTTGGCGGCTCAATCACCCTTAAAGACAGCTCGCGCAATTGCGGCAGTTCTGCCTTACTTGGCGCACCCATCATCAGGTCTTCGCCCTTCTGGTTCATCGGGAATGCAATCACTTCACGGATCGCCTCTTCACCAGCCAGAAGCATCACGATCCGGTCAATACCCGGTGCAGATCCGCCATGCGGCGGCGCGCCCAGCTTGAATGCTTCAATCATACCGCCAAATTCGCGGTCGACGTCTTCCTTGGAATAACCAGCGATCTCAAACGCCTTGTACATGATGTCCGGGCGGTGGTTCCGGATCGCGCCGGACGACAGCTCATAACCGTTGCAAACAATGTCATATTGCCACGCTTTGATCTTGAGCGGATCCTGATTTTCCAGCGCCTCCATCTCGCCTTGCGGCATGGAGAATGGGTTGTGCGAGAAGTCCACTTTCTTCGCGTCTTCGTCATACTCGAACATCGGGAAATCGACGATCCAGCAGAACTTGAAACAGCCCTCTTCGATCAGGCCGAGCTGTTCGCCCACCTGAGTGCGGGCGGCTCCTGCCAACTTCGCCGCGTCCTTTTCCTTACCCGCGGCAAAGAACAGCCCATCATCAGGGCCAAGACCCAGCTCGTCATAAAGTTGAGCCATGAGGTCGGGGCCGTGGTTCTTGGCAATCGGGCCGCCGAATTCGCCGCCCTTGCGGGTGACATAGCCAAGGCCAGCAAAGCCTTCACCGCGCGCCCAATTGTTCATATCATCGAAGAACTTGCGGCTCTTCTCATTCGTATTCGGCGCAGGCACCACACGGACAACGCCGCCGCCGCCCACAATCTTTTCAAACAGGCCAAAGCCTGACTTCTCAAAATGGCTGGTAACATCTGAAATGATGAGCGGGTTGCGAAGATCAGGCTTATCGCTGCCATATTTCAGCATCGCCTCAGCGTATGGAATACGTGGGAAGTCGCCCGAGGCGGTCACGCTTTTGCCATTGGCGAACTCAGCAAAGACGCCTGCAAGAACGGGTTCCAGCGTTTGGAACACATCTTCCTGCGTCACAAAGCTCATTTCAAAGTCGAGCTGATAGAACTCCAGGCTGCGATCAGCGCGCAGGTCTTCATCGCGGAAACATGGCGCAATCTGGAAATAGCGATCAAACCCGCTGACCATCAGCATCTGCTTAAACATCTGCGGGGCCTGCGGCAGGGCATAGAAATTGCCCGGATGCATGCGGCTCGGCACCAGGAAGTCGCGCGCGCCCTCTGGTGAGGAAGCCGTCAGGATCGGTGTCTGAAACTCCGTGAACCCTTGGTCGATCATTCGCTTGCGGATCGAGGTGATCACCTGGCTGCGCAGGATGATGTTGCGGTGCATGGTTTCACGCCGCAAATCGAGGAAGCGATACTTCAGGCGGATGTCCTCGGGATATTCCTGCTCGCCAGCGACCGGCATTGGCAATTCTTCAGCCGCACTTTGCACTTCGACCGCGCGGGCAAATACCTCAATCGCTCCGGTTGGCAGGCTGCCGTTCACAGTCTCGGCTGAACGCGCCTTCACCTCGCCATCAATTGTCACAACGCTTTCCGCGCGCAGCGAATCGAGAACTGGCAGCGCGGGAGAATCCTCGTCCGCCACGATTTGCGTGATGCCATAGTGATCGCGCAGATCGACGAACAGCACTCCGCCATGGTCACGTTTGCGGTGAATCCAGCCAGAAAGGCGAACGGTTTCGCCGACATTGGCTTCACTTAACTGTGCGCAAGTATGGGAACGATAAGCGTGCATGCTAAACTCTTGTCCTGTTCGAGAGTATGGCGCTAAAGGCGCGCCAGCAATGATTGCATGGCGTGGCCTAGTTTAGAGCGCATATCAATATGCGCGCGCTAACAGGGCAAGCGCGGGGCTTTGTCAAGTTTCACGCACGCTAAGCAATCATCAATGGGCTAACGCCCGGAGGCGGTACTCCGCCTGACACACTGAAAAGACAGATATGAAAATACATGATCTGATTACAACAACCGACGCTTTGACTGACCTTTGCGAGCGTTTGGCGAAATCCGAATTCGTCACCATCGACACCGAATTCATGCGCGAGAACACCTATTGGCCGGAACTGTGCCTGGTGCAGATCGCCAATGAGGAAGAAGCCGCGGCGATTGATCCGCTGGCCGATGGAATTGATCTTAAGCCGCTGCTCGATCTGATGTGCGAAAACGACGAAGTGCTCAAAGTCTTCCACGCGGGCGGGCAAGATGTCGAGATTATCGTCAATCTCACCGGCAAGACCCCCTTCCCCATTTTCGACACCCAGATTGCGATGATGGCCATCAGCCAGTCAGAACAGATCGGCTATGCCAATCTGGTCGACAGCTGGCTGGGCCTGCAAATCGATAAGGGCGCGCGCTTCACCGATTGGAGCCGCCGTCCGTTGACCGACAGGCAGATCGAATACGCCATCGGCGATGTAACGCATCTTTCCGAGATTTTCCCGAAGATGCTCAAGAAATTGATCAAAACCGGTCGCGGCGGCTGGCTCGATGCGGAAATGGAAAAGCTCGCCGATGCGAGCAATTACATCGTCAATCCTGACAATGCCTGGCGCCGCATTCGCCAACCGGGCCGCAATCCAGCGGTGCTGGGACGGATGAAGGGCCTCGCCGCATGGCGCGAAGGCGAAGCGCAGCACAAGAATATCCCGCGTGGCCGGATCATGCGCGATGAGACCTTGGCAGACATCGCCAGCCATCCGCCGAAAAAGCAGGCGGATCTGGCGAAAGTGCGCGGGCTATCCTCCGCATGGCGCGACAATGATATTGGAAAGCGCCTGATGCGGGTCATTGAAGAGGCGGAGCCGCTGCCCAAGAGCGAGCTTCCCGAGAAGATGAAGCGCGGGGCGCCTCTGGGCAAAGAAGGCGCCTTGGTCGCTGACCTTCTAAAACTGCTGCTCAAAATTCGCGCGCGCGAAATTGATGTGGCCGCCCGCCTGCTAACGAGAGCAGACGAGATGGAAGCCCTCGCCGCCGGGGTCCGCGACCTCAAAGTGCTGCAAGGGTGGCGCTATGACGTATTTGGTAAAGACGCGCTGGAACTGGTCGAAGGCAAGCTCGGCTTTGCAGTAAAGAATGGCAAACTCGCCATGACCCATATCGACGATATGCAGGCGAGCATGGAGGAGGCCGCCGCCGCCAGCGATGATGCGGCAGAGGCGGAAGCCGAGGTCGGTGCTGAGACGGCAGCGGCCGAGTAAAGCTCAGCCATGTCCACCTATCTCCCCACGATCAAACAGCTGCAATATCTCGTGTCTTTGCACGAGCATAAGCACTTTGGCCGCGCAGCAGACGCGAGCTACGTCTCGCAATCGACACTGTCTGCGGGTATTCGCGAACTGGAATCGCTACTGGGTGTGACACTGGTTGAGCGCAGCCGCCGCGTGGTGCGCTTTACTGCGCTGGGCGATCAGGTAGTGGAGAAGGCGCACCGATTGCTGCGCGAGGCAGAGGAGCTTTCCGACCTCGTCCAAGCCGCCGGAAAGCCACTGTCCGGCACGCTGCGCATGAGCGTTATCCCGACAATCGCGCCGTTTCTGCTGCCGCATTTGTTGCCACGACTAAAACGCGAGCGGCCCGATCTGAAACTGCTGCTGCGCGAAGAGACCAGCCAGGATGCGGTGGAATCGCTGCAACATGGCCGGGTTGATTGCGTGCTGCTTGCTCTGCCCTTTGGCACGGGCGAGGTCGAAGTGGAGCATATCAGTGACGACAGGCTGTTCGTCGCTTTCCCCCAGGATGATCCGCGCGATCCGCCAGACAGCATTCCGCCCAGCATGATTGATGAGGGCCGACTGCTATTGCTCGAAGATGGGCATTGCCTGCGCGATCATGCGCTGGCCGCCTGCGCGCGCCCGGAGATGCGCGCAAATGCAGCGATTATTGGCACCTCGCTGCACACTCTGGTTCAGATGGTCGACAATGATTTGGGCCTGACGATGCTGCCTAAAATGGCGCTGGATGCCGGAATATTGAACGACACCAATGTGGTCGCGCGCCCACTTAAATCCGCGCAGGCCAGCCGCGAGATCGCTCTGATTTGGCGCAAAAACAGCCCGCGCGCCGATGACTTTAAGCTGCTAGCTGAGGAATTGCGGGCGGGTTGATCGTGAAGAACATCCAGATAATTGATGGCGCACCGAACGCAACTTTTAGCATTTTCCAAGCGACGGACGATGAATTTGCCGAAATATTTCCGGGAGAACGCGACATGGAGATCGCCGACGACCTAGTCGCGCGTGTTGGCGAAGAGAGAGCCATTGAGCTATTGACCCCCTTTGGCAGCGTCCAATTCTCAAACGCGACGTAAAAGGTATTCATGGAACGCTCTTCTACGATGCAGAAGCTCGGAGGGAATTCTTTCCTAAGTCACGGCGCGAGTTGGATTGGGATGAGCGTTACATAAATCAAGCTCAGCGAGAACTGTTCCGTTTGCATCGCTAACCTCGAATTACCGCGTCGACACATCAATCCATATGCTTGAGGCCAACCCGCAGATAGTCCCAACCGGTGATGCAGGTTAGCACCGCAGCAGCCCACAAGGTTGTAAGGCCTATCAAGTGCAGCCAGGTCTGTTCAACCGAAGCGCAGGCATCTCCGGGCACCTGGCATGGCTGGCCATGCACTGCTCCGCCGCCAATCAGCGCCGCGAGCGCGACAAGCTGGAACGCGGTTTTCCATTTGGCCAGCTTGCTGACTGGCATGGAGACTTGAATACCGCCAAGAAATTCGCGCAGGCCAGAGACAGCAATCTCGCGCATCAGAATGATCAACCCAGCAATCACGTGAAAATCGCCCACGTAAGGCCCCCGCAAATACCCTTGTGCGGTCAGCACCAGGATAACGGTCGCGACCATAATCTTGTCAGCGATGGGATCGAGGAAAATGCCGAGCTTTGACACTGTCCCTTGCGCCCGGGCCAGATAACCGTCGAAGAAATCGGTGATCGCAATCAAACCGTAAAGCACGAAGCCGATTGCATATCCCAACTGCCATTCCGGCCACCACAGAAAGAACGCGAGCAAAGGCAGAGCCAGAATCCGCGACAAAGTGAGAATGTTGGGCAATGTCATCATTGTAAATGCCTCCTTAGCCGCCTTTGCCAATGCGCAAAAGATGAAACAGGCACCTTGTTAACCGCCGCGTATCGTCTATCTCGTGGGCCACGGGAGCGAACATCTTCATGACCACGACGACGCATCTTTTGCGCCGCAGGCGCTTCCTGCCCCTATTCTGCACGCAGTTGCTGAACGCGTTTAACGACAATTTGTATAAGACCGCGATGGTCCTGTTCGTCGTTTACCAGGTGTATAATGACGAAAGCACCGAGGCGATCTTCAGCGCGGTTGCCTCTGGCCTGTTCATTCTGCCGTTTTTCATCCTGTCTGCGCTGGCTGGGCAACTGGCCGATATGCGCGACAAGGCAGCGATCATCCGCACGGTGAAAATGTGCGAGATTGGGCTGATGTTGATCGGCGCGACCGGCCTGTTTCTGGCCTGGCGCGGGATCGCCGTCGACAGTTTTGCCATACCGCTTTTAATGTTCGCCCTGTTCTTGACCGGAGTTCAGTCGACGTTTCTGGGCCCAATCAAATATGCGATTCTGCCGCAGCATTTGAAGAAAGACGAAGTGCTGGCCGGAACCGGACTGGTCGAGGCAGGCACTTACATCGCCATTTTGCTAGGCACGATTTTGGCCGGGTGGATCCCGGTCGAATGGGCCGCTGGCGGGATCATCGTCACCTCGCTGATTGGCTATCTATCCAGCCGTCAAATTCCTTCAGCCCCTCCCTTGGGTAAGGTGGAAAAACTCGACTGGCACATCATTCGCGCGTCCGTCGCGCTCATTAAAAACACGATGCATGATCGCCAGATATTTTACGCGATCCTTTCAATCAGCTTCTTCTGGACGATTGGTGCTGTGCTGTTCATCCAATTCCCGCCACTCGCCAAAAACACCCTTATGGCCAGTAAGGAAGTCGCTAGCCTGTTCCTCGTCATCTTCTCAATCGGCGTCGCGATAGGGTCTGTTTCAGTCAACAAGCTGCTGAAAGGCAAAGTGTCGGCGCGCTATTCGCCTGTCTCCGTCATAGCGATGGGCGCTTTCGTAGTCGCATTCTATCTGGTGTGCCGCATGTGGCAGGCGGATCAGCCGAAAGAGCTACTGAATGTCACCGAATTCGTCGCTTGGCCGCTCGCAGCCGTCATCTTGCTGTGCTTGCTTGGCATTGCGGTGGCAGGCGGCATGTTCGTGGTGCCGCTTTATGCGTTCCTCACCACCCGCTGCGCCCCAGACGAAGCGGCGCGTACAATCGCCGCCAATAACATAGTCAATTCAGGTGCAATGGTGGTCGGATCTCTACTCGCTATTGGCCTCAGCGCGCTTGGCGTGCCGGTGGTGGAGCAGGTGTTGCTGAGCGCTGGGATGTGCCTCGTATCCGCCTGGCTCGGCAAACGCTTACACAATGCTGAGTTGGAGCATGCTGAAGCCGCTGCTTAGAGCGGGCGGAGGAGCTTTCGCTGACTTAAGCGATGAAGGCGATAATCGCCGCGAAAGTAGAGACATAGACCGTCGCGAAACCGCGTACATCGTCACGGGTCAATTGCCACAGGCTTTCCGCCGGTGCGGCCAATTCGTTGCTGCGCACATGCGGCGGCAGTGAAGCACGAAACGAATGCTGCGCCGCTTCGTCCGTCAGCACCAATGCACGGCGACCGCCCCGCCTTTTCGGTGCCAAACCAAGCTCTGGCTGAGTGCGTTCAATGGCGACTGTTTTGAGACTCGCATATGTCATAGGCGCATTGTTAAGACTTTCTTAACCGTTTTGGCAGGGGCGATTTGTAAACTGTCGCGCTGCGGGACATTAAGTGTTTTTGTTCATTTGGGCCTGTGGAAAATTCCGCCGGATTGCGCGCGTGCAGCGCCCCGCTAAGCGCGGTCAGAGCACAAACAATTGCGCCGCGAAGACGGGATACGGAATGATGGAAAAGACTGCTCAAACGGCGGCAGAGCTGTTGGTCGATTGCCTGATCGAACAAGGCACAGACCGGATATTCACCGTCCCGGGTGAGAGCTTTCTCGCCGTGCTGGATGCGCTGCATGCGAGTGAAGGTGTGGATGTTATCACGTGCCGGCAAGAAGGCGGCGCGGCCTTCATGGCATGCGCCGATGGGGCGATGACAGGCCGCCCTGGCATTGGCTTTGTCACCCGCGGCCCCGGCGCAACCAATGCCAGCATCGGAGTGCATGTCGCGCATCAGGATCTCGCAGCCGATGATTTTGTTCGTTGGCGATGTCGCCCGCGGGATGAAAGACCGCGAAGGCTTTCAGGAAGTGGACTTCTCCGCCTTCTTTGGGCCGATCTGCAAATGGGCCGCACGGATTGATGATGCCGCGCGCATTCCGGAATATATCGCTCGCGCCTATTCAGTTGCGATTTCAGGCAGGCCTGGCCCGGTAGTCCTCGCTCTGCCGGAAGACATGCTGTGCGACCTGATCAATGATAAGGCGGGCGAACCACCCTTGCAGCCTCGCCCGGAGGTCACTCGACCAGCACAAGCTGTGTGCCCAGACGCCATGCAAGCGATGCTGGCAATGATCGGCGATGCGGCTAGCCCAATTGCGATTATCGGCGGGGCCGGTTGGAATGCCAAAGCGCGCGAGCATTTCCAGCAATTTGCTGAGAGCGTTGGCCTGCCAGTCGCGACCGCTTTTCGTCGGCAGGATGCAATCTCTCCTGGCTCACCGGTCTATGCCGGAAATCTTGGCTATGGCCCGAATCCAAAACTGGTCGAGCGGGTCAAAACCGCCGATCTGGTGCTTGCAGTTGGCGCCCGCCTTGGTGAGGCGACAACGGATGGCTACACTTTCCCAACCTTGGAACATCCCGATCAAACATTGATCCATGTTCATCCGGACCCTGACGAGTTGGGCAGAGTGTATCGAGCAGACCTCGCACTATGCTGCGCGGTGGATGAATTTGCCGAGGCCGCCGCGCTTTGGGAAGATCACAGTGTCATCCCATTCGATGCAGGCGCGCAGGCCAATGCGGAATGGCGCGAATGGTCAAGCTACGAACCCGGCGAACCTTCAGATCATGCGCTCGATATGGCCGCCTGCGTCGCCTTTATGCGGGAGGCCTATCCCGCCAATACGATCATCGCCAATGGTGCGGGCAATTTTGCCGGATGGTGGCACCGCTATTGGCGCTATGATGGCTATCCCACGCAGCTCGCGCCCACAGCTGGCGCGATGGGATATGGCGTCCCAGCCGGGATTGCCGCAGCCCTGCGTCATACGAACCGGCAAGTGGTCGCAGTTGCGGGCGACGGCGATTTCCTGATGAATGGCCAAGAGCTGGCCACCGCGGCTCAGCACGGTGCGAACCTCACCGTTCTGGTGGTCGACAACAGCGCCTATGGCACCATTCGCATGCATCAGGAACGCGACTATCCCGGCCGCGTCTCAGCCACTAAACTCGCCAATCCAGACTTCGCAGCCTTCGGCGCGGCCTTTGGCGCGTGGAGCGCCCATGCAAGCACAACGGAAGAGTTCAAATCTGCTCTGACAGAAGCGCGCGGAAAGAACGGCCTAAGGCTTATCCATATGTCGATTGATATCGAGCAACTTGCCGCAAGTGGAGCGAGCGTTAGCGGACTGCGTGCAAAAGCCTCGGCAAAGGGCTGACGCTAACCCTCAGCCATCTCGCAAATGACCTGCCAATCTTCTGGCGTGATCTGCGCGACAGACAGTCTCGACAGCTTCACCAGCTGGCATTCGGCAAGCTTCGGCTCCGCCTTGATCTGCTTCAGTGAAACTGGATTTTTAAACTTGCGTTTCGGCTTCACTTTCACCGCCGCCCATTTCCCGGTCTCATCGGTAGGATCAAGAATATCGGCCACGCTGACCGTGCAAATGCCGACAATCTCCAGCCCCTCTCGCGAGTGGTAGAAGAAGCACTCATCGCCAACCTCCATCGCCTTGAGATTGTTCTTCGCCAAGTGATTACGCACCCCGTCCCAAACACCCTCTTCCTCAGCGATCAAATCATCCCAGCCATATTTGAACGGTTCCGATTTTATGAGCCAGTAATTGGGCACAGGTTCGCTCCCCAGTTTAGTGCGGTCAGACGGGCATTGTTCTGCCGATAGAAACGCGCCACGCCAAGCGCCAAATTGGCAGCGCAGGCGTCTTAACCTGATATTTAATATGTGGTCCCATTACGGGCGAGACTGAAATCGCTGGGGGCACAGCCGATTATGGCTGAAGAGAAAACTGAGCAACGGATCGGTAAGGCTGAGCGCGACATAGTTGCGCTAGGAATTGCAACCGCTGCGATCATTATTTTTGTTGGTATCGGCGGCTCTGTAATGGGCGACGTTGTCGAGGCAACGTTTGGCGAGGGCAAAGGTCCTGACCGCTTGCTAGTCAACGCCATGCTGCTGAACATTGCGTTGATAATTTTCGGCTGGCGCCGCTACCGCGAACTCAGCTCTGAAATTCAACAGCGCCGCGCCGCCGAAGAACAAGCGCGCAGACTGTCCGAAATTGATCCCCTCACCGGCTGCCTCAATCGCCGCTCCATGGCGAAAGCGACCGAAGAACTGCGCAATGGATCAAACCGTCATGGCCAGGCACTCGCCTATGTCATGATTGATCTCGATAACTTTAAGCAAGTCAATGACATGAACGGCCATGCGATCGGCGACAAATTGCTGATCGAACTCGCCGCACGGCTTAAAGAAAAACTTCCCAAAGACGCTCTGCTGGCGCGTCTGGGCGGCGATGAATTTGCATTCGTCATGCCCTATGATGGCAAGCACCCTGAACGCATTGATGATCAGGTCATCCGCCTGTTTGAAACCGCAACGGCCATGTATCAGGTGGACGATATGGCGGTTGAGCTGACCATGTCGATTGGCATTGCCACAGATCATGACGAGCAAGGATTCAACCCGCTTGTCAGCGACGCACAAACACTGATGCATCACGCCGATATCGCGATGTATCACGCCAAGAATCAAGGCAAGAACCGCTATTATTGGTTTGAGCCAACGATGGAAAATGAGCTGCGCTTCCGCAATGAACTGGAAACGGGCATTCGCCGAGGGCTTTCAGTTGGTGAGTTTGTGCCATTTTATGAGCAGCAGATTGACCTGGAAAGCGGCGATCTGGTCGGCTTTGAAATGCTTGCACGCTGGCAGTCGCCTCAGCTGGGTCTCGTCAGCCCCGACATCTTTATTCCAATCGCTGAAGACATCGGCGTGATCGGTGATCTGTCTGAGAAACTGATGGTTGAGGCCTTTGCCGATGCCCGCGATTGGGACCCGGATCTGACATTGTCGGTGAACATCTCGCCGATCCAAATGCGCGATCCATGGTTTGCGCAAAAGCTGCTGAAACTGCTGGTCGAGCACAATTTCCCCGCGCACCGGCTTGAGATTGAAATCACTGAGAGCTGCCTGCACGACAATGTCGGCATGGTCCGCTCCATGATCGCCAGCCTGCGCAACCAGGGCGTCAAGGTCAGCCTCGACGACTTTGGCACAGGCTATTCAAGCCTTGAGCAGCTGCGTTCTCTGCCGTTCGACCGGCTCAAAATTGATCGTAGCTTCATCAGCGAGCTGCGTAATCCGGATGCAAGTTCCAAGATCGTCGATGCGATTGTCTCGCTCGGCAATGGTCTGGACATGCCGATCACCGCCGAGGGCATCGAAGATGAAAACATCCTCGACCTGCTCAAAACTATGGGCCGCTTGAAAGGCCAAGGCTACCTCTATGGCCGCCCAGAAACCGCCGACCAGGTGCGTATGCGCCTGAAAGCTGCTGGTCGCCTGGTTGAGCAGCCAGACGTCGTTCCTGCAGCGCAGGACAGCGCCGTTGAAAGCAGAGTGGACCCTGAGAACCTGAGGCGTATTGCCGAATAAGGCAGCTGCCCTAAGGCACCAGCAGGACCAACGCTCAGACAAATCACTGACGCAAAACTGGACGTAGAGGCTGCGCGTGCATAAATGCGCTCCAGATCATGCGCACTCCCTTCATCAAGATGCACGGCCTCGGCAATGACTTCGTGGTGCTCGACGCCCGCGAAACCGAATTGCCAAGCGTGACGAACGCTTTCGCAAAGGCGATCGCGGATCGGCGCACCGGCATTGGCTGCGATCAGCTTGTCCTGCTGGAACCCAGCGTGTCGCATGATTTCAAAATGCGCTTCTTCAACAGCGATGGGGGCGAAGTGGGCGCGTGCGGCAATGCCAGCCGCGCGGTTGCAATCCTGCATGGCCAGCCAGCCAATGTAGAGACCGCAGGCGGCACCTTGTCACTGCATCCCAGTGAAGGCGGCGCCAGCGTCGATATGGGCATGCCCCGCTTCGATTGGGACGCGATCCCGCTCGACTATCCGATGGACACGTTGTCGATGCCGCTTGGTTGGCCGATGGACGATGGGGCACTCGAAAACCCAACCGCCGTCAATGTCGGTAATCCGCATGCGGTGTTCTTCGTCGAGGACGCCGATGCGGTCGACCTTGCGACTTACGGGCCTATCATCGAGCATGATGCAGTCTTCCCCGAACGCGTGAATGTGAATGTCGCGAGCCTAATCGCGCCGGATCATCTGCGCTTGCATGTGTGGGAACGCGGCGCGGGCATCACCCGCGCATGCGGCACCGGGGCCTGCGCCACGGCGGTGGCAGCCGCGCGGCGCGGGATCACTGGACGTGACGTCATGGTGTCATTGCCGGGCGGTGATTTGCGGATCGAATGGCGTGCGGATGATACGATCCTGATGACGGGTCCCGCGACCGAAGCCTTTAGCGGCACATTTGAGTGGGACGATTTCGCATGAGCGCCCCGCTTGTCGATCAACCTGACGTGATTTCACTCGGCTGCCGCCTCAACATTGCTGAGAGCGAGAAGCTGCGCGCGATGTTGCCAGAGGACGAGAACATCGTCGTCATCAACAGCTGCGCCGTGACCAATGAAGCGGTGCGCCAGACGCGCCAAGCCATCCGCAAGGCTCGCCGCGCCAGGCCCGATGCGCGGCTGATCGTGACCGGATGCGCTGCCGATATCGAGCGTGAGCGGCTTGCTGATATGCCAGAAATCGACGGGCTTATCTCCAACCAGTCAAAGCTTGATCCGCGCGCATGGAACCTGCCCAGCGATCACGCGCCGCTTGCACCGACAAAAACCCGCGCCTTTATCGCGGTCCAAAATGGCTGCGATCACGCCTGCACCTTCTGCATTATCCCACAAGGGCGCGGCACCAGCCGTTCCATGACCATTGCAGAGGTGCTGCGCGAGGTGGAGCAACATCTGGAGCTAGGCGCACGCGAAGTTGTGCTGACTGGGGTGGATGTCACGAGTTGGGGGCACGATCTGCCAGACGCCCCGCCGCTTGGTGCTCTGGTGGGCGCGATCCTGGACCGCTTCCCACAGCTCGCACGCCTGCGCATGTCATCACTCGATGGCATTGAGATTGACGAGTCTCTGTTTGAGCTCTTCGCCAGCGAGCCGCGCCTGATGCCGCATCTGCACCTCTCCTTGCAGCATGGCCATGATCTGATCCTGAAACGCATGAAGCGGCGGCACCTGCGCGGCGACGCGGTCGATCTGGTGCAGCGTCTAAAGGCACGCCGGCCGGATATCACCATTGGCGCAGACCTGATCGCGGGCTTCCCGACCGAAACCCCTGAGCACCATCAGGCGAACCTCTCGATCATTCGCGAGCTGGACATCGTCCATGGCCATATCTTCCCTTTCTCCCCGCGAGAGGGGACGCCAGCAGCCCGTATGCCTCAACAGCCCCGCGCCCTTATCAAGGAGCGCGCCGCTGAACTGCGCGCGCTCGCGGCGGAAACGCGCACCAGATGGCTCAATAGCCTTGTGGGCGAACCGCTTCAGGTCCTCGCCGAGGGCGACAACAGCGGCTACAGCGAGAGCTACGCCCGCGTCGCCCTGCCCAGCGGCACAGAGCGCGGCACAATTTTGACCATCACACCGACTGCCCATGAGAAAGGCCTGCTGCAATGAGCGATCCCGAGAATGCGGGCTCTAGCTGGAGTGATCGGCTGTTCGGGGGGTTTCGTAAGACCTCAGAGCGTCTGTCCACCAATCTCACGGGCGTGGTCGGCACGGCGAAGCTTGATGATGCCACCTTGGACGAGGTGGAAGACGCGCTGATCATCTCTGACCTTGGCCCGTCGGCCGCCGGGCGGATCCGCGCAAAACTGTCTGAAAAGCGTTTTGGCCTGGAAATCACTGAGCAGGAATTGAAAGAGGCCGTCGCTGAGGAAATCGCCGAAATCCTCCGCCCGGTGGCGAAGCCACTCGACATAGTTGCCTTCCCCCGCCCGCAAGTAATCCTGGTGATCGGCGTCAACGGGTCCGGCAAGACAACAACCATCGCCAAGCTAGCACACCTCTTTCAAGAGGATGATTACGGCGTGATGCTGGCTGCGGGCGATACCTTCCGCGCCGCCGCAATCGGCCAATTGGCGACCTGGGCAGAACGTGTTGGCGTACCCATCGTTCGCGGACCAGAGGGCGGCGATCCGGCCTCCATCGTATTCGACGCGGTGAAAGAGGCGACAGACACGGGCATTGACGCACTGATCGTCGACACCGCCGGACGACTCCAAAACAAGCGCGAGCTGATGGACGAGCTGGAGAAAATCCGCCGCGTTCTGGGCCGCCTCAATCCAGAGGCGCCGCATGATGTCGTGCTCGTTCTGGATGCAACCAATGGCCAAAACGCCTTGTCTCAGATCGATGTGTTCAAAGAGGTCGCAGGCGTGACTGGCCTGATCATGACCAAGCTGGATGGCACCGCGCGCGGCGGGGTGCTGGTGGCGGCGGCGGAGCAATATGGCCTACCAATCCACGCGATTGGTGTTGGCGAGACGATGGATGATTTGCGCCCGTTCGACCCCGATCTGGTCGCCAAAGTTATCGCAGGAGTGGCATAATGTCAGACACTGAAACCGCCGCCCCTCCCGCAAAGAAGGCAGGCTCCGGCTGGCTTAACGTAGCGGTTGATTACGGCCCGCTCCTAGTCTTCCTAAGCGTCTACAAATACTTCTCTCCCGAAGAGCCTGAGCCTGCGGGCGAGCTGTTTGCGATCATTCGCGGCACGGCGGCCTTTATGCTGGCGGCAATCGTCGCGCTTGCGGTGTCGAAATGGCGGCTGGGCAAGGTGTCACCGATGTTGTGGTTTTCGACTGCACTCATTGTAGGTTTTGGCGCGCTTACAATCTTGTTTGGCGATCCGACCTTTGTGCAATTGAAGCCTACACTGATTTACGGTGTGTTTGGCGTCGCACTACTCGCGGGTTGGAAGATGGGTAAGGCGCTGCTCAAAATCCTGCTGGAGGCCGCATTTGAGGGCCTGACAGACGAAGGCTGGCTGAAGCTTTCGCGCAACTGGGGCGTGTTCTTCCTCGCGCTGGCAGCGCTCAACGAGGGCCTGCGCGCCTATATGACCTTTGAAGGTTGGTTGTGGGCAAAGCTGTGGGTGTTCCTACCGCTCACGTTCCTGTTCACCTTCGCCAATATCCCGATGCTGCTGAAGCATGGGCTGGACCTAGGTGAGGAAGAAGAAGCCGAGGCGAAGGACGAAACGCCTTAGGCGGCGCAGTCTTCCCAACCAAGCGGCGCACGGTCACAATTGGCATAGAGCGCACGGCGAGCGCGCTCTTGCAAGACATCGCGCACGACCTGCTTTTGATTGTCGGTAGAACGGCTGGTGGTGATGACATTGAGATAGCCACCATGGCCATGTTTGGCCTCGCTACGTCCTGATGCGAAAATGCGATGTGCAGTCATTTGCCTTCTCTTTCGTTAGTGACTGCGGCCTACGCCCCTTTCCCAGATTCGTTCAACCTACGGGCATGTAACATCTTGTTACGACCAACAGGTGTGATCACCTGTGCGCCATCCATGCCACCTAAATTTCGACCTGACTGCCTAGCTCCACCACACGGTTGGTTGGCAATCGGAAGAACTCCATTGCGGTCGCCGCATTTCTCAGCATCCACGCAAAGATCTTCTCGCGCCAGATCGGCATACCCGGCTTGTCGCTTGGCAGCAGGGTTTGCCGCGAGAGGAAGAAGCTGGTGTGCATCATATCGAACTCGCCGCCGCATTGTTCCATCTGCTTCAGGCCCAGCGGGACGTTCGTTTCTTCCATAAAGCCATAGCGTAGCACCGCGCGGTAAAACCCGTCGCCCATATCCGTGTATTCGCAGCGGTTGCTCGGATCGACATAGGGCACGTCCTGAATATCGACCGTCAGGATCACCACGCGTTCGTGCAGCACCTTGTTGTGCTTGATGTTGTGCAGCAGCGCAGAGGGCACGCCAGCTGTGCTGGAGGCCATGAAGATCGCCGTGCCGGGCACGCGAGTGGCGGAATTCTTAGCAGATTTGGCGAAGATCTCCATCGGCAGAGCAACTTCGCTCATCCGGTCGCGCATCAGCTTGCGCCCACGCGCCCATGTCGTGAGCAGCAGGAAGGCGATAAAGCCCACCATCAGCGGGAACCAGCCGCCGTCCGGCACTTTCGTAAGGTTCGCCGCGAAGTAAGCGCCATCCACGATCAGGAACAGGATCACGACAGGCGCAGCGTACCACCACTTCCATTTCCACACGCCAATCAGCAGCACCGCCATCAGCAGCGTGTCAATCGTGACCGCGCCGGTCACCGCAATGCCATAGGCGCTGGCGAGATTTGAGGAGTTCTGGAACGTCAGCACCAGAATGATCACCGCCACCATCAACGCCCAGTTCACAACTGGAATGTAAATCTGGCCTCCTTCGGTTTCGCTGGTGTGGCGGATTGAAAGGCGCGGAATATAGCCCATCTGAATGGCTTGGTGCGTAATCGAAAACGCGCCGGAGATGACCGCTTGGCTGGCGATAAAGGTGGCTACCGTGGCCAGGAACACCAACGGCAAACGCCATTCCTCGCTGGCGAGGAAGAAGAACGGGCTCTGGATGGCTTCGGCGGCTTGTTCCGGCGGCAAGCCAATGATCATCGCCCCTTGCCCAAAGTAATTGAGCAGCAGGCAGGGCATAACGAAGCCAAACCACGAAAGCCGCATCGGACCACGGCCAAAGTGCCCCATGTCAGAATAGAGCGCCTCTGAACCGGTCACCGCCAGAACGACTGAGCCCAACGCCAGAAACGCGAGCCAACCATCAAGGACAAAGAAATTCACCGCGTGATAAGGGTTAAGCGCCCACAAGATCTCTGGCGTGTTGAATATCTGCCACGCGCCCATGCTGGCGATGACCGTGAAGTACACAATCATCACCGGGGCAAACAGCGCCCCTACCTTCGCCGTTCCGCGCTTTTGCAGCATGAACAGGAAAACGAGCAGACCCAGCGCAATTGGAATAACGAAGCGCTGCAATCCAGGGTCGACAACTGTCAGGCCCTCGACTGCAGACAGGACCGAAATCGCGGGCGTAATCATGCTGTCGCCGTAGAATAGCGAGGTCGCAAACACGCCGAGCAACAGCGCCACCCAACCATATTTGGATTTGCTGAGCTGGCTGGAAATGAGCGCGACCAGCGCGAGCGAACCGCCCTGCCCCTTGTTATCGGCGCGCATCAGGATCGTGACATATTGGATCGAAACGACCAGCGTCATCGACCAGAAGATCAGGCTGATGACGCCCAGAACATGCGCCGTATCAACCGCAAGCGGGTGCGGACCAACAAATGTTTCGCGGAACGCATAAAGCGGACTGGTGCCGATATCGCCAAAGACGATACCAATCGCGCCAACCGCAAGCGCCTTTTTAGACGCGCTATGGCCCTTGCCGCCTTGGGGCGGCTGGTGTGCTGGCGCTGCTGTATCGCTCATGCGTAATGGATTTCCCGAAGTAGAGCCGCGGCCCTATCGATACTGCCCTCGTAAATAAGCCGCCCGATTTGGCGACTCTGCCCCCTCACGAACCATGTGAGGTGGGCGCGCTTAGCACCGCCTTAGCGCCCCTGCAACTCAGGCTTTGGATGCGCACCTTATTGGGCCGCTGGATTGGGCGCACCAGACAGCATGGCATCAATGACCTCTAGCCTTTGGGTCAGCTCTCCGTGCCATGGCGCGTCCTCTGGCGTGCGCTCCAGCAATTCGGCCCAGACGGCGCGCGCCTCACGCACCTGACGAGTGCGAAAATAGGCCGCTCCAAGGAAGAAACCCGCTGCGGGATTGGCAGGATCGGCCTTGCTTGCTCGGTCATAGGCGTTGTGCGCCGCCGGTGTAACTCTGCCATCGGCGTGCTCAACCAAAGCCATACCGAGCGCTAACCAGCCCTCTGCGTGCCCCGGATTGTCTGCGAGGCCGCCGCGTAGCAAGCCAGCAGCATCAGAGAACCGCCCGCGCCGGGCAAAGCCATCAGACACAGTAAGGTAGTTGGGTTTGGGCACGCCTGCGTCAAACAAGGCGCGCCGCGCCTCGACCATCTGCTCGCCAGAGCGAGGTTCCTGCACCATCGCAGCCTTGGGACTGCCCGGTTGGCTAGCGCTGCCCTGCCATGCGTAGCCGGTAAGACCGAACACCAAGACCGCGCCAAACAGCGTCCAGCTCGATTTCGGCAGACGCAGCACGAATGCAGCAAAGCCGAACGCGGCAAGCGCGAGGAGTGAGACTGCGATCCAGCCCATTATGCGCTTTCCTCTGAAGTCGGCGCGCTGTCCGTATCTTCATCATCGGAGCGTTTGCGCCCCAGACGGCGGAACAGCAGCAACAAGCCAAAAGCAAAGATGATCGCTGGCACCAGGAACAGCGGCCAGGTCGTGGAGCTGACCTCTGGCTGGTAACTGACATAATCGCCATAACGCACGATCAGCCATTGGCGGATCGCCTCCGGTTCCTCCCCAGCGGCAAGGCGCGAGCGGACCTGATGGCGCATATCGCCAGCCATCGGAGCATCGCTATCGTGGATGTTCTGGCTCTGACAGGTTAGGCAACGCAGCGTCGCCATCAACTCCACGGCCTGCGCCTCTAGCGCTGGGTCTTCTAATTGGGTGTAGGCATAGGGTGCCGGCGGCAGCAGAATCTTGCGCGGTCAGCGGCACGCCGAGCATGGCCAAAGGCGCAAGTACGGCGGCCAGCAGAGCAATGGAGAGCGCCCTCACGTTTCCGCCTTCTTGAGCTCTTCCAGAAGAAGCGGAATATGCTCCAGTCTGATGTCGCCAATATGCTGATAACGGATCACACCCTCGGCATCGATCACATAGGTTTCCGGCACGCCTGACGCGCCAATCTCCAGCATCAGAGATGAGATGTCATCTTTGCCGATGCGGGTGTAGGGATTGCCGTAGCGCTCTAGGAAATTCACCACATCCTCCGGTTTATCCCGGATTGCGACGCCGATGATCTCCACGCCCTGCCCGTCCAGCACTTCGAGCTGCTTTGCCTCCGCAATGCACGGCAGGCACCAGCTCGCCCAGATGTTGAGCAGTTTTGGCTTTCCGCCGATGAAGTCCGCACGCGATGCACCCGGCATGGTCTCAACCGCCGCAGGCAGTTCAAACTCTGGCAGAGCTTTCTCAACCATGGCGGAGGGGATTTGATCATCCTTCGGCTGGGTCAGCTGATATCCGGCCACGCCCAGAAAGAAGACAAACAGCCCCAAAGGTATCCATAAGGTCCAACGCATCAGAACGTCCCGTATCCGTCGATTTTTTCCATTTTGAGCTGCTCAGCTTCCGCGCGCTTTTCGGTGCCTCGCAGCACCGCACGGCGGCGTTTCAAGTCTGTGCTCACTCGGCCAATAATCGCCAGCGCACCGCCCAGCGCAATCAAGAGGCCGCCGTACCAGATGAAGGTCACAAATGGCTTCCACCATACGCGCAGCTGCCAGCGCTGATTGCCATTGGCATCAACCCCGGCGGAATCGCCAATCACCGCGTAGAGCTGCCCATCCCAGCGTGTGAGCAGAGCGCTCTCGCTGGTGGCTTGCGCGGGCGCCCAGAAATTGCGCGCCTGCGGGACCATAACGGAGGCCTCGCCCTTGCCCCGCTGCGCAATCACGCGGGCTTCCATCGCGGTCCAGTTCGGCCCGGCAATCGGATCAACGCTTTCCAAGGTAATGTTCCATCCGGCAACCTGCTGGCTTTCGCCCGCGGTCACCGCCGACAAGCGCTCTGTTGTAAACGCGCTCTCGCTGGCCATACCGAACAGCGACACGGCGACACCGAAATGCGCCAACACCATGCCCCATGTCGCCAACGGCACGCGCGATAGTTTGCGGCCACGCAGTGGCATGAAAGAGGCAATCGCGAGGCCTGCCGACAATGCAAGGCCGAGGATTGCCAAGATGGAATAATCACCCAGCACGGCGACCAGGACTAGCACGCCAAGAATAATCGCGCCGACAATCGCCAGTTCCAACTGAATGCGCGCAGGCTTATCCTCGCGCCAACGCATCAATGGCCCGGCGGCCATCACAAGGAACATTGGCACGGCAAAAATCGCGCTGACCGGATTGAAATATGGCGGGCCAACGGACACGCGAATATCAAACGCCTCGGTTAACAAAGGATAAAGCGTACCGAGCAGCACAATCCCGAGGATCGCGGACAACATCACATTGTTGAATACAAGTGCACCTTCGCGGCTGGTCATGGCAAAGCGCTTACCCTCTGCCACCGTCCCGGCGCGCAAAGCAAAGATCGCTAGGCTACCGCCAATGTAAATCGCCAGCAGCGCGAGGATAAAGCTGCCCCGTTCTGGATCGACGGCGAACGCATGCACGCTGGTCAGCACGCCGGAGCGCACTAGGAAAGTGCCTAGCATGCTCATTGAGAAGGCGACCACGCCAAGCATAATCGTCCAGGTGCGCAAGGCGTCTCGCGCGGCCAGAACGCTGGTCGAATGCAGCAATGCGGTCGCTGCGAGCCACGGCATTAGAGAAGCGTTCTCAACCGGATCCCAAAACCACCAGCCGCCCCAACCAAGCTCGTAGTAAGCCCAGTAACTGCCAGCGGTAATGCCCAGCGTCAGGAACACCCAAGCGCCCAGCACCCATGGCCGCATCACCCGCGCAAATTCGGGCGTCACATTTCGCGTAAGCAGCGCACCAATCGCGAAGCTAAAGGCGACCGACAGGCCGACATAGCCAATGTAGAGCGTCGGCGGATGCAGCGCCAAACCAATGTCTTGCAGCAACGGGTTCAGCCCCTGCCCCTCTGGAGCAGGGATTGGCAGGCGCTCAAACGGGTTCGAGCTGAGCAATAGGAAAGCGTAAAAGCCAAGCGCAACAAAACCCTGCGTCGCCAGCGTAGCCTGCATCGTCCGCACGGGTAGGCGCTTCTCAAGCCAGCCGATCAGCCCGCCGGACATCGCCATCACAGCGACCCACAGCAGCATAGAGCCTTCGTGATTGCCCCAGGTGCCGGTCACTTTGTAAAGTATCGGCTTTAGTGAATGCGAATTCGCCGCGACCAGTTTCACCGACAGATCAGTGATCGCAAAACACCACATCAGCATGAGAAATGCGAGGCTCGCCAACAGTGCCTGAACCATCGCCGCTGGGCGCACCAAGCGCGCCAGCTCGCCATCTTCTCCCTGCTCCTGACGCAGCGCCAAAACGCCCGCGAACAATTGCAGCGCGGCAAGCGCAGCGGCGAGCCACAGGGCGGCCAGGCCAATCTCTGCGATCATCCTATAGCCTTAATCCGTGTACATCGTGGTGGTGTAGGATTGCTCAGGTGACTTATGCTGCTCCAATCCTTCCAACTCGCGCGGCACGTAATTCTCATCGTGCTTCGCCAACAGGTTCGTGGCGAGGAAGGTGCCATTTTCTTGCAGGCTGCCATCGGCGACCACGCCAGAACCCTCCACGAACAGATCAGGCAAAATACCGCTGTAGCGGACCGGGATAGTCGCCGCTTCATTACCTGTGACGACAAAGGCCACGGTAATCCCGTCATCAAGCGTTTGGAGCGAGCCGGGCTGCACCATTCCGCCAAGCCGCACCGCTTTGCCTGTCTCAGGCGGGTTCGCGCTCATTTGCTCTGGCAGATAGAAGAAGTTCGCCTGATTGCGCAGCGCATAGGCCGCCAGCAGGCCCGCTGCGATAACCGCGACAATGGCGATCACGACCAGCACCATTCGTTGGTGCTTTGCGCGTAGTCCCGTGCTTGTCTCAGTCATCGCCGCTTTACCTCATCCCGGCGGCGTTCGGCCCGCCGCATGCTTTGCCACGCCCAAATCGTCACCGCGATCAAGGCGCCGATCCCGATCACATAGGCTGCAATCACATAGTCCCACTGGTTGAGTGCCTCGCGCATCAGCTGGCTCCCATCGAAGCGGAAGCAGGTACATCATCTTCGAGCGCGCGGCGGCGTAGGCGCGCCTCAACCTGCATTTCCGCGATCAATGCGCGCATCCGCATCAGCACAATTCCGCCAAACAACAGCGAAAAACCAAGCACGGCAACCAACAGCGGGACCAGAAACTCACCCGCAATCGCACTCTTACCAACGGTAATGCTAGGCGGTTGGTGCAGCGAATTCCACCACACGACTGAGCGGTTTATGATCGGAATATTGATCGCGCCAACAAGGCCGAAGATCGCTGGGATCTTGCTCGACCCGCCGTCGCGTGCGCTGGCCTGAGCCAAGGCTATATAGCCCGCATAAAGGAAGAGCAGCACCAGCATACTCGTCAGCCGCCCATCCCAAACCCACCAGGTGCCCCAGGTTGGGCGCCCCCAGATTGAGCCGGTAGCAAGGCAGATCGCCGTAAATACCATCCCCGGCACCGCAACCGCGCGTGCACCAATCGCCGCGAGCGGATGCTTCCAGATCAGTAGCGCCGCGCTGGATAGCGCTATACCAGTCCAACCGCCCATGCCGAGCCACGCCGATGGTACGTGAATATAGAGAATGCGCACTGTCTCACCCATCAGCCGATCAGCTGGAACGACGAGCAGTCCCCATGCCACCGCACCCGCAGACAGCACAATGCCGCTCAGCAACAGCGCTGGCGCGAGCCAGCGGGCGAGTGAGAGAAAACGGGTTGGATTGGCGTAGCCGTGCATAAATACCGTTGCTTGTTCGCCGCTGATTAAGCGCACCCTCGCTGCGCGGCAAGGGCACAAAACAAACAACACCCTGTAACCGTCATGAACAACAGGCAATTCGCGGAGCAAAAAAGCCCAACTGGGTGGGCGAAAAACTTAGCGGCGACCGATCAACTCTTGCGCCATGCGATCAGCAACCACGTCAGATGAGACACCGGTTTCTTCACTTTTGAGCCAAATTTCCTCAAGCCGTTCAGGTATCTGCGCAATCCGCTTGCGAACGTCATTGATGTCGCCCGGCGTGCTATTACGACGTGCGAGATATTCCAGCGCGACCGAGATAATGCCGCCCGCGTTGATGACATAGTCCGGGGCATAGAGAATTCCGCGCTCTGCCAGCGCTTTACCGTGTTCTGCGCGGGCAAGCTGGTTATTCGCGCCGCCGGCGACGATTGGCGTATCCAAGCGGGCAATACCCTCCTCATCCAAGATCGCGCCGAGCGCATTGGGGCTAAAAACGTCGCAGGACGTGCTCATGATGGCATCCGCGCTAACGGATTCTCCGCCCAGTTCGCGCGCCAATTCTGCCGCGCGATCGGCGTGAATATCCGCCAGGGTCAGCTTCGCTCCATCCTTCGCCAGCAGCCGCGCAACGCCTGCGCCGACGCTACCCGTGCCCTGCACCGCGACATGCACGCCATCGACGTTATCTTTACCGAGCTTATGACGAACAGCGGCCTTGATGCCGTGATAAATGCCCATTGCGGTAAACGGGCCGGGATCACCGCCCGCATTACCCTCGCCCTCAACTGGGAGGCCAGAGACATGCGCCGTTTGCTTAGCAACAGCAACCATATCTGCTTCGGTGATACCGACATCTTCTGCTGTCACATAGCGGCCGCCGAGTGCTTCGACGGCATCGCCAAACGCAGCCAGCATTTCGGGCGTCTTAGTGCGCGCATCATTGGCCAGGATCACCGCTTTGCCGCCACCCATCGGCAGCCCCGCCATCGCATTCTTATAGCTCATCCCGCGGCTAAGGCGCAGCGCATCGGATAGGCCATCTTTGGGATTGGGATAATGCCAGAAGCGTGTGCCGCCTGCGCCTGGGCCGAGATGCGATGAATGCACGGCAATAATCGCGGTCAGACCGCTCTTGCGCTCATGCACAAGCTGCACGAGTTCGTGTTCATCAAAGTCCGGTTCGGTCCAGAATGCGGTCATCAGCGATCAAGCCCCAGTTCAATTGGCGGTGCGCTTTGCAAGACCGCGCATCGAAAGGGGGCATTGAAGGGGGAAATGGGGCGACCGAGGGAGCTCGAATCCCCGACCTCCGGTACCACAAACCGGCGCTCTAACCAACTGAGCTACGATCGCCATATGCCCCGTCTCAACGCAACCTAAGTCGCTGCCAAGCCTACGCAAGGGGGCGTGTTACGCGTGCTGACGGCCTGGTCAAGGCCGCTTGCGTGCGGGGCGAGCCTGTTGCACAAACACAGACCCGTGTGAAGCGAAAACTGCGCGAAAATCGCTTTTGCGCAAGAATATTTCGCTCCGTACTTGGGATCGCTCTGGCGTCGCGCAGATCAGTCAGACTGTGTGCGAGATCTTGAAGCGCCTATTGTTGAGGTCCTCGCCCCGCAAACGAACACCTCCGCTGCACCCTGCACGAGCTGGCCGACGCGAGCCGCGCGCTGAAACTAACGCTGCACGGCCGCTTGGCAATGGTCACTATGGTCAAGCAAATAGGCAAGCAAAAAGGGCGGCCCCACAGGACCGCCCCATTTGCACGATGTTGCCATCGCAAATCTCGTTAAACGCTTACTTCTTAAGCGAAAGACCGCCAAAACGCTTGTTAAACGCAGCAACACGGCCGCCTTCTTGAATTTGCTGCTTACCGCCAGTCCAAGCCGGGTGGCTGGTCGGGTCAATATCAAGCGCCAAAGTGTCGCCTTCTTTACCCCAGGTGGAGCGTGTCTGAAACTCTGTACCATCGGTCATCTTGACCGTGATCATGTGATAATCGGGGTGTGTATCGGCCTTCATGGCGGTATATCCTTCGTAGCTTTCGCCGGTACCGACCGGCTGCGCTGTTGAATTGAGAAGCGGCGCGTTTAGCCGTCTTCCCCAAAAATGCAAGCGTTATTGGGTCACGCTGGCGGGTCAGCAATCATCGCGGTGAACTCAACTTCGCACGAGGTTTTGCCCTCGACGCTCGCCTTGCCCTTGAACTTATAGACCCGGCTGCGCTTCTGAACGAATTCAACATTGAGATCGAGCAAGCATCCCGGTGTCACCGGGGCGCGGAATTTCGCATTCTCGATCCCCATAAAGATCACCAGCTTACCCGTGCCCGAAAGCTCTAGCGTCTCGATCCCCAGGATTGCCGCCGCCTGCGCCAACGCTTCAATCTGAAGCACGCCTGGCATGATCGGAGCGCCAGGGAAATGCCCCTGAAAGAACTCTTCATTCATGCTGACAGCTTTCACCGCATGGATGCGTTCGCCCAAATCAATCGTGCGAACCCGGTCAACCAGCAGCAATGGATAACGGTGCGGCAGGGCCTTGAGGATCTTGTGGATGTCGTAGTCCACGATCTGTTCTGCGCTGGCCGGTGCTTCCGAACCCTCACTCATGCCTTGCCCCCTTGTGTTATCTATCGCTGCTGCTTTGCCCAGCTAGGCTTAGCGTCCCTCGGGAGCCTGCGCTGCTGGTTGTTGTTGCTGCTGTTGAGCGGCCTGCGCCTGCTGAATGGCCTGAGCCTGCAGCAGCACCTGCTGGATTTGCTGGAACACGCCCACTGAATTGCGGTTTGGTTGCCATCCTTGAGCAGGGACAATGGTGACACTTGGAACTTTTGCGTTAAGCGCGGCAGTCACTTGCTGGCTAATGTCAGCTTGCGGCGGCGCATAGATAATCGCATCAGGCGAAACGATCATTTGGATCGATTGCGCTTGCACCACTTCTTGCAGCGATGCCGAATATTGCATGAGAATTTGCTCAACCGCATAGACGCGCGCACCATCGATTTGCGCGGTCAGCGTTTGAATTTCCTGATCAATCGCCTGAATACGCGTGGTTTGTGCCGCGTTCGCTGCGGCAGCCTGTTCAGCTTCATCCAGCTGATTGTCGTTATTCGTATCGAGCTGTTGCAGCAGCGTCTGACGCTCTTGATTGCGCGCGCGGCGGGTGTCGATTTGCGACTGATAAGTGGTCGAAATCTGCTGATAAGCGGTTTGGAACGCGGTGGTGCCGATAACAACACGCGCGGTGTCGACTGTCGCGACATTGCCCTGCACCTGAGCGGTGGCAGGCACAGCAACAGCGGTGGACATAGCGAGGCACGCAATCGCGAGCGACTTAGCAAAGAGTTTCATTAGAACTGAGTTCCTACATTGAATGAAAATGTTTTGGTCTCATCGCCTTCGACGCTGCGCAATGCATGCGCAAAGTCGATGCGGAATGGACCAAAGGGTGAATTCCAATTGACGCCGATACCGACGGTTATGCGAGGTGATGGCGAGTCGCCCAAGAAGACTTCCTGGAAGCCTCCTCCACCAACGGGAGTGTTCGGTGTGCCATCCGGCGCAACAGGATTAGACGTGATCGTACCATCGGCCTGCTGAAACAGTTGCGGTGATGAAACAAGCAGCGGATCAGTGATGCCCCACAATGCGCCAACATCAGCGAAGATTGATGGGCGAAGCCCAAGCTCACGGGCCCCCGTTCCAAGCGGAATTTCGAGCTCAGCACGGCCAAGATAGAATTTGCGACCGCCGAGCGCGTCATCGCGTGCCTGATCCCGGTCAAGAATGGGATTTCCATCGCCATCTAGCGGACGGCGCAGAATCCGAGGGCCAACACCGCGAATATCAAATCCGCGAATTTGCGGCTCACCCAGGAAGAAACGATCAGTCAACAAGACATCGTCAACACCCGCGCCTGGGCGATTTTCAAGCGGAATGATTGATCCACCCTCTGCGCTAAGCGAGAAGATAAAACCGCTGCCCACATTGAAATATTGCGTCCCCTTTGCACGAAGCCGGAGATATTTCACATCGCCACCAAGACCGGCAAACTCTGTCGTGAAGTTGATATTGGCGCCGCGTGATGGCCGGATCCGCGAGTTCAGCGTGTTGTACGCCAGACTTACCCCGAGGATTGAACTCAACCGCTCGCCCAATGCATCGCACAGGAAACGTCCAGCAAGATTTGGATCGCAAGTCTCGATGCCATTGCCGTTTTGATCGGAGAAGAACTGATTACCCAGATTCACATCGTCATAATTGAGCGTGTAACTGCCAACGAGCGACAGAAATTCCGTCAATGGTACACCGGCACGAAGCGAAAAGCCTGTTGTGGATTGTTCGAACGATGGAGCACGGTTGTTTTGAAGAAAGCTTGGATTCTCAAAATCACGCCGGAAGATATCAATCCCCGCCGAGATATTGCGATCAAACACATATGGGTCTGAGAAGCTAAGCTGAGCAGAACGCGAGAAACGCGAAAAGTTCAGACTCAATCCGACTGTCTGGCCGCGCCCGCGGAAGTTCCGCTGACGAATGCTACCAGAGAGAATGAAGCTTTCAATCGAAGAGAAACCAGCGGAGAATTGCAATTCCCCGGTCGGTTGCTCTTGCACGTTTGCTTCCAGCACGATCCGATCAGGCTGACTGCCCTCAACCTGATTGACCTGAAAGTTCTCTTGGAAATATCCAAGCGATGCAATCCGGGCAGTTGTCCGCTGGACACCAATCGAGTTGAATGCATCGCCTTCGCTGATCCGAAATTCGCGGCGGACAACTTTATCTTGGGTCAGCGTGTTGCCATTTACGTCCACGCGTTCCACATAAACACGCGGTGCCTGGCGCAGCACGAAGTTGATGTTCATCGCCAGATTGTCTTTGTCGCGGTCAAAGCGCGGCTGAACATCTGCGAAGGCATAGCCAAAGGTTCCGGCCAAATCAGACAATTGCTCAACCGTGTCTTCGACCGATTTTGCATCGTACCAGTCGCCGGTCTTCATCGGCAGGCGGCCCGCCAACGCGTCGCCGTCAAAATCGCGCAACTGGCTCTCAACTTCCACATTGCCAAATTTGTAGCGTTCGCCCTCTTCCACCACATAGGTGATGATGAAGTCTTCTTTGTCAGGCGTCAGCTCAGCCACGGCCGACACAACGCGGAAATCGGCATAGCCCTCGGTAAGGTAGAACTGGCGCAGCTTCTGCTGGTCAAAGGCAAGCCGGTCAGGGTCATAGCTGGTGTTGGAACTGAAGAAACGGGTGAAGCGCGCCTGCTTCGTCACCATTTCGCTGCGCAACTCGCCGTCGGAAAACTCTTCGTTTCCGATGATATTGATCTGGCGAACCTTGGACTTTGGCCCTTCACTGATCTCAAATACAATATCGACGCGGTTTTGCGGCAACTGGACCATCTTCGGCTCAACTGTCGCGGCAAACCGTCCCTGACGCTTATACAGCTCGATAATCCGAGCCACGTCGGCGCGCACCTTCGAGCGGGTGAATATCTGCCGCGGCGCAAGCTTGATCTCGGGGATGATCTTGTCGTTCTTAATCCGCTCGTTGCCTTCGAGCACGATGCGGTTGATCACCGGGCTTTCCGTCACATTGATTACGACATTGCCGCCATCATTGCGGATCGAAAAGTTCGAAAATAGCTCGGTTGCGCCTAAGTCCTTAAGCGCCGCATCAGCGCCCGCCGTGGTGTATGGCTGGCCCACGCGCAGACGAATGTAGCTTAGGATAGTTGTCGGCTCTAGCCGCTCTGAACCGACCACGCTGATCGACCGGATCGTATCGGTCGCTGGCGCGGGCTCTGGAGCCTGTTCCGTCGAACTTTCAGCCTGCTGCGCGGTGGCGGCATTGCTGGTCTCGGTCTGATCCTGCGCCACGGCCGCCTGTGGAAGGCTGACAAGAGCGCTCGTGCACAAAAGTGCAATGGAGAGCCGCCCGGCTGACTTAGCAGACACGGCGTCTGTCTCGCTGCATCGATTCATTGAGTAAGTGTTCCCGTCTAACCCGTATCTAATCACGCACGCCTGCCCCGGGGCATGATCCCATTATAGGCTGTTACAGCACAGATTTGCCTGTGCCCGATGCTGCCTGCGCAATCAAGCGGAGAGACCCACCAATTGCCGTTCACCGGCCCCCTTTCCCCGGTTAACTGCCAAATAGTGGTCCAAAGACCGGCAGCGAAACGAGGTCGTTTACCGTCACGACCACCATGAATACCAGCACCAAACCTATCCCGGTACGATATGCATATTCGGTCGCTCGTGGCCCCACCGGCTTCTTTCGAACCGCTTCCGCAGCATAAAATGCCAAGTGGCCACCATCGAGTGCAGGGATTGGCAAGACGTTGATGAATGCCAAATTAAGCGAGATCAAAGCTGCGAAGTTCACGAATGCGACCAGACCCAGGCTCAATTGCTCGCCAGAGAATTTGGCAATCTTTACAGGCCCGCCCAGCTCTTTGATCGAGCGGTCGCCGACCACAATCTGTTTTATCCCGGTCACCATCATCTTTGTGATTTCCCAGCATTGGCTGGCTGCGAGCGGGATGGATTCCAGGATACCGACGTCTTTAAAGACATATTCAGCCTCTACCGGAGCAACCCCGATCAGGCCAATCGTGCCCGTGTTTCCGAAATTATCGGTCTGCTCAACGCTGGCGATTGTCACCGGAATATCCAGCTCGGCGCCATCGCGCTCCACACCGATGACAATCGATCTGTTTGGATAAAGCGCGACATTCTCGCGGATACCTTCAAAGTCTGTGATCGCTTCCCCATCGATCTCGACGATTAGATCACCGACTTCGAGGCCAGCATCGCGCGCGGCGGATTCTTCAGCAAATTCGCCAATTTGCCGGGTGTCGACTTCGCTTTCGATCTTTGGCTGACCATAGATAGTGAAGAATGCAGCAAAAATCGCGATTGCCACCAGCAGGTTCGTGACCGGGCCAGCGGCGACAATCAGCGCGCGCTTCCACAGAGCCGCGCTCTGAAAGTTTCCCGGCTCCACCGGCGCATTGGGATCAGGCACACTCGCCGGGTTCATATCACCCTTAAACTGGACGTAGCCGCCGAGCGGCAATGCCGAGAGCTTCCAACGCGTGCCATGCTTGTCCGTGCGGCCAAACAGCTCTTTGCCAAAGCCGACCGAAAACGCCTCTGCCTTCACGCCGAACCATCGGCCGACCAGATAATGCCCCAGTTCGTGCACTGTGACGAGCGGCCCCAGCAGCAATATGAAGCCGGCGGCGTACATCCAGAAAGGGGGCGATTCAAACAAGAGCAGAGCTTTCCAATAATTCGCGGGCGCGCACGCGGGCCTCGGTATCGATGCTCAACACATCATCCAATCCTTGCGGCGCCGCCACGCTATAGCGATTTAAGACATCCTCGACCACTAAGGCAATCCGGGTGAACCCAATCTGACCAGCCAGAAACGCGGCGACCGCCACTTCGTTCGCAGCATTCAGCGTTGCCGGAGCCCCGCCGCCAGCATGGATCGCCTCACGCGCCAACCGGGTGGCAGGAAAACGGGCCTCGTCTGTGGTGAAGAAAGTCAGCTCGCCAATGCTTGGCAGATCGAGCGGCTCCATCGGCGTTTCCATTCGTACGGGATAGGCTAGGCAAGATGCGATCGGCACGCGCATGTCGGACGGGCCGAGCTGCGCAAGCGTCGAGCGGTCTTTATACTCAACCATAGAGTGAATAACGCTTTGCGGGTGCACAACGATCCCGAGCCGGTCCAGCCCAACGGGAAACAGGTGGTGCGCCTCGATGAACTCCAGTCCCTTGTTCATCATGGTCGCGCTGTCGACGCTGATCTTCGCGCCCATATCCCAATTGGGGTGTGCGACGGCTTGCTCTGGCTTTGCAGCATCAAGCTGAGCCTGCGTCCATTCGCGAAAGGGCCCGCCACTGGCCGTGAGAGTAATGCGCGCGACATCAGCCATGTCATTGCCCGCAAGACATTGGAAGATCGCATTGTGCTCGCTGTCGACGGGCAGCAAGGTCGCGCCATATTTCGCAACCGCTGCCGTCATGACGTCACCGGCGGAAACAAGCGCTTCCTTATTGGCGAGCGCGACCACCCCGCCCTGCTCTATCGCTGCCATCGTTGGAGCGAGCCCAGCGCAGCCAACAATCGCCGCAACCGTCAGATCGGCGCCGCGCGCCGCCGCATCGCATAGCGCCTGCGCGCCGCCTGCCGCCTCGATCCCGCTATCGCCCAGAGCCGCGCGCAGATCGCCAAGGCAACTCTCATCACCGACAACCGCGATCCGCGCATCAAACTCGCGCGCCAGGGCGGCGAGTTCGTCTGCCGAGCAATTCGCAGTGAGCGCCTCAACCTGCCAGTCATCGCGATTGCGCCGGATCAAATCGAGCGTTGAGGCCCCCACGGACCCCGTTGCACCAAGAATTGTGATCGAGCGGGCCACCGATGCTACCCTAAGAAGATCTCGCGTGCATGCGAGCACAAAGAACACGGCGATAAAGCCATCGAGCCGGTCAAACACACCGCCATGGCCGGGTATGAGCTTGCCGGAATCCTTTGCGCCTGCGCGCCGTTTCATCCAGCTTTCAAAGAAATCGCCTGCCTGCGCGAGCACCGCGATTAACGTGCCAGCCGCCAGAGGACCGACCAGGTTTGCGAGATCCAAAGCCTTCCGATGGCACCTCGCCAAAATGCCCGGCCTCAGGGAAGAAATACTGCACGCAGATCGCAACCACGCTGGCCGCGACAATCCCGCCGCCTAGGCCCGCCCAAGTCTTTGACGGGCTGATCTGCGGTGCGATCTTGGGTCCGCCAATCGCGCGGCCCGCAAAATAGGCTCCAACATCAACCGCAATAACCGGCAGGATAAAGCCGATGAGCATAAAAAACGGCACATAGCTTTGCCTGACTTCAACCATGGCCAGCGCCGCGCCGCCGACATAGATCGCGCCAAAGAACAGCCAAAGCACCTCGGTTAGCGGCGATTTCGCAAATGCCTTTGCCAGCAGATTCCATTCCCACAGAACCAATCCCGCGACCAGCGCAACAAACGCGATCCAGAACCAACCGCCGAGCCACAGCGCAATACAGGACACGCCCACCATCACGACGGCTGAGGCAAGCCGCACCGGCAGGTCTGTGTTTTTAGAGGCTAGCTTATCCGCCTCTTCGCCAGTCATACCATCAGCGTCCGCCAAAGCGTCTCTCCCGCTGCGCGAAGTTATCCAACGCTTCTTGCAAATGCGCCGGTTTGAAGTCCGGCCAAAGCGTATCGATGAACAGCATTTCGGCATAGGCCGATTGCCACAATAGGAAGTTCGATAGGCGAACCTCGCCGCTGGTGCGGATCAATAGGTCGAGCGGCGGCAAATCAGCCGTGTCGAGATGCGCTGCAATCGCCTCTGGCGTAACATCGCCAATCGCCGCAGCCTTTGCAGCAGCGCGCGCAATCTCGTTTTGCGAACCATAATTGAGTGCAACCGCCAACGTGTTTGACCCGCTAGAGGTTTGCTCCAAAGCGTCTTCAAGCATGGCGACGATATCCGGCGCCAGACCTCGCCAATCACCGATGATTTTGAGGCGCACGTCATTGGCGACAAATTCGGGCAAGTCTGATTTGATGAACTTACGCATCAGGTTCATCAGATCATCGACCTCTTCATCGGGTCGTTTCCAATTCTCCGATGAAAACGCATAGAGCGTGAGACAATCGAGTCCCATTCCGCCCACATTGCGCACCAGTTCGCGCACCGCCTCAACACCGCGCTGATGGCCAACGGCGCGCGGCAAGGCACGCTTCTCCGCCCACCGGCCATTGCCATCCATAATGATCGCGACATGCTGGGCGCGACTGGCCTCTGATTGCTTCCCCATCAGAGCCTGACCTTACTGGGTCAGGATCTCCTGTTCTTTCTTGGCCGCTGCCTCGTCGGCTTCGGCGACATATTTATCGGTCAGCTTCTGCACGTCTTCTTCATGCCGCTTACGCTCGTCCTCTGAGATGTCTTTGCTCTTCTCATCCGCTTTGAGCGATTCCATCCCATCACGGCGGACATTGCGGATCGCGATCTTGGCGTTCTCAGAATATTGACCAGCCAGCTTGGCGAGTTCCTTGCGGCGCTCCTCGGTCAGGTCTGGCATTGGCAGACGCACGGTCTGGCCATCAGTCATCGGGTTCAGGCCAAGGTTCGCCTTAGTGATGCCTTTCTCAACCGCGCTCACGTTCGCCTTGTCCCACACTTGCACGCTCAGCATACGCGGCTCTGGTGCAGACACGGTCGCTACCTGGCTCAGCGGCATCATCGCGCCGTAGACTTCGCAAACCACTGGATCGAGCAGGCTGACATTGGCCCGGCCCGTGCGCAAACCGCCCAGATCGCCCTTCAGTGATTCCACTGCGCCGTTCATCCGGCGCTCGATATCGGCCTTGTCATATTGAGCCATAGGTCAGGCTTCCTCTTTCACAATTGTTTGTACGCCGCCGCCATCAAGCACGCGCACGACGTTCCCTTTTTCACGGATTGAGAACACCACTATCGGGATATTGTTCTCGCGGCAAAGGGCAACGGCGGTTGCATCCATCACCTTCAAATTGTCAGACAGCACTTTGTCATAGGAAATCGCATCGAAGCGCGCGGCATCCGGGTTTGTTTTCGGGTCACTGTCGTAGACGCCATCAACGCTGGTGCCCTTCATCAAGGCATCGCAGTTCATCTCTGCTGCGCGCAAGGCCGCGCCGGTATCTGTGGTAAAGAAGGGATTGCCAGTGCCGGCGGCAAAAATCACGATCCGGCCCTTCTCAAGATGGCGCTCTGCACGGCGGCGAATATAGGGCTCGCATACGGTGCTCATCGGAATGGCCGATTGCACGCGGGTCGGCACGCCCAACTGCTCCAGCGCATTTTGCATCGCCAGCGCATTCATGATGGTGGCTAGCATCCCCATGTAATCGCCGGTGGTCCGGTCAAGCCCGCGTGCCGCACCCGCAACACCGCGAAAGATGTTGCCGCCGCCAATGACCAGGCAAATTTCCAACCCCGTGTCTTTTGCCGCCTTCACTTCCTCGGCCAGCCGCGCGACATAAGCGGGATCAATCCCGTAATCCTGTTCCCCCATCAACACCTCGCCTGAGAGCTTCAAGAGAACGCGTTTCATTTCGGGAAGGGCCATGGGTGGTTTGCTTTCTGGCAGAATGTGTCTTTGCCCCCCGCCCTTATCCGGCAGGCGTTGTGATGCCAAGAGTGTTAGCGGTAATTACGCCGCCTGTGGGTTTGCATGAGCGTGCAAAAGCTGTGAATGCTGCGTTTCGAAGATTGGCGATAGGCCGACAAAGGGACCCCAATGATCCGCCGATTGTTCTTGCTTGCCCTCGTGATTGGCTTGGTACTGGCCGTAAAGGCATGGTTCGATACGATGGGCGCACCCGCGGTTGAACGCCATGTCGTCGAGAGCGACGAATTGTCGCCGGGCGCAGCACCGATCACCATTGCCCTGATCAGTGATATTCACGTCGCCGGGCCTGATATGTCGCCCAGCCGATTGAGTGAAATCGTCGCGCAGATTAACGCGCTGGAGCCAGATCTGGTCGCGATTGCGGGTGATTTGGTGAGCGAGAAGCGCACCGCCACGCATATCTACACCGCCCAGGAGATTGTCGCTCCGCTCAGTGAGCTCGACGCGCCGCTAGGCACGGTGCTGGTACCCGGCAATCATGACCATTGGTTTGATTGGCCGGGGCTTGAAAGCGAGCTTGCGACAATTGAGAACATGACAGTGCTCGCCAATGAGGCGGCGCAAATCGGGCCGCTCGCGATTGCCGGTGTGGATGATGACTATACCGGCAAAGCCAATCTGCCGCTGGCTTTGGAGGGGATGTCAGCGCTAACCGGCCCGCGCATCGCCCTCACCCATAGCCCGGACATCTTTCCGCAGGTTCCGGTGAATTTCGACCTCGTGCTGGCCGGACACACCCACTGCGGACAGATCGCCTACCCGTGGGGCGGCGCGCCCGCGACCATGTCAGACTACGGCGATCTCTACGCCTGCGGCGTGGTGGAGCAGCACGGCAAGACGCTCATCACTGGCGCGGGACTAGGCACCAGCCTGCTGCCAATACGCCTGTTCACGAAGCCGGAAATTTGGCTGATCGAGGTTAGAGCGGTGCGGCGATGAGACTTTGCTAATCGCCCCGACCTAGACCAGTCAGGTTCCTGACGGCACTAGGGAAAAACTTCGCCATCTCGGGATCTTTTTCAACTGCGAGTTTCTGGAGATCTAGCTTCATCTCGTTAAAACCCGTCTTGCTAGAACAGAAAAACCGTCTCGCTACTATTTTTGGGTCTGATCCTGTTTGTAAATCAGAACCTTTTATGCCGATGGTAAAGCCCGCACCATCAAGGCAAATTTTTGGGCGTTGGGCAGGTTTGGATTCCTGTTCCTTATCGCCTCGCCACGCTTGTGACGCATAGAATTTCGCCATCATTTCAGTTGAAATCCGTCGGGTGACTGCGCGAGTCTCCGTTGTCCAAGAACCTTCTGCGTCCTGCGAAGGATGACGAAAAACACCGCGAGCATATATACTCCAGTCGTCGTCATATCTGGCTAGCACGACATAGGAATTCGGATCTCCGGTCAGACTTACCGTCTCTTCAAACCCAATCACCTCGTCAGCATTTTCCAAGAAATTGCATAGCTTCAAGTAAGGACGGCTTTCGGCATCACAGAGTTTCTCAAAGGGAACGACCTCGGAGTTTGTTTCTTTGGCGCTAACTGTAGCTGGCAATAAAGCCGCGTAGGCAAGTCCGAAAGAAAGCAAACCCATTTTGACGTTTTTCATTGCGTTAAACCCCTCATTTATATCGAATAAGATAGTCGGACTATCTTTCGCGGCACTGAACAGGAGACGAGTTTGGAACGTCAACGGCCGTTCGCATTCGACGCCCATAACAATTCGGCCGCCGAACCCATGACAGGTCCGACGGCCAGAAATTGTATGGCCGCATGGGCCAATGAAGCGATTGAAGCTTAACCCTTAAGCGTCGCAGCGACTTCTGCGGCGAAGTCTTCTTCTTCCTTCTCGATGCCTTCACCGAGTTGGAAGCGGACGTAATCCTTCAGGACGATCTCTGAACCAGCTTCCTTGCCGGTGCGAGCGACAACTTCTTCAACCGTCGCCTTGTTGTCCATCACGAACATCTGGCTGAGCAGAGCGTTCTCTTTCGCGAACTTCTTGATCGCGCCTTCGACCATCTTTTCCTGCACGTTCTCAGGCTTGCCGCTCTCCGCTGCTTTTTCCTGAGCGATTGCACGCTCACGAGCAATCACGTCGGCATCCAGGCCGTCAGCATTGAGCGCCTGCGGGAACATCGAGGCGATGTGCATCGCCAGCTGCTTGCCAAGCGGCTCAAGCACGTCTGCGCCTGCTGCGCTTTCCAGAGCAACCAGAACGCCGATCTTGCCGAGATTGTCGGCTGCGGCGTTGTGCATGTACGCAACAACAGAACCCTGCTCGACAGAAACGCTCTTCATCCGGCGAACCTGCTGGTTCTCGCCGATGGTCGCAACATTGTCGGTCAGCTTGTCAGAGACGCTGCCGCCATCTGGGTAAGCTGCGCCTTTCAGCGCTTCGACATCGTCGCTGCCCAGCGTCAGAGCGACGCCTGTGGTCTTGCGCACGAAGTCCTGGAACTGGTCATTCTTCGCAACGAAGTCTGTCTCAGAGTTCACTTCGACAGCTACGCCCGACGTGCCAGATACGGCTACGCCAACAAGGCCCTCTGCTGCGGTGCGGCTGGATTTCTTCTGTGCGGTTGCAAGGCCTTTGGCGCGCAGGGCGTCAACGGCAGCTTCAATATCGCCGCCCGCTTCAACAAGGGCTTTTTTGGCGTCCATCATGCCTGCGCCTGTTTTTTCACGCAGTGTCTTCACGTCAGCGACGGTGAAATCGGCCATTTCTGAATTCCTTCAAAAAATAAATTGGTCGCCGGGCCCCAATCAGGATGCCCGGCGCGTTTATCAGTGAGTGTGCCAGCGCGGGTTTGGTGCGCTGGCGAGGCGGCCTGTGATTAGGCTGCCGGTGCTTCTGCAGGTGGCTGCTCCATGGAGCCAATGTCTGCGCCAGACGCCGCAGCCGCGCCGCCGCGGCCAGCAACAGCCGCATCGCCAATCGCCTGGCAATACAGGCGCACTGCGCGGGTTGCGTCATCATTGCCCGGTACTGGGAATGCGATGCCGCTTGGGTCAACATTGGTGTCGAGCACTGCGATCACAGGAATGCCCAGAACAGCGGCTTCTTTAATGGCCAGCTCTTCCTTGTTGGCATCAATCACGAACATCACGTCCGGAATGCCGCCCATGTCGCGGATACCGCCAAGTGACAGTTCCAGCTTGTCGCGCTTACGCGTGAGCTGCAGAACTTCTTTCTTGGTGAAACCGCTGGTGTCGCCCGAAAGCTTTTCCTCAAGCGACTTCATTTCCTTGATCGAACCGCTGATGGTTTTCCAGTTGGTCAGCATGCCGCCGAGCCAACGGTGATTGACGAAGTGCTGGCCTGACGCGCGGGCGATTTCAGCGATCGGCTCTTGTGCCTGACGCTTTGTACCAACGAACAGAACCTTGCCGCCTGCGCGGGTCGTTTGCTCAACAAAGTCGAGCGCGCGTGCGAACAATGGCACGGTTTGCGACAGATCAATGATGTGAACACCGTTGCGGGCGCCGAAGATATACGGCTTCATCCGCGGGTTCCAGCGGTGGGTCTGGTGGCCGAAGTGTGCGCCGGCCTCAATCAATTGCTGCATCGTGACGGTAGTGGCCGCCATAGGTAATTCCTTTCCGGTTAGTCCTCTGGAAGGCAAGGAACCTGCTGGTGGAGAGCCCTCCAGCGGCACCGGTATGAAGCGCCTTCCATGTGAATTTCGCACAATCAGAACGAGACGATTCGCCTCATCTGTTCCTACGATGGAGGGGCCATTAGCGCCCATCTCCCACAAAATCTAGTACAAAGAGTGCATTTAGAACACAAGTGGAACAAAAGTGCTTGACGCAGCGGAACACCTAGTGAACAAGGTATTCAGAACAAATATGGAACGACAGGATATGTAACCTGATCATGCGTTCCAACGAATGAAGGCGTGAAGGAGCAATTCCATGATTTTCTATCTGCTGGCCAGCCTGTTTGTCGCAGCGACCCTGAGCGTTTTTGTGAGCCTTACAGATAGCGGCCTGCGCCTGCGCAACGCCTTTATTGGACTTAAGCGTGAACGCAGCCTAGCCGATGCGGGCTTTGTTCCTCACGTGGAGGCTACTGAAGTTCGTTTGCGTCCTGCCGCATCGGGCTATCGCGGGTCAGCCACTCGGCCGTTTGCGCGCCGCCTGCCTAACCGTCTGTCTGCGCTGCAAGACGTCGCTGCCGCTTAATCCGCCCATATTTGATTAGTCCGTAAGGCATCAGCGCCAGATAGCCGATGCTGATCGTGATCAGCAGCCACCATGGCTCCAACAGTAGCGCGGCAAACGCCATCGCCGAAATCACAATCACCGACAGCCTGATCGCCCGGCGCGGACGCAGCGACCCCCAGCTGAGCGTCGCCATGTTGGAAATCAGCAGAAATGCGATGACCGTTAGCCAGATCGCAATCAGCAATGGATCGCGAAACGCCTCATTGCCGGTCTCGATCCAGAAATAGAATGGCAGAAAGGCCAGCCCTGCCCCAACGGGCGCAGGAACTCCGGTAAGAAAGCCAGCTGACTTGTGGGGCTGATCATCGACATCAATTTGCGCATTAAAGCGCGCCAGACGAACAGCACAGCAGATCGCAAAAGCGAGTGAGGCAAACCAGCCGAAACGCGGCAGGTCTTGCAGCACCCACAAATACAAAATGATCGCTGGTGCCATGCCGAATGAAAGCGAATCGGCTAGACTGTCGAGTTCAGCGCCGAAGCGCGACTGAGCGTTGAGCAGCCGCGCAATACGCCCATCGACCCCGTCAAGAACGCCCGCCAGGATCACAGCCAGGATCGCCAGCGCCCATTGCTCTGTGATGGCAAGGCGTATCCCGGTCAGGCCCGCACACAATGCGCCAGCCGTGATTGCATTGGGTAGCATCGCCCTAAGCGACAAGCCCTTGGGATCGGCTGCGCCAGGCAACCCTTCATCCTCTGCAGCTTTCGGGCCGACACGCGGTGCCCCCTTAGCTATCTCGGCCTGATTGTCATCCTGCCCAGATAGGCCAGTGGGTTCCCTCACTGAGAAATGCCTTCGAGCAATTTCTGCTCGCCGAGTTCAGCCAAAATCGTTTCGCCAGCGATGATTTTCTGACCCAGCAGAACCTTCGGCGCTGTGCCCGCAGGCAAATAGACATCGACCCGGCTGCCAAAGCGTATCAGACCGACGCGCTGCCCCTTGGCCACGGTGTCGCCGGGTTTCACGAATGGCACAATCCGGCGCGCAACAAGGCCAGCGATCTGAGTGAAGCCGATCTGCACACCGTCGCCGCGATCCACCAGAATATGCTGGCGCTCGTTCTCTTCACTCGCCTTATCAAGGTCTGCGTTCACGAACTTACCCGGAATGTAGATCACGCGGCGAATGGCGCCCGCAATGGGTGCGCGATTGATATGAACATCAAACACACTCATGAAAATCGAAATTCGAGTGACCGGCCCTTCAGGCAGGCCTGGCGTACCCGACCCGTCATCAATGGTCAGCTCAGGCGGAGGCTCTGTCTGCGTGATCAACGAGACGAGGCCATCAGCGGGCGCGACAATCGAATTGTCCGATTGCGGCACGACCCGCTCTGGATCGCGGAAGAATGCGAACACCCCGGCAGATAAGGCCAAGAGCGGCCAACCGATGATCTCCCAATCAACCCATGGGCTTAGGAAGAAGAGGCTGATCACAACCGCAATCACGCCATATTTGCGTCCTTCGGGGTGGATCGGCGGCCAGCTCCAGCTGACATCACCGCGTCCTTCGTTATCGAGTATTTCTCCGGCCATCCGAGCCATCTAGGAGCTGAGCTGCGCCCTCGCAAGCAATGCCGCGATTTCTGCACCCAGCTTTATCGTGCAGTTGCGATGGATTGGCGCATTCCAAAACCCCACTAAGCACACGCATTCATTCACTCTTTAGTGATCTATTTACCGTAAATCGCGCAACCATGATTGAGATGAGGGATATCATTTTGCCGCGCTGGCGCAGTGAAACACCGATCTATGTGATTGGTTTGGCGTTGATGGCGTTGTGCATTGGGCTGCTCGCTGCGCGGGGAATCGCGCCGAGCTTCATTGGCATATGGGTCAACCTGCGCCTGTTCGGCATGTTCCTGATCGTCATCGCGGCGGTTGATGCAGGACGCCAGCTCTATAAACATCGCCCGGACAGCCCGGTGGCCTTTCTCAAAGCGCGCTATTCCACGCCGGAATTTAAACGCACTGCTCTGGCTGGCCTACCGATGCTGACGGTTGCAATTGTGTTGCTGCCGTTCTTTTCGAAGATGAAGGCCGCCATCCCACTGTTCAATGACTACACTTGGGATGACACTTTCGTCGATTGGGACCGCGCGATCTTCTTTGGCAATGATGCTTGGGAAGTGCTCCAACCAGCGCTGGGTTTCCCGGTCGTCACGGCATTCCTCGCGCTGCTCTATCAGCTGTGGTTTCTGCTGCTCTATCCCGGCGTGCTCTACTTTGCCTTTACCAAGGTCGACAGCCGACTGCGCAGGCGCTTCTTCCTATCCTATGTGCTTAGCTGGACTTTAGTGGGCGGAGCGATGGCGACCTGGCTTGCCTCTGTCGGCCCCGTATTCGTCGGCCCCTTGCTCGGCGACACCCGCTTTGATGAGCAAATGGCCTATCTCAACGCCGCGAACGAGCAGATCCCGGTCATGACCCTCAGGGTACAAGACATGTTGATCGAATGGTTCCACGCTGATGCAAATGGCCTGGGCAGCGGGATTACCGCCATGCCATCCATGCATGTTGCAATTGCGTTTCTGTACTGGCTCGCCATGCGCCAAATTTCACCGCGCCTCGGCCTATTCTTCGCCGCGTTCTTCGTGATCACCTGGATCAGCAGCGTACACCTCGCGTATCACTACGCGGTCGACGGACTTGTCTCGGTAATCGCCGTATCTGCAATCTGGTGGGGCGCTCAGCAGATCATTGCCGCCTGGGACCGCTTCCTCGAAGCTCGTGATCAGGCAGCCTTACGCACGAACACTGTTCCAGCAGAATAGCCCGCGCCAAAGCTGCAGATGAGGCCGGTGTCATCCGCCTTCATATCCTCGCTGTGCAAATGGAAGGCGATGATCGAACCCGCGCTTGATGTGTTGCCATAGGTGTCTAGCACCGTAGGGCTTTCGTCATCGCTCGCCTCATGACCCAGCACTTTTTGCGCGATCAGCCGGTTCATGCCGGAGTTAGCCTGGTGCAGCCACATTCGGCGCAGCGTCTTGGGATCAATCTTGAGCCGCTCTGCTTCGTCCAGGATCATCTGCGCAACCATCGGCACGACTTCCTTGAACACCTTGCGCCCTTCTTGCACGAACAGCTTGTCTGCGGTCCCTGCGGTCTCTGGCGTCGCCCGATTGAGAAAGCCGAAATTGTTGCGAATATTGTTGGAGAACACTGTCTTCAGTTTTGTGCCAAGAATGTCCCAATGTTCTGTCGGAGCAATCGCCGCATCCTCGACCAGCACGGCGGTCGCGACGTCGCCAAAGATGAAGTGGCTGTCACGGTCCCGCCAATTGAGGTGACCGGAGGTGATCTCCGGGCTGACGACCAGCACGCTTTTCGCATTGCCCGCGCGGACATAATCCGCTGCTGTTTGAATGCCGAATGTCGCCGATGAGCACGCGACATTCATATCAAAACCGAACCCATCAATGCCCAGCGCCTGCTGGATCTCGATTGCCATCGCCGGATAGGCGCGCTGCATGTTGGAGGCCGCGCACAGCACCGCGTCCACATCTTTGGCCTCGCGTCCTGCCCTTGCTAGGGCCTCACGCGCCGCGATCACACCGATCTCTGCCATGACCGACAATTCACCATCAGGCCGCTCGTCCCAGCGCGGCGACATGGTGTCTGGCGCAAGGATTGGGGCCTTGCTCAGCACATGCCGCGCTTTGATCCCGCTCGCCTTTTCGATGAACTCGACCGAGCTGTAGGTCAGCGCTTCCGCTTCGCCCACGGCAATCGCCTCGGCATGCTCTGCATTGTGGCGGTCAACAAAGGCGTTGAAGCTCTCAACCAGCTCTTCATTGGTGATCGATTCTTCCGGCGTATACAGGCCAGTGCCTGAAATGACGGGGCGATGGGTCATATCTGGAGAGGTGCGCATAGGCTGCAATTAAGCAGGCATATGTGCTGGGGCAAGAGCAAGCAGACGAACGTCCACGCCCCAGCTTCGCAATTCCGCAAGGAAAAACGGGACTCAGCAACGCCAAGCCCCGTCTTCAATCTTGCTATTCTTATGCGGTCTTAGAACCCGATGGTCCCTGCAACACGCGCACCAACGCTGTCGTCACCTGTATTCCCACTGATCCCAGCAGAGATGTAGAAACTGTCTGTTAGCCGCCCGGTGAGCGATCCCGCAAAGGCTTGCTCACCGCGATAGGTTGAGGCCGCCACAGTCAGCGAGATGTTCTTGCCTGGCACGATTGGCGCGCTGCCCATGGCCATTGCCGCTGCGATACCGCCGCTGGTGCGTTCGTCGAGGTCCTGGAGTTGGAAGCTGAGGTCTTGCACCCTTCCTGACAGCGCATCGAACTGAGCGGTTCCCACTTGTGAAACGGTGTTGAGGGCGCGGCGGACATTGTCGACCGAGGCAGCGGTGGCAACGCTCTGGCGGCCCAGCGTGCCATTGGCATCCACCGTCACTGCATCAACAGGGCCAACCTGCGCCGCTGTACTGGCATCAATGTCGCCAATGCGAACTGAACTGCCCGCACCGCCCAGGGCAACCTGATTGGCGGCGGTCGTCGTCGCCTGAAAGCCCACTGCGGTGGAGAAGTTCTCCGAGGCGGTGGAGTTAGAACCCACCGCTGTGCTGTTGGACCCTGTGGCCGAGGCCAAAACGCCCACAGCAGTTGAGCGGTTGCCCGCGGTGCTGGCAAGAAACCCAACCGCAGTGTTACCCGCACCCGCCGCGCTGCCTTGAGAGCCAACCACAACCGACTGACCGCCAGTTGCATTGGCAAGCTCACCAATCGCAGTGGAGTTGATCACCGCAGAAGCACGCACGCCAATCGCAACCGCATCGGTACCCCCAGCATTGGCTCTATTACCCAGCGCCGTTGCGTTCACGCCCAGCGCCTGAGCATCCGAACCAAACGCACTCGCACGGTCAAAGCTCGCCTGCGCGCCGCGGCCGTCAGCATCATTGCCATCACCGCCAATCGCAATCGAAGCAGCGCCCGTGGCACTCGTACTACTACCAATCGCGATGGAAGAATTGGCTGACGCAGTCGTGTTCGCACCAAGAGCAACAGAGTCTTCGCCGCCTGCGACCGCCACAAAGCCGAGAGCGGTACTAAGCAGGCCCGTTGATTGGGCTGCCACGCCAATGCCGACGCTACCGCCCTGACTTGCCAGGCTTTCGGAACCAAGCGCGATGCTTTCACCGCCTGAAGCCACACTGTTGGTGCCAATCGCCGTCGCACCAAAATTGCTCGCCGATGCTTCTACACCTACGGCAATCGAATTTGCGCCTCCAGCTACTGCACCAGCATTATTTCCTTCACTGTCCGAACCGATGGCGATCGAGTTCGCGCCAGAAGCGCCAGCGAACGCGCCGAGTGCTGTACTGTTTTCTCCAATCGCATCAGCAGACACGCCTACCGCAGTCGTATTGGCAGCGCTGGCTTCAGCGAATCCTCCGATCACAGTTGCGCTACTGCCGGTAGCTTGGCTTGAAGCACCAACGGCTGTGCTAAAACCTTCAGACGCAGTGCTAAATCCGCCTAAGGCAGTTGACGAGCTACCGCTGGCATCAGCTCCTGCGCCGACTGCTGTCGCATTTAATTGTGTGGCAGTGGTCAAAGCGCCGATTGCCGTAGCCTGCGTTCCGGTAGCTTGCGCTGCACGTCCGCATGCAAGAGCTAGGTCTTCGTCATTGGAATTCGCCCCTGCATCAGTGTCGGTGCCAGCATCCACGACGCCATCATCGTCGCGGTCAAGCAGGCAATCATCTGCGCGTGCATCTTGCGGCACGGCAAGCAATGATACGGTGATGCCCGCCAAAAGAACGCTCGACAGCAATAGTGGCTTCTTCATGTGTATTTCCCTTCTTCCAAACGCGAAGGGATGGTGCGCAAGCGGCCCGATTATCCAATTCTGTTATCGCTTACGTTGGATTGTATTCCCGCACCCCTCCCTGTTGATTAAAGGGCAACCTTAGCCATAACACGCTGCATTGATTGTACGTTTTCGACATCGTGCAATTATTTGAGAGATTGCAAGACGTGAGCGTTTTCCTACCTGTGCGGCTTACTCTAGTCAGATCGCGGCTCTTTCATATGGTGGATATCGTTTGTTGACGGCGGCGTATTTGCGTTGCTCGGGGACATTCTTGTGCGCGCAGCAGGCACACAAAACATGTTCAAATCCCAAAAGTCACAACGTCACGTTGCATTTTGCGCGTAAACCAATGGAAACGCGTACTTTCCCGTAAAAGTCACAGATTCGAAAAACGCAAACGTGTTCCAGCGCCCATTGGGATCACGAGAAGGTACGCAGTTTCGCAACTATGAGAGACAAGGCAGGTGGTGGACAGGATAGGATTCGAACCTATGTACGCTTGCGCGGGCAGATTTACAGTCTGCTGCCTTTAACCACTCGGCCACCTGTCCACATACCTTGCGGGAAATTGAGCGTGCCCTCACAGGCTCGTCATGCCGAGAGGCGCCCCAATGGCGAAGCGGCGCTTGCCTGTCAATGGGGCTGCTGGCAGGGGAGCAAACTAAGTCAGGAAACAGGAGCCATCATGGCGCGACCAGAACGCAAAAAAGCGCTGAGAGGCAGAGCGGGACGAATGAAGGGCGGACGCGGGTCTGGCCGGGCATCGGCGGGGCAAACGCGCCTATGGGGGCGGCATCCGGTTGAGGCGGCGCTCAAGAACCCAGCGCGCAAGCATCGCAAACTGTGGGCGACACGCGAAGCGATTGAGGGGCTAGACGGTGAACTGCCAGCGGACTTCCCAGTGGAATATGCCGATGTCAGCGATCTCGCCCGCTTGGTTGCGAAAGACGCGCCCCATCAAGGCCTGGTGCTGGAATGCGAGGCGCTGGAGACGGTGTTCATCGACGAGGTTGCGCTGGGCGATCCAGCAAGGCCGATCCTGGTGCTCGACCAGGTGACGGACCCGCACAATGTCGGTGCGATCCTGCGCTCTGCCGCTGCGTTTGGGGCCGCCGCTATCGTTACCCAAGATCGCCATACGCCGCCCGAATCCGGCGTGCTCGCAAAGTCCGCATCTGGCGCGCTGGAGACGGTGCCATGGGTGCGGGTCGTCAATCTTGCGCGGACCTTGGAGGACTTGGCCGAAGCTGGCTATTGGCGCATTGGCCTAACCGGTGAAGCGGACGAAACCTTGGCCGATGCTCTGCCCACCGGGCCGGTGGCGCTGGTGCTGGGCGCAGAGGGCGAAGGGATGCGCCACAATATCCAAGGTCACTGCGATGCACTGGCGAAGCTGCCGATCAGCTCAGCGATCGAAAGCCTCAACGTTTCAAACGCCGCTGCAATTGCGCTATATGCGACGGCAACGCGGGCCTAAGGGCCTTGCAACAGGGAGCACAGACTGATGACTGACAACTCACCGGGCCGCCTGCCCATCCGCGCGAAAGCCGCCGCAATGCTGGCCAGCCTCTCATTGCTGCTCAGCGCATGCTTCATCACACCGGGCAAGTTCAGCTCTGAGCTGGAGCTCACCGGTGAGGACAGCTTCACCTTTACATACGAAGGCGAGATCTTCTTCCTAGGCTTGTCTGACCTTGCTCAGATGGGCGCAGCTGGCGGAGAGTTTGAGCCCACCGAATGCTATGATGAAGAGGACTATTCTGACCGTGAATGCACGGAAGCAGAGCTGGCACAGCAACGCGAGGATTGGGAAGCTGGCGCAGAGGCACGCGCTGCGAAGGCAAAGAAGGATGCCGAAGCAATGGCGGTCTTCATGGGCGGTATTGATGTGACTGATCCAGAAGCCTCAGAAGAATTGCGGCAATTGCTGCTGCGTCAAAAAGGGTGGAACCGTGTCGAGGACAAAGGCGACGGAGTTTACGACGTCTCATACACCGTTTCAGGCAAGCTCTCACATGACTTCCTATTCCCAACCATCGAAGAGGTGCCGACCACCAATCCATTCGTTCAGATCGTGCTGCGCGATGACAATGTTGTTCGCGTGAATGCTCCGGGCTTCTCCGCCCAAAGCGACACGAACCCAATGGCAGCAATGTTTGGCGGAATGGGCAGCTTGGCAGGGCTGGCGGCGCTGGGCGATGAGGGAACCGCGCCGGGCGGAGAGATGCCCAACATTCCGGCGGTTGAGGGAACATTCAGAATTGTCACAGATGGCCGGATCCTGGCGAACAACACAGATGCAGGACCGGTCGCCGAAGTTTCCGACACCTCGGGCCGTCAGACGCTAGAGTGGGAAATCACACCGCGCACAAAGGCCGCGCCAACTGCATTGGTCGATCTGTCCCATTGATCAGTGAAGGTATGTGCATCCCGCGGCGGCGTGCAGGTCATGAAGCAATCTCTACGACGTGCGTACGGCGCATAGAAGAAAGGCCCCGCCAGATCGCTCTGGTGGGGCCCAATTTCGTAAAACGCGGCGATGCGTGCTGCGAACAGTCAGCCTTAGTTGACCGCGTCCTTCAAGCCCTTACCAGCCTTGAACTTAGGTTGGTTGGAAGCCTTGATCGTCATTGGCTCGCCAGTGCGCGGGTTGCGGCCAGTCGAAGCCTTACGCTTAGCGACTGAGAATGTGCCGAAGCCGATCAGGCGCACTTCCTCACCACCGGAAAGCGACTTGGTAATTGCGTTAAAAACGCTCTCAACGGCGTTAGACGCGTCACTTTTAGAAAGGCCACTGGTTTCGGCAACTGCACTGATCAGATCGTTCTTATTCATTCTGGGAACCCCCTCATTCGCAATTCAAACTGGTTTTCGGTGAATCGCCTCTCCGAAAGCGCGCAAATGATACCTTTTTGACGGTTCTGTCAAAGGCAAATCACGCAGAAAAACGCCATTTTTGGACAAATGTTGGCCATTTGCGGCGAATCGATGCCGGAATACGCAAATGCTGCGTCGCAGCATTGAAAAGCTGTCGCATTTATACAAGTCTGGATTGATCCAATACTTTGTCAGTGCGCGGTTGCGCCGCCCGCTCCTGCTGGATTCGGTTGGCTCGCCAAATCATCCGCCTCAGTCCATTCGATCGCCTCCGGCTTCTCGACCAGAGCCTGCTCCAGAACCTGATCAACGTGGCTAACCGGGATGATCTCCAACCCTTCCTTCACATTGTCTGGAATTTCGACCAGGTCTTTGACGTTATCCTCTGGAATGAGGACGGTTTTGATCCCGCCTCGCAGCGCCGCCAGAAGCTTCTCTTTAAGCCCGCCAATGGGCAGCACACGGCCGCGTAGTGTAACTTCGCCCGTCATCGCAATGTCTGGACGCACAGCGACACCCGACAGTGTTGAAACGATCGACGTGACCATACCGATACCAGCGCTTGGGCCATCCTTCGGCACCGCACCCTCCGGCAAGTGAATATGGATATTCTTACGCTGAAAGATCGACGGTTTGATGCCGTAAACGGGCGCCCTCGCCTTCACAAAACTGAACGCGGCTGCGACACTCTCGGTCATTACTTCGCCGAGCTTACCGGTGGTCTTTATCTCGCCCTTGCCCGGTGTCGTGACGCTTTCAATGGTCAGCAATTCCCCGCCCACGCTGGTCCATGCAAGGCCTGTGACAGCGCCCACCTGGGCCTCGTCCTCAGACATGCCATGCTTGAATTTGCGCACCCCGGCAAAGTCGCCAAGATTATCCGGGGTAATCACCACGCTGGTGGCGTCTTTTTCCAGTATTTTCCGGAGGCTCTTACGAGCCAAACGAGCGATCTCACGCTCCAACGTCCGCACTCCAGCCTCGCGAGTGTAATATCTGATCAGGTCGCGAAGACCCGCTTCGGTCAGCTCAAATTCGCCGTCCTTCAGGCCATGTGCATCGATCTGTTTCGCAATCAAATGGCGTTGAGCAATCTCAACCTTTTCGTCTTCCGTGTAGCCTTCGAGGCGGATGATCTCCATCCGGTCCAGCAGCGGCTGAGGCAGATCAAGCGAGTTTGCCGTCGTAACAAACATGATATCGCTAAGATCAAGATCGAGCTCAAGGTAGTGATCCTGGAACTTACCATTTTGCTCTGGGTCGAGGACCTCGAGCAGAGCCGATGCAGGATCGCCCCGAAAATCTTGGCCCAGCTTGTCGATCTCATCGAGCAGGAACAACGGATTGCTGGCCCCCGCCTTTTTCAGATTGTTGACGATCTTACCCGGCATCGAGCCAATATACGTCCGGCGGTGGCCGCGAATCTCGGCCTCGTCCCGCACGCCGCCAAGCGACTGGCGCACGAACTCGCGGCCCGTTGCCTTGGCAATTGACTTGCCCAGCGACGTCTTACCCACGCCGGGCGGCCCGACGAGGCACAGGATTGGCCCCTTCAGCTTGTTGGTGCGCGCCTGAACGGCAAGATATTCGATGATCCGATCCTTGACCTTCTCCAGGCCATAATGATCGGCGTCGAGGATCTCCTGCGCCTTACCAATATCCTTTTTGAGCCGAGACTTCTTGCCCCATGGCAGGCCGAGTAGCACATCCAGATAGTTACGGATGACGGTCGCCTCTGCGCTCATCGGCTGCATGGCTTTGAGTTTCTTGAGTTCCGCCTTCGACTTCGTCTTCGCTTCTTTGGAAAGCTTGGTCTCTTCGATCTTCTCGGTCAGTTCAGCGATCTCATCGACTTCTTCGCCGTCGCTTCCACCCAGCTCGCTTTGGATCGCCTTGAGCTGTTCGTTGAGATAATATTCGCGCTGCGTCTTTTCCATCTGACGCTTCACGCGCCCACGGATTTTCCGCTCAACCTGAAGAACCGACAGCTCGCCTTCCATAAACGCGATCACCAGTTCTAAACGGCGCAGAGGATCAGCTTCAGTCAGCAGGCCTTGCTTGTCGGAAACCTTGGCATTGATTGCGGCCGCGATTGTATCCGCCAGAGTGCCTGCATCATCAACATCGCTGAGATCAACATCAGCATCATCGCCCAGCTTCTTGTTAAGCTTGCTGTATTCCGCGAATTGTTCCGTAACTTGCCGCATCAAAGCAGTGACTTCGCTACCGCCGACCGTTTGCGGTTCCTGCAGAGCCACTTCGGCCAATACATAATCGCCCTCTTCGCGGAACGTTTCAAGCATAGCGCGTGCTGTCCCTTCAACCAGAACGCGAACGGTGCCGTCCGGCAATTTCAGCAATTGCAGCACTTGGGCGACGACGCCGACGTCATAAAGGTCATCGCCAACCGGATCATCACAGCCCGGATCAAGCTGGGCGAGCAGGAAGATATCCTTGCTGGCTTCCATTGCGGCCTCGAGCGCGGCGACGGATTTGTCACGGCCCACGAACAGGGGCACGACCATACCGGGAAACACCACGATGTCGCGCAAAGGCAGGAGAGGGAATTGCTGTGTCATTGAATTTGCCGTTTATCTTTATGAGCGCCAATTGAGCGCATTTTTGGAGCTGTCGTATCGGCTCAGGATATGGGAACGCTCAATGCGCGCCGCAATGGGAACGCTCAGGATACCTCAACCCATACCGGGCAGGTTGAAACCTTCTGGCAGGCCTATGCCGCCTTGCATCTGCTTCATTTCTTCTGCTGAAACGCGATCAGCCTTGTCGCGGGCATCGTTGAAAGCAGCCGTCACAAGGTCTTCGACCATGTGCTTTTCTTCCAGCTTCATCAGGCTATCGTCGATCTCAACCTTCAAGATTCGGCCCTTTGCCGTGGCGCGCACTTTAACTAGGCCGCCGCCGGCCTGACCCTCAACCTCCATGCTGTCCAATTTGGCCTGCATATCGTTCATTTGGGTTTGGATCGTCTCTGCGGCCTTTTGAGCGGCCTGCATCATCTCTTCCATCGATTTCATAGCTTCATCAGCTCCATTTGCTGCCGCTGGCGCGCAAAGCGCTGGGTGCGGCTTGGTCTTTCGGGTCGAGCAATTCCGCCTCTGGAAAGGCTTCGAACGCGGCCTTCACCAGCGGATCGGACCGGGTGCGCTCGGCTGCTGCTTCGCGTTCCGCATCTTCCTGCTCTCGTAAGCTAGGTTGGGCATCACCTGCGCCTGTTTCAACCAGCCAGCGCTTACCAGTGAGCTTAAACAAGGCCTCGCGGATCTCTGGTGCCGGATCATCGGCAAAGTTATCGGCCCGCTGATACACGAGCTTTTCCGGCGCGAGCTCGATCACTCGAACTCGGTCTCGCATAATTTGCGCCACGCGCAATTGCCCGGAATCGTCGACTTGTCGCACTACGTTTGCCCAGTCGAGCGCAATGGGTGCCGATTGCATGGCAGGGGCAGGTTCTCCGGCGTGCGCTTCATTCGGCGCAGCAGGCGCAGGCCCCGCCTTGGCAATCTCATCTATCCGTTTTGCAAGCTTGCCAGGGTCCGGCATGTCAGAGGCGTGAAGCACGCGCAGCAAGGCCATCTGCACGGAAACCAACGGATCGGGCGCCTGGCGCACTTCCTCATGACCCTTCAGCATTAACTGCCAAAGCCGGTGCAGCTGACCCGCGCCCAGTTCCTGCGCAAACTTGCTAAGCGCTGCGCGCTCTTCTTCGGTTGGCGCATCGGCCTCAGCACCGGAAACCTGGGCCACGGTGATCTTGTGAACCAGATCCATCAATGCCCGCATCAAAGCGAGCGGTTCGACGCCCAGCGCATATTGCTCATCGATTGCTGCCAGCAAGGCCGGCGCATCGCCCGCCAGCAACCGCTCCAACAGCTTCCGCTGAGCGCTCTTGTCAGCGAGGCCCAACATGTCGCGGACCCGCTCACCAGTTACTTGCCCGCCTTCTTCAAGATCGGCATGCGCAATCGCTTGGTCGAGGATCGAAAGACCATCGCGAACCGAACCCTCTGCCGCTCCCGCTATAATGTGCAGCGCCTCTGCCTCAGCCTCGACACCCTCTTTCGCGCAGATATTGCCGAAATGCGTCGCCAGCAATTCCGCCGGAATGCGCCGCAAGTCGAACCGCTGCGTCCGGCTGAGCACGGTAACCGGTAGCTTTTCAACTTCAGTCGTCGCGAACAGGAATTTTACATGCGCAGGCGGTTCCTCAAGCGTCTTAAGCAATGCGTTGAAGGCATTGCGCGAGAGCATGTGAACCTCGTCAATGATGTAGATCTTGTAGCGCGCAGAGACCGCTGCATAGCGCACCGCCTCGATAATCTCGCGCACGTCATCGACCCCGGTGTGCGAGGCAGCATCCATCTCGATCACATCGATATGCTGACCCTGAGCGATCGCCGTGCAAGGCTCACATTGCCCGCACGGATCAATGGTCGGCCCGTCCTCGCCATCCGCACCGATGCAGTTGAGCGCTTTGGCAATTAGCCTGGCGGTCGACGTTTTACCGACCCCGCGAACGCCAGTCATCAAAAACGCATGCGCCAGCCGGTCTCGCTCGATCGCATTGGCGAGCGTGCGGACCATAGGCTCTTGCCCGATCAGCTCAGAGAAGGTTTGCGGGCGGTATTTGCGCGCCAGCACGCGGTAAGGCTGGTTATCGGCAGCCTCCGCTGGCTTCGCGGGTTTCTCCGCAGGAGCCGCAGTGGGCGGCGAGACTTCAGCCGCAGGGGCAGGTTCGACCGAAGCAGTCTGTTCACTAGCGGACGGCTTGTCCTGAACCGCAATAGGCGGTGCAGGCTCAGGCTCAGGATCGCCAAACATAGAGTTCTGGCCTGCGGCCTCTAACTCAGCAGCGCTTGGCTTGTCCTCTTCGCCTTCGGGTATTTCTGGATCGGAATCAGTCACGCGCGCAAGCTACGCGTTGGCGCAGCATTTGTCATCGCGGTGTTTGGAGAAAATCGGCATGAAATCGCTCCCGGACCAAACCACCGCATTTTCATGGAAAAAGGAGCCGAGCGACCCGTCGCAATTCACCTGGGCTGCTTCCTTCCGGACCTGACCCGGTGAGCGAACGCAAACGTCCACCCGACTCCCGGCTGGCCATATGGCGATCATGCCCTCGGTTGGCAAGATAGGATCTTAGAGATGCGCCAATCGCGCACCAGTCTTTTAGCGGAAATTGTCGGCGTAAGCCTGTAGTTTGAGTCCCTTAGCCGGGGTCGAATGGACCCGCGCCGGAATTCCGTATTTCTCGGCATAGGCTTTCGCCGCATCTTTGTCGGGGAAGGTCAAACGCACCTGACTCTGCGTGTCGCCGCTGCCGCTCCAACCCATCAGCGGATCTGGGCGCAGTGCCTCTGACCGCTCAAATTCGAGCACCCAAGTGTCGGTCTTGGCTTTGCCCGATTGCATCGCGCTTTTGGGGGTCTGGAAAATACGTGCTGACATTGTGTCCTAGTCCATCAATCATTGGCCGCGTCGTCATCTGGCAAGCTGCAGCGCTAACTTGCCCCTGCGATAGTCTAAACTCATTCGCGATTGAAGGCGTTTTTCGTCTTTAGGCTCGGCTTTTCGCTCCACGGTTGTTCAGGCCAGCGATGCTTTGGATACCTGCCCTTCATATCCTTTGCCACATCGGCCCAGCTACCGCGCCAAAATCCCGGCAAATCGCGGGTCGATTGGATTGGACGTCCCGCAGGACTGGTGAGCTTTAGCAGCAGCGGCGTTTTGCCAATCATTGGCTGGCTATCTAGGCCAAACAAAGCCTGCACGCGCACCTCAACGCTGGGCGCATCATCACTGGCATAGTCAATCGCGTGGCGTGTCTGTGCGGGCGAAATGAAATGGGTGGGCGCGTCTTTATCGAGCCTTTGCCGCTCGCCCCAATCAAGCTGCCCCAAAACCGCCTCGGTCAGCTGCGCTGGCTTCAGGTTCAAATCGCGCCGCTCGGTCAGTAGTGGGACGAGCCACATCTCCGCCGTCCCTGCCAAACCCTCTTCAGACAGGCTATTCACGCCCGCGTATTTACCACGCGCGAGCAGGGGCGCAGGCAGCAGTTCCTCCAGCCTTTCCAGAGCTTTCTCCACAAGGATGTCCACAAGTGCTTGCTCATCAGGATTTTCATCGGGACCGCTTGCCAAGGTAATCGCCCCAAGTCGGGTTTCCCGTCGCGGCATCGCCCGGTTCTTGGCTGCATCCCACTGGATGATACGGCGTTCCTCAATCTTGGATTGGATCGGTCCGCCGCTGTCTGGTGGGGGCAGGACCGCCGCCGACATGATCCGCGCGCCCTTGGCCTGTCCGCTGGCTGCACCAATCACGATCCATTCAGCCCGCGCAATTGGTGAGGCTGGGTCGAGTACGAAGCCCCGCCCGCCTACGGACAGCCAATGCTCTCCGCTGCTATCGCGGCGTTTCGCGATCATATCTGGCCGGGCAAGAGCAAGGCATTCCTCTGCGGTCGCCTCGCCGGCACTTCCCCCGCCCACCAGCACCGCTGCCTTGCGCGCCCAACCATCAGCTACCTTGCGAGCAGAGCTCGCGCGTTTGCTATCGTCGTTATTCCAGCGTGACAGCCTCTGGAGCAGGTCTTCGCCGCGCCCGCCCAATCCACGTTCTTGCAACAACATGACCAGCCGCGCGCTCGCCTCACCGGCACCTCTTGTAACGCCATAAAGCACCGCTGCGGCCTGGTCGGGTGACATCGGCATTGCGGCAATTTTCTCGCCCCAGTCGGTGATTGAGCCTTCGTTATCAATCGCGCCCATCGCCTCTAGCCGCTGGCTTGCGCTCGCGATTGCCGCCTCTGGCGGAGCGTCCAGCCATGCGAGCGACGCAGGGTCGCGCGTGCCCCATGCGGCGAGCGACAAAACAAGCGGGGCAAGATCGGCACTGGTTATCTCAGGAGGCGCAAATGCTTGCCGTCCCGCATGCCCATGCTCCTCCCACAAACGATATGCCACTCCGGGCCCCTGCCGCGCCGCACGGCCCGCACGTTGGGTCGCAGCCGCTTGGCTTGCAGCTCTTGTTACCAGTCGCTGCGTTCCCGCGGCCGCGTCAAACTCTGCGTAGCGAGCGAGGCCAGAATCGACGACAATCGACACGCCATCCAGCGTCAGCGATGTTTCAGCAATAGCGCTCGCCAGCACAATACGGCGGCGGCCTTGCGGATCCCGCTTAATAGCAGCTCGCTGGCTCGCTGGATCAACCTGGCCATGCAGCGGCAATATCGGCGTATCTGGCAAGCGCTCCTCAAGCCTTTCACGAACACGCTCAATCTCGCGCACCCCGGGTAGAAAGGCGAGAATATCGCCCTCATCATTTTCACGCCGCGCGGTGAGCACCGCCTCAACCGTTTGTGCTTCAATGGGCTGCGCGGGATTGGTGCCCAGCCATCTGAGAGTGAGTGGGAAGCTGCGCCCCTCGCTCTCGATAACCGGCGCATCTTTGCCCAGCAGCTCTGAAAAGCGCGCTCCATCAATCGTCGCTGACATGGCAAGGACACGCAAATCTTCGCGCAATACGCTGCGCGCCTCAAGCGCGAGTGCCAGCCCAAGATCGCAATCCAAATGCCGCTCATGCGCCTCATCAAACAGCACGGCTGAAACGCCGGGCAGCTCTGGATCGGCAAGCACGCGGTTGACGAATATGCCCTCTGTCACGACCAGAATCCGGGTTCGCGCAGAGCTCTTGCTGTCGAGCCGAGTGGAATAGCCGATGGTTTCACCCGGTTTCTCACCCAGTATTTGCGCCATCCGCTCTGCCGCTGCGCGCGCAGCAACACGGCGCGGACTGGTCAAGATGATTTGTCCAGTGCACCATTCCTCTTCCAGCAGAGCTGGCGCAACCGCAGTGGTCTTACCGGCACCAGGCGGCGCGATTAGCACACCCGCGCCGCTCGCAGCCAAGGCTGCGCGCAGGTCTGGCAACACATGCTCTATGGGTAGTTGCGGGTCCAAGACCCTGCTCAATATCCCCGTGCGACAGCAAAGTTAGCTGCTTCCGCCATTGCCGCGCGCGCTTTACTATCTGGGAAGATCGAGATTGCATCGATGGCGCGCTGGGCAAAATGCTTCGCCCGCTCGCGCGTGTCATTAAGAGCATTGTGGCGCTCAATCAGCTCAATCGCGTGGTCCAAATCCTCGTCCGACGTGCGGTGCCCACCAATCGCTGCTTTCCAGAACGAGCGCTCTTCTTCATCGCCGCGCGCAAAGGCCAGAATTACCGGCAGAGTCATCTTCCCCTCACGGAAATCATCGCCCTGATCTTTGCCCATTTGGGCCGCATCAGAATCGTAATCAATCGCATCATCGACGAGCTGAAACGCGACGCCCAGATTGCGGCCATAATCTTCCAAAGCGCGCTCTTGCTCTTCACTGCACTCGGCGACCACGGCGCTGATCTGACTGGCAGCGGCAAATAGAGCAGCGGTCTTGGCACCGATGATGTGCAGATATTGCTCTTCGCTGGTTTTGATCTGGCGCTGAGCAGTCAGCTGCGAAACTTCACCCTCGGCGATCACCGCACTGGCGTGGCTCAAGATCTTGAGCACTTTCAAGCTGCCGTCCTCGGTCATCAATTCAAACGCGCGGCTGAACAGGAAATCGCCGACCAAGACGGTCGCCGGATTGCCGAAAATAATGTTGGCGGCGGCCTTGCCTCTGCGCAGCTCGCTGCCGTCGACCACATCATCGTGGAGAAGTGTGGCGGTGTGAATGAATTCCACAGCGGCGGCGAGCTTGTGATGGCGATCGCCCTGATAACCAACCAGCTCAGCGCCCGCGAGCGTCAGCATCGGGCGCAGGCGCTTGCCTCCACCGGAGATCAAATGGCCTGCAAGGCGCGGAATCAAGGGGATCTCGCTCTGCATCCGTTCCAGGATCACGGTGTTAACGGAATTCATGCCCGGCGCTGTCAAAGACAGCATCGGATCAAGCGTAGGCCGCTTTCCGCGCGGCAATTGAACCACTTCAGCGCTCATATTTGCGCTGTGGGCGAGGCTCACGCGCTTGGCAAGCGCTCAATTGCTGCTAGTTTTGCACGATATGTCCAATGATACGCACCTGCCGAACGAGCCCGATCCCATCCTTGCCGGATTTCGCAAGAGTATCGACAATATCGATGCGGCTTTGATCCATATTCTCGCTGAGCGATTTCGGATCACTCAGGCAGTTGGGGAATATAAGGCGAAAGTGACTTTGCCGCCCGCTGATCCTGATCGCGAACAACGCCAGATTGATCGCCTGCGCGCGCTGTCAGAAGACGCCAATCTTGACCCAGAATTTAGCGAGAAATTTCTGCGCTTCGTAATCGATGAGGTTATTCGCCACCACGAGCAAGCACGCGAAGACAGGCACGGCTGAGATTTCGCTCCACGCTATGCGCGCGGCAGGCTCAGCTTGATGAGCACCCCGCCCAGGTCTTCGCTTTCCTCAATCTCTACGCCGCCGCCGTAAATCTCGGCAACATCGCGCACGATAGCTAGGCCCAGTCCAGTGCCTGGCTTCCCCGTGTCCAGGCGCGCACCGCGATCAAAAATGCGCTCACGCTCAGTCTCAGGAATGCCCATCCCGTCGTCTTCGACCCAGATGACGCATGGCGCGCCTTTGGCCTCGTCTTCGCTTTCGGCATCAACCGTAACGAAGACACTGCCGCCGCCATATTTCGCGGCGTTCTCGATCAGATTACCAAGAATCTCATCCAGGTCCTGACGCTCAATCGCAACGATGGCGGTGCGATTGCCAGCGATATCAATACGCGCTTGGGGATAGAGGCGCTCGACTGCCCGGCGGACTGCCTCTGCGCTGTCAAAAATGCTGGTCCGCGCATGGCCAACGGCCCGCCTGCCAACCGCACGAGCGCGGGCGAGATGGTGATCGACGTGCCGCTGCATGGTGCGCGTTTCGCGGATCACCGCGTCGCCTAAATCCGGCGCACGGGCCGTCGCCGCATTGGTCAGAACCGTCAGCGGCGTCTTCAGCGCATGGGCCAAATTTCCAGCATGTGTACGCGCTTCTTCCGCCTGCTTTTCTGAATGTTCGAGTAGACCATTGAGCTCTTGAACCAATGGTTGGACCTCGGTTGGCAAAGGCTCTGAAATCCTGTTCTCGCCCGTTGAGCGCAAGTTCTGAATGGCCGCACGCACACGGCGAAGCGGGGATAGACCGACGCGGATTTGCAGCAGAGCCATTGCGAGCAAGCCAAACCCGAGAACGGCGAAGCTCCATGCCAGAATTGAGCGAATGTTGGTGACCTGCGCTTCGAGTTCTTCCGTTGCGGAGGCAACCGCAAAGGTCCACTGCGTCTCGCTCGCCGGCAGAATCACCGTGCGCTCAACAATGCGCAGCGGCTCCCCCTCAAATTGGTCCGAATCGTAAAAATGCGGATTATTGTCGAAGTGATCCGCCTTCAGTTCCAGCGGGCTGTCCCACAGGCTGCGCGAGGTAAAGGGCGCAAACCCCTCCCCGCTCACCTGCCAATAGACGCCGCTATTGGGCTCAAAAAAGCGTTGGTCGCCCAGCTCATTATAGAGATAGACATCACCCTGCGGATCGATTTCGGCAGAAGCGATCAGAGCGGTCAGAACATATTCGAGTTGGTTATCAAAATTTTGCTCAACCTGACTGGTTAAGGTGCGATCAAGCGCAATCCCGCCGACCAGCAACAGCATGAAAATCCAACCAGCCGCGATGAGGCCCATGCGGCGCGCCAGACTGCCGGTTTGGAGCCGAGCTTGAACAGCCTCTGCCGCTTTCGCAGGAACAGCGCTTACCTCATCCGAAGATTGCGTATTACCCGCGTCAGCCGCAGTCACCGTCTCCGCCCCGCTGGTGTGCGAAGCAGAATCGGTGTCCTGCGGACTAAGCGCGGGGCGCGTCTGCGGGATCGTCGAGGCTATAACCAAGGCCACGGATCGTCGTTATCACTTCTGCGCCGAGTTTCTTGCGAATACGCGTCACGAACACTTCAATCGTGTTTGAATCGCGATCAAAGTCCTGATCATAGATATGCTCGATCAGCTCGGTTCGGCTTACCACCTTGCCTTTGTGATGCATCAAATAGCTCAGGAGTTTGTATTCTTGGGCCGTCAGCTTCACCGGCTCTCCTTTAAGAGTCACCCGCCCAGACCGGGTGTCCAGCCGCACTTGACCGGCCGTCAGCTCAGAGGAAGTATTGCCCGACGCACGCCTTATCAACGCGCGAAGACGGGCGATCAGCTCTTCTGTTTGAAATGGTTTGGCAAGATAATCATCCGCGCCCGCATCCAGCCCGGCGACCTTATCAGACCAACTGTCCCGCGCGGTCAGCACCAGCACAGGAAATTCTCGGCCTTCCTTGCGCCACATACCCAGCACTGACAGGCCATCAATCTCTGGCAGGCCCAGATCAAGAATTACGGCGTCGTAATCCTCTGTGCTGCCTAGAAAGTGGCCGTCTTCGCCATCGGTTGAGAGATCAACCGCATAGCCGGTCTGCTCCAATGTGGATTTCAATTGCTGGCCAAGTGTCGGTTCGTCTTCGACAATCAGAATGCGCATATTTCTGTCTGGTCCCTGGATCGGTGCCTGAAAGGTGAAATGATCTGGTGCGCCTTTACGCAAAACGCGTCAAGCGAGCGGAGCGAATTGCACCCCGATTGCACCTATACTTTGAGTGAAATCTGTCAGCGAGAGCGATTGATGATGCGCCCAGTGCGAGCGTCGACATCGACGAAAGTAACGCGGCCATCTTTGATGAATTTCAACCGATAGGCGCGCGCAGTGGAATCGTAAGCCGGGCCGAGATATTCGCTGCCCTTCATCCGGGGCAGTACCCGCGCCTCGATCTGGCGCAGCGACATTTGATTGCCTGCCCGCATTTCCTTGCGCGCATTGCTTTGATCGGTCTGCGCCTGCGCAGATGCGGCAAGCGAGGGAGCGACCGGAATTCCAGCCATAGCCAGGGCGGCAAAAGCGCCAAAAAGAGAGATACCGCGTTTCATGATGCTACCCTGTTTAATGATCACGCGTTGAACACGCAGTGAATAAAGCCTCTGATCAGCGTTCAGGCAAGAAAATTGCAACAGGCTTCTCAAGACAAACGCATGCAAAGCGCTTGCCCGTGCTTTGCCAAGCCCCTACCGCCCGCCCGTTATGGCACAACCACCAATTCTATCCTGGGAAGGGCTAAGCCTTCAGCAAGGCGGCCGCTGGCTGTTTGGCGGCCCCGGCACTGATGGGATCGACCTGCATGTCGCCCCGCGTGACCGCTTGGCACTGATCGGGCGGAATGGCGCTGGCAAGACCACTCTGCTCAAACTGATCGATGATAGGATTGAGGCGGACCGTGGCCTGCGCCGGATTAAGCCGGGCGCGCGGATCGTGTTCCTGGAGCAAGAACCTGACCTCAGCGCCTACGCCACACTGATGGACTTCGCGCTGTCCGGCGATGATGCACCAGAAGCCTATGAAGTAGAATCCATTGCTGGCCAACTCGGCATCGCCATGGACCGCCCAGCTGACACCGCCAGCGGAGGTGAACGTCGCCGCGCTGCGATTGCCCGTGCGCTCGCTCAAGACCCTGATATTCTGCTGCTCGATGAGCCAACCAACCACCTTGATCTGGGCGCGATCGACTGGCTGGAAGATTGGCTGAACCGGTACAAAGGCGCCTTCATCACGATCAGCCACGACCGGACCTTCCTAAAGCGTTTGACCCGCGCGACCCTCTGGCTGGATCGCGGCAATCTGCGCCGCAAAGAAGTTGGCTTTGGCGGGTATGAAGCGTGGGAGGCAAGCGTCTATGCTGAGGAAACCCGCGCCGCAGAAAAGCTGGATGCGAAACTCAAGCTTGAGGCGCACTGGCTGGAGCGCGGAGTAACCGCGCGTCGCAAGCGCAACCAAGGTCGGCTGGAAAAACTGCATCAGATGCGAGCTGCGCGCGCGGCAATGATTTCCGACACCAGTTCGGCAAAACTAAAACTCGCCAATGACGACGATTTCAAATCGAAGTCGGTCATTGTGGCTGAAAAAGTCTCAAAATCCTTTGGCGAGCGCGAGGTCATCAAGAACTTCTCGCTGCGCATTCAGCGTGGGGACCGGATCGGCATCGTCGGGGCGAATGGCGCAGGCAAGACCACATTGCTCAAAATGCTTACCGGCGAGCTAGAGCCAGACAGCGGGACGGTTGAGCGCGCCCGCACACTGACCGGCGTCATGATTGATCAACAACGCAAATTGCTGAGCCCAGAGGCAAGCGTGCGCGACATTCTGGCCGAAGGCGGTGATTGGATCGATGTGCGCAGCGTGCGCAAACACGTGCAAGCCTATCTCAAGGACTTCCTGTTCGATCCTGGACTGGTCGACACCAAAGTCGCCAATTTGTCCGGCGGTGAGCGTTCGCGCCTGCTGCTCGCACGCGAGTTTGCTCGCACCGCAAATTTGCTCGTGCTTGATGAGCCAACCAACGACCTCGATCTGGAAACGCTCGATCTGCTGCAAGAGGTGATCGCCGATTTCGATGGAACCGTCCTGATTGTTAGCCACGATCGCGATTTTCTTGACCGGACGGTTACCGTGACCCTCGGCTTAGATGGGTCCGGGCGGGTTGACGTTGTCGCAGGCGGTTATGAAGATTGGGAGCGCAAGCGCCGCAAACCGATCACTGCGAGTGCCAAGAAGAGCAAGCCAGCCGCTGCGCCCGCGCCGGAAAAGCCTGTTCAGGCAAAGCCAGCGGGTAAGCTTAGCTTCAAGGATCAGCGCGACTATGAGCTTCTGCCAGCCCGCATCGAGGAGCTGGAGGCGGCCATCACCAAGGGTGAGAACATTCTCTCAGACCCCGACCTGTTCAACACGGACCCGCAGCGCTTCACCAATATCTCCAAAGGTATTGAGAATGCCCGCACTGAAAAGCATCAAGCGGAGGAACGCTGGCTGATGCTGGCAGAAATGGCTGAGGAATGAGCGCGGCTGAACTTCACAAAGAAATCACCGCCTGCACAATCTGTGCAGAACACTTGCCGCTTGGCCCACGCCCGGTGGTCCAGTTCTCCGAAAACAGCCGCGTGCTGATCATCGGCCAGGCACCGGGCACAAAGGTTCATGCCAGCGGCGTGCCATGGGACGATGACAGCGGCGACCGACTGCGTAGCTGGCTCGGCTTTGAGAAATCCGACTTTTACGATGCCGACAAAATCGCGCTGATGCCGATGGGCTTTTGCTATCCGGGCAAGGCATCTGGCGGAGATCAGCCGCCCCGCAAGGAGTGCGCGCCTGAGTGGCACGATCGGATGCTGGACGTGTTGCCGACAGAGCGTCTGACCCTACTCGTCGGGGCCTACGCTCAGGCCTATTATCTGCCGAAGGCAAAGAAACTTTCCATGACAGAGCGTGTCAGGCGCTTCGCCGATTATGCTCCATTCTTTCCTCTGCCTCATCCGGCCTGGAGATCGGCCATCTGGATGCGCAAGAACCCATGGTTTGAGGAAGATGTGTTGCCCGAATTGCGCCGGCAAGTGGACGCGCTGCTGACATAATTATCGGCTACTGATAGTCTAAGGACACTTAGGAGAGCTGAGATGACGATTGAACAGACTGCCCAAGATTTCTTCAACGCGGTGAAAGAGGATCGCGAAGCCGATTACCAATCCATGTGGTCCGATGATATTGTGAGCATGGAACCCGGCGATGGCCCCATGTCACACGTGCAAGGACGCGAGCAATTGCTCGAAAAGCACAAATGGTGGAACGAAAATGCCGAAATGCACGGCTTCGATATGGCCGGACCCTTTGTTGTGGGAGAGCAATTCGCCGTGAACTATTCGATGGACGTAACGATGATGGGCGAACGCACCCAATCGTCTGAAACGGCTGTCTACACTGTCAAAGATGGCAGAATCGCCGAAGAACGCTTCTTCTACGGCGGATAATAAGCGCGGCGCCCGCGCCCGGTACTAATTGATCCGATAATAATCGGCGACACGGTCTAGAGCGAGCTTCAGGACCAGCTTGCCGCTGCGCGCGGGCCAACCCAGGGTCTTTTCTGCCACTGGCAGGCCCTCACCTGCGCAGACAACGCGCCAAAGGATATCCTCCAGACCTTTGCCAGCCTGCTGCAAAGCTTCATCAAAGCGGCGCTTGGCCGATATCTGCTTCTCCCCGCTTGAAAGTCCCTGCTCCCCAGTGGTTTTGATCCGCACCGGATCCCAGCGCATGGTGAGGTTCGCTGGCAGCTGCGCTCGCTCATAATCAGCTCGCAGTCGCTCGCCCGCATCGTACAGGCGGTCCGAAATATGACCGCGCGAATGCAGCCAACTGAGCGGAGATTCCGCCAGGTTCATCGTCACGCTGCGGCGTTTACCCTTCGCCGTGCTCTTGTTCGACTGTTCCCGTCTCGGTCCTTCGCGCGTCAGCTCGCGCTCAACCAACTCTCTTCCCATCGAATCCCTCCTTGTGCGTATTCTCTCCACAGGGCTTGCAATGCATTGGTTCGTGTAGGAAAGGTAAAATTACCAATTTGGTTCATTTTATAGGCAAAGCATGATCAACCGCATTCGCGACATTCGCAAGAGCAAGGGGCTGACGCTAGCAGAACTGGCCGAGGCCTGCGATCCGCCAACCACGGCACAAACCATTGGCCGACTAGAGACGGGGATGCGCAACCTCTCGCTCAAATGGATGGAGCGGATTGCTGGCGCGCTTGGAGTGGATGCAGAGGCACTGGTTCGCTCCGAAGAAATTCCTCAAGCACAGATCGTCGCGGAGCTAACTACGGCTGGCGCGGAAGCGCTCGAACGCCCGCGCGAGGCCATTCTGCCGACAGATCTCGCTTCCAGTGAAGAGGGCGTAGCGCGCATGGTGCTCAGCGTCTCTGCCAGCATTGGAGAGTTTCGCCCTGGTGACTTGGTATGGTTACGGCAGTTATCGCCCGAGGATGCTGGAAGCGCGATCAATCGCGACTGCCTCGTGCCAAGGCCAGGCGGACGTTTTGCCTTTGGGCGCTTAATTGACCGCCGAGGCACTCTGGTTGGCATTCTTCCACCCGGCGCGGGTGAGAAACAGCAGGTCGTCGACAACCCGCCATGGATCGCGGTTGCTGACATGCTGGTGCGCCGTTTGTGAGCGATCCAGTGAGCGAAGCGTCCAAACATGTCGTCTCGATATCCACCCTATTCCCAAACGCGGCAAACCTGCGTTTCGGAACGTTCGTTGCACGCTCACTGGAGGCGCTGGCCAAGCGCGGCGACTGGCGTGTTACAGTAATCAATCCGCTCGGCATTCCGCCGATTGCGCTCGGCCGTTACCGTGCGCTCGCCAACTTGCCGGCGCATTCTCTCGAAGGCGGAATTGAGATTCATCGGCCTCGCTTTACCTTGATCCCAAAGATGGGTGCACGCCGAAATGCCAGCGCCATCGCGAAGGCTGCTCTGCCGCTGATCAAGCGTATCCATGCGAGCGATCCGGTCCACGTAATCGACGCGCAATTCTTCTTTCCAGACGGCCCAGCGGCAGCCTGGATCGCGGAGCAAATGCAATTGCCCCTATCGATCAAAGCGCGCGGTGCCGACATTAGCTATTGGTGCGGCCGCGACTTCGCCCGTGAGCAAATCCTCGAGGCCGCAGAGCGCGCCGACGGCATACTCTCGGTCAGTGAGGCGCTGCGCGAAGACATGGTCGCCTTGGGCATGAAACGCAGCAAGATCCGCCTGCACTATACCGGCCTCGACCGTGACCGTTTTCGTCCGCTTGATCACACTGGTTTGAGGGCAAAGCTGGCACATGAACTGGGCTTTGATCTGCCGGAGAAAGTGCCGCTGCTTAGCTGCGTTGGTGCCTTGGTGGAACGCAAGGGACAAGACATCGCGATTGGCGCCTTGCCCTCGTTGCCAGAGGCGCGCTTAATCCTGATCGGTAAGGGCGAGGACGAGCGGCATTTGCGCAGCCTCGCCAGCGATCTGGGTGTGGCAGACCGCGTTCACTTCGCTGGGTCAATCGACCATGATTTGCTGCCAATCGTACTCTCGGCCTCCGATGCGATGGCTTTGCCCACACGCAGTGAAGGCCTCGCCAATGCATGGGTTGAAGCGCTAGCCTGCGGTACCCGCGTGATCACCTGCGATGTCGGCGGCGCGCGCGAGATCATAACCAGCGATGTGGCAGGCTATTTGATCGAGCGCACGCCAGAGGCGGTGGTGGGCGCGGTTCAGTCCCTGATGGCAAAGCCAGCCGACAGACAGCAGGTTGCATTCATGGCGGAGCGTTTCAATTGGACAACCAACGGAGCGCAGTTGGCCGAGCATTACACCAAGCTAGCAGGAACCAAAGTCTAGCGAGCGCTGTCTACTGGTTAGCTCCTTACGCCTCGCCGCGAGCGATCTTTTCCTGCCGCTCTTCCTTGGTTTCCTGAGGTACAAAGCTGTTCGAAGTCACGCCCATCCAAATCAGCACCGGAGCCGCCAAATAGACGCTCGAATATGTGCCAATGAACAGACCAGCGGTGATCGCCGCGACCAGGCCAAACAGACTTGCCGGACCGATTAGCAGCAGCGGAACAAGCGCAACCAGCAAGGTTAAAGAGGTCATCACCGTCCGGGCCAAGGTCTCATTGACCGACAGATCAAGCAGCTCCGGCAGAGGCATCTTGCGATACTTCTTCAAGTTCTCCCTGATGCGGTCGTAGACCACGATTGTATCGTTCAAGGAATAGCCGATGATCGCCAAAATCGCGGCGATAATCTGGAGGCTGAATTCGAGCTGGAACAGCGCGAACATGCCCAAAGTCACCGAGACATCGTGGAACAGTGCGAACAGCGCGCCAACGCCAAACTGCCACTCAAACCGAATCCAAATATAGAGCGCCACAGCGAGCATAGCTGCCAGCAAAGCCAGCACAGCATCCTGGCGGAACTCGCCAGCCACTTTACCAGATACAGTGTCGTTGCCATCGCGCCTGACCTGGGGGTATGCGCCCTCAATCATCTCGATGACTTCATTACCAATAGCCGTCGCCGCGCCCGGCTCATCTTCCACGCCGTCTGGCAAAGGAACGCGGATCGAAACCGCATTGGGCGCGCCGAATTCCTGCACCACCGGAGTTCCATAGCCCAGGCTGCCGACCATCTCGCGCAGCTCAGGCACTGGTGCTTGATCCTGCTCGACGAAAGTCAGACGAACTTCCTGGCCGCCAGCAAAATCGACGCCATAGTTGATACCATTGATAAATACCAAAGCCCAGCTTGCCGCGATCAGCAGCAGACTGAGAATGAAGAACGGCACCCGCAAGCGCAGAAATTTAATGTTTGTATCTTCAGGAACGAGTTTGAGCAGTTTCATTGGTCAGCTCTCCTCAAACGTTGATATCGCTGGGGCGCTTGGCACGCAGCCAACCGGCAACCCACATGCGGGTTAGGACAAGCGCGGTGAAAACACTCGTGAACAAGCCAACAACTAGCACTACAGCAAAACCGCGAACTGGGCCCGAACCGAACAAGAATAGCAAAACGCCAGCAATGAAGTTTGTGATGTTGGCATCGTAGATTGCGCGGCTGGCCTCTTTGTAGCCATTCTCCACCGCCGCTACAACGCGCCTGCCACGCTTTCGCTCTTCGCGTATCCGTTCATTGATAAGAACGTTGGCATCGACCGCTGCGCCGACCGTGATAACAAAGCCTGCAATGCCCGGCAGAGTTAGAGTGGTATTGAGCCCTGCCATAATCCCAAGGATTATGAGAACGTTGAATATTAGCGCGATAGTCGCGTAGATTCCGAACCGGCCATATGTTGCGATCATCAATGCGACAACGGCAATCGAACCGATCAACATGGCCAGTAGGCCTTTTCGGATCGAATCGGCACCAAGTTCCGCACTCACAGTGCGTTCTTCGATTACTGTGAGTTCGACAGGCAGCGCGCCTGAATTCAGCGCAATCGCCAAGTCAGCTGCGCTTTGAGCGGTGAATGTGCCAGAGATCTGAGCTGAACCACCACAAATTGGCTCATTGAAATTCGGCGCCGAGATAACCTTCTCATCGAGAATGATCGCGAATGGGCGATCGACATTTTCCGTGCTCAAGGTGCAGAACTTCGATGCGCCCTGCTGATCAAACTGAATGTTGACGACATTCTCATTGTTCTGCGGGTTCACACCAGCCTGCGCGTTCGTCAAACTATCTCCGCGAATGCCGCCCAACCGCCGAACGGCGACCATCTGCCCTGCTTGCGGCGTCTCGTCAGAATAAGGAAACGCTTGGCTGCCCGGAGGTACGATTCCTGCTTGGACGTCAGTGATCAGAGCGTTGAGATCAACCAGTTTGAATTCAAGCTTAGCCGTTTTACCCAGCAGCTCTTTCAGTTGGTCGGGATCTTGAAGGCCCGGCACCTGAACAACAATACGGGTATCGCCCTGGCGAATAATCGTGGGTTCACGCGTACCCAGTCCATCGATACGTTTCCGGACCACCTCAGTCGCGCTGTCCATCGCATCGGTAACAGCTTGATCGACACCGTCTTCGGTCGGGGTCAACACCATGCGCTGGCCATCGACCACTCTTAGATCCCATTCGCGCACCAGATTATTGCCCATCATCACCGGCTCAAGCAGCCCGCGCGCGCGGTCGATGTCCGTTGGCGTGTCGAGCATGAAGGACAGCTCGCCGCCCGATGTTGAAATGTCCCCGATCCGAATACGTGGTTCTGCCCGGCGCATTTCACCGCGAACGGTTTCCTCCATATTCTCCAGCCGCTGCACGGCAACTTCGGCGGGATCCGCCTCGAGGAGAATGTGGCTACCGCCGGCCAAATCCAGGCCAAGGTTGACCTGAGGATTAGGCAGCGCCTCTGGCCACTCCACATTGGCGGCAGCAAACAGCGATGGCATCGCCGCCAGCACTGCGACAAGTGTCAGGCCCCAGAGCCAGAACTTCTTCCATGTCGGAAAATCGAGCATTTTGGTTTCGTTCTAATCCGCGTGACAATGAATGGTAATGCGAGGGGGTGGCCCAGCGGCCAAAGATCAATCGTTGGCTGGCTTGCCGCCTGGTTGGAGCACATCACCAATGGTGTGCTTCACAGCTTTCACACGGACATCTTTGGCCAGCTCAAGCTCGACATTGTCGTCGTTCACCTTGAGCACTTTGCCGATCAGGCCGCCTGCAGTGACCACTTGATCGCCCTTCTTCAAGCCTTCGACCTTTTGCTGATGCTCTTTTTGCCGCTTCATTTGCGGACGGATAATCAAGAACCAAAAGATCAGGATCATGCCAAGGATTGGCAGCCAGTTCACCCATCCCGGAGGCGCATCCCCAGCGCCAGCAGCAGCAAGAATATCAAGCATGTCGAATTAGCCCGTCAAAAATACAAAATCGCAATCATGAAGGTGGAAACTAGCGGTGCAACTGCCTCACAGTTCGCCCACCCTCATGGGTCAAGTGGGCGCGCCTAGCAGCAATGCAAGGGCCTCGCAATCGAAGCCCTTATAATCTGGCCCATGTGCGAACAACTTTGACCGTCCAATATGCGCGCTTGCATGCCCCATAGCCTCGCCCTATAGCGCCGCCTTCCACTGGTTCCGGGACGTAGCGCAGTCTGGTAGCGCATCACACTGGGGGTGTGGGGGTCGCTGGTTCGAATCCAGTCGTCCCGACCAGTGGAACGTTCGTCGAATTTTTGACGATTCCGCTTTCCAATCTGAAATTTCCATTCATGGGCCTTTTCGGAACTTGCGTTGGAAAGGCGCGTTTGATGCACCCTATGGGCTTTCGTTTTCTTTTTTATGCGGTGCTGCGAGCGCGATCTGCGCAGCCCCAACTGCTGCACAAAACGCGGCTGAGGAAATCGCACCGTCTGGTTCGGTGCCGTATTCCACCGCTGCCAGTTCAGATGAAACGGCCGTTGATTCAGACGCCCGGGCCACATTCACGCCCGCTGATTTCGAACGTTTCGCACCGCGCAACGCACTCGATATGGCGCAGCAGGTTCCAGGCTTCACCATTCGTGAGGGCGGCAATGACCGAGGACTTGGCCAAGCCGACACTAATGTGCTGATCAATGGCCGCCGGATATCTGGAAAATCGAACGGCCCGGTTGACGCACTTCAACGCATCCCAGTCGAAGATGTCGTACGATTGGAGCTGGTGGACGGGGCCAGCCTCGATATCGGCGGCTTGTCGGGCCAAGTTCTGAATGTGATCACCCAGAGCACTGGCCGCGTCACCGGCCAGTTTCGCTACTCGGCAGAATGGCGCTCCTCTGGCGCCCCATTTCGCTGGGGCGATGGCCAGGTTTCATTGGCCGGTGGCGGCGAGAAAACGGAATGGACCCTCGCCCTTGAAAACGATTCTGGGCGGCGCGGCGATGCTGGGATTGAGCGCGTGTTCGACGGCACCGGAAATTTGGTCGACACCCGCCAAGAACAATCGAATTTCAACGGCGACCGGATAACCCTATCGGGCTCTTTCGCGCGCACTGCAGATAATGGAAATGTCCTCAACCTCACCGGCGAGGTCGGCGGAAATCTGTTCGATCAACGTGAAATTTCTGAACGCAGCGGGACAATCTCTGCCAGCGACCGGCTCCGCGAATTCACCTCCAGCGAAGATGAATTCAATTATGAGCTAAGCGCCGACTACAGCTTCGCGCTGGGCGGCGGACAACTCAAACTGATCGGCTTCACCCGCTACGAGGACAGCCCCACCCGCTCTGAAGTTCTGACCATTTTCGCCGATGGCTCTGCGTCAGATGGTTCTGTTTTTGTCCGCGATGCGGACGAAGGCGAGACGATCATTCGCTCTGAATACAGTTTTGCGGGCTTGGGCGGCGATTTCCAATTTGCGCTGGAGGGTGTCCGCAATTTCCTGGACATCAATTCCGCCTTTGAAGAGCGCGATGACAACGGCGTTCTCCAACCAGTCGATTTTGAAGGCGCTACGGCCCGAGTCGAGGAAGACCGCGCTGAAACGAGCCTGACCTACAGCCGCGCGCTTTCGCCCCGTGTTCAATTGCAGGTCTCCGTCGGCGGCGAATATTCGAAGATCAGCCAATCGGGCGCCTTGGGCCAAACGCGCAGTTTTCAGAGGCCCAAAGGATTTGTCGCTCTCGACTGGAATGCCAATTCCAGCCTTGATCTATCAGGGCGGATCGAACGCCAGGTTGGCCAGCTCAGTTTCTTTGACTTCATCGCCACAACCAATCTTGATCAAGACCGCACCAACGTGACCAATTCTAATCTGGTCCCACCGCAAAGTTGGCTTTTGGAGGTGGAGGCTAGCCAAAGCTTTGGCGATCTGGGCTCGCTGAACCTGCGTGGTTTTTATGAAGACATCAGTGATATCGTCGACCTGATTCCTATTGATGGCGGCGGACAGGCACCTGGCAATATCGATTCTGCCTCGATCTACGGCCTGTCAGGCGAGCTTACGCTGCTGTTCGATCCGATCGGCATCAAAGGCCTCAGATTTGATACGGAGATCGAATATTCAGAGAGCGAAGTGCTTGACCCTCTACTTGGCACAGCGCGAGAGATTTCCAATCAACGTTACATCGAATTTGAGGCCGAGCTGCGCCAGGACTTTGTCGGCTCCCCTTGGGCGATAGGCACTGCATTCTTCGCTGGAGACAACAGAGCCACAGTTCGATTGGACGAAATCGCGGACCGCACGGAAAGTCCAGGTTTCCTGCGGTTATTCGTTGAGCATAAAGACGTCTTTGGACTGACTTTGCGCGGACGCATTGCCAATTTGCTCGACCGCCGCAACAATCTCGACCGGACGATTTTCACCGACCGTGCCGCTGGCATTGTGGAGTTCCGTGAGGAGCGCCGCCGCCGCTTTGGCACGATATTTTCAGTCGATATTGAGGGTTCTTTTTAGCGTAAGCGTGCGCCTAGCGCATATGCTTGCGCCGTATCACTGCCCAGCCTAACCATGCTGGAGCAAAGGGGAAAGATCGATGACACTGCGAATGCGCTCTTGGCTGTTCGCCCCAGGTGATAGCGAGAAAAAGATGATCAAGGCCGCCGACAGCGCGGCCGACATCGCTTTGCTTGATCTGGAAGATTCAGTCACCCCGGACAACAAGCCTGCTGCGCGGAACTTAGTACGCGATATGATCGCCAGCCGCGAAGACAAGGCGCGCATTTGGGTGCGAATTAATCCGCTGTCGAGTGGCGAAACGGAACGCGATCTTGATACCATCATGCCTTCCGGCCCAGGCGGCATCTTCCTGCCCAAGGCGGAGGGCGGACACGACGTTGCAACCTTGGACTCTATGTTAAGCAAGCGCGAGACGAAGGCAGGGCTGGAACCTGGCTCAACCCGTATCGCCGCACTGGTAACTGAAACTGCCGCCGCGATGTTCACCACCGGCACCTATGACGGAGCACCGCGGCTCGTCGCGATGAGTTGGGGCGCGGAGGATCTCTCTTCAGAACTCGGCGCTCAGGAACAGCGCGGACCGGACGGTGAATATTCCCACGTCTATGAAATGGCTCGCAGCCTCTGCTTGCTTGGCGCGGTGAAAGCTCAGGTGGCACCGATCGAAACTGTTCAGCCGGAATTCCGCGACCTTGATGCACTACGGACACGAGCCTTGATGGTCAGAAGGCAAGGCTTTCGCGGTATGCTCGCGATCCATCCCGCTCAAATCGAGCCGATCAACAGCGCCTTCACACCCAGTGAAGAAGAGCTATCCCATGCCCGCGCGGTGGTGCAATTGTTTGCCGACAATCCTGGCGCAGGCACCCTCGCCTTGGATGGCAATATGCTTGATCGCCCGCATTTGGCACTTGCTCAGCGGATATTGGCGGAAGCCGGAGAATAGCTGATTAGGAAATATATTTTTCCTACTTGAACCGTTTTGGTTATTTATTGTGCGACTCATGATAAGGAGCTGCATTAATGGCCATTTTGGAAACGCTGATCGGTCCGATCACATCAATCATCGACAAGATCATTCCTGACAAGGAAGCGCGCGCCAAGGCCAAACTTGAACTCTTGAAGCTAGAAGGCTCGCAGGAAATGCGGCTGATCGAGACTCAAATCTCAGCCATCATTGCTGAGGCAAAATCAGCCGACCCCTGGACCAGCCGTGCACGCCCCAGTTTTCTTTATGTGATGTACGCTATGATATTGTGGGCACTGCCAATGGGGGTGCTCGCCGCCTTCAACCCTAGCGCGGCCACGAATATCGCGGCGGGAATGAATGCCTATCTCAACGGCCTGCCTGAACCGCTCTATGCGCTGTTTGGCACTGGTTACCTCGGGTACACCGCCGCCCGCCAATGGGGCAAAGTGAAGGGCGTAGATCAGTAGTTTTCCTGGGTCGGCCACTGATGCGGACTTGAGCTTGCCAATTACCCCGCGCTAAACGGCCTGCATGACAGACAATTCCGCAAAGCCATCCAGCACCGTCTATGTCCTCAACGGCCCCAATCTCAACCTGCTCGGTCTACGCGAGCCTGAGATATATGGCTCTGACACACTTGATGATATCGCAGGCATGCTTGAGGACAAAGCTCGTGAGCACGGCCTAACCATTGAGATGCGCCAAACCAATTATGAAGGCATGCTGGTCGATTGGCTGCACGAAGCACAGGCGGAGGGCGCGCGCGCCGTTCTACTGAATGCTGCTGCATACACTCACACATCTATCGCCCTGCTCGATGCTATTCGCGCGATAACCATTCCGGTTATAGAGGTGCATCTTTCAGATCCAAAAACGCGAGAAGACTTTCGCTACCTCTCTTATGTCGGGATGGCGGCCGCGAAAACAATCGAAGGGCATGGCGCGGCGAGCTACACAATCGCTCTTGATGCGGTGATTGGCGACGAGGTCTAGTCCCTCAAGGCAAGCGACTCCTTACATTGCTCGCGGTAACTTCGCAGTCTGCGCAGCATTAGACGCACGCATCGCAAGGTCCACTTGGCCGACTGGGACGGCAAAACCCGTCCATGCCACTTGCCAGCCGCAATTTGCGGGAATAATCACCCCCACAATCACGCTGCACCCCAGTTTGCGATCCCGCAAATGACCGCAGCAGACACAATAAGGGGCCCCCATGGCGACCAGCAAAACAAATGGCGGACGCAAATCCGGCATGGATGTTGACACCAAACTCGTTCGCGAACTCGCAGAGCTTTTGAACGAAACCGGCTTAACCGAAATCGAAGTTGAAGAGAATGATCGCAAGATCCGCGTCGCGCGCGGCGGCTTCGCACCTGCGCCGATCAGCGCGCCATTTGCGGCGGCTCCTACCCCGACCCCAGCGGCCGCTGCACCAACCGCAGCGCCTAGCGCGGCCGAGGCTCCAGCAGACGCCAACGACGGTGCTATGCTTTCGCCAATGGTGGGCACAGCCTATCTCGCACCGGAACCCGGCGCAGATGACTTCATTAAGGTCGGTTCTGCCGTCAAAGAAGGCGACACGCTGCTGATTATCGAAGCGATGAAGGTAATGAACCCGATCCCTGCCGATAAGTCAGGTACGATCAAAGCTATCCTAGTCGAAAACGCGCAGCCGGTCGAATTTGACCAGCCGCTCGTAGTGATAGCGTAAAGCGCGCGAGGACAACAGGCTATGGCCATTACCCGCATCCTGATCGCCAATCGCGGCGAAATCGCTCTGCGCATCCACCGCGCGGCCCACGAAATGGGCATCGAGACAGTTGCAGTGCACTCCACTGCTGATGCTGATGCAATGCATGTGCGCCTTGCTGATCATGCGGTCTGCATCGGTCCGCCATCTGCAACCGATAGCTATCTGAATGTCGCAGCGATCATCTCCGCCGCTGAGGTGGCGCAGTGCGATGCGATCCACCCGGGCTATGGCTTTCTGTCAGAGAACGCCAAGTTCGCCGAAATCGTCGAAGCGCATGACATCAAGTGGATTGGGCCAAAGCCTGAACACATCGTCACGATGGGCGATAAGGTTCAGGCGAAGAAGACTGCTGGTGAGCTAGGCTTGCCGCTAGTCCCAGGCTCTGACGGCGCGGTGTCCGACCCGGAAGAAGGCAAGAAGATCGCCGCAGAGATCGGCTATCCGGTGATTATCAAGGCCGCATCCGGCGGTGGCGGCCGGGGTATGAAAGTCTGTGAGAGCGAGGACCAGCTCGAAACTCTTATGCAGCAAGCGGGCAGCGAGGCGAAGGCCGCGTTTGGCGACGCCACCGTCTACATCGAGAAATACCTCGGGAATCCGCGCCACATCGAATTTCAGGTGTTCGGCGACGGCAATGGCAATGCGATCCATTTGGGAGAGCGCGATTGCTCGCTACAACGCCGCCACCAAAAGGTTCTGGAAGAGGCCCCCTCCCCAGTCATCAGCCACGAAGAGCGGATGCACATGGGGGAGGTCTGCTCAAAGGCGATGCGCGATATGAGCTATCGCGGTGCGGGCACGATCGAATTCCTGTGGGAAGACGGCGAGTTTTACTTCATTGAAATGAACACCCGGCTTCAGGTGGAGCATCCCGTTACGGAAGCCATCACCGGCGTCGACCTGGTCCGTGAGCAAATCCGCATCGCGGCTGGCAAGCCGTTGTCCGTGAAGCAGGAAGAGCTGGAGTTTAACGGCCACGCGATCGAATGCCGGATCAATGCAGAGGATCCCTTCACCTTCGCACCCTCACCCGGTCAGGTGACCTATTATCACCCGGCTGGCGGCATGCATGTGCGGGTCGATAGCGGGCTTTATGCCGGTTATAAAATCCCGCCTTATTACGACAGCATGATTGCCAAGCTGATCGTCTATGGTCGCAACCGCGAAGGGTGCATCATGCGCCTGCGCCGTGCGCTTGAGGAAATGGTGGTTGAGGGACCGAAGACCAACATTCAGCTGCACCAGGAATTGCTCAAGCAAAACGATGTGCTGTCCGGCGACTACTCGATCAAGTGGCTCGAAAACTGGCTGGAAGAACGCGAGAGCTAAGCCGCGGTCACACTCAAACCAGCAAGGATACACAATGCGCTATTCGCCCGGAATTCTGTTGATCGTTATTGGCTTGATCGTTTTCTTCTTTCCCCATTGGGTCCCGCTGATTTCCGATGCGCGGGGTGAACCAGAGGCCTTTAGAACCGCCGGCCAAATTGGTGGCGGATTAATCGGCGTCGGCCTTTTCACGCTGATTTTGGCCTTGGTAAAAAACCGCAGCAAACGCTGAGCAGGTTGTCGCGCAAGCGCAGCCTGGGCGCGCCCAGCGCAAATGGCGGCGGGCGCAGCAGCTATGACAATATCTTCATCGATGGCGAACATTACTGGTATCGCAAGAAGTGAACGTTTTCAAAGCGTGCGCTAATCAAATTTGAAGCCCGCTGCCTCTGCCTCTGCGATCACTTCAGCGCCCGTCTTCATCGGGCTTTGTTGCACCAGATCGTACCAATCAGGTTTTTCATCGACGAAGATTTGTTGCAAAATGCCCAGCCCGGCTGGGACGTCAAACAGACCAGCGAGGAAGCTGTAATGGTCGCCGGGCACAAAGCGATACCAGAGATTGCTGCCGCAAGTGGAGCAGAAACAGCGCTCTGCCCAATCGCTTGAGCGATATGTTGATACCGCGTCCTGGCCGGTGATCGTGAAGCTCTCACCACTCAAACCGCCCAAGAACGTACCGCTCCAACGCACACACATTTCACAGTGGCAAATGTCGACCAACGGTCGCGCCGCATTAAGCGTAATCGTAACTGCACCGCACAGGCAACGGCCTTTGAGCGGCTCAGACAATGGGGCTGGCTGTGCATCGCCATCGCTAGGTCCAAACAATTCGCTCATTGGCTGATCTCCGGCTTTAGAGTGTTAGAGGGGCACTCCTGGTGCGTATTTCGCGGTACGGATGGTCAGAGAGGTTTTCACACTGTCCACATTCGGTGCCGGTGTCAGCTTGCTGGTCAGGAATTCCTGAAAGCTTTGCAGATCATTGCTCACGATCTTCAAAATAAAATCGATCTCGCCGTTGAGCATGTGCACTTCGCGGACCTCTGGTAGATCGCGCATCGCGTCTTCAAACTCGCGCAGGCTCGATTCGGCCTGGCTTTTCAGGCTCACCATGGCGAACACGGTGATCGCAAAACCCAGTTTCGACGGATCCAGATCCGCATGATAGCCGCGAATAACACCATCTTCCTCCAGCCCGCGAACTCTGCGGAGGCACGGCGGCGCAGTTAACCCCACCCGCTGTGCGAGCTCAACGTTGGTTACACGCCCTTCCGCCTGCAATTCAGAAAGCAGGCGTTTATCGATTTCATCCAAATTCGCCATGCGGCGTATGCTCCCATTTGACCTTCATTTATGACTAGCAACGTTCCTAGGAGAACAAGAGCCAGCAAGTATTCGCCCTCAGATCGATGCACAAAACTAATTTTATTATGTTTGCCAGCAATTGTCCCGCTTTGCAACGCAGCCGAAAGCCATGTGTGAATGTTAGAAAGGCTTGGTATGAAACTTTTGGCCCCACTAGCGCCTGATGGCCGTGTGTGTGTATCGGAGCAGATATGTTTTTTGACGACCGCCTTGCGACTGTGCTGCGCCAACGCGCAGACACCGACGTGGGCGCTCGCACTCAATTTCGCCAGCTGCTTGATATCCTTGGTAACCGCAAATTTGGCATCCTTGATGGTCGACGGCAGAGTCTGGTTGCGGCATCTTGGCTGCGGATGGATGCACTGGCTGAGAAGATCCCTGCGCACGAGAGAGCAGCGGCGATTCGCGAGCGCGGCTGGCGGTTTCGCAGCGCGGATCTGGCCGCTCATCTAGCCGATTTTGAGCCTGAGGTAGCTACCGCAGCACTTAACCGTGCAGATTTGAGCGATAACGACTGGACTGCGCTGATCCCAAGACTGCCTGTGAGAGCGCGCGGTTTTTTGCGACGCAGAGACGATCTGCCGGTCGATGCTGAGCGCTTGCTCGACCAGCTTGGCGTTCATGACCGTGGGTTACCCCGTCCTAACGGGCATGACGGTGCAGAGGGCTTGGAGACCCCACCAGCTTCCTTTGGTATCTCTGCTGAGCCAAGCGATACCCCAGCGGAAGTGCCCTATGCATCGCTGATGGGGGCGAGCGCTCCGGACACGATAATGCCGCTCCGCAACAGGCTTGCGGACGATCCACTTTCACCAAACAATGAGCCTTATGAGCTGAGCGATGAGGTGAGAGCGGAGGATGGGACAGAAGAGAGTTCTGCGGCGGAGAAGCTGGCGGAAGAAACTCCAGCCGAAGCTGAGCCTCAGGAAGCCCGAGCACCTGAGCTAGAGCAAGCGGTAGAGCCTGAGGAGTTCCCGAAGCCCGAGACTGACACAGCCTCCTACGATCCGTTCGGTCTCACCGACCAAACAGGTATCGCGTCAAACCCTATTGCGGGCGCTGAGGTCGATGCCAATCGCAGCGAAATTTCCGCTCTTGTCGAGCGGATTGCGCAGTTTAAACGCGACCGGGAAAGCGGCGCACAGGCGATCGACAGCGCCCCGCGACTGCCACTTGATGAACAACCACGCCAGTCAGAGCGCGAGGTGCGCGGCTTTGGCTTTGCTACAGATGCGAACGGCCGGATCGAATGGGCTGAACCAGAAGCCGCTCCGATGGTCATTGGCAAACGATTAGTCCCAGCGCAGGCCTTCACCAATCCCGCCGCACAAACACTGATCGAACGCGCCTTTGACCGCAGGCAGCCGATTGCGTACGCGCCATTAGCCTTGGCAGGAGCGGAAGCTATCGCGGGCGATTGGATTGTCGATGCGCAGCCGAGCTTTGCCGATGAAGGCAACTTTACCGGCTATGTTGGCCGATGCCGCCGCCCAGCGAAAGCCGCCAGCATGCCCGGCCAAGGCGGCAGCGAGGGCGACCGAATCCGTCAATTGCTGCATGAGCTGCGCACACCGGTCACCGCCGTTCAGGGCTATGCCGAGGTCATTCAGCAGCAATTGTTTGGTCCTGCCCCGCACGAATATCGCGCTTTGGCCGCGGCGGTCGCGGCGGATGCCGCACGTATTCTCGCAGGATTTGAAGAACTCGACCGGCTGGCCAAGCTGGAAACCGGCGCTGCTGAAATGATACCGGGCGAAACTGACCTGGGCACCGTGATTGCCAAAACCGCCAAGCAATTGGCGCAGGTACTTGGACCGCGGATGGCAGGCGTTGAATTTGTCCAGCCCGAAGGTCCGCCGATCATGGTTGCGATGGACACTGGCGAGACAGAAGCGCTCATTTGGCGCGTTCTGGCAACTCTTGGCGGGGCCTGCGCCTCTGGTGAAATGATCACTTGTCAATTGCGCCGCGACGATCGTCTGGTGCGGCTGATTTGCGAATTGCCGGCACAACTGATCTCCGAAGACGATTTGTTCGCTGCACAGGTTAAGCCCGCCAACACCGTGCTCAACGCAGGGCTATTTGGCGCGGGCTTCACCTTCCGCCTGGCCCGGGCTGAAGCGCGCGCAGCCAAAGGCGGGCTGTCCCACGAAGGTGAACATCTGGCATTGATGCTCCCACTCTTGACCGCTCAGCAGGGCCTGCCTAGCCATGACGCGTCGGACGCTAGCGCATCAGTACAGGTAAGCAATCTTCAAGACGTGCCTGCTAATTCCGAACATGAGAACGCTGCTTCAATCAGCGGCAAACGTGGCGGCGGGAAAGCATAAGCTCCAGCGATCCCGCTGAATTGGCAATCAGGGAGGGAGCCGGCATGCAACCCCTTTCTGAATCAGCAGCCGCGGGCGAAGCACGGTCCATTCTTGATCCGCCTGCGCAAAGCGCCAGAGCGAAGTTCGCGGATGACTTTGGCCAACGCGTTCTGCTGACGGTTGACACCGAAGAGGAATTTGACTGGGAAGCACCCTTTCGCAGAGATGGCTTTGGACTGGAGCATATCCCTGAACTGCGCCGATTTCAGCAATTCTGCGAGCGGCTGGGCATCATCCCACTATATTTGGTCGATTGGCCAATCGTAAATTCGCCAGCTGCAGCCGAGATCATCGGCGACGCAGTCAAACGCGGCACAGCCGAAGTTGGCGTGCAATTGCATCCATGGGTCAACCCGCCGTTCGATGAAGAGGTGAGCGCACACAATTCCTATGCCGGGAACCTGCCGCCCGCATTGGAAGCGGCCAAGTTCACACAGTTGCGGGATCGGATTGAGGTGGTGTTTGGCGCGCCTCCGCTGATCTACCGCGCTGGTCGATACGGTTTGGGCCCGCAAACCCCGGGCTTGCTTAAGTCGGCGGGAATCGCGGTCGACACCTCTGTCAGGTCTCTGTTCGATTATTCCGGCCAGCACGGCCCTGATTACTCAGCCCATCCACTGTGGCCCTATTGGGCCGATGCAGAGCGCCAATTGCTCGAACTGCCTGTGACCAGCGCCTATTGGGGCATGCTGAGGCGGCAAGGCGGCATGGTGCGCCGCCTGCAAGAACGCTTCCCCTCTCTGGGCCGAATCCTATCGCGCCTGGGCATGATGGAACGGATTGCCTTGACGCCAGAAGGTGTGAGCGTGGAGGAGGCCATCCGCGGTATTGATATGGTTCTGGACGACGACGTGCCTGTATTGACGTTGTCGTTTCACAGCCCCTCTCTGGCACCTGGTCACACGCCCTATGTCGAGACGCCGGCTGAGGTTGAGGGCATTTATGATTGGTTTGAAAGGGTTTACGCCTATCTCGACCACCGAAACATTCCCAGCACCAGCGTGGCCGAGATCATGCAAAATGTGATCAGATAGGTTCTTTTCAAAAATAGACGAAACGGGTGCTTGTTTCATTCCCAAGTGCAATGTAGAGGCTCGGCCTGCATCTTGGCTAGACCAGAGGGGCCTGTAGCTCAGTTGGTTAGAGCTGGCCGCTCATAACGGCTAGGTCGCGGGTTCGAGTCCTGCCGGGCCCACCACTAGCGATGATGCTTCCACCCTGTCGTGCTGCACGCAAGACAGGCGAAAATCGGTCGGGGAGTGGCGCAGCCAGGTAGCGCACCTGTTTTGGGTACAGGGGGTCGGAGGTTCGAATCCTCTCTCCCCGACCAGATTTTCGAGCTTCCGAAATTTCTGCTCGCACAGGCAAGGCATCCACGCTTGCCGCGTTCCCCTTACTCTTCCGTAACCGCCGGAGCGCTGGGCACGGGTTCGCCGGTCTTGATCACGCGTTCTTCCCGCGCAAGAGTGCCTGCGACCATAGTCCACACCGCTACATTCTGACGCAGTTGGACGATGTCGATCTTATCGAGCGTGTCATCCGGAGTGTGATGCAAATCGAAATAGCGTGTTCCGTCCTGCTGTAGATCAATGATCGCCCCATTCTGATCGCGCGAAATGTTCAGGTCTGCCCCGCCCCGCGCCGCAATGGTTGAATTGGCAACGCCAAACGGTTCGACTGCGGCCGCCAGCTTTGCGTGAAGTTCAGGGTTGGTTTCACGGAAATTGCTCTCAAAACGCCAGACACGATCTGCGCCAAAATCGCTTTCGAGGCCCACGCCAATCGGCTCGTCGATGTGAGCCGCGCTGTATGCGCGAGAGCCCCACAGCCCCACTTCCTCTGCACCTGCGAATAGCACGCGAACAGTGCGCAGTTGATTGCCAGTGCGCGCGACATTGATCGCGGCGGCGGCAATGATGCCGCAGCCCGCCCCATCATCAAACGCACCGGGCGCGTTCCACCAGCTATCCAAATGGCACGCCAGCAGTACGGGTGGCAGATCCGGATTGCGGCCAACAAATTCACCAACGACATTGCCGCTCATCGTGGTGCCGATACGCACTGGGGTTCATTTCCAGTTTGAGTGTGATTGGCTCTGAACGTGGACGATTGAACATCCGTTCCAAATTTTCTGCATCGGGCAGAGACAATGCGCCCGCAGGGATTGGCTCAACCCCTTCCGGGAAATTGGTGCCGCCGGTGTGCGGGTTGCGGTGATGATCGGTACCAACTGATTTTATCACAACGCCAATCGCGCCTTTGCCGGCGGCGAGTCCTGGTCCGACCCAGCGCGTCGGGCCGGCAAAGCCATAGTGCGAGCCATCCTGAGCGCGGCGCATCTGGTGACTGATATAGGCGATCTTGCCGGTTAGGCTGCCTTCCGGTGCGGCGCGAACGGCCTCGGCATTGGCAAAGAAGACCACTTCGGCTTCGATCCCACCTTCTGGTGTCGCTGCACTGTTGCCAAGCGGCTGAACCACAAGGTTTTGCGGAAAAGGTCCGGTCACCGATGCGCGGGCGATATCGCCTGGTACCCAAGTCTCCATTTCAAACGGTTCGTCCGCCACATTTTGAAAGCCGTGCTTCTTGAGCCACTCCATCGCCCAAACGCGCCCGCGTGTCTCAGCCTCTGTACCAGCCTGCCTAGGGCCGACCTCTGTAGTCACCCCTTCGACAAAATCCCACGCGATTTCATCGCGCTCCAACGCCACCTCGGCAAGTTCCGAAAGGCCCGGGGCTGCGTGCGCGGTGACAGAAAGGGAAGCGGCGGAGAGCGCGGTCAGCGCGAGGAGTGTGTTTTTCATGACTGCCGCTGCTATCGAGCCATGCGGGCCAAGTCCAGCGTTAGGCTTGCTGAGCGCAGCTGCTTCTCATGTGATCGGCCGGAAGGAGAATTGAGGCGGCCTAGCCTCCGATCGCAGATTAGTTTGAAACAGCTTGTTTCAGTTCAACTAGCTTTGGCTTTGGAGCAAGCTTCTCTTCATCCTGAGGCGCACGCTCGGCATTTTCCACACGGTTTCGGCCATTGGATTTCGCCCGGTAGAGCGCAGCATCAGCCCGTGCAAACAGGCTCTCATAGGTTTCGCCTTCACGCGCCGTGGCCACACCAAAACTTGCTGTGAGGCGAATATCTTCATTAAGATCGGTGTGCTCCAGCCGGGTGAATGCCCATCTGATCCGTTCAGCCAATCGCTCCGCGGGTTCATTCTCACAATTCCAGGCCGCGATGCAGAATTCCTCGCCACCAATCCGGCCTGAGGTATCGCATGCGCGCACCATCTTACCAATGATCTCGCCAAAGCCTGCGATGGCCAGGTCCCCGGCCTGGTGCCCCCAAAAATCGTTCACCTGCTTGAAGTGTCAATATCAGCCACGACCAGGCTTAGTGGGCGCCCCTCGGTCTGAGCGCGCGGCAGCAAAGCTCGGATCGATTGCTCAAACGAGCCGCGATTGCGCAGGCCAGTGAGAGCGTCCCGCTCGCTGCTTTCGCGCAGGGCCTTGGTCCACTCGGCAATGGTCGCTCCAATCAGTACCAATGCACTGCTCATGCCCTTCACCGCCAGGACCAGCCCAATCAGCGAATAGTAGATCGAATCGCGATAAGCCTCTGCCGGGATTGTCCGCTCAAACAACAGGGTAAGTGTCGGCCGGACGAGAAAGTCAGCAGCCTGGAACGCCATGACCAGAATGATCAACAGATCGATCATATTGCGGCGACGAGCCGTGAGCAGCGTCGTCACGCCCATGGCGAACATCACGCCGTAGCCCATGTTGACGATAATCAATCGTGGGCCGACATCGTTGGAGAAATTCACGGCCAGAGCCAACGTCAAGGCGGAGATAAGGTAGACAATGGCAATGCTGCCGAGATGAAGCCGCTGACCCACGCGCTCGCACACCGACGCCAGTAAGAATGCCGAGCCGAGGGTGTAAAAAACCTGGGTCGCGTGGAACAGGTAGAACGCGTCCGCTGGCATGAAATGGGTGATCAGAAAGCCAATCGCCGACAGGGCAAAGGCAATGCCGAAGCCGAGCACATGACGTTTCATTCGGCCTGCGCGCCACAACACTACAAATGTCGCTGCGAAAAACAGCGCCATCATCGGCGTCACCAATCCAAGAATTTGCGTTTGCATCGACCCGTACGACCCCCGTTCGAACGGGTTAGGTCAATATGGTTAACACCGGCTTTAGGGAACCCACTTAAGCGACAATATCTCTAACGCTCGTGTTCGATTGTCTACTGACGAATGTGGGCAGCGCCCACTCGGTCAACCTGCTCCAAGGCCGTGCCTTTGGGACATACGCGATGCGAACGGAACGACCGAACCGCCGCCATCAGGAAATGCGCCGTTCTCTGTAAAGACCTGATTACGGCCTGCCTCTTTCGCCCGGTAAAGAGCGCTGTCGGCGCGTTCGAACAAGGCTTTATAGCTTTCCATGTTGCGCCACTCGGCCACCCCAAAGCTGACTTTATAGGGGCTGATTTCGTCCTTTTCTGACTTGCCTTGGCGGGCAGCAGCCTGGCGGATCCGCTCAGCCAGTTGCGCGGCATCTTCCAGTGAGCAATCCCAAATCAAAACGCAGAATTCTTCGCCGCCGATCCGTCCAGCCATATCACCGCTGCGCACCAGTGAGCTAATTTGCTCCCCAAAAACAGCGATTACGCGGTCGCCAGCAAGGTGACCAAACGTATCATTGATGTTTTTGAAGTGGTCGATATCGGCCATAATTAGACTTAGCGGCTTGTTTCTCGCGCTCGCTCGATCAAGCATGAGTTGCGCCTCGGCTTCGAACGCTCCGCGCGTTCGCAAGCCCGATAGCTGGTCGATGGCCGCTTCATACCGCGTGTTTCGGACATCTTCAAAGATGACCGTTGCAATCAAACTGAGCGCCAGCAGGGTAAGCAAGACTGCAAGTATCAGCACGTGCAAAGAGGTAAGCATTACTGCCGCACCCTCGCCAGCGCCGAAAATGAAGTCCGAAAGCATTGTTAGGAATGGACGCAGAAACCCGAAACCGGAAAGCAGGATCAGCACCCAAATTAGTGACCGATCACTCCAATGGCGACCTGACGTATGCCAAAGGTTGATAGCGGTTATCGCAACCAGCAAAGCGGAATTGGTATTTTGAGCCATGCGAGCTGCGTCTTGCGAGCCAGCTGCCATCGCAGCCCACAGGATTATGCAGGTAAACGCCACAGTCCCTGCGGAGGCCACAAGTGGGGCCTTCTTTCCATTGCGGACGGCCGTGCCCCACATCAGAGCCAGCACTCCCGCCATCGAGAATACGTGGTAGGAAATAATCCCCATTGGGCCAAAGGACCCTAGGATCCAGATATTGATCAGCACGCCAAGGGCCATCGATCCGAAACAAGCGGAATAGGCAAGAACATGGAGGCGGCGCTTGTTACCCCACCAAAATACAAAGAAAATCACGTTGAAAATCAACGCGATGATCGGTATGATGAAGGTCATTATCTGAGTTTGCATGGTCTAGCTTTTCTTACACTCTTTAGTCCTAGATGAATTTTCGTAACGACCTCTTAATTTGCGTTACGAATGTCACCACGTAGCTGACGCTTGCCCCACCACGTTCGCGCGACTATCTGGCACCCAAGTTCAATTTCCGAATAGATTCACCCAAAGGAAACGCCTGATGGCCGCGCAATATGCCTATGTCATGAAAAACATGACCAAGACCTTCCCCGGCGCTCAAAAGCCGGTGCTGAGCAATATTAATTTACAATTCTATCAAGGCGCAAAGATCGGTATCGTTGGCCCGAATGGCGCGGGCAAATCGACCCTGATGAAGATCATGGCCGGGATCGATTCCGACATAACTGGCGAAGCCTGGGCAGGTGAGAACATCACCGTCGGCTATCTGCCGCAGGAACCGCAGCTTGATGAGAGCAAGACGGTGCTGGAGAACGTCCGCGAAGGTGCTGGCGAGACAGCAGCGATGGTGGAGCGCTTCAACGCGATCTCCGCTGAAATGGCTGAGCCGGATGCTGATTTTGAAGCTCTGGGCGAGCAAATGTCCGAGCTGCAGGAGAAGATCGATGCGGTCGACGGCTGGACCCTCGACAACCAGCTGGAGATCGCGATGGAGGCCCTGCGCTGCCCGCCATCAGACAGCCCGGTCAACAATCTTTCCGGCGGTGAGAAACGCCGCGTTGCCCTAACCCGGTTGCTCATCCAGAAACCTGGTATTCTGCTGCTCGATGAACCGACCAACCACCTCGACGCTGAATCGGTCGAGTGGCTGGAAAACCACCTTAAAGAATACGCAGGCGCCGTGCTGATGATCACCCACGATCGCTACTTCCTCGACAATGTCGTTGAGTGGATCCTTGAGCTCGACCGGGCGTCCTACTACCCATATGAGGGCAATTATTCGACCTATCTGGAGAAGAAGGCGAAACGTCTGGAGCAGGAAAGCCGCGAGGAGTCAGGCCGCCAGAAAGCGCTCTCTCGAGAGCTGGAATGGATCAAGCAAACCCCCGCCGCGCGTCAGACCAAATCCAAAGCCCGCGTGCGCAAGTTTGAACAATTGCAGGACGCTCAGGGCGACCGCAAACCGGGCAAGGCGCAGATCGTTATCCAGGTGCCAGAGCGCCTGGGTGGTAAGGTGATCGAGGCTAAGAATATCTCTAAGGCTTACGGCGACAAGCTGCTCTTCGAAAATCTGTCTTTCATGATGCCACCGGGCGGCATTGTTGGCGTGATCGGCCCGAACGGCGCTGGTAAATCCACCCTGTTCAAGATGATCACCGGTCAGGAAACACCGGACACCGGATCGATCGAAATCGGCGACACTGTTCACCTCGGCTATGTTGACCAATCTCGCGACGACCTGACCCCGACCAACAATGTCTGGGAGGAAATCTCCGATGGGCTCGATTACATGCAGGTGAACGGTCACGACACCTCCACACGCGCCTATGTCGGCGCGTTCAACTTCAAGGGCAGCGACCAACAGAAAAACGTCGGCAAACTGTCCGGTGGTGAACGCAACCGCGTGCACATGGCGAAAATGCTCAAGCAAGGCGGCAACGTGCTGCTGCTGGACGAACCAACCAACGATCTCGACGTCGAGACCCTGGGCGCGCTTGAAGAAGCCATCGAGAACTTTGCCGGCTGCGCCGTAGTGATCTCGCACGACCGCTTCTTCCTGGATCGCCTCGCGACGCACATTCTCGCGTTTGAAGGCAATTCTCATGTGGAATGGTTTGAAGGCAATTTTGAGGCGTACGAAGAAGACAAACGCCGCCGTCTAGGCGATGCTGCGGATCGCCCGACACGCTTGGCGTATAAGAAGCTGACCAGGTGAGGCCGCTACTTCGGCACACGCTCCTAGCTTCCTCGTCACCCCAGACCTGATCCGGGGTCCTGCTTCTTAAGATTAAGGGGAAGATCAGGGGCAAGCGGGGTCACCGGTCAACGCCGGAAAAGCCGCTTCAATAATCCCCCTCGCTTCCAATCCGCACACACGCTAAGGGACATCCCCTATTTACAAGAAGGGTCCCCCAGGAATGAATCTGTCCACTCGTAATATTGTATTGATCGCTGGTGCGGTCGTTGTCGGCCTCGTCATCGGACTTATGTATCCCATCGTCGGCTTGCTTTTGATGTTCCCGGTATTGGGCTATGTCGTGTTCGTGCTGCTTAAAAACAAAGGCGGCGCAGAAGCGGACGAGGCGACCACGTCGGCGGCCAAGCAATTCACCGCGGCGGAAGGCAAAGGGGCGATCTATGTCATGCGCGATGCCTTTATTGCCGGGCAGCAAGGCATGAACATCACTATTGATGACGCCATGACGGCACAATTTCGCACGGGCCGTTTCGTAAAAGCGGATGTAGAACCGGGCGAGCATAGTGTGCTGGCACAAATGGCCAGCCAGACAAAAGGTACGGCAAAGACGTACACTTTGAGCGTGGCGGCGGGTGAATGCGTGCTGCTGGATGCGAAGATCGCCATGGGCGCACTGCAGGGTTCGGTCGAGTTCGAGGAGCAGCGCGATGCGGGACTCGCCCGTGCGAAACTGGGCAAGCTGAAACTCGTCGAGTGGTCAGCGCCAGAGGCCTAGACCTCTACCAAACAGTGGTGATTAGGGTGAGACCCAGCGGGCATCCCAAGTGGGTTCTCGTCCCTCACCCACACCGCCTGTCCGCATGAACTGCGCCCGCAAATGACCAGTGTGCGCTAGGTAGAACCAGTCGGCTTCTATGATGTCGAACAACACCACCGCGAAATTAGGCCTCGCGGGCACCACCTGTTCGTCCGTAGGCTCTACGCCTTCAAACTCCGCTGGAAGCCCGCTGGTTGGCTCGCTCGATACGGCGCCTGGTCCCTCTCCCAGATAGCAACGCTTGGCAAAGTTAATGCTGCTTTCCCATGCGCGATCGACCACATCGCCTTCGCGAACGATGCGCCCTGTCCCGCGCAACCGGACCTGAATCTTCGCACCCCTATCGTAAAGTAGCACCGCCATGCGCGGGTCCGCTTCAATCGCAGCAACTTTTGGAGCGCGATTGTCAGTGTGAAACCTAAGCGTCCAAGCATCGCCATCAAATTCCCGCAAGACCATTGTGCGTGCGTCGACGTCGCTGGTCACAACGCAGGGCGTGTGCATAGCGTGCCTTCGATCCTTGCCAGCTTTCACCAATTGGCGTCTTAAGTCATTGCGGACATCATCGAGCGTTTCAAACATGCGTTGCATTTGAGGGAAATGTGCGCGAGGTCAATCCCTCTCGCTGTTCATTTTCAGAACTTCAAACATGAACGTAAACCTAAACGAGTGGTTAAGTTATGATACAGCGACTCGTCGGTACAAGAGGGCATATCAACTTAGCCGTTGGTGGTGGAACGGCGACCAAGGAGGCATTTATGTACCTGACAAAATTGCTCAAAGGTAGCGCACTTTCCGCTCTCGCCACCGCGATGGCTGTAACTGCTCTACCTGCTGAGGCCGAAGCGCAAAACCGCGGCTTTGAAAATCGCGGGCAGCAGATACAAGCTCGCCAAAACCAGCGCAGTGAGCGCCGCGCAAACCGTGGCCAAGCTCGCGGTGAACGACGCGCCAACCGCCAGCAAGCAAGAAGCGAACGCCGTGCCAATCGCCAGGAAACACGCGGTGAGCGCCGAGGCAATCGTCAAGAAGCTCGCACTGAGCGACGCGGTGATCGCCGGGAAGCACGGCGTGAAGGTCGCGCGGGTAACCGCGGGTTTAGCCAGACACAGCGCCAAGCACGTGAAGCGCCTGCAAGGGTTCGAAACGAGCGCCGTGGTGAGCGACGCGCAGAGAGACGCGGAGAGAGACGTGCCGAAAGGCGCGGTGAACGCCGGGCAGAACGCAGGCAGGATCGCCGCGTAGAGCGTCGCGCTGAACGCAGAGCGGATCGCCGCGTAGACCGCAGGGCTGAGCGCAGAGCAGAACGTCGCGGCGCATATCGTGATGGTCGGCGCGATGGCCGCCGGGCAGAGCGCCGTGATCAGCGCCGTGAGTACCGGGACAATCGCCGCGGTTACCGCGATGGCCGCAGAGGCTATCGGGACGGACGTCGCAATGGCTACCGTGATGGTCGGCGCGGATATCGCAACGAACGCCGCGGATATCGCAATGGCTACCGCGCTGGAGTTCGCGATCACCGCCGGTGGAACCGCCAGTGGCGCAAGCACAATCGCTACAATTGGTACAACCACAGGCGCGCCAACCGCAGCATCTTTCGCCTGGGTCGGTACTATTCGCCCTATCGCAGCTATCGTTATAACCGCTTGAGCATTGGTTTTCACCTCGACAGCCTGTTCTTCTCATCGCGGTATTACATCAACGATCCATGGCGCTATCGCCTGCCAGAGGTCTACGGCCCGTATCGCTGGGTCCGCTATTATGACGATGCGGTTTTGGTCGACACCTACACCGGCGAAGTCGTCGATGTGATCTACGACATCTTCTGGTGATCGCCTGACACAGCAGACTTTCTGCTAACTTTAGAGCCCCCGCTCGCAGCAATGCCAGCGGGGGTTTTCTTGTGTGGCATTGGCTGGCAAATAGCCGTTTCACGAACGAGCAAAGCAATGACACTAGCAAGCACCATTCCCGATCAAGACGCCCTTAAACGAGTTGGCGAAAGCGTTCGCCAGCGCTTGGCTTCCGATCCTGGCGTTTACCCAATCGAGACCGACAAACTCGAACTGTTTGCTGTCGGCGATTTTCTGACGAAGGCGGAATGCGACCGCCTGTGCATGATGATCGACATGATCGCCCGGCCTTCGGCACTGCATGAGCAAGACTATGCCAGCGGGTTTCGCACCTCTTATTCCGGCGATCTTGATCCCTATGACAGCTTCGTCAAAGGGATTAGCCGAAGGATCGATGACCTTATAGGCTTAAAGCCGGAAATCGGCGAAGCGATTCAAGGCCAGCGCTACCTCGAAGGCCAACAGTTCAAGCCGCATAACGATTGGTTCTACAGCTCGGAGCCGTACTGGCAGAACGAGCGTAAGCGCGGCGGTCAGCGCAGCTGGACGTCGATGGTTTTCCTCAACACGGTCGAGGAGGGGGAGAGACACACTTCACCGAAGCCGGTTTGAGGATTGAGCCAAAGCCCGGCGTCCTGCTGCTGTGGAACAACGCATTAGCTGATGGCAGTCCGAACGAAGGGACAATGCACGCGGGAACCCCTGTGACCAAAGGCTCCAAGTACATCATCACCAAATGGTATCGCACACGCACTTGGAAGTAGGAAAGACGTCTTAATGTAACGCCTAGCCACCCAGAACCTACCGGAACACAATCCGGGCGGAAGTGCGGAGGGTGCGGGTGGCTATGGCCGGCTCAAGAACGCGCCAGAGCCTCTGCGATCAGCTTGCGACTGTTCTCTATCCCATACAGCGCGATAAAGCTGCCCATGCGCGGCCCCTGCTCACTGCCCAGCAGCGTCTCATACAAGGCCCGAAACCAATCGCGTAGGTTCTCAAACCCGAACTCTTCGCGTTTACCGATCTCATAGACGCTGGTCTGTAAGTCTTCCGCGCTGCTACCCTTAGCCGCTGCGGCCAAAGCCTCGTCGAGCGCCCTCAAGGCCTCAGCCTCATTCGCCGATGGCGCGCGCTTGTTCAGCGTCGGCACGATGAAGTCGCGCGTGTAAGCAACTGCGGCATCGATCATCGCATCAATCGCCGGGTTCGCAACAGGTTCGCCCAGATAGCTTTCGAGATATTCCGCAACGTTTTGCGCGCTTGCCTCTGCGCCCAGCACGCTGGCAAGGTTCAGCAGCAAGCCGAACGTCACCGGCACGGTGTCGCCTGCACCCGGCGCATCGGCAGCCGAGAGGCTCTCAGTCGCGCGCAGCAAATGCCACGCCGGATTGCCGAGCTGTTTGTCCAGAGGCTGTTCGGCCAGACGTTCACGGAACTGCCAATAGTCGTCGACCGCGCGCGGGATCACTCCAACGTGCAGCTGCTTGGCGCTCTTGGGATTGGGGAAGATGTAGAAGCCGAGGCTCTCCTCCGTCCCATATTCCAGCCATTGCTCAATCGTCAGGCCATTGCCTTTGGACTTCGAGATCTTCTCGCCATTCTCGTCGAGAAACAGCTCGTAGATCAGCCCTTCTGGCTTGTTCCCGCCCAGCACGCGCGCAATCTTGCCCGATTGCACGCCTGTGTCGGTCAAGTCCTTGCCGTACATCTCATAGTCGACGCCTTGTGCGACCCAGCGCATGGCAAAGTCGACCTTCCATTGCAGCTTGGCTTTGCCGCCCAACGCGCTTTGCTCAATCACGCTGCCGTCTTCATCCGTGAAGCGGATCAGCCCCGCCTCCGCATCGACCACTTCGACTGGCACTTGCAATACCACGCCAGTCGTCGGACTGATCGGCATGATCGGCGAATAGGTCGCCGCACGCTCTGCCCGCAAGGTCGGCAACATGATGTCGAGAATATCCTGATTGTGCGCCAGCACGTTCTTCAACGCATCGTCAAACGCGCCGCTGCTATATCGGTCAGAGGCAGCCACAAACTCGTACTCAAACCCGAATCGGTCCAGAAACGCACGCAGCATCGCATTGTTATGGTGGGCAAAGCTCTCATACTTCTCAAACGGATCGGGAATCCGCGACAGTGGCTTACCCAAATGCTCGGTCAGCATCGCCTGATTGGGCAGATTGTCAGGCACCTTGCGCAGGCCGTCCATATCGTCTGAGAACGCGATCAGCCGCGTCGCCTGCCCGGTCAGCGCCTCGTATGCGCGCCGCACGAAGGTGGTGCGCAGCACCTCCTGAAACGTGCCGATATGCGGCAAGCCTGACGGCCCATAGCCCGTTTCAAACAGCACTGGCTCGCCGTTTGGTTTGCCATTCCTCAGCCGTTTGGCGAGGCGTTGAGCCTCTTGAAATGGCCAAGCCTTGGAGGAACGAGCGGCGTCTTGAAGTACAGTATCTGTCATAGCACGCCCGCATATGAGGATGGCGCCAGACAACGCAAGCGATTGTGCAGTTTGACGTGCAGGGCTTGGAACACATTTGCAAATTCCAAAAATGTGACTTTTGATACAACCCCATGAAAACAAGCTATTTTCAAGCATCGCGTGTTCAAAATGTGTGACTTTTGCATGTTTCGCGCCGCTCCAGGGAATCTGTGCCCGCCTTAGCGGAGGCAGTTACTGGTCTAAGCACGCAGGATTACAGCGATCTTCGCATGTAGGACAGGCCGACAAAACACACCCCTTCCCAGCAACAATTTTCACCGCAGTAACCTCCAATTTACCACGATAGCTGGGCATCTTCGCAACGAAACAGGCTTATGCATGTTGCCATGTCGGGAACGAGTGCATTCTTCATTCTGATCCCAGCGATGTATCTGTTGTTCACGCTGGCTCTGGCGGTGATCGGTTTTGCCGAGCGCCGGCTCGTTGCTGCGCGCTGGGCAGCCCTGGGTTTTTTCGTCGCCTTCACCTCGATCCTGGTCGATGGTTACCGCGATCCCACAGGCAGCGAATGGCTCGGCTGGTATGCAGTCGCAACTCATTACCTGCCACTGCTAATCATGACCCAGGCGTTCCTATCGCGCCATGGCCGCAGAACCACGAATTTCGCGATTGCACTGACGATCTTTGGCGCGATTTACGTCATGCCCGGCATGGCATGGACACCGCCAAACTGGCTGCGCGGAGTATTCGTACAGGGAGCCTGCGCCACGATCATCGCTGCTGCGCTACCTCAGCTGTGGCAGTACCGCAAAAAATCACTGGTCGATGTGATCGCGTTTTTCACGATTTTGGCCGCCGCGCTCTCCTATGCGGGACGCACGGTCGCGGTCGGCCTTAACCCGATTGGCGAGACGCCGGATGAGATGATCGCCTTTTACGAAGGACTCAATCTGATCTTCCAATCGGCCAGCGCGCTGATGGGAATGTTGCTCGGAATCGTGCTGGTCATGATGATTGGATACGATATGGTCCTTGACCGGGTTGAAGAGGGCGAGATTGATCCTCTCACCATGCTTGGCAATCGCCGCAAGCTTGATCGAAAGATCGCGCTCGATAAGGCCGGTCGCCGGTCCTTCGGCGCGGTGATGGTGATCGACCTGGATCATTTTAAAAGGATCAATGACCGGTTCGGTCATGATGGCGGCGATGATGTGCTGCGCGCGGTTGGTAAACGGCTCAGCAGCCTGTTCGACGGATTCGGCTATGTCTTTCGGGTCGGCGGAGAAGAGTTTGTCGTACTGATTGATGAGCAGCACGCGCGGGGCGTTTCATCGCTGGCTCTGTCCGCTCGGAAAGCCATTTCAGAGCTGGAGTTTGACGGCTACCTCGCCCGCGCAAAAGTGACCGCCAGCGTCGGTTTCCACGTGCGCGTGGGCAAGGACGGCGTGCAGGACGCGATGCAATGCGCCGATCAGGCTCTCTATTGCGCGAAGAATGACGGACGTGACCGAGTGGTTGGTGCGGTCTACGAACGCGGTCTGCAAATCATGAAGGCTGTGGCTTAAGCCGATGCTTCGCCACTTTGCGGCCAACCTAAGAGGTTTGTATATATTTGGCCCGCAAGACGCAAAACTGTGGCGAGCCTGAGGCCCGCACATTTACTTTCCGTTCTTGCTCAGACATTTCTCTGATCCGTGACCTCCGACACCCCCACCCCGCTTAGCCTGCCAGCTTTGCATGCAAGCCACTCCGGCAATTGGTTGCGCTCGCCCGGTGGTGAGACAGGGGCAGTGTCAAAAGGCGATGCGATCATGGCCGCGGCTGACACGCCAGTGCTGATCCTCAACGCGCCGCTGGTCGCCAATCGGCTGGGTTATCCCGATCTGTCCGGCCTCGACCTGCTAGAACTGTTCGCATTTGTGCATCCGGCGCGGTTTTGCGTGCCAACCCCGCGCGGGCTCGCCCAGGCATTGGAAATCGAAGAGCCAGCGGGCGACGAAGATGTGCCCGCATTCTTGCAGATCGCCGGAGCCGCTTTGATCGCCGCTTGCGAGGATCCCGAATGGTTTGAGCGCGAAGGCGCGTGGAGCGTTTTGCAATCGCTGGAGCGACTGCGTTGGCAATGGGCAGGTGTGATCAAGCCGCATATTGCGCGCCCGCAAAAGGCGGAAAAATGGTTGTTCGCAAAGCTGCCCGAATGGGAGGAAACCGCCGAGCGCGCGCCGCCGCGTCAGGTCGATCTACCTGCAGAGGCAGTGCTTGAGCAGCTCGATCAGCTAACCGGCGAAGGCTCCGAACAACGCGAGGGCCAACAGGCTTACGCAAAAGATGCAGCGCGCATTTTCTCCCCGCGCGACAAGCGTGAGGTCCCACATCTGGCGCTGGCCCAGGCGGGCACCGGCATCGGCAAAACTTTGGGTTACCTCGCGCCAGCTTCCCTTTGGGCAGGCGCAGCAGGCGGAACCGTTTGGGTCTCTACCTTTACCAAAAACCTGCAGCGGCAATTGCGCAGCGAAAGCCGGCGCGCATGGCCCGCAAAACGTCCTGACGGAACCCCGCCCGTCGTGGTGCGCAAGGGGCGCGAGAATTACCTTTGCCTGCTCAATCTGGAGGATGCACTGCAAGGCGGGTTTTCCGGCAGGCCAGCAATTCTGGCGCAATTGGTTGGGCGTTGGGCCGCCTTCAGCCAAGACGGCGATATGATCGGCGGAGATTTGCCTGGTTGGCTCGGCACATTGTTCCGTAAGCGCGGGATTGCGGCCCTGACCGATCAGCGCGGTGAATGCGTCTATGCCGGGTGCCCGCACTACCGCAAATGCTTCATTGAACGCGCCAGCCGCAACAGCGCGCAGGCCGATCTCGTCATCGCCAACCATGCGCTGGTCATGGTCAATGCCGCGCGCGGCCGCGATCACGCCATGCGCCCCACACGCATCGTCTTTGACGAGGGGCACCATGTGTTTGAGGCGGCGGATTCAACCTTCGCCGCCATATTGTCCGGGCAGGAGGCGATTGAGCTGCGCCGCTGGATCCTGGGCCCCGAACGCAAGAATCGAGGGCGCAGGCGCGGTCTGTCCGCTCGCCTTGCCGATGTCGCCAGCTATGATGACGAAGGCGGCATCGCGATTGAAGACGCGGTGGAGGCGGCGACTTTGTTACCCGCTGATGGCTGGCTCCAACGCCTTAATGAAAGCGAACCCTCCGGCCCGCTGGAGGCTTTGCTCGCTCAAGTGCGCGCGGCAACCTATGCGCGCGATGAAAGCGGCGGGGTTGATGCGGGCTATGGGATTGAGACCGAGGCTTCGGGCCTCCCGGGCGAATTGATCGAGGCCGCCGGAGTTGCAAGCGAGGTGCTAGCGAACATTCGCACTCCGCTGATCAAGTTGGGCACGCGGCTGGAGGCGATCATGGCCGACCCGCCCGACTGGCTCGATGGACAAGGTCGCCAGCGGATCGAAGGCGCGCGTTTCTCCTTAAGCTGGCGGGTGGATCTGCTCGGCGCATGGGCGGCTTTGCTGGAGCGGCTGGGCGGACCAGCCGACCCCGAATTCGTCGATTGGCTGTCGGTCGAACGCAGCGATGCGCGCGAGTTCGACATTGGCATTCATCGGCGCTGGCTGGACCCGATGAAGCCCTTTGCCAAGACCGTGTTGGAGCCTGCGCACGGCGTTATGCTGACCAGTGCGACGCTGACCGACCGGGTCGGCGAAGAGGCGAGCGACACAGAGGCATGGGCGCCCGCCATCGCCCGGTCTGGCGCGGATTATATCGAGAGCGAGCCGCTGATGTCGGCGGCGACCAGCCCGTTTGACTATGCCAACCGCGCCGAAGTCTTGATCGTCACCGACATCAAGAAAGGCGATTTGCCGGGGCTTGCCGGTGCGTACTCAAAACTGATCGAGGCATCGGATGGCGGCGTGCTTGGCCTGTTTACCGCGATCCGCCGAATGCGCGCAGTGCATGGCCGCATTGCGGACCGGCTCGCCCGCGCTGGCCTGCCGATCTATGCTCAGCATGTCGACCCGATAGACACCGGCACTTTGGTCGATATCTTTCGCGATGATCCGCGCGCCAGCCTGCTCGGCACAGATGCCCTGCGCGATGGCGTGGACGTACCAGGGCGCTCCCTCAGGTGTGTGGTAATGGAGCAAGTGCCATGGCCACGGCCTGACATCTTGCACAAAGCCCGTCGAGCCGCCGGACAGGGGAGCAAATATGACGACCGGATCATCCGCGCACGTCTGGCCCAGGCCTTCGGCCGCCTAATCCGGGGCAAGGATGATGCGGGCCACTTCGTTGTGCTCTCCGCTGCCTTCCCCAGCCGCCTGCTAAGCGCCTTTCCCGAAGGCACCCCTGTTACCCGCCTGACATTGGACGAGGCATTGGAGCGGATCAAAGCCGGCGCACCGAGCGGCGACACTGCGACCGAGGCGGCACCCTCCCCAGCTTCCGATGATATTGGCGACGACTACATCCCGTTCGGCTGAAGCCCCGCATACGAATGCGAGTACGAATTTCCTGAGGCAAGGCCCACGAGCGACGCGCAATTGCTTTACACAGGCGTGATTGCCGTGTTGAGAGGAACCCATGAAACTGCTCGGGCTACTCCGCCATGCAAAGTCTGATTGGGACGACATGGCCAAGCGTGATTTTGACCGCACGCTCAATGATCGCGGGCGCAAGGGCGCAGGTGTGATCGGTGCGCATATCAAGGGCCACGGGATCGCGTGGGACGCCCTGATCGCCAGCCCAGCGGAGCGGGTCAAACGCACGATTGAGGTTTCACTCCCCACGCTTGAGCCTGTGTTTGACGACCGGCTCTATCTCGCCAGCTCTGAAACCATTTTGGAAGTGGTCGAGGAACACGGCGCTGCACATGACAAAGTGCTCATCTCCGGACACAATCCCGGCCTGCAAGAAGTGCTGTTCGACCTCGTTTCTCCTGCGCGCGAGAACGACCTGTTCAAAGAAGCCTCGGTGAAATTTCCAACCGCGACCTATGCCGTGCTCGAATGCGCGATTGACGATTGGTCAGACCTGAAAAAGCACTGCGCGACGCTGGTCCATTTCGCCCGCCCGCGCGATCTAGACCCGGACCTCGGGCCGGAGTTTTAGGACGTATTTTGGGGGTAAAAGCGGAAGGTCCGTTAAGATCTTGGGCGATGTTCCGGATTTGAGTTTATCACGGCCGACGACACACAGAGAGAATTGGGTTCTTCAACCTCAAAGGTCAGAATTCCCCAGGAGTGCTGTGCCTCTGTGTACCAGCACACTGCGTCGAAACAGGAAGGTGTCGGTTCGCTAGTATGATAGTATGATCTGACACGATCCGATCTGATGCACTTGTTATCGAAGCCTTCCAAAACGAGGATCAAGTTTTCCGGGCCATGCCTAAGGTTCCCTCGCTCAACACCAAGGCCACCGAAATTCTGGTCTCGAAAGTAGCAATTCTCTTCGCGGCACTCATCGGGTAGATCGAATGCTTCGATTACATCAACCGCTCTGGGCGGTTCATGGACTAGCGCAGCATCAAGCTTTGAGAACAGAAGATGTTCCTCAGCATTGAGAGACCGGTTTTGCGACCACCAAAGCCCACCAACCGCAATTGCTGCAAGACCCATTGAACTCAAAAGACCATAATTCCGCATGCGTCCGATATGCATCAGGGATACAATGTCAGCAACTGGGGGGAAGCGTGCCTTACCTATAATTTGAGAACTCTCCCACAACTAGGCCTTCCCAGAGATAGAACTTTTCTGCGTTTCGCATAGCCTCTGCGCCTTCTTTGGTGAGGAACACAAAGCCAATTTTTTCACGCACATCCCCAGGCTCAAGCGGCTCGCCGAGTAAAGGCCAACCATCAAAGAGGGCGACAGGTTCTGTTCGGTCAACGGCGCAAGGACAGCCCCAACCAGGAAAGGACGGATACCTTTTCCCTTCTTTGTCGCTCCCATAAAGAAACAATGTCCCGATGAGATCAGGACGCTTAGATCTCAGGCTTTCGGCGCGGCTAGCGTATGGGCTGGAGAAATTCCTAGTCACCTGCGTCTTATTCAACATTCCTCCAAACTCGGCTAATGGGTCGTTAGCCGAATTTCGCATTTAACCCAGCACCTGACGCGGCCCCGGCCCCCTCGCGGCCAAGTGATCGCCGCGATTGTAGAGCTCGCATTTCTTCAGGCTCAAGCAGCCGCAGCCAATACAGCCATCCAGCGTATCGCGCGTCCGCTCTAGCTGAGCGATCTTGGCATCCAGCTCAGCGCGAATGGACTTACTGATCGCATTCCAATCGCGCGCATTCGGTGTGCGCCCCATCGGCAATTTTGCAAGCTGATGCTCAATGTCCCCTAACGCCAGGCCCAATTGCTGAGCGATCAGAATGAAGCTCAGGCGGCGAATGTCAGAGCGCAGAAAGCGGCGCTGATTGCCGCTGGTCCGGATCGGCTCCACCAGCCCTCGCTCCTCATAAAACCGGATCGCTGACACCGACAGGCCTGTGCGGCGCGCCATCTCGCCGATTGGGATCAGATCGCTTTTGCGCAGCGCCTTGGCGCTTGTTTGACCGGTCATATTCAACCCTTCTCAAAATAGCTTGACCTCAACTTAGCTTGAGGTTGCAGAATTGTGAAGTTCAGTGATTCGGATGTCGCTGCATTGGCGCAGTCGGCACCCCCATCACCCGCAAAAACCACGGCCGCATACGCCCATATCAATAGGAGGCATTCATGCCAAAAGGACAAATTGAACACGCCAATCTCTCGGTAACGGATCCCGAACGCAGCGCCGATCTGTTTAAGCAATTGCTCGGTTGGCGCGAACGGTGGCGCGGCCCCAGCCAAAAATATGGCCGCACGATCCACGTTGGCGACCCCGAAAATGGCCAGACCTATCTGGCGCTTTACACCGGCGATCATGTGACCGGCGATTACTCCAAGGGGCAACCATTAAATCATGTTGGCCTGATGGTGGATGATCTGGATGCAGCGGAGAAAGTGGTCGTGGATGTTGGCCTCAAACCCTTTGGCCATGATGATTATGAGCCTGGAAAAAGGTTCTATTTTTTCGACTGGGACGGGATCGAGTTTGAAGTGGTCAGCTATGCAGCGGAGGCTGCGTCATGAACGAGCCAATGCTGCGCGAACCGATGTTTGGCCCGCCGTCCAACCGTCAGAACAGGCTCGATTGTGTGGGCCTAGATACAGCGCCCCCGCCGCCCACCTTCCGAGTCCAGCTCTCATCCGTGTGGTCGATAGTAATCGCCCCATTCCAAGCCCGGCAAAGGTCAAAAGCCTCCGCCGGAGAACCGGACAGCCAGACAGTGTAGTCTTCGGGCCTCAGCAACACAGGCATTCGGCTGTGCACCGCTGCGGCGGGTCCGGCGCTGTCGGTCATCACCATGGAGTAGCAATTGCCCCACTGATCGCTGGGCCGCCACAGGCCCGCACAGGCGAACAGCTCGCTATTGGGCAGAGACATCCACGTGCGCGTCATCGCCCCTTTGGCCCCTTGTGCCTCCGCCCACGCCGTGACCGGGATAAGACAGCGGCGCTCTTCAAACGATGCCCGCCAGAAAGTGCTTTTGAGCTTATCTTGGCGGGCATTGTTCACCGGCTTGGGCTTTAACGGTTGGCCGCTCTTGCCCTTCATCACCAATGGGAAACCCCAGCTCATCTGCGTGAGCTTCCCCTCGGCCACCACCGCACCTGGATATCCGGGATAGACTTCGCTGACAAAGTTCGCGCCGCCCAAAGCTTCGATTGCGACGAACCAATCGGCGAGCTCATCCTTGGGCTTAGTCATACGGTAGAGGTTGCACATTACGTGCGCGCCTCAGGCATTGCCGACCACAAAGCAAGCCGCCGCCATCAAAGCGCCAGCCCAGCGATTGGAGCGAAACCGGGCCAGCGGATTGTCGGGATCATTGGGATCGAGGGTGGAGACCTGCCACAGCAGATGGAGCGCGACGGGAAGCAGGGCGAGCAAGGCAATCCAGTCGGGTCGGTACAGCCAGAACCCGAGCGCCCACAGCACGATGGTAGCAGCGTAAAATCCTGCGACCCCGCCCCTAACCCTTGCACCCATGCGCAGCGCGGACGAGCGGATGCCGACAAGCGCATCGTCCTCCCGGTCTTGCAAGGCATAGATCGTATCGAATCCGATCACCCAGGCAATGCAACCCGCATAGACGGCGGCCAGCATGTCCCAATTGTCAAGGCGCAGGTTGACCCAACCAACCAGCAGGCCCCAGGTAAACACCATGCCCAGCCACGCCTGCGGCCACCATGTAATCCGCTTCATAAATGGGTAGGCCGCGACCAGAGCAAGACTGGCCAAGGCCACCATTTGCGCCTCAAACCTCAGTTGAAGCAGCACTACAAGCCCAACCAGACACAGTGCGATCAGCCAGGCCAATGCTGCCCTTTTTGAAATGCGGCCACTCGCCACCGGGCGCAGAGCCGTACGCTCAACCTGCTTATCCAGATCAGCATCGACAATATCGTTGTAGACACAGCCCGCGCCGCGCATCGCAACCGCGCCGAGCAACATCCATCCGATCAGCGCAAACTGCGCCCCCGCCCCGGCCAGCCAAACGCCAAACACGCACGGCCAGAATAAAAGCCACCAGCCGATTGGTCGGTCAAAACGCGCCAGCTGCGCCAGATCACGCGGCAATTGCGGCATGCGGGCAATTAGGCTGCCCGAGATACTATTGCGCTCGCTATCAGGGACGATCTGCTCGCTCATGCTTCAGCCGTTCTCCACCCGTGCCAACACAGCGCCAGCATGATGGAATTGCCCGCAAAATCGATCAAACCAACCTCTGTCAGCAGCGGCACCTTGAAATAGAACCAGTAATTGAACACGAAGAAGGGCAGCAGCGCGATCCCATACGCCAGGAAAGTCCGCTTTGTGAAAATGGCTGTGAAAGCGACCAATGCAAACAGGCAGGCCTGCGCGCCGAAACATGCCATGGCGAATGTCGCCAAATAGTCATCGCTTTGAAATTCGGACCTCACGGCCAGATCGATCACAGACTGGGGAAAGAGCAGCGCCCAACCGCCCAGTACGGCGAACACAGCGCCGATAAGATATTGGGTCGTCCTTGCAGTCATACTCACCCCCTAGCGGGCCTTCATCCGCTCGTCTAATGCGCTGATTATGGCATCAACACATGATCCGAAAACCCCCGCTTGGCCACCGCGCAGCGCGCCGCGCCTGTTCGTGGAGGACACGCTTTCCGTCGGAGCGATGTTAAGGCTGGATGGCAATCAGGGCCACTACCTCGCCCGGGTCATGCGTGTGGCCGCAGGCGAGGCGGTGATCCTGTGCGACAATGTGACCGGTGAATGGGCCGCACGAGTCGTAAATGCTGGCAAACGCGATGTTACACTGGAAGTGGCCGAGCAGCTGAGCGAGCGTGAGGACGTGCCAGATCTCTGGCTGTGCCCGGCGCTGCTGAAGAAAGACCGTTTCGACATCGTGCTGGAGAAAGCGACAGAGCTGGGCGCGGCGCGGATCCAGCCGGTTATTACGCGTCGCTGCGTCGCAGATAAGCTAAACCTGGACCGGGCGCGGGCACTCACGATTGAGGCGGCGGAACAATGCACTCGCACCGCCCTGCCCGAATTATACGCACCGATGAAACTGGAGCCGATGCTGCGCGATTGGCCATCGGATCGCGCGCTGTTCTTTGCCGATGAAATGGGCGGTGAATTGGCGGCCGATGCCTTCGTCTACACCGAGGGGCCAGCCGCCATCCTAATCGGTCCAGAAGGCGGGTTTGACGATACCGAGCGCGAGACCATTCGCACCCACCCACAGGCCAAAGCGATCAGTCTAGGCCCGCGCATTTTGCGCGGAGAAACCGCCGCAATCGCAGCGCTATCAGTGTGGATGGCGGAGGCCGGTGACTGGAACGATGTAGAATGACTTGCTTGCACAAAACTCAATTTTATCTTCCCAGCGGCAATCGGGTTTTCTAAGGCAACTCGCATGAGCACGCGCGAGGCCAGTGGGGAACACGACCCCATCATCGAATCCATCGACCAATTGGTTGCCCCAATGCTTGGAGGGGAGAAGCCAAAAAACGATTGGCGGATCGGCACCGAGCACGAGAAACTGGTCTTCAAGCGCGACGATTTCCGCGCGCCGTCCTATGATGAACCCTGCGGCATCCGTGACATGCTGATGAATATGCGGGAGTTCGGCTGGGAACCGGTTGAGGAAAATGGCAATGTCATCGCGCTGAAAGGCGAAGATGGCGCAGTCAGCCTGGAGCCTGCTGGACAGCTGGAATTATCAGGCGCACCGCTGAGCAATCTGCACCAGACCTGCACGGAAACGGGCCGTCACCTAGAGCAAGTTAAGGAAGTGGGCGAGCGCTGCGGCGTTGGGTTCCTCGGCCTTGGCATGTGGGCGGATAAGACCCGCGAGGAACTGCCCGTGATGCCTAAGGGCCGCTATGGCATCATGATGCGGCACATGCCGAAAGTCGGCAATCTTGGCCTCGATATGATGCTGAGAACCTGCACCATTCAAGTCAATCTCGACTATTCGTCAGAGGCGGATATGGCGCAGAAATTCCGCACCGGTCTGGCGTTGCAACCGTTGGCGACGGCGCTGTTTGCAAACTCGCCATTCACCGAGGGCAAACCTAACGGATACCTGTCCTATCGCAGCCATATCTGGTCCGATACCGATCCGCATCGCACCGGCATGCTGCCATTCGTGTTTGAGGACGGCTTTGGCTATGAGCGCTGGGCGGAATATATGCTCGATGTGCCGATGTATTTCGTGTTCCGCGACGGCCAATATATCGATGCGGCGGGCCAGTCCTTCCGCGATTTTCTAGACGGTAAACTGCCGGCGCTGCCCGGTGAGCGCCCGACGCAAAGCGATTGGTGGGACCATCTCTCCACCGCATTCCCAGAAGTGCGCCTGAAGAGCTTCCTTGAAATGCGCGGCGCAGATGGCGGCCCATGGAGCCGTATTTGCGCCCTGCCCGCGTTTTGGGTCGGCTTGCTGTACGATCAAGGAGCGCTGGATGCTGCATGGGATCTGGTCAAAGACTGGTCGATGGAAGAGCGCGCAGCTCTGCGTGATGGTGCACCAAAATTGGCGCTCGACACCCCGCTGCCTGGCGGAAAAGGAACGATGCAGGATCTGGGCCGCGATGTTCTGGCGATTGCCCGGCAGGGCCTCAAATCCCGTGCGGCGCTCAATTCCAGCGGTGACAATGAAACCGGTTTCCTCGAAACACTCGACGAAATCGTCGCCAGTGGGAAAGTGCCAGCCCAGCGCCTGCTCGATCTGTATCACGGCGAGTGGAACGGCGACATCACCCGCGTCTACGAACACAGCTTCTAACGCTACCCCTCAACTAAGGAATTCATCATGCTGATAGTCATCGGTAAAGCCACAGTCGGAAACGGCGCGATTGATGCCGCACGCGATGCCCTTGCAGCAATGGTAACGGCCTCCAACGCGGAGGAAGGCTGCATCGAATATTCCTATGCGCTCGACATCCTCGATCCCAGCGTGATGCGCATCGTTGAAAAATGGCAAGATGACGCCGCGCTCACTGCCCATTTTCAGACCCCGCATATGGCCGAGTTTCAAGCTGCGATTGCGTCGCTCGACGTGAAAGTCAACGAGGTGGTCAAATACCAGTCTGACGAGGGCAGTTCACTGATTTAGTGGCTACTCCGCGGGTTCCGCGACAGCATCGCTAACATCGCGCCGACCACGGCGAAGAGCAAAACGTTTCAGCTTTGCAAGGCGCGAGGTAATGACCCCGTGCTCTTCCATCCAATCGTAATATTCACGGTATTTCGGATCCTCGGCCAGCAGATGCGCCTCCTCCGTGCGTGCACGCCAATAATAGATCGCGTTCACCGCCAGCAGGAAGAACGTGTTGCGGATCGCATCGGTCATCGATCCATTGGTGACCAGAAACGGCATGACAGAGCACCACCAGAAAAGGTTCTTGCTGAGATACGCCGGATGCCGGGTAAAACGATACGGCCCATTGGTCAGCACGCCGCGATAGGTCAGATTGGAAAAGCGAATGCCAAACGCGACCGTCGCCCAGGCGTAGATTCCGGTAAGGAAGACCAGCCATACTGCCCAAGCCCACAGCATTGCCGAATTGCCATCGAACCAATGCCCCCAACCTGCGACATTGTGTTCATAGCTGAGCACCTGGCCATTACCGATAATGCCCCACACAAACGGCGGATAGCAGATCAATGCCGCCAGCCAGCCCGCCAGAAACGGATTGCCAGAGCGGATATGCGCATCCAGCGGCCGCATGGTGAAGAGATAGCCAACCGTGCCGATCTGCACGTCGATCACAAACAGCAGGGCGATCAGGATTAGGCCCAGCTCCACCGGATTGCTGACAATCGCGGCAAGATCTGCCTCAACAATCTGTGCCCAGCCGCCCGGCAGAATGGAGATCATAAAGGCCCCGAAGAATCCTTTGATGACCCACGCACGCCAGTGCTTTTTGACCTGCTCAAGGTCAGACGCCTCACGCCCGATCAGCATCGCTCCAAAATGCCATGCGCCGTCGCGCGGATTGACCATGTAGCGATCCAGCCAGATCACATAGGGCACAGACAGCACAAACAGCGGGATTGCAGCGAATGCCAGCACCTCCATCGCAAAGAGATATTGGCCGCTCCAATACCACCGAGCGAGGCAATACAGACCGCCGATAATGGCCCAGGTTGCCCACAGCCCGGCGATTTTGACAACCGAAACATCAATAACGTCGGCCACCGAACGTTTGCTCGACCAATCAAGCCCGGTCGAAGGGCGCAAATGCACGCGATCAACCAAGATTGACCAAATCGCCATTGGTCCGGCGGTGAACAGCATGGCAGTCAGCGCAGCATAGGGACCAGACAACACATCGCGCTGACCGGGAAGGTCGAGAAATTCAGCGGTGATCGGGTAAGTGCGGCAAAACAGCAGCCATACGAACAGGCCCAGCAGGCCGGCCAGCCCCACGCCAGCGGATACGTCGCTGGTAGGCAAAACTTTGGCCTGTGTCATGGCACTATCGCCGGTATTGCGTGTGGTCGCACTCATAGAGCTTCGGCCCTAGCGCGAATGGGTTAACAGCTTCGATAGATTGAGCGCGCCGTCCCGGACAGGAACAGCGCGCCTCAAATGGTTAATTTGCTTGCCGCTGGTATGCGACGTTGCCGCTTACCGCCAAGCGTGGATTGTGCCGCTGTCGTCAAGCAAATACAGCATGTTATCGGCTACGATAGGCGGCAGGCTGACTGGGTCTTTGAGCTCCGCAAAAGTCTGAGCTGAGCCCTCACCGCTGCTGACCCGGTAAAGCGCACCGCGAGAGCTTGCGACCCACAATTGACCGCCGGCCAAAACCGGGCCGGTCCAAAAGATCGCGTCTTTCTTCTTTTCCTCATTGCGGAAGCTTTGCAGCTGGGTGATCCATCGCACGCGCCCAGTTGAGCGCGCAATCGCCAGGAGGCGCGCGTCATCGGTCAGTGTGAAGATCCACTCACCCGCAATCGCCGGGGTGGAAATACCGGCCAGGTTCAGTTCCCAAATCCGCTGTCCGGTGACCAGCTCATACGCGGCCATCCGGCCGCCTTGGCCAAGCGCATAGACGCGGCCTGAATCGATGATTGGATCGGCATCAATATCGGTCAGCGAGCCAACCTGAGTCGAGATATTGGTGCGCGACAGCGCATCGGACCACAAAGTGCGGCCATTCTCATAACGATAGGCCGACAATTCACCACTGGAATAGCCAGCGATCACGGTACCTTGACCAGCCGCAGGGGCAGCCACGCCGAACACGCCGGCCTGCGTTGCCGATCCCGAATCGTTCCACAGCAGCTCGCCGGAATTCGCATCAAGCGCGATCACCTGGTTGTCCTGCGTCATCACATAGACTTGGCCGAAGGCAATCGTTGGCGATCCCCGCAGCGGGCCGGAGGGTTTGACGCTCCAAATCTCTTCGCCGGTGTCGGCATTCAATGCCTTTACATCGCCGGTGCCATTGGTCGCATAGACCCGGCCACCAGCGTAGCTGACGCCGCCGCCAAAGGCCGCAGAGCGCAGATTGTCTTCCATTGATGGCGCGACTTCCCAACGCTGAGCGCCGGTCTTCGCATCAAAGCTGTGGATCGCTCCGTCAGATCCAACCGCGAACAGCGAGCCGCCGCCAACAACCGGGGTTGCGGCAAGACGCACTCGGTCGGTCGCGCCAGCAATCTTCGCAGTCCAGGCCTTCGTCGGCGTGTCAGACAAGGTGAGGTGCCCGTATGATTTCGCTGCAGAGCCGCCAACTTGCGCCCATTCGGTGTTCGTCTGCGCCGGAGGCAGCACCACGGTCACTTGAGCCAAGGTCGGATCAACGCTCGCCCCGCTTTCAATCCGCGAAAGGATTGGAGTGCGCGCACCAATAGTTGGGGTCGCCTTTGTTTCGCCGCCGCCAAACAGGCCGCCGCCGCAACCGCTAAGTACAGCAGCCATTGCGCCGCCAAAAAGAGCCATGCGTGTTGTATGTTTAACCGTCGTCATCATTCGTCCAATCAGACCATTTGTGCCGCGAAAATCCGCGCGCTGTATCCCCAGGTTTGCAACCCTATTGCAATTCGCTTTACGGCCCCGTTGGTGCGCCAGCAGGCGCGCCCACTGGGGCTCCGTCGGCATCCAAAACGCCTTCTTCTACGAGCAGTTCTTCTGGATCTTCGATTGCGTCCACACCCAGCAGACCGGCCATTTGCCGGGCGCGGGCTTGCAGTGTTTCCGGCACGCCTTCTTGCTTGGCAATCGCCGCGAACATCGCGCCGGCGGCCGCATCATTGCCGGCCTTCATATGTGCCATTGCAGTCAGCTCACCTGCACTGCCAAAAAATGCATTGCCGGGCACCGCCAAATCGCTGAGCTTGGCGATAACATCAGCCGGCTCACGCTCGTCAAAATTGCTCGCGACCTCGCGAATGGTGGCAAGATCGCGCAAAGCAGGCGGCGCGTCTGCCTCACCGGCCAATTGACCGAACAGCTCAACCGCTTTGGCAGTCTCGCCTTGCTCCAATGCCGCGCTTGCTTGCAGCATCAGCGCGCTTGCCTGCGCACCGGCGCCGCTATCAGCGGGCAGCTCCGATGCCACTTCGCTTGCCGCAGCGAATTCTCCAGCTTCAGCCTGATCCAGCGCCCTAGTCAGCAATTCTGATTGCTCTTCGCGCGCCTTTTCCTGCTGGCCATCCCAATACAGATAGCCGCCAAAGGCGAGCAAAATCGCAGTCACACCGCCGATCAGAACGGTGCCATATTTCTTGCCGAATTGCTCCAAATCATCCTTGCGAACGGCTTCATCGATTTCGCGCAGAATGACTTCGTCTTCTGCCGCCTTCTTTGCTGCCTTATCGTCTTTGGAAGATTTTCCGTCAGTAGGGTTCAGCGCCACGGGGGCCCTTTCCAAAATGCGTTGGTTCTTAATGCTGCCCGCGCTTTTAGGGGCGCATTGCGGCAACCGCAATGGCCGTTGCAGCCTGTCCCCATAGTTGAGCGGATTGGAGTTGAACCGCAGGTTAAGCGAATGAGATTCTCAATGTCTAAATCTCGCGCCCCATCGCGCTGGAATAGAGCGCGCGGTAGCTTTCGATCATGCGTGTCCGGTCAAACTGAACGAGCGCCTTCTTGCGGTTTGCCTCGCCAATTTCGCTGCGCAATTCGGGATTTTCGGCCAGTTCTTTGAGCATATGGCCGAGCGCAGTCGCGTTACCCGGCATGCAGATAAAGGGATGATTGGCCTCGCTCACAATGCTGCGAATATCGCCAACATTGGGCGCAGCAACGGGCACTCCCGCGGCCATAGCCTCCACCACTGACAATGGAAATTGCTCGCTCTTGGAGGATAGCGCGAAGATATCGAACAACCCGACTGCGCTTGCCGGATCGGCCACCTTTCCGGGCAGGTGCACGCGGTGGCTGATCTCTAACTTATCTGCGGCGGCGCGGATCGCGTCTTTGTCTGGCCCCTCGCCTAAGATCACCAGCTGCCAGTTTTCGGGCAGGCCGGAAAACGCTTCAACCAGCGTCGCCAGCTGTTTGACCGGGCGAAGTCCAGCGAGCGTTCCGACCCATTGCTCGCCTTTGTGCTTCACCACGCGCAGCGCGTCGGCACGCGGCGTCTTAGCAAAAGCCAAGGTGTCCACACCGTTCGGGATGCGGACGATGCGAGAGGCAGGCTGGTCCCAAACTTCGACTGCGATTTTCTCCAACGTGCGCGAAGGGACGACCAGCCCTGCCGCCTTGCCCAAGCCAATCCGCCGGTACCAATTGCGCCGCGTCTTCAGCTCCTTCGCCTCATCCTCGTTAAAGCCATCCTCGTGATGGATCAGCGGCGGCAAATCGAACGCATTGCTGAACGCGGTGCGCGCCATCACCACATCCATCGCCCCCCAATTGTAGGTCAGTACAAGATCATAGGGCAGCATCGCGCGAGCTATCTTTTGCAAGCGCGACGGCGATGGCCAGCCGGTGAGCGATGGGAAATCTTTCGGAAAGTCGACAGCCACGTCTTTGGCGATGTTGTCCTTCGCGCCCAGCTGGTCCGGCATGCCAGAGACAATCGAATGCCTCAACCTGCCGCCAAAGGCATTCATCAGGCCAGCCGCGCGCAGTTCTTTGCCGCCGGGCGCAAATGTTGAATGGCAATGAAGGATACGCGGTACATCACTGCTTTTAATCACTTTTTTACTCATGAAATTTGCCCCAGCAGAGCATCAATCGCAGCCCGTGCCTCTGGCTCGTCCAGCGTGGGCGCATGGCCCACACGCGGCACCGTGACGGAGGTCATCGCCGGGTGATTAGCTGCCATTTTGGATACCGTCTCCACCGACAGCAGGTCAGACAATTCACCGCGCACCAGCACCATCGGCACACTGCTTAACGCCTCAAAGGCGGGCCACAAATCAGCCGGGGCGGCATTGCCCGGCTCACTGAACGGCTCTGCAACCGCCATGTCGTAGTCATAGCTGATCCGTCCATTCTGGCTCACCACCATGGTGCGCTTCGCCATCGCCAGCCATTGGTCGAGGTCATAGTCGGGGAAGGCGGCGCTGTGCACGCTCTGCATCGAGCGCGCAGCGTGCATCCATGTGGGATAACTGCGCTGCTGTCCGACATAACCGCCGATCCGCTCCAGGCCCGTCGGGTCAATCTCTGGCCCTATATCATTCAGCAAAGCAGCCGCGATCCGGCTGGCATCTTTGCGGGCCATCAACATCGTCATCAGCCCGCCCATCGAGGTGCCGACGGCGACGAAGCGCCCAATCCCCTCCTCATCCAGCAGCTTTTCCACGTCGGCGACATAGGTAACGGGCCTGTAAGTGGTGGAGTCAGGTGCATGATCGCTCATCCCTCGCCCGCGCATTTCCGGCACGATCACGCGGTGTGTGGCCGCCAAATGCTCAGCCAAGCTTTCAAAATCGCGGGCATTGCGGGTGAGGCCATGCATGCACACAATTGGTGGGGGAGCGTTGTCGCTACCAACTCCATCAGGGCCAGCATAATCGCGGTAATGCAGGGTGAGACCATCGCTGCTGGTCCAGTAGCGGTCCTGATAAAGGCTCTCCATGAGCGGGCATTAATCCTTCAAATACAGTCTTTATTGCCAACTGACGCTTGCACGGCTGGCTGCTTGCGCCCACTTATCGCGGCATGAGAGCCGAACCGCAAGCCGCCGATTATCGGCCCGAACCTGCGATTGACGCGCTGGCCGATTGGCTTGGCTCTCCGGTGCGCCCCGCTGACTTTCCCAAGACAGAGACACGCTTTCGCAATGATCGCTGGGCGGCAGCGGTTGGATTGTCGGATCTGAGCGAGGATCAATGGACTGCGCATTTCGCCCGGTTTGGACCGCTCGAGGGCAATCTGAATCAGCCGCTTGCGCTGAAGTATCACGGGCACCAGTTTCGCAACTACAATCCTGACATCGGCGATGGCCGCGGGTTTTTGGCCGCGCAAATGCGCAGCGGCGATGGCCGGCTGCTCGATCTAGGGACCAAAGGCACAGGCCCCACCCCCTACAGTCGCAATGGCGACGGGCGGCTGACGCTGAAAGGTGCAGTGCGCGAGGTTTTAGCGACAGAAATGCTAGAGGCGCTGGGTGTTAACACATCGAAGACCTTCTCGGTGATTGAGACTGGCGAACAGCTCTGGCGCGATGATGAACCTTCACCCGCTCGCTCTGCAGTGATGGTGCGGCTGTCGCATTCACACATCCGCATCGGCACGTTTCAGCGACTGCTTGCCCATGAAGAACCCGAGCAAATGCAGGCTCTTATCAGCTATTGTCTGGATCACTTCCCAGGGCCAATGCCGCCGGATGATGCGCCTAACCGTGCCGAGCCAGCGATCATCTTAATGCACCAGGTGGTCGAGCGGATGGCGGATTTGGCCGCGAGCTATATGGTCGCAGGCTTCGTGCATGGTGTGCTCAACACCGACAATATGAATGTGACGGGCGAGAGCTTCGATTATGGCCCGTGGCGCTGGCTGCCAACATGGGATCCGAGCTTCACAGCGGCCTATTTCGACCAAGGCGGGCTTTATGCCTTTGGCCGCCAGCCAGAGGCTTTGCATTGGAATTGTGGGCAGTTGGCGGTTGCCTTGCGGCTGGTCGCGGAAAGTGAGCCGCTGATCGCGGCGCTCAATCGCTATGGCGAGCTCTACATGGAAGCGGTCGCGCGCCGATGGTGCTGGCGCTTAGGCGTTGAGCCACGCGGGACGGAGACTGACACTCAACTTATCGCGGCCTGCGAGAAGGCAATGCGTGAGCAGAACGCACAGCCTGACGCGTTTTTCTTTGCGCATCGCGGCGGACGCGGAGCCAACGGCGAACTGGCCGAGGCGTTTGCGGGCTATCAACCAACCGGCAGCGGCCATTCCTATTGGCAAGGCGAGGCTGCGCAGACCATGCTGGTGGATGATGTTGAAGCCATCTGGGCGGCGATCGACGAAGGTGACGACTGGGGGCCATTCCACGCCAAAGTTGCGGCGCTGCGCGAGATAGGAAGCGCCCACGGTGAAGCGCCACGACCGGCCGGCCAGTAACAATTGGCAACGTTTTCGCGGACGCCACCAAGCCACTATAAATTCATGATTACCCGATGCGTATTGCCCCTAAGGCCCGTGCTTTGATGAGTTTCACCTGTCTTCGACTAACGGTACTGTGCTTGAAATGCGCCTGCCCCCTATCTTTTCGTGTGTATTGCAATTAACTGACGTCACGAGCTTGGGGAAGCCAGGGTATCGCAGTGTGAAAGGGCATGTGAAAAGCCTGACTTGGTGCGATAAAGTAAAATCTGGACGTGAGTAAAAGTCTACACTGTGACTGATAGCACCTACACATCATATGCGCCGGCCACGGGCGAGGAAATCTGGAGCGGCGCAGCGAGTGACGTTGATGAGGCGGTAAGCCGCGCGCGGCGAGCATGGCCGGAATGGGCGGCAACACCGCTAGCTGTGCGAATTGAGACCATGCGCCGTTTCGTAAACGAAATGCGGACCCGCGCCGATGACATGGCGACCCTGATCGCCAAAGAAACCGGCAAACCCATGTGGGAAGCGCGCACCGAAGTTGATGCGGTGATGAACAAGGTCGAGATTTCGGCCAATGCCTATAGCGAGCGCACAGGGCGCAAGCGCTTGGACAGCGCGCTGCAAGGCACCTCTGCCGTTCGGCACAAGCCTCACGGCGTGATGACCGTGCTGGGCCCGTATAATTTCCCGGCACATTTGCCCAATGGCCATATCGTGCCCGCCCTGATCGCGGGCAATGTGATCATATTCAAACCTTCGGAAAAGACCCCCGCTGTTGGCCAAGCCTTGGTCGACTGCTTCCATGCTGCGGGCGTTCCAGAGGACGTGCTACAAATGGTTGTCGGTGGGCCAGATGAAGGCAAAGCATTGGTTGGCCACGGCGGCGTGGACGGCGTGCTGTTCACCGGCTCTGCGCAGGTTGGCATTGCGATCAATCGCCGCCTCGCATCCAACCCTGGCAAAATTGTCGCGTTGGAAATGGGCGGCAATAATCCTCTGGTTGTCGCCGATACGCCGCTGCTTACAGATGCAGCCTCGCTGATCGTGCAAAGCGCCTTCACCACCGCTGGGCAAAGGTGCACGGCGGCGCGGCGGCTGATTATTACCGAGAGCATGTACGATCCAATGATGGAGGAGCTGCTGAAGCTCACCCGCAAGCTGATCGTTGATGAGCCGTTCGCTGATCCACAGCCTTTCATGGGTTGCGTGATCGACAACGATATCGCAGATAAGCTGAACCGAGGCTTTTTGGCGTTGGTTACGCAGGGCGGCATACCGCTCGCGCATTTAAAGCGCCCAGACGCGAAGAAGCCTTTCCTGACCCCGGGTATTATCGACACAACCGAGGTCGAGGATCGTCCGGATATCGAGATGTTTGGCCCAATATTGCAAGTGATCAAAGTGCCAGATCTTGATCTCGCCATTGCGGAGGCAAACAACACCCGCTTTGGCTTATCAGCCTCTCTGATTGGCGGCAGTCCAGATGATTTTGGCCGGTTCTGGGCCAATGTCCGGGCCGGGATTATCAATTGGAACCGCCCGACCAACGGCGCTTCATCGTCTCAGCCATTTGGCGGGATTGGCCTGTCCGGCAACCACCGCCCAGCGGCATTTTATGCGGCGGATTACTGCGCCTATCCGGTGGCGAGCACAGAAATGGAGCAGCCGCGCGCCAATGTCGCCATCGGGCTTAAGGATTAGCGCAAAGAGCCTGCGATAGGCGCTGCTATTGCGGCGTTTTCCAATAGATCAGGTCGACGACTCGCATCGCGTCATTACCATTGCGAATATTCACCGCGAGGCGCGCACCGTCCGAAGCGGCGGTTAGCGCCAGTTCGGGCTCTGCAAACACCTTTGCTTCCATTTCCGCACGCCGCGCCAGATTGTAGTGATATTGCAGCGCATCTTCGCCCTCGGCTGCCGTTAGGTAAGAAACCGCGCGGATAGAGCATTTTCCTCGCTGCGCCCCGGCCGCCGCACGGACATGACCAAATGGCATTAGGCTAGCCGCATCATCCAATCGCGCTGCCCAGATAAAGCCTGCGCGCAATTGCTTCGCGCAATCTTCAGGAACGCCGTGGGTCAACGCCATTTGTTCTGCGCTGCCAATGCCTGACAGCGAGAGGCCTTCCGTGTCTTCGTCCGAATCTGGCAAGTCAAGGATCGTGCCATCTTCGAGCAATGCAAGCCGCATTTCATCGCGGACTCGCCGCGCCTTCGCTGCATTGCCAGACAGCACTGGCAGAGCATGATCCGCGCCGGTTGAGAGTGCTGCCGCAGCCTGATTACGATAAGCAAGGTCTGGATCAACCATCAGTGGATCATTGAGCGCGCGGGCAATCAGCGGGTCTGGCATCGCCGGGCTCTCTCTTGGCTCGACCTCTCCGGCGCATGCCGACAGCACCAACACGCCAGGCAGCAGCATTAGGATACTGGCCAAGCGGCTTTTGACAGGTGAAGGGCTGAATATGCGCATCTTCACCCCATGGCTGATCTTGGTTAATTTTCGCCTTCCACTCGGCATTTGTGCGTCCAATCGGAAGATTATGCCGTCACAAATGAAAACGCCCTCAAGCCGGGTGGCAAGAGAGCGCTTTCCGTAGCCGCAACGGACCACGCCAGAGCCATTGGTGGGAATGGCTCAAGTCTGTTCATTTCGGAGTGTGAGATGCGCCCCCACGCGATACCGCGCTGCACCTCACATGCCCCATGCTTGCATGTTCATCTATAGGATATGAAACCTGAATGATCTGCAAAAACACAAGTACTCTGGCAGGTTTTTGCGCAGCGCGTTGTAAAATGATGCAAACACTTATCCGATCCGCTTTGCTTGCGCGGCAACGGCACCCGGACTAGGGGCGAACCAGTTATGAACGCCCCAGATCCAAACCCGGCGCCGTCTGGTCTGCCCGCTGCGCTCGGTGCCTATCTGATGTGGGGTTTCCTGCCGCTGTATCTGATGCTGGTCGCCAGCGTTCCGGCGTTTGAATTTGTCGGTTGGCGGATCATTTGGACTGTACCGCTGTGCCTGATCATTGTTGGAGTTCGCGGCCAGTTTCCCGCCATCAAGGCCGCGCTCAGCAGCGCAAAGGCCGTGGGCATGCTGTTCTTGAGCGCGGCGCTGATCGCGATCAATTGGTTGGTTTATATCTGGGCCATTCAGGAGGGGCAGGTGTATGCCGCCAGCCTTGGTTATTACCTCAATCCGCTGATCAATGTGCTGCTAGGCACTCTCTTTTTGGGTGAGCGCCTGACCCGGTGGCAATGGCTCGCGGTGGCGATCGCAGCGAGTGCAGTCGCCCTGCTGCTGGCCGGTGCCATCACCACGCTGTGGATCAGCCTGAGCCTGGCGATGAGCTTCGCCTTTTACGGCATGGTCCGCAAACAGGTGGCGGTCACATCCCTGCCCGGCCTCACCATCGAATCTGCGATCTTGCTGGTCCCAGCCTCAGCCATCGTTATGTGGTATGCTGGCAGTCCGGCAGGGTCTGCCTTTGGACAAGACTTGGGTCTCAGCCTCGCTATCATGGCCGGAGGCGTGGTGACTGCGGTGCCGCTGTTGCTGTTTGCAATTGCAGCGCGGCGAATGGCCTATTCAACGCTCGGGTTTATCCAGTATCTCGCGCCGACGATTGTCTTCATCCTTGGGTTGACCGTGTTCGAGCAGGAGCTGCAACTGGTCCAATTGGGCAGTTTCATCCTGATCTGGATTGCCATCGCGATCTTTGTTGGCGATCTGATCGCCCGCACGCGCCGCGCCGCTGCTCCGAAGGCAGCTTAGCCCGCCCTACTCAGCGATCCGCCAATTCAGCGTCTCACCGGCGTGGAAGGGTACGATTTCCTCACCCGCCATTTCGATCGAGTCTGGAACCATGATCGGCTCACGCCGCAAAGTCATGGTCTCATCGCTGACGGGCAGCTTGTAAAAGCGCGGGCCATTGAGCGAGGCGAAGGCCTCGAAATGCTTCAGCGCGCCCTCTTCCTCAAACACGGCAAGATAGCTCTCCAGCGCGAATGGCGCGTTAAAAATGCCGGCACAACCACAGGAGCTTTCTTTTGCGCTGCGCAAATGCGGCGCGCTGTCGGTGCCCAGGAAAAACTTCGGCGAGCCTGAGGTAGCGGCTTTGCGCAGAGCCAGGCGATGCGCCTCGCGCTTTGCCACCGGCAGGCAATAATTGTGCGGCTGCATCCCGCCAACAAGCATCGCGTTGCGATTGATATGGAGGTGCTGCGGCGTGATGGTCGCGGCGACCTGATCGCCCTCGCCCAGCACGAAATCCACCGCATCGGACGTGGTGATATGCTCAAACACAACGCGTAGTTTGGGAAAGTCGCGCACGATGCTGCGCATGTGGCGTTCGATGAATTCCGCCTCGCGGTCGAACACGTCGATATGGCTTTCGGTCACCTCGCCATGGACACACAGGACAACATCCGATGCCTCCATCGCCTCCAGCACGGGATAGATCTTCGCCACATCGCTGACCCCGTGGGCGGAATTGGTCGTGGCATTGGCGGGATAGAGCTTCGCGGCGGTGAACACGCCCTCTGCCGCCCCGCGTGCTAGGTCTGCCGGATCAGTCCCATCGGTTAGATAACAGGTCATCAGCGGCGTGAAGTTGACGCCCTGTGGCACTGCCGCCAAAATCCGATCCCGGTATGCCGCACCGCTCGCCGTATCAGTAACTGGCGGCGAGAGATTAGGCATCACAATCGCGCGGCCAAACTGGCGCGCGGTATAAGGCACAACCTGCTCCATTATCTCGCCATCGCGAAAATGCAGGTGCCAGTCATCCGGGCGGCGAATTGTGATTGTCTGTTTGGTCATATTGGGTTTGTGACCTAGCGCCGCATTCAGGCTCTTTCCACCCCGCTTTCGCTCAACTAGGGGCACGGTATGACTGGTTCCGCACCCACAATTGCATTCCTTGCGTGCAAGACCACTATGTCAGGTAGGGGAGAGCGCCGGGGTGACGCCTACGAATCCGATCTGATGACCGATGCGATCTCACAGGCGCTTGCTGATCATGGGCTTGAAATGCGCATTGTGGATTGGGAAGCGGGCCTAGCTGAATTCGACGGCGTATCGCTCGCGCTACTCGGCTCCAGTTGGAATTATCAGGACAAGCCAAGGGAGTTCATTGCCAAGCTCGACGCGCTCGAAGCGCGCGGCGTCCAGCTGTGCAACTCGGCTGAGATCGTGCGCTGGAATGCGCGCAAGACCTATTTGCGCGAGCTCGCAGACAAGGGCGCGGCGACCATTCCCACCATCTGGCTGGACGATGTGAGCGGCGATGACGTCATGGCGGCAATGGAGGCCTTCGGCTGCGAGAGGCTCGTCGTGAAACGGCAGATCGGCGCCGGGGCAGAAGGCCAGGAGATGTTCGTCCGCGATCAAATGCCCGATGCGAGCTGGTGTTTCGGCCACAAAGCGATGTTGCAGCCATTCCTGCCCACAATTCAAAGCGAGGGCGAGTTTTCCTTCATCTTCATCCAGGGCGAATTGAGCCACGCTCTGTGCAAGAAAGCGGCCGAGGGCGAATACCGGATCCAGTCGCTCTATGGCGGGACGGAAAGCCACCACAGCCCAAGCGATGACGAGGCAGCTCAGGCGCAGAAGATCATCGCCGCCCTGCCCTTTTCACCCCCGCTCTATGCCCGCATTGATATGGTGCGCGGCGAACGCGGCCAACTCTTGCTTATGGAAGCGGAGATGATCGAACCCTATCTCTATCCTGTGCAAGGGCCTGAGCTGGGTCCGCGCATCGCTTCTGCTATTGCCAATCGGCTCGCCGAGAAAGTCCCTGCATCATGACCGCAACCCGCCTTAACTACCGCGCGATTGTTCGTCTCGCCGCAACCGAGGCTGGAGAGGACGTCGCCGAGTTTCTGCAAGGCTTGGTGACGAACGATGTAAGCGGCGATCTGCCCACCTATGCCGCTTTGCTGTCGGCGCAGGGCAAGACCATGTTCGACTTTTTCGTCTGGCCAGGTGAAGACGGCGCGCTGCTACTCGATTGCGAGGCGGATGCCGCCGATGAACTCACCAAACGCCTCAGCCTCTACCGCCTGCGTCGCAAGATCGACATTGCGCGCGATGAAAACCTGTCGGTGCACTGGAGCGCTACGGGCAATCAGGGCGTGCCTGACCCGCGCCTTCCGGAGCTTGGCCAGCGTTGGCTCGCGCCAGCAGGAGACAGCGACGAGCCCGCTGACGCCGCCTATCTCGCCCACCGCCTGTCCTGCGGCGTGCCGGAGGGCCATGCAGAAATGGGCGATATTCTGTGGCTAGAGGCGAACGCCGTCGAGCTAAACGGGGTGAGTTTTGAGAAGGGTTGCTACATCGGGCAGGAAAACACCGCCCGTATGAATTGGCGGCAAAAGGTTAACAGGCGGCTGGTTGTTGTGCCGCTTGATCAGTCACAGGAAAAGCGCCGCCGGACAGCGCATGCTGAGCTTGGTTTCGCCATCGATCACCTGCGCGTGGCGGATTTGGATGCAAATGCCCTGCCCGATTGGCAACGCGGCGCGCTCAGCGAATAACCCTACTGATATTCGGCCAGCGAGGCCTCAAGCATGTCCTGCGCCCGTGCCCGCGCGGCATCACGCGGCAGGCTGAGCGATTTCGCCAATGCCCCGCCGATCAGCGCATCGCCAAGCGCCAGCAAAACCAGGCTAAGCGTATCGCGGTGCACCCGCATATCATTGCTCTGATGATCGGCCTCTTCAGGCGCGATTTCATCAACAAGCTCATGAATTGTCTCAATAATGGGATGAAGCGCGTCCTCATTGCCTGTCAGCAGCATCCAGCTCGTGAGCGCGCCCGCGCCTTCGCGGTCAAACGCATCAAAGGCCAGATCCACCACCTCACGTGCGGAGCCGAGTCCAGCGCGACTCGCACGCACTGCCTCGATAATTGTCTCACAAACAGTGCGCGCAAGATGCTCTGCCAACGCCTTTTGTAGACCAGAAGCTGACCCAAAATGGTGCAGTAGATTTGCGTGGGTGCGGCCAATACGTGCAGCAACCGCCTTCAAAGTGACGGATTGCGGCCCTGTTTCAATAAGTAAGCCGCGTGCCGCTTCTAAGGCGGAACTTCGCGACTCTTCAGGCGTTAAGCGCTTGCGACTTGTCATTAAGGGAAAGCCCTAATAGTTTCTTAAATTATGACCGAACATTCAAAAATTGACCTAGAGCGCGCGGAGCCGATCGACAAGCCCGCTAAGGACGTTGGCATTGCCCGCGCCAGCGCCACGCCAGCAGAGCATGAGCTGATCATTCGCAATGAGCGGTTTGATCGCAAGGCAATGGTTCCGCGTCATTGGCATTCCGGCGATCCGGTTGCAACGGCTTGGTACAATTCGGTTTCGGCCAGTCTGCCGCGCGGTGAGGCCTTCTTTATCGACACCCTGCGCCTATTCCGTGACGAAATCCCAGAGAAGCTGGCGCGCGAGGTGAAGGCCTTTTCAACGCAGGAAATCAATCACACGCGTGAACACGTTGCCTTCAATCGGCTGGTTTCCGACCACGGCTATAACGTCGAAAGCATCGATCAGGGCATTCAGGCCATGCTCGAGCTGACCGCTGGACGACCAAAGGAGTTCAACCTCGCGATCACCATCGCGCTGGAGCATTTTGCCGCGATCATCAGCCGCCATTTGCTGCAACATCCAGAATACCTTGAAGGTGCCGATCCGGTCGCCGCAGAGGTTTGGCGCTGGCATGCGACCGAAGAGATTGAGCACAAGGGCCTCGTCTACGATGTCTGGGAACATGTAACGAAGGACTGGAGCGCCTGGAAACGGTATAAGACCCGCGCTCTGATCGCTGCTCTGATCACCAAAAAGTATTTCGGAAACCGAATTCGCGACGCGATCGGTCTGCTTGAACAAGACGGATACACCAGGCGGCAAGCGAAATGGAAACTCTATGCATTCCTGTGGTGGAAGCCCGGCATGATGCGGCGGATGTTCACCGAATGGGCGGCAATTTTGAAACCCAGCTTCCACCCGTGGGATCACGATGACCGCGAGCTGATCCAGAAATGGGAAAGCCCGTACGCTGATGCGGTTATGCCCGCCGAATAGGATTGCTCAGCGAATAGCTAGAGCTCTTCAGCGTCAAGCCTATCGGATACAAAAACCCCGACACCTGTAATGGGTGCCGGGGTTTTGTTTGCTCAGTACGGCCAACAGCGCTCGATTGCAGGGCCTCGAACGTGCGGCTTATGACCTAAGCCGCCTCGCTAATCATCGACGGCTCTTCGTCCAACTCCAGCGCATATTCCGCCACCTTTGCTGCTTCTCCGCGTCCGCACGAATGCCGGGTCGATACTTGGCCAGTGGGCTGAAAGCCTATCTTGCGCAAAACAGCGCCAGAGGCTGGATTGTCGAGAAAGTGTGAGGCAACCAGCGACTTATGCCCCAAAGAGGCTGCGACCTCGAGCATGGCGCGTCCTGCTTCGGTGGCGATGCCTTGCCCCCAAAACGGCCGTGCAATCCAATAGCCAAGCTCAACATGTTCACCTGACTTGCCAGCATCCATCACGTCAATCCCGATGCACCCGACAACCACTGCATCGCGAGCCCTAGTAATCAGGAAACGCGGATAAAGCGGACTGATCGGAAGCTTCGCAAATTCGCGCGCGTCCTTTTCCTCATAGGGCCAGGGAGCGCGCGCCAAATTGCGAACAACCCCCTCGTCGGCAATGCCGGCAAAGACACCTTGCCAATCCTCTGGCCAGATCGGTCTCAACAGCAATCTTTGGCTGCGATGGAACATGAGGTCTCTCCTCTCAATCCGTCCTGCCCTGCGCCGCCCCATTATGGACCGGACATGACAGTTTCGTGGCCGCGGAATTCATCTTCCGCGTGTTTGTGAGGGAGAAACGAGAAGAGGGAGATGGCTCCCCCAAACTGGGGTGGTCCTTCTCCCTCTACATCGCCGATTGTGTCATCGGCTGGGACCGCCCCGTGGGACGATCCTGTTTTTGAACCGTCCGGTTATTCAGCTGCTTCCGCTAGCATGTCGACAGACACGTATTTGCGGCCGAGTTTACCCTTGTGGAATCGCACCACACCATTTTCTGTCGCGAACAGGGTGTGATCCTTGCCCATGCCGACATTGGTGCCCGGATAGAACTTCGTACCGCGCTGACGCACAATAATGTTGCCGCCAACCACGTCCTGGCCGCCGTACTTTTTCACGCCAAGGCGGCGACCCGCTGAGTCGCGACCGTTACGGGATGAACCACCTGCTTTTTTATGTGCCATGGTGTGTGTTCCTTACTTCTTGTCAGCTTTAGGCGCGGCTTTCTTAGCCGGTGCCTTCTTCGCAGGAGCTTTTTTCGCGGCTGGCTTCTTAGCAGCTGCGGCCTTCTTTGGCGCGGCTGCTTTCTTGGCCGGAGCCTTCTTCTCAGCTGCTGGCTTCTTTGCAGGAGCCGCTTTCTTTTCAGCCGCTGGCTTAGCGTCTGCCTTTGCAGCAGCAGCCTTCTTAGCCGGTGCCTTCTTCGCAGCGCCCGCGCCCACATCCGTGATGCGCAGCAGCGTCATTTGCTGACGATGGCCAGCCTTGCGGCGATAGTTGTGACGGCGACGCTTTTTGAAAACGACGACCTTCTCACTCTTGGCTTGTGCGATGATCTCCGCTGAAACGGTGACCTTCGACGCGTCAGCGATTGTCTCGCCTTCACCCGCCAGCAGGACGTCGCCCAGCGTAACGGTGTCGCCGGCTTCACCAGCGAGCTTCTCAACGGCAATCTTGTCTCCGGCGGCAACCCGATATTGCTTGCCGCCCGTGCGCACTACTGCGAACATGGCTTGTTACTCTCGATCTAAAGCTGTGCCTTAACCCATGCGAATACACACACAGACAAGACGCAAAATACCGCGCCGCAATTTTGCAGCGCTGGAAAGAGGCACGCCGTTAAGGGATCGATGCCACCAAGTCAACGCAAGAACCGGCAATGAGAGAGTTGTTTTTTGCCAGACTGGCGCTGGCGCAAACCCAAATGCATGGTAAAACCCGCGCAATGCCGGGACATGACGTAAAATTGACGAGAGTTGCCAAGGTGAAAGAACGCGCTCAACTATTTGGGATCGCCGCAGTGTTTGCTGCGTCTTTGTCCGCTTGCGCAGGCGGCGGAGACAAATATCCATCGCTGGCGGTGCGCGATGCAGAGCGATTCGCTGGTAGTTTTCAACCGGCCCCCACTACAGACCCGGCGCCAGTTGCGGACCCCGCCATTATGGCTGGTTTGCCTGCAATCAAAGCACGCGCGGACGCAGCCTATGCAGCGTTTCAATCTGCGCTACCATCCGCTGAGACCTCCTTGAGGTCAGCAAGAGGCGCTTCGCAATCGAGCAACCAATGGTCGGCGGCTCAGGTCGCTTTGGCTGACCTAACCTCCAAACGCAGCGCGTCGGCCATTGCGCTGGCGGACATTGATTTGATCTATGCCCAGACCTCCAGCGAATTTACCGTGAACCAGGAAATCGCCGAGCTGCGTGGGCGCATAGCGGCGCAGGTGGATGCTCAGGACAGAATTCTGGGCGAGCTCAGCACGCTTATCCCGCAATGAAACTGGCCTGCGCATCCTGCCCGGTCAGGGATAGCGCAGCCTGCTCTGTCTTAAGCGAAGAGGAACGTGATGCTCTGGCCGCCGCGGGGCGCACACGGGTGCTCAAACGTGGAGAAATGCTGTTCGCTGCCGGCGATGAGGATGTTGCCTGCGCAACGCTCGTCTCTGGCGCACTCAAGGTGTCCGCCGTTGATATGGACGGCAATGAGCAAATCCTCGCGCTGGTCCATCCATCGGGCTTTGTCGGAGAACTGTTTTCCCCCTTTGCCCATCACGATGTGGTTGCCTTGACCGAGAGCAAGCTGTGCACCTTTGCAAAGCTCGATATCAATCGCGCAATTGATGAATATCCGGCTCTGACCAAAGCTTTGCTGCGCAGATCACAGGAAGACCTACATTCTACCCGCAGCCTGCTTGAGCTAACCGCTCATGCCAGCGCAGAGGCAAGACTTGCCTGTCTGCTGCATGATTTTGCGCAGGCGGCCAGCCAATCCCCTTGCCATCCGGCGGACCATTTCGATCTGCCGCTAACTCGCGGGGAAATCGCCAATATGCTAGGCCTGACCATTGAAACCGTCAGCCGCAAATTCAGCGAGTTGGAAAAGGCCGGAGCGATCCGGCGCACAGGCAAACGCGGGATCGAACTGGTCGACCCCGCGCACCTGCAGGCCCTCTCCGCAAGGAAGGTTGGTTAAAATACCAGCGCAGCTATGGTCACCGCCGCGAGGCCCCAAAGCACGATGAGAACCGGCAGAATTAGAACTTGAATGGCGGCGTCGCGCGGGGCGAGACGGCCTGTATTGGTCATGATCCCTTCGCGGGCAAACTTGCCCATATCCATTGGTTTGGAGGGGTTATCCGGCGAGAGCCGCGTCCAAATCGCAGGCACGCCGAACATACCGAAGATAAAGACGGTGAAGATGGCCATCGGGATGACCAGTCCCGGTGTGCTGAATGCAGCGAAAGTGATTGCGATAAAGGCCAAGTAACAGGCGACGGTCGCAATATGCAGACTGACGGGCAGCTCGAAGCTGCGATCAACCTCAACTTGGTGGCGGACTTGCGCCCGCTCCTGCTCGGGTCCCTCAACAATGGCCGCGTTGCCAGCCTCGATTTGTTCTTGAATATGTTTGCTCATGGGTATTCTCCTTCCTTGAGAAGGGAATTATCCCGATAGCCTCCTCGCGACTTTGATCTGGATCAAACCGCGAAATTTTTTACGAAGAAATCAGTCGGACCAGCGCGCGAGATCTGCGTAATCATCCGCGCGCGGCTCAATCCAATGCCATTCGCCGTTTCGCTTCTCGCGCTTCCAAAACCAGGCCGCGCTCTTCAGATGGTCCATCGCAAAATCGACCGCATCAATTGCCCCGCGCCGGTGCTTTGCCGCGGCGGAGACACATACGATCGGTTCACCCGGATGCATCTGGCCGACCCGGTGCACCATCAGCATGCCCATCAGATCGAAGCGCGCGATGGCCTGTTCGGCCAATTCTTCCATGCTTGGTAATGTCAGCGGCTCGTAATGCGACAGCTCCAGCAGTTCGACATCAGCCTCGCTGCGCACTTCACCGACAAAGGTACAAACACCGCCGAGACCTGGGTGGGCATTGGTGAATGGTCCGATCAGAACACCGGGAATGAACGGTGAGTTGAGGAGACGAATGTCTTTCACCGCGCCCTACCCGCCAGAAACAGGCGGCAGCAGCGCAACCTCATCGCCGTCTTGTGCATTCAACGCGGTTTTGTCGCCCAGCACCTTTCCCGCGCAGGCAACATTGACGCGCTGCTCATTCAATTGCTCGGCGACCTCTGGCCCGACCGCGTCAAGCAGACCCGCCCAACCGAGCGGCGCTGGCACTTCGCGGCTGTCTGCGCCTGCGAGATCGCGCAAAGGCCCCAGGAACACAATTCGCACCGTCATGCTCAACCTCCGGTCATCGACATGTGGCGGGCCAGATGCGGCTCTGCCCCGCGCCTATCAATCCGAAAGTGATGCTTTTCCGGTTTGATCGCCATCGCCTCGCCCAGCGCACGCTCCAGATTTGATGCCGGGTCATCTGACCGCAGCGCCGCGCGCAAATCGATCCGTTCGCCGCCACCAAGGCAGGGGTAAAGCTGGCCCGTGGCGGTCACACGCAAGCGGTTGCATCCAGCGCAGAAATTGTTGGTTAGCGGGGTGATCAGACCCAGCCTGCCGCCCGTTTCCGCTATATCGACATAGCGCGCCGGACCGCCTGTGGAATGGCTGTTATCGGCCAATGTCCAGCGCCGCTCCAGCTCCGCTCGGACCTCAGTTAGCGGCAGATAATGATCGATCCGGTCTTCTTCGACATCGCCAAGCGGCATCACCTCGATCAGCGTCACATCATGGCCCTCACCATGCGCCCAGGCGATGAGATCAGGCAGCTCGCCCTCATTGATGCCTTTCAGCGCCACCGCGTTCAGCTTAACCTTCAGCCCCGCTTCTTTGGCAGCAGCAATTCCCTCCAGCACCTCCGGCAAAGCATCGCGCCGGGTCAGCTCAGCAAACCGAGCTCGGTCCAATGTGTCGAGCGAGACATTGACCCTTTTGACCCCGGCTTTCGCCAGTCCTTCTGCATGACGCCCAAGCTGCGTCGCGTTGGTCGTCAGGGTCAGTTCTTCGAGCCCACTGCCGATCCGCTTTCCAAGCGCGCTGAACAGGTCAATGATATCGCGGCGCACCAATGGCTCACCGCCGGTAATCCTCAGCTTCGTCACGCCGCGTTCGATAAAGCCTGTGCTTAGCTGATAGAGCTCTTCTAACGTCAGCACTTCGCGGCGCGGCAGGAATTTCATCTGCTCTGGCATGCAATAGGAACAGCGCAAATCGCAGCGATCCGTCACAGACAGGCGTAGATAGGTGATCCGCCGTTGGAATGCATCGACCAGTGGCGCAGACGAACCCAGCGCCAATACATCGCGAGCCCGCGCGCGATTCGAAGCGGAAATCTCAGTCATGGGCCTGAAGATAGTGCCCCGTTACACCAGGTGCACCCTCTAAATAGACGAGCAAGGCCTGCGTCGCCGCCTCGTGGCCGCGCGCAACCACGTTCACTCGCTGTGGTGCAAATTCGCGGGCCAAGTCCCGCGCAAATGCCAACCGCCAGTCGGAATGCTCGGGGCCTGCACCGGGCAAGACAATTGCCAGCGCACTGATGCCATCTTCGCTCAGAACTGCGCGCACAGCATCCAACTGCTCATTCAGGACATAAGCGCTCGCATCCAAAGCGCTATCAGGCAGTTCTGCGATGTGCTGAACCGCCTGAATGCCCGCATCGCTCATGCCTTGCGGCTTTCCCAAGCGGCGCGTTCGCGGTGCAAGGTGATACCGATTTTCTCATTCGCCTCTGCAATGGCGAGCTTCACGATCTTCACCGTGACGGCCTGCACACGCACGTCCTGCACAAACAAGGTCTCGCAGATATGATCGGCAACCGCTTCAATCAGTTTGAAATGCACGCCAGCGGGCAGGCCTTCCCCTGCCGCATGCTTCAAATCCATATAGTTCTTGCTCGCCTCAAGCGGCGTGTCGGCATCGTAATGATCGGCGACATCATAGCGTGCATTGATAGTAATGCGCAGCGGCTGCGGCTTGCCGGTCTCTTCGGAATAGATTCCGGTGAGGACATCTGTCTCCAGATCGGCGACTTCCAGGATCAGCGAATCGTTCATATCACCGCGCGACTTAGCCATCATTCCGCCACCGGGCAAAAATCGCGGTGGGAAGAAGGCGCGGATTGTCGCCTTCTTCACGTACGGCCAGATCACCATATTCGATAGTGCCGGGCAGATCGCGTGTCGCCTCTTCGAGCAGGCCTGCAATCGCCAGACTGCTCATCCGTACAGCATAGACGGTCAGAAACAGAAAGCGGCTGTTGTTATCGAGCAACTTCGCGCAATCGCTGATCAGACCGGGGAGGTTCTCTTCCAGACGCCAGGTTTCACTTTTTGGGCCGCGTCCGAACTTGGGTGGGTCGAGAATGATCCCGTCATAGCGCTTCTCACGTCGAACCTCACGTGCGGCAAATTTCGCCGCATCATCAACCAGCCAGCGGATTGGACGCTCTTCCATGCCAGAAAGCGCAGCGTTCTCGCGCGCCTGAGCGACCGATTTCTTCGAGGCATCAACATGCGTCACCCGGCCGTGCTGGCTCAGAGCGAGGCTGCCCACGCCGGTGTAGCCAAACAGATTGAGCGTCTCCGCCTCTGTCTGTTCACCGAGCATTCCGCGCATCCATTCCCACACTGGGGCCATGTCGGGGAAGAACTGCAAATGGCGAAACGGGGTCGGGCGAGCGGTAAAGCGCGCTTCATTCCAACCAAGCTCCCAGCCATCCTCGGGCACTTCGCGGGCGAAACTCCAGCGGCCGCCGCCATCCTCGTCCGAGCCAGGCACAAATTCGCCGTCGGCATCCCATTCACTCATCCGCGGGCGCCACATGGCCTGCGGTTCTGGGCGAATGAACGAATGCGGGCCGAATGCCTCAAACTTGCGCCCATCCCCGCTGTCGAGCAGGCGGTAAGCGTCCCACCCGGCGCATTCCATCACCAGCGGATCACGGGCCAGCTGCGCCATCAGTCGGTCGCAGCAGTCTCTGAAACGAAATCGCGCACCGCCTCATAATCACCGGGCAGCTCTGTATAATGTTCCTCGCGGGAGAACAGGTCGCCGACGCGCGCGGGCAGCGCAGGACGCATTCCCGTGGCGCGCTCCACCGCATCGCTGAATTTCGCCGGATGGGCTGTCGCCAGGGTGACGATCGGAACCGACGGATCAAGATCGCTTATGCGCGCAGCATGCAGTCCAATCGCTGTATGCGGATCCAGCACTTGCCCAGCGCGCTCATGCGCCCAGCGCAGAGCCTGCGCCATCTCATCGCTATCGGCGCGTGCGCTCACGAACAGCCCGCTTGCGCCCTCTCGCTGAGCATTGGTTAGTTGCATCGAACGCGCGCCTTCAAACCCGCGCATTTGCTCCGCCAAGGCCTCGCCATCGCGTCCTCCGCAATCAAACAGCAGCCGTTCAAAGTTCGAACTGACCTGAATATCCATCGACGGGGTGGCGGTCGGCGTGACGGTGCCTGCTGAATAATCCCCGCTGGTCAGGGCCCGGTGAAGAATATCATTCACATTGGTCGCCACGATCAGCTGCTTGATCGGCAGACCCATCTTGTGCGCCACATAGCCTGCAAACACATCGCCGAAATTGCCGGTCGGCACACTGTAGGCGGCGGCCCGCCGCGGCGCGCCTAGCTGAAGTCCGGCGGCGAAATAGTACACCACCTGAGCCATCAGCCGCGCCCAGTTGATCGAATTGACCGCGCCGATCTGCATCCGGCTGGTCAGCGCCTCGTCCACGAACATGCGCTTCACCATCGCCTGAGCATCATCAAAGCTGCCCTCAATCGCGATATTGTGAACATTGGGAGCGCGCACTGTCGTCATCTGGCGGCGCTGCACTTCGCTGACCCGGCCCTTTGGGTGGAGCATGAAAATCTCCACGCCCTCGCGCCCAGCAACCGCATCAATCGCGGCCGATCCTGTATCGCCGCTGGTCGCGCCAACGATGGTCAAGCGTTTACCCGAGCGGCCCAGGAAGGTCTCAAACAGCAGGCCCAGCAATTGCAGCGCAACATCTTTGAATGCCAGCGTGGGTCCGTGGAACAATTCGAGCAGCCATTGCCTCTGATTCAGCTGGACCAGCGGCGTCACCGCGTCATGGGCAAACCTACCATAGGCCTGCTCGCACAAGCTGCGCAGCTCCTCTTCATTCAGGCTGTCACCGACGAACGGCATCATCACGCGAGTTGCGAGCTCTGGATAGGACAGCCCAGCCATTTCGGCAATTTCGGCTTCGCTGAAACGCGGCCATTCGGTGGGCAGATACAGTCCGCCGTCCTTGGCGAGCCCCGCCAAAGTGACACCTTCGAAATCGAGCGCGGGTGCGCTGCCTCTGGTCGATACATATTGCATGGTGCTGACGCGGTTAGCGGCGTCAGCTAGCAGAGGCAAGAAAGCTTCCCTTACTTCACGCCTCGACTTCCTTTGAATGCTCAAGCTCCGTTTTCATCGCCGATAACATCGAAGCAGCGCGAGCTGCGTGCGGACCGATCCATCGTTCGTGAATAGATTGGATTGGCATCGCATCGAGATAGTTGAAGCGTTCTCTCCCCTTGCGGACAGATACGAGCAGTCCCGCGCCTTCAAGAACCCGCAAATGCTGCATCACTGTGCAGCGATTGAGCGCAGGGAAGCACTCGCAAAGCTGCTTGGTAGTAAGTGGCCGCAACTTTAGCTCATCACAAATCTCTCTTCGGATTGGATTGGCGAGCGCTTTGAAGACTGGGTTCATATCTATTGACATGTTATACTTTTATAACATAATGTATGTTCATTCAAGGAGAGATTCGTGATGGAGATCAACTTTCGGGTCGCTGGCCGAATTGCCAAACCCATCGACGAGGTGTTCGAGGCAATAGTTGATCCAGCCAGCTTGACCGAATTCTTCACCACGGGCGGTGCAAAGGGTAGGCTGGAGGAAGGCGCGACAGTTCTTTGGAGTTTTGCCGAAGAGCCGGGCGAATTCCCAGTTAAAGTCGTAGAACTGATACCCAACGAAAAGATCGTCTTCGAATGGAACGGCTATGAGGGGAAGGACGGCAAGATCGGGACCGAAATGATCGTTGCCGACTATACGACCACCGTCACCATGCTGTTTAAGGCGACCGACGACGGCCGAACCTTGTTAGAAATCATAGAAGAGGGCTGGCCCGAAACGCACTGGCGGTCTGCGCGGCTCATACACCAATTGCGAAGGGTGGACGATCATGCTGCTATCGATGAAATCGTGGCTCGAACATCGTATCGACATCAGCAGCAATCTCTATCGCTAGTCGCGCCTTCTAACGCGGCTCTTAAGCGCAAACCAATAGATCACCAGAGCGGTCAAAGCGAAGAAGAACCACTGCCCCGCATAGGCGAGATGATTGTTGGGCAAGTCCTTTGGATCAGGCTTGGCGAGCGGCTCTAAGCCAGCAACCGGCTCATCCAATTGCAGCCTAGCGCCAAACTGGCCACCGGGCGCAATCCGCCCGGTGACTGCGCCGCCGCCCCATTCCGGCGTGTTGGGATTGCGCGAATATCCAAGCTTCACCTCCGTCGGGCCAAAACCTGTTTGGCATGTCGCGATATGAGCATAGCCACTTTGCCCGCGCTCGCTTTTACCCGAAATCGACGTGGCCTCGGTCACTTCCGCACAGTCGAAGGCCGCAACACGGAACAATGTGTCTGGATCATAGGCGCCGTCTTCCACGCCCTCAGGATTCCGGGAAACGCAACCGGATCACTCGTCGTAAGCGCAGCTTCGTAACGCGCGATCAGATCAGCCTTCTCGTCCATCCGGTCCAATTGCCAGAAGCCCAGCGCAACCATCGTCGCCGCGGCAGCAAGCACCAGCACCGTGGGAATGATGGGGAGGTCACGAAGTGTCATTCTGCCCCATCCCGTCGCTTACCGTCTGCGCTATAGCGCTCTTCATAGACTTCCAATGCGGGAAGCACCTTAAGCACTCGCAATGTGCCGATCACAACAATCACGGTGAGCGGCGCCCACACGGCGAACTGCAGCAGCAGCGGCGGGCGAAAGGCGCTTTCAATCCCAACCGCAATCATGATCAGGACCACCGCGATCACCATGGTAATGAACCCGGCTATACGTCCGCCGCGCTCTAGCTCAGCGAAAGGCAAATCGCATGATGTGCATCGCATCGCGAATTGCGCAGGCGTTTCGAACAGTGTCCGCTCGCCGCACCTTGGGCACAAACCGAAAAGGGCAGCCCGGCGCCAAGTAACTGGTGTGCCGTGCTGCCCCTTTTCATTCGGCAGTTTTTTGCCTGATTGCATCAGTGGACCGGTGCGCCCCAACCGCCCCAGATGTAAACGGCGATGAACAGGAACAGCCACACGACATCGACAAAATGCCAATACCAAGCCGCCGCTTCAAAACCGAAGTGCTGGCGCGAGGTGAAGTGGCCGATGTATGTCCGATAGAGGCATACCCCGAGGAAAATCGTACCAATCAGAACGTGGAACCCGTGAAAGCCGGTCGCCATGTAAAAGGCGGAGCTATACGTGTTCTGGCCGAAGTTGAACGGAGCGATGCTGTACTCATAAGCCTGAATTCCGCTGAACAGCACGCCGAGCGCGATGGTCGCCCAAAGGCCATGTTTCAGACCTTCGCGATCGCCGTGGATCAGCGAGTGATGCGCCCAGGTAACCGTGGTGCCTGAGCACAACAGGATCAGCGTATTCAGCAGCGGCAGCGAGAACGCATCGAGCACTTCCATGCCCTCTGGCACGAGCGCGCTACCTGTCGCTGTATTATCAGTGAGGAAGAGGTTTTCGGTAATTTGCTCCGCAGTGCCTGCCGCGGTGACAACGAGCGGCTCTGGGAACAGCGCAAAGTCAAAGAAGCTCCAGAACCAACCGACAAAGAACATCACCTCAGAGGCGATGAACAGGATCATTCCGTAGCGCATGTGCAGTTGAACCACGGGTGTGTGATCGCCGCGCTCGGCCTCGCCTACGACATTCTTGAACCACATGAAGAACGTGGCGAGCAGGCCAGCAAGACCGAGGCCCATAACGACCCAGCCTGAATTTCCGAACACATCAGGGTTGAGCCACAGGATCATTCCCGAGGTGAATGCGAGCGCCGACATAGAGCCAATCAGTGGCCAAATATCCGGTTCCAGAATGTGATAGTCGTGGTTGACGTTGCCAGCCATGGAAAAAATCCCGTCTTAAAATGCTAGGTTTGTACGTTTACGAGTCTTCGCTCGCTTGGTCTAGTGAACCGCTCGCTGCTGTTTTTACAGGCTCGCTTGCGCGGTGGAAAGTGTAGCTCAAGGTGATCTGCTCAACATCGGCCATAAACTCGTCTTCGAGCATCGCTGGATCGACGTAATAGAGCACAGGCATGTGCACTTCCTCACCCGGCTGCAAAGTTTGCTGGGTGAAGCAGAAGCACTGAATCTTATGAAAGTACTTGCCCGCCTGCGAAGGCTCCACGTTGAATGTCGCCATGCCCGTGATCGGCACGCGGCTGGTGTTCTTGGCCACATAGGTCGCCATGTCGCGCACGCCGATTTGAACCTCATCGGTCGCCTGTGACGGGCGGAATTCCCATGGGACGTCGCGCGCTGTCGAGCCATCAAAGCGGATCGACATGGTCCGAGTGCTGGCCAGCGCTGCGGCTTTGTCAGCCTCAGCGAAGGTGGCAACTTGCGTTGTGCCGCCAAAACCAGTGACCCGGCAAAACAGATCATACAGTGGGACCGCCGCATAGCCGAGACCGAGCATGGCCAGCGCGCCTGCGAAGGCAAAGATACCAACGCGAATATTCTCGCGTTCAACCGATGGGTTTGCGGCTGCACTCATCCAGCCTGTCCTCCAATACGAGCGATCGTAATCGCGTAAAACAGAACAACGAAAAACAGCAGAGTGCCGCCGACAACCCAATTGCGGGCCTTCTGGCGGCGTTTGGTTTCGGCTTCTTCATCAGGGGTCATGCGAACCACCCCAAACCGGCAAAGCCTTGCGCGGCCGCAACACGGTCGGCCACCAACGCGCCGAACAGCACGAAGAGATAGAGGATGCTGAACTTAAACAGGCGCTTTTCTGGCACCATGTCATCATTGTCGCTCTTGGTGCGCGTACCCACCTTCCAGGCATAGGCGAAGAAGATCGCGGAAAGCACAACCGAGGTAACACCGTAAATCGCGTCCGTCCCGCCGATCAGCCAAGGCGCAATCACGATTGGGGTCAGCACGATGGTGTAGATCAGGATCTGACGACGAGTAGCCTGCTCGCCAGCAACCACGGGCAACATCGGAATGCCAACCTTGGCATAGTCCGACTTCATGAACAGCGCGAGCGCCCAGAAGTGCGGCGGCGTCCAAAAGAAGATGATCGCGAACAGCAGCACCGGCATCATGGTGATCTCACCGGTTACCGCAACCCAGCCAATCATAGGTGGGAACGCGCCGGCACCGCCGCCAATAACGATATTTTGCGGAGTGCGCGGCTTCAGCCACATGGTGTAAATCACCGCGTAATAGACGACCGCCACGGTAAGGATTGCCGCCGCCAGCCAGCCAATGGCAACGCCCATTAAGCCAATCGCGACAAGTGACAGGAAAATGCCAAAATCGCGCGCATCATCACGCCGCATCCGCCCGCTGGGCAGAGGACGATTGGCCGTACGCTTCATCCCGGCATCAATGTCCGCTTCCCACCAGTGGTTGATCGCAGCAGAACCGCCAGCCCCCATCGCAATCGCGAGGATAGCAGTGAAGCCAAGAACAGGGTGGATCGTTCCCGGCGCGGCAAGAAGCCCGCAGATACCCGTGAAGATAACCAGAGTGAGCACGCGCGGTTTGGTAAGCGCAAAGAAGTCGCGCCAATCAGTCGGCATAGGGCGCGCAGCAGCGGGCATGACCGCAGCCTCGTCGACACCTGTACCCACAGAGCTGTTTGCGCTTGCACTCATATCAAAAACAGATCGCTGTTCGCGGCTCTCTTAATTTTGAAAGAAGCGCACCGTCATGGCGCGCCCCTTCCCGTTTCCCTTGTCTTTCCAGCGGCGCGCCCCGAAGAACTGCGCGCCGTCAAATAGCCAGCCTTAAGCTGTTGCTGGCTTGTCTTCGCGCGGCATGTGATCGTGATAATCGTGATGATCCTCAATCACTGGCAACGTTTCAAACTGGTGGAACGGCGGCGGGCTGGACAACGTCCATTCGAGCGTTGTCGCACCCTCGCCCCATGGGTTGTTGCCGACCTTCTTGCCTGCCGTGAAAGCATAGACGAGGTTCGCGAAGAACAGCAGCATCGACGCCGCCATGATGGCGTAACCCAAGGTCGAGACTTCGTTCCAGTAGGTGTAGGCTTCCACATAGTCAGGATAGCGGCGCGGCATGCCCTGCATCCCCAGGAAGTGCTGCGGGAAGAAGATCACGTTCACACCAATGAAGAAGCCCCAGAAGTGCAGGTGTGAAAGCAGCTCCGAATGCATCCGGCCGCTCATCTTCGGGAACCAATAGTAGAAGCCCGCGAATAGCGAGAACACTGCGCCCATCGACAGAACGTAGTGAAAGTGAGCAACCACATAGTAAGTGTCATGTAGGTTATCATCGATGCCGCCATTGGCCAGCACAACGCCCGTCACACCGCCAACGGTGAACAGGAAGATAAAGCCCATTGCCCAGACCATTGGTGATTTGAACTCCAGGCTGCCGCCCCACATTGTGGCAATCCAGCTGAAGATCTTCACGCCGGTCGGCACTGCGATCACCATGGTGGCCGCGGTAAAGTACATCTTCGTGTTTACGTCGAGGCCGACTGTGTACATGTGGTGCGCCCACACGATGAAGCCGACGACACCAATTGCGACCATGGCATAGGCCATGCCGAGGTAGCCGAACACAGGCTTGCGGCTGAAGGTTGCAACGATCTGAGAGATCATGCCGAAGCCCGGCAGGATCATGATGTAAACCTCTGGGTGACCGAAGAACCAGAACAGGTGCTGATAGAGAACAGGGTCCCCGCCGCCCGCTGGATCAAAGAATGTCGTGCCAAAGTTACGATCAGTCAGCAGCATGGTGATCGCCGCAGCCAGCACTGGAAGCGCGAGCAGCAACAGGAATGCCGTGACCAGCACAGACCATACGAACAGCGGCATTTTGTGCAGAGTCATACCCGGCGCGCGCATATTGAAAATGGTGGTGATGAAGTTTGTCGCACCAAGGATCGAGCCTGCGCCCGCCAAGTGCAAAGAGAAGATCGCGAAATCGACCGCTGGCCCTTGAGAGCCGGTCGTCGAGAGCGGCGCATAGACTGTCCAGCCGACGCCTGCGCCCTGCCCGGTTCCGCCCGGAACAAACAGCGAGAAGACGAGGCTCAGGAAACCAGCAACCGTCAGCCAGAACGAGATGTTATTCATCCGCGGAAACGCCATATCCGGCGCACCGATCATCAGCGGCACGAACCAGTTACCGAAACCACCGATCATCGCTGGCATGACCATGAAGAAGACCATGATCAGACCGTGGGCGGTTATGAACACATTCCACATATGAAGGTTCGCATTCTCGGACGGCTCACCGCCCATGAATGCCACGGCATCGCCAAGATACTGGATGCCTGGCGCAGCCAGCTCCATCCGCATAACGCCAGAAATGGCGCCGCCCACGATCCCTGCGATAATCGCAAAGATCAAATAGAGCGTGCCAATATCCTTGTGGTTGGTCGACATAAACCAACGCTTGAAAAAGCCTGGCTTATGATCCGCATCATGTGCGTGATCATCGGTGTGAATGTCGAAACCTTCAGCGGTGGTTGCCATGGTTCAAATTCTCTCGGACTGTTTAATTCGTTAACTTCGTATTCTTAGGACGCAGCGTCTTCAGCAGCGGCTTCTTCGGCCGGTGCCTCAGCAACAACATCACCAGGCACCTCGCCGCCTTTGCTGCGGACCCACGCCTCAAACTGCTCCATCGGCAGCGCCTCTACCGTGATCGGCATGTAAGCATGACGCGCACCGCACAGCTCTGAGCACTGGCCATAATACACGCCAGGCTCCTCAATCGTCAGCAATTTTTCATTGAGGCGACCAGGGACCGCATCCATTTTGAACCACAACGACGGCACGGCAAATGCGTGGATCACGTCAGCAGCGGTTGTTTGCACTCGCAACGGAACGCCGGCTGGCACAACCATGCGGTTATCAACGGCCAGTTGAAAGGGTTCGCCGCTTTCTTCAGCTTGCTCTTCGGTTAGCATGTTTGAGATGACCTCAAACTCGCCGTAATCAGGATAGTTATAACCCCAATACCACTGATATCCGGTCGCCTTGATCGTCACGGCATTTTCTGGCGGTGTTTCATATTGCCGCGCCAGCAGCGAAATCGATGGCACCGCGATCACCACCAAAATGATGACCGGCACAATCGTCCAGATCACTTCGATGGCGGTGTTATGAGTCGTTTTTGAGGGGACCGGGTTGGCTGCCTTGCGGTAGCGGATCACAACCCAAAGAAGCAGCGCAAGCACAAACAGGCTGATGATGGTGATGACAGGCATCAAAATCACATCATGCATCCACAGTGCATATTTGCCGTCGGCAGAATACTGATCCTGGAAGGTCAGGCTCTTCCACGCGTCGTCTTCATACGACGTCGGCATACCCTTGCCTTCGGTTGGCGCCATCGGCGTGTAAGCTGAATTGACATCCACTGCCGGGACGCCTGCCTCAGCAACTTCGCCGGCATCGGCTTCTTGTGCAACCGTCGTTTGAGGCATTAGTGCAATCGAAAGGGCTGCAAACAAAGCAACCATCGCAAGCGACGCACGGTCGAAAATATGACCCAGTTTCATGTGTCTAATCTATCCGCTACTATTCCCATGCTGCCTTGACACGCAGCGCCCTTTAACAGGCACTGCCGACAGCTTGTGCGCTGACACTCCTGCCAACGTTGGGTGCCTCTTAGCTGCGCTTGCTCACTGCCTCAAGCGCTTCTAGGGAGAAAATTATGCAAGCCACCATGTTTGGGGCGCAAGTTTGTAAAAAAGGTAGTGTTTTTACGCATGACTGAAGAAGAAGTTCTGGCCGAGTTTCGTGGTTCTGGCGCTTTGTTGGAGGGGCATTTCAAGCTATCCTCGGGCCGTCACAGCGCGCATTATCTGCAATGCGCCCGAGTCCTTATGAATCCAGAGCGCGCCGGACGCTTGGCCCGCGCGGTGTGCACCAACATCCCTAGAGAGGTCCGCGCGGCTGTGGATACTGTCGTTTCACCAGCCATGGGCGGCATTATTATCGGCCATGAAGTTGGGCGGTACATGGAAAAAGACGCGCTTTTTCTTGAGCGTCCCGATGGCGAGTTTCATTTCCGCCGGGGATTCGCACTAGAACCGGGCGCCAAAGTGCTGATGGTTGAAGATGTGGTGACCACCGGTCTTTCCAGCCGCGAAGCGATTGCTGCGGTTACGCGTGAGGGTGGTGAGGTTATCGCAGAATGCTCTCTGGTTGATCGCTCTGGCGGAGAGGTCGATCTGGGTGTGCCCTTCTACCCATTGATTGCAATCAATTTCCCCACATATTCGGATGATGAAGTTCCCGCAGAACTTGCCGCTATCGCGGTGACAAAGCCGGGCAGCCGCAAGGAATAGGCACCCACTTATGACCGCGAAGCTCAGACTGGGCGTTAATATCGATCACGTCGCCACCATCCGCAATGCGCGCGGCGGCGACCACCCTGATCCCGTGCGCGCGGCCGAAATTGTCGCCAGAGTCGGCGGCGATGGGATCACCGCTCATTTGCGCGAAGACCGCCGTCATATCCGCGATGAAGACTTGGCCCGGATCCAAACCGCGACTGAGCTACCGCTCAATCTTGAAATGGCTGCGACCCCGGAAATGCTTGAAATTGCGCTGCGCCATAAACCGCATGCGGCCTGCATCGTCCCGGAAAAGCGCGAGGAACGCACAACAGAGGGCGGCCTGGACGCTGCCGGATTGCACAATACTCTGGCACCGATTGTTGAGGAATTGAGAGCGGCGGGGATTCGCGTGTCGCTGTTCATTGAAGCAACGGATCGCCAGCTCGATGCGTCTTTGCGCCTCGGCGTGCCTGTCGTTGAGTTTCACACTGGCGAATATGCACATGCCTTCCTAGACGGCGACAACGCAAAGGTCGAAGCCGAGCTGAAACGCATTTCAGACATGGCCGCATTGGCCGCGAAGAACGGGATTGAGCCGCATGCGGGCCACGGGCTGACCTTTGAAAATGTCCAACCAATCGCCGCCATTCCTCAGATCGCAGAGCTCAACATTGGGCATTATCTAATTGGCGAAGCAGTCTTCACAGGCCTAGAGCCAGCGATCCGCAGGATGCGCGAACTGATGGACGAGGCACGTTAATGTGGCCGATACCGACCGCCCGGAGCTCCCCGACCTAACCGCTGAGCAAAAACGCTGGGCCTTTGGCGCAGCAGGCCTGTTCATCCTCAGCATCGGCTTTCTGGGATATGCTCTGTCGAATGGCGTGCTGATCGCTTTTGCGATTGGCTGGGTAGCCTTACAAATTTTTGGCTATGTTGGGTCGCTAAAACGTGGGGATGGCGACTTTGCCCACCCCTTGTTCAAGACTCAGGTGATGCTGCACGCGGCAGCTTTGGGCCTGTTGGTGATGGTTATGACTCGGGCTTTGGGCGGATGAGAACGAAATATGGACGATAGCACTGAGCAGAAAAAGCCGGGTTGGATGCTTGCCATCATGGTCTGCTGGTATGCGCTGTGCTTGCTTGGAACGGGCTTAATCGCGCTGGTCGGTATGGCCTTCGGTTCAGAGACTCACCGCGGCGATCCAATCCCATTGCTCGATATGTTAGTGGTACTTGGCCCGTTCCTGATCACTCTTGCGTTTCTCGTTGCGACCGTTGTGCTGTGGACCAAGAACAAGGTCCGTGAGGCGACTCTGCTTTGGGGCGCGAGTTTCCTAGTCGCGCTGTTGGCAATGGCGTTCTTCAGCGGAGTTGCAATATGATCATCGGCACAGGATCGGACCTCTGTAACATTGAGCGGATACAGAATTCGCTCGACCGTTTCGGCGAACGTTTTGAAAACCGCGTCTTCACTGAAAAAGAGCGGGCCAAAGCTCAGCGCCGTCCCTTCACCATCGCAGGCACCTATGCAAAACGATTCGCCGCGAAAGAAGCCTTCAGCAAGGCGGTCGGCACCGGATTTCGGCGCGGCGTTTTTATGAAAGACATCGGCGTAGTCAACGCCCCCTCTGGCGCGCCGACACTGGCACTAACCGGCGGCGCGGCGAAGCGTCTTGCGGAAATGGTCCCGGAAGGCCATGAGGCGCATGTTCATTTAACCCTAACCGACGATCATCCATGGGCGCAGGCCTTCGTTATTATCGAAGCGCTGCCCCTTCCCCAGACCTAAACGAGCATTATGACCGAAGCCACGACAGTGACAGACACCAGCATCAAAACTGACGAAACGGCCGAAGAAAAGGTCAATTGGTTCGCGGAGCTGCGCGGACTTCTGCTGATGCTGCTCGCAGTGCTGGCGTTTCATAGTCTGGTCGCAAAGCCGTTCTATATTCCATCGACCTCTATGATGCCGACGCTACATGTTGGCGACCGGTTGGTGGTGAGCAAATATCCCTATGGCTGGTCATGGGCGTCGGCGAGTTTTCACCTGCTACCGCGCGGCGAATGGCGCGTCTTCGGCGGCACGCCAGAATATGGCGATATCGTCATCCCAGTGCATCCGGTGCGCGACGAGGACTACATCAAGCGCGTGGTTGCCCTGCCTGGTGATACAATTGAAGTGCGCGAGGGGGTGATCATTCTCAATGGCGAGGCAATCAAACGTGAAGTTGTACCAGCGGTGCGCATCCCGTTTGAGGAAGAGCTGATCTGCGATGATCGCCCTTGCCTAACCGCCTTCGAGCCTTACCGGGCTCGCGAAGCCAGCGGCGTTCAGTTCTACGAACCGCCGACCTACCGCGAGACGCTGCCCAATGGCGCGACGTACCTTACGATTGACCACATAGAAGGCCAGCCGCACGATAATTTCGGGCCTCTGATGATCCCAGAAGGTGCGGTGTTCGTGATGGGCGATAACCGCGATCACTCCGCAGACAGCCGCGCCACAATCCCGCAACGCGGCCTTGGCGGCGCGATCCCGCTTGAAAACATCGGCGGGCGCGCAGAATTCATCACCTTCTCGCTGGACGGCTCAACCACTTGGAACCCGGGTAGCTGGTGGAGCTCGCTGCGCGGTGACCGCGCCTGGACCACATTGCGCCCTGCCATTGCCGAACGCAGCGCAGCAGACAGCGACTAGGCGAGCCAGCACATGGCTAAGAAATTCCTCTATTTCATCGCGTTTTGCATTGTTGCAGCTTTGGTGGGCCGCATCGGCTGGGAAATGTTCAAGGGCGAATTGGCAGCCTTTGCCCTGGTGCCCGACACGGAATTCATCGAACAAGAGGCCTTGGCTGACAATGCCTATGAAGACCCGTCGCTGTGGTATTCGCGCCCGGGTATCGGCGTTAGCGATCCTGCACGCTGGCAACCGGCCTATGCGCCAGCATCAAGCGAGGGTGAAACCACCGCAGAGCGCGCGCCCGCGCAGCGCCCCAGTGACGTCACGACGTCAGATCTGCCTGATTTCGCGGTCTTCTTCATCCACCCAACCAGCTATCTCGAGCGTGCAAACTGGAACGCACCGATTGGCTCTGAAGAGGCTGAGCGCATTGCAAGCCTCTATGTGCGCGGTATGGCCAGCCCCTTTAGCGCAGCGTCAGAGATCTGGGCGCCGCGTTATCGCCAAGCGACCATGGGTGCATTCCTGACCGATGCACCCGAAGGGCAACAGGCCATCGATGCCGCCTATGCCGACGTGCTAGAGGCCTATCGCTATTTCCTCAGCTCACTCGATGACGATACGCCCATCGCCCTTGTCGGACACAGCCAAGGCTCGTTGCATTTGCTGCGTCTGCTGCGCGAGGAAGTGAGCGGATCAGAGATCGCGCCGCGCATCATCGCTGTTTACGCAGTCGGCTGGCCGATCTCGATCAAGCATGATTTGCTCTCCCTTGGTATGCCCGCGTGTACCAAGGCTGATCAGGCCGGCTGCGTTTTATCATGGTCTAGCTTTGCCGAACCGGCCGACCCGTCGGACGTGATGGAAACCTATGCCAAATCAACCGGCTTCGACGGGACCCTGCGCGGGGATAGTAAAATTCTGTGCACCAACCCACTGACCGGGACGATTGGCGCAGAGGCAGCGATGGAGGCCAACCTCGGCACTCTGGTGCCCAACAATGATATCAGCGACGGTGAGCTGGTGCCCGGCGCAGTTCCTGCGCGCTGTGATGAGCGCGGTCTACTGCTGATCGGTGATCCGCCAGAAATGGGGTCGTACGTGCTGCCCGGCAACAATTACCACGTCTATGATATCCCCTTGTTCTGGGCCAACACGCAGGCAGACATCGCCCGCCGAGTTCTGGCATGGCAAACAGCACGCTGATCACCGAAGACGCTGGCGAATTTCGCAGCGCACTACCTGACGGCGGAGCATTACTGGGCCTTGACCTTGGCACCAAAACCATCGGTACCGCAACCTGCGATGGCGGATGGCGGTTTGCGACCAATCACACTACCTTGCCGCGCGGCAAATTTGGCCGTGACCGCGAGGAACTGCGCAAAGTCATCAAGGATCGCAGCAGCGCCGGGATCGTTATTGGCTTGCCGCGCAATATGGATGGCAGCGAGGGACCGCGTGCGCAAAGCAGCCGTGCCTATGCCCGCAACCTTGCCGAGAGTTTTGAGTTGCCGATCCTGCTGTGGGACGAGCGCTGGTCCACACAAAGCGCAGAGGCGGCGATGATCGGCCAGGATATGAGCCGCGCAAAACGCGCCGAGGCAATTGATAGCCACGCCGCCGCCGTGATCTTGCAAGGCGCGATCGACCGGCTCGCAGGCGGGGTGCTCTAGCACGCGCGCGCGGCCAACTCCTCCCGTTTGCCGCGTGCGATTGCTGTCAGCATCCGGCTACCCGCCCCTTCCGCTTCTCGCCACAAAGCATCGCGATCGTGCTGTTGGGGCAACCGCACACAACGTGCCTCAAAACTGGCCTGGCGCAGGCGTTCGCTCGGGTGATGGCGTCCCACCCACTCGGCATAATCCTGCGCCTTGTCGCTGCCAGTAGCCACCGCGATCCGCAAGAACGCCTCGGTCGAATTCGGGCTGAGCACGCGCTCGATCCGTTCTTCTTCAAGGTCAAAGCCATATTGATCATACCAATGCTGAGCCGGGTCGACATGCATAACATTGAGCGAGACCGAGAGGCTTTCCGGCGGTAGCTGGCTATGGATGTCGTGATGCGCCCGGTGCAGCATCAGCTTCTTTTCAGACAAAGCGCTGCGCTCAACAAATGTCAGCTTCGCGCGCTCACCGGGATAGCCCGCGTGATCTGCATAATCATATTCGTAATAGTCGCTGCGATAGCCCGGCCCTAGGTAGCCGCTTGTGAGAAACGAGAAATTGTGATCGTGCGGAATGCCATAGACGAAGCTCTTGGCCCCGCTCGCCTTGAAACACAGATCATCCTCTGCCGGCCAGATATTAGCGCGCAGCAGGGCATTGCCCGTCAGCGGGCTCAGCACAATCGACTGCGGTCCATAACCGCTCTCTTGGCCGACTTCGCGGTGACGGTGCTTGATCTGATCAAGCAGCATATCGCCCAGAAATGTACGATTGTTGGTCAGCGCGCGCAGGCACTTGGCCGCCTGCTGCGTCCGTTCATCGCAGGTGGGGTCAAAGTCAATTCCGGCAAGCGTTTCGATTGTCTCCTCAAGGGTAGCGGAGGTGTCCGTGGAGACTTCTATGATACGGGGCATGGTTCGGCCTCTTTCACCAGATCGGCAAGCCGCGCATTCGCGGCGATCAAGGTTTGCATTAGCGAAGCGGCAGGCTGAGCAATCGGATCATCCAGCCGAGCTGAGAGCGTGCCAAGCAAGGCCATTCCCTGCGCCGCATCCAGCGCCAAGGTCTGGCGTACCGCTTCCCAGCGCAAGTCCGCATCATCGCCGAGGGACAAGGCCAGTTCGCGCATCACTGGCACCGCATCACCGCGCTCCATAGCGCCCAATACATCGACCGCCATGAAGTGCTGGCTGGCGCGTTTGTTCGCACTAACTTGATGGATCAACGTACCATCAGACAGCAGATACTCGCGCGAAGGTTCAGGCTTTGCTGGGACACGGGTCAGCTGCAGCAACAGCATCGACCCTTCAACCTTGAGGAATTCCCGCGTTTGCACACCTGCTGACTGCGACACGCAATTGCCCGCCTCATAGGTTCTAGAGCTAGAAACGATACGCGAGCGGCCCGAATGGAACTCGGTAAGCTGATGCTGAACCCCGTGCGCCCTGCCCGCCAAGACGATCTCATGGGCCTCACGGTCAGCAAAAACCGCACTTTGCGGCTCGGCGGCAGAGCCAAGCTCGCTGTAGACAAACAGAGAGAGCGCCGTGCCACCTGTATGCATCAATTGCAGCGTCGCTAGGCCTGGCGCGACATTATGTCGCAGCGGCACTTGGCCAAGGGGCTGAGCCATCATTGGGGTCAGCAATGCATCGCACCAATCGGCGATGAAGCGCGACGCAACTTCGTGACTGCCGATCAGTCCGGACAAAGTGTGGCACGAGCAGAGGTGATCTCCTGCGTCATAAGCCGCGAGCTCCTGTGCTAGAGTGATTACATCACTCCTCGACTGCCATTCTGCCACCGCCTGCGTCATTGGCGTTTGTGCATGGCGCTGCAGAGTGGGGTCACTCCGCAGCGCCGCGATATCAGGATGAATCTGCATCGCTTACACTACCTGCTTAGACGATCGCAGCAGGTGGGATGGTGTCATAGAGATAGACCATGATGACAACGATCCGGTCGTCATATGTCGCGCCTGATTGCATCGCCGAACCGAACAAGCCGTTCGCGGTTTCCAGTCCTGGCAGTGAAGCGAGATCAATTTTAGCAAGGTCCATTTTTGCCCTCCAAGGTTGCACCGAAACGGAATTGCCGCGGTGCAAGATCAAGAATGACCGGGCAGGAGGATTCGCTGAAATTAAAACATTGTAATGTTGCAGCAGCCGCGACACAGGTCTGTCTATGAGCTCGTCCAAAGCCCGATTTGACCCTGCGCAGGCATCCAAATTTTTCACCAAGCACGGCCATTCAGGCTGGCTGGGGCTACGTTATCGCGCCCACGGTGAGAATTGGGTGGAGCTGGAATTGCCCTGGCGAGAGGACTTGTTGGGCGAAGAGGATCGCGCCGTTCTGGCCTCCGGCCCGATCGTCAGCCTGATGGACATGGCCAGCGGGATGAGCATCTGGACGACGAAGGGTGACTTCACCCCGATTGCGACGCTTGATCTGAGGGTCGATTATCAGCGCCCAGCGAAGGAATGCGCTGCCGTCATCGGCCGGGTTGAATGCTATCGCACGACCAAATCGGCAGCATTCGTGCGGGGGATTGCACATGATGGTGATCCAGATGATCCGGTCGCACATGTCGCCGGTGTGTTCATGACCATTGACCGCGATCCTCGCCAAGGCAAAGTTCCAATGGGCAAAGATGCAGCCAGCTCTGCGGGGACCGGCGATGAGTGACACACAATCCGATCCGGCGGTTGATCTGACACTGCCACCCTATGCCCGTGCTTTGGGTATTTCGCTCCATGGGTTGGAAGGCGATATGCCGGTTCTAACGGTTGGGTTTAGCTCCGTTATCGAGGGCCGACCGGGTGCCTTTCATGGCGGCGCAACCGCCGGATTGCTCGAGAATGCTGGCTATGCGGCTTTGCGCACGGTGCTGGTGCGCGAGGGCCGCAACCCTCAGCTCAAACCGGTTAATATCACCGTGCAATATCTCGCGGCTGGCAAGCAAAAGCAGACCTACGCCATGGGGCGGATCACTCGGCTTGGGCGGCGCAATGCCAATATTGCGGTTGAGGCCTGGCAAGATGATCGGGAGCGTCCGATTGCCACCGCAATCCTCAATATTCTGATGGCGGAGCGGGACTAAATTACCCTGCTGCGCCTGCTAACGGCTGGGCGGCGCAGGCTCCAGATTGAGTCCGTCCTCGTCAATCCTCAGCTCCAACGGAACGCCTTCCACTTCGGTTGAGAAGGTAATCCCTTCCTCGTCAAAGCTGATTTCTGAGCCGTTTTCATCGATCACGATTGTCTCGCCTTCGCCGATATCAAGCGGCTGCACAGGCCCCTCTGGATCAGGCGCGCTGGTGGGTTTCGGCGGAGCAAGCGACAAGGCGCCGCGCATAAAATCGCGCCAGATACGCGCTGGTGTTCCCCCGCCCGTCACGCCGCCAAGCGAGGAATTGTCATCATTGCCGACCCACACGCCGACCACAAGATCGCCAGCATAGCCGACGAACAAAGCGTCGCGATAATTCTGGGTCGTGCCGGTTTTGCCGTAATTCGCAATGGGCAAAGTGGCCGCTCGGCCCGTCCCGCTATTGATCGCGGCGCGCAGCATTTGTTCAATGTTTTCGTGCGTGCGCTCCGACAGGCTGTCCTCGCCAGAGGTCAACCAATCGAGCCAGCCTTCCTCCTCTTCCTCAAATGCATGGGGTTCAATCGGGAAGGTATTGCCGGCGAGGCCTGCATAGGCGGAGGTGAGTTCAAGCAAGGTCATGGATGACGTGCCGAGCGCGAGGCTGGGATCGCCCACGGGTAGGCTGGATTCGACCCCCAGTGAGCGCGCGGTTGCGATCACTTGCTCGCTGCCAATCGCCTGGAAAAGGCGAACTGTAGCGACATTGCTGGAGCTTGCGAATGCCTGCTCCAGGGTCAGTTCGTCAGAATATTTCTCGCCGGAGTTTTTGGGGCGATAGCTGCCTTGTTCGATGGCCGTGTTCGGAATGGTGTCGTCCGGCTGCCACCCAGCCTCAAGTGCGGCAAGATAGACGAACAATTTAAAGGTCGAGCCTGGTTGCCTGCGCGCCTGCGTCGCCCGGTTAAATGGAGACTTCGCATAATCCTTGCCGCCAACCATCGCCACAACCTCGCCCGAGGGGCGCATCGCCACCAAGGCAACCTGCGCCTCACCAAGCCTCGCCCGGCCAACCACCCGGCTCGCGAGCGCTTGAAGGCGCGCATCCAGGGTCGTCGTGAGCGCCTGCTTGGCATAGCTCGCCTCTGCATTCTTGCGTGCAATCGGCAGCGCCCAATCGGCAAAATATGTGCCCGTTGGCAGGTTATTGCGGGCTCGCACATCCAGCTTTGGTGAAGGAAGGCTCGCGGCATCCTCCGCCGTCAAATAGCCCTCTTCCACCATGGAGGAGATCACCAAGCCCATGCGCTCTTTCGCAAGGTCATAGTTCTTTGTCGGTGCGAGCCTGCTCGGGGCCTTCAACAACCCCGCGAGCATGGCCGCCTGCTCAGGCTTCAGGTTTTCGGGATGGCGATAGAAGTAATGTAGGCTGGCCGCGCGAAGCCCGTACTGATTGTCACCGAAATAGGCGTTGGACAAATACCGCTCCAGGATTTCGTCCTTGGTCAGCCACGTCTCCAGCCACAGAGCGATCAACGCCTCGCGGGCCTTGCGCGTCATGCTCTGCTCTGGCGTGAGGAAGGTGAATTTCGCTAGCTGCTGAGTGATAGTGCTGCCGCCCTGCCGGGGGCCGCCGGACAGGTTTGACCACGCCGCCCGCGCAATGCCGCGCGGATCGATCCCCCAATGCGAATAAAACCGCCGATCCTCGATCGATAGGAACGCACCGACCACATGTTCGGGCAGCTTCTCAACCTCCACCGGCGCATCCACCACTGCTCCGCTGCGGGCTATCGGCGTGCCATCGCTAGCAAGCAGAGTGATCTGAGGCGGCGCAATTGGCTCAAGCGATTTTGACAGTGGCGCGGTGAACGCAAGCCAGCCAACGATCAGAATGAAACCGAGCAGGCAAAGTGCAATGCCACGCACAAACCATTTACGGCGTTTCTGCCACTTGGTCGCTGGTATAGCCGGCGCGGGATAATTGCCGGGTTCAATATCGGGCGCAACACCACCGCCGCCATCGCGCTTTGACCTGCGTCTCCAGCTTGGCAGGCTGGGCCATTTCAGCCATCTGCGCTTCGGTTTTTGTCCGTGCTGTCCCCAGTCAAACTTATTGTCGAATTCATCGAGCGCGCTGCCATAGGGATCTTGCAGCGAGTAATAGCCCGCCTCTCGGCGGTTTCCCGGCCTATGGCTTATGCCATCGTCATCGTCTGGTCGTTGCCGCCGAAACATACCCGCTGTGTTACACTATTAATACAGCGCTTGCGAGCATTTTTTGTGAACCAGGCAAGGCCTAAGCTATCGAGCCAACCAGCTACAAATGTCTCTAACCGGTCTTCGCGATGCCCTCTGGCAGATCTTCGTTGAACACCCGCTGGTAATATTCGCTCACCAGCACCCGCTCTGCCTCGTCACATTTGTTGAGGAATGAGAGGCGGAACGCAAAGCCGAGATTCTTAAAAATCTCGGCATTTTGCGCCCAAGTGATGACCGTGCGCGGGCTCATGACGGTTGAGATATCGCCGTTCATAAAACCTTGGCGGGTCAGATCTGCAACCTTCACCATATCCGCGATCACCGCGTCATCGGTTTCTGGCGTTTTCGATTTGACGATCTTCTGCTCAGTTTCAGCAGGCAGGTAATTGAGCGCGACCACGATGTTCCACCGGTCCATCTGCGCTTGGTTGATCGCCTGCGTCCCATGATACAGCCCGCTGGTATCACCGAGGCCAACCGTGTTGGTTGTCGCGAATAGACGGAAATAGGGGTTCGGCGTGATCACCCGGTTCTGATCAAGCAGGGTCAGGCGGCCATCAAATTCCAGAATACGCTGGATTACGAACATTACGTCCGGGCGGCCCGCATCATATTCATCAAATGTCAGCGCAACCGGGTGTTGCAGCGCCCAAGGCAGGATGCCTTCTTTGAATTCTGTGACTTGCAAGCCGTCTTTAAGCACGATGGCATCGCGCCCAATCAAATCGATCCGGCTGATATGCGCGTCCAAGTTCACACGGATGCTGGGCCAATTGAGCCGCGCGGCCACTTGCTCAATGTGCGTCGACTTGCCAGTGCCGTGATAGCCCTGAACCATCACGCGGCGGTTGTGCTCAAATCCGGCAAGAATCGCTAGCGTTGTGTCAGGATCGAAAACATAGCTTTCGTCGATCTCTGGCACATGCGCCTCTGCCACGCTGAAGGCGGGAACTTGCCAATCGACATCAATACCGAATGCGTCGCGCACGTCGACCGTCGTGTCGGGCTGAGGGGGAAGCGCACTGCCGGCGCTGTCGAAGCTGGTGTCTGCAGGAGAATTCATCGCGCCAAACGGTTAGAGCGCGATTGGCGCGGCTGCAAGAAGCTGCACACTGCTAATTTCACTAGGTCACAGGAATTTGCGCAGATTATTGGCTCGGAATGGTAATTTTGCTCAAATGTCCGCACTTCATCCAGAACCGTGCGCCCTCTGCGCCTGCTGTGAATTCGGCGGTTTTACCCGCTGGCAGCCTGATCCAATCATGACGCTGATAGCTTTCGCCCGCGTGGATCAGTTTACCTTCCAAGATTAGGATCTCCGCGCCCCCGGCATCGGACAATTCAGCCGCAATGCCCGGCTCCCAAGCCTCTAGGAACACCGCCTCTTGCGGTCGATCGACGATCTGCGCGCGGCTGACGCCTTGAATATTGTCATCCGATGACAGCTCCAAGACATTCAAATTCAGCGAGAATTGATCCGCATCGTCCTTTGCGAATTGCCACAGCTTCACAAAGATAGTGCAGCCCGGATCGGAGCGCGGGATGTGGTGCGTGCCGATTGGATTGCGCACATAGGTGCCCGCAGGATAATCGCCATGCTCATCTTGAAACACGCCGTCCAAGACGATGAATTCCTCACCGCCGGAATGGGTGTGCTCAGAGAAATGACTGCCCGCAGCATAGCGTACAATGCTGGTTGCGCGCGCAACCTCATCGCCAATCCGGTCCAGCATTATGCGATCGACCCCGGCCATGGGCGACGGCACCCATTCCATGTCGCCGGTATGGACCATCACGGCTTCATCAAATTCTGCGTTAATTCTCATGGCGCTAAAATGGGCATTGGCGGCGATATTTGAAGTGCAACTTGAACTCGCAATCGGGCAACACACTGACTACATTGCCCATAATGGCTGATCCAATCGAAAAACTGCGACTGAAACTGGTTCAGCAGGTTCGCGATGTCTTTAACGATGCCAGCGCCGGACAAAAGCCAGAGCCGCCATCAGACGAGGCCTTGTTTGAGCGTGATACCCCAATCCGCATGGTCCATGCCGATCTGGTTGGGATGATGACCGGCGGTATTCGCAGCCTTCTGCTGCAAATGCTCCATCCGCACGCGCTCCAAGGCGTGCTCGATCATTCGAACTTTCGCGAGGATATGCATGGCCGCCTGCGCCGCACGGCTAAGTTCATCGCGGTCACGACTTTTGGCCACCGCGACCGCGCAATGGCGGCGATTGAGCGAGTCAATGGCATCCATGCGCAGGTGATCGGAACTCTGCCGGATGGCTCATCTTACATCGCGAATGATCCGCGCACGCTCGCTTGGGTGCATGTGGCCGAGGCGCAAAGCTTCCTGGCGGGATATATGCGCCATGTGCAGCCGAATATGCCGCGCAGCGAGCAGGATGAGTATTACCGCCAGTTTGCTGTCATTGCCCGCGCTCTGGGCGCAGATCCAGTCCCGGAAACCCGGGCAGAGGCCGATGCGATTTTTCGCGAACTTCGCGTTGATTTGCGGCCTTCGCCAGAGGCTCGCGAGATCGCAAACCTGGTGCTCAACCAGAAGCCTGAAGGCACGCCGCCGGGCGTCCAAGCCATGCTGGGCGGAGATGCGGTGGCCATGTTGCCGCCATGGGGCAGAAGCATGCTGGGGCTTAATGCGCCCGGCCTCAGCGCGATCCCTGCGCGGGCCGCAACCTGGGGCATGGGCCGGACCTTGCGTTGGGCATTTCGGCAGACCTGACCCGAAATCGCCAAATTGCTGTCATATGAGATCCGACAGATTTGAGGGAGGATTGAAATGTACGTAGCAGTAGCAGCGCTCTCAGTGCCTGAGGAAAACCGTGAAAAGTACCTCGAAGCTGCCGAGTTCATGGCCAATTGGTCGATGGAACACGGCGCATTGGAAGTCATGGAAGCCTGGGAACTTGATGTTCCCGACGGCAAAACCACCGACTTTCGCAAGGCTGTGAAGGCACCTAACGGAGAAAAAATCGTCACCGGTTGGGTAATCTGGCCGGACAAGGCCACCTTCGAGAAAGCCAACCAAGCAATGATGGCAGGCGAAGGTTTTGAAGGCCACTCCGGCGAGATGCCATTTGATGGTTCGAGGATCATTTATGGCGGATTCGAGCCGATCCTAACCAGGGGTCGCTAACACAGCTCAGGCGCACGCTCTTTCGCAGCAATTGGTAGGTCTCCACCACCTTGCCGAGAGGCGCAAAGCCATCACAACATGCTATTTATCAATCTCGCTTCCGAGCCGAGGATGATAGTATGCGAACAGCAATGGCCACACCAAATTGATAGACCCAAAGAAGCGCTGGAAGAGGCCCGAATACCCTTCAGGCTCAAAGCCTGTGAGCAACAACCAAAGGTATGTCACTCCGGCCAAGCTGACGAACACAGTTACGGCGTATAGTTTCGATCGCAATTCGGCCGATCGCAAATCAAGCAAAGACAGCGCAGGCGCCAAGATGTTGAAAATTCCGATCACGTAAAAGCCGTGCATTGGGGTACCCATGGGCCAAATGCCATTGCTGATCATTGCGACCCCAAAAATCATCCAGCACGCGGCACCGGCGGAGAAGACCCTACCCGAAATCGCCCACACGGCCGCTCCAAAGACGAGCAAACTAAGCCCAACAGCCAAGGCGGCGATATTCGCCAAGGTGTGCGACAAATTGTCTTCCAAGGTCATCACACTGACGTGCGAAGCAATTGGATCGTAGCCAACTGCAAGAAAGCCAGCCAATGTTGACAGTCCCAACCAGGCTGGCAGAGGGATAAAACCCGCTTTTGCCAGCAAAGCACTCGTCTTCTCACTCATCATTTCGAACAGCCCCCGGTTTGATCCCGCAAGATTGCACTCGAAATGCTATGGTTGGCAACGGCTAAGTAAGGGCGCGCGCTTTCCGTAGCAATTGATAGGCCTCCACCACCTTGCCGAGGCGTGCTTCGTATTTGCGGTCCCCGCCATTGCGGTCTGGATGATAACGACGCACCAGCTCCGAATACCGCTGGCGCAGGCGCGGTCGGTCGGTATCTCGTCCCAGGCCCATGGTCTCAAGCGCGCCGATCTCTTCCGCAGAGAAACGTGATCCGCCAAAGCCGGTGGGAACAGCCTCTGCATCCCGCCTGGCGCGCCCTTTTATCCCCGCGGCCCGCGCGGAGATCGCGTCCAAGGGATCATCGAAATCAGCCCAGCGCGGCATGCCATCGATGCCGGCGGTTGGCTTAAAACTCGGGCTTTCGGTCTTCCAACCGGCCGCTGGCGATTGAGCTGCAAGAATTTCCTCTGCATTCATGCCTTCGAACCAATCGTAGCCCGAATTGAACTGACGCACATGTTCCAGACACATCCAGCGCCATTCCCCCGGCCCGTCAAAGCCATTGGGGCGACCGCCAGGCGCGCGAAACTCGCCAGCCTCCTCGCAGCCCGGAGCTTCGCAATCGCGTGCAGCGTCTTCGTGACGTCCATGAAACTTGGCAGAGCGCATGAAAATAGAGCATGGGGTCTGCGAACCCTAAATCCAAGAGAGAGAACGCGATGAACGGCTCAATTGCCCAAGAAATGTCACAGCTGTTGACCAAGGCTTTTTCGCCAAGCAAGCTCGATATCATCAATGACAGCGCACAGCACTCTGAGCACGCTGGCGATGATGGCAGCGGCGAATCGCACTTCACCATTGTGATTGAGGCAGCACAGTTTGCCGATATGAACCGGCTAGCTCGGCAGCGCGCTGTTATCGCTGCATTGGGTGACATTGTCGGAGAACGGGTGCATGCTGTTGCAATAAAGGCAAGCGCGCCGGAGAGTTAGAGCGAGCCAATCGCCGCGATTGCACAGGGAAGCTGGGGAGCAAAGACGATGCGAGCTTATGGTCAGGCCAACTGATGTTGCTGTCTCGCACCTATCACCCTTCGGCCGCAGTCGCGCCCTACATCAGGCGATTTTACGTGTTTCAAGCACAACTGCCCGATGCCATGGTGATCGAGGATTTTCTGCTGGCAGAAACTGCATTTGTTCGCTGTCTAGTCGAAGGCGATTGGTCTGGCGAGGTTGCACCCGGCGAATGGTCGCGGCCAAGCGACACATTGCTGTTCGGGGCCAATTCAGGACCGTTTAAGGTCCGGGTAAAGGGCAGTTTCAACGTTGTTGGCTTTGCCATTCGGCCCAGCGCATGGCGCGCTTTATTCGCCAAGCCCCACCCTGAATATTTTGATCGGCTGCTGCCTTTGGCTGAGGAGTGGGGTGATTTGGCCAATCAATTACAGCGCGGCATCAGTGCTGCGAGCGATGATCAGGCGAAGGTTGCCGCGATGGAGGCCATTGTCTTGCAGCGGGTCAAGGAGCACGGGCACCCAGAAGTCGACACGCAGCTCGCCAAGTTTGAGGTGTTTGCCCGCAGAGACAGCACGATCAGGATTGATCTGGCCGCTGAAGAAATTGGCATATCCATCCGCCAGCTTGAGCGCCGCTGCAAGGATGCATTTGGGCTGACGCCGAAGGGCGTTTTGAGGCGCAGTAAGTTCCTGGACATGGCGGCCGCAATGCGCGGATTTGGCAATGCCAGCGAGAAAGACCTGGCGGAATTGCGCTATTTCGATCAGTCGCATCTCAACCGCGAATTTCGTAAATTCACACGGATGACACCGGGGCAATTCAAAAATGCCGTCACGCCTTTGCAGACCGCTGGTCTGAAACTGCGCGAAGAAAGCCGGAACGAGGACTAGGTCACATGCGTAATCCAGGCCAAAAGCGCATCCGGCGCGCGGCGAGGGTTATTGTTCTCAACCCGCAGGGTCGCGCCCTGATGTTTCGGTTCAACGTCGCAAAGCGGCCGCCATTCTGGGTGACCGCAGGCGGCGAATGCGACGCTGGCGAGAGCTTTGAAGAGGCGGCAAAGCGCGAATTGCTGGAAGAGACCGGAATAGTCGCCAACCCAGGCCCGCAAATCGCCCAGATCGAGCCGGAATTCATCACCGTTGAGAGCGAACCCGTTCGGGCGGATGAGCGCTATTTCCTAGTGCACAGCGAAAGCGAACTAATCGACACATCCCGCCATACGGATCTTGAGCGCAAAGTGATGACGCAGCACCGCTGGTTCACATTGAGTGAGCTTAAGGGCTGGCACGAAGCGATCTACCCAGAGAATATTGCCGAGGTAATCCAGATCGGGCTCGGCAACTTCGACTAAAGCAGCTCGAACTCAACCAAGTGTAAAAAACATCGTGTAGATCAACCGGCCATTCTCGATCGAGGTGCCAAAGCCTTTGCCGGAAGTGTGGAATAACCAAGGACGCAGTAACAATAACCGATTGTAACGCATCGGTATTTTCATAGTCTTTTCCCAGGCATCATGGTTCAACGCATCGGCATCAATCGTTTGCTTTATCGCATCTGCCTGCGAGGCAAAGCCTGCAGCATGCGCCGCCGCATCATTGAATGGTGTGCTCTCAAGTCCCGTTTTCTTATGCCGGAAAAACTCAGTTCCTCCTTGGCAGTGTTCTGCCTTGGTTAAGTACAATATGCCCGACCATTGCGAGAGATCATTATGAATCGCTGGCACATCATCGTGCTCTGCCAGAGTGACGCGAAACTTGCCGTGGGATTGGGGCGGATCGACTGGCTTAAGCCTCTCACCGACGAGCTGCGAGACATACTGATCCAAACCCGGCAAGTCTGCGCGCTCTTTAGAGTTACGACCTACGTACGGCCCCTCCAACTCAGGATACTCGAGCCCTAGCGCTTGCTTACGCATTCCATCCGGGTTCTCCAGGAAATCATCAACCACAAGAAACGAAATGGCCATTAAACAACTTTCCGTAAAAGCGGCGCAAACCGCCACGCCTAAAAATTGCAGGTCGCTGTAAGCTGTAGGAAAAAATTTTCAATTCCGCACTTGGCGCGCGCAATTCAGCATTCGCATGGCAATCATCTGTGAGGGCTTGCCAGCCTGCTGATACTCAATCATCTTTCCCGTGAGGGAGCATTGAATGGACTACACCGGCAAAACCGTTTGGATCACTGGCGCATCATCGGGGATTGGCGCCGCACTGTCGCGCGAGTTGGCGCGGCGCGGTGCAAACTTGATCCTATCGGGCCGCGATGAAACGCGGTTGGCTGAGGTCGCGAGGGATTGCGGCGAGACATTACTTCTGCCCTTTGACGTGCGCGATGACGCCGCGCTTGCTGATGCCACAACCAAAGCAATTGCTTGGAAAGGCCGGGTCGACCTGGCATTTGCCAATGCTGGCGTGTCTCAGCGCAGCCGGGCGCTCAACACCGATATGCAGGTCTACCGCGATATCATAGATATAGACCTCACCGCGCAGATCGCATTCTCACAAGGGCTGATCGGCCACATGGTCGAGCGAGGCTCCGGCGGCATCGCCTTTATCTCATCCATCGCGGGCAAAGTCGGTGTGCCGATGCGCACAGCCTACAGCGCGGTGAAATTTGGCCTCGCCGGCTATGGCGATGCATTGCGCGGCGAACTGTCGCAGTCCGGCGTCAACGTGCACATGATCTATCCCGGCTCCGTCGCCACCAATGTCGCGCGCAACGCCCTGACGGCTGATGGCGCGAAACGCGGCCGCTCCGATGATGTGATCGACAATGGCATTTCAGCTGAAGATGCAGCGAACACAATGCTCGACGGAATTGCCGCCGGCGAGCGCGAGATCATCGTTGCGCAAGGGGCAGAGCTGGCGATGGGTGAGATGCGCCGCACGCCCGATGCTCTATTCGACCAGATCGCTGGTATGGTCGCCAGCGGCTATATGGAAAAAATGGAAGCAGAGGATTGAGCGCGATCGAACAAAAACGTGTGCACCTCGCCAATGGCATTCATCTGGATGTGGTCGATGAAGGACCTGTCGGTGCCCCAGTCCTGATTTTCCTGCATGGATTTCCAGAAAGCCACCGAACCTGGCGCAATCAGATCGCGCATTTCAAAGATCGCTTCCGCTGCATTGCGCCCGATCAGCGCGGCTATCGCGGCTCATCTAAACCACAAGAGGTCGATGCCTACACGCCGGATAAGCTGATCGGCGACATCTTCTTACTCGCTGATGCGCTGAGCATTCCGAAATTCACGATCGTTGGCCATGATTGGGGCGGCGCGATTGCCTGGGGCGTCGCATTGGGCGGCCAACATATGCGGGTAGAGCGCGCGGTGATTGCCAATGCCCCGCACCCCTCGATCTTCCAGAAATTGCTCTACACCCATCCAGGTCAGCGCGAGGCAAGCCAGTACATTCGCGGGTTTAAGGACAGCGCGAATGACGCGCTGATCAAGGATCAAGGCCTGACCGGCCTGATGCTACAAGAGGTGAAATGGGACCGCCCAGCCGCGATGGAGCCAGAAGAACGCGAGGCTTTGCTGCGCGATTGGCAAAACCGCGATGCCGCCTTTGGGATGATCAATTATTACCGCGCCAGCCCGATTACTGTACCGACCATGGACGAACCCTTCGCAGTACCATCGGACTACACCGGACCGGTCCTACCGCAATTGACGATCCCGACACTGGTGATTTGGGCAATGGACGACTTGGCTTTGCCTGCGGAAAATCTCGAAGGGCTCGACGAGCTCATTGACGATCTAACCATCGAGCAAGTGCGTAATTGCGGGCATTTCGTACCTTGGGAGGCGCCCAGTGCCGTCAATGCGGCAATGGAGAGATTCTCGGCCAGTTAGTCCGCTCTAGCCGGCGCTCCCCTCCACCCAAGCGCCATGGGGGTGCGCGTGGGCGAGACACACTTCGTTCTCGCCGTCCGGCCAATATCGAACCCTCAGTTCGTGGCGAAATGTCGCGGGATCTGTTTCGAGCGCGATCCATGCCAGCGGCTTTTCGGTGGTGGCGCGCGCGCCAGCCTGCTCCATCGCTTTCGTGATCACCGATTGCGTTTCAGCCGGCATATATTGCCACATGATTGAGTGAAACATCACGCGGGTCGTTTCATCCGCTTGCGGCTTAGCCAATTGCTCACGCACGAATTTGCCCGCGTCCATCTGCGTTAGATCGGGCGCGCGTTCCCCGGCGAGCTGGATAGCAGCATCAATCCGCTGCATCCGTTCCTGCGCGTCTGGCCAGACATAGCTTTTGAGCCGAAGCGCCGCGTCCGCATCGCTGAGATCAATCGGCCCGATGTCGCAGCCGCAAATCGAGGCAATCTCGATGTCTGCGACAGGCGGCGAGGCCCCGCGCCATTCAGGTATGATCTGCATTGGAGAACTTGGCGGCCCACTTTCCGTCGCGCCTAAACGGTAAAAGTAGCGATCCATCATAGTGTTGACCCCGGCACTTGCGCCGAGTTCAAACATATCGAACCTCGCCGGTACGCGCTGAGCCAGCCACAACAGGCCAGCGATGAAGCTAGCGGAGCGCCCGGCCTCATTGGTTTGCGGCGGCCCATCAAACCACGGGATCAGAGCGACATCGTGCGCCTCCACCACCGCGCAAACCAGCGCATCGACCTCCGCCTGATCTGTGACCTCGCCATGATAAACAGGGGCCAGACGATCATCCGCCCCGCTTAGTAGTAAGTAATGCAAGCCACCTGCAATTCGGAGTGGCATCGCATCCTTCAGCGTAAGCCCCGGCCAGTTCGTCATCCGCTGGGCAGTGACGGTGTCACCCGTTGCGGCGGCGGTCAAAGCGCGAACAATCCGCGCGGTGCAAGGCGCTCCATTCTGCTCAGCATGGGTCGCCTGCCAGTCCAAGGCCGCGTCAAAATCTGAGGTGTCCATAATTGCGCCGTCACCCATGTAACGTGTCTCCTCGCTATGTTGGTCACGCGATCAAAGGCAGGTTTACCTGATCGTCCGTGTTGCCCTTTGGCAGTGCAATGCCTAAGTGCGGCTCCGCAATGACTACGGACAATTCAGGCCAGCTCACCTTTGCCATTCCCAAGGGGCGGATCCTCGATGAGGCTCTGCCTGTAATGGTGCGCGCCGGTGTTGAGCCAGAGGCCGCGTTTCACGACAAGAGCAACCGCGCGCTCAGCTTTGGCACAAATCGCGCCGATATGCGACTCATCCGGGTCCGCGCATTTGATGTGGCAACCTTCGTGGCGCATGGTGCCGCTCAAGTTGGGATTGTTGGTTCTGACGTGATTGAAGAGTTTGATTACGCTGATCTTTACGCACCAGTGGACCTCGATATTGGCCATTGCCGCCTGTCGGTTGCGCAGCGTGTTGATGACACGGCAGAGCAATCCAGCGCGAGCCACCTGCGGGTCGCGACCAAATATCCCAGCCTGACCCGACGCCATTTCGAAGCGCAAGGCATTCAGGCCGAATGCGTGAAGCTCAATGGCGCGATGGAACTCGCCCCCTCACTTGGTCTCGCGCGCCAGATTGTTGACCTCGTGTCGACTGGACGGACGCTGAAGGACAATGGCTTGGTAGAGACATCGAAGATCATCGATATCTCTGCCCGGCTGATCGTGAACCGCGCAGCGCTGAAAACCGATCCGCGCGTGGCAGAGCTTGTCGCCGCATTCCGCGCAGATATGGAGGCGCAAGCCGCCGAAAAGCAGGTTGCATAATGCAAAAGCTGTCGATCAAAGATGCCGATTTTGAGCAGCGCTTTGCCAAGATCGTCAATTCCCGGCGCGAAAGCGGCGAGAACGTCTCTGGCAAAGTCAGCGACATTCTGGCGCGCGTTAAAGCAAAGGGCGATGCAGCGCTGGTCGAATACAGCCAGCGCTTTGATGGGCACAGCCTGAGCACTGAAGAAGACTGGTCGATCTCGCCCGAAAGCTGCGAGGCAGCGTATAACGCTCTTGAGCCGGAATTGCGCGACGCCCTAAACCTCGCCGCTGCCCGTATTGAGGCCTATCACCGCGATCAAATCCCTGCGAACCGCGACTTCACCGATGAAGCCGGCGTGCGCCAAGGTGCCGTATGGCGCAGCGTCGATGCCGCCGGGCTCTATGTGCCGGGCGGGCGGGCGGCCTATCCCTCTTCGTTGTTGATGAATGCGATCCCGGCAAAGGTTGCGGGTGTGGAGCGGATTGTTGTGGTCACGCCGACGCCCAAGGGCAATTCCAACCCGCTGGTTCTTGCCGCCGCACATGTCGCGGGCGTTAGTGAGATTTGGCGCGTTGGCGGAGCGCAAGCAGTCGGCGCGCTGGCCTATGGCACCGAGCGGATCAGGCCGGTCGATGTGATCACCGGCCCCGGCAATGCCTATGTCGCGGAGGCCAAACGCCAGCTTTACGGTGTGGTCGGCATCGATATGGTCGCGGGGCCAAGCGAAATTCTGGTCATCGCCGATTGCGACAATGATCCGGATTGGATCGCCGCTGACTTGCTGAGCCAGGCAGAGCATGACCCAACCTCGCAATCGATTCTGATCACCAATGACGCGACCTGCGCCGCTCAGGTTGAAGACCGCGTGACCGTCCAACTGTCGCAGCTCACCACCGGCAAAACCGCCAAGCAAAGCTGGGACGATCACGGTGTGATCATTCTGGTCGAAGATTTGGACGAAGCGCCTGCGCTCGCAGACCGACTGGCCGCTGAACACGTCGAACTCGCTGTGGCTAATCCAGAGGCACTGTTTTCAAAGATCAATCACGCGGGCAGCGTGTTCCTGGGCCGCATGACGCCAGAGGCCGTGGGCGATTACGTCGCCGGGCCCAATCACGTATTGCCAACCGGCCGGCGCGCACGCTTTTCTAGCGGGCTGTCCGTGCTCGACTTCATGAAACGCACCAGCTTTATCGCGCTGGATGACGACGCCTTTGCCGCGATCGGCCCGGCGGCGGCCACCCTCGCCCATGCAGAGGGATTGCCCGCGCATGCCAAATCAGTGGAACTTCGCCTCAAATGAACACGCCCGCTCGCTCTCAAGCCCGCTCAACCGCGCGGCTCGCCGCTGTCCAGGCGCTCTATCAACTGCAGATGGAGGGCACTGCGCTCGCCAAACTGCTTGATGAGTTTCATCAGCATCGCTTGGGCAAAACGATCGATGAAGACGAATTCGCCGATGCCGAAGTTGAGTTCTTCGATGATGTCGTGCGCGGGGTTGAGGCGCGCGGTGAAGAGATCGATGCTTTGCTGACCTCGAAACTGGCCGATGGCTGGACGCTGAAACGCCTCGACAAGACCATGCTGCAAATCCTGCGCGCTGGTACCTATGAGCTGATTGCACGCAATGATGTGCCAGCGGCAGCCGCGATCAACGAATATGTCGATGTGGCGAAGGCATTCTTCGATGACCGCGAAGCCAAGTTTGTGAACGGCATTCTTGATGCCGCATCAAAGGACGCGCGTTCGTAAGAGCTAGCTTATGCTGAGCATTTCGATGCGAGAGTGCTGCCAGATCCGTTGCCCTTCGACAGGCTCAGGACGAACGGATAAGGTTGCTCAATGAACGAAGCCGATTTCATCGCTGCATTGCGCACGCTGCCGCTCCACTCTGGTGCGCGAGGGTTGAGCGATGACTGTGCCGTTTTGGAAATCGGCGACGAAACTCTGATCCTGACCCATGATATGATGGCTGAGGGTACGCATTTCCGCCCCGATGCCGAGATGGCCGATGTCGCTTGGAAACTAGTCGCCTCCAACCTGTCTGACCTAGCCGCAAAGGGCGCTGAGCCAATTGGAGTGCTGCTTGGCCATTCGCTAGGGCAAGATGACGAGCATTTTCTTGCAGGCCTCAGCGAAGCGCTCAGCCGCTACAATGTGCCAATTCTAGGTGGGGACACCGTTTCCGCCGCAGGTCCGCGTACCTTTGGACTAACCGCCATTGGTCGTGCCTCGCACACGCCAGTACCTTCGCGCAGCGGTGCTTCACTCGGCGATGCATTGTATGTCACGGGCATGCTCGGTGCCGCCATGCTCGGTTTTGAAGGTGCGCCTGAGCATCTTGAGGCATTCAACCGCCCTCGCCCGCTGTTGCAGCAAGGCCAATCGCTAGCGCCGCGTGTAAGCGCGATGATGGATGTTTCAGATGGTCTGTTGCTCGACGCCTTTCGATTGGCGGAGGCGAGCGAAGTCACCCTAGCACTCGAGACCAACAACGTTCCAGTCGCTGATACCGAGCGCCGCGAGGACTGCATCCGCTGGGGCGATGATTACGAGCTACTGTTCACCGCGCCAGAAGGGCTGACCCTGCCCGTTTCAGCAACGCAGATTGGCACAGTTCAACCGCTTGGCTTCGCCCCGCTTACGCTCGACGGCGACCCAATCGTCAATGCACAAGGCCTCGGCCATCAGCACGGCTGATCGTACACCGATCAAGAACAAACCGATAATTGGCACGTCAGCCCACCGACAATCGGTGGAGAGCGGGCTTGTCACTTCCCCACAATCGCGATAGCCAATGCGCCAAGCGCTCCCACCATAAACGAGGAGCGCATTTCCACACGTTCAAGAGGGGATTTTTTGGTGGATCTGATTCTGATTTCAATCGGGCTGGGACTGCTCGCCGTGATTTACGGCTTTGTCACCAGTCGGCAAGTTCTCGGCGCGAGTGCCGGGAACGCCAAAATGCAAGAAATTGCTGGCGCCGTTCAAGAGGGCGCACAAGCCTATCTCAAACGGCAATACACCGCGATCGGCATAGTCGGTGTGGTTGTTGCCATTCTCGTTTTCATCTTTCTTGGAGAGGTTTCTGCGATCGGATTCGTGATCGGTGCGCTGCTTTCCGGTGTTGCTGGCTTTATCGGGATGAATATCTCCGTACGTGCCAATGTGCGCACAGCGGCGGCGGCTGAAACGGGCCTACAAGAAGGCCTGACCGTGGCGTTCCGCGCTGGTGCCGTCACAGGCATGTTGGTCGCAGGCCTCGCGCTACTGGCCATTGCCGGGTTCTTCTATGTGCTGGTCGGCACAATGGGCATGGACCTCACCGTTCTCGCTGAGAAGCGCGAAGTCATCGACGCGCTCGTGGGCCTCGCCTTTGGCGCTTCGCTGATTTCGATCTTTGCGCGTTTGGGCGGCGGTATCTTTACCAAAGCTGCTGACGTTGGTGCCGATTTGGTCGGTAAGGTCGAAGCTGGCATTCCAGAGGATGACCCCCGCAACCCGGCGACCATCGCCGATAACGTGGGCGACAATGTTGGCGATTGTGCTGGCATGGCCGCGGATTTGTTCGAGACCTATGTTGTCACCGTTGGCGCGACCATGGTTCTCACCGCCCTGCTGTTCACCGGCCTTGCCGCTGCTGATCTGCTCGCTCTGATGAGCCTGCCGCTGATCATTGGCGGTGTGTGCATCGTAACCTCGATCATCGGAACGTACTTTGTTCGTCTCGGTTCATCGAACAACATCATGGGTGCGCTGTATAAGGGCTTTATCGTCACCACGGTTCTGTCCGCTGTCGCGATCTATTTCGCGACTGATTATGCGGTGGGCATGGGCACGGAATACACGCTGGGCGACAACACGTTTACCGGCATGTCACTGTTCCTGGCGATGATGGTCGGTTTGGTCATCACCGGCCTGATCATCTGGATCACCGAATATTACACGGGCACAGAATACCGCCCGGTCCGCTCGATTGCGAAATCGTCGGAGACTGGGCACGGCACCAATGTCATTCAAGGCCTGGCAATCAGCCTTGAATCGACCGCACTGCCTACCATTGTGATCGTGATCGGTATCATCGTGACATACCAACTCGCAGGCCTGATGGGCATCGCCTTTGCGGCGACTTCGATGCTGGCTCTGGCCGGTATGGTTGTTGCTCTGGATGCGTATGGTCCCGTCACCGATAACGCTGGCGGCATCGCTGAGATGGCCGAGATGGAAGAAAGCGTTCGGGAGAAAACCGATGCGCTGGACGCCGTTGGCAACACCACGAAAGCTGTGACCAAGGGTTATGCAATCGGTTCCGCCGGTCTTGCTGCTTTGGTGCTGTTCTCGGCCTACACCGCTGACCTCAAGGAGTTCTTCCCAGACCTCAATGTTAGCTTCAGCCTTGAAAACCCGTATGTCATCGTTGGCTTGCTGCTCGGCGCGCTGCTCCCGTACCTGTTTGGTGCGATGGGTATGACCGCCGTTGGCCGCGCGGCTGGCGATGTAGTGGTTGATGTGCGCGCGCAGTTTGCCGCTGATCCAGGCATTATGGATGGCACCAGCCGTCCAAACTATGCCCGTACGGTGGACCTGGTGACGAAGGCTGCGATCAAGGAAATGATCGTTCCATCCATGTTGCCAGTGCTCGCTCCTATCGTCGTGTACTTCGCGGTGACTGCGGCGACAGGCAGCCAGGCAGAGGGCTTTGCGGCTCTCGGTGCTTTGCTGCTCGGCGTGATCATCTCCGGCATCTTTGTGGCGCTTTCCATGACCGCTGGCGGCGGCGCATGGGACAATGCCAAGAAGTACATCGAAGATGGCAATCATGGCGGCAAAGGCTCAGAGGCTCACAAGGCCGCTGTGACCGGCGATACAGTTGGCGATCCTTACAAGGATACCGCTGGTCCAGCCGTGAACCCGATGATCAAAATCACCAATATTGTCGCGCTGCTTCTGCTCGCGGCGTTGGCTGGTGGACATTGATCCAAGGCTAATCTGCGACTGAGCAATCGGCCGCACAGATTTTGAAACCTCGCCAGGCCCAGGTCTGGCGGGGTTTTTTGTGATCTGGACACACCCAAGCACGCGCACTCAAAACGCGCTGCACAAACGCTTCCTTAACGTCATTCAGGCTAAACCAAGCTCCGCGCGCGATTCTGCGCGCATTGAAAAGGTTAACGGATGGACATGGCAAGCGCGCCTGTACTGCCCAGCGCACCTCCTCATTCTGGCCCACTCGCGGGCTGGAGCGATGGGATGCACGCCCTGACGCCTGCTCAAATCAGCCGCTCCGCCTTCCTCGCTGCATGGGATGAGCTGACCAATCGCGCCGCTGAACCAAATCCTTTTTTGAAGAATGGTTTCTCTCAGCCTCGCTCGCCAATTTGCCCGAAAGCGCGAAGGTCGAAGTATTCGCCTATATCGTAGGCGGCGAATTGCTCGGCCTCATCCCGCTCGAGCAATCTCGGCAATATTACGGTTATCCCGTGCCGCATTGCGGCGCGGCATTACACACGAACAGCTTTTGCGGAGCACCCTTGATCGCCAAAGGGCATGAGATCGATTTCTGGCGGACCTTGTTCACTGCACTCGATCACAAACCTCGTCAGGCGTTGTTCTTTCATCTGCCGCAATTGCCCGCCGATGGCCCGGTGGCAGAGGGGCTGCGCGAAGCATTGAGCGAGCATAAGCGAGCAAGCGCCATCGTCCACCGGGAAGAGCGCGCCATGCTGGATGCCGAGATTTCTCCTGAGGAATATCTCGAAGCATCCCTGACCAAGAAAAGGCGTAAAGAGCTGCGCCGTCTGCGCAAACGCCTCGCTGAAGAAGGCGCTTTGAGCGTGGAACGGATCGAAGGCGAAGACGGCATTGCCGAATGGACCCGCGAATTTCTTTCCGTTGAACGCGCGGGTTGGAAAGGAGCAGAAGGCTCTGCCCTCGCCAGCGCGGCGCATACCGAACAATTCTTCATCGACGCCATGACCGGCGCAGCGCGCTCAGGCCGGCTCGAACGGCTCGCATTGAGGGTCGACGGGCGAGCCATCGCCATGCTCGCAAACTTCATCACACCGCCCGGCGCCTACAGCTTCAAGACCGCGTTTGATGAACGCTATGCCAAATACTCACCCGGCCTCTTGCTCCAGCTCGACAATCTGGAGCTGCTGGGCAACGAATTTATTGAATGGGTCGACAGCTGTGCAGCCGAAGGACACTCGATGATCGAGCGCTTGTGGCGCGAGAAGCGCAGCATGCAAAGCATCAACGTTGCGATCGGAGGGAAACTGCGCCGCACGCTATTTGAGCGATTGATGCGCCGCGAGCTGCGCAAAGGGAACCTGCAATGAATGCGCCCATCACAGATGCGACCGACTGGCAAAGCGCACGCGCTTCTGCGCCGTCGATCTTTGATACGAATGCGCGAGATCAGTTCGCAGTTCACTATCCTGAAACACCGCACACATTGCGCCATGCCCTCGATCAGCATCCACTGCTGGAGATTGAAGCACTGGCCAGCATGGCGGAGCGCCTTCCAGAAAGCTCGGTCGAATACAATCGCGGCGACTTGCCGATTGGCGTCGATGGCAAACCGGATAGCAATGGCCTGACCCTCGCGGAGACAATCCGCAAAGTGCACGAAGCGAACAGTTGGGCCGTGCTCAAGAATGTTGAGCAAGTGCCATCCTATCAGGCTTTGTTGCATGATCTGCTGGGCGAATTGCAGGCGGAGATAGAGGCCAAGACCGGCGAGATGTTGACCCCGCAAGGGTTCATCTTCATCTCCAGTCCGAATGCCGTCACCCCGTATCATTTCGACCCGGAGCACAATATTCTACTGCAAGTGACGGGCAGTAAAGTGATGACCCAATTCCCCGCTGGCGATACGCGCTTTGCCAAAGATAGCGAGCATGAGGCCTATCATGCAGGCGGCGCGCGCGAGCTTAAATGGAACGATGAATTTGCCAGACAGGGCCGGGAGTTTCCGCTTGGACCGGGTGATGCCGTTTACGTGCCAGTGATGGCCCCGCATTTTGTCTGCAACGGACGGCACAGCTCGATTTCGCTATCGATCACTTGGCGCTCCAACTGGAGCTATGATGAGAGCGATGCACGCTGCGCCAATGTGCTCATGCGCCGGATTGGCCTAAGGCCGAATGCACCAAGGCGCTGGCCCACCAGCAATCGCGCAAAGGCGCTGAGCTTTCGCGTGTGGCGCCGCCTATTTGGTCGTGCCGGATTGCCGCCACTGTCATGAATGCCCCCTTCCCTATCGACACGCAGCCCCAATCGGAGCTGGACCAGCTTGCCGAGGCCGACGATCCTCGCCGTTCCTTCCTAAGGGCGCAGTGGTTTGCATCGGGCCGCAATCCGGCAACGGCAGAGCTTGTGGCGCGGGGCAGCGATGGCAAAGCGATTGCGGCCTTCCCTATGTGCGAAAAAAGCTCGGCCCCATTGCGATCAAGCAGGTTGCGGGCGCCTACTGGCCGTTTCGTGGTGCACCATTGGACAGCGAATCCACGGCGGCAGAGCTCGCAGCTGCTCTCAAAGACAAAAAACTCGCAAAGCAGCTCGGCAATGTCTGGCGCATGGGTCCGGTGGTCGACGACGACCAATCGCTCGATGTACTCAAAGCCGCCGCTCTCGACGCAGGCTGGCGCGTGCTTTCGCGCCCGATTGGCCAACTGTTCGTGCTCGATCTTGTCGCGCTAACGGCTTCGGGCAATTGGCCATCGACCAAAGGCCAGCAGAAAGACCGCTGGCGGGTTCGCCAACTAGAGAAAACTGGCCCAGTCACCATTTCGCACTTCACCGGCGAGGATTGGACCGATGAAACCCGCGACGCCATCGCCGCGATTGAGAGCAATTCCTGGGTCGGCCAGTTGGAACAGGGCGGCGACACTAAGTTCCACGATCCGGCGCTGCGCTCATTCTGGGAAGGCATAGGTCAAGATCCTGCAATCGCTGCGATCATCCGGGGCAGCCTGCTGCATGTTGGCGACATCCCAGCCGCCTTCACCTTTGGCCTCGATTGCGGCGATACGCGCTACGCAATCGCCAATAATTTCGACCAACAATTCCAGAAGTTCTCGCCAGGTCGAGTGCTGCTGTATGACGATTTCACCAGCGCCGCAAAGCGCGGCCTTGCTCGCATTGACTGGGGCCTTGGCGACGGCGGATACAAGCGGCAAATGGGTGCGGAAGAGGCCTCCGGCGTCTCTGACCTGCTGTTTGTGCGCGGCGCATTGCCAGCCGCTCTGCTGCGCCGGGTGTGGGAACGCTAAGCCCGCTTGACCTTACCGCCATCGCGCCGCATTGCGAGCGGCGAAATGAGCGACACTCCAGACAATATTCCGACCAATGAGCAGCTCGTCGATGGGCTGATCAAACTGCTTACAGTCGAGCAGAATTCAGAAGAGAACTTCACGGGCCGTCCGCAAAAAGGCGGCATGGGCCGGGTGTTTGGCGGCCAGGTGCTGGCGCAGGCTATTCAGGCCGCACAAGCAACCGTGGATCATCTCAAGCAGGCGCACTCACTGCACGCCTATTTTCTGCGCGGCGGCAAAGAAGGACCGCCGATTGACTACCGGATCGCGCGCGATTTCGATGGTCGCAGCTTCTCCAACCGCCGGGTCGTCGCCAGCCAGACCAACGAAGCAGGCGAAAGCAAACCGATCCTCAATCTCACCGCGAGCTTCCAAACGCCCGAAACCGGACTGGAGCACAGCGATGCTGAGATGCCCGATGTCGAAGGACCGGATAAACTGCGCAGCGATATGGATGTGCGCCGCGAGATGGCATCAAAGCTGGGCGACAAGCTGAGCGAAGATCAGCGCCGCATCATGCTACGCCCGCGCGCCATTGAAATGCGCACCATCGACCGGCTGCATTGGATGAATTCAGAGCCGCGCGAACCGAAAGCGCACACCTGGTTTCGCACCGGCGCGCCGCTGCCCGCGATTGAGGACAACCCAGGCCTGCACCGCGCCGTGATCACCTATGCCAGCGACTTCACATTGCTTGGTACCAGCGCGCTGCCCCACGGGCTCAGCTGGATGCGCGGCGAACTGGTCGGTGCAAGCCTGGACCACACGATCTGGTTCCACCGTGAAGCGCGCGCGGATGAATGGCTGCTCTATGCTACCGATAGCCCGTGGTCCGGCCATGGGCGCGGGTTCAACCGAGGCCGTGTGTTCAACCAATCAGGCGAATTGGTCGCCAGCATCGCGCAAGAAGGCATGATCCGGCGCCGCAAAGCGAAGTAGAGCAGCTTCCTTTCATTGGCGAGCCACCTGCACCCTCCAACTCAATGCGCTAGCAAGATTGGTAGATCCGGATTGGTAAGCGCACGGCGCGTGACCCCGCCCAGTAGCATCTCCGACAAGCGTGAATGGCCGTAGGCCCCCATCACGATCAGACCACATTCCCGCAATTGCGCAGCCGATGAGAGCAAGTCCGCGATTTTCCTACCATCAGCCGGGATCTCAACAATTTCGCATTCAATCCCATGGCGGCTGAGATATTGCGCGCCCTTGAATGCAGGGACATCAAAGCGGTCCTTATCCAGCTTCTCCTCCACGCTGGCGAGAAAGACATTGCTGGCTTTGGCGAGCAAAGGCACGGCGCTGCGCAAGGCGACACTGGCCTCAGAAGAACCATTCCACGCCACCAAGATCGGCGCAGAACTGTCAAAACTCGTGGCCGTCTCTGGCACGATCATAACCGGGCATGGAGCCTTCAATGCAAGCTCCCCTGCCATGCGCGAAGGCCCTTTGCGTTCGCCAACGTCATGCGGGCCAACGATGATGAGATCATGCAGGGCCGATTGCTCCAGCAGCCGCGTTTCCGGCATTCCGTGCAGGAACAGCCAATCCCAAACGACATCCTCATTGGCCAGATCCACCTCCAGTTTCGCGCGCTGTTCTTCCGCTGCCTCTTTGATTTTAGGCAGTGCGGCGGCCATGGCAGAGCCATAGAAGTCGCCGGGCGCAAAGACCTCAAAGCTCACCGCCTGAAGGCATGTGATGTGGGCACCGTGTGCGCGGGCCAGATCAAGCGCGATCTGCAGGCGCGCCTCCATTCCCGGATCGGTGCTGATGTGCAGTAATATCGATTTCATCGGTATTCTCCTTCCTGAATGCGGGATGGAGGGCACCGTCGGCAGCGTCATTGATCAGGATCAAATTGACCGCAATTTGCGGGGCAATGCGCTTGATATCACTGCCCTCGCCGCTACGCTAAGCGATCAGGAGATCACCACAATGCAAATCACTCGCCAACCACCGGTCAAAACGACGCTTGAACCCAGCAACCACCCGTATCTCTCCGGGCCATGGACGCCGGTTCATGAAGAAGTGGATGTGGATGAGCTGGAAGTGATTGAGGGCGAAATTCCAGCCGACATCGATGGCATTTACCTGCGCAACACAGAGAACCCAGCGCACCAGCCGCTGGGCCGGCACCACCCGTTTGATGGCGATGCGATGGTGCATCAGGTGAACATTTCCGGCGGCAAGGCCAGCTATCGCAACCGCTTTGTGCGCACCCAGTGCTTTGAGGCAGAACAGATCGCCGGCCGGGCACTGTGGGGCGGGTTGATGGACCCTCCCGGTACTTCGCTGCGCCCAGGCTTTGGCGCGCATGGCGGGCTTAAGGACACCGCCTCGACCGACATTCTGGTCCACGCCGGGACTGCGCTAGCGACGCTCTACCAATGCGGTGAAGCATGGCAGATGGACCCGGTGACTTTGGAGAACCTGGGCAAAGCGCCTTGGGGGCCGATTGATGGGGTCTCTGCGCATCCCAAAGTGGATGAGAGCACCGGCGAGCTGATGTTCTTCAACTATTCCGTCCACGCGCCTTACATGCATTACGGCGTGGTCGATCGCGCGGGTAAGCTTGTCCATTACACGCCGGTCCCGCTCGATGGCCCGCGCCTACCGCATGATATGGCGATCACGCCGAACTGGTCGATCCTCAACGACATGCCTCTGTTCTGGGATGCAAAGCTGCTGGAGAGAGGCATTCACGCCGCTCGCCTGCATGAAGGCGTGCCGACCCGCTTTGCTCTCATCCCGCGCCACGGCAGTGCGCAGGACATCCGCTGGTTTGAGGCCTCGCCAACCTATGTGCTGCACTGGACGAATGCTTGGGAGGAAAGTGGCCCAGACGGCGATGAGGTCGTGATGGAAGGCTATTATCAGGACGAACCCATGCCCGAACCGCTGGAGGAGCAAGGCGAGCACGGGCGGATGATGGCCTATGTTGACGAACACAGCTTCAAGAGCCGCCTGCACCGCTGGCGCTTCAACCTTGCCACCGGCGAGTGCCGTGAAGAGCGCCTGTCGGACCGGATCGTCGAGTTTGGTATGATCAACCCGGCCTTTGCGATGCGCAAATCGCGCTACATCTGGTCGACCACGACCCGGCCCGGTTGGTTCCTGTTCAACGGCTATGTCCGGCAAGACACCGAGACCGGCGAAGAGCAGATCTTCACCCTGCCAGACGGCGTCTATGCCAGCGAAAGCCCGATGATCCCGCGCAAAGCCGCGGACGGCGGGACACTGGCGGAGGACGACGGCTATCTCATCACCTTCCTGATCGACGAGAACAGCGGCACATCTGAGCTCGCCATTCTGGACGCCAGCGACGTGGCGAAAGGTCCGATTTGCCGCCTCGCCTTGCCGCACAAGATCAGCAGCGGGGTGCACTCTACCTGGGTCGAGCACTCGCAGCTCGCAAGCGACCGCGCCTTCAAGCTTCGCCAGTTGCAAGAGGCCGCAGCCTGATCGCGCCCGCGCGCTTCGCTTCTCGCCCCACCCATTGGACATGCAATTCCAATTGCGATGCAACCTTTACCCATGCCGTGCATTGTCCCTATAGCGATCCAGATTCCATAAGAGAGGGACCAAAGTGGCTTTCAAACTCATCGATTTACCTTACGCAGACACCGCACTCGCACCCGCCGTTTCGGCCGAGACACTGTCGTTTCACCATGGCAAGCACCATCAGACCTACATCGACAAGATGAACGCTGCGATTGACGGCACTGATCACGCCAATGCCTCGCTTGAGGCGATTGTTGGGGCCGCCCGCGGCAGCAACCAAGGCCTGTTCAACAACGCCGCGCAAACCTGGAACCACGGGTTCTACTGGCACTCCATGGCGGCATCCGAAACCGCTCCATCGGATGAACTCAAGGCCAAGATCGACGCCGCATTCGGCTCTGTCGACGAGCTTAAGGAACAGCTGAAAGCACGCGGCGCGGGTCACTTCGCCAGCGGCTGGGTCTGGCTGGCAGAGAAGGACGGCGCGCTCACCATCGAGGAAACCCACGATGGCGACACACTGGCTGACCAAACCGGCGTGAACCCGCTGCTGGTCGTCGACGTGTGGGAGCATGCCTATTACCTCGACCACCAGAACAAGCGTCCCGCCTATCTCGACGCGGTTGTCGGCTCGAAGCTCAACTGGGCCTTCGCATCTGAGAACCTGGCGCGCGGCACAGCCTGGGTTTACCCGGCCTAAGCCGATCACGATCACAGCAATGTGAGCGAAACAGCCCCTGCTCCGCCCCGCGCGGAGTGGGGGCTTTTCTGGAACGCAGATACGCTTTTCAAAAGTGTGACTTTTCATCGTGACGCTGCCTGCTCGCGGTATTCGGCCAGCGAGACGGGACAGCGCGCAAGATGCGCCAGAACCGCAGAATTGTCCGGCTTTTGGCGCACACCTGCATATTTGCCGCCGCGCAAGATAACCCACCAAATCCCGCTTTCAATGCGCCATTCCAGCTCACGAAGTGTGACTTTTGGCAGCCTACCCAAAACTGCATCGGGCGCCTTACCAATATCGCGCGGCTGCCAGTCCTTCGCGAGCGCCGCATCCCACGCCGCGCAGAAACTCTCCGACCACAAATGCGCGCGCAGCCGGTAAGCACTTTCGCGCGCCATAGAGACCCTGCGCGCCGCCCCCGTCACTGAGCGTGTCTGCGCAAGCCAGCCGATAAACTCCGCCTGCCTCAGCGGCGTCCAACCATCCACACGCTGTTTAACCGGTACGGCATAGAAAGGCGGAATGCGCCTGGGCGGCTTGCGAGGCTTAGAAACGCGCGGCGGATAGAACTTCATGCATGCTGGGATAGGCGCGTGAGTGATGTGTAGGAAAGGCGCTCAGTTAAGGAAGCTTGCAGAAAACAATTCCTGATGTATGCCTAAAGTAATACATGGGGGAATACATGCATAACTTACCTTTTTTCGATGCTTTCGGTGAAAAATCACGCCTATTTCCAGTTTTGTCCGAAAAATCGAAAGAGGGGAGAACTCTGTCAGCCTTCTTGTCAGTTTTCGCACAGGTAAAGGAGCTCTCAAATGAAATTCTTGGAGCGGTTGGAAACCCTGTCGGCACAAGAGCAACAGTTTCGACCTTTACTGAAGTTTCGTTCCCAAAGTCTAAGCAGCCGAAAATTCGCCCAGATGGGCTAATCGTTTTACAAACAGGTAAACGAACTTGGAGCGCCCTTGTCGAAGCCAAAATTGGCAATGATGATCTTAAAGCAGATCAAATCGAGTCATATCTAAGTCTCGCGCGAGAGGTTGGAATTGACGCCGTAATTACACTCTCAAACCAGTTCACTACCACGCGCGACCAGAGCCCTGTTACAGTCAACGGCCATTTACTGAGGACTGTTAGTTTATACCACTATTCTTGGTTCTCAATCCTGACATATCTGAGCGTTCTTAGCGGGAATGATCGAGTTGAAGACCCCGATCATAACTTCTTGCTTGAAGAGTTAGAGCGATTCTTGATCCACCAAAGCGCTGGACTCAAGCGCTTCACCCAAATGACGCCGTCATGGACATCAGTGGTCGACAACGTTCGAAGTGGATTATCACTAAGTAAGTCTGGGGCTGACGAAAGAGCTGTAGTTGAAAGCTGGCAAGCAGAGATAAGAGACCTAGCCCTGTACCTCACACGGAAAACGGGTGAAACGGTTGCGGAGAAAGTCTCCAAAAAGGTAATGAATGATCCGACGGCGATCTTCGATAGACATCTCAAATCGCTGGTAGAGGAACGGCGACTGACTGTTGATTTTGCTATTCCGAATGCAGCAGCCCCATTGTCAATAGAGGTAGATCTGACGACCCGGACCATCCACTTCAGCGCTCAGCTTGCGGCTCCGAAGGATAAAAAACGACAAGCGTCGAGGCTAAACTGGCTTTTAGTGCAATTGCCTGACGACAAAGAACAGACAACCAAAGTCAGGACATTGTGGCCGGGCCGAGCCTCACCAATCGAGACAACAGTATTTGAGGCGAGAAGTGACGACATGCTTCATAGCCATCCCGACAGATCTCTCTTGCCTCACAAATTTGTCTTGATCGACCAAATGACTGACGGAAGGAAATTTGGTGGTCGGTCCACCTTCATCAATGAGTTAGAGTCGGGTGCTATTGGCTTTTATGAAAATGTATTGAGCCACCTCAAAGCATGGACGCCGCCTGCCCCAAAGATACGTAAGGCGATCGAAGAAGAACGTGATAACGAATTGCCTGAAGAGAATACCGATCAGAGCACTCATCACGAAGACACATCATCGAACCACTAACCCCCACATTTGGTCAATCGCCGTTCATACCGTATCCTAATAAAATAGGAGCTCAGCATGATCGAATGGTTTCGCCGGCGCTATCTGGATCTCTTGGGATCGATCTACATCTATAACGAGCATCGCGGGTACACCGCGCTCGACCGCGTGCTGGAGGCTGTCCGGGCGCGCTGCGGGCCGGACGATCCATTGATCGCCAAGATCGAGAAACACCGCGCGGATGAGCGCAAGCATTACCTCATGTTCAAGCGCTGGTTCGAACTCCAAGGCAAGCATCCGATCCACCTCGACCGGACCTTTGGTCATATTGATCGTTTTATCGAGATCATGTTCGGCACCTCGATTGATAAGCTCGACACTCAGGCCGTGATTGAACGTGATGAGCTGTTTGAGCGGCTGTGTCGGGTTATCTCGCTGACGGAGAAGCGCGGATACAAACAAATCGAAATCCTGCTGGCGAACCGCTTTGTGCAATCTGACCCAGCTCTAGTGAAGATTTTTAAGGTGATCGAACGGGACGAGCCAAGCCATTGGGCACCGTATGATGGGTGGTTGCGCGACAATGCCAAGCGCGAGCCGAAGTGGTGGGAGCGCACCGTTGACGGCTTCATTCATTCAGAGCTGCTGTTTCTGAAATTGCCAATCCTGTTTCTCAATCCGTTTGTGACGCGCAAAGATGTGTGGGCGGATCATGCCGAGCAAGACCCGGATCGCTATTCCGACCGGCTGCGCTCTGCGACCTAGCGGATTGCACTCATCATGAGCGCATCGGCAAAGCCCACAAGCGATATGGCTGAGGACCGAACACGCGGTAGCCTGATCACGCGCCTGCTTAAGGTCCGGGTCGGTTGGATGCTGGCGCGCAATACAGTGGTCAGCATCGGAGCGTTCCTGATCGGATTGGGTGTGCTTTGGCTGCTCGTTGAGCGTGCCGGGATGGGAGAGGTGATTGCCTCTGGCATCGGCTTCGCCATCGCCAACACTTTGCATTATATCTTGGGCCGGAGCTGGATTTTCCGCGGGTCGGACCGCGCAATGGCCAGCGGATACGCCCTGTTTCTGATCAACGGTGCGATTGGCCTGGCCGCCACCATGGCGTTGATGGCCGTTATGCTGGCGCTGACACCCATCGACTATATTGTCGCGCGCATTCTGGTATCCGTCATCGCAGGGTTATTGGTGTTCGTGCTCAACGCCGTGTGGAACTTCCGCCGGGTCTAGCATTGGCTGAAGCAGACGCGTTCAAGAGCGATTCTCTCTCAGCGTGCACGCTTGCGAGGTTAACCTTACTAAAGCCATTCCAATCGCAGATCCCACAACGGTTCGTCGCAACGGTTCGTCGCAGCAAGCGGTCAAACGACCCGTACAACTAACGAAACTGACCGATCTGTTCATCTGACAGAAAGGTTTGACTGACACTCAGACCCCACATGCCGCCCAAACACGGCATCCGAACGCACATGTTGTGCAAGAATTTTCGAGGGGGCTTCAGCGGCCAGACACGCCATCACAGGGGGCGGTCTAGCAAATGCCGAGACGACGAACGGTTGGCTGTTGTAGTTTTGAGGAGTAATTTAATGAGTGCCATTTCAAAGAAGCATACCGCTCTTTTCCTGTCGGCTGTGATCGCCCTGCCCATGGCAAGCGGCGCAATCGGCCAGGAGCCTATGCCTGTTCCTGCCCAGCAGGGCGAAGTGCTGACCACGGTCACTGGCTCACCGCCTGCGGATCTGTCCGGCATGGCTGAAGGTCCAGAAATTGATGGCTTTATTTCGGCCCGCCGCGATGGCGAGTTTCAAGTCACGGCGGTTGATGGTTCACGCACAGCGATCAAGCTGAGCGATGGCACCGAGATCCGCGCCAAAGGCGGCTTCCTCGGCCTAAACCGTGACAAGCTGGGTTCTGAGCAATTGCTAAACGGCCTGCCAGTATCGGTTAAGACGGTTGAATGGGCTGGCGGACTTGTCGCCACCCGGGTTAACCTGAAGAATAAGGACCTGCGCACCGCATCGATGATCCGCAACGGCACCGAACAGCAGTTCGGCGAGCAAGGCGCGGCGATTACGAAGAACGCCGCCGCAACTGAGGCGCTGCGCGGCCGCTTTGGTGACATCGATCAATACAACATCAAAGGCACCACCAATGTCTATTTCGACACTGGCCGGTACAACCTTTCCAGCCAGGCCCGTGCCGAGCTGTGCAGCGCGGCTGAGCAAGCCAATGCAACCGAGAACGCTCTGCTTCTGGTCGTCGGCTACACCGACTCCACGGGCAGCTATGAGATCAACCAAGAGCTGAGTGAAAAGCGCGCCAGCCGCGTTGTGAACTATCTGCAACAGCAATGCGGTTGGAAGCCCTATCGCATGCTGACCCCAACCGGAATGGCAGAAGCCGATCCTGCAGCTGACAACTCAACCCCTCAGGGTAAGGCGCAGAACCGCCGTGTTGCGGTGAACGTCTTGGTCAGCAAGAGCGTCGAAGGCCTCTAATCCAGGCCACACTCTCTCCGATTGAAAATGCGGGGCGGGCTTTGCGGCCTGCCCCGTTTTTTATGGGGTGTAGAAGGTGGGCGAGCCCGGTCCCACTGGCAGTCCGAACACGAAGGTCCAGAGGTAGAAAAATACCGACCAGAACGCGATGAAGAAGATCGAATAGGGCAGCATCATCGCGATCATCGTACCCACGCCCAGATCACTCTTATACCGCGTTGCCCAGGCCAGGATTAGCCCGAAATAGCTCATCATTGGAGTGATGATATTGGTGGTGCTGTCACCGATCCGATAGGCTGCCTGGATCGCCTCGGGCGAATAGCCGATTAGCATCAGCATCGGCACAAAAATCGGCGCGGTTACGGCCCATTGCGCAGAGGCAGAGCCGAGCGACAGATTGATCAGCGCGCACAGCAGGATGAACATGAAGAATATGCCTGGCCCGGTCATCCCGGTCTCAACCAGGAAATTCGCGCCCGTCACGGCTGTGATCGCGCCCAGATTGGTCCAACCAAAGAAGGCGACAAACTGCGCCGCGAAGAACACCAGCACGATGTACAGGCCGAGTGAGGCAAGCGCCGCGGCCATCGCGTCGATAATATCACGGTCGGTCTTCATCGTCCCAACCGCGCGGCCATAGGCATAGCCGAGAGCGACGAAGAAGATCAGTATCCACACGACGAAGCCATCGAAAAATGGGCTGTCGATCCGGTCACCATTGTCGGGATTGCGCAGCACACCCCAATCCGGCAGCAGCGTCAACGCCATCAGCCCAAGCACACCGAGCAGCGCCAGGCCAGCCCAGCGCAGGCCCTTGCGCTCATCATCGCTCACCTGTTCCATCATCCGATCATCCAGGATCGTCGGATCAGCTGCTGAGGAATCATATTTGCCGAGCTTTGGCTCCACGATGTAGATCGTGACCAGCGAACCGATCAGCGTGATGAGGAAGGTGGAGGCCATCATGAAGTACCAATTGGCCGTGGCGACCACAGTGTAATCAGGGGCAATCAGGCGGGCGGCCTCTTGCGTGATGCCGGCCAGTAGCGGATCGATCGTACCGATCAGCAGGTTCGCGCTATAGCCGCCAGACACCCCGGCAAAGGCGGCGGCCATGCCCGCCAGCGGATGGCGCCCCAGCGCGTAGAATATCGCGCCCGCGAGCGGGATCAGGACAACATAACCGACCTCGGATGCGGTATTGGAAATAATGCCTGCAAACACGATGGCGACCGTCACCAGCTTCGGCGGCGCGTTTAACACCATGCTGCGCACGGCGGCGGACAGCAGGCCCGATTTCTCCGCCACCCCGACGCCCAGCATCGCGACCAACACCACACCCAGCGGGGCAAAGCCGGTGAAATTGTCGACCAGGCCGGTAAAGATGCGGCGGATACCATCGCCGTCCATCAGGCTGACCGCGCGGATCATCCCGTCCTCGGCGACGCCCTTTGCGCCCAGCGGACGCGGGTCCTCCACCGCGACACCCATCCAGCCGAGCAGGCCGGACAGCAGCACAATCCCGATCGCCAGAACCGCAAACAAAGTGACCGGATGCGGCAGGAGATTGCCTAGCCATTCGACCCCATCAAGAAAACGGGTGAAGGCGTTGCGCTTACCTTGGCTGTATTCGTCGGTGGTCGCGGGAAGCTCGCTCATGGATTGCTCCGGTCAGTTGGGATTACCCGTGATAATCAGGCGAAGATGAACGCAAGATCGATAGGGGCTTGGGTGCACAAGGCAAGGGGGTGATGGAAGGTAATAGAGCTTTACTCGTCATTCCCGCGAAAGTGGGAACCAAAGTTTTTGGTCCGGCTTGATCAGTCCTTGATTGATTCTCGAAGAATGGCATTTGTACCTTGCTTCCAAACAGCGTTTCAAGAATTAGAAGCGAATGAAAAAAATCGAAGCAAAAGACTTTTCTTTGGACAGACTTGTTGATCTCTACAGGCTTATCAGAGGCCTTCCCCACCATAGGATTGCTCTCGCATGCGTTTTAGCTGGGATAATAGTAGTAATTGGGCCGGTATGGGAGCCATATGTACGTGCTATCGCATCAAGACATCTAGAGTTTGACGTCGACGCCCCTACCGATCCGCTCATCGGCTTAGCACTGGTTTCTGTCGGCGTAGCTTATCATCTTGCAATGTCTTACCTTGAAAGAGAAGTTAAATCCGGAGAGGCTCAGACCGAGGTTCAAAAGTCAGAACGAAACCGCCTGCACGATAAGTCCACCTTTGAAAAACTGTTCGAGAAATTCCCAGAAACTCGAATCTTAGACGTACTGCATTTCATAGATTGCAATCACGGTGTTTCAAGGAATCAGATTAGCGTCGTCGATGATTTCCACTTCAGCCTAGTCGAGACCAAAAATGATTTCTTAAATGCTAACGTTTCTCAAACTGTAGTTGAACTCAAGCAGGCGCTTAGAGACTTCCAATCGTTCTTTGGACAGAGATTCTTCATACATGGCCCCACTGGCGATGACCCATTTTTTGCGATGCAGCCCAACTGGAATATTGATCGTGGAGGCGATTACGATCCAGACACCTCGCGAAAGTACGCAGATCTTAGTGATGAATTGGGAGAAAAGATTGATGCTGCCAAAACTGCGTTGAGGGGCTTCATAATGACAGCAAAACGAGAATTGCTGTAACTACCGCTAGGCACTGGTTTGCCCACCACGCGAGGCCCCCCTCAACCCCCAGCATGGTAGAAATCATAGATCGTCTGCGCCACCGCATCGCTGACGCCGGGTGCGCGCTGGAGGTCTTGCAGCGAAGCCGCCCTCACCTTGCTGGCCGTGCCAAAATGTAGCAGCAGCGCGCGCTTTCGCGCTGGCCCAATGCCGGGGATTTCATCCAGCGGAGAGGCTGTGATCGCCTTTGACCGCTTCGCCCGATGCGCGCCGATGGCATAGCGGTGAACCTCGTCCCGTAGGTTTTGCAAATGATACAGCACCGGCGAATTGGTCGGCAGCATCTTCTCGCGCCCGTCGGGGAAGTGGAACACCTCGCGCCCTTCGCGGCCGTGATGCGGCCCCTTGGCAATCGCGATCACCGCCAGGTCTTCAATGCCAAGCTCGCCCAGCACCTCCTGCACACTCGACATCTGTCCCTTACCGCCATCAAGCAGGACGAGGTCAGGCCACACGCCTTCGCGCTCCCGATCCGGATCGTCCTTCATTGCGCGGGTGAAGCGTCGCTCCATCACCTCACGCATCATCGCATAGTCATCATTGGTCTGCGCAGACTTGATGTTAAACTTGCGATATTGCGACTTTTCAAAGCCTTCCGGCCCGGCAACCACCATTGCGCCGACAGCCTTCGCGCCTTGAATATGACTGTTGTCGTAAATTTCCACCCGCTTGGGCGGAGCGTCCAGTTCCAGGAATTCGGCCATTTCGCGATTGGTCTTGGCGCGCGTGCCGGTCTCCGCTAGCCGCCGCTCCAGCGCCTCCACTGCATTGCGGCTAGCCTGCTCCATCAGCTTGCGCCGGTCGCCGCGCTGCGGGACGGAGAGTGCAACCCTCTTGTCCGCCACTTCAGACAACGCCGCTTCGATCAGCTCGCTTTCCGGCAGCTCCCGGTCGACCAGGATCATCGGCGGCGGCGGCACTTCCTCATAGAATTGCAGGATGACGTTGGAGAGGATCTGGTCCTCCTCCACGCCCTTGGTATGGGTCGGGAAGAATGCGCGGTGCCCCCAATTCTGCCCGCCGCGAATGAAGAAGGCCTGGATGCCGACCTGCCCGCCCTTGGCATGCAGCGCGAAGACATCCGCATCGCCCACGCCGCTGGCGTTGATCGCCTGTGACCCTTGAATGAAGGTCGCCGCGCGCAATCGGTCGCGCAGGATCGCGGCAGTCTCAAAATCGAGCTCTTCGGCGGCCTTCGCCATTTGCTTTTCCAGGTCTTGCTGAACCTGCCCAGATTTACCCGCTAGGAAGTTCTTCGCCTGATCAACCAGTCTGTCATAATCCGGTTCGCTGATCCGCCCAACGCACGGCGCAGAGCACCGCTTGATCTGGTACAGCAAGCATGGCCGATCACGGTTCTTGAAAAAGCTGTCGGTGCAAGACCGCAGCAAGAACAGCTTTTGCAGCGCATTGAGCGTCGTGTTCACACTGCCCGCGCTGGCGAACGGCCCGTAATAATTGCCCTTCGCCTTGCGCGCGCCGCGATGCTTGTGAATGCGCGGAAACTCATGATCGCTGCGCAGCAGGATAAAGGGAAAGCTCTTATCATCGCGCAGCAGCACGTTGAACGGCGGGCGAAACCGTTTGATTAGCTGCGCCTCGAGCAGCAGCGCCTCAGCCTCTGAATTGGTGGTGATAATCTCCATCGCGCGGCACTGGCTGACCATGCGTTGCAGGCGGCCGGAGAGGCCGTTGACCTGAGTGTAGTTCGCCACCCGCGCCTTTAGGCTGCGCGCTTTGCCTACATACAGCACATCACCGCGCGTATCGAGCATACGGTATACGCCGGGCACCGGCTTCAGCGTCTTCACCGTCTCGCGGATCGCCGTGATGCCAGCCTCCAGATTCGGTTGCGCACTCGCAACCGTATAGGCCGCCCGTTCCTCGTTAAAGCGGTCCGCCCCATGGGGATTGTCAGAGGTGCCAGCAGGTGTCCGGGCCATGCCCATCAGATAGGGACCGTGCGCCGTGCTTGGCAATGTGTGATTGGCATTGCGTGCACACCCGCCTATCGATGCGGCCATGCAAAAATATGATGTGATCGTTCTGGGCGCGGGCGCCGCTGGGCTGATGTGCGCGGCAGAGGCTGGCAAGCGCGGCAAGCGTGTGGCTGTGCTGGAAAAGGCGAATGCGCCGGGCAAGAAGATCCTGATTAGCGGCGGCGGGCGCTGCAATTTTACCAATTCATGCACGACAGCGGCGAATTACCTCTCCGCCAATCCGCATTTCGCGAAATCCGCGCTCAGCCGCTACTCGCCGCAGGACTTCATCGATCTGGTGAACAGCTATGGCATTGCCTGGCACGAGAAGACGCTGGGGCAATTGTTCTGCGATGGCTCCGCCAAGCAGATCGTCGAAATGCTGCTCGATGAATGCGGCAAGGCAGCGGCGCACGGCGGACAGGTTGATGTCCTGTGCGATGCGCATGTTAGCGATGTGGTGGAAGATGGCGGCGAATTCGCAGTCAAGGCGAACGGTCAGGCGATGCGCGCAAAGTCGCTGGTTGTCGCGACCGGCGGGCCATCGATCCCGAAAATGGGGGCGACGGATTACGCTTATGAGCTGGCGCGACAATTTGGCTTAAAAGTGGTGGAGCCGCGCCCTGCCCTCGTCCCGCTGACACTCGGCGGCGAAGACGTGTTGTTCCGCGAATTGTCGGGTGTTTCAGCGCCAGTGACCGCGCGCACTGGCGTCAAGAAGTCGAAGGTTGAATTCGAAGAAGCCGCGCTGTTCACCCACCGCGGCCTGTCCGGCCCGGCGATCCTGCAAATCTCATCCTATTGGAAGCATGGCGAGGAAATCGGGATCGAATTCCTGCCAGAGATAGCGGAGAATTGGCTGGTCGATCTGAAGGCCAAGAACCCGCGCGCAACCATCCGTAGCGCCCTGCGCGAGCACTTACCCGCGCGTCTAGCCGATGCTTTGGCTGAGCGACTTAAGATTGAGCGCGAATTTGGCAATGTACCCGACAAGGCACTGCAAGAGGCTCAGCGCAAACTCGCCGATTGGCGCTTTACCCCCAATGGCACCGAAGGTTTCGCCAAGGCGGAGGTGACGATTGGCGGCGTCGCCACCGGTGATCTATCCTCCAAGACGCTGGAGGCAAAAAACGTGCCCGGATTGTATTTCATCGGCGAGGCGGTGGACGTCACCGGCTGGCTCGGTGGGTACAATTTCCAATGGGCCTGGGCCAGCGGGGTTGCTGCGGCAGAAGCAATCGCAGAGTTATAATATTACAAAACCACCTTACCTAGGGGCAAGACCTACCGCGCGCGTTAGCTTGTCTCACATCGGAAATGTCTATAGCGCTTGTTCCCAGAGCCTAAAAATGGGTCGAAGCCGCCCGGTTTTGGGTTGGCTGTCCTCAAGCAGCGAAGCGATGGGACAAATAGAAGCGGGAGAACACCTTGCGCCAATTGCAAGGCATGGATTCATCGTTCGTGGCGCTGGAATCGCCGAACTCACCGATGCACATCGGCAGCGTGTTGATCTACAATCCGGCAACCGCGCCGGGCGGGTTCGTCCGCTTTAAAGATATCCTTGGTTTCATCGAAGGCCGGATGCAGCTCTCCAAAACCATGCGCCAGCGGCTCGTGCGCGTGCCGTTTGACCTCGATTATCCTTACTGGATCGAGGATCCCGATTTCGATCTGGAATATCATGTGCGCCACGTCGCCCTGCCCAAGCCCGGCGATTGGCGCCAACTGTGCATTCAGGCGGCGCGGATTCACGCTCGTCCGCTCGACCTCAATCGCCCGTCATGGGAATTCACCGTGGTCGAGGGGCTAGATAATGTTCGCGGCTATCCGCCCGGCTGCTTCGCCTTTGTGACGAAGGTGCATCACGCCGCGATTGACGGGATGAGCGGAATCGATCTGATGGAGGCGCTCCATACGATGACGCCTGATGTCGAGCCGCTGAAAAAGCCCGATACGTGGAAACCGGAAAAGGTGCCAGGCCCGGCTGAGCTACTCGGCAAATCCTATATCAATGCGCTGCTCAACCCGCTGAAACAGGCGCAGGTCGCCGCGCAGTCGCTTCCCGGCGTGGCCAGCGCGATTAAGGGACTGATCGCCCGCGACTTCAAGCTCAGCACCGACATAGTGCCCCCGCGAACGCGCTTTAACCGCTCAATATCGCCACACCGCGTCGTTGAAGGTTGCGCATTCCCTCTCGACAAATTTAAGTCGATCCGCTCGCTGGTGCCCGATGCGAAAGTCAATGATGTGGCGATCGCGGTAATCGGCGGCGCGCTCCACAAATATCTCACATCCAAAGGCGACCTGCCCAAATCGACGATGACGGCGATGGCGCCGATCTCTGTCCGCTCCAAAGATGAAAAGGGCGACATGGGCAATCAGGTGGCAGCCATGGTTGCCCCGCTGGGCACGCACATCGCCGACCCGAAGGAACGGCTGGAATATGTCTATGGCCAGACCAGCAATTCCAAGGCCATGACGAACGCGCTGGGCGCGCGTACCATGACCGAGGTGAGCAAGGTCAATCCGGCGCTTTACATGGCGCTGGGCGCGCAATTGTTCAGCCGGGTCAGCATCGCGCATAAGCTCGCCATGCCGTTCAACACGGTGGTGACCAATGTGCCGGGGCCGCCGGTGCATATCTACTCATCAGGCGCGCGGATGGAGAGCATGGCGCTCTCCCTCATTTGCCTGACAGACGGATTGGGCCTGGCCCATGTCGTGCAAAGCTATGTCGATGAAGCCTATATCAGCTTCACCGCATGCCGCGACATCATGCCGGATCCAGAGTTTTACTCGCAGTGCCTGCAAGACAGCTATGACGAACTGCTGGCGGCGGCATCTGCGGCCAGCAAACCGGCACCAAAGAAGAAGGCGACGAAACGAGCGCCAGCAAAGAAGGCGCCTGCCAAAAAGACGGCGGCGAAACGAGCGCCAGCCAAGAAAACGGCAACAAAAACAAAACGCAAAACACCACAAAAACGGGTTGGGAAGAAAACATAATGGCGAGCATCGCACCAAATTCAGCCATGGAGGCTGATCGATTTCTTGAGGAAACGAAGGCGAAGCCCCCACACCGCTTCTGGACGCTGACCGAAGGCCGCGCCTTCTTTGAGCTTGGCGCGTTTTACGCCTCGCGTCCGATGCTGTCACAGTTACCCAAAGGCGATGGTCATGCTGTCATGGTCCTGCCCGGGTTCATGGCGACCAACAGCTCAACCGTACCGATGCGCCGCCTGCTGAGAGATTTGGGTTATGATGCGCATGGCTGGGATGCGGGCCGCAATGTCCGCGTCAATGAAGAGCTGCTGCAAGTAATCGAAGCGCAGTTGAGTGAGCTGTATGAAAACACCGGCCGCAAGGTTTCCCTGATCGGCTGGAGCCTTGGCGGTGTACTCGCGCGTGAGCTTGCGAAGCTGCATCCGAAAAAGGTGCGCCTGGTGATCAGCCTGGGCAGCCCGATCTCTGATGATCGAGGCCACACCAGCGCGGCGCGCCTGTTCAAGTTCTTCAACGGAGATGAGCCCGAGCAATTGCGGGACGGCCAGTTCCAGGGGTTGGACGTCGCCCCGCCTGTGCCGACGACTTCAATCCTGACCAAGACCGACGGTGTGGTCCACTGGCGCGGCTCTGTGCAGAAGAAGGGCGAATACCCGAGCGAAAATATCGAGGTCTACGCCAGCCATCTAGGGCTGGGCGTGAACCCATCGGTAATGATAGCCATAGCTGACCGGCTGGCTCAGAAGGAGGGCACTTGGAAGCCCTTCAAACCGAGCGCGATGCGTCGCTGGATGTTTCCCAAGCTCGACGTTTAGAACACTTTCCTAAGGTCGATCCCAAGGAACCTGCCTGTGGGGTCGATTAGCTGCGGCTGGAAATTAATCGGTGTATTGCCGTCGCCGTCGGTGACCCTGCGGCGCGCATCAAAGATATTGTCTGCGCGCAGGGCGATGCGGAAGCCTTTAAGAAAGCCCTTATCCTTGCCAAGCATCCGGCCAAGATCGCCGAACACCCGCAAATCGACGGTCGCAAGATCATCGAAGAACAGGTCTGGTGATCCGAGCAGAGCCGAGCCATCAATCCGCGCGCTGCCGGTGTAGCGGCCCGAAATGCGCATCCCCATACCATTGCGAAAAATGCCCGCCTCCAGCCGGGTCGCATTGCGCGCCTGGCCAAAGGAGCCGGTGGCATCGCCGTCTAGCAGATCAAGCGGTTCCAACCCCGGTGCGATCAGGATCTCATTCGCCAGCTCAAGCGTGTGAGTGAGGTTCACAAAATAGCGCCCGCGCCCATCACGGCCAAAGCCGCTGGCGAGCGGATTGCCGGGAGGTCGGCCACCCTGCCCCGCGCCTGCTTGTTCACCGCCGCCACCGCGCCCACGCATCATCGCCGGGTCCATGCTGCAAAAGCGCGTGCGGAACTGAGTAATCCGCTCTGGTGTGATCTCGCCATTTTCATCGCGAGCGCGGGACAGCATCCGGCCAAAACGCTCTGGATTGAAGCTGGGTAAAATGCCCGAAGTATCCTCGCCAGCCTCCACCGCCGCGACCAGGCGGGTCAGCACATCCAAGCCGTCATCGGCGCAGATCCGAGTTCGGAACGCCATGAATTGCTGGCGCTGCTCAGCAGTCGGTGGGCCGCCCGCGCGCGCGCCTCTGCGTCCTGCACCATCGGGCCTTCCGCCACCTGGAGGCACACCCGCTCCTGGAGGTCCGCCGCGACCGCCTCGACCAGCGCCCGGACGGGCACCGCCCCAACTGCCTCGAGTCGATAACGAGAATTGCAGCCGCTCTGCACGGGTCTCAGCAAAGGTTACCGCGCGGCGATCCAGCGCCACCAGAGTGCCGCCTGCATCGCGCGTGACGCGGTCAGCAAATGCGTTCTCAATCTCCTCGGTCAGCACCGGAAAATTGCTTGTCACATCATCGGAGCGATTGCGGATGTATTCCACGCCCAGCCGTGTGCCGCGCCAAAATGGCAGCGACCAATTGGCCGCAAAGCGCCAGTCGCGCTGCGTCTCAGCCAGCAGATCGGGATTGCCACCCGTGGTAACACTCGCCAGCACGGTCTCACCGTTCACAAAGTCGAATACGGGCGTGTTGAGCGTGATTATCTCAGGATTGCCCAGATTGCCCAGCGACGGGGCAACCTCGCGCTCAATATAGGTGGCTGTGAGGTCGAGCCTGCTGGTCGGTGCCCACGTGATGCCCGCGGTCCAATCGGTCAAAGTGCCGAAGTCTGACAGGTAATCCGCACCAATTTGAGCATTGAGGGTAAAGCTTCCGAGATCATCAGCGAAGCCTGTTCGGGTGCTGGTGAGCGGGATGACGAGATTGATTCCGCCCTCCAGATCACTACGCGTCAGGCGGCTATCCACTAGCGAACGAGTGTCACTGCTTTCAATGCGGTTCCAGCTGTATCCGGCGTCGAAGGTCGCGAGCAATTCGCCGCCGGGCAAATCGGCCAACGGACCGCGCGCGGTCACTTTCGATGTCGCGGCCCAATTGCGTGACCTGGCCGTTTCAAAGCCCGCCTCTGCCGAGGTCGGCAAGGCTCGATCGAGCGCCAGCGTACCTGCCAAAGCAGCGTCCTGAAGCGCCTGTGTGTCAAAGCGCTGGTCGATCTCCGTCTCGTTATCAGTGCGGCTGCCATCGAATGTCGCGGTCAGGCGGAATGCGCCGAGCGGGCGGGTCAAGGAGCCAGAGGCCGAATAGGTATCAGTCGAGTTTCGCTGTTCCAGCGGATCATCTTCACCAAAGGTTCGCAGCAAGCTGCCTCCGGCCCCATCATCCAGATCTACAATGTTGAGACCAAACAGGCTGCGGTTCTGATTGCGGGTGTAGTTGATATTGGCGCTGAGCGACGTGCCGCTCCCCACGATGGCTTTGGCCCAGCTGAGGCTGCCCTCCAGTTGCAGACTGTCTGCTATCAAAGAGCGAAATTCGGCCTGATCAGGATCGCTCGCCAGCTCTGAGATAGAGCCCGGCGTTTGGATAATATCGCGCTCACTTTCTGTAAGTAGCGACAGATCGCGCGCTTCAAAATTGGCATTGAACCGCCCGCCATCGGCAATCTTCAGATAGCCAAACTCTTGCTCCAGAGCGATATATCCGCCGCTAGAAGGCCCTTCAAATTCCAGCTCAATCTCGCGGCTAGAGTAGTTCTCTTTCAGGATCAGATTGATGACCCGGCGATCTGGAGAAAAGCCAAATCGCTGCGCCACTTCCTCTGGGAATACCTCGACCTTTTCCAGCGCCTCTGGCGGATAGGATCGCAACTCGCGGAAGCTGCCGATACGGATCCCATTCACCAGGATGATCGGACGCCCGCCCCCACCGCGCCCGCGCGCGGAACCAGTCTGATTGCTAACCTGCGTCACCAGATCGGCGATTGAGGTCACACCTTCGCTAGCGATGTCCTCCGTGTTCAGTTCCAACAGTGGGGCTTGTTCGACATCCAATTGACCGCGCAGCCTCCGCCCTTGGACCAGGATTTCACCACCAGCGGGCGTGCCACTGGTCGTGCCAAGCTCAATATCGGACTGTTCGCTCTCAGGAACATCACGCTGCTGTTGAGCCAATGCGGGAGAGGCCGCCAAACTGGCCAATCCGGCGAGGCTAGCCCCGGACGAAAGGAATTGGGAGAATTTCACAAGGACCTCTTCAGGCATAAGGCGCCATTGAACAAGCACCTGAATTGTATCGATTTGCATCACAATGTGTCGCGTAAAAGACGCACACAGCGCGCATCCTCTTGCCGCACCTAACGCACGAGACTTCCATTTTGTTCTCGGCGGGGTTAAAGCGCGCGCCTGAATGAGTGATTTTACTCAGAAAAGCTGTTTGCATAAGGATATACATGGCCAAAGAAGAACTCCTCGAAATGCGCGGGAAGGTCGTCGAACTGCTTCCCAATGCGATGTTCCGGGTCGAGCTTGAAAACGGTCACGAAGTGCTGGGCCACACCGCTGGCAAAATGCGCAAGAACCGTATCCGCGTGCTGGTGGGCGATGAAGTGTTGTGCGAGCTTACGCCGTATGACCTCACCAAGGCCCGCATCACCTATCGCTTTATGCCAGGACGCGGCGGCCCCGGCCAAGGCCCCGGCCCAGCATAACGCCTAGCGGGTCCCTCGCATGAGCGCGCCCAAACTCATTTTAGCTTCGGCCAGTCCGCGCAGGCGCGATCTGCTCGCGCGTCTCGGTATTGCGCCCGATGATGTGGCCCCGGCTGACATCGATGAAACACCGCATAAAGGCGAGCTTCCGCGCGACTATGCCGCGCGCATGGCCCTTGAAAAGGCACAGGCAGTCAGCGCCGATGGCGATGCTCACATTCTCGCTGGCGACACCGTGGTGGCCGTTGGTCGCCGCATCCTGCCCAAGACCGAAACCGAAGACGAAGCGCGTTCCTGCCTCAAGCTGATGAGCGGGCGGCGGCATGTCGTCCTTTCCGCGATTGCCCTGCGCTCGCCCGATGGCAACATCCGCACGCGGTTAAGCGAGAATGTTGTGCGTTTCAAAGTCCTGTCTGAAGAGGAAATCGCCAGCTATCTGGCCGGCGGCGAATGGCGCGGCAAAGCAGGCGGATACGCGATCCAAGGCGCAGCCGAGGGGCTGATCCAATGGATCAAGGGCAGCCATTCCAGCGTGATGGGCCTGCCGCTTTATGAGACACGGGCGCTGCTGAAATCGGCAGGGTTTGCCATTGGCTGAGTGGCTTGTCGAAGAAGGTATTGGCGAGACCCGCGCGCTCTTGGTCGAGAACGATCAAACTCTTGCGGCTAAGCTGTTTTGGCTGAGCAAAGACTGCGCACGCACGGTTTTGATGGCCAAAATTGTCTCTCGCAAGGCCGGATCCTCGCGCGCCTTGTGCGTCAGCCCGCGCGGGGTTGAAATCAACGCAGACGGCCTTCCGCGCGATGTAAGCGAGGGCAGCGAGGTCCGCTTGATCATAACCCGCGAGGCGATGGCGGAACGAGGCCGCCTGAAACGGGCTCAGGCGCGATATTTCGCCGATGACAATCCGCATATCCCGCCACCTTCCGTGTTTGCCACGGGCAAGCATGTGCGCTGTTTCCCCTCAGGCCTTTGGGACGAGGTCTGGGATACGGCCAGTTCTGGCCAAATCGATTTTGCGGGCGGCTCGCTGATCATCAGTGTTACGCCTGCTATGACCCTGATCGACATTGACGGTGAAGGCAGCCCTCTGGAGCTGTCATTGGCCGCTGTTCCTGCCATCGCGCAGGCGCTGCGCTGGTTCGATCTGGCAGGGAATATCGGGATCGATTTCCCGACCATTCAGGACAAAGCAGGCCGTAAGGCAGTGGATGCAGCCTTGGAAGAAGCACTCGACGATTGGCCCCATGAGCGTACGGCGATGAATGGCTTTGGCTTTGTGCAGATCGTTGCGCGGCTCGAAGGGCCATCGCTGCTCCACCGATTTTCGACCTCGCGGGTCGGGGCATGTGCTCGGATGGCCTTGCGCAAGGCGGAAAATGCTGAGGGATCGGGCGCTATATTGCTGCTTACCGTCCACCCGGCGCTCAAATCAAAGCTCAAGGAAGAATGGTTGGTGGAACTCGCAAGGCGCACAGGCAAGGAAGTGCGGATTGAGACCGGTCCCAAGCTTGCACTTGAAGCCCCGCACGCCCAAATTATAAGCGCTTAACACTGGCATCAATCGGCCACCGTGTGGCCGCAAGCCCGACCGGGCGTCCGCAGCAGTGCGGGCTTGCCCGCAAACTGCGAGGATATCGCACACCGGATGGTGTGCGGAAAACTAAATGACCAAAACCAAAGCTTGCCCCATTTGTAAGAATACCCGCGCTGAGGACTTCTCTCCGTTTTGCTCTCAGCGCTGCAAGGATCTCGACCTCGCTAAGTGGTTTGGCGATGGCTACGCCCTGCCCAGCCGCCCCGCGTCCCCAGAAGAGATTGCGCGCGAAGATTGGGAACAACACAGCTAAGCCCAAAAGAACCTGTGCCTGACGCTATTTCCCTCTTGCCAAACATCGCCGCCCGCGCCATAGGCCCGCTCTCATTTGCTCGCCGGGCAAAGCGTATTGAACGCAAACCCGCCGCCGCAGCGAATGCCCGGGTAGCTCAGGGGTAGAGCAGCGGATTGAAAATCCGCGTGTCGGTGGTTCAAATCCGCCCCCGGGCACCATTCGCTTAAGCAGCGGTTTATCCCCGCGAGCCAGGAGGCCCAGCATGACCCGTCGCCGCCAAATCTATGAAGGCAAGGCCAAGATCCTTTATGAGGGTCCAGAACCGGGCACAATTATCCAATATTTCAAGGATGATGCGACCGCATTCAATGCGGAGAAAAAGGGCAGCATCAACGGCAAAGGCGTGATCAACAATCGCATCAGCGAGCATGTTTTCACCCGCCTTGCCCATATCGGCATTCCAACGCATTTCATCCGCCGCCTGAACATGCGCGAGCAATTGGTGCGTCAGGTCGAAATCATCCCAATCGAAGTTGTGGTGCGCAATGTCGCCGCCGGTTCGATTTGCAAGCGTTTGGGCCTGGAAGAAGGCGAACCACTGCCGCACACCTTGATCGAGTATTATTACAAGGATGATGCGCTGGGCGATCCGCTGATCTCAGAGGAGCACATTGCGTGCTTCAACTGGGCCAGCATCGAAGAGATGCACGACATGTCGTCCATGGCGATCCGTGTGAATGATTTCCTATGCGGGATGTTCGCGGGGATCGACATTCGCCTGGTCGATTTCAAACTGGAATTTGGCCGCCTGTTCGATGGTGATTTCAGCCGCGTCATTCTGGCCGATGAAGTCAGCCCGGATGGCTGCCGCCTTTGGGACATGAAGACCGGTGAGAAGCTGGATAAGGACCGCTTCCGCCGCGATCTGGGCGGCGAAGAGGACGCTTACCGCGAGGTTGCCCGGCGTCTGGGTCTGTTGCAGGACGAAGACAATGGCCCTGGCGAAGTTCTGGACCTGTCGAGCCATCGCAACCGGCTGCGCGGCAAAACCTCACCAAAGAAGTAAGCGTTCGGCTTTCCGCGCGCCAATCCGGGCATGCGATTTCCTCGCGGTTTACGGGCAAGCCCGAACCGGTGCGGGCGGGCACTAGGCCTTTGCGGCGCCTGCGGCGCCGATTAAAATGCCACGTTCAGTTTCAATGCGCTAAGAAGCCATCATTAAATGATTACAGGGCACACCTTCAGCATATGAATCTCACCTCACGCGCGCTCATCGCAGGAGCGCTGCTTGCGCTTCCCAACCTTGTTCTGGTTCAAGCGCTTGCTGCGCAAGACACTGCATCGCAAGCAGAAATAACAGCTGACACAGCTGAGGCCCAAGACACTCATTGGGCGTTCGAAACCAGCGACGTTCCCGTCGACCCTGGATTTGTATTCGGCGTGCTGGACAACGGCATGCGCTATATCATCCGACAAAACTCCACGCCCGAAGGCACCGCTTTGGTGCGGATGCAGATCGGCTCTGGCTCGCTCGACGAGACTGACAGCGAGCGCGGCCTTGCGCACTTCATTGAGCATATGGCCTTCAACGGATCTACCAATATTCCCGAAGGCGAGATGATCAAATTGCTGGAGCGCAAGGGCCTAGCCTTTGGCGCGGACACCAATGCCTCGACCGGGTTTGAGACCACCACCTACATGCTCAACCTGCCCAAGAACGAGGAAGACCTGCTCGACACAGCATTGATGCTGATGCGCGAAACCGCGAGCGAGTTGACCATTGCGCAGGATGCCGTGGACCGCGAGCGCGGTGTTATCTTGGCGGAACGGCGCGACCGGCGCGGCTTCCAGCAAAAGGCAACAGAAGATCAGTTGGCGTTCTTTGCTCCCGGCGCGCGATTTGTGGACCGCTTACCGATTGGGACGCTCGATGTGCTTGAGAATGCCAGCGCGGATGATCTGCGCGCCTTTTATGAGCGCACTTATGTGCCCGCCAACACCGTCGTCGTGATCGTAGGCGATTTTCCCGCGGCAATGATGGAGGCCAAGGTGCGCGAGGTGTTCGCCAATTGGCAAGGCGGGCCAGCCCCGACCGAACCCGTCACCGGTCCGGTCGCAATTGAACGACCATCAGAAGTCGACATCTACACCGACCCCGCTCTGTCAGAGAGCGTGACCCTGACCAATTTTTCTGAGTGGGAAGATCGGCCTGATAACGCCGAAAACCGCGATATCGCTCTGCTACGGAGCATCGGCTACCAGATTATCGGGCGCCGATTGTCCCGCCTCGCGCGCGGTGAAAATGCGCCGTTTCGCGGTGCGGGGTTCAACAGCAGCGATTTGTTTGAAGACGCGCGCTCTACCAGCCTTTCCATCAGCAGCGCCGATGGGGAATGGCGCAAAGGCATGATTGCGGCCTTGCGCGAAGTGCGTCAGGCTATTGAATTTGGCTTCACCCAGGCCGAGATTAATGAACAGATCGCAAATATACGCACCGCACTGGAGAATGGCGTGGCATCCGCTGATACGCGCGGCAATGGTGCCTTCGCCAGCGCTGCCTTGCGACTGGTAGGCTCTGAACGCATTCCCACCGATCCCCAATACCGGCTGGAGCGGTTTGAAGCGCTTTTGCCGCATATAACGCAAGAGCGAGTGGGCGTTGCACTGTTCCTAGACACGCTCGGCTTTAAGGATCTGCTGATCCGGTTCCAAGGGCGCAGCGCGCCTGAGGGCGGCGAAGAGGCCCTTCGCGCAGCCCTTGCCGAAGGTATGGCGGCACCAATTGCCGCGCCCGAAGACGCTGGCGAGCTCAGCTTTGCCTACAGTGATTTTGGCGCCCCAGGAGAGATCGTCTCCGACACAGTCGATGATCGGTTCGATTTCCGCCTGGTCCAGTTTGCCAATGGCGTGCGGCTGAACCTGAAAACAACCGATATTCGCAAGGATCGGGTGAGTTACCGCGTCAGCCTGGATGGCGGCACCTTGCTCGACACGGCAGACGATCCGCTGCGCACCGCAATGGTCAGCGTGCTGGCAACCGGCGGCCTTGGCCAGCACAGCCAAGACGAATTGCAAAGCGTGCTCGCCGGACGAAGCGTCGGCTTCAACATCGGATCAAGCGTGGACGCATTCCGCATGTCGGGCAGCACCACGCCGCGCGATCTGCAATTACAGATGCAATTGCTCGCCGCTGCGCTGACCGATCCGGGTTACCGACGCGAAGGCGAAGAGCGCTATGCCAAGAATATCGAGAATTACTTTGCCAATCTGGATGCGACACCGGGGCGTTCGCTGAGCAATCGGCTGGGCGGAATTTTGTCTGATGGCGATCCGCGTTTCAGCCTGCAGCCGCAAGAGGCGTTTCTCTCACGCAGTTTCGCGCAGTTGAAAGCGGATATTGGCGACCGCCTGGAAAGCGGCGCGATTGAGATTGCGCTGGTGGGCGATTTTGATCCGGACGCAGCAATCGCAGCGGTGGCCAGCACCCTGGGCGCTTTGCCGCCGCGTGAGGCTGAATTCCAGTCACGCGCTGAAGCTCGTAAGCGCAGCTTCACGCAAATACGTGGTCTGCATACGCTTACTCATACTGGTGAAACCGACCAAGCGCTGGTCCGTATGGTCTGGCCGACAACCGATGACAGCGACCTGTCCGAGGCGCTGCGGCTGTCTCTTCTGAGCCGCGTGGTGCGCATCCAATTGCAGGAACGGCTGCGCGAAGAATTGGGCAAGGCCTATTCCCCGTCTGCTGGCAGTTCAACCAGTCGCATTTACGAAGGTTATGGCACTTTCAGTGTGACGGCGTCGGTCGATTTTGCTGAGCTGGAGCCAACCCGCGCGGCGATCCGCACCATGCTAAGCGAACTCGCCGCAGCACCACTGGAGTTGGATTTCATCGACCGTGCGCGTCAGCCGATGCTGGAAGGCTATGACAATGCACTGAAATCGCTCGGCGGTTGGATGGGGCTGGCGGACAACGCGCAAAGTCAGTCTGGCCGCTTACAACGTTTCCTCGATGCGCCCGATGCTCTGAAAGCCATCACACCGGCTGATATTCAGGCAGCGGCTGCAAAGTACCTCAGGTCTGATGAGGCGGTCGAGGTGCTGGTCGTACATGAGGACGCCGAACTACCCGGTAGAATCGCGCCGTAACGGTGCCTTCAACCTGCCAACAAAGGCACTCACGATAGTGGGCAAGCCGCCCTGCAATGATTGCACCTGCATGCGGCTGCGCTATAGGCTGCGGTCACATCGCCCATCCACGCGCGTAATCAGGTGAGCCGCCCATGAAAGTCCGTATTCTCGTCCGCCTCAAACCCGGAGTGCTCGACCCACAGGGCCGCGCCGTGCACCATTCATTGGATGGCATGGGCTTTGAAGGTGTCGAAGATGTCCGCATTGGCCGGATGATCGAAATGGATGTGGCCGACGGCACCAGCGACGAAGCACTCAATTCGATGTGTGAAAAACTGCTCGCCAATATGGTGATCGAGAACTTCACGATTGAGAAGCTGGAAACAGCAGGAGCGGCCTGATGGGTTTCCGCGCTGCTGTGATCACTTTCCCCGGTTCCAACTGCGACCGGGATATGGCCTGCGCTTTGGAACTCGTATCGGGCACCGCACCGATCCGGGTGTGGCACGGCGATGCAGAGCTGCCTGACAATCTCGACTTTATCGCCCTGCCCGGCGGGTTTTCCTATGGCGACTATCTGCGCTCTGGCGCGATGGCCGCGAACAGCCCGATCATGCGCAGTGTGATTGCCGCGGCGACGCGCGGCGTGCCCGTACTGGGCGTGTGCAACGGCTTTCAGGTGCTGACCGAGAGCGGCCTCTTGCCCGGCGCATTGATGCGCAACGCCAGCCAGAATTTCATCTGTCGCACCGTGCCGCTGATCGCGGAGAACACGCAGTCCACTTTTACCCGCGCCTATGCTGGCAAAGGCACTGTCCACATTCCCGTGGCGCATCACGATGGCAATTACTTCGCTGATGAAGAAACGCTCGACCGGATCGAAGGCGATGGCCGGGTCGCGTTTCGCTATACAGAACCCTGCAATGGCTCACGCCGCGATATCGCTGGTGTCCTCAGCGCAGGCGGCAATGTACTGGGCATGATGCCGCACCCAGAGCGCGCGGTTGAAGACGCCCAAGGCGGCACCGATGGTCGTTTTCTTTTTGAAAGCGCTATCGCCGCGCTCATTTAGAGTCAGGCACCTAAAACCGCTTAGGCGATCTGGCGCTCGCCGCTGCCACCGCTTGCATCGAACAGGCGCAGCGCCTCGTGCTTCGGCATTGGGCGGCCAAAGTAAAACCCTTGGATCTTGTCACAGCCCATCTCGCGGATGAGCTTCGCTTCCTCAATGGTCTCAACGCCTTCCGCCGTCGTCGTCATATCAAGGCTTTTCGCCATCGCCACCACGGCATTGATGATCGCCAGGCTTTCGGAGCTGTTTTGCGCCGCACCTTGCACAAAGGTGCGGTCGACCTTGATGGTGGAGAAGCTGAGCTTGCGGATGTATCCCAGCGATGAGTAGCCCGTGCCAAAGTCATCGAGCGCAACGCTGCAGCCCAACGCCATGATTTGCTCCAGAGCCTTGCGAGCAATCGAGGCATCACGCAGGAAGATGCTCTCGGTCACCTCGACCTCGAGCCGGTCTGCGTGCAGCCCCGTCTCGGCAAGAACCGCGACAACATCCTCATAGAAGTCCGGCTCCAGCAATTGCTCAGGCGATACGTTCACATTGACCCGCACATGCTTGGGCCAATTGCACGCCTCACGGCATGCCTCGCGCAGGACCCATTTGCCTATCGGCACGATCAGGCGTGTTTCCTCAGCCAGTGGGATGAACTTACCCGGGCTGACAAACCCATGATCGGCGCTGTCCCAGCGAACCAGAGCCTCAAAACTGACGATGTTCTCGCTGTTGGCATCGACGACCGGCTGATAGTGCAGCACCATCTCATCACGGTCGAGCGCTTTGCGCAGGCTTACCTCAAGCTGGCGGCGTTCTTCGGCAGAGGCATGGAGCACAGGCTCAAAGTCAAAGTGCTCGCCGCCGCCGGCGTCTTTCGCGCGGTAGAGCGCAAGGTCGGCGTTGCGCATCAATTCTTCGACCGACTTTCCGTCGCGCGGGCCCACTGCTGACCCAACGCTGGCGCCGACATAGAGCGTGTGCTGATCGACCTGATACGGTTCTGTCAGCGCCTCAATCACGCGGTTGGCTGTTGTGCGAATAATTTCACGATCGCTGACATCGCGCAGCACAATCGCAAATTCATCGCCGCCCAAACGGCCGCACATCTGATCTTGACCCATTAGGGCCTGCAGACGCGCGGACACCTGGGCCAGCAGCTTGTCACCAACCATATGGCCGAGCGAATCGTTCACCGACTTAAACCGGTCGAGATCCACCATCAGCAGCGCGCAGCGTGTGCGCCATTGTTCAGCAAAGACCAGCGCATCGCCCAGCGCCTCGGTCAACTGTAAGCGGTTGGGCAAAGAGGTGAGCGTGTCATAGCGCGCCAGGTAAGCAATTTTCTCAGACGAAGCGCGCGCCTCAGTCACATCGGAGCCAACCCCGCGGAAACCAACGAAGCGGTTCTGATCGTCGCGCATTGGCGTGCCAGACAGCTCCCACCAGCGCTTCTCACCCCGGATCGTGACATGAACCAGAAGGTTGGAGAAGTTCTCGCAATGCTTCAGCCGCTCTGCCAAATCATGCAGGCTGGTAGGAAACTTGCCGCTTTCCCAACTGTCACCAGCGATCAATTCGAGCAATGGGCGGCGCTCCGCCTCCGACTGCGGACAGCCAAGTGCATAGGCGAAACGCGGGCTAACACCGCGCAGACGCCGTGCGGTATCGACCTCCCACAACCAATCGGCCTCGTTTTCCTCAAACTCGCGCAGCAACAAGGAGACGACCTGCTCTTTTTCAGCAACGCTGCTTTCCGCGATCCGTGCAGTCAGATAGGTGCGCGCCACCTCGATCGTGCCAAACAGGCAGCTAATGCCGTAAAACGCGCCTGCCAGCGCAACCGTCCACAGCTCTTGCAGCGCCAGATGCGTGACCGCTGCCACGCCGACCGTCAGTGTAAAGACGAAGATCCCGAGCGGAGCTGCAGCGTAAAAATAGATTGAGGCCGCCGCCAATGTCGCCAGCACCACGAGTAGCGTCATCAGGTCTGGCAGCGAACCATATGGCGCAAACACCAGGACCGGCACCGCCCACAGCACCCCAGAGAGCAGCGGCGTCAGAGCCTGTCCGTAAAATTCCTTGCGCGACAGCTTGCGGTGTTCAGCATCGGCCAGCGTGCGGTCAAACCGCACACCGCGGATCTGGAGCAGCACCAATGCGACCAGCCAAAACGCCAGCCACACAAGGCTGATGCTGCTCGAGTAAATATGGACCGTGAACAGACCCATAATCGCATGAATGTAAGTTCTGAAGAAGGTTAGCGCCGACAATCCCGAATATTGCAGGCCGCGAAGCCGCGCCCAATCATTATCGCCTGCACCGGTTAATCCCAGCACAGCGAGCATAGACAACCGGCGATTGGCAGGCTGCGGAGGGACATCATCTTCAATCACACCCCCGCGGCTATCCAGCAAAGGTTAGTATGACGTAAATTACTCGCCAGCTCAGGGAGAATTGCGGCCTGACGAGCCGGATGCGCTATGAACTGCAAACGCTTGTTACAGCTTACTTCGGTCCCAATTTCGGCCATCAAAATCACGAATTTCGGGTGTTAATTCGCTGCTATCGTCAAGGCAGGCAAGATGCACGCTCCACGCCTCGGGATGAGAGCGAGGTTGATAGAAGCTCTTCGTACCGCAAATCTTGCAAAACAAATGCTCTGCTTCACCGGAACCAAAGCGGTATGAGGTGAGCGCTTCTTTGCCTGATAAAAGAGTGAACCGGCCATGTGGGATGAACAGGTGGAGATAGCCGGACACCGCGCAGATCGAGCAATTGCAGCGCAGCATTTTGGGCGCGCGCTCGGATTGCACCCGGAAGCGGACGGCACGGCAATGACAGCCGCCCTCGACGGTTACGAGGTCTTGGCCATCACCAGCGCCCGCCGCCATCACTCAACCGTCACGGATTTGGCCAAATTGCGAGGTTGATCAACGTCAGTCCCCTTCACCACGGCGACGTGATAGGCCAGCAATTGCACCGGAATGGCGTACACCAACGGCGCGATCAGCGGGTGAACAACCGGCATTTCGATCGTGGCGATGCAGCCCTCGCCCGCCTGCGCCAGGCCCTCCGCATCAGAGATCAGCACCACTTGCCCGCCGCGTGCGCGCACTTCCTCCATATTGGAGACCGTCTTTTCAAACAGCGGGCCGGATGGGGCAATCACCACCACCGGAACGTCTTTGTCGATGAGCGCGATTGGGCCGTGCTTCATCTCGCCCGAGGCATAGCCTTCAGCATGAATATAGCTGATTTCTTTGAGTTTTAGCGCACCCTCTAGAGCAAGCGGATAATCCTGCCCGCGCCCCAGATAAAGCACATCGCGTGCTGGCGCGATCAAATGCGCCATGCTGGCAATGTCTTGGTCATGATCCAGCGCCTCATTGAGCGCTGCGGGAGCCTCCAGCAGATGGGTTACCACCTCGGCCTCTTCCTCGCGGCTCATCAGGCCCTTCTTCACCGCCATATGCGCGGCCAGCGCGGCCAATACAGCGAGCTGACAGGTGAAGGCCTTGGTCGAGGCAACCCCGATTTCCGGCCCGGCATGACTGGGCAGCAGCAGGTCCGCCTCACGCGCCATTGAGCTGGTCGGTACGTTGACGACGACGCCAATAGTCTGTCCCTCGGCCTTGCAATGGCGCAGAGCCGCGAGCGTATCGGCGGTCTCCCCGCTTTGCGAGATAAACAGCGCCAGGCCACCTTCCTCCAGCACCGGATTGCGATAGCGAAATTCGCTGGCCACATCGATATCGACCGGCACGCGGGCAAATTGCTCAAACCAATATTTCGCGACCATACCGGCGTAAAAAGAGGTGCCGCAGGCGACGATGGTCAGGCGCTTAATCTTCGAAATGTCGAAATCAAGCTGAGGCAGAGCCACGGTGTTGTCCGCCTGGCGCAGGTAAGAGCTGAGCGTTTGCGCCACCACGGTTGGCTGCTCAAAAATCTCTTTCTGCATGAAGTGGTGGAAATTGCCCTTTTCAACCGCCGCCGCCGTCGCGCCGGACGCTTGAATATCGCGGGTAACGGGCTTATTCTCTACGTTATAGACCTGCGCACTGTCGCGCTTAATCACCACCCAGTCGCCCTCTTCGAGATAGGCGATCCGCTGCGTCAGCGGGGCCAGCGCAAGCGCATCTGACCCCAGATACATTTCTGCATCATCACCCTCTGGCCCGTAACCGACCACCAGCGGAGAACCGAGGCGTGCGCCGATCAACATGTCTGGGTGCTGGCGGAATGTCATCGCCAGTGCAAAGGCTCCGCGCAGACGCGGTAAGGCATCTTTGACGGCGTCCTCTGGCGAAAGGCCCGCTTCAATCCGCGAGGAAACCAGATGCGCGACGACTTCACTGTCAGTTTCGCTTTCGAACACACGGCCTTCACCTGCAAGTTCAGCGCGCAATTCCTTGAAATTCTCGATGATGCCATTGTGCACGATTGCCACCTCGGCGGTGGCATGGGGGTGTGCATTGCTGGCGGTTGGGGCACCATGTGTGGCCCAGCGAGTGTGTGCAATGCCGACATTGCCGGGTGCGGGATCGCCGTTCAAAACTCCTACGAGATTGGCGAGCTTGCCTTCGGCGCGGCGGCGCACCAACTGGCCATCATCGATGGTGCAGACACCGGAGCTGTCATAGCCGCGATATTCCATGCGTTTGAGGCCATCGACCAACCGGTCAGCGACCGGCTCATTCCCAACAATTCCGATGATTCCGCACATAATCTTGTCTCTTACCCCTGCTGGCGCGCCCGGCCCACATCGCGCGCTCTACCGGGCGCAGGAACTAGGCGGCAGTGGATGAATATCGTCTTGCCAAAAGCATTGATGCATCTGGCCGGTATCTGCTGCTTGCCTCGCTCCTGTAACGGGTCATGGCTCAGCTTCAAGAGCCTGTCTGCTCAGTGCGGCCGTTTGGCTGGTTGCTCGGGCGCGCTTTGGCTGTCCCGCCACAGGAACAATCCAGCCGCGATTATCATCCCTGCACCGCCCAATGTTAAGAGATCAGGCACATCGCCGAACCACCACCAGCCCAGCACAATGGCGACCAGCATCTGGACATAGATAGCCGGGGCCACTTGCGACGCGCCTGCTTTCGATGTGCCAATATAGGCGAGCCAATGGGCGGCGCTGGCGGTTATGGCCACAATAGTGCAGCGCAAGGCAACATCCCAGCTGGGCCAGCCGAAATCGAACTCTGGAATGCCAGAGAATTTTGCTCCGATCGCCGCCAGGATCAGGATCGGGGATGCAAGGCCAGCCACGAACACTTGCATGGACAAGGCGCTGCCCTGCCCGGCGCTGGCGCGATTAGCGACCATCATCAGGGCAAAGAATGTCGCCGATACCAGAGGCAACAAAGCGCCAAGCCCAAGCTCGGCCAGATTGGGCCGCAAGATCATCACCACACCGGCAAATGCAATCACCGAGACGGCCCATGCAGCAGGACGAATTTTCTCTCCTAGAATCAGACCCCCCAGAACCTGAGTGAGCACCGGCGCGAGAAAACCGATCGCCATCGCCTCGGCCAAGGGCATGATGTAAATCGCCGAAAAGAAACACAGGCTCGCCAAGGCCAGACAGAGCCCGCGCGCCGCCTGAAGCCAGGGTTTTTGCGGCACGAATGCACTCGCCCCCTCGCTGCGCCACAGCAGAACCGACAGGCCCAATGCCCCGATGGAAAAGCGCAAGGCCGCGACCGCAACAGCGGGCCATTCATCCGCCATGCTTTTGATCACAGCATCGCCAATCGACAAAATGACAAAGCCCGTCGCCGCATAGGCCAGTCCAGCTCTTTGATCGTGCTGCATTGCCCAGAGGCCTCACTCATCCAACAAAGCCGCCGCGCTAGGCCCTTATTGCCAGAATGGAAAGGCGATTGTCGTTTGGTAAGGGGCCGCAAAATACAGCCGCACTTGGCGCGCACCATCCCTGCGACAAATACTCAGCTCTTGATCAATCATTAACCATTATTCGCCATGCCCAACCCAAGGAATTATCGGGGGCACCAATGGACCTTACACAGTCCAAATATTCAGCATTTGTCGAAGGCCGCGAGCTTGATCCGGACGTGACGATTGTCATGCCGTGTTTGAACGAGACCGAAAGCCTGGAACATTGCATTGCAAATGCACTGGATGCACTGGCCCGGATGCAGTCCGAACTGGGCCTGTCTGGCGAGATCGTTATTGCCGACAATGGCTCCACCGACGGCAGCCAGAAAATGGCCACAGAATTGGGCGCGCGCGTCGTCGATGTTGAAGACCGCGGTTATGGTGCGGCGCTGATCGGTGGATGCCGGGCGGCGCTTGGTCGCTATATCGTCATGGGCGACTGCGATGGCAGCTATAACTTTACCGAAGGCGTGGCGATGGTTGCCAAGCTCGAGGAAGGCTATGACCTGTGCATGGGCAACCGCTTCAAGGGCGGGATCGAACCCGGCGCGATGCCTTGGAAAAACAAACATATCGGCAATCCCGGCCTCACCGGCGTGCTCAACATCCTGTTCCGTTCAGGGATCGGAGATGCGCATTGCGGGCTGAGGGCCATCCGCAAGGAAACCTTTGAGCAGCTCAAGCTGAGCGGTTCTGGCATGGAATTCGCCAGCGAAATGGTGATCAAGGCGGCGCTGCTAAAAGTGCGCATGACCGAAATCCCCGCGACGCTTTCTGCCGATCTGCGCGACCGTGCGCCGCACCTGCGCCCGCTGCGCGATGGCTGGCGGCATTTGCGCTATCTCTTCATGCTCAGCCCGACTTGGGTGTTTGGCCTGCCAGCGCTCGCTGCATTGATGCTCGCCAGCATCATCTTCGGCTCGGGCCTTGCGCATTATACTGGCCTGATTTCCGGCCCGTCTTTCTTCGGCGTCAGCTGGAGCATCGTTGGCGGTTTCCTCGCCACAACCGGTCACTTTGCTTTGATCATGGCGCTCGCGGCACACTTTCACGGGGTCAGCAAGGGGTATCGCCTGCTGCGTCCTGTGCTCAAGAAAAACGCCAGTTGGTTGACGCTGGAAACCATGCTGATCACCGGCATCGCGCTGGTTCTGCTCGGCATTGGCGGCCTCACGGCGGTCGGTATTGATTGGAGCCAAGGCGGATTTGCCGCGCTCGACAATCCGCTGCCATTGATCCTGTCTGCAACGATTGGCGCGCTAGGCTTGCAAAACATCTTTGGCGGGTTCCTGCTATCAGTGATTGCTGGCAACGACAGCCAGCTCGCGCCTAAGGAAGGGTGATCCCCCGTGGCTAAGCCGTGGCTGACAGTCGTGATGCCTGTGCATCGCGGCGGCGACTGGCTGGACGCGGCCTTGACCAGCATACCGGCGGCTGACGAAGCAGACTCTATTGCCGTTATCATTCGCGATTCTGACCCCAGAGGGGCCGTGCGAGGCGCCGATCGCCCACCACCGTGATCGCTTGGACATAAACTACGAATATTGGCCTGATATGCCGAGCTGGCCCGGCAAGACCAATGCCGGGGTCGAAGCTGCGCAAAGCGAGCACGTGTGCACCTTGCATCAGGATGATATCTGGCTGCCTGGACGAGCTGAGCTCATTAGAAGCATGATCGCCGAGCATCCGGACGCCGCGCTTTACCTGACCGGCGCACAGATCATTGATGGCCGCGGTGAGACGCTCGGCCAATGGCAGCCGCCCTTCCCGCGCGGTGAGCAAGACCGGAGCACCTACCTCGACCGTCTGCTGGTCCAAAACTCCATCGCCATGCCCAGCCCGGTGTGGCGCCGCGATGCCTATCTGGCCGCTGGCGGGATGGACGATAGCTTGTGGTACGCGACCGACTGGGACCTGTGGCTGAAGCTCGCCGACCAGGGGCCAGTCGTCTTTGAACCGCAAGCAAGCGCCGCATTCCGCATTCACGCCAATTCGCTGACCATGACCGGAAACAAGGTCGAGATGGAACGCGAACTGGAGCAAATTCTCACGCGCTATGCCTCGGCAGACCGCGAGCTAGAGCCGCTCAGCCGAGCCTCGGTTAGCATCAACACTGCGCTGGCTCAGGCCTCTACAGGCGAAGGCAGTGCGTTGTGGCCCGCGGCAAAGGCACTGGCCAAGCTAGGCCCACTGGGCGCTGCGCGTTACCTGCACTACTCAAGATTGATCGAGCGCATTTTACCGCGCCTCAGACTGCGCCTGAAAGGAGCGATGTGAGCGTTCAGTTGCCCTTTCTACGGACCATTTCGCGCTACACAATCGTCGGATTGGTGTGTGTTGCGCTGAACAATGTGATTCTGATCGGCGGTGAAGCGATCGGCATTCACTATGCAATCGCGACGGTCATCTGCTTCTTTTTTGTGGGCGGCCTCGCCTATGCAACGCATGCCGATTACACCTTCGAGGCTGGTCGCTCATGGCTTGGCTATGGCCGGTTCCTCGGCACGCAAACCTTAGGCCTGGTGCTGACGCTGGCGATCCTGTTCGTGCTGAGCGATGGATTGGGACTATCGATCTGGATCGCAGCGCCTACCGTTACGATCATCATGTTCATCTATCAGTTTCTGGCGACACGCTGGGCCGTTGGCGCGCGCCAAGGGCAATAAGTACCCGGTCAAGGGTTCTGCTCAATCAGGCTTTCGCGCGATGATCCGAAGCGCCGATGGCTCCCCGGTCAGCACCTCACCAATCCATTGCAGCGGCTGAAGCGCGGCCGATAATCCCACAAAGATCAGGCTGTTGGGCTGGCCCAATAGCCGAGCGACCGAACGCCCCATCACTGGCACGTGATTGGCATGCTCTGATTGCACCGTCATCCCGGCCTGCTCTAACAGTGCGCGCAAAGAGCCGCGCGTGAAATGCAGGCGGTGATAGGGCAAATACCAATTGTCCCAAAAGCGGCCAAACACCTTGCGCCAGCCGCAATTGGCATTTGGCACTTCGATCACCAAAGTGCCTCCAGGTTTCAGCATTTCGAGCAACCTTGCCAGGAATGCCTGCGGATTATCATCATGCTCCACGGCGTGAAAGCACGTCACCAAGTCAGCCGATCCGGCCAGACGCTCTTTTTGCTCAAATGGCACGTAGGTCACATTTTCAAGCAGCTCTGGCGGGTCTTCAAAGAAATCGAGCGCATGCACCTGCGATCCTGCTGGTGCGGCGGCAGCAATAGCGTTTGTATAAAGGCCGCTGCCGCAACCGAAATCGGCGATCACACCGCCGCCAAAACGGGCTTGGGCCATCAATTTCTTGGTCTGGCGTAGGAATGCAGTCTTCTTAATGAATGTCGCAACTGCGCCGTCTTTGCCCTGATAATCCTGGCTCTCGCGTCCCTCATACAAGACGCCGACATTCGGCATTGCGGGCCGCGATACGCCATGCCCACATCGCCCGCAGCGGAAAACGCTGCAATCATTGTAAGGGCCTGGCACATCGGGCTCGGTCACTTCTGGAAAGGCTGAGAAGCGGCATTCCCCCGGCGTGCCGGATGGACACTGCGCATAGGGGCTAAGCCCCGTGTCGTGCGGCGTCATCTCATCCATGGAACAATCAGAACTCAGCGAAGCGCTCATTTGTCGAGCGGCTTTTCCCAGCACGCAACGAAGGTAGAAAACGGCATCTTGCCGGGCAGCATATGGTAGAGCCGCTCCATCACCATCAGTGCCGGGGCGATGAACTTCTTGGCGCCGTTTGGCACCCGCAAAACCCAATTTTGCAGCAACAAGAAGTAAGCCGGACCGCCAACATATCTGAGACTGGTCGGAACCAGTGAACCAGCATGCTCTTTCGCCAATTTTGGATGCGACAAAGCATGTTCATTTTCGGCATCGAAATGGTCAGTGTCGAGCTTGTACCAAAGCTTGCGGATTGGCTCGAGAATGAAGTCCGAATTTGGCTCTGTCATAATCAGCTTACCGCCCGGATTGAGCATGCGCGAAATATTGGCAAAGGCCGTTGGCAAATCCGCAACCAGATGGTGGATCCCGCCCATAACCAATACTGCATCATAGGTCTCTTCCGGCTCAATTGGCTTGGTCAGATCCCAAACATAGCACGGGCGGTCATGGCGCGCGGTGAAATCGCGGGTCGCCGATTCTGAAATATCACAACCGGAAATTTCCAAACCTGAGTGGTGATCCCTCATCCAACCGGATGCTGAACCCACTCCGCTGGCCAGCTCCATCAGCGAACTTGCGCTTTCCAGCTCTGCCAGGATCGGATTGTAGATGAATTCTTCTTTGTACGCCTCAGCGTACTTATCCGTGGTGGCCTCTGAATAACGATCATGGATCGCCTCGAAGAGTTCCTTTTGACGGGCGACTTCGGCCTCGTTCAAATTTGTCGCATTCATTTCGAGGCACCTTCCCTGAAACCCGTAAAACAGCCGCTTAAGAAGGAAATCTCAAGATCGAAGCCGAGTAACGCGCGCTCAATTGAGGTCCTTGGTTGAACCCATTGGCGCGCCCGCCTGCAAAATGACCCTCTGTAGCCCACCCGATGTGACGATTTATGGCTAAGAAAGCGTTAATTTACCTCGCTGCACGGATCTTTTGGTAACAGCTCATTAGTCCGCACTGGCCCACGCAAATTCACGCTCTGTGTTTCCTCAGGCCCAACAACAGACACCGTGCCCCGCTCGCATAGTAATGCGATTTGATCGTCGCTGAGCTTGCTGCGGGCAAACACCAATGGCGTGTTGGACAGATCAGCGCGGTTGCGCGCCTCATCAACCGCCAAGGGCACGCTGACATTATCGACGATAACGAAATCGGTTGCCTGGTCCGTGATGATCGCATGCAGCTCCGCATGCGGTTTTACGAAATTGTATGCCGACCACAGCGAGGCCGGAAGCATTATGAAAGCCGTGATCGCGCCAAGAACTACAACCGCACCATCAGCCCCTTTGCGATCCTGTTTCGCAATCTCTCGGTAGCCATAACCTGCCAGCAAAGCCGCACTGCCCAACAGCCCGTGTAGATAGCGATAGCCCCATCCGTGCCCCTGATATGGCAGCAGCACCGCCATCGCGAGGATGGTAAGGATAATGCCACCAAACAGCGCCAGCACGATGGGCGTCTCAGCGGGGTCTCTGCGCCGCGCCAATACCCACGCACAGCCCATCAGCGGCAGCACAAACACAGCGTTCCAGGTCAGCGTGCGAAGCAGGTTAAACACCATCAACGCGAAGCCATGCGGGTGGCCATTCACTATCAATGGCAGAATTCGCTCCGACACGAAATCAGCCAACCCGCCAGATCCAGCCGGCCCCGCGCCTGGGTCAATCCCAGCCCAACTCATGACAATCGCGCCCCAGCTGATCCACAGCAGTGCGCCCGCCGCATAGACTGCACCGTAGCCGAGGAACATGAGCCATTGCCTACGCCATGCGAGCAACAGAATAAACGGCCCCGCAAACAGAGGATGAAACACAAATTGGTGAAGGCCCATGGCCGCAACGCCTACCAGCATAGCCAGCCCATGGCTCCACCAGCGATCCCTCAGGAACAGCGCCAACCAGACGAGATTGAGCGCCAGATGAGCGGTCATTGCATAGGCTGTCATAGCAGTGACAAACACTTGCGCCGAAAGCAGGTAAGCGGCCAGCACCACCCAGATGGCACTTGGCATCTCTAGCAGCAAATGACGCGCGCAGAAATAGAGTGCGCAGCAGCCAATCGCCGCCAAGATCGGACCCGTGAGCGCTGGATCTGCGATCAAGCTAACCCCGCCCCTGATCGCGGCATTTACAGGCAGATAGCTCGACACCATCAGCGATTGATCAGGGGTTTGGAGCAGAAATGAAGCGGCAAAACTGTCCGCAAATCCCGCCCATTGCTCAGGCAAAGGTTCAGCCAGCAATCCCTTGGCAAAAATCCCGCTGTCGAACACGGCCATATGCTCGTCGCGGGATACGGGATAGTTGAACATCACCGCATAGGTCCCTGCCCACAGCAGCGCCGAAATAAGCCCCGCGATAATGCATACCTTCAGCAGTGAGGGCTGATTATCAGGCAGCGTGAAACGCGGCTTCACAACCAGCACAGCGCCCCAACCGATCAGAATGGCCAGCGCCGCAAAGACATCGTGGCTCACAAAGTAATAACGCGACAGGCTGTAGAAACTTTGGATGGACGCAAAGCCGACCATCACCACCAGGACAATCGCCGATACCAGTAAGGGTTTTCTGAAACTGCCTGAGCCGCTTAGTGTCATGCCTCATGCTTTAGACATTCAGTCAGACAAACCAAACCCCCATTGCCTCGTCTATACCGCCAAAGTGATGGCGTCATGACTAGTCATGCACACTCACATCTTCGAAGCGTATTGGGCCTGGAAAATGATACGAGAAAACCGCTCAAACCTGGGTTTCTTTGGCATCCAAAATCACTCTGAGCAATCGGTAGGGTTGAAGGAAAATTAACCATTATTGGCCATGAACTGTACGCTTCGCGAAGAAGGGCTGATAATGGATCTAAATGAGGGAAAAGGCGGCGCAACTGCGCCCGCTGTTGCGCAGTCAGAACCGCGCAGCGCTGCGCCCGCGATGCCGCCTCATTTAGCCGCTAGGCTTGCTTGCCTTGCGTTGCTGCTCGCTGCGCCTGTCTTCGCGCTGACCACATGGCAGGTAGACTACGGCTTTTTGATCAGACGACATTTTTCAGTTCCGATCATAGTGATCCAGCTGATTGTAATCGGACTGGCAATCTCTTCGGGCAGTCGGCCCTTCTTCAGTCTGAATGAGCTTCCAAAGCTTGCAAAAGTGTCCATTGCAGTCTTTTCCATCACAACGCTGGCGGCGACATCTCTCGCTGAAGCTGTACCTTCGTTTGCTGTTGTCGGCTTTGCCACAACATGCGTGCATCTTATCTTTCTTGCGGCAATCTGCGAGCGGCTTGGGGGCGATTGGTCGGAAGCGCGAGGCACTATTCTTTGGTCAGTGGCGCTTGGCGCAGCGTTGTATTTCATACTTGTTCTCGGCCTAACGCTAGGCCAGCAGAACAATCCGAATTTCAACTGGGTGCAAGTCAGTCCAGGCATTTCCAACATTCGGCAACTCGGATTTTATGGTCTGACGGCGGCAGGACTTGGAGCGGGATTGATAGCAACATCACGCACGCGCGGCGAAGCTGCTATGGCATTTCTTATCACGACTGTTGGCGCATGGTGTGTTTTCACAAGCGGAGGGCGTGCTGCGACCGGTGGGTTGCTCGCAGCTCTATGCATAGCGGTAATCTTTGTAAGAAACCGCAATCGAGTCATCCTACTGGGAAGACTTGTCCTTAGTTTCGCAATGGCAGCAATTGCATCACTGCTGTTCGTTCCTGACTTCCGGTGGGGCATTAGCGCAATTGTGTCACGGCTTGATCCAATAGCGACGTCGCTCTCAGGCTACAGCTCTGGCCGTCTAGAAATGTGGATCGAAACTGCTGAGGCAGTTTGGCAAAGGCCCTTAGTTGGCCATGGCCAAAGTCAATATCGTTACATCATGGAAAGCTCTTTAGGGATCTGGAACCACCCCCACAATTCCGTTCTACAGTCGCTTTTCGACTGGGGCCTAATCGGCACTGGCGCTTTGACTGTGCTGATCGGCCTCGCTTTAAAACAGGTCAGTCCTGCATTGCGATTCGATCAGGCACTAGCGCTGCCAGCGCTATGCACGCTGGCGGGCTTGCTCACTTTGTCGCTGTTCGAGGGCTCTTTGTACCATGTCTATCCGACAATGACAATTATGCTGTGCCTTGCTGTAATTCTCACATCCTCACCAAGAGATATCTCCAATGTCTGAAGCAATTGCCACATCCAGCTATCGCGCTTTCGATCGATTTCTACCAGTATTCTCGCAGGTTGGTCGGACCGAATTTGCCGTTTCTGGCCTTGTTTTTACAATCGTTTCTATTGTTTCGATTGTCATCACTAGCCTTGGACTTGAAACTTACGTGCTTTGGTCAGGGATGTTCAATATTCGATTCCTTTACATGATCATGTTCTTAGCCTTGATCGCTGAAATAGCATGGTTGTTGATCCGCCATCGTCCCGATAGTCCCACTGCGTTCTTAATGCATGGAGAACCAGCCCGCCGCACGTATCGCCGAATTCTACCAACCGCGATCTTGGTTGGTTCCATAGGATTCTTCATGCCAGCTTTCAGCAGGATGAAGAGCTCAATCCCACTGCTTACTGATTACACCTGGGATGATACATTTATTGCTTGGGATAAAGCGATCCATGGGACCGACCCTTGGCGCCTCCTACAACCTTTCTTGGGGTATCCCGAGGTTTCTGCAGCGCTGGGTCACTTGTATCATCTTTGGTTTGGGCTGATTTATGTCGGGCCGCTGTGCTTTGCGCTTTACGTCACTGATAAACAGCTGCGGCTGCGCTTTTTCCTCGGCTATTTCCTCACCTGGACGATCGTCGGCATGATCGGCGCGATTTCGCTTGCTTCGGTCGGTCCGGTATTCCTGGAGCCGCTGCTCGGTGATGATCACTTTGCGGAACAAATGGCCTATCTGCATGCCGCCAATGCCGTGCAGACAATCCCGGTTATCGAGGTCCAGCAATTGTTGCTCGATTGGTATAAGAGCGGCGATTACGGACTTGGCCGCGGGATCACCGCCATGCCATCCATGCACGTTGCACTAACGTCTCTATACGTATTCGCCACCTGGAAGATCGATAAGCGCCTGTGGGCTGCCTTCGGCATTTTCTGGCTTTTGATTATGCTCGGCTCCGTCCATCTTGCCTATCACTATGCGGTCGATGGCTATGTTGCCTTGGTCATGGTCGCCGTGATTTGGGCCGCGACAAAGCCGGTGGCCAACTTCATTTTGAATATCGGGAAATCCCCTGAGGCCAGCGCTGCAACATAGATCATTTTTTGCATCGCCAACCTTAGGGAAAAAATAAGGTTTCCAGACTATTCACCATTTTGAGAGAGGCAGTCTTCGTTATCTTACGTTGATCTGCAGTGTATGTTTTTGAGCCTAGGGGGCTTGCGATGAGCGCATTCGGTAAAAAAGGTGGCGCAGGCGGAGGGGGAGCCGGTGGGCGTCCCGCGTTTGGAGTTGCCCGGCCGATGAAAACGGGCGGAAGCGCGGATCAAGGTGGTGAGCAATTCCCACCTCTGCCCGACGAAGAGCCTGAGAAAAAGGAAGAGCCAAAGGCTGCTCCTGTAAGTTCTGGCAATGCCACCGAAGATGCAATGAACCGGCTCGCAGAGCGGGCCGCAAGCATCAACGATGGTCCAGGCGAAGCTGGCGGTTTTGAAGCCAGCGTTCACAAAATCAAAGAACAAGTGCTTCCGCGCCTGCTGGAACGTGTCGACCCAGAAGCGGCCGCGACGCTTTCCAAAGAAGAGCTGTCGGAAGAATTCCGCCCTATTATCATGGAAGTGTTGGCCGAACTTAAGGTCACACTGAACCGCCGCGAGCAATTCGCGCTGGAAAAAGTTCTGATCGACGAGCTGCTCGGCTTCGGCCCGCTCGAAGAGCTGCTGAACGATCCAGACGTGTCTGATATCATGGTCAACGGCCCTGATCAGACCTATATTGAAAAAGGCGGTAAGCTGACCATTGCACCGATCCGGTTCCGCGATGAACAGCACCTATTCCAGATTGCTCAGCGCATCGTGAACCAGGTTGGCCGCCGCGTCGACCAAACCACGCCGCTGGCCGATGCTCGCTTGAAAGATGGCTCACGTGTTAACGTGATCGTGCCGCCTTTGAGCCTCAAAGGCACCGCAATCTCCATTCGTAAGTTCTCCGAGAAGCCAATCACCTTGGACATGCTCAAGGACTTCGGTTCGATGGATGAGAAGATGTGTACGGCGTTGAAAATCGCTGGTGCATGCCGGATGAACATCGTGATCTCTGGCGGTACGGGTTCGGGTAAAACCACCATGCTCAACGCCCTGTCGAAAATGATCGATCCGGGCGAACGCGTGCTGACCATCGAGGATGCCGCCGAGCTTCGCTTGCAGCAGCCGCACTGGCTCCCGCTGGAAACACGTCCGCCTAACCTTGAAGGTCAAGGCGCGATTACCATCGGTGACCTTGTTAAGAACGCCCTGCGTATGCGTCCAGACCGCATTATCCTGGGTGAGATTCGTGGCGCGGAATGTTTCGACCTTCTCGCCGCCATGAACACCGGCCACGATGGCTCTATGTGTACGCTTCACGCCAACTCACCGCGTGAGTGCCTGGGCCGTATGGAAAACATGATCCTGATGGGCGACATCAAGATCCCGAAACAAGCGATCTCCACCCAGATCGCCGAATCGGTCGACCTTATCGTTCAGGTAAAACGTCTGCGTGATGGTTCACGCCGCACCACCGACATCACGGAGGTTATCGGGATGGAAGGCGATGTGATCGTGACCCAGAACCTGTTCAAGTTCGAGTATCTCGACGAGAGCGAAGACGGTAAGATCCTGGGCGAATTCCGCGCCTCTGGCCTGCGTCCTTATACTCTGGAGAAGGCTCGCCAATACGGGTTTGACCAGGCCTATTTGGAAGCGTGTCTTTAGGTTTCTGGAGTAGTGAAACGCACTACGATAAGAACCACAAATGCACTCAAAACCAATGCAGCGATGACTTGAAGAATGGACATCAAGTCAGTTTTATGAATTGCGGAGTTTGAACGATCTTGCGGAAATAGGTCCAGTTTTGAAATATCCATTGGCTCTCCAGAAAGCCAAGAATTAACCAAATCGACGTTTCGCTTGGTGCCCATCAACACGTATGGGTGCCCACATATCTCCTCCGGCACATAGTAAATTGCGTGTGATGAGCCTTCTGCTCTGCCTTCGAATTCCTCAAGGATCATGATCAATGAGTGATTTAGCCAGGCTCCATCTCCGCGATCGTCGTAACCAAATCCAGGCCCTTCCGCATCCGCCCTTATGACGCCATCGACGCTACCCGATAGCATCTCATCTACAGCTATCAGCAAATGTCGAGTGCTATGGAAACGCTGCTTCCCACTGTATTTCAATTCCAAAACCCGTCCGACGATCATCGTGTCGGCATTTTTGAAAGCAGAGTGGTCTAGATCTGAGGGCACGGCACAAGCCTGAGCGGATACAGCTAGGGCAAAGAAACCAGCATAAAGGGCAAACAACTTCTTGAGTAATTGGATCATCATTCCGCCAATCTAGAATCACTAATTTCCCAACACAACCGGCAGCGACAGCGTCAGCAGTCCCATGCCCATAATCGCAGACAGCACAAACACGGTCGTCCACGGCACCCAGCCCACTCTTTCGAGCTGATCGATTGGACGCTCCTTGCTGCGCCGCCGGTCCATCCACGATGCGAAGCCGGCAAACACCATCAATGCCCCGCCGATAAGCGCGAGGATCAGCGCATCGCTGGCAAACAGCAGATCGTGTACAAACTCCATCATAGCGGGCGCGGCTATAGCCGCGGTGCGCTTCATGGCAATGCTACGCTTGTGAAACGCGGCGATCCGCTTACACGCGAGACCTATGGATGGTTCGATTGCCCGCCCTCGCCCGATGCTTGCTCTTGGAGTGCGCTTGCTAGCAGCAGCAGCGCTGGCAACCATGGCGATGCTGGTGAAGCTGGCCAGTGAAAAAGGCGTGCATCTGGCGGAGCTGATATTTTGGCGTCAGGCGCTGACCTTTATCGCGGTGGCCGCCATTCTATGGGCGACTAGGCGACTTACACAGACCAAGACCAAACGAATGGGCGCCCATATCCGCCGCGCTATTGCCGGGCTTACTGGCATGTTCTGCGTTTATGGCGCGGTAACATTATTGCCGCTGGCAGAAGCGACCGCGATCAGCTTCACCACACCGTTTTTCGCGGTGATGATGTCCGTGATCCTGTTTGGTGAGACAGTGGGCAAATATCGCTGGGGCGCGGTGATCCTGGGCTTTGCCGGAGTGCTGGTGATCGTTCAGCCCGGCGCATCGGGCATGATCGACCCGATTGGTGCGGCTGTGGGTTTGGTCGCGGCCTTGCTCGTCGCCTTGATTTCGTTCCAGATTCAAGACCTCAACAAGAGTGAAAACCCCTGGACGATTGTGTTCTGGTTCACCGCCATCACAGCCCCATTCATGGCGCTGTTTATGCCATTTGTCATCGCACCGCATGACGGCGAAACCTGGGCCATCATCTTTGCCATGGCGGCGGCGGGAGCGCTCGGACAGATCCTGCTCACCACATCGCTGCGCTTCGGCTCTGCGGCGGTGATCATAGTGATGGACTACACCTCGCTCCTGTGGGCGACGCTATATGGCACGCTGATCTTTGCGAGTGCGCCCTCAGCCAATTTGTGGCTCGGCGCTCCGCTTATCATTACTGCGGGGCTGCTCATCGCATATCGCGAACGAAAGCTGGCAAGTGGCAAGACAGGTTCATCTGCCGCGAGCTAGTGAGACGACGAAACCACACGAAAGGCAGACATAATGGTCCGCAAAACTTTGATTGCCGCTGCGATGGCCGCGCTCACACTCACCTCCGCCGCCTGCAACACCGTGAAAGGCTTGGGTGAGGACATCCAATCCGTCGGCCAGGCAGGCGAAGACGCCATCGATTGATTGGGTGATTGATGGTACGAGGCTGAGCCTCAACCTCTTCGATAAATCAACATCAGATTGTTCGCGGGCATTTCATAACGGCCTGACCGCGCAAATCCGTTATCGCTGGCGGCCTTATCAACATTAGAGACTTCGCGAATCCCCCACTCCGGATTGCGCTCGCGAAGGCTCGCATCAAACGCCAGATTTGACGGGGATGGCTCCCTATCCGATTCGAAATACGGTCCGTAGAGGATCAGTGGTGCGCCCTCGCCCAGAATGTGCGCAGCGCCTGCAAACAGCCCAAGTGTGGCCGCCCAAGGGCTGATGTGGACCATATTGATGCACAGCATCGCATCCGCAATCTCAACCGGCCAATCCGCAGGCGCGCTGGCATCGAGATGCATCGGCATGCGCAGGTTTTCGCCCTCATATTCCGATCCATAGGCGGCGATCGATTCCAAAGCCTCTGGCGAAGGATCGCTGGGTTGCCAGATCAGCTGCGGAAACGCCTCGGCGAAATGGACCGCATGTTCGCCGCTGCCACTGGCCACCTCCACCACCGTTCCTGCCGAGGGCAGTTCGCGAGCAAGCACATCGGCAATCGCCTCTCGATTGCGCAAGGTCGCGGGCGCATGCTTCTTCACCGGTCAGTTGACCTGCCGGTCTTGCCCCTCCCAATAAGGCGCGCGCAAATGACGGCGCAGGATCTTGCCAGTCGGATTGCGCGGCATCACCTCAATTACATCAATGCTCTTGGGCACTTTGAAACCGGCCAACTGCTCGCGCGCATAGGCGATCACATCATCGGGATCGACTGTCTGTCCCGGCTTGGGAACGATGCAGGCCTTCACCGCCTCGCCCCATTTGTCATCCGGCACGCCGATCACTGCGACCTCGCCAACGGCAGGGTGGCCGTAAATCGCGCTTTCAACCTGCGCAGGATAGACATTTTCCCCGCCAGAGATGATCATGTCTTTGATGCGGTCCTGAATGTAGATGTAGCCATCATCATCCATAATCGCGGCATCGCCGGTATAGAGCCAGCCATCGCGGATCGTCTTTTCAGTCGCATCTGGCAGGTTCCAATAACCGAGCATGTTTGACGGCGATTTGACGACGATCTCGCCAATTGTGCCACGCGGCACTTCATTGCTGTTCTCGTCAAAAATGCGAATTTCCGTGCCAGGCATGGCGCACCCGACGGAGCGCATACGGTCGTTGCCTTCAATCGAGTGATCCTCTGGCCTCAGCATGGTCACCGTGCCGGATGTTTCCGTCATGCCGAACACTTGCAGGAAACCAGCCTGCGGCATGGTGCGCACCGCCTCTTTTAGCAGCTCGAGCGGCATCGGCGCGGCACCATACATAATGTATTTGACGCCGCTGAAATCGGTGTCTTTCGCATGCGGATGCTGGATCACCATTTGCAGGGCGGCAGGCACAATAAAAGCCTGCGTGGCACCCGCAGAAATCCCTTTCAAGAACTCGCCGGGGTCAAATTCCTCTTGGATGATCGCCCGGATACCATTGGCGATTGACGCGATCACGATACCTGTGCCGCCGATATGAGCGCATGGCATTGCAACCAGCATGCAATCACTCGGACCAGGGCTGTTCCATGGGTCGCCCGCTTCTTTGGAGGCGTTGCGCAAGGCAACCAGCGCGGCATTGCTCAGCTCGGCTCCCTTGGGATTGCCGGTCGTGCCACTGGTGTACAGCTGAAGCACCGCATCATCGGGCCCAGATGGTGTGAAATTGGCAGGAGCGGCCGCCTCAATCGCGGCGTACATCTCAGGCTCTTCGATAATTTTCACTGTCGCAGCGATTTCTGGCGCGAGCTTCGCAACAACGTCGGAAAAGCCAGTGCCTGTGATCATCAGCTTCGCGCCGGTGTCTTTCAGAATATAGGCGACCTCTGGCGGGGCAAGCCGCCAGCCAATCGGCGCCATCACTGCGCCCATGCGCGCCGCAGCCAGAAACATCGCGTAATAGATCGTACGGTTTTTACCCAGCCACGCGATCCGATCTCCCTTCCTGATGCCGTTCGCTTCAAAGACGGTTATCATCTGGCGGGTCAGGTCATCCAACTCTGCAAATGTTACCGTTTCGCCGTCCTGTTCAAAGGCAATTCTGTCTGGGCGTTCGCCGGCCCAATGGGATAAGAATGCATCAAAGGTGCAATGCGCCTGTGCGGTCACCAATCTCTCTCCGATTTATCTGTTTTGTTTATCGTGCAGTTTAGGCACGGCTGCACAGATTTGCCAAGCAGATTGCGAATGGGTGGGGATCAGCTCCAACGGCCATTGGCGCGCGCTGTCGGCTCTCGCACGATCAGCCAGATCAGCAGACCCAGCGGCCCCGCCATCAAAGTCGCGAATAGGATCGGCACTTGGACAATGCGGGAAATGCTCTTTGCATCGGCATCGCGGGCAATCCAAAGGCCGACAAACAGGTCAAAGGCGAGATAATGCGTCCAGCCAATCGTCACGCCCGCATCGCTGGCAAAGATCGCGCGCACGCCCTCAATGGTGTTGAAATTCGCGCCCGCACCGCTTTCATTCGGCACCAATCCGGTCAGCACCCCGATCAGCGACGCGCCGTAGACGAGGCACAATATCCCAACGCCAACATACATCACAGCGGCCAGGATTGCTGGGCTACGCGGCAGGAAAGCGAGCGCGATCCAAGCGACAATGGCCAGCAGGTTCACCGCACCAAAAACTGCATTCCAATCCATCGCCAATGCTCCCTTAAACCCGCGCGGGCCAGATCAGTCTTGCTCGGCCTACTGCTCCAGCCGCTCCAGACGCTGGCGCCATTCGCGCGCAGCCCGTTTCATCGCGTCATTATCATGAATGAACCGCCCGGCGGCCTTGCGCATCGCCAGACCAAGGGCCGCCTCTGACACCACTCGCGCATCAATGGAGCGATAGGACGCCCATTTCCCGCCCAGCATCGGATCGAGCACGGGACTGGCGATCATCGCCAGCTTCTCCCCGACCCTCAGATCATTGGTGCGCGGTCCGCGCAGCAGACCGGGACGCAGAATATCGAGCCGCTTAAAGCCAACTTTGGATAGCGCCGCCTCAGTCTCGCCTTTGACTTTGAGATAGAAGGTTTTGGAGCGCCAATCGGCCCCTGCTGAGCTGACCATCACCATATTGGGAATGCCAGCCTCAACCGCCGCCTCTGCGGTGGCGAGCACCAAGTCATGATCGACCTTGCGAAACGCCTCTTCATCGCGGCCTGACTTCTTCCAGGTGGTACCCAAGGAACAGATCAGAGTTCGCGGCTTGATCGTTTCAAACACCTCGCCCCATTTGTCCGGCGTGGCGACATACATTTCCATGCGGGCGCCATCGGGCAAAGGAGCCTCGCGCCGCGAGACGCCAATGATGCGAACGTCATCGACATCATTGCTGGTCTCAATCACGCGCCGACCAATCAGGCCGGTCGCACCGACAAGGGCAATGCGGCACAGGTCAGACATTGGCCACCTCAAACATTAGAAAGCCCCTGCGGCGCTTCGCCATAGATTTTGGTGCAGGCCTCCATCGCAAAGCGGTCGCTCATCCCGGCGATGAAATCTGCTATAGTGCGGGCGCGCTGCGGATCGTCTTTGGGCAGCCGCGCCTGCCATTCTGCTGGCATCAGGCGGTGATCCTGAGAATAGGCCGCGAACAAGCGCGCCACCACATCGCGCGCGCGGCCTGCGGCGGCAACTTGTTCCGGGTGGTAATAGAGCTTGTCGTACATGAAGGTCTTTAGCGATCGTTCCTGAGCAGCGAAACCGGGAGAGAATCCAGCCAGCTGAGTTCCAGCAGTACGCACCTCGTTCACCGAGGCCATGCCGGCGATATTGGCGCGCGTGTGCTCTAACACATCATTGACCATCAGGCCGATTTGATCGCGCACCAGTTCGCGCAATTGCCGCTCTCGCGGGGCATTGGGAAAGCGTTTTTCGACCGCACGCCACTGATGTTCGAGGAAATCCAATTCCAGCAGGTCATCAAGGCCCAAAAACCCGGCGCGCAGGCCATCATCAATGTCGTGATTGTCATAGGCGATGTCGTCGGCAACCGCCGCAATCTGCGCCTCCAATGATGGCCACGCGCCCAGATCAAATGGGAATGCCGCGTCGAGCTCTGCCAAGGCCCAATTGGGCGCCTCGACCGGGCCGTTGTGCTTAGCCAGCCCCTCCAGCAGATCCCATGTCAGATTGAGCCCATCATAATCGGGATAGGGCGATTCCAGTGCGCATCAGTGTGCGCATCGATTGCGCATTGTGGCAAAACCCGCCGTGCCGCTGCATCGCCTCTGACAGCGCCGCCTCACCGGCATGGCCAAAGGGCGGATGACCCATATCATGCGCCAGACACAGCGCCTCGGTCAGATCCTCGTCCAAGCCAAGCGCGCGAGCCAAAACGCGGCCAATCTGCGCCACTTCAAGGCTGTGGGTGAGCCGCGTGCGATAATGATCGCCCTCTGGCGCGATAAAGACCTGAGTTTTGGATTTAAGCCTGCGAAAGCTCATCGAATGGATGATCCGGTCGCGGTCGCGCTGAAACTCGCTGCGCGGCCCCCTCACCTCAGCGCGCACCGAGCCAGAGCGATTGTCAAATTCGCGGCCGCGCGGTGCGGCGGGGTCAGCGGCGTAAGGGGCGCGTGTCATATCGATCCCCGTGCGCTTAAGTCAGCGCACCGTTCACCACAACCTGAACAGAGAGCGAACGCATTCATAAAGATAGATATTCGCCAGACATATTAGGGTCAGGACCCACTAAGCTCGTGGGGCCGCTCGTTGTTTCAACTGAGCAGCCCCTCAGCCTGTCGGTTAGCGACCCGATGGCTCGGACGGCAGCGCGTCATCGACAGTGGTAAGAACTTACATCGATGTGAATAGTGCGCGACTTGTAAGAACGCGACAAATCGTGGGTGAGGCGGGGTCGGCTGCCGCTTATCCCGGTAAATCCGCGCCAAGCAGCCAGTTCGCCGCCGCTTCGCAGTGAATTCGCGTCGAGATCGAACACTGGCAAGATGTTAGCGTCGGCATCCACGACCAGGTTCATCTCAGTGCAGGCCAAAACAATCGCTTTAGCGCCCTCTTGCTCTTTATTCGTGATGATGGTGCGGATGGAACGCTCGGCATCGCGGGTCGCCTTGCCGACCATCAATTGTTCATAAATGATCCGGTCGAGCAACTCTACATTGTCCATATTCGGCGGAAGCAGATCGACCCCATGCGCGACCAGCCGTTTGCGATAAAAGCTCTCGGTCATCACATTGCGCGTGCCGATCAGCGCCGCATTCTTGCAACCAGCCGCTTGCATCGCCGCACCAACCGTCTCTGCAATATGCAGGATCGGAATGCCCACCGTGCTCGCAACATCTTCATATAGCTTATGCATGGAATTCGCGCAGATGATCAGCGCCCCGGCACCCGCGCCCTCCAATCGCTTTGCACTTTCAGACAGCACGCCTGCTGCGCGTTTCCAATCGGCCTCTTCGCGCAGGCCATATAGCTCGCAAAAGTCGAGGCTTTCGATCAGCAGCGGCGCGCTCGCCATAGGGCGGCCATGCTTTTGCCCGTCCTTTTGGATGATGCGATTGATGCGGTCATAATACATGGCGGTCGAAACCCAGCTCATGCCGCCAATCAGGCCCAATTTACGCAATCAATATCTCCGAATCCGAATAGAGCCCCGTTGCCGCCGTTCTTAGCGAGCGGCATCGCGGGGCGTCTACAGACTTTACAACAATTGATGGTTTAAGGTTGGGGCCGGATAGATGGCAGGTTGAGTAGCCAGCTTTGGAGGTCGGACAGGGTTGGCTGCGCGGCTTCTTCATGCGGCAAATGGCCGATCTCTTCATATTCGACCAGCGTGGAATTGGGCAGCTGCTCATCATACCAGCGCCCTGCTTCCGGCGGAATCAGCGCATCTTCGGTGCCCCAGATAATCAGAGCTGGCACTTCAATGCCGCTTACGCTTTGCGCATCGAAACCGGCCCAACCTCGCGAGAAACGCGCGATGGTTGCTCTGCGATTTCCGGGGTAACGCAGCATCTCCCAATACCGATCAACCGCTTCTTCCGTCACGATGGATTGGTTGAAGACGCTTTGCTCAAACGACTGTTTGACCAAAGATCGCGGGGTGATGTGCTCCATGAGCAAGTTAAGCACGGGCGTGCGCGCAATCGAGAACCCGATATTGCCGCCGCCTTCTTTCTTGATGTCCGCCCCGCCCGCATCGACCAGGATAATCCCATCGAGCCGTGCGGCATGTTTCATCGCATAGGCAACCGTGTGCGATCCGCCCATTGAATTGCCGCCGAGAATGAACCGATCAAGGCCCAAAGCATCGGCTACCTCATCAATGTCGGCCACAAACGCATCGGTGGAATAGTCGCCATCGGGTGCCGCCCCGGTCAGGCCATGCCCAATCTGGTCAAAGCGGATGACGCGGTAGGTCTCTTTAAGACCATCCACCCATGGCCCCCAAGTGTGCAGATCGGCATTGGAGCCATGCAGCAGGATGATCGCAGGCGCGTCCCGCGGTCCCTCGTCGCGCAAATGCACATTTACCCCATCGCCAATCTCGACAAATTGCGAGGGTTCACCGGCATATTTGGCGCGCATCTCCGTCGGATCGGTATCCGGCGTGCGAAACACCACAAATGCCAGCATCAGCAGCGCGATCAGCACGGCCAGAACTTTAAACAGGCGCTTCATTGTCGAATTCCTATGTTTTGAGCGGCTTATTGCGCGGACGGCGGCGCGGGCATCTCTTCGATCCATTGGCGGATCACGGCAAGACCTTCGGCATCAATGGTCGATTTGCCCAGCTCCGGCATGGCAACGCCGGGATCGACCGAGTTCATCCGGTGGACGAGGATCGATTTATCCGGTGCGCCCGGCTCAATCGAAACCAGTAGGCCCCCTGCGCCGCGTCCCGCCGCGACCGGTGGCTTGCGGATACCCAGAGCATGAGGATCGTCTTGTTCCCAGCGCAAATCGAGCCCGGAATTTGACGCCATGCCGCCAGGCTGATGGCAATGCGCACAGTTCACATCGAGATAGGCGCGGGCACGCGCATCGACACTCGAATGTTCGATGTCATTCCAGTCGGGCATACGCGGGCCGCCGGCAACAGCCGGACCGAACGGCAAATCTGCTGTATCAAGGCCAAGATCACCGGTGCGTATGGCGATAGCTAGCCAACTTAGCGGAAGGTTTCGCACCTTCGGACCGATCGGCGTGACCTCGCCATCTTTCACATGACATTGCTTGCATTGGTTCTTGTTGGGCACACGGTATGAGATATTCTCGCCAGCGGGCGTCGTCATCGGGATACGCGCACCCGCCACCGCCAACCGCGCATCGGTTTGGTCCTCGTTCCAAACATAAGGCAGCGCGACCCAGCCCTCTGCCCGGTGCAGCAACACGCGCGTTTCAATAAGACGGCGGTCCCCGCCCTCACCAAAGGCGAAGGTTTTGATCAGCGCGCTGCCCACGGGAAATTCGAGCAGCCCATCGCCGTTCGCCTGAATCGTTTCGCCGTGGGGGACATAGGCAAAGCGCAGCTTATGCGCGCCGTCAGAATAGAGCGGAGTGTTGAGTTCATAACCGACTGCGCTCAACGATTCCTGCGACCGCGGCCGGTAGAAAAAGCCAAACTCGGAGAGCTTCTTTGGCATCCCTTCCATGATCGCCAGATCATTGACTGACACCGGCGTGCGTGCCTCCGAATGAGAGACCGCGCCCGCCAGCGCAAGTGAAGCCAGACCTAAAAGGATGCCCCCGCGGATCACTTAAGCCGGGCCTCCATGCCTTCAGGCAGAGCAACCGGATCATTCGTCCATGTGGAGGTGATTGGAACGGGAGGTAGCAAACTCGGTTGAGCTTCACTGAAGGGTTGACCAACTTCGGTAAGGCCCAGGGTCAGGATCGGCACATTATCGCCTCGTCCCAGGCCCTGGTGCAGGCCATCAGTGAGTATCGGAGGTAACGTGCCTCCCATGGCGGCAGCTATCAAATCACCCCCGGCGAAATCTGGTGCATTGCCGCCCGATCCATAGATGTTACCTCGTACCTCCACCTGCACAGGGCGCGGTTGGTAACGGTCGTCATCAAATTCTTGCGTATAAGCGACCAACATCACATGGCTGGTCGAATTGTTGACGAGTGCATTGTCGAGCACTTGCACCTTGGTATTTGCCATCACCATCACTCCCGTGCCCGCAGGGACGTTCGCGACGATATTGCCTTCGGGCGCAAAATTATCAGTGTTGTTGTCGATCACCGCATTGCGCGCGACCAGCACATTGCCGCCGCCGACCTTAGGTAGGCCAGGCAGATCAAACACCAGAATGCCGCCGGTGTTCCTGGTCGCGAGGTTCTCAGTCACCTCAGCGAAATTGCTGTTCTCGATCTCGATCCCGGCGACATTTTCCACCACGCGGTTGCGGCGCACGATGATGTTTTCAGATTGCCCGACATAAATGCCCGCATCCGATGCCCCGCGAATATAGCTGTCTTGCACCAGCACATTGCTCGCCTCGACCGGGTAAATGCCATAGGCTCCATTGCTGGCGTCCGGGCCATTCGTCCATTCCACCCGGATCGCGTGGTAGATGATCTGATCCGCGCCCTTGGATTTGATCCCGTCTCCCTTGGCGTTCTCGATCCCGAAATCGCGCAAGGTGACATCGTCAGACGTCACCAGCAGGCCTTCACCCGCGCCCTCTTGCGTCGTGAAATCGAGCACGCTCGCGTCCATCCCTGCGCCGCGCAAAGTTACCCCATCGACATCCAGACTGAGGCCATCGGTCAGCGCATAGCGGCCTGCGGCAAGCACAATCTCATCGCCCGGTTCAGCTAGGATCAGCGCCTCTTGCAAGCGCTCCTGAGCGCCCTCGCCCGGCTCAATAGTGTGCGTCTCTGCCCAAGCTGGCGCAGCTGATGCAAGCAGCAATGCCGCAGCGGTCAATCTGATCATATGTGGTCTCCCTATATTGCGCAGTGTGGCGCAAGAGGGGGCGTTATTGCAAGCGGGAGAATTGTGCGAAGCTAAAGGCCCAGCTCTGCACCAATCGTATCACGCAGGGAGCTGAGACCGCATGTCGTGCCGGTTTCAACCAGCACCCGCACAGCTTCACCATCGTCAACCCGGCGCAGCCGCGCCAACGCCTCGGTCGGACTGGTGGGCAAACTCCCTCACCCTCTTCAGGTGCCAGACGTTCCAGCTTTCTCAGCTGACTTATGCTCAGCCGGTCTGTCATTTTCGGAGCCATGCATGAGGCAAGGCTTGCAGGAACGCGATTATCGAGCAGCGCTTGCTCCACCCGCTCCTCGGTCACCTGTTCAAGCAAGCCGTCTTCGCGCAGCACGAAATAGGTGCCAACGCCACTAGCGAGCACAAGCAAGAGAACAATGATCCGTTTCATCGCGGCCTAGTCCAGCGCCTTCACGATCTCTTCGACCATCTTCTTCGCGTCCGACAGCAGCATCATCGTCTGATCCATATAGAACACATCATTGTCGACCCCGGCATAGCCGACCCCGCCCATGCTGCGCTTGATGAAGAACACCTGCTTCGCCTTGTCGACATCGAACACAGGCATGCCATAGATCGGGGAGCTCTTGTCGGTCTTCGCCGCCGGATTCACCACATCATTCGCCCCGATGATGAAGGCGACATCGGCCTGCGCAAATTCGCTGTTGATGTCTTCCAGCTCGAACACTTCATCATAGGGGACGTTCGCCTCGGCCAGGAGCACATTCATGTGCCCCGGCATCCGCCCGGCAACCGGGTGGATCGCATATTTCACCTCTACGCCCTTTTCCTTCAGCGTATCGGCCATTTCGCGCAGCACGTGCTGTGCCTGAGCCACCGCCATGCCGTAACCGGGAATGATGATGACCTTTTCCGCCTGCTCCAGCATGAAGGCCGCATCGTCTGCGCTGCCCTGCTTGTAAGGGCGCTGCTCGCGCGCCTCACCATCGCCGCCGCCTGAGCTGTCCGCGCCAAAGCCGCCCGCGATCACGCTGATAAAGCTGCGGTTCATGGCCTTGCACATGATGTAGCTAAGGATTGCGCCGGAGGAGCCGACGAGAGCGCCGGTGATGATCATCGCGCTGTTGCCCAGCGTGAAGCCCATCGCCGCCGCCGCCCAGCCGGAATAGCTGTTCAGCATGGAAACGACGACCGGCATATCCGCGCCGCCGATGGGGATGATCAGCAGGAAGCCGATGATAAAGGCGAGGATCGTGACGGCGATGATCAGCTGCCCCTCGCCCGCGCCTGCCTCGGTCGACATCGCGTAATAGGCAATCAGGCCAAGGATCGCGGCCAAAGTGCCGAGATTGATCACGTGCCGCCCAGGCAGCATGATCGGCGATCCGCTCATCCGGCCGGAGAGTTTGAGGAAGGCAATGACCGAGCCGGAGAAGGTGATCGCACCAATCGCGATGCCGAGGCCCAGCTCAATCCGGCTGACGACCAGGATTTGTCCGGCAGCGTCGGTGATCCCGAAACTTGCCGGGTCTAGCCATGCGGCGAGGCCCACGACAACGGCGGCCAAACCGACCAGCGAGTGAAAGCCCGCGACCAGTTCTGGCATTGCCGTCATGGCGATTTTGCGAGCGACGGTGACGCCGATAATCCCGCCCAGGAACATCGCAATGCCGATCTCTGGCAGGGTCGCGATGCTGTGCGTCACAAGAGTTGTGATCACCGCAATTAGCATGCCGAGCATTCCAAAGCGGTTGCCCGTGCGACTGGTTGCTGGCGAGGATAGCCCGCGCAAGGCGAGGATGAAGAACACGCCGGAAATCAGATAGGCGAGCATCGCCCAGGCTGGGGTGCTACTTCCATGCGCTGCCATCTCACTTGCGGGTCCGACAGAATTTACCGCAGCCTCATTCCACCAATCACAGCCACCTGGAGTTTCAGGTTCACACATCCTTACTTCTCCTTCTTCTTGTACATGGCGAGCATTCGCTCCGTCACGGCAAAGCCGCCGAAGATGTTGATGCTGGCCAGAACCACGCCGAACAGGCCGAGATATTTCGCCGTAGGACTGCCCGCCTCAGCCGCCGCGATTAGCGCGCCGACGATAATCACCGAGGAGATCGCATTGGTCACCGCCATCAGCGGCGTGTGCAACGCCGGGGTAACCGACCAGACAACGTAATAGCCTACGAAACAGGCCAATACGAAGATCGATAGGATTGAGATAAAGTCCATTGGCTATGTAACCTCCCCGGCACGGGGAGGGGGACCAGCCGCAGGCTGGTGGAGGGGACCCGCCGCACGCGCGACAATTGCCTCTGCAGTCGCATCGGCATCCGCCAACACGCGGCGCGCAGCCACCCGCAAAACCCTGAACCCGTTTTCTTTCATGAATGCGATACGCCTGTCGTCAAACTTGGCGCGATCAAGTGAATCGTGTGTGCTGCCATCGACTTCGACGACCAGCTTTTCGGACATGCAGCAGAAATCAGCGACATATGGGCCTATCGGATGCTGTCTGCGGAATTTGAAGCCCTGTGGACGAGCACGAAGGCGCTGCCACAGCATACGTTCGGGCATCGTCATCTTTTTCGGAGTTCACGGGCGCGCATTACTTCCGGTCTGGCGACGAACCGCGCGTCCCCTCCACCGCGCTGCGCGCGGTCCCCCTCCCCGTAGCGGGGAGGATTTGGGATGCTCAAACTCACCCCAACAGCCTCTCGTTCACCACCTTGCCGCCCCGCGTCAGGCGGATCGCATCGCCGATCTCTTCGTCGAGCTCCGGCTTGCCCGCTTCCTTGTCCCAGAACGCGCTGAGGAAATTGAAGTGGTTGCGCGCAAACAGCGCCGAGGCATCGGCGGGCAATTGCGCGGGCGTGTTGGCATAACCGATGATTTTGACGCCGTGCTTCTCGACAGTCTCGTCGGGCTTGGAGCCCTCAACATTGCCGCCTTGCGCCACTGCGAGGTCGAAGATCACACTACCCGGCTTCATCGTCGCGATTTGCGCATCGGTGATCAGTATGGGCGCAGCGCGTCCGGGGATCAGCGCGGTGGTGACCACAATGTCCTGTTTCGCGATGTGCTCTGAGACGAGCTTGGCCTGAGCCGCCTTGTACTCATCGCTCATTTCCGTGGCGTATCCGCCCGAGCCTTCACCTTCGATGCCTGCCACGTCTTCGACAAAAATCGCTTTTGCACCAAGACTTTCGATCTGTTCCTTGGTAGCGGATCTGACGTCGGTCGCGGAAACTTGGGCGCCCAGCCTCCGGGCGGTTGCAATCGCTTGCAGGCCAGCAACACCAACGCCCATGACAAACGCCTTTGCCGCCTGCACCGTGCCCGCCGCCGTCATCATCATCGGAAAGGCGCGGCCATAGGTATCCGCCGCCGCCAGCACCGCCTTATAGCCGGACAGGTTCGATTGGCTGGAGAGCACATCCATGCTCTGTGCGCGGGTGATGCGCGGCATGAACTCCATGCTCAGCGCCTCTAGCCCCGCGCTCGCATAGGCCTCTACCCGCGCTTTATCGCTGAACGGATCAAACAGGGCCGCGACCCATGCGCCGACTTTCGCGCCTTTTAGCGCTTTTGCATCGGGCGCTTGAATGCCCAGAACGATGTCCGCATCTTTTATGGTAGCAGCCGCACTGCCGACACTGGCGCCGGCTTCTGCAAACGCCTCGTCCGTGATGGACGCGTGCAGTCCCGCCCCGCTTTCGATCGCCACTTCGTTGCCTAAGCCAATGAACTTTTTGACTGTTTCCGGTGTCGCGGCAACACGCGTTTCACCGGCGGCTTGCTCTTTAAGAACAGCGATCTTCATGCAGGCGTCCTATTCAGCGATCATCAAGATGACGAACAGAGTAATCACGCAAATCAGGGGAACGGTCCATTTCAGCGAAGCAATGAAGCTGTCATAGGTTGATTTAGCATGGTCCATATCGTTGGTTGCCATCGCGCATATTCCTTCAAATCTTTGTCTAATCTCACAAAAACCCACTGCGTGAGACATTCTGAATATGCCCTATCGAAGCGTGGGGGCAAGCTCAAGCCCGCGCAATTGCGGGGGCGGGAAAAGCACGATTGAACGCTATGGTTAGGGAATTTGCGAAAGGAACATCGAACAGCCTTAATCGGGTCTTTACCCCTGCTCGCTATGGCGGTTGCTCAATTGACCTTGGGGGAAGGCTCTCAAGGCGTTTTGGGATGGTAAACGTCGATGTCCGAACTGGAAACGCGCCTGGTAATGCTGATAGATGACGAGCCGGCGCAAAGCCGCTTGATCTCAGCTATTGCGGCGCGTGAAGGCTGGCGGATTATCGTTGCGAGCGACGCAGAAGAAGCGATCGCCATTCTGGGCACGCGTGAGGGCATGCAATTGTCCGCAATTCTGCTGGATCAGTGGGTACCCGGCGATGATGCCTGCGCTCTTATCCAAGAGTTGAAGTCGCGCCGCCCCGCCCTGCCGATCCTGATGTTAACAACCAGCGCCTCGCCGCTGCTGGCCGTGGAGGCCATGCGTGCAGGCGCAAGCGATTACCTGGTCAAACCGGTTTCACCTGACCGCCTGATGGAGGCGCTGCGCAGCGTCACCACCCGCGAAACTCCGAAAAAAGAACTCGCCCCGCTTACCGAGAAAATGTCGGCAACGCTCGATTTCGATGCGATGATCGGCACAGCGCCAAAATTCCGCACCGCTTTGGCTCAGGCCGCCAAGGCCGCGCGCGGCCATGGCCATGTCCTGATCGAAGGCGAAAGCGGCACCGGCAAGGAAATGCTGATGCGCGCGATGCACGCCGCCAGCCCGCGCAGCAAAGCGCCACTGCGCGTGATCAACATCGGCAGTGTGCCGCCCAATTCGGTCGAATCTGTCCTGTTCGGGCATGAGCCAGACGCCTTTCCCGGCGCGTTTGATCGCCAGATCGGCGCGATGCAGCATTGCGACGGGGGCACGCTGCTGCTCGATGAGGTCGACCGCCTGCCCAATGAAATGCAGGCCCGCTTGGCTGAAACGCTGGAGAGTGGGATCGTCCGCCCGGTTGGCGCAGCCCACGGTTTCCACGTCGATGTCCGCCTGCTGTCAGCAAGTAATTACTCGCTCGAGCGGTTGACCAAGACCAAGCATTTTGACCAGAAACTGGCCAATAAGTTGGGCGGGACCAAGATCGAACTGCCGCCGCTGCGCGAGCGGACAGGTGATATTTCAGCCCTGACCCGGCATTTCCTGACCCGCATTGGCGAACAGCCCGGCCTCAACCACCTCTCGATTAGTGACAGCGCGCTAACTTTGCTCGCAGCGTTCGATTGGCCTGGTAATGTCCGGCAATTGCAATCTGTCCTATTCCGCGCGGCGGTCTATTGCGAAGATCAAACACTCACCGCTGACAGCTTCCCTCAGCTGTCCGAAATGCTGGGCGAGCTGGAACAACTCACCTCGCCTCAGCATGAAGGCGTAGGCGTGATGCTCTACACCGAGGACGGCAATCTGCGGCCACTCGAAGAGATTGAGGCTGACGTTATTCGCCTCGCCATCGGCCATTATCGCGGCCGCATGACCGAGGTTGCGCGCCGGCTCGGGATTGGCCGCTCTACATTGTATCGCAAGCTGTCCGACCTTGGGATCGACAACGCCGCTTAATCGGCCTACACGTCAGTCACCAATTGGGAGTAAGATACATGGGCAAGCGCAACCGCTAACTAGCGGCAAATATGCGACACGAGACAGGCGGCCAGTGGCTGAGCCTGCGCCCATATATTATCTACCCTGAGGTAACTCATGCAAAAATTGAAGAATATGCGCTGCGTCGTAACTGGCGGAGCTCAAGGTATCGGCTATGCTGTTTGCGCTGCATTCAAAGCTGAAGGTGCAGCGGTGCTGCTAACCGATATTGACGAAGCAAAAGGCAGGGCCGCAGCAACCAAGATTGGCTGTGACTTTGCTGTTCTGGATGTGCGCGAAGAGGGCGATTGGGCGGCGCTCGAACAAAGCTGGCCGCAGATCGATGTGCTGGTCAACAATGCCGGGATCACTGGCTTTGAGGAAAGCGCAAACCCACACGATCCCGAAAACGCCTCACTTGCGGACTGGCGTGCGGTACATGCCGTCAACACTGACGGCACATTCCTTGGCTGCCGCTACGCCTTGCGGGCAATGAAGGCTGCGGCGCGTGGCTCAATCATCAATATGTCATCGCGATCGGGCCTGGTCGGCATTCCCGGCGCATCGGCCTATGCTGCGTCGAAGGCTGCGATCCGTAACCACAGCAAATCAGTGGCGCTCTATGCGGCGCAAAATGACTGGCAGATCCGCTGCAATTCCATCCATCCTGCCGCGATCCTCACTCCGATTTGGGAGCCAATGCTGGGCGATGGACCAGATCGCGATGCGAAGATGGCGGCATTGGTCGCTGACACCCCGCTCAAACGCTTCGGCACGCCAGAGGAAGTCGCGGCCATATGCGTCTTTCTAGCCAGCGATGACAGCGCCTATATGACTGGCGCAGAGCTTACGCTTGACGGCGGATTGCTCGCTGGATCCGCCGCCTCTCCGGGCTAAACAAGAGGCCCCATAGTCGTGATGCAGGCAGTGCGTGACTACCAGCTGACCGTCTGCGTCACGCGGGTCTCACCCTCGCTGCCGCGCATGCTCATGGTGAAGCTCTTCGCGTCCCAGTCGATCTCGACCAGGCCGAAGTTCTCTTCAGAGATGAAGTCCGTGATACGCTTCGCATCGGGTTCACGCGCGGTGTTGCGCTCCGTGCTGGAGAACGAATAGTTCATCGAGGAGCTGGTCAGCTCCCACAATTGCTCGCCCGCTTCCGCCGGAGTGTCGCGGTAAATACCGCCTGCATGTCGATCACCAGACAGCATCACAACGCCGCTTTCTTCGCGGTTCGCCAGCATGGAATAGAGCTTGGCTCGCTCCAGCGGCAGCGCCTCCCAGCTTTCGTAATTGTGCGCATCGGTGATCACTTGGATCGAAGATACCACCACCCGCAGGTCGGCTGGCTTGGCCAGCTCTGCGGCGAGCCATTGCCACTGCGAGATCGCCAAGCATGGTCTTGCTGGCATCATTACTAGGCACATAGGGGCCAAGTGGCGGGCGCTCTGGCGAATAGGCCATCGCGTCAAAGTCTGACCGGAAAAAGCGCGTATCGAGCATGATGATCTGCACGCGCTTGCCATCTGCGCCAAACATGCGGCTTTCATAGATCCCTGGGCGCGATTTCACTTCATCGGAGGATCCCCAAAAGGTTTCGAAAATCGTCTCTGACCAACCGCGGAACGCAAAGTTTGCGCCGCCATCGTTAAAGCCAAAATCATGATCATCCCAGGTGATCATCATCGGCACCTTGGTGCGAAATTCAGTCAGCTCAGGCGTCTCTGCCTGTAATTGATAGGCAGCGCGCAGAGTGCTGAGCGAAGCGTCACCTTTCCAAAATTGATCGCCGTAATTGTTGTCGCCAATAAACAGAAACAGATCGGGGTTCGCCGCCGCAATTTGCGCCCACATATGTTGACTGCGCGATTGGTGATTGCAGCTACCAAAGGCGATCCGCGTAATCACGCTGTCCGGCAAGAGCGACACATTCGCGGGCGCCACGGGCAGATCGATCTTCGACTGGAGTTTCGCGTAATATGGCGCAAGCAGCTCATCCGCGCTCAGAGCGACTTCGGTCTCTCCGTCAGCGTGGCCATTTCCGTCAGCCAGCGCGGGCGTGGCCACTGAAACAAGCAATCCGGCGATAAAGGGCGAGAATACGCGCATAGGTAAGCTCCACAATGGCAATCTGAATCGTCAAATGGGCGCTTGCCATGACCTTTCTATGACACGCAAACAAAATCCCCCTCCAGCCAGGGCCAGAGAGGGATTTCATGGTGTTTGGTTCGCCAACAAATGGCGAAGGGGTCAACGCTCAGAAACGGTAGCGGATACCAGCGAGCAGGCTGACCGTTTCAAAACGGCCACTCACATCAGAGTTAAAATCGTTCGCGCCGCCAGCAACAAAGGTCCGCTCAAAATCGAGGCCGGATACGCGCTGATAACGCAGGCGTGTCTGAAGTTCGATATTGTCAGTGAGGACAAACTGAACGCCCAAATTGCTTTGCAATGAGAGGCCTGTGTCTGAACCTGTCACCGCGAATGTTGGCGCGGTCGCAACGCCATTGTTCGGGAAGTAGGTGGCATTGGAGTCCACTTCGGCAACGCCGATGCCGCCGCCCCAGAACGGGATAACCTTCTGGTTATCTGACCACCGAACATCTGACTGGTAATTGATCGAGAAGGTGTTGACCTCGGTCTCGCCTCCGAAGGTCTGGCTGCCACCGTTGAAGCTGCCGCCGCTCACATCGGCTTCGGCATAGGAATATTCAACTTCAACGCTTGGTTGGAAAAGGCCGAAAATACGTTTTGGAATGCGGTAGCCAACAGCAACCGTGCCAACAAAGCCTTCGTCGGATTCCACCTCTACACTGGCGGGCGCCCCAGCAACACCCGGCGAGGCGCCTTGCGGGTCTTGGATACCGGTGAACGTTTCATCACTCGGCGAGGTCACGCCAGCTTGAAGTGACACATATGGCCCCCCTTCTGGATCGAAATCATTCGACTGAGCAGCAGCGGGTGCAGCAAGCACAAAAACGGGAAGAGCCAGAGCGATGGCAAGCGTGCGGGGGGCGGTTAAGAGCGTCATTTTCGGGGGCATCCATTTATCAAAGGGGGTACCGGCCCTTTCGCGCCCCTTCCTTAAGTGGTTACACAAACCCAGGAATATTATTCCGTAGCTGGCAAATTTTCATGCCTGCAACGGGCCGTTACAACGGCGGTAAATGCGCAAAATCCGTCAGCGCGGCATCGCGCATCCCGCGCCAGGCGTTGCGCGCTTGAACCGTCTCAGCAACATCATGAACGCGTAGGATATGCACACCCGCATTCATGCCCAGCGTCGCCAGCGCAATCGATCCGCCAAGCCGTTCATGAGCGGCTGCCTCATTAGACAATGCGCCGATCATCCGCTTGCGGCTGACCCCCAGCAAGATTGGCGAACCCAGCGCATGGAACAGTGGTAACGCATTCAGCAAAGCGAGATTTTCAGCCAGGCTTTTGCCAAACCCGATGCCGGGATCGAGGATGATCTTATCCTCCGCAATACCAGCTGCAATGGCGTTTGAGCGCACTTCGTTCAGGAAATCGAACACATCAAAGACGACATCCGTGTAAATGCCGCCTTCGTGCAAATCCTCTCCGCTGCCGGGTGCATGCATCAAGATCACCGGACAGCGAGCGCCCGCCACCAATTCGGCGGTGCGCGGGTCATAGCGCATGGCCGAGACGTCGTTCGCAGCATGGGCGCCAGCGGCCAGCGCCGCCTCCAGCACGCCCGCTCTGCGTGTATCAACGGTGATCGCCGCACCCATGCTGGCGCAATATTCCACCGCGGGCAGGACTCGGTCTTTCTCGTCCCCCTCCCACGTCGCGGCGGCGCCTGGGCGGGTGCTTTCCCCGCCAATATCGATGATGCTCGCACCCGCTTCGAGCATAGCGGAGGCATGGGCGCGGCCTACATCCGGCTTTTCCAGAAACTCGCCGCCGTCTGAAAAACTGTCAGGCGTAACATTGAGAATGCCCAAAACCTGCGGCTGATCGAGACGGATTGTACGCTCGCCCAGCTCCAAGGGCGCATGAACCTTTTGCAGGTTTGCCCATTGCCCGCGCGCCGCAACCTCCAGCTCACCGCCGAGCTGCGTAAAGGCTTCCTCCGCCTCTCGCATACCGAACAGATGCCGTGCCGTGACCTTGCCGTCCTTGCGAACCACACAGGCAAAGCGGCTGGCATAGACCATCGAACCGGCAAGCTGGATCGCGGCCCCATCGTTGTGCTGAGGACCCGGCGCAAAGCCGATCGGGCAGATATAAACGCTCTCACTCATAACCAGCAGGACTAGGCGGCAAATCGCTTAGCGGGAAGCCTTTGCGCGTCCCCAGCACACAAAAAAGGGGCCATGCCTGCTGGCACGGCCCCTCTCCCGAGAATGATTGGCGATTATTCGCCGCCGAACTTAAACCTCACGCCGGCCGAGACAATGGATTGCTCTGACTCGATACCCAGGGTTGCTGGAACCAGGTTCAGCTCCACATCGCTGTCCTCTGTGGTGGCGCGGTAGGTGTATTGGCCGAACATCTCGGCACGCGGTGAGAGCGCAAAGCTCGCGCCAGCCATTAGCTGATAAGCAAAGCCGCCATCGTCATCATTGGCAACATCTACGCCCGAGGGTGAGAATTCTGCATCGACCCATTGGTAGCCAAGGCCTGCGCCAATATAGGGCTTGAACGACCCGCCGGTGCTGATGTCGTAAAAGACATTACCGAACACACCGAAATTGCTGACATCGCCCTGGCCATCGGCGATCACTGCGCCAACGGTTGGGTTTGCCGGATCGGCGGCGGCGCGGGTCAGAACAGCAACGTCAACGCCGTCAATGTCTGTGCCGTCCACCGTCAGGCCAGAATGGCCCGATACGTCATATTCGGAATAGGCCCCTTCGAGCTCTACGCGGAAGCCATTTTCAAAGGCGTATCCAACCTGCCCGCTCAGCGCGAGGCCATTGTCGAACTGCGTGTTCCATTCCAGCGGCGTTTCAGCAGCAATCGCGTCAAAATCAGCGGTGGCCGCGACATCGGCATCAAATTCTCCGGAGTTTTGGCTGTCACTGGGCAGGCTGATCCCGCCGCTGACGCCAACATAAGGCCCCTCGGCCAAAGCCGTAGAGGGAACCGCAAGTACGCCAAGTGCCGCACCGGTAAAAGCGATATATTTAAAGGACTTTGTCATGATTTCCTCGAATTAGGTTGCGCCCCCGAACACGCAAAATCGCGCTGGAAACATGAACCTAAGCTGCGGAAATCTGATGCCTTGCGGCGAGCTGCCTCTAGTCTTCGTTGGCCAGCAAGAAGCGTTGCCTGGCTGCGTCGATTGGATTCACATCGGCGCCATCGTCAAAGTACCAGAAGGTCCAGCCGTTGCAGCTGGGGGCCTCTTGCAGGTCTTTGCCCAGCCCGTGGATCGAACCGATCTGTTTGCCCTTTGCACCGTCCAGCTCCAGCGAGCCATCGGCGCGCACGGTCGCGATCCAGCGGCGTTTCTTGTCGAACACCTTCGTGCCCGGTTTGATGTAGCCATTTTCCACCAAAGTGCCGAAAGCGACGCGCGGTGCGGCCTTCTTGCTTTGCATGGTCTCAATCACGCTTTCGTCCAGCGGCAGTTCTTTTTCGATCCGCTTCATCGCAACACCGCGATAGAAATCCTCGCGCTCGCACCCGATCCACTGGCGACCGAGGCGCTTTGCCACCGCGCCGGTGGTGCCCGTGCCAAAGAACGGGTCGAGCACAACATCGCCCTTTTCAGTGGTCGCCAGCAGCACGCGGTAAAGCAGCGCTTCCGGCTTTTGCGTTGGGTGCGCTTTCTTGCCGTTTTCCTTCAGCCGTTCCTGCCCGGCGCAGATCGGCATCACCCAATCGCTGCGCATTTGCAGTTCGTCATTGAGCGTTTTCATCGCGCGGTAATTGAACTGATAGCGGGCCTTTTCGCCCATGCTCGCCCAGATCAAGGTCTCATGCGCATTGGTGAAACGCGTGCCCTTGAAGTTCGGCATCGGATTGGTCTTGCGCCAGACGATATCGTTGAGGATCCAAAAGCCGAGATCCTGAAGAATTGAGCCGACGCGGAAGATATTGTGATAGCTGCCGATGACCCACAGGGCGCCGTCCGGCTTCAGCACGCGGCGCGCCTCGGTCAGCCAGTCGCGGGTGAATTTGTCGTATAGCTGAAAGCTGTCGAACTGGTCCCAGTGATCGGTGACGGCATCGACCTGACTGCCATCGGGGCGGTTGAGATCGCCACCCAATTGCAAATTGTAAGGCGGGTCGGCGAACACGCAATCAACGCTGTTGTCGGGCAGCGAGCGCATGGCCTCTACACAGTCGCCAGACAGTATCTGGCCAACCGGCACATCAGCAGCAGACGCGGCTTTCGATTTGCCCGCCTGCCTCGGCGTTTTCGCAATTACTGTCCCTGCCCGCAATTTTGCGGTTTCCATCACACCCATCATTGTTCCCCGAACCGCGTCCCAGCGCGCAAAGTTATCCACAGGGTGAGTCCAAGCGGACTCCACGTCAAGACAAACTTGATCGGCTTTTATGGTTAACAAGTAGTTAGCAGGGCAAGTTCACACGCGGAACGAAACAAGGCCCCACAAGATATGGAGTCTCGCGCGGCGGCGGGGGGCCGAAATAGAGGGGGTGTGGCGCGAAAGACTCAAAACCTGTCTTTGCGGCCAAACTAACTCACATAAACACGAACACGACGTTGCCGAGGAACGCGGCGACATGATCAGTATCCCACGCTTGGCCGCCTAGGATTATCATGTGGAAGGGGAGTGGCGGGCTGTTTTTTGCATGCAGCATTACCGTATTGTTTCTGGCACTCGGCATGGCTGGAGAACGAGTGGACACCAACAAACGAGAATAGGCTGACAAGTGTAAGGAGGAATGCGAAGATGAGCCTTAACAACAGCCCATTGTCGGCTCCGATTATCCACCAGCCTAATACTAGAGAGAGAGTCCAGACTGCTCCCATTGCCACGAGGGAGGCGTAATCCTGATCCGCCGTGGCAAGCACCAGAGCGATTGTCATAACCAGATGACCTAGCAACACGACAACCGGCATAAAAAGTCGGTAGTCGTCGCTGATTCCCACGTCATCCATTTCTCAAAAATAGCCAGTTCTTGCTGAAACTCAATCTAAGCTCAGCCCCCGCACGATTGTCACATAAACACAAACACGACATTGCCGAGGAACGCGGCGAGCAGGATCAGGCCCATGGCCCGCCCGATCGATTTTGCGAACCACAGCAGGCCGAGCAATGCGACCGCACTGGCGATCAGCAGGCCCATTTGAACGCCCAGCAAATTCTCTGGCAGCGCAAATGGGGCGATACTCATCGTGACGCCGCCGATCAGCAGAATGTTGTAGATGTTTGAGCCAACGACATTGCCAATCGCCAGGCCCGGCTTTCCGCGCAGAGCCGCCGCAACAGATGCCGCAAGTTCGGGCAGCGACGTGCCAAAGGCCACCACGGTGAGGCCAATCGCGGTCTCGCTGACCCCGAACAGGGTCGCCAAATCAATCGCGCCGGTCACCAAGATCTGGCCGCTGAACACCAAGACCGCGAGGCCAACGGCGAACAAAGCAGAGGCGACATAGCCGTTCTCTGGCGCGTCATCGTCATCATCGTCTTCCTGCGCCGCGCCGGGATAGCGATAGCGCCAGACAATGTAGCTGACGATGCCGACCAGCAACGCGCCGCCAATCCAGCGCGCGCCCAATTGCGAATAGGCCAGGGCCGCGAGGCCAATTGTGGCGATCAGGGCGACCACGGCATCGCGCCGTCCGCCCCCGGTCAGCGCAATCGGCATGACCAGCGCGGTCGCGCCCAGAATCAACAGGGTGTTTGCAAGGTTGGAGCCAACGATATTGCCCCAGGCAATGCCCGGCGATCCTTCAAGCGCGGCCTGAACGCTGGCGACCATTTCCGGCATACTGGTAGCAAAACCAACGATCACCAGCCCGGTGACCAGAGTGGAGATGCCGAGCTTTTGCGCAATGCCCACTGCACCGCGCACCAAGAGTTCACCGCCAATCGCCAGGCCAACCAGGCCCGCAAGGCTCAAAAGAATCGCGTTCAACATCCGCGGCGCTTAAGCGAACGGCAGGAAACTTAAAAGCGAATAGAGATTTTGGAGGGCGCGGGTGGGTATATCTCAACAGCTACCTAGCCACCCGCTCCCTCCACCCTTCCACCCGGATTATCACGCCGGGTTACGATCCGGGTGGAAGGGTGGAGGGCGCGGGTGGCTACGGCTTGAGCGTCACAAAAGATTTGCCTGAGCAACAGGTGCAAAACTGTAGCGGTGCAGCGGCGTAGGCCCGTATTTGCGCAGCGCCTCCATATGCGCAGCCGAGCCGTAGCCCTTGTTCCGCTCCCAGCCATATTCCGGGTATTTCTGCGCAGCCTCAATCATAATCCGGTCGCGCCATTCCTTCGCCACGATGGACGCAGCCGAAATCGCGGGCTCTATCCCGTCGCCGCCTACGATGGAGCGCGCGGGCCAGCGCCAGCCATCGCGCCGGCCCGCTGGCGTCATATTGCCATCAACAATCACCTCGGTGATGGTCTCAATCCCGCGCTCAGCCAGCGCCGCGCACAGCCGCGCGGTCGCATCCGTCATCGCCTGAAAGGTCGCTTGAAGGATATTGATCTCGTCAATCTGGGGCGGCTCAATCACGCCCACGGCCCAGGCGCAGCTCTCGCGGATTTCCAGATCAAGCCGAGCGCGTTTTTTCGGCGAAAGTGCCTTGGAATCCGCCAAACCTTCAGGTGGTGACTTGCACAACACGACGGCTCCCGCCACTACCGGCCCAGCCAGCGGGCCCCGCCCCGCCTCATCAACACCAATTATGACCCCTGATTCCAAAAAATCCGGGGCACCAAATTCTGTTTTGGGAGTTCCAGAGACCATGATGAAATTTTCCAAGCTCGCTTTCGCCCTATCCCTCCCCGCATTCACGCTCGCAAGTTGCGGCAATGCAAATTCCGTGGACGAGACCGCCGCTGATGGCGCGGCCGATCCCACGAACGTCAGCTACACCGTGGAGCCGATGGGTGAATTCAGCGAACCCTGGGCAGTCGCCTTTGCACCCGGCACAGACACTATCTTTCTGACCGAGAAGCCCGGCACCATGCGCGCGGTAGATACGGCCAGCGGCAAAGTGATGGAAGTTACCGGGATGCCAGAGGTTGCCTATGCTGGCCAAGGCGGCCTTGGCGACATTGCGTTCCTGCCATCGGAATCAGGCCTGAACAGCCGCACAATCTATCTGAGCTGGGCCGAAGCGGGCAATGGTGGAAACACTGGCGCGGCGGTGGGACGCGGCACATTGTCTTGCGAGGCGGAGGCCTGCGCAGTTTCAGACCTTGAAGTGATCTGGCGACAGTCCCTTAAAACAGGCAAACGTGGCCACTATTCGCACCGCATTGCTGTTTCACCTGACGAACAATTCCTGTTTATTTCCAGCGGCGACCGCCAAGAGCTGGAACCTGCGCAGGACAACACCAACAATTTGGGCACAGTCGTGCGCCTCAATCTCGATGGCACGTCAGCAGAGGGTAATCCTTTTGCCGATGAGGGCGAAGTGCAATCACAGATTTGGTCCTATGGCCACCGCAACGTCTTGGGTCTGGCGTTCGATCCTGATGGCCAATTGTGGGATCTGGAACACGGGCCAGCGGGCGGCGATGAATTTAACAAGGTCACACGCGGCACCAATTATGGCTGGCCGACGGTTTCGGACGGCGAGCATTACAATGGCAACCCGATCCCGGACCACTCGACCCGCCCGGAATTTCAAACCGCAGCGATTGGTTGGACCCCGGTGATCGCACCGGGTGACTTCCTATTTTATACTGGCGACGCCTTCCCAGCGTGGAAAGGTGATCCGCTGATGGTGGGCCTCGCCGCGCAAGGCATCGTGCATGTTGAAATTGATGGGGAAACCGCGAATGAAGTTGCGCGCCACAATTTCGACGCACGCATTCGCGGGATTGAGCAAGGCCCGGACGGTGCGATCTGGCTGATCGAAGACGGCGAAGGCGGCAAACTGCTTAAGGTTTCGCCTAATTGAGTGGGCTTAGATCAGGACATCGGTCCTGATCTTGCTTAACCAGCACGCGCCCTTGCGGTCGGCTATCGCCGACCGCAAGGGCGCGTTATCTGCTTGCTTGGCTTTGACAACCAAAACCCCTAAGCGCCCGGCGAGATGGCAACACTGATCCCCCTTGCCGCGGTAGAGGCCGCGATGATCGAGCAATTGCTCGACCGCGCATTTGGCCCGGATCGCCATTCGCGTACCGCCTATCGTATTCGCGAAGGTGTTGAATGGCTGGATGGTCTAAGCTTCGCCGCGCTTGACGAAAGTGAGCTGCTGGTCGGCACGATCCAGGTCTGGCCGGTGGCGCTAACGGATCCCGACGGGCGCAACTATCCGCTACTGATGATCGGCCCGGTTGCCGTGCTGCCAGAGCATCAGCGCGAGGGGTATGGCAAGGCTCTGATGCTCGCCAGCCTGGAGGCGATTGCCAAGATGGGCGGGAGTGCTCCGGCGCTGCCGCAAGTGATGATCGGCGATCCGGAATATTATGGCCGCTTCTTTGACTTTAGCGCTGAGCCAACGGCTCACTGGCGCGCGCCCGGCCCCAATGATCCGGCGCGGCTGTTGGTGCGCTGTGACAATCCGGCCGTGCTTCCGGCCAAGGGCAATCTTGGCCCGTGGGGTTCTTTTGAGACGGCAAGTAACAGCTCAGACTTGGCGAAGTGATCGACATCTGGCATCGCTGATCGCGTAAATGCCTTACGAGCCACCCCCTTATCTCGCCGACCTGACGCTGGCCCAGATCGCTGAGCAGGTTGCACTGCGCAAATTGCCCCCGGTTGAAGGCTGGGCACCCACAAAAATGGGCGATAGCCGAATGCGCATTGCGGCCGATGGCACGTGGTATCACGATGGCGATCCGATCCGGCGCGAGGCGATGGTGAGAGCTTTCTCCGGCCTGCTAACCCGCGATGCATCGGGCGAACACTTCCTGGTCAGCCCGTTCGAAAAACTCAGCATCGAGGTCGAGGACGCAGCCTTTGTCGCGACCGATTGCGCCCAGCGTGAGGGCGGTCTCGCCTTTCTCCTGAACACCGATGAGCTGGTGATTGCTGGGTCAGACCATCGCCTGCGCGCCACGGGCAGCGAGGAAACCCCGGCGATTTATCTGCACGTGCGGCGCGGCTGCGAGGCGCGGCTCAACCGCTCCACCTACGCGCAACTCGCTGAAATCGCGATTGCAAACAGCGATGATTGGACCGTTTCGAGCGGGGGCGAGACCTTCTCGCTCCTACCTTGAGGTGCCCGTCAAGATGAGCTCGCTCTTCGCTCACCTCAGCCGCCTTTACGAAGACGGGCACAGGCACGAAATAACTGATCTGTTGAGCGATAAGAGCTTTCTGGAGGGAGGGCGCACAGCAGAGGCCGCGGTGCTAATTGCGGTCACGGACCGAGCGGAACCGGGCGTGATCCTGACCCAGCGCCCACAGGATATGCGCGATCACCCGGGGCAAGTCGCCTTTCCCGGCGGCAAGTTGGACGCCGGCGAAGACGCGATTACGGCCGCCCTGCGAGAGGCGCAGGAAGAACTCGCGATTGATCCAGCCGATGTGCAAGTGATCGGGGAGACCGATTGCTATCAAACTGGCACCGGCTTCAATGTGACCCCAGTCCTGGCTGTGGTGCCGCCGGACCTTGATCTGAACCCCAGTCCAGCAGAGGTTGAAGCATGGTTTGAAGTGCCGCTGGCAATTTTGCTGGAACAGGACAATTGGAAAAGCCATGAGGTTTTCTGGCGCGGGCAAATGCGGCACTATCTTGAAATGCATTACGAGGGCTTTCGCATCTGGGGCGTGACGGCGGCAATCATCGCCAATCTGTCGCGGCGTATTACGCCAGAAAGGCTGGCGAGCGGTGTCTGATCTCGCTGCAGCAGACTGGCCCAAGCGCACCGATTTGCGCGCGCTGACAGAGGCCCTGGGCGCGGACAATATTCGCTGGGTTGGCGGGGCGGTGCGCGACACGTTGCTCAGCATGCCGGTCCACGATGTCGATTGCGCGACTAAGTTGACGCCCGACATGGTGATCGATCGCTGCCGCGAGGCCGGCATTCGCACGGTCCCCACCGGGCTAGACCATGGCACGATCACCGCAGTGCTGGAGGGCGGCCCGGTTGAGGTCACGACCCTGCGCCGCGATGTCGCAACCGACGGCAGGCGCGCGACCATCGCCTTTGCGCAGGATTGGCGCGAGGATGCGGCGAGGCGCGATTTTACAATCAATGCGCTCTTCGCTCACCCGGAAACGCTCGAAATCTCCGACTATTTCGGCGGGCTGGATGATCTCGCCGCGCGCCGCGTGCGTTTTATCGGCGATGCCCGCACCCGCATTCGCGAGGATCACTTGCGGATCCTGCGTTATTACCGTTTTCAGGCGCGCTTTGGTGCGAACCTGGATGCGGAGGCGGAGGAAGCCTGTGAAGAGCTGGCCGGGACGCTCAAGGGCCTGAGCCGGGAGCGGGTTTCGGGCGAATTGCTCAGCATTCTTGCCCTGCCCGATCCGCATCCCACCGCCGCGCGCATGCATGCAAAGGGCGTGCTGGGTGTGATCCTGCCAGAGGCGTGCAAAGCCCACCTTGCTGCGCTTCGAAACCTGATCGCAGCAGAGATCACGCAAGGCTTTGCGCCCGATCCGCTGAGACGTTTGGCCGCTCTACTGCCGCCCATTCGCGAGGTTTCGGAGGCTGTGGCGGCGCGGCTGCGATTGTCGCGGGCCCAGCGCGCGCGCCTGATCTGCGCCGCAGAGCGGACCGAAGGTGATGGCGCGGACCCGCTGGCGCTTGCCTATTATGAGGGAACACAAGGCGCAGCTGACCGCCTGCTGCTGCTGGGCCAGGATGCAACCGCGGTGAAAGATTGGGAGCGGCCGCAATTCCCGCTCAAAGGCGGAGAGATTGTCGCGCGTGGCGTGCAGGCTGGTCCAAAGGTTGCGCGCTTGTTGCAAACGGTGGAGGCGCGCTGGGTTTCAGAAGGCTTCCCGGACGAGGCCCGCGTTCAAGAGCTGCTTAGCAATGCGCTGGATAATTTGAACTAATACCCGCCTGCCCTGAGCTTGTCGAAGGGCTGCACTTCTTACTTCAACGCAGCAATCAAAAGAGCAGTGCTTCGGAGTCGAAGACGGCGCCTAGCGCCACCAGCTCAGCACGAACGGAGTTGAGGTGAGTTGTTTTTGTCTAACGGCCATTGCCACCCGCACCCTCCACCCTTCCACCCGGATTTTCACACCGGGCTAGGATCCGGGTGGAAGGGTGGAGGGTGCGGGTGGCTAGGAACCGAGCATCAGCGAGCCCGAAACGCCCCTAACCTCCGAAACTGTTATCCTTAGGGAAGCCTTGCGGCGGCATCCGCCCGGCCCCGCCGCGCGCGACCTTCCACAGATGGATCTCCGTCTCGGTCCGGGTCCGCTCGCCCGATCCGCCCATCTGCCAGCTTAGCCCTTCGCCCAGCACAAAGGTGATCGCGTCCGACAGCCCGCCATCGCGGTACCGCTGCAGCATCACTCCCTGCCCACGTGCCATCACCGGCATTTCTTCCAGGTTGAAGACGACCAGCTTGCGATTGTCACCGACACAGGCAACGTGATCGTGCTCTGGCGAAATCTCCCGCATCACTTGCAGCTGCGCATTGCCCTTCAAGTTGACGACCTGCTTGCCCTTCTTGGTCTCGGCCAGCAGTTCAGAGGTTTCAGCGACAAAACCCTTACCAATGCTGGATGCGAGCAGCAGACGGCCGCCTTCCTTATGCACCAGCATTTTCGCGATATTGGTGTCGGCTTCCAGGTCGATCATGGTCCGCACCGGCTCGCCAAAGCCGCGCGCGCCAGGCAATTTGTCACAGCCCAGAGTGTAAAACCGGCCATTCTCTGCCGCGATCAGCAATTTGTCGGTCGTCTGCGCGTGCAAGATATAGGCGAGCGCATCGCCCTCTTTATATTTGAACTCTTGCGCCAGATCGACGTGGCCCTTCGCCGCGCGGATCCAGCCCTTTTGCGACAGGATGATCGTCACCGGCTCTTTCTCGATCATCGCATCCATCGAAAACTCGACCGCCGGGGCCGCTTCTTCGATCCGGGTGCGACGTTTGCCGAGCGGTGTATCCTCGCCATATTCCTTGCGCAGCGCGCGCAGGTCTTTCTTCAGCAGGGTTCGCTGCCGCGCTGGCGAAGCGAGCAATTTCTCAAGCCCGTCTTGTTCTTCGAGCAGCGCGGTCTTCTCATCGCGCAGCTGCATCTCCTCCAGCTTGCGCAGGCTCCGCAGACGCATGTTGAGGATCGCCTCGGCCTGACGATCAGTAAGCTTGAACTCGGCGATCATCACCGGCTTGGGCTCGTCCTCTGTACGGATGATCTCAATCACACGGTCGAGATTGAGGAAGGCAGTGATATAGCCTTCGACCAGTTCCAATCGGGCGGCGATCTTATCCAGCCGGTGTTGAGCGCGGCGCTGCAAGATATCGATCTGCGCCCGCGTCCAATTTTCGAGCAGCTCTTTAAGGCCCATCACCATCGGGGTGCGGGTGCTATCCAACACGTTCAGATTTAGGCCAAAACGGGTCTCAAGATCGGTCAGCTTAAACAGTGATTCCTTGAGCAGTTCCGGGTCCACATTGCGGCTACGCGGGACCAGAACGATGCGGATTTTTTCGTCGCTTTCGTCGCGCACATCCTCAAGGATCGGCAGCTTCTTATCGGCAATCGCCTGAGCGATCTGTTCGATCAGCTTGCCCTTGGCGACCTGATACGGAATTTCCGAAATGACCAGCTGCCATTGCCCGCCGCCCAGCCGCTCGATCCCGGCATCGCGGTCGTCAACCTTTTCTGCTTCTTCAGCATGAAACCGCCCGCGCAGGCGGAAGCTGCCGCGTCCAGTGGCATAGGCCTCGCTGATCGCCTCGCGGCTGTCGACCACCTGCCCGCCGGTGGCAAAATCGGGGCCATGGAACAGTTCCATAAGCCGCTCGTGCTCGACATGTGGATTGTCGATCAGCTCCAGCGTGGCATCGATCACTTCGGCGACATTGTGCGATGGGATATTGGTCGCCATGCCTACTGCAATCCCGCTCGCCCCATTGGCCAGCAGATTGGGGAACAGGCCGGGCATCAGCTCGGGCTCTTCTTCCTCACCGTTGTAGGTCGGAATGAAATCAACCGTGCCCTCGTCCAGACCCTGCATCAATTGCATCGCGGTCTTGGTTAGGCGCGCCTCAGTGTAACGATATGCGGCGGCATTATCGCCATCGACATTGCCGAAATTGCCCTGCCCCTCGACCAGCGGATAGCGCAGCGAGAAATCCTGAGCGAGCCGGACCATCGCATCATAAGCGGCGGTGTCGCCATGCGGGTGATATTTACCGATCACCTCGCCCACAACGCGGGCGGATTTCTTGAACGTATTGCTTGGGTCCAGCTTCAGCTGACGCATGGTCCACAGCAGGCGGCGATGAACCGGTTTCAAGCCATCGCGCAGATCCGGCAAAGACCGTGCCGTAATCGTCGACAGTGCATATACGAGATAACGTTCTTCGAGCGCGCTATCGAACGGCGCATCGACGATTGCATCAAACGGATCGGGTTCGTCGGTTAGAGTCGTGTCTTTGGTGTCAGCCATACACGAATCGTCTAGCAACGCATGACCTCGTGGGGGAGGGGCATTTCCACAGGAATGGTGCGATTTGCGGGATAGCGAAAGCTGATAACTCTCGACGAAGTGCAGCTTTGCTTTCAGCCGCAAAAATGTAGGCTATCGCATCAACTTGCACTAGAAACCAAAAGGCTCGCCATGGAACAATACATGCTTGAGATCGAAGATGACGATAATCCAGATCGTCTCGAAGATGCGATTCGCTTACGCAAGCGCTCGATAGACCGAGCAATGAGCGAACTCGAATATTTGGCACAAAACGACTCGAAGATCGCGCTCACCGTATTGGGAGACCTTTTCTTACGTGGCTGGTTTGACGCGCCAATAAACTTGGAGAAAGGCGAAGCGTACCTAAAGCGAGCAATAGAACTTGGCTCTATTGAAGGCGGGTATCATCTGGCCTGCTATTATCAGGTAAAAGAGAGGCATCAGGAAGCTTTGGAGCTATTTCAATCCCTCGCTGCTTCAGGCTTTTCACCAGCTTTGTATCGGATGGGTGCACTTCACAATGATGGAGCGATGGTCCCCAAAGATCTCAAAAAGGCAAGACATTTCTTCAGCTTAGCAGCACAAAAGGGCCATATTCTAGCCCTAAAAGCACTTGCCAAAACTAATATTACTAGTGGCGGTTTTCGTTCATTCGCGCTTGGCTGCGTGCAGTACTCACAATCTGTAATTCCACACTATCGGCAATTGAGGAAGCAGCGTTTGAGCGATAGATTGAGAGTGTAGTCGGAGCCACGCCAGATGAGCGCTTTATCCGCCGTTTTGATAGCCATTGCTGGCCTGCGCGCTCCTCAGTGCCGCCATGTCCTCTCGCAAAGCGCGCAATTGGATCAGTATTTCTTCACGTTCGCTATGCGCGTCATCTTCCGTCGCCTCTGACATTGCATTGACGATCACACCGATGAACAGGTTGAGGACGATAAAGCTCGTCATCAAAATGAACGGCACGAAGAACGCCCAGGCGTAGGGGTATTCCTCCATCACCGGACGCACGATCCCCATCGACCAGCTTTCCAGCGTCATGATCTGGAACAACGAATAGAGCGAGGCGCCAAGCGTTCCGAACCATTCGGGGAAGCTCTCGCCAAACAGCTTCGTCGCCATCACCGCGCTGATGTAAAACAGCAGCAACAGCATGACGATCACGGTCCCGATGCTGGGGATCGCCTTAAACAGGCCGACGATGACCCGCCGCATGCTGGGCACGACCGAAATCAGGCGCAGCGCCCGCAGGATACGCAGCGCGCGAAGCACGGAGAATTGCTGACTCGCCGGGACGAGAGCAACGCTGACGATCACCAAGTCAAAGATATTCCAGCCGTTTTTGAAAAAGGCAAAGCGGTAAGCGAAGAGCTTGATCAACAATTCGATCACGAAAATCGTCAGAGCGATCGTGTCGAGCATGTGCACGACCCCGCCCACTTTCGACATGACCCAGGGTGATGTCTCCATGCCCAAACCGATCGCATTGATCACGATCACGGCAATGATGACGCGCTCAAAAGAGGCGGATTCGACCAAGTTTTGGGCGCGCGCTCGCAGCGTCATTAGCGTTACTCCAACGGTAATTAAGGCAATGATATTGTGACTTTGAGCGCGGCCTTAACACCGCATTTCCCGCCTCGCCAGAAGGCAGCGCGGGCCATGCTCAGAAAAGAAGGGGCTTGCAACGAAATTAAAATGTGGCACAATTATGGCGAAAATTAGGCGCAAATGAGGCAATCCGCCACAATTCGCCTCTTTTTCAGGAGAGTGATCATGAAAGTGACAATGCGATCTCGATAAAAGACTTGGAGTGATTTTGAGCCTTGGCGCAGCCAGTATGGCGCTGGCCGCATGCAGCGAAACATATGATGGTGAGGCGGCAAGCGTGGATTATGCCGAGGCAGAAGCCTCCGCAGATGCCATCGCACCAACCAGCATCATAGCCGCTGAGGAAGTGGCCGCAGATCAAGCGGCGAGCGACACCGCCACTGGCGATGACGCAGTCCCAGTCCCGGCATTGGAGACCCCCGGCCTACTCCCCAAGATCGCCTACACTTACAACTATGGTTTCAGCCTACCGGGTGAGAAAATCGTGCCTCTGCAACAGCGCCACGCCGATATGTGCGAGGCGAAAGGCGCGGGCACCTGCCGCATTTTATCCATGCAAGGCGCAAATGTGGCCGACGGCATTGGCAGCGGCCGCCTGGAACTCGCGATCCGGTCTGACATCGCGCGCGGCTTTGGCTCTGAGCTGAGCGGCGCCGCGACCGAAAGCGAGGCCGAGGCAACCAAGGTCGCCATCAATGGCGAAGATCTGTCGAAACAGATGGTCGACACCGAGGCGCGCCTCAAAGCACGCACTGTCCTGCGTGACCGTTTGCTAGAGACCTTGCGCACCCGGCGCGGCACCGTTGCGGAATTGGTCGAGGCAGAGCGCAGTGTTGCGCAGGTCAACGAAGAGATCGATCAGGCACGCAGCTGGCTCACCGAAATGCGCGGGCGCGTCGCCTTCAGCAGGATGACGTTGGATTATGAATCCTCCACCCCTGTGGGCGGCAATTTTTCCAAGCCGATTGGCGATGCGTTCGGCAATGTTGGCGGGATCATGGGCACGGTCATTGCCTGGCTGATGATGCTGGGCGCAGTGGTGCTGCCCATCGGTATGCTCGTATGGCTCGCCATGCGGATCAACAGCTGGGCGACCGGCCGCCGCGAAGTGCCAGCCGCCAGCGAGGGTTAAGCCGACATATCATGCGCGTCGGACGGGATGGTTACGGCCAGCCCGTCCAGCGCTTCGGTCAGCTCGATCTGGCAGGACAGGCGACTGGTACGGCGCACACTGGCGGCAAAGTCGAGCATATCCTCTTCTTCTTCGCTCGCCTGTTCCAGCCGGTCAAACCATTCAGCGGCGACAATCACATGGCAGGTTGAGCACGCCATCTGCCCCTCGCAGGTTCCCTCCAGCGGCAGGCCATGCGCTTGTCCGACCTTCAGCAGGCTGTCACCCTCCTCGCCCTCGGCCTCAACAGATGCGCCTTTAGCATCGGTAAAGTGGATTTTCACACCCATCAAAGCTGCTCCTTGGCGGCCGCATTGATGGCCTCTGCCGCCGCTTCTATCTGTTCCATCGTTGTATAGCGCCCGAAGCCGAGCCGGATCGAGGATTTCGCCTGTTTATCGCTCAGGCCAATGGCTTTCAGCACATGGCTGGGCCGTCCCGACCCGCTGGCGCAGGCGGACCCCGCGCTGAACATGATCGTGCGACAATCGGACATCAGCCGCGCGACATCTAAGCGTTCTCTCCGGATATTAAGATTGCCGTGCCAGCGCGCCTCTTCGCTGCCGTTCACGGTCCAATCGGAAAACAGCTCCCGCGCCTTATTCCACAGCGTTTCGACATGCTGCGCATCCTCTGCCATCCGCTCCGCTGCCAGCTGCGCGGCGGCGCCCATACCGGCGATCAAGGCCGGGGCCAAAGTGCCAGAGCGGATGCCGTGCTCCTGCCCGCCGCCGGTCTGCACTTCGTTTAGGTCAATGCCGTCACGCACCCACAAGGCGCCCACACCCTTCGGCCCGTGAAACTTATGCGCGCTGATCGCGATCATATCCGCACTGGTTACCTGGGTCTTTCCGTAAGCCTGCACGGCATCGACCAGAAACAGCGCGTCCGCTTCCTTCGCACGGGCGTGCCATTCCGATGCCGGTTGCACTGTGCCGATTTCATTATTGACCTGCATCACCGCGACCATGCGCGTGTCCTTGGGCAGATCTTGCATGGGATCGCACAGTCCCTGATCATCCACGCTTAGCAAGTGATGCGCGCCCGCCGCCTTGGCCGTATCGCCAACCGCGGAATGCTCAATCGCGGAGAACGCCACCGCGCCGTCGCCCTTCGTGCCCCGGATCGCGAGGTTGAGCGCCTCGGTCGCACCGCTGGTCAAGATCACTTTGCCGCCGGCGGGAAACAAGGCCGCCACCCGGTCTCGCGCCAGCTCAATAGCTGCCGCCGCCTGACGGCCCATCCGATGCGGCGAATGCGGATTGCCAAAGCCGGTGCCATCCGGCCCATCGAGCCAGCGCAGCATGGCATCGCGCGCCTCAGGCGCGAGCGGGGTCGTGGCTTGATAGTCGAGGTAGATCATTGGTTGGTCTTATGGCGCACTCTACTTGGCTCGTCATCCTGAACTTGTTTCAGGATAACCCTCTCAACTCGCTCCAATTGTTATCCTGAAATGAATTCGGGATGACGGTTGTGATTAGGCGAGGCTGCTCCAAGCCTCGGCAAACGCATCAAGCTCTTCCGGTTTCGTGCTCCAGCCCAGGCTAACCCGAATAGTGCGCGCGGCGACTTCATCGGAAACACCAAACGCATCCAGCACGCGGCTTTTCTTCAACGTGCCAGAGGAACACGCGCTGCCCGCAGACACCGCAAAGCCCATAGCATCGAGCCGGATGAGTAGTGCCTGCGCGCTCATGCTCGGATGGGTCACGGCAAAGATGTAATCCGCCTGGTCGCCAATCGTCAGAACCCCCTCGCCCAGCCGCTCTGCAAAGCTCCGCCGTTGCGCCGTAGTGGTTTGCCAATCGCCCGCTTCCAAGGCTGAGGCCATGCCCAGTACGCCGGGTACGTTTTCCGTACCTTGGCGATAGCCGCGCTCATGCCCGCCAATGGGATTGAGCAGATTGAATTCACGAAGCAACAGCGCGCCAATCCCAATGGGGCCGCCAAATTTATGCGCAGAGACCACCAGCATATCCGCATCGGGCAGCGCCATTTTGCCCGCGCTTTGGGAGCAGTCCGACAGCACCACTGTGCCGCCAGATTTCACTGTCTCGACCATCTGAGCAACCGGATTGATGACCCCGGTTTCTGAGTTCACATGTTGGACGGCCAATATCGCATCATCGCCAAAGACGGTTTCGTCAGAGATCACTTCTGCATCCGGCGCCGCGCGAAACACCGCATCATGTTCCACCGCGCTGACGATCCGGCGGGCCTTTTTTGACTGCTGCAATCCGATGGCCAGCGCCTCGCTCGCGCCGCTGGTGAAGATCAGTTCTCCATCCCAGTTTAGCGCACGCTTGATCCGCGCCCGCGCATCCTCCAGCGCGGCCTTGGCCTTGCGGCCTTCGCCATGCGGAGAGGACGGATTTGCCCAGATCGCAAACCCTTCTTCCATCGCCGCACGCGCCTCTGGCCTCAGCGGTGTAGTGGCCGCATGGTCGAGATAAATGCGTGTCTTAATGAGAACCCCTCACAAAAAATTGCGATTCTTGCATCTTTTCCTATATAGGCCCCGTCTTCGCATGCACCAGCCGGTGATACGCGCACATATTATTTCACAAGGTTTCCGATGCCATCAGTCATCTTTCCCGGTCCAGAAGGCCGTCTCGAAGGTCGTTTTTCCCCGCCACCGCGTCCGCGCGCTCCTGTTGCAATGATCCTTCATCCGCACCCAGAGGGCGGCGGCACCATGAACGACCGGATTGTGCAGCGGATGTACAAGACCTTCGTTGATCGCGGCTTTGCGGTTTTGCGGTTCAACTTTCGCGGCGTTGGCCGCAGCCAGGGCAGCTTTGACAGCGGCATTGGTGAATTGTCCGATGCGGCGAGCGCGCTGGATTGGGTGCAATCGATCCACCCAGAGGCGCAGACCACCTGGGTTGCTGGCTATTCCTTTGGCGCGCTGATCGGCATGCAATTGCTGATGCGCCGCCCAGAGGTTCGCGGGTTCATCTCTGTTGCGCCGCCAGCTAATATGTATGACTTTTCGTTCCTGGCCCCGTGCCCAGCCAGCGGCATTTTTGTTCAAGGCGCCTCTGATACGGTGGTTCAGCCAAGCGCGGTGCAGAAGCTGGTTGATAAGCTGCGCACGCAAAAGCACATCACGATCCATCACGAAGAGATCCCGCGCGCGAACCACTTCTTCGAGAACGAGACCGACGATCTGATGGCCTCAGTCGACAATTATCTCGATTTCCGCCTGTCGCCGGATTGCCCGATTAAGTAATCCTTCGGATCACTTGATCGTTTGCTGATTTCCCGCAGCACATCCGTGCTGCGATATCCTCGGCCCATGCGGGCCTGCGGGCGGCCAGTCGGCCTCGCGGTCGCTGGCGCGACCGTGCTCCGCGACCAAGCCAGTAGCAGAGGGTTAAACGCCAAATCGCTCGATCGTTGGCTTGGAATGGTTCGAGGCTGTAGGCCTCGCAAGGGCGACCGCCCGTCGCGCCTTATGGCGCGGAAGCCAAGCGAACGGATGTGAGCGCCCGGCGTTTGAGGCCCCAAACATAAAGTCCTGAAACGCAACTCGAAAGTTCTTGCCACATGAATGTAATGTTGTAACATGACTCAAGAGCGGCGCCTATGTGCGAGCAAACGCTCAGGGTTGCCGCTCCTTGAAGAGAGGAGCCTTGCAATGAGTTACATCACGCAAAAACAGACAGGCCAACCGGTCGCAATAATCGGAGCAATCGGCATTCCTGCCGCCTTCGCCGGTTTGCTAATTATCGGATTGGCAGTGAAAGCCGTCATCCCGGCGGAGCCTGACAATTTCGGTGCCGTCACGATAACACCAACCGTCCCGCCTCCGCCGCCTGAGCCAACCGCCGAACCCGACACCTCACCGAAAACGAGTCCAACTCTGCCGGAGGTCTATATCCCGCCAACACCCACCAACTTTCCGACCGAGCCGACGTTCACAAACACCACGGATAAGCTGCCGCCGGTTGGCGGTGACATTAACCTCGGCCCGATTCCGGGAACAGAGCTGGGTAACGGCCTAGGCGATGTAACGCCCAGCGTGCCGACCTTCGATCCGATCGGGGCCAAACCTGCCAATGATGCCTCGCGCTGGGTCATAGACAGTGACTACCGCTCGGCTTGGATTCGCCGCGGCTATTCCGGCAAAGCGAGCTTCAGCCTGGAGGTCAGCGCCTCTGGCCTGGTCACCAATTGCTCGATCACACGCTCCACCGGGCACAGCGCGCTCGACACGGCGACCTGTTCGCTGATCACCGAACGCGCGCGGTTTGATCCTGCGATGGATTCAAGCGGTGCACCGACAGCAGGGATCTATACCAGCGCAATCAACTGGCAATTGCCGAATTGAGGCCTGCTCACCAAGGCTAGGCCCTCTCGCGTCTCCGCCTTTCCACCCGGATTGCATCCGACAATACTCCGGGTGGAAGGGTGGAGGGCGCGGGGTGGCAAAGGTCGTTCAGTTACCAGCACCCTCTGCTCCGGCAGCCTCCACCTGATCCAGTGGTGAATTGCCGCTCGCATCCGGCAATGTCCAGATCATCACATTGCCAATCGCAATTACCGCCAGCAGCACCATCAGCGCTGGCTGCTTGATCGCGCCTGTGCGCCGCCACAGGAACACCGCCCCGATGATCAGAGCAAAGGCGGCCAGCATTACAATTGAAAGCACAAGGTTCATGTTCGAATTGCCTCTGGTTGGGGATCGCGCCATAATGCAATTGTCGCAGAGTTGGAATATTCCACGTCCAACCCCGCATAAACATAATAGGAGGATAAAATGGGTATTTTCAGTTCAATCAAAGGCGCGATCTTCGGCAAGGACGAAGACGAGAAGAAATCACCAGGTGCCGCCGCAGGAGCCGCCGCAGGTGCAGCGGTCGCCGCAGCAGCCGCAGCGAAGCCCGCTGCGATCAGCGATGTTGACGTCGCCGCCCGACTCGACGCAATGGACGGCGCAGACACGCTCAACTGGCGCACATCGATTGTCGATCTGATGAAGCTGATCGGGGTCGATCCCAGCTTTGGTAACCGCAAGGAATTGGCCGGGGAGCTAGGCGATACCGATTATTCCGGCACGGCTGAGGAAAACATCTGGCTGCATAAGAAAACCATGCAGGAACTCGCCAAAAACGGCGGAACCGTGCCAGCCGAGTTTCTCGACTGATTGACCCATTGTTCAGATTGACAGCGGCTTGCCGCGCGGTAACACCACCTGCATGACCAATTCAAACATGAACATCACGCGCCGTCAGGCCCTTAGCGGGCTTGGCGGCGTTTCTGCATTGGCGCTGCTGCCGGCGTGTAAACAGCTGGGCATTGGTGGGGCAAGCGGCGGCGAATTTGACGCGCTGGAGCCTGACGCGGCGCTGGAGAAGATCGGCTATGAAATGCTTAGCCATGAGCCTGGCCGCGCAACCGGACTGGGTGTGGACACCGGCGATTATGCCGCATGGCGCGGCACCTTTGGCACACCGGGCCTGCAAGGCCGCGCCGATTATGCCGCCACTTTGGAGCGCCTGCGCGAGGGCGCGAGGGACTATCCCAAGGACGGGCTGACACCCGATCAGCTCACCAGTTTTGAAGTTGTCGAAAGCGCATTTGCCAAGGCGCTCGAAGGATTCGCCCTCCCCTACGGCGATGTCGCCGTCGGCAGCTGGCGCAACGCGCCGTACGTGGTGATCCAGAACGTCGGCGCCTATATCGATATGCCGCGTGCGATGGGCTCCAGCCAGCCGCTGAGCAACGAGCAAGACATCGAATATTACCTCAGCCGCCTAGGCGAAATTCCGGCGGTTCTGGATGGCGAAATTGAGCGCATGCAAGAGGCCCGCGCCATGGGCGTGGTGCCACCGGACTTCCTGCTCGACAAAGCCATTGGGCAGATGGAATCGAGCCTCGCGGCGGCTGCCGATGGCACCGCATACACCGGCGATCTGGCCGCCAATCTTGAGAAAGCGGCCCTGCCCGCCGATGCGGTGGACGGCGCCAAAGCCATTGTCACCGGCGATATCGCCGCCGCGCTCGAACGCCAATTGGAAGAGCTCAAGACCCAGCGCGCCGAAGCCGATAGCGACCCCGGCATATGGAGCCAGCCGCAGGGCGAGGAATATTACGCCTGGGCCACCAGCGCCTCGACCACGACCTCGCTCTCGCCCGATGAAATCCATGAGCAGGGGCTGGAAGAACTCGCCGAACTCCACGGCCAGATGGACCCGATCCTCAAAGAAATCGGCTTTACCCAAGGCACCGTCGGCAAGCGCATGCAGGCACTCAGCCAGGATCCACGCTACAAATTTGCCGAAGGCGATCCGGGCCGCGAAGAAATCTTCGCCTTCATCGATGAACGGATCGAATGGATCAAAGCGCAAATGCCGCGCGCCTTTAACGAGCTGGTCGATCCCAATATGGAGGTCCGCCGGATCCCCATTAATGAAGAGCCTGGCGCCCCCGGTGCCTATGGCGGCGCGGGCAGCAAGGATGGCAGCATCCCAGGCCGGTTCTGGATCAATTTGCGCACCACCGATCTGCACCGCAAGTATGATCTCGCGGACCTCACATTCCACGAGGCGGTCCCAGGCCACGTTTGGGAAGGTGAATATTCCAATCGTCTGCCGCTTATCCGCTCCATCCTGGCCTTTGGCGCATTCAGCGAAGGTTGGGCGCTCTACGGCGAACAGCTCGCCGATGAACTTGGCGCCTATGACGACTTTAAGGTCGGGCGGCTCGGCTATTTGCAAAGCCTCGCCTTCCGCGCCTGCCGCCTGGTGGTCGACACTGGTCTGCACTCCAAACGCTGGAGCCGCGATCAGGCCCGCCAGTTCTTTGTGGAACGCAATGGCAGCAAGTTTGAAGAGGTCGTTGGCGAAGTGGACCGCTATTGTAGCTGGCCGGGCCAGGCCTGCAGCTACAAGATCGGGCACAGCGAAATCGTGCGCCAACGCGCGCGGGCAGAGGCTGAGCTGGGCGAAGCCTATGACTTTAAGGCGTTCAACACCGCTGTGATCCTGGGCGGCAATTCACCGCTCGATGTGGTGGCCAAAAATGTCGACCGTTATATCGCGGGAACGAAGGCCTAAGGGGATACCGAGTGGGGATTTCCTGGAAAGTGCTGTTGGTTGTAATCGGGGTCTCGACCCTGACCTTGCGCTTTCTGCTGGACAGCCAGTTTGGCACCACGACCTTGGTCTACATTCTGATCCCGTTCGTCATCTCGGTTGCGCTCGCATTCCTAACCAAGTCGAGCGAGAGCACTCGATATCGCTACCGCTATCTCAACCACATGCGGATTATGACGATCGTCTTTCTGGCGACCTCAGTGTTGCTGTTTGAAGGCTTCATCTGCGTGCTGATGTTCATGCCGATCTATTATGGCTTTGCAACGATTGGCTTTTTCTTCTCATGGCTGGCGAGAGACAAGAGCCTGGATGACAAAGGCGGCAGCGATCTGACCAATACGTTCAAGGTCGCCGCTATTCCTGTTTTTGTGCTGATGCTGGTGAGCGAAGGTCTGTTTTCGGCAACAACGGTGCCGCGTCCCGCGACCGCCACTTTGGTTGCGGACACCCCGCTTAGCGTCGCCGAACTGCAAGCCAATATGGCTCAGCCAATCAGTTTTGAAAGCGACCGGCACTGGTTCCTGGAGCTGTTCCCCATGCCCGACAGCATTCAGGCGGGCAGCCTGGCACCGGGCGATAAGCACACTCTGCATTTCACCTACAAACGCTGGCTGTTCACCAACACCCATCAGGGCGAGATGCATGTCCGCATCGATAAAGTCAGCGCCGATCATATTCGCACGAAGATCACCCGCAATGACAGCTATCTTGGCAATTACATGGATATCGATGGCACCGATATTCGCTTCACGCCAAAGGCCAATGGCGGCACCCGTGTGGCTCTGACCATTCGCTACGACCGGCTGCTCGACCCGGCGTGGTATTTCGGCCCGATGCAACAGCTCGCCGCCAAAGAAAGCGCGCGGTTGTTCCTGTCCGACATCATCATGAGGCACCCGGTGGAGGAAGTCGCTAATGGGCAGTGATCTGCAAAGCGGCAGCGCCGCGTTCAAAGTCAATTCATTGACCAATTTGGAGCAGGCCGATCCGGGCAAAGGCCATGTGGTCTGGGACCCGGCCCGATCCATCTGGAACACCGGCTTTATCCTAGGCGCATTGGTGCTCGGCCCGCTGTTTTTCTCATGGAGCGGCTTTGCCGTCTTCCTGGTGCTGTCGGCGGTGACACTATGCGCAGGCCACTCGGTCGGCTTTCATCGCCGGCTGATCCACCGCAGCTTTGAATGCCCCAAATGGCTGGAGCGCGTGATGGTCTATTTCGGCACGCTGGTGGGCATGGGCGGGCCGGTTTGGACCATTGGCCTGCACGATATGCGCGATTGGGCTCAACGCGAGGAGGACTGCCACTGGTTTCTACGTCACGGCAAACCGATGGCGATAGAGGGGTTCTACTACCTCAATTTCAAATTGATCCTCGACAATCCACCTGGCTTTGATCCTGGCCCAGAGATTGCGGGCGACCGGTTTTACGCATTCCTTCAGCGCACTTGGATGCTGCACCAAATCCCGCTCGCCATCGCGCTCTATGCCATGGGCGGATGGTCTTGGGTGGTGTGGGGCGTGGTCGTCAGAGTGGCAGCCTGCGTTTCCATGCATTGGTACATTTCCTATTTGGCCCACACACGCGGGCCGCAAGATTGGCATTTGGACGATGCCGCGTTGCAAGCGCACAATGTGCCGATCCTGGCGATTCCAACCATGGGTGAAAGCTGGCATTGCAATCACCATGCCTTTCCCAGGTCGGCGGCGCATGGGCTTTATCCGGGGCAGATTGATCTTGGTTTCCAGTTTATCCTGCTGCTCAAGAATTTGGGCCTGGCGTGGGACATAAAGCTGCCCGCGAACCTTCCGCCTCGGCCCGGTATTTCGCCGGTATCAGAGCGCGCGCTGTCGATTGCTTCGCCGGGGCAGGCGGAATTGGCGAGCGAAGCCAAGCAGGCGCAAGTCGATGGTTGATCATCGCTCTAGTGAAATCGCTGATTTTCGCCGCAGCAATGGATTTGCCGCGCATGACGAAAATGCGCTCGTCTGGATGGCAACGCTTGGGCCATTTGAACTTCCACTTCCCAATTTCCGCTGGCGCCGCGAGATATTGGCACAGCACGATGCACATCATTTGCACACCGGCTACGACACCAGCGCTCGCGGTGAATTGCTCGTCGCCGCATGGGAAGTCGGCGCTCGCTGCTATTCAGACTGGCGCGCACGCTCACTATGTCGTGGACTGATGTTGCTCGGCCTCTTCCGATACCCGGCGCAAACATACCAAGCCTACTGGCGCGGGAAGATGGCATACGACGGCTGCTGACCTGATTTTCCTACCCGGCGGGATTGCGGTATCTCCGCAGAATGCTCCAGTCCGGTCTTTCAGCATTGCGCCCAACCACTTGCTTAGCGCGCGCAACGCTGGCCAAATCGCGTCCGGAATATGATCGAAAAAAGCGATCAATCAACAGCTCTGTGATCGATTGGTTTTTCGCCCCTGAACACTGTTCCAGCTGTTCCAAGCGTGCATGGCGCGCGGCGAACCGACGGGGCGCGACGAGGCTTCGCAGGATTGCAGCAACACCCCGGCGACCCCATGTTGTAGCATTACCGGTTCAGGAGAGGCACGCATGGAACAGCTAGGACAAGACCTTGAGACCCTGCGACGTGTGCCGCTGGCCGATGCGCATGTTGAGGAGCTCTGCAAAATCGGGGCCGAGCGCACCTATCCCAAGGGGCACATCTTCGCCGAGGTTGGCCAGCCGATGGACACCTTCACCTACGTGCTTGATGGCGAGATTGAGGTAATCGATCCCTACTCGCGTGAGCGGATGTTCGAGCACAGCCTCGGTCCGACGCAGTTCATGGGCGAGATTGCCTTCATGAATGGTGGGAACTGGTTCCTACCGATGCGAGCAGCGAAAGACACTCGGGTGATTGAGGCCCCGCGCGAGGCGATGCTGGAACTGATGAGCCGGGTGCCGGAGCTGTCCGACCATATCATCACCGTGTTCGCAGCGCGCAGACAGCGACAGTTTGAGCTGAAGAACAGCTCTGTCAAAGTGATCGGCGCAGACCGCGATCCGGCGGTGCAAAAGGTAGAGGGCTTCCTCTCCCGCAATCGGATCCCCTTCCAAAGCTTCGACATGGATGCCTCTGACGAGGAAACCGCGCAGGTCTGCGACCTCAGCGGGCATCAGCCATCCGTGATCGTTGGCAGAGCCGAAAAGATGGATAATCCAACCCCGCGCAAGGTCGCCCAGCACCTCGGATTGGACCTCAGCATCTGTTCAAAGCGCACCTTCGACTTGCTGATCGTCGGAGGCGGACCAGCCGGCGTCGCCGCAGCGGTCTATGCTGGAGCAGAGGGGATTGAGGCTCTGCTGATCGAGGACATGGCGATTGGCGGGCAGGCGGGCACATCGAGCCGGATTGAGAATTACATGGGCTTTCCCACCGGCATCAGCGGTACAGACCTCACCTATCGCGGGCAGATCCAGGCGCTGAAGTTCGGCACGCGGTTCGCGATGCCCCGCCGGGTGGAGAAGCTGATGCGGCGCAGCGACGGCTCGTTCTGCGCGATACTGGATGACGGCGACGAGATATGCGCGCGTGCTGTGCTCGTCAGCACTGGCGTGCAATACAACCGCTTGCCGTTGGACCGGCTTCAGGAGCTGGAGGGCGCGGGCGTGTTCTACGCAGCAACCGAGATGGAAGCACGCTTTTGCAGGAAAACCGAAGCGGTTGTGATCGGTGGCGGCAATTCCGCTGGGCAAGCGGCCATGTACCTCTCGCGCAGCGCAGCGCACGTACATCTGGTCGTGCGTTCTGGCAGCCTCGCTGCAAGCATGTCGAGCTATCTCTCTAGCCGGTTGGAAGCCGATCCGCGCATCACGATCCACTACAACACCAGCGTCACAGAACTTCATGGAGAGGAGCACCTAGAGGCGGTGACCTTCAACACGCCTGAGGGCGACACCCGTCAGGACACGCGCGCGCTCTTCATCATGATCGGTGCTGCACCGAACACCAAATGGCTCTCTGGCCATGTCGACACCGACGAACGCGGGTTTGTGCTAACCGGCGCAGAGGTGGGCAGCCCCTCCCCCTTTGAGACAGGGACGGACGGTGTCTTTGCGGTGGGTGATGTGCGCTCTGGATCGGTGAAACGCGTGGCCAGCGCAGTGGGCGAAGGATCAGTCGTCGTCTCGCAAATCTGGAGCTACCTTGACGGCCTTGAAAGCCAAACAAAGCACTAGAAACCCAAATAAACGGCGTTATGCTTGCGATATGAGCAATTCTGAAGTGCTCGATCGCACTAACGGGGCAATCACAATGGTATTCGCGCGTCTATTCGCATCTCTTTTACTGACATTCGCATTTCTAGGCGCTGTGCCGGCAAGGGCTGATTGGTACGAAGCATCGAGCGATCATTTCGTGATTTACGCTGACGACAGCGAGAAAGACATTCGCCGCTATGCGCAAAACCTTGAGCGGTTCCACGCAGCGATGGAATTGCTCACAAAGCGGAAAGTCGAAAAACCCAGTCCTTCAAACCGAGTGGTGATCTTTGCCGTTGGCAGTCAAAGAGACATTCGCAAGCTTTCGACCAGCAAGAGCCGCTATGTCGCGGGCTTCTATCTTCCAAGAGCAGGTGCAAGCCGGGCATTTGTGCAGGATATTCGTCATAAGAGCGGCTATCCGGATTTCTCGACTATCGTCCTGCTTCACGAATACGCACACCATTACCTGATCTCTGGATCACGCTTCGGCATGCCGCGCTGGCTCAATGAAGGTGCGGCTGAATTTTTCGCGTCAGCATCGTTCCCAAGCAACGGTGGCATTCAAATTGGGCTCCCGGCGCAACACCGTGCCAATGAGTTGTTCAATTCCGCTGATGTCAGCATTTATGAGCTGCTTGATCATGAACTGTATGAACGCAATCGCGGTAAACGCCATGATGCGTTTTATGGGCGCAGCTGGCTGCTCTACCACTACCTGACCTTCAATCAGGATCGGATGGGACAGCTCGACAAATACCAAGCAGAGATGTTCTCTGGCCTATCCTCACTTGAAGCAGGCAAGAAGGCGTTTGGTGATCTGGATCAACTGGAAAAAGAACTAAGATCCTATCTGCGGAAACGCATGTCTGGATTCAGTCTGACGCCTGAAATGCTCCCAATTGGCGAAGTGACCCTGCGCAAGCTGCCCAAGGGCGAGGCAGAGATGATGCCGGTCCGCATCCGCTCACAACGCGGAGTTGACGAAGAGACAGCTGCCGAGTTGCTCGAGGACGCACGAAAAATTGCTGTAAAGCACCCCGGTGATGCCGGAGTACTTTCAGCTCTTTCAGAAGCGGAATATGACGCAGGCAATGATGCCGAAGCCATCGCCGCTGCCGATGCAGCCATTGCGATCGAGCCAGCTCGAACCAACCCCTATGTGCAAAAGGGCTATGCCCTGTTCCGCATGGCGCGCGATGCGGAGGACAAGAAGGCTGCGATCGATCTGGCGATGAAGCCATTTTCGCAACTCAACCAAATCGAGAACAATCATCCACTGCCACTGATTTACTACTATCGCAGCTTCGTTCAGCGCGGCATCAAGCCGCCCGAAAACGCCAAGCATGCGCTGGAACGCGCCGCACAGCTCGCGCCATTCGATAAAGGTCTGTGGATGCGAGCTGCGATGATGCAGCTACAGGAAGGCAAGATTGCCATCGCAAGAGACTCGTTACAGCCTATCGCCAATGATCCGCACGGCGGAAAACGAGCAGAGCGGGTGAAGAACATCATCGCGCTGCTCGACAAAACCGAAGAAGGCACCGTGATAACCAGCCGCGATTTGGCAGCAACCGCTCCGGTTGCTCAGGTCAGCGTTCCAGCGGTACCTGGTGAGGATGACGATGAGGGTGGGGCGGAGGAGTAGACTTCCTCCGCCCATTCATGCGTCTTAAGTCAGCGGCTCATCATCCCGGTCACGATCGAGCCCAGGATGCCTCCCAGCGCTCCGCCACCTGTTGATCCACTAGGTGAGGTAGTGCCGCCGCCAGTAGCCTGTTTCGCCATATAACCGGCAGCGGCCATCGCGAGGATCGGCAGCATCTTTTTCAAAATGCCTTCGTCAATCCCGGTCATAGAGGCAACTTCCCCGGCGACCGAGCGACTCACATCCTTGCTGCCAAAGATGTTGCCAAGGATATCATTACCTTGATTGATAGGCGTCGCCTGAGTGCCCAGCACCACATCGAGCAAGCCTCCGCCCAGACCGCCACCGCCTGAACCGCCGCCCAGGATAGCGCCAGCAAGTCCGCCCAGCCCGCCCATTGGATCAGGGGTCGACGTGCCGCCGGTTGCGCTGCGCCCCATCCCGGCGACAATCGCCGGGAGCAAAGCGCCAGCGGCCGTCTTGGCCGTGCTCTCATCGATACCAAGCTCGCGCGCCATCGATGAAATCGCGCCGGTTTGCTGTAAAATTTGGCCTAAGCTCATGGCTATTCCCTTCGATCAAATATCGCGATCACTTCTTCCCGAAGAGGCCCTTGGCCATGCCCATCACGTCGTTAATCGGGTTTCCGTCGCCATCACGGTCAAGCATCGAGGCTAGACCTGCGAGGCCGCCTTCGCCGCCCTGCAATTTGGAGGAAAGATCGCCCAATGCGCCTTCTCCGCCCATTTGTTCCATGATTGAGCCAAGCATGCCGGTGTCGATGCCCGTTTTCTCTGCAGCGAGTTCTACTGTGTCGCCATCTTCTGCGTGCGATTGGCCCAGTGCGGCAACGGCTTTTTCAGCCATTGCAGGATCAATTCCAACCTTTTCTGCAAGGTTCGCAACCGTGTCTGGTGAGCCTGAAACTTGCTGCATGATGCTGTCGAGAATGCTCATATTGGTGATCCTTCTTTAGTGATTCTTGATTGCGGCAGTCTGCGCGCAAAGGCCGCAAATGAAAAGGCCCCGCTCGGCTGTCTCGCCGGGCGGGGCCATCCTCTCCAATTGTAAAATTGTGTTATGCGGCGACCGGTGCATCCGGTGCGGCCTGCCTCACGCCTTCGTCAACATGGGCTTCGAATTCTGAGAAATTGTCGATGAACAGTTGCACGAGTTTGTGAGCAGTCGCATCATATTCGCGTTTGTCAGCCCATGTCTCGCGCGGGTTGAGGATCGTTTGATCGATCCCAGCTTCGGCCAACACTGGCACGTGGACGGGCACATCAAAGCCAAAATTGTCGTCACGGCGATATTCGACATTATCGAGATCACCGTTCAGCGCCGCGTTAAGCAGCGCACGCGTCGCCTTGATCGGCATGCGGTTGCCAATGCCATATTTGCCGCCGGTCCAACCTGTGTTGAGAAGCCAGCATTGCACGCCCCCTTTGGCAATGCGCTCTTTCAGCAGATTGCCATAGACGCTCGGGTGACGCGGCATGAACGGTGCGCCAAAACAGGTGCTGAAGGTGGCCTCTGGCTCGGTCACGCCAATCTCTGTGCCAGCAACCTTAGCCGTGTAGCCAGACAGGAAGTGATACATCGCCTGTTCCGGTGTCAGCCGCGCAATCGGAGGCAGCACACCGAATGCATCCGCTGTCAGCATCACGACATTGCTGGGCACTGGCCCAAGATTGTCCGCACTGGTATTGGGTATGTAATCAATTGGATAGGCACCGCGCGTATTCTCAGCCAGTGAGTTATCGTCAAAGTCGAGTGTGCGAGTTTGCTCGTCCATCACAACGTTTTCGAGCACGGTCCCAAAGCGTTTGGTGGTCGCGTAAATTTCCGGCTCAGCCTCTTCGGACAGGCGGATCATCTTAGCATAGCAACCGCCCTCAAAATTGAAGACTGCAGTATCGGACCAGCCATGCTCATCATCACCGATCAGGGTGCGAGAAGCATCCGCGCTGAGCGTTGTTTTGCCGGTGCCGGACAGGCCAAAGAATACCGCCGTTTTGTTCTCCTGTCCGATATTGGCCGAGCAATGCATCGGCATCACACCTTTGGTCGGCAGCAGATAGTTGAGAATACCAAAGACGCTCTTCTTCATCTCGCCTGCGTATTTCGTCCCACCAATCAGGATCAACTTTTCAGAGAGATTGACCGCAATCACCGTCTCACCGCGCGTGCCATGGCGCGCCGGATCGGCCCGGAAGCTGGGCAGATCAATGATCGTGTATTCAGGCGCGAAACCTTCAAGTTCATCGGCGTTTGGACGGACCAGCAGAGTGCGGATGAACAGATTGTGCCACGCAAGCTCGTTGATCACACGCACATTGACGCGGTGTTCCGCTTGCGATCCGCCAAATAGATCCGCGACATAGAGAGTCTCTTTCTCTCCGAGCGCCGTGAGGAAATCTTGCTTCAAAGCAGCAAAGTGCTCTGGCGTCATAGAGGCATTGACCTTGCCCCACCACACCGTGTCCTCAGTAACAGAATCGCGCACGATGAACTTGTCTTTGGCGCTGCGGCCAGTGTGTGCACCAGTTTTCACAACCAATGCACCATCTTTGGACAGAGCACCTTCGCCGCTGGAAATCGAGGCTTCTAAAAGCTCCGGAGTGCCAAAGTTAGGGCGGATTTCAGCTGAGGTTTCAATACCCTGTGATGACAGAGGGTGGGCAAGCGGGGTCAACGCATTTCTCCTGAACCAATCTGGTTGTGCAATTTATGAAACCGGAAACATTGCTTCCCCGGCAACCGCATTTGAATGTCTTGCGGTGCGCCAGTGGCTCGCGCTGGTCCGTTATGCATACGTGTGCATAGATGCGTGTGGCAGCATCGTCAAACGCAGGACGCGCAATATCTACTGCCATCTATGCAAGCTGCGCTTGCGCTCAAAACGCCCGCGTTGTTTATGGCGCTTGATGCGGCTATTCATAGCGTGACGCCCGCCCTGCAAAGGCAGTATGACCAAGCACGGGCTAAACAGACTAAGTGGCTGGGAGACATGACGAATGAGCGATAGCACCAGCGATATGATGACCAAAGCAGAGCCTACCAAAGGCGATGAAGTGACCATCGCTCTGGTCGATGATGATCGCAATATCCTCACCACTGTCTCGATTGCGCTGCAGGCAGAAGGGTTCGTGACCCGGCTCTATTCAGATGGCGAAACTGCGCTGAAGGCGCTGCTCGATAACCCCCTGATTTGGCCGTGTTCGACATTAAGATGCCGAAAATGGACGGCCTGGAATTGCTCAGCAAGGTGCGCGAGCACACTGCTCTGCCGGTTATCTTCCTCACCTCCAAAGACGATGAGCTCGATGAGGAAGTGGGGCTTGAGCTGGGGGCAGATGACTACATCGCCAAGCCGTTCAGCCTGCGTCTGCTGATCGCCCGTATTCGCGCGATTCTGCGCCGCGCCGACCCCAGCAAAGCGATCGGGATAGAGACGCAGGAAATTGAACCGGTCAATCCCAGCATTTCAACCGGGCGGCTGTATATGGACCCCGCGCGCCACCACGTCACTTGGGATGAGAAGCCGGTCAGCCTGACGGTCACAGAGTTCCTGATCCTCGAAGCGCTGGCTGCGCGCCCCGGCGTGATCAAGAGCCGCAACCAATTGATGGACGCGGCCTATCCCGATGATATCTTCGTGGATGACCGAACGGTCGACAGCCATATCAAGCGCATGCGGCGTAAATTCCGCGTCGTCGATACGCAATTTGGCGCGATCGATACTCTCTATGGGGCGGGCTACAGCTTCACCGATGGTTGAAGATGATGCTCCAACTTTGGATCAAGGAGTGGAACGTCTCAGTCTAACGGGCCGTTTCTCACTCACCGCCCGCATATTGATCGTGAACCTGTTGCCATTGTTGTTCCTGGGCGGCGGACTGTTTTACATCGATAGCTACCGCACTCAGCTGCTCGATGAACGCTTTAAGCTGGCCCGGATCGAAGCTCAGATTGCCGCCGAAGCGCTAGCTGGCGTCACTCGCGAACGACAAGAGGCATTGCTGGTGCAAATCGGCAAAGAGCAGCGGATGCGGATGCGCATGTTTGATTCAGAAGGGTTGCTTTGGGCGGACAGCTTCGCGCTTGACGAAGATGGCCCTGCATTTGAATTTGATGACATCAGCGACGACGATTGGAACCTGCGCTTTGCCCGCTGGCTAGACCGTGCGGTCGATACCGTCGTCAGCGCCAAGCCAGTCACTGATTATGTAGAGAAGGAATCGGACCAGGCCGACGACTGGCCAGAATTGGTCGCTGCACGCGAAGAAGGGATCAGCCAGATTACTCTGTATGATTGGCGCGATGGCACGCCTGTTATCACGGCGGCCGCTCCGGTTGGGTTGAATGGTGCAACCCTGCTCACCACGCGCAACGCGGTCGACATTACAGAGGCAGTACGCGCGGCTCGCTCGACCCTGGTCGTGGCGGTCCTGTTCGTATTGTTTGCATCTTTCCTTTTGTCGTTGTTCCTCGCTCGCACAATCGTCACCCCGCTGCGTCTGTTATCCAAAGCAGCCGTGAGAGTACGCCAAGGCCGAGAGCGCGAAGTCGAAGTCCCTCGACTGCCAGAGCGCGGGGATGAGATCGGCCTGCTCGCCCGCGCCGTTTCCGACATGACCGGGGCGCTGCGCCACAGGATCGATGCGGTCGACAGCTTTGCCGCCGATGTCGCGCATGAGATCAAGAACCCGCTTGCCAGCCTGCGCAGCGCAATCGAAGCGCTACCGCGCGTTGAGGACGCGGAAACGCGCGGGAAACTCACTGACATTGCGACCCATGATGTGCGCCGGATCGACCGCCTGGTCAGCGAAATTTCCGACGCGAGTCGGATCGATTCTGAGATGTCGCGCGCCACATTGGAGCGGATCGATCTATCTGATCTGGTGCAAGCCATCATCGGCAGCCGCGAAGACCGCGCTGAAAACCGCAATCGCGAAATCATCCTGAGAACACGCGGATTTTCTGCCAATGTGATCGGTGTTGGCCCGCGCCTGGAACGGGTGGTCGAGAACTTGCTGGACAATGCCGTGTCATTCTCACCGCCTAAGGCCCCGATATTGGTCGAGATTGAGAATGACGGCGAATGCGTCGCCCTGACCGTTTGCGACGAAGGCCCGGGCATTCCAGAAGACGCCCGTGAAAAGGTGTTCACGCGGTTCCATTCCATCCGTCCAGACAACGAGGATTTCGGCAATCATTCCGGCCTAGGGCTCGCGATCGCAAGAGCCATCGCCGAAGCGCACGACGGCTCCCTAGTAGCGGAAAGCCGCTCTGATGGACAAAGCGGTGCTTGCCTACGTCTCCATCTGCCAGCGGCGGTTTGACGAAAATGAAGCCGCTGCTTGTCCAGGCCAGCGCTGTCGCCATTGATGGGCAGGCATTGCTGATTGAAGGCGAGCCAGGCAGCGGCAAATCCTCTCTTACACTCGCTCTGATCGAACGTGGAGCGAAGCTGATCGGTGATGATGGCGTCACGCTTACTCGGGAGGGCGAACAGGTGCTTGCTACGCCCCCGCACAACATTGTCGGAAAGCTAGAGATCAGAGGCGTGGGAATCGTCGATCTGCCTACGGCTAGCGCACCGCTCGCGCTTATCCTGACCTTAACTGATGACGCACCGCGCTATCGCGAAGTCGCCGGCACCCGTGATCTGCTTGGTTACGCCATACCAATCCTACCGTTCGTGCCTGGTACAATCGCTCCAGCAGAACGGGCGCTATGGGCGCTCAAACTCCATGGACGACAGAGCGAGCTTGCAATCCGATGAGACGGGCGCGAAGAACGCACCTGAGGGTCGCAAACGCAAAGGCAATTATTCGCGCATGAACCAGCCGCACCCACAAAGCGATCAACGCCAGCAAATCCTGCTCGTCACAGGCCTTTCAGGCGCGGGCAAGTCGACCACGCTCGACGTGCTGGAGGATATGGGCTGGGAAACGATTGATAACTTCCCGGTTCGTCTGCTGAAACGTCTCATTTCCAACCCAGATCAACAAGGCGCGCCACTGGCAATCGGGTTCGATTCGCGGACGCGCGGATTTGTGCCAGGCAACATCATTGAGCTCGTCAAAGAGCTGGCGAAACGCCAGGACATCTCGATCACCTTCATGTTCCTCGATTGCGCCAGCGGAGAGCTGGAGCGGCGTTACAATGAAACCCGGCGCCGCCACCCAATGGCGCAAGGCCGCCCGCTGCAAGAAGGCATCAAGGCAGAGCGTGAATTGCTCGACCCGCTGCGGCGCTGGGCCGATATCGTGATCGACACCAGCGAACTCGCCAGCAATCAATTGCAAAACCATGTGCGCGACCTGTTCAGCAAAGAGACTGGCAAACCGACAACGCTCACCATCTCAAGCTTTGGCTTTGCGCGCGGAATGCCGCCGCTCGCCGATCTGGTGTTTGATATGCGTTTTCTCGACAATCCGCATTGGGTTGACGGGCTACGCGAGCTAACCGGCCAAGACGAACCCGTCGCCAAACATGTCGCCAGCGATCCCGCATTTGCTCAGGCTTTTGCGCAGATCCGCGACCTCCTGCTGACCTTGCTGCCGCGCTATGAGGCGCAAGGCAAAGCCTATGTTCACGTCGCCTTTGGTTGCACCGGAGGGAGACACCGCTCAGTTTTCACCGCTGAAGAGATGGCCAAAGGCTTGCGCGAGGCAGGGTTTTCGCCCACTGTCCGGCACCGCAATTTGGGCTCTCGCGCCGCCGACGAAATCGAACGTGGGTGACGCATTTGAACCTTCTCGCAACGATTGGGCCTCGGCATTGCTGTCTCAATGCCCCGCGCCGCAGGTAACGAACGGACCCGGACTTCACACATGATTGGTTTGATTCTGGTCACCCATGGCCGCCTTGCGGAGCAATTTGTCGATGCGATGGAGCACGTCGTTGGTCCTCAGGAAAACATCGCGACAGTCTGCATTGGCCCCAATGATGATATGGAGCAGCGGCGTCAGGATATTGCCGAGGCGATCACGGCAGTTGAAAGCGGAAGCGGCGTAATCATTCTAACGGATTTGTTCGGCGGAACACCTTCCAATCTCGCCATCTCTTTGCTTGATAGCGGCAAGGTTGAAGTGATTGCAGGGATCAATCTACCGATGCTAATCCGTCTGGCCGGTGCACGCAGCAAGATGGGCGTGCGGGAAGCGGTGGATGCGGCGCAGCACGCCGGCAAAAACTACATCACCGTTGCCAGCGAGCTTCTCGGAGATGATGCCAAACCCAGCAAGGCCCAGGCATGACGGAAACGCGCCGGACCATGGAAATCGTTAATCAGCGGGGCCTGCACGCGCGGGCGAGCGCCAAGTTTGTCGGAGCGGTTGCTGCCCTTCCTGAGAGTGTCAAAGTGCGCGTTGCGAAGGACGGCAATGAAGCCGCCGGCGGCTCTATCCTCGGCCTAATGATGCTGGGCGCAGCGAAAGGCGACAGCGTCGATCTGATCGTTGAAGGCGATGGGGCGGAAACTGTGCTTGAAGAATTGTGTGCACTCGTCGGAGATGGCTTTGGCGAGGAGTGAGCGGGCCGATGCCTGACACCTCAAATGACACGTTCGAGCCCGGACGCAAGAATATCACCGGGTTCTCCAACGCCACGGTCAAATATCTGCGCTCACTGCGCGATAAGAAACATCGCAAGCGCGCAGGGCAATTCCTGGCCGAGGGTCTGCGCCTGCTGACCGATGCGCGCGAATGCGGCCATATCCCCCGAACATTGGTGATGGCGGCGGTGCGTGATCAACACAGCCTGCTCGATGCGCTGGAGAATGAGGTGTTGACCGCTGGCGGCGAGGTTATCACCACCACGCCCGACATCCTGACCAAAATCACTGGCAAGTCGAACGCGCAAAGCGTCGTCGGTGTGTTTGACGAATTTAACACCTCACTCGGCGCTCTGGACCGGACGGCTGCGCCGATCTGGATGGTGGCGCAGGACCTTCGTGACCCCGGCAATTTGGGCACTATGCTGAGAACCTGTGACGCCGTTGGTGCAGGTGGCTTGATCCTGATTGACGATTGCGCCGACCCTTTCAGCGCAGAGGCCGTACGCGCGAGTATGGGCGCGGTGTTCACACAAGGTATTGCCCAAGCGCGTTGGGAGGAGTTTCTGCCCTGGTTGAGAGACGGGGATGGCCAATTGGTCGCGGCGTCCCTTAGAGATGCCGTGCCTTATCGCGGTGCCGATTATAGTGCACCATGCTTCATCCTGGTGGGCAATGAATCCCAAGGCCTGCCCGAGGCTTACGAGGCGGAGTGCGATTTGCGTGTGACGATGCCTATGCGGGGCCGCGCGGATTCGCTCAACGCGGCGGTGGCGGGGGCGGTGCTCGCCTATGAAGTGCTGGCCGGGTTAGAGGGTTAGATCCGAACTAAGTAAGCGCCTCTCCGAACGCGCACCCTCCTCCAAAGCAAATCGGCGAGACAGAGCCTAGCACTGCCTCGCCGATCGGATATTCAATGTGATGAGCGCTTAGCCTTCAGCAAGCATCTCGTCGTAAACTGCGCATGCAGCAGCTACATCGTAGCCTTCTTCCTGAGCTTGCGCCTGAACTTCTTGAAGCTTGGCAGCCATGGCTTGCATTGCTTCTGGATCGTTAGCGAGCTCTTTCATTTTCTCGCCAACTTCGGTTGCCTTGGCGACCAGGGTCTCTTCGTTGCAATCTTCAACCGCTGCGGTTTCGGTGGTTTCTTCCGCTGCGCCTTCTGCGGCCGCGTCGGTTGCTTCGCCGCCACACGCTGAAAGCGTCAGAGCTGCTGCAGTTGCTACTGCAAAAAGATTTGTCTTTTTCATTATTTAGTCCCCTTCAGTACCCATCTTTGGGCGTGCAGAGGCCTAGGCAGGTCTTGAAAAAATGGCAACACGCTCTGTTGTTTTTCAAGCAAGTGTCCATGAACAAGACGGTGGCGTTGGGCAGGAAGGCTCAGCTACTCCGCCGCATCGCGTTTGTCATCGAGCGCGCCAAGATCATCCGGCACCTCGGCAGCATCCTGTGCGTTGTAGCGCGGCGCGCTTTCGACCAGCGGCACTTCTTCAATCTCGCGCTTGCCGATCTCAATACCCTTGTCGGCCAAGCGCTTGCCCGATGTCAGCACGTTGCGCTCAAAACTACCGACAAATTTGTTGTAATTCGCAACCGCCGTTTCGAGGCCTCCACCAACACGCTTCATATGCTCAGCCGCAACCCGCAATCGGTCATACAATTCTGCGCCGAGCTTGCCGATTTCCTGCGCTTCGCCGGCCATTTTGTCCTGCCGCCAGACCTGCGCGACCGTGCGTGCGATCGCCACCAAATTGGTCGGGGTGGCCAGCAGCACCTTATTGCTGAAGGCAAAATCCCACAGCTCTGGATCGTGCTCCAGTGCGGCGGCAACAAAGTGCTCGCCCGGCACGAACATCACGACATAATCGGGCGCGTCCTCAAACTGGCTCTGATAGCTTTTCGAACCGAGCGTCTGCACGTGATTGCGCATACTCTTGGTGTGCAGATCGAGGTGACGCGCGCGTTCGCCGTCGTCCTCCGCCTCGAACGCCGCCTGATAAGCATTGAGCGACACTTTCGCATCGATCACCAGCTTCTTTTGCCCTGGTACATTGATGATCGCATCGGGACGCAGGCGCCCGCTGTCGGTCTCCATCGATTGCTCAAGATGAAAGTCCGTATGTTCCGCTAGCCCGCATTGTTCGAGGACATTCTGCAACGCCCGCTCACCCCAGCGACCGCGCGCCTTAGGCGCATTGGTCAGCGAATTGCCGAGACGCTGAGCCTCGCGCCGAACCTCTTCCTGCCCCTCCCGCATGGATTGGATCAGGCCGTTTAACTGCCCAAAGGCGTCGACCCGTTGCTTCTCCAGCGTTTCCACCTGCCGTTCGTATTTTTCCAGCCGCTCACCAACCGGTTGCAAGAGGGATTTGATCTTGGCCTCACCGGTTTCTTCCGATTGTTTGAAGCGCTCCTCTGCGCGGCGCAGAAATGCCTCCTGCGCCTTGCCCAGCACAGCGGCGCCGGTGTTCTCAAACTCTTTCAGCAGCGCCCCGCGCGATTCCTCTAGCAAACGTTTCTGCTCGGCGAAGGTCGCGGCCTGCGCTTTTAACCCCGAGTTTTCCTCGCGTGCTTTCTCCAGATCGCTGGCGAGACTGTCTGCTCGCGTGGCCCTCTCGCCAAGCGCCGAAACTTCGATGCGCGCCTCGCCCAGTTCCGCGATTGCCTGCTTAAACTCGCCCTCTTTCTCGCTCAGCCGCTCACGCAGTTCCGCAGCAGGACGCGAGGCAAAAAACCACGCCGCTCCGCCGCCGACGAGCAGCCCGAGAATGAGAGTGATGATCGCGAGAAGTGTCGTATCCATCAAGCAACCTTATGCGGAACGGACGGGGAACGCCAGTCTCGAAATAGGAAAGCTGTGACTTAAGCCGCCTGCCTAATCTTCTTCAGCTTCTTAAGCGCCATACTGCGTTTGAGACGCGAGAGGTGGTCGATAAACAAAATGCCTTCGAGGTGGTCCATCTCGTGCTGGATGCAGGTCGCCATCATGCCTTCGAGCGATTCCTCGTGCGTGTTGCCTTCAACATCCTGATAGCGCACGCGGCACGTCGCCGGACGGTCTACATCGGCGTAAATCTCTGGAACGGAAAGGCAGCCTTCCTGATAAGTGGCCAGCTCCTCTGCCGGATCGAGAATTTCGGGATTTACGAAAACGCGCGGCTCTTTCTTCACCGGATAGTGCTTATGCGCGCCCTGGCCATCGCCGTGATCGTGGCCGCATTCCTCTGGCTCTGCGTCCATATCCGGCTCTTGCAGATCGATCACCAGCAAGCGTTTGGGCACGCCGACTTGGATTGCTGCGAGGCCAATGCCCGGCGCATCATACATCGTTTCGAACATGTCAGCGACGAGGGTTTTCAACTCGTCATCGAACTCTGTGACAGGTTCAGACACGATTTTGAGCCGGAGATCCGGCACTTCTAAGATTTCACGAATAGCCATGGGAGTGATTTAGTGCGTGATGCCTGCGCCCGCAAGCAGAAGGGTCCGATCAGTGTGATTGGATGTTCATTGGTCGCGTTGCCGGAGCCAGCCCGCGCCCTCCACCCTTCCACCCGGATGGTATCCGAAACTGCTCCGGGTGGAAGGGTGGAGGGCGCGGGCTGGCTAGGCCTTAAACAAGAACGATCAATCCACCGGCCTTCTCGCCCTGAGCGCCTGAGCCAGCGTCCCTTCGTCTAGATAATCCAACTCTCCGCCCACGGGCAGGCCATGCGCGAGCTGTGTGATGCGCAGGCCAAAGGGCTCCAACCGCTCCGCAATATAGTGCGCGGTGGTTTGCCCCTCCAGCGTGGCGTTCATCGCCAGCACAACCTCGTCAACTTCACCGCCTTCCACACGGGTGAGCAGATCGGTGATATTGAGGTCTTCTGGGCCGATGCCGTCGAGCGCGGATAAACGACCGCCGAGCACGTGATAGCGCCCTGAAAACAGGCGCGCCCGATCCAGTGCCCAGACATCGGCGACGTCCTCTACCACGCAAAGCGATTTTGCATCGCGCCGGTGATCCGCGCAAATGCCACATGGATCACTCGTATCGACGTTGCCGCAGGTCGCGCATTCAACCAATGTCTCGCTGACCGCGCCAAGCGCATCGAGCAGAGCAGGCAACGCCTGTTCGCGGTTCTTCACCAGCCACAGCACAGCGCGCCGGGCAGAGCGCGGCCCAAGCCCGGGAAGTCGGGCCAATGTGCTGGAGAGCGCTTCGATCTCTTGCGATGCCATGGGCAGAGAGATAGGGGCTTGGCGAAGTTTGAGAAAGGCCGGGGTCAGGCGTTATGCGCCCAAAACTGAAAATTGCTTTTATGGGAACGCCTGATTTTGCAGTGCCGGCCTTGGTCGCTCTGCATGAAGCGGGTCACGAAGTGGCGTGTGTTTACACTCAGCCGCCCCGTCCGGCGGGCCGGGGTAAAAAGCTGCGTCCATCACCTGTGCAACAGAAGGCGGAAGCTTTGGGCCTACCCGTACGTCATCCCAAATCGCTGAAGTCGGACGAAGCACGCGCGGAGTTTGCGGCAATCGGAGCAGATGTAGCCGTGGTGGCGGCTTACGGTCTGATCCTGCCGCAAATTGTGCTGGATGCGCCGACGCATGGCTGCCTCAATATTCATGCTTCGCTGCTGCCACGTTGGCGCGGGGCTGCGCCGATCCACCGCGCGGTGATGGCTGGCGATGAGCAAACCGGCGTAACAATCATGCAGATGGAGGCTGGGCTCGACACCGGCCCGATGCTTTCCAAAGTGGCCACGCCTGTCTTGGACAAGACGACCGGCGAATTGACCCGGGAGCTGGCCGAGCTTGGCGCCAATGCGATGATCGAAGTGCTCGCTGACTTGCCGAACATCACGCCCCAAGTGCAGGATGATGATGCGGCAATTTATGCACCAAAGATCGACAAGGCTGAGGCGCGGATCGACTGGTCGAGGCATGCCACCGAATTGGTAAACCATGTTCACGGGCTTGCCCCCTTCCCCGGCGCCTGGTTTGAGCTGAATGGGGAGCGTGTGAAATTGCTGCGAGCAGAGGCATGCGAAGGCTCAGGAGCAGCAGGCGAAGTTCTGGACGATAACCTCACGGTCGCCTGCGGAAACGGAGCATTGCGCCCGATCCGCCTCCAGCGAGCCGGCAAGCCAGCGATGGACCGCGCGGATTTTCTGCGTGGTCACGCGGTGGCAAAGGGCACAATCCTGACGTGACCCGCTTTGCGCTTACTCTGGAATTTGATGGTTCGCCCTACCAAGGCCTTCAGCGGCAAAAACATGGGCCGAGCGTACAGCAGGCCGTCGAAGAGGCCGCGCACAGGATCACGGGCGAGGACGCGCAATTGCTCAGCGCAGGACGGACCGATACCGGCGTCCACGCGCTCGCCATGCGCAGCCACATGGATATCGAGAAAGATTTCACTCCGTTCCGATTTATGGAGGCGCTGAACGGGCAATTGCGGCCTAACCCGATTGCCGTCACCGCCTGCGAGAAAGTGAACGAGGATTGGCATGCACGCTTTTCCTGCACCGGACGGCGCTATCTTTACCGCATCATCAATCGCCGAGCGCCTTTGACCTTTGGCCGGAACCGCGCTTGGCAGGTTGGCCCAAAGCTCGATGTGGAGGCGATGCAGCGAGCTGCCCAGGCTCTGATCGGCAAGCATGATTTCACCACGTTTCGCTCGGTTAGGTGCCAAGCGAAGGACCCGGTGAAGACGCTCGATCTGCTCGAAGTGAAGCAAGCCACGACCGAGTTAGGCACAGAGATTCATGTACATGCGGCGGCGCGCAGCTTCCTCCATCATCAAGTCCGCTCCATGGTCGGCTGTCTGAAACTGGTCGGCATGGGCACCTGGGCAGAGCGCGAAGTCGCCGAAGCGCTTGCCGCGCGGGACCGCCAGAGATTGGGCTACAACGCGCCGCCGCACGGCCTGTATTTCGTAGAGGCGATCTATCCCAGCGACGCTTGAGGCCTTTACGTTGCCTTACGCAACGTCACCCTAGCCAAGCGTGGATCGCTGGCCTAGCCAAGGCATCAAAGCAATCTAGGAGAGACCCCCATGACGACTACTGGTAAACAGCTTTTCACCACGCTTGATGCTGGCGGTGCACTGACCGTTGAAATCGCCGATGCAACCTTCCCAGAGCCAACCGGCAATCAAGTGCTGGTTAAAATGGAAGCAGCCCCGATCAATCCATCGGACCTCGCGATCCTGACCAGTGCAGCTGATTTTGAGAATGCGGAGTATTCCCCTGGCAAGGTCGTGGCGCAAATGCCGGAGCCTTTCCTGTCGGGTCAGCGCGGCCGCCATGGTCAACGTCTGCCAGCGGGCAATGAAGGCGCAGGCACCGTGATCGCGACCGGCGACAGCGATATGGCAAAGGCCCTTATGGGCCAGCGCGTGTCTTGCGTACCCGGAAATGCCTTCGGCCAATATGCGATTGCCGATGCGATGATGTGCCTGCCGCTTGGCGATCACAGCGCAGAGGCCGGCGCATCCAGTTTCGTCAATCCTATGACTGCGCTTGCCTTCGTTGAGACCGCCAGAATGGAAGGCCACGAGGCGATTATCCATTTGGCCGCTGCGTCAAACTTGGGTCAAATGTTGAACAAGATCTGCATTGAAGACGACATGAAACTGGTCAATATCGTGCGTAAGCAAGAGCATGTAGACCTGCTGAAGGGCCTCGGCGCAAAGTACGTCGTCAACTCTTCCGACGACGATTACATGAAGCAATTGCGCGCAGCGATTGATGAAACAGACGCCTATCTGGGCTTTGACCCGATCGGCGGCGGCCAGGCCAGCGACGGCGTGCTGAAAGCCATGGAGCAGGTTGCATCCTCGAAGATGGACGAGTTCTCTCGCTACGGCTCTAACCAAGACAAGAAGATGTATATGTATGGGCGGCTTGATCTGGGCCCAACCATCCTGACCCCTTCATACGGTCTGCAATGGACAGTCTCTGGCTTCTTGCTCACGCCGTTCCTCGCGAAAACCGGAATGGAGACCGTCGTTAAGATGCGCACCCGCGTTCAGCAGAACCTGACCACCACATTCGCCAGCCACTACAAGGCGAAGGTCAATCTGGAAGAGATGCTGACCAAAGAAGCGATCCTTGATTATCGCCAGATGAAAACTGGCGAGAAGTATCTGGTCACGCCGCATTCTTGATTCGAGTGGACCGCACCCCATCCGGGGTGCGGTTTCCTCGCTCATGCGACCTAAAGGTCGCGGCGCTGCGGGCGAACAGGTTCGCTACCGACCATCATACTCAGCTTGGATCGCGGCGGGATCAGTCATCCCTGCCGCGACTAGCATTTGCAGCAGTATCCGCGCTTTTTGCGGATTGAGCGCGCGCGCAGCGATAAATTTGTTCGCATTATCCTCAGGCTCGCGGTCGACCAAGCCTTCGTCCAGACGACTCGCACGGACAATCGGCATGCCCTTCGCCGCAAGCTGCGCCAAGGCGCTGCGCACGGCGTCCGGCATATTGCCTTCACCCAACCCGGCGACGACTACGCCGCGTGTCTTGTCGCTGACCAATCGCTCGACATAGTCAGCCGTCATGGCGGCATGCACAAACAGGATTGGCACATCTGGCAAATCGGTGGTGAAGGTAAAACGGGCGTCTGCGCCCACACGCCAGGGCGCACCAAACCAATCAAGCGCGCTCGGGGTAACCAGCGCAATTGATCCGCGCGGGAAACCCTGAAATGCGTCGGTGCCTCGCGTGCGGTTCTTGCGGATATCGCGCGCGGCAAACACCCTGTCACCCATCACCACCAGAACCCCGCGTCCAGCCGCGTCAGGATCGGCCGCCACGCGCATGGCATTGGCGAAATTGCGCAGACCGTCATAACCGACCGCATTGGCAGGCCGCATCGCGCCGACCAGAACCACTGGCTTATGCGTTGGCAATGTCAGATCGAGCAGGAAGGCGGTTTCCTCAACCGTGTCGGTGCCATGGGTGATGATCACCCCGGTGCAATCTGGATCACGCATCGCGGCCAAACAAGCGGTGTGCAGCTGAGTCCAGATCGCGGGACTCATATCCTCAGAGCCGATATTGGCGATCTGCTTGCCCATCAGCTGCGCATCAATGCCCAAGGTTTCGACTCGGGCCAGAAAATCGCCGATCCCGATCTGACCAGGGCGATAATCATGCCGAGTCGCGCTATCTGCCTCTCCAGCGATCGTACCGCCGGTGGCCAAAACAGTGATATTTGGGGTGCTCATACCGGGGGCAAATAGCGCTAGATGCATTTTCACGCCACATAGCAATTGATTTTCAAGAAATGCCCGCTAGAAGCGCCTCTTCCGTTCAACGGAACGGGCGATTAGCTCAGTTGGTAGAGCATCTCGTTTACACCGAGAGGGTCGGCAGTTCGAGCCTGTCATCGCCCACCATCATTTTGCAGCCCAAAATGATGCGGACCCATCCAAAATTTCCCCACCTAAAACCCTCGACCTGAACGCCAATTGGCGGCAAGGCGTGTTCCCATGATGGGGCACACAATTGCGATCGCGGGATGCGGGCCAGCGGGCCTGGCCGCCGCGCTAATGCTGCACCGCGATGGACACCGCGTTTGCCTGTTTGATCAATTCAATGAGCCCGGCCCAGTTGGCTCTGGTCTGATGATCCAACCCACGGGGCTGGCGGTGCTGGCGCAGCTTGGACTGGCCGACGAAGTCGCAGCCCGCGGATCGCGTGTTCATGCACTGAAAGGCCTGGAAGAGCATGGCCGCACCGCGCTGGATGCGCATTATGATCAATTGGGCCTGCCAGGCGCATTTGGCATCGGCATCCACCGCGCCAGCCTGTTCGATGTGCTTTACCGCGCCGTTCAGAACGATCGCATTGAAATCAAAACTGGGCGCGCAATTACCGGCAGCACACTCAGCAATAAAGGGCGGCGCCTGCGGTTTGAAGATGGCAGCGAATCGGAAGAATTCGATCTTGTCGTCGATGCCAGCGGTTGGTCGAGCGTGTTTGATCCGAAGCCCAAGAACATCTTGGAATTTGGTGCATTGTGGGCGAGCCTGCCGTTACAACCGGACGATCCATTCAATACAGGCCTGTTGGAGCAGCGTTATCGCCGAGCAGCGCAAATGGTCGGCGTGCTCCCGATCGGCTCGCGCCGCGCCGACACCTCGCCTGAAGCTGCCTTTTTCTGGTCGCTCAAGGTCTCAGACTATCAAAGATGGCGCGACACTCCGCTGGAAGAATGGAAGGCCGACGTTATCGCGCTCTGGCCGGAGACCGAGGCTTTGCTGGCGCGCATCACATCGCGCGATCAGCTGACCTTTGCGCGCTATGCCCATCGCACAGCCAAGCGCCCGGTTCATGAGCGAATGATCTTGATTGGCGATGCATGGCATTCCGCCAGCCCACAATTGGGCCAGGGTGCGAATATGGCATTGCTAGATGCGTGGTCGCTTAAACGCGGGCTGGCCGAAGGGCGCACGCTTGGCGAAAAACTGCGGCTCGCCGCGTCATGGCGCCGCGATCATGTTGATCTATATCAGTGGATCACAGCGTTCTTCACGCCGCTGTATCAATCGGATGGTGTGTATAAACCGCTGCTGCGTGACAGAGTGCTCGCGCCAATTTCTCAAATCTGGCCGATTTCGCGCATCCAGTCGCTCTTGATGTCGGGGCTATTTGGCTGGCCGCTCGCATCGCTGGGTCTCTCCGCTCCTGATTATTCGGCAATTTCCTCAGAGATCAGCGCCAACGCATCTTCGCTGTCCCAGTGATAGCCACCTTTAACGCGCAATATCTCGCGCCCCTCCCCATCGAACAGGATTGTCAGGGGCAAGACCCCGCCATTATCGAGCGCGCGGTCGAGAGTGCCCTGCGGATCAAGCCAGGGTTCGAGCATCTCAAAGCCTTGCTCTGAAAAAAATGGCTTCACAACCTCGGCAGCACGAATATCCTGACTCACTGTAATTACACGCAAATCACTGCCCATTTCTTGAGCAAGCCGGTCCAGAGAAGGCATCTCAACCTTGCACGGCGCGCACCACGTCGCCCAAAGATTGAGCAATACGGGCTGTCCCTTAAGTGCTGAAAATTCGATCACTTCTCCATCAGGATCGATGAACGTCAAATCGGGTAGCAGAGTGCCCGCTTGCGCGCGGTCAATCTCGCCCACTTCGGCTTCGGTTGAGTTCTGCTTTTCGCCCGCCAATTCACCCTGTTGTTGCGCGCCATCGCCCTGCGCCCTATCGCAGGCTGCAAGAGGCAGCATCAATGGCATCAATGCGGCCAAAGCAAAGAACGGCGAACGAAGCGACATGAGCAAATCCAACACGATGTGGGGCGGCAGGTTCTCAGATGGACCTAGTGCGATCATGCGCGAAATCAATGCCTCGATCCCGTTCGACAAGGCACTGTGGCGGCAAGACATCGCCGGCAGCCGCGCCCATATCGCCATGCTGGCGGCGCAAGGCATCGTCAGCGCCGAAGACGCCGAGGCGATTGACAGCGGCCTCCAAACCATCGCGGCAGAATATGAGCGCGACGGGGTTCCAGAGGACTGGAGCCTGGAAGACATCCACATGACGGTGGAAGCGCGCCTGACCGAGCTGATCGGACCAGTCGCTGGCCGCCTGCACACCGCGCGCAGCCGCAATGATCAGGTCGCAACCGATTTTAAGCTATGGGTGCGCGAGGCGTTTGACCAAATGGACGCAGGGCTGGCGGAATTGCAGCGCGCCTTGGTGACCCGCGCCGATGAGCATTCTAGCAGTGTGATGCCCGGCTTCACCCATTTGCAAACCGCGCAGCCCGTGACGCTGGGTCATCATCTGATGGCCTATTACGAGATGCTGCGGCGGGATCGCTCGCGCCTCGCGGACGCCCGCGTTCGCCTGAATGAGAGCCCGCTTGGCTCCGCCGCTCTGGCTGGCACAGGCTTCCCGCTCGACCGCGATATGACCGCCAAGGCGTTAGGCTTTGACCGGCCCACAGCCAATTCTCTCGATGCCGTCTCTGACCGCGATTTTGCGATGGATTTCCTGTTTGCCGCATCAACCTGCGCCGTGCATCTCTCACGCCTTGCAGAGGAATTCATCCTATGGGCGAGCCAACCTTTTGGCTTTGTCACCATGGCGGATGCGCTCTCCACAGGCAGCTCAATCATGCCGCAAAAGAAGAACCCCGATGCCGCAGAGCTGGTGCGCGGCCATGCGGGCCGGGTGATCGGTTGTACTACGGCCTTAATGGTCACGATGAAGGGTCTTCCGCTCGCCTATTCCAAGGATATGCAGGATGACAAACCGCCCGTATTCGAGGCCGCCAGCCTGATGGGCTTAAGCATTGCGGCGATGACCGGTATGGTCGCAGGCAGCACGTTCAAGACCGAGCGGATGCGCCAGGCCGCCGAGCTCGGTTATGCCACGGCGACCGATCTGGCCGATTGGCTAGTGACGGAGGCCGACATTCCATTTCGCGAGGCGCATCATATCACCGGTGCGGCGGTCAAGCTGGCGGAGACGCGTGGCTGCGCGCTAGATGAGCTGCCACTTGAGGACCTTCGTGAAATTGACGCACGGATCGATGAACGAGTGTTTGCGGCCCTTTCCGTCGACGCTTCGGTCGCCGCGCGCGCTTCCTATGGCGGGACCGCGCCGGAGCAGGTAAAGGCTCAGGTGAAACGCGCCCGCGCCGAGCTAGGGATGGATGGATAATGCGAAAATTGATCATGATCCCACTACTGGTTGCAATCAGCGCATGCGGTGCCCGCGGGGACCTGAATCCCCCACAAGGTGCGAGCCTGCCGGTGGCCCCGCGCGGCGCTGAGACTCCGCCGAACGCAGAAGAATTGCTGGAACGCGATGCCCTCGCCGCGCCAGAACGCAGCGTGGAGCTGCGCCGCCGCTCTGAAGAGCGCGAAGACGACCCGTTTGATCTCCCCCTGAATAAAGCACACGAAATATGGACCATTTTGCCCTCAAAGACGGCGTCATGCATGCCGAAGACGTACCCTTGCCGCGTATCGCGGATGAGGTTGGTACGCCCGTATATGTCTATTCACGCGCCACGTTGGAGCGCCACGCACGCGTCTTTCGCGAGGCATTGGACGGCGTACCGGACAAACTGATTGCCTTCGCGGTCAAAGCCAATCCCAACCTCGCTGTGCTCAAAGTGTTGCAACGCCAGGGGTACGGCGCGGATGTCGTATCCGGCGGGGAAATGCGCCGGGCCATTGCAGCCGGAATTGCGCCCGAGAAGATCGTCTTTTCCGGCGTTGGCAAAACCCGTGCAGAACTGGCCGCCGCGCTCGAGGCGAACATTGGACAGTTCAATATTGAAAGCGAAGAAGAGGGCCTGGAGCTCGCCGAAGTCGCTGAAAGTATGGGGATGACGGCGGACTGCGCGCTGCGCATCAATCCGGATGTCGATGCCGGAACACATGACAAGATCTCCACCGGCAAGGCGGATAACAAATTTGGCGTACCGATTGATCAAGCCGGCCAAATCTTTGGCAAACTCGCCCATTCGCCCGGCGTGAACATGCGCGGTGTCGCGGTGCACATCGGCAGCCAATTGGCAGATATAGCTCCGCTGGAGCGCGCTTTTGAAAAATTGGGTCGGCTGGTCACATCGCTGCGCGGTGCGGGCCATAATATCACCCATGTCGACCTAGGCGGTGGCCTGGGCGTTCCATACAGAAAAGGCGAGAAACTGCCCCCACCGTCTGAATATGGTGCGATGGTTGCGCGAGTGACGAAGGATTGGGGCGTAAAGCTGATCTTTGAGCCGGGCCGAGTGATTGCAGGCAATGCAGGCGTTTTGCTGACCCGTGTGGTGCGCGTGAAACGCGGGCTCAACAATCCGTTCGTGATCGTCGATGCGGCGATGAATGACCTCGCGCGGCCTGCGCTGTACGGCGCCTATCATCACTTCGAAGCAGTTGAGCCAGGCGGATCTCAAATGACCGCAAACATCGTCGGGCCGATCTGCGAAACCGGCGATACATTCGCGATGGGCCGCGAATGCGACGAACTGGCAAGCGGCGAACTCGCCGTGTTCCGCACCGCAGGTGCCTATGGCGCGACAATGGCCTCCAGCTACAATTCGCGCGGATTTGTGGCCGAAGTTTTGGTGGACGGCGACAAGTTCGCGGTGGTCGCGGACCGGATCGATGCGGGCGCGATTATGGATGCCGAGCGCGTGCCCGACTGGCTTGCTTGAGTAGCTAAAGCCCGATGAGCGAACTTCAGAGCCTTCCACTATTTCACCGGATTGCCGGGCAAAAGGTATTGGTTCTGGGCGAAGGCGAAGCGGCAGAACCCAAACGCCGGCTGGTCGAGCGAGCGGGTGGAGTCATCGTGGATGATATGGCCCAGGCGGTGGATGAAGGGGTGCGCATTGCCTTTGTCGCTTACGATGACGCGAAGGCGTGCGAAGTGGCAGCGATCAACCTGCGATGCGCCGGGATGATCGTGAATGTGGTCGACAAGCCTGACCTGTGCGATTTCACAACGCCGAGCATACTTGACCGCAACCCTGTCTTAATTGCGGTTGGAACGGGCGGCGCATCAGCGGGCCTAGCGAAACACATCAGGCTGAGGCTGGAGCGGATCTTGCCGCAGAGCCTTGGAAAGTTAGCGGAGGCCTTATTCGCGGCGCGAGCAAAACTGCGGGCCCGCTTTCCCGATGGCGGCGACAGACGACGGGCCTTGGACGAGGCCCTGAGAGAAGGCGGTGCATTGGACGCCTTGGTCGCGGAATCACCCGGCGGTGTGACCGACTGGCTCGATGGTGCATTGGAGGCGCAAAGCAGCGAAACAGCAGAGTTCATCATATCCAGTGCAGACCCGGAAGACCTGACTGTTCGACAATCACGCATGCTGGGCGAAGCGGATGCGGTCTGCGCAATCGGCAATATTCCCGCCGCCATCCTGGCCCGCGCACGGGCCGATGCCATTCGCATTGACTGCGATGTCAGCACTTGCCCCAACGCGCGGCAAGTTAGTGCTAGTAACGGCGACGACAGCTCACCACCGCTCTGTCCCAGCGCCGCTGAGCAATTTGCGCTCAGCGAGAGCCGCAATACACTCACCGTGATCCTACGCTGGCAAAACGACGCTAACCAGCAGGCTTAAGTCGCCAACTCAGGCCGCCAGGTTCAGCGGGGCGTCTATCGCCGCAAAATAGCTCGCCATGCCATCTGCACTCGCCTCGCTAAGGGCGACGAATGCCCGGCGTTTATCCGTGGAGTCAGCGATCCGCACGAAAATGCCGCTATCAACCATCTGCCGGACCCAGCGCAGCGCCGTCGTCGCCGGAACTCCCGCCGCAATACACAGCGAGGTAACCGAGACACGGCGATGCTCAGCGTGAGCCGCAGTCAGATCCAGCAGCATATCCCAGGCCGGATCGGCGAACAGTTCCGCATCAAAGAATCGAGCACGAGTCTGACGATTGGCGATAATCTGACGCACCAACCGAGGATCAGGCAACGATGGACGGGCACAATCTTGTCTACCCCAACCATTCTCATTGCTCTCAACCCCGTGAAAATCTCTCTTCACGTCACTCAAGCTCTGAGACTGTTTTTCACCGGACTCCCAAGATTCATGCGATAACCCTTCTAGTTTGTTCGCAATCACATCAACCTGCTCCGAAAGGCGCAGCAGGGTAAGTCGATCCTCCTCACTCATCTCTCGCACGCGAGCATTCGGCACATGCGAAAGTATACGGCCTATCGCCACGATACGATCAGCCCGAGATGGGTTCACCAGCAATTGAGCATCTGACTGATCAAGAGCCGCAAACACATCATCAAGCGCCTCAAGCGAGGTAGAAACGATCAATTGTGATCCACATTCCGCTGCCCGCATATCCAATCGCGCCAGCACGGCCAAAGTACGCGCATCGACCTCCGGGCAATCGATCATTACTACGTCGCTGAGCAACCGAATTTGCCCCTCCAGCAGATCAGCGATCGGACCACCGTCGGCCACCCGAAACCCTGCACCAACCAAATCCTCGGCGATCTGACCGCGCATCGCGGGCCGATCAGCAAACACCGCGATACTGGCGGGTTCTGCAGTCGGGTCAGGTGCCACATCATACGAAAAATCTGCTTGAGCCATCGAGTCGCCTCCTTGATTAGATGAAACACAAGTAGAACAAAACATGTCCAAGTCAAGAATTCTTGCAGATGTGAAGCAATTTGATCGAAGTCATTGAACCTTTCGCGCCTATTGAGCGACTACTCCAGTAATGACCAAACAAACTCGCCCTGCCCCGCCGAAACCCGGCATTTTGTTCGACCAACTGCTCGTCGTGATGGTGCAGCAAGGCGATCCAAAAGCGCTAAAGCGGTTGCATAAACGCTGGAATACTCGGTTGATCCGAGCGGCCTATCGTTACACCGACGACCGCGAATTGGCGTGCGATCTGGCACAAGAATGCTGGATCGGGATTTGGAAAGGCATTGATGGTCTGCGCGATCCGGCGCGGTTTCGCAGTTATGCCTTTGCGATCCTGCACCGGCGCGGAGCGACCCATCTGAGCAAGCGCATTCGCGAACGGGGTAAGACAGCGCAAGCTGAACCAGAAGAAGCGCAAGGGGCTACTCAGGACGACGCGCTCGCGCTGCGGCAGGCCTTTGCCAGTCTGCCGCCGGATCAAAGGCTTGCGGCGCATCTGCACTTTGCGGAGGGGCTGACGCTCAATGAAATCGCCGCGGTGCAATCGATCCCGATGGGCACCGCCAAAAGCCGCCTGTTTCACGCGCGCCGCAAATTGAAGGCGGCGCTATCCGAACCGACTGAAGGAGACATATGATGACCAGCACTGATAACCGCATCAAAGACGCGCTTGACGATGACGATCAAGCCTTTCTCGGCCAGCTTGAAGAAGATCGCGGCCTGTTCGAAATGATCGGCGACAGCATGAGCGGCAATTTAGGAGGCTGGGCCAAGTTGGTTTTTGCAGTCGCAGTCGTAGTCGGCATTGCGATACTCTATGCAGTCTATCGTGCAGTCACGGCCGATGGCTTCGAACCCATGGTTGGATGGGGTCTGCTTTCGATAGGACTCGTTGTGATGCAAGGCTTCGTCAAAGAATGGATGTTTGCCCGCATGAACATGCTGACGATCCTGCGCGAGGTGAAGAAGCTGCAAGTGCAAGTCGCGCTGCTTTCCGAAGAGCGCGATAGCTAACCGCGTTTAGGGCCGGATCTCGATCGGAGTGCCATCGGGCACGAGGCGCCACAGCTCCTCAATCTCTGCGTTAGAGAGCGCGATGCACCCATCGGTCCAATCCCCGCGCATCCGCCGGCCCGCGCCATTCGGTTGGCCATGGATGAAGATGTCACCGCCCGCCGAACGGCCATATTGAGCGGCAAAGTTGCGGTCATTTGCGTTGGGGTAGTTGATCCGCAGGCTGAGGTGATAGCTGCTACGCGGGTTGCGTGTGTCGATGGTGTAAAGGCCCTCTGGTGTGCGCTCATCGCCCTCAAAGCGTTTGTGCCCCGCTGGCGCATCGCCAAACTGCAATCCGTAATAGGCGCGGATCGGGCGGCCATTGTTGTAGGCGACCAGCATCCGCTTTGACTTGTCGACAATGAGGTAGTCGGCCAAGCGCGCGCCGCGCCTCGGCACACTGCGCGATGCGCCCGCAGGTGGTATCGGATAGGCTCCGGTATGCACCCGAGCATCCGGCGTAGCATCCGCTGAAGTTTCGCTCGATGGGCCAACGCAGGACGCGGCAAGCATCAGAGCAATCAAGGCAAACAAGCGCTTCATACGGGTTCAGAGTAACGCGAGGTCACCCCACGCGCAATTGCGCATCGCTTCCCATGTCCCAAGCAGGGACGCGGTTGCTGCGCCAGCCGGACCAACCTAGTCCTCAAAGGGATCCTTCATCAGGATCGTATCGTCGCGCTCTGGGCTGGTCGACACCAGAGACACTGGCGTCTCGATCAGCTCCTGCACGCGCTGAATGTACTTGATCGCATTGGCTGGCAGATCGACATAGGAACGCGCACCCACGGTGCTCTCACTCCACCCTTCCATCTCTTCATAGATCGGCTCCACCTCGGCCTGATCCGCCGAATGGCTCGGGAAGTAGTCGAGCACATTGCCGCGCAGCCGGTATCCGGTGCAGATCTTGACCGTTTCCAACCCATCGAGCACATCGATCTTAGTCAGCGCAATCCCGGTCACGCCGCTGATCGCGCAGGTTTGCCGCACCAGAACCGCATCGAACCAGCCGACGCGCCGTTGCCGCCCGGTTACGGTGCCAAACTCATGGCCACGCTCGCCAATGCCCTGGCCGATCTCGTCATCAAGCTCGGTCGGGAACGGACCGCTGCCGACCCGCGTCGTGTACGCCTTCACAATGCCCAGCACAAAGCCGGTGGCATTGGGGCCAAGCCCGCTGCCGCTGGCGGCCGTGCCGCTGACGGTGTTGGAGCTGGTGACGAAGGGATAGGTGCCGTGATCGACATCCAGCAGCACGCCCTGCGCGCCTTCAAACAGGATCTTCGCGCCCGCCTTGCGCACTTTCTTCAAGCGTTTCCACACAGGCTGAGCAAAGCGCAGGACGAAGTCGGCAACATCACGCAGTTCGGCCAGGATCGCCTCACGGTCAACAGGCGGTTGATCGAAGCCTGCCCGCAGGGCGTCATGGTGCGCGCACAGCCGATCCAGCTGTGGCTCCAGCCGGTCGAGATGCGCCAGATCGCACACACGGATCGCGCGGCGTCCGACCTTGTCTTCGTAAGCCGGGCCAATCCCGCGCCCAGTCGTGCCGATCTTGCCCTTGCCCGCGGCCGTCTCGCGCAGTGCATCGAGATCGCGGTGCACCGACAGGATCAGCGGGCAATTGTCAGCAATCGCCAGATTGTCGTCGTTGATCGCGACGCCTTGCCCTTCCAGCTTCTGCACTTCCTCGCGCAGCGCCCACGGGTCCAGCACCACGCCATTGCCAATCATGCTCATCGTGCCAGAGACGATGCCCGATGGCAGCAGGCTGAGCTTGTAGACCTCACCATCGATCACCAACGTGTGGCCGGCATTATGCCCGCCTTGGAAGCGGACAACGGCGTCGGCGCGGCTGGCGAGCCAATCGACGATCTTGCCTTTGCCTTCATCGCCCCATTGGGCGCCGATTACGGTGACGTTAGCCATGCTCTACTTTCATGCTGATTCGGTAGGGAAGGTGTGACCCGACAAACCGCGCGGACCTAGGGCGTCGCGCGGGCAAGAGCAAGATGGTGTTTGTGTTTCGCACACCATCCGGTGTGCGATATCCTCGGCCCTGCCGGGCCTGCGGGCGGGCGCGCGCCCTTGCGAGACCTGCGGTCTCGACCCATTCCCGGCCAGCGACCTTGCGCCAAGCGTCTTGGAGCTTTGCATCTGGCTTGGTCGCGGAACACGGCGCGCAGCGCCGCAAGGCCGACTGGCCGCCCGCAGCGGCGCGGACTTGTCCGCAAACCGCGAGGACATCGCACGCTGGATAGCGTGCGGAACCACAAGAGCGCCTCCGTCCATCGCTAGTGAAGCACGCTTGGAACGGCTGGAACACAGTACAGGGCCAAAAACCCAATCGATCACAGATGGGGCGATTGATCGATTTAGTCGATTGGTGGGAGGTTGGAGAACGGGGAGCAAAAGCATACGCCATCCTTAGCGAGCGGGCGCTGAGTAGGAAAATTCGGCGTCCTCGTGTTCTCGCGCATCGTCATCCCGGACTTGATCCGGGACGACATCCTCAGTCTCGCGCTAGTTGCGGCGGTTATCCTGGAAGCGCAGCTGGCCAAAGGCCAACCTAGTTCAGGGTGACGTACCTGGTGTTTTGATTCTGACCCGAGCGCAAGATCACGCAATAGCACAGCGCCCTAAAGCGGCACCGCCTCGGTGCCGTCCAGCACATGCGTGCAGCCCAGCGCCTTCGCGTCTTCGCCTTCGCCGAGCTGCGCAATCGTGCGCCACCCAATCGCGCGCAGGCGCGCGGCAGTGTCTTCGTCATAGCCCGCTGGCAGATAGAGCGTGCTCGCCGCCTCCGCCTCTGGCGCAGCCTCAGCCACGGCATCGACATAGAGCGTGAAGCCGGTTGCGGCCTCGTCGCTGCCGCCGATCCGATATGTGCCGCCGCGCCCAGCCGCTCCGCGCACGCCCTCGGCATAGATCGTGAAGCCGAACCAGCTTTGATATTCAAAACCGTGGCGTTCTGTTGGGTCGAGCGTGATGCGCTCAGCGTCACCCACCCGCGCGGCAATCGCCTCAAGCCCCTTAATCCGGCTGGACAAGGCGCCGCCTGCGTCAATCGCGCATAATTTGTCGCGTGCCTCGGCAAAATCGCCGGTCGCATAAAGCAGCGGTAAATAGGCCTCGCCGCCCACCTGCTTCAGCCCGCCAGCATCCTTGGTATCGAGCTCGCGCCGGACATCCTCGGCTTGCTTAGCGGTCAGCGGCATCGCTTTCGCGGCCAAAGTGTCGACCAGATCGGGTAAAGTGAAATCGACCGAAATCCCGGTCAGACCCGCTGCGCGCAGAGCCTCCACCGCCAGCGCGACGATCTCGCCCGCTGCCTCTGCGGTGTCCGCCCCGATCAGCTCCGCGCCCAATTGCAGGCGCTCTCGCGCGGGGTCGAGCTGGTCCGCCCGAATCAGAGCAGTGTCGCCGCAATAGGCGAGGCGCAGCGGACGCGGGGCATCTGCCATGCTGGTCGCCGCGATGCGCCCGATTTGCGGGGTAATGTCGCTACGCAGGGCGAGCGTGCGCAGGCTGTCTGGATCAACAAAGCGAAAGGCGTTGCGGGTCTTCACCCCCTCCATACGCGCGGCCAGGGATTGCTCAAATTCGAGCAGCGGTGGGCGCACCCGGTCATAACCGTGGGCTTGCAGCGCATCCAGGCTGGCGCGCATGGCGCGGGTGATGCGGCTTGCCGTGGCGGGCAAACGGTCGGCAAGCCCAACGGGCAGGAGATTGTCGGTATTGGTCATACAGGTGCGCGCTAGAATAAGAGCAGCCCTTCGACAAGCTCAGGGCGAACGGAATATTGCATCGGTTCGCACCGCGAACCGCAAGGGCGACTGCCCGCCGGCCGGCTAGGCCGCCCCTCGGAGGCACCGGCCCGCTAAATAGTGGGCCGGATTGCCGTGAGAGAAAAAGCCTTAAAACTCCAGTGCTTTGACCAGCTTCACGCCTTCGACCTTTTCAGCCTCGGCGACGACTTCATCCGTCACAGGTTGATCGAGCGAGAGCAGCAGCACCGCCTCACCACCCGCATCGCGGCGGCCCAGGTGGAAAGTGCCAATGTTGACGCCGTGATCACCCAGCAGCGTTCCAATGCGACCGATGAAGCCAGGTGCGTCTTCGTTGACGACATACATCATGTGGCCATCCAGATCGGCTTCGATACCGATCCCGAAAATCTCCACCAGACGCGGCGCGGTGTTGCCAAACAGAGTGCCTGCGACCGAGCGCGGGCCTTGTTCGGTTTCCACCGTGACGCGGACAAGCGTGTTATACGCGCCCTCACGCTCGTGGCGCACTTCGCTAACGTTTAGGCCGCGTTCCTTGGCGAGATACGGTGCATTGACCATGTTCACCGTGTCGGAATAGCGGCGCATCAGACCGGCCAGAACAGCGCCGCTGATCGGCTTGCCATTGAGGGCTGCGGCTGCGCCTTCGCGCTCAATGCTGATCTTGGTGAGATTTCCGTGGGCCAGCTGACCCACCAGTGATCCAAGCTTTTCAGCCAGCGCCATGTAAGGCTTCAGCTTCGGCGCTTCTTCGGCGCTAAGCGAAGGCATGTTAAGCGCATTGGTGACGCCGCCATTGACCAGATAATCGGCCATTTGCTCCGCCACTTGCAGCGCGACATTGACCTGAGCCTCGGTCGTGGAGGCGCCAAGGTGCGGCGTACAGATGAAATTGGGTGCGCCGAACAGCGGATTTTCCTTCGCTGGTTCTTCGGCAAACACGTCGAGCGCGGCGGCGGCGACCTGCCCGCTTTCGAGGCAATCTTTCAACGCCGCCTCATCGATCAATCCGCCGCGGGCGCAATTGACGATGCGGATGCCTGGCTTGGCATTCTCCAGCCGTTCACGCGACAGGATGTTGCGGGTCTGATCGGTCAGCGGCGTGTGCAGCGAGACAAAGTCCGCACGGCTCAGCAGCGTGTCGAGATCGACCTTCTCCGCGCCCATTTCCACGGCGCGCTCCTCGGTCAGGAAGGGATCATAGGCGATCACTTTCATCTTCAGGCCAAGCGCGCGGCTGGCCACGATCCCGCCAATATTGCCCGCGCCGATCAAGCCGAGCGTCTTGCCGGTCACCTCGACGCCCATGAAATCCTTCTTCGGCCATTCGCCCGACTGCGTGCGAGCGTTCGCCGCCGGGATTTGCCGGGCGAGCGCCATGATCATCGCAATCGCGTGCTCTGCGGTGGTGATCGAATTGCCGAACGGGGTGTTCATCACCACCACGCCTTTGCCGCTGGCATAGGGGATGTCGACATTGTCGACGCCAATGCCGGCGCGGCCGATGACCTTCAGATTGGTCGCAGCGTCCAGAACGGCGGGGGTGACAGTGGTGGAAGAACGGATTGCGAGGCCATCATAATCGCCGATCCGCGCGATCAGCTCTTCCGGGGTCTCACCGGTGATCACATCAACATCGCAGCCGCGCTCTTCAAAAATACGCGCTGCATTCGGGTCCATCTTGTCAGAGATGAGTACTTTGGGTTTGGTCATTTTGTTTTCCTTTGCCCTGACTCGTTCGTGCTGAGCTTGTCGAAGCATTAACGACGGGCGGAAGAGTTCATCCTTCGACAGGCTCAGGACGAACGGATGCTAAAAGAGGGTGACCGAGCTAGCTTAGAGCTCAGCTTTTACGTGTGCGTAAGCCCACTCGATCCATGGCAAGAGGCGTTTCAGATCCTCTTGCTCGACCGTGCCGCCGCACCAAATGCGAAGGGACGGTGGCGCGTCGCGATAGCCGTTGAAATCATAGCCAATATGCCGTTCTTCCAGCATTTTTACGATCTTCTTCGGCACGGCGGCCTGATCGTCAGCCGACAGGTTTTCGTACCATTCGCCGGTGAACTTCATGCACACACCGGTGTTGGTGCGCTTGGCCGGATCGCTGACCATGTTTTTCAGCCAAGGCGTCGCCTCGATCCAATCGTTCACGATTGCGGCATTGGCATCGGCGCGTTCAAACATCGCCTTGCGCCCACCCAGCGCCTGCGCCCATTCGAGTGCCGCGATGTAATCCTCGGTCGCCAGCAGAGACGGCGTGTTGATCGTCGCGCCTTCAAAGATGCCGCGATTGATCTTATCGCCCTTTTTCAGGCGGAAAAGCTTGGGCAGCGGCCATTCTGGATCATAGCTTTCGATCCGCTCAACCGCTTTGGGAGAGAGGATCAACATCCCATGCTGAGCCTCTGATCCCATCACCTTTTGCCAGGAATAGGTTGTCGCATCGAGCTTCGCCCAGTCCATTTCCTGCGCGAAGATCGCGCTGGTGGCGTCATTGATGGTCACGCCTTTACGGCCCGGCTCCAGCCAGTCCGTGTTCGGGATTTTCGCGCCAGAGGTCGTGCCATTCCAGGTGAAGACAACGTCGTTGTCCTGCGGAATAGAGTGGAGATCAGGGATCTCGCCATAATCGGCATCCAGCACCTGCAAGTTCGGCAGCTTCAGCTGCTTCACCGCATCTTGGATCCAGACATTGCCGAAGCTTTCCCAAGCCGCAACGGTCGCGGGGCCTTGGCCCAGCATGGTCCACATCGCGCATTCCAGTGCGCCAGTGTCAGAGGCGGGCATGATGCCGACGAGGTAATCCTCGGGCACGCCCAGCATCTCTTTGGATAGGTCGATTGCGTATTTGAGACGCGACTTTCCGACAGCCGAGCGGTGCGAGCGCCCGAGCGATTCGGTTTTCAATTTGTCGAGGGACCATCCGGGGAACTTAACGGTCGGACCGGATGAAAATTGCGGACGAGCAGGCTTAAGCGCCGGCTCGGCGGGTAGTTCAGTCATGTATTCTCTCCTTACAGAGAGCTCGCGCGGCGTTGGGACCGCGTGGCCCGGAGCCGCGTGTAGTGGCGTCTCGCCGCATGTCAACGAAGGAGTCTATGTTTTACGCACGCCATCCGGCGCGCGCAAAACAAACTCGCAAATCCTCGCGCAACATTCTATGCCGCGCTCAACATGGAAATATCCGATCTTCGCATTGCCCTGTTCAGCGGCAATTATAACTACACCCGCGACGGCGCGAACCAGGCGCTCAATCGCCTTGTCGGCTCGCTGCTGGGTCTGGGCGCGGCGGTGCGCGTCTATTCCCCCACGGTGGATGAACCTGATTTTGAACCAACCGGCGATCTGGTGAGCCTGCCCAGCTGGCGCATGCCGGTGAAGGGGCGCGGCGAATACCGTCTGCCAACGGGCTTTAACGGCAAAATCCGGCGCGATCTTGAGAAGTTCAAACCCAATATCGTGCATCTGTCATCGCCTGACCCATCCGGCCACGCGGCGCTCAAATGGGCGCAGGAACACGATATTCCGGTGCTATCCTCGGTTCACACCCGGTTTGAGACCTATCCGCGCTATTACAAAATGGGTTTTCTAGAACCCGCCGTGCTGTGGATGCTGCGCCGGTTCTACAATCGCTGCGATGCGCTGGTCGCCCCATCGCAAAGCATGATTGAAGAGCTGATCGCGCAGGGCATGCATGATGACATTGGCCTGTGGACGCGCGGGGTCGACCGCACCATCTTCGATCCATCAAAGCGCGATATGGAATGGCGCCGCAGCCTGGGCCTGGCCGATGATGACATTGCGATCGTCTTTCTTGGCCGGCTGGTCATGGAAAAGGGACTCGACGTCTTTGCCGACAGCATTATCGAGCTGCGCAAACTTCAGGCTCCGCACAAAGTGCTTGTGATCGGCGATGGCCCTGCGCGCGGCTGGTTCCAGGATGCCCTACCCGGCGGAATTTTCGCCGGGTTTCAAACCGGCGCTGATCTAGGCAAAGCGCTGGCGAGCGGCGATATCTTCTTCAACCCGTCCATCACAGAGACTTTCGGCAATGTGACGCTGGAGGCGATGGCCAGCGGTCTGCCAGTGGTGGCGGCCGGAGCCACAGGTGCATCCAGCCTGGTGGAATGCGGCGACAGCGGCTGCTTGGTCGCGCCCGGCAACACCAAAGCATTCGCCGAGGCACTCGCGCCCTATTGCACCGATCATGAACTGCGCACGAGCCACGGCGCAGCGGGCGAAATGAATTCACGCGAATACAGTTGGGAGGCGATCAACCGCGTGGTCGCCGATATGTATGTCCGACTGGTTCAGGAACGCGAGGCTCTGATCGCGAAGGAAATGGCAGAAGAGATTGCGGCTTAGTTGCTAACGCGCCTGTAGCCCTTCAAGCACTTCCCTCTATCTCAGCACACCTGATTTGGCCATGGAGCGCGCATAGAAAAACAGCCCGATGGTAATCACCCAGATTGCTGCAGCGAACACGGTGTGCCCAGCGGTTTGCAGCGTTTCAGGCATTTCCGAAAAAAAGCGCTGAAATATCGTGGTGCCGACAAGGCCGATAATCGAAATCCCAAACAGCCAGACCGCATAGCGACTTCTGAAAAGCAGCGCAGCGGATCCGAAGAAGCATCCCCAGACGCCCAGCGCCCAAAAGGCCGTGGCCCATGCCGGGAAGCTGTAATAATAGTCAAGCTGCTCGGATGGCATGCCGGTGCCATCCAAAGCGGCGAGCTTGGTCATCGTATAACTGATGACGCCGCCAGAATTCCACAACAGTGAAAGCGCCCCGACGACCCACAGGTGCCAAGGTGTTTTGACAGATTGATCCATGATATTCCCTCCCAAGAATGGACGCGACCCAGTCTCAGAAGGGGGAAGTTATATCAAAGGCGCAGCGCGGGCAAACCGGGGGCTGGAAGCCCGCGCCTGTTCGTTCGTACCATCGGGCCTAGCCACCCGTTCCCTCCGCCCTTCCACCCGGATGTTATCCCGGTAGGCTCCGGGTGGAAGGGCGGAGGGAACGGGCGGCTAGGCTCTAATTAACGGCGCTCACATTCTTTCGATGCGCTTGGCGACCTCGTCGATAATGTCGACAATTTCGTTCATCGCGTTCTGATCGAGTTTTCCGGCGCGCGCGCGGTTTTTCAGCACAGAGCCGAGATTGCCCATCGCGCGGAACAAATCGGGTGAACGCTCCTTCACCTTTTCAGCCCGGTCGCCGTGCTCATTGATCCGGCCCATCAGTTGATCGACATCTTCAGCGCGCTCAGCCAGCTCTGCCTTGCCAGACTTCGTCGCCTTGAATGGCTTCTTACCGCTCGTTTCGCCGTCCTCTGCCTTGGCCTTCGACTTGGCCGGTTTAATCTTGCCCTCTTCCTCAAGCATTTGCAGCGTCGGATAGACCGCACCCGGGCTCGGCGCATAGCCGCCCGCCGTCATGTCTTCGATCGCCTTGATCAGCTCATAGCCATGGCGCGGTTCTTCATTGATCAACGCCAGCAATGCGAGACGCAATTCGCCCTGGCCAAACATCCGGCCCCGGCGCTTGCGCCGTTTGGGGCCGTCTTGCCACGAGCCGCCACCGCGCATTTTCTCGCCGATTTCCTCCCAATCACCCGCGGAAGACGCCATCATCGCGACCAGTGGACCGAGGTTATTCCAGCCGCCATTCCAATTGCCGCGGCGCCGTTTCTGCCATGTCATATTCACTCTCCTCAATTCAATTCGATAACTCTTGATAGTCTTAAGATATATCTCAGAGCTATCGATACAAGAGGTGGATGGCATTTTCCGACCAGCGCCTTATCAGACCAGACGAATGACGGACTTGTTCGGAAATGATGCGGCGCCACCCGCCGGAGGCCCCTCTGGCGGGCCTGACCAGACGCGCGATGACGCGCCGCTGGCGGACCGGCTGCGCCCGCGCAACCTTGGCGAGATCATCGGGCAAGAGCATCTGACCGGGCCGACTGGCGCAATTGGGCGCATGGTGGCGGCAGGCAAGCTTTCCAGCATGATCTTGTGGGGGCCGCCGGGCACGGGCAAGACCAGTATCGCGCGTCTGCTCGCCGACAGTGTGGGTATGCGGTTTGTCTCGATCAGCGCGGTATTCTCAGGCGTAGCCGATCTCAAGAAGGCCTTTGCCGAAGCAGACAAGATGGCGGGCGCAGGCCAACGCACGCTGCTGTTCGTGGACGAGATCCACCGCTTCAACCGCGCGCAGCAGGATGGCTTTCTGCCCTTCGTTGAGCGCGGCACCGTGACATTGGTGGGAGCGACCACCGAAAACCCCAGTTTTGAACTCAACGCCGCACTGCTCAGTCGCAGCCAAGTGCTGATCCTGGAGCGTTTAAGCCATGAGGCACTGGAGGCTCTGCTCGCCCGGGCGGAGACGCTGGAAGGCCCCCTCCCCTCACCGAGGATGCGCGCGCCGCTCTGATCGCGAGCGCGGATGGCGATGGCCGTTTCCTGCTGGGTCAGGCGGAAACACTCTACAACGCAGCGCTCACTGAACCGCTTGATCCCGCCGCCCTTGGCCAATTCCTTCAGCGGCGCGTCGCCGTCTATGACAAGGACCGCGAAGGCCATTACAACCTTATCAGCGCGCTGCATAAATCCTTGCGCGGCTCCGATCCGCAGGCAGCCCTGTATTACATGGCGCGGATGCTGACCGCTGGCGAAGAGCCGATGTATGTGCTGCGCCGCCTGGTCCGCTTTGCCAGCGAAGACATTGGTCTGGCTGATCCAAACGCGCTGACCCAATGCCTGGCGGCCAAGGACGCCTATGAATTTCTGGGGTCGCCCGAAGGCGAGCTCGCGATTGTTCAGGCCTGCCTCTACCTCGCGACCGCGCCCAAATCGAACGCCGCCTATGCCGCGCAAAAGGCCGCGTTCAAATCCGCGCGCGAAACCGGCAGTCTCATGCCGCCGCAAAACATCTTAAATGCACCGACTAAGCTGATGAAAGACATTGGCTATGGCAAAGGTTACGCCTACGATCACAATGCGGAGGACGGCTTTTCTGGCGACAATTATTGGCCGGAGGGGATGGAGCCTCAGGACTATTACGCGCCGGTCGAGCGCGGGTTTGAACGCAAAGTGAAGGAGCGAATGGAATGGTGGGCAAACAGACGGGCCGAATTGCGCGGGGATTGATCGGCGGCGCTCTTGTGAGTCTCGCTTGCACCTTCCCAGCGTTGGCGCAATCAAGCGGTGCAACCTCCTCGCCGCCTGACGCGCAAAAGCAGTGCCCGACTGAGCCTACGATCCAGGGGGAACACACTGATCGCGACGCACCCATTGCATTACCAAAGGATTGGACAGATTTCGCCAGCTCTTCGATGAACTGGATCGCAATAGAAACCCAGTTGGGCAGTATATATTGCACCGAAACAGCGTGGTTTTATTCCGCAAACAACTATGAGCGTTTCAATGATCAGTTTGTGGGGTTTGAATGGTTCGGATACGAGGCATCAGGATACATTCTGATCAACACCAGCGGGGTTGGATCATCAATTGAAACCGGGAGCAGGCCGATATTTTCGCCGCAAGAAAGCTATTTCGCGGCAATCCAAGTCTCCGATGCTGGTTGGGGCGGACTTGAGGGCTTTGCCGTATGGCGCACCTATCCCGGCGGCATCTCCCCGCTTCATGTCGATACCAACGTTCATACGATGGCCGATTGGCGGATTGATCGCTGGGAAGGTGAGGATTGCCTTCACCTCTCCGCCATACCGCATGACCGGATTACAGATTGGGACGACCTCTCAAAATACAAACGCGATTCCTATGTCGCGGCCCCAGCGGGCGGCTGGGCACTGACACCGGGCGATAGCTGTCCGACCTCTTAATGCGCGGCTTTGATCACTTTTTGGCGATCGACTGGTCTGGTGCAAAGGGTGAGCGGCATCGTGGCATCGCTTTGGCCCTCGCCGATGCCAAAGGCGGCCCGCCAGTGCTGGTTGAGCCCCCGCAGCGCGGCTGGTCTCGCACCGAAGTGCTCGGATTGCTGCGCGAAGAGCTACCCTCCAACACCTTGGTCGGGATTGACCTCGGTATCAGCCTGCCCTTCGTCGATGCGGGCGCGTATTTTCCGGGTTGGGACGAAAGCCCGCGCCACGCAAATGGCCTCTGGGAATTGATCGACCGGATTTGCGCCGATGACCCGCATTTGGGCGCGCACAGTTTCCTCAGCCACCCAGAGGCCGCGCGCTATTTCCGACACAGCAAGGACAAGGTCGGCGACCGCTTTCATCTGCCCGATGCCATTTCACGCGAGGGGCGCTTTCGTCAGGCAGAGACCGCTCAACGCGCGCAAAAATGCCGCCCGGTCAGTAATTTCAACCTCGTCGGAGCCGCGCAAGTTGGCAAAAGCTCGCTGACCGGGATGCGCATGCTGCACCACCTTAAGGGGCATCTGCCGGTCTGGCCGGTGCAACCAATCCCGCCCAAACATCCGACGCGCGGATCACTATTGGTGGAGATTTACACTGGGCTTGCCGCCAAAGAGGCCGCCGCTACCATGGGCGGACGCGGTGCGCGGACGAAACTGCTTACCTATGCCGACCTAAACGCTGCGCTAGAGGGTTTGGACAGTCCACCGGTTGCGCAAATCGGCGAGATTGATGACCATTCCTCTGACGCTTTGCTGACGGCGGCGTGGCTGCGCAAAGTGCACAAGGAGCCGGAGCGCTGGGAACCGCGCACGTTGACAGCAGAGATCGCCCGCGTTGAAGGCTGGACCTTTGGTGCGTTCTAGGCTGCGGCTCGCTTAGTTGTAAGAGTTGAAAATGTCGCGCCGCTCTTTGCGGTATCCTGAGGCGCGCAGATCCTCGATCATTGCCTCGCGGCGCCTATCCGCTTCGGATTGGAGCTTGCGCGCGGGCTTTACCGGTCCCTCATGAGACGTGAAATTGAGCTCGCCTATAGTCTTCATATTGTGATCACGCACTAGGCCGGGGATAAGTGCCAAGTCGATCAGCAACCATGGGACCAGAACCAACCAGCCTACAACCGAAAGCAACAAAAGCAGCTGCATGATGCCGGTCTTTGTGCTGCCAGCATAGAAGCGGTGAACCCCAAATCCGCCAAGGACCAGCCACAGCAAATAGGCGACGCCCACCGATTTACGGTCCGCCTCAATAATCATTTGCCTCTGCAGATTTTCGTCCATCACCGGTCCCTTTTCGCACGCTAAGATGTATCTTAGAAACGCGGAAAAAACCAGCGATTGGCGGTGATGTTCGACGAACTGCAAACAATGCTCTGCAAAATTGAAAACTGACTGTCTTTAGGTCGCGAATGTCGCGGGTAGCGGCTTGCGCTCATCCGCCGGAATTCAAATTTGTTGCCGCCCTGCTGCTTTGTCACTTGAGGGCCGCAAATCTTTCGCCTAAGGGGGCCTCCTCTTAACGAGATGTGCCGGCTTAGCTCAGTTGGTAGAGCACCTGATTTGTAATCAGGGGGCCGCGAGTTCGAATCTTGCAGCCGGCACCACTTCTCGCTTCTTTTTTGCATCTAACGCGATCCTGCGCCCGATTGCATAGGCACCGTCAGACCTGCGGGGAGGCATCCACCCTTGTGCCCGCTCCCCATTGCCAGCTTTTACCCGATCAAAACTCTCCTGCGATGCCCGCTCGCACGCTGGTTGAGTTGCCGCCTGCATAGGTAACGCCAGCGGTGATGGCGAAGTCACCTTCGAACCGGTGCATCAGGCCCGCTGAAAAGCCAACTTCACCGCGGTACGTCGCGACATTGCTGGCATAGCTGGTCTTGCCCGCTGCACTTGGGAAGTGCGGGCTGGCTTGCGCTGCGATGGAAGCAATGCCCCGCTGCGCATCACGGTCGATTGTGCTGGTGAGGTCGAACAAAGTGTTCACCCTTCCTGACAGCGCATCGAACTGGGCGGTTCCCACTTGTGAAATGGTGTTGAGGGCGCGGCGGACATTGTCGACCGAGGCGGCGGTTGCAACCGCTTGGCGGCCCAGCGTGCCATTGGCATCCACCGTCACTGCATCTACGGGTCCAACCTGCGCCGCTGTACTGGCATCAATGTCGCCAATGCGAACTGAACTGCCCGCACCGCCCAGGGCAACCTGATTGGCGGCGGTCGTCGTCGCCTGAAAGCCCACTGCGGTGGAGAAGTTCTCCGAGGCGGTGGAGTTAGAACCCACCGCTGTGCTGTTGGACCCTGTGGCCGAGGCCAAAACGCCCACAGCAGTTGAGCGGTTGCCCGCGGTGCTGGCAAGAAACCCAACCGCAGTGTTACCCGCACCCGCCGCGCTGCCTTGAGAGCCAACCACAACCGACTGACCGCCAGTTGCATTGGCAAGCTCACCAATCGCAGTGGAGTTGATCACCGCAGAAGCACGCACGCCAATCGCAACCGCATCGGTACCCCCAGCATTGGCTCTATTACCCAGCGCCGTTGCGTTCACGCCCAGCGCCTGAGCATCCGAACCAAACGCACTCGCACGGTCAAAGCTCGCCTGCGCGCCGCGGCCGTCAGCATCATTGCCATCACCGCCAATCGCAATCGAAGCAGCGCCCGTGGCACTCGCTGCTGCTGCCGCTGCAAAACTGTTCTCACCACTCGCAACAGAATCCGCACCAAAAGCAATCGAGGAAGCACCAGTTGCCTGCGCGCCGAAAAAGTCTCCATCCACATCACCACCTACAGCGATCGCGCCAGTCATTGTGGCGTTTGACCCTGCACCTAAGGCTGTGCTGCTAAATCCACTTGCACTAGCATCAACGCCCAAAGCCATGCTGCCATTGCTGCTTGCCGTTGCATCAGCGCCAATGGCTATTGCCAAAACACCTGTCGCCTGTGCGCCGTCACTGTCAGCATCACCGCCATCACCGCCAATCGCAATCGCACCAGCCATCGTAGCATCTGAGCGTGCACCAAGAGCCACGGATCGGTCTCCGGTAGCATCAGCGAAAACGCCCACAGCCGTGCTGTCATCTGCTCCTGCCCGAGCAAAAACGCCTAATGCCGTGCTGGCGACCGCGGTTGCTTGAGTCCCCTGGCCCAAAGCCGTGCTGCTATTTCCCGTTGCTCTCGAATCTTGACCAATGGCGATAGCGCCATCCGCTGTCGCCTGCGCACCCAAAGTGTTGCTGTCCGAACCGTCACCGCCAATGGCAATCGCGGATAGTCCACTGGCGGTGGTATCCGCGCCAATCGCGATAGAGTTCGCTCCGCCAGCAGAGGAGCTGCGCCCGAGCGCGGTGGTGCCTATTCCCAGCGCCTGAGCGGATCGGCCAATTGCCGTTGTATCGCCATTCCCAGCCAGGGACTGATACCCCAAAGCGGTCGCGCTGATATCGGTCGCGCCAGCATCGACGCCAATTGCGGTGCTGTTGTCACCCTCTGAATTTGCATCGAATCCGGCAGCTAAAGTGTTCGCGCCGGTAGCAGCCGAGTTCCCGCCAATGGCCGTACTGCTGGCACCAGAGGCATCTGATCCCACTCCGCAAGCCAGCTCATTATTGCCGTCATCAGAAATGGCGCCGCCCGTTGTATCAACGTTGGAGTCGGCATTGCCGTCTTCATTTGTGTCCAGCAGACACGCCTCTGCAAGGACCTCCTGCGGAGCCAGGACCAATGCGGCCGCGCAGCCAAGCGACAAAGCCGTCGATACCAAAAGCGTATTTTTCATGCGTGTTTCCCTTCCAACACAGTGAAAGGGGCGGCAAAATGCGATCCGAGAATTAACGGTGGCCATTACAGGCAAGCTGAGCCCATTGAGCCAAGCCGTTGAAATTGGCAAACTTCACCCGCCCCAAAGTATTCCCTGAATGAGTTTAGCTGCTTCCTAAAGACAATTATTGTACAAAGTCGACATGTCGCGCGATGCGACAGATCGACTTTGCCTACCCGCGGCCACGATAGGGTTGAACACCTTGATCGGGCACCCATAGACCCTCTGGCGCGGCGCCTGTCTGCCAAAACACATCAATCGGAATGCCGCCGCGCGGATACCAGTAGCCGCCAATACGCAGCCATTTGGGCTTCATTTCCTCAGCCAGCCGCTGGCCAATGCCGACGGTCACATCCTCGTGAAAGCCGTTGTGATTGCGAAAACTGCCCAGAAACAGCTTGAGGCTCTTCGATTCCACGATTGTATCACCGGGCGCATAGTCGATCACCAAATGCGCAAAATCCGGTTGGTTGGTGACCGGGCATAGTGATGTGAACTCTGGCGCGGCAAAACGCACCAAAAACAGCGATCCCTTGCGCGGATTTGGTACGTAATCGAGCACAGCCTCTTCAGGCGAAGTCGGCAGCGGTGTGTCTTTGCCCAGGAATGCGGGCGCAGCGGGATCGTTAGGTGTGGTTTCCATGCCGCGCTGTTGCCGCGAAAGGGCGCTCCATGCAAGCGACAAGCTGGACGGGGCGGCGTTAATATCTATGTCAGACATGCGGTGGCAGTGCTGCGCCGTTATGTTGTAATCGCGCTGCCCGGCCGCACCCGCAAAGTGCTATGACCGCTGAGTCCGTGCACACCGCTATTTTGGAAAAGACCCGCTACGCCAAAGATCATGGTTGCTGTTTCTTCTTTTCGGATGTTGTTCGCGCCCAAAGCGGCGGTCATGTGCGTTCTCATTGCGCTGAGCATTGGTGCGACCGCGCCAACGGTGGCGCAGTCCTCACCGGGCGGTTTTACACTGCCGACCAGCACACCCACACCCCGGCCAGAGGTCGAAGGCCCTGCGGATGACACCGGGCCAGCGGCATTGCCGCCGCGCGTTATTCCAACCGATAGGCCAGCGCCTGCGCCCACACAGGCCGACCCGAGCACGGTCCCCAGTTCTGATCCCACAGCCCCTGCAATTGACCTACCCAGCCCTGCACCGACGATCACGCCGGTACTGAGTCCGAGCGACACGGTATCTCCCGAGGCGACGGGAGCGGCAGGTTCCGCTTCAGGCTCGGTCACACCGGCCAATCGCCTTCCAACAGTGCAGCCAAGCACACCGAGCAATGCGGGTGGCGGCGCTTCCGGTGTATCATCTCCTGCAGTGACAGAAACGCCTACGGGCACGGGAACACCCGGCTTTGACACCAACGCTCCGTTGCCGGACGCCGCAAGCCCAGACACAGCAGTTCCAGACGCCGCGACCAGTGATGCTGCCAGTGCGATACCGCTTTGGGCATGGATCGCAGGCGGTCTTACATTGCTCGCCCTGTTGATTGGTGGAGTCTTGTTCCTGCGGCGAGGAACAGCAGCGATCACAGTGCCCGAAATTGAACGTCCAAAAGTTGCTTCGCGCTCGCCGTCCGAACTTGAACCAGCCTCGAGCGAACCTGCACACGCAGCGACAACTGCTACTAATACAATCAACACGCCAACCGCACCCGCTGTGACTGAGACCAGCGAGCCAGCCGAGGATAACGCGCCAATTCCCCGCGCGCCGGCGCGGATCGACATTGATATTGAAATCGTGCGCGCAACCCGCAGCGTGATGAACTTCACGCTCGATTACCGCCTGAACCTCGCCAATCGAACCGCCAATGCGGTGCGCGATGTGTCCGTTTCCGCAATCCTAACCAGCGCCCAGAGCGGAGCAATTCCGGGTAGCTCCGTCCTGGGGTTTGATCGTCCCGAACCGGTGATTATCCCACGCATCGGACCCAATAAAAGCCATGCCGAAAGCGGTCAGGTGCAATTGCCGACCAGCAAATTACAGGTGATGCGTCAGGGCAATGTCCCGCTGTTTGTGCCGCTGCTGCAGATCACCATAACGCAGGGCAATGGCGAGCCCGTGACGCGCCATTATGTCGTCGGCCAGCCCAGCACGGCAAGCGCCGCGCGGCTTCAGCCGATCCCGCTCAACACGCCGCCCGGCGGCATTCCCGGACTGCGCGTGCGAGAGCTGGATATTCAACCAGCATAAGCGGGCACTTGGCGGCGGCGGCCCAGCGCGCTACCGCTTTGCCTCATGAACCAGATGACCGATAATCTCGTCAGCAGTGATTGGCTGGCCGGCGCATTGAATGATGAGGATTTGGTGGTGCTGGACGCCTCGCTCCACCTGCCTGCGGCAAACCGCGATGCGCGCGCTGAATTCGCGGCGGAACATATACCCGGTGCGCGTTTCCTAGACCTCGCTAGCCTCGTCGATGAAACCAGCGATGTGCCCTCTGCCCTGCCCCGGCCCGAACAATTGGGCGCGCGCATTGCAGAGCTTGGCATAGAGCTGGGCGAGCGTATCGTGATCTATGATGATAGCGCGCTAAACAGCGCCGCTCGCGCCTGGTACTTGCTTACATCCTCGTGGATCGCACCGGTCGCGGTGCTCGATGGCGGCCTTGCCAAATGGCGCGCAGAAGGGCGCTCGGTCGACAAAGGGGAGCCGGAATTCACAGCCAGCAGCATGCCTGAGCTAAGCCCGCCTGAGCGATTGCGGATGAAGGCCGATGTGCTGGCCAATCTGGAAACGCGCGAGGAACAGGTTCTGGACGCACGCAGCGCCGACAGGTTTGAGGGCGCAGGCGCAGACCCCGTGCACGGCGTGGAAGGGGGCCGCATTCCCGGCTCCTACAACCTGCCCCACACTGAACTTTATGCAGAAGACGGCACCTTCAAACCGGCGGACGAATTGCGCAGCGCGTTTGAGCGGGCCGGAATTGATCTGGACAAGCCCATCACCACCACCTGCGGTAGCGGCGTCACCGGCAGCGTCCTGTTGCTCGCGCTGGCGCAGCTCGGCAAGACCGACTGGGCACTTTACGATGGCAGCTGGTCTGATTGGGGCCGTGATCCTGCCACGCCCAAGTCCACCGGACCTAGGGACTAGGGCATGGCGGACGACATATCAGGTAAGAAGCCCGGCACGAAATTGGTTGGCGCGGGGCGGCGCAAGGAATGGACCGGTCAGGTCGTCAACCCGCCGATCTGGCGCGCCAGCACACATCTTTACGCCAGCGAGGCCGACCGCAAGGCTGGCGGATCTCAGCCCAAGGATGGTAAGTTCTACTACGGCCGTCAGGGCGCACCAACACAGTGGGCTCTGGCCGAGGCACTGACCCAGCTGGAGCCAGGCGCGGCGGGCACAATGCTCTATCCCAGCGGCGTTGCCGCCATTAACAGCGCGCTGCTGAGCGTACTGAAACCCGGCGATGTCTTGCTGATCAGCGACAATTCCTATGAGCCGTCGCGGGTCATGGCGATGGGTTTTCTAAAACGCTGGGGCGTGGAGGCGCGGTTTTTCGACCCACTCGATATCGCCGCCTACGAGGCGCTATTCTGCGAGCGAACCAAGGCCGTGTGGCTCGAAAGCCCCGGCAGCCTGACGATGGAAGTGTGCGATGTGCCCGAGCTGACCCGGATTGCGCGGGAGCGCGGCGCGGTGAGCCTGATCGACAACACCTGGGCGAGTGCGATTGGCTTTCCAGCGCTTGAGCGCGGATGTGACATATCAGTGATGAGCCTCACCAAGCATGTCAGCGGGCATTCTGACCTGATGATGGGGGCGGCCAGCGCGGGTGAGCGCTTCTATCGCCGCCTACGCCAGACAAGTCAGCAAATGGGCAACGTTGTCTCACCCGATGATGCGGCGCTGGCTTTGCGCGGCCTGCGAACGATGGAAATCAGGCTGGAGCGCGGCGTGCAAAGCGCGCGCGCGATTGCCGCGTGGCTGCGCGATAGGCCAGAGGTTGCCGCCGTGCAGTGCCCGGTGCTGGAAGGCGATGCGGGTTACGAGCTGTGGCGCCGCGATTTCACCGGCGGATGCGGCCTGTTCAGCTTCACTTTGGCCGATGCGACAGCGGAAAGCCGCGCGGCCCTGGTCGACAATCTCAAGCTGTTCGGGATCGGCTATTCCTGGGGCGGGTATGAAAGCCTCGCTCTGCCTTATGACGCCGCGCCCATTCGCGATGCGATGCCTGTACCTGGAGCAGAGGCAGGCGGCGGTGATGATGCTGGCCCAGATACTAGCGCTGCCATGAGCATTCGCCTATCAATCGGCCTAGAAGACCCAGATGATTTGATTGCAGATCTGCAAACCGGCTTTGCCGCGATGAAAGATTTATGACCGCCACAGCGCCCCCTACCCCATCCGACGAAACTTCCGCTGCCACCAATGGCGCAGATGCGGGCACTCTGCCCGCACCGGACGCGCCCGCAACCGGTCAGGCCTGGACCATGGCGGAAACCGCGCCGGATCAAGAAACCGAGATCATCGCCAGCGAGGGCATTCGCGACGGGATCGCCTCGCAAAGCAAGGCCGCCGGTTCCGTGGTCGACACACTGGATGCCTGGGCGCTGAGCATTGGCGACATGCGTGTGTCGCTGTTCGATATCTTGCTAGTAATTGGCGTGATTGCGCTGGTCATCACCGGCGCGATGCTGGCGATCCGCCTGTGCAAGAACCTGCTGGGCCGAGTGACACGGTTCGATTCCACTCAGCGTTTGCTGGCGGAAAAGCTCAGCACCATGGCGGTGTGGGGATTGGCGTTCTTTATCGGGATCGACCTACTTGGCATTGATCTCACGGCGCTGGCCTTCTTTGGCGGCGCATTTGGCCTGGCGATTGGTTTTGGCCTTCAGAAAACCTTTGGTAACTTGATCTCAGGCATCCTGCTGCTGATGGATAAGTCGATCAAGCCGGGCGATGTGATCTCCGTCACCGATCAGGCAGGCAATGAAAGCTTTGGCCAGATCCGCAAGATCGGCATTCGCGCCATATCCGTCATCACCCGTGATCAGACCGAATATCTGATCCCGAACGAAAACCTGATGATCAATCAGGTGGTCAATTGGTCCTATTCCTCGCGCGATGTGCGGGTAAAAGCACCTGTTGGCGTGTCTTATAGCAGCGACATGAAACTGGTTGAAAAGCTGCTTTATCAGGCGGTTGACGAAACTGACCGGATTTTGAACGCACCCAGGCCGCGCGTGAATATCATGGGCTTTGGCGACAATTCAGTCGATTTTGAAATCCGCTTCTGGATCCAGGACCCGGAAGAAGGCCTCGCGAACATCCGCTCTGACGTTTACAAGCGAGTGTGGGAATTGTTCGATGAAAATGACGTCGAAATTCCATTCCCTCAACGCGATCTGCACCTTCGCTCCAGCAAGCAAATGGACCGCTTGATCGAAGTCATGTCGGCGAAGAACTCCATCTAACCCCCGGCGATCTGCGGTTACGGCGAGCCCGCAATAGCTTTGCTAAAGGTGCGCAAATCCATTCTCACTGGCGTGATCGCGGCGGGCAGCCCATTTCGCCTCCATGGAAAAGACAGGCACAATCTATCTGGTTGGCGCAGGCCCGGGTGATCCCGATCTGCTGACCCTGCGCGCGGCGCGGCTGCTCGAGGCGGCTGAGCTGGTGGTGCATGACGGTCTGGTAAGCCGCGAAATACTCGCGATGGCTCCGGCCACGGCTGAGTTTATCTCTGTTGCGAAACAGCGCGCACGGCACACTCTGCCTCAAGACGATATCAACGCCTTGCTGATCCGCGAGGCGAAGAAAGGCCGCGATGTGATCCGCCTTAAGGGCGGGGACCCGCTCGTCTTCGGACGCGGCGGTGAAGAAGCCGAAGACGCCCGCGCCGCCGGTGTCCCCGTGGTGATCGTGCCCGGCATCAGCGCCGCCAATGGCGCGGCCGCAGCGGCGCAAATCGCCCTAACCCACCGCGACGCGTCCAGCATTGTCAGTTTTGTCGCTGGGCAATGCAAAGGTCTGTCGGATCAGGATTGGTCCGGCCTCGCTGGCAAGGGCCGCACGCTAGTGATCTACATGGGTGTCAAAACTGCGCCTCAGATCGCCGAGAAATTGATGGCAGACGGCCTTGCGCCTGATGTCCCCGTCGCCGTGATCGAAAACGCTGCTCGCCCCGAAATGCGGGTTGTGCGCGGATTGCTGGCGGGTCTGCCGCAGCTCGTCACGGCCAACAAGATCAAAAGCCCCGCGCTCATCGTGATTGGCGATGTGACCGCGCGGGATGACCATTCAATCGCAAACACCGCCGCTAAGGCGCAGGAAACACAGGCCGCCACATGAATATCCTCACAGGAAATGACCTCAAGACCGGCGAAGTCGTCTGGTGGGACGGCCAGAACTGGTCGCTATCCGTGCATGACGCCGTCGATGTTGGCGACATGGGCGAGCAAATCCTCGCCGCTGAAGAAGCCGCGCGCCGGGTGAACGTGCCCTACGCGCTGGTCGCCAGCCGCACCGAAGAAGGCGTGCGGCCTGCTCATATTAAGGACCGGGTGCGCGCACTCGGCCCAACGGTCCGCCGCGATCTCGCGGTGCCGACTGCCTCCAAAACCGGCTGGGACTGGGTGATTTAAGATGTATCAGTATGACCAATACGACCAAGCGATGGTCGACGCCCGCGTTGAGGAATTCCGCGATCAGGCTCAGCGCCGCCTCGATGGCAAGCTGACCGAAGACCAGTTCAAGCCGTTGCGGCTGATGAACGGCCTGTACCTGCAACTCCACGCCTACATGCTGCGCGTCGCAATCCCTTATGGCACGCTCAACTCGCGGCAGATGATCGCGCTGGGCGATATCGCGGATAAATATGATCGCGGTTATGGCCACTTCACCACGCGGCAAAATCTGCAATACAATTGGATCAAGCTGGAAGATGCGGCGGACATTCTCGCCGACCTGTCCAAGGTTGAGATGCACGCGATCCAGACCAGCGGCAATTGCATTCGCAACATCAGCTCCGATCACTTTGCCGGCGCTGCCCATGACGAGCTGATCGATCCGCGTCCCTATGCCGAGCTGCTGCGCCAATGGTCGAGTTTCCACCCGGAGTTCACCTATCTGCCGCGCAAGTTCAAAATCGCCGTCATCGCGGCAGAGACTGACCGCGCGGCCATGCGGCTGCACGACATCGGTATTCAGATCGTGAAGAACGACGCGGGCGAGATTGGCGCGAGCTTCTATGTTGGCGGCGGCATGGGCAGGACCCCGATGATAGCCCCGCAAATTCGCGAATTTGTGCCTCTGGATCAGCTGGTTACCTACGCCGAGGCGTGCCTGCGGGTCTACAATCGCTATGGCCGCCGCGACAATAAGTACAAGGCGCGGATCAAGATCCTGGTCCATGAAATGGGCGCGGAGGAATACACCCGTCAGGTCGAGGAAGAGTTCGCGCATCTGCTGGAGCAAGGCGTTGAGCCGCCTCTGGCTGAGCTGGAGCGGATCAAGCCGTTCTTTGCTGATCCGGCGTTTGAAGACGGACCCAAGAGCATTGACCGCTCTGATCCGGACTTTGCGCTGTGGGTTGACCGCAACACCGTGCGCCACAAGCACGACAGCTATGTCAGTGCGGTCATCAGCCTTAAGCCGGTTGGCGGCATCCCAGGCGATGCAACGGGCGACCAGATGCGTCTGATGGCTAAGCTCGCCAAGCAATACAGCTTTGATGAGCTGCGCGTTATGCACACGCAAAACATCGTCCTGCCGCATGTGCGGATTGCGGACTTGCACGCGCTTTGGACCGAGCTGGAGGCGGCGGACCTCGGCGCGCCGAACCTCGACACGATCGAGGACATCATCGCCTGCCCGGGCCTAGATTATTGCGCACTCGCCAATGCCCGCTCAATTCCACTGGCTCAGCGGATTTCGGAGAATTTTGCGAAGAACGGCCGGACCGAAGAGCTCGGCCAGCTGAAGCTCAAAATCTCAGGCTGCATCAACGCCTGCGGGCATCACCATGCGGGCCACATCGGCATTCTTGGCGTCGATAAGAAAGGCACAGAGAACTACCAGCTCTCGCTCGGCGGCAGCGAGGCGGAAGACGTGAGCCTCGCCAAAATCACCGGCCCCGGCTTCGACGAGGACGGCGTGATCAAGGCGGTTGAAACCGTCACCGACGTCTATCTTGAGACCCGCGAGGATGGCGAACGCTTCCTCGACACCTACCGCCGCATCGGCATGACCCCGTTTAAGGAGGCGTTGTATGATTGAGCGAGGCCTCAGGACCGACGCCCTATCGGGCCACTCGGCTCATCTCCACTTACATTTTGCCAGCGGTCAGCCCGCAAAAGGAGGCCAGGATGGCTGATAAGACCGATCTTGGAACCAGCCCGGACGACGTGCAATTCCGTTTCCGCGATGATGAAGTCGCGGACCATGGCACGGTCACCGTTGATGCCTGCTGCGATCAGACCAACGCCACCGCCGTTCGGATCGAACCGGGCGATGATGCGCGCGTGCTCTTGCCGTTCCTAGACCGGCTCGCGCTGGTCGAGGTGAACTTCCCCAGCTTCGGCGACGGGCGCGGCTATTCCGCTGCCCGGATCCTGCGCGAGGCCGGATATGAGGGCGAACTCCGCGCGGTTGGTGATGTGCTGATCGATCAGCTTTCGCATATGCGCCGCTGCGGCTTTGATGCCTTTGCGCCGGACAAACCACTCGATGAAGACGATGCCCGCCGCGCCTTTGAAGGTTTCGGCAATGTCTATCAAAGCGCCGCCGATGCCAGAGAGAGTGGACGCCGCACAATCGCAGAACTGCGCCATGAGTGAGACCCGCCAGATAGACCGGTTAGAGACCGGACCGCGCTTTACCGAGCACGACGCCGTGCGCCTCAACCGCATGTTTCGCGGCTCCAGCACGCTGGAAATGCTTGAAGGCGTGCTCAAGGGCAGCCTGGCTGGCGATGTTACCACCGTCTCCAGCTTTGGCGCGGAAAGCGCGGTGCTGCTGCACTTAATCGCTCAGGTTGATCCCAATGTGCCAGTGCTGTTTCTAGACACCGGCAAGCATTTTGAAGAGACGATTGCCTACCGCGACGAGGTGGCGGCAAAGATCGGCCTCACCAATCTGATCGTGCTGACCCCGGATGAGGCGGAGCTCGCCAAGAAGGACGAGACTGGCCTGCGCTGGTCATACGATCCCGATGGCTGCTGCGAAATCCGCAAGGTGATCCCGCTGGCCAAGGCTTTGGCGAATTACGATGCCAGCTTCACCGGGCGCAAGGCGTTCCAATCGAGCACGCGGGCCAATTTGCCGCGCTTTGAAGTCGATACGTCTGATGCGCAAGGCCGGCTGAAAATCAACCCGCTGATCGATTGGTCGGCGGACGATATCAAAGCCTATTTTGAAGAGCATGATCTGCCGCGCCACCCACTAGTGGCCGAGGGTTATCCTTCGATTGGCTGCGCACCGTGCACGCACAAAGTTGCCGATGGCGAAGACGCGCGCTCTGGACGTTGGAAAGGCTGGGACAAGACCGAATGCGGCATCCACAAGCCAGGCGAGGAACCGTTCCTCTAAGGCGTTCAGGAAGGCGTTAAAGCCAGCCTTTATCGCGGTACCATTTGGCGGTCTGAGCGAGGCCTTCCTCGCTGGGTATCTTGGGTTTCCAAATCCGGGCAGGCACCGCTTTCAGCGTTCGCGCAACCCAATTGGGATGGCACATATAGCCGACCCGGTCGGCGGTCAGCTTGGCCTTGTCACCGCGCAGCATCTTATCCGCGCGCGCCGCGGCGCTCAACACGCCAGCGGGCAGGTTTGGCGCAAGCACCTTGCGCCCCATCGCCGCGCCTATTGCATGGGCGAGCTCTTTATGGCTCCAACCACCCTCGCGGCCATCGTCCGGCTCAAACAGCACGCGGCTGGGCGCGACCGGCCCCGTCAACACAAGCAGCAATTCGGCCAAATCCTGCACATGGATAATCGAGGTTGCCCCGCGCGGCGGCAGAGGCACGAAGCCCCATTTCGCGCTGCGGAACAGCTCAAACATATCCGTATCGCGCGGGCCATAAACCGCCGGCGGACGCACTGTCGTCCAATCAAGGCCGCTGGCCTCAACCAATGTCTCCGCCCGCGCCTTTGACGCACCATAGGCGGACAAATCTGGCTCGCGCGCGGACAGCGAGGAGACAAACACGAAGCGCTTCACGCCTACAGCCTTCGCGGCGGCGATCATATTCTGAGTGCCAAGCACATTGGCAACTTCAAATTCTGTCGGATCGGGCGTGTTGGTGAGCCCGGCGATATGAACCACCGCATCCACGCCGCTGATCAACTTTGCGAGGGCCTCCACATCGCTCAAGGTGCCCTGAACCCAGGTGACGCCTTTGCGCGGCGGCTGTTCACGCCGGGTCAGCGCGCGGACCTCATGCTCGCTATCCGTTGTGGCAACGTCCAAAAACGCTTGACCCACAAAGCCAGTGGACCCTGTGACGGCCAGCTTCACAGCAGCACCAAATGATCGCGGTGCACCACCGCCGCGCGCGGAGCGTAGCCGAGCACTTTGGCCTGATGATCGTGGCGCAGGCCCGCAATCCGGCGGCAACTGACGGCGTCATATTCAGACAGACCTTGAGCCAGAACGGTGCCGTTCGCCGCACACACGGTGATCAAATCGCCGCGTTGGAACGAGCCCTCGACCGCAGTTATCCCGACCGCGAGCACGCTCGCCCCGTCCTTGGTTAGAGCCCTTTTGCAGCCCGCATCGACCGTGATACTGCCCTCTGGCGCCAAGCGCCCGCCAAGCCATGTTTTACGCGCATCGCCAACATCCTGGGCCGCAAACAAAGTGCCAATACCATGATCTTGCAGTCGCGCGATCGGCGCATCATGCGTGCCATTGACAATGGCGAGCGCAATTCCAGCGCGCTCAGCAATCTGCGCGGCTTGCAATTTGGCGGTCATCCCGCCCGATCCCAGCCCAGATGAGGAGGCATCGCTGGCCATGGCGGTCACATCCGGTGTCACGCGGTCGACCCTCTCAATCAGGCGCGCGTCATCTTCTCCTGGAGGTTTGTTGTACAGCCCGTCAACATCGGACAGCAGCAGTACGGCATCAGCATTCGCCGCCTGCGCCACGCGCGCGGCCAGCCGGTCATTGTCGCCAAAGCGGATTTCTTCGGTCGCCACGCTGTCATTCTCGTTGACGACCGGTACCGCACCCGCCTCGAGCAATCGTTCAAGCGTCGCCGAGGCATTAAGATAGCGTCGCCGATCCTCCAGGTCGCCAATCGTCACCAGCATTTGCGCCGCTGTAATGTCATGCGCGCCCAGAGCCTCTGCCCACAGCTGCGCCAGCGCCACTTGACCAACACTCGCCGCCGCCTGCGCATCGGCCAGGCTCGCCCGGCCGCCCTTCGGCAGGCCAAGCCGAGCCGCACCAAGCGCAATCGCGCCGGAACTGACTAGGATCACTTGTTGACCGCCCGCGCGCAGCCGCGCGACATCGGCGATCAATGTTGCAAGCCATTCGCGGCGCGGCGCACCGTCCCGGACCAACAAGGCCGAGCCAATCTTGACCACCAGGCGCGGGCAAGCGGCGGGATCAACGAAAGCGCTTAAATCGGCGACCATTCGCCCGCATCCCCATCCTCGCTTTCGGGAAGCTCTTCGACCTCTGCGGCCTTCGTCTCGGTCGAGGTGCGATCCGGTAGAAAACCGAGCACCGCGTCGAGCAATGGCTCAATCCCTGCCCCGCTCGCGCCAGAGATCACAAACACCTCGTCCGCGCCAGCGGCTTTCAGCTCCTCGGTAAAGCCCTCCGCCAGCTCATCATCGGCCAGATCAACCTTGTTGAGCACGATCAGCTGCGGCTTGTCTTCTAGCGCGGCGCCGTAGGCTTCGAGTTCTTCGGCCACCACGCGCATCGCCTCGGCCGGGTCATCGCCGGAGATGTCGATCAAATGGATGAGTACGCGGCACCGCTCGATATGCCCCAGGAACCGGTCGCCAATCCCTGCGCCTTCTGCGGCACCCGCGATCAGGCCAGGAATATCCGCGATCACAAATTCACGCGCCTTGTGGCGCACCACGCCCAACTTAGGCACCAGTGTGGTGAAGGCGTAATGCCCGACCTTCGCCTGGGCATTGGACACGGCGTTGATGAAGGTCGATTTGCCCGCATTGGGCAGGCCAACCAAACCCACGTCGGCAAGCAGTTTCAACCGCAGCCACACCCATGCCTCTTCGCCCGGTTCACCCGGTTGATGCTGGCGCGGGGCGCGATTGGTAGAGCTTTTGTACGAAGCATTGCCGCGCCCGCCCTGCCCGCCTTCCATAAAGACGATGCGCTGGCCCACCTCGGTAAAATCGGCAAGCACGTCTTCCTTGTCCTCGGAGAGCACCTGAGTTCCGACCGGGACTTTAACGACCAAGTCCTTCGCGCCAGCGCCGGTGCGGTCGCGGCCCATGCCGTGCCCGCCGCGCGGCGCCTTGAAATGCTGCGAATAGCGAAAATCGATCAGCGTGTTGAGGCCGCCAACAGCCTCAAAGATAATATCGCCGCCCTTGCCACCTTTACCGCCGTCTGGACCGCCATATTGGATGTACTTTTCGCGCCGAAAGCTAACCGCTCCCGGCCCGCCGCCGCCCGACTTTAGGTATATCTTGGCTTGATCAAGGAAATGCATGGAGTGCTCCTATGCATTTCCTTGACAGAAAGCGAGAGCTTAGAACCTTGCCTCGATACCAACGGTCACAGTGCGGCCCGGACTGACGAAACTGAACACCTGCTCATATTCCTCATCCAGCAAGTTTTCCGCACGCGCGAACAGACTGACGCCGTCTGTCAGATCGTAGCGCGCATTGACGTTCACAAGCGTAAAATCATCAAGGGTGGTGACAGGTGCGGGAAAAGCGCCAGTGCTAAAATCACTGTCGAGAGCTTCACCATTATGGCGAACGACCAAAGTGGCAGAAGCTTTGTCGTCAGCAGAAGTCCATGTTAGCGCGGCACTCGCTATGCTTTCGGGACGTCGCACTTCAACCGCTCCATTCTCCTCAGCATCAAGATAAGTGTAGGCAGCGTTGACGCTCCAATTCCGTCCGATCTGCGCCGATACAGCAAATTCGATCCCTTGTTGTTCGCTTTCCGTATCGCGATTGCCCGGTGTGGCAATGAAAGTCGGCGGAGGGAAAACCGTGAAGATTTCACCATCGAGCTCAGCGTTGAAATAGGTGACAGAAAGCATCCCGTTGCCATCAAGAAAGCGCTGATCCACGCCCACTTCCCAGCTGGTCGATTCCTCTGGTTCCAAGTCAGGATTGCCAACAAACACACCATCGAAAAAGCCGAATAGTTCGAAAAAGGTCGGATTCTTGACCCCTGAACCAAGAGCCGCGCGAAGGCGTGTTGTATCAGTGACATTTAGGCCTGCTGCCGCACGGAAAGTGGTCGTATCCTGAAACCGGTCGTTAAAGTCTTGCCGCAAGGCTGCCGAAAAATCGAAACGGTCCCCGTCGTAACGGTACTCACCGACTAAACCGACATTCTCCACCTCACGGCGTTCGTTGAAGGTGGACACATTGTTGAAGCCTTCCTGCTCATAATCAGCAGCAAAGGTGATATTGTGTTCGCTTTGTCCAAAATCAAAACTGCTGACATACGACGCCTTGAACCGGTCGCTTTCCATGTCACTCGTAATGGCTGAACCGTCAAAAGTACTGCGGTTAATATTGGCAAATTGAACCGAAAGATCGTGTATCCAAGACTGATCAAGCGTCTCAAGCCGCGCGCCGACCAAGCCATATAACGCAGTGCTTTCAAAACCGACGCCCGGGCTATCAATCACAAGGCCGAGCGTAGGGCTGCCGAAGGTGAAGTCCTGATTGTTTGTTTCGCCTGATGTGTCAACGAACCGGCCAACCGCGCGTATATGCAGCGCGTTGGAAACTTCGCCAGAGATACGGCCAGACAAAGTATAACTGTCTCGCCCGATATCCCGCTCACCGCCCCGAGCATTTGGCTCCCCATCGGTGCTGACTACGGTAGCAGATAGCGATGTTTCTGCATCGCCGATGCGCGTTCCCCACCGCGCTGCCGCGTTGATTGTCTCGTTGGAACCGGCCTCCAGCCGGCCTGTAAAACCATCAATGTGCGCCAGACGATAGGCTACCACGCCGCCGATCGCATCATTGCCGTAAAGCGCCGATTGCGGGCCGCGCAGCACTTCGACATAACTGCCGATCTCAGCCTGAAGCGTGCCTATATCGAATTCACCGCTGCCAGGATCGGAAACCTCGATGCCGTCGACCAGCACTAGAACATGATTGGCCTCGCTTCCGCGCAGACGAATTTGGGTCTGACCTGCAATGCTGGAAACCGCGACACCGGGCACATCGCGCAGCACATCGGCAATGTCGCGGACCTGACGTTGTTCGATCTGCCTTCGGGTTACGATCGCCGTGGAAGCCGTCGATTCTGACAATCGCGTCGTCCGCAGTCGACTGCTGGTAACGAGAATACCGTCTTCTGGAAGAATGCCAGTTGGCAAAATGACGTTCGGATCGATTTCTTCGTCAGTATAAACGCCCTCATTCTGCGCAGCGGCATGGCTGCCACAACTGAGCGCAAACACAGCAGCGGCGCTGCTCAACAATAGATTTCTCAAGATAATTCCCTTCATCCAAAGCAACGGACTGCGCGGCGTTACCCCCTACGCAGTCCCATTAATCGTCGCTCGAGACGAAAATTCTTTCGCGCCGGATCAATCCCTGAACCAGGCCACAAGCGACACGCTCTGGTCGGTCTCCTGGCTCACGGATCATCGCTCTTGCCTCTCACCTTCCCAGGCGGCCATTCACGGCCTTCCCAGTGGCTGCGCGCTCGTATCCAAGCCCGCGCGAGGTCAATCACTCACCGCTTACAGTTGCAGGGACAGCCGCGGCTTTGGGGCCAATGGCCCCGCACCGCATTCCCGTTACCAATGCGTGTCGCTCGGTTAGTCAGCTTTTGTAGAGGGCGCAAGCCCGCGCTACTAAGACCCCGGATCCGCGGCGGCGGGATCGGCATCAGGGATCGGCTGCGTCACCGGCTGAGAGACCGTGCTCTCGTCCACCGGCACAATCGGCACCTGTGCATTCCCGCTGGTTCCCGGATCAGCCACAAAGCCAGAGGGCGGCGGGGTTGAGCCGAAATTGCCCGATTGGCGCGCGGCCTGAACTGCGACCCAGCCCGGCTGAGACGCGCCGTAGCGCTCGCCATAGCGGGCATCCCAAGCGGCCGAATCCCGCTGGTACTGCTCATAATCGGCGAAGAAGTTGTGAAACGGCGCTTCCTTCAGCTCAAAATTGCTCATCGCAAAGGCGATTGGATCATCATCTGGTGCGGCGAGATAGCGGTTCGAGATATCAAGCGCATTGTTGCAGAAGCTTGCCCGAGCAGGTGGCAGCGCAAAAAAGTTATAGACGCTGGTCATCTTGCTTTCACGCGCCATAATCGCACTACGGCGAGAGCTCAGCTGGCTGCGATAGACCCGATCAATCCGATCGTTCACTTGTTTCAGCGCGCGCGAATGCTTCGAGATGTACGAACTGTATGCGGTAAGCACCGGCGCATGTTGCAGAGCGGTGCAATTGAGCGCGGCGACATTCCAGGCGGAACGGAAATGCCAGACCTTTTCATCATCGCTGATCCCACGATTGATCGTGATGCGCTGACCATCGGCACCGGTGGCCGGAATGTTCATCACATAGGATGCGCCGCCTGGCGGCAATGGCCGGGACGGGATCGCCTCAACAATGGGAGGCGGCGGCGGAGGTGGCGGAGGCGGTGGCGGAGTGGTGGTACAGGCGCCCAGCGTGGCTGCACCAGCAGCGACAGTTAGAATACGCAGCCCCAAGTTGGAGCCAGCGGACGTGCCATCGGAATTGGATGCGACCTCATGGGTCAATTGCGTTACCGGCGTCTGGGCCAGTTGTGCTGCGCTCATTAGGAAGTGCCTCTCTCAAAATCGTAACCCACCCCAGGCATTATGCCATGTGCATGCGCTAGACTGCATTGCCCCAAGCTGAAGCGCAATGGGTTACTGCGCTTGTGCATCAAAACAAATGCCCAGAGCGCTCTAAACGCCCCGGGCATCAAAAGTTTGCAATCATTTATCGGTTGGCGCGGCAAGGTTTGCGTCAAACCGCGCTGGCTGTGCGTTCAAATCAGTCGCGGTTGCCGAGGAACTGCAACAGGAACATGAACATGTTCACGAAGTCGAGGTACAGATTGGTCGCGCCCATGATCACGGCTTTGCCGATGAAGGACGTTCCGCGGATCTGCTGATACTGGTTTTTCAGCATCTGCGTATCGTAAGCGGTCAGACCAGCAAAGATCAGCACGCCGAGCCCGCTGATGACAAATGCCATGGTTTCCGATCCCAGGAACATGTTGATCACCATGGCGATGATCAGGCCGATTACGCCCATGATCAGGAAACTGCCCCAGCCAGAAATGTCTTTCTTCGTGGTGTAGCCCCACAGCGACAAACCAGCGAAGGCCGCAGCCGTGGCAAAGAATGTCACAGCGATGGATTCACCGGTGTAGACAAGGAAAATCGTCGACATCGAAATGCCCATGACGGTCGCGAACGACCAGAACACGATTTGCAGGGTCGACTGGCTCATCTTGTGCAGGCCAAAGCTCATCGCGAGCACGAAGGCCAGCGGCGCAAGTTTCACCGCCCAGAACAACAGGCCGCCATTTACGGCGAGCCAATAGGCTGGCGATTCAACACCGCCCCAGGAAAACAGAATTGCGACAATACCTGTCAGCAATACGCCCGAGCTCATGTAATTGTAGATTGAGAGCATGTGCTTGCGCAGGCCCTCATCATACGTCTCACCGGCAAGGTTCCCGCCGGCACGGGGTACAGAAGAGCCAAAGGCTTGCTGTGATTGCTGAGTGTCTTTCCAATCAGACATGGTCATCCCTACATTTAAAAGCGGGCGCGGACATACGCGCCTTCACCAAGTAATATCGTGATTTTTGCCGTGTATTTCAAGCAAAACCGTTTGGCGGTGCTTACGTTACGTTAAGGTTGCTATCACGCTGATTTATCGTCACTTTACGCCAATTCATCGCCTTTTTGCGCGGTTGCGGCCAAGGTCGCCCGCAAAAGCGCGCGCAACGCAGCCCCATCATCCAGCACATTTAGGCCTTCGCGCGTCATCCCGCCGGGGCTGGCCACTTGATCGGCCAGTTGCCCCGGAGAGCTTGTCGCATTGCCCGCCAGAGAGGCTGCGCCCTCCACCATGGTCAGCGCCAATCGATCGGCCGAAGCCCGATCAAGCCCGAGGTCCGTCGCCGCACCAGCAAGCGAATCAATAAAGCGGTAGACAAAGCCTGGGCCGGAGCCCGCCAGCGCAGTCATCAGGTTAAACTGCGCCTCATCTTCCAGCCAGACTGCACTGCCCAAAAGATCGTACAGCGCAAAGACATTGTCACGCTCCGCTGTATCAAGGCCGCTTTGCGCCAGAATGACCGGCGATTTGCCGATACGAGCGGCGAGATTGGGCATCACGCGAACATGCGCGCGGGCATCAGGAAATGCCTCTACAAGGCCCGCCAGAGTGATCCCCGCCAGCAAGGAATGCACCGCCACTTTCGGCCCCGCAGCGGGCTGAAGCAGCGGGCGCAAGTCCGATAGTTGCTGAGGCTTTACGCCGAGCAGGATCGCATCATGATCGGAATCATGCGGAATCTCGCGGTGCAGATCCACGCCGCCGGGCGCGCGCTCCATAGAGCGGTCGACCACCACAAAGCGGCTCGGGTCCGCCCCATCCGCCAGCCACCCAGCCAGCATCGCGCCCGCCATATTGCCGCAACCAAAAATGAGAACCTTGGACATAATCGCCCCTACCAATCGCGTCTAACCAGCGAGAGAGTTACGCCTCGCCAGCGGCATCGACAAGCGCACTGTCGAGCGCGGCACGCGGGGCCTTGTCACCCCACAGCACGAATTGGAATGCCGGATAGAACCGATCGCATTCATCAATCGCCGTTTCAACCAGCGATTGCGCTTGGGTCAGGCTGAGCATGCCATCATCGCCCAACATCGCGCCGTGACGATAGAGCAGCACATCGCCATTCGACCAAATGTCGAAATGGCCGAGCCACATCTGCTCATTGACCAGGCACAGCAATTCATAGGCCGCCGGTCGCTTCTCTGCACTCACGCGAATGTCGGGCAGCGCGATAAATTGCAGCACATTATCCTCTGCCCGCCAGATCGCGCGCAGTTGATACTTCGTCCAGCTGCCCTGTACTTCGCCGGTCAGCTCGTCATTGGATACGATCTCGCACGGCCAGCCGCGCGCCTCGAACAAGGCCGCCAGCATATCGACCGGCGCGGCATCTTCCGAAGCGCTGAATTCGTTCTCGCGCGGTCTCATGGTTTGGCTATCTTTGTCATCGGCAATGACAGATGCATCGGCAAAGGGTCGCTTTGCAATGTGAATGCGGCGGGCGGCTGGGGAGAACCCTATTGCGCTGTTCAAAGCCTGTGCACAGAAACCTGTTCGTAACCCAAATTTCTATTTAAGTTCCTGAATTTCCTGACCTTCTGGACTCGTATAAGTAAAACTATCCAGACCTTGGGCGCGCAGGGCCGTGACCAGTTGACGGGCCTCTTGCGCAGTGCCGAGCGGCCCCGCGAGCAAGCGATTGGCCTCTCCCCAACGCACGACATGCGGATCGAGGCCGCTCAATTCATCCGGTGCAGTCCGGTTGAAACGCCGCCAATCGAACCGCAAAGCCGAGCGATCTTTGCCCGTTGCAACCTGCACCCATTGTCGGCGCGGATGCTCTGGCTCTTCCGGTTCCGCTTCGACCTCGCTCTCACGCGGGATTTCAATCGCAGCTAGGTCGACCGCTCCCTCACCAGCTCTTGTAACGCGCGGCACATCGGAGCCAAACTCGGCAAAGGCATCGGCAACACTTGCGCGCGAGGCAGGCTCGGTTTCGCGGGTGTTGATCCGCGCGAGGTCAAACCCTGGGCGCGGCGATTCTCCTCCAGTCGGAGCAGTCGCGGCAGTTTCGCCTGCTCGGGCCACACGAACAGTCTCTGCCGAAGCAGGTGTAGCAGGCTGCGTTTCAGGCGCCGCAGCGATCGCAACGGGAGGCGTGGAAGAAGAAGGCTCGATCTGCTCAACGCCGGGAGTAAAGCTCTGCTCGGCGGTATCACCCGCATCGGCGACCCGGCCCAGCGGTTCTCCCGCGGGGGCAAGACGGGTGTCCGCTGCGCTCGCAATGGCTCTGCCCTGTGCTGCATATTCCGCAATGCGCGGATCATCGCGGCCCACTTGCGCGGCGGCGGGGAAGATACCGAGATTGGCGGCGGCCGCCTGCTGAGCCTTGGTCAGGCGCGGCATGAAGGCGAGATAGGGCGTCATACGCGCGGCCAAATCGCGCGGCATGACCGCATCGACAATCGCCGCTGCTTCGTCCTGCTCGCCCAATATCGCCAAGCCAAAGGCCTGCGTGCGGAAAGCCGCAAAATCGCGCGCCTCCAATTGCGGCCTCAGGCTCGCCTCAAATGCTTGCTTGTCACCGGCAATTGCGTGGCTCAGCGCAAGACGCCGGACCACTTCACTGTCTTCAGTGAGCGCCAAGGCATCACGGTAGCTCGCCTGGGCGGCTTGATTGTTGCCAACCAGATCGAAGGCCAGACCGCGGTCACCCATAACGTCGCGGGAGGAAGCGCCTGCGGCCTCTGCCTCATTGAACAGCCTCAGCGCCTCAATGGGCCGATCGGACCGCAGGAAAACCGCTGCCATACCCATCTTGACCCGCGAATCCGTCGGCGAAATATCCTGGGCGCGGCCAAAGAAGCCGATCGCTGCATCCATATCGCCCAGCAGCATCGCCGCATTGCCCGCCTCTATCAGAGTGCTGAGATCGCGCGGACTGCGCGCCAAGCGCCGCAGCGCGCGGTTGAGACGCTGAACCTGAGCCGATGGCAACGGCTGCACCACTTCGCGCGATGTCGCCCCGCTGTCTTGCGCGTGGGCAGGCACGGCAGGCATGCTCAAGCCAAGTCCGGCGCTGACGGCAAATATCGCAAGCGGCATACGCCGGGCAATGCCGGACAGAAAAAGCGAACGGGGGGACCGCAGAATCATAGTTCCTCTAACTAGACCACTTTCGCTAGCGAAAGCGAACTGAAAGCGAGGTGAACACCGCACATTGGAGAATTTCGCCCCATTCATCATTGAAAGCGCTTGGCATTGAGCCGCAGAGCATCGAGGCGGCGGGTTAGAGCGGTGCGACCAAGTCTAACGCAAATCGGGCGAGTGCATCGCTGCACCCGCCCGATTAATGAAACGCGTTTTGCGCGCGGTTACTGGTTGTTCTGGCGTCCGAGGAAGCGCGGAATGCTGAGCGCTGGTGCGTCTTCGCCGCTTTTATCCTCTTCCTCTTCGTCCTCCGCATCGTCCGATCCGGAGCTGCGCGAGAGGTTGGCCATACGTTCAAACAGAGTGCTGCCACCGCCAGAGGCTGCACCTGCCGCGCCGCCGCCACCTGCGCTGGCGCTATCACCATGGCCGGAACCAAGAATGCCGGACCGGCGCGAAGGCACGCCGGATTTAACCGGATTGTCTTCTTCAGCCAGACGGTCTGCGCTTGCTAGCAAATCATCACCGTTATCCGCATCGTCTTCGGGTACTTCTGCGGTCAGATCGAGAGCGGCTTCGCCCTCGTCACTCTCATCCTCCGCATCCACGCCAAAGCCAGTCTCTGCAGCCGAACCAAACGCGTCATCATCTGCTGGTTCTGGCATGCCGCCATCGCCCAAACCGGCTTCTGCATCGCGCAAACCGGCCAGTGGGTCGACAATGCCATCAACATCATCATCGTCCGGCTCGCCCAGATCATCGCCCGCCTGCATGCCGGAAAGATCAAACGGCTCCACCGAAATCGGCTCTTCTTCTGCTTCTTCTTCGATCTCGTCCACTTCCGGTTCGGACAGGATCATTGGCTCGGGCTCTGACAGGGTCAACGGTTCAGCTTCAGCAGCCTCCGCGACCTCTTCTTCACCGGGCAATGGCAGAACTGGACGCTTCGGCGCGCGCGCACTCGACAAAGCGACAGGAGCGCTGTCCCGTGTCGTGCCAACCGCGCCTTGCTCTATACCGGTCGCGACCACGCTAACGCGGATCTTGCCGTCGAGATCGGGATTAAACGCGCTTCCCCAGATGATGTTTGCATCATCGTCCACCAGCTCACGAATGTGATTTGCCGCCTCGTCGACTTCGAGCAGCTTCATGTCTTCGCCGCCGATGATCGAGATGATCACGCCCTTGGCGCCCTGCATGCTGACACCATCGAGCAGCGGGTTGGCAATCGCCTGTTCCGCCGCATCGAGTGCGCGGTTTTCGCCCTCGCCCTCGCCTGTGCCCATCATGGCTTTGCCCATTTCGCTCATCACGGAGCGTACATCGGCAAAGTCGAGATTGATCAGGCCCGGCATCACCATCAGATCGGTGATCGAGCGAACGCCCTGCTGCAGCACTTCATCGGCCAGCTGGAACGCTTCTTTGAAGGTGGTTTCTGCCTGCGCGACCAGGAACAGGTTCTGGTTCGGGATAACGATCAGAGTGTCGACATGCTCTTGCAGCTCGTCAATGCCAGCCTCTGCCGCGCGCATCCGCCGCGTGCCTTCGAACAGGAATGGCTTGGTCACCACACCGACCGTCAACACGCCTTTGCGGCGAGCGGCCTCGGCGATCACTGGGGCTGCGCCAGTACCGGTGCCGCCGCCCATGCCAGCGGCGATGAAGACCATGTTCACGCCTTCCAGCGCGGTCTCGATTTCAGAGACGGTTTCTTCCGCCGCCGCTTTGCCCACTTCTGGCCGAGCGCCTGCGCCCAAGCCGCCGGTGATATCCGGCCCCAGCTGAATGCGGGTCGCCGCCGGGCTGCTGCTCAGCGCCTGAGCATCCGTGTTGGCAACAATGAATTCGACACCTTCGATGTCGGATTCAATCATATTCGCAATCGCATTGCCGCCAGCGCCGCCAATACCCACCACGGTAATGCGGGGCCGCATGTCATCGCTCGCTGCTGGTCCGATATTAATGCTCATCAATTATCCCTTTCAGGCGAGAGACGACCCATCCTTGTCCCGCCATACGTAATATTTCTCTATACTTGTGCCACATTCGCGTCTTCGCGGTTATAGCGCACCAACCCTTATCCACAGAGCCTCAATTGTCCTTCGGCCTCTTACCAAGGCTCTTTAGAAGTATTCCTTAAGCGCGCGGAATAATCGCGCAGCCATTTGTGTCCCTACAACGCCGCCGCCGTATTTGGCGGTCTGCTGGTATTGCGAGCCAATCGCGCGAATATCGACCGGATCATCTGCGGCATAGAGGCACAGTCCCGCCAATGTCGCAAAGCCCGGCGTAGAATGCGCCTCGGGCAGCCCGGTTAAAGTCGGCGCCCGGCCAATACGCACTGGCATCCCTAGCGCACCTTGCGCAAATTCGGCGAGACCAGCAAGCTCAGCTCCGCCGCCTGTCAGAACCACTTGGCCTGCACGCGAGCCGGAAAAGCCCATCGCCTTCAGCGCCCGGCCCACCTCATCGGTGAGCTGGGAGAGATTTTGCGTCACCACAGAGACCAATTCTGCCCGTGCAATGCGGTTCTTATCGTCCGCGCCGCGTGCCAATGGCCCGGTTACTTCATCGCCCGGCCCGTTAACCGGGATCATCTCGCGGTGATCGCTTGGCGAGGCAATAGCAGATCCCGAGACACATTTCAGCCGTTCTGCCTGAAACCGCCGAATGCCAAAGGCGCTGGCGATCGCATCGGTGATATCGCCAGAGCCATAGTGCAGTGCGCGCAGACCGAGCAGCATGCCGCCAGCGTGGACGGAGACATTGGTCACATCATTGCCGATTTCGACCAAGGCAACGCCGAGCTCGCGTTCTTCCTGCGACAGCACTGCATAGCTGGTGGCGAGCGGAGCAGCGACCACGCCCTCCACCTCTAAATGCGCGCTTTGCACGACTTCAGTGAGGTTGCGCACAGGCGCGCCATCGGCCAGCATCACATGCACATCTACACCCAGGCGCTCTGCGTGGAGACCACGCGGATTGGCGACGCCATGCGCCCCATCGAGCGTGTAATGCGCAGGCTGAGCGTGCAGGACCATCCGTCCGTCGGGCTGGATCGTGTCGCGCGCCGCGATCAGCAGGTGCTCAACATCTTCCTCTTCGATCCGGCGCCCGCCGATCTCAATCTCAACCTTGGAGACATTGCTAACCAGGCCTGCGCCCGCGCAGGCCACCCACACGCTTTGCACGCTGGCACCGGCGTTTTTCTCCGCCCGCTCCACCGCGTCGCGAATTGCATAGGTTGCCGCTCTCATATCGATCACATAGCCGCGCTTGATCCCTTGACTTGCGCGGTGGCCAGAACCCAGCACGATGAGATCGCCGTTCTCTGTCTCACCCATAATCATGGCCGAGATACGGAACGAGCCGATATTGACCGCGCCAAAAATCTTCGAAAGGCGCGCTTTACCGGCGGAGCTGTGACCCTTGGAGCTTGCCATTACGGTGTTCCTCCGGTGCCAGACGCATTGGCGAGCAATTGGTCAGAACGTCCCGGCACGCGCATGTAGATGCGCGGCGGCGCACGCATGTCGAAGGTCGCAACTTGTCCGCCGATCAAGCGGTTTTGCCCGTCCATCCGCGCGAATTTGACCAGCGCCGTAGCCGCTTCGTCATCGCCCTCTGGCAGAGCCAGGATTTGCTCGGTCTTGAATGACAGGTTCCAGCGGCGATTACCAACCCATTCTGCTGCCTCAATCTGCGGTTTCAGCGCAGGTGCAGTGGCCAGCAGGCGATCAAGATCGGCCACTTGGCGGCTGGCACCCGGGCCAGAAATCATCAGCATTTCCTTGGCCTTGTCACGCGCAACCGGCTCCAACTCGGTGCCCTCCGCATCGATCAGCACCAAACGATCGGGCTTCTCCAGAACCGCATGCGGGCTGCGCTCAACAATGTCGATCGCCAAAGTGTCCGGCAGTTGAGCGGAAACTCGCGCGTCCTTGACCCACGGCAATTCCAGCAATTCTTCGCGCAATGCCTCCAGCTCAACCTGAGGCATGGGCCGATCACGCTGAGCCAGCGCGCGGCTGTAGACGTGCTGCTCGTCCATCCGGCTGGTGCCGGTCACGCGTACGCGGCGAACCTCAAACCCGGCGTCAGAGGCGAGATGCGCAACTTGCGCCTGGGCCATAGCCGGAACGCCTGCGAGGCTGGCGATGAACCATGCCAGCGCCACTGCACCGCCAATGATGATCGAGAGAAAGATGCGCTGCAATTGCTCGTCAGTGAACGGTAGCAGTCCGATCACACTGTCGAGCACGCCACTTGTGCGCGCCCGCGCTTGCCGTGCGGTTTTCGCCCGGCTCGATGCCTTCACTGCGCGTCTTACACCTTTTCCGCCGCGTTTAATCTGCGCCATCAGTGCCTCCTGTTTGCTTGGCAGGCGCAGCAGGACCGGCATTCGCCGCCCCATGTATCCTGAGCGCCTCGTGCACGATCATTTCTGCAAGATCGGCATAATCAATTCCGGCATGTTTCGCCTGCTCTGGCACGAGGCTGAGCGGCGTCATGCCCGGCTGAGTGTTGGTCTCCAGCACAAACAGGCCAGCCTCGCCTGCCTCATCATCCCAACGGTAATCCGTGCGGCTCGCGCCGTGACAGCCGAGCAATTGATGCGCGCGGATCGCATAGCTTTCGCAGAGCGCCGCAATGTCTGCCGGGATATTCGCCGGGCAGACATGCTGCGTGCAGCCATCGGTGTATTTGTGCTCGTAATCGTAAAAGCCGCTTTCGATGATCAGCTCAGTCACGCCCAGCGCGCGCGGCCCATCTGGTCCGTCGATCACAGCAGTGGTCAGCTCGCGGCCCTTGATAAAGGGTTCGGCGAGCAGCTCTTTAAATTCCTGCCACGGCCCCTCGGCACCGCTCGCAATCGGATTGCCGACATTGCTATCCTCGGTGATGATCGCGACGCCCACGGATGAGCCTTCGTTCACAGGTTTCAGCACATAAGGACGCGGCAGCGGATCGCGCTTATGCAACTCTTCAGAGGCCACGATATGCCCGCCCGGCATCGGGATGCCATGGGGGACAAGCGCTTGCTTGGTCAGCTGTTTATCAATCGCGATCACAGAGGTCGCGACGCCGGAATGGGTATAGGGAATGCCCATCAGATCAAGCATGCCCTGCACCGTGCCATCTTCGCCGGGCACGCCGTGCAGCGCGTTGAACACAACATCTGGCGCCGCCTCAGCAATCCGCGCAGCGACGTCCCGGCCCATATCGATCCGGGTGACGCGGTGCCCCTTGCTCTCCAGCGCATCGGCAATGCCATTGCCGGTCATCAAAGAGACCTCGCGCTCTGCAGCCCAGCCGCCCATCAGGACGGCGATATGGAGGTTGGAGAGCACAGTCATGAGGCCAATCTCGGCTCGTAAAGCGCAGGTTGATCGGCACGCACCCATTCCTCGCAACCCTCTTCCCAAGGGAAAACGCCACTAGCATCCGGCCAAACAAGTTGAGCGACCCTCAACAATTCTCGGTCCATCTGGGTACGGTGGTACCACATTGCAGAATTGAGATATTCTTCTTCAATACGGCTTGGATGGACTAGCCTTACGATACCGTCATAGTCCCCGAAGAACTCATCAAGGCGGACACCTTCACTAAGCTCTTGTCCGGCGACACACATGGCAAGAAGTTGGTTGATTGCAGGTCCGCAAAAGTCACCAGGCAGGCCGAAAATAATGACTTCAGGAAAATCGGAAATGCCAACCTTCTCCAGAGTCTTTGTGAAACCGATCGAATAAACAAAGTTCGGCTCGTCACCTTCTGGGTCAAAGACGCCGTTAAGGTGGCAGCCGTGTTTATCGACATTGTCCACTATTTCACGTTCGCCTTTTGAAAGGCCGTCTTTCTTGAACCAATTTCTCACGGCCTGCCCACTCGTTTGATTTCCCACTCCAGCTGAATGCCGGAATGGGCATAGACTTTCTCGCGCACCATCTCGCCCAGACCCTCGATTTCGGTGCTGGTCGCATTGCCGGTGTTGATCAGGAAATTGCAGTGCTTCTCGCTCACCTGCGCACTGCCGTTCCTCAGACCGCGGCAGCCCGCCTCATCGATCAGCTTCCAGCTGCTGTGACCGGGCGGGTTTTTGAACGTTGATCCGCCAGTCATGCTGCCAATTGGCTGCGAGTCCTTACGCTCGCTGGAAATGCGGTTCATCTCGGCCTTGATCGTATCCGGATCGCCCGGAAAGCCTTCAAACCGCGCGGCGACGACGACCGCACCATCGGGAAGCGCTGAATGACGATAGCTGTATTGCAGATCTTTGTTCGTCAGCGTCACAAACTGCCCATCTGGCAAGATGACGTGGCAATCGACCAGTACATCGCGGGTTTCGCGACCGTAACATCCACCATTCATGCGGGTAACACCGCCAACCGATCCGGGAATGCCGGTGAAGAATGACAGCCCGTCGATCCCGGCTTTCGCCGCACGCCTCGAAACAATGCTGACCGGCGTAGCGGACCCCGCGGTGAGCGTTGTTTCGCCAGTGATCTCGACCTCAGAGAATTCCTTGCCCAGCTTGATCACCACGCCAGGCACGCCGCCATCGCGGATGATCATGTTGGAGCCGACGCCCAGCGCCATCACAGGAATTTCTCCGTCCAACTGCTCACAAAAGTTCTTCAGATCATCCAGATCTTCAGGCTCAAACAGCCAATCGGCATTGCCGCCGCTTTTGAACCAGACGAATTTTGCCAAAGACGCGTTTTGCGTCAGACGACCGCGAATGTTCTCGGTCGGCACAGGTGCGTTCGCGCCGCCCTCAATCGCGCAGGTGGGGGCCATGCCGCTATCCTGATCGTTCCAGTCATCGGGTTGTACCATGTCGTTCATGCGTTCTGCTTCGATTCAATTGCGCCAGCGAGGCCCGCCGCCCACTTGGTGATGTCACCCGCACCCAGGCACACGACGATGTCGCCCTTGCGAATGTCGCTTGCCAGCGCGCTCGCCAAAGACGCCTGATCCTCAATCGTTTGCGCAGAGCGATGCCCGCGCGATTTGAGGCCCGCGACGAGTGCGGCGGAACTGACGCCTTCAATCGGGTCTTCGCCCGCTTCGTAAACCGGGGTGACATAGACCTCGTCCGCCTCGTTGAAGCAGGTTTGGAAGTCCTCCATCAGATCATTGAGGCGCGAATAACGGTGCGGCTGGGCAACCGCGATCACCCGGCCTTCGCTCTCGCCAGCAGAAGCTGCCTCGCGCGCAGCCTCCAGCACGGCACGGATTTCGACCGGGTGGTGAGCGTAATCGTCGATAATGCTGACAGCACCGCCATCGACCGGGACGGAGCCAACCTTGGTGAAGCGGCGGCGAACCCCGCCAAACTGGCCAAAGCCCTCGCGGATGACATCGTCGGCGCAGCCCATCTCAATCGCGACCGCAATTGCGGCGAGCGCGTTTTGCACATTGTGGCGGCCCGGCATGGGCAGGTCGACGCCTTCGATCCGGCGGTCCTCTTCGCCGCGCTGCCGGATGATCACATCGAAGCAATTGCCGCCTTCATGCGGACGGATGTTCACGCCGCAAATGTCGGCCTGCAAAGAGAAACCATAGGTCACAACCTTGCGGTCGCGCACTTGGCCGATCACCGCCTGCACTTCCGGATGATCAACGCACAGGATCGCTGCCCCGTAAAATGGGACGTTGTGAATGAACTCAACAAAGGCGCGTTTGACGCCGTCGAAATCGCCGTAATGGTCGAGATGCTCCGGGTCGATATTGGTGACGACCGCGATCGTCCCATCCAGCCTTAAGAAACTGCCGTCACTCTCATCTGCCTCGACCACCATCCAATCGCTATCGCCGAGACGCGCGTTGGAGCCATATTGCTCAATAATGCCGCCATTGATCACCGTCGGGTCAACATCGCCCTTATCAAGCAGTGCTGCAATCATGCTGGTGGTGGTGGTTTTGCCATGCGTTCCAGCCACCGCGACGGTGGATTTGAGCCGCATCAGCTCGGCCAGCATTTCGGCGCGGCGCACCACTGGGATGCGGTTTTCCAACGCGGCGGCAACCTCCGGATTGGTCCGTCGAACAGCGGTGGAAGTGACGACAACGCTAACGCCGTCCACATTTTCGCGCTCATGCCCAATATGCACGGTGATGCCGCGCGCGCGCAGGCGCTCCACACTCGGCCCTTCGGCCAAGTCGCTGCCCTGCACGCCATAGCCAAGATTGTGCATCACCTCGGCAATGCCCGACATGCCGATCCCGCCGATACCGACGAAATGGATCGTGCCAATATCGGTTGCAACACCCTTCATCGGAGGTCTCCGATGAAAGGTGTCCGTTCATCCTGAGCTTGTCGAAGGACCTTCATTCGGCAGAATCCCGAACAGCGTCCTTGGTCGCGCCTTCAGCGGCGGTGTTGGTCGCGGGGGCTCGCTTTTCGCCCTCGCCGACACGGATCACATCCATCATGTCGGCCCCGCCAAAGCTTTCCATCAAGTCCGCGAGGTCCTTCGTCGCATCCGGGCGACCGCAATTCCATGCGCCATGCGCGGCGTTGGCGAGGCTCGCCGGCTTTTGCGCCATAGCCTGAATTTGCTTGGCCAGTTCTTTGGGCACGAAGTTCGCTTGGCGCACCATGCGCGCGCCGCCAGCGGACACAATCTCGCGGGTGTTGACGGCCTGATGATCGTCGGTCGCAATCGGCAGCGGAATCAGAATTCCGGGACGGCCAACCGCGGTCAACTCGGCAATGGTCGATGCACCTGCCCGGCCAATGAAGACGTGGCAATCGGCCAGGCGCTCTTCCATATCCTCAAAATAGGTGCCGAGCTCGGCCGGGATATCGTGGCTCAAATAACGTTCACGCACGGCATCGATATCTTCCTGGCGGCATTGCTGCGTCACTTGCAAGCGGCCGCGCAGAGCGGGCGGCAACATAGCCAGACCATCGGGCACCACTTCCGAAAGGATGCTTGCGCCCTGACTGCCTCCAGTCACCAGCACCCGCAGCAGGCCTTCATCCGTGAACTCGGGAAAATCCTGCTTGCGCAGCTCGAGCACCTGTGCCCGAACCGGATTGCCGACCAGATAAACCTTGGTCTCGTATTTCTCTTTGAGGCGCTCAACCTCTGGATAGCTGGTGGCAATCGCATCGACACGGCCCGCGAGCAGTCGGTTGACCCGCCCCAGGACAGCGTTTTGTTCATGCACGACGCTAGGGATGCCAGCCTTGGTCGAGGCCAGCAGCGCAGGGAAAGCCGGATAGCCGCCAAAGCCGATCACCGCGCTGGGTTCGAACGCATCAAACAGGCGCAGCGCCATATTGCGGCCATCCCGCACCGCGCGCGCACCGCCCAGCCAACGCAGCGGGTTTTTGCCAAACCGGCCAGCGGGCAGGACATGCGCGGTCAAATAGTCGGGCTTGCCGGGGATATTCGCGCCGCGCTCATCCGTGATCAAGGCCACATGGTGCCCGCGTGCATCCAGCTCCGCTGCCAGCGCAAAGGCCGGGATCAGATGGCCGCCGGTCCCGCCAGCGGCGAGAACGAAATGACGATTGGACTTGGGAGCATCGGTATTCATTCGCGCTCCTCCTTATTTTCTAGAAAGTCTCTCAGTCCCGGCGTCTCGCGCTTTAGGAACGGATTGCGCCGCGTGATTGCGAGCAACAGACCGAATGTAAAGCACACCGCCAAGGTTGACGAGCCGCCATAGCTGATCAGCGGCAAGGTCATGCCTTTTGATGGGAACAGCTGAAGATTGACGAGGATATTGATGAAGGCCTGACCGCCGATTTGCGTGACCAACCCGGCACCCGCGAGCAAAACAAACAGGTTCTCTTCATCCACCAGCCGCACCAGCACGCGAGCAACAATCGCGAGATAGAGCAGTACGATCAGCGCGCAGATCATCAGGCCATATTCCTCGCCAATGACGGAGAAGATATAGTCGGTATGCGCCTCTGGCAGGTTCATCTTGCGAATGCCCAGCCACAGCCCGCTGCCGGTCCAACCGCCAGCCAGTAGGGTCCGCTGAGCCAGATCAACTTGGTCAAACGCCGTGCCGCCGCCCAGAAACGCATCGATCCGGTGGCGCGCATTGTCATAGAGAAAATAGGTCGCAGTCAGGCCAACCACGCCCGCGCCGACCAGCGCGCTGATCCGCTGCACCGATACGCCTGACAGCAGCACCAACACGAACCACACGCCTGCAAACAGGATGGTCGCGCCGAGGTTTGGCTGAAGCATCAGCAGACCCGCGACGAGGCCCATGATCATCGTCACGAAGGTGAGCACCGGCAAATTCGGATCGCGCAGCCGCCAGCTTAATATCCACGCGAGCGCAATGGCAAAGCCGGGCTTCAAGAACTCCGACGGCTGGAGCGACATTCCAACTTCTAGCCAGCGCCGCGCACCGTTTTTCTCAACTCCAAAGATCGGCACGATAAACAGCAACGCCAACATTCCGGCGAACAGCAAGATACCCATACGGCGCGCATTATCGCGGCTGGCAAAGCTGGTGGCGATCATCACGCCCACGCCCATGATTTGCCAAACCACATGCGACTTCAGGAACAGAAACTCATCAAGGCGCACTTCGGCGGTCGACAGCTGCTCTGCACTGGCGGGCGAGGCGGCGGCCACAGCAGCGGTCCCGATCAGCATCGTCACCAGAACCAGGCCGAGCAGCCATTTATCAACCTCGCGCCACCAGATGCGCAAATCGCCCATCCACCCGCGCCGCACCGGCACAGACGCGTGGAACGATCCGCCGCTGCGGCCTGGCGCGTAGGGGCCGTATGCCGGTGAACCGACGGAATTCATGCGGCCTCTCCCAGAGCATCGACGAGATCGCGGAATTGCTGCCCGCGGTCTTCAAAATCACGGAATTGGTCAAAGCTAGCCGCAGCAGGCGAGAACAGGACCACATCGCCAGCGCGCGCATCACCATACGCCTTGGCAAAGGCCTGGCCCAGTGTTTCACAATATTGCGCTGGTGCGGATGGCTGAATGGCCTGCGCAAACATCTCACCGTCACGGCCAATGGTGTATGCGCCCGCTACGTGGTCCATCAGACCCGCGAGCGAGCCCAAACCTTGCTCCTTGGCCATACCGCCGACGATCCAGCGCACGCGCGGATCGGGATCAGGCGGGAACGCAGCGATGGCCGGCGCGCTGGAATCCGCATTGGTCGCCTTGCTGTCATTGACGAAGGTCACGTCGGCGATCTCGGCAATGCGCTCCATACGATGCGGGAGGCCGGGGAAGGTTTTGAGGCCTTTTGATACCTGAGATGTGTCTAATCCCAAGTGCTCACAGACAGCAATGGCAACGGCCGCATTTTGGGCGTTGTGTGGTCCTTGAAGGCTTGGCCAGTTCCTCTGGAAACCAACCCGGCTTGATCCAGTCTTGCCGATTCCATCAACCACACTTCCTGAGCAATTGTCATACTTTGTGGAGGCAAGAAGTGAGCGTTCGCCAGCGTTTGGCCGTGGTTGCTCGTCGGCGTTCCAGTCATACTGCTTAAGCAACGGATCATCTGTGTAGATCCACCAGCTTGAGTGGGTCTGAATTTCCACCAAACGAAATTTCGACGCCGCATATTTTTCAAAACTGCCGTCATACCGATCCAGATGATCCGGCGTAATGTTCAGCAGCACCGCCACATCGCAATCCAGGCTAAACGTCAGATCAATCTGATAGCTCGACAGTTCCAGCACATAGACCCCGACCCCATTTTCATTTGGCGTCAGCGGGTCCTGGCCCAAAATCGGTTCGCCAATATTGCCGCCCATCACACTGGGCACGCCGGCGGTTTGCAGGATGTGATGGACCAGCGCTGTCGTAGTCGACTTGCCATTGGTACCAGTGATGCCAACCACTTTGTGCGGCGGCAGATCGGCGCGGGCCTGAGCGAACAATTCAATATCGCCGATCACTGGCACATCGAACTTCGCGGCATAGGGCGCGATTGGATGGGTGTTGAGCGGGACACCGGGAGACACCACCACGCCCGCAAATCCGGTAAGATCGATTTGCAAAGGATCGGCCAGATCGCACCGGCCAGCAAACGCCTCGCGCGCTTCCTCACGCTCGTCCCATGCGGTTACCTCCGCGCCGCTCGCCAGCAATGCCTCCACCGTGGCCGCGCCAGACCGCGCCAGGCCGAGCACGGCATAGCGTTTTCCAGCAAAGGCAGCGGAGGTGATCACTTTGGCGCAGCTCTCCTTAGCGCAGTTTCAGCGTCGCCAGCCCAGCGAGCGCCAGCACGATCGAAATGATCCAGAACCGGATCACGACCTTGCTCTCGCTCCACCCGAGCTGTTCGAAATGGTGGTGGATCGGGGCCATGCGGAACACCCGCTTGCCCGTGCGTTTGAACCAGAAAACCTGAACGATGACGGAAACCGCCTCCAGCACAAACAGGCCGCCGACAATCGCGAGTACAATCTCGTGGTGCGCGGCGACCGCGATGGCGCCCAAAGCGCCGCCGAGCGCGAGTGATCCCGTGTCACCCATAAACACCGCCGCTGGCGGCGCGTTGAACCACAGAAACGCCAGGCCCGCGCCGATTATCGCGGCGCAAAATATCGCCAACTCACCCGCGCCCTCAACGTAGGGGATGCCGAGATATTCGCTAAAGTCGGTGCGGCCGACGAGATAGGCGATGATTGCAAAGGTGCCCGCAGCAATGATCACCGGCATGATCGCCAACCCATCGAGTCCGTCCGTCAGGTTCACCGCATTGCCCGCGCCGACGATCACGAAGGCGGCAAAGAAGTAATAGAACGGCCCCAAGGGGATCGACACATCAGAGAAGAACGGCACGTAAAGGTCGGTGCTGATCTGGCTAACGATGATATAAGACGCGATGCCAGCGACAACGAACTCCATCGCGAGCCGGACCCGTCCCGGCACGCCAGCATGGCTGTTCTTGGAGACTTTATCATAATCATCGAGGAAGCCGATGATCCCAAAACCCGCCGTCACCGCGAGGCAGGCCCAGACCAGCGGACTGCGCAGATCCATCCACAGCATCAGCGACAGCGCCAATGATATAAGGATCATCAATCCGCCCATGGTCGGCGTGCCGCGCTTCGCAAAGTGGCTTTCCGGCCCGTCTTCACGGATCGGCTGCCCTTTACCCTGGCGCACGCGCAAAATGTTGATGAAGCGCGGACCGATCACCATGCCGATCAGCAACGCCGTCAGCAGCGTCGCTCCGGCACGGAACGTCTGGTAACGCACAAGGTTGAAGATCCCTTCAAACCCGAGCCATTCGGCGAGCAGATACAGCATTTAGTCGTCCTGTTGCCCCTTAACCGGGTGCGTTTGCATAAAATGGGTAACCAGAGCGCCAAGGCCGACCGAGTTTGACCCTTTGACAAGGATTGCGTCCCCGCCATTGATGCCAAATTCGCTAAGCATGGAAATCGCCTGAGCCGGACCGTCGCAATGCGTAAAGCTGCCCGGGTTGCCAAGCGGAACGCCGCCTGATTTCCCCAATTCATAGGCGAGTTCACGCATCTCTTCGCCAACCAGAATGACGTGATCGACCCTCGCATCATTAAGCGGCTCGGCCAGTTGCCGGTGGAAGCGTGGGCTAAAATCGCCCAGCTCCATCATGCTGCCCAAAATCGCGACCCGACGCAGCGCTGGGGTCTGGCCCAATTGCCGCAAGGTTGCCCGCATAGACGCTGGGTTCGCATTGTAGCTTTCATCGACCAGCAAGGCCTTGCCATCACCAGGCAGATCAATCTGGAAACGCGCGCCGCGCCCTTTAAGGCCGCCCATTTCAGCCAAGGCCAGGCCCGCTGCGGCCAGATCGCCGCCCGCTGCGCGCACTGCCGCCATGACGCCGAGTGAATTGGCAATCCAATGTTCGCCCGGCTCCGCAATCGAATAGCACAGCCGCGCGTCGCCGAGGTCTGCTGTGATCAGCGAACCTCCGGTGCTGATCGGAATGGCATCGAGCAGCCGCACATCGGCGTCCGCATGGCGGCCGAAGGTCACAACCGTTGCGCCCGCCGCACGGGCATGGCCGATAAGCCGTTCGGTATAGTCGGTATCAGCCGGAATGATCGCAGTGCCGCCCGGCGTCAGACCAGTGAAGATCGCCGCTTTTTCATCGGCAATGGCCTCCATCGAGCCAAGGTTTTCGATATGTGCAGGCGCGAGCGTTGTGATCAGCGCCACGTCAGGGCGCACGTGATCGGCCAGCGGCGCGATCTCACCCGCATGGTTCATGCCCATTTCGAACACGCCAAACAGGCTGCGCGCGGGCATCCGAGCAAGGCTGAGTGGCACGCCTACGTGATTGTTATAGCTACGAACGCTGCGATGCGCCGCGCCTCTGCTGGCCCGGTCTAGTGCGGCGAAGATCGCCTCTTTCACACCCGTTTTGCCGACCGATCCGGTGACGCCAATGCGCACCGCTGGGCTGCGATCGCGCGCAGCATGGGCCAGCGTGTGTAATGCGGCGCTGGTGTCTTTGACCAGCACATGCGGATAGTCCACAGCCCGGTCGGTGATGGCTGCAACCGCACCTGCGGCAAAGGCCTTGTCGAGGAAGCGGTGGCCGTCCATCGCCTCACCTTTCAAAGCGACAAACAAATCGCCGGGACGCACATCGCGGGAATCCATTTCAACGCCGGAGGCCTGAAAATGGTGGCTGGCCGTGCCGCCCGTTGCGGCCTCGACCTCGCGCGAATTCCACAGCGCTCCACTGAGTTCATCGCGCGCCGTTACCGGCCAAGTACGCAGCGCGGCGTGGATTAGCGGCGCGTTCATGAGCCAGACCCCGAACCGCCAGCAGCGGCGCATTCGCGCGCAACCGTTACGTCATCGAACGGCAAAACCCGCATATTCTCTCCTGCACCGATGATCTGTCCTTGCTCGTGGCCTTTGCCCGCTACCAGCACAATGTCGTGTTCTCCGGCGAGCGAAATGGCCTCGCCAATCGCCTCGCGCCGGTCACCAATCTCACGCGCGCTGGCCGCTGCCCCGCGCATGATATCCGCTCGAATGGCCGCCGGACTTTCGCCGCGCGGATTGTCGTCTGTAACAATGACGATGTCCGATTTGTCAGAGGCGGCGGCGCCCATCGCCTCGCGCTTACCGGGGTCGCGGTCTCCGCCAGCGCCAAACACGGTGATCAAACGCCCGCCCTGCCCGCGCGCCACATGCGGGCGCAGCGCAGCAATCGCCGCCGCCAAAGCATCGGGAGTATGAGCATAATCGACATAGACAGGCGCGCCCGCCGGGCTGATCACGGCCCGCTCAATTCGCCCTCGTACCGGCTGAAGCCGGGAAATCGCGTCCAGCGCCTGAGCGGCATCGCTGCCGGTTGCAATCGCCAGGGCCGCCGCGACCATCGCGTTGGCGGCTTGATATTCACCGATCAGCGGGAGCTTGATCGAAAAAACGCGCCCCTCATGCTCGACGTCAATCGTCTGACCTAGCTGCGTTGCCTTGCGATCGACAAGGCGGAGGAACGCGTTGGAACCGCTCCCCACCTTGCCGACAATGAGCACGCGCAAATTTGAGGACATCGCGTGCTCGGCGGCACGGCGGGTCCACTCGCTGTTATCCCCGCCGTCCCAAATAATTGCCGCTGCACCCGGCTTCAGAACTTCGCTGAACAGGCGCATTTTCGCCGCAAAATAGTCATCCATATCAGCGTGATAATCGAGGTGATCACGGCTGAAATTGGTGAAGGCTGCAGCGGATACGGAGATACCTTCGTTGCGATATTGCGAGAGGCCGTGGCTAGAGGCCTCATAGGCCACATGGCTCACACCTTCGCGCGCCAAACCGCTCATATTCGATAGGAAAGTGACAATGTCCGGCGTGGTGAGCCCGGTGGAAACGCTCTCATCCGGCGTGGTTACGCCCAATGTGCCAATGCTGGCTGCGCGTTCGCCGCACATGCGCCAGATTTGCCGGGTCATCTCTACGGTTGAGGTTTTGCCATTGGTGCCAGTAACCGCCACGATATGCGGCGGGACAGGCGTGAAAAAACCGGCGGCCAGTCGGGCAAAGTCACGGCGCGGATTATCGCTGGCAATATGAACCGCGCCCTCCACCGTAACGCCAGGACGCGTCACGATGGCGACAGCTCCACCGGCAATCGCCTCAGGAATGACGTCCTCTGCATTGAAGGTCAGGCCCTGAAACGCCCCAAAAACCGTGCCGGGGGCAACCTTGCGATGATCGATGGCAAAGCCTGTCACGCTAAGGTCTGCGCCTTCTTCACAAGGCAACCCTGCCCTTTGCGCTAAATTTCCAAGTTTCATTTGCGCCCCTCCACCAAGAAGCGAAGATCACTAATGTCGACGTCGCGCGTCGTATCCGGCCGTACACCCAGCATGGGGCCAATTCGCGGCACGAGCCGCCCGACGACCGGAGCTGCGTTAAACGCCGCTGTCCGCTGGAAAGAGCTTGCCACAGTGCCACGTGGTTCATCAATCACTGCGACCACAACATAACGCGGGCGGTCCATCGGAAACGCCGCAGCGAAGGACGAGATCAGTTTCGTTTTGCTGTATCCGCCTTTCGTCGGCTTTTCCGCCGAGCCAGTCTTTCCGCCGACGCGGTAACCCGGCGCATCGGCGCTGCGCCCAGTGCCGTAAATCGAAATCATCCGTAGCAGCTGGCGCATCCGCGAGGATGTGGAGGTCTTGAACACACGGCGGCCGCGTGGTGCCTGTCCTGCCTCCAGCTTATGCAAAGTTGCAGGCCGCCAGATCCCGCCATTGACCATCGCGGCATAGGCCGTCGCCAGATGCAGCGGTGTGACCGAAATACCGTGGCCATAGCCGACCGTCATATTCGTAAGCCGCGACCAATCGCCGCGCGGCCAGATCGGATGGCCTTTCGCGGGCAGCTCAATATAGGGCCGCTCGTTCATGCCAAGGTCGATCATAGTCTGGCGTAGCCGCTCTGGACCCAGTTGATCCGCGACCCGCATGGTGACGGTGTTGGAAGAATAGGCAAGCGCCTGAGGAATGTTAAGCGTTGCGCCTTTGTCAGAATAATCAGCACGCTCAATCGAGCCGATCTTGACCGGGCGCGCGTTCCAATTGGCGCTGAGATCCGTGATCACACCGGCATCAATCGCGGCGGCCACCGTCAGCGGCTTAAATGTCGACCCGAGCTCATACACCTGATTGGTGGCGCGGTTCATCATGTTGGCCTGACCAGCGGCATCGATCCGGTTGGGATTGAACTCTGGCAGGGAAGCAAGCGCCATCACCTCGCCCGTGTCGACGTCGAGCACCAACCCTGCCGCGCCCAGCGCATTGGTGGCGAGCATCGTCTTGCTCAGCTCGTCTTCGAGCGCGCCTTGTACGCGCATATCGATCGACAACGGCACCGACTGAGAACGCAAAGCTGGATCGCGCAATTGCTCGTCCAGGACCGCTTCCATACCAACGCGGCCACGATCATCAGCAGCAACATAGCCAAGAATGTGCGCACCCAAGGAACCTTGCGGATAGTGGCGATCGGTCTCACGCGGGATTTGCAGCGCGACCTCGCCCAGGCGCATGATCTTGTTCGCCTCTTCTGGCAGGATGCGGCGGCGCAAATAACCCGCTCGGCCAGAAGCCAAGCGCGAGGCGGTGTCATTCACATCCATCGCCGGGAAGATATTGGCCAATTTCAAGGCAACATCTTGAGGCGAGGCTACCAGTGGCTCACCGCCATCGCCCATAGCGGTTGGCGCATACCACAGCGCATAGGCAGGAAAAGCACGCGCCAGCGGAACGCCGTTGCGATCGGTAATCTCACCGCGCGGCGGCAGCAATTGCTCCGCCAGGCTGGTGCGTGATGGAGCGTGGCCAGCAAAACCCAGATAGGCAATGCGCAAGATGGCAGCCGCAGCGACCAGCGCAAATACCAGCACAATCCAGAGCACACGCCAACGCGCCGTCAACAGCGAGCGATAGCGCAAATTGACGAGTTGGATGCGGCCTGCGGGGATGGCCGGGCGAGCCGCAAAGGCACTCATTCAGCCGTCTCTGCCGCTGCTTGGGTAACCGAAGCGCTGCTGCCCGCGCGCGCTTGCGCCGCCCGGATGGGCGAGGCCTCTACTAGGAAGTCACCGAAGGCCTCAGCGAACATTGTCGTTGCGCTCTCTTCAACCTGTGTCGCAGCCAAAGTCACAGGCGCACCCGTAATCGGCGAGACCATTTCGCGTGCCCGCAGCGGCGATGGCATGCCCTCTGCCGGCTCTGCTCGGGCAACTCGGATCGGGCTAGGCGCACCGGGAACTTGCGGTGAACCCAGGCTCGCCAATTGACGCTCGCCCTCAAGATATTGGTCGGCGCGCGGCGCGAGATAGCCAAATTCAACAATGTTCCAATTGGCCAATTGCCGCTGATTGGCGCGCGCCTGAAACTCGGTTTCGAGCACAAGCGTTTCGCGCTCCAACTCAACAATTTGCCGCTCAGCCAACAGAACTTCACTTTTTACGGCATGCACGCGGAAGCTAAGCAGGAGAAACATCCCGACGCACAGCGCGAGCACCGCAACCCAGCCGATTTGACGCATACGAGAACCTGAAACGATCATGCCGCAAGCCTCCTTGCATCGGCGGTTGTTCGGATGGCGCTGCGCAGGGTGGAAGAGCGCGAGCGCGGATTGCGTTCGATCTCACCCTCGGAAGGACGGATCGCTTTGGAAAGTTTCTCAAATACCGGCGGGTCGCCGGGAATTTCCCCTGGCAGGTGACGTGACACGGCGCGGCCTGCGCCGGACGCTTCGCGCAGGAAGCGTTTGACCATGCGGTCTTCGAGGCTGTGAAAGCTGACCACGGCGAGCTTACCGCCAGCACGCAGCAAGCGCTCTGCCGCTGACAGGCCACTGCGCAATTCGCCCAGCTCGTCATTCACATGGATGCGCACGGCCTGAAACGACCGCGTTGCCGGGTCTTTCTTGTCGTGCGGCTTATAGCCCAGCGACTTGCGAACAATCCGCGCCAGATCACCGGTCGTCTCCAGCGGGCGCGCCGCGACAATAGCGCGGGCAACCCGGCGCGACTGGCGCTCCTCGCCGTATTCATAGAGCACATCGGCAATCGTGTCGGCATCGGCAGAATTGAGAAAATCAGCCGCGCTTTCGCCCGCCTGGCTCATCCGCATGTCCAACGGTCCATCGGCCGAAAACGCAAAACCGCGCGCCGCCTGATCAAGCTGCATGGAGGAAACGCCAATATCCATTGCCACGCCATCAACCTGGGCAACACCTACCTCTTCCATCGCGCTCACCATCTCGGAAAAACGCCGCGGATGAAGCACCAAGCGCGGAGGGGAACTACGCGCCTCGCTCCATCCGCGGCCTTGAGAGATCGCGTCAGGATCGCGATCAAAGGCGTGGACGGTAGCGCCGCAATCAAGCAGCGCACGAGTATAGCCGCCGGCACCAAAAGTGGCGTCGACAATAATATCGCCAGGCTGGGGATTAAGCGCGGCGATCACTTCTTCGAGGAGAACGGGGACGTGGGGCGCGTTCTGGCCTAGGGCGGCGGAGGACGTCATTTCTTGCGCCCCTTCGCTTCGGCTTCTGCAACCAGATTGGCGCAGGCTGCCTGCGCACTTTCCCATTGCTCACCCATTTGCGCGAGCTGATCTGGGTTCCAGATCGTGAAGAAGCGCCCGCCGCCGTGGAAGTACAGACCATCGTCAACCTGCGCGAGGCTGCGCAGGTGATCGGGCATTACAAAGCGGCCGCTGTCATCAAACGGCACTTCGACAAAGCCAAACAGCTGCATCGCGCGCAGATCACGGTCGAATTCTTTATCGAGACGGATGGCGCGGTCTTCCTCGCGCTCAATCTGCTCTTCAAGTTCGGTTTTGCGGGACAGGCCAAAGCCGGTGAGGCAATTCCAGCGCTCGTGCTTTGCCAGGCAGACAATCCGTCCTTCGGAACTTTCCTTAACAGCCTTGCGGAACAGTGGAGGCAGCACAAAGCGGCCCTTATCGCCGGCGGGCGAATAAGCTTGACCACTGAATCCTGCGAACGACACGCGCTCCAACTCCCCTTCTCACCCGCCCCTCACGGGCCTTCATTTTCCCCGCCTCCCTTTTCAGGAGACCCAAAACGCCATTTGCTTGGCCATTCCACATGCGAGCGGAACCGGCACGCCAACCATCATGGGCGGCGCAAACACAAACGGTCATGTTTGATGGAAGACGGTAATATCGTGGGTTTAACCGGGATGGAAGGGGTTTTTACGGGATTTCGCGGGATAAGCTGGTAAATAACTGATTTACCATATTAATATTGAACACCCATTCACTTCGCCACCTCGCATGGAAGCCAAAGGACTTGCCTCAAAACACTGAATTTCCGCTCAAAACTGCGAGAATCACACAAGGCGAGTCGCTCATCCCCGGCCTGTCCCGCAAAATCCCCAATCGCGAATTTGGGACGCTTTGACGCAGCCTAGATGGATCGAACCGATATCGGTCAGGATCGGGCTGCTAGCGACTCAGTTGAAGGCTTGAGCCAGCAAGGCGATCAACCTTTCGCCATCTTCTCCGGCGAGCTCTTCATGTTCAAAGATGGCAGCATCGGCAAAAACCGTCACACACCCCTGGCCAATATCACAGGCTGCGATTGCTCCGTCGCCCTGAAGTTCACACGAGGCGGCGGCGGGATCGAGAACGGTTAGGACGCCGGCCATATGAACCGGGATTTGTCCGCCCACCACCGCGGCAGACCGTAGCCCCTCACCCTGTTCTTCATCAAAGCTAACCGCCAATCCCCATCGCTCAATCACCGGAGGGATCAGCGCGGCGTCTACCGGCCTGCGCGGATCACCAAGGGGCACTTCATATTCGCCGGTCAGCATCGGATCGAGCGCAATCAGCAACCGTCCGCCACCCTGGACCCAATCGTCCAATACGGCATTGTCCGACGGACTAAGCCCGCGCGGTTGGATAATCGCCAGGCGCTCCAATCCCGCGAGTGGGCCAACGCCCTGATCATCCGGTGAGAGGCTATCGAGCAGCTTCAGATCATAGCGCGCTTCCAAAACGCCGCGCTGCCAAGGTGTCTCTTGCTCTGCGTCAATCAGGCCCGCCAGATCAGCACCCAACGGCCAATAAAGCGGCAGGCTGCTCATCAAACCAAGCTCCACGTTCTCGACTGAGCCATTGTTCGCGCTCGCGCGCAGGACATGGCCCTCTGCGTTCGATTGGGCCAGCCACCACAGCGCGCCTGCGCACAGGCCCAGCACGCCAATCGCAGCGAGGGCGAATTTATGGAGTTTTGGACTCATTGATCAACGGATCGTCGCGCACAACATCGCCGGGCAGCGGGTCACCAGCGGTCCCCTCGCCTTGCTCAGGCACGATCGCCGCCTCCTGCGTTGCGACCGGGCTTGGCTCTACCGGCAAATCAGGCACGACCCCTGCATCGACCAGCGGATCATTGATTGTGGCCTCTGCGCTCGGCTCAGTCGTCGGCGCGGCCTCTGGCACGGCGCTGTCTTCACTGACTTGCGCCCGGCCTTGGATAACGCTGGCCAGACCAACCAGCAGGACCATCGCAGCAAGGCCAGAAAGCCCGACCTGAAGGCGTTGCACCGCCTCTTCGCGGGTTCCGCCAAGGGGCGCACCTGCGCGTTCAATATCTGGGTTTTCTGCGACAGCCCGCGCCAATTCTTCGCGGGTTTCGAACAGTTTGCGATACGCCATAATGGCTGCCTATCACGCTTGTTCGAGCCAGTCGAACACTGGAAGCTCTTTTGCCTCCAGCCAGTCGGCATTGTAGAGTGTCGAAAGGTAGCGAAAGCCAGTATCGCACAGGATTGTCGCGACTTGCGGGTTCTCTCGCCCTTCGGCGACCAGCTGCTTACCCAGCGCAATCGCACCAGCGACATTGATGCCAGAGGAGAGACCTAGGCACAGCCCTTCTTCACGCAGCAGCCGGGCGACCCATTGCAGGCCTTCCTCGTCAGAAATGCGAAACTGGGTATCGATCGGCGCGCCTTCGAGATTGGCGGTAATCCGGCCCTGACCGATGCCTTCGGCAACGGAAGAACCCTCGCCCTTCAGCTCCCCATTCGCGTAGTAATTGTAGAGCGCCGCACCATGCGGATCGGTCAGCGCAATGCGGACATCTTCGGATTTCTCCTTCAGCCCCATGCCAACCCCGGCAATCGTACCGCCCGTGCCAGCCGCGCAGGTAAAGCCATCAATCTTGCCATTCAGCTGTTCCCACAGCTCCTTTGCGGTGCCTTCAATATGCGCGCGGCGATTGGCGACATTATCAAACTGGCCAGCCCAGATCGCGCCTTCGGTTTCCTCCGCCATGCGGCGCGAGGTGTGCTGAAAGTGCGCAGGATCTGCGTATTTGGTCGGGGGCACGAGCACGAGCTGCGCGCCCAGCGCCCGCAGCGTGTCCATCTTTTCCTTCGACTGATTGTCCGGCATCACGATCACGGTTTTGTAACCGAGCCCATTGGCGACCAGCGCAATGCCAATACCGGTGTTGCCAGCGGTGCCTTCGATCACTGTGCCGCCAGGTTTCAGCTCGCCGCGCGCCTCAGCATCGCGGATCATGTACAGCGCTGCGCGGTCCTTCACCGAAGAGCCCGGATTGGCAAATTCGCATTTGCCCCAAATATCGCAGCCCGCCACCTCGCTCGGCCCGGCCAGGCGGACCAGCGGCGTGTTTCCGATCAAGGCGAGCGTGTCGCCGACAGGTTGAGTAATGTTCATGGACTGCGAGTTAGGAGCTTGCGAGCCAACTCGCAAACAACATCAATCTTCAGCTGCGATAGTTACCTTTAAGCCGTCCAGCTCTGCAGTGAGCGGAACCTGGCACGAAAGGCGCGAGGTTTCATTGCGATGCTCGCTCGATTCCAGCAGATCATCTTCGTCTTCGCTCATCTCAGGCAGCTTTGCCGTAAACTCAGGATCGATGTGGATGTGGCAGGTCGCGCAGGAACAGCATCCGCCGCACAGCGCCAGCAGCTCGTCAAAGCCATTGTCGCGAATAGCCTCCATCACCGTCAGGCCATCTTCGACCTCGATGTCACTCGTTTCGCCTTCACGATTGGTGACGATCAGTTTCGGCATTGCATTGTATCCTTTTCAGTGTCCGCTGGATTGGCCAGCGCTCTATCGAATAGTCGGCTGCGCTGCTAGAGGCAGATTTCGCATTGTATAGCTATGGGAATTATTAGTGGGATTGAGCGCAGCTGCAATCAAGGCCTCGCTTGATGCATTGGCCAAAAATGATGCCGATCTGGCGACTGAAATCGCGCGAATTGGCTATCCAGAACCACGCATCAGAGATCGCGGATATATGACGATGCTGCGCACGATCGTAGGCCAGCAGGTCTCGGTCGCCGCGGCGGCCTCTATGTGGAACAAATTGGAGGCGGAACTGGGCGAAGGCTTTTCGCCTGCCTGCCTGCTGGAGCGGGACTTTGACACATTGCGCGCCTGCGGCCTCTCGCGCCAGAAACAAGGCTATGCCCGCAGCCTGTGCGAGCTGGTGCAAACCGGCGAGGTCAATTTTGATGACCTGCCCGCCGATGACGAGGCGGCGATCGCAGAGCTGATCAAGGTCAAAGGGATCGGGCGCTGGTCAGCGGAGATCTATCTGCTGTTCGCGGAGGGGCGCGGCGATATGTGGCCCGCCGGTGATCTTGCCGTGCAGGAAGGCGTCAAAAGATTGCTGCAGCTGAATGAGCGGCCCGATGAAAAAGGCCTAAGGCAGATCGGCGAGCGCTGGCGCCCGCATCGCGGGGCGATGGCGATCTGGATCTGGCATTTTTACGCCAATCCTGCGCTGTAGCTTCCAAGTCTGTTCTATTTCATCTGGCTTGCGGACGGCTATCATGTGTGTATTAATTGAATAATACAGCTGTTTAGAATCGATTGGATACTTCCCATGTCCCTTCGCATAACATCTCGTCATTCACCGCGCGCCTGCTGACCACGGCACTGGCCGCATTCTGCCTTAACGCTGCCGGGCGCAGTCTCTGCAGACAATCACACCTCCAAAACCGGAGCCACAATGACCAACACCGCCGAAGCCTATGACTTGATCCCGCGCGATGCCCTGTTCGGCAATCCGACCAAAGCGCAGGGGCGCATCAGCCCTGATGGCAAATACCTCAGCTGGCTCGCGCCAAAGGATGGCGTTCTCAACATCTGGATGGCTCCGCGCGACAATCTGGATGCAGCCAAAGCGATGACGAGCGCGGCGGACCGCCCGATCCGACAGCATTTCTGGTCACCCGATTCCAGCAGCCTGCTGTATATTCAGGACAAAGGCGGTGATGAAAACTTCCTGCTCTATTCGATCAATGTGACAAGCGGCGTGGAAACCAACCTTACCCCGTTTGAAAACACCCGCGTCGATATTGTCGGCGGGTCAGAAACGATCCGCGACAAGATCCTGATCGGTCTCAACAATCGTGATCCGCAATTCCACGATGTGCACCTGCTTGATCTCAACACCGGAGAGCTGGAGCTGGTGTATGAGAACAACAGCTATGCCGGGTTTATGGCGGATGACACGCTGACCCTGCGCATGGCAATGCGCCAGAACGAGGCCGGCGGCACCGATTATTTTCGGATCGAAGGCGGCGCGGTGGAAGAGGCCGCCTTTGAAACCACCGCCATGGAAGATTCGCTGACAACCTCGCCAGCGGGCTACACCACCGATGGCTCAACACTGTATTGGCTCGACAGTCGGGGCCGCAACACCGCTGCTCTCTATGCTCAGGACACAGCGAGCGGCGAGAAGACGCTGGTAGCGGAGAATGACAAGGCCGATATTGGCGGCACCATTCGCAACAACAAAACGGGCGTAGTTGAGGCCTATTCAGCGAATTACCTCAAGACCGAGTGGACCGCAATTGATCCCCAGATCAAGGCCTCGCTCGATTGGCTCGGCGCCCAGCTCGATGGCGAGTTTGGCGTCGCCAGCCGCACCGATGACGACATAACCTGGATCGTCTGGAACGACCCGCTGACCGCGCCAAGCAGCAGTTATATCTATGACCGCGCGGCCAAGACCCTCACCCCATTTTACATCACCCGTCCAGAGCTGGAGGGCGCGCCGCTCCAACCGATGCAGCCGGTGGAGATCACCAGCCGCGATGGCTTGACCCTGCCGTCCTATCTCACTCTGCCGCCCGGCAGCGACAGTGATGCAAGCGGCCGTCCAGACGCCGCCGTGCCAATGGTTCTGCTGGTCCATGGCGGCCCATGGGCGCGCGATGATTATGGCTTCTCCAGCGGCGTCCAATGGCTCGCCAATCGGGGCTATGCCGTCTTGCAAGTGAACTTCCGCGGCTCGACCGGGTTCGGCAAGAATTTCCTCAACGCAGGCAACAAAGAATGGGGCCTGTCGATGCATGACGACCTGATCGACGCAACCGATTGGGCGATTGAGCAAGGCATCACCACCGCTGATCAAGTGGCAATAATGGGTGGATCCTACGGCGGCTATGCGACGCTTGCTGGCCTCGCCTTTACGCCAGAGAAATTCGCCTGCGGCGTCGACATCGTTGGCCCGTCCAACCTTGAGACCTTGCTGGAGACCATTCCGCCCTATTGGGCACCGATGGTGAAACTATTCCATGAGCGCATGGGCGATCCGAACACCGAGGAAGGTCTTGCTTTGCTGAAGGCCGCCAGCCCGCTGTACAAAGCAGACCAGATCACAAAACCGCTGCTAATCCTGCAAGGCGCCAATGATCCGCGTGTCAAACAATCAGAGAGCGACCAGATCGTCGGCGCCATGAAAGAGGCCGGAGTCCCTGTTACATACGTGCTCTATCCTGATGAAGGCCACGGCTTTGCAAAGCCGACCAACAACATCGCCTACACCGCAATCACTGAGAATTTCCTGGCAGAATGCCTTGGCGGACGCAGCGAAACGATTGGCGACACGGTCGGCAATTCCACTGCGCAAATCCTTGAAGGTGCGCAGCATGTCGTTGGCCTGGAACAGGCGTTGGCGAAATAGAACACGGCTTAACCCACAGCCTATCCATGCTGACACGCATGTCAGTAGCTGACAAACGGAGTGCGCGGGGTTAGACCACGCCGGTTCTTGTTTTTTGGGAGTAAGATTAGGTGACGCAGCGTCGGTCAATTTTTATCACTGGTGGTGCTTCGGGCATTGGCCGCGCAGTCGCAATCTACTTCGCCGAAAGAGGCTGGTTCGTCGGCGTGGCTGATGTTGACACAGCGGGCTTGGAAGACACGCTGGGCCTGCTTGAGGGTGGCTTCAAATACATGCACCAGCTCGACGTGCGTGACCGCGCCGCTTGGGACGAGGCGCTCGAAGCCTTTTCAACGGCAGCTGGCGGGCGCATCGATGTGGTGTTCAACAATGCGGGGATCGGGCATGGCGGGCCGATTGTGGATCAGCCAAGCGAAGAAGTCGTGGCTCTGCTAGACGTCAATTTGAAGGGCGTGATATACGGTGCGCAGGCAGCGCATAGCCATCTAAAGAAAACCGCGCCCGGCTCTGTTCTGGTCAACACGGCCAGTCTGGCCGGAATCATCGGCGCACCCAATCTGTCTGTCTATTGCGGCACAAAGTGGGCGGTGCGCGGCCTGACGCAAAGCCTGGATGCTGAATGGGCAAAGGATGGGATCAAAGTGTCCGCACTATGCCCTGGGTTTATCGACACGCCCATCATCGAACAAACCGCCGCAGATTCGAACCAATCTGTGAAAGAGGACCTGCTCGACGCAGGTGTCGAAGTATCACCCGTCAGCACAGTACCCAAAGTAGTGTGGGACGCAGTTCACGGTGACAAATTGGATTACACCGTTGGCAAGATGGCAAAACGCCTGCTGCTTCTCCAACGGTTCCTGCCCGGCCGCGTGCGCAAGGAAATGCGCAGCCAAGGTATTGGGACCGATATGGGTTAACGCCTAGGCAAGCTCAGCAATAGCCTTTGCCATGGCTGCATCGCGCATGGACAAGCCTCCGCTTTCCCCGGCATCATGCGTGGTCAAGGTGATCTCTACCTTGTTGTAGACATTGAACCATTCAGGGTGGTGATCCTGGCTTTCTGCGATCAAAGCCACACGGTTCATGAAGCCCCAGGCCTGAGAGAAATCGGCAAATTCAAACTTGCGGAAAATCGCCTTGCCGCCGCGCGCTTCATTCCATTCTGGGAAAGCCGCGAGCAGCTCCGCTCGTTCGGCATCGGTCAGTTCAGGCACACGGCTCATATCGGTTCCGATCGGGCAATTGTTGTATAGCGTGTTGTTTGCAAGTCAGCTTTTGCCTAACGCCATGCAATCATGCAAGCGCGCCTTACCGTATCTGACCTTGCCTGCCGCCGCGGCGATCGCGTGCTGTGCAAGGGGCTAAACCTGACTTTAGAGACCGGCAGCGCGTGCCATGTCACCGGCGCAAATGGCATTGGGAAGACAACGTTTTTACGCAATTGCGCAGGATTACTCACCCCGTTTGCAGGCTCGGTGGCAACCGAGGGTGCGGTCGGTCTGCTCGATGAACGTATGGGCCTTGATCCCGATCTCGCTCTGGGACGAGCTCTCGCGTTCTGGCAAAAGATTGATGGCTGCGCCGATGTGGACGCGGCGGCAGAGGCGATGGACCTTGGCAATCTGCTCGATATTCCAGTGCGCTATTTGTCGACCGGCCAGCGTAAGCGCGCGGGGCTAGCGCGGCTGATCGCACAAGCCGCAACGATCTGGCTGCTTGATGAGCCGCTAAGCGGGCTGGACGCCCGCGCTATTGAGCAAGTGACCGCACTGATTGCGACGCATTGCGAGGACGGCGGGATTGCTTTGGTCGCCTCGCATCAAACGCTCGACATTGCGGGCCTAACAACCCTGGAATTGGCCGACTATGTGCCCCGCGCAGCAGCGGAGCCAGCCGCATGATCACCGCGCTCCTCAAACGCGATCTGGCGCGGTTCTTCCCCTTCACAGGAAGCGGGGCGGCCCTGCCCGTTATCTTCTTCCTGGCGGTGGCGATGCTGTACCCATTTGCGGTCGGGCCGGATGCGCCTCTGCTCGCTCGCACCGGCGGCGGCGTCGTGTGGATCGCGGCATTGCTGGCTGCGATCCTGCCGCTCGACAGCCTGGTGGCGCGCGACATTGAACTCGGCGTGTTTGATCAATTGAAGCTGCGCGGGGTCACCGAGGAAGTCAGCATGGCGGTTCGCCTGACGGCGCATTGGCTCAGCTTTGGCCCGCCGCTGATTTTGGCCGCTTTTCCTGCTGCCGCCCTGCTCAATCTGGATGGAGAGACCCTGCACATTCTGTTGCTCGGATTGCTGGCAGGCACGCCCGGCCTCGCCGCAATTGGCCTGATGATTGCATCGCTCACGGCCAGCCTGCGCGCGGGCGCAGCTTTGTCAGGACTGTTGCTGATCCCGCTGGCGCTACCGATCCTGATTTTTGGCGCAGGCGCACTGGCCCGCATGGATGTGGCGAGCCTTGGATTTGTTGCAGCGATCAGCCTTATCTTGGTGGCTTTGGCCCCCTTTGCCGCAGGCGCGGCAATACGGGCCGCTCGGGAAAGCTAACCTGCCAGGCCTACTTCGGGATTGCGCCCCAAACCGCCTCTAGCCGTTTGTCGCGCCCGCAACCGTTCCGGTAGTAGCCATAACGAACGGGGTTCTTGCTATAGTAATCCTGGTGGTCTTCCTCAGCCCGATAAAAGTCGGCGCGGTCCACAATGTCGGTTACGATTTCCTGTTGAAAGACGCTTTCCCAGCGATCTTTAGAAGCTTCTGCCAGTTCCGCTTCCTCATCATTTCCAGGGAAAATCGCCGCAAGATAGCTGGTGCCCTTGTCACAGAATTGCCCGCGCGGATCGAACGGATCAACATTGCGCCAGAACACCGAAAGCAGGTCTTCGTATTTCAGCTTTGTCTTATCATAGGTGACAAGGATGGCCTCGTAATGGCCTGTCTCAGCATAGGTTACCTGTTTGTAGGTCGGGTTCTCTGTCCGACCTCCGGTGTATCCAGAGACCACGTCGACGACGCCATCAACCTTTTCAAAATCGGCCTCTGCGCACCAGAAACATCCCATGGCGAACACAGCAGTAGCCTGATTTTCCGGCAGATTGTCGGAGGAGATCAGAGTGCTCCCCGCGGCGCTATCACTTTGACGGTTCGCTTGCGGAGAAGAACAAGCGGCCAGCCCCATCAGGCCGGCTGCTGCGGCGAGCGTCATGGCGATTTTTGGCAATTTGATCATAACGAAATTCTGGCCCCTAGATTATGGACGATAAAATACGATGCAAAGCGTATCGCCTGCATCACCACGTCAGCACGATATTCGCGCGGCGCACCAAATAAGTTACGGGATCGCTCAACAAGCAAGCTGACGCAAGCAATCGCAAATCAATACGGCGGTTTGTCTTTACCTGTTGGGCTGAGCGTAAATATCTCAGTGCCCTCTTCAGTCACAGCGAGCGAATGCTCGAACTGTGCGGATAGGCTCTTGTCGCGGGTCACCGCAGTCCAGCCATCACCCAGCACTTTTGCCCATGGCTTGCCTAAGTTGATCATCGGTTCAATGGTGAAGAACATGCCCGGTTTCAGCTCCGGCCCCGTGCCAGCTTTCGCCGCGTGCACAACCTCCGGCGCATCGTGGAACAGACGGCCCAAACCGTGTCCGCAAAATTCACGCACCACGCCGTAACGGAACTGCTTGGCATGCGCCTCAATCGCGGCGCCAATATCACCCAGACGCGCGCCCGGTCTGCCCGCCGCTTCGATCCCCAGCATCAGGCATTCATGTGTCACATCGACCAACCGTTTGGCCTTCAGCGATGGCTCGCCAGCAAAGAACATGCGCGAAGTGTCGCCGTGCCAGCCATCAAGCAACGGGGTAACATCGACGTTGACGATATCACCTTCTTTGAAGACTTTTTCCGACGGAATCCCGTGGCAGATCACATGGTTGATCGAGATACAGCAGCTATGCGTATATCCCCGATAGCCCAATGTCGCGGGCACTGATCCAGCATCCAGCATCATCTCGCGCACAGCGGTATCGACGCTCTCGGTCGTGACGCCGGGTTGCACCAGATTGGCGACCTCATCAAGGATCCGCGCGGCCAGTTGCCCGGCCTTGCGCATCCCGTCAAAGCCATCTGGCCCGTGCAGTTTAATGGTGCCGTCGCGGTAGACGGTCTGATCGCCTTCAATAAGCTGATATTCGGTCATTGGTGCTATGTAGCGACAATGCGCGTGATTTGCGAGAGGCGGCCTACTTGACCGAAAAGCTCGCGCGATATTCAGACTTTACTGCGTCTAAAACCGCCTGTGTGACTGGCACAGTCACCTCGTAAGCCCCCTCAACATATGGCCCGGCGACATAAGGCGCGGCGAGCAATCCCAACCGGTCAAAGCTCTTGCCGTTAGACGACCCTACCAGCAGAGTAAGATCATCCACCTTGGGGCAATCACTAAAGATTCCGGCGTCGACATCGCCGCCCCTACGCTCGGTCTGCTCGATTTTGAGTCCGCTGCAATAGCTATCGCGCACCGCATCATTGAGCGCTGTGGTCGAGGTAAACATCGCGCGCGGATCAAGCACGGCCTTGGCCTCACGGTCCCATACGAGACTGTCGAACCAGTAATTGCCGTGTGCACCGCCCGTGTAGGCATATTGATTGGCCGATAGAGAGAGGAAACGGGGCAAATCTGCCACGACCTTCCAGGTGCGGCCATAAGAATTGGTCTTGCACGAAGCGCCGCAGCTTTCAGGCGCGTCAGCCAGCATTTCGGCCCAATCCTGTTTCTGCTCTTCCAGCGCAGTTGCGCGTTCGCTTTGCAGGTGCTGGGTCAGCTCCGGGATCGCACTGACCTGAGCCGGCCAGCTATACTCGAAGTCGCGGCTGCCGCCGCCAGAATTTTCATCTTCGGTGAAGTTGACCGCCTTGAAACCGGTGGCGGTGCGGCGCTCCAGATCCTCTTGCGCGTTACCATTATCGCCCACTTTGGACGGGGTCGGAGGGGTCGGTGTGTTTTGAGCAACGCCGACGTCCTCGGCGACCTCCTCGAGGGAAGAGCACGCCGTTAGCGCGCCCACGGTCAGAACCGCCATACAAACCGTCATTGCCCTGCCCATGATCATCCACCCTTTCGCTTGCACAATTCGCGCGTGACAAGTCGTCACTCAAAGCTAATGACGTAAGTATGAATGATACCAAAGAATTGATCCAGCCTGACCGCGGGCAAGACGCCATCTCCATCCATCTGGTGACCCAGGATGGATATGAGGAGTGGGTGAAATCTCTGAGCACTGGACAGCGCTCCTCACTCTCCGCGCAGAAATTCACCGGCGCCGCCGGCCAAACCGGCATTGTGCCAGATGGCGACGCCTGGTTTGCGGTTGGCGGCGTGGTCAATACAGACGCGCTTTCAAGCTATTGCCTGGCTGGATTGGCCGGAAAATTGCCAGAGGGCACATACCGATTGGAAAACGCCGAAGCGGGCGCGGCGATGTTTGGCTGGCTAACCGCGCATTACCGCTTCACCCGCTACCGCGAAGATGAAAACGCGGTGGGTCCGCGCGTGCTCCTGACCAAGCAGGCCGCAGCGATTGAGCCATTGCTGGCGGAAGCAGAGGCGGAAATGCTGGTCCGCGATCTTATCAACACACCGGCGGAGGACATGGGGCCAGCCGCACTGGAGGCAGAGTTTGAAAAGCTCGCTAAGGCCTATGGCGGCACTCTGAATGTGACCAAGGGCGACGGGTTGGAGCAAGGTTATCCCATGGTGCACGCCGTTGGCCGCGCCGCCGCGCGCCATCACGCGCCGCGCATGCTGCACCTCAATTGGCAGGCGAAGGGCGGCAGCGATAAGTATCCCGTGTTGGCGATTGTCGGCAAAGGCGTCTGCTTCGATTCGGGTGGACTCGATATTAAACCGGCCGCCGGGATGCGGCTGATGAAGAAAGACATGGGCGGCGCAGCCCATGCGATCGCGCTTGCTGGCCTCGTCATGCGAGCCGGACTGAAGGTGCAACTGCATCTGTTCGTGCCAGCGGTTGAAAATGCCATCTCTGGCCCCGCGTTTCGCCCCGGCGATGTGCTGAACAGTCGCAAGGGGCACAAGGTTGAGATCCACAACACTGATGCGGAAGGTCGCCTGATTTTAGGCGATGCTCTGACTCGTGCGAGTGAGGAAGAGCCCGAGCTGATCATTGATTTTGCCACACTGACCGGCGCGGCCCGCATTGCTCTGGGCCCCGATTTTCCAGCACTGATGACGCGCCGTGACGAGACCGCCGCTGAGTTGATTGCGGCGGGTAAAGCCAATGATGATGAACCATGGCGTTTGCCGCTGCCGGAGGGGTATTTCGACTATCTCAAATCTGACATTGCCGATTTCACCAATGCGCAGAGCAACCCCTATGCGGGCGCGAGCGTCGCGGGATTGTTCCTCGACAAGTTCGTAGGCGAAGGCATTGAATGGGCGCATTTCGACACCTTCGGCTGGCGCCCCTTCCCTAAGCCTGGGCGTAGCAAAGGCGGCGCGGCATACGGCCTGCGTGCGAGCTGGCATACACTGAAAGCGCGCTATGGCGGCGAGTGAACGCCGGGTGACCTGGTGATCGCTTTCCACCACTAGTCAGCGGCTAACTTGCTCGAAAGGCTTTGGCCGTATAAGCGCGCCGAACCCCAGCGATACGCGCTGGGTCGTGACAGGGGACCAGGCTCAGATGAGCAAGGCTGAAAAATACGAAGTGCCATCAGGCGTGCTCGGTTTGAGCGGCCCGATCGCGCGTCCTCAGCCCGGCACTCTACCGCTGCGCGGTGACCTTGCCCATATCGCGCTTGCGGGCACGCATCTGGCGGCGCATTACGTTATTCCTGAGATCCGCGAAGTCGCCGCGAAGGGCGCGGCCATGCTGCTCCAACCGCAAGATGATGCAGAGCTCGTCACGGCGCTGGATTCAGGCAGCGCGATCGAATTGCTCGATATAGCCGGCGACTGGGCCTGGGCCACGATCGGACCGGATGGGCCAAGCGGATATGTCAAAGCCGATAGCTTAAGCAGCGTTGCCTAGCGCGCGTCAGCGGCTAAACAGCGCAGCATGACAACACGCATTTTCATCGATGGGGCCGCCGGGACAACTGGGTTGGAAATCCGCGAGCGTCTGGCGACGCGGAGCGAATTTGAGCTACTGGTGCTGGACAATGACCTCCGCAAGGACGAGGCCGCGCGCAAAGAGGCTTTGCACGAAGCCGATGTCGCGATCCTTTGTCTGCCCGACGATGCAGCGCGCGATGCGGTGGCCCTCGCCGCCGGATCAAACACGCGGATCATCGATGCCTCCAGCGCGCACCGGGTGGCCGATGGTTGGACCTATGGCTTTCCAGAGATCATCGGGCACGACAAAATTGCCGAGGCGCAATTTGTTAGCAACCCTGGCTGCTATCCGACCGGCTTCTTGGCGTTAGTTGCGCCGCTGGTTCGTGCGGGGCTGCTGCCAGCCGGTTGGCCCTACACCGTCAACGCGGTGAGCGGATATTCTGGTGGCGGAAATGCCCTGATCAAACGGATTGAGGACGAACCTGATCTCGCCTTTCGCAGCTATGGCCTAGACATGGCTCATAAGCACCGGCCCGAGATGAAGCTGCATGCAGGACTAGCCCATGGCGTGATTTTCGCGCCAGCAGTTGTGCGCGCCTATCGCGGTATGCTGGTCGAAGTGCCGCTTCACCTGGGCGCGATTGATAGCAAGCTAACGCCAGACCACCTGCGCGAGGCTCTGGCTGAAAATTACCGCCAGTCATCAATCGTTACCGTCGCCGCATCCGAGCCGCTGACCGAACTGAACGTGCGTGAAGGCGAACCAGCAAGCGATCTCGATGACGCTCTATGTCTGCGGCAATGAGGGTGGTTATCACGCACGCCTGATCGCGCGGTTGGACAACCTTGGCAAAGGCGCCAGCGGCGCAGCGGTTCAAAACCTCAACATCATGTGCGGCCTGCCGGAAACCACAGGCCTTCGCCTGCCCGGTTGAGTCCCTCGCGGCTAAGCAATTTCCCTAAGCTTCTGCCTAATTTTTAGGCAATCAGAGTCTGTGCTTTGGGCAGGCCTATCCCTACGAAGCCGGGTGAGACATGATCTTGCGCCGCACCCAATTCAAACGAATGGCCCTTGCGCAGCAGGCCAGATCATCTAACCCAATCCATCACAGAGATTGGCACGATTCTTGGATCGCGCGTGTGACAGTATAAGGCGGCCATAACCGCCTGACAGGGGAGAGCGATCAGGCCGTGAAAAAAGTCGAAGCAATCATCAAGCCATTCAAACTCGACGAAGTGAAGGAGGCGCTGCATGAAATCGGCGTGTCCGGTATCACGGTTACCGAGGCGCGCGGCTTTGGCCGGCAAAAAGGCCATACAGAGCTCTATCGCGGCGCCGAATATGTCGTCGATTTCCTACCCAAGGTAAAACTCGAAGTCGTCATCAGCGATGATCTGGCTGAACGTGTGGTGGAGGCTATCGCTGCCGCCGCGCAAACCGGCCGCATTGGTGATGGCAAGATCTTCGTCTCGCCGATTGAGACCGCCCTGCGCATCCGCACGGGCGAGACAAACGAAGACGCGATTTAAATTTCAACCACCTCTCTGCTCGCAAAAATGCGGGCGCAAACACCAGATAAGCTGGAGAATTACAGACTATGGCAAGTGCAAAAGACATCGTAAAACAGATCGAGGAACATGACATTGAATGGGTGGACCTACGTTTCACCGACCCTAAGGGCAAATGGCAGCACCTCACCATGTGCGGCAGTGTTATGGACGAAGACGCGCTTGACGATGGCCTGATGTTCGATGGTTCGTCCATCGAAGGTTGGAAAGCGATCAACGAATCCGACATGATCCTGAAGCCTGATCTGGGCACCGCTTATGTCGATCCGTTCAGCGCGACCCCGACACTGATCCTGTTCTGCGATATTGTTGAGCCATCTGATGGCCAGCTGTACGCCCGCGACCCGCGCTCCACCGCGAAGCGCGCAGAGGCCTATCTCAAATCAACCGGCATTGGTGACACCATCTATGTCGGGCCAGAGCCTGAGTTCTTCATGTTTGACGATGTCCGCTTTGAAGACGGCTATGCCGGATCAGGCTTTGCAATCGACGATATTGAACTGCCAACCAACACCGGCAAGGAATATGAAGGCGGCAATATGGGCCACCGTCCGCGCGCAAAGGGCGGCTATTTCCCAGTTGCTCCGGTCGACAGCGCCAGCGACATTCGCGGCGAAATGGTCGCCACGATGATGGAAATGGGCCTGCCCATGGACAAGCATCACCACGAAGTTGCCGCCGCTCAGCATGAGCTTGGCATTACCTTCGGCAATCTCGTCCAAACCGCCGACCGCGTGCAGATCTATAAGTATGTCGTGCAGCAAGTCGCCCATGCCTATGGCAAGACGGCAACCTTTATGCCTAAGCCGATCAAGGACGATAACGGCAGCGGCATGCACACCCACATGTCGATTTGGAAAGACGGCGTGAACACCTTCGCTGGCAATGAATATGCCGGTCTGTCGGAAACCTGCCTCTATTACATTGGCGGCGTCATCAAGCACGCGAAGGCTGTCAACGCCTTCACCAACGCCACCACCAACAGCTACAAGCGTCTGGTCCCAGGCTTTGAAGCGCCGGTTCTGCTCGCTTACTCAGCGCGCAACCGCTCTGCCTCTTGCCGCATTCCATACGGCGCTGGCGAGAAAGCCAAGCGGGTTGAGTTCCGTTTCCCGGATGCGCTGGCGAACCCATATCTCGCCTCTGCGGCGCTGATGATGGCGGGTCTCGACGGGATCGAGAACAAGATCCACCCGGGCGAAGCCATGGACAAGAATCTCTATGATCTGCCGCCAGCTGAGCTTGCTGACGTGCCAACCGTTTGCGGCTCCTTGCGCGAGGCGCTTGAGGCTTTGGAAGCGGATCACGAATTCCTGCTGAAGGGCGATGTGTTCTCGAAAGATCAGATCGACGCCTATGCTGAGCTGAAGTGGGAAGAGGTGTCGCGCCTTGAAACCACGCCGGCGCCGGTCGAGTTTGACATGTATTACAGCAGCTAATCCAGCGCTGACGCACACATTAAGGGGGCGCTAAGAGCAATCTTGGCGCCCCTTTTGTTTGGCGCCTCACGCGCGCTGAGATTACGCCGCAATACGCAGCAGGTTTCGCCCACTTTGCTTGGCTTCATAAAGGGCGCGGTCGGCCTTCTGCACTGCCTTTTCAACGCCCTCGATCTCGTCGACCGCTGCCAACCCCGCGCTCATTGTTACCTGCTCTAAACCAGCGATATCCCATGCCTCCGCCGCGACCTCAACACGCAGTCGTTCGACAATGTCATGCGCGGCCGCACCGTCCTCACCGGGCAGGACTACGAGAAACTCTTCCCCGCCGATCCGCCCAACGCAATCGCCAAGGCGCAATTGTTCAGAAACGATTTGCGCAACACGCTTCAGCACTTTGTCGCCTGCATGATGCCCATGATGATCGTTGACCGCCTTAAAGTGGTCAATATCGATAATTGCAATGGTCATAGGCGTGCCGCTGGCCTTGGCAACGCGGGCCGCTGCGCGCAGTTCGCCAAAGACCTTGCGCCGATTGGCGATCCCGGTGAGTTCATCCGTTTCGGATAAGCGCAGCGCTGTTTTCGCTTCGCGCAGCGCATCACGCCGGGCCACTCGCAAGGCTTCGAGCGTTTCGGTTTGCTCAGTTATATCCTGAAACGTTCCAAACAGCCCTCGGAATGCGCCGGATGCATCATATCTCGGGCGGCCAATGCTGGAGACATAGCGGATGACGCCATCCGGTCTGACAATCCGAGCCTCATAGGCGAAGGGCACCAGGTCTTCCATCGCGGCCAGCAACAACGAGCGAACCCTGTCTCTATCTTCCGGATGATAACGGTTGAGCGAGCCTGCTTCTCCAAGTGGCATCGCCCCGACCAATTGTGGATCGCCTGGATCAATCCCATGAATATGGAACACCTCTTCTGACCAGATCAGTGTCGAATTGTCCGGCTCCAGTGCCCAGTGCCCCACTCGCGCCGTTTTCTCAGCCAGTTCGAGCAATTCGGTCGACTGGACGTAGCGATCAATCAGCTTCGCCTTTTCTGCCATCAGGGCCGACAGAGGCCAGACAGAACACAGCAGGCTAAGCAAATAGAATTGTAGGAACAACGTATCCCATTGCAGCGCGAATTCGCCGATCACTGGGGCTGAAAAATCGGTCTCCAATGTGGCAATCACCGCGATAAGGCTGATACTGATCGCGGCCCCGCGCGAGCCATAGGTATAGGTCGCGGCGGCAATTGCGATCACTGGCAGGAACAGAAACTGCCCCTCGCCAAGGGCCAGTGCAGCCCAACAAACGATCCCGACGAAGCCGGTGAAAAGTACAAACCGAAGCACCGATCCGCACGAGACCTGCTTGAGTTTAAGTGGAAACTCATTCGCTGCTGCCACGATCAAAGGCGTCACGATCAGCATCCCTAGGCACACCGTCGTGAACCACACTACGAAGAAGGGCAGCGTCAATTCGCCAGCCAGTAAGGCCGCAATGGCCGCGCTCGCTGCGCTGCCAACGACGGCCGCACCGAAAAATGTCGCGAGCCAGCGTTGATCATCCAAAGTTCGCGGAACGCCAGAGGTGCGAATGACCAGCTGGCTGATCAAGAGCCCTTCGACCACATTGGCGGTAGTAAACGCGAGCGCCGTTCCAAGGGATGCACCATAAAGCACATTGGCAGCGATGCTGGCAGCGGCCACTGCAATAGCCATCGCAGCGATCTGATTTCGCCGAGCGAGGAGCAAAGCTGAAACGAAAACACCGCTGGCAGGCCAAACGGTGGCAACCCCGCTGACCCCCAATGCAATTTCAAAGGAGAAGCAGGCCGCCAGAAAATAGGCAGTTCCCACTATGCATCCGATTGCCCAGTTTTTTACCGGTGCGTCAATTTTGGAAGAGTTCCCGTTCATCCAGCGGGGCCTGCGCCACAAATGTTAAGATAGAGCTTTGCAATTGTAACTGGATGTAAAATTTGCATCGGTCGCTGCGCAAACTTTCCATTTTCCTACTTGCCTACAATCTGCCTAATAGGTTCGCCTCTGTTCCCATTAGGAGGCGACCGCCGTGCCAGATCTCACCCAAAAGTCTCGCAAGCCCTTATTCGACACCATCCGCGCGATGCTGGGCCGGGGCTTTCGCAAATCCGAAGTCGTCGCGCTTGATCGCGCAATTGATTGCGCCACCGGGGATAAGACGGCCTGCATGCCTGAGCGCAGCCATGTGTCCGTGCCGATTATTAAATCCGCGCGTTCTGGCATGCGAATTGGAGAGCAAGGCATTGCCATAATCAAACGGTTTGAAGGCTGCGCGCGGCTGCGCACTGATGGCTTGATAGAGGCCTATCCCGACCCCGGCACGGGCAGCGAGCCCTGGACCATCGGTTGGGGCGCAACCGGGCGCGGGCTTGGCGCGGATGACCGGATTGGTCCCGGCACCGTCTGGACTCAGGCAGAATGTGACGCGCGTCTGGAGGAAGACCTTGCGCTATATGCCGCCGACGTCGCGCACGCTCTCGGCGATGCCCGCACCAGCCAGGCTCAATTCGATGCCATGGTGAGCTTTCACTACAACACTGGTGCGATTGCCCGAGCCACCCTGACGCGCAAGCACAAGGCGGGCGATTTCGACGGGGCGATGCGAGAATTTGCCCGCTGGAACAAGGCTGGCGGGCGGGTGCTTAAAGGGCTGACGCGGCGCCGGGCTGCGGAGGCCAAGTTATATGCGTCTTGAGTGTTGCTGCGTCTGTTTTGGACTAGGCCGGAACCCAGCGCCAAGCCTGCTCAATAGTCGCGGCTAATCTCTGCCACCACGCTTTGCCGCCCAATGGTCGACACACTACCTAGCAAGGCCAGCCAGCGCGTGATCCGGTACTCCACGCTGGTGGCGCTGTATCCGCGTCCATCGGTCACGATCTCAACATAGACGCGGCGGCCAAGGTTCTTGCCCAGCGCCACGCCTGTGCCGCGGTTAAGCGCAGGATCGGCGCTGACAATGCGCAACTGATCAAGGCCTATCGCATTGCGCAGCCGGCTAACCGGATCCACCCCGCCGCCGCCGCGCAGGCTCGCCAAGGCTGCGCCCAATTGCAGCGCATCGGTGGCGGACAGGCTGGTGATCGAACCGCCGAACAGCAGGCGAGCGAGGATTTCCTCCTCCGGCAATTGCGGGTTAGAGCCAAAGGTGATCTCTGGACTTTCGGAATTGCCGCCGATCGCCACCGTCACATTGACGCCATCCGCACTTGTAGCCGCCTCGATGTCGAGGCGCGGATTGATCGGCTGGTTCACGTCAAAGGCGATGCGCCCGCGCGTTAGGTCAAACCGCGTGCCGGCAAAGGTGTAGGCTCCGCGCACCAACCGCGCCTCGCCGCCGATGCGCGGGTCGCTGGTCGTGCCGCGTAGTGCGATGTCCGCGCCCCATTCGCTGTCCAGACCCAGGCCATCGACGGAAATCCGGCTGTTTGTGCTGGCATCCACCAAATAGCGCCAGGTTGATGCAGAAGCGGTCCTGGGGCGCGCATCAATCGGCGTGTTCACTTCTCTGGTGCGCACCTCGGGCAGTGCCAAATCCTCGGCAGCAACGCCCAGCGCCCAGCTCGCCCGATTGATCCTTAACCGCCCGGCAATGGTTCCCCCGCTGCCATCAGAAATAATCCGCAAGGGTCCAGTCAATGTCGCGGACAGGCCATTGGCGTTGAGCAGGCGTGCATCATCCACCGCCGCGCGCAGATCGATCTGCGGCGGGCGGCCCGATTGCAGTCCGGCGAAATTGACCGACCCGCTCCCGCTGACAGTGCCGCCGCGCGCAGTTGTTCCGGCGAAACGGGCTAGGCGTAGGCGCGATCCAGCGAACTGCCCGCGCACAGCGACATTGGCGATATCTGTGCCAGACAGCGCGCTTTGCACCCGCAGATTGTCGCTCGCGACCCGGCCATTGAACACGGGGTTAGAAAGTGTGCCCGTCACCTTCGAGGAAACCGTCGCGGGACCGGTTAGATCAAACGTTTCGATCCCGATCAGGCGCCAAACTCCCTCAGCCGGGCCGTTGTAGTTGAAATCCGCAGCCAGCTTTCCACGCCGCAGCCGCTCCATCAAAGCGCCATTCAGCGGCACCGCAGTAATGTCCGCCTTGACCCGGCCAAGCCTCCGCCCCTCTTCGCGCAGCACCGCACCGCCGCTCAATCGGCTCGGCGTCAGGTCGAGCACCGCGAGGACATCAACTGGGCGCGAGGATAGGACGAGGCCTGAACGAGTGAAGTTCTTGATCTCAACCTTGGCGTTGGCGCTCGGCGGCGCGCTGCCCCTTTGGCGGTAATCGATCAGGCCAGAGATGACGCCGCCAAAGCCAAGGTCAGCAATCGCGAGATCGGCCAGTGAGAGCGGCATGTCGGCAAGTTTCGCCTGCACGGCGGTCTCCGCCCCGCCCAGCGCGCCCTCGACTATTGCATAGCCGCGGCCAAAGCCAACCTGCGTCGGGGCAAGCCGCCAGCCCTCCTGCCCCTCAGCCTGGGTCAGGACAGCGCGGCGCGGCATCGTAATATCGCGCCCAGCAAATTCACCCCGCGCCAGGAGCGCGAGGCGACGCGGCGCGATATCGCCATCAAACTTCAGCGCAAAGCGATCGCTCCGCCGTCCGGCAATCGACCCGGTCGCCTTACCTGTTCCATCGGTAACATCGGCCTTGCCCGCGAAGCGGCCGATGAACAGCGCGCCATATTCCAGGCCGGAGCCAGAGATGTCAGCATTGATGCGGCTGGATCCCTCGGTGAAGGCTCCGTTCGCGTTGATATCGGCGCTGGCCAAAGCCAAAGTGGTGGCCCCGCCAAAGCGCGCGCCGCGGACCGTCAAATCGGCGTCGAAGGCCTGAGCCGTCCCCTCTGGCACCAGCGCGATTGTCCCGCCAATGCCGCCGCCACTGAGCGTCAGATTTCCGCTTAGGCCGCGCTCTTCCAAAGCGAGCGCACCTGTCACATCAGTGCGCCAGATTTTGAGGCTTGAGATGTCGATCCGCGCCGGACCATCGCCGGGCAAGGCAAGGCCCAGTGCCCCTTTAAACGGGCCAAGCAGAGACCCCCCTCGGTATCGATCGCAAAGCCATTGTCACTCGGCGCAATCGCGACGCGGACATTGGCGAGACCAGCTGCGGGCAAGGGATCCGCGAAGACCAAAGTCGCGCGCGGGCCATCACCGCCGAACGCTCCATCAATCGTGAAGTCGCCGTAGTCCGCGTGCCGCCCGGAGCCGACAAGGCTAGTCGTGCCATCAACCACTCGTCCATCAGCAGCGAGAGACAGTTTCACGCTCTCCGCCTCCAGCGCGGTGAAGGAGAACGGCGAATTGCCACCGACCGAGAGCCCGCCGCGCAGTTTTATCGGGCCGCCAGCTACATTGGCGACCGTCTCATTGGCGATGCTGGACAGCTCGCCTGCAAAATTCGCTCGCAGGCTCCAGGGGATGTTCGCACCCAGTTTCAGCAGGACTTTTGCGGTCGCATTGGCACTGCCAATATCGGGCAGATCAAACCCGCGCGCACTGACCGGCCCGGCCAACGCATAAACCCCCGCCGACGTGTCACCTCGCAGCGTGAGATTGGCCCCAAGCGTTTCAAAGGCGAGGCGCAGGTTATCGCTGGTAAGGCGTCCCTCTCGCCAATCTAGGCCGCCGCGCAAAATGCCGCTGATCAGCTTCGGGTCGAGCGCGGCAATGCCAGTCGTTACCCCGCCGCTGGTCGTATCGAGCGGCACCGACCAACCGGCTCCATCATAGCGCGCCGTGCCGGACTGGACGATATTGGCGACCTCAGTCTCGCCAGAGATAAGCGTGCCGATTTGCAGGGAATGCTCGGCCGCTAACTCACGGAATGGGCCGTTCAATGTTGCGGAAAGCCGGGTGTTTTGCAGCGAGACGGCTGAACCGAGCAGCGCAGGATCGCGCAGCAGAGCGCTCAGCCCAAAGCCATCAAAACGGTTGTCAGCCAGATCAACCGCGCCCTGGCCCCGCGCGAACAGTGCGGGGGTAGCCGCAGCAAACCTTCCGTCAAAAGTGCTGTCTTCCAGCGTTCCAACCAGCGACAGCGAAAGAGCATCGCCCAATGCCCGTGCCGCGATCCCAGTGCCGGTGATCGGCGGAGAAACCTGCCCCAACAGGCTGTATTCGCCCGCGCGATTGGTGATCTGAAAACCGGCGACGCGCGACGGATCTTCACCGCCCATCTCCTCCACCAGCAGATGGCCGAGCCATTTCTCCCATGTCCCCTCGCCATCAATGCGTGCGCGGTAGCCGCGATCAAGCCCCGCCATTTGCGCAATCACACCAGCGGCGGGCGCGGCATAGTCGAGCTTTATGTCGAACTCGTCGCCATCCGGCATGGCGTTCAGCAGCAGGGCGATGCGATCTTCGCGGCCCAAAGTGCCTTCCAAATCGACAAAGACACGACCAGAGCGGATGTCAGCCTCCGCCGACAGGTTCACTTGCTGCGCATCCTCACCGGCAATGCCTGGGGCAAGCGTCAGGCTGTCGATGGTCAGCTCATCAACGCGAATATCAAAGTCTGGCAGGATCGGTGCGTCTGGGTCGCCGGGAAGCAGCTCGGGCAACCGGCTGAGCGTGCCGCGCCGCGCGCTAAGCTCTCGAATGTCGATGCCGGTGGTCAGCCAGGCGAGCGGGTTCCAATTGAGATCAACCTCCGGGATCGCGAGGAATTCTCCCACCGGATCAAACACCGTCACATCGTGCAGCGTAGCCTTTCCGTAAATATCGCCCTCGATCCGCCCAACCTCAAAGCGCAGCCCGGATGCTGGCGCGACTTGAGCAATCTGATCGGTCACAAAGCGCTTGCCGATTGGCGTGCTCAAAAACGCGGCAGCCAGCACCAGCGGCAAGAGGATAATCGCCAACGCCCAGCCAAGCCGCTTTGCCCAGCGCCGCTTGCGCTTCACCGGTGAGCTGTCAGCCTGCGTCTCGATCACGGCTTCGTCGCTCATCAGAACGCCTGCCCCAGGCTGACATAGACGACAACCGGACTGTCGAACTCATTGGGATTGAGCGGCACGCCAACATCGACACGGATCGGGCCGAACCCGGTTTTGTACCGCGCGCCCACACCAGCACCGACGCGGATCAGGCCGAAATCCGGCGTGTTGTCGACCGAGACAGAGCCCGCATCAACGAAGGGCACCACTTCCAGTGCACCGTCGAACAAGCCCGTTTCGATCCGCGCTTCGAGCGAAAATTCCACTAATGAGCGCCCGCCTGTGGCTTCTCCGGTGTCGGGATTGCGCGGACCGATGGCTTGAAAGCCATAGCCGCGCACCGAACCGCCACCGCCAGCATAGAGCCGCCTTGAAGGCGCAATGGCATCAACACCCGCCCCCTGAATGGTCGCGAATTTCGCGCGGCTGGCAATTACAGTGGAACCGACCGATTGGTAGTAGGTCGCATCCGCTTCGCTGCGGAAATAGAAGCTGGTTGCCCCGCGCGATTGCGAAACCTCAGGCGCAAGGAAACCGGTAAGCCGGTATCCGCTTGTGGGGTCGAGCAGATCATCGCTGGCATCGATGGTTGCGCGGCCAAACAGCGCGCCAATGACAAAGTCCTGACGCGGGGATTCCGCGCCATCAATCCCTTGGTTGCGCTCATCAGAATACAGCAACTCGCCGCCCAGTGCCCAGCTGAATGGCTTTTGGAACAGCAGGTTGGAAAGCCGCTCAAATGTGCCGCGCAGGCCAATCGTGCGGGCATCCACCGCCTCGGTTTCAATATCACTGGCATAAGTATCGAGGGTAAGGACTTGGTCACGTGCGCGGAAATTGCCTCGCTTGAGGCTGAGGCTGGCCAGTCGTTCGCGCGTGCCGAGGATCCCGCGCAGGGTCAGCGCCCCTTCTGGCGGGAAGAGATTGCGGTGTTCCCACCCCGCCTCAACCTTCAGGCCATCCTCAGAGCCAAAGCCAATCGCGCCAGAAATCGTGCGCAGCTTGGCCTGCTCAATCCCAACATCGAGTGCGACTACGCCCGGCTCATCACCGCGTGGCGGAGTGATTTCTCTGGGCGTCACGGTGACCGTCGAAACCAGTCCCGTCGCTGTGACCGCCCGGCGCAGGTCAAATTCCTGACTGCGCCGATAGATATCACCCGGATCAAAGCGCGCAATCCGCGAGAGGTGCTTGCCAGACAGGAACTCCGGCTGGCTACTGGTGACTTCGCCGAAGACATATTTGCCGCCTGGCTCAACCGGCAGTGTCAAATCGCCCTCTCGCCGGGCGTGATCGATCAGCAATTCCGGCTCTTCGATCTCCGCAAAGGGATAGCCGCTTTCGCCCAGCGCCGTATCCAGCGCAATCTGCTGCTCAACAATCCGGTCGGCGTACAGCGGGTCGCCAGACTGGATCGCAAAGGCATTGCGCAGATCGAGATAATCGAGCGCGCTGGAAAGAGCGCCGAGATTGATCTCGCCAAAAGAGTATCGCGGGCCAGGCAGAATATCGAAGCGAGCACGCGGCCGAGCGCTGGCGGTGTCTTCACCGGGTCGAACGCCGGACAGTTGGCGGATCACCTGGCCATCGTAATAGCCATAATTGCGCAAAGTTCGCTGAAGCAGGTCTTGATCAGACCGCGCACGCGCCGCCAATTGCGCGATACTGGCCTCGCCGCCGCCCAGAGTTTCCACGGTAGAAAGTGCTTCAAATCGGGCGAGAAACGCCGCACGCTCAGGGAAACCCTCTGCATCGGCGGGAAAACCCAACTCCAATTCGTCAGATATGTCGAATCGGGCGAGCTCTGGCAGGTCGATGAGATCGGGCGCATCAATCTCCGCCAGCGCCTCAACCTCAGGATCAGGGGTAAGCGGTTCGGGCACCGCAATCGTCAGCGTTTCGAGTTCTTCGGCGACCCGGTCCGGCGCACCCGCAATATCGGTCACGGGATCGTTCGCTGGATCAGGGTTGTCCAAGACCGTTGCGGCTGGCCCCGCGCCTTGCGTCGCCCAGCCTTCGGCATTCTCCACCGCGCTATCCGGGATCAGATCTTCAAGCGAACGCAGCGCTGGCGGAGCAGCAGGTGCTGGCGCTTCGCTTGGGCTTTCTTGGGACACTGCACCCTCGGCATTACCCTCGATGGCGCGTTCATTTTTGGCCGGTTGCACAACCTCTGGCGAGGCATTCTGCGCATAGGCATACGGACCATGCACAGCGCAGCCCATCGCCGCAGCAAGCCCGATGCCTCGCAATGTCAGAGGATTATGTCGCTGGAAATTTGACCGGCTGGCCGTCTTTACCGCGCGCGCCCTTGATCCGCTCGTCAAGCGAGTCTTTGGGCGCAGTGGCCTCAGCAATAAGCTCGCTTTGCTCTTCATCGGACATACGTTGCCAGCCGTCACGGGTCAGCCGTTCGAGCGGGCGATAGCGCACCTTATATTGCATCCGCGGCGATCCCTCGACCCAGTAGCCCAAATAGACATAGGGAAGCCCTTGCTCCGCAGCGCGCACTATGTGGTCGAGAATGATAAGGTTGCCAAGCCCCGCGCGCGCTTCATGATCGGGATCATAAAAGCTGTAAATCATCGATAGGCCGTCGCCTTGGCGATCAGTCAGACAGGCACCGACCAACCGGCCTGGCTCGCCATTTCGGCTTGGCTCACGGTATTCGACAACATAGCTGGTGACCGGTGTATGCTCGACCATGTCAGCATAATCGAGTTCGTCCATTGCCGCCATGCCGCCATCGGGGTGGCGCGCGCCCAAATATTTGGCGAGAAGCTCAAACTGCTCATCGGTTGCCCATGGCCGGCACTCGGTAACAACGAGATCTTTGTTGCGCTTCATCAGCCGCCTTTGCGTACTGGAAGGCTTGAACTCGTCTGAGACAACCCGCACCGAAACACACGCCTGGCAATCAATGCAGCTAGGCCGATAGGCGACCGTTTGGCTGCGACGAAAACCAATCCGGCCAAGCGCTTCGTTCAACTGATCCGCATGCCCGCCTTTAAGCTCAGTGAAGACCTTACGCTCGCTTTTGCCCGGCAAATATGGGCAAGGCGCAGGGCTGGTAACAAAGAAACGAGGAAAGCGGATCGGGGCCGTCACGGGTTTGCCTTGCGTCCTCTTGCAAAGGGTGAATCAGGGGATTGGGCGTTAAGACATTCTTATGCCTGTTTGGCCGCCGCAGTAAAAGTATCTTAACCACAAAACAGCGTTAATAAAGTCTTACTTTGCACATTTCGCCGCAGGAATGGCGCAATTGCGTGGGGTATGAATTGGGATTGACGTCGATCCAGATACAGTTTGTGCGCCAGAGGTTAACGCGTAACTGAACGAAAAGCAGTCGAGATACGCCAGCGCCCTCAGGTTCGCAGAAGGGCGATCATGTGAGACGCGCAATATCTCAGAAGCGGCTTAAGCAAGCTCCGCCACGGTTACTTTGTAGTCCGCTTCGCGTAGCGCCGCGACCAAAGCATTGAGCTGATCGGCGTCGCGCGCCTCGCATTCAATGTCAGTTATCAAGCCCTTCGCGGGCAGCGTGGTGAAGATGCGCTGGTGATAGATCTCGATGATGTTCACATTGTGCGCGTCGAACAGCCGCATAACCTTGAACAAAGCGCCTGGGCGATCCTGCAAAGTCACACGCAGACGCGCCAGCCGCCCTTGCCGCGCAAGATCGCGCAGAAGAACATTTGCCAACAAGCGGGTGTCAATATTGCCGCCGCACAAAACCATGCCCAGCGATTTTCCGGCGAAGCGTTCTGGATGCTGCAAGACCGCGGCAAGGCCAGCCGCGCCCGCGCCTTCGACAACGGTCTTCTCAATTTGCAATAATAAGGCGACCGCATTTTCCAGCGCTGGTTCATCAACCAACAGGATATCATCGACTCGCTCTGCAATCACCTTGCTCGTGAATTCGCCGGGCTGTTTGACCGCGATACCTTCAGCCAAAGTGTCGCCGCCGCAGATCCGCTCTTCGCCCTTGATCCGCGCATACATGCTGGGAAACAGGCTTGCTTGAACTCCAACCATTTCGATGTCCGGATTGAGCGCGCGGGCGACTGTCGACATACCAGAGATGAGACCGCCGCCACCAATGGGCGTGACCAGGCAATCAAGGTCAGACTTTTGCTCCAGCATCTCCAAGGCAACGGTGCCTTGGCCAGCAGCAACATGCGGATCGTCAAACGGGTGCACAAACGTCAGCCCCATTTCCTGTTCCAGCTTACGCGCATGGGCGTTGGCATCGTCAAATGTCTCGCCTTCGAGCACGACATTACCGCCGACGCTCTCGGTTTGCATCACTTTAACCGTCGGCGTGGTGCGAGGCATCACAATCGTGACCGGCACGCCCAGCCGCGTGCCATGATAAGACAGGCCTTGGCTATGGTTTCCCGCAGACGCCGCGATCACACCGCGAGCGCGCTGTTCTTCGGTCAGTTGCAACAAGGCATTAAGCGCGCCGCGCTCTTTATAGGCGGCGGTGAACTGCTGGTTCTCAAATTTCAGCCAAATCTCTGCACCGGTAATCTGCGACAGAGTTATCGAGTGCATCATCGGCGTTTTGACCACCGCGCCATCAATGCGCGCCGCGGCGGCTCGCACATGATCAAGGGTGAGGTCAGCAGGGCCGCAATTCGCAGGGGCTGATGTGGTGGCAGAGGCAGATTGTGCTGTCATAGTGCCGGGGCGAGTAAGCCTTTGCAGAGCGAAGGGCAATTCCAATTGCGCGATCTGCTTTATTGGCAGCTAGGGCAATTGCCATTACTGCCTCGCCCCATGAGCAAAATCCAAGTGAATTCGGACCTGACAATCGCCTTTATCGGCCTTGGTGTGATGGGCGGCCCTATGACCGGGCATCTCGCGCGCGCAGGCCACAAAGTAAGAGCGTACAACCGTTCACCAGAACGCGCAGCCAAGTGGCAAGGTGTCTGGGCGAAGGAAGGCCTCGACGTCGCTTTCGCCGCATCACCTGCAGAGGCGGCGAGCAGCGCGGATATCGTTTTTACATGCGTGGGCAATGATGAAGACCTGGCCAGTGTGACCTTTGGAGAGACCGGCGTCTTGAGTGCGATTGCAGAGGGCGCTTTGCTGGTCGATCACACGACCGTATCAGCAGATATGGCCCGGCAGCTGGCGGCGGCCTGTATAGACAAAAACGTGGATTGCGTGGATGCCCCAGTTTCGGGCGGACAGGCTGGCGCAGAAAACGGTCAGCTCGCGATCATGTGTGGCGGCAGCGAAGACGCCTTGGCCCGCGCCGCTCCGATCATGGATTGCTACGCCAAATCCATTGTCCATGTCGGAGAAGTTGGTGCTGGGCAGACAGCCAAGATGGCCAACCAGATGTGCATCGCCGGTATACTTGCCGGCCTGTCCGAGGCCATAAGGCTGGCTGAGGCCGCTGGCCTTGACATGGACAAGACCTATCAAGCGATCTCTGGCGGGGCGGCGCAAAGCTGGCAAATGGACAATCGCTGGGCCACCATGGCTGCCGATAGTTTCGATTTCGGCTTTGCCATCGATTGGATGCGCAAGGATTTAGGCTATGCTCTGGACGAGGCAAAACGCCTGGGGCTGTCTTCACCCGTGACAGCGCTGGTCGATCAATTCTATGCCGAAGTGCAAGCGGGAGGAGGCGGGCGCCGCGACACCAGCGCGCTCATCACCCGGCTGCCACAAGCCAAGAAGGACTAAGACAGAGATATGATCCGCAAATTCACCGCCGCGCTGGGTGCTGCCACAGCTATTCTCGCGCTCAGCGCCAGTCCTGCTGTGGCTGACACGTTGGTTTATAATGTCGATGGCATCACCATTGGCGAAGACGGCGAACTGAAGCGGTTCGTCGGACTGGTGTTTGATGAGGAAGGCAAGATCACCGATCTGGTCGAGCACGGTGAGGAGCGGCCCGGCGACATCGACTTTGGCGTGGACGGCGAAGGCCGGGTCATGCTGCCCGGAATGATCGATGCACACTTGCACATCATGGGCGTTGGCTTTGGCGCGCTGACGCTTGATCTGTCGCAAACCACCTCGCTAGAAGACGCGTTGGCAAAGATCGCAGAATTCGCCGCAGAGAATCCTGGACGGCCATGGATCCTTGGCCGCGGCTGGAACCAGGAGAAATGGGGCCTGGGCCGGTTCCCAACCGCCGAGGAATTGGATGCAGTTGTGTCTGATCGTCCCGTCTGGCTGAGCCGAGTGGATGGCCATGCGAGCTGGGCCAATACCAAAGCAATGGAAGCCGCCAGCGTAACAGCTGCCTCGCAGTCACCCAGCGGCGGGCGGATCATCCGCAAACCCGGCAGTCAGGAACCAGCAGGCGTCTTCGTGGATGCAGCGGAAAGTCTGGTGAATGCGGTGGTGCCCCCGCCCCGCCCGGAAGACCGCGATCTGGCGTTGCGCAAAGCGCAGGAAATTCTCTTCGCCAATGGCGTGACCGCTGCGGCCGACATGGGCACCTCGATTGAAGACTGGCAGACCTATCGGCGCGCAGGCGACAATGGTACGCTCAAGATGCGGATCATGTCCTACGCCCGCGATATTGAGACGATGTCGCTGATCGGTGGGCCTGGCCCAACACCCTGGCTGTATGATGACCGCCTGCGCATGGGCGGGATCAAGCTCTATCTCGATGGCGCTCTGGGCTCGCGCGGGGCGACACTGAAAGAACCTTATGCAGATGAGCCGGGCACACGCGGCCTCCCATTGTTGTCGCAGGCGCAATTGCGCAATTTGATGAGCCGCGCGGCGCTCGATAATTTTCAACCCGCCGTCCATGCGATTGGTGATGCGGCAAACTCCGATGTGCTGGCAGCGATTGAAGAGCTCAATTCAAGCTACACTGGCGATCGGCGCTGGCGGATCGAACACGCGCAAATCGCAGACCCAGCAGACCTGCCAACCTTCGGCAAATTCGGGATCATCGCCTCGATGCAGCCTTTGCACCAAACCTCTGATCGCTTGATGGCAGAGGCGCGGTTGGGGCCCGACCGTCTCGGCGGTGCCTATGCCTGGCGCAGCGTGCTGAATGTTGGAGGGCGCCTGGCCTTTGGATCTGACGCTCCGGTGGAACCTGCTGATGCCTTCGCTGGCCTTGCTGTCGCAATCAGCCGCACGGATGCGGATGGTCAGCCCTTTGGGGGATGGCGTGCGCAGGAAACGGTGAGTCGAGAGCAAGCTCTACGAGCCTTTACAGCGGATGCCGCCTTTGCCGGATTTGCCGATGGGCGCTTTGGACGCTTGATACCCGGTGAGCGTGCCGACTTCTTACTGGTCGACCGTGATCCGATGCTGGCCTCACCCGAAGACATCCGCGCAACCCAAATCAGCGAAGTATGGGTTGGCGGCGAGCAAGTCGTCGCGCGCTAAGCCCACGCGGCCTCTGCGCGGTTGCACGTGACGCATCATAGGGCCATTGTCTGATTGATCACAAAGTGAATTGTTCGAAGCACACGGATACGCTGATTTGGATAAAGTATTAAGTGATCCTGGGTATGTTCGAGTTGAGCTACGAGGGGTGAGAAGCGATTCGGTGCTCGCGTGCTATTTGAAGCGGGGCGTAGTGAGCAGTTGCAGCATTTTTCGCACTCGAAAGTGCGTCAAAAATGCATCATGTCGCAGACTGTTTCGCTACACCTCTGATAGAAAAGGATTTTAAAGACCATTTTGGCTGCACTACATTGAAGATTAGGGTTGCCATGAAGAAATTGATCGCCTAGTTAACCAACGAATTCTGAATTCAAGAAAATCAATCAGGAGAATATTGATGAAATTCCGTACGCTTGCCGCTGCAACAGCAGCAGTTTCGCTCGCAGCAACCCCGGCTATCGCAGAAGCCGCATTTGACCGTTCGGCTGCTCCAGTCGAAGGCGAAAGCGAACTCGAAGGCGGCTCGGGCATCATTATTGCACTTCTGGCAGCAGCAGCTGTCATTGCGGGTATCGTGATCGCTGCAGACGGCGACGACGATCCCGTCAGCGCCTAAGACGCGAAACACTATCAATAAGAATTACGGGGTCCTTCGGGGCCCCGTTTTTTTTGACCTTTTGAGAGATCAATCGGTGGGGCGATGGCCGCACGCCCAGCACAGGTTTAGGCCCTAAGTGTAATTGATGCTTTGAAGGATCCGGATATTGCGGCGCGCTCGACTGTAAGCCTGCCAACATGCTTGGAACGATCGCACCAATGCGTTGCAGCTATTCTTCCACCGACCTTCATAAAGCGCGAAAACTATCTCGTTTAAAGCCCTCGATCGGACTACGCTTAGATCAAACTCTCGTCCGCTATTGATGTGCTAGCCAAAGAACCGAGACTTGCCAGCGTTGGTGGCAAAGCGCCGACCTCAACGAGAGCTCTAGGCCTCGCCCAAATCGCTACGACCAACAGCCTCATCGTCATCTCCCCCTAAAGCAGCTGCAGACACGTCTCCGTCCTCCACAATGCTTCCTTCGTCCGACGCATCCGCATCATCGCCCTCGGCACTTTCATCATTGCCTCGCCCGCGCTCTTGCAAGCGCATCAGCACAAGCGATCCTTCGAACAGCAACAACAGAGGCACGGCCAGGATCACCTGTGAGCCGGGATCAGGGGGCGTCACCACTGCAGCAAGCGCCACAACGCCGACAATCACATAGCGGCGAGCGGCAACGAATTGCGCCCGCGTGACAATGCCTGCCCGGTTCAACAGCAGCAGCAAGACCGGCAGCAGAAAGCTCATCCCAAAGGCGAGAATGAACTGCATCACCAGACTGAGATAGTCACCAGCAGCGGGTAGAGCCTCGATATTGAGACCGCCAGCTTCGCCCTCAAAGGTCAGAAACCACCGAAACGCCGTTGGCATAACAATAAAGTACGCCAGCGAACCTCCCGCTAAGAACAGCACCGGCGTTGCCAGTAGAAACGGCAGAAACGCCTTCTTCTCTTTCGCGTAGAGACCCGGCGCGATGAAGGCCCACAATTGGTTCGCAATCACCGGGAAGCTGATGAAGAACCCGGCGAATAGAGCGACCTTCAACTCTACAAAGAACACTTCATAGAGCTTGGTGAAGATCAGTTGCCCTTCGCCCTCAGGAAAGGCGTCTTTCAGAGGCTGAATCAAGAAGCCCAAAATCTCGTCTGCAAAATAGAAGCAGACGCAAAACGCCAGTGTCAGCGCAATGACCGAGCGCACCAGGCGGCTGCGCAGTTCGATCAAATGATCAAGCAACGGTGCCTGCGTCTCGTCGATATCTCTTATGCCCAGAGCCATTGCCGATCTCTAGCCCTCGCTCTTCGACGAGGGTTTTGTCTTGGCCTTAGGTGTGCTTTTCGAAGCGACTTCAGGCTTCTTTGCGGCCTTCTTAGCTTTGGATCTCGGCCGCGCAGCAAGCGGCAACTCCGGCTCTTTCGCCTCAGTTTCGGCAGCACCATCCGCTTTCTTCGGCGCCTTGGCCGCTGACTGACTGCTCGCGCTTGCCTTAGACTTCTCGGTCGCCTTTGCTTCAGCCGTGGCAGGTTCGGGCGCTACGGACGTCGCCACTTCGGGCGCCTGAGCTTTCGGTGCAACAGGCGGAGGGCCAGTCATCACCGGCTCACCAACGGCGGCTTCTGCCGAGCCAGACTGGCGCTTCATTATCTCTTCGTTCTGCGCCTGCCACTTCTTTTCCATGTCCTCCAGATCGGCTTCGCGCACCATCGCATCAATGCCTGTGCGAAAATGCGAGGAAACCTTGCGGACCTTGCCAATCCAGCGGCCAGCCGTGCGCATAGCCAAAGGCAAATCCTTTGGCCCAATTACGATCACCGCGACAATCACGATGACCAGCAATTCTGCGGCGCCTAAATCGAACATATTTAGCTGGTCCGGCGCAATGCCGCTCTCTGTTCAGAGGTTACTTGGACGCGTCTTTCTGCTCTGCAGACGTGGTCTCGCTCGTCGCTGCGCTCTTGTCTGCTGGCGGTTCGATTTGCCCGGCCGGCTCCGATGGCTTGGCCGCAGGGGCGTCGACGTCCTCACTCATGCCCTTCTTAAAGCTGGAGATGCCTTTGCCGAAATCGCCCATCATTTCTGAAATGCGGCCTCGCCCAAACAGGATGAGGACCACGACGGCGACGATGGCGATTTGCCAGACACTAAAACCCATGGGGGAATGACTTTCTCTGCTTAACCTAGAACGCCAATATAGGCGCGATGACGGCGCGGCGCCAGTCGCTAATCCAATGCATGCGGCGGAGAGTTGGTATCAGCATCAGCCGAGCCGGAGTTTTCTGAGGTTTCAACAGCGTTTGAGGTCTCTGCATCTACCTCGTCTTGCTCTTCAGACACGGCATCGCTGCCCGATACTTCCGCCTCGTCTGTATCGCCAGTGTCCGGGCTCATCGCCTCTTCCAGCGCATCATCAACCGGGTCGAGCAGGCCAGCCGCCTTCAGCTCGTCAATGCCCGGCAAGTCGCGGCGCGAGCTCAGCCCAAAGTGATCGAGAAATTCCGGCGTTGTCGCATAAATAACCGGGCGGCCCGGCACATCGCGGCGGCCAGCCAGCCTGATCCAACCCGCCTCCATCAGCACATCGAGCGTGCCCTTGGCGGTCTGAACCCCGCGGATGGATTCGATATCAGCTCGGCTAACCGGCTCATGATAGGCGATAATGGCAAGCACTTCGGTCGCGGCGCGGCTCAAACGGCGCACTTGCTCACGCTCTCTACGCAACAAATGCGCAAGGTCCGGTGCGGTTTCAAAATGCCAACGCTTGCCGCGCTCCACCAGATGGACGCCGCGTTTTTCGTAAAACTCGCTCAGTTCTTTTAGTCCATCGCGCACATCGGAATTGCTCATCCCGCCCAGATGCGTGCCCAATGCCTCAATGCTCATTGGCTCTTCAGAGGCAAACAACGTCGCCTCTAGGCTGCGCGCGATCTCGCTCGGCCCCTCGCTCACTGCGCACTCACTTTCTCTCGCAGGCGGCGAATGCGCAGCGCGCCGTAGGCCTCTTCCTGAGACAGCTCTGCCCGGCCCAGCCGCGCTAGCTCAAGCGCAGCGACGAAGCTGGAGGCGAGCGCAGACTTGCGCAGTTTCGGCTCTGCATGTGGCGGCAGGAAGTCACGAATCTCCATCCAATCAAGCGTGACGCCCAGCATGGAAGAGACCCGCTCCAGCGCGCTGTCGAGCGTCATAACCGGGCGATCAGAGACGTGATAGATACGCGGCGCAGTGCGCGCTTTCACCTGGCCGTATGCCTGGATCAGTGAGAAACTATCGCATTTCCACTGCGTCTTGCGATCGATCCGCAAGCCCTCTGGCGCGCCGCGCGTAAAGATGTCGCGTCCAATCCGGTCGCGCCCCATCAAACGGGCTGCGGCCTCGCGCATCGCGCCCAAACGCTGAAGCCGCAATTGCAGACGCATCGCCAGCTCTTCTGGACTTGGGTCTTCCTGCTCATCCTTGGGCAACAGCAGCGCGGATTTGAGATACGCCAGCCACGCTGCCATCACGAGATAATCAGCGGCCAGCTCAAGCCGCATGGCCTCCGCCTCCTCAACATAGGTGAGGTATTGATCGACCAGCGCCAGGATGGAGATTTGCCTGAGGTCAACTTTTTGCCGGCGCGCAAGGTCCAGCAAGAGATCGAGCGGCCCCTCCCAACCATCAAGCTCTAGATAGAGCGCCTTTTCGCGCTCGCTCTTTTCTGACGCCGCGCCATCGGGATCACCCCAATGCGCTTCGCCAGCGCTGCTCACACTGCCTGGCTCCGGCTTCTCGCCGCTGCCGCCCTCTAGCATGAAGCCATCAGAGCTCATACCGCCGCCTCCGCAATGTTCAGCAGAGCATCGCGTTTTGCGAGCAGGTCGGACGCCTCGCCCAGGTCATCACGCACCTGAGTGTTTTCCAGCGCGCGATGGAGCCGCGCCGCCGTCGCTTCAGACATGGCAGGCAGAACCTCAGCGATACCGCGCATATCATCCATCTTGCCCCAGCAATTGAGGATAATGTCGCAGCCCGCAGCATGCGCCTTGGCCGAGCGCTCTGGGATCGTGCCCTCCAGCGCCTCCATATCTATATCATCGGTCAGCAGCAGGCCGTCAAAGCCAATAGCTCCGCGAATGATCTCGGCAATCACTTTGGAGGACAACGTAGCCGGATTGTCTGCATCCCAGACCGGGAATAGGAGGTGCGCAGTCATCCCCATCGGAGCAGAGGCAAGCGAGCGAAACGGTGCGATATCATGCTCCAGCTGCTCTGCGCTCGCATCCACTCGCGGCATTTCCTTGTGCGAATCCACAGTGGCTCGGCCGTGACCTGGCATATGCTTGATACAACCAGCAACTCCGCCAGTGGTCAGGCCGTCAAGGGTCGCACGTCCCAAAGCGGCAACCTGTACGGGGTCACTGCCCAAAGCGCGGTCTCCGATCGCATCGGTTGTTCCCGGTTGGCGAACATCGAGCGGTGGGTGATAGGTGACCGTAATGCCCATCGCCGACAGTTCCAGCGCCATCGCATGGGCATTTGCCCGAGCGGCTTCGATCGCGCTGGCAGGTGCAATTTGATAGAGCCTGTCGAACGCCTCGCCTGCGGGATAATGCGCCCATTGCGGTGGACGCAGCCGAGCAACCCGGCCGCCCTCTTGATCGATAGAGACCAGCAAGCGGTCGCGGCCATGCAGACTGCGCAGATCATCCGTCAACGCGCGCAGCTGCTCTGCATTGTCGCAATTTCGGCCAAACAGGATGTAGCCCGCCGGATCGGCCTCCTTGAAGAAGGCGCGTTCCTCTTCGGTTAGCGCGGGGCCAGAAAGTCCAAAGATGGCCGGTGTCATTGGCGAAACCTTGCAGGCGCGCCCGGTTCAATCAAGCGTGGTAACCCTGATCCGTGGGGAAAAGTGACCGGACCTGCGCCTCAACGCTTCACCTGGCAGGCAACGCCATCCGCCTTGAGATCGCTACAGAGCTTTTGCGCAGCGGCAAGATTGCCCGCCACCGCCTGCAGACGGTAGACCGTACCGATGTCCGCCTCACCCTTTTGGACGCGGTGACGCACACCGCTGAGCACGCTGGTCTGACGCGTCAGCGTAACCCAGCCAGCCTCTGCCTTAGCGCGGGTGCCATAGGCGCCAACTTGCACGCCAACGGCGCTGCTTGCGGCGGGCTTATCCTCGGTACTGCGGGTCGCGATGGCAGGGCCGGTGCTGCCCGAATTGGCGCCGGAGCCGCTGCCCGATGCAGTGCCGGCCGCATCAGAGCCGCCCGCGCCTGCACCATTTTCAGCGCCTGAACCGGCGCCTTCACCCGCTTCGGCGACTACGCCGTCACGGCTTTGGCCTTCTCCAACGGCCGGGGCGACATTGCCGGTGCCTGCAAATTCTTTGCCACCGGGATCATCCGGGCGCTCTTTATAAGGGCCCTCTGGCGCCACGATCGTGCTTCCATCGGCGACCAATTCCTGATCACCGGTTTTGTTGGTGACGAACCACACCGCGCCGATCACACCGGCCAACACGACCAGCAGAATCGCGGCAAAGCCAATAATCCGGGCGGTATCTACCCCGCCATCATCATCTTCTTCGTCGGATTCCAGCCACGGCAGGCTTTCTTCTTCTGACAAGTCAAGTTCGGCTGCATCGCTCATAATTGTCGCCCGCAGACATCACCGCCCGCGGCCCCTTCCATTAAAAGCCTCTCGGCCCTCACATAGATTCCACCGCCTCAACGCCGAGCACGCCGAGACCATTACGGATCACTTGCCCGATTGCGTCAGCAAGGAAAAGCCGTGCGCCCGTTAAACCAGCATCTTGTTCCAAGATGAAGCGCTTTTGCGGCGAATCATTGCCGAGGTTCCAGAAAGTGTGAAGCTCTGAAGCCAAATCATAAAGATAAAAGGCGATCCTATGGGGCTCGCGCGCCTTTGCGGCGGCCTCGATCTCACGCGGGAATTGCGCGGCAAAACGGATCAGAGCCAGCTCTTCATCGCCCAATTGCGCTAAATTCTGGTCCGATGGGGCCAGACCAGCCTCGGCTGCCTTGCGCAGGGTCGAACGGATCCGCGCATGGGCATATTGGACATAGAAGACCGGATTGTCCTTGCTCGCCTCGACCACCTTGGCGAAATCAAACTCCATCTGCGCCTCAGGTTTACGGGTCAGCATGGTGAAACGCACCACGTCCTTGCCCACTTCGCCCGCCACATCGGCCAGCGTCACAAACGTGCCAGAGCGTTTCGACATCTTCACCGGCTCGCCGCCGCGCAGCAACTGAACCATTTGCACCAGCTTGACGTCGAACGGGGTTGGGCTGCCCTGCCCTTCGCCCAGCGCCGCAACCGCGGCTTTGATCCGCTTAACTGTGCCGGCGTGATCCGCGCCCCAGATGTTGATCATCGCATCGGCGTTTTGCGCCTTTTGCATATGATAGGCGAGATCGGCACCGAAATAGGTCCAGGAACCGGAAGATTTCTTAATCGGTCGGTCCTGATCATCGCCAAATTTGGTCGAGCGGAACAGCGGTAACTCAACCGGCTCCCAGTCCTCAGGCGGGGCCTTGCCCTTAGGCGCTTCGAGCACGCCGTCATAAACCAGATCATGCTCGCGCAGCCACGCCTCGGCGGCATCGGGCTTGCCCTCGCGATGCAACTGAGCCTCTGAGGCAAAGACATTGTGATGAATGCCCAGCACAGCCAGATCAGCCTTGATCAATTCCATCATCGCATCGACGGATTGCTCGCGGAACTGCGACAGCCATTCGCTTTCATCCGCGTTTGCGTAGGCATCGCCGTGTTTTTTCGCGAGCGCCGCGCCGAGCGGTTTCAAGTAGTCTCCGGGATAGAGCCCTTCTGGGATCGCGCCGATATCCTCGCCCAGCGCCTCGCGGTAACGTAGATGCGCGGAGCGAGCGAGCACGTCGACTTGGCCGCCCGCATCATTGATATAATATTCGCGCACCACCGAATGACCGGCAAATTCAAGCAGGCTGGCGAGCGCATCGCCCACCACCGCGCCCCGGCAATGGCCCATATGCATTGGCCCGGTCGGGTTCGCAGAGACATATTCGACGTTCACCGTCGTGCCCGCGCCCATCTCAGAGCGGCCATAGGCGTCGGCCTTCGCAGCGATTGCGGCTAGCTCAGCCAGCCACGCGGCGGGATCGAGCCGCAGGTTGATGAAGCCCGGCCCGGCGATCTCTGCATTGGTGATTTGCGGGTCCGCCTCAAGCTTCGCCGCGATTTTCTCAGCCAACGCGCGTGGATTGGTCTTCGCCTGCTTTGCCAGCACCATGGCGGCATTGGTTGCCAGATCACCATGGCTTGGATCTCGCGGCGGCTCCAGCGTGACATTGGCGAAATTGGTACCCTCAGGCAGCACGCCTTCCTCTTCCAACGCCTGAAGCGCGCTGTGGGTATTGGCCGCAAAGGCGGCGTAGAGTGTTGGTTGATCAGTCATAGGAAGCACGCGCTACCTTAATTTTCTGCTTGCGCAAGAGGATCGCGGTCCGAGCAACGGTCGCAGAGCGACCGCAAGGCCGACCGGCCACCCGCAGCGACGCGACCTCTGGTCGCATGAGCGAGGAAATCGCACACCGGATGGTGTGCGGAACGACTTAACGCGTGGCGTTATAGGCCAGCTGCTGCTCAGTCAGTTGAAAGCCGACCAGCATTTCAAAGCTGGTTCGCTGGATCGCCGCGCGGACCTCTGGTGCAGACAACGGATCAAGCGCGGCATCGACATCGCCAGGTCGTCGCTTGCGTGTGATCCGCTCACGGATATCGGCGGGCAAGGTCGCATCTGCGCGGTTGATGTAAGAAGCAGCGGTTCCGCTGGCCTGCGCGCGCTCCTGGCCATCAGCGAAATTGATCGTCACTTCGCCAATGCGTTTTGAGACAACTGCGCTGCCGCCCTGCAGAACAGTAACGAAGTAAGGCACCGTGACGGTGCGTGCGCCGCGAACGTCGGTGCGGCGGGCCAGCACGTCAAAACTCGCTTCGCTGTAGACCTTCTCGCCGCTCTCATCACAGGTGTGGCGCAAATTTGTGATCGTTGCGGTCATATCCAGATTGGCCGCCGTCTGATCGCCAACCGCACGAAACGCAGTGATATCGCCGGTATAGTCAGGAATGCCGACCGATGGGCAGGATGTCAGGACGGCGGTGATACCGACCCCTTGATCAACCACCAACTCGCCTTCGCGGGCACAGCCAGCAAGGGCAGCAACAAGAGCTAGAGCAGGCAAAATCGGCTTGCGAAACGTCATCAACTGGGTCGTCCTCGATTAATCGATCCAATGCGCACGCATCTAGTAGCGGCGCACCACAAAAACTGAAGTATCACGCCCTAGCGGCGGACGTCGCAAAGCGCTAGAGGGGGCGATATGAATGCTCCCTTTCCCAATTCCGATAATGGCGGGTCGCCTGCCCCAGGCGGCGGACAAGCTGACCAAACCCCGCTAACCCTGCTGATCGCAGCCCCGCGCGGCTTTTGCGCTGGCGTAGACCGGGCGATCGAGATCGTCGAAAGATCGATCGAGCGCTACGGCGCGCCGGTCTATGTGCGCCATGAAATCGTCCACAACAAATACGTCGTGAACTCGCTGAAGGCGCAAGGGGCGATCTTTGTTGAGGAATTGGACGAGGTGCCCGACGATGCCCCGGTAGTGTTCAGCGCGCATGGTGTACCGAAATCGGTTCCGGCTGAGGCGCAGCGGCGCAATATGATTTATGTTGATGCAACCTGCCCGCTGGTCTCCAAAGTTCACCGGCAGGCTGAGCGTCAGCTAGAGAAAGACCGGCACATCATCTTTGTCGGTCATGCGGGCCACCCTGAGGTGATCGGGACGATGGGTCAGGTTGACGAAGGCCAGATGACCTTGGTCGAGACTGTTGAAGACGTCGACAAACTACCGTTTGAAACCAATGATGAGCTTGCTTACCTGACGCAGACCACTCTGTCTGTCGATGATACTGCAGAAGTGATCGCGGCACTCGAATTGCGCTATCCCAATATTCGCGGTCCAAAGGCGGAGGACATTTGCTATGCGACCTCCAACCGCCAGGCCGCGGTCAAACAAATTGCGGGGCAATGCGACCTGTTGTTGGTGATTGGTGCGCCAAACTCCTCAAATTCGCTACGACTCGTCGAAGTGGCAGAGCGGCTGGGCACACCCGGTAAACTAATCCAGCGCAGTAATGAGATTGAACCTACTTGGCTCGACGGAGTGGAAACGCTCGGCGTGACCGCCGGAGCCTCCGCACCAGAAATCTTGGTGCGCGAGGTGGTCGCCAAGATCACGGAACTGCGCCCGGTCAACGAACAGACAATCACGGCAGCGGAAGAGAAGATGGTCTTCAAACTGCCGCGCGAATTGACCGACTAAGGCAGCGAAGCTCGCAGACGAATGGCGGTCTACACTCACCTTGGCGCTGAGGAATTGGCACAGCTGATCGCGCATTACGATGCTGGCGATCTCGTCTCGGCCAAGGGTATCGCCGAGGGCGTCTCGAACTCAAACTGGCTGATCGAAACGACGGGCAATGGCGCAGGCGGTTCACCCACACGTTTCATCCTGACCATGTATGAGCGCCGGATTGAGCTCAGTGATCTGCCCTATTTCCTAGGCCTACTCGATCACCTGTCAGCTGGCGGCTGCCCCGTGCCGCGCACCATCCATGACCATGACGGCGCCGCGTTTCGAATGCTGGATGGCAAAGCGATCGCGCTGATCGAATTTCTTCCGGGTGTTTCGCCAACTCAGCCAACTGTCGCTCAGACGCGGGCCGTGGGCGGCGCGCTAGCGCAAATGCATCTCGCGTCGGCTAATTTTGAACTAACCCGCGCCAATACTATGGGCTTTACCGATAACCTAGCAGTGCTGGAGAAATGCGGAGAGGCGGGCCTTGCCAGCATTGACCTGGCACTTCCCGCAGTCTTAGGCCCAGCCAAGGCCGCTGCTGCGCTCGATTTATCCGCCCTTCCCATGTCCAACATTCACGCTGATCTGTTCCCGGACAATGTCCTGATGCTGGGCAATCAAGTTTCGGGTATGATTGACTTCTATTTCGCTTGCCGAGGCACCATGGCCTTAGATCTTGCGACCACCCATGCTGCGTGGTGCTTTGACCCCTCTGGCAAGCGCTACAATGCCGATCTCGGAAGCGCGCTGATCGAAGGATACGAGGCGGTTCGTCCGCTAGAGACCGCTGAGCGTGAGCTGCTGCCAGAAATCGCCAAGGGAGCGTGCCTGCGATTTGTCGCGAGCCGCGCGGAGGATTGGCTCGATACGCCGGATGACGCATTGGTCACACGCAAGAACCCATTGCAATTCGTCTCACGATGGCACTTTTACGACGAAGTGGGCCTAGGTATATTTGCGTAAGCTAACTATTCGGGCAATGGTGGATGCTATGAAACACGTCGAGATTTTCACTGACGGCGCCTGTAAAGGCAATCCCGGCCCGGGCGGCTGGGGCGTGCTGCTGCGCTTAGGCAAGCATGAGAAGGAATTGTCGGGCGGAGAACGCGACACCACTAACAACCGTATGGAGTTGATGGCGGCCATCAAGGGTCTTTCCGCTCTGATCGAGCCATGCTCTGTCGATCTCTATTCGGACAGCAAATATGTGCTCGACGGGATGACCAAATGGGTTGCCGGCTGGCAAAAGCGCGGCTGGATCAACGCCAGCAAGAAACCCGTTCGCAATGCCGATTTGTGGCATGAGCTAATCGACGTCTCGGCCAAGCATCAGGTTGAATGGCACTGGGTCAAAGGGCACAGCGGCCATCCGGAGAACGAGCGCGTCGACAAGCTCGCCAGCGATCAAGCAAACCGCGCGGCATCCGCCAGCGACGAAGAAGAGAGCGAAAACGCCTAAAGCGTGCTTGCGCGAGTTGATGCGCGCCTAGTGACCGCAATCCACTGAGATCAAACAAAAAGCGGCGCACCATTCCGGTACGCCGCCCTCATATCAGTATTGTGCAACAGCAGCGGCGGCGATGCGCCAGCCGCCAATGCAACCTAGGTGTTGTCTTCGGTCGGCGCGCCAGGGCCATTCTTCTTGATCGAATCGATCGCATTTTGCGCGCTCGACTTGCTAGAATAACCTTGGGTGGAGAACATCACTTCTGAATTGTAGCTAAAGCGCACACGAAATTCGCCTGCTTTGTCTTTGTAGATTTCAAATTTATGCGACATCGGATTGTCTCCTGTAGTTTTGAATTCGTCCGCGATTCGGGAGCTTACAGATCAAAACAAGGTTGGCTAGGCATGGGTTGTAACAAAACGTTGCGGCGCGTAGCGCGCGCGCTCGATCCCGCTGGTCATTGCATCCACGCCCAGCCCCAAAAGCTCTTGTGCCGCCAGCCGCGCCGCCGCGGGCGCGGTTTGAATACCAAAGCCGCCTTGTCCCGCAAACCAATAGAAGCCAGGGACTTCTGCGTCATAGCCATAAACGGGCAGACGGTCCGGCGCGAAGCTGCGCAAACCGGCCCAGCGCCGCTCAACATGCTCGATCTTCCAGTCGACAACCGTTTCAAAGCGCTCAATCGCGCGGGCGACATCCAGTTCTTCCGGCGCGGCATCGCACGGCTCACTGGGAATTTCGTCATGCGGACTCAACCACAATCGCCCATTGTCCGGCTTAAAGTAGAACCCGCCATTAATGTCGAGCACCAGTGGTAGATCGTCCGGGGCTTCAGGCGATACCCGCAACTGCACGACCGTGCGGCGCATGGGCGCAATCCCTAGCGGTTTGACACCTCCGGTGACTGCAAGCGCATCGGCCCATGCTCCTGCTGCGTTCACGACTCTTTCGGCCCCATAGGTTTCGCCGGATTCGAGAGTGACCGCCCATAGGCCGGTGTCGGGATAGCGTTTTAGTTTTGCTACACGCGCGCGGCAGACAAGGTCGACGCTGCGCTGGCGCATGATTTTGAGGTAATGCTGGTGCAGGCCCGCCACATCGATGTCCGCGCAGGCGGGCTCCCACACTGCATGACGCCATTCACCTCGAACATGCGGAACTTTCGCGGCAATCTCCGCGAGCGAGAGCCGCTCTATAGTGACGCCAGTGTCCGCAAAGGTCTGCTCAAAATCGGTAAGGGCACCGAGATCTTCATCCCGCGCCAAATGCACTGCGCCGCGCGGTTTCAGAAACCCGCCATCACGCAAATATTGCCCTGACGCGAGAGTGAGCGGCACCACGCCTGGCCCACCATAACACTCATCCCAGAAGGCCGCAGATCGCCCAGTTGAGTGGTATCCGGGCGCATCCTCTGCCTCCAGAACCAGTACTTTGGCATGAGCGGACAGCCCAGCCGCAAGACTAGCGCCCGCTATTCCGGCTCCGACAACCGCAAAGTCATAGATTCCATCGGGCATCAGCTTGCAGGTTTAGGCGCGACCCGATCGAGAAACTCGGTGACTGCATTCATTGCTCGGTCTCGCACCGCATCAACCTCGCGCAGTATCTCATGGCGGGCTTCTTCGCCAAAGGCGCACAGCTCTCCCTTGGGAAGGCGCTCTACCGCACGCACGCAATCGGCATGGCTCACCAGCTTATCTTCTGAGGTCGAGAGTATGAGCACCGGCACATCGACCGATTCCATTGCGCCGGGTGCTTCCAGCACTCTGGTCGAGGCATAGGCGCGCTCGACCCAGCCCCAACTGCCCGGCCCCATGACCAACTCTGGGCGGTGCTCCCGCCACCACAGTTCATCGTCATAGCGATCATCATCATGGGTCAACAGAGTGCGGCGGCGCGCGGGCATCTCGCCGGGCTTCTCGCTCCATTTCCATGCTTGCCGGGTCGGTTCGCCCACGACATTCATCAGCTTTGCCGCCCCGTGGAGCACCGCCAGCGGCAGCGGCGGCCCCGCCATGCCGAGCATGGGCGCGCTTAACACCACTGCCTTGGGCTGGACGCGACGTTCAATCAGTGCACGCATAACGAGATGCCCGCCCATCGAATGTCCGGCCAATACATGCGGTCCTGGCGTCTCAGCGATCCAGTCCGACCAGAAATGCGCAAGATCATCCACCCAGGTCGCGAAATCATCAATGTGTCCGGTAACCTCGTCATCACCGAGCCGGCCAGAGCCCGCCTGCCCGCGCCAGTCCGCCGCTGTTACGCGCCAGCCATCGCGGTGCCATTCATCCAGGCTTTCGAGATATTTTTCGTAATTGTCGCCTCGGCCTGGTAAAAACAGGATGGAGCCGCGCGGACTTTCATCGTCAGTTCTGGAGATCTGCCAATCAATCCGGCGCAATTCATGGCCATCTTGCGCATGCCAAATGCTCTCGCTGGCAGCAGCGGGAATTGCCCGGCGATCCATAATTACAACGCCTCTCGATCGGCGCGCCATGAGGGCATTGCAGACGTCACTAATTTCATCCCTTCGGGGTTGGTTACTATTTGGTAAGTCATAATCTGTAGCAACACCCTTAGAAGGACCGACCAGACAAGCTGGCCGTCAACCTTTGGGGGCCAAATGTTTAGTGAGACTATCCAATACGGACTGCTGATTGCCTTGGCAATTGCGCTGTTGTTTGCAGCCTTTACGGACATTCGTAGCCGCAGAATCGCCAATTGGTTGAACCTAGCGATTGTCGTTGGCGCACCGGTTTTTTGGTGGGCCAGTGGCATGTCTCTGCTTCCCGAAGGGCCGAGCATTTTTAGTCCGACCAGTGTCGCCTTGCAGGTCGGCGTCGCACTCATAACGTTTTTTGCCATGGCTCTTTTGTTCGCGCTCAAGATGATGGGCGGCGGCGATGTGAAGCTGTTGGCTGCACTTGCGCTGTGGATCGAACCCGGCGCCTTCATGCAATTGCTGATCATCATGGCGCTGGCTGGCGGCGTGCTGACCATTGTGATGGCTGCCTATCATTTCATGCGTCAGCAAAAAGAACGCATCGCAATTCCATACGGCGTGGCCATCGCGGCCGGCGGCCTGTGGGTCATTTATCCGAAAATTTTCTCCAGCGCGGCAATGGCTGCGAATTTGGGGTGAACCCGATTTTAACCAATCCGCGCTTAGAAGGCGCAAATCTACCCGCCCGTGAATTCATCTGGGCCATTACAAGGGGGCTACAAAGCCATGGACAGGAAGAAGCTTGTTTTGCTCATCGGAGCGTTGATCATCGCGGTCGGCACTGCCTTTGCTGCACGCAGCATGTTCGCAGGGGCCGCCGCCCCGGAAGTTGAGGCTGCTGCTGTGCCAGTCGGTCCAAAGGTCTTGGTTGCGCAGCGCGCGCTTCCAACCGGCACCATCATCACCGCCGATGCGCTGAGCTATCAGCAATGGCCGGAAGAGCTGGTGCAGGATGCCTACTTTATTGATGGCGAATCAGACATCACCCAATTGCTCGGCACTGTCGTGCGTCATCCGGTCACCGCTGGTGAACCGGTGACCCAAGGCTCGCTGGTAAGCCCTGGCGATCGCGGCTTCCTCGCTGCGGCGCTTGGCCCAGGCATGCGCGCCGTTACGGTGCCAGTGTCGGCTAAGACTGGTGTTGCTGGCTTTGTATTTCCGGGTGACCGTGTCGACCTTGTCCTGACTCAAACGGTCAAGGGCGAAGGTAAGCCTCTGAAGGCTGCTGAGACTGTTCTACGGAACCTGCGCGTCCTTGCGACTGACCAACGAACTTCGCAGACAACCAACGAAGCTGGCAATACCGTTGTTCGTGCATTCCGGACGGTCACAATCGAGGTGACGCCTAAGATCGCGGAAAAAGTGGCTGTGGCACAGACTCTCGGCACGCTCACATTGGTCCTGCGTTCGATCGCGGATAACCAAACTGAACTTGAGCGCGCAATTGCTTCTGGTGAGGTAAAAATTCCAGAAGATGCGACGCCTGAGGAAGAGGAACGGCTGCTCCAGTCGGCTATGAACCGACCAAATGATAAAGGCACGACCTATTCAACCGGCGGCGACGTCTCTCGCTTCCAACGCAAGTCGATTCCCGCCAGTGGCAAGGCTAAAGTTACGCCTCCTGCACTAGGCGTCCCAGCAAACGTCAACGGTGCTCCGGTCAATCGCGGCCCTGCCGTTCGTGTCACCCGTGGCAAGCAGACCAGGGAAGTTCCTGTGGGTGGTGTTCGAGGCGCGACCAATTCTCTCCGCCAGGGCCAAGCGCAGAATGTGAATGACGCCGGCCAGACTGCACCTGCTGCAGGCGCATTGCTGATCCGTTGAGGGAACAGAACATGACACACCAAATCGAAAATTTGGATGCCGTGCAAACGGCAACAGGGAAACTATCAAGGGGCTCTAAAATGAAACGCCTGTCTACTGCAAAAATGCTGCTGGCCAGTATTGCCGCACTGCCGCTTGTTGCAGCTCCGGCAAACATTGCCACCGCTCAGCAAGTGAACAGTCCGGATCAGGATGTTGTTCTGTCCATCGGTGCTGGTCAATTGGTCACAGTACCTGGCACGATGACGGATGTCTTCATTGCCAACGAATCTGTTGCCGATGTCCAGATCAAATCACAACGCCAGCTGTATGTGTTCGGTCGCTCCGGCGGTGAAACTACGATTTACGCTAGCAACGCATCTGGCAATGTAATTTGGTCGGCCAATATCCGCGTCGGTTCCAACATTGGCAGCATCGACCAGATGCTGGCGTTGGCAATGCCGCAAGCGAAAATTGGCGTTGCAACCATGGGCACCAACACGGTTCTTCTAACCGGCACTGTTAAGGCGCCAGAGGATGCAGCCGAAGCGGAACGCCTAGTCCAAGCCTTTGTTGGCGAAGGTGCAAATGTGATCAGTCGACTGAAAACAGCGACACCGTTGCAAGTCAATCTCAAGGTTACTTTTGCAGAAGTTAGCCGCTCGCTCACTCGCGATATTGGCGGAAATTTGGCCACTTTTGACGCCTCAACTGGCGGTTTCCGCGGCGCCATAGGAAATGGCCGCAACTTTACCAACGGCGAAGTTAACTTCGCGGGCCCATTGGCCGCAGGTAATGGCGTAGCTCAGCCCGCCCTCATTGGCGGCCGGATACCGCTCCTACGGCCGGATGGCACGGTCGCTGTCGATCCTGTGACAGGCGCTATCTTGTTTGAAACACTTCCTGATATTGCAGGCACCGCTGTTAACAGTGCCGGCGGCACCACCTTTGGTGCGCTGGGCCAGCTTTTCGGGCTGGACGTCACAGCTGCACTCGATGTTGCTGAACAAATCGGCCTGATCACGACCTTGTCCGAACCAAACCTCACTGCGCTTTCGGGTGAAACGGCTAGCTTCTTGGCTGGCGGTGAATTCCCGATCCCGATCAGCGAGGGTCTCGGCTCGGTTTCGATTGAGTATCGCAATTTCGGCGTTAGCCTTGCTTACACGCCTACGGTTCTGGCCAATGGTCGAATTTCTTTGCGGGTTCGCCCAGAGATTTCTGAGCTTTCAACGCAAGGCGCGGTCACTCTCAACGGCTTCCAGGTTCCGGCTCTCACAATCCGCCGGACCGAAACAACCGTCGAGCTTGGCTCTGGCCAAAGCTTCATGATTGCTGGCTTGATGAGCAACAACTCGCAGAACTCGATCGACAAGGCCCCAGGCGTTGGTGACATTCCAATCCTAGGCAACCTATTCCGTTCGCGCGCCTATCGTAAGGGCGAGACCGAATTGGTAATCATCGTAACGCCGTATCTGGTGAAGCCAGTCAATTCAAACCAGATCAAACTGCCAACCGATGGTTTCCGTGCAGCAAACGAGATCCAGCAACTGCTTGGCTACCAAGACAGCGCCAGCGAAAGCGGTGCGACCCGTCCTGGACCAACGGCTGCTGGTGACGAAAACGCACCTGAACCATCGGTAAGCGCTGCTGATCCCGCTGCAATCGTTCCCGGCTCCAGCCGTGATGATGAACGTCGCGCCAAGAAAAAAGACCGGAAAAAAGACCGTCAGGCTGACGCCGCGGCTCCAGGTTTTAGCCTCTAATCGAAGTGAGAAAGGTAAGAATGATGCCCAAAGCAACTCATAGTAAGCTGGCCAAACTGCCCGCTATTGCCATTGCCCTCTCGCTTGGAACAGCGCTCGCCGGATGCGGCGGTATGCCAACCGATCGGAGTCTATACAGCACCAAGCAGCCAGTGGTTGAGCGAACCAATTTTACGCTTGACGTGCAGACCAATCGCTCTGGTCTGCCAATCTCTGAACAGCAACGCGTTGATGGTTGGTTCGACACAATGGAACTGGCCTATGGTGATCGGATTTCAATTGATGATCCAACCAACAACCCTGCGCTGAAGACCGCCGTTAGCGATCTAGCAGGACGATACGGCCTGCTTGTCAGCGCGACAGCTCCGACGACTGCTGGCTTCCTCAATCCGGGTCAAGCCCGCATTGTGATCACCCGGTCGAACGCTTCAGTTCCAGGTTGTCCTGATTGGTCAGCCACATCGGACATGAACTACAACAACGCAACCAGCCCAAACTACGGCTGTGCGACCAACAGCAACATCGCTGCAATGATCGCCGATCCGCAAGACCTGCTCGAAGGCAAGAAAGGCACTGGCGAATCCGTCGTCGCCAGCGGCACCAAAGCCATCGACCAGTTCCGCAACACTGCACCGTCTGGTGCAGGTGGTCTTCCAGCAGCTTCAACCGGAGGGAATTGATCCATGAACGCGCCTTGGAATTCCGGACTACCCGGCAATCGTGATCCATTTGCGGCCTATATCTGCGATGACAACGCACTCGACGTTCTGCGTCCAGTGGTCATCGAAATGGGCTGGCAGCCAGAGAAGTGCAACAAAGGCGGACTGCGCAACGCGATCCAATCGCTGTCAGTCAGCGCCAGCCCTGCCATCCTGCTCGTTGATTTGTCTGAAAGCGGCGACCCGCTGAATGATATCAACGCACTGGCTGAGGTCTGCGAGCCCGGTACTGTCGTGATCGCTATTGGCCAGGTCAATGACGTACGTCTGTATCGTGACCTGCTTGCCAGCGGCATTCACGATTATCTGCTGAAGCCGTTGTCTGCTCAACAGATCCACGATTCGCTGAATCAGGCTCTTAACGTCTTCACCTCGCCAAAAGCCGGCGAAGCGGAGCAAGTGCAGCGCCATATTTCGACCGCAGTGGTTGGAACGCGCGGCGGCGTTGGCGCGTCAACGCTGGCAACTTCGCTGGCATGGCTGTTCAGTGATGAACACAATGCGCCAACCGCACTGCTTGATCTTGACGTGCATTTCGGCACCGGCGCACTTGCGCTGGATCTGGAGCCAGGTCGCGGCCTGACCGATGCGATTGACAATCCAAGCCGGATTGATGGGCTCTTCATTGAGCGCGCCATGATCCGCGCCAACGATAATTTGTCGATCCTGTCTGCTGAGGCACCGATCAATCAGCCATTGATGACTGATGGCGCGGCATTCTTACAATTGGAGGAAGAATTCCGCCAAGCGTTTGAAATGACTGTGATCGATTTGCCGCGCAATATGCTGATCAACTTCCCGCATCTGCTGGGCGAGGTTAACCTCGTTCTGGTTACCTGCGAGCTGACCCTGGCATCTGCACGTGACACAATTCGCGTTCTGTCTTGGCTGAAAACCAATGCTGCGCACGCCCATCCGATGGTCGTTGCCAACAAGGTTCAAAACGCCACCGCTGAGATCAGCAAAGCTGACTTTGAAGCATCAATTGAGCGCAAGATTGATTTCGTAATTCCATACGACATCAAAGCCGCGTCCAATGCTGCGAAGCTTGGCCAAGTGTTCGTTGATGCCAACCGCTCGAGCAAATCCACTGCTGTTATCAAGCAGATTGGTGAGCGGATTATGGGCGCCGATGAAGACGATTTGGAAGCACTGACAGAAGAGAAGAAGTCGCTTTTGGGCGGGTTTGATCTGAAGTCGCTGTTGTCGAAGAAAGACAAGTCAGAGGCCGAACCGGCTGAATAACAAGCATCAGAGGGGCGGCTCGCGGCAATTATCGGCGCGGCGCTCCTCTCCTCGCTTGCTGATCGGTCACGCCTAAACAAGAAAAGGCGGGAAGGGAAAGCATGGATATCTTGCAAATCCTGCTCATCACTACGGTGATTTTTGCAGTCCTCGTTGGCGGCTACGTCCTCGCGACTGGCTCAAACTCGGGCAAGGCTCAGAAACGACGCCTTGAGGCCCTGAGGTATCGCCATTCGCAAAGCACCGACGCCAAAGTTGATGCGCAACTGAAAAAAGCGATCGCGGCTCGCAAGCCAAAGGCTCAAAAGGTCGCTGGCGCAAGCTCACGCACCGAAGCGCTGGCCATTCGGCTTGATCGCACCGGTAAGCCTTGGACATTGTCGCAATATCTCTATGCGACCCTTGGCCTTGCCTTGGTGTTTGCAGTGTTGGTTTACATCAAATCCGGCGCACTTTTGCTCTCGCTTGGTGTTGGCCTATTGCTTGGTGCTGGCATTCCGCATTTGGTCGTGAATTTCATGATCAAAAAGCGCACTGCAATGTTCAACGCAAAATTTCCTGACGGCATTGAGTTGCTCGTCCGGGGCCTACGCTCTGGCTTGCCAGTCACCGAAACTCTGGGCGTTGTTGCGCAAGAAGTCGAAGGCCCAGTGGGCATCGAGTTCAAGGGCATCACCGAACGCATCCGCATCGGCCGCACTATGGAGGAATCGCTCCAGGAGACCGCTGATCGGCTTGGCATTCCGGAATTCAACTTCTTCTGCATCACGCTGGCCATTCAGCGCGAGACCGGCGGTAACCTGGCAGAGACACTGTCGAATCTGGCTGATGTTTTGCGCAAACGCTCGCAAATGAAGCTGAAAATCAAAGCGATGAGCTCTGAATCCAAAGCTTCTGCCTACATCGTTGGCTCGCTGCCTTTCATCGTCTTTGCGATGATCTGGTGGATCAACCCAGGCTATCTTGGCGGCTTCTTTACTGAGGACCGACTTATCATTGCCGGTCTGGGCGGCCTGACTTGGATGTCGATTGGTGTGTTTATCATGGCCAAAATGGTCAGCTTTGAAATCTAAGTGAGGGACGAGATACTATGATTAATCCTCAACCCGGCCCCACTTTGCTTGGTTTCGACGTTATTGTCGTCGGTACAATCCTGGCTGGCCTTGCTGCCTTTGCTGTGATCATGGCGATTTATGCCGCCGTGACGATCAAAGATCCAATGTCCAAGCGTGTTAAAGCGCTTGAGGAACGCCGCGACGAGCTCAAAGCTGGTATTGTCACTGGCAATACCAAAAAACGCGCCAGCCTGGTCCGTAAGACCGAAGGCACTGACAAGGTCAAAGAGCGCCTCGACAGTATGAAGATCCTGCAGGATAGTCAGCTTGAAGACATTCAGCAGAAGCTGGCTTACGCAGGATACCGCAACAAAGAACTCGCGGTTTACGTCATCATGCTGCGAGCGATCTTGCCTATCGTGATAGGGGCAATCGCAGCGACCGTAATATACTTACTCGATTTCTTCCCAGACTGGGGTGCGTTCAAGCGTGCAGGTGCGCTCACCGTGGCAGTCTTTGGTGCCTACAAAGCTCCAGAATTGTTCTTGTCCAACAAGGCAAGCAAACGGACGCTGGAAATCCAGCGAGGCCTACCAGACGCGCTCGATCTGCTCGTCATTTGCGCAGAAGCCGGTCTTACGGTCGATGCCGCGTTTAACCGCGTCGCCAAGGAACTGGGCCGCGCCTATCCGGAACTGGGCGATGAATTTGCCCTCACCGCGATTGAGCTGTCCTTCCTGAACGAGCGGAAACAAGCGTTCGACAATCTGGCTTATCGGGTCAATCTTGACGCTGTCAAAGGCGTGGTGACAACCATGGTTCAGACCGAGCGTTATGGTACACCGCTGGCATCCGCGCTGCGGGTCCTGTCAGCAGAGTTCCGTAACGAGCGGATGATGCGCGCCGAGGAAAAGGCCGCCCGTCTGCCAGCGATTATGACCGTACCGTTGATCTTGTTCATTCTACCGGTGCTGTTCATCGTTATCCTTGGTCCAGCAGCTTGCTCGATCTCGGATGCACTGATTAAGGAATAAAATCCGACATCACTCAACGCGCCGCTTGGCATGGAGCAAGCTCAAACGGCGCACAGACGAAAGGCCCGGCTACACAGCCGGGCCTTTTTTGTTTGGGGTCGAATTGTATTGGGAGGTTGGGGTCCGCGTCAGACCGCTTCAGCGCCCTCGCCCAGCAATCCGGCGCGCTCGCGCATACGATGCAGCAGCTCGCGAAACTTCATCTGCTCATCAATTGTGAAATCGGCAAAGAGTTCGCTCTCGGTCGCCTGCGCCAGCGGCATCACTTCGCGGTGAATGGCCCGCCCATCTTCGGTCAGCTCCAGCAGGTGCGAACGTCCATCGCGCGCATTGGGAGCCCGGGCGATAAGCCCGCGTTCCTCAAGCACTTTGCAGGCCCGATTAACCGCGACCTTATCCATCAAGGTCGCCTCGGTCAGGGCTCTTTGTGTGAGCCGCCCTGTGCCATCCTTGGCATCGCCAAGCACTGCCATCACCCGCCATTCCAGAATCTTCAGGCCAAAGCGTTTGCGATAGCGCTCAGCGATCAAGCTGCTGACAGCATTGGACGCAATTGACAGCTGGTAGGGGAGAAAGTCCGCGAGTTGTCCCGGCATTGTCGAGAGAGCGCCGGTTTGAATCGTGCCCGCTCTCCTATGTTCGCCCCCTGCTTGGCTCACCTCTGCGCTCCGTTTGTTCGCTGCAACCTTATTACTCACGGCATTGGTTTCCCATGAAACCAGCCGCGAATGCAAGCTTGGCCGTTCAGCAAACGCTATTCGTAGGTCGCCTCGTCCCACCAGGGATAGAAATCTGGCATGTCTTCGGTGACTTTACCGGGATAGATGGCTTTGCGCTTTTCAAGGAAGCTGGCGATCCCCTCTTTCGCGTCCTTACCGCGCGAGAGGCGGTAGATCGCGCGGCTGTCGATCTTATGCGCCTCCATCGGATGGTCTGCGCTGGCGAGCCGGTACATCATCGCCCGGGTCATAGCGACCGACACAGCGGAGGTATTTTCGGCGATCTCGTTTGCGAGCTCTCGGGCCGCATGCTGCAAATCGGACGGCACATGAACAGAGCGCACCAGCCGGCCCGATTTCGCTTCCTCTGCGCCGAACACCCGGCCAGAATAGCACCATTCAAGCGCCTGGCTGATCCCGACGATTCTGGGCAAGAACCAGCTTGAGGCCGCCTCTGGCACAATCCCGCGCCGGGCAAAGACGAACCCATAGCGCGCAGTATCGCTCGCGAGCCGAATATCCATCGCTAGCTGCATGGTCGCACCCACACCCACTGCCACGCCATTGCAGGCAGAGATCAGTGGCTTTGTGCTCTCATAGAGCCTCAGGGTCAGCAATCCTCCGCCATCGCGAACCTTAGGATCGGACAGATCGTCCACCTCTTCGGGGTCAGAGAACACGTGCCCCCCGCCTTCCGGCGTCAGGTCCGCGCCTGCACAAAACGCCTTCTCTCCGCTGCCGGTAAAGATCACCGCGCGCACCGCGTCATCCGCGTCGATATCATCCATCGCCGCAATGATCTCCGTCCCCATCGTGCGGGTGTATGCGTTCATCTTTTCCGGACGATTGAGCGTAATGGTCGCAATGCCATCGGCCTTGTCGACGAGTATCTGGGTGTATTCGGTCATGTGGGTTCTCTCCGTTGCGAACGAACTCTGACACACCTCTTGGAGGAAGAAAACTGTCCTTCTCAACAAGCCCTTAAATCAGTTCGATCAAGCCGAACTCCGCGCCTTGCTCAATCCTGCTCCTGTCCGCCAGTCCTTGCTATCCTAAGCGGTAGCCATTTTCATTGAGATTGCCCCTTTCGAGCTTGTGACGGCGCGCAAGGCTAGTCAGTTGAGAACAACCGGTAGAGCGTTACGCGCTGGATCAAGCCTTTGTCGGTGCGGACCTCTTCCGCCACCGCGACAAATCCGTATCCGGCGGCAAGAGCGCGCCCAAAGCGTGCGTTTTCCTGACCGGCTTCGTGGTGATAGGTCAAAAGGCGGTCACCCGTGGTGCCATCGAGTACGACCAACCCGCCCTGTCCCGCCAACGAATTCGGCCAGTCCGGAAGGCCCGAAATCAGCAAATTTCGCTCACCGGTCAGGCCCGATGGAAACCCTTCCCCACTGACTCCGTTCAAGATTTCATCAGTCGTTGTTGGGGCACCTCGGTCCTCGAGCGTGAATAACAATTCGCCGCTGTCCAGATCATAAGAGTGCACACGCTCTGTGGGCCAATTCGAAGGGCCCGTTTCGCCCAAACTCGATACATGTAGCCGGCCATCCGATAGAACGAGTGACCGACCAAGCATGGTCGCCTTTTCTGATACCGGCCTATCGAACCTATATTGAAAGGAGCCATCTTTCGCATCGAAGACCCAGACCTCGCCCCGCGCATAGAGACCGGTCGGCCCCGAGTGACCATTTGAAGCGATGGCGATATGCGTTTCGTTCATCGCGATCGTATGGCCAAAATAGCTCAGGCGGCGACCATTTTCGGGTACGTTCGGCTCATCAATGGTAAGCAATATTTCCCCAGTTTTGGCGCTGAACACCCAAGCGCTGGCGCGCCTGTCCCTAGTTGTTGAAACAGACACGAGAATGCGCTCACCGTCCAAGGCCAGGCCAGCGATCCCAAACCACGCAGATTCCTCGGCGCGCGGGTTCTCTATGCGGCGCAGCAGCTTTAGGGTCTTCGCGTCGTAGACCAGCAACTGGCCGCCAGCTTCTGGTGAATGCTTACGATGAAGGACGGTGACGACAAAGTGATCATTCGCTGCGATCGCTTCGCCAAATCCGTCAAATGGCCGTGCATCAGGGTGATTGAGGACGTCGCCGGGTTCACCGCTTTCAATATCGAACGCGCGGATTACCTGATGCTGCCGATCCCCCTTGGGCATGAAGCCAGCCACCAGAACATGCTCTGGCGTGATCGCGAGTGTCGGCTCCAGCTTGAAATCTGAGCCATAGCCCCCGCCGTCATAGCTCCAAACCTTTTCGAGGCGTAGTCCGGCTCTATCCCCCTCCTCGGCGAGGGCGGGATTGGCAGTCAGGAAGAGAAAAGCAAACGCTAGTGAAAAGAAGCGGAAGAGTCCGGTGGCTCGAGATCCAGAGTTTTTCTCGTAAGCCAACAGACCCTCCCGCCTTCTTTACTAAGTCCCGATAAACTATCGCTAGGCATGCGCCTAAGGGGGCAAGTTAATCAAGGGTCAGACCATTAACGCGGTGCCATGCGGATACCGCCGTCGAGGCGCACGTCTTCGCCATTGAAGTAGCCGGTTTCGATCATCGTCATCGCTAGCTTCGCGTACTCGTCAGGGTTGCCCAGACGTTTCGGGAATGGAACGGAGGCTGCGAGTGCTTCCTTCACCTGCGGCGGTGCAGCGTTCATCAACGGGGTTTCGAAGATGCCGGGCAGGATGGTGTTCACCCGAATGCCTTCGCGCATCAGGTCGCGAGCGATTGGCAAGGTCATGCCGACAACGCCGCCCTTCGATGCGGAATAGGCCGCCTGGCCAATTTGACCGTCTTCAGCGGCGACCGATGCCGTGTTGACCATCGCGCCGCGCGCGCCGTCTTCATTAATCGGGTCGAGCGTCATCATGCCGGCCGCCGATTTGGCGATGCAGCGGAACGTGCCGATCAAGTTCACCTGAATGACGAAGTCGAAAGCAGAGACGGGAAAGTGCTTGATCTCGCCAGTTTGTTTGTCGCGGCTGGCGGTCTTGATCGCATTGCCGATGCCAGCGCAATTCACGAGAATCCGCTCTTGGCCGTGCACTTCGCGCGCCTTAGCAAAGCCAGCGTCCACGTCTTCATCGCTGGTTACATTGACCTTGCAAAACACGCCGCCAATCTCGGCGGCCATGGCCTCGCCCTTCTCTTCGTTCATGTCGAAGATGGCGACTTTGGCGCCTTTGACCGCGAGTGCGCGGGCCGTTGCCGCGCCGAGGCCGGATGCGCCGCCGGTGACGACGGCTGGGGTGTTTGCAGATACTTCCATTGTTTCAATTCCTCTCAAATGAGTTTTTATTCTTAAAGAGCCTCAACGATGGTGACATTAGCAACGCCGCCGCCTTCGCACATCGTTTGCAGGCCGTATTTCTTGCCATGACGTTTCAGCCCATGGACGAGCGTTGCCATCAATTTTGTGCCCGACGCGCCGAGCGGGTGGCCCAGTGCAATCGCGCCGCCATGCACGTTCAGCTTTTCTGGATCGGCGCCCGTGTGCTTCAGCCATGCCATCGGTACAGGAGCGAAAGCCTCGTTGACCTCGTAAAGATCAATATCGTCGATCTTCAGGCCAGCGCGTTCCAGCGCGCGGTCAGTTGCAAACAGCGGCTCTTCCAGCATGATAACAGGGTCGCCCGCCGTGACGGTGAGGTTGTGAATGCGCGCCATTGGCGTGAGATTGTGGCGTTTAAGAGCCTCTTCGCTCACCACCAGAACCGCAGAGGATCCGTCGCAAATCTGGCTGGCAGAGGCGGCGGTGATCCGCCCCTCTGGCGCGAGCAGTTTGACGCCCGAAATCCCTTCAAGCGTCGCATCAAAGCGGATCCCTTCATCCACCGTGTGCATGGCATCGCCTTCCGGCGTTTCGATCGCAATCGGCGCGATTTCGTCTTTGAATGCGCCCGCCTCGGTCGCCGCGATCGCGCGCTTGTGGCTCTCCAGCGCGAATGCGTCGATCTGCTCTTTGGAAAAATCATGCTTCTTCGCGATCATTTCTGCGCCCATGAACTGGCTGAACTGAACGCCCGGATATTTCTCCATAACGCCGGGCGACATGTAATTGCCCAGCCCCTCTTTCATATGCAACGTCATGTTAGAACCCATCGGAACGCGGGTCATACTTTCAACGCCGCTCGCGATCACGACGTCCTGCGTCCCGCTCATCACGGCTTGCGCAGCGAACTGGATCGCTTGCTGAGAAGATCCGCATTGGCGATCAATCGACACGGCTGGCGTTGTTTGTGGCAGCAGCTTTGACGCGAGCACCGCCATCCGGCCGACCTGCCCGGCTTGCTCACCCGCCTGGCTGACACAACCGCTCACCACATCATCAATCACGGTGGGATCAATGCCGCTGCGCTCAACAATCGCGTCGAGCGAATGAGCCAGAAGATCAACCGGATGAATGCCAGCAAGCCTGCCGCCTCGGCGCCCTCCGGCTGTGCGAACGGCGTCAACGATATAAGCGGTGGTCATAGCGGCATGTCCTCTCACGGCAGTGTCCGGGCGGCCCCATTCTTGGACCTGCTCCATGTTATGGCCACCGAGGTAAGGTCCGCTTACGTAAACGTCAACCGAGATTCTGAGCGTGATTTGAGCTTCCTTTGCGCATCACAATTGTCACAGCTTGTCCAAGGCAAAGACTGAAGTGTTACTAAGTCAAATTGAAGCAAAGCAAAGAACCCCATGAAAAGGCGGATTCTGTTGGTTAATTCGAGCGATTTAGGAGTGTTGCACAGCTGCTACACCGCGATTTCAATTTCGCGAAAGCTAACCGTCGTGCTTTCCTTAATCGCGCAAAGGCTACTAATTCGAGGGCAGGGAATGGTGGGTCTAAAAGCTTATGTGAGAATGTTGCTCACGTAGCTTCTGTTACGCCTTTGCCGATAAATTGGATGCCTTTTGATACTGACATTAAGGTCGGAATCCGGGACTGGATTGCATCTTGACATTTGTCAGCCGAACTTTGGCTGGCATTATCATAAGGGTATGAAATCATATGAAGATTTCCAATCAGCTCCGGCTGAGCGCTGGCTCGTTCGCCGTCGGTTTAGCATTGGCATCGGTTCCGGCCGTTGCTCAAGATGCCGAAACCGATGACACCGCTGCTGGCAGTGAAGCCGAAACGCAAGGCACGATTATCGTTACTGGTACCCGTGTTTCTAACCCCAACCTCGAGCTCTCAAGCCCAGTTGCCGTTGTTGGCGAAGGTGAAATCCTTCTGCAACAAAGTAGCGGTGTTGAAGAAGTTCTCCGAGAGATCCCTGGCGTTGTTAACAGCGTCGGCGCCAACACCAATAACGGTAACGGCGGTTCTACCCTGATCAACCTTCGCGGTATTGGCTCGAACCGGAACATCTCGCTGCTGAACGGCACGCGCGTGATCCCGTCGACCACAACTCTCGAAGTCAATCTCGACGTGATACCAGTTGCGCTTCTGGAACGTGTTGATGTGCTGACCGGCGGTGCCGGCTCGACTTATGGCGCCGACGCTATTTCGGGCGTGATCAACTTCATCACCAAGCGTGATTTCGAAGGTGCTGAGCTCAACATCACCAACAACATCACGGAAGAAGGCGATGGCAACGTTTTCCGTGCTGACCTTACCCTTGGTGCCAACCTCGAAGACGGCCGCGGCAACGTAGTCTTCAACGTAGGCTACACCAATCGTGATCCGTTGCGTCAGGGCGATCGCGACTTCTCAACCTTCAACATCAGCTCGATCAGCGGCAATCCCGGTGGTTCATCTACGACCACCCCAATCCGCTTGTCTGCCGCTGGCGGCGCGAGCGGCCTGTTGAACAATATCGGTATCGATCCGGATACGGGCAACGAAGTCAACAACGGCTTTGTGCAGCTCAATCCTGCCACCGGAGGTGTCGAGCCAGGCTTCACGCCGTTCAACTTCAACCCGTTCAACTACTTCCAGACTCCGCTGGAACAGTATCGCATCTACGCTCAGGGTAACTATGAAGTTAGCCCGTCGCTAGAGTTCTTCGGCGAAGCGATGTACGTAAACAGCACAGTTGAAACGAACGGCGCTCCCTCGGGAACGTTCGGAGTTACGGCCGCTATCCCGCTGTCGAACCCGTTCTTGCCTGATGCATTGGTCGATCAGATCTGTGCACGTGACACCGTTCTCTTCCAAGCTGCGACCGCTACTACGCCTCAGCAGAGCGCTCTTGGTGTTGTAGAACCATTCCTTGATCCAGCAGCCTGCGCTGCGGCTCGCGCAGCAACCGATCCGAACGATCCAAACTTTACAACGACAAACCTTACATTGGGTCGCCGTTTTGTAGAGTTCGGTGAGCGGCTTTCGGTTCGAGAAACAGATGTGTTCCAAATCAAGGCCGGTGCGCGCGGAGATATCAGTGACAATATCCAGTACGAAGCGTTCTTCGCCTACGGTGAAAGCGAGCGTACTCGGCGTCAGTCAGGCAACGGCCTGCGTTCGCGACTGATCCAGTCGCTCAACGCTGTCAGCACAACCGAGTGCATTGACCCAACTGGTGGCTGTGTCCCGATCAATATCTTTGGCGACACTGGCACGATCCAGCCTGAAGCCATCGCATTCATCGATACCGGCAACCAACAGTCGAACTTCAACGAACTGCTCCAGGTTGGCGGCTTTATCTCCGGTGAACCAGGCCTTACCCTGCCATGGGCAGAAAACGGCGTTAACTTCGTGCTGGGCGTAGAGTATCGTGACTACTTGGCCGGTACTGCTTCGGACGTCGCATCGCAGACTCCTTCAGAAGTTCTCGGTAACGGCGCGGCCGCTGTCGACTTCACAGGTTCATACGATGTGTCGGAAGTCTTCGGGGAGCTTGTCATTCCGGTTGTTGAGGGCGCGTCATTCGCTGACGAGCTGACCCTGCAATTGGGTGGTCGTATTTCCGACTATTCAACCACGGGCACGGAATACACCTGGAAAGTTGGTGGCACATGGTCACCGGTGCCTTCGCTGCAGGTTCGCGGTAACTTCCAACGCGTGACACGTGCTCCGAACACTTTCGAGTTGTTCTCGCCACTGGTCACCGGTCTCGCAAACTTCTCAGCTGACCCATGTGCCGGAGGCACTCCGGCCGGTAACGCCGATCTTCGGGCAATCTGCCTTGCGCAGGGTGCCGATGCGAGCCAGATTGGTTCGATCATCGTCGACCCGGCTGGTCAGGTGAACGTGACATCGGGCGGCAACCCGAACCTGGATGCGGAAGACGCCGATACGTGGACCATCGGCATGGTGTTCCAGCCGGACTTTGCTCCTGGTCTCGTTGCGACGATTGACTACTACAACATCACCGTCACCGACGCGATCACACAGGCTACTGAAGATGACATCTTCGCGCTTTGTTTTGGCACAGACTACGCTCAAGGCAATTTCGCGATCGATGGCGCTTCGGCTGCTGATCCGAACTGCACCAGTATCCGTCGTAACCCGGCGACTGGTAACCTGTTCGGTGAACTGGCAACCACTCCTGGCCTGCCACAGCCTTTCTCCAACCAGGGCACCATCTTTACTGACGGTATCGACATTAACGTTAGCTACAGCACTGATCTAACCGCAGATATCGGATGGTCATCCAACTTTGCTGGTAACTGGACTGCGAATGAAGAATTCCAGTCGTCGGCAGTTGGCGTTAATCGTGAATGTGTCGGGTTCTTCTCGACCAACTGCGGTGGAGTCGGTTCGGGTGCTCTTAACCCGGAACTCTCGTTCAACTGGCGCAACACGTTCACTTATGATGTGCTTGCATTGTCACTAAACTGGCGTTGGATCGACAGCTTCGAAATCGAACCGGCCCAGGCAGGAAACTTCCAGCCTGAGTTCGAATCGATCGATGCATTTAGCTACTTCGATCTGACACTTCGTGCCGATCTGGACCCACTGACTGTTGTCGTTGGCATTCAGAACTTGCTCGACAAGCAGCCGCCAATCGTAGGTTCCAACATTGGTTCAACTGCCAACAACTCGGGCAATACATTCCCGTCGGTCTACGATATTCGTGGGCGGAGCTACGCAGTGTCTGCGAAGTTCGCATTCTAACTGTTGCTATAGGTAACACCCAAAGGAGGGGGTGGCGGTTTTCCGCTGCCCCCTTTTTTGCCCATCACCCAGTTCGCCAGGCAATTCAACTTTCCTGCCATCAGATTGAGCGCCGCCAGCAACACATCAACTGCCGTTCCAGAGCGGCAATCTTGGACGCCCAAAGTCGACTTTATTGCCTCCATTTTGCAGGTGATCTGCTATGTTGCAATTCTGATACACTGCGCGTTCATTTTCAAAAGTCGCGATGTAACGCTTCACATTCAAACCCAGAACGGTCTTAACTCAGTGCAGGAATAGCTGGCTTAGAGTCTTGGCGTTGCAGCGTCGAATTTTGGCTGGCTAGTACCTTATCGAAGGAGAGAACGTCATCGTAAAGTCGCACAACGCCTAGGCGATGAGTGCTTTCCTAAAAGAATGCCAATTATCGCATTCACAAAAAAGATTTGGACCAATCATAGGGGTATGAAACCAAATGAAAATCTCAACACAACTCCGGCTTAGTGCCGGATCGTTGGCAGTCGGGCTCGCGCTCGCATCAACGCCAGCATTTGCCCAAGATTCAGAGGTTGCGGAGGACGTAACCACTGAATCAGCCGAACTAGAGAATGAGCGCAGCATCATTGTTACGGGTTCGCGTATCCGCAATCCGAACATTGAAAACCTTGAGCCGACTCAGTTTATTGATGATGCGTATCTTCGTGATCGTAACTTCATCAACGCTGCGGACGCGCTGAACGACCTTCCGGCTATTCGGAACTCCGTCACGCCAGATGGCAACCAAGGTGAGTCAGGTGTTGGCGCCAACTTCATCAACATCTTCGGTCTTGGCTCACAACGCTCTCTGACCCTGATCAATGGTCGCCGCGTTGTCTCATCGAACTCACCCGCGAACAATGGTCTGGCTAACCCTGGCGTTCAGGTCGACTTGAATATTCTGCCAACCGCTCTCATCGAACGTATCGACGTCGTATCGATCGGCGGTGCACCGATTTATGGTTCGGACGCTATCGCCGGTACCGTAAACTTCATCCTCAAAGATGATTTTGAAGGTCTTGAACTTGGTGGCACCTCCGGGATCACCGAAGAGGGCGACAGCTTTCAGTACCAATTGACTGGTACCTTCGGCACAAACTTCGATGGTGGCCGTGGTAACGTTACTGCAACTGCATTCTATTCTCGCCAAGACGGTCTTCTCTCGAACCAGCGCGCAAACGAGCGTGCGGCGATTGCGGGCTGCTCGAACGCTGTCGGGATTGATCGCACAACGAACTTGAATCCGAATATCGGCGCTGACACGGGCGCGGGCGACGGCATCCCAGCGATTGTGCTTTGCACAGGCTTCGGTCTGCCTGGCATTACCCAAGGCGGTGTTGTCGATCTCACAGGCGGTGCTGGCTTCTTTGATCCGGCAGCTCGCGCAAACAACTTCGTTTTCAATCCAGACGGAACTCTGCGTCCGTTGGACCCAGGCACGCAAGACCGCGCGTTCTTCGGTCGTGACGGCGATGCTTTCCGCTTCGCTGACTTCGAGCAGCTGACATCTGATCTTGAGCGTTTCAGCGCTCAGGTTTATGCCAACTACGATCTGACCGATAATGTCGAGCTGTTCTTCGAAGGCATGTACTTTGAATCGGTAGGCACAAACCTTGTTGAGCAACCCGGTTTCAACACCTCACTGCTCGGCGGGAGCCTTGGTTCGGTATTCTTCCGCGCAGCCAACCCGTTGTTGACCGATCAGGCCCGTGGTATTCTTGTCGGGCTTGGCGACGATGACGCTGATCCGACCACTGAAAGACTGTTCGAGATTTCTCGTGTAAACCTTGACCTTGCGAACACTTCGACCAGCACAGAAAATCAACTGCTGCGTTTTGTTGGCGGCGTCCGTGGTGAGTTCGAAGTTTTTGGCGACCGTGCCTGGAACTACGAAGCGAGCTTGAATTACGGTCGTTCAAAGATCGTTGACCTTCGTCAGGACATCGACCTGCAAAATTACGTCAACGCACTCAGCGAGTGCCGTACGGACCTCGATTTCGTGGCATTCCCAGGTCTTGAGGCAACCAGAGGCATCCTTCCGATTGCTGACCCGAACTGTACACCGGTCAGCCTGTTTGGCTTCGGCACGGCGACGGATGAAGCGATTGACTACATCACATTCGAAAATCGTAACGTGTCCACACTCGAACAGTATGTCTTCAACGCCAACGTTGGTGGTGACCTGATCGAATTGTTCAGCAACCCAGTATCGTTCAACGTGGGTTACGAATTCCGCCGCGAAGAAGGTTTCTTCGATGCGTCTGAACCTGCAGAAGAAGGTCGCGGTCTAAACGCCGCAGTTTCTGACATTGGCGGTTCCTTCGAAGTCAATGAATTGTTCGGCGAACTTTTCGTTCCGATCATCACTCCTGAAAATGACTTCTTCATCAACCGTCTCGATGCCTTCGGTCGCGTCCGTTACGTCGACAACTCGGTGAATGGTAGCTTCACAGCATGGAGTGCTGGTGGTGCGTTCGGCATCATTCCGGACATCACCTTCCGTGGTAACTTCACCCGTTCGTTCCGTGCACCAGCGATTACTGAGCTCTTCGCTCCACAAATCGTCGTCCGCGGATTTATTGGTGATTTCTGTTCACCACAGAGCATCGGCGCTGGTGCTGTTCCCGAAACTCGGACAGCCAACTGTAACGCGTTCTTGGCACAATTCCCGGGCGCAACCCCGCTTCTGGCACAGAACGCTTCGGTTTCGCAGCTTACTGGTGGTAACCCGAACCTGCGCAACGAAGTAGCAGACAGCTTTACCTTTGGTGTGGTGATTGAACCACGTTGGATTCCAAATCTGGCGATCACTGTTGATTATATCGATATTGAATTGGCCGACCCGATCGTTAACCTGACAGGTGGACAGATCGCGGCAGCTTGCTTCGACAACTCGAACTTCGACACCACAGACACGGCAAATGCGAACCAGTTCTGTTCTCTGATCCGCCGTGATGCCAATGGTCAGATCCCTGACGATCCAGGCAACCCAGCTGTGACGACTGGTACCGTGAACGGTGCTCTTATTGAGTACTCAGGTATCGAAGGCACGATGAACTACCGTACCAGCCTCGACGGCATCGGCCTGCCAGGTGATATCGCTCTTCGGGGTAACCTCACCTATGTCCGTGAGCGTTTCAACTCGTCGACCGGTGTTAACGTGCAACGTATCGATGCTATCGTTGATGATCCCGAATTCCGTGGTCAAATCGGCTTGAATTACAGAGTTGATAACTTCGGTTTCGGTACCGTTGTAAACTATACTGGTGAGCAACTGGTTTCACGGTTCAACCGTGCACCCGGCCCGAACGACACTCGCGAGTTTGACCAGTACGAAGACTTCGTAACGGTTGACGCGAACTTCTCGTTCACCACTGAATCGGACTTCCGCTTCAACTTCAACGTGACCAACCTGTTTAACCGTCAGGGCCAAGAATACTTCGGTTTCTTGATCCCTGCTACGTTTACCGGTGCCGGTGGCGATCCATTCGGTCGTCGCTTCACCGTAGGCGTTTCCAAGTCGTTCTAATCAACGACAGGTTCAAACATGACCTAAAAGAAAGGGCCCCGGGAAACCGGGGCCCTTTTTTCTATGTGGGCAGTGGATTTTGGGCGTTCAAGCCTTCCTCTAGGGGGCGACTTGAGCAGGCAGCTAGAGGTCGCGGCCTATGAGAGCCGCACGCCCGGCCCCTCAGCCCGCCCCTAACTCTCGACGTCCATCTTCAGCTCCCCATCGCCTTCGTCGATCTTCACCGTCGAGCCATCCGGAACACCACCCTCCAGCAGCTTTTCTGCCAGCGGATCCTGTAGATAGCGCTGCACCGCGCGCTTCAATGGCCGCGCGCCATAGACCGGATCATAGCCCACCCGGCCCAGCCAGCGCAGCGCCGCCTCGGTCAGATCAAGTTCGATCTTGCGGTCCTTAAGCAGCTTTTGCACGCGCTTCACCTGGATCGCGACGATCGGCGCCATGTGCTCCATCGCGAGGCGGTGGAACAAGATGATCTCATCCAGCCGGTTGAGGAACTCTGGGCGGAAATGCCCGCGCACCACATCCATCACCTCATTTTCGACATCGGCCACCTTACCATCGTCGGGGAGGTTGGAGAGGAACTGACTGCCCAGGTTTGAGGTGAGGATGATCAGCGTGTTCGCAAAGTCGACAACCCGACCCTGCCCATCAGTCAGGCGGCCATCGTCGAGCACTTGCAGCAGCACGTTGAAGACATCGGTGTGCGCTTTCTCGACCTCGTCGAACAGCACCACCTGATAAGGCCTGCGCCGCACCGCCTCGGTCAGCACCCCGCCCTCGTCATAGCCGACATAGCCGGGAGGCGCGCCGATCAGCCGGGCAACCGAATGCTTCTCCATAAACTCGCTCATATCGATGCGGACCAGCGCCTGGTCATCGTCAAACAGGAATTCAGCCAGCGCCTTGGTCAGCTCGGTCTTGCCGACGCCGGTTGGGCCGAGGAACAGGAATGAGCCTAGCGGGCGGCCCGGGTCTTGCAGGCCGGCACGCGCGCGGCGCACAGCCTTGGAGACGGCAACAATCGCATCGGACTGCCCGATCACGCGCTTGCCAATGATCTCTTCCATCTGCAGCAGCTTGTCGCGCTCGCCCTCCATCATCCGCTCCATAGGGATGCCGGTCCAGCGGGCCACAACGCCTGCGATGTCCTCTTCGGTCACTTCTTCGCGCAGCAGCGCGTCTTCATTGAGGTCTTCGGCCTCTTCCAGGCGCTTCTCCAGCTCGGGGATCTTGCCGTAGGAAAGCTCACCGGCTTTGGCGAGATCGCCGACCCGCTGGGCCTGCTCCAGCTCTAGCCGGGCGGCATCAAGCTCTTCCTTGATCTTGCCCTCAGCCTGGATCTTATCGCGCTCATTCTGCCAACGTGTGGTCAGCTCCGCGCTCTCCTGCTCCAAATTGGCCAGCTCTTCCCGCAAAGCGACCAGCCGGTCCTTGGAATTGGCATCGCCTTCTTTTTCAAGCGCGCTTTCCTCGATCTTCAGCTGGATGATCCGGCGATCAAGCTCGTCGACCTCCTCCGGCTTGCTCTCCACCTCCATACGGATGCGGCTCGCGGCCTCATCCATCAGGTCAATCGCCTTGTCGGGCAGGAAACGGTTTTGGATATAACGGTTCGATAGCTGCGCCGAGGCAACCAGCGCACCGTCGGTAATCCGCACGCCGTGGTGCAGTTCATATTTCTCTTTCAGCCCGCGCAGGATGCTGATCGTGTCCTCGACGCTCGGCTCATCGATATAGACCATCTGAAAGCGCCGCTGCAGCGCCGGATCTTTCTCGACATATTTCTGATACTCATCAAGCGTGGTCGCACCGATGCAATGCAGCTCGCCGCGCGATAGGGCAGGCTTCAGGAGGTTGGAGGCATCCATACTGCCTTCACTTGCACCCGCCCCGATCAGAGTGTGCATCTCGTCAATGAACAGGATGATCTGCCCATCGGCGTTCTTCACTTCGTCGAGCACAGATTTCAGCCGCTCTTCAAACTCGCCGCGATATTTCGCGCCCGCGATCAGCGCGCCCATATCGAGCGACATCAGCGTGCGCCCCTTCAGGCTGTCCGGTACATCACCATTGGCGATACGCAGCGCTAGGCCTTCTGCAATCGCAGTTTTGCCCGTGCCGGGTTCGCCGATCAGAGCCGGGTTATTCTTGGTCCGCCGCGCCAGGATCTGGATCGTCCGGCGGATTTCCTCGTCCCGGCCGATCACCGGATCCAGCTTACCATCGCGCGCCGCCTGGGTCAGATCGCGAGCGAATTTCTCCATCGCATCGTAAGAGCTTTCGGCATTCGCGCTGTCGGCTTTGCGTCCGCCGCGTAGCTGATCAATGGCGGAATTGAGGCTTTGCGGAGTCACGCTTGCGGCCTTCATCGCCTCACCAGCGGCACCCGATGCGAGTGACAGAGCGACCAGCAGCATTTCGACCGTCACATAGCTGTCCCCGGCCTTCTCTGCGATCTGCTCCGCATTATCGAGCACGCGCACAGTGTCATTGTCGAGACCAGGGGTCTGCTGAGCGCCGCCGCCGGTCACAACCGGGATCTTGCCCAGCCCTTCGTCGACCTGGCTGACCGCCAAGCCAGCCTCTCCGCCCGCACGCTGGATCAATCCTGCTGCCATGCCCTCTTCATCTTCGAGCAATGCCTTCAGCAAGTGCAGCGGCGTAATCCGCTGATGGTTCATGCGAATCGCAACAGTCTGCGCGCTTTGCAAAAAACCCTTGGCCCGGTCGGTGAATTTCTCGAGATTCATAAAAGACCCCTCATTCAAAAATTAGCTGCCCTCAAAAGAGGTGTATTACTAGACTAGGTGGGTTCCCACCGGCGCTTTGCAAGTCCTGTATGCGACACCGCTTCGCAGTTGACCTTGTCTGGCATGCGGGCGATGCTGGGGCAAATATTGTCCCGGGAGAGGCACGTCGATGAAATGGTTTAAGCGCAGCGCGGCGACGCTGCTGGTATTGCTGATCGCGGGCTTTATTGGATTGGCGACGTGGGAGCCGTTTTTTGCCACCTCCGCTGAGGCTCCGGAAAAGAACCAATACAGCGCTGAAATCATTCGCGATGAATTTGGCGTGCCGAAGATTTACGGCAAGACCGATGCCGATGTCGCCTTTGGTGTGGCGATTGCTCAGTCAGAAGATGACTTTTTCACACTGCAGGATGTCGCGGCTATGTCTCGCGGACGCTACGGCGCGATTGCGGGCGAGGAAGGCGCGCAGTTCGACTTTGCTTATCACCTGCTCGATGCCCGCGGCACGGCGGACCGGCACTATGACGCTTTGCCAGCGGACACTCGCGCCTTGTTTGAAGCCTACGCCACCGGCCTCAACCAATATGCGGCGGACAATCCCGGCGAGGTGAAGCTAGCAAATCTGTTTCCTATGAACGGCAAAGATGTGGCCGCCGGATTTGCCCTGCGCCAACCGTTTTTCTTTGGGCTGGGCAATGTGATCGGGCCGCTGGTTGCTGGAGAGGAGCTGCGCCGCGAGTTTGGCCCCGACATTCCCGGCTTTCCCCGCGCGCCCGGACCAAGCAATGATGCACCGGGAGAGGCGCAAGCTGAGAGCGAACAGACCTCCTACCGACCTCACCCCTTGCCCGCCGCGGGCGATGATGCCGGATTGCTGGGGTCCAACGCCTTTGCCGTAACGCCGGACAAGTCGGGCGGGCCGACAACACTGATCTCGAACTCGCACCAACCGCTGCGCGGCGGGGTCGCGTGGTACGAACTGACAGTGGAGAGCGAGGAAGGTTGGCATTTCACCGGGGCCAATTTCCCCGGATCGCCCTTCCCATTCCTTGGCCATAACCGGCACCTTGGCTGGACCAATACGGTCAACCGCGCAGATATGACCGATATTTACGAACTGACCCTGGACGAGAGCGGCACGCGGTACGAGCTCGACGGTGAATGGCGCGATCTTGAAAGCAAGACCGTGACCCTGCCGGTGAAGCTCGGCCCGATCACCCTGCCTGTACGCCGTACGGTGCATCGCAGCGTCCACGGCCCGGTCATCATCAATGACAAGGGCGCCTTTGCGATCCGCTATGGCGCGATGGACAGCCTCGATCAGCTCGACGCCTATTACCGCCTCAACAAGACGACCGATCTGGAGGAATGGCAGGCGCAAATGGCGCGAATGGACATTCCCAGCACCAATTTCATCTATGCCGATAAGGCGGGTAACATCGCCTATGTCTACAATGCGGCGATCCCGGACCGGCCAGAGCTGGATGAGGTAGAGGCCAATTGGCGCGGCGTTCTGCCCGGCAATCGCAGCGATCTAATCTGGGAAGGAACGGTGAGCTATGAGGAACTGCCCAAGCTGATAAACCCCGCGTCCGGATGGCTCTATAACTCCAACAACGAGCCCTTCACTGCGGCGGGCGCTGGCAGCGACCTCGATCCGGCGGATTTCTCGCCCGTTCTGGGTGTCGAGCGAAAGCAGACTAACCGCTCGCGCCGCGCGTGGATGCTCTTGTCTGAGGCGGGCGTTCTCGATCGCGAAAACCTGGAGCGGATAAAATATGACGTGACCTACGAGCGCGCGGGCTATGTCGCGGATTTGTGGGATGCGGTGGAGGCGCTCGATCCGGCGGGCGACGCCGGCCTTACCGAGGCGCGCGATCTGCTGCTCAGCTGGGATTTCACCGCCGACAGCGAAGGCCCGGCCGACGCGCTCGCTCTGCTGATGATCCGAGAATATATGTCGGCCGAATATCAGAACAAAAACGACGCGCCCGACCCGCGCGAATTCCTGTTGGAAAAGCGTGCGCATCTGATGGAGCACTTTGGTCGGATCGACCCGCCCATGTCAGAGCTGCTGCGTTTGCGCCAAGGGGATGTTGATCTACCGCTAGATGGCGGGTCCGACACTTTGCGCGCCTCCACCACCTGGCAGGTAGATAATGACGGTCGATTGTCGCTGGTTCACGGCGACAGCTTTATCCAATGGGTTGAGTGGCCAACCGATGGCGGGCGGGTGTTTTCACGCTCGGTCCAACCGTTCGGCGCGGCCATCACCCGGCCAGACAGCCCACATTACACCGATCAGATGCAATTGTTCGTCGATCATCAGTTGAAGCCGGTGTATTTCTGGCGCGACGACGTGATCGCCAACGCCGCCCGGCGATATACCGTTAGCAATTGAGCGCAATCATGCTTATTTGCTGACTATTCAAAATGATCGGGTCAAAACGATCAGGTTAAAACCATAAGGCCAATTTCAAGCACAGCTTCTTTGGGGACTATTATGCTTTCGCGTTTCACCACCACCACTTTCACCGCCATCGGCCTCGCGCTGGCAGCAACCACAGCCGCGCCTGCTATTGCGGATAATCATGCCGCAGCCTCCGAGGCGACCAGCGACCTCAGCGATCTGGTTTCCCAGGTTGCCATTCCGTTTGAGGAATTTGAGCTTGAAAACGGGCTGACCGTGATCGTTCACGAAGACCGCAAAGCGCCGGTAGTTGGTGTTGCCGTATGGTACAATGTCGGTTCCAAAGACGAGCCTAAGGGTCAGACCGGCTTTGCCCACCTGTTTGAGCACCTGATGTTCAACGGCTCTGAAAACGCGCCGAACGACTATTTCCAATATCTGCAGGAAATGGGCGCTACCGACTACAACGGTACAACCAATTTCGACCGTACCAATTATTTCCAAACGGTGCCCCGCCCCGCGCTCGAACGCGCGCTGTGGCTGGAAAGCGATCGCATGGGCTATCTGCTAGGCGCAGTGACGCAGGCCAAGCTCGATAACCAGCGCGGCGTGGTGCAAAACGAGAAACGTCAGGGCGACAATCAGCCGGGCGGCCTCATATTCTACGAGATTCTCGACACAATGTTCCCCGAAGGTCACCCCTACAGCCATTCTGTGATCGGCTCGATGGCTGACCTTGATGCGGCGAGCATGGAAGATGTGCGCAATTGGTTCCGTGACAAGTACGGTCCGAACAATGCAACCCTGGTGCTGGCCGGCGATATTTCCGCCGCCGAAGCGCGCCCGATGGTCGAAAAATGGTTTGGCCCGATCGCGCGCGGCCCGGTCAACAGTCCAGCAGAGGCCGCCGTGCCGGTTCTTGAAGAAGACGTACGCTCGGTCATGAAAGACAAGGTCGCAGCGACCACCGTCAACAAATATTGGGCGGTCCCGGGCATCACCTCTGACGAGCTGACGGCGCTGAACGTGGGCGCCAGCGTGTTCGGTGGGCTGTCCTCCAGTCGCCTTGACGAAATTCTGGTGCGTGAAGAGCAATTGGCCGTTGGCGTATCGGCGGGTAATTTCGACTTCCAGCGCGTCGGTATCCTGACCGTCAGCGCCACTTTGCGTCCGGGCGTAGAGCTCGCCACGCTGGAGGCGCGCCTTGATGAGCTGATCGCGGAATACATCGCCGAAGGTCCAAACGCAGACGAGGTGCGCCGCGCAGCGACCAGCTCCTTGGCTGGCACCATTCGCGGCCTTGAGCAGGTTGGCGGCTTTGACGGCAAGGCGGTAACCCTCGCGCGGGGCGAAGTGCTGGCCAGCGACCCAGCGTTTTATCGCACCCAACTGGACGTTCTCGCCACGCTGACACCAGCCGACGTCAAAGCAGCAATGCAGCGCTGGATGACCCGCCCTGCCTTTACTCTTGTGCTAGAACCGGGTGAGCGCGATGGAAGTTATGAAGAGGCAGCTTCGGTCGCGGCTGCAGATGCAGCCACCGATGAAGCGCCAGCTGATGACACTCTAACCGTTTCGGTTGAGCGCCCAACGCCGCCAATCGATATGGTAGCAGAGCTCGATTTTCCTGATGTGCAGCGAGCGACCTTGGCCAATGGTATGCAGGTCACCTACGCAAAGCGTGATGCCGTCCCTGCGACCTATGTCACCTTGTCATTCGATGCAGGTAATGCGTCTGATCCCGCCGGCAAAGACGGGCTTGCTGGCCTGACGCTTGGCCTGTTTGACGAAGGCACAGCGGCAATGTCCTCGCAAGATATTGCAGAGGCACGCGAGCGTCTCGGCGTCAACATTGCTAGCAACACCAGCGCAGATCGCTCCACCTTCCAACTTTCCGCGCTCTCCGCGAACCTCACTCCATCACTCGACCTGATGTCGAAGATTATCCGTGAGCCAGCGTTTGATGCGAGCGAGCTGGAGCGTGTCCGCGCCCAGACCATCACCGGGATCAAACAGCAGATGAATTCGCCGCAAGGTGTGGCGGTGCGCGCGATTGGCCCGGAAGTGTTCGGCGCTGACAATCCTTACGGCAACACCAGCACGGTTGAGAGCGTCAGTGCGATTAGCCGCGATGATCTGGTTACGTTCAAGGACAGCTGGATCCGGCCGGATAATGGCGAAGTCTTCGTCATCTCTGATCGTCCGCTGGATGAGATCGTCACCTCGCTCAACGCAGTGTTCGGCGATTGGACCGCTCCGGCAGAGACTAAGGGCGCTAAGAACTTTGGAAATGTCGCAGAGGCTGAGGGTAATCGGATCATCCTGATCAACCGTCCGAACTCACCGCAAAGCTTCATCCTTGGGGCTCAGCTAACCCCATTGGATGCAAGCGATCCGGCCTATGTCGATTTCACCAATGCCAACAACTCGCTGGGCGGCAACTTCCTCGCCCGATTGAACTACAATCTGCGCGAAACCAAGGGTTGGAGTTATGGCGTGCGCGGCGGAGCGCAGGCACGTGAAAACGCGGTGGTGTACCAAATCTCTGGCGGCGTTCAGGCCGATCGCACCGGCGATTCAGTGGCGGAGATGATCCGCGAAACCACTGAATTTCTTACCGCTAATGGCGTGACCGACGAAGAGCTTGCTCGCAATGTTGCCGCGGAAGTTGGTGAACTGCCCGGCCGATTTGAGACCTCTGCCGCCGTGCTGCGCGCTTTGCAGACCAACGCCCAGTTTAAGCGCCCGGACAACTACCATGAGACGCTGGTAGATCGCTATCGCGGCCAAACCAAGGAAAGCCTGGACGCCGCCGCACGCGCCGCGATCAGCGCTCACAAATTCGTTTGGGTTGTCGTTGGCGATGCCAGCGTCGTTCAAAGCCAGCTGGAGCAGCTCGGGATGCCTGTGGAGGTGCGCGAGCTGCCTTCAGCCGAATAATCGCATGAGGTTATGTTCAGCCACCAGGCCGCTCTGGCGATAGTGGTTGAACACTACTGACACGCGTGTAAATGAGGATGCCAGAGTTTCTGAGCACCCCGCTCAGTCAAGACCAACGGAGAATATTATGTCACTTTCAGGTAGCTATACCACCACCGTTAAAAGCCCAATGGGCGACCAAGCCGGCACATTCACCGTCGTCGACAATGGCGACGGCACGTTCAGCGGCAATATGGCCGGCGGAATGGGTTCGATGGATGTTGAGAACGGTAAGGTCGACGGCAACACGCTGACCTGGGAAATGAACATGACTGTTCCAATGCCAATGAAGCTTGAATGTGAAGCCACCGTCGAAGGTGATACGCTGGCTGGCAACGTCAACGCAGGCGCATTTGGCGCAATGCCAGTGACCGGCACCAAAACTGCCTAAGCCACTCGCGTAATAGCGAATACAAGGGGTCGTCGGAGCAATCCGGCGGCCCTTTTGTTTTGGAAAGCATCTGATACCTTACTGTTTTTCTGTGGGGGAGGAAGATCATGAGACAACGATTGAAAAGACAGAGTATGGGATTTGCAAGTCTAGCCGCACTTGCCATTTTCACGGCAAATCCGGCTTCAGTGGCGGCGCAAGAAGCCGAAGCTGCCCAGTGCGAGTTGCATATCTGGCCGAGTGAAGCCTTCACCAGCATCGGCTTCAATATGGGCACTCTGTTTCCCGGTTTTGATGAAGCCGAAGTTGAAGAGCAGTTCTATCAATTGGCCGGGCAGGAATTGCAGTTGAAGGCGCTTGAGAACAGCGACATCAAAGGCACTTTAGGCCTTCCAGCCACCACGCAAGTCATCGTCCACGATAAGCTGGAGGATTATAAGGTCACGAAGAAGCGCAAAGAGCGACGCGCGCCTTCGGCGGCTCCGTGCTACTATGAACTTCATATCGGTTTTCATTACCTCGTCGAAGACGTCGTATGGGGCGATCGGTTCGCCAGCTATTTCGATTTCCGCCAATACAGCAATACCGATGAGTGGGATTTTCGCTACAAAGGCGAAGGCGCAAACAAGATGACGGCATTCCCCGTATCTGAAGAAGAAGATCTGGAAAGCATAACCGCAGAAATTCGCGTCGGGATCGAGCAGAACTTTGCCGAATATGCGGTCAAGGCGCGCAAGAAGATGGCCCGGAAAAGGCGGAAATAGAAACCGAAAACCGCCGCTGAATCTAAAGGCATTGGAAAATTATGCCTCAAGATTGTCGGATATCGACAATCTTGCCTGCCCGTGATGCGCTATATCCTTTGCCAGAGCGGCAATGCCGCAAGCGGGGAGGTCAGGCGTTCATGCTAATCAAGTTCGCATATCGTATCGCAGCGATCCTATCGAAAATTTCGCCGGGAATCGCGCGCTGGATCAATGGTTTTGCGATTGGCCGCCTGGTCAAGAAAACCCGCAGCCGCCCGCAGCCTTGGAGCACGCTAAGCGAGCATGTCAGCTGGCGCGGCCTAACCGATCGCAGCTACAGCGCGCGGCACCTGCCCGCTGTGACCATTCCTGATTTGCCAGACAGCGCGCGGGTCGCCGATCTGTTCCGCGTGCCCGATGGCGAGGAACAGCGGCTATGCCCCAAATCAACCTGCCTGTTTCCAGCTTTCGCGCAATATCTCACCGACGGTTTCATCCGCACGATGATCTCCAACAATTTTTCCACTGGCGAGAGTTTTGAAGACCGCGCACGCAACACCTCCAATCACGAGATTGACCTGTGCCCGCTCTATGGCCGCACCCAGTCGCAAGTCCATGCCCTGCGTACCCTGTCTCAGGTGCCTGGCAAGCGCGGCAAGCTCAAATCTGAGATCGTTAATGGCGAGGAATATCCGCTGCGCCTGTTCCAACCCGGCGGTATGGAGTTCAACCCGGAGTTTGTCGGCGAGGATGGTGAGCCTTTGCTCGATACGCCGCTGGGCATTGATCACACCACGTCTGAAATGCGCGAGACCCTGTTCGCGGTAGGCGGCGACCGCGCCAATGCCGCACCGCAAGTGACCATGCTCAACACGCTGTTCCTGCGCGAGCACAACAGGCTGGCTGATATGATTGCCTGCAGCCATCCCGACTGGAACGATGGCCGGGTGTTTGACGCCGCGCGCGCCTGCAACACCGTCATCTTCATCAAGATCGTGGTTGAGGAATACATCAATCACATCAACTCGACTCCGCTGATGCTAAAGGCTGATCCCTCCGCCGCGTGGAATGCAGAATGGAACAAACCAAACTGGATCAGCGCCGAATTCAGCCTGCTCTACCGCTGGCATTCGCTGATCCCGCAGATGATGGTCTGGGCCGGAAAGAAACTGCCCGGCGGTGCCTTGCGGCTCAACAATGCGGCGGTGCTGGAACATGGGCTGGCGAGCGCCTTTGCCGATATCAGCGCTAATCAGGCGACTGAGCTTGGCCTGCACAACACCGCGACATTCCTGGTCGATGTGGAGGAAAGTGCAGTCAAGCAAGCGCGGCACAATGATATCGCGCCCTTTACCCGCTATCAGGCGGTCTTTGGCGAGGAACCTGCGAGCAGCTTCGCCGATATCACCCGGGACCGCGCGCTGCAGAGCGAACTGGAAAGTCTGTATGGTAGCGTCGACCGGTTAGAGTTTTACACCGGCCTGTTTGCTCAGCCGCGCACCAAGGACGGCCCACTGCCATCGCTACTACAAACCATGGTGGCGGTGGATGCGTTCTCACAGGCTCTCACCAACCCGCTGCTCTCAGAGCACATCTGGGGCGACCCGGCGGTCCGCCGGGATACCTTCACGCAGGAAGGCATCGAGGCGATCGAGGCAACATCCACCCTACACGATGTCCTGACCCGCAATGCAGAGGGGCTTGATGGCCGCTTTGTCGGGATGACCCGCGAAGGCTGGAGACCAGGGCAGGAGTAATCGGCTACGATCACCGCAAGCGACTTTTAGGATTGCATCGCCAATAAAAGCATGGAAATATTTCCCTGGGAATAGGGGGAAATATGAAGAATACACCACGCATTGCACTATCCGCGATGGCGCTCGCCATCACCGTTTCCGCATCCGCACAGGAGGCAGAAACAGCACCAGAGGCTAATGCCGCAGAGCCAACTTGCTCGCTGCATGTCTTTCCGACCATCGAAGGCCAGGCACAAAATATCGGCCTGTTTGGACCAGGTCTGATTAACCAGGCGATCAACAGCGACAAAAACATCTCGAATGCCGAGTATATGCGCGAGGCATTGAGTCCGCGTTTTCAGGTTGAATCGTTCAAAACGATTGACCTTGCCGAAGCTGTCGGCCTGCCAGATGGCACCGAAGTCATTTATGAAGTTCCCATTGCGGATCGCGACATAACGACAAAGGTCAAAACACGTCTGACTGACAGCAATGCCGATTGTTACGCCGAGCTTATCGTGACGCAGAACCTCTATCAGAAAAAAATGATTTATGGCCGATCACTCAACAACCGGTTTATCTTCAAGGATTTCCGGGGCGGGCTAGAAAAGACTAAGATGATTAAAGGACGCGGCGGCAATGGCATTAGCCACTTCCCGCCAAAAACCGTTGAAGATCGTCCTGCCGCCGATGCAGATTTGCAAAGAGCATTCCTTGCCAACTTTGACGAATATGCAAAACGTTTCCGGTAAGCGCAGCATGCTAGGGGTGCGTTTGGCACTCGGCCTTCTTGCCGCATGCAGTGTTCAGCCCGCGTTCGCGCAGACTGAACGTTACATTGCCGCAGAAGACCGGGTGACAGAGCCCGCACGACCGATAGCTGTAATCGTCGCTCAGGAAGAATTGGCCACCAGCATAGAATTGGGGCGCATTGTTCCCAATGAAGGGGGTTTGCTCGGTGCTCTTGTGGATAGGACCCCCGAGAGGCTGGCACAAAATGCTGCTGCGAAAGCTTACGGCTTTGCTAGCCCATTGAGAGAGGCCCTAGGCAAATTTGATGCTGCGCCGTTGGCGCTGGCCGCGACCAAGCAAGCGCTTGTCCAATCAGACTGGTTTGCAGCCCCGACTCCGCAGGCCTATTCCGGCAGTTCCATGGCGATAACGACCGAAAACCCGCGGGCCGCTGAGGGCGATACAACGGTCAGCATGACCTTTAATATCGGGGCATTCGGCAATGAAGCGAATGACAGTATCGGTGCGATAAACTGGAAAAGAGAGAGTGAACGCCTCGAGCAGGAGTTCGCCGCAGCCCATACGGGCGCGAAGGAACTGGCGATCATCAGCTGGCGCTATCAAACGTCGGCTGACTTCACCAATATGCAGGTGATCGCCGATATCGCCATCAGAAGCCCCAAGGCACCTTTGCGCCAATATCAACAGCAGTTGATCAGCGTGGTGAAGCTACGCCGTCCGACTTTCGTCGAAGAGGACAATGTGGCTATCTGGGCAGCGAATGATGGGGCCTTGGCACGTGAGGCGCTCGAAATGGCATTTGCCCGCGCTGGCGAGGTGCTTCCAGCCGTGCTCGCGCTTGATGAGCAAGGGTACAAGAACGCGACGAACAAGAAGAAAAACCCTCGGGCAACAGGGGCGAATTTTTCCGGCCCTCAATTGCTGCGCGATGACAAGGGATCGGTCTTTTTTGCCAAAGATGGCGATCAACGGCTTCGCGCATTTGTAGCGGTTCAAACCATCCGCAATTGATCCGACAGACTGAGCGGTTTTTCGATCAATGAGACTTCGCCGAAAGGGCTTCCCAATTTAAGTCTAAGCCCTTTCGGCGGTGTTCTTTTCCATCTTTCGTGGACAGGCTTCTAAAACCTACCCCAGCTTATCCTTCAGGATTTGATTGACCACGCCGGGATTGGCTTTGCCCTGCATCGCCTTCATGGTTTGTCCCACGAAGAAGCCGAACAGCTTGTCCTTGCCGCCCTTATATTGCTCAACCTTGTCCTCGTTATTCGCGAGGATTTCGTCGATCGCGGTCTCAATTGCGCCGGTATCGCTAACCTGTTTTAGGCCTTCGGTGTCGGCAATTTCTGCCGGTTCGCGCCCGGTTTTCAGGACGATCTCATAGATCTCTTTCGCCTGACCACCGCTGATCTCGCCCGCATCCTGCATCTTCAGGATCGCGGCCTGAGCCTCTGCGGTTGCGTGCTCAGCATTGGCTTCATCGCCGAGCATTTTCATCACGCCCGGCGCCACTGACAGCGTCCAGTTCGCAACCTGGGTCGCGACCTTTGCATCTGGCTTGCCAATCGCGCCTGCGGCCGCGCCGAGCAAAGTTTCAAAGCGCGCAAATGTCTCCACCTCGGCGGACAGCTCGCGCGCATTATACGGCGTCAGACCAAGCTCATCGGTGTAGCGCGTGCGCTTCGCATCGGGCAGCTCTGGCAGGCTAGCACGGCATTCTTCGAGGAAGGAATCCTCAAGCTCTACCGGCAGCAGGTCCGGATCGGGGAAGTAGCGATAATCATGCGCGTCTTCCTTGCTGCGCATGGTCCGCGTGGTGCCGGTGGCAACATCGAACAGGCGGGTTTCCTGATCCACCGTGCCGCCGCCCTCGATCACATCGACCTGGCGGCTGGCCTCATATTCGATGACCTGCATGACAAAGCGGACGGAGTTCACGTTCTTCGTTTCGGTCCGGGTGCCCAGCGGATCGCCCGGCTTGCGCACAGAGACATTGACGTCGGCCCGCATAGAGCCTTCCTCCATATTGCCATCGCAACTGCCGACATAGCGCAGGATGCTGCGCAATTTGCGCACATAGGCGCCCGCCTCTGCGGGGCTGCGCATATCCGCCTTGGAGACGATTTCCATCAGGGCAACGCCGCTGCGGTTGAGATCGACATAGGACATGGTCGGGTGCTGATCATGCATCAGCTTGCCCGCGTCTTGCTCTACGTGGATGCGCTCAATCCCGATGACTTTGTCTTCCGGAATGCCCGCTTTCTCATCGGCTTCAACCAGCAGCTCGCCCTCGCCCACAATCGGGTGGTAAAGCTGGGAGATCTGATAGCCTTGCGGCAGATCGGCGTAGAAGTAATTCTTGCGGTCAAAGCGTGACCATTTGTTGATCTCAGCCTTGATCGCCATGCCGGTGCGCACAGCCTGACGGATGCATTCGGCATTGGGCACAGGCAGCATGCCGGGCATGGCCGCATCGACCAGGCTGACCTGCGTATTTGGCTCCGCGCCAAATTCGGTCGAGGCCCCTGAAAAGAGCTTGGAATTGCTCGTCACCTGCGCGTGCACTTCGAGGCCGATTACGACCTCCCATTCGCCCGTTGCGCCCTGAATGCGGTAGTTACTCATCAATCCTCCGATGGCTCGTCAGCGGGCCATTGCGCCGATGACGAGTGCAAGAAAACCAGATTGCTCAAGCCGGGATAGCGGCTGAATTCTTCTGCTTTGCGATAGCCGAGCTCCTCTAGCAATGCCATTGCTTTTGCGCGATGTCTTTCCTCGATTTCGGCGAAAATTGGCGGGGTGCAGCGCGCGAGGGTTTCGGCCATGCCGTTGATCACGGCCAGTTCGTGCCCTTCGGCGTCGATCTTGATGAAATCCACCTGCGTTCCGGCCAGCACTTCGTCGCCGCGTGCCAGGGTAATGCCTTGCGTCTTGCCGGTGCCTTTGCCTGCGTGATCAATCCGCGCCGCGCCCAGATTATTGGTGGTGAAGGCAAGCTGAGCCTCGCCGTCCTCATCCGACAGGCCAAGGGGGTGAACAATGGTCTTTTGCGCAAGGCCATTGAGCGCAAGGTTGATTTCTAGCAGGGCCTGCGCCTCAGGATTGGGTTCAAATGCGATGATGCGGTCCGCACCGAGAGCGCTGCCGGCAAACACCGCGTGATTGCCGACATTTGCGCCGACATCGACGTAGCAGCCGCCGCTGAAATAGCGGGCAATGATGGCCAGTTCTTCCGGCTCATAGAACCGGCCGCGCACGTGTTCTTTCTGAATCAGGTCACGCTCATTGCTGACAAAGAAGCGCGCAGTGTGCTCGCCGTGGGTGACGGGCGCGATGACCCCGCGCAGCTCACCCGCTGCTTGCTTGCCCCAGCCGAGCGAGAACCCGGCATAGCCGCCGGTGCGCGCATTCGTCATCGGGCGGATGGTGAGGCCGCGCCTGCTCGCGGCGCCGCGCGCCTTGGCCAGCAGTTTGCGGATCATGGCGCGGCGTCCTCAATCAATTGCTTCATCGCTTTTGCCCAAACGCTCCAATCCAGGCGTTCCTCACTATCACGCAAAGCCGCCGCCGACAGCGCCCGATAACGCACGGGGTCATTAGCGAGCGCCGTGATGGTCGCCGCGAACTCCTCTGCCCCCGCGTCTGGCGGCAGGAGCAGACCGGTCTCACCGTGCTTCACCACCGTTTCCACCCCGCCTGTGGCAAAAGAGATGGACGGCAAGGCCATCGCCGCCGCCTCGGCGAACACCATGCCCAGCGCCTCTGCGCGAGTCGGCAGGATGAAGAGATGCGCGCCCGCGAACAGAGCCTCCAACTGCGCGGCTTCTGCAAGATCGCTCTTGTCGAGCCGCCCGTGGAAGCGGACATTATCTGGCACTGGCTCGCGCGCAGCGGAGGTCGCTACTCCGACGATATCGAGCATGCATTCGGTTCCGCGTCGAGCGAGCAAGCGTGCAGTCTCCAACGCGATCTCGCCGCCCTTGCGATCCCACGCAATGCCCACGAACAGCAGCTTTAGCGGGCCATCGGTTAGGGTACGGACCTGAGGCGCGGGCGGCTTGGCCATGTTTGGCCCCCATGGCAGCATGGCAATCTTTGCTGGATCAATTCCGAAGTCTCCGCTCGCCGATGCCGCTGCCCAATGCGAGGGATAGGTCAGCCACTGCGCCTGCTCCATCGCGGTGCGCTCCATCGCGCTGAACCCGCTGCGCAGCGACGGCCATAGGCGCTGCATCTCTGGGTAATATCGGGTCAGCGCGGTGCTGGTCGCATCGGAAATCAGGATTTGCCGAGTATCCTCGCTCAGCATGCCCGCGAGGCCAGAGGACGCGGCGGAAACGTAGACATCCGCATCGCTCTTTCGCAGCCGCCGCCGCGCAGGCGCGCTCGCTAGCCGGATCACCCAGCGCAGCATGCGAATGTCGATCCGCCCTCCGCTTAGCCGCAGGATCAGCCGCGCAAGTGGATGGAGGAAACGCGGGAATGGGCGGCGCTCAACATAGGTGACATCGCAGAGCTCGCGCAGCGCGCTCAGCGCAAAATACGGCGTACCGGACCACAATTTGATGTCGAACGGATCGCCGCCTGCGAAGAATGCGACTTTGGGCGAGCGTGTGGGGGTCGCAGCGAGCTGCGCCGAACCAGACGCCGGATTAGGCATCCCCGCTCGTGTCAGTGCCTGCGTCTTTTTCGCCCAGCTCAATGCGCTTCGCCGGTGTCGGATTTTCTGGCGGCTCGCCTACCCGGCCTTCAGGCTCATCAAAGGTCGAGACCTTGGGCAATGTCTTGCCGCTCTCGCTGTCAAAACGCGCCTCGCCGTGATCAATTGTCTTTGACAGATACATCACGACACCTGCGATGATAACGAAGGCCACCAGAAATAAGGTCGCAAAGATGACCGTGAAAAGCATGCGTCTAGTTTTTCGCCCGCATGCTCTCTGCTGTCAAACGCATTTCACGTGCTAAGAGATCAGCGGCACTGCCCTCTAAGCGTGTATCTTCGCACATACGAATAATGACTTCAGAATACTCAGGAAATTTCCGTAGCTCATATACCGCTGCAAGATTTCCAGGAACCGTAGAATCACTACTCCCCAGCTCACGCATGATCTCAAAGAAACGCCGATATTCTTCGTGATCTCGTTTACGTTTTTCGTTTGAGACATGCTGGATCGCAGCCCAAGCCAGACCAAAGAGCGGAATCACGAGACCTAACCACGCGATGATCTGGTCCCAAGTATAGTTCACCACCACTTCTCCGGAGCATGGTCGAACCCGGCGCGCTGCTGGATCGCGAGGCCCGCATCGAGCACAGTCTGCTCGTCATAGGCCTTGCCCACCAGTTGCAGCCCGAGCGGCAAGCCATCGGAATTGAGCATTGCAGGCACGCTCATCGCGGGCAGTCCAGCCAGCGAGGCAGGCACGGCGAACACATCGTTCAGATACATCGTCAGCGGGTCAGCATCGAGCGAACCCAATGGGAAACTGGCCGTTGGCGTGGTCGGTGCGAGGATCAGATCACACTCCTCCCAAGCCTTCTCAAAGTCCTGCGCCACCAGAGCGCGTATCTTCTGCGCCTGATTGTAATAGGCATCATAGAAGCCCGCTGAGAGCACATAGGTGCCGATCAGAATGCGGCGCTTCACCTCATCGCCAAAGCCCGCGGCGCGGGTTTCGGCATACATGTCCTGCAATCCCGCCCCATCGGGCAGATCGCGCAGGCCGTAGCGCACGCCGTCATAGCGCGCGAGATTGGAAGACGCCTCTGCGGGCGCGATAATGTAGTACGCTGGCAGCGCGTATTTGGTGTGCGGCAGCGAAATATCGACGATCTCTGCGCCGGCATCTTTCAGCCACGCCTTGCCCTGTTCCCAGCTGTCGAGGATCGCCTGATCGGTGCCTTCCATCCGGTATTCACGCGGGATGCCGACCTTCTTGCCTTTAAGGTCAGCCGACAAGGCCGCTTCCCAATCCGGCACATCAACCTTTAGCGAGGTCGAATCTTTCGGATCGAACCCGGCCATCGCGCCCAGCATGATCGCGCAATCTTCCACCGAGCGCGCCATTGGCCCGGCCTGATCGAGCGACGAAGCAAACGCCACCACGCCCCAACGCGAGCAGCGACCGTAAGTCGGCTTAATCCCGCAAATGCCGGTGAAGGCGGCGGGCTGACGGATCGAACCGCCGGTGTCTGTGCCGGTTGCAGCAGGCGCGATCCGCGCGGCAACCGCGCTGGACGAACCGCCAGAAGAGCCGCCCGGTGACATGGCCGCATTCGTGCCTTCCTTGCGCCAAGGCGAGGCAACATTGCCGAAATAACTTGTCTCGTTTGAGCTGCCCATGGCGAACTGATCAAGGTTCAGCTTGCCCAGCATGCCTGCACCAGCAGCCCAGAGATTGCTGGAGACAGTGCTTTCATAATGCGGGGTGAAGCCTTCCAGAATGTGGCTCGCCGCGGTGGTTTGCACGCCCTCGGTTGCGAACAAATCCTTCATGCCGATCGGCACACCGCCCATGGCGCCCAGCTCTTCGCCCTTCGCGCGCTTCGCATCGGCCGCGTCCGCTGCGGCCAGCGCATGGTCAGGCGTCGCAACGATAAAGGCGTTAAGCGCGCTCGCCTCTGCCACGGCGGCGTTAAAACCTTCCGCCACTTCGCGTGCGGTAAAATCGCCCTTGGCCACGCCATCGCGGATGGCCTTGATCCCGAGATTGGTAAGTTCAGTCACTAGAAACTCCGCTCATCCTGAGCTTATTGAAGGATTATTTTTTCTTCTGACTCAGCGGAAAAACAAAGGGCAACCCTTCGACAAGCTCAGGGTTAGCGGGGAAGGGAAAGGCGCATAGGCGCATCTTATTCAATAACCTTAGGCACACCGAAAAAGCCGTGCTCTGCCGCCGGGGCATTGGCTAACACATCATCGCGCCGCCCGCCTGCGGTCTTGGGATCGGCATCAATCACATCCGCGCGGAGGCGCAGGGCATTGGGTATGACCGCGCTCATTGGCTCAACACCGCTGGTGTCAACCTCGCCCAGCTGCTCAACCCAATCGAGGATATTGCTGAGTTCTGGCGCCATACGCTCCAGCTCTTCATCACCCATCTTGATGCGGGCGAGCTTCGCAATCTTTTCAACGGTGGCTTTATCGACCGACATAGTGATCCGTCCTTTTGGCGACTATTGACCCGGCTGAATTTGCTGCGGCGCGCCTTCTGGTGGAGGACCACCGGGGCCGCCTGGACCGCCCAGCCCGGCTGCGCCCATGGCTTGCTGTAGAATGCCGAGTTTGCGCTGAAATTCTTCCTCCGTCATGAAGTCGACCATCTCAACCTCAAACACCAAATCTGCACCCGCTGGGATCGGCGCATTTGGCGGCGGCGCATCACCGTAAGCCTGATCAGCCGGAATGAAGAGTTCGTATTGGCCGCCCTTTTGCATTTGCACCGCGCCATCGCGGAAACCGGGCAGCATCTGAGCAAGAGGCAGAGGATTGCCATCGGGGAAGATGCCTTCAACCGGCAGCGGTATATCCTGAGATTCGTCGAACACCTCGCCCGTGTCCGCCAGCTTGCCCTTATACTTCACGAACACGACATCTTCTGGACCCGGCATTTCGCCAGTGCCTTCCACGATAGTGTCGAGCGACAGGCCCTTTGGCATGGCCGACCATGCCAGTGCACCGCCAATAAGAATGGCAATCAGCACGCCAAGCCACAGCTTGGTCAGCGAGCCCTTGGCAATCGGTTGCAACGGAACGCGAGTAACTTCGGCCATGTATCGATCCTGATATAAAGGTGGCGCCAAACAAAAGGGCGCGGAATGAACCCGCGCCCTGATGGCTTATCATGTTGTAGCATTCAAGCGAATATCGCTCGAAAAACAGACGGCTTACTTAATGCCGTCGCGTTCCATACGCTTACGCTCAAGCTTGCGTGCGCGGCGCACAGCGGCGGCCTTTTCACGAGCACGCTTTTCGCTTGGCTTTTCGTAGTGGCGACGCAATTTCATTTCGCGATAGACGCCTTCACGCTGCAGCTTCTTCTTGAGCGCGCGGAGGGCTTGATCAACATTGTTATCGCGAACCATGATTTGCATAAAGCGAAACTACCTTCTCAAATTCAATCGGGCCCGCACCATTCAGCGCGGGAAGCACCATATATAGAAACAACGAAAATTGCGCCGAATCCATACGGAACGGCTAAATCTGAATCGCGCCTAGTGGATTTGCGGCCCTATGGCAAGTTTTTGTGAGGGGGCGTCGGACCTGGCGGAGCAGCAAACTTGCAGCGGAGAATAAAATCGCGTGTGCTGGCATTGCGCAGATGACGAATGCAGCCACCCGGTCTAAGAGCCTCGCAATGTCTGCCACACTTTCTCCTTTTATGGCCACGTCCATTGTCGCGCTTGGCGGCGCCGTGGGCGCTGCGGGTCGCTATCAATTGGGCCGCGGCTTTGCGCATTTCGTTGGCGTACCAGGCACGCTTCCCTGGGCGACGTTGACCGCCAATGTGCTGGGCAGCCTGGCAATGGGCGTATTGTTCGGCTGGCTGGCACGCCATGGCGGCGCAAGTGAAAGCACGCGGCTGCTGCTGGGTGTGGGCGTGCTCGGCGGGTTTACCACTTTCAGCGCATTCAGCCTTGAAATGCTGCAATTGATTGAGCGCGGACAGGCGGGCCTTGCCATGGGCTATGCGCTGATCTCTGTTTTGGCGGGCGTCGCAGCGCTTTACGCAGGCCTTATCATTATGCGGGGTGCAGCATGAGCAATTCTGAAGCAGAAAATGCGGCCGGTGCAGATAGGACTGGTGCAGACAAGAACGTGCGTCAGTTTACCGTTGGCGAGGATGACGATGGCATCCGCCTGGATCGCTGGTTTAAGCGCAATTTGCCGCAGATCGGCTTTGCCACTGTCTCGCGCTGGGCGCGCACCGGGCAAATCCGGGTGGATGGCAAAAGAGCGAAGCCTGAGGACCGCCTGAGCGAAGGGCAAGTTTTGCGCGTGCCGCCAGGCGGTGAGCAGAAAGAGCGTGGGCCGCGCCAGCGCCGCGAGCTGACCACGGAAGAAATCCAAGAAGCGCGCGATATGGTCATCCGCGAGACAAAGACCGCGATTGTATTCAACAAGCCGCCGGGCCTCGCGACCCAAGGCGGCAGCAAGACGCACAAGCATATCGACGGCTTGCTTGATGCCTTCGTCCCTGCAGAGGGTGAGTACAACGCCGGGGTGCGCCCGCGTCTCGTCCACCGGCTCGATAAGGACACCTCCGGCGTGCTGCTGGTGGCGCGCACTCCGGGAGCAGCGGCAAGTTATTCCAAGCGATTTTCCGGGCGCAGCGCGCGCAAGGTGTATTGGGCACTGGTGGTCGGCATTCCAGAGGTTTCGCAGGGCACGATCGACGCGCCGCTCGCCAAGCAGCCCGGCTCTGGCGGGGAAAAAATGCATGTCGATGAGGAAGACGGCCAACCGGCCAAGACCCGCTACCGCGTGGTGGAGCGGGCTGGCAATCGCACCGCCTGGGTTGAGTTGGAGCCGCTAACCGGGCGCACACACCAACTGCGCGTGCATATGGCCGCGATTGGCAATCCGATTGTGGGTGACGGCAAATATGGCGGGCAAGACGCGTTTCTGACCGGTGCGATCAGCCGCAAGATGCATCTGCACGCGCGTCGCCTGATCATCTCAGAGCCGGGCCGAGGAACCACTGGCGACAAGAGCAACAAGGGCAAGGAAACCGGCGGCGGACGGCTGGATGTGGTCGCCGATCTGCCAGAGCATTTCGCCGCCAGCATGGAAGCGCTCGGCTTTGATGAAAACGCCAGCAATGCCGACCCGAACCTCGATCTTGCCCCGGAAAAAACCAAGGCGGAAAAGAAGCAAGTCGCGCGTCAGCACGCCAAGAAATACCGCAAGGAACGCCGGGGCGAGCGTAAGACCCGAACGGCTGGAACGCGCGGGAATACAGGCGGCGATCCTAAGGGCAAGAAGCGCAAACCGCTAAAGCGCTCTGGCAAGCCCAATGGCAAACCCGCAGGTAAACGCAAATGAGCGCTGGCGCAGGCAAGCTCGCGGTGTTCGACTGCGATGGCACGTTGGTCGATGGCCAGGCGGACATTTGCGATACGATGGAACAGGCCTTTGAACGCGCCAAGCTGACCCCGCCGCCGCGCAATGACGTGCGCCGGATCGTCGGCCTCAGCCTGCCGGTCGCAATCCGCAATCTGGCCCCCGGAATTCCCGATGATGATGTGAAGAACGTCATCGAGTTCTACAAAAGCGCCTACTTCGCGCGCCGCCAAGAGGGTCTGCTGCACGAGCCGCTGTATGACGGGATCGCCGACCTACTTAACCGTCTGCGCGACGATGGCTGGCAGCTAGCCGTGGCGACCGGCAAATCGGATCGCGGCCTGGAGGCGGTGCTGGCCGCGCACAATATTCGCGGGCACTTCGTGTCCCTTCAAACCGCCGACCGGCACCCGTCAAAACCGAACCCTGCGATGTTGGAGGCCGCCGTTTTTGAAGCTGGGGCGCGCCCGCAAGATACAGTGATGATCGGCGACACCACCTTCGACATCATGATGGCCGCAGAGGCGAACATCCGCAGCATTGGCGTCGCCTGGGGCTATCACGAGCCGCATGAGCTGACCGAGGCGGGCGCAGCTAGCATCGCGGCGGAGGTTGGCGAGCTGGAGGCGCTGCTATGACGGACAAGCCGCCGATTGATAAAGAGCAACAAGCCAAACAGCGCCTCGCCATGATGAGCGGTGCGCGGTTCCTCGGCATTGGGGCGGTCATGCTGGGCATTGCGATGACGCGCGGCGTGGTGGAGGGCTATCCCGACTGGCTCGGATACGTCATCAGCGTCGCGGGCATGCTCTGCTTTTTCTTCGGCCCTTATGCGCTCGTGCGCCATTGGAAAGGCCCGAAAGAGTGAAGCGGTTCTACAAGCAAGTTGCCGTGACCCAGCTAGACGATGGCGCGGGCTGGCAAGTGACGCTGGATGGGCGCGGGATCAAGACCGTTCGCGGTGCGGCCCAGTGCCGTGCCCAGCAAGGCGCTGGCCGAGGCGATGGCGGAAGAATGGGCGGAGCAAGGCGAAAAGCTCGACACCAGCAAATTCGTCTACCGCGATATGGCCGATTACGCGCTCGATGTGGTCGAGAGCACGCAAAGCGATTTGATCGACAAGCTGCTAAACTACGGCGAGACCGACACTCTGTGTTACCGCGCCGACCCAGAGGATGCGCTGTTTGCGCGCCAGCAAGAGGTTTGGGAGCCACTACTTAAGCCTTTGGAAGAAGAGAGCAATATCATCTTCACCCGGGTCAGCGGCATCGTTCATAAACCGCAAAGCAAGGCGGCGCTTGCCGCTTTGCGCACCCGGATCGAAGGACAAAGCGCATTTGCATTGGCGGGGCTGGAGGCGATGGCATCTTTGGCCTCTTCGCTGATCACAGCCATTCTGGCGAGCGAGCCGGGCGCGGACGCAAAAAGCCTATGGGATGCGGTGTGCGTAGAAGAATTGTGGCAGGCCGACCTATGGGGCAGCGATGAAGAGGCCGAAGAACGCCGCGCCAAACGCCGCGCAGACTTCCTCGCCGCTCAGCATTTTGTCGAACTTTCCCGCGCTTAGGTGAGAGCGGTCTAGCCCTCATTCATCCAAACAGTCACTTCAGCAGCAACCTGATTGGCCGCACGGTTAAGCGCTTGGCCGACATCACTCGGCTCTGCCAAGACGCCCGTCTCGACCGCTTCGAACCGGCGTGTCTCAAATTTGCTGTCCTCTGCCCCGCCATCGGTGGAACGGATCGCATCAAATTGCACCACCACGGCAGAGCGGGTCGCGTCATAGCCGAACTCGCGCAATGTCCCGCGAAGGGCGCGCGGCGCATTCAGCGGCGTGTCCTCTGTGTCGAGCACCAATACGCCAGTTTGCATCCGTAGGCTTTCACCGATCAACTGGCGGAACAGGCGGGCGGGCTTTTCAACCCAGAATGCCTCTTGCAGATAAGCGATTTCCGTGTCGCTGACCTTTACCGGTACGCGCAGCACATCAAGCTTTGCCGGAACCTCTGGGATTAAAACTGCAATCGCGCCTTCCGCACCAGCCGCGCTGGTCGTCGCCTCGCTGGCGGTCGCTGTTGACGACAGAGTGAGCAAGCTTTCCGGCGGCTCTGAGCCTAGGCTGACGCAGGCGGAAAGGCCCATGGCCAGCGGCGCGAGCAATGCCAGTTTCGCAGGCCTCAATGCGGCGGGCAAACGGCCAGATGAACGGTTCATAGTGAGCGGCCCTCTCATGGCTCGTAATCCGGTAAAGTCTGACCCTGCAGCAGCGCACCTGCGCCCTGATTGTCGAGCTTTTCAGTAACATTGCGCAGCGCCCGGCTGGTCGCGCGCAGATCCTGCAGCGTCGCCTCGGCGCTGGGAATGGTGCTCTCGCGCAATTGCCGCGCGGCAGGCCGCGTATCTTCCAGCGTTTTCGCCAGCTCCGCCGCCGCCAGATTGGCCGAGGCGAGCGTGCCGCGCAGTTCCTTAGACAGCGCAGTGCCTTCTTGATTGATCAGCGTATTGGTCGATTCGGTGATCTGTTCAAACGCATCGAGCGCCTCGCCCGCTTCGCGCAGGGCGACCTCAAGTTCGGTAAATGTACCCTCCAGCCGCGGTGCGGCATTGGCCAGCTCGCCCGACAGACGATTGGTGTTGGCCAGAATGCCAGAAATTTGCTCCTGGTTGTCAGGGCCAAGAATGGTGTTGAGCTGTTCCGTCAGGGTCGCCAACCGTTCCAATAGCAGCGGTGCGTTCGCAACAATTTCGCCAAATCCGCCGCGCCCCGGCGGGATTACCGGCGCGCCTTCTGGGCAGGCGGTCGTCTCGCAAGTGATCGCGGGCGCATCCTTGCGCGCCCCATCGAGCAGAATGGTGGAGACACCGGTAAAGCTCGCTTGAATGGTTGCCTCAGTCCCGACGAGGATCGGTACGTCTTCTTTTACGCGCACGCGCACCCGGACAAATTCGGGGTCTTCGCGAGACAAAGCGATTTCACGCACTTGGCCGACGGGTACGCCCGCGTAGGAAACCTGACTGCCATTGGCGAGGCCGGAGACAGACTGGTTGTAGAAGATGTCATATTCGTTCTGTTCGCCCTGCCCCAGCCGCGCGATGATGACGATAAACGCCGCCAGCGCCACCAGCAGCACCAACGTCACAGCTCCTACCCAAAGGTGATTGGCCCGTGTTTCCATTACCCTACCTATGCCTGTCCATCGCGCAGCTTGTCCATGGGCTTGTCTATCGACTTGTCCATCTGTCTATCCCTGCTCGCCGCGCTGATGCGTCGATAATGCCGCGCGTCCGCGCGGGCCGCCGAAATATTCGGTGATCCAGGGATGACCGGTTTCGATCAGCTCCGGGATGGTGCCCACCGCCACCACTTGCTTGTCCGCCAGCACCGCGACCCGGTCACAAATCTCATACAAAGTGTCGAGATCGTGGGTGATCAAGAACACCGTTAGACCAAGAGTTTCTTTCAACTCCTTGGTCAGGCTGTCGAAGGCAGCAGCACCGATGGGATCGAGGCCAGCGGTCGGCTCATCAAGGAACAACAGCTCTGGATCGAGCGCGAGTGCGCGGGCGAGGCCAGCGCGTTTCTTCATACCGCCAGACAGCTCAGATGGGTATTTGGCGATGGCATCTTCGGGCAGGCCAGATAGCAGCACTTTGTAACGCGCAATCTCGCGCCGCAGCTCATCATCAATGTCCGGGAAGAATTTCTTCAGCGGCACTTCGACATTTTCGCCCACGGTCAGCGTCGAGAACAGCGCCCCGCCTTGAAACATCACGCCCCAGCGGCAGCGCACGCCGAGGTCTTGATCGGGGTCGATCCCGGTGATCTTGCGACCAAACACCGAAATATCGCCAGCGGTGGGGATTTGCAGGCCGATGATCGAGCGCATCAGCACCGATTTGCCAGTGCCAGATCCGCCGACCACGCCGAGGATTTCGCCCTGGCGCACTTCGAACGACAGGTCTTCGTGCACGGCAAAATCGCCGAACCGGTTCTCCAGCCCCTCAACCACAATCGGAGGATGGCCGCTAAAGCGTGGGTGGAGCGTGTCTTCCATACTCACCCCCAACCAATTTCGGTGAAGAACACGGCGAAAAACGCATCGAGCACAATGACCGCAAAGATCGCAGAGACCACTGCCATGGTGGTGCGCAGACCGACCTGTTCGGAGTTCCCCTCCACCCGCATGCCGTGATAACAGCCGGCCAGGCCAATGATCAGTCCGAACACGGGCGCTTTGATCAGGCCAACCCACAGATCATAGGTCGGCACAACCTCCTGAATACGCTCCAGGAAGGTGAAGAATGGAATGCCTAGCGAAAATTGTCCGACCACAGCACCGCCGATTATGGCGACGATTGAGGCGTAGAAGCCCAGCAGCACCATCATGAATGTGGATGCGAGAATGCGCGGGATCACCAACACCTCTGCAGGTGAAATGCCAATGGTGCGCATCGCGTCGACCTCTTCGGTCAGTTTCATCGTACCCAGTTGCGCGGCAAAGGCGCTGCCCGAACGTCCAGCCACCATAATCGCGGTCATCAGCACGCCCAGCTCGCGCAGGGTGATGCGGCCCACCAGGTTCACGGTCAGCGCCTCTGCGCCAAATTGCTCCAGCTGCACTGCGCCCTGCTGAGCGATCACAATGCCGATAAGGAAGCTCATCAGGCCGATAATCGGCAAGGCAGATACGCCAACCAGCTCCATCTGACGAACCATCGCCTTCATCGGGAAACGGCTGGGGTGGCGCAGCAAGCGGCCTGCGGCGATAAGGACCCGGCCAAGGAACCCGACAACGCCGATGATCCCGGCGCGCATGTCATAAACCAGCTCGCCCATCGCCTCGGGCACGCGTTCCCACACCGGCACGCGCGGCGGGGTAATATCGGCATCGCTACCAGCGGTCTCGACCGCATTGAGCAGGCGCTTTGCGCGCGGGCTGGCCCCGGTAATTTCTGCCTGGTGATCGGCGGCGAGGCGGCACATCACCCAGGCGCCAATGGTATCGATTTCCTCCACGCCGGACAGATCAATGGCGGTGATCTCTTGCGAGAGACCGTTTAGCTCCCGGTCGAGCGGGCCGACGGAGGATACGAGCAAGGGCCCCTCGAGCGCCAAGGCGATGCGCCCGGCCTCGTCCTCGGTCACAGAGAATTGCGCGGCCCCGTCCATGGTTAAGGCTATGCGGACAAATTTCGCGCATCACAAGTCATCTGTGTCTGCACATACGAAACTCTCCGTTGCGTCGCAGCATGACGGCTGTATTGAGAAGTTGACTTTTTCTGAGGTCCGTAGCCTCCCACGCCCTCCGCCCTTCCACCCGGATAGTGTCCTGGTAGGATCCGGGTGGAAGGGCGGAGGGCGTGGGAGGCATGGGCCGCGAGCGCACGCGAGCACAAAACCAAAATGACCGACCAATTACCCACCACATTTAGCCCCGCCGATATTGAGGCGCGCTGGTACCAGCATTGGGAAGAGAAAGGCCTGTTCCGGCCCGAGCGTCCGGATGCGGAAGCCTTCACCATCGTGAACCCGCCGCCAAATGTCACCGGGTCGCTGCATATCGGCCACGCGCTCGACAACACGCTGCAGGACATCGTCGTGCGGTATGAGCGGCTGCGCGGCAAAGATGCATTGTGGGTCGTCGGCACCGACCACGCCGGCATCGCCACGCAAATGGTGGTCGAGCGCCAGATGGAAGAACGCCAGGACAAGCGCACCAATTATTCGCGTGAAGACTTCGTCGACAAGGTTTGGGAGTGGAAGCACGAAAGCGGCGGCACGATCACGCGCCAGCTGCGCCGGCTGGGCTGCTCAATGGATTGGTCGCGAGAGCAATTCACGATGGACGAGCATTTCACCAAGGCGGTGCTCAAAACCTTCGTTGATCTGTATAATGATGGCCTGATTTACCGCGATAAACGACTGGTCAATTGGGACCCGAAGCTAAAGACCGCAATTTCTGACCTTGAGGTTGAGACGCAGGATCTGAAGGGCAGTTTCTGGCACTTCAAATATCCGCTGGAAGACGGCGTGACCCTATCCGATGGCCGCGATTATATCGAGGTTGCGACCACGCGGCCCGAGACAATGCTGGCCGATATGGCGGTCGCAGTGCACCCCACGGATGAGCGCTATGCCAGCGTCGTTGGCAAGCATGTCGTGCTGCCGATCACGGGCCGCAAAGTGCCGATTTTTGCCGATGAACACGCCGATCCAGAGCTGGGCAGCGGCGCGGTGAAGATCACGCCGGGCCACGACTTTAATGACTTTGAGGTCGGCAAGCGCGCCGGGATCGCCGCGGGCGATATGCTCAACATGCTCGATGGTGACGCCAATGTTTGCCAGACCTCGGACGGGCGGGTGCCAGAGGAATTCCTCGGCCTGCACCGCTTCAAGCGCGATGGTACGCCGGGCGCGCGCGAATTGGTGATCGAGCGGCTGAAGGAGCATGGCTTCCTCATCCCGCATGTCACCAAGACAAAGAAGGGCGAAGAGGTAGAACTCGACGCTGAACCGCGCACCATTGCGACGCCATTTGGCGACCGCGGCGGCGTGGTGATTGAGCCGTGGCTGACCGATCAATGGTATGTCGATGCAGAAAAACTCGCGGCGAAACCAATTGAGCAGGTGAAGTCGGGCGAGATCGAAATCATCCCGCAAAGCTGGGAGAAGACCTTCTTCAACTGGATGGAGAACATCCAGCCATGGTGCGTTTCCCGCCAGCTGTGGTGGGGCCACCGGATCCCGGCCTGGTTTGGGCCCAAAATCCAAGATGACGTTGTCAGTTTCGATCAAACAGCGAGCGATAATCCAGTCTTTGTAGCCGCAACCGAGGCAGAAGCACTCGACAAAGCACGGGCCTATTATTCGAAGGCAGGTTACGAAGTGTCTGTCTCTGACGGAGTCGAGGGAACATTTGAGGATTTTCTCGATGATTTCGATGAAGATGAAGAGCAGGCGCTAAAAACAGTCCAAGTTTGGCGCGACCCCGACGTCCTCGACACATGGTTCTCTTCCGCGCTGTGGCCTTTCGCCACGCTCGGCTGGCCGGAGGAGACATCCGTTCGTGCTGAGCCTGTCGAAGTACGAGCGGATAACGACGTTTCCTCAGACGACACCGGCCCTTCGACAAGCTCAGGGCGAACGGTGTCGTTATTGGAAAAACACTTCCCCAACAATCTGCTGATCAGCGGTTTTGACATCCTGTTCTTCTGGGACGCACGGATGATGATGATGGGCCAATACAATATGGGCAAAGCGCCCTGGCCCAAGCTGTATCTACACGGTTTGGTCCGCGCGGCAGACGGCGCAAAAATGTCCAAGTCGAAGGGCAATGTCGTCGATCCGCTCGGCCTGATTGACGAATATGGCGCGGATGCGCTGCGTTTCTTCATGGCGGCGATGGAAAGCCAGGGCCGCGATATCAAAATGGATAATGAGCGGGTCAAGGGATACCGCAATTTCGCGACAAAGCTCTGGAATGCGACGCGTTTCTGCCAGTCCAATGGCATTGGCGCATCCAGCACTCTGGCCGCGCCTGAGGCGCGGCTGGCGGCGAACCAATGGATCATTGGCGAGGTTCAGCAGACCGTAGAGGCGCTGGATGCGGCGATGGCCGATCTGCGCTTCGATGCGGCGGCGAACACGATCTATCAATTCACCTGGTCGCGCTTTTGCGATTGGTATCTGGAGCTGATCAAGCCTGTCTTTGCTTCTGAATCCGTTCGCCCTGAGGTCCTGAGCCCGTCGAAGGGCGAAGGGTCGGATTCAGATGCCGCCCGTACTTCGACAAGCTCAGCACGAACGGCTGTAGAGGAAACTCGCGAGGTTGCCGGATGGGCGCTCGATCAAATCCTCGTGATGCTGCACCCGTTCATGCCGTTTATCACGGAAGAGCTGTGGCATGCGCAAGGCGCGCTAAACGGCCCAGAAAACGGAAACCCTCGCAACGAATATCCGATCATCACCGCCAAATGGCCCGATCCGCGCGCGAATGTCAGCAAGCCTGCAACCCAAGCGATTGATTGGGTGATCGAACTCACCAGCAACGTCCGCAGCGCCAAAAACGAGCTGGGCATTGCGCCCGGTGCGAAACTGGCCGCGTTCCTGCCAAGCGCATCGGAGCTGGCCAGCAGCACAATCGAGCGCAGCAGCGCAGCGATTGAACGGCTCGCTCGCCTGACCCCGGTGAACTTGGGCGAGGCGCCCGATGGCCCGGCCATGCAAGTGACCGCAGGCAGCGACGTGTTCGTGATCCCACTCGAAGGGATCATCGATATCGCCGAAGAAAAGGCTCGGCTGGAGAAAGCGCTCGCAGCAAGCCAGAAAGAGGCAAAGTCTCTCGAAGGCCGCCTGGGCAATGCAAACTTTGTCGAACGCGCCAAACCCGAAGCAGTAGAGAAGGCCAAAGCCGACTTCGCGCATCACTCTGCAGAGGCAGAGCGGCTAACAGCGGCGCTGGCGCGGCTGGGGTAGTTTCCCGCCTCCCTACGTCCGTATAGATGCCACGGTGCTAGCTGGTTTCAAGCAAGCACTGGGGCTGCGCTATGGGCAGGTTTTGGGGGTGGGAGCGGACATTGGTTTTGAACAGATTTACAGCGCCAAATTAGTTCGCCCTCCAGTTGGAGGACGCTCTCAGTCATTCGGAGAAGAACATCTTACGCAATCCTTTGGCCTTTATGATCTCACGACGGTTTCGGAATGACCCGAAGTCTTCCGCTACATCGCCTATCTGATCCGTAACAGTGAAAAGAAATCCATCACCGGTTTCTTCACTCTTCCGAACCACTCCTTGGAGTTTTTGTCGATTGTACTGGCCGTTGAAATTCTTTCCGAGCCATGTTGCCCAAGTTATCTCCGGCAACGCCCTAAAGGTATGTAGGTCAGGATCACCGGGTCCTGTGGCACGGCGGATACCATACGGATCAGTCGTGTAGGTGAATGCGTGCTGACCGTAGATGCCCTCCCGATATAGCAATCCCTGATCCGGGTCCAACTCAGCAATCTCGCCTGGAGTGTAGAGGTGCAGCATTCCATGAGCAGCTTTGGTCAGCACACACAACCGCCTGAACAGATCTAGCCAATCAACGCGCGCGCGCCATTCGGAACGCAAGATCAATGCCTCCGTCTGGTTCGCATATGTGATGCCTTGGTGTTCGATTTTTCCTCCGCTTTTTATCGCAGACCGCCGCGCCCATTCCACGCCCATGTAGATGCCTGTTGATTGAAGCTTCCCGCGCCTCCCTTCGGATGAATACATTTGTCTGTCTTTTAGCCAAAGCGCGGCAAAGTCCTCTTTTGAAGTCACGTCGTAAGAGAGGGTTCCGAGCCAACCGGCCTTTTGGGGCAGCAATCGTGGTTCGACCGCACTGATTGATGAATACAGATCACTACCGAACTGTTCGCTGTTCAGATCAGCATACGTCGTCAAGGCAACAATGACATAAGGCTTCATAGCGATTTTATCCTTTGCGCACCTTGCGGCGGCTAAAGTTCGTGGACGTGGTCGAGTGGGTGTCTCTATCCTATCTGTCGCAGAACTGCGCAACGTCCCAAATTGGGTCGGAAACGGCCTGATCGCGGCGCTATCCCAGCATGGTTTGCGCCAACCAGACAATCAACCAGATTGGCAGGGCCAAAACGGCCGCACCCAGCAGGATGATAGTCCACTCGCCAGGATCCCAATCTCGGCCATCTTTTACCGCCCCGATCATCGCGGCAACAATCAGCCTAGTTAAGAGGAATGGAAGTATGATAGCCGAACCCACAAACTGGAAAGGAACGATCACTCGCTCAAGCTTAGTACGCTGCGGCGGTGCGTGGCTAAGTCGTTTAAATACGCCAAAACCGTCGAGATAGGCTTTGATCGAAATATCCCGTTCGGCCGTAAGCAGCTTGGCATCTTCACGCGTCGGTTTTGGGCTTGAGTAGTCGTATAGGTTTAACCCCGCTTGACCATGCACTTCTGCGATGGCCTTGTGCGCCACGCTGTAGGCCACCTGGGCCGATTCATGGTCAATCACAAAGCCAGCCTCAGGTGTGTAGACCGCCTCTACTCCGCCCTCCAAGTCAGGCGCATCCTTCAGCATAGTCTTGAAACGCAAATATTGGATAGCCTCACTATCGACCACGACTGCCATTCCGTATTCATCGTCAGTGTCTTCTGCGGCCAGAACACTCATGCCAAGCTGCTTTGCGAGTGTTGCAGTTTGCTGAATGAGATCGACACTGATTTCGTGCTCTTTTGGGTCAACCGCGCTGTCTTTATCTGACATGAAAGCTTCCAACGCAGACACATCGATCTTGTGGGCGATCTGCCGATCCAAAAACTGGCTGAAATCCGGGCGGCTGCCTAGTGGCTTGCTATGGGCAGTGAGATAGAACAAGCCGGTGATGCCCTCGCGCCAGAGCTGATAGCCGTCCTTGACCCGCTCGAGCCTGCTCTCGGTAGGTTCCCCGGCCAATACGACAAAATGCGAACGCCACATCCTTTGAATTTAGCCGATAAGGCAATGTCCGCAAGTGGGTCGTGAGCAGTCAGTCCGCTCTTCTCGAATGTGCCGCAAAGGGTAACGCTCTTCCCTAGTTTCCTACGCGGCCGGGATATGCGAAAGGTGCGGGTTATGAACCATGCTGCATACTCACCGTTTCGATCAATAAAATCGATCAAAAGCCCTGTCTGTGATCGATTGGTTTTTGACGCTAGGACTGTGTTCCAGGTGTTCCAAGCGTGCTCTAAGAGCGATGAACTGAACCAATCGGCCATGCAATGGCCGCAAGGGCGACTGCCCGCCCGCAGCGACGCGACCTTCAGGTCGCATGTGCGAGGATATCGCGCGCCGGATGGCGTGCGCAAAGAAGAAAGCGCTCAACCATGAAGCTGGTGCTGGCCACAGACGGAGCGGTCGCGGATGGCGGCGGGCCGGAGATCTTCGCTTCTCTGCAAGGCGAAGGACCAAGCGTCGGAACCCCGGTGGCGTTCATGCGGCTCTCGCGCTGCAACCTAGCCTGCACGTGGTGCGACACGGCCTACACCTGGCGCTTTGACGAGAGCCGCCCGCACCGAGATGGTATCGCCTTTGAGCGCAAAGCCAATCAGGTGTCGCTGGAGGTTGCCGATGTCGCAGCGCGCATCCTGGCGCTGGGGCAGAAGCGGCTCGTCATCACTGGCGGAGAGCCGCTGTTGCAAGGCGCGGCGCTGGCTGATCTGATGGCGCTGATCCCGGATATGGAGATCGAGATTGAGACCAACGGGACAACCAAAGCGCCGTCTCATGTCGACATCCGCGTCGATCAGTACAACGTCAGCCCCAAGCTTGCGCATTCGGGCAATGAGGGAAGCCAAGCGCTAATCCCGGAGCGGCTCGACTTCTACGCTTGCGATCCGCGCGCCTACTTCAAGTTCGTGATCGCTGCGCCAGAGGATGTGGAGGAAGTGATCGCCTTACAGACGCGCTATCGCTTCAAACCCGGGCACGTCTTCCTGATGCCAGAGGGGACCGATAGCGAGACACTGCGCACGCGCGAAGAATGGCTCAGCCCGCTGTGCCTCCAGCATGGCTTTCGCATGTCAGACCGGCTGCACATCCATCTGTACGGTGATGAGCGCGGAACCTAACCTTGAGAACGCCAACGCTGGACAACGCGGTTGACGACTTCCTCTTCACCGCCGCCTTCAGACCACAGGTCAACAAAGCTCGGGTCTTCAGATGCCGGACGCTTGCTCTCTTCGAGGTTGTCGAAGCTCACGCGGATGGGGATTGCGACACCCTCGCCGCAGATGATCACCTCGCGGTTGCGCAAGGCGGGAATGGAATCGAGGAAGCCGCGCGCGCCTTCTGGCATAGCCGCCTTCACGAAGGCTTGGTCGCGGTCGTTGTTCAGACGCATGGAAAGGATGGTGCCGCATTGTGACAACACGCCTTCAGCAAGGTCAGATGGGCGCTGGGTGATGAGACCCAGGCTGATGCCGTACTTCCGGCCCTCTTTGGCGATCCGGCCCAGGATACTGGCAACCGACGAACCGTCCGAGTTCTTCTCGTTTGGAACGTAGCGGTGGGCCTCCTCGCACACGAGCAGGATCGGGCGGGTCTTCTCTTCGCGTCCCCAGATCGCAAAGTCGAACACGAGGCGACTGAGAACAGCAACCACGGTCGAGGTGATGTCCGATGGGACGCCCGAAACGTCGATGATCGAGATCGGTTTGCCATCGCCAGGCATGCGGAACACCTTGGCGATAAAGTCAGCCATCGTATCGCCGACGAGCATGCCGGAGAACATGAACTGATAGCGCGGATCGGCTTTGAGCTCGTCGAGTTTGCCCTTGATCCGCATATAAGGCGCAGACGACGTGGCCTTGTCGAGCTTGCCCATCTCGTCCTGTAGCTTGGTAGCCAGGTCGGAAAGGAGATACGGGATAGGAGAATCTGCGGTGATCTTGCCCATGGTCTCCGCCAAGCGGTTCTTGGAGCGAGCATGTAGCAAGCACTTGGCGAGAATGTCAGAATCGACCTGGCGTTCGTTGCCATCGCTGGTGAGGAGGACTTCGCAATGCTCCTCAAAGTTCATCAGCCAATACGGCATTTGCAGGTTCGACACATCGAGGATGTGACCGGTTTGGCGGAACGCTGCGGAATACTCGCCGTGAGGGTCAATCATGACGATGTGACCTTGGGGCGCGGCCTCACAAATGCGGTGCAGGATGAGCGCAGCGCTGGTCGACTTACCGGTACCGGTGGATCCCAGCAGCGCGAAGTGTTTGCCCAACATCGCGTCAATATACATGCCGGCACGGATGTCCTTGGTCGGATAGACGGTGCCAATCGTGATGTTGGCTCGGCCATCGCTGGCGTAGATCTGTTTCAGATCCTGCGTCGTCGCCGGATAAACCAGCGCGCCAGGAACCGGATAGCGCGTAACACCGCGGCGGAAGCCGTGGATACGCCCAGTTAGCTTCTCTTCCTGGCCTTCGCCGAGGAAGTCGATATTGGCGGTGATGCCTTGATCGTTGCGGCGATCCTTGCGTTGGTCGCGCACATTAGCCAGCAACCATGCATCACCGACGCGGATCTTGATCTGGCTGCCGACCTGGCCAGCTAGCGCGATAGAAGGATCGACGTCTTCCATACATTCGGCAAGGCGCTGAAGATCGATGGCGACTTGAGAGCCTGCACCAGATATCTCCAGGACGACGCCGATCGGTTGCTTGGCATTTTCGTGAGACCTTTGCTCAGCGGACGACAGCGAGCTTGGCTCAGCGGCAGCGGCGGGCTGCGGCGCTGGAGCCGCTGAAGGTGCTGGCGCGGTCGTAGCCGCTGGAGCTGCGGTTGGCACAGGCGCACTTGTGGTGGCTGCGTTCATCCCTGCAACTGCCTCGTTAGCGCCATCTGTGGCGCGAGCACCGCTTTCTTGCGAACGTCCAAAACCTGGATTGCTCATATCGGTCATGAGATCACTCTTTCCCCAAAACTATCTGGGACGAGCGGTAACCATATTGGGGTTAAGATCGCGTCAAGATTGCCCGAAAAGCTGCGCCATACGCCGCGCTGCAAAACGGCTTAGACCTTCGCGAACACCCGGCCAGCAAACCACCCCATGAAAACCGACAGAGCGATTGCGCCCAGCCCATAGAGCAGCGCCCAGCGATTGGCGGCATTCACAACCCGCCCCTCTAGCCCGACTTTTTCAACCGTGATTGGCGCGGTCGCGCTGGCAAGCACCCGGCCATCAGCAATCGCGAAGGTTTCCGCTGTGTATTGGCCCGTCGTTACGTTGGAGGGCAGGTTGATCCGGGCCTGATACAGCACCTTTTCCGTGATGCTGACGCCATTCATGTCCTCTTTGTAGAGCCCCAGCCGCCTGCGCATATCAACCAAGCCATCGGAAAAACGGGTCTGCTTTTCCGGTTCAATCTGCCCGGAAGGGCTGAGCTGAATAAAGCTCGTGCCCAGCTCATAGATCGCGGCAGTACGCTCATCGACAATTTCAGGGATAGGGCGGGATGATGCGACCGCGAAGAATGCTGGTGCAGAGCGGAAATCAGTGCTGCCAGCGTTCATCCAAATCCCAGCAATGCGATCTTTCTCACGCAGGCGGATCGCCTCAGCCGGCCCTTTCAGAACAACTACAATATCGTATTCGGTGCCGCGTGCAGGGCCTGCCGGATCGACGATTGCACCATAGAGGAGCAGATCAGCTCCGGTGAAGCCTTGGCGAACCTCCACCCGGCTTTGACTGACTTCTGGCACCAGAATGGGCTCACGCTGAGCACTTAAAAAAATCGCCGCAAGGCCCAGGAATACAAGGCGCGCCGCCGCCATCATAGCGGGCTCACCGTGTAAATCTCATCAGGCTCAATACCCAAACCATAAAGCATGCGCAGCGCCACCAGAATCACGATCCCGGCCAGGATCAGCCGTAGCAGCTCTGGCTTCGCCTTGAGCGCGATCTGCGTACCAAATTGTGCGCCCATGACCGAGCCGAGCAGCAGCAGGCCGGCCAAGACGATGTCCACCGCTTTGGTGGTCAGCGCATGAGTCATCGTCGTCACCATCGTCACAAACAAGATTTGGAACAGCGAGGTTCCCACCACCACATTGCCGCTCATCCCCAGGAGATAGAGCATTGCGGGTACCAGAATGAAGCCTCCGCCAACGCCCATCAGCATGGTGAGGATACCCACCAGCACGCCCAGGATAAGCGGCGCAAGCGGGGAGATATAGAGACCGCTGCGATAGAACCGCCAGCGGATCGGCAGATTGGCAACCAGTGGGTGGTGGCGGCGTTTGCGCGGCTGCTTGGTCGCGCCCTTGCGCGGCCACAATGCCTCGACTGCCTCTCGCATCATCAGCCCGCCAATCGTGCCCAGCATCACCACATAGAGCACGTTGATCACGACATCGATCTGGCCAATGGATTGTAACAGTCGGAACAGCAACGCCCCGATCAGCGCGCCGACAACACCGCCGCCGACCATGACCAGCCCCATACGGTAATCGACACCATTACGCTTGCGATGCGCGAGCACGCCCGACACGCTGGCGCCGGTTACCTGCGTCGCCGCAGACGCGGCCGCGACTGTAGGCGGAATGCCGTAGAAAATCAGCAGAGGCGTGGTCAGAAACCCGCCGCCAACGCCAAATAGGCCGGAAAGAATACCCGTCAGCCCGCCCAGCATGACGATGTAAAAACCGTTCACTGACAGATTGGCTATGGGCAGGTAGACATCCATGGCAGCGGAGTAGCCCAGCAAGCTTCTGGATTAAAGACAATGCTGCACGCAAACCCCGTTATTCATGAAGGGGTTGCGGTGAAGCCTCGCTCAAAAGCGAGTAGAGATGGTCGCAGCAACGCCTGACGACGGCGCAGCATCGCCAGACACACGCTCTCGCCAATCGACCGAAAGGCGCGCTGGCACCTGGCCAATGCGCACATCCAGGCGCGCGGTTGGCCCCAGATCGACCCGGTGAACGTCCGCCGCTTGCCCAGCCCCCTGGTACCCGGCCCACGCGCCGCCGCCCACGCTGACGCGAGCCGATTGCGACGTGGCAAGATCGAACTTGGCGACCTCCCGCGTCACCGCCAGTTGGCCATCAACAAAGGCTGTGGAGCTGTCGCCGCCGACATATCCGCCTTGGGCATAGACTTCAGCTTTCGCGCCCACTGGCAAAGACAGCGGCGGGATTTCGGTCGTGGCAAAGGCAGCGCCGCGCACTTCGGTATCAAAAGTGCCGTCAGTCACTCGCATTTCACCGTGCAAACGCAGTGGCACCGCGCCAATTGGACGTGCGGACACTCCGAGCGCAGCTTCGCTCTCTCCATTGCTGACCAGCGCGCGGTAGGCGCGAACATAGGCACGCGGATCATGGCGAGAGCTAGGCACAACGCGATATTGCAGCACTGCGCCCGCTTGGCTCGCGCCGTAGACGGGAACCCGCCCTTGCGAAATCAATCCGGAATTGGAACCCTGACGCCAGAATGCCCAGGCATCGAGCGACCAGCGATCAGGTTTGGCGGTGTCGGCGCCTCTGTCCGTACCGCCTTTCGGTAAGCTCCAGCCTGCACCCGGCGCGTCTTGCATCAGCAAGCTAGGAGCGCCTGAGCGCGCCCATACCTCTTCAACCGCGCGCGGCAGCGGCAGCTGGCTCATCGCCGCCATCAGCAGCATCTGGTGGCCTGCCGCAATTTGTAATGTGTCCGAGAATATCTCTTTGCCGCGCAGCTCATCTGCGGTGAGGCCCATTGCAGGTGCTCTGATTTGAGCGGGCGCGATAAAGCCTGTGCTGGCGAGCTGAACCGGGCGTACCGCTCGCGCAGGTGCGAGATCAGGCTCAGACGGAGCCTCAGTCAGGATCGCATCAACCGATTTCGAAAAGCTCTCGGTTATGGGAAACGGGCTTTCCCACATCATAGCGCGGCCGCTGATCCATACAGCCAAGACAAGCCCAAGCATGGCGAGCGGCCCGCCACGGCGTGATTGCGAAACCTGGGTCATGACCGACCACCTGCTGGCTGAGTCAGCCGGGCAGGCTGCGCCGAATGGTCTGTTTTGTCCCACACGATCGCGCGTCCAGCGAGCGTCCCGATGTAAGCCATCACTGCGCGGCGACCAGCCATGATCGAAATGATGTTGGCAATCGGAATGCGCAGGACCGCTCGGACACCCTCCGCCGTGCCATATTCACGGGCAGTGAATGCGAACCTCGAGGCCGAGCGCCAACAAAATGCAGCAAGATTCACCCAAAGCAGTACGATCGCCATCTGAGAAAACGGCAATGGCTCGCCATATCCTAGCTTGATCCCGAGCCAGATCGCAGCGGAAACAGCCAGCAAAGTATAGCCCATGACCAAAACCAGGGCGGTAAACGGACCGCGCCGGTCGCGCGCTCGCATCCAGCTCTCGATGAGGCCTCCTGACCAGCCCATCCTGTCCCAACCTTGTAAGGCAATGCCGTGCACCCAACGGGTCTTCTGACGCACCACCGTATCGATCCTATCAGGGAAGAATGCACGGGTCGCAATCAACCGGCCATTCGCGGCGCGCGCGCGTATGAAGCGCGACTTTCCGCCCATCTCAGTGATGCTGAGACCCATCTCATAATCCTCGGTCAGGGAATCCGCGACGAATGGCTGACGGTCGGCATGGCGCATGCGCAATTGCTCGATCGCCTCTCGCTCAATCGCGCAGCCAACGCCCGCCCCGGGCAATGCCGCGCCTAGAGCATCACGCACCACCATGCCCTTGCTGTGGGATTCGGCGAATTCCTCGCAATAATGGCTACCTATCCAGCGGCTTTCCTCATTTCGCAACGCATGGACGGGAAGCTGCACGAATTGCGCGCCGCCCATATGCTGGCCAATATGCCGATCGAGCAGCGACAGTGCGGCGGGGTCGACCAGATCTTCTGCATCGTGGAACACGACCATATGATTGCGCACACCGCGACGCCGCTCATCATCGCACATCGCAGCGTAAATCCGGTTCAGACAATCGGCCTTGGTACTGGGCCCGTCGCGGTCGTGAATCACGATGCGAAGGCGTGGATCGCCATTGGCGGCGTCACTGGCGGCCGCGATAGTAGCCGAGTCGTTGCGGTAACAGCCGACGTACAAACGCAGGCCCTTCTGAGGCCAGCGGCCCAGCACTTCAGAAACCGTAACGCCGATCACCTCTGCTTCGGACCAGGTCGGGATGAAGACCGCCGCATCGCCGCACAACTCGCGCGTTTCGTTTTCATCTTTTTCAAATTGTTGCGTTTTTGCACGCCCAGTGAGCTTCAACCACAACCAAGTAACGTCTATTAAAAGATCGTCGACTGCACCAATTAGGAAGAAAATACCTGCGAATAAAAGTAGCTCTTGCTGGAACAATACCAACCACTGCCAGACGTCAAAATTCATTACTTGCAAGGCTGCCCCCATCCCCACTTGTGTAAAACAACCTATCGCGCTCGGTTAAGGCTTGCAACGGGAGAAAGTTTTAGAGAGGGGGTAGAGCAACTATGGCTCAATCAAACTCCCCCTTACGCTCGGTGTTCGCGCCAGTGCGCGCCTTGTTCGTTGGCGATGCGTCTGCTGGCATACTGCTGATCCTTGTGGCGGCCGCCGCAATGCTGGCAGCCAACTCTTCCTTGTCGGGCGAATATCGCGAGCTGTTCTACGGCGATCTGGCCTGGACGCCGATTGCAAAGCTCGATGATCTGCACCTCTGGATCAATGACGGACTGATGGCGATATTCTTCTTCGTCGTCGGCCTGGAGGTAAAGCGCGAGCTGGTTGGCGGGCAATTGTCTGACCCGGCTGCACGCAGACTACCCATGGCCGCCGCTGCGGCCGGTATGGCGATCCCTGCCCTTGTCTATATCACGGTTTCTGGCGGCGGCGAATATGCCAGTGGCTGGGCTATCCCTGCGGCGACCGACATCGCTTTTGCGATGGGCGTACTCGGTCTGCTGGGCAGCCGGGTGCCAGCATCGCTGCGCCTGTTCCTGCTAACGGTGGCCATCGTCGATGACATTGGCGCGGTGATGGTGATCGCCGTGTTCTATACACCGACGATCAAGCTCGTATGGCTGGTCGCCTCAATTGTCGTTTTCGGCCTAATGATTGCGCTGAACCGGATGAAGGTCAGCGTCTTTAGTCCCTACATTCTGCTCGCCCTGGTGCTGTGGTATTGCGTGCTCAACACCGGCGTCCATGCCACCATCGCTGGTGTTCTGGCGGCGCTCACGATCCCTATGCAGCGCAAGGATGGCAATTCCATGCTGGAGCGGCTTGAGCATGGCATGGCCCCGTGGAGCGCCTATCTGGTGGTGCCCGTATTCGGTTTCGCCAATGCCGGCGTCTCGTTTCAGGGCATGGGGATTGGCGCATTGTTTGATCCGCTACCCGTGGCGATCGCAGCGGGCCTTGTGGTCGGCAAGCAATTGGGCATCTTCACAACGATTGTGATTGCCGAAAAGACTGGCTTTGCTCAGCGTCCGGAGGGCGCGAGTTGGGCGGAGATTTGGGGCATATCGATCCTGTGCGGGATCGGCTTTACCATGAGCCTGTTTATCGGCGGGCTGGCTTTTCCGACCCAACCGATGTTCATCGAGGAAGCGAAAATCGGCATCCTTACCGGCTCAGCAATTTCGGCGGTGCTGGGCTTTATTGTCTTGCGCCTGACCACGACGCATCCCGATGCCGACTGTGACGATCAGGGTAATCAGCCCACCAACACGTAAAGCGTAGGCAGCTTAGCCGCACTAATCTGAATTACTCATTGGGCATACTCACCGCCATATGCCGGCACCCATGCCCGATCAGTTTCTTACCAACTGCCGATATTTTCCATACTGGCCCACGGCTCTTGCGGTTCCAGATTGCCGTCCTGCAGCAGCTCAATCGAAACGCCGTCTGGTGACTTTACAAAGGCCATATGGCCATCGCGCGGTGGGCGATTGATGACCACGCCCGCATCCATCAGACGCTGACACGTGTCGTAGATGTCTTCCACTCGGTAGGCGAGATGGCCGAAATTGCGACCATTGTCATACGTCTCTGCTTCACTGCCATCTTCAGATGGCCAATTGTAGGTCAGTTCAACTTCGGCCACGCCTTCCTGTCCCGGTGCAGCCAGGAAGATCAGCGTGAAGCGGCCCGCCTCGACATCAAACCGTCGCACTTCCTCCAGCCCGATCAGCTTAAAGAAATCGACCGTCGCATCGGGATCGGTCACGCGGATCATGGAATGAAGATATTTGGTCATGATGGGCCTTTTTCAGTTCAAACTCAGTTCATCGACAAATAAGCACAATTCATCGCATCAGCAAAGGAGGATGTGATGACGGATACAGCGACGGATACGCAGCAAGAGATGGAGCGTGAAGGTGCGCGGCGCAAGGGTGGGATTGGCCGAACCACCACACGCTGGTTCGGCACAGCCGCCATCGCAGCAATCGGCATGACATTGGGCGGGTATCTGCTTGGCGACGGGCTGCTGCGCGCGAAGGAAGCCGAACGTTCTGTCACCGTACGCGGATTGGCCGAGCGCGACGTCACGGCCGATCTCGCCACTTGGACGATCTCCTATTCAGCCAGCGCGGCCAATCTTGCGGAGGCGCAAGGGAAAGTGCAGCGAGATACTCGCGCAATCGAAGGTTTCTTTAGGGGGCTCAGATTTCCAGCGGACAGCCTGCAACCAACCGGTGCCAATGTCTCCAGCCACACCAATCGCGGCGTCACGACCTACACCGTGCGCCAGCGGCTCGCGCTGAGAACCGACAATATTGAACTCGCACAAAAGGCGGTTGCTAATCAGTTCGATCTGGTTGGGCGCGGTGTATTTCTGGAAGAAGGCTCTGGCATGAGCTACACCTTCACCAAATTGAACGACATCAAGCCGGAAATGGTAGCCGAGGCGACCCGCGATGCCCGCGCCTCTGCGGAGCAGTTTGCGCAAGATTCCGGCTCAGGCGTCGGCGCGATCAAGGATGCGACCCAGGGATACTTCTCTATCGAAGCGCGCGATGGCGATGGCGGCGGATGGGGCAAGAGCGACAGCCCTTATAAAAAGGTCCGTGTCGTCACCACGGTGAACTTTTCGCTTGATTGAGTAGGCGCTCAGCCTGACCTGTTTGGCACGAAATCGGCGGAGCACTCAATCCGCCCAAAACAAAAAGGCGCGGGGACAATGCGCATAGCCCCCGCGCCTTTTCTGCTCCACTCGCAAAAGTGGGATGTGACCCTAAGTATCTAAGATGTGATTAGATGCTGGCGCTCAATGTGAACACAACAGCATCATCGGTGAAGACGCCGCCTGGATCGATCAGGCCATCGCCTTCGACACCAACATACGAAATGCCAACGCTGAGCGGTCCGTGGACCGATGCTTCTGCACCGATTGACCAGTCAAATGCCTTGCTGTCATTCGTGAATGTCAGGAAGCCATCGGTGTAACCAAGGTGACCAGTCAATGTGATCGGCGTATTTGGGATTCCGACACCTACATCGCCGTAGATGTAGAAGTTGTCAGTACTGCCGAGCGAATCCTGATCAGGCGCATAAGCGACGCCGACCGTTGTTTCAGCTGGACCAAATGTGAAACCAAGTGAGCTGTAGAATTCGATATAGTCGAAATCACCAGCCCCAGCGTCTGGATAGAGATAGGCGATCGCGCCCACATCTAGGCTTAGGCCTTCGGCGACATCACCGCTCCAACCACCGTAGACGTCAACTTCAGTTGAACCAAAACCAACCGTGTCCTCATCAAGTGAAGAGGCCCAAGTACCGGCATAAATGCCGATATCGGTTGAGAGATCGATGCCGCCCTGAATGGCAATTTCGCCGCCGGACAGGTCAACACCGCGGAAGCGGTATTCGCTGACCAAAGCAACATTAGCGGTCACTTCAAAACCAGCTTCGCCATCGGCATAGCTTGCTTTCGCAGCGTCAACCGGCGCGCTTGCGCGGTCAGTTTCGCTATCAATAACGGTAGCAATTTCGGATGCTGCCAGCGCTGGAGTATTCTCGCCAGCTTCGGCTTCATTAGCAAATGCTGGAGCTGCAGAGAGGAGCAAACCAGCGGATAGAGATGCGGCGGAGAGGCCGCGTTTGGACGTGAGCATTACAACTTCCTTATGTTGTGTTGTTGCTTCGTCCCACCTGCGTCATCAGTGGTTACCAACTTATTTACGGCAATCTCATCTGAGTACGCAGTTTTCTTGCCCAGAAATGCCGCAGTGCACAAGAGAAATTGCGCATTCGCCTGTGAACAGTCGCAAGTGTGTGTATTTTGCATCACCCAGAAAGTGAACGCTCGATCAGTTGCTGTTCAGCCCACACTTGCCTAAAGCGCCCCGACGCCCAACTACGGGCGCGACCGCATTCTTATTGCACCATGATCAAAACGCTTCGCAAACTCTTCCAATCGCGGCCCGACGCGCCTTTGCCTGCCGTTCCTGCTGGGACGCGTTATTACGCGATTGGGGATATTCATGGCCGACTTGACCTGTTCAAGGCATTGATCAAAGCGGTTGAGGCGGATGATGCGGAAGCGGGCGAGGCCAACAGCCATGTTATCTTACTTGGCGATCTGGTTGATCGAGGCGACGATAGCGCGGGTGTGATCGCGCGCGCGCGAAAGTGGCAGCAGAAGCGCCCTGTCCGCATTCTTGCAGGCAATCATGAGGAAATGTTCCTCGAGGCCTTTGATGATATCGATGTGCTGCGCCATTTCCTAAAGCATGGCGGGCGCGAGACAATTCTGAGTTATGATATCACGCCGAAGAAGTTCAATGCGATGTCGCTCGAGGAACTGTTCAAGGCGCTGCCAGAGATCGTTCCAGCTGAAGAGCGTGCATATGTCGAAGCGTTCGAGGAAATGATAATCGCTGGCGACTATTTATTCGTTCATGCCGGAATTGACCCTGCGCGCGCCCTGGATGAGCAGAAGCGCAGTGACATGCTGTGGATTAGAGATCGGTTTTTGCGGCACCAAGGCGGATTTGGCAAAGTCGTCGTGCACGGACACACCATCTTTCCCAATGTGATGGACAATGGCCATCGGATTGGGGTCGACACCGGTGCCTTTCGCTCGGGCGTGCTCACGGCGCTGGTGCTCGAAGGGACCGAGAGAAGAATTCTGCAAGCTGTTGATGATAATGGCACGATAAAGACATTCAACGAGGAACAAGTGCGATGAAAATTGCCATGGTTGGGTCGGGCTATGTTGGCCTGGTATCGGGCGCATGCTTTGCGGATTTTGGCCATGAGGTCGTCTGCATCGACAAGGATGACAGCAAGATTGCACGCCTCAAAGACGGCATCATGCCGATCTACGAGCCTGGGCTTGATAGCCTTGTCGCAAGCAATGTCGCCGCTGGCCGCCTTTCTTTCACAACCGATTTGGCCGCAGGCATTGATGGCGCACAGGCGATTTTCATTGCGGTTGGCACGCCAAGCCGCCGCGGCGACGGCCATGCAGACCTGACCTTTGTTTACGAAGTAGCCCGCGAAGTCGGTGAACACCTCGCCAATGAAGCGGTGATCGTTACCAAGTCCACCGTGCCAGTTGGCACCGGCGATGAGGTTGAACGGATCATCGAAGACACTGGCACTGAGCATAAGTTCGCGGTCGTCTCTAACCCGGAATTCCTGCGCGAAGGCGCCGCGATTGGCGACTTCAAACGTCCCGACCGGATCGTGATAGGTGCGGAAGATGATCTGGGGCGCGAGATCATGCGTGAGGTCTATCGCCCGTTGTTCCTGAACGAATCGCCCATTCTGTTTGTTGGTCGCCGCACCAGCGAGCTGATCAAATACGCCGCCAACGCATTCCTCGCGACCAAGATCACCTTCATCAATGAAATGGCCGATCTGTGCGAAAAAGTGGGCGCCAATGTTCAGGATGTCGCGCGCGGCATCGGCATGGACAATCGGATTGGCTCTAAGTTCCTCAACGCTGGTCCGGGCTATGGCGGATCATGTTTCCCCAAGGACACGCTGGCGTTGCTGAAAACAGCTGAAGACTACGACAGCCCGACCCGGATCGTCGAAGCAGTGGTCAAGACCAATGAGAGCCGCAAGCGCGCGATGGGCCGCAAGGTGCTCGACGCGCTGGGTGGAACGGAAAAGGCGCGTGGCAAGAAAGTCGCCATGCTTGGCCTGACCTTCAAACCAAACACAGACGACATGCGCGACTCCCCCGCGATCGCTATTGCTCAAACCTTGGGTGATGCCGGGGTAGAGGTTGCCGCGTTTGATCCCGAAGGCATGGAGATTGCCAAGCCTCTGATGCCAAATGTGATCATGTGCGACGAGCCGTATGCGGCCATCAAGGACGCAGATGCTGTCGCGATCGTCACGGAATGGGATGCTTTTCGGGCGCTTGATTTGAGTCGGGTGAAGGAGCTGGCCAATGCGCCCGTGATCGTTGACCTGCGCAATATCTACAATCCGGATGATATGCGATCTGCTGGCTTCGATTACTCCAGTATCGGCCGAAATTAACCATAACTAACAACAAAATTTGGAATTTTCCACGTCGGTAAAACGCGGCTCAGAACCGCAGTTTCCCGGCTGTTAGCGGCTGCGTGTCGCAAAACAAAGTCACATTTTTGTCGTTTGGTTCAGCGATCGTGCAGAATTCGAGTCGTGTTCATGGTTAAAATATTGTAACTTCCGAGTCGTTGATAGAAACAACTTAGTGGGGGTTTAATATGATTAAACGGTATGTTCTTTCCAGCGCAGGCGTAATCGGCATCGCAAGTGGGCTCTTAGCGGCACCTGCCTATGCCTCTGAAAACGATGGAGATAGCGAAGGTATCTCAACTGAAGCGCAAGGCGATTTCGCCGGTTTCAGAATCGAGCAGAGCAGCACCTCATTCGAAATCCCTGAAGTTGTTATTCCAGCGGCAACCGCCACAATCGCCCGTACTTCGCGCACAAGCGGCGGCTATATCGGTTCGATCAGTGATCCAGAACAACGTCTTCTAGTCCGTGATGACGTTGGCGTCGATTTCGGCGATCCTGATAACATTGCGCCATATGCAGTGCACATTTTCCAGCAGCGCAATTCAGATGGCGGCGTGTTCTTCAACTGCTCAGGCAGCGTGATCAATCCGCGCACGATCCTAACTGCTGCGCACTGCGTTAACGGAAGTGATGGCCCAATCGCGACCACTTCGTCGGAAACTTATGGTTTGCCGGGTTCAGGAGCTGACACCACGCTGCTGATCTCGACAGGGCAAAGCAGCGCAGACCGCCTGTTTACCTACATTGGTACAGGGGCAGGCTATGCTGATGGCGGCGTCGCTTCGAGCACTGACGTAGTGATTCATCCCACTGGCAACGCCGATAACACTGGTCTCGGCTTCCCATGGGCAGACATTGCTCTGATCGCAGTGGACGCGCCGATCACCGATGTGCCGTCCTTGCCTCTACTGCTTACGCCGCTGTCAGAGCTCACTCACGTTGTGCAAGTTGGATATGGTACAAATGGCACCGGCCTGACCGGTGGTTCGAATACCGGTGACCGTTTCCTTCGTCGTGTGGGTGAGAACATGCTTGGCCTGCTCGGCAGCACAGCAGACTTTATCGATGGAGTTTTCCCGGCGTTGGCGCCCTCATCATCATCCCTCGGGTTTGAAAGCCAAGTCTACTACTGGACCGACTTCGACAATCCTGATCGTACGCCAGAACAACAAGCTGGCTGCGACTTCCCAGGCGATACAATCAGCTGCGGCACTCTCGAAGATGTGCTGGCAATCGATTTCTTCGATGGCGATGCTCTTCCTGGCGAAGCCGGCACGGGTCCTGGCGACTCAGGCTCACCACTTGTCGCTGATCAACTCGCGGAATTCCCGCTTGCGATCGGAGTTCTCTCGGGCGGGTTTGATTTCTTCGGCCTAGGTGGCACTTACAGCGACGTAAGCTTCTACAATCCGCTGTTTCCATTCTTCGAATTCATTACAGAGAACACGGCTTACAAGTATGTTTCTGCGAAAGCTGGAAACGGTCGCTGGTCTGATCCAAACCACTGGACTCAAGATCTCGATCCGGGCTTCTTCATCCAGGATGCCGATGGCAATATCGTGAATGGTATTCCAGGCGGAAACGAGCCGGGCATCACGGCATCAGGTCCGAAGCTTGGCACGGTTCTGGGTCAGGACATTTCAGGCTTCAGCACCGATATCACCCCAGGTTTTGAAGACATCCCAACCACGCTTCCTGAAAGCTCTGCTCTGCTTGGTCCGGGTTCAACCGGGTTTGTGCCAAACAACACAGACGGAACCCCAGGGACTGCGTTTGAAAACCCAGCGCAATATTTCGACGTTCTTCTGACCAATCGCGGTCGGACACGCGTCGACATTGATGTCGAGATTGATCGTCTGACGGTCGACAATGACCGCGCTGTGTTCATACTGCCTCGGCGTTACGAGTTCACTAGCATCATCGGCGTAGAGCAGTTCTCTGGCGAATCGCGCATCGACGGTACGTTGAACACAGGTCTTCTGACCTTGCTCGGCGGTGAGTTCGTCGGTCGCGGCACCATCAACACCAACGCATTCTTCAATGTGAACGGTTTTGTTGGTCCGAACCGGCTCGGCCAGGTTGGCACGCTGGCCATCAATGGTGACTATGTCCAAACCAGCGGCGGCTTCTTGTTCGCTGACTTTGAAACCCGCGGAAACCAAGTTACATCTGACTTGCTTGAAATCTCCAATCTTGCCGTCCTTGGCGGTAATCTTGTTGTCTTCAGCGAGCGCGGGACGCCACAGTTCGGCAGCACCTTCACTGTTCTAAGCGCAGGCGAAATCGACGGTGCATTTGACACGACCTTGCTGATTTCTCAGTCGCCACTGCTGACTGCCGAAAGCCGGGTTGAAGGCGGGGACGTTGTCGTCGAAATCGGCGCGCTCAGCTTGGCTGGCCTGCTCGGACAGGGTAGCTCACTGGCTTCACTTGGCACATCGCTTGATACGCTGCGGTTTGGCGGACGCTATGCTGAATTCGCCGCAATCTTCGATGTTATCGACAGTGCTGGTGCAGATACGCTGGGTGCATCGCTCGGTGCGTTGACGCCGATCAATGCGTTTAATCAGCAAACGATCGCGAACGGCTTCTCGCAGCGTTTCACTGGCCAAATCGCGCAGCGCACTCTCGCGCTTCGCGGTGCGAACAGCGCAGCGGCAGGCTTCTCTGCTGCGGGCAACGCTGGATTTGCAATGGGCGGTTCGGCTCCACAGCAAGACGGTCAGCTGGGTTTCTTCGGCACCGTTAGTGGAACCTTCCTCGATGCAGGCAGCGTCGACCGGTCTAGCGGTTCGAATGCCTTTGAGGAGGCCGCCTTTACCCAAGCGGGTGAACTCACCATTGGTGCAGATCTGCGGGTCTCGGAGAATTTCAGCCTTGGTGTTGCGATGACGAACATTCGCAACAGCGCAGCTGGAATTGGCGCTTCACGGCCAAACGAAGATGAAAGCCGGTCGGCTGCGATCTACGCCGCCTATCAAGCGGGCAATGGCTTTGCTGATATGTACTTCGGCTTTGCCAACCAGAACTATGGCACGGAACGCGCAGGCACTGCGGGCTTCAGTTCATCGTTCAGCAGCGCGCTTGGCCAAGCAGATGGTGAACAAAGCTTCGCCGGGGTTCGCCTTGGGTACGCATTCGACATCGCCAAGGGCTTTGAAGTTGGTCCAGTTGTGAGCATGGATTATGTTCGCAACCAGATCGGCGGCTACTCAGAGTTCGGTGCTGGCAAGCTCGGGCTTGATGTACAGGGCCGCGATTTCACCTCGCTCGGCACGAAGGTTGGCCTGATGTCATCACTCGACCTTGATGTAGGACGCACTGGCAAGATCACGGCCTTTGGCTCGGTCGCCTACGCCCGCGAATTGGCGGACAATGTCGACACGGTTACGGCCAGCTTCTTCGGCGCACCAGATGCCGCATTCCAGATCAGCAACCAACTCGATCCAGAATGGGTATCGGTAAACGCTGGCGCTGAAATGGCTCTGTCTAGCCGCGTGAAGGCTGCGCTCTCGGTCACATCTGATCTTGGCCGCGGTGTCCTCACCAACAATCAAGGAAGCTTCTCGCTGAACTGGAAGTTCTAAGCTAGAAACTGACGCACACCAACAAAGGCCGGGTTCCCGACAAGGGTGCCCGGCCTTTTCGTATCGGGGCAGCATCAATCGCGCTGTGCCTTGCTCAAAACCTTGCAATTTGTGCTATCCGCTAGATAAGCGTCCGTAAGTGGATGCCCCCCTTTGGAGAACACAATGATCGACACACTCGGCTGGCTGAGCACAATCTTCATTTTCGTGATCGGCTTGATTTTGGCAGGAGTAGTCATCCTGTTTTTCATCGACCGTTTTCAAACCGCCGATGCCGTGCGCCGCAACTACCCTGTCATTGGCCGTTTGCGCTACGTCTTCTCCGAGCTGGGTGAGTTCTTCCGTCAGTACTTCTTCGCAATGGACCGCGAGGAGATGCCGTTTAACCGAGCGCAGCGCGACTGGGTGTACGACGCTGCTGGTGCCAAATCGACCAATGTCGCGTTCGGCTCGACCCGCAATCTCGACCCCGTGGGCACGCCGATCTTCGTCAATTGCCCCTGGCCCACGCTGGAGCAGGACGCGGTTGAGGCGGGATCCCTGGTTATTGGCGAAGGCGCCGCACGCATCCCCTATGACGCCCCGTCGGTCTTCAACATCTCCGGCATGAGCTACGGCGCACTGTCCACTCCCGCCGTGCGCGCGCTGTCGAACGGCGCGGCAAAGGCGGGATGCTGGATGAACACCGGCGAAGGCGGCCTGTCGCCCTATCACCTCGAAGGCGGCTGCGACATCGTCTTCCAGATTGGCACCGCGAAGTACGGCGTGCGCGACAAAGACGGTAACCTGTCTGACGAGAAGCTGCGCGAGGTCGCCGCTCATGACCAGGTTCGCATGTTTGAGCTCAAGCTTTCCCAAGGCGCAAAGCCCGGCAAGGGCGGTATTCTGCCCGCTGCCAAGGTCAATGAGGAGATCGCCGCCATCCGCGGGATTGAGCCGCACACGGCCTCTATCTCGCCCAACCGTCACCCTGATATCGGCAATATTGACGAGCTGCTCGATATGATCGCCCATATTCGCGAGGTCACTGGCAAGCCGGTTGGCTTCAAGACTGTCGTCGGCGCTTACGGCTGGCTCGATCAGCTGTTCACGGCCATTGGCGAACGCGGCATCACCAGCGCGCCCGACTTCATCACCGTGGACAGCGGCGATGGCGGGACCGGCGCTGCACCCCTGCCCCTGATCGACAATGTCGGGCTGACCCTGCGTGAGAGCCTGCCGATGATGGTCGACCTGCGCGACAAGCACGGCCTGAAGGACCGCATCCGCCTCATCGCCAGCGGCAAGCTGGTGACACCCAGCGAGGTCGCCTGGGCGATGTGCGCGGGCGCTGACTTCGTGATTTCGGCGCGCGGCTTCATGTTTGCGCTCGGTTGTATCCAGGCGATGAAGTGCAACAAGAACACCTGCCCGACCGGCATCACCACCCATGATCCCAGCCTGCAGCGCGGGCTGGACCCGACCGACAAGGCGGTGCGCGTGGCCAACTTCGTCGAGCAGATGCGCAAAGAGGTGGGCGTGATCGCGCACAGCGTGGGCGTGCATGAGCCGCGCGAAATGCGACGCTATCACGTGCGGATCGTATGTGCCGATGGGCGTAGCCGCCCGCTGGATGAGCTGTATCCGAGTGCTGGAGTTCGCGCAGCCTGACACTCCACTCGCCGCTCGTAACACACGCTTGGAACGGCTGGAACACAGTATAGGGCCAAAAATCCAATCGATCACAGACGTGCTGATTGATCGAGTGGATCGATTAAAGGCCTGAGGCTCTGGGCAGCGCCATTTGAGTCTGTGTATTGCGCGCTCGTATCCGCGGACGCGATGTCCTCGGCCCTGCCAGGCCTGCGATCGGCCGTTTTCTTTCGTCCTACCGCTTCGCTGTTTGAGGACGAGCGGGCCTTGCGGTGGATTGATCGCCGACCGTGCTCCATAACCAAGCCAATGGGTATGCGTAGGGTCTCTTCGTGCTCGTCCGATAGCCTGGATTGATCCCAGATTCTTTTGCGGTGAGCGTATTGCGGGGAGAAGCATGCCCCAGCCCTAACGGGCGCGCGCCAAGTAGGAAAATTTCTGCTCCCCACTCCCTATCATCGTCATGCTGAATTCAGTTCAGCATCCATCGCCAGTTCCGTGCTTTGTTCGTCGTACGGGGAATGGATCCTGGAAGCGCAGCTGGCCAAAGGTCAACCAAGTTCAGGGTGATGCGTTTTTTGTTCCGCAGCACATCCGTGCTGCGATTTGTTCTCCCTTCGGTCGTTCAGCTTCGCTTCCCTCGCGGCTTGCGGACAAGTCCGCGCCGCTGCGGGCGGGGACAAGCCCCTTGCGAGGCCTGCGGCCTCGATCCATTCCAAGCCAATTGGCAGGCTCCAGTGCGTCTTGGCGCGATGTAACTGGCTTGGTCGCGGAGCACGGTCGCGCCAGCGATCGCAAGGGCGACGCCCGCCCGGAGCGCTTTTGCGCGGAGGAAAGCCAAGTGAACGGATGTGAACGCCGGCGCCTGAGGCTAAAACAAAAAGTCAGGGGGCCTCATAAGCCGGGTTCTGTCTCCGCACGCGGTTTCCTCGAGGGGACCAGCCACGCGGCGGCAACCATTCATCTGGGCTACGGATTGCTCCGCAGCTCAAGCAGCCAACCCGGGTCTCTCAGAGCGAAGCGCTCCTGCCGCAAAACGGCGCGAGACCCCTATTTGGCCTTGCTCCGGGTGGGGTTTGCCATGCGGACCGTGTTACCAAGGCCCCGGTGCGCTTTTACCGCACCCTTTCACCCTTGCCTGTGACCTTTAGGGTCCATCGGCGGTATACTCTCTGTGGCACTTTCCCTGAGCTTCAGGCCCGAAAGCCCTCGCTCGGCGGGCGTTACCCGCCACCCTTGCTTCGTGGAGCCCGGACTTTCCTCGCACCTTCAAACCCGCTCATCCTGAGCTTGCCGAAGGAACGCGGCTGCCTTGGCCCCCTGACGAGTGGCGCTATAGAGAAGCATGCCCAATAAACAAAGGGCCAGCTTTCCTGTGAAAGCCAGCCCTCTGCACGTCATGTTCCAAGGTACGAGCGGTTATTCGCCTTAACCGCCAACATTCTCGGCGTTCTCATCGGTTGAGATCAGGAATTTCCAGATCAATGCGCCAATCGCGGCACCAACCAGTGGTGCGACCCAGAACAGCCACAGCTGACCCACAGCACCCGTCTCGGCATAGAAGGCAACGCCGGTAGACCGCGCTGGGTTCACCGAGGTGTTGCTGACCGGGATAGAGATCAGGTGGATGAGCGTTAGGCCAAGGCCGATCGCAATCGGGGCAAAACCGGCTGGCGCCTTTGGCGAGGTCGAGCCCAGAATGATGATCAGGAACATCGCCGTCAAAACAACTTCTGCGATCAGAACTGCGTTCATCGAATAGCCGCCCGGTGACAGCTCACCAAAGCCATTGGAGGCAAAACCGCCTGCACCGCTCCAGTCCGCGGCTCCACTAGCGATCACGAACAATATGCCGGATGCGACGAATGCGCCCAGCACCTGAGCCGCCCAATATGGGATCAACTCAGCCCAGGAGAAACGTCCGCCAACGGCCAGGCCGAGCGAGACGGCAGGGTTGAAGTGGCCGCCAGAAATATGTCCCACGGTGTAAGCCATGGTCAGGACAGTCAGACCGAAAGCCAGCGATACGCCGACAAAACCGATCCCCAATTCAGGAAAAGCTGCTGCGAGCACCGCGGAACCGCAGCCTCCAAACACCAGCCAGAACGTGCCGAAGAATTCAGCGAATAGTTTTTTTGTCATTTTGGATCCCTCCCTCTCATTCTCGACGACCAGAACCGTCAGGGGAGCAGTGTTAACGCAGAATTCACCATAACGCTCGGCGAAATTATAAATTTACATTGCAGCGCCTGCGAGCGCAGCAATCTGCTTTAGCGCGAAATCCCCCGATCCCGATCAAGCAGCAATTGAAACAGGATTGCGCCAATTTGTCCATCAATGACGCCATCGATCAGCTCTGGCCGCCAGCGGCGCTGAAACGCCTCAACCGCTTTGATACCGTCGGTGATGTCATAACCATAGCGTTCCAGAGCGAGGTAAAATGCCCCATCATTGTCGAACGGATCGCCAAGTTCGAGCTTGGCTGGTTTGGCGAGAGTGAGGCCGCAGCGCGCGATCCGATCCCACGGGAACAGCTCGCCCGGATCGATCTTACGCGCCGGGGCAACATCGGAATGGCCGATCACATTGGCGCGTGGGATGTCATATTGCTTCACAATCCGCGCCATCAGCGGCACGAGCGCCTCGATCTGAGCCTCTGAAAACTCGCGGTAGCCAAGGCCGTGCCCCGGATGGTCAAGCTCAATCCCAATGCTGGCAGAATTCACATCACTCTCGCCCCGCCAATAGCTCTTGCCGGCATGCCAGGCCCGCTTTTCCTCAGGGACCAGCCGCGTGACGACACCGTCTTCGCTGATCAGGTAATGCGCGCTGACGCCTGCTTCCACGTCGCACAGACGCTCTATCGCGGCCTCGGCGCTTTCCATTTCGGTGTAATGGACGACCAGCATATTGATCGCCGTCTTGCGGTCGTTGAAATTGGGGGAGAGCCGCTCTGCATGGACCAGCTCATCGCCAGTGCCTAAGCTCGGCTTTGATCCCGGCTCTGGCCCCTTCCCCGGCCCAGCCACGAGCTTAGCCGATCATCCCGGCAGGCTGCGGCATAACCGCGCCCATCACCAGAGCATTGTCATCCAGCTTATATTGCAGGCCGCCGCCGTTTTCTTCCGCCAGCATTGCAATCATATGCGCCGCCGCCGTGCGGCTCGACAGTTCCGCCGGCTTCAAATCGCCTTGCAATGCGCTGCCGATATTCTCGTCGAAAGCGATCCGATTGCCGTTCGCGCGGACCACGATTTCGACATTGCCTTCGTGCAATTCTGCGCCAATATCCATCGTCCCGCCCCGGATCAGCGCATCGAGCGCAATGTGCGCCAGGTTCAGCATCACTTTCACCGCTGGCTTAGGCAGGGTTTTCTCGGTGATGGCCCAATTGAGCTGCACCTCTTTGGCGTCCGAGGCGAGCGCGGCGATCACATCATGCGCTTCTTCCACTGGCACAGCCTCGCCAAATCCGCCCGCCGCGCCGAACGCAAGACGGAAGAATTTGAGCTTGTCAATGCTGATCTTGGCGCTCTGTTCCAGCAGTTCGACCACCTTCTCGCGCATTTCGGGATCCTGCTCTTCAGCGAGCAGTTCCAGCCCATTGGCGAGCGCCCCAACGGGGGAGAGCATATCGTGGCAAAGCCGCGAGCACAGCAGGCTCGCGAGGTCAGTTGGCGAAGTCATGTTGACTGTCTTAGCCCTCCAAAGGCTGTCTGCAAAGCAATTCGAAGCCGCCTTCCACCGCACGGTAGAGGCCAAGCGCGCCCTCGCCTGCTATCACCCAGATCATTCCATCGCTCGCCGACATGGCTATGTCAGTCTTGGATGGCTGCGCTGGCCCGGCCGGGTGCGAATGGAAATAGCCCAAAACCTGCGGGCTATCACCCGTTCGCGCGGCGCGGTGCGCGTCAATAAGCGCCTGAGGATCGATTTCGAAATGGGTTTCCGGCGAAGGGTGAACATTGCGCGCCGGAATGAACCCGGTGACCTGCTCCGCGCCGTCTTGGGTGCGCGTGCCCGTCAAGATCCCGCATGCCTCAAGCGGGTGGGCATCGCGGGCTGCCTTGGCCAGTGCAGTGGCCACATCTCTTGTCACTGGGATCGCCATCGCGCATGGCCCTAGCATGAGCGGCGACAAAGTCATCACCGGCACAATTACGAACGCGGCGCGCCTCGATAAAGCGCTGGCCGAGGCGACCGAGCTGTCCCGTGCGCGGGTGCAGGCCCTGATCGCGGAGGGCCGCGTGACGCTGGGCTCTGCACCCGCCACCTCTCCCAGCGCCAAGGTGAAGGCCGGGGCCGAATTCTCGATCCATGTGCCCGCCGCCAGCGAAGCGGAGGCTCAGCCGCAGGATATTCCGATTGAGGCGGTGTTTGAGGATGAACATCTGATCGTGGTCAGCAAGCCCGCCGGGATGGTCGTTCACCCAGCGGCGGGCAATGTCGATGGCACGCTGGTCAATGCCCTGCTGCACCACTGCAAGGGCGAGCTGTCCGGCATTGGCGGGGTTGCGCGGCCCGGCATCGTCCACCGGATCGACAAGGATACCTCTGGCCTGCTGGTCGTCGCCAAATCCGACGCTGCGCACGAGGGGCTGGCCAGGCAATTCGCGGACCATTCGCTGCACCGCCGCTATATCGCGGTTTGCGCCGGCCATCCGGCGGAGAAAGAGGGAACAATTGACGAGCGAATCGGACGTTCAGACGCCAATCGCAAGAAAATGGCTGTGCTGGACAAGAATTCCTCGCGCGGGAAACATGCGGTAACCCATTATAAGGTGCTCGATCGGCTCGAATCGAGCGCGGTGATCGAATGCTGGCTGGAAACCGGGCGAACCCACCAGGTCCGCGTTCACTGTGCATCAATTGGCCATCCGCTATTAGGAGATCCAACTTACGGAAAGACACCCAAGACGCTGAAATCCCTGCTCACTTCGCTCAAATTCGCGCGGCAAGCGCTGCATGCGGCGGAATTGGGCTTTCTCCACCCGATTTCTGACGAAAAACTAAGGTTTCGCGTGGATTTACCGGAGGATATGCGGGAACTAATCGACGAACTGGGGCGTTTTAATCGATGAAAGTTGAAGCAAAATACAGCCAAGCAACGTATATGTAACCGCGTGGCCCGAAAAAACGGATGCTCATTAGAGGTCCAAACGCAGCGGGTTGACGCAAGAAAGGTTAGGAACACAGTGACTAAGACGAAAACGGCAGTCCCGGCCCTGAGCGGCGAGCAAAGCCTCAATCGCTATCTCTCCGAGATCAAGAAATATCCCGTGTTGACCGCTGAGCAGGAATATATGCTCGCGAAGCGCTATCAAGAACATGAAGACCCTGAGGCAGCATCTCAACTGGTGTCCAGCCACCTGCGACTCGTGGCGAAGATCGCCATGGGTTACCGCGGCTATGGCCTGCCGGTCAGCGACCTCATTTCAGAGGGCAATGTCGGCTTGATGCAGGGCGTCAAGAAATTCGAAGCCGATCGCGGCTTCCGCCTCGCGACCTATGCGATGTGGTGGATCAAGGCATCCATGCAGGAATTTATCCTGCGCAGCTGGTCGCTCGTAAAAATGGGCACCACTGCTGCTCAGAAAAAGCTGTTTTTCAACCTTCGCCGGATGAAGAAACAGCTTGAGGCGTACGAAGACACCGACCTGTCGCCCGAGGACGTGACCAAGATCGCAACCGATCTGGGCGTGCCGGAGCAGGAAGTCATCAACATGAACCGCCGCATGATGATGGGCGGCGATGGCTCCCTCAACGTGCCGATGCGCAATGGCGAGGACGGCTCTGGCGAATGGCAGGATTGGCTGACCGATGATCGTCCTTTGCAGGATGAGATGGTTGCGGATGCTGAGGAAGCCAATGTGCGCCATGAGATGCTGGTTGAGGCGATGGATAGCCTGAACGAGCGTGAGCAGCACATTCTGACCGAGCGCCGCCTGACCGAGAAACCGCAGACGCTCGAAGAGCTGAGCCAGGTTTACGAAGTGTCGCGCGAGCGCATTCGTCAGATCGAAGTGCGCGCCTTTGAGAAGCTGCAAAAAGCAATGCAGCGGATCGCGGGAGAGCGTTTGCTGCCTGGGGTGGCTTAAGCCTTAGGTCTGCTAAAAGAACACGAAAGGCGGTCCATTTCGGGCCGCCTTTTTTGTGTCCACCGCACCCGTCATCGCAGCGGATGCTGGGATCTCAAGCGTTGAAGTGCTTCGATCAGAAGCAGCGCTTCATCGCACTGGATCCCGGATCAAGTCCGGGATGACGTTGGAGGGTTTGGATGCGTTAGTTCGGCGAGCGCTCTAGCGGCGCGTCACAGACAGACACATAGAAGCGTTAGGGTGCTCCTCGAGCGTTTTGTGTTGGGCTGCTGCAAAACTCGATGTAGGATCATATCAATCAGGGGAACCCAAATGACAAACCGATTGATTTGGCGGGCATTACTGGCTCTTTGCATTGCGCTCGCACCCAATGCAGCGACTGCGCAGTCGCAGGTCGAAAACCCCGAAGATCCCTATGTGCATAAAGCGATTGGAATTGAGTTTCCGCAGCAGATCGAGAAATACATTCGGGCTCGTGTGATCGAGTACGACCAAGATGGAAGCGATGCGAGTATTGGATACATCTATGAGGGCGTGCATTCTGAATTCACGCTCTATATTTACCCTTCACGCGGAGAAACCTGCATTGGCCAGTTCGCAAGCGCGAACGACGCTATTGGCCAACGTGTCGGCTCAGCTCCTACCGAGCAAGACCCCGAGCACTTATTTCCGGCTTTTACCGATCTGGAGCAATATCAAGCACGCTATGACATTCCTTCAAGCTATTATGGACCTGAACATCCTGACATGGTCTCATACCTTTGGGTTGGGTGCACGCCCGGCGATCAATGGATCGTAAAATATCGTGGGTCTTTTCCACTTGAACTTGAACCGACAGCCGAAGCATTGGCAGAGGGGTTATTTGCCCGCATCGACTGGACCCCTTTGATACCGTCCCAATGATCCGCACGCTCGCTCGCTTTACGGCCAAGTTCCTGTTGTGGTTTTTCGGGATATCGCTCGCGCTGATCGTCCTGTTTAAATTCGTGCCCGTGCCGATCACCGCAACCATGCTGATGGATGAAAACTCCGTCACCAAGGATTGGGAAAGCCTGGACAATATCGATCCCAATCTGGTTGCCGCCGTTATCGCCGCGGAAGACAGCAAGTTCTGCACGCACACTGGCTTTGACACCGAAGCGATTGAAAAAGCGCTGGAATACAACGCAAAGGGGGCCGCATACGCGGCGGCTCCACCATATCGCAGCAGACCGCCAAGAACGTGTTCCTGTGGCAGGGCGGCGGGTATTTCCGCAAAGGGCTGGAGGCCTATTTTGCCTTTGCGATTGAGAAAATCTGGGGCAAGCGCCGGATTATGGAAGTCTATCTCAACGTCGCAGAAACCGGCATTGGCACATATGGCGCAGAGGCCGGGGCACAGCGCTATTTCGGCAAGTCTGCCGCACGGCTCGCCCCGATAGAGGCCGCCCGCATGGCCGCCGCCCTGCCCCTGCCCAAGAAACGCGCCGTTATCGCGCCCAGCGGATGGCTGGCCCGCCATGGCAACACGATCCGCGCCCGAATCAATGTGGTGAAACGTGACGGGCTGGATGATTGCGTCTACGATTAAGTGGATGGGGTCATCGCACGCACATAATCGTGATAATCACGCTCATGATGATGGGCACTCGCATGGTCATGCGCACAGCCATGCGCCGGGCCATTATGGGCATGGCCATTCCCACGCTCCGGCCGATTTCGGCATGGCCTTTGCCATCGGCATTGCGCTCAATTCGATCTTTGTCATTATCGAGGCCACATACGGCTTCCTATCGGGATCCATGGCGCTGGTCGCCGATGCGGGGCACAACCTGTCCGATGTACTCGCGCTGATCCTGGCCTGGGTCGCCAATATCGCCTCAAAAAAGCCCGCCAGCGCGCGCTATACCTATGGCTTCAAAAGCTCCACGATCCTGGCCGCGCTCGCCAATGCGCTGCTGCTGGCGATGGCGATTGGGGCAATCCTGTTTGAGACCGCGCACCGCCTGTTTGAACCGGCTCAGCCGCAAGGCATGGTGATGGTCGTGGTCGCCGGGATCGGCATTGTGATCAACACCGTCACCGCCCTGATGTTCATGCGGGGGAGCAAATCGGACCTTAATATCCACGGCGCGTTCCTGCATATGGCGGCCGACGCCCTGGTCTCGCTCGGCGTGGTAATCGCAGGAATTGCAATTATTTACAGCGGATCGGTGTGGATTGACCCACTTGTCAGCCTGATCATTGTTGGCGTAATTGCATGGGGAACATGGGGACTGGCCAAGGACAGCCTCAAAATGGGCTTGCTCGCCGTGCCTGCCGGGATTGACGAAGCCGATGTGCGGCTTCATTTGGCAGAGCTTGATGGAGTGGACGAAGTGCACAACCTGCATATCTGGCCAATGTCGACAACGGAAACCGCACTGACGGCGCACCTGGTGGCACCCGGCGGATGTGACGAAAGCTTTTTGCGCACAGTGACCGACCAGCTGGAGCAGAAATTCGGCATCAGCCACACCACCATTCAAATCCACCGCAAGCGTGATGATGCGGGCTGCTGTTGATGGCGGATGGGCCCACACCGGCCAGCGCGGAAGCGCGCGAGGCGCTAAAGGCGGCCATGGCGCGGCTGGCCGAGGGTGACCGCAGTGCGCTGGAAGATATTTATCGCGCCACACGGGTGAAACTGTTTGGGATTTGCTTGCGTATCTTAGGCGACAGGAAAGAAGCCGAGGACGCGTTGCAGGACGTCTATGTAAATCTGTGGCAAAGGGCGGATCGCTATGATCCCACCCGGGCGAGCCCGATCTCGTGGTTGGCGACGTTCGCGCGCAACCGCGCGATTGATCGTCTGCGCACGGGCAAGGTGCGCGGCGGCGCTGTGCCTGTGGAAGAGGCCGCTCCTCTGCCCGATCAGGCACCGCTGGCCGACAGTCTGCTGGTCGATGCGGAGCAAACCGCACAAATTCACACCTGCATTGAGGGGCTGGACGAAAACGCGCGCGGTCACATTCGCGCCGCCTTCTTCGATGGAAAGACCTATGCCGAGCTGGCTGAGCATGCCGATGTTCCGCTGGGCACGATGAAGAGCTGGATCCGCCGCGGGCTGCAACGCCTGCGCGCTTGCCTGGAGGCGAGCGAATGAGCGACGAGAACGGCATGGAACGCGAAGAGATCAAGCGCGACGATCCGATGTTGGCGGCGGAGTTCTCGCTTGGCCTGCTGGAAGGTCAGGAATTGCTTGCCGCGCGCGGGAAACTGGCCAGCGATCCCGACTTTGCCTGGCGCAAGGATTGGTGGGACAATTGGTTCGCACCGTGGACCGATGAAATCTCCGGCGCAGAGCCGAGCGCGAAGGTGTGGGATGAGATTGAAGCCCGCGTGCGTGCGGCATCAACCCATGCGGAGACAGGCCTGGACGGCGCCAATGTCGTAGAATTGCAAAGCAAGGTGCGACGCTGGCAATGGGTCAGCGCGCTAACCAGCGCAGCAGCGGTCGCGGCCCTTGCCTTGGTTGTCCTGCCGGCCGGTACGGACAGTGTTCCGACGCCCGGCGCGAGCGAAGCGCCGCAAATCGCGGCGGCAAACCCGCTGGTCGCACAAGTGCCGATTGGCGATACCGGTCTACGCCTCGATGTGACATATATGCCCGATAGCGAGCGCATGTTGGTGGGCGCGATTGGCCTGACTGCAGACGGCGTTCACGATCATGAGCTGTGGCTGGTGCCAGCCGATGGCAGCGCACTGCAATCCCTTGGTGTGGTGACGCCGGGCGAGGTCCGCAGTGTTACCTTACCGTCAGAGATCACTCAGAATATGGGTGATGGCGCCGAGCTGGTGCTGACGCGTGAACCGATTGGCGGCAAGCCAGAGGCGCAGGATGCCGGCCCCGTGGTTGCACAGGGCGCATTCAATCAGGTTTAGACCGCAGGCTTTCCGCCCGCTCCACTTACATTACCATTGGCGCGCTTTACGCCTGGCAGGCCAAAGCTCTGCCAGAAACCGGGTGCCTTGCGGATCGCGGCAACATCCGTCTTACCATTGAACAGCAGCCGCAGCAGCGCAAACCGGCGGACCATCGTTTCATGGAACAGGATCACCGTTGCCGCCGCCGTGACCGCCAACAACGCCCATTCCAGCGCAATCGGCCATTCCACATGGGTAAACCCGCGCCCGTAAATATAGACCAGACAATGGTGGAACAGATACATCGATAGAGCACTGTCGGCGAGCCACCGGGTGCGCAGGCTGTCGTTTGAAAAGTGGCGGTAAAAGAATTGGATCAGGAACAAGACGAGTGTCCAGATCGCCAACTGGTTGAGGAACAGCATCGCCATACCAGCCGCGAAGCCTTGATCAGGGTTCGCATACGGTTGGAAAGCGAAGGCCAGCACCGCAGCAAACGGCATCCATGCGCGCCATGTGCGCAGCCGGTTAAGCAGGCTAGGTGAAAGCGCAGCCGCCACACCGAGCACGAAGAAGGGAAACTCGCTGATCAGCTTGTACCAGCTTTGAAAGCCTGGAAAGAGCAATTCATACCCACCCGGCACCTGGCTAGCGACGGCGAAATTCACAGTGTTGGCCGCAGCCAATGCGAGCACGAATAGAGCAAAGGCCCAGCTTGACTTCAACCAATCAGCGGCGCGCTCCACCATGCGCAGCGCGCCTGTGCGGATCGCAGCCCCCTTCGGGATTGCAGCCTGGACGATGGCCGAGAAGATAAACATCGGCACCAGGCTGACCAGGAACCACAGATGCAGCGACCATTCCCCGCTGACCCAGATCTGCGCGAACCCGCCGCTGTCGATCCAGCGCATCAGTCCGCTGTCGCCGGTCTTGTCATTCCAGCGCAGGTAATGTTCCAGCATGTTGAACGACAGCGCGATCGCAATCAGTGGAACGACGGTTCGCATAAAACGATTGCGCAAAAACCCGCCCGGTGTGCGGCGCGCCAGCATGAGGACGGTGAAAAACCCGCCGACGAAGAAAAATGTCGGCGTGATCACCAGATGCAGACCGAAAATCACCCAATCGAAGAATTCATGGCGCTGTGCATTGCTGGTGATCCAGGGACGTGCAGGCGCGTATACCGTCGCCGCATGCAACGCGACCGACAGGAACATCAACACAGAGCGCATGCCGTCGATATCGTGATAATGTTGGGCTGGCTTCGAATTGGGCATTGAGGGTTATAGATCCGTCGCTTGATATTGAGAGCTGTGCTGGTCTGTCACACACTGCCTGCCGCTCGCTTGCAATCGCGCGCAAAGGCGCGTCCCAATTCGAGATGACGGCTCTTCAAAGCGTTAATCTCATGCCTTTTAAGAACCCCATAAAATCCGCGAAATTCAGAGCGTTTCCGTACAGTTTCTGTACCTGCGACAGAAAAATTTTCACATTGTCCGCATCCAGCACATGAGCGTTTGCGTAGCTCCCACCATGCAAGAACGGGAGGTCTTGCGGATAAAGGAGAACCCGAATGCCTAAGACCTCGACCAGTTCAAAAGTTAAGGCCGCCGCCCTTGCAGCGATCGCCGCAACCACCGGCTTTGCTGTGCTGAACACCACCCCGCTTGCGGCTCATGGCCACAAGAACGCTGAGAAAAGTCAGCCAAACATCGTACAAACCGCCCAGAGCACTGGCGTACACAACACGCTCGTCGCTGCCGTGACCGCCGCGGATCTCGCAGGCACGCTCCAAAACCCTGGCCCATTTACCGTGTTTGCGCCGACCGACGCGGCGTTCGCGAAGCTACCAGAAGGCACAGTCGACACACTGCTCAAACCTCAAAACAAGGGCACACTCACCAACGTGCTCGTCTACCACGCAGTGTCCGGCGCGGTATCGTCGAGCGACCTCGTAAAACTGATTAACAAACATGGTGGCGAAGCGACAATAGACACGCTCGCTGGTCAGAAACTGACGGCACGTCTTGTCGGCGACACCATCGTGATCACCGATGCAAAAGGCCGTGCGACCGCAGTGACCACCGCCGACATCATGACCTCAAACGGTGTCATCCATGTGACCGACGGCGTGTTCCTCCCCGCGTAAGAACACCGCCTTCCCCTTTCGCGCCGCTGCGTCCTTCCCTTCCCTCCCACATGCAGCGGTGCAAACCAAGAACCCCGCTTGGCTGAGTGATCGGCGAAGCGGGGTTTTTTAGTTTTGGGGATGAGTTGGTGGGATGTCGCTGTGATGACGGACGCTAGGCTTAGCCCGACCGGAGCCATGGACGCATGCGGTCTTCCAGCAAGTCGATCAGAGCCTGATCCATAAACGCAAAATCGTCCGGAATATTCAGAACGACAATCCGTTTGTTTTTCAGCGTCCCACGGTGGCCATTTCGCAGCTTTGTGCGGTGAACCCGTTCCATGACGAAGATGACATCGGCCCATTCAACTAGATCGTCGCTAAGCCCAGTATCAGCATTGCGATTCGTGCCCGCAGACATTGTCGCTATACCCGGAAGGTCGGCAAAAATATGCTCAGCTGTCGGACTGCGCAGCTTGTTCTGGCTGCAGACGAATAGAAAGTGACGCTTCGCGCTCATCCAGTCTGCTTTGGCCTCAATCGCTTCGCGCGCGCAAGCCTCGGCAAAGGGCTGGTCACTCTTCGGCGACGTTAAGCCGCCTCTTCCTTCTCTTCGCCCTTGCCGCCGAGCACCTGGACCGGCGCTTTTTTCCCTCGACCACTTCGGCATCGACCACAATTTCGGTCACGCCTTCAAGGTCGGGCAAGTCGAACATCGTGTCGAGCAAGATACCTTCGACGATTGAGCGCAGACCGCGCGCACCCGTCTTGCGCTTGATCGCGCGCTCCGCGATCGCTTTGAGGGCATCATCAGTGAAGGTCAGCTCGACATCTTCGAGCTCGAACAATTTGCCATATTGCTTCGAAATGGCGTTCTTAGGCTCGGTCAGGATAGTGACCAACGCATCGACATCCAGATCGTGCAGGGTCGCAATCACTGGCAGACGGCCAACGAATTCAGGGATCAGGCCGAATTTCAGCAGATCTTCCGGTTCGCTCAGCTCCAGCAATTCGCCCACATTGCGCTTGTCCGGGTCAGCAACATGGTTGCCAAAGCCAATCGAGCGCTTTTGCAGGCGATCAGCGATAATCTTGTCGAGGCCCGCAAACGCGCCGCCACAGATGAACAGGATGTTCGTGGTGTCGACTTGCAGGAATTCCTGCTGCGGGTGCTTGCGGCCGCCCTGCGGCGGGACAGAGGCGGTGGTGCCCTCCATCAGTTTCAGCAACGCCTGCTGAACCCCCTCACCCGACACGTCGCGGGTGATCGATGGATTTTCAGCCTTGCGGGTGATCTTGTCGATCTCGTCGATATAAACGATGCCGTGCTGCGCTTTTTCAACGTTGTAATCCGATGATTGCAGCAGCTTCAGGATGATGTTCTCAACATCTTCACCGACATAGCCCGCTTCCGTCAGAGTGGTCGCATCCGCCATGGTGAATGGCACGTCGAACGTGCGCGCCAGAGTTTGCGCGAGCAATGTCTTACCCGTGCCGGTCGGCCCGACTAGCAGGATGTTGGATTTCGCCAGCTCAACACCGTCGGCTTTGCCGGAATGCTTCAAGCGCTTGTAGTGGTTGTGAACCGCAACCGAGAGATTGCGCTTGGCGCTGTCCTGGCCGATCACATAATCATTGAGCGTTGCGAAGATTTCCGAAGGCGTTGGAACTTCGCCCTCTTTCTTGCCGGCGATGCCAGCCTTCGTCTCTTCACGAATGATGTCATTGCACAGCTCAACGCATTCATCACAGATGAACACGGTTGGCCCGGCAATGAGCTTGCGCACTTCATGCTGCGACTTCCCACAGAAGCTGCAATATAGGGTGCTCTTACTGTCAGTTCCGCTCAACTTGGTCATTTCCTATTGTCCTGGGCCTTCACTCGCACTGGTCTAAACTACAGCGTTTGTAATCCAATTACCAAACCGAGTGCCCGGTGGGGATTCGCTCAACAATATATAGGGCCGGTTGTGAATCAACATTAACGCGGCTCTTTTTGGGCGATTGCCCGGTTTTGGCGTCTTTAAAGTCGCACTTTGGCCGCCTGTGTCCCGGCGTGGGATGCCGAACGAGCGATTCTTAATCGCGATTCGGCCAAGCACGGCCAAAAATGCAGTTCAGACCGCTCGCCTTATTCCGGCGCGCCGCCCGAACCCTTCTCATCATCGCCCGAGTCGCCCTCTGGACGGGTCTCAAACACTTTATCGACCAGACCGAATTTCATCGCCTCGTCCGCTTCCAGAAAGGTGTCGCGGTCCATCGCCTTTTCGATCTCAGACAGTTTCTTGCCCGTGTACTTCACATAGAGATCATTCATGCTCTTTTTGATCCGCAGGATCTCACGCGCCTGAATCTCAATGTCAGAGGCCATGCCGCGCGCACCGCCGGATGGCTGGTGGATCATGATCCGCGAGTTTGGCAGAGCGACACGCATGCCCGGCTCACCAGCAGCGAGCAGGAAGCTGCCCATGGAGGCCGCCTGGCCCATGCAAACGGTCGAAACGCGCGGTTTGATGTATTGCATCGTATCGTGGATCGCCATGCCAGCGGTCACAACGCCGCCTGGCGAATTAATGTACATCGAAATTGGCTTCGACGGGTTTTCGCTTTCAAGGAACAACAACTGAGCCGTGATCAGCGAGGCCATGCCGTCTTCAACCTGGCCAGTTACGAAAACAATCCGCTCTCGCAGCAGGCGGGAGAAAATGTCAAAACTGCGTTCACCGCGGCTGGTTTGCTCAACCACCATCGGCACCAATGCGCCGGTTGCCGGATCGCGAGTGAATTGCCCCTGGGTGCCGTGCGTTTCGCCAGAATTGCCGAACAGGTTGATCATGTGCTGGTGGTCCTTCTTTATCTCGGTTCTGCTATGTCGGGGGCACACGGAAAATGTTCAAGGGCCTTAACCTTCACCTGTGCATTCAATCACAGTTTCTTTTTGCGAGATCAGACGCGTGAACGCACGCGCAAATGCCGCCAAACTGGAATGGAAATCCAGCCGGCGGCATTTCTGTATTGCTTAGTTTTAGCGCGGCAGCGGGCCGAGCCGCCACCTGTCTGTGGGCTTAAGCTGCGCGCACCTGCTTAAGGAATTCGGCGACCTGCTCACGCAGTTTCTCAGATTGGACCGACATTTCCTGCGAACTAGCGAGCATTTGCGTCGCTGTGCTGCCCGCCGTCATGGAAACTTCGCTCACATCTTCGATGGTCGCGCTGATATCTTGGGTATTACGGGCTGCCAAATCGATGCTTTGCGCCAGATCCTGACCAGCAACGGCCTGCTGATCGACGGCGCTGGCAATCGCGGTTGCGGTCGATTCCAGAGCAACCACTTCGGTCGAGATCAACGCCAGCGCAGACGCGCTTTCACCGGTTGCGTCCTGCATTTCGCGAATCAGACCCTCAACTTCTTCAGTCGCGCGTCCGGTTTGCGAGGCCAGCTCCTTCACTTCGGACGCGACGACAGAGAAGCCACGTCCCGCTTCACCGCCGCGAGCAGCTTCGATCGAGGCGTTAAGTGCGAGCAAGTTAGTGCGTTGAGCAATGCCGGCGATCACTTCAACGATCTGGCTGATGCGGTCGGCAGAACCGGTCAGACCGGTAATGGTTTCATCCGCTTTCGCAGCTGCTTCAGAAGCTTTGCGGGCGCGTTCAGACGACGAGGCCGCCTGGCGGCTAACCTCATTGATCGACATCGCAAACTCATCAGATGCCGACGCTGCGCCAGTGATGCCGTCCGATGCTTGCTTCAGGCTGGAATTGGCGGCGTTAACCGTCTGGGAAGAAGATTCGACATTACGCGCCAGATTGGTGGCGGAATCTTCCATTTGACTGGAGGCGGCGGCCACCCCGGAGGCGACATCGCCAACAGTCTTTTCAAATTTGTCGGCGAGCGACTTGAGCAATTTACGTTGCTCTTCCTGAGAACGTTCGCGTTCTTCTTTGATTTCACGCTCACTCTCAAGCTCACGCTCTAACTCGCGTTTGGCCTGCGCGTCAGCTTCGCTTTGAACGCCCCGCAAAACAGTAAGAGCAGCAGACAAAGTGCCGATCTCATCTTCGCGCTCAGCCGATGGGATCTCAAGGTCAGTTTCACCAGCGGCGATCCGTTCACTAACATCGCTGATGTCAACGATAGGTGCGACGACTTGTTTGGCGACCAGACGTTTGCCTAGGAATACCAAGCCGAGTGCGATGAGCAAACCAGCGATCAAGGAAGCGATCAGAACCTTGATTTCGAACAAGCCTTCGCCAGAGGCGGTTTTGACGCGGGCGGCCGCGTCTTCACGCACCTCAACAATCAGGCCGACGGTTGCGTCGATTGCCTCATAGCGTGGTCCAAGAAAGCTCTCTTGCAAGGCGATGTCACGCGGCGCATCGCGCACCTCACCCAGAATGGTGACGATGCCATTCAGCTCATTATCGAGCTGCAACACTTTGGGCATATAGGCTTCATCAACAGAACCCGCCGCAATCGCCAAACGGTCATTCATTTCAACCGCTTCATTGGCATATTTGAACGCAAGTTCTATACGTTCGTTGTCAAAGTTTCTCGCACGATAAGCGCCCATCTCGTCTTTTGAGAGCGAGACGTTTCTGTTCATACTTGCCGTAAGAAATGCGACTTCAGTCAAGCTGGCAAGCGTGTTGGAGCGTTGCTCCATCCGCAGAGCACCAATGGTGCCCACTGCGCCGAGCACCAAAACCAGCAAGGCGAACATATTGAACACCCGGCCAACCTGACCATTAATCGAACCGCTTTCAAAACGGCTTTTGACCCACGACATGCTGAACCTATTACTCATAATGCATGTTAACCCATTGTTCCTGGGGCCACGTCAGGCGACATGCCTACGTAAGTTGCCCTAAAATCGACTTAGGGTTTAGCCGCACATGGTTAAGGATGAGTTAGGATGGGCGCAGCGAACGCGGGCCTCACCTGCGTGCTGCTTACCAATACAAACGAGCCGCAACCCATTATCTGGATCACGGCTCGTTTTATGTCAGAGCTTTGCCTGGCTTGCCCCGCCACATCGCAGGGGCAAAGCGACCGCGCGTTATTTCTTCTTCGCGGGCGCTTTCTTAGCTGCCGGTTTCTTAGCTGCTGGTTTTTTAGCCGGAGCCTTTTTTGCAGGTGCCTTCTTGGCGGCTGGCTTTGCATCCGCTTTTGCCGCCGGTTTCTTGGCAGGAGCTTTCTTCGCCGGGGCTTTTTTGGCCGCCGGTTTCTTGGCTGGTGCCTTTTTCGCCGCTGGCTCTTTCTTATCCGCAGCCTTCGCAGGCGCTTTTTTCGCTGCCGGCTTCTTAGCTGGTGCCTTTTTCGCCGCCGCTTTCTTGGCCGGGGCCTTCTTCTTGGCGGCTGGCTTGCTATCAGCGGCTTCATCCGCTTCGATTGCAGCTTGCAGTTCTTCCTGCGTCACTTCACGCTCGGTGACTTCCGCCTTGTCAAACAGGAAGTCGACGACCTTGTCTTCATAGAGCGGCGCGCGCAGCTGAGCAGCGGCCATTGGCTCTTGCTGAATATACTGCATGAAACGCTCGCGATCTTCTTCGCGATATTGCTGAGCAGCTTGCTGCACCAGCATTTGCATTTCTTGAGCGGTCACTTCGACGCCATTTACCTGTCCGATTTCGCTGAGCAACAGGCCCAAACGCACGCGGCGCTCGGCGATAGAACGATATTCGTCCTTCTCCGCTTCGATTTCTTTCAAAGCGTCTTCAGGTTTCTCTTCCTTCGCGGCTTCTTGCTGAAGCTGAGCCCAGATTTGCTCAAATTCGGCATCAACCATGTTCTCTGGAACGGCAAAGTCATGACCCGCTGCCAATTGATCGAGCAAGGCACGCTTCATTTGTGTGCGTGTAAGACCAGCAGTCTGCTGTTCCAGCTGACTCTTCATGATCTCTTTCAACTTGTCGAGATCATCTAGGCCGAGGCCTTTGGCAAAACCATCGTCGATCTTGGTATCGGTTTCGACCTTTACTTGCTTCACAGTGATGTCGAACTGAACCGCTTTACCGGCGAGATGCGCGGCCTGGTAATCTTCAGGGAAGGTGACGTCGATGGTCTTCTCATCGCCGGTCTTCGAACCCGTCAACTGCTCTTCAAAGCCTGGGATGAACTGGCCTGAGCCGAGCACCAATGGCGCGTCTTCGGCTTTGCCGCCTTCAAACTCTTCGCCGTCAAGCTTACCCACGAAATCGATGATCAGCTGATCGCCATCCGCTGCCTTCTTCGATTTGGCTGCGTCTTTGTAGCTCTTGTTCTGACCAGCGAGACCTTGCAGCGCTTCTTCAATCTGTTCGTCCTTCACAGGAACGACCAGCTTCTCGAGTGTCAGGCCATCGGTGCTTGGCGCTTCAACCTCTGGGAGAATCTCAAGCTCAACCGAAATCTCGGCGTCTTTGCCTTCTTCATAGCCCTCGGCCAGCTCAACCTTAGGCTGCATCGCAGGACGCAGGCCTTCGTCGGTGAGCAATTTTTCCAGCGAATCGCGAATCGTGTCGTTCACAACCTGCGCATGCAGCTGTTCACCGTGCATTTTCTTGACGAGATTGGCTGGCACTTTGCCGGGACGGAAGCCAGGCATTTGCACCTGCGGGGCGACCTTCTTGATCTCCCCGTCAATCTTTTGCGCCAATTCCTTGGCAGTGACAGTGATCTGATAGGCGCGCTTCAGGCCTTCATTGGTGGTTTGCTTGGTCTGCATTGGAAAAACTGAAACCTTCTCAACAATCTCGTAAGTTCAGATACTTAACGTCGCAACGACGTGTATCTGATATGCGAATTCTCAACACCGGCGCGGAAAAACATTGGTGCGGGCGAAGGGACTCGAACCCCCACATCTTTCGATACTGGTACCTAAAACCAGCGCGTCTACCAATTCCGCCACGCCCGCTTGATTGAACGAAGCCGCGCGGGAAACCAACCGGCCCCCGCGCGCATTGCGCTCGCCTCTAGTCTGGTGCGCGAAAAAGGGCAAGCGGAACGATCTTGTTCCGCCGCGCACCTGCGACTATGGACGCTCCAGAACTTTCAAACGCTTGTCCCCGCCGTCTTTGGCCAACCCATGTGCATATCGCCATGAGTGGCCAGAATATCAGCGTGGGCAAACTCTGGATTTGGATAAAGAGCATGACTGAAGAAACAAAGCCAACGGCCGGCACCGACACGCCGCCAGATCATCTGTCTGTTAATCCGCGCAGCAAGCATTTCGATGCAGACGTTCTGCAGCGCGGGATCGGCATTCGTTTTAAGGACCGCGTGCGCAACGATATTGAGGAATACTCAATTTCCGAAGGCTGGGTGCGCGTACAGGCAGGCAAGACGGTCGACCGCAAAGGCCAGCCGCTCACCATCAAATTGAACGGCCCGGTAGAGGCATGGTTCGAAGACCTGGGCGACAGCCCGCCCATTGCCAAAGCGGAATAAACCCGCCGCTCGCCTACACCGCTGCTGCGGCGCAGGCCTGAACAGGACAGCGCGCGAGCGGTAAGGACAGCATCATGACACCGACAGATAAACCGCAAGTCATCATTATTGGCCGGCCCAATGTTGGCAAATCGACATTGTTCAACCGACTGGTGGGCAAAAAGCTCGCGCTGGTCGATGATCAGCCGGGCGTCACGCGTGATCGCCGAATGGGTGATGCCGAGCTTGCTGGCCTGGAATTCACCGTGGTCGACACAGCCGGGTGGGAAGATGAAGACCCCGACAGCCTTTCTGGTCGGATGCGTCAACAAACCGAGGTCAGCATTGAGGGCGCAGATGCGATCCTGTTCGTGATCGATGCACGCGCGGGCGTGACCCCACTCGATCAAGAGGTTGCCCGGTTCCTGCGCGAACAGCGCGAGATCAAGGGCGAGAAAGTGCCGGTCGTGCTCGTCGCGAACAAAGCCGAAGGCAAACAGGGCGAAGACGGCATTCTGGAAAGCTACTCGCTCGGCATGGGTGAGCCGATCGGGGTTTCCGCAGAGCATGGCGAAGGGGTCGCAGATATGTTTGGCGCGCTGTGGCCGCTGATCGGGGACAAGGCAGAGGCGCTGAAGGCCGCAGCACAATTTGCACTTGATGAGGGCGAAGAGGCCCCGCTCGGTCCGCTGAAGCTGGCGATTGTTGGCCGCCCGAACGCAGGCAAATCGACGCTGATCAACCGGATGCTGGGCGAGGACCGCCTGCTGACCGGGCCAGAAGCCGGGATCACTCGCGATTCGATCGCGATCGACTGGGACTGGACGGATCCCGACACAGGTGAGACGCGAGAGATCCGTCTGATCGACACCGCAGGCATGCGCAAGAAACGCAATGTGACCGAAAAGCTGGAGAAGCTGTCCGTCGCCGATGCCCGCCGCGCGGTGGACTTTGCCGAGGTCGTGGTGCTGCTGCTCGACGCGACTCAGGGGCTTGAGCACCAAGACCTCAAGATCGCCAGCATGTGCCTGGAAGAAGGCCGCGCGCTGATGATCGCTATCAACAAATGGGACATTGCCGAGGATCCCAGCGGATTGTTCAACGGCATTCGCCGCGCGCTCGATGATGGTCTGGCGCAGGTTCGCGGGCTGCCCCTGTTTGCGGTCTCTGCGAAGACCGGCAAAGGGCTCGACACCATGCTCTCAGGCGCGTTTGAAATTCGCGAAAGCTGGTCGAAGCGTGTGCCCACCGCCGCGCTCAACCGCTGGTTCGACGATGCGCTGGCGAACAATCCGCCGCCCGCACCAAAGGGCCGCCGGATCAAGCTGCGCTATATCACGCAGGTTGGCACCCGCCCGCCACGCTTTGTTGTGTTCGGCAGCCGTCTGGAAGTGCTCCCGACCAGCTACGAGCGCTATCTGGTGAACGGCATCCGCTCAAAACTCGGCTTTGACGCTGTGCCAGTGCGCGTGTCGTTGAAAAGCCCGAAGAACCCCTACAATGCCAATCGCGGCGGAGGCGGCAATTACTCAAGCGGGAGCGGGGATCGCTAATGCTCCTCGACCTGCTTGCCTCATCCGATATCGCCGCTGACCTCATCGAACGGACGTCCAGCACGATGCGCGTTCAGGAAATCGTCCGGCTCAGCCTGGCGCCAGCCTTCCTGCTCGCAGGGATCGGCGCGGTGATGAATGTGATGATGGCGCGGCTGATCTGGGTCGCGGGCCGGATTGAGCGGTTGGAAGAGCGTCTCACCCAGGATCGTCCTACTCGCGAACAGCGTGAGCTTGCCCGGCTGCTACATCGCCGCCAGCTGGTTCAGCGTTCTGTGATGTTCAGCACTGCCGCCGCACTCTCGATCTGCGTGGTGATCATCATGCTGTTTGTCAGCGCCTTTATCCGGCCTCAGATCGGGACGCTGATCGCGGGCGCCTGGATCGCGACCATGGGGTTTTTGACAACGGGCCTGGTGCATTTCGCGAAGGAGACATTGGTGGCCGCTGCCGGACAATCAGACAAAGCCACCCCTGATGATGGAAGCTAACACTATGCCTGTAGTGACCAATAAGAATGCAGCGTTCCGCCGTCCATTAACTGCTGCAATCGCGGCGCTCGCGCTGTTGGGATCGCCGGTACTGGCGCAGGATGATGTGCCAGAACAAGCTGAGCCTGTCTCTGCGCAGGAAGAGAGCGCAGAGACCCAAGAGGGCGTTTTCGGCTCTTCTGAAACACAATCGATCCTACCCTCCGATATTTCCGCTGATCAGTTCATCCAGTTCTTCACTCTGTTTTCGGCCAACCAGGAAATGAGCCAAGCGATCGATCCGTTGATCGCAGAAATGATGGCTGAAGGCCCGGTTGCCGAAAATTGGGAGCAATCGGGGATCGATATCCTTGCTGAGTTCGGCGCCAAACCGGGCGGTCTGGCAGAGAACCTGCTGCTGGATGAAAGCGATAGGGTCATCGCGGTCATAGACTTCTCAGGTATGGTCAGCCCTTCGCTTGAAGGCTTTCGCAGCTACGCGCTCAGGCCAGAAATTGCTGGTCAATCAGCTGAACGTGTATTTACGCAATTCGCACCGGGCATTTGGTTTGAGACTGCGCATCAAAGAGAGGTCCGCGGCAATGCGCTGTGCTACAGCGGCTACGTCGGTGTTACCCTCCATAGCAAAGTGCCGCACACCGAATGGAGTGAAGACGACTTGCTGAGTGCCGCGTTCATTTTTGCAATGGTGGACCGACTCGCAAGTCTCAATTTTTGCGCCGTCTACGACAAAGAGGAATCGGGCAATTATCCGAGCAAATTCTTCACCTTTAACGGAGCGTCGCTTCCGCAACTGGATGAAATGAACTCGGTTACGACCCTCCTGCCTCTAACCGAATTAGACGGTATTCTCCAAGGCAAGTGACCAGCCTAGGCTGCGCGCCTACCTGGGCCGCCGCTATAAATTTGCGCCAAACGTGAAAAAGGGCGGAGCTGCCTAAACCGCCCCGCCCTTCTCTATTGATAGACCTATCAGGTCGCTGAAGGCTACTCTGCGCCTGCTGGCTTGCTTTGCAATTGCACGTAATTCTCCAGCCCCATCCGCTCAATCATATCGAACTGAGTCTCGAGAAAGTCGACGTGCTCTTCTTCATTCGCAAGAATGCCAGCGAAGAGATCACGGCTCACATAATCCCGGACTTTCTCGCAATATTCAATCGCATCGGTCAGCAGCGGGATCGCGTCTTCTTCCACCGCCATGTCAGCCTTGAGGATCTCCTCAACCGTCTCGCCAACGCGCAAATTGTGGATCGCCTGAAAATTGGGCAGTCCGTTGAGGAACAGAATGCGCTCAGCCAGTTTGTCGGCGTGCTGCATTTCTTCGATGGATTCCCCGCGTTCATATTCGGCGAGTTTGGTGACGCCCCAATCGTCGAGCACGCGGTAATGCAACCAATACTGGTTGATCGCGGTTAGCTCGTTGGTGAGCGCCTTGTTGAGAAATTCGATGACTTTTGGATCGCCCTTCATGGGTGATGCTCCTTGAATAGATGGCGCGCTGTGGGGCGCGGATTGGCGGTGACACTGTTTTTGGTATGCGCACTATATGCGCGCAAAACCGCCACCATTCAAGGTATCGATCCATAAAAATGTATGATTTTCAGCTACTTGCGATGATCTCGCAATAGCGCCTCGCCAGTTCAGATTGCGAGTTCTTTGCAAGAAGCAAGGCGCTCAGCCACGCGGCGCACTTCATCCAGAATTTTGTCAGCATCTTGAAGGCATTGGCCGCAATTGGGACGCTTGCCGAGCTTCGCATAGACCGCTTCTGCATCGCCAGACGTACCGCGGCCCGCTTCACGCAGGTCAGATTCACGGATCGCATTGCAAATACAGATATACATGACGGCTTTTCGCTACTCCTGCGAATCAATTGCAAAAGTAATTTATGCGAATTAATCTCAATAGCAAGAGGATTCTACTCGGTCCGCACACCACGCGGCGTGCGAAACCCTCGAATCCGGCAGATAAGTCCTCGCCTCTGCGGGTGGACATGAGCCCTTGCGGTCACCGACGCGGCTGAACTCCGCTTCGTTATGTTTTGAGAGCAAAGCCTTTGGAGCCGACCGGGATAAAATCCGGATGGACGGATAGAGGGGCGAGCGGCTGCGGTTCTAAAATGAAGGAGCCATCACCGCCTCATCGGGAACAATCTGCCATAGGTCAGGCAGCGCCAAAGCCATTCCAGCGGGCCATAGCGGAACCTATCCAGCCAAGGCTTCGACCAGGCCAGCATAATGATGCAAACGGCCAACACCACCATGTAAAGCTGAGGTCGATTGAGCTCACCGAACAGGCCCAAGGCCCAGCCGTGGAATACAAACAGCATCAGCACCGAGGTGCCGATATAATTGGTGAAGGCGGCGCGTCCTGCGGCGGACACCCGCTGTCCCAGCCATCCGGTCGCCTTGGGGGCGAACAGCACCAGCAATGCCGCCATTCCCAGAACCATCATCAGTCTGGGTAGCGGGCTGATACCCACAAAGGCGGCGAGCGTTCCGTAATAGGTGAAGCCGTTTGACCTGGCCCACAGCGCAATCAGCAGATGCAGCAAGGCACCGCTGACAAGGCCGATCCAGCCCCATTTGCGCAAGGTCGAAGGTGCCCAACCCCCGCTGAAAAATCCCATCCGGTAAAGCGCCATACCGAGCAGCATCAGGGGAAATGTCTCAAGCGCAAAGAACATCGCATTGCCGAAGAGATCAAACCCATGTTCCTGCGCGCGGTGCTGAACAAACGCACCATAATCACCCGATTGCTTGATCTTCGTTTCAACCACATAGTCAGCTAATGCTTCTTGCTTGGCGCTCTCCAACCCATCACGCATCTCGCTGAACGCGGCTTGATCCCCCATCGGCGTGTCGGCCACAAAGGGTAATGGCACCATCATCAAAGCGTAGAGGATTGCGCCGACCAGATAGCCCAGCAGCCCGACCTTAAGTTGCGTTTCGGCCTGCCATTTGAGGCACGGCAATACGATCCACCCGACCAGCGCATAATAGGCCAGAATATCGCCCGCCCAGATGAAGAAGAAATGGATCAGACCAAACAGCAACAGCCAGAACAATCGCCGCGCCTGCAGCCAGCGCGTCTCGCCGCGCGCCCATGCCCGCTCCATAAACAGATAGAGCCCCGCGCCGAACAGGATGGTGAATAACCCCCGCATCTTGCCGTCTATCACGGTGAATTGCGCGACCCATTGCCACCCGCCAGGATCATTGGCGGGGACGAGAAACGCCTCGGGGAACATGTAAGCGCTAAACGGTTGGCCAAAGGCGATGATATTCGCGGCCAGAATGCCCATCACGGCAAAGCCGCGTATGAAATCGAGGCTGCTAATACGGTCTGCGGTTTTAGCAGGCCCTGCATCAGGCACGTCATCGCCAAACGTATGTTCGGCCGCTTGCTCGTTCAGCGTATCACTCATGCAGATCCCACCCTTTTCCGGGCTGCATGATAGCATGCCTTACCTTCAAGGAAAGTCGGGCTGCGGGTAGCGCGTGAGCAGCATTCGGGCTTTCACCGAACGACCAAGCGTTATTTCTTGGTGACGAGACAGCCTTGACCTTGAGCTTTCAAAGCGTTGCAGGCCTTTTGCGCCGATGCGCGTGAGGCAAAACCGCCCGCTTGCAGACGCGTGACCCGGCCTGCTGGAACCAGAATTTTGCGCGCGCCCCGCAATGCATTGGAACCGGAAAGCTTTTTCCAAAGCCGATCAGCATTGCCAGCCACGCCAAACGCACCGAGCTGAACCCGCCATGGGCCATTCCCCGCCGCGGCAACGCGCGGCGCAGGCGCAGCCGCGGGAGCCGGAGCAGCAGTGCTGGCAGTCGTAGGGCCGTTAAGACTAAAATTAGTGTTCAATTGCGACCCGTTTGACGAAGGGGCCGGTGTAGCTTGCGCGATCCTCGGCGCAGGCTGAGCGCCGGATGGCAGGCGATTAAGCTCCGCTTCGGCCAATTGCGCAGCGCGCAGCTTTGCAGCTTCTGCCTCCAAATCACGCGCGACTGACTGAGCCATTTGGCGCTGCTCAATCGGGATATAACGGTCCATTTGCGCCACGGCATCCTTTGCCTGTGGGAGCCCAGCAGAAACCGACAAGGTCAGAAAAGCATAGGCACGCACCCAGTCCTTTGGTGCGTAGTCGCCATTAAAATGCACCAGACCCAAAATATACTGCGCGCGCGGATCGCCGCGTTCCGCCGCCGCTGTTACCAGCGGCATAGCTTCTGATTGTTCGCCCTGCTGGAACAACAGCAGGCCGTAATTATCCGCCGCCTTTACGTGTCCCTTGCGCGCTGCCTCTGCGTAAAGAGCGCGAGCGCGCTCGACGTCGATTTCAACCCCGCGGCCAAGGCGGTACGCCTGGGCGAGGTTGAACATCGCATCGGCATCGCCGCGCCCAGCCGGGCCGCGCCATTGCTCAACTGCGGTGGTGAAATCGCCAGAGCTCCATGCGTCCACACCCGCCTTCACATCAGCCAATGCCGGCGCTGCTGCCATAGCGATAGCTGCGACTGCACCGCTTACGGCCAGCCGCATCCCGGCAAGCACGCGGGCAGGTGCAGACTTAGAATCGGCATCAAAGGCAAGGAAATGGACCATGATCATTCTCTTATAAATAGCGTCAAAACGTATTTTTACCGCGCGATTGCTGGCGCATCCGAGCGGGCAAGTGTGCCTTATAGTGAACGATCCGTTAGGAATTCGTTGCCATACCCTAATCGCAAGCAAGATGTTGGTTTCGCAAACCTCGTTAACTGTAAATTAGGGGTATCCTGCGATCTCAGTGTCATCCAAGCCGCAATCAGGCGGCGCCAACGGCCTAACAGGGGGACCAAGGCTTTGCGTGTACTAGCTTTAGCATCGCAGAAGGGCGGATCAGGGAAGACTACCCTTTCCGGACATCTCGCCGTCCAAGCACAGCGTGCGGGCGCTGGCCCAGTCGTATTGATCGACATCGATCCGCAAGGATCGCTAGCCGATTGGTGGAACGAGCGTGAGGCAGAATATCCTGCCTTTGCTCAGACGACTGTTGCTCGCCTCGCCAATGACCTTCAGGTTCTGCGTCAGCAGGGCTTTAAACTGGCTGTGATTGACACGCCGCCAGCGATCACCATGGCCATTCAGTCAGTTATCGGCGTTGCCGAGCTGATCGTGGTGCCAACTCGTCCAAGCCCGCATGATCTGCGCGCTGTTGGTGCGACGGTTGATCTGTGTGAGCGCGCTGGTAAGCCGCTGGTGTTCGTCGTGAACGCCGCGACGCCTAAGGCGAAGATCACTTCAGAAGCCGCCGTGGCCCTGTCACAGCACGGCACCGTTGCCCCGATCACGCTGCATCATCGCACCGATTATGCCGCCTCAATGATCGATGGCCGCACGGTTATGGAAGTTGATCCGGAAAGCCGCAGTGCGGCTGAAATGACAGCGCTTTGGAAGTATATTTCTGACCGGCTTGAGAAGAATTTCCGCCGCACCGTATTCGCCGCACCTGGCACTCAGCAGCAAGCTGTCGGCGGTGGCCGTCCAGCTGGCGGTGGTGGCTTCGGTCGCCGCGTCGCTCAATAAAGGAGCACCTGCGCGATGACTGAAGCAAGCTTTGCCTCGCTGAATTCCGCGCTGCTCGCTCGTAAGGGCGGGGCAAAACCGGCTATGCGCCCTCAGCTCACCAATCTTCCTGATGCAGGCAAGCCTGCAAATCTGGAAGACCTGGGCTGGAACGATATGGGTGCAGAGGACGAAACAGAGAACCAAGCGTCTAGCGCAAATGTGGTTCACTTGTCCCCGGCAGAACCCAATGACGCAGACGCTGAAGAGCATGAGTGGGACGAAAACGCGGACACACCCGATGTGCTGCGCCAGCAAGAAGAGCTGGCCACGCGCATTGAAGGGGAAGCCGCCGAAGCGCCCGCAGCGGTGCCTGCCAAAAAGAGCAGCAAGCCCGCCAAAAAGCGTAAATCCGCGAAAGCATCCGGCAGTTCATCTGGCCGCCGCGCTGCTTTCACTTTGCGGCTCGACACCGATCGCCATCTCAAACTTCGCCTTGCTGCGACAATGCAGGGCAAGAGCGCACAAGCGGTTGTTACCGAAGCGCTCGACGCCATGCTGGAGCAGATCGACGACCTCGATACGCTCGCGCAGAAGATGAAACGCGACTGATTTGTTAACTTTTTGCATCGTACCAAGACAGCAGAGTTACTCACAAGGACTATGACCATGGACCGCAGCGAAACCTACAAAATGACCGGCCCGAAAATGAGCCTCATTGTTTCGACCGCACTTGCGAGCGTTGCGCTTGCAGGATGCACCACCTCGGCTGCACCGCCTGCCCTCTCCTCTTTCAGCAAGGCGCAAACCGCGCTTGAAAAAGGTCAGGTCGATAAGGCTGTTACGCATGCTGAAGCAGCAGTTTTGGCTGATCCTCGCAATGCAGAATTCCGTGCGATGCTCGGCGCTGCTTATCTGGAATCGGGCCGCTTCCAATCGGCCGCGACCAGCTTTGACGATGCCCTGGAACTTGGCGACACCGATCCGCGCACTGTCCTCAGCTATGCGCTGGCTAAAACCGCGCTCGGCGACAAAGGCAGCGCGCTTGCGAAACTGGATGCATGGTCTTCTGATATTGATCCTGCTGATCTTGGCCTTGCCTATGCCTTGGCTGGCAAGCCGCAGCAGGGCGTCCACGTTCTGACCAATGCTCTACGCGGCGGCCAGAACAGTGCAAAGGTTCGTCAAAACCTCGCCTACACCTACGCCCTCGCCGGCAATTGGCGCGCTGCCCGCGTTATGGCGGCAGAAGATGTGCCAGCTGGTGAAGTGAACAACCGGATTGCTGAATGGGCCGCACAAAGCGCGCCTGAGCAATACCAAACCCGCGTCGCAGGCCTGCTGCGCGTAAACCCAGCGCAAGATGGCGGCCAGCCGCAATATCTCGCGCTGAACAATTTCCCAAGCCAAGACGTAATGGTTGCTGAGGCTGCTGCTCAGGCACCAGCAAATGCAGTGGAGCCAAGCGCAAGCGAAGCTCTCGCCTTTGGTGTTTCAAACGACAGCGCCGTTGAAACCTTCGATCCGGCACCTGCCGCGGCTCCTACACGGGTTGCTGAGGCACCCAAGCCTGCCCCGGCTCCGGCCCGCGCTCGCTTCGTTTCAAAGCCTGTCGTGCAGGCTCTGCCTGCAAGCTACACCAGTAAAGAGAAACGTCCAACACGAGTGGCTGCGGCGTCAAGCCAGCGCCGCATGGCAGCGGTCGCAAGCGGCTCTGCTGACACGCACATGGTTCAATTCGGCAGCTTCTCAAGCCGGGCCGAAGCCGACCGTGCCTGGAAAATCTACCAGTCACGCTATCCGCAGCTGAAAAATCACGATGTCGTGATCACGCAAGCTGAAGTGAAAGGCAAAACCTTCTTCCGCGTCGCCGCCGCAGGCTTTGGCCTCAGCAGCGCACGCAGCATGTGCTCGACCGTCCGTTCGGCCGGCAAAGGCTGTTTCGCCTATGCCAAGATCAACCCGCCAAAGGGTGCGATCGATCGCGGAGTGCGGATCGCAGCGCGCACAAGCTAAGATACAAAATCCCTCTGGAACTTTTCCAGAATTCAGCAAGACTGCCCCCGGTGTCGCGAAACGCCGGGGGCATTTTTTTGGGGTAATATATGCTGCGGGCTGGCTAGGTCAAACCACGACAAACGCCGCTTAAACGACCTGCACGCCGCCTTTGAACAGCGCCTTCACCCTGCCCTGAGTGCCTTGGCGGTCAAACGGGGTGTTATCGGCCGTCGCGGACATTTTGCGGCGATCGATGATCCACGGCGCTTCTGGATCGATCAGCGCAACATCCGCCTCCAGCCCGGCTTCTAGCTGGCCGGCTGGCACACTGAGTAACCGGGCCGGGTTGCCTGCGAGCAATGCAAAGGCGCGCGCCATATCAATCACCTCATCGCGTACCAGGGTCAGCGTCATCGCCAGCAAGGTCTCCGCCCCGGCCATCCCGGCCTCTGCATCCGCAAAGGGCAGGCGCTTATCCTCTGGCCCGCGTGGATCATGGCCCGACGCAATCACATCGACGGTACCGTCGCCAATCGCCGTAAGCGCCGCCTGCCGATCCGCTTCACTGCGAAGAGGCGGTGAGAATTTCGCGAAAGTCGGGAATTGCACCGTGGCGAGATCCGACAGCATGAAATGCGCAGGGGTGATCCCGCAGGTCACATTCACGCCGCGCGCCTTCGCCGCGCGCACCAGATCAAAACCCGCTTGCGTGGTCACCTGACGAATATGCAGCCGAGCGCCTGACATTTCAGCCAGCGTAATATCGCGCGCAATCGCCAGTGCCTCTGCCTCTGCCGGAGCGCTCGGCAAGCCCATGCGGGTCGCCATTTCGCCAGCGGTCGCCGCTGCCTCGCCGCTCAAGGCATCGTCCTCACCATGCGCGACAACGACCAGATCAAGTATTGCAGCATATTGCAGCACGCGCAGCATCACCCCGGAATCCGCAATCCAGCGCCGTCCGGTGGCAATCCCTCTCGCACCTGCATCCTGCATCAGTGCGATCTCTGCGAGCTCTCGCCCCTCCAGCGCGCAGGTCGCTGCCGCCAGTGGATGAACCCACAGGTCTGGCTTACCGCTTTTGGCGATCATGCTGACCCGGCTGGGGTAATCGAGCGGGGGGATTGATTCGGCATCAGAGCCGCGCGTGTGATCCCACCAAAATGAAACGACGCCTTGTCGATCCGGAACACGCCCAGATCCACCAGACCCGGCGCGATTATCTGTCCGCGCGCATTGACCACTTCGTCGCCGTCCTGCGCGGCAATATCTGCGCCGACTTCCGTGATCAGGCCGCCATCCAGCCGGATGCCGCCGCTGACCAGACCGCCGGGCATCGCCAATTGACCGCTAGTGATTGTGAGAGGCCGTGACTGCTTCATGATGCACTCCCCTCGCCAATATTCCAACCTTCAACCCCGCGCGCGCTGCGGGTCAGAATGTCAAGCGCTGCCATGCGGATTGCGACCCCCATCTCCACCTGCTGGGTGATGATCGACCGGTCGAGCATGTCAGCAACCTCGCTGTCGATCTCGACCCCGCGATTCATCGGACCGGGGTGCATCACCAGCGCATTTGGCGCCGCATTCGCAAGCCGTGCCTGCGTAAGGCCGTAGAGATGGTGATATTCGCGTTCAGATGGGATGAATTGCCCTTGCATACGTTCCGTTTGCAGGCGCAGCATCATCACCACATCTGCGCCCTTCAAAGCGTCATCGAAATTGTGGAACGGCTGCGCACCGATCGCCTCCACGCCTGCTGGCATTAAGGCCGGCGGTGCGCATAACCGCACGCTTGCACCCAATGCTTGCAGGCACAGCAGGTTGGAGCGCGCCACCCGGCTGTGCAGGATATCGCCGCATATTGTGATGGTGAGCCCGGTAAAATCCTCTGCAGTCTCGCCGCGTTTGCGCAGCGCATGCCTCAGAGCCATCGCATCGAGCAGCGCCTGGGTTGGGTGTTCGTGACTCCCATCGCCCGCATTCAACACGGGGCAGTCAACCTTGTCGGCGATCAATTGCGTCGCGCCGCTCGCCCCGTGGCGGATCACGATAGCATCAGGGCGCATTGCGTTAAGAGTGATCGCCGTATCGATCAGCGTCTCCCCTTTTTTACAGAGCTTTGCGCAGCATGCATATTCACCACATCCGCGCCCAGTCTTTTGCCCGCAATCTCAAAGCTGAGCAGCGTGCGGGTCGAGTTTTCAAAGAACGCGTTGATGATCGTTTGCCCGGCCAGCAGATCGGTGTGCTTGGAGGGTTGCCGGTTGAGCTCCACCCATTGCTCCGCAGACTCAAGCAGATAAAGGATCTCGTGGCGCTCCAGCTGGCCAATGCCAACCAGATCGCGATGCGGGAAGGCCAATCGGCCCGCTGGATAGCGGCCGGAGCCTGTGTTTTCGCCGGACAATGTCATTAAAGCCATGCCTTTAGTCGAGGGCTGTCGCACGCTCAACCCATTGATGGGTAAGTTTTGCGCTGTTTGCGATGGAAGTTTGCGCAAAGCATGCCTAGTTTAGGCGAAACACGCGCATGGCGCGCGATAATTGGGAATGATTTCATGAGTTTTGTGGGCAAGGTTTGGAAACTGCTGGTCGGTGTTAAAGACGGGCTGGTGCTGATTTTCATGCTGCTGTTCTTCATGGCGCTGTTCGCGGTGCTCTCCGCCCGCCCCAGCCCCGGCCAAGTGCGCGAAGGCGCGCTGCTGATCGAGCTGGATGGCTTTGTTGTAGAAGAACGTTCCGAGATTGACCCGCTGCAAACCTTCCTGAGCGGTCAGGCCCCTGTTGCCGAACACCAATCCCGCGATCTGGTCACCGCGCTCAACGCCGCGGCATCGGACGATCGGATCAAGGCTGTCGTATTCGATCTCTCCTCCTTTGTCGGCGGAGGCCAAGTGCACTTGCAGGCCATTGGCGAGGCGATGGACCGTGTCCGCAAAGCGGAAAAACCGGTGCTCACCTATGCACTTGGTTACGGCGATGATCACATGCATCTGGCCGCGCATGCAACCGAGGTATGGCTCAATCCGCAAGGTGTCGCATTGATTGCCGGGCCTGGTGGCAGCAATCTTTACTACGGCGATCTGCTGGAACGTTTGAATATCAACGCTCGCATCTACCGGGTTGGCACATTCAAATCGGCGGTTGAGCCTTACTCACGCAATTCCATGTCTGATGCCGCGCGCGAGAATCTGGCCGGATTGTTCGGTGCAATGTGGGAAGAATGGCAAGCCAACGTGAAGAAAGCCCGCCCATCGCTAGACCTTGAGCGGGTGACCAGCGATCCGGTAGAATGGATCACCGCATCACAAGGCGACCTGGCCAAGGCGGCGCTTGACGCTGGCCTGGTCGACAAGCTGGGCGACCAAATTTCCTTTGGTGAGCGCGTTGCCGAACTTTCAGGCGAAGACGCATGGAGCAAGAAACCGGGTGCCTTTGCAAAGGCTGAATTTGCCCCCTTCCTTGCCGATGTCACCCCATCGGCTTTTGGCAAGACCATCGGTGTCGTAACAGTCGCAGGCGTCATTGTAGACGGCGATGCTGGCCCTGGATCGGCCGGCGGAGAGCGGATCGCTGGTATACTCGACGAGGCGCTGGATGATGATCTTGCAGGCCTCGTCGTGCGTGTCGACTCCCCCGGTGGCTCTGTGTTCGCATCGGAAGAAATACGCCTCGCGATTGAGCGTCACCGGGCGAAAGACGTTCCGGTTGCCATCTCATTCGCCAATGTTGCGGCCAGCGGCGGCTATTGGGTTGCAACCGCAGGTGATCGGATATTCGCGCAACCGGAAACGATCACCGGTTCCATCGGTGTATTTTCCGTTCTGCCAACATTTGAAGGTGCTGCGGCGGAGCTTGGCGTGAATGCAGACGGCTATCGCACTACGCCATTATCGGGCCAACCTGATCCGATTGCGGGTTTCAGCCCAGAAGTTGACGCGATTTTGCAAGCTTCGGTTGAAAACACATATTCGGATTTCCTCGGCATTGTGGCGAAAGCTCGCAATATGGACAGCGCACGAGTTGATGAAATCGCGCAAGGGCGCGTTTGGGACGGCGGGACGGCGCGCCAACTCAAACTCGTCGATCAGTTCGGCGGGCTAGAAGAGGCGCTTGCCTGGGTCGCGGCCGAGGCAGAGCTTGAGGAAGACGGCTACAGTCCGCGCTTCCTTGGTGCTGGCACCGCGCAATATGATTCCCTGATCCGTCAAATGCTGACCAGCACCAGCCCGGAAACCGCGGGCACGCGCGGCGGCGATCTGTTTGCGATGGCCGCGCGGGAACGTGGCGTTCTGCTCGGCCAGCTCGCCAGCGACGTTGAGCGCCTGTCGGGGACGCCTGGGATACAGGCCTATTGCCTCGAATGCCCTGCGCCCCCCAGCGCCGCGCAGAATAGCAAGGGACAAGGCATACTGACCATGTTGAAGGCTCTGTTCGCGGATTAACGGGCGCGCGGACGACTGCAATTGGGCGGCCTAAATTGCTAAGGCGATTCTATGAGACGAGAGAAGTGCGCTTCTAGGAGCCCTTTTCCAGGCCTCTACTTACAGTCGACCTCAACCAAATCGGCGGCGGCGTTCCCTTTGGACGGGTACCGTTGCTGCATTCGCGCCCGCGCGGCCTTGCGCACCCTCGCCCCAGCCGCTGGTTGGCACATCAAATGCGCGAACGTAATCGGCAAAGCGCTCTGCCACCTCATCCGCGCTCACATGAAAATCACTGAGCCGGTAGACATGCGGATGGCGCTTCAGCGATTTTGACCGCTCCAGATAATCTGCCATCTTGGCCTCTGCCGGACCCATATCGAGATCGAGGAAGCGATAAATCCGCTCCATCTCACCGCGCCAATCGCGCTCCACATCGTCATATTGCACATCGATCATGCGCTCCGGCCCCAGCCCCTCGCGTGCCGCACGCATCCGCTCAATCTGCTGCTCGGTCTTAGCCAGCCAATCGCGCCCAATGCATGCTGGATCAACATGATCGGAATAGATGATCGTCTGATTCCAGGCGAGCGAGGCGGCGCTGCCAACAAGGCTCCTTGGATCGCGGTGGGCAAAGATCAGGCGCGCATCGGGAAACACATTCAGCAAGGCGGGCAGATCCAGCATGTGCTGCGGTGTCTTCAGGATCCACGGGCGCAGCGGAGAGGCTTGCTGTGACCAACCAATCAAGCGCAGCAGATTGGCGAGATGGCGGTAAGCCGGCGTCGCATCTTCAGCGGCGCACCACGAGGAATAGCTGGGCACCTGCCACTGCGCATCATGTTTCATGCCCCACATGCTGGAGACGAGCAGGCCCAGCTCCTCCTCCGGCTCAAAGGGGCCAGTGGGATGGATCGAGAGCGTGCGCGGATTGGCCGCCCGCGCGACCTTCATGATCCGCCGCGCCAGCACCGGGCGGAAATCCTCCGCTTTGCCCGCCAGCACGTCCTCAAAGTCCGGGCGCGGCACCGGGCTGATCGTTTCAAAACTGCGCATATGGGTGAACCGCCGATCGCTTGCCAGCAGCCGGTGCAGCCGCGTGGTGCCTGAGCGCATCGGACCCACGATCACCACTGGACGCGGAATTGGTCGCTCCAAAATTTCCGGGAACCGGTCGAACCAGTGCTGCGCCCACAACCGGTCGGTCAGCACTTTGTTGAATTGCAGCACCGCGCTGTGCTGCCCTGCGAGATTGAGCCGTGCCTCACTGCGCACCGCATCCAGCAGCACCTCAAAGGGTCGCTCAAACCATGGGTCGCCAAAATCGGCTAGGCCAGTCTTGCGCGCTGCATCCTCCATCAACGCACCCATACTGAAACGCGCCGGGGCCAAAGCACCCAATCGTTCACCCGCACCAAGCAGGCGGTTCAGCCCAGCGATAAATACGGTTCTTTGCGGCGGCGCGACCCGTCCGTGCTGCATGAGGTTACCCTCTGTTATTGCCCCTGTTCGCCGCGTTTGCCCAGCGGCGCTGATCTGACGTCAGGCCTCTGGTCTAGTCGGTTTGGATCACCGCGCAACCTGGTGCAGGGCACTTGTCCGCATATGCACTGGAATTTGGCCAGCCAAGCGGGCATAGGCTGGCCCCATGCACGATATTCGAATTATCCGAGACGATCCCGCCGCCTTTGATGCCATTTTGGCACGGCGCGGGCATAAACCTGTGGCGCAAAACATAGTGGCGTTGGATGAAGAGCGCCGCGCGGTCGCAACCAAGCTGCAAGAAGGACAAAGTCGCCGCAACGAGGCCTCTAAAGCGATCGGTCAAGCCATGGGCCAGGGCGACACCGCCAAGGCCGAAGCGCTGAAAGCAGAGGTCAGCGAGCTCAAAAAGACACTGCCCGCTTTGGAAGAGCAAGACCGCGAATTGGGCGAAAAGCTGAAGATGGCTTTGCTCGTTCTGCCCAATGTGCTGGCTGACAGCGTGCCAGACGGGACAAACGAAGACGACAATGTCTACTTGCGCGAATGGGGCGAGAAGCCGGTCTTTGATTTCGATCCACAGGAACACGCCGACATCGCCCCTGCGCTCGGCATGGACTTTGAGACTGGCGCGAAAATCTCTGGTGCGCGCTTCACGTTTCTGCGCGGAGATATTGCTCGTCTGCACCGGGCGCTGGGCCAATTCATGCTCGACACGAACACAAGCGAGCATGGCTACACCGAGTGTAATCCGCCGCTGCTGATCCGCGAAGAATCGGGCTATGGCACCGGTCAATTGCCGAAATTCGCCGAAGACCTGTTCCGCACCACAGAGGGCCATTTACTGATCTCCACCTCAGAGATGACGTTGGGCAATTCGTTCCGCGAGCAGATTTTTGAAGAGAGCGATTTTCCGATGCGGATCACCGCGCTGACCCCTTGCTTCCGCGCGGAGGCTGGCGCGGCGGGGCGCGACACTCGCGGCTTCATCCGCCAGCACCAATTTGAGAAGGTCGAGTTGATCAGCGCCGCCCTGCCCGACCATGCAGCGGAGGAACATGCGCGGATCACCGCCATTGCTGAAGGTTTGCTGCAAAAGCTTGGCCTGCACTACCGGGTGATGGAACTTTGCGCGGGCGACATGGGCGCGACCATGACGAAGACCTATGACCTGGAGGTTTGGCTGCCGGGACAAGGCGCCTACCGCGAGATCAGTTCCTGCTCGGATGGCGGCACCTATCAGCCGCGCCGGATGAACGCGCGTTACCGCCCAGAAGGCGAGAAAAAGACCGAGTATTTCCATCTTCTTAACGGCTCCGGCCTGGCAGTGGGCCGCACTCTGGTAGCAATCATGGAGAACTACCAACAGGCCGACGGCAGCGTTCTTATCCCAGAGGTTTTGCATCCATACATGGGCGGTGTGACCAAGCTGGAGCCTCAGGCAAAGGCAGGCGGCGCTTAATGCGCATATTGCTGACCAATGATGACGGCATCCACGCGCCGGGGCTTGAGGTGCTGGAAGAACTCGCGCGGCAGTTTTCAGACGACATCTGGGTTTGCGCCCCATCAGAGGAACAATCCGGCGCTGGTCACTCGCTGACACTCAATCAGCCAGTGCGCCTGCAGCAATTTGGCGAACGGCGCTATGCAGTCACTGGCACGCCGACCGACAGCGTAATGATGGCCCTGCGTGAGGTGATGGACAGCCCGCCGGACTTGATCCTGTCCGGTGTCAATCGCGGGGCAAACCTGGGCGATGACATCACCTATTCGGGCACCGTCTCCGCCGCGATCGAGGGTGCACTTGCCGGTATTCGTTCAATAGCTTTCTCGCAGGTTTACTCGCGCCAGAGCATGGAAGGCGCCGATCCCTTTGACGCCGCCCGCCAATGGGGCGCAAAGGTGATTGAGCCGCTGCTTGACGTGCAATTTGCCGAGCGCACGCTGATCAATGTCAATTTTCCGCCGCTTGAGGCCGATGCAATCAAAGGTATTCGCGTGGTTCGTCAGGGCTTTCACGATTACTCACGCGGCAGCATTGTCGAGGGATGCGACCCACGCGGCAGCCGCTATTTCTGGTTCGGTCTGCACGCCATTGAGCACACGCTCGATCACGGCACCGACCTAGAGGCGATTGACGATAGCTACATTGCCGTTACCCCTTTGCAGCTTGATTTGACGCATTATTCTTCGCTCGACATTCTAGCGGGGAAGCTCGCCGGATAGGGGCGCAGGACGGGGCATGGCCAAGCAACTCGACACTTTGTTACCCAAGGAAGCGCCCAAGCAGCGCAAGTCCGGTTTTCGCCCGTTAAGACGCGCGGTCAAAATCCCGGTGTGGGGCGATTTGGGCATTCGCCTGGGCCTGGCCCTACTGCTGATTTCCATCGTGGTCATGATCCATTGGTTCGATCGCGGCGGATTGGTCGACAGCGTCGATGGCGAGGTAAGCTTTCTCGACATCGTCTATTTCACCATGATTTCGATTACCACCACCGGCTTTGGCGATATCGCCCCGGTTACGGACCGGGCGCGGCTGGTCGAGGCGGTAATCGTGACTCCAATCCGATTTGCCGTGTTTTTCATCTTTGTGGGCACCGCCTACAATTTCATCATCAAGCGCAGCTGGGAGAAGTGGCGCATGAACCGCATTCAAGAGAAGCTCTCGAACCATGTCATCGTCCTCGGCTTTGGCGTTTCCGGCTCTGAAAGCGTCGCCGAACTGATCGAGCGCGGCATGGAGCCAAGCAATATCGTGGTCGTCGACCCGAGCGAGGACCGGCTGGTCGAAGCGGAAAAACTCGGCGTCAACGTGATGAACGCGGATGCGACCCGCGACCAAACCTTGAACGCGGTGCAGGTGGGCACCGCGCAATCGGTGTTGGTGTCCGCTGGCCGGGACGACACATCGATCCTGATCGTGCTGACTGTGCGCCATCTCGCGCCCAAAGTCCCGATCAGCGTCGTCGTGCGCGCCGATGATAACGAGCTGCTGGCGCGGCAAGCGGGCGCAGACAATGTCATCAACCCGGTGCGCTTTACCGGCCTGCTGCTGGCAGGCTCCGCGCGCGGCGCGCATATCTCGGACTACCTCGCAGACCTCGCCTCTGTCACAGGCCGCGTCCAGCTGGTCGAGCGGGTCGTGACCGAAGAGGAATGCGGCTGCTCCATCGAACAGCTCAGCACGGGTGGGCGCGGCCTGCGCGTTTACCGCGACGGCCGGGCAATCGGCTTTTGGGAAGACGAATGCCAGACCTTGCAAGCAGGCGACGTGGTGGTTGAGATCGTCCCGAGCATGAACGGCGAGACCAAGGGCGACGGGCACTAAGCCGGGCGGCACCCCATCTGATCTCGCCTAATGCTATGGCAGATAAGCGTGAACGAAGCCCATCGCGGTGTAGAACAGCAGCCAGTAACCTGCATCAATGAAGAACAGCGCTTTGCCCTTTTGCGAGAACAGGTAGGCCGTGCCCAGAGCCGGCACGATAAAGCCCAGCGCAACGCCAAATGCGGTCATCACCTTAGCCTTCACAGATAGATCTGCATCCAGCAATTCGTAGCTGTGAAAGGTGTGTGCGAGAGCCCAGCTGGCGAGCAGTGAGAACGCAAATGCTCCGCCATAGATCAGACCCATATTGCCTTCTTTGATCTGTTCTTCGGTCAGGCCGACAGCGCCCATCCATTTCTTGCCCATGACCGGTCCGTACCAAATGCCGCCCACCACAAATCCGGCGAGCGCGGCCAGAAAAACGGCCAGCCAATTCACATCAAACAGGTTCATAATTACCTCTCCCAAAGGCGCGACCCACCGCAAGTCCTAGCGCAAGTGGCTCGCGCGGTGTAGGGGCGCGGCCAGATATGACGACAAACACATCAACCACCGCTTTGCCTGACCCAAAGAAGGTCGGCATGGTCTCGCTCGGCTGCCCCAAGGCGCTGGTCGATTCCGAACGCATCCTCACGCGGCTGCGCGCCGATGGCTATGCCATGTCACCCGATTATGCCGGCGCGGACGTGGTGCTGGTCAACACTTGCGGGTTCCTGGACAGCGCGAAGGAAGAAAGCCTGGCTGCGATTGGCGAGGCGATCAATGAGAATGGCCGCGTTATCGTGACCGGCTGTATGGGCGAGGAAGCCGACACCATTCGCGCCGCGCACCCGCAAGTTCTGGCGGTCACTGGCGCGCATCAATATGAGCAGGTGGTGGAGGCCGTGCACGAGCATGCCCCGCCCAGCCAAGGGCCGTTTATCGACCTGATCCCGCAGCCGTCTGAGCACGACATCAAGCTGACCCCGCGCCATTACAGCTATCTCAAGATCTCTGAGGGCTGCAATCATTCCTGCGCATTCTGCATCATTCCGGATTTGCGCGGGAAACTCGCGAGCCGCCGGATTGACGCGGTGCTGCGCGAGGCGGAAAAACTGGTTGCCGCCGGTACAAACGAGCTGCTGGTGATCAGCCAGGATACGAGCGCTTACGGGGTCGATACCCGCCACGAAACCAAGCCCTGGAAGGGCCGCGAGCCGCGCGCGCATATGACAGACCTCGCCCGCGAGCTGGGCCAATTGCGCACGCAGTCGGGCCAAACGCCTTGGGTGCGCCTGCACTATGTCTATCCCTATCCGCATGTCGACAAGGTCATCCCGCTGATGGCCGAAGGCTTGCTGACGCCCTATCTCGACATTCCGTTTCAGCACGCTTCGCCCTCGGTTCTGAAACGCATGAAACGGCCCGCGAACGAGGCCAAAGTGCTGGAGCGGCTGCGCAATTGGCGCGATATCTGCCCCGATATTGCAATCCGATCGAGCTTCGTCGTCGGTTTCCCCGGCGAGACTGAAGACGACTTCAAATATCTGATCGATTGGCTGGAGGAGGCTCAGCTCGACCGCGTCGGCGCCTTCCGGTTTGAGCCGGTCGAGGGTGCGCAGGCCAATGCCCTGCCCGATCCCGTGCCAGAGGCGATCAAGGAAGAACGCTATACCCGGCTGATGGAAGTGACCGAGAGGATCAGCGCAGCCAAGCTAGCCGGCAAAGTCGGCCGCGCCTTGCCGGTGATCATCGACGAGGTCGGAGAGCCGGATGAGGACGGTGATATTGGAGCGAGCGGACGATCTCAGGCCGATGCGCCTGAAATCGACGGCCAAGTGCATTTGCGCAATGTCCCAGCTGATGTGACGCAAGGCGACATTGTCACCGCTGTCATCGAAGAGGCCGATGCGCATGATCTATTTGGCGTGATCGCCGAGCCTTAAGGCCAGACATCTAATTTTGGCTCGAGCCCCAGAGATAGAGACCGCCGATGATCAGCGCGATCACGAACAGCTGCTTCCAATAGGAACCAACGATCCCCGCAGGGATGAGCGGCACGAGGTAAAGCGGCCATCCCTCCAGCTCTGAGTTATCCGAGAGATAGCCGAGCGTTAGCAGGTAAGTGACGCCAAAGAACACGTAATTGCCTGCGGTCCATTGCTTTGCCGTGCTGTGGGCGGCGGCCTGATGCCGCGCCTTGGCAGGCTTTGCCCCGCGCTTCGTTGGCGCAGAGCCGCGCGCGGGCGATGGGTCCGCCACCGTTCCGGCGCCATGGCAATTCCAGCACGTGATCGTGTCGCGGTCACCAGTTCCGCTACCTCCGCATCCCATGCAAGCCTGGTTCATATGGCTGCCCTGGCCCGATCCGCCACAACTCGCACAATTGCGATAGCCATTGTCGATCTGGCCACCAGAGCAATATGGACAAACAGCCAACGCACCCTCCCCCTGACTTCAAGAATCGCGTGACACCAAGCTAGCGCACCAATCTTGAAACGAAAGAGGGATTCGATGCCTGTCGGGCCAAGACCATTCTGTGACACGTCATTAGACGAGCTTTACACGATCGCGATTGGCCCAATGGCAAAACAGTGGACCGTGATGGAACATTTGCCCTCTCCGGACAAAACGGCCACTGGTTGTGGCTGCTGGGCGCGGGCTAGAAGCAGAGGCGAGCTGGCTGAATATCCCAGACGGGACAATTGGGCCTGAAAGAGCGCAAGAAGCGCATATTTGAGGACAATGTGCCTGCCAGATTTGAGTGACCTATGCCCCTCGACATCCATGCGACCTTCACTTTCGAATTCGATGAGCCGGGCGATGCCTTGCTGCAGTTTCAGGTTGCGGAACTGCCCAGCCAGCGGATTCTCTCGCAGAACCTCGAACTGACAGACGAGGCAGCGAGCACTAGAGTGTCAGCGCATGATGGGATTGGCACACGCATTTGGGTGAGCAGCACCGGTCGGTTCGAAACCACATATCGCGCTAAGGTAGAGACGCAGCGTACCGCAGTAGAGCTGGCTACCCTGCCCCAGCTGGCCATGAGGTCCATCACTGGAGAGGCGGCGCAATATCTGTTCGATCTCGCGCTATTGCTCGGTCGGTCCGTTTCAAAACTTCGTCGAGGCGGAATTTTCCGGCACATCAGGCGGCGCGAGGATTGCCGCAATTGCAAGCTGGCTGACGGACAATATGCAATATGAGCCGGGAACAAGCGGCGAGCAAACCACCGCCACTGACAGCTTTGTCGCGCGCCAAGGGGTGTGCCGCGATTATGCCCATGTCCTGATCGCGCTGGCGCGGGCGTCGCAGATTCCTGCGCGCTATGTCGCCTGCTATGGCCCCGACGTAAGCCCGCAGGATTTTCACGCAGTGGCCGAAGTGTTTCTCGCCGATCCTGATCATCCGGAACACGAAGCATGGCACTTGGTAGATGCGACCGGGATGGCGAAACCGTCGGAGCTCGCAATTATCGGGGTCGGGCGCGATGCGGCAGATGTGAGTTTCCTCACAACGTTTGGTCCAGCGCGTTTTCTATCATCCAAGGTCGAGGTGAAGCGGATTTAAGATTTTCGGTTGCGACCGCGCCACCCGCACCCTTCCACCCGGATAGTATCCCGGTAGGCTCCGGGTGAAAGGGTGGAGGGCGCCGGTGGCTACGGCTTAGTCAAACGACAACCCAATCAAGAACTCCCGCGCTTCAGCAGCTTCACCGGCACGCGACGTATCCCGGAATGCGGCCCGCCAGAGGTCACAGCCTCGACCAGCAAACGCCCCGCCTGATCCAAATCCGGCTCGATCGTGCTGAGCGTTGGGCTGGACAGCTCACCCGCTTGCAATCCATCAAACCCGATCAGCTTGATCTCTTCCGGCATTTTGCGATCTGCCGCGTTCAGCGCCTCCAGCACGCCAAAGGCCAGCGCATCGCACACCGCGAATACACCATCCGCCGCAAAGCCATCGGCCAGCATTCGCTCCGCCGCCGCGCGCCCTTGGTCATGGCGGTCGTCTTCATCGCCGATTTCAACCAAATGCGCCTCTAGGCCAAGTTCTCTTGCGCGAGCGAGAAAAGTATCCGCACGCTCTGCAAACTGCCGCTGTGTGCCGCCGCGCGAGCCGATACAGGCCAGTTTCATACAGCCTTGCTCGGCCAGATGCTCTGCCGCCATGCGCGCACCCGCATCATTGTCGGACGAGACCCAGTCGAGATCTCCCAGCGGAGAACCCCAATAGGCGACCAGCTCGCTGGTCTCGCCAATCCCGCGAAAGTACTCCCAAGCCGGACGGTTCAGAGTGGTGCCGATCACGATCAATCCCTCGGCCTGGCCGCGCTCCACGTAATGACCAAACAGCTTGTCCTCATCGCCTTGCAGCGAAACCAGCACTTCAAGCCCGCGCTCGGCGGCCGCAGCGCAGACCCCGCCTAACAGCGCATAGGAAAACGGGTTCACATCGCGGGCATTGCCGCCTGGCTTGGTGATCACCACTGCCGCCAAAGTTCCGGTATGCCCGCGCCTTAGCCGCGCGGCGCGCTCGTCAACGAAATAGCCGAGCTCACTAGCCACCTCCAGCACGCGGCTGCGCGTGGCCTCGCTGATCACAGCCGAGCCGGATAGCGCGCGCGACACCGTCGACTGGCTCACGCCCGCCCGCTCTGCAACGTCAAAACTGGTAACCCGCGATTGTCTGCGCGCAGGATCCATCTTTCCCTCCCGATTAGCCTTGCTGGGCAATCTAGATAGCCTAGCTGAATAGCTATGCGAACCTATGGCCCAGCAATGCGCTTCGCGCTAGAACCCAATCGCCGCAATCCATAGCTGCGGCGCGCGGGAGAATTAAACGCATGCCTGAACCCAAGCTCTCTGCTGATCGATTGCTCTTGTTTGGAGCGACCGGCGATTTGTCGCGCAGAATGCTGTTGCCGAGCCTTTGTGCATTGGATGCAGACGGGCTGCTCTCGCCTGATCTGAAGATCATCGGCACCGCGCGCAGTAACATGGACGATGCGGAATTTCGCAATTTGGCGCGCGAGGCGCTGGAAACCTATCTGCCTGACGAACGGCGCGGCGGAATGGCAGCATTCCTCAATCGTCTGTCTTATCAGGCACTTGATGCCAGCACGCTCGACGGGTTTGACGCGCTTGCGGACAAAGTGAACGAGGCCGGCCCGAGCGATTCCGGCATGGCGATTTTCCTCTCAACCGCGCCCAGCCTGTTTGGCCCAACGATTGCTGGCCTGAAACACGCGGGGCTGACTGGTGACAATGTCCGTATGTGCCTGGAAAAGCCACTCGGGACTGATCTGGCGAGTAGCTGCGTCATCAATGACGCGGTCGCCGATGCATTCCCGGAAGACCGGATTTTCCGGATCGACCATTATCTCGGCAAGGAAACGGTGCAGAACCTGCTCGCCCTGCGCTTTGCTAATATTCTGTTCGAGCCGATCTGGAACTCGAACTATATCGACCATGTGCAGATCACGGTTGCCGAAACCGTTGGTTTGGAAGGGCGCGTTGCCTTTTATAACGATGCCGGGGCGCTGCGCGATATGGTTCAAAACCACATGCTGCAATTGCTGGCACTGGTGGCGATGGAGCCGCCGACCAGCTTTGATGCAACCGCAGTGCGCGATGAAAAGGTAAAGGTACTACGCGCCTTGCGCGAGGTTCAGGCCATCGAAACGGTGACGGGGCAATATCGCGCGGGCGCAATCGGCGGCGAGGCTGTCCCCGGCTATGACGAGGAGCTGGGCAAGCACTCTGACACCGAGACATTTACCGCGATCAAGGCGCATGTCGACAATTGGCGCTGGAAGGGCGTGCCATTTTACCTGCGCACCGGCAAACGCCTGCCCGAACGCGTGACCGAGATTGTCGTCAAATTCCGCTGCGTTCCGCACTCCATCTTTGAAGGCATGGGCGCAAGCATGCTGCCCAACCGGCTGGTGATCGGCATTCAGCCGGAAGAGAACATCTCGCTGTCTCTGATGGCGAAAGTGCCCGGCCTGGGCCAGGACGGCATTTCCCTACGCGAAGTGCCGCTCGACATTGCCATGCCCGATGCCTTTGTCGGCCAACACCGGCGGATCGCTTACGAGCGCCTGCTGCTCGATCTCATTCAAGGTGAGCAGACCTTGTTTGTGCGCCGCGACGAGGTGGAGGCGCAGTGGCAATGGGTCGATCAAGTCCGCAGCGCTTGGGAAGCCGCCGGGGTCAAGCCGCAAACCTACACCTCGGGTAGCTGGGGGCCGAGCAGCGCCATTGCCCTAACCGAACGCGATGGGGTGACTTGGCATGAGTAATCTCAACGATGTGATCCACCGGGTGACTGAGCGGGTGATTGAAAATTCACGCGCCAGCCGCTCCACCTATCTGGAGCTGATGAAGCGCGAGGGCGATCGCCGCCCTGAGCACAAGGATGTGGCGTGTTCCAACCTCGCCCACGCCTTTGCCGGCGCGCTGGAAGACCAAGACGCGATGAAGGGCGGGCGCGGCCCGAATGTCGGCATTGTCTCCGCCTATAACGACATGCTGTCCGCGCATCAGCCCTATGGCCGCTATCCCGACCGGCTGAAGATCTACGCCCGCGAAGTCGGCGCCACTGCACAGGTCGCTGGCGGCACGCCCGCCATGTGTGACGGAGTGACGCAGGGCGAGGATGGGATGGAGCTGTCGCTGTTCAGCCGCGATGTGATCGCAATGTCGACCGGCGTCGCCCTGTCGCACCAGATGTATGATGGGATCGCCTGCCTGGGCATTTGCGACAAGATCGTGCCCGGCCTGATGATCGGCGCATTGCGCTTTGGCCATTTACCCGCGATTTTTGTGCCCTCCGGCCCGATGCCATCGGGCATTTCCAACAAGCAGAAACAGGAAACCCGCCAGCTCTATGCCGAGGGCAAGGTTGACCGGGACGCCCTGCTTGAAAGCGAACTTGGCAGCTACCATTCGCCCGGCACCTGCACCTTCTATGGCACGGCCAATTCCAACCAGATGATGATGGAGATGATGGGGCTGCATGTGCCCGGCTCTGCCTTCGTCACGCCTGGCACGAAATTGCGCCAGGAGCTGGACCGTGCAGCCATGCACCGATTGGCCGAGCTTTCCGGCACGGCCGAACGCACACTGGCGCAAGTGGTCGATGAAAAGGCGATAATCAACGCGGCGATTGGCCTGCTCGCCACCGGTGGTTCGACCAATCACGCGATCCATATTCCGGCGATGGCGCGGGCCGCCGGCGTCATTTTTGACTGGGATGATCTGGCCGAGCTTTCCAGTGTCGTGCCCTTGGTTGCCCGTGTCTATCCCAATGGTTCCGGCGATGTGAACCAGTTCCATGCGGCGGGCGGCATGGCCTATGTCGCGCGCACTCTGCTGGAAGCCGGATTGTGTCACGGCGATATATTGACCATGTGGGACGGCGGATTTTCGGCCTACACTGCGGAGCCTGTGCTGGATGCCGAGCAGAAGCTGAGCTGGGTCGACGTGCCCGAAAGCCGTGATCTCGACATGCTGCGACCGGCCAGCGATCCTGTACAGCCCGATGGCGGAATGAGGCTGCTGACCGGTAATTTGGGCCGCGCGTGCTTCAAGTCCTCTGCGGTTGAGCGCGAACGCTGGACCGTCACGGCGCCCGCGCGCATTTTCGAAACGCAGGCTGACGTGGTCGCCGCGTTCAAGGCTGGCGAGCTCGACCGGGATGTTGTGGTCATCGTTAGGTTCCAGGGGCCGCGCGCCAATGGCATGCCAGAACTTCATGCGCTCACCCCTTCGCTCACCGTGCTGCAAAATCGCGGCCATAAGGTCGCATTGGTCACCGATGGCCGGATGTCCGGCGCGAGCGGGAAAGTGCCCGCCGCGATCCACATCACGCCAGAGGCCAAGGGCGGCGGGCCGCTTGCCCATTTGCAAGATGGCGATGTGATTACCGTTTGCGCGGAGACCGGAGAGCTGTCGACCACCGCCGATCTATCGGCGCGCAAACCCGCCGCTGACCCGGCGCAGGAACAAGGCGTGGGCCGCGAGCTGTTCCGCATGTTGCAAAACCAGGCCGACGGGGCGGAGCAAGGCGCCTCCGCCATGCTCGCCGCGGCGGGGCTGTAAAGCATGAGCAGCACGGATATCGTCGCGGTTGATATTGGCGGCACGCATGCCCGCTTTGCCATCGCCAGCGTTTCAGCAAATGGCGCAATCGCACTGGGTAATCCGACCACGCTTCACACAGAGGACCACGTCAGCTTCCAAACCGCTTGGGAGGATTACCGTGATCGTTCTGGCGGCACTCTGCCCCACAATGTTGCGCTGGCGATTGCTGGACCGATCACTGGCGAGGTGATCCGCTTCACCAACAACCCCTGGATCATCCGCCCTGCCCTGGTGAATGAGAAACTGGGCACCATCCGGCATACGATCGTCAATGATTTTGAAGCGGTCGCCTATGCAGTCGCGCGCCTGCCAGAGGAGCACTTTGTGCACTTGACTGGCCCGGAACAGCCGCTCGCCGCTACCGGCACGCTGAGCGTGATCGGCCCTGGCACGGGTCTGGGCGTCGCCCATCTTTGGCGCGGGGCGAATGGGGAATTTCGCGTGCAGGCGACCGAGGGCGGTCACCTCGATTTCGCTCCAGTGGATGCTATTGAAGACGCGATCCTTGCCCGGCTGCGCAAACGCCACAATCGCGTATCGGTGGAGCGGATCGTCTCTGGCCCCGGCATTGTCGACATCTACCAAACGCTTGCCGCACTGGAGAACCGCACAATCGCCGAATGCGATGATATCGAAATCTGGACCAAGGGCACGTCTGGCGAAGACAGTCTTGCCGCCGCCGCTGTTGACCGCTTTTGTATGGCACTGGGCAGTGTGGCCGGCGATATCGCGCTTGCCCAAGGCGGCTTTGACGGCGTCGTAATCGCGGGCGGACTTGGCTACCGGATTCGCGAAACGCTCGCTTCCTCTGGCTTTGCTGGCAGGTTCCGTCACAAGGGACGCTATCAAGAATTGATGGCCAGCATACCAGTCAAAATCGTCAGCCATCCGCAACCTGGCCTGCTCGGCGCAGCAACCGCATTTGCAAGAGAACATCTGTGAACACCAAGCCTTTGAAATCCGTCACTGATCTGCATGCCCGACTAAGCGATCTGCACCAGCAGACGCGCGAGACGCCGCTGTTCAATCCTGTGTTTCAGCTGGGGCTGGACCTCTCGCGCGCGCTCGAAGGCGGCAATGCCAATCTCGACGAGCTGGAGGCGATGGTGGCTGAGCTGGAATGCGCCAGCCTGCAATCGCGCGCCTCGCGCCTGCGCCGACTGGTGTCGCCCGTTTCGAATGAGGCGAACCGCGATGCGCTGAACGCCAGCCTCTTAGGCGTGAGCGATTTTGCTAAGCTGCGAGCGCGCTGGGAGAACCCCAGCCTACACGCGGTGTTCACCGCACACCCCACTTTCCTGCTGACGCCGGAGCAATCAGATGCGGTTGCCACCGCAGCCGGCAGCGACGGCGATATCGGCAAAGAGGTGTGCCTCACCGGGACAGAGCGCCCGGCGATCACCCTGCAATATGAGCACGGACGCGCAATGCGAGCCATCGGCCATGCTCAGGATGCGCGCGATGCCATCGTCGGTGATGTGCTGAGCCATGCGCAGGCAACTTGGCCCGACCAGTGGCAAGAGCTGGCCCCCGTACCGTTCCGCTTCGCCACCTGGGTCGGATATGACATGGATGGGCGGACCGACATCAAATGGTACACCTCCATCGGCTTCCGCCTCGCTGAAAAGGCGGAACGCCTGGGCCGCTATGCCGATAGCCTCGCCGCGATTAACGGCGAACACAGCCTGATCAAGACCCTGCGAGATGCCCAAAGCCATGCGGCCCTCAGCGCGCGCGAGTTTACCAGCGATCTTAGCTCTCCCGAGGCGCTTTCGCTCGCCGCGAACCGGCTGACCGCTGACAATCCGGCCAAGCTGCTGTCGCTCAAACCTGTGATTGCACAGCTGGAAGACGAGGCGAGCGCAGCGGAGGCCGCGCGCGCAGTTGCGCTGAAGACGCTGGCTGCGGCCATGCGCGCCGATGGCCTTGGCATGGCGCATGTGCATTTCCGCGTGAATGCGAAGCAGCTTCACAACGGCATCCGCCGCCGGATCGATCCGGACAACACGCTCGATCTGGCCAGCAAGGGCGCGATGGCTACCCTGCGCAAGCTGCTGGGCGAGGTGAAGCCGCTGCGCACCAATTTCGCTTCGCTCGCGATCGAAAGCTCCACTGCGATCCGGCAATTCCTAGCGATGGCGCAAATCCTGGGTTCTGTGGACGCGGACACACCGATCCGCATGCTGATCGCGGAATGCGAACAGCCATCGACTATTCTTGCTGCGCTCTATTTCTCAAAGCTGTTCGGGATCGAGGATAAGGTAGACGTATCGCCTTTGTTCGAAACCGAAAGCGCGCTGGAACACGGCGGACGTTTCCTAGAGGCGCTGTGCGCTGAGCCAGAATATCAGGCCTATGCCCGCACGCGAGGCAGAATGTGCATTCAAACTGGCTTTTCCGATGCGGGCCGGTTTGTGGGTCAAATCCCTGCCAGTCTCGCGATCGAGCGCCTGCAAGGGCGCATGGCACAAGCCATGGCGAAGAACGGCCTGAATGATGTCTCGGCGCTCATCTTCAACACACACGGCGAAAGCATGGGCCGCGGCGCGCACCCCAGCGGCTTTGATGACCGGCTTGCGTGGCCGCTAAGCCCGTGGGCCCGCAGCCGCTTTTCGGACAAAGACATCGTGCTGGAGCCTGAGGTCAGCTTCCAGGGCGGCGATGGCTATATGTTCTTCGCCACGCCAGAGCTGGCCCGAGCGACCCTGACCCGGATTGCGACCGCACCGCTCAATGATCCAGCGACGGCAGAGGATCCGTTCTACAGCCGTACGGACATCAGCCTCGATTTCTACCGCGCCATCCGCGCGAACCAGCGTCAGCACCTGCGCAGCCAGACCTATTCGCGCGCGGTCACCGCGTTCGGATTGGGTCTACTCAATTCCACCGGCAGCCGCGTTTCACGGCGTCAGTCTGACCTCTCGGCGGATCGTGATATGTCACTACGCCAAATCCGCGCGATCCCGCACAATTCGATCCTGCAACAACTCGGCTATCCGGTGAACATTATTTCCGGCATCGGCAGTGCGGCGGATGGCAATTATGAAGAGCTAGCCGCTCTGATCAAAGAGAGCCCACGCGGGCGCCAATTGATCCGCTTGGCGCGTGCATCCAATGCGCTGGCCAGCATCAAAACTGTCGCCGCCCACGGCGAATTGTTCAATTCCGCCTATTGGGCGAGCCGACCCTATCGCGGCACGGAAAGCCATCTGTCCGCCGCGTGCGAGACCTTGGCCGAATATCTCACCAAAGATGACCGTACCGGGGTGTTCCGCCGGCTCGCCTCGCGCTTGCGCGTCGACGCGCTCAAATTCCATCGCTTGCTCGATCTGATCCCAGACGAAGCGCCGCTGGAAGACCGCGAGAACACCCGCCGCACCATTGGCGCTGCTCAGGCGCTGCGCCTAGCGTTGATGCAGCATATTTTCCTGCGCGCCGTTTCAATCCCGGCCTTTAGCCGCGCGAACGATATTAGCCGCGACGATGTGCTGGAGATGGTATTCAGCCTCAGGATTGAAGACGCACTGGCGCAGCTCCGCCGTGCTTTCCCAACCTCATTCCCTCAGCCAGAGGATTTCGCCGTTGATGCAGCGAGCGATTATCCCGACGGGGACAATGAAGGTTACGCGCAGATTGGCCGTGATTACATCGATCCAATCGAGCGAGCTTACGATCTGATGCTGAGGTTGACGACGGCCATTGCCAACGAATTTGGCGCTCATGGGTGAACCATTAGAGCGGGACGAGTAGAAACAAAAATCAGCTAACGAACTACCTGATGTTAACATTTTCACATGGAGATCGTCTCGCGAAGGGACGCACAAGCGTTAGCCACTAGCGACTCACGAGATTTTACGGCATAAAGCGCGATATGTTGAAAATCATCAAATCTGCCCGCATTGCTGCCGCGGTCACCCTCGTCTCCCTGGCTGGTACATCAAGCCTAGCCGATGATCAGATCGCTGCCGCTGACGCGGCGGAGGCTGCAGAGCAAGTTGCCGATGCCGCTGCTCAAGAGGCAATCCGTCCAATCGACCCAACGACCGGCGGCGAAACCCTGGTGGTCGATCCAAGCCTGCCGACTCCATATGATGCAGAGGCCGCTGCGATTGCCGCTGGCCTGCCACCGATTGACGAGGTGGCACCTGAACTGCCGGTGCTCACGCCCCGCGCTGCTGGCCGGGAAGCCGGCGTGACAGCTGCCCGAACGATCTCACGCGAGGTGATCCAAGACGTACCTCCACCGCCGCCAGAGCCAGACGATCCATTCGTCGTCAATTCAATCCTGCCGATCGAAGGCACGATTAGGTATGGCGAGTGGTTCTGGGACGAAAGCAATGCGCCCAAGACGGGAAAGCTGGTAATCACAGTTGATCTTGATGCCCGCGTGATCAGCGCATTTCGCGATGGCCACGAAATCGGCACCGCTGTCGCTCTGCTCGGTACGAAATCTCATCCGACTCCGCTCGGCAAGTTCCCAATCCTGACGAAGGAAAAGGACAATGTGTCTGAGAAGTATAACAATGCGCCGATGCCTTACACGCTGCGCCTGACCTGGGATGGAATAGCCATTCATGGCTCACCAGTGCTCAATGGCTATGCCAGCCACGGCTGTGTGGGTGTGCCAGAAGAATTCGCAGCCAAACTGTTCGCCATCGCGAAGCGCGGCGACAAGGTTGTGATCACACGCGGCCAGATGATCGGCGTGGGGGACGCAATCATCTGATCCGCTGATGCGGTGTGCGCATTCCGCGCCGAGTGCTGCTTAATGCATCGCTCTGGGCGGTTCGGGGGCGAACCGCCACACTCGCGTCGTGATTCCTAAGTTCTCGATTTTTTCCGTTCCTGGCGTAATCAGCACGCCGCATAGTGAGGCATTTTCGCCCTCCCACAGGCGGTTGAACGCGCGGCCCGCTTCGCTGCGGCTCGCATTTCCACCCAGAGCAGCGATGATACGAATGATCGTCTCAATCGAAATCGCGCGTGGGACATTGGCGTAATATTTGTATTCGGGTGCGCCGCCGCTGCCCTCTTCTCGGTAAACCTGAGTTTCCCAATCCTCATCTGCGTACCATTCGATCGCGCGCCAGGCCTCGGTTAGGTGCTGCGCGCTATTTGCCAAAGCGCTGGCATCGAGCCAATCAGCCTCTGCGATACGTGCGCGCATCCGCGCCCGGTCAAAACGATCATCGCGGTTGGATGGGTCATCAGCGGCGGTGATCCCGGCATCCGCGACAATCTGCTCCAGCTCTGCCTTGCACCAGCTTAACAGCGGGCGCAGCAGCGCGATCTCAGTTCCGGGAAGTTTGGTCGCAGCGCGCACTCCGGCAAGACCGGACAGACCGCTGCCCCTGCCAAGGCGCATCAGCAGGGTTTCCGCCTGATCATCGGCATGATGGGCAGTTGCAACCGCTCCAAGCTGATATTCTGCGGCCCACTCGGAAAGCGCGGCGTAACGCGCATCGCGCGCTTTAGCCTGCACATTACCACTGGCAAGCTGGACACTCAGCGCGGTGAAAGGCACGCCGAGTTCTGCGCAAATGCGCTCCACCAACGCCACCTCGCTGGCAGCTTCAGCCCGAAGTCCGTGATTGACGCTGGCGACCGCGATTTCGCCGTCATTCTCGGCTGCGGACGCATGTGCAATCAACAGCATCGCAAGACTGTCTGCTCCACCTGAAACCGCCAAACCAAGCGGGCCCTTGCGTTCATCCAGCGGCCACAGCGAGAGCAAATCCTCCCGCCATCGCCTGGTCAGGTCAGATGAGACCGCCCTATCAATTGCAGGTCACTCGCTGGCGATTGCGCTCATATTGGTTGGACAGGCGCCCGCTGGCTAGCGCTGGATAGGTCTCGCCAAACTCCGCCAATGCGATGCAGGCCCGGTTTGTATCATTGAGCGCGATCATCGCCTCTGAGAGATAGAGCAGGCTGTCGGCAGCACGCGGGGCCTGACGGTCAGCCTGATAATTGCGCAGGAACCACTTGGCCGCCTCTTCCGGCATATTGTCGTCGAGATAGGCCCGGCCTAGCAAATTTCGGCCATAGGTTACGCGCCAATGCGAGCCATATTGCTCTACAAAACTGTTGAGCTGCTGGCGAGCTTCAGGGAAGTATCCAGCATTCCACAAGCGAAAGCCATAGGAATATTCATCATCCGCTGGGTCTTCAGTGATCGGCTTTGTGATCGCCTGAACCGCGGCGAGGCGCTCAGCGCTTGGTCCGCTGGCGGCATTGGAGGTGCTATCACCGGCAGACTGGCTGCCCGTATCGGATGCACCATCGCTCATCGCGCTAAGATTGCTATCCGATGCGCCAACGTCGGGTACCGTGTCGATGCTCGGCGCAGGAATGCTGCTCGATTCAAGCGCGGTCACGCGGGCTTCGACTTGACTGATCGAATTGCCATTCTGCTCTGCAAGGGCGGTCAGTTGCTGCAATTGCTGCTCCATCGCATCCAGCCGAGCGAGAATATCAGTCACCGCCGTGGTCGAATTGCTGTTTGTTGGGCGAGTTGTGGTTTCACCGGGCGCAATCTGCGGCTCAAAAAAGCGGCCATCGCCGCCAGGGAAGACATTGCGCTGGAGCGCGCGAATTTCCGCCTCGATCTTGCGCAGGCGCGCCTCAGAATTGTCCTGTGCCATAGCCGGTACAGGCGTGGTTGCGACGACCGCCGCGGCCAAACCAGCGGCGAGCAGTCGCCCTCCGGCCTTGGTGAAAAGAACACGGTTTGAAATGAGTGCGCGCATCTTTGATCTGGCTCCCTCTTTGCAATTGCGGCGCTTTACCAAGCGATTAAGACCCCCCGCCATGGCCAAAAGCCTCCGATCCTGAGGCTCTTACGGCAAGGCGCATGCATGATTTGACGCAAAGCGCATGAATATAGTCCGAATCTGTGCCGAGGTCATGACGTCAAGTCGAGGGTCATAGGGGCTAAAATCCGTGGGTAAGATGCTCCAACACGCCAAATTGCAGCATGCGCAGCACATTTCCCGCCGCATACCGGCATAATTTTAGTCTAGGATGGCCAAGTTCGCCCTACGTGTCTGGGGTCGCGTCTTCGCCAGCCTGCTGCGCGCGGGCAAGCAAAGCATCGGCAGAGATCGCAACATCGCGCATGATAAAATCATCCTCTGCCAATTTGGGCACAGACTTGCCATCTATGGTGATGGCAAAGGCATCAGGTCGCCCGGTCCATATTTGGGGGCCCTGGGCATCGGATGGGATTTCAAACCGTTCGCCGCTGGCCATCTGCTTTTGCAGCAGCTGGTTATCATGGGCGTCATAGAACTTAACCCAGACGCCCTCTTCCAATGCCGTAAAGACAACCTGCCCGTCGCCGCTCGCCGCGCCCGACGCGTTAGCGCCATCAGCTCCGTCTCCGGCGTTTTCGCCACCATCGGCCAAGACAGGCTCATCCCCCACCAGCGGCGCGGGGCCAGCACCAGAACCGTAGTAGGATGAATAGAACGTCGCCATTCCGGCAATCAACAGGACCGCCGCGAAGGCTCCTGCCCATGCAAGGCCAGAAGACGGCAGTTTCGCCGCATCACCCGGCTCCATGCCCAGCGGGACCAATTCGCGTCCGGCCTCTGCCGTACTGAGTTCCGCCCGAACCTGATCCGCGATCTGCGCCTCGTCCAACCCCATCATCCGCGCATAGGTGCGCGAAAAGCCAATCGCATAAGTGCGCGCTGGCAAGGCAGAAAAGTCGCCCGTTTCAATCACTTCCAGATGGCGTTCTGGAATGCGTGTTTCGGCTGTTACCTGCGTGAGCGAGAGACCGCGCTCCTTGCGCGCACGGCGCAATTGTGCGCCCACGCCCTCAAGAGGCAGTTCTTCAACCGCTGTTTCTTGTTCGTTGTCCATGACCCGAACCATACGACCTTTTGTTTGCGGGCCTTTGAACAGACCCTTATTTTTCCCCGAAGGTGCTAAACAGCAGACAATCGTTTGCAGCCTGCGCTGTCAAGCATTCTTGCAGTTCGCCGCAGCATCATTCCGACAGAACGGCGCTGACGCACGCTCAGTTAACGCACGAATACGTCAATCGGTTTCAATATCGCGATCAGCCGCCCAGCGGCTCAACTCATCGCGCAAATTGACGCTGGGGTCCGCCAGCCAGTCATTCATGCTCAGAGTTATGTCTTTAAGATCGACCTTGCGGACCAATTCCTTGATCGGACCAACCGCAGCTGGCGTAATTGAAAGTCGCCGAAAACCGATACCCAGCAGTGCCAAAGCCTCTAACCGGCGGCCACCCATCTCGCCGCATACACCGAGCGCCACATCCATACCCTCGGTCGATTGGGTGATCCGCCTTAGGAACCGCATGATCGAGGGGCTGAGCCAGTCATAGCGTTCGGCGAGCAAGGGGTTCGCGCGATCCGCAGCAAACAGGAATTGCGTGAGGTCATTTGTGCCGACTGAGAGAAAACTCAGCTTCGGGCAGAGAATATCGAGCACTTCGGCAAGCGCCGGTACCTCCAGCATGGCACCATAATAAATCGCATCCGGGATCAGCTTCTTCTTCGACCGCATAAACGCGAGCTGTTCTTCAAACACACTCTTGGCCGCATCAAATTCCCAAGGCTCTGAGACCATTGGGAACATAACGTATAGCGGACGGCTCGCAGAGGCTTCTAGCAAAGAGCGCGCTTGAACCTTCAGCAGGCCCTCACGCTCCAGCGCCAGGCGCAAGGCGCGCCAACCCATCGCCGGGTTCTCGTCATCATTTGCCTGGTTCGAGGCTAGATAGGGCACCGCCTTATCGCCGCCGATATCAACTGTGCGGAAAATCACCGGTTTATCGCCAGCCGCCTCCAGAACGTCGCGGTAAAGCTTCGTCTGCCGCTCTCGTTGCGGCAAGGTGGCGGAAACGAGAAATTGAAACTCCGTACGGAACAGGCCCACACCGTCCGCGCCTGTCATGGCCAGCGAGCTCATGTCATCGCGAAGCCCCGCATTCATCATCACTTCGATACGGGTACCGCAGCGCGTGAAAGGCTCCACATCGCGCAATTCCGCATAGGCGGCCTGCTTCTCACGGGATTTGGAAAAGCGCGCGTCAAATGCCTCGGCCATTTGTGCACTGGGCCTCACCGTCGCATTCGCCTTGTCCGCGTCGAGCAATATCTCATCGCCTTCACGTATAACTCCGCGCAGGCCAGTCGCACGGCCGAGCACTGGCACGCCCATGGCCCGCGCAACAATCACGACATGCGCGGTAAGCGAGCCCTCCTCCAGGATCACGCCTTTTAAGCGGCGGCGATCATATTCGAGCAATTCCGCCGGGCCCAGATTGCGCGCAATCAGGATAGTATCCCGGCGCAGACCCTGGCTGGCTGCCGTACCAAGCTGGCCAGAGACAATCCGCAGCAGCCGGTTGGATAGGTCCTCCAGATCATGCATGCGATCCGCCAACAGGGCGTCATCAATCTCGCGCATGCGCATCCGGGTGCGCTGCTGGACCCGCTCAATCGCGGCCTCAGCCGTCAACCCGCTGTCAATCGCCTCGTTGATGCGGCGCGACCACCCCTCATCATAGGCAAACATTTTGTAGGTCTCGAGCACTTCCTCGTGCTCTCCGCCGACCCCGAATTCCGCCTGGCTGGAGAGGTGATCAATCTGCTCGCGCATCTTGTCGAACGCGCGGTAGACCCGCGCCCGTTCGGCCTCAATATCATCGGCCATAACCTGTTCGATCTGCACCCGCGGCTGGTGGTAGACCGCCAGCCCGGAGGCCAACCCCTTCACCAAAGCCAGTCCATTCAAAGTCTGGGTGCCGGTCAAACCCTCGGCGAGGCCGCGTGCTTCCTCCTCATCAACCAATTCGGCATTGGCGATCAGTTCAGACAGCACCATTGCCGTGGTCTGCAGAGCCTCGATCTCGATATCTTCGTATCGGCGCGGCTCAACATGCTGGACGCAAAGCACGCCCACGGCTCGTTCCCGGTAAACAATTGGCACGCCGGCAAAGGAGTGGAATTTCTCTTCGCCCGTTTCTGGGCGGTAGAGAAAGTCAGGATGCGCCTTTGCCTCAGCAAGGTTGAGCGTCTCAACCTTGTCAGCGATCGTTCCGGTCAGCCCCTCGCCAATGGCCATGCGAGTCACGTGCACCGCTCCTTTGTTCAGACCCTTGGTCGCGAACAATTCCAGCATGCTTTCACGCAGCAAATAGATTGAGCACACCTCGCTGCTGAGAGTATCGCCAATGATATCGACGACAGAATCGAGCTTGCCTTGCGCGTGCATACGCGAAGCCATCACCTCATGCAGGCGGGTGAGAATTTGACGAGCAGAGGCGGCGGCGGACATCACCGCTCCTAACTAGGCAATGGCGCCTGCAAAAGCAAAGCCGCCACCAAGTGAAATTGCGTTTGTAATGGTGGCTTTGGATGCGGGCGCGCATTTAGGCCCTGTTGATTAACTCCCTCGGGGTCACGGCGACACAAGAAACGGCCAGATAAAGGAGTGAGGACGAAGGACATGCTCTTACATATTCAAGGACGAACGACGCTTAGCTGGCCGTTTCTTGTGTCGTCCCCGTTTTCGATCTCTTGTGGGATTCGACCAAAATTCGCCCTCACGGCGTTGCAATCACTTGAAAGTGCGCCGCACTTCCTGCGTGATTGCGCCTTGTGAAATGCGAATTTTGCTTCAAACCGTGACCCCGAGGGAGTTAATCAACAGGGCCTAAGTGCTGTGCGACCAGATCGAAGTTAGATGCGCTGAATCTCTTCCTTCAAACGCAATTTGCGCTTTTTTAGCGCTTGAATAGTGGCAGCATCAGGCACGGGCCGGTTCATCTCGTCGCGCAATTGGGCCTCTAGCCCCGCATGCTTTGTTTCAAGCGCATTGACGTGGGATAATCCTGCAAACGATGCCATAAATGATCTCCATCATGATGAGGTTAAACAAACCCCTGTTGGAGCGACTCGCCTGCGTGCGGACGAACCGCCGAGCGACATAGAACCATAAGATCGCCTGCTTGCAAAGCGGTACATTAAGGCCATTGCGTGGCACGTGGCTGGTATCAGGCAGGCGCCCTCGGCCAAGGCCTGCTTCTGCGAATTCGCAATCATAGTTGGCCGGAACGCTTCGGGCAGAAGTTTATTTGATAGGCTTATTGGTATCTTTGCGCGGATCGGCATAATGCGCACAAAGAGCAATGCATAAGAACACATAAGAAGAGTGATGCACCCGCATGAATCAGGCTGAACTTGAAAAGCGGCTGACCTTATTGGTGTCGGAGCACCGCGATCTGGACGTCGCGATTGATGCGCTGACAGAGGCGGGGCAGAAGAGCGGCTCGATCGATCAACTGCAAATCGCGCGGTTGAAGAAACGCAAATTGCGGCTGAAGGATCAGATCGCACTGATTGAGGACCGCCTGCTGCCGGATATCATCGCCTAGACCGCTGCGCAAAAGGCGAGAAAAGCTACCCGTTTGTGTGTCAGCACGGGACGGTTTATAATTTCGCTCAGATATTCTGGTTACCAAGCTGGCGGCACTTTCGCATCGAGCCTAGCAACTTGGGCCACATATGACCCGCACAACCAATCTCTCTCGCCCGATCATTGAGGCACTCTATTCCGAAGCTCTGGTGCTGGCGGATGATGTCCGCGCAGTGTTTGCACTGGGCGCCAAAGAGCCCGGCATGGGCGAGAATGACGAAGTGCGCCTTGCCCTCTCAATTGAAGGGCTGAAGACCACAACGCGCATGATGCATGTGCTGGCCTGGCTGTTGAATCAGCGCGCATATTTCTCTGGCGAACTGACAGAGAATCAGGTTCGCCGCCATGGCGAATTGCCCGGTGACCGCGACAGCGATGCAGCGCAATTGGCTAAGCTAGAGCCGGAAACCCGCGAACTGATCGAAGAGACCGTGAAGCTTCATCACCGGATTGCCCGGCTTGACGAGGCATGGCGCAAGGGCTTTGAAGTGGCCTCACCAGCGCGCGCGTTTCAGGACAAGATCGGCCGCGCCTTGGGGCGTTTCGGCTAAGGATTTCTCTGCGCGGGTGGCTATGGCATCCTAAGACTAAGCCGCCGCCAGCGCCTTCTTCCAACGGGCCAAGCGGTCTTCACGCACATCATCGGACATTGCCGGCGTAAAACTGTTGAGAGTGCCGCGCATCGCCTGCGCTGCCGTTGAGAGATCGCTGTGCATCCCCGCCCCAGCCGCCGCTAGCATCGCTGCGCCAAGCGCGGTCGTCTCGACGAATTCAGGCCGCTCGACGGTGATGTTCAGCACGTTGGCCAAATCCTGTGCCATCCAGTCATTGGCGCTCATCCCGCCATCGATCCGCAAGGTGCCCCAGCCGGTGCCATCCTTGGCAAAGGCCGATGCAAGGTCATGCGTTTGATGCGCCATCGCCTCCAAAGCTGCCCTGGCCAATTCCGCCTTACCACTCGCAAAGCTCAGTCCAGAAATAAGGCCGCGCGCCTCCGCCCGCCAATGCGGCGCGCCTAATCCGGCAAGCGCCGGGACAATCGTGACCCCGCCCGTGTCAGAGATACTGCGCGCCAGTTCCTCTGTCTGACTAGCAACGTCCACAATGCCGAGCGAATCTCTCAACCATTGGACCAGCGAGCCAGCCACGAAGACCGAGCCTTCAATCGCATAGGTCCGCTGCCCGCCAATCTGTGTGAGCACAGTCCCAAGCAGGCGGTTTTGCGAGCGCGGGATCTGCGCGCCTTGATTGGTCAGCACAAACGCGCCGGTCCCGTAGGTCGCCTTGGTTTCGCCCGGTGAGAGGCAGGCCTGACCAATCGTCGCCGCTTGCTGATCGCCGACCATGCCGGTGATCGGGATTGCCCGGCCAAAGATGTCAGGTGCCGTCTCAGCCAAGGCGCCAGACATATCGACTACCTCTGGCAAAGCGGATTGCGGCACGCCCAGCAATTCGCACAGCCCCACATCAAATTGCGCACCATCCAGCTCGAGCAGCAGCGTGCGGCTCGCATTGCTGGCATCAGAGATATGGCGTCCCGCTGTCAGCTTGAATGTCAGCCAGCTCTCAATCGTGCCAAAGGCCAAGGTGCCTCTATCCGCTGCACCGCGCACCTCGGGCGAATTGTCCATCAGCCAGCGCATTTTCGTGCCGGAGAAATAAGGGTCGAGCAGCAATCCGGTGCGCTTTTGCACATCCGCCTCATGCCCTTCCGCGCGTAGACCGACGCAAAATGGCTCCGTCCGCCGGTCCTGCCACACAATCGCGCGGGCCAGCGGCTCTCCAGTGTTTTTATCCCAAGCAACCACGGTCTCGCGCTGATTGGTGATGCCGATACAGGCGATGCGCTCTGCCCCGCCCGCTTTCTCGATCACAGCGCGCGCGCAGGCCAAGGTTTTGTCCCAAATCTCGGCCGCATCATGCTCAACCCAGCCTGCCTCAGGGTAATGCTGAGTCAGTTCTTCCTGAGCGCTGCCATGAAATGCACCCGCCGCATCGAACAGCATCGCACGGGTCGAGGTGGTGCCTTCATCTAGGACAAGGATGTAATCAGACATGGGATTCCCTCTATTTCTTTGCCTTTCCTAATCGGTCACGCAGCGACCGCAAGGCCGACAGAACTTCGTTGTGTTTTTCTGAGTACCGGAGCCGCCCACACCCTCCACCCGGATCGTATCCGAAACTATTCCGGGCGGCAGGGTGGAGGGTGTGGGCTGGCTAGGCAATTCTCGACAGAGAACTCAAACGCCTTCATACGCAAGTGCATGACCGGACTTCCTCAAAAACCCTGGCCGACGGGCACCGCTGAACAGCTCGATCCGCTGATCCGCCGGGTGCTTGCGCCCAATCCATCGCCTTACACCTACACTGGCACGCAGAGTTATGTTGTGGGCGCAGGCGACGATGTTGCGGTGATCGATCCCGGCCCCAATGAGCCCGCGCATATCGACGCCATTCTGGCCACAGTGGGTGAGGCGAAAATTACCGCGATCATGTGCACCCATACGCACCGCGATCACTCGCCCGCTGCCGCGCCATTGGCGCAGCGCACTGATGCGCCGATTGTTGGCTGTGCGCCGCTGGTGCTGAAATCTGATCGTCCGCGCGCCGACGAATCTTTTGACACCACCTATGCGCCTGACCGCGTTTTGGAAGACGGCGAGCAGATGACCGGCACGGGCTGGACGCTCACCGCCGTGCACACGCCGGGCCACACCTCCAACCATCTGTGCTTTGCGCTGGAAGAGAGCAAAGCTCTGTTCACCGGCGACCATGTGATGGGATGGTCGACCAGCGTCGTCATCCCGCCCGATGGCGACATGGGCGAATATATGAGAAGCCTGGAGCGGCTGATGGCGCGCGATGACACAGTCTATCACGCGGCCCATGGCGCCGCGATCACTAAGCCTCAACAACTGGTGCGCGGCATGATTGGCCATCGCCGTCAGCGCGAAAATCAAATTTTGCGTCTGATGGGCGAAGCCGCCCGGCCCATCCCGGAGTTTATTCCGGCGATGTACAAGGGGCTGGATGAGCGGCTGATCCCAGCGGCAGAAATGAGCGTCGAGGCACATCTCATCGATCTGGAAAAACGCGGGCTGGCGGCCCAGGACGCGGGCGTTTGGCGCACGATCTGAGCTGGGTTTAAACCACCAATTCTGCTCGATTTCGCCGCGTTTCCTACCTATATGACCCCAGCAACTGATTTTCACGGGATCTGATATTATGACCGCCCCAACCAAAGTGCCCTCTGGCAAAGACTTGCTGGCTGAAATTGATCGCCTGCGTAAAGAACGCAATGCTGTGATCCTGGCGCATTATTATCAGACGCCCGATATTCAGGACATCGCCGATTATGTCGGGGACTCGCTCCAGCTCAGCCAGATGGCGGCGGATACGGATGCGGATGTCATCGCCTTTTGCGGCGTGAAATTCATGGCCGATACTGCGAAAATCCTCTCGCCAGAGAAGATCGTAGTGCTGCCTGATATGGATGCCGGGTGCAGTCTGGAAGACAGCTGTCCTCCAGAGAAGTTCAAGGCCTTCCGCGAAGCGCATCCCGATCACATTGCGCTGACCTACATCAATTGCTCAACCGAGGTGAAAGCGCTCTCGGACATCATCGTCACCAGCTCCAGCGCGGAGACGATCCTGCAGCAAATTCCAGAAGATCAGAAGATCATCTTTGGCCCGGACCGGCATCTTGGCGGCTATCTGGCGCGCAAGTTCAACCGCGAAATGCTGCTGTGGCCGGGCGTGTGCATTGTGCACGAGGCATTCAGCGAGACGGAACTGCTCAAGCTTAAGGAACAGCACCCCGATGCGCCAATCGCCGCGCACCCGGAATGCCCGCCGACGATTGTCGATCATGCGGATTATGTCGGCTCAACCAGCGGCATTCTGAAGTTTGCCAAGGAATTCTCTGGCGACACGCTGATCGTCGCGACCGAGCCGCACATCATCCACCAGATGGAAAAGGCCCTGCCGGAAAAGAACTTTATCGGCGCGCCGGGCGCGGACGGAAACTGCTCCTGCAATATCTGCCCCTATATGGCGCTCAACACGATGGAGAAGCTCTATGTCGCGCTGCGCGATCTGGAGCCGCAAATCGTGATTGAAGAAGAGCTACGCCTAAAGGCCAAGGAGAGCCTCGACCGGATGCTCGGCATGGCCGGCGGCACGGTGGGCCTGGGCGATTTGGGCAAGGTGGCGTTCACGGCGGATTGAAACGTTTGCCCAACACGGCCGCAATCTCTCACTGGATAAAAGCTGACCGCGAGAGGTAGGCACTGCTTGGTCATGTGCGGTCACTTGACCTACCCGACTGTTGGGTCGGTGCAGGCTTCGTAAGAGATTTAGTGTGGGCGAAGCTGCACGACAAGAGAAGCCAAATTTCCGGTGACGTTGACGTAATTTGGTTCAACCCGGTTTCCGCATCCGAAGAGCGAGATCGCGCTCTCGAAATGCGGCTCCGTAACTTGGCACCCAAAGTCGAATGGTCAGTTAAGAACCAGGCGCGAATGCACAGTCGCAACCGTGACAATCCGTATACCTCAAGTGAAAATGCGATGCGACACTGGTGTGAGACAGCAACGGCGGTAGGTGTCAGGCGGAACAAAGACGATCACTGCGAAGTCTGTGCGCCCTTCGGCTTGGCGGATCTCTTCGAACTAAAAATTCGACCGACTGAGGACTTTCTCAAAACAAAGCGAGCCGAATTTGATGAACGCGTTTTTGGAAAGCGCTGGTTAGAGAGGTTTCCAAAGCTACGAATTGTAATCTAACCCCGCTTCATGCGAGCAATCACCAAAGCGCTCCCCACCAGCACCATCCCAAGCAGATCGAGCGGCGTCAGCACCTCGCCGAATACGCTGTATCCGATCAGCGCCGCGACCGCGGGCTGGGTCAGCAGCGCCAGCCCAATGATCAGCGGCGGGAAATGGCCAAGCGAATAGACCAGCAAGCCCTGCCCGATCAGTTGGCTGCTCACAAACAGGATCAGGATCGGTGTCCAATCGGTCGGCCAAACTGGCTCGCCCAGCGCCAGTGCCAGCACAAGCAACACCGGACACGCAAACACGCTGACCCAGACCAGCAGGCTCCACGAGCCAAACTGCGAGCGCGCGCCCTGCAAAGTGATCAGGTAAATCGCATAGAGTAGCCCCGCGGCGAGGCAGAACAGATCACCGACAAAGGTCGAGGTCGAAATCTCCAGGCTGCGTCCCATTAGGATCGCCGCACCGGCAAGGGCACAGATAATCGCGAGCCATTCAAACCCGCGCGGCAACATGCGCGCCATGATGAAGCCTGAAAACAGCAGGATGATCGACCCGGCATTGCCAAACAGGGTCGCATTGCCCAACCGGGTTAGTCCAATCCCGATATGCCAGCTCGCCAGATCCAGCGCGAAGGCGGTCGCGCCCAAAGCCACCAACACCATAGTCTTGCGCGGCATCCCGCCCAGCCGCTGGCCGCTCATCCGCGCGAACAGGATCAAAAATGGCAATGCCAGAAACAGGCGCCAGAACCCGGCGCTGACCGGGCCAGTGTCCGCCAGACGCACAAGCCACGGCCCGGTTGCAAGGGCGATATTTCCGCCCAGCAAAGCCGCGAGCAACATCACCGCTTTCGCATCGAACAGCTTTTTTGGGACGTCCCAGCGTTTTCCATGCTTGCGCCCTAGCCCGCAATTCCCCAAGTGCTCAAACACAAAAGATTGCAAAAGAGGACCAATCCTATGCACGATGCTCTCTTCCAGCCGCTGAAAATGGGCGCGCTTGAGGCCAAAAACCGTATTTTTATGGCGCCGCTCACACGCGGGCGCGCGGCCGAACCCATGTTTGTGCCGAACGCCTTGATGCGCACATATTATCGGCAGCGCGCGGGTGCTGGCATGATCCTGACCGAGGCAACCGGCATCAGCCGCGAAGGCCTCGGTTGGCCATCAGCGCCCGGCATCTGGACCGACGAGCAGACCGAAGCGTGGAAACCAATCGTTGAGGGCGTACACGAAGAAGGCGGTCTGATCGTCTTGCAGCTGTGGCATATGGGGCGGATCGTTCATCCCTATTTCCTCGATGGGAACCCGCCGCTTTCCGCCAGCGCGACGACTGCGCCGGGCGAAGCGCACACCCCCATCGGTAAGCAAGCCTATGCCGAAGCGCGCGCGGCCACGCTCGATGATATCAAGCGTACGATCGAGGATTATCGCCGCGCCGCTGAGAACGCCAAGAGGGCCGGGTTTGACGGCGTGCAATTACACGGTGCCAATGGTTATTTCATCGACCAGTTCCTGCGCGACAAGACGAACCTGCGTACCGACGAATATGGCGGTTCGCCTGAGAATCGCACGCGCTTGATGCGCGAAGTTCTCGAGGCGCTGATCGATGTCTGGGGCGCGGACCGCGTTGGCATTCGCCTGTCGCCCAATGGCGATTCGCAAGGCACGGACGACAGCAATCCAGAAGCAACCTTTGGCGCAGCGGCCAAGGTCTGCAATGATCTGAACCTCGCCTTTGTTGAGCTGCGCCAGCCAGGGCCGGATGGCACTTTTGGCCAAACGGACGTTCCGCAACAGGATCCACTTTTCCGCGAGCATTACAAAGGCCCGCTAATCCTCAATTCTGACTACAGCGCCGAGGAAGCGGATGCGGATGTGACCAGCGGTCGCTGCGACGCCGTCAGCTTTGGGCGCCCCTACATTTCCAACCCGGATCTTGACGTGCGGATCGCCAAAGGCGCGCATTTCAACCCGAACACGAATGTACCGAAGAGCTGGTACTTCCCAATTGCCGAAGGCTACACCGACTATCCAACGTTGATAGAAGAGCAGGCAGGCGCGGAAAACGCGGCCTAATTACTCGCCTGCGTCCTCTTCAGGGGCAGGTTCAGAAGGCGTTTCTGGGGCCGGAGCATCTGCGGATGTTTCGGCCTCTGCCGTTTCAGCCTCATCTTCACTGGCATCGCCAGCATCACTCGCATCGCTATCACCGCCCGAGGAGCTTGGCGCACCGCTTGCACGCGGGGCCAATGGCGATTGCGAGCGCACCTCCTCAAGGGGGAGCATGTCGTCGCTAATCGATCCGCCCAGCACTTCGCCTGTCGCTTCTGCCACCTCGCCGCCGCTGCTCGCCTCTGGCGCAGGATCATCACCGCACGCCGCCAGTGCCACGGCCAGCGGCGCAAGCATAAGCGGGTGGGCTTGAGTTATTGTGATGCGCATCGTCGTGCCTCGGCCTTATCGAGTGTTTCCAAAAACTCGCCAGCATGGGCGATCAGCGCCTCGTCCCATTTGGCGGGCGAAATGTCGAGGCCCAAGCGCGATAGGCTGGTGACCCCGTATTCTTCGATCCCGCACGGGACAATCCCGGTAAAATGGGTGAGATCCGGATCAAGATTGACCGAGAAGCCATGCATCGTGACCCAGCGACGCACGCGCACGCCGATCGCTCCGATCTTTGCCTCGCGCCCGTCGACATCCCGTGTCCAGATGCCCACCCGGCCATCGACTGCCCAACTTTCCACCCCGAATTCGCGCAAAGCGGCAATCACCCAGCCCTCCAGCGCATGAACAAAGCAACGTACATCTTTGCCGCGCCTATTCAGATCGAGCATAACATAACCAACCCGCTGACCCGGCCCGTGGTAAGTGTAGCGTCCGCCGCGCCCGGCCTTCACCACCTCAAATCGCGGATCGAGCAGCTCGTCCTCTGCAGCGCTGGTACCTGCGGTGTAGACCGGAGGATGTTCCAGCATCCAAACCTGCTCACGCGCGCTTCCCTCTGCAATCGCCTGGTTGCGCGCCTCCATCTCTGCCAGGGCGTCAGTGTAGGGCACCTGCCGCTCCTCACGCCGCCAATCGATCGCAGTGATCGAAGATGCGGGCAAGGTATCTGGTGATGTCTTGGCGGCAGCGGTCATATGATGATTGCTTGGGGGCATCGAGTGCGCTTATCAAGAGCGAAATTATCTAGGGGAAGTACACGTGAAGCTGGATATGGGCCAAGCCTGGACGCACGCAACCGCGATGCTCGGAGCCAATCGCGAGCTGGTGATTATCATCGCGGGCCTGTTTCTATTCCTACCGCAATTCGCATTGGCCGTGTTTCTTCCAGAAGCGGTGAACCCGCCGCCGCCGGCAGGCGATCCTTCTGACTTCCAAGCGATCATGGATGCATCGATGAGCGCGATGACCGAGCAGTACAGCAAGTACGGCTGGTTGTTCATCGGCATCACTCTATTTCAAACACTCGGAACCCTGGCATTGCTGACGTTACTAACGGACACATCCAGACCAACCGTGGGCGAGGCAATCAAACTTGGTGCACGCGGGCTGCTGCCTTATATTGGTGCAGCAATTATCATGGCGCTTGGCGCAGCTATTGTGATTGGCGTTCCGGTGGGCTTGCTAAGCGCGCTCGGCGGCCCGGCGGTTGCTCTCGCTGTGCTGATCGCAATTCCATTGGTCATATATGTCGCGATCAAGTTCTCGCTCTACACCGCCGTGATCGCGATTGAACGTGAGTACAATCCCATCAACGCGCTGAAGCGATCGTGGCAATTGACCAAGGGCAACAGCTTTCGCTTGTTGTTGTTCTTGTTCCTCCTTTTCCTCGCTTTTGGAGTCGTGTCGCTCGTCCTGACTTTGGTCACGGGTACGATCTTCGCCGCATTGGGCGGAACAATCGAGCAGATTGGCAACGGATTTATTGCTGCCTTGGTCAGCGCCGTATTGGGCGCAGTTTTTCTGGCCGTATTCGCAGCGGTCCATGCGCAATTGTCTGGCGATCAAGCTGGCCGCAATGTGCAGGATGTTTTTGAGTGAGGGCTGAGCAGAGCCTTACGCAGTCGCGGGTTTTGGCGGTTAGTCCTTAGGCTCTTTCCAGGCCCAATAGAGCTTGCACGGCAGGATGTTGAGCCATTCAAAACCTGCATCAATGCGCTCAAAGAACTTCGCCGATTCATCACGAACTGCCGAGCTGAACTGATAGGCGAGGAATGCGCCGTCTGGCTTGATCACTTTGTAGGTCGCCTCGGCAATCTTGGTCGCAACGCCTGCGGGCAGGGTTGAGAACGGCAGGCCTGACAGCACATAATCCGCATCAGACAGGCCGAGCTCAGCCAAGTGCTGCTCGACATGCTCAGCTGAGCCAAGCACCGCATGAAAGCGCGGATCGCGGATCGTCTTGGTCAGATAATCGATGTAGAGCGGGTTGGTGTCGATCACGACTAGCGCGCCATCCCCGCGCAGGCGATCGAGGACGGGACGGCAGAAGGTGCCGATGCCAGGGCCGTATTCCACGAACACCTCGCATTTGCCCCAATCCACCGGCTCCAGCATTTTTCGCACGGTAAAACGCGAGGATGGGATAATCGAGCCGACCATCCGGGGGTGCTCCACAAATCCGCGAAAAAACACCGCGCATTGCGCGCCGTAACGCTGCCAGCGTGCGCGCCAGCCGCCGCGGCTGCCAATTGCCAAATCTTCAGATTGCATCGAGTGGACCTATCGTCGCTTATGATAAGGGGGCAAACAAGAAACGCTGATCCGCCTTGCAGAGGCGCTAACCAATTGCAAGCCGAGGCGCGCTGGCCTAGCGCAACTGCGACCTATGACCGATGCAAAACCCGATCTCGAAACTCAGCCCGACAATGCGCTGAACACCGCCAGCGAGGGCACGAGGCAAAGTTCGGTTTCGCGCGGCCGCATGACATTACTGTTCACGGTTATGCTGGTAACGGCGGCGGGCAATACGGCGATGCAGTCGGTCATGCCCTCGATTGGCACCGCCCTAGAGGTCAACGATGTCTGGATCAGCCTAGCCTACAGCTGGTCTGCGCTGTTGTGGGTGGTGTGCGCGCCGATATGGGCGCGCAGATCAGACAAGCGCGGCCGCAAATCGATGATGGCGCTCGGTCTTACCGGCTTTGTTGTATCGATGGTGCTATGCGGAGCCGCGTTATGGGCGGGTCTCGCAGGCTTTATGACGGCCTTTTGGACCTTGATCGCCTTTGCTGCGGCGCGCAGCCTGTTTGGCGGATTTGGCAGCGCCGCACCGCCAGCCGTGCAGGCCTATGTCGCATCACGCACACCGCGTGCGGAGCGGACCAATGCGCTATCGCTCATTGCCTCCAGCTTTGGGCTTGGTACGGTGATTGGGCCAGTGCTGGCTCCCCTGATGGTGGTGACATTTCTGGGCATTGGGCTGGTTGGCCCATTCTTGGGCTTTGCGCTGCTTGGCCTCGCGGCGTTGGTGCTGCTGCGCTTGTACCTGCCCAATGACGTACCGCAATTTGCCGCGCGCGGACAGGCCGCCTCCTATTCTGGAGGGTCTGAAGGCCTCGAACTTGATCCGGACGATGAGGAAACGGACGGGCAGCCTAGCGCACCTGATCGCCTGAAGTGGCTAGATACACGGGTGCGTCCATGGGTTTTGGCGGGGCTGATCGGCGGCCATGCACAGGCCATGATCATGGGTATTACCGGGTTCTTGGTACTCGATCGGCTGAACCTGCGGGCTGATCCGGAACAAGGCGCAACCTATGTCAGCCTGGTGCTCGCCTTTGGCGCAGTGGCGACCTTGCTCGCACAATGGGGGCTAATCCCGCGCTTTAAGATGGGACCAAGGATAGCGACATTATCGGGCGTGATTGTTGCGGCGTTTGGAACTGCGATCCTGGGGGCAACCAACGAGCTGTTCGGCTTGTCGCTTGGCTATGCCATTGCCTCTTTGGGTTTTGGATTGTTCCGGCCAGGCACAACAGCGGGCACGTCTTTGGCCGTGACGCGGGCCGAGCAAGGGCAAGCGTCGGGCATTGTCGCGAGCGTTGCGGGCGCGAGCTTTATCTACGCCCCCGCGCTTGGCGTATGGCTGTATGGCATCAATGATTGGCTGGGTTTCGGCCTGGTGATCGTTCTGTGTCTGATTGTCGCGATCCTGGGCTGGCGAGGCCTTCAGGCCGACGCGCAACTGACCGGCAAAGAAGCTTAGAGGATCTCGCGCACCACGTCCTGCGGCCGGCAGAGCCGAACGCCCTTTTCAGTCTCAACCAGCGGGCGCTCCAACAACGACGAATCCGCCGCCATCGCATCGAGCACAATATCTGCCTCGGCATCTGGCAGTCCGCGTTCCGCCGCATCGGTGCCGCGCAGACGGAGCCCTTGCTGAGGGGTAATTCCAGCATCCCTGTAAAGCTGAGCCAGCTTTTCGCGGCTCGGCGCGTCTTTCAAATACAGCACCACATTGAGCTCAATGCCGTCTTGCTCTTCGAGGATTGCCAGGGCTTTGCGCGAGGTGCCGCATTTGGGATTGTGCCAGATGGTCGCTTTCATAGGTGCCGTTCCGCTTAGTGTTTGGATGGATGTTTCAGGCGCCAGATAACCGATTGCGCACACAAAAACCACACTTGCAATAAATAGTATTGCGAATCATTTTCAATTCACTTGCAAATGATAACGGCTTGCAATAGCAGCCTGTCCAACACTCTTTGGACGGAAAGATTCTCACCTATGAACACTCGCCTCTCCCGCGCTACTCTCCTACTAAGCAGCGCATGTTTTGCATTCCCAGCTATGGCCGAAACGGCTGATGATACGGGCGAAACAGGTTCCTCAGACGGAGCTCGGATCGTAGTCACGGGACAGGTGCTTCAATCAAACGAAATCAATTCGGTGAAAACGCCGACCCCAATCATCGACGTGCCGCAATCACTGTCCATCGTGACCTCTGAGCAGATCACTCAGCAGGGCTTTGACAGCATCGGCGACATCATCCTTTACACCCCCGGCGTCACCAACTCTCAAGGCGAAGGGCACCGAGATGCAGTGGTTTTCCGCGGAGTACGCTCCACGGCTGACTTCTATGTCGATGGCGTGCGCGACGACGTGCAATATTACCGCGGCCTCTACAATCTGGAGCAGGTTGAGATCCTGCGCGGACCCAACGCGCTGCTCTTCGGACGCGGTGGCACAGGCGGTGTCGTCAACCGTGTCACCAAAAAAGGCGTCATCGGCGAACAATTTGTCGGCTATCAGGGCTCTATCGACACATTTGGCGCATTCTCTGGTCAAGTGGACCTGAACCTAGCGACCAGCGAAAGCTCCGCCTTGCGGATCAATGCCTCATACGAAAATCTGAACAATCACCGCGACTTCTTTGACGGAGAGCGGATCGGCTTCAACCCGACTTTCCGCGCGCAGTTGGGGCCAGATACGATCATCGATCTGTCGTACGAATTTGCCGATCACGAACGCTTTATTGATCGCGGCATCCCATCAAACGATGCCGGCGATCCCGCACGTCAATTTATCGACATCACCTTTGCCGATCCGGAAAACAACTTCCTCGAATTCGAAGCGCATGTCTTTCGCGGGACGATCCAGCATGGCTTTTCAGAGAACCTAAAAGGCAATTTCACGGTCTCGTATGGCGATTACGACAAACTCTATTCGAACCTCTTCCCGGTCGGTTTTAACGAAGATACCGGTCTCGTGCGTCTCGACGGCTATGTCGACACCACTCAGCGCACCAACCTGGTCCTTTCCGGCAACCTTGTGGGCGAGTTTGAGACGGGCAGCGTTCTGCATACGCTGCTGTTCGGTGCTGAATACATCGACACGGTGAACAACAATGATCGCTTCAACACGGTCTTCGCAACTAGCGCATCGGACATCGCAGCAAACGATGCGGCCACCGCAGCAGGAGATCCGCTGCCGTTTCCGAACGCGGTGAGCCGGACCGACCAAGCCGATTTCTTTCCCGTTCGTCCGCTCTCTATCAGAAACTTTTCTGGCACCAGCGGATTTGTGGACGCCGCGGGCAATGTATTGGCGCGACCCGAGAGCTTCGCCTTTGGCGCGCTCAACGATGACACCGATGCCGATGTGCGGGTCTTCTCAATCTACGTACAGGATGAAATTGAACTGACTGACTGGCTCAACATCGTAGTTGGCGGACGCTATGATCGCTTCGAAATCGACGTTTTGAATGTGGCCAACGGCGATTTCCGCACGCGCACCGATGAAGAGTTCTCGCCGCGCGGCGGCCTCATCATCAAGCCGCAAGAAAACCTCTCAATCTACGCCAGCTATTCGGAAAGCTTCCTGCCGCGTTCGGGTGAGCAATTTGCCAATATCAACGGGAACAACGACGCGCTCGATCCCAACACATTCACCAATCTGGAGGCCGGCATCAAATGGGACGTCGCGCCCGGCCTCAACCTAACCGCTGCGGTGTTCGAGATTGAGCAATCCTCTCCAGTGGTCTCAGACTTGGATGCCGGATTGTTCGATATCATCGACACCCGGGTCCAAGGTTTTGAGCTGCAGGCGCAAGGCAAGGTGACCGATTGGTGGTTCGTTTCCGCAGGCTACAGCTATCTCGATGGCGAGCAGGCCAATGAGGCTTTGCGTCCGCGCGAATTGCCTGAGAACGCGTTTTCGATCTGGAACAATTTCCAGCCCACGGATCGCTTTGGGGTTGGGCTCGGCATCACCTATCAAGACGATAGCTTTGCCGACAATGGCAATAACGTCACGTTGCCTGACTATGCGCGGGTAGATTTGGCCGCATTTTACGATGTCTCCGACAATCTGCGCATTCAGGTGAATATCGAAAACCTGTTTGACGTTGATTACTTCCCGAATTCACACACCGCCGACAATATCACCGTGGGCGCGCCGCTAAACGCGCGCTTCACAATCAGCGGACGGTTCTAAAAAATTCAGTGGGCATGCGGTCTTGCCGGAGAAAATCCGGCAGGCCGCTACTCATTTGGTGAAGGGGACTCTTCCGCCACAGCCTCCGGCGGGGCACCCGTACCTGGGGTGCCATTGCCAACCCTGAGGGCCGGAACATTCTCTGCCGCGTCAGCCGAGCTGATGCCCGGTGCAGGCGCTGCGCTAATGCTCTCTTGCCTGCGGACGACCCGCCCCGCGCGCTCAACCGCGCGGATCAGGCGCGGATAGACACCGCAGCGACAGATGTTGGGAATCGCCGCTTCGATTTCCTGCTTGCTCGGCGCGGGATTGCGCTGAATGAGCGCCGCTGCGGCAATGACAATGCCCGGAGTGCAATAGCCGCATTGGATCGCTTGTTCGGCCACCATCGCCTGCTGAACAGGATGAGAGCGGTCGCGCGACAACCCCTCGATCGTAGTGATAAACCGGCCTTCAGCCTCGGCAATGGTAATCAGGCACGAGCGCAGCGCGGCGCCATCGACCAGAACCATGCAAGCGCCCACGCATGATCCTCCGCCGCAGCTTTTCGTGCCTGTAAGGTTCGCTGCCTCGCGCAGCGCGTAAAGCAGCGGAGTATCGGGATCCATGTCGAATTCGACTGGACGATCATTGACTGTCATGCGCGGCATCAGCGCATCCTAACCAGACAAGCCTGCTCGACGATCAGTCGCGCCAGGAGGTGTCGATCCGGTCAATCTTGCGCTTCCACGCCTCAAAATCGAACACACCTGCGCCGCCTTGGCTTTGCATGACGGAGATATCGCGTTGGTGCACATCGACGACCTCTTGAGGGACAATGTTGGGATTGCCCATACCTAGAGTTGCGACCTGAATTTCGCAGGCACGCTGGAGCGCCCACATCTTCACGAACATGCCCTGGATCGTTTTATCCATCACAACCGGGCCGTGATTGCGCAGCATCAAGATCGTATGATCGCCGAGGTTCTCGACAAGGCGCTCACCCTCTTCTTCGCGAACGGTGACGCCTTCAAAATCGTGATAACCAATCTGACCCTGGAAATTGCAGGCGTAAAAATTGGTCGGCATCAGGCCGTCTTTGTGGCTGCATACCGCCATCGTAGCAGTCGTGTGCACGTGACAGATCGCGTCTGCCCGCGCGCCCAAATGCTTATGGAAATAGGCATGCTGGGTAAAGCCGGCCTTGTTGACCATATATTGCGATTGCCCGACATTGTTGCCTTCAACGTCGATCTTTACAAGGTTGCTCGCTGTTACTTCATCATACAGCAGGCCGAAGGGATTGATGAGGAAGGTATCTTCCTCGCCCGGCACCTTAATCGAGATATGGTTGTAGATGGATTCGCCCCAGCCCAGATGGTCGAAAATCCGATAGCAGGCAGCGAGATCGAGCCGCGCCTGCCACTCTTCTTTGCTGCATTCGATGCTCGGTTTCAACTGGGTCGCCATTGGGCTCGCTCCTCAATACAAATTGTTGTTCGATGCACTTATCGCATGATTGCCGCGCGCGGCACAAGCATTTCGCCGATCACCGTCGCACTTTAGCGGCATTTCGCTTTGCCAAGCGGCGACAGCCCAGCTAGTCGCGGTGAGAAATGAGCAATACTGATCAGCCGCAATCGGCCGAACCCAAAAAGGTATCGGCCAAACTAGCCAGCGGCTCCATTCCCGGTCATTTGATATCGCAAACCATGCCTATGGTGATCGGTGTGGCCGCGATCATGTCGATTGGCCTCGTCGATTCCTATTTCATTGGTCAGTTGGGCAGCGCGGAGCTAGCCGCGATTGCTTTCGTCTTCCCCATATCTGTCGCGCTGAGCAGCCTGGGCGTCGGCGTAATGGTCGGCATCAATTCTGTGGTCGCGAGGGCGCTGGGCGAAGGTGACCGTGACAAAGCGCTGAGGCGGGCCAATTTTGGTGTGCTGTTTGCCATTGCAACCGGGCTGGCGATTGGGCTTACCCTATTCGCTATCCTCGATCCGCTGTTCAAGCTGATGAATGCGCAGGCGGAGCTACTGCCAATCATCAAGGTGTACATGCAGCCCTTTGCCCTGGGCTTTCCGTTGATCGTCATCATCATGGGTCTGAACGGTGTGCTGCGCGGACAAGGTGAGGCGCGCAAAACCAGCTATGTCTCGGTCACCTATGCGGCGGCCAATTGGGTACTCGATCCCATTTTGATCACCGGCGCATTCGGGTTTGAAGGCTATGGGATTATCGGCGCCGCCTATGCGACCATCATTGGCTGGGTCTTGGGCCTGATGGTAGCACTGTACCTGCTGTCGCGCACGCAATTGCCCTTCAGCCCGTCGCAGCTACGCGGCGGCGCAAAACTTGAACCGATGCTGGCAATGCTGCGCGTTGGTGTACCTGCAGCATGCTCGAATGCGATCAATCCGATTGGGCTCTCAATCCTCACCGCGCTGATCGCCGCAGAAGGTCAAGCCGCCGTCGCGGGCTTTGGCGCTGCGGGCCGGCTACAGAGCTTTGCGGTGGTGCCGCTGCTCGCGCTATCCGGCTCAATTGGTGCGATTGTCGGGCAGAATTGGGGCGCGCAGCAATTCGACCGAGCGCGCGAGGCCACCCTTTATGCTGGCGGTTTCTGCATTATTTGGGGCCTAACGCTGGCCATTGCCATGGTCGCAGCCGGGGAATGGTTCGCCGATTTCTTCACTGAAGACCCGGCGGTCATCGCCGAATTCGCACTTTACCTCCAGATCGCTGCCTGGGGCTATGCCGGGTTTGGCCTGCTGATTGTCGCCAATGGCATTTTGAACGCGGTCGACCGGGCAAGTTTTGCTCTGTTCCAATCGGTCTCTCGCGTCTTCCTGATCATGCTCCCTGTGGCATTCGTGCTGCAATCAGAACGGGGCAGCGCCGCCATCTACATCGCAGAACTCGCCGCAAACCTGTTTGGCGCGGTAAGCGCATGCCTGATTATCACCTTCGTTTTGCGCCGCGCGCGGTCCAGATAACATGCACAAAACACGGCTTTGGTGACCGTTCGTTAACCATCGTGAGCCATAGAGACCTCTGGAAACAATTAGGGGCAATGGCGTCATGGATGACCTGCTGGCGGATTTCGTCGCAGAAACCCGGGAAATGTTGGAGGCTAGCGAAGGCGAGATCATCGCCTGGGAAGCCGATCCAACAGATCGCGCGCGTTTGGATACGATTTTTCGGTTCGTGCACACGGTGAAGGGCAATTGCGGCTTCTTCGATTTTCCGCGTTTGGCGAGCTTAAGCCACGCCGCAGAAGATGCCCTGTCCGATTGCCGTGCTGGTCGGCGCGAAGCCGATAGCGCTCTGGTGAGCGCGGTTCTGGCCGTGATCGACCGGATCGTGGAAATGGTCGACATTATCGAGGCTGGCGATGAAATCCCTGAAGGCAGCGATGAAGCCCTGATCGCCGCATTGGGCGAGAACAGCGACCTGGCCGCAGGTGAGATTGATGGTTTGTCCGATCTGGTTGGCGCCGTTGAAGAGGTAGCCGCCGCGATAGAAAATGCCGAAGAAGGTGCTACTGACGAAGGGCAAGGCGAGCAAGAAGCCCCGCGCGCGCCGTCTCAAAATGCCGGTGTCCAGCGCTCCATCCGCCTGCCAGTTGACCTGCTTGATCGCGTAATGAGCGGCGTTTCCGACATGGTTCTGGCACGCAATGACTTGGCCCACCGCCTGCGTCAGGCAGGCAACCAGCCAACCATCGATGGCCCGTTTGAGCGCCTGACCACCATTCTTTCCGATGTCCGCGATGCCATCACCCGAATGCGCATGCAGCGGATCGAAACACTTTACACCGCCCTGCCCCGCTTGGTTCGCGATCTGTCGGCCGACCTTGGCAAACAGGTGATGATCGATCTGGAAGGCGGCGATGTTGAGCTCGACCGTGAGATGATCGAGACCGTCCGCGATCCACTGACCCATATTATCCGCAACGCGATCGATCATGGGATCGAAGAGCCGAGCAATCGCATGTCAAAGGGCAAGCGCGAGATCGGCATTTTGTCGATTTCTGCTCGTCAGTCTGGTAACACGATCTCCATCGTGGTTAGCGATGACGGCGATGGTCTGAATGAAGAGCGGATTGCCGCCAAAGCGGTTTCTGTTGGTCTGATCACCGCAGCCGAGCGCGCAGCAATGAGCCGCGAAAAAATCCTGCAACTTGTGTTCGAGCCTGGTTTCTCAACCGCCGAAACGATTAGCAATGTCTCAGGCCGCGGCGTTGGCCTTGATGTCGTTCGCGACAATCTAGAGCGCGTGGGAGGCTCCATCAGTGTCTCCAGCACGCCTGGTGTCGGGTCGATGTTCACTCTGAAGGTGCCGCTAACGCTTAGCATCATTGCAGGCCTCACAGTCGAAATCGGCGATCAGCGCTTTGCTATTCCGCAAAGTTACATCGAAGAGATTATCGATTCGACCTCAAAGTCACTCGATTTCACTCGAGTTGGCGAGACCGCTTTGATCACCTTCCGCGGCAACCGGATCCCATGCCTATCCTTGGCAGAGGTGCTGGGCCTACCGAGTACAGACATCGCCGAGGGTGAACACACCATGGTGCTATTGCGCCTGGCCAGCGGCGATCTGTTCGCATTGGCGATCGATCGCATTCACCACCACGGTGATCTGGTCGTCAAACCACTGGCTCCAGCGGTCATGAACTGCGGCGTCTATGCCGGTTCAACCCTGTTGGATGATGGACAACCGATCTTGCTGCTGGATGTGACCAATGTCGCAGCAGAACATGGTCTGGTCTCTGATGCCCGCACCCGCGTGCTGCAGGCGGCAAACGAGCAAGATCAAGACGCCGGTGAGGCGCTCAGCCGCGCCATGCTGTTCACCGATTACGAAGGCCGCAAGCGCGCCGTTCGTCTTGAGCTGGTCCAACGGATCGAAACCGCCAAGGCGAAAGAAGTCGACATTTCGCCGGATGGCAAGCGCGCCGTTATTGACGGTGTCATTCTGCCACTGGTCGGGCTGCCGGGCGGTCAAAAACCCACTGGCAAGATACGTCTATTGAGGTTGTCGGATGACACGTGCGAGTTGCTCTACGCCGTACGCGAGGTTGATGACGCCGTTGAATTGCAAAATGCGCTTAAACCGGTCGATGATGATCCGCTGGTAGAGGCTCTCACTCTGGTTGATGGACAGACAATCGCGCTCATCGATGGGCATGAGATCTTTGCTCGCTATGGCGAGCCACCAGAGCTGACAAGCAAGCCAACCTGTCATCTGCCCGACAGCGACTGGGCGCGCACAATCCTAGGCCCTCTGGTCAGCGCCGCCGGTTATGAAGTCGTAAGCGGCACTGACGAGGCAGGTGATATCGCCATCGTCCTGGATGACAGCGAACCAGATACGAACTTGGCCGAGGGCGAGTTCATTCGCCTTCGCAGCCATCCAGATACATCCGACAATGATGGCTCCATCTACCGCTATGATCGCGATGGATTGGTCGATGCGCTGCGCCGCGCACGCGCGGGAGGTAAGTGATGAACGATTTGATGGTCATGGTCGAAATTGGCGGCCGCAGCTGCGCATTGAACGCGCATGATGTTTCCTCTGTGATAGAGCTTGGCGTGGTCACGCCTGTGCCACGCACAGCTGACTTTATCGCTGGGATCACAGCTATGCGCAGCCAATCGCTGACCGTAATCGATTGCCGACGCGCCCTGGGCATGGATCCGAAGAAATTTCCGACCGATCACCGCGGTGCCGTGGTTTCGATCGCCAACCATTCCTACGCACTGATGGTTGATCGGATAGACGACATTAATACTGCTACGTCCGAAGCTGAGAATGTCAGCGGCGGGTTCGGGCCAGAATGGTCACGGATCACCACTGGGATGGTTGAAACCCCAACCGGCCCAGCTTTGCTGATCGATCTTGCTCTGCTCATCGCAGGTCCAGAATCTCTCGGAGCGGCTGCTTAAGACAAAACTTACGGGTGAGGCGTAAGCAACATCGAAGGAACAACAGGGGTCCTTATGAAAACGTGCCTGATAGTCGATGATTCGCGTGTAATCCGGAAGGTTTCAAGACATATTCTCGAAACCCTTGGATTCGTCGTGGACGAGGCCGAAAACGGCCAGATGGGGCTTGATCGCTGTGATGAGCAAATGCCCGATGTGGTGCTGCTCGATTGGAACATGCCGGTCATGACCGGTATCGAGTTTATCACACAGCTACGCAAGCGTCCGGATGGCGACAAACCTAAGGTCGTGTTCTGCACTACCGAAAATGATGTCGCGCACATTCGCGAGGCAATCCAAGCCGGTGCTGACGAATACGTCATGAAGCCGTTTGATCACGAAACACTCCAGATCAAACTGCAGCTGGTTGGATTCGCGTGAGCGCACACACACCCATATCTAAACGTCCTTTACGCAGGAATTCGCCCAGCAAAGAAACTGGCGATTCTTCTGTCAAAGTGATGATTGTCGACGATCTCGCTTACGGTTCGCACCGTTTTCAAGCGAATGGTTGAAAGTGACCAGGCGATGTCGATCGCTGGCACAGCGAGCAGTGCAGAACGCGCGATCGCAGAGCTTAAAACCACACATGCCGATGTAATTCTGCTCGACCTGGAAATGCCAGGAATGGGTGGGCTGGATGCCCTGCCCGAAATTCTCAAGACCGCAAAAGATACACAAGTCTTGGTCGTATCTTCGCTGACGCAAGACGGCGCAGAACACACAATGGCCGCTCTTTCCATGGGCGCAGCCGACACAATGCTAAAACCGCGCCCCGGCGGCTTCAACGAAGAATATCGCGAGCAATTGCTCGGCAAAATCAGAGCGCTGGGCAGCCATGAAGGCAAAAGCAATGACGCGGCTCCAAAGGCGACAGCCAAAAAGCCAGCGAAGCGCGCAATTGCTCCAGCGAAGAAACGCCCAGAGTTGCTGGCCATTGGCGCATCGACCGGCGGCATCCATGCGCTCAATCTGCTGCTGCGCGATTTGCCGCCGAGCTTCGACCTGCCAATCCTGGTCACTCAACATCTACCAGCGTCTTTTATCCCAGTCTTTGCCCGCCAAATCGAAGTCGCATGCGGGCGCAAGACGATGGTCGCTGAAGAAGGCACCGTCATCACGCCTGGGGAAATCGCTGTCGCGCCGGGGCATGGCCACATGACGCTGCGTCGCAGTGGTGACCGCTTGATCACCAAAACATCGAATGCGCCTGCGCGCAGTGGATGTATGCCGTCTGTCGACCCGATGTTGGAAAGCATTGCCGAAGTGTGCGGCGGTCAAGCCTTGGCGATTATCTTATCGGGCATGGGCCGCGACGGTGCGCAAGGCGCCGAGGCACTTTACAACAACGGCGGCGTTGTTTTTGCTCAGAACGCCGACACCAGCGCTGTCTGGGGTATGCCAGGCGCGGTAACAAAGGCCGGCCTCGCCAGTCTGGTCGGAACACCTGAGGATTTGCGTGAGGCGATGATCGCTCTTGCTGGCCCGGCGCGCGCGGATGCTGCAGCATGGAAGTAAGCGAAGCATCCCACCAGATTATCGCGGATCTCTTGGCCTCGCATACTGGGCAACACCTGACCGAAAGCCGCCGATGGCGAGTTGGCACGGCTCTATCCGGTGTGTTCCGCGAGCATGGCATTAGCAATATCGACCAGTTGGTTTGCCTATTGGCAGATCAGGGGCAGGAAAGCCTCGGCCAAAGCGTGGTCGAGGCACTGCTCAACAACGAAACCTATTTCTATCGCGACAAGCCAACTTTCGATCAGCTACCAGACAATGTTCTACCAGAGCTCGCCGAAAAACGCGCAGCAGCCAAGCGCCTCTCGATTTGGAGCGCCGGCTGTTCAACTGGGCAAGAAGTGCACTCAATCGCAATGATGTTTGCTGAGCAAGCAGCGCGTTGGCACGGCTGGACAATCGAAATTCTGGGAACAGATATTTCGCACAGTGCCATCGCCACCGCTCGCAGCGGCAGCTACACTCAGTTCGAAGTGCAGCGTGGCCTTAGCGTCGCGCAGATGCTGCGCCATTTTGATGAAACCACCACCGGTTGGCAGCTTCACGACGACGTCTTGGCCTACACCCGTTTTCAACAACACAATGTGCTCAAAGAACCGCCTAGCCGCCAGAAATTTGACTTGGTCTTGTGCCGCAATGTGCTGCTGTATTTTGACCCTGTCACACGCCAGGCAGCCTTTGAGCGTTTGCGCAGCGCGCTGGCACCCGATGGATTCTTGATGCTCGGCGCTGGGGAGACTGTGGTTGGGCAGACAGATGCCTTTGCGCCGATTTCAGGCCGCGCCAGCATTTACAGTCCGGTCTATGCTACTACTCAAGCCACACGCATGGCCGCAATCGGATAGATCACTCTTTGCTCACATCGTCAAAGTGCGCCGACAAATTCGTTCAGCAGCTACAATTTCACGAATGGCTCATGATAAAAATGTTATTTTTCAATAACTTCAATAAAACGCAATTTACGCTTCTTTAGCTAATTCCCCTTAGCAACGACATTCGCAAAAAAAGCGCCATAGAGCGCAATACGGGGAAATTTTGGTGCTAAACAAATTGACAACTTTACGGCTCACGCCGTCTACGATGGTCGTCGCACCATTCGTAATTTTGTCACTGATCTTTGGCGCCATCTCTCTCATCGTCATCATGAGCGACGAGATCGAGTTTCGCTCTCCCTCCAGCCTTTTGATTGCTGGGATCCTCGTCTACGCTGCAACCATCTTCTTGCTCAGCCGCCTTGGCCTAATGCAGGCCCGCGAGCTGGAGGCAATGACCACAACCGACACGCTAAGCCAACTGCCCAATCGGCGCGCTTTACACCAAGATATCGACAATGCTCTGCGCACGCCAACCGAGGTAGCAGTCGCCATTATCGACTTGGATAGCTTCAAGCAGGTCAACGATCATTTTGGCCATTCCGTCGGTGATCAGTTAATCCAGAAATGCTCCGACATTCTGCGATCCGCTAGTGAGCCAGAGGCGCGCTGCTATCGTTTGAGCGGCGATGAATTTGCAATTCTAATGGTCGGCGAAGTCGCGGGAACCATTCTGGAAGGCATGTCGCGCACCGTCCTGGAACAATTGGCCAAACCACTGGCGATCGGCGAACGCCGAATTCCCGTTGGAGCGAGCGTTGGCCTGGCCCGCTGCACGGGTGATGAGCCGGTCGAATCTTCGGAACTCATGCGCCGCAGCGACGTCGCTATGTTCATGTCAAAGCGCGGCGGCAAGATGCGTTGCACTTGGTTTAACGAGAACTTTGACCGTCGCCGCGAAGCCGTACGTGAACTCGATGAGGGCCTCCGTAAGGCTCTTGCAGAGGGTGAATTTGCACTGGCCTATCAACCGTTGGTGGATGCGGATGACGGCACGATCGTGGCGGTTGAATCACTCTTGCGCTGGAACCGTCCGGACGGAGAAAACATAGGTCCAAATGTGTTCATCCCGGTTGCTGAGGAATCCGGCCTGATCAATGCAATCGGTCTTTGGGTTCTGCGTCAGGCCGTAACCGATGCCTTGTCGTGGGACGAAATCAAGTTGTCTGTGAACATATCAGCGGCTCAATTACGTAATCCCGAGTTCCCGGTCCAATTGGGGCAAATTCTCGAAGAAAGCGGCTTCCCGCCGCAGCGTCTCGAGCTTGAAATCACAGAAACCTGCCTCGTGCTCGACCCAATCGTGGCGGAGCGCACGCTCGATGTCATTCGCGGCTTTGGCGTCAATGTGGCACTAGACGATTTCGGCACAGGTTACGCGTCAATTGGTTTCTTGCGCCAGTTCCGGTTTGAGAAGCTGAAGCTCGACCGTAGCCTTGTGGTCCAAGCCGGTGATGATGAAGGCAGCCGGGCGATGATGCTCTCCAGTATCGCTGTGGCGCGCGCTCTTAAGATGGAAGTGACTGCTGAGGGTGTAGAAACAACAGCTCAGGCTGATTTGGTTCGCACGGCCGGTTGCGATCAAATCCAAGGCTGGCTCTATTACAAGGCCATGCCCGCTGGTGAAATTGCAGGATTGCTTACCTCACCGACTGGAGAGGCTGGATGCGCAGCTGAGCTTAGCGACGAAACCGCGGCATAATTATCAATAATAAAATTCAATTATTGATACTGCATATTTATTATATCCAATATCAAGAAATTCACTTCAAATATAAATAATGACAATCCTAACATTCTAATGAAGGATTTATAAAGGATTTTCGTTCAGGAATTTTCTTAGACGACGACCTGAGTTGGGATATTCCGAAATGAACATTACGACGCAGCAGGAAGAGCTCGGACGGCTCGCAATGCCTGAATTTGCGCGCAAAATGGAAAAAGAGATCGCTGCTGAAATTGCGGATCTCGACCAGTCTACTGATCAAACGAACAAGAGTTTTCTCGACCGAATTAAGTGGTTTCGCAATTTGCGGATCGCTGGCAAGATCAAGGCAATATTCGGCACATTCTTTGCGGTTTGCTTCGCGATGACCCTCGTCCTCGGTCTCGGGCTGACCGAGCTGTGGCAGCGCACCCAGACCAATAATGAAATCAACAATGCGGTCCTCGCATCGGTTGATCTGCGCGGCACCACTGGAGAGCTACGCTACAATTCTGTTCGCTACATCTTCGGCGGCGAAGACATAGCGCTAGAGCGGCAGCGCGACAGTTACGAGGCGGCTCAAGCACAGGTTAACCAGATCGAAGGCATCGTCTCGGCGCAAGTTCCGCAAATGAGCGATCGACTGACGCAAATTCAGACCGATCTTGTTGCGTACAATGCCACATTCAACAATCTGCGAGATAGCTTGGAGCGAGAGGGTCGCAGCGAAGCATCCATTGCACTGTCTTACGAGCTATCAAACCAAGGCGATACTTTGTTTGCAGACTCACGGACTTTCGCAATCGACCTTTCTGTCTACGGCGAGCAAGTGCGCGAACGAGGTGTCGACTATTTCTTCGCCATGGTCGGGATCGTCGCTGCGCTTGGCTTCTTCGCGACACTCATCCTGCTGCTCGGCCTGCGTTACATGTCGTTCGGCATTGGCCACAGCATTTCAGACATTACAGAAGGCATGAACCGCTTGGCCAAGGGTGATCCCAATTTCGAGATACGCGGTCATGGCCGCGGCGATGAAATCGGCGACATGGCGAAATCGTTGGAGCTGTTCAAACGAGCCAACCGCCAAATGGAAATCTGGGCTCGCGAGCGAGCAAAGCGCGCTGAAGAACAGATCCAAGAGCAAAAAGAGCGCGAGCAAGAGCGCGATGAGAACGAGAAGCGCAAAGCGGAAATGCTCAATGAGCTCGCCAAGCAATTCGAGCAAACAGTAGGCGATGTTGTCCAAGGCGTGGCCGCCGCATCGAGCCAATTGCAAGTCACCGCAACCAATATGGCCTCTTCCGCTGAACAATCGAGCCAGCGCACTAGCGAGGTTGCACAAAGCATGAAAGAAGCCAATTCCGGCGCGACCGCTGCGGCAGCAGCAAGCGACGAGTTTGCCATGTCAATTGGCGAGATCAGCCGTCAAGCGACCTCTTCAAGCGAGCTCGCTCGTCTGGCAACCGATGCCACCAACGAAGCAGATACGACCATCTCGGAACTCTCAGCCTCTGCGGAACAAGTTGGCCAAGTGGTTGAACTGATCCAGACTATTGCTCAACGCACCAATCTGCTTGCGCTGAACGCCTCGATTGAGGCTGCGCGCGGCGGCGAGGCAGGACGCGGCTTTGCCGTGGTTGCTAGCGAAGTGAAAGAACTGGCGATGCAAACCAGCCGTGCGACTGAAGAAGTCGCCGCGCAGATCAGCGCCATGCAGGATACAACCGGCGCAAGCGTCAATGCTCTGCGCGCGATTGCCGGCCAGGTTCGCGATCTGGAAAGCACAGCGATCTCAATCGCCAGCGCCGTTGATCAGCAATCGGTCGCTGGGCAGGACCTCGCCCGAAGCATCGATATGGCTGCACGAGGAACCGATCAGGTGTCAGTCCACATTTCCGATGTGCGCGAATTGTCACTCTCAACCGGGACCGCCGCCGGCCAAGTGCTGACCAGTGCCACCGACCTTGAGGAACAGGCTGGCAGCCTGAAAGAACATGTACAGGCGTTTCTGACCCGCGTGCGTGCTGGATAAGGCCTCTACAAGCTCTCTAACGCGCCACCTCGGACCGCGTGTAGACAGCCGAGCCAACCGATCTCAGTGACAAATTTGGATGCTTTGCAAACCGCTTTTGCGATTCGTTCTAAGCAACATTGAGACGGTTTGGCATTAAACTTAAAGCAGGCTAATTTTTCCTGATTGCGCCTGTTGAAGGCCCCATTTACTCAAAATTTACTGCTGCGACGCAGCAGCTGTGCCACTTTGCTGATTTCAGCCGTCAATCGCAGCGCCGTCGATGGTCTTCAGACTTCTTAATATTTTAACCATTCACATCAATCCAAGTCCAACTGACCCTCTGTAGTCCATGCAACACGAAGGCGTCCCTGCACGCCGAATGATTGATTGGATGAACAGAATGGCTAACAAGTTTGCATCAGGAGTTGCTGGAATTGCGATAGCGGCATCGCTCGCAGCCCCTGCCTATGCGCAAGATCAAACGGTCGAAGAACTTCCTATTTTGGATGAAAGAGACCTCGTTCTTGCTAATGAACTGTCGGCTAACACGCATCGCCTGTTACCACTGAATGCTAAGACGGTGCAGGAAGATATCCTTAGCTCGCCAGCATTCGTCGCTTGGTCATCAGATCAAGCCACCGGCAATGTTGTCACCGCGACCCCAATCAACGCGGCCATCAACACTGTTCGCACGCCAGCCGCTCCAACCGTTAATACCGACCTCAGCGCAAACACAGGCCGTGTGACGCTGCGCAGCATCGACCCATTCTACGGCGACATTAATCCCTTCTATGGCGACATTGGCGCATTCTACGGCGACATTGGCGCGTTCTACGGTGATATTAACCCGTTCTATGGCGACATCGATGCCTTCTACGGCGACATCAGCCCCTTCTACGGCGACATCAGCCCCTTCTACGGCGACATTGGCGCGTTTTGGGGTGATATTGACGCATTCTATGGCGATATCGGCGCATTTGATGCGACCAACCTGAAACTGCTGGGTGATTTCTGGGCTGAGAGTGGCGCTCAAATGGCCGCTGCCGATGAAGTCTGGGGCAGCCTCAGATACACCGAAAGCAACGGCCAATTCACGCCTGTCTATGATGGCACCCCGAACCGCATCCTCAATGCGCTTGGCACGCTCATCGACCAAGCCGAAGCTCAGTTTGGTGCAGCCTATGAAGCCGAAACTGGCCGCTCTTTCCGTGATGATTTCGTCACAGAGGTTCTCGCGCGTCACGGCGTTGACCTGAACGACCGGGTTTCGCTCGCTGGCAAATCAGCCAATGATCGCGCCGCATTCTTCCTCGATTGGCACGACAGCCTGATGGGCTATTCCGGGATCGATCATGTTGATCACTGGATGAATACGATCAACTGGACCCCCTCAGTTACGCAAATTCAAGGTTCAGGGAGGCAGGCCGTTATCGGCGTGGTCGACGGCAGCTTTAGCGCCGATTCTGACCTTGCTGATAACATTGCCTGGTCGGGCGGCGGCGCAACATCGGTCAATGGCCATGGCGCAGGCGTTGCCAGCCTGATTGCCGCTGCGCATGATGGCGAAGGTATTTTGGGCATCGCGCCACAGGCACAGCTCGCAACATACAATCCATTTGATGCCGATAACACCGCGACTTGGGCCGGAGTGCAGCAGGGTATTGAAGAACTGCTACTCGCATATGTTGGCGGTAACGACACAGGCTATGTCAGTGTCGTGAACCTGTCGCTGGGCGAGAGTGGTTGGGCGGTCTCGCAAGGCCTGGCTGATGTATTGAACAGTAATCATCTGAGGCGGTACAATAATGAGACGACATATGTTGTCGCCGCTGGCAATGATGGCATTACGCAAACGGCTGATATTGATTGGGATTATTCCAGCGACACAACCTTTATTCTGGTAGGTTCGCTTGGTCTGAATGGTGAAATTTCCAGCTTCTCCAACCGTCCGGGCAGCGCCTGTCTGCTCGACAGGGGCGTATGTGAAGCCGGCAATGAGCTTTACAATCGTACGATTGTCGCACCGGGCGAGTTGATCCTTGTATCGGATGGCGCAGGCGGCGTGGTCCGCCGTTCAGGCACGTCTTTTGCTGCCCCTCTGGTATCAGGTGCCATTTCTCTGCTGCATGATCGCTGGACTTGGCTTGCACGCAATCCTGAAGAAACGGCAGAGATCATCTTCCGTTCTGCGCGCGATCTGGGCGCACCTGGAGTGGACGAAGTATATGGCCATGGGTTGCTGGACGTTGCAGCGTCGCAATCGCCGCTCGATTTCAATGCTTTGACATTCAAATCTCATCGCGGAAATGGCAAATCCACTGTCGCGGTCACCACTTCGGTCAGCGAGCTGCTTGGAGCGGGAATCCCAGGGCACTGGGAAACTGATGGGGCATTCATCACAGCGATCGAAAAGATCGGTAACACATACCGTGACTTTGCCATCCCGGTATCGTCACTCACATACGGCGGGACCACAGATGTGCTTGGCCGCGGTGAGCAGCGTTTCCAGGACTTCATCAGAGGCCGGTTTGAGAAATGGCTTCTCAGCAAAGGCACAGACAAGAATGGTAACGGCAAAGTTGGCGTGACCCAGATCACTTCTGCCGTTGCTCCAACTCGGGGCGAGTGGAGCCTGCAATATGATATGATCGCACCGCGTCTGACTGATGAAGGTGCCATTGATCCTGTCCACACCGCAGCCAGCCTGACTGATCCCAGCGGCAAGTTCTCTTTCACCGTGGGTCATGGCCAAGGCGCGCTTTCGCTGACCGGACAACGTTTCGGCTTGATCAGTGATCACGATCAGGATGTTGGCGGTGTGAACCCTATTTTGGGTCTTGCATCGGGTGAAGTCTTTGGTTCTGCAAGCTTCAAGCCAACGCCTTCGACCACCATCACTGCTGGTTTCAGCGAGGAACGCGAAGATTGGCAAGATATCTCGGGTGTGTCGGAACTGCAGCGTGAAATTCAGCGTAACCTTGGCGCGCGCGAGGCGCGTGCCATGACCCTTGGCGTTGAGCAGAAGGTGACAGACAATGTCTCGCTCAACATTCAATGGACCAATCTGCGTGAAGATGATGCGCTGTTGGGTGTGCAAACATCCTCTGACGAATTCCTCGGCAATGGTTCAAGAACGGACGCTGTGACCATTTCTGCGACCGTCAATGTTGGCCAGGGCTTTTCATTCGACCTGTCGGCAACCGGAGCGGGCACCGATACTGCTGGCGGCCAATTGTTCGCGAATAGCAATCGTATCACCAGCACCGCTGGCCAGATCACGATGAACAAGCGCGGCCTGATGGGCAGCAATGATGTGTTGCGCGTCTCAGTCGGCCAGCCGCTAACAGTGGAATCTGGGCAGCTTGAATTTACCTCAGAACAGGTTGTTGATCGTGAGACCGGCGAATTGGGTTTTGTGACCCAATCTATCGGTATTGAAACAAAACGCCGCATGACAGGGGAAATTGTTTACGCAACGCCGCTAAGCAAGTCTTCGGAGTTAGGATTGTTCGGTCGCTACATCAGCGATGGCGATGGCGATGACCGCCGCAGCTACGTGCTTGGTGCGAGTGTCGGCCTACGATTCTAATCCGAAACGGCAAATAGTCCGACCTTGAAGGTATCTATCAAGGCGGAATGGGGAAACAGGGGACTGACATGAGCAGACTGATCAAAGGATGGACCGCACTGCTTGCGGCTGCATTAGCGGTCTCTATGCCGGTGTCCGCCGCGGCGACTGCTCCTGCCCCCGCTGGCGCATTCGAAGACACGATTGCTGAGGCAAAGTCCCTGATGATGGGCGATTCTGCGCAGGCGCTTAAACTCGCCCGTGAAGCCAAAGATCTCGTTTCAGGCGACACTCAAGCTGAGACCAAGTCACGCCTGATCGCGCAATGGCTCGAAGGCGAAGCCCTGATGCGGCTCAATCGCGGCGACGAAGCGCAAACAATCATCGCATCGGCATTGAACGAAGTGGCTGAAAGCTTCCCTGGCGACAAACTGCACGCTGATCTGTTGCGTTCGCAAGCCTCTTATAAGGCTCGACAGGCTGAATATGGCGAAGCTCTCTCGTTCTTCCTCGAAGCGGATGAGCGCTACAAAGCTCTGGGCGAAAACCGCAGCCGCGCGATTGTGCTGCAAAATATCGGTTCGCTCTATTCTGATGCGCGAGATTATGAGCGCATGCTCGGCTATTACCGCCAGGCGGGCGAGGCCTATCCTGAAGACAACGCCCTCGCCCTCTCAGCGCACAACAACACCGGCAACGCGCTGAAGCAGCTCGATCGGTTGGAAGAGGCCGAGGACGAATTTCGTCAGGCGCTATCGGTGGCGGGGAAAATGTCGAGCCCGCTGCTAGAAGCTCGGATCCTGACCAATATCGCATCGACCCAATATCTGAACGGTCAATATGCCGCTGCGGAAGACACGGCGGCGCGCGGCCTACGCATCGCATACGACCAAGCGCCGGAATGGCGTCCATTCCTATATGGTGTGCGCGCACAAATCGAACTCAACCGCGGTGACCTGAACCGCGCCGGTGAATACATCGGCCGCGCATTTGACCGTCAGAAACTGGATGCGACCTCGCCTCTGTTCCGAGATTTTCACGATGCCGCCCACAAGATTTATTCTGCGCGCGGAGAGTACAAGCTCGCCGCCGATCACTTGGCCGCATTCCACCGGATTGAGGGCCAGGCACAGGATCTCTCCGCTGTCGCGAACAATGCCCTACTTGGTGCTCGCTTCGATGCAGAAAACAGAGAGCTGCGCATTTCGAAGCTGTCGGCAGAAAAAGAAGCGAACGAAGCCCGTCTGACCAGTGCGCAGAACCAAGTGTACTTGCTCTCAGCCGTCATCGGCCTCGTCATCGCTGCCTTCGTTGTCGCTCTCCTGATCCTGCGTACAGTGAACCGCAGCCGGGCCGCGATTAGCGCCGCGAATGAGAAGCTTACCTATGTGACCCAGCATGACAGCCTGACCGGGCTATTCTCGCGCGATCACTTCCGCAGCCAGCTTGAAAGCGTCTCTCAAACCTGCGCAGAAACAGGCGAGCAAGGCGTTCTGATGCTGATCGACCTTGATCGATTTAAGCAGGTGAACGACGTGTACGGTCACGCGGTCGGCGACAAACTGCTGGCAAAAGTGGCAGAGCGTTTCCGCATTGCTGCTGGGCCGGATGCCGTTATCGGCCGTTTGGGCGGCGATGAATTTGGCCTGTTCCTGCGGCCATCAACCAGCATTGAAGAAGCCGCCAAGGTTGCTGATAAGCTCATCGAGCAAGTTGGCGAGCTTTACCAGGTTGGCGATTTCGAACTCGCAGTTGGCGCATCGATTGGCCTGACGTCAATCACCGGCGGCGTCTCCGACAGTGTGTTGATGACCAATGCTGACCTTGCTCTCTACGAGGCCAAGCACCGCGGCCGCGGTACCCACGTGTCCTATGCGAAGAGCATGCGTGATCGCCTCGAAGATCGCTCTGACCTTGAAAACGATCTCTCGGCTGCGCTTGAGAACGGCCAGCTGTCGATTTCTTACCAACCAATCATCAGTGGTTCGAACCGCGAAGTGATGGGCCATGAAGCCTTGATGCGCTGGAACCACCCCGAACGAGGCATCGTCCCGCCAAGCGTGTTCATCCCCATCGCTGAAGAAGCGCTGCTGATAGAACAGCTCGGTGCGTGGATGCTGCGGTCCGCATGCGCAGAGGCCGTAAACTGGCCGGAGCATGTCAAACTTACCGTCAATGTCTCATCCTTGCAGCTTACGACCGGCGCGTTCCTCGCAACCGTGGTCGATGCGCTGGCTTCGAGCGGCCTTGCTCCAAATCGCCTGTTGCTGGAGCTCACTGAAACAATCCTGCTTGAAATGGACGACGAGCTTGAAGCTCAGCTCAAGAGCCTGCGAGAGCTTGGCGTGTCGTTTGCACTGGATGATTTTGGCCGCGGTTATTCATCGCTCAACTACATCGAGAAAATGAACTTCTCGATGATCAAGATTGACCGCGATTTTGTGCAAGCTGCGGCAGCTGGTTCGCGCAAGAGCCAAGCGGTTGTGACCGCTATCGTCTCGTTGGCGCGCTCGCTGGAGATTGATGTGACGGCAGAAGGTATCGAGCAAGAAGAGCAAGCTGAAGCGATGCTTGCGCTCGGTTGCTCTTGCTTCCAGGGCTTCCACTTTGGACGCCCTGAGCCGGTGGCGCATGACGGTTCTGAGGATGATGACGTCTCTGCTCTGAAAGTGGCATAAGCGCGTTACGCGCCAACCACGCCAAGGCCGAGAATACGGTTCGATACCTTGGGGCAAAGAGTGGCCTGCAAGCTGGAGTGGTAGTGGACCGAGCAACTTGCTTTCTCCTACTCAGTACCCAGCATCCTTCGCATCTGCACTAGCCATCGCGGTCGCCGGGGCAGCGACGGCAGTACGGATCAAAGTCTGAGCCTCAGCAATAGCAGCCACTTGTTCCATCTCCCCGGTCTGGATTTGCGTACCCATCTCAAGCAAACGGCCACTGATCACAGTACCTGTGTTTGCCTCTTCTTCGACGGTCACGCCATTGCCGCTTGCAATCGCCTTGTCCCATTCTGCTCGAACCACCGCCCAGTACTCTTCAGTTGCTGTCCAGTATGCGTCAGCGGCTTGGGCCGGATAGCCGTCAAACGCGACATAAGTGTTAAGCACACTCTCCTGTACATAAGGCACTGCTTTACCATCGACCCACTTCATCTTGGTGTTGTCCTGCCAGTGAATCCAGCCGCCAGGAAAAGGCTGATGACGGTTGATCGACTGGTAGTGGTCATATTCAGGGCTGCGCGTGGCATCGCGCCGCGCGAGTGGCCGTACCGTCCAATTGGAACGCCAGCGGCGCACGCCATTGGTGGTTTCCCACTGGCCCCAGCCAGCATAGCGCGGGCTGTCATCAACCTGATACACTGTTTGCGACCAACGGCCGGCACGCATGGGCTCGGGCACATCTTCGAGCAACCATTTGCCCGTGCTGTTGTACGTCAGGATCTGCTGGGGCTCATATTCCCAATCTTGCCGCCAATGCTTGATAACAAACGGATTCGCTTCCGGCCCGACTACCAGCAGGTGCTGCAGCACGATCTTGCGGCCCGTATCCTCGATTACCCGCACGCTTTCGTGCCCGCCAGAGATTTTGGCATCAATCGGCTCATAGTCTTCGCGCCATGGCGTGGTTTCTTTCATGTCGAAAGTGACCTTGAAATCGCCCGCCATTGCCAGAATATCGGCACGGTCCGCCTCGAAAGAGGCGCTTTCTTGTGCGGCGGTGCGCTGGCCAATTGGAGCGTCGGCGAGCGCTGGACTGGCGGCGAGAGCGATGGCGCAGACAGCGCTGCCAATTAGGTTTGGAAGTTTCATGGGTTCATTCTCCAAAGGTCAAAAGGTGGCGCTAAGCGAGACGCTGAAATTGCGGCCAGGCTGGGTGAAGGCCTCGGTGATGTCGGACGTTTCGGTGAGGCCGCGAACATCGCTCCAATAGGAATAAGTTTCATCCGTGATGTTGAAGAGACCAGCTCTGAGCGTGAACATGTCGTTGAAGCGATAGAATGCTGTCGCATCAAGAATCGCGAATTCGGCCGGGCGAAAGCAGGCATCACTACAAACGCCGACGGTTTCGTTCGCCTCTTTACGCGCATTGTAAGTCACGATTAGCTCGCCGCCGAACCGGCGGTCTGGATCACGGTAGCCGATGCCGAACACTGCATTGAGCGGATCTATGGTTGAGAGTGCGGCGATGGGTGCGCCGGGCGACCTAACTTCACCATCGGCATAGGCGATTGCAAAACGGGCGCGAAAACCGTTTTCGGCTTGGTAACTGGCCCGTGCTTCCACACCGTGAACCTTCACGCTGTCGAGGTTGATGAATTGAAACACCGCTGGATCAAACGGAGTGAACGTACCGCTGACCTGTTCCTGGCTGATGAAGTTGTCATAATCAGCGATAAAGCCGGTGAGCGACAAATCGATCGCATCCGTGCCGTAGCGCACACCGCCCTCCAACGTTTCGCTGGTTTCTGGTTCGAGATCTGGGTTGGGCGCAGAGGTGTAGCCAAAGGCCAGATTTTCAAAGAAGTTGTTGACCTGGCTTGGCGTTGGCGCCCGAAAACCGCGCGCGTAATTCGCAAACAAGCGGACATCGCCCCCGCCCAGCTTCAGCACCGCTCCGATTTTTGGCGATAGCTTCGAGCCGTCCTGACCCGTGGCTGTAAAGGTCGGCAAAAGCGGATCATCAGCTGGGTCGAGGTCATAAAAGTCGAACCGCACAGCCGGGTATAGCGTGAACGTACCACCAGCGATCTCTATCGCATCGCCAACGAAGATACCTCCCAATGTGAAGTCAGTGACTGGGAATGCTCTGCTCGGAAAGCTCTCTCCAAATGGAGGGACCACTCCGTCGCGCAGGCCTTCTTGCCGGGTGAAGCTAATGTCGCCGCCATAGGACAGTGTATGCGAGACCCCACCGGTTTCAAAGCTCGAACGGAAGTCTACGACGCCTCCATAGACGCGGTTCTCAAAGGTGTTGAGCCGTTCACGATCAGGACGCGGTGTTGCGCCGGTCGGCGAGCGATCTTCATCCGCAAACTGGCGATCTTCGCCATCCTGCCAATACGCCGCGAGATGAACATAGTCGATGAAGCTGGTACCAGCCTCACCAGCGGTCCATGTCCAATCGGCTGAAACGCGGGTGCGCTCGGTTGTATCGAGCGCAGTTAAGTCATCGACAATCCAGCTGGGGGTCGGTCCAAACAGAAACACCGGGCCGCGCCCGGTCAGCACATCGGAAAACACTTCGCGTTCAAGATACTCGCCAGTCAGACGGATGCGATGGCCGCCATCGCTCCACACCAGTTTGCCGAGCAATGCGTTGGACTCGCTATCCTGCGGATTAGGCAGCGTGCGCGTAGGGCCTTCGCCGCCGATGCTCGCTTGATTGTCCAATTCCTCGAAGTCGCGGCGCGAATAGGCAAGCAACGCAGAGAAATTTCCGACACTGCCCGCAATGGCAGACGTGCCAGCGAATTCATTGTCGGCGGAGCCATATTGTGCACGCATAAAGCCGCCGATGCGATTGCCGTCATCAATAAAATCTTCGGGGTCCGAAGTCGTGAAGCTGATCGCTCCTGCCAACCCATCACTGCCGTAAAATGCAGACGCAGGTCCGCGTAGTATCTCAACTGACTTGATCAGGCCAAGATCGCTAGCGCTGTCCCGCCCCACGCTCTGTGCGCCGAACGCAAAGCCTTGCGGCGTACGGATGCCATCAACTTGAATGAGCACGCGGTTGCCGCCGATACCGCGAATATTGAAATCCTCATTACCAGCGCGGCCAGTTGTGCCGAGCGCTGCGCCAAAGCGGGCCGGTGCACGGCGAACAGTCACTCCAGGCTCGAAGCGCACCAGGTCGCGAATGTCGGTGACCAGCTCATCCGCAATCTGTTCAGCATCAATAACCGTCACGGTTGCGGGCGCGTCAGCGATTGTTACCGGCGCCCGCGTAGCCGTGACTGTGATGGTGTTTTGGTCGGTTTGCTGATCTTCTGCGGCTTCTTCCGAAGCCTGCGCCGCGCAGGCGGACATAATAGCGATTGCAGAGCATGCTGCGCGGGCAGCATAACTGAAGCGGGATGATGACAAGTGATGTTCCTCCATAGCGAATCGCGAATGCGAGTCACTTGCATTAGCATCTAATGGAGTATGAAGCTTGTCAACGCATTGTTTCATTCACGCAGCCAGGAACCGCAAATCGAAGCCCTTCATGCGCACCGATCCGTCCAAACGAATGCTTTTGAGAAAAAGGGAGCTGATGCCCAGGGGCAAGTCCCATTATCTAGACGGCTAGCCAGTCGTGCAATTTGGCCGTTGGTTTACTGTGCCATTGGCTATCGGTTGCGAACTGCGGCCCAAACTTGTTCCACCGAAACCAGACAGTTTCATGCGTGAGGCCCATCGCGTGCTAGGCTAAAACATACACAACATTCCAAAGCGAAAGCAGGACGGGAAATACATCTGCACCGCAGTCCGAATGACCTCGAACGACGGGCCAGCATATGAAATGGACTAGTCAATTTAGCTGCCGGCTTATGAATCATATCACGCTTCTATCAGCGCTGAATTTAGCCTAGCCCACGGCGTCAGCATGAAAGGCTCAAGCCCCACGGATAGGTGCAAAAACGCGGTCGATAAACTCTTTCGCCTTCTCTTCTCGGTCAAATTTAGGGCGGCCGCCCGCTTCGCCCAGCTTTGCATCTTCGAGGGCAAGTAGGCGCTCTTCTTGTACCCACGTTTCCTGCGCGAGGTTCATAACTACCGCAACAAAACGATCCATTGCAGGGTCGGCGAAAAAGCGCGGATTACCCTGGTCGTCATAAAGGTTCGGCGGGCCATCTTCAGGGCGGAGAGCCGCGTCGCTCATTTCGTCCTCATTCACTTCTTGAATGCTCCAAACCCATACCACATCACACCTTCGGCCAAGCGGCCTGTCGTCTCTTGCCCAACGCCTTCAGACCGATCACCACGGGCGGCATCCGCCACGGCCTGCTCGCCGTAAATGCCAATCGAGGGCACAACAAACTCAAAGAACGCGTGCTCTTCAAAACCCGCGCGGGCACACAATTCGCCGGGCACTTCATCACGATACCCTTTGTAGTAAGGTTCGTTGTTGTAATAGCTATCCCAGTCCAGGTAGAAGCCATCAAAGGCCCCCATCTGCTCGTTTGGCGGCAACTCCATATGGATCATCAATCCACCTGATTTGAGCACGCGGTAGGCTTCATTGAACGCCTTGGCACGCTGCTTCTTCGACAATTCGTGCAAGAACATACTCGACCATACGACATCGAAGCTTTCGTCCTCGAACGCTAAATCATCCGCGCACATCTGGTGGAAGGCAATGTCCTGCCCCTGCATCTTGGCACGCGCGCTGCCATAGGTAAGCGGGCCAGGCGCAGCATCAATCCCGATCACTTCAGCGTCGGGATATGCCTGCTTCCACGGCAGGGTGTTGTGACCAATCGTGCAGCCAGTATCGAGGATCCGTTCCGGCACAAAATCAGGAAATCGCTGCTTCACGTATTGGCTCATCGACAAACCAATATCATCTAAGTTTGCGCCCATCAGACCCATCGAAAACACTGCGAGGCCGCGATCATAGACAGCACCTGCCTCTAAGCTGTCACTTCCTCGCGTATAGCTATCGGGCATCAGGTGCACGTCGATAGCGTGGACATTCTTGGGCACCTCTAGATTGGGATCTAAAGACACTGAACCTGGCGCATCCAGGGCCTTCTCAGCCTCGGCTGCCAACCGCTCACTTTCGCGCTCGACACCGTCGATAACGCTTGTCCAAACCATCTTTTGCGCCTGCACGCGCATCGCCGAATAGATGTTAAAGGCCAGATCTCCGCGCAAGGCTTGGTGCGCCTCGCGGCTCGTTTCCGGCTCATGGCCATGTTTCTTCTTAAAGGCAGGGGCTGCGCGCCGATCATAAGCAGAGCGCATATCGGCTGCGAGATCATTGAGGATCAGGCTGCGCATTCCGGATGTGAACCGGCCACGCGCAATTTCATCAGGCGTGGCATCCGCTTTCATTGGATGCTCAAGTTCGACCGTCATGGAGTGCCTCCCTTAGTGTCTCAAACAACCTCTACTGATCCTACTTGCAGTACGCGGTGACGAGGCTGCCAGACTAAAACGAACTTGTCTCTGATTGATGGAGTTTTGGCAAGGATCAGCGCAGATCGGACAACGAGAATCTGCACCTTAGTCATCACCCAGATACAGCCATAGGCTGCGCGCCAAGCCTTACCTGCGTCCAAAGAAAAACCAGCCGATGCACATGGCACCGGCTGGCTCCCCCATCGACCTAGACAGCCCAGGTCAATTTGGGATTAGAACTCGAAGCGAACGCGAACGCCGCCAGAGTGTGATTGATAGCCCGAAGCGAAACGGCCGCGGTATTCTGCACCGATTGACACACCGTTTTCGTTTACGAAGTCCAATCCTGCACCGATATCGAAGCGCGATTCCGAAGCTTCGTCAGCGACCAGTACGAAGCTGTCAGCGCCGCCATTGAACGATGCATTGACCGCCAATGGATCGCTGCTCAGGTCGTAAGCATAATCGATGCTTGCGAATGGGATAACACCCGTTTCAGATGCTCCGGCAACCTTCACACCAAGGCGCGCTTCGAAGAACTCGGCGCTTTCGCTGTCCAAGGTCAGACCAAGTCCGCCGGTTTCGGTGAAGGTATCACGCGACAGCTCTGAATAGCGCAGACCACCGTTCGGAGTGATCACCACGCCACCAGCATCAATGTCATACCCTGCATTCACGCTACCATAGATACCATCGACATCGCTCTCTCCGAAGATTTGAGCGCCGAAGGCACCGCGGCTGTTGTCAACCGAGCTGAATGAATAGCCGAGCTCTGCATTCACGAAGGCATTGCCCAGATCGAACCCAGCATAACCGCCCAGTTGGAAGGCGCTGATTTCGCTTTGTGCGTTCGCCGTGCCGTTCGCATCCACATCGATGTCAGCATAGTTGAACAATACACCGACAGTGGTCGTGTCGCTCAACTTGCGGTCGAGACCGAGAGTGAAGCCGATTGCGTCAGCATCGTATCCTTGTGAGCTGATGCTAGAGCCATCACGGTCCGCCGAACGGTAGAACGCTTGGCCCCACAGTCCAGTTTCCTCACCAGCCAGGCGTCCTTCCAACAGCGAGCTTGCGAAACGTTGGGTTTCGTAGATTTCGCGGGTCACGCCATCGTTGATGGCAGGAAGGAGGGCCAGTGACGCGGCTTCGAACTCGCTCGCAGACGTCACCGCATTCAGAGCATCAAAGACTGCTGCTGGCAGACGATTGTTCGCCGTGGCTGAAGTGATTGCACCGCCGAAGCTGTTGATATTCGCATCGGCTGAAACCGCGCCAAGATCAGCCGCCGCGAGCGACACTGATACAGAACCAAGGTTGACGGTAAAGTCGACCAGGAAGTCAGCATCGAGTACGTTCACGGTGGTGCCATTGTCGGTGAAAGCACCGGTTTCGGTGATCACGTCGATGATTTGGCCAATATCAGCAACACCGACTTGGTTGGTCGAGATGTTGATGGTGCTGCCAGCACCCAGCACTGTGTCACCATCGACCGCGAGCGCATCAGCACCCAGATCGAAAGCAAGAGTGCCGTTCGCTGTCAGGCTGCCTTCGATCGACCGCTGACCTTGGACAGTTACGATACTTGCCGCATCAGTGGTGACCGCGACACTGCTCAGGACATCGCCTGTCAGTGCAAAGTCACCCGCACCAATGCTGAGCGTGTCAGCAAAAGCTGATCCAACAAAGTTGCCATTCAGTGCGCCGCCATTCTGGACGAAGTTCAGTGCACCCAGCGCCGCTGAAGCATCAACCGCGTTTACTGCGCCAGTAATCGTACCAGAGTTGGTTACAGTTCCTGCGAAATCGACATTCTCGATCAACAGGCCAGCTCCTGTTTCCGAAGAAATTGTGCCGGTGTTGGTGATGTCACCGCCGACTGAGACGCCGTTAACGCTAGAGAACAGACGAACACCAGAGCTGTCACCACTTGGCAGTGCCGCGCCGCGTCCATCAATCGAACCTGAGTTGGTCAGGCTGAACGTACGTGTGTCGCCGTCGGCTGCGCCCAGCTGTAGTGAGACACCAGAGCCGCCAACAACCGCGTCAATCACACCATCATTGTTGATAGTGAAGCTGTTGGCCGTCCCGTCCGCATAGACGGTGCCATTGCGCTGATTGCCGGTGCCAAGGATCGAACCGCTATTGTTCACGGTCAGACCAATGCCATCAATGTTCAACGCCCGGCTGCCCGATGAGATCGTGCCAGAGTTGTTGACGATAGCATTGCTAAAGTCGCCCCCGCCAGCAGGCGTCGGGTTGCCGAAGTAAAGACCGTTTTGAACGCCCGAGATCGTGCCCGAGTTATCCAGCTTGCCTTCAAAGCTAACACCATTGACGAAGCGGATGCCCGCAGTCGTGCCGTTGGCCGCTTCGCTGTCGATCGTGCCAGTGTTGGTGATATTGCCAACAAACAGGCCATCGGTGGTGCCATCCAGCATGCCAGCCACGCGGGTCCGCTCAAAGCGTAGGCCATCGCCAGCGCCAGTTGCACCAGCAGCAGCGTTGCCGCGCCCCTGGATCGTGCCATCATTGGTGATGGTAAAGGCGTTGCCGCCGGTTGCAGCAGAGGCCAGCTCAACCGAGAAGCCTGCACCTTCCAGCCCAGCACCGGCATCAATAACGCCGCCCGCCAGATTGTTCAGAGCAAAATCCTGCGCAGTGCTATCCGCATAGACGGTGCCGTTACGCTGATTGCCGGTGCCAAGGATCGAACCGCTATTGTTCACGGTCAGACCAATGCCATCAATGTTCAGTGCCCGACTGCCAGAGCTAATCGTGCCAACGTTATCAACCACACCGCCGGTGTGATCTGCATCATTGCCGAAATAGAGACCATTCTGGGCACCGGAAATTTCACCGCCTACTTCATTGGTAAGGGTACCCTGGAAACCGATACGATTGGCAAAACGAATGCCCGCAACCGTTCCCTGTGTGCTCTCGGAATTGATCACGCCGGAATTGGTGATGTCACCTTCATAGATATAATCAGGCGCAAGCCCCGGGCCAAAGAAACGGATGCCGTCGCCAGCGGTCCCGCCCATTGGTGAGGCCTGGCCGCGGCCTTGGATAGTGCCCGCGTTGTTGATCGCCCCGCCGCGAGGCGCTCCACCGCCGCCAACTTCGATCGCAACGCCAGCGCCTTCAACGCCTGCATCGATGCTGCCAGTGGCCGAGTTGTTGATGGTGATATTGTTCGATGTGCGATTGCCATAGACGGCGCCATTGCGCTGGCTGCCAGTGCCGAGGATCACACCATCATTGTTAAGCGTCGCGTCGCTTCCGTCGAAATTAACAACGCGCGATGCGGCTTCGAGCCGGCCAGTCGCAGCATTATTGATCACGGCGCCGGTTGTGCCTTGGTTAACCTGGATCGTTTGCGTCACACCTGTGGTGGCCAGCGTGCCCGCATTGTCCACGGTCACCGCATTGTTGGCGACAACGACGACTGGTGCGCCATCAACCGTGCTGGTGACACCTGCTGCTGCTGAGATGGTCTCACCGTCTGCAGCCGACGTAACTGTTGCGAGGATTAATCATTGTGCTGCCTTTCATTTCCCAAAAATTGGATGAAGGCAGATCAGGGGGTAACCTGCCTTCGAGGCAGTGATCTATGGGCAGATATTCAACCTGTATAATACAAGCTTTTGATGATCGTGATAAGCTAATCTTATCACACAAGTCATTGATATATAATTGTAATCATTCACACAGAGAAGACCGACTTGCATTCGCAAGCCGGTTCCCAAAATGCGTTCTTGGCGCTGTATCTGAACGTTCGAGTGCTATACCGTGGAGGTTACATCTCCAGGTGGGAACGCGCGAATTTGATCGCACAATGCCATCAGGATGTGCTCCCTTGGGCACCCTTCGCGAGACAAAAATCCAATGTCGCGGCCGTAGTTCTCGTCCTCGATCTCAACAAAGCTGATATTCGGATTTGCCTGTTCCAAAAATGGGCGAGCCAGGATCGGCATGAGCGAGCAACCGACACCTTCGGCGAGATAGTGCGACATTGTCAGGAAGTTGTTCGCTAGGATCTGATGCGGCAAATCGATCCCGATATTCTTGCCCTGGCAGAGTGATAGTGTTTCTGCGCGCAGACAGTGCTCATCCGTCAGCAAAAGCAATTCCTCAGTGGGAATCTCGCTGGTGGCTACTTTGCTGGTGTTGGCCAGCCGGTGCGTGTTTGAGACAACCAGCATTAACGGTTCGCGAAAAACCGGCGTGAATTTATAACCCGACAATTCGATTGGGCCACTAACCAGGGCAACGTCGATCATCCTGTTTTCCAGCTCAGCCAACAGCTTTTGCGTCGGCTGCTCTCGATAGATGGTCATCAGCTCATCCGACAGAACTTTGATCGATTTCGAAATATACGGAACGATAAAGGGAGCCAGCGTTGGGATCATGCCGATGCGGAGAGGTGCGGCGAACGGATCGCGATATTCCGCAGCCGTGTCTGTAATCCGCTGCGCAGAATGCAACACGTCTTTGGCTGTGGCGACGATGCGGACGCCGGCATCCGTGGTCAAAACACCGCTGTTCGTGCGCGCGAACAGCTCGACACCTAGCCGCTCTTCCAACTTTTTCACTTGCGCGGAAAGCGCGGGCTGGCTCACGTGACATGCTTCGGCGGCCTTACCGAAGTTACGATACCGATCGATCGCCGTGACATATTCCAGATCGCGCAAATTCATGAGACCTCCCTCTGACTATGGAGGTGTTTCGCTGGATCAGGATATTTGGTTACAAGTGAGATCGAGTTCCGTGTGGATTGCTTCGCGTGTTCAACAAATCCTGCCGTCGTAGCGCTTTGGAGTGCCTCGACCTTCCGACGGTTTAATGGTCACCTGCGCAAACGTAGGCTCAGCTCGGTAGATCAGCGAACGGTAAGTATCCGGGTCAACTTTGCAGCCGGCATCAAAAGCCGGAGAACCCTGGACATCCGCCGTGAGGTGCCACAACTTCAGCGCCAACACCCCGAAGTCGCCCACAACAGCCACATTGATCGATGGATTTACTGAAGGCCGCTCTGCAGCGAGCGCACCATCATTCCATCAGCGACGAGCGTGGGATTAGGCGGCAAGTGTTCAGACACCCTCTCAAGCCAAGCCTTAATCGAAGGGGCGCAGCCGCGCTCAAACGCTCCTCGAGGCCGAACATATAGCCCCAGACCAATTGCGGAAAGACTGCCAGATCCAGCATAGTTGGCTTGCTAAAACCGCCTAGAAACGGCCCATCGCCAATATGCGCAACCAGCTCCCCTGCGAGCCGCATTTGCATGTCGGGAATGCTCTCGTTGAGATCCATGTGCTTGGCCATGGCCTGAATGAAGGGTGCACGGCGAAGCGCATCGGGCCAATGATGCCGGACCTCTTCTGGTAACGGCGTATGCGCGCTCAGCAGCGCCGCCAATCGCCACCCACGGTACCGGAACTGAAGGTTGTCTTCGCCGTCGATCGGGTATCGAAAAATGCTCATCAGGAAACTGTCGCTGATCCATGCATCAATCTCTTCAATCTTTGTGCGATGCTCAGGCGGGCAGAGCGGCTTTTCAGGAAATAGTTCGTCAAGCCAGTGGGCGTGTGCTGAGGATTCCGTCCGCCATTCCCCATCGATCTCTAGGACAGGGACCTGCGTTTTCCCGGTAAAGCCAATTGTCGCCTCCGGGTTGGTCGGATCGACCGGAACATGAGTGAATTCAATGTTCTTGTAGTAGAGGAAGCAACCTGTCTTGCGCACAAACGGGCTGGTTGCATATCCATAGAGTTTGACCTCGGTCATGGAATCACTTTCATCTCTTACTCAAAGCGGATCATCGGCAGGCAGGCTGGCCCGATCGGTTTGCTTATCAGTTAACCGCGTGATCCATTCAATCTTTCTTGCTGACGCTGAACAGGCAAATTGCCAAGAGCACAGTGACCAAGACGCCAGATGCTCCCGCAATCGGTGATGGGAAAAAGCCCTGAAAACCGAACATCATCACAATGGCGTTCGTCACGAACGCCAACGCGCCAACCACCACTGTCGCTCGGCCGACAACACGGTCACCCGCGCGCAACCTTGCCACGCCGAACACTACGGCTGCCAAGCCCAGCAGTATGTTCCCGGAATTGTAGCAGAAGAATGAAAGGTCGAGTATCGATGTTGCGACGTCGCTGAGGTCGTTATTGAGTTCTGCAGCCGCAGTGAATGGACCGAACTGCGTCAAGCCCAGACCGACTGCCAAAAGCTTGAGCAGGGCGCTGAGCGCGATTGCAGCAAAGCCCAAAGCGTGGCGCTTTACCAAGACCAAGGCTGATGCAGAGAACGCCGCCAACAGAACAAATAGGAGCCCCTCCAGCCTCCACATAAAGAGACGGTCAAAATCGGGAGCACCAAGAAATAGGGCAGTGTAGATCGGTTGTGTGATCGCCAGAAGCAACAGGAGCAATGCGACAATTTTGACAGTTCGGCTCTGTGTGAATTCCATCGTTACTTCCTTTATCGAATGTGGCGTTTGCAAGTGTTTGGCTAGACCGAAAAGGATGGCAGCAGTGCAGCTAGGCCGGAGGGACTTCCATGCCTGCCTGCACTGCCGCTCGTTCTGTCATGGTCGCATGCCATCGCTCGATGTTCTCGAAATTTTGCTGAGCCTGCTCGCTGACACGAGCAATCGCCGGTTTGGACCAGGGGTAGATCGCCATGTCAGCAACTGAATATTCGCCGGCGACAAATTTCCCTCGTGCCAATTGACGATCCAGCACGCCAAAGAGCCTTGCAGCCTCATCAAAGTATCGCCGCATGGCGTAGGGGAATTTCTCGTCTGCAATGTTCACGAAGTGATTGAGCTGGCCGAGCATAGGGCCGAGCCCTCCGGTCTGCCAGCTTAGCCATTCAAGAACGTTGATCCGTTTGAAAGGTGTTTCAGGAAGAAACTGACCAGATTTCTCAGCGAGGTAGATCAGGATCGCTGTGCTCTCAAAAACCGATCTACCGGTATCGTGATCATAGATTGCAGGGATTTTGTTGTTTGGGCTGATTTTCAAAAAGCTCTCGGCAAACTGCTCATCGTTTCTGAGATCGACCAAATGCACCGCATAGGGGAGACCCATCTCCTCCAACGCGATGGATATCTTGCGTCCATTTGGCGTCGCCCATGTGAACAGATCGATCAAACCGGTGCTCCTTTCCCAATGACAGATCGAGCTAACGTGCTATTTCTAGGGCGTCACACGAAGTTTACGCACCATTCCGGTGCGTAGATTAGCCATCATGAGAAGGACTATAGGAACATGCTGGGCGCCAAGGGCTTGGACTGGGAAGAACTAAAGAGCTTTGCCGTGGTCGCCGATGCTGGCTCAATCAGGCGCGCGGCGCGCGAGCTTGGCGTGCATCATTCAACGATTAGTCGCAGAATCGACAATCTCGAATATGCATTGGGGGCCAAGCTATTCCTGCGCCAACCGGAAGGTTACGTCCTTAGCGCAGCCGGGGAGGAGATGGTCACAGTTGTACGCGAATGCGGCATAAAGCTGAACGTTGCCGAGCGGCTCATCACTGGTCAGGATCGCGACCTCAACGGCACTGTTACGGTTACTATGGCAGGCCCTGTTGCAGAGCTTATCTTTGCCCCGCGGCTTGCCGAATTTGCAGATACACATCCTGACATAGAGGTGCGCATTGCCGCCACCACCCAAATTCTGGACATCTCACGGCGCGAGGCGGATGTTGCGATCCGCGTCGACAATAACCCACCCCAATCCCTCGTCGGCAAACGGTTGTTTCCCTATTACGAAGCCGCTTACGCATCGCAGGGTTATCTCGATGCCCATGATTTCGAGAGCGCGCCAGAAGCTGCAAGGTGGATTTGCTGGAAGGATACCCAGGATCGGTTCATCGACCGCACCAAAGAAGCCGGCTTTGGCAAGGTCCCGCTGTGGGGCTACTTCCTGATCCCGCCGTGCAACGAGCAGCCGCACGTGGAGGCCTGGGCCTGGCTTTACTGCCTTGTTTCATTGGCGATACCGATCCCGGTCTTGTTCGAGCGTCAGAGAGAAAGCCGCTAAAGGCGCGTGATATTTGGCTGCTGACCCATAGTGATCTGCGCCGCACTGCACGGATTAGGGCCTTTATGGAGTTTGCTGAAAAGGTCCTGCGCGAGGCGGAGCCAGTGTTTCAGGGAATTCAGCAGCACGATAGGTAGCCTGTTGTGTGGCGCGCTGACGCACCGGTTAGGTGCATAATGAACTCGTGACAACATACTGGCGCGCCTCCACCCTATCCGTCAGCAATGGGGTCAATTCAACCCTATGGTCAAACAAAGAGGGGTCCCATGACATATCCTTACACGGCCGCACTGGTCGGCGCATTCCTGTATATTCTTCAGCAAGGGCTGATGATGAACACCGGCACATATCGCGGCAAAGCGGGTATCGGTGTTGGGTTTGGCGATGATAAACATCTCGAACGCAAGATCCGCCGGCACGGGAACCTAGCCGAAAACGCAGCGATATTTATCGCCGTACTGGCACTAACTGAAATGCTTGTCGGCACCGGCCCAATCGTGATTGTCTTTGGCACTGTCTTTGCTCTTGCACGGGTCTCACATGCGTTCGCATTCAACTCACTCGGCGGTTCACACGAAAAGATCGAGGGTACGCAAAAGTACCTTTTGGCTCGCATGCTCGGCGCGTTCCTCAGTGGGCTGACTGGCATCTTGCTAAGCCTATTCCTGATCTACTCGGTCTTCACTGCAAATGCTTGAGAGGTCTGCTTGACCAAACGATCCGATCCCACAGGAGAGTATCGGAGCATGCCAGGTGCTTATTGCGCACACGCGTCGCCAAAGGGCTAAAGACCACTTTCACGAACCACTATACCGACGAAATATCATTGTCGGATGCGCTGGATAGCGGGACTGTTTCGCAGTACAATGCCGAGGGTATGGGCCGCAAAACTCTCATCTGATCGCAATTGCTAATGTGATCGGAAACTAAACTGCGTGCACGCTGGGTCGCGCTAGCAAGAAGGAGGAGTGAACCTACCATGCTCAAAGGGATACTCATTAGTGTTGGCGTTTTGATCGCCGCGATGGCCGTGACGGTCGCCTCTATGCAATCCTCAGAAGAGTGGAGCACAGGAGAGGTCGTTCGAACCCCAGACAGCCAATTTGAGAACCTCCCCGACTATGATTTTGAGCCAAACTATGTCGATGTCGCAGGATACAGAATCCACTACGTCGATGAAGGACCAAGCGATGGTCAAGTGGTTCTGTTAATGCATGGCCAGCCATCGTGGAGCTATCTCTATCGCCATATGATCCCACTGCTTAGCGATGCAGGTTACCGGGTAATTGCACCAGACAATGTGGGGTTCGGTAAGTCTGATAAGCCAGTAGACTGGTCAGATCATTCCTATCAGATGCACGTCGATGTCATGACCGGTTTCGTCGATGCGATTGGGATCGAAAACGCCACCCTGTTTGCCCAGGATTGGGGCGGATTGATTGGACTTCGGGCGGTTGAACAACGCCCTGACCGATTTGCTCGAATAATGCTGTCGAACACAACTTTGCCCGCCGCTGGCGGCGTGCAGGGCTGGTTCGGCTACCCCTTGTTTCGGGCGGCAGTGTGGAACGAAGGAGACGTTCAGGAACTGAACTTTGATGGCGAGGAGTTTTCGTTCACGACTTGGGTCGCCTATGCAAGAACAAGCGACAAATTCGACTTCTCAGTGCTTTTCCAGAACGGGACCACTCGCGATCTGTCAGAAGCTGAACTGGCAGCTTATGCAGCGCCATTTCCAACCGAAGAAACTATGGCTGGCGTGAGAATGTTTCCAACTCTGGTGGCAAGTCAGCTCCGACAGAATCAGGCGATTCTTGACGATTTTTACGCCAGTTGGGACAAGCCGTTGATCACGGCATTTGGGACAGATGACACTTTGATGGCCGGACTGGATAAGGATTGGCAAGAGCGCGTGCCCGGTGCCAAGGGACAAGCTCACACTTTGGTCGAAGGTGGTGCCCATTTCATTCAGGAAGACAAGCCAGAAGATCTTGTCGAGCTCTTGGACCAGTTCATTCAATCCAACTGACACTTGTTGGATACTCGCGGCCGGATAATTTTCTGACGCTCAGAAGGGCGCGGTCTGCTATCTGCATACACTTATTGCTGATTTTTCTACTTCGAGATGCCCAACCGGGCGCGACCGCACGCAATTACGGGCATCGCTAAACTCCACCAATTGCACGAAACATACAGTCCGCCGCGCGGATACTTCCTACTAACCCTTAGGCAGCGGCTGGCCTTCTCACCCTGATGAGAGACAGGTTCAGCTCTGTATTCCTGGTCGAACCGTATGACACCGTGGCACAACTCGATTGAGCTAAGGTGCGCATCAAACTGCTTACAGTTGGAACGCAAAAAAGCCTCACTGGTACCAGTGAGGCTAAACTATAATGGATTTTCAATGATACGATGGTTGCGGGGGTTGGATTTGAACCAACGACCTTCAGGTTATGAGGGCTCTTCGGCAGTCCTACCTCACCTTACGCTCCAGGACCTTAAAACCCTTATTTACAACGCGTTAGGTTGACTGTGAAAGCGTGTTGCGACTGAGTGCCTACGCGCGCTTTCGCGGCATTTCGTTCCCGCATGCTTCCTATATGCTTACGGATAGAGCCTCGAAATCGCCGCTGGTAACAGGAGGTGCAAAATGGCCAAGTTAACTAAGCGTCAGATCGAAACTCTCGAGCCGAACGAAAAAGACTATTTCGTGTGGGACACCGAGCTGTCTGGTTTCGGTATCAGAGTATTCCCAACCGGACGCAAGCAGTTCGTTGTTCAATACCGATATGGCCGTGTCTCACGCAGAATGAGCCTTGGCAGATTTGGCGCAATCACGCCTGATCAAGCTCGAGGATTGGCATTGGAGGCGTTAGTGAAGCTTCGCAATGACATCGACCCACTCGCTGAAAAGCGAGCGAAGCGAGATGCACTGCTCGTAAAGGAGTTAGCTGAACGGTTTGATGAAGAGCACATCGCCGTTCATCTGAAAGCGAGCACTGCCAAGGAGTATAGGCGCAATTTGGAGCTGTTCATCTTGCCAGCGATTGGGCATCTGAGGATCGTCGATGTCACACGCGCAGACATCGCAAAGTACCATCACGATTGGCGGCATCGCCCTTACCAGGCGAACCGGAACATCGAGATCATCTCTAAGATGTTCAATCTGGCTGAACTTTGGGGCCTAAGGCCCGATGGGACAAATCCCCGCCGCCACATCAAGAAGTATCCTGAGAAGAAGCGCGAGCGCTATTTCTCAGCTGGCGAGCTTCAAGCCATTGGCCGTGTCCTAGAGGAAATGGAAGAGGAGCGGATTGAGCTACCTTCAGCCATTGCAGCGATCCGGCTTCTACTCTTTACTGGCTGCCGTTTGAACGAGATCCTGACGCTCAAATGGAAGCATGTTGATCTCGCTAGCCCAGCACTCCGCCTGCCTGACTCTAAGACTGGCGCTAAAGTGGTGCATATAGGACAGGCGGCCGTTTCGGTGCTCCGACAGATCGAGCGGCTTGAGGACAATCCCTGGGTTATAATTGGCCGAAACCCCGGCGCACATCTAACTGATCTCCAGCCGTTCTGGCAGCGCGTCCGTGGACGTGCTGGGCTCAAGGACGCGCGGATCCATGATCTCAGGCATACATTTGCATCGATAGCGGTGAGCAACGGCCAAAGCCTGCCCATGATCGGCAAGCTCTTGGGGCATACACAAGTGCAAACGACAGCGCGCTATGCTCACCTTGCGAATGAGCCGGTGCTCGAAGCCGCCAACGACATCTCTTCCCTCATCGAAGAGAAACTCACCGCGAAATAGTCCGCCGGACCTTCGCTGCTGTCTTTTGAGCTTGAACTAACGCCCAGCCTCGTCAATTGTCGCCCTGCTCCCGAGAGATGCGGGAGCGGGGCTTAGGAACCTCTCTATCACAAACCGGTCACAGCATCACTGCGGCCGGATGGCGTTCACGCATGTCCAGCTGGCTTGCCAGTAAAGGTGTTCGCCCTGTGTGATAGCAGGTTTCTAACATCCGGCTTTGGCCGTCGCCCCAGGATCAACACGGGGCGGCGCTGGAGGCCTTTTTGCCAGCCGCCCTCAAGAACGGGTGGAATGATGCGTAATCTGAAATGGTGGCAATGGGTCCTAATAGTATTTTTCGGCATCCCCATGATTGGAGCCACAGTCGATGTACTGACCAACGGGACATCAAACTCTTCGTCCGATAAGGTTCGCTACCAGCCAGCAAATGCGGAATTCAGACCAATCAGCGGTGACGCGATCTTTGCAATGACGTTCAATCCAAAAGCAGACCCTGCTTTAATTCCGGAGATTGCTCGAGAGCACTGTGACGGCCGAGATTTCTGCAATGTCCTGGGTTGGACGGATCCAAAGTTCGCTGCAAAAGGCTTCCCTCTTACAGAACGTGAAAGTCACCAGCTAAAGTTTCAATACACCGTCAACCGAAATAGCGGATTGGAACAAGCGCTGTGGGACTGCAGAGTTTGGGACCAAGCCAATAAAGGCAAATGCCTGCCGTTCGACTAAGTTGGGCGCCATCATTGTCAGTTGAAGGCGGCTTTGCGCCCCAATCTCTGTCGTTCGAGGTGGCTTTGCCTGTGTCCGAAAGCGGACACTTGCGGACAGTTGATGAGTATTGGCTGTCATTGCTGGCCCCGCCGCGCAGCCTCTTCGGCTAGTCTGCGATACTCCAAGGCGAATGTGTCAAACTCATCCTGGAATTGGATATAGCGCGCATTCAGGACTGCGAGATGCGCTGCATTCTCGGTGACTGCCAACACCACTGGCATCACATCATCATTCAAAGAGAAGAGCGATTTCAAGTCCAGTAGTGCATTTCCAATCTCAGCCAAATCCAACAACACCGAGAGGGTTCCAAGAGCTTTACCCATCGGCGCGGCGGCCTTACCGAGCACCATCGACCGATACAGGCTGGATATTGATTGGCCTCCCGCAATTGCAGAGCTAAACAATTCACGCTCAGTGGCTGTTGGATCATAGTCGACTTGTGCTCGGCGAAAAATCTCTTGCATATCCCGATCAACTTCGAACTGATCGGGAGGATCGCCGGCTGCCTCTCGCTGCGCATATCCGGTTCTCAAGTTTTCAAGCAGCGGCACCAAAGCCTCTGCTTGTGCTTGAGCAACACCATCGCTTGTCAACACCGCTTTCACAGCATCAACCGCCGTTTCTGCCAACGCTCCGCGTAGAGAACCCACATCACCGAGTTCTTCGTAGAGATAGCGTGTATATGCTTCTTGCACCGCGCGGGCCTGTGCCAACTCTTCCGGCAAATCTTCTGATTTTCGAATTTCCAATGCCTGATCAAAAGCCTGCGCAAACAGCCAATGCTGCTGAATGGCTGCATGATTAAGGCTGGGGCAGTCTCGGTCACTTCGCACAGCATTGAGGAGTTCTTTTGTCGCTTGGCGATATTCGGAAATGATGTTCCGTCGATTGTCGCGCAGTACGTCATCTGGCCCGCCATTGCGGATGATTTGTCCGGTCAAGGCTTCCCAGCGGCGGATTTCCTCGTCTTGTTCCTCTTTGACAAAATCCGCCCTTATGTAAGGATAGCGTTTGCTGCCAATCACAGTTGGATCATTGTCAGCAATGCCCATGGTATCCTTTTCAAAAGCATCGATCAGTTGCTCTATCTCATCCCGCATGAAGCGCGTGTAAGTGCCGACTGAACACTTTGTGCCATTCGTCAAAGTTGGCTCTATTGTTGCACCGCTTACTTTGATCCACTCTGCGTGCCCGCTGAGGCCACCTTTCGCGGTTGGCAATAGCTGAAGTTTGGGATCCCCTTGATGGATTGCAATCAGCGTGTCCCGCCATTCATCGGATGAATTGGAGAGGTGCCGAAACTGTCCTTCGCCGGTTCGCACAGCATAAATGCTGGTTCCCGGCGCATTGGTAAATGGCTTGTCCAATCCCCTGAATACATACATGCCCTCGCGATATCCCGCCTCACGCGTCAATTCGCTGGTTTTGCCAATGCGGCCAACCACACGCCCATCTGACTCCATTGTAAAAATAAGAGTCGCTCCGCTGCGGGCTTGAGCGAAAGAGCCTGTACCTTCATATGTGGATTCCCAGGTTCCAAGCAGCCACTCGAAGGCCTCGCGCTTCTCCTCCAAATATTCGTCGGTCGATGTTGCAGCATCCGCAGGCTGGGAATATGCAAGATTAGGTGCGAAGGTCAGAGCTAGGACAACCCCAACCAATAGTTTCCACCATCTAGACTGATTCAGCATTCCTTCGATCTCCTTGCTGGATGCGCAAACACCAAACAGTGCTACGCTCCGATCGCTCGCCGGACATCCTGCACGAAATTCGTTCTGCGAATGATCTTATAGATTGTCCTTCCAAGCAGCATTCCTGGAATCCGCATTGGTCGGACGACTTGCAGCATCAAGACGACGCGCGGTTGCCCAGTTTCATTCCACACTTCGTGAGGGAATGTTTCATCAAAGACCAGCCACTCACCTTCGCGCCAATGCACGATTTCATTATCTATGCTCATTTCGCATCTCCCGTGGTTTGTGGGAATAACCAGTGGAAGATGACAATTGAGCCAGGCCTTGGTCAGCCCCCGATGCCGTGGAACATGTGCCTCTCCCTGCATGATCGAGAAGAAGGCGACAACTAGGCCTGGCACTGAATCAAGCAATTCAGCGGTGCGGGGGCACTTTGCCCGATTGGCACTGGATTTGAAGCCATATCCTTCAAAGAAAAAGCTCTTCCATTGCGGCCCATTGGCGATACGACGATGGTCGGGTGACACTTTGCCAAAATCAGGAATTTCTTCTTTCCCGATAAGGAGTGAGACTAGTTCTTGGTGTATTATCTGCCAGTTGTCCGCCAGCTCGGCGAGTTGTGGCAGGTCAGCAACTGATAACAGCGGGGTTGTTGCTATTTTGGATTGCTTGGCGAACCAGGCGTTTATGGGATCGCGCAGGCTCTTACCTAAACGCATAAGCATTGATTGTTTTGGACGTACGTAGCGGGGTCGCGCTCCCACGCTGCGCAGAGAGAGGGCGCCAGATTTACCAGCACTCGATTTCTCACTAACGTCGCTCCTAGCCACTGCAATTCCGCTCCTACCTCAGGTGTGCTTCGGTAGTGTCTAAGCAGTGGCCGTAACTGATACATCACCCCCGCGGGTTAGGCCAATTCGTTCATCCGAGCGAAGTCGAGAAACAGTCCGGCGATTGCGTCGGCATGAGTATGCTGTGCCAATTGCCCAGCGCCCTCGACGGGCAAGACCGTTACATGACTGTATTTCTGTGCGTAAAAACGCGCCCAATCCAATGGGCAGAACTTGTCCTCGGTTCCATTGGCATATGCCAGAGGACATTGCATACGCTCTATCCAACCTGACCAATCATCAAATATCCAGCCGGCATCACCTACAAATCCCTTATAGCCGCCATCACGGATCAGCTCTAACCCTTGGCGCAAGGCTTGGAGTGTGCTCCCATCGTCCAGTCCCGTCGCATCGCATGGACTGTTTGCATAGGATTGCCGGATAAAACGGTCTTCCCCTCCGGCGAGGGAGGTATAATTGGACGCCACCGATAGAAAGAAGCGCAACGCTTGTGGACTGGTCTTTGCAGTTCGCACTATCCGCTGTAACGGCGCCGGATAGTTTCTAATATCGTCCTCATCGATGCTCGGCACGCCCCCGGAAATGGCGAAGACGCCGTCTACAAGATGCGGGTGAAAAGTGGCGCTGGCGCAGCCATACATGATCCCTGATGTGTGAGTCATCAACGTGACCTTCTGAGCACCCAGCTGCTCCAGCAATGATGGGAAATCGCTGACCCATTGCTGGACCGGCGAGCGCCAATTCCGCTGCGGGTCTGATCGACCATATCCTGGCCTATCAACACGGATAAGTTGCCAGCCAACCTCAGTGATACGGTCAATGAAACCCTGCGGCAAGTTATGACCTTGCACCATACCGTGAAGATATAATAGGGCGCGCCCTTTGGCTGGCCCATGCCGATAAACCGCAATGCGCTGAACACTCCTCAACTGCACATATTGAGGCAGTCCGGCAGACGAATCCTGATGAGATGGTACGTGCCCCGTACCAACGAGCAGATGCAATCGCATAGCCAGCAGAATTGCCGATTCCCGGCCATCCACATCCAGTTTCCGGTATATTGCCTTCGATTGCGACTTTATTGTTTCAGGAGACTTTCCAGTCAGCCTTGAGATGGCGGAAAAACTGCGGCCTGCGCAAATGGATTGCATCAGTTCAGTTTCGGCCGGTGTCAGATCAAATTCGTCTCGCCAGATATCAACCAATGAGGCATCCCAGATCCCATCTGATGACTGCACAGAAATCAGATTTGATTGCTCGTCGGGTGATGCAGGCATTCGACGAAAGGAAAGGGCGAACAATCCTCCTTGCTGCTCGTCGGCGATCGTCAACAATCTTATCGGAAGTTTGGCTGCGTCTGCCACTTCCTGAATAGCATCACGAATTCTACTCTGTGTGCCTGCAGCCTCGGTGATATCCCAAATTTTTGTCTGCGCTGCGCGATATTTGTCCTTCCAACGCTCATTGCTTGAGAGGATTTGTCCAGCCCGATCAATCAAAGCGGCAGGAGCGCTTAAGCCTTGCAGATAGGACTGCGATGATATCTGGGATTCGCCAGCATGTTCGAGCCTTTCAGCGATTGCCAGAGCGCGATCGATATGTTCAGCTATAGGATCGTCTTCGAGCGAAGCAGCCAGCTCCAAATACAAGTCCCATTGCTCAGCGAACTTTTCATATGCAGTGGGTGACAAGGCCGCTTCATAAACGCGGCTTATTGTTTCAAGAACAACTCTTTGCTGCAAAACCCCCTACCCAAACCTCCGGCGTGCTTTGATCATAGGAGCCAGACCGACGCAATCGCGGTACTTAGCCTGGGCTGTCTAAACCGGTCGATGGCGCGACGCAATCGCCCCAAAAGCAGTCCGATCAACGCGGAGCATTCGAAGTCGCTTTTGTGCAGGCCATCAAGTGTCTAGCTTGCGATAGAAATTCCCCAATTGTTGACGGTCCGTTGTCGGCTCAATTGGTGATGCAACAAATTTCATCGAACCACTTTCCAGTGAGGTAGAACTTCACGTAGCAATGAGGGCCACATGCCAACTTACGAAAAACCAACACGCGTACTTATGCATGAATGGGCGAGTCAAAATCTCGAATCAGGGCAAACATTCGAAAAAGCCGAGGTAGTCGCTTGGTTTGCGAAACATTATCCACTCACAAAAAAGGGCACTGTAACGGCTCACGTCGAGGGCATGGCCGTCAATACTCGGGCTCGCCATAGCCATCCCGCGATCAAACCAGGTTCAGGTTACGACTTGTTCTATAAGGTTGGTCGCGGCACCTTTCGATTGTGGCAAGAGGCAAGCGATCCCGCTCCAACCTACAAAGCTCAGCACGAGCCGACGCTGCAGCAAAACGACGTTGACGAAGATGACGGGCCACAAGGCAGCACTTTCGCGTTGGAGGCACATCTACAAGACTTCCTTGTCAAGAACCTTGGTCAGATCGAGCAGGGCTTGATCCTATACGACGATGAGGGACTGACAGGCCGCGAATATCCTGCTGACAACCGTAGGATCGATATTCTTGCTGTCGATGCCAAGGGGGCGTTTGTCGTGATCGAAACAAAAGTTGGCAAAGCCTATGACCGCGTAATCGGCCAGCTCATGTTCTACAAAAACTGGGTTTCAGAAAACCTCGACACAAACAAGCCCGTGCGCGGGATCATCATTGGTTCCGAGATTAGTTCGTCGCTACGTCTTGCGACTAAGAATTTGCCGCATATCGAACTGGTTGAATATCAAATCGCGTTTTCAATTAGTAAAGTTCCCCAATGACCGGTGATTAGTTTGCTAGGTAGATGACGAAGCGTCAGCTTTCTATTGTCAACACGCCAATAGTGGACTTGCAGCTAACGGCCCATTTGCTGACACTCTCACCAAAAGAACAGTCTACTTGGTCTCCGGCACTTCTAGGCGCTGGCGCACTGCTAGTTCGAGAAGATACAATAGTTGCTCCACCTCGACGCACAGGCTTTCCGGAATCCTGCGGGCAGCTGGTCCTTCTACATGTCTGATTGCTGCCTCCATGTTCTCACGGGTCGCGAGTATTTCATCAGGGTCTAGCCCAGTCAAAAACTCTGCAGTCATACGAAATTCCCTTGGACGTAAAAATGCCGCATCAATCTTGGAAGCATACGCCAGTAAATCAAAGACTATCTGCCGAAATTCCACTTTTGTGTGAGATCAGCTAATGAAATCAAATTCTAACGCCACAAGATGTGCGATCTACACACGCCAGAGCATTTCTAAAGGCTTAGATGCTCACATGAACTCGCTCGCTACCCAGCGCGAAGTTTGCAGCGCGTACATTGCTAGCCAAAAATATAAATCCTGGACTGAACTCTCACAACGGTACGACGACAGCGGCCAGTCTGGGGGCGACTTGGATAGACCGGCACTGGCAGCGTTGATGCGAGATATCGAAGATGGAAAGATAGATAACGTAGTCGTCTACAAGGTTGATAGGCTCACTAGGAGCCTCATAGATTTTGTTCGGCTTATCGATCTCTTCGAGCAAAAGCGGATCAATCTAGTTTCGATATCTCAGGCGTTCGATACCTCTGACAGCATGGGTCGAATGGTTCTCAATATACTTCTCACGTTTTCACAGTTTGAAAGAGAAATGATCGCTGAACGTGTGCGAGACAGTTTGCGAGCACGTAAGCGTCACGGGAAAATTCACGGTGGAAAACCGCCCTTTGGTTACCAGCTAGTCGATGACGAACTGCAAATCGATGAACACGAGGCCGAGATTGTCAGGTTTGTCTTTGCCGAGTTTCTTCGAACTGAGCGCTACATCGCGGTCCAGCGAGCTGTTACCAAGCGTGGCTACGTTAGTTCGATGAAGCCTCTCAGGAAAGGAGGGCTCAGAGGAGGTACGCCCATACCTCCTAGAACTGTCTATTCGATTCTTCACAATCCAATCTACGTTGGAGAAATAAAGGGTCACGAACGAAATTACCCGGGAAGACATGAGCCTCTAGTATCCAGAGATACTTGGGAAACTGCCATCAAACTGACCAAGGCACGCCGCAAGCCAAAACCTCACGCAAAAGGCACTGAACACTTTCTCACAGGCCTGCTGAAGGATGAACTAGGACGGCCAATGTTTGTTGAAATCACGCGAAGCAAGGGCAAGGTTTTTACGTACTATACATCTGTCGCTTCCAGCTGGGCTCGCACCCATTACATAAAGGCTTATCGGACTCATGCTGGGCGCTTCGACGACCTCATGATTGCGGCCTTAGGCGAGCTACTATGTGATCGAACCCGGGTAAGGGCAGCGCTAAAGAAATTGGGCGTTCGAGATGAGGAGTTGGAAAAGCTAGCAAGTCTTGGATTAGATGCAGCCAAGCGGCTTAGCGAGATGCCGCGCCCGAAAGTGGCGGACGCGATCAAAGCACTGGTCTGCGAAATCGAACTAGGTCGAGAGCAAGTGTCAATTTCTATCCGAGCTAGTGAGCTGAAAAGATTCATCGAATGGGATGACGTGTCCACATTTAGCGCGCGTCCAGCCGATAGGCCATTGAGCGATGCACGGTTTGATTTTGTGATCGAAGTTCAAGCTACATCGACTGAGAAATGGATGAGGCTCAACATCAGTCCTCGCTGCGATGAGCTGGATTCGGCAATTGATAAACCGTTGGTGGACCTAATCAAAAGCGCAAGAGACGCTCAGCGATTGGTGGACGCTCACCGCAATCTTTCCATCCCTGATTTGGCAGAAAAGCGAGGCATTCGCCCCTCTCAGTTCGCGCGCCTTATCCGTGTGAATTACCTCGCACCTGACATAGTCACTTCGATCCTCGATGGCACGCAGCCTCAAGAACTCACGAGAAAAGGGTTGTTGAGTTCCAACATCCCTACCGATTGGGCTCTACAGCGCAGACTACTTGGATTTCCGGTGCCAGAACGAGAGCCAATCGTTCAACGCGACACGGGGTTGTGGAGCCCAAAGAGTGGTGCACAATGATAGGCGTCACCTAAGTTCGAAGAGAAGCAGAGTTCAGCGCGAGATTACTGACCGAATTTGGGGGAGGAGGATCACTCTGACCACTCTTACGGCGCTTCTTGGAAAGCAAGACACGCTGTCAATTGGCCGCGCTCTAGTCGCTAGCGTTTGTTCTCCCAGCAACGAACAAATCGTGCTCTGCACCATCCTCCCAAAGACGGTCTATTGCTTCGTCAATTAGAGGCTTGCTAGATACCGGGGCGAGACGGAAAGTCTCGCTCGGCAGGCCTTGCTCCAGTCGCACTCTCCTTCGCGCAGTGAGAAACTCTCTTACCTCATCAAACGATCGTGGTCCTGCATCTGGAGCAAAATTCTGAAGCCCCAAATCTCCCCTTTCGATCAAAAGTATGTATCTCTGTTCTTGCAAAGCCCCCTCCTGCTGAGCGAGGTGGTCGATTGTGCGAATTCTAAGAACTTAAGTTTTTCTGTAGTGCAGCGGTTGTATTCATTGGCTGCTTTCATCGGTTTTAGAATGAACTTTCCTACAGTTAACAATTCTGTCTATCTCAAGTGACCCAATCACAATCGGAGAAACTAATGGCAGATTTGGATACCTCACTCATCACAGCAATTGCAGGCTTGGTTACCGCGATAGCTTCACTAATCTGGGCAGTAAGGCGGCAACCTCAGGGCCGAGAAAAGAGCTAGTTACCCCAGGGAACTTGATCGGTTCATTGCTATGAATACCAAGTGACATGGATCATCATTTGGGATGTCAGCTTCCACCCCCAAGAGCTGATCGAAATCTGATCGGGCCGCAACTCCAAAAGCCGTCTGACAGCGTCGTATCAAGCTGTGACAAAAGCGGCTGGTCGGGTGTCGCCAGTTCTTGACGTCACATACTTGGCTTCTTGCTTGGATTGAGGGCCGAAGCTTCAATGTGGCCTCTTGTTCGCACGCGCCGATTTTCGATACGCTGACGGTGCTGTGCCAAACCATCTCTTCGCCGCAGCAATAAATGTTCTCTCCGACGAATAAACTAGGTAATGTGCCAAGTGACCAATCGCGATGTCAGACTTGATGAGAAGCCGGCTCGCAACGCCTCTCCTGGTATCGTCGAGGATTGTTGAAAAGTCAGTTTCTTCATCGACAAGCAGCCGCTGCAGCTTCTTTAGGCTCAGATCGAGCATAGCAGCAATGCCTCCTACGTTGCATTGATCGGTGCCAAAGACCTCACAGATCAACCTAGAAACCGAAGTGGAAACAATGCTGCAGAGCTCATCCTTTTGCCGGAAGAAGCGTGTCATGAAGTTGTCAATCAGCAGCGCAGACACGCGCTGCATAAAGGTTGGTGGATGAAGCAGGCAGGCATTGCGACGAGCTCAGTCTTCGCAGCGTCGAATACAATCTCACACCCAAAGATCTCTTCATGCAGACAACACTCTTCAGGCCTACTATGCCCAAAACTAACCCGCTTCAATTCCAACTCAGGAATGTGGATCTTGCCCATTCGAGCAAGCCCTCCCATCGTTGACTCAACGTTCTGCCGGCATGGTGGAGCAAATGGATGAATATGAAACCTGCACTTCATCTCGCCCGCATCTAGGTCATTACTGTACTCAAACCGGATGCCATTCCCATGTGCACTCTGGTAGCGAACCAGCAAGCGAAAGAAGTGATCGAGATCAATCGCGTTTCTCGCAATCCATATTGTCGGTCCGCTGTTAGGCCAGTGATCTGCAATAGTGGGGCAGAAGAGCAATCCGAAGTTTGGTTGGTATAGTTTTTCAGCGGTTAGCTCCAGAAACTCGCAACTCGCCCCAAACTCCAAGTAATCTTGCGACCCCCAAGAAACTTGGTAACCCGGCTGCCTTCAAAAGTTGATGCGGGTCTCCACCAAGCTCCCGGGTGAACTCAGGAATACCATCCAGACATATGGCACGTTGAAGCAGTTTTTCACGACGCATGATGTTCCCTATCGGAGGTGATTGTGGGCTTGTCACTATTTATTCGAGACCTGCTCTGTTCTTAAAAAGCGGCTGGAGTTTGGAAGCCACAAGAATTCCACAGACAAAGCGCAGTTCTCATGGTCGGAAAGAGCGTAAACTCATAATTCAGGACACAAGTTGCTTCCTGAAAGGTCAAAACAAAGAAATTCCTCGGAGATGTGTTTTATATCTCCGTAAAATCTTCGGGGGACCCAATGAATTTTTCTGCCTTTGACATCTGTGCGGATACCCGAATCATTCAAAAAAAGCGGATTTCTCTTGATCTCCTTTATCGGAATCGATGGGCAGGTATTTGCGGATTTGCAGCTGATTTTAAACTCCGAGAGATCATACTTCGTATCAGCGCGATTATTATTTTGGGAGGTTTGATTCTAGTCGAAGGGGTGTCCGCTCAAAGCACGGTGCGTCGCACCTGCGAGCCCGGTAACAACTCCGCTAATGGTCAGGTTGTTGATCGGCTCCGATTTCAGCAAGATTTTGCGCAGTTCAGCAACGTGCCCGACGATGCACGGTTTGTGTTCACTGTCCGCCAGAATGGCGGGCCGCAGAACGCGAGGAGATCGGGAGCGCGGATTACCCGCACAGGAGGGAATTTGCTGACCACCTACAACGTCAACTTTGGCCCCTTTGGAAGAAATGGCAGTCGCACAGAGACGCGGGTTGTCCGCAGCGGCACGGCCACGGGTGGAAGCGTGAATTTCCGCATACAGATCAACGGTAGTGGCGCGCCCCGGCGTACTGGTTGGCAGATTACCTGTCTCGATGATGGCCCAATTGTGACTGGTGATCAGGATCAAACTGTAAACTCAGGCGTGTTGGTAGAAGTCCCTGTTGTTGGAAGCGAACCGAATGATCCCGACCCAGTATCATACGCTTGGACGGGGCCTGCTGACATTGTTTTGCTCGATGCAGGTACCGCAACGCCTAGCTTTCAAGCCCCTATAATTCCGCCCGGAAGTCCACCTCGTATTATTCCTTTAACACTCACCGTTACCGATGATGACGGCGATCAAATCACCCGGACGGTCAACATTACGGTCCTCCCCGCTGTGCTTGCCGACCTAGTCACCACCAAAACGCTTCTATCGGGCACCAACACCCCTCGGGAAGGTGACACGGTAACTTACCAAATTGCCGTTCTGAACAATGGTCCATCAGATGCAACCGGTGTTGTCTTAACCGACCTCTTGCCCTCGGGCTTGACCGCGACGCTCAGCAACGGTGGCACCAATGATGGTTCAGGCAATGCTGTCGGTTCCTATGACGATGTCACAGGTGTTTGGAGTATCGGTGCGCTCTCCAATGGCGCAACAGTTACACTGACGCTTGAGGGCACTGTTAACAATGATCAGAACGGAAACACCATCATCAACTCGACCACCGCAGCCATTAGCAATCAGGTTGATCCGGAAACGGCAACTGATGACCTAACCGAGGAGGTAACAGTTCAGTTGGTTGCAGATCTGTCTATTACAAAGACAAATACCCCGGGCGTGAACGGAAATGTCGACCAAACCGGTGATACGGTGTCGTCTGGATCCACGGCCTCCTACACTATTGTGGTCACTAACAATGGACCAGATAGCGCCACTGGCGCGGTTGTTACAGACAATCCTTCGTCCGGCTTAAGTTGCAACGCGGCCGACACAGTGAGCATTACCGGCGACGGCGTTCCCTTGGGCAGCTTCACATTGTCGGACCTAACTGGAAGCGGAATCGCTTTGGGGACCTTGGACACTGGCCAGTCCACAACCTTGGTCTATTCCTGCACCGTCAACTAATGGCCTTCAATCAGTACTGACGCGGCCACGCTCGCTGTTCGATCCAGCGTTTGTCGAACCATTGGCATTCTGTCCGCTTTCACCCCCAGCATCCGCCATCGTCAGATCAGAAGGAATACGCTGCAAGCAGACGGCGCCGTTCCCGTTCATACCACCCCAGTCGCCAATATGACTCCTCGACACTCTCAGTTACGCCAGAGTGCGCATCAGCCTGCTTCCTATGTGCTTACAGTTCGAATGCAAAAAGCCCCACTGGTAACAGTGAGGCTGATTTATTATGCATTTTCAATTAGATGGTGGTTGCGGGGGTTGGATTTGAACCAACGACCTTCAGGTTATGAGCCTGACGAGCTACCGGACTGCTCCACCCCGCGGCACCGTTTGACGCCATTAGAGACGTCAAAAGGGCTGTCCTTGACGGATCAGCCCTTTGACTAGTGAATGGGTTTATCCCGCAATCCGCAAGCTACAATGCCTGGCAGCGACCTACTCTTCCATGCCTTAAGACATAGTACCATCGGCGCTATCTGGTTTCACGGCCGAGTTCGAGATGGGATCGGGTGGGTCACAGACGCTATGACCACCAAGCAATGAAGCTTGCGGAAAACGGGTTTAAATCGATGCACTTGGTTTAGTGTTCTTGGGCGTATCTGGCCTGAGAAATTCTCTACCAATCAATGAAAGCCACGCAGGGCTGACGTTGATGGTGCAGATTCTACAAGCGCGAACAGAACTATTAGGACTGGTTAGCTACACGCATTACTGCGCTTCCACACCCAGCCTATCAACGTAGTGGTCTACTACGGTTCGATGATACCTAATCTCAAGGGAGGCTTCCCGCTTAGATGCTTTCAGCGGTTATCCCGTCCATACATAGCTACCCAGCGGCACTCCTGGCGGAATGACTGGTACACCAGAGGTATGTTCACCCCGGTCCTCTCGTACTAGGGGCAACTCCTTTCAAGTATCGACGCCCACGGCAGATAGGGACCAAACTGTCTCGCGACGTTCTGAACCCAGCTCACGTACCACTTTAATTGGCGAACAGCCAAACCCTTGGGACCTGCTCCAGCCCCAGGATGTGATGAGCCGACATCGAGGTGCCAAACACTGCCGTCGATATGAGCTCTTGGGCAGTATCAGCCTGTTATCCCCGGCGTACCTTTTATCCGTTGAGCGATGGCCCTTCCACGAGGGACCACCGGATCACTATGACCGACTTTCGTCTCTGCTCGACCTGTCGGTCTCGCAGTCAGGCATGCTTATGCCATTGCACTCTCGCAGCCGGTTTCCAACCGGCCTGAGCATACCATCGCGCGCCTCCGTTACTCTTTAGGAGGCGACCGCCCCAGTCAAACTACCCGCCATAGAGGGTCCCTGGTCCGGATAACGGACCTAGGTTAGACATCAGAAAACAACAGGGTGGTATTTCACAGGTTGGCTCCACTCGGACTGGCGCCCAAGTTTCAAAGCCTCCCACCTATTCTACACAGTTCTTTCCTAATGCCACTCTAAAGCTGCAGTAAAGGTGCACGGGGTCTTTCCGTCTAACCGCGGGTACTCCGCATCTTCACGGAGAATTCAATTTCGCTGAGCATATCCTGGAGACAGTGGGGAAGTCGTTACGCCATTCGTGCAGGTCGGAACTTACCCGACAAGGAATTTCGCTACCTTAGGACCGTTATAGTTACGGCCGCCGTTTACTTGGGCTTCAATTCGGAGCTTGCACTCCTCCTCTTAACCTTCAAGCACCGGGCAGGCGTCAGACCCTATACGTCGTCTTGAAGCCGACTTAGCAGAGTCCTGTGTTTTTGATAAACAGTCGCTACCCCCTGGCCTGTGCCCCCTGATAAGAGTTGCCTCGAATCAGGGCCTCCTTCTTCCGAAGGTACGGAGGCAATTTGCCGAGTTCCTTCAGGATACTTCTCTCAAGCGCCTTGGTATACTCTACCTGACCACCTGTGTCGGTTTCGGGTACGGTCTATATGAAGAGGCTATTTCCTGGAACCGCTTGGCTGCTCCCTCAATCCAATAAGAGGAAACAACTTCCACGATCCGTCACACATCTTCAGGCCCACGAATATTAACGTGGTTCCCATCGACTACCCCCTTCGGGCTCGTCTTAGGGACCGGCTTACCCTGCTCCGATTAGCGTTGAGCAGGAACCCTTGGTCTTTCGGCGAGAGGGCATCTCACCCTCTTTATCGCTACTCATGTCAGCATTCGCACTTCCGATATCTCCACCGTCGGTTACCCTTCGGCTTCATCAACTTACGGAACGCTCCGCTACCGCTGCAGTAAACTGCAACCCTAAGCTTCGGTGAATACCTTTAGTCCCGTTACATCTTCGCCGCAGGAACCCTTATTTAGACCAGTGAGCTGTTACGCTTTCTTTAAAGGATGGCTGCTTCTAAGCCAACCTCCTGGTTGTTTTGGGATTCCCACATGCTTTCGCACTTAGGTATTACTTGGGGACCTTAGCTGTAGGTTAGGGCTGTTTCCCTTTTGACGACGGACCTTAGCACCCGCCGTCTGTCTGCCAGACAAGACTCGATGGTATTCGGAGTTTGGTTAGGTTTGGTACCGCTCGCGCAGCCCTAGCCCATCCAGTGCTCTACCCCCATCGGCATACATCTGACGCTCTACCTCAATAGATTTCGCGGAGAACCAGCTATTTCCCGGCTTGATTGGCCTTTCACCCCTAAACACAACTCATCCGAGCATTTTTCAACATGCAACGGTTCGGCCCTCCAGTGCGTGTTACCGCACCTTCAGCCTGGTCATGCCTAGATCGCCGGGGTTCGGGTCTAATCCAACATACTCAGTCGCCCTATTCAGACTCGCTTTCGCTTCGCCTACACCTAACGGCTTAAGCTTGCATGCTAGATTAAGTCACTGACCCATTATGCAAGAGGTACGCTGTCACCCCCTATGGGGCTCCAACTGCTTGTAAGCATCCGGTTTCAGGTACTGTTTCACTCCCCTAATCGGGGTGCTTTTCACCTTTCCCTCACGGTACTGTGTTCGCTATCGGTCATGTACGAGTATTTAGGCTTGGAGGGTGGTCCCCCCATGTTCAGACAGAATTTCACGTGTTCCGCCCTACTCAAGTCCTTTTCAATCATTTTTGCATACGGGACTGTCACCCACTACGGTCTCACTTTCCAGAGAGTTCTGCTAATTTATGAAAAGGCACTGGCCTGGTCCGCGTTCGCTCGCCACTACTAACGGAATCTCGGTTGATGTCTTTTCCTCCAGGTACTGAGATGTTTCAGTTCCCTGGGTTCGCTTCACCAAAGCTATATATTCACTAAGGTGATACCTTATCCACCTCTCTCGGATCACCCAAAGGTAACCAGAAAGAAATGGTGAAGGTGGGTTTCCCCATTCGGAAATCGCCGGATCAAAGATTGCTCACATCTCCCCGACGCTTATCGCAGCGTGCCACGTCCTTCTTCGCCTGTACATGCCAAGGCATCCACCAAATGCTCTTACCTCACGCTTGAGAATCCACACCATCAACGACAAGCCTGCATAAAAGCTGCCGTCTTCATGATAGTGCAGAGAATTATCTCAGCCAGATAATCAATTTGATTGATTTGTGATGGCACCATCCCTCCAGCCAGAGCCTAAGCCCTTACCAGCAAGACGATACCGCCACGGCATCGATTTAAAAACCCATTCACAATGTCAAATGATGTGCGGCCGAAGCCGCATACTCGCGATCAGAGTAAACTCTGCGCGAGATCCGCTTTCTTTTCATCCTGGAGTACGATCTAATTTGTCTGGTGGAGCCTATCGGGATCGAACCGATGACCCCCTGCTTGCAAAGCAGGTGCTCTCCCAGCTGAGCTAAGGCCCCTAAAGACCAGACAATAACTGGTAGGTCCGAGTGGATTTGAACCACCGACCTCACCCTTATCAGGGGTGCGCTCTAACCAACTGAGCTACGGACCTACACTCCTCGAGCGGCCGTTAGACCGCGAGGGGCGTGAGCCAGCTCAGGTGTTTGCACCACACGCAGCTTTCCAGCTGCCCGAGGGCAATCTCCAGTGATGAAAGGACATGAGGACGACGGCAATGTTCTTTGGAAATTACGAAGCTCTTCCCGACGCAAGGCCAGGCGCTTTCGTAAATATCCTTAGAAAGGAGGTGATCCAGCCGCAGGTTCCCCTACGGCTACCTTGTTACGACTTCACCCCAGTCGCTGATCCCACCGTGGCTAGCTGCCTCCTAAAAGGTTAGCGCACTATCTTCGGGTGAAACCAACTCCCATGGTGTGACGGGCGGTGTGTACAAGGCCTGGGAACGTATTCACCGCGGCATGCTGATCCGCGATTACTAGCGATTCCGCCTTCATGCTCTCGAGTTGCAGAGAACAATCCGAACTGAGACAACTTTTGGAGATTAGCTCACACTTGCGTGATAGCTGCCCACTGTAGTTGCCATTGTAGCACGTGTGTAGCCCAGCCTGTAAGGGCCATGAGGACTTGACGTCATCCCCACCTTCCTCCGGCTTATCACCGGCAGTTTCCTTAAAGTGCCCAACTAAATGATGGCAACTAAGGATGAGGGTTGCGCTCGTTGCGGGACTTAACCCAACATCTCACGACACGAGCTGACGACAGCCATGCAGCACCTGTCACTAGGTCCCCGAAGGGAAGGAATCTGTCTCCAGAAACCGTCCTAGGATGTCAAAGGCTGGTAAGGTTCTGCGCGTTGCTTCGAATTAAACCACATGCTCCACCGCTTGTGCAGGCCCCCGTCAATTCCTTTGAGTTTTAATCTTGCGACCGTACTCCCCAGGCGGATAACTTAATGCGTTAGCTGCGCCACCCAAGCTCTATGAGCCCGGACAGCTAGTTATCATCGTTTACGGCGTGGACTACCAGGGTATCTAATCCTGTTTGCTCCCCACGCTTTCGCACCTCAGCGTCAATAATTGTCCAGTAAGTCGCCTTCGCCACTGGTGTTCTTCCGAATATCTACGAATTTCACCTCTACACTCGGAATTCCACTTACCTCTCCAATATTCTAGCTCACCAGTTTCAAGGGCAGTTCCGGAGTTGAGCTCCGGGATTTCACCCCTGACTTGATAAGCCGCCTACGCGCGCTTTACGCCCAGTAATTCCGAACAACGCTAGCTCCCTCCGTATTACCGCGGCTGCTGGCACGGAGTTAGCCGGAGCTTATTCTCTAGGTACTGTCATTATCATCCCTAGTAAAAGAGCTTTACAACCCTAAGGCCTTCATCACTCACGCGGCATTGCTGGATCAGGCTTTCGCCCATTGTCCAATATTCCCCACTGCTGCCTCCCGTAGGAGTCTGGGCCGTGTCTCAGTCCCAGTGTGGCTGATCATCCTCTCAGACCAGCTATAGATCGTCGACTTGGTAGGCCATTACCCCACCAACTATCTAATCTAACGCGGGCCCATCTAAAGGCGATAAATCTTTGGTCCGAAGACATTATCCGGTATTAGCTCAAATTTCTCTGAGTTATTCCGAACCTAAAGGCAGGTTCCCACGCGTTACGCACCCGTGCGCCACTCACCCCGAAGGGTTCGTTCGACTTGCATGTGTTAGGCATGCCGCCAGCGTTCGTTCTGAGCCAGGATCAAACTCTCAAGTTTGTGTCACATACAAAACCAGCACGAACCGAAGTTCGTTAGCCAGTCAAGCATGAGCTTCAAGGAGCCGATTACCTGCTGTCAAACGTAATGGATACGAATGAACATGCATCATTAAGGATGTGCGTGGTGCACTTCCAAAATGTGGCAATCGGCATAATTTAACCGGTATCCAGAGCCTTAAAATCCCTGGACCGGGCGCCGTCGCCCACATGTCCCTTCATCATATACTAACAATGTCAAAGAGCCATCCAACATAAGAAGCGGACAACAATGGTTCCCCGATTTGCACCGGGGGCCGGTTGTCCGTTTATGTTGGCGACCGTTGCGATCGAAGCCGGTAAAAGCCGTCAGCGCCGCGTCGGTGGAGGTCATCTAGGCGGGGACTGAGATTCGGTCAACGCCTTTTTGCAATTTTATTTCAAAGAACCTCAAAACCCACGCTTTTCCGAGGGTTTCACGGCACTCTAGCCTGCTCAAAATGGGGTCATACGGCTCATTTTCAACACTTGGCCGCAATGAATCGCTGAAATTGCTCACGCTGCGTGGTCCGATTTGGCCATTTGGAAAGGCAGATTCTTCACCTTTTAAGGTTAAGGGCCATGGGATGAGCGGGACGCACCCTATTTCCGGAGCAAATTCGGCCGATGATTCGCGCACAGGCGATAACCTGCATGCCGCAAAGCTGGAGGGTGTGGAGCAAAGCACAGACGGATTTGCCGGACGCGTTCGGTCCGCGGTGAAATGGCGGTGGGGCACGCAGGTCGCGGCTCAGATCATTACCTGGACTTCTACCATATTGGTCGTGCGCCTGCTCGAGCCAACCGACTACGGCCTGTTTGCCATGACCCAAGTGGTCTTGGCCGCGCTCGCGATCCTCAACGGCCAAAGCTTTGCGACATCTCTGGTGCAGACCGAGAAGATTGACGAGCGGCGCATCGGGCAAATCTTTGGGCTGCTGCTCTTGTTCAACGGATCAATGGCGCTCGTGCAGTTTCTGTTTGCGCCTTATGCGGCCACTTACTTTGGAGAACCCTTGGTCGCGGACATGCTTCGGATCCAAGCGGTGATCTTCTTCACGGTACCGTTTACCGCCCTACCCTCTGAGCTACTGGCTCGGCGATTGGAATTCCGCAAGCAAGGTCAGGTCAATATGGCCTGCGCCGCCATCGGAGCCATCACCGCTCTGTCGCTCGCATGGCTTGGCTTTGGCGTTTGGTCGCTGGTTTACGCCCCGATCGCCATGTTCATCAGCCGGGCCATTGGGCTTTCCATCGCAGCGCGCCTGTTAGTGAAGCCGATATTCGATCCGCGCGGCGCACTGGGATCTCGTAACTTTTGGCGGCACGCTGACGCTCTGCCAAATCTTCTGGATCATCCAGAGCCAGAGCGACATCGTGATCGCCGGCCGCCAAATGTCGACCTATGACCTAGGCCTTTACTCAGAGGCCCTATTCCTAACCCTCATCGTCACTGGCAGATTCTTGCCGCCGATCAACGAGGTTGGCCTTGCTGCCTATTCAGAGCTGCACCGCGCCAACAAGCCGCTGGGTCCATATTTCTTGAAGACGGCGCGAATGGTCATGATGGTGACCGCACCTATATATGTCGGGCTGGCGCTTACCAGTGAAGCAGCCATATTGACGCTGTTTGGCGAGAAATGGGCCGGGATGATCCCGATTGTCGGCGGGCTGGCGCTCGCAATGCCATTCTTTGCGTTGCATCTGATCTGCTCGCCAGTGACCAATGCCATGGGCCGCACGCAGGTCTATCTAACGACCAGCCTTTCAGGCGCCATCATTATGCCGATTGCATTCCTTTGGGGCGTTCAGTTCGGAGCGATGGGGCTGGTTCATGCCTGGTGGGTCGCTGCGCCATTGCTGTGCTGCATCACACTATCGCTCACTTTGCCACGCATCGGTGCCTCACCGCTCGCTCTTTTGAAGGAGGTAGCGCCAACTGCGATTGCTTGCGGCGCAATGGCGCTCGCCGTGCTCACTCTGCAAAGATACGCGGCTTTCGGCTCGCCGCTGCTTGACCTGGTATGGAACGGGTTTGCCGGGGCAAGTGTCTATGCCGCCACTTTCTGGTTCGGTTGGAAGGTCAAAGTGCGCGAGACCTGGAATTTGCTGCGCAATCGAGGCGCTGAGCCAGCCTTGGCAAAAGATTAAAGCTCCCGCAAACGCAACCCTATCTCACTTCGGCTTGGGGAATCGCCGATCGTCTGATAGTCTAATTCCCTCAGGCAGCGCACAGCATCCCAGCATGCGCTCATGGTAGGACACATTATGCATTCTCTCTGGTACGGACCCGCACTTTCCCTGGCATTCATTGGCATGGGGCAGCAGCAGGGGGATCAATCGATCGCGCCCAACTTCACCAATCCGAACACCGAGATCTTAAGCCTTGAAGAAGAGCGCAATGAACGCATGACTGTGCCGGTCACTATCGACGGTGCTGGTCCTTACAACTTCATGATCGATACCGGCAGCCAGGCAACCGCTGTCACACACCGCATCAACAATGCGTTGGGCCTGGAATCGCTTGGTATGGCGACCCTAGTCGGGATGGCCAGCCGCCGCCCGGTCGAGGTGGTGGAATTGGACAGCCTGGAACTCGGGGGAAGCACGATCCACAATCTTGCGGCTCCGGTTCTCTACAGGGACCATGTTGGTGCCGACGGCATCATCGGGCTCGATACCTTGCAAGATTTCAGAGTGCTGATTGATTTCCGCGAAGAAACCATGGTGATTGAAGACGTCACCAAACAGAAAACCAGCCGAAGAGGCTTTGAAATCGTGGTGCGGGCGCGCCACAAGCTGGGACAATTGCTGATTACAAACGCGCGGGTTGAAGGAGTGATGACCACAGTCATTATCGATACGGGCGCGCAGGCTAGCCTCGCCAACAACACGCTGCGCAGGCGCATTCGCACCAAGCGCGCCGAAACCGTGCAGACCACTGACGTCAACGGCGTTTCCGCCTCTGGTGAAATGTCATTTGTAAGAAGACTCGAGATCGGTGGGGTCAATCTTAGTAATGTGCCGATTACCTTCGCCGACACACCAGCCTTTGAAGCGCTTGGCCTCAAGGACAAGCCGGTGCTGTCGTTGGGTATGAACCATCTGCGGTTATTTGACCGAGTCGCAATCGACTTCTCGCGCCAACGTGTGCTGTTTGACCTCCCACGCTCGGCGGACAGGGGATTACGCGACATAACGCATTCGGCCCGCTACAACTAAGCTCCAAGATTACACCACCCTCTTGAGAGCCTTGCGCTTGGCGTAAGGTGCGCCCACATGGTCGCCACCGATGCCGCCTGACACATCCACATCTGCCGACCATACAAACCGCCCGCCTGAGGCGGAAAGCTGGGCAACGCTAAAACGATTTCTCCCCTACCTCTGGCCCAATGACAATCCGGGCCTGCGCTGGCGCATCGTCATTGCGATGGTCCTTGTACTAGCGGCTAAGGGCGTCACATTGGCGCTCCCATTCGCCTATAAACATGCCGCCGATGCGATGGCCGGACCAGTCAGCGAGGGCGCAACCGTCGCTCTGGCATTGGTGGTCGCATACGGACTGGGCCGCTTCACCTCACTGCTGTTCGACAATTTGCGCAACATCGTGTTCGAGCGTGTCGGTCAGGCCGCGACCTTGAGCCTGGCGGAAGATGTCTTCCACCGGTTGCACCGTCTGAGCCTGCGTTTTCATCTGTCGCGCCGCACGGGAGAAGTCACCAAGATCATCGAACGCGGAACGAAGAGCATCGACATGATGCTCTACTTCCTGCTGTTCAACATCGCGCCGACCGCCATTGAGCTGATCGCGGTGGGAGTAATTTTCTACCTCAATTTTGGGTGGGAGCTGGTCGCCGCCACCGCCGTCACGGTGGTCACTTATATTGCGGTCACGCGCTGGATCACCGAGTGGCGCACGAAGTTGCGGCGCGAGATGAATGATCTTGATGGTCAGGCATTGCACCGCGCGGTCGACTCGCTGCTGAACTTTGAAACCGTAAAATATTTTGGCGCTGAGGAGCGCGAGGAAAAGCGCTACAGCCAGGCTGCTCGTGCCTATGCCGAGGCTGCAATCAAGAGTGAGAACTCACTCGGTCTGCTCAACATAACGCAATCGCTGATCACCAACGCTCTGATGGCAGGCGCGATGGCCTACACTGTGTGGGGCTGGAGCAAGGGCGAGCTGACAGTCGGTGATCTGGTGCTGGTCAACACCTTCCTGATGCAGTTGTTCCGCCCGCTCGATCTGCTCGGTTGGGTGTATCGCACGATCCGTCAAGGCCTCGTCGATATGGCTGAGATGTTCAAATTGATGGATACAGAGGTTGAGGTGCGAGATGCACCAGACGCTCCTGCGCTCATCGTTCGCCAACCTCATTTGGCATTCGACAATGTCACCTTCGGCTACGAGCCAGAACGGACGATCCTTCACGGGCTGAGCTTTGAAGTGCCGGCCTCCGGCAGTATCGCAATTGTTGGACCCTCGGGCGCAGGAAAGAGCACCATCGGGCGGTTGCTGTTCCGTTTCTACGATCCAACCTCCGGTCGGATCTTGATCGACGGCCAAGACATTGCTGAGGTCGCGCAAGACAGCGTGCGCGAAGCAATAGGTATCGTCCCGCAGGATAGCGTGCTGTTCAACGATACGCTGCATTACAATATCGGCTATGGCGCTGCCGGTGCGAACAACGATGTGATAGAGAAGGCCGCTCAGGACGCGGCGCTGACGCCGCTCATTGCTGGATTGCCCGATGGGTTTGAGACCATGGTCGGCGAACGCGGTCTGAAGCTATCCGGCGGCGAAAAGCAACGGGTGGCGATTGCTCGCACGCTTGTCAAAGACCCGCCAATCCTGCTGCTCGATGAGGCGACTAGCGCGCTCGATACGCGGACCGAGCAAGAAATATTGGCCACTTTGCGTCGCATCGCCGCTGGCCGGACGACCATCGCAATCGCGCACCGGCTGTCAACAATTGCCGATGCGGATCAGATCATCGTGCTGGAGACTGGGCGCCTTGCCGAGCAAGGCACGCATTCCGAGCTGCTCGGCAGGCGCGGTCTCTATGCCGAAATGTGGGCGCGACAGGCCAATGAGAGCGCAGAAGAGACGGCAGGCATTGCAGAGCGATGAGAGGCAAAACGCCCCTCACCGCTCCTCATGTCTGGTCTTTATTCGCCCACTGAGGCTGAACCGGATGGCTTACGCAAATCGCTCGCTGCTAGGTCAAGATCGTCAAAAGCGATCACCTCAACCTCGCCGCGCAGAGCCTGAAGATCTTCCAAGAAGTCCTCAGCCTTACCGACGATCACCAGCGATGTGCGATCTTTAGTCAAATATTCCGCCGCAACCTGTGCCGCTTCTTCAGCGCTCACATCCGACAAACGATCAGCGATCTGGAACGCCTCATCCGGCTCAAGCCCGCGCAGCATTGCACCAGCAACCAGCCCATTAAAGCCGCCGCTGGTTTCCAGGCTGCGAGCGATCGCTCCGCCTAGGAACAGACGGCGCTTCTCGATTGCGTCTTCGCTCGCTGGCTGAGCGCTCAGCTTCTCAAACTCATCGAAAAAGACCGCTGCGACCTCATCCGCCGTCGCGTGATCAGTCTGCGCAACTGCGCGCCAAACGGCTGCATCTGCAAGCTGAAGCATTTGGGAATAGGCGCCGTAAGCCAACGCACGCTTGGTCCGAATCTCTTCAAACAAGCGCCCGTTGGAGCCTGAACCAAGCACGGTATTGGCCAGCCACACAGGATAGAAATCCTCGTCCGAACGCGAAGTGCCGCGAACACCGGCAATCACAGCGGCTTGGCCAGCATTAGGCATATCAATCACCAAGGTGCGCGGAGCAGTGCCGCTACCAGCAGGGTTCTGAACCTCGGCGGGCGGCGCGCTGCTGGTCTGCCATTCGCCAAACAGATCCCCTGCCAACGTTGCAGCCTCTTCTGCGGCAATGCCGCCGCTCACCACAATCTTCGCCGACCGCGGATGCCAATAGGCGGCGCGACTAGCCAGCAAGTCTTCGCGGGTAATATTGGGAATACTGCTCACTGTGGCCACCCGGCCATATGGGGCGTCGCCATACATCACGCGGGTCGCGACCAATCCGGCCAGCGAGCTTGGATCGTTAAGCGTCGCGTCAAGTCCATCCAACGCCCGTTGACGTTCCCGTTCCAATTCCTCGCTTGGGTAGCTGGCATTCTGGATGATATCGACCAGAACCTCTCCTGCCTTATTCAGATTGACCGCAGGCGCGGTAAGGCTGGCAAAGGTGCCGTCCTGGCCGGTACTTATGTTGAGCGAAGCACCAAGCGATTCCAATGTCACTGCAATTTCAGGAGCGCTCCGCGTTGTCGTTCCTTGATCGGCCAGGCTTGCAACAAATCCAGCAAGGCCTGCCTTGTCAGCCGGATCGCTTGCGTTCCCTCCAGGGAATACGACGGTGATTGTTGCGATTGGCACATCGCTGGTCTGGGTTGTGACCAGCGGAATGCCATTGGCCAGCGTGCTCGTCACAAAGTCGCTACGCACAACCTCCGGCGCATCAATAGGAGCCGGGGGTGCCATGCGCTCACCTTCAGGCAGCAGCTCCAGCGGTGCACCCGTGGCGGGCGGCACGGTTCCATAGTTAGGGCGCGGCGCCGGATTAGCATAGCTGGACGGATCGTCCTCACCAGCAGCATAGGTCATGGCGACTTTCACATTCGGATCGAGCCATTTGGCAGCCACGCGTCGCACGTCTTCGGTTGTGACCGAAGCGATTCTGACTAAGCGCGCATCAGCGGCATCGGGATCGCCGGTTGAGACCAAAGCCTCACCCAGCTCAAAAGCGCGTCCACGCACAGTCTGACGCCTCGACAGAGCAGAGGAGAATATCTCGTTCTTAGCCTCGGTCAGCTCCGCTGCGCTCACCAGCTCTGTACGAACACGCTCCAACTCAGCGTTCAAAATCGCATTCGCTTCTTCGGAATTTGCTGTCGGGCTGAGCACCGCGAAATTGGCGATAAAGCCGCCGTCCATCGTCATTGTATCGAAATGCGCCGCCTGAACCGCTTTGCCGCTACGCACCAAAGCCGTGTGCAACCGGCTACTCTGTCCACGCGACATGATCTCAGATAACACTTCGATCGCGGCTGCATCCTCGCTGCTAACAGAGGGCGCTTTCCAAATGCCGCCGACAACAGGCAGAGACACATTAGGCGCGGTTGCAGCGATTGAACGCGGTTCCGTGCGTATAGGCTCTTCGCCTTCGATCTTTAGGCTGATCGGATTGGCGCGCGGCTCGATATCGGCGAAATATTGATCGACCAACCCACGCAGTTTTCCCATTTCGAAATTGCCCGCAACGATCAACGTTGCCGTGTCGGGACCATAATAGGCCTGATGGAACGCCCGGGCGTCTTCCAACGTGGCCGAATCCAAATCTTCGATCGATCCAATACCAGGACGGCGCATAGGCAGCACATCAAAAGCGTTCTCTGGAATCACGACCCGCTGGAGCCGGCCATAAGGCGGCGCAAGCACGCGGGTGCGCAGTTCCTCTTTCACCACATTGCGCTCATTCTCAAACACTTCGGCATCGACCACTGGGAATGCCATCCGCTCGCGGTGGGTCCACAGCATCGTCTCAAGATATTGCGCAGGCACCGTTTCAAAATAATTGGTGCGGTCGATCCAGTTTGAGGCATTGCGCTGGCCGCCAACATCCTCGGTTAGCTTATTGATCATGTTGTACGGCATATTCACCGTTTTGCGGCTGAGGATATGCTCGAACAAATGCGAAAAGCCCGAGCGGCCTTCCGGGTCGTGTTTCGACCCAACCTTGTACCACAGCGACGTCGTTACGTTGGCCGTTGTATTGTCTGGCAGGGCGATCACCGTCAGGCCATTGTCCAGCTGCCAACGAGTATATTCGATCTTAGGAGCAGAGAGAGTTGGGGCCTCCTGCGCGCCATCACCGGAATGGTCATCGGCAAAGGCGGGCGCGCTAAAGGCTAAGGCAACGGTTGCAACGCTGGCAAGAAAAGTACGGTGAAATGTCTGAGTGATCATGCTTTCAGTCCCCGGTCATGAAAGTGTTGGGAGCTGTTAGAGCCTTCTTAGCCTGTAAGCTCAAGCGATGATCGGGGCCTTGCTCGCCGAACGGCTGAGAATCATCGATCTGCGTCGTTGGCGAGTGCACTCAATATCCGGACCGCTTCGTCTCTGCGATCCCACGGTACAAACAGATGATCATGGTGAAACGCTGCAATGACATTGCAGGCGATGCCCGCCCCCGCCAGCGCAGTGGATGCAGCGGCAGTTAGGCCCACGCCTTCCAGATCAGAGTGCACTTGCAAGGTGATCCTCGCGAACCGGGGCAGGCCCGCCGCCATCTCCCATTCCTGGTCCAGCGCGAACACATAAGTCGTGCCCTCGTCCTCGTGGACGGAGGCGAACATGCCGCTCAGTTCAATCGAAAAATCGGTCCAGCGATCCTCCGACATGAACACATAAGGCAGGTCATGCAGCAACGGATCCATTCCCTTGAGCATGCCAGACAGGTCACTGATAGGTTTACTCGTCATAGGATATACTTCGACAGATCGCTATTGCCGGCAAGCTCAGTCAAGCGGCCGCGCACATAATCCGCGTCGATTGTAATGGTTTCGCCAGTGTGCTCTTCCGCTTCAAAGCTGATCTCTTCGAGCAATTTTTCCATCACGGTCTGCAAGCGCCGCGCACCAATATTCTCGATGCTCTCGTTCACTTGCGCGGCAATCTTGGCGATTTCCCTCACCGCATCATCCTTGAAATCCAAAGTGACATCTTCAGTCCCGATCAGCGCGCGATATTGCTCGACCAGATTGGCCTTTGTCTCACCGAGAATGCGCACGAAGTCTTCTTCGGTCAACGCGCGCAGCTCAACCCGGATCGGCAAGCGACCCTGCAATTCAGGCAGCATGTCTGATGGCTTGGCCAAGTGAAACGCCCCACTGGCGATAAACAGCACGTGGTCCGTCTTCATCGGGCCATATTTGGTGCTGACCGTTGTTCCTTCAATCAACGGTAGAAGGTCGCGCTGCACGCCCTCGCGACTAACCGAACCACCGCGAACATCAGAGACGGCGATTTTATCGATCTCGTCTAGGAACACGATCCCGTTGGTTTCGGCATTACGCAATGCCGTTTGCGCAACGTCATCATCATCGAGCCGCTTGTCCGCCTCTTCATCGACAAGCTTGTCCCACGCCTCTGGCACACGCATTTTGCGGCGCTTTGTGGGGGTCTTGCCGAGCGCCTTACCCATCATATCTGACAGGTCGATCATGCCCATATTGCCGCCCATATTGCCCATATCAAACGGCATATTGGGCGTCTCAGTCACGTCGATTTCGACCTCGACCTCATTCATTGCATCTTGCACAATGCGCTGACGGAAGCTCTCACGGGTTGCCTCTGAGGCGTTGTCGCCGACCAATGCGTTGAGCAGACGCTCCATCGCCGCATCGGAAGCAGCTTCGCGGACAGCATCTCGGCGGCGCTCTTTTTCAAGCCGGATCGCTTCTTCGGCCAGGTCGCGGGCAATCTGCTCCACATCGCGGCCGACATATCCGACCTCGGTGAACTTGGTGGCCTCGATCTTCACAAAGGGCGCTTCTGCGAGCTTGGCGAGGCGTCGGCTGATCTCCGTTTTACCGCAGCCCGTTGGACCGATCATCAGAATGTTCTTAGGCGTGACCTCGTCGCGCAGATCCGCGTTCAGTCTCTGCCGGCGCCAGCGATTGCGCAGAGCGACCGCGACGGCGCGCTTGGCGTCCTTTTGGCCGATGATATGCTCATCCAGCGCGGCAACAATTGCCTTGGGTGTAAGATTGTCTGTCATGATTATCCGTCAGGAAGAAAGAGGAAGCTCAGCGATCGGCGAACAACGAACTTAAACCGTTTCGAGTGTCACATTGCCATTGGTAAAGACGCAGATGTCCGCTGCCACTGCCATAGCCTTGGTCGCGATCTGCTCCGCATCTTTCTCATAGTCGGCCAGTGCCTTGGCCGCGGCAAGCGCATAATTGCCGCCTGATCCAATCGCCGCAATGCCGCCTTCCGGCTCCAGCACGTCTCCATTGCCGGTTAGCACCAGCAAGGTCTCGCTGTCTGCGACGATCATCAAGGCTTCAAGATTGCGAAGATATTTATCAGTCCGCCAATCCTTGGCAAGCTCCACCGCCGCGCGCAGCAATTGACCGGAATATTGTTCCAGCTTTTTCTCAAGCCGTTCAAACAGGGTGAAGGCATCGGCGGTCGCGCCTGCAAAGCCAGCAACAACCTTGCCGCCCTCGCCAATTCTGCGAACCTTGCGAGCGTTGGGTTTCATCACGGTATTACCCATGGAGACCTGGCCATCGCCAGCGATGACGATTTTGCCATCGCGCTTAACGCCAACAATGGTGGTGCCGTGCCACTGGGTCAGGCCGTGGCTCGCCGTATCGTTACTCATGGCAGGCGATATGGGCGCTCAATTCCGGCAATCAAGCAAGCGCTATTGCGGTCCGCCCGGCCCAACGCCGGAGCCAACCGTGCCGATATTGCCAAACAGGTCTTCTAGGAAACCGCGCTCGCGGCCCAGGGTCGGCGTCTTATCACCATCAGGTGAGAGGAAGACGACTTGATCAAGTCCAGCGTTTTCGACGGAGGCGACATTGCCCTCTGCATCAAATTTAACCGCCAGAACGGAATGTTGGCGAATGCGCGGGCGCACCAATGGACGGCGGCCGGTGACGCTGGAGACATAATACCAAGTTGGTTCACCATATTGACTGGTGAAGCTCGGGCGGCCCAAGGTACCCTCGACAGAGCGCTGATTATCAATCCCAGGTTGGACCGATTGAAGCAGGACGTTGTCGACGACATAACCGCGCGTCTCTCGAATAGAAGAACACCCGGCCAGCACCAGTCCAGCACCGCCCACCAAGATCAGCACGCGTGCCTTTCGCCAGATGTTCGCGCCCGCTGCACTATCAAGCCTATTCATCGTGTCCGCCAATCCTTCAATTCATGACCAATCTGAGGCCATCTATTGCCGCATTTCAGCGGCTTCCTATATCACATCTCGCAAGGCTTTAAGCGGCTGATCCGCACCTTGCAACGCCGCTGTCTATCGCAGCTGGGGTGAACTGGTTGAATTCTGGCTGAATGCGGCGGAGAATCGTGCCCGCGAGGCTGAATGTTGAGGCGAAAGGGCCCTGAATGTCATTCCTATCGAAACTGCTCGGCACGGCGCCTGATCCGCGTGAGAAAGTGCGACCCCTGTGGCACCGTGTAATCGAGCTTGCGCGAGAGCCAAGCTATTATTCTGAATGCGGCGTCGATGACAGTGTGGATGGCCGGTTTGACATGATCACCGCTGTGCTCAGCGTCGCGATCCTGCGCCTAGAGGCAGCAGAGATGCGTAGCGAAAGCGCTTTGCTCGCAGAATTGTTTGTTGAGGACATGGAGGGCCAATTGCGCGAATTTGGCGTCAACGATGTGGTCGTGGGCAAGCGGGTCGGCAAATTAATGGGCGTGCTTGGCGGCCGGTTGGGCGCCTATCGCAGCGCCTTTGGCGAAAGCAATGCCGCCAAAATTACAGACGCGGTCGCGCGCAATGTGACATTTTTGGAAGGCCGCGATGAAGCGGTATCGGCGACTTGTGTTTCAGGTAAGTTGCAAGAGCTTTCGGTCCGTCTGGCCGCGCTGAGCGATGAGCAAGTGATTAAGGCAGACAGCGTAGCATGAGCGCATCTGAACTCAGCCGAATGGTCAAGGTCCGTCCTCTGCCTGCAAAGCCTGTCGTGATTGAGGCGGATGACGCGGAAAGGAGCGCTCTGGCGAGCCGGTTTGCGCTGGCCAGCATATCCTCCTTAAGCGCCGAGATGTCTCTAGAAAGTGCTACGACTGACGCAGTGCTGGCCAATGGAACAATGCACGCCAAATTCACACAGATTTGCGCCGTATCGGGCGAGGAATTTCAGGTCGAGGTAAGCGAAGAGATTGCGCTCAAATTCGTCGATGCGGAAACGACCCGCGCCGCCCTCGCCGATGCCAGCGAAGACCTCGAAATTGAACTCTCGGATGAAGATCTCGACGAGATTGAATATTCGGGCGACGCCTTTGATCTGGGCGAAGCGGTCGCGCAAAGCCTGGGCCTAGCGATTGATCCTTACGCAGAAGGACCAAACGCCGATGCGGTCCGCACCAAGGCAGGCATTGTCGCGGAAGGTGAGCAAGACGGCCCGATGGCAGAAATGCTCGCCGCGCTTAAGAAGAGTTAGTCCGCCTTCCACGGATTGAAGAACAGCTCCTCGACCGCAACATCGAAATAGGCGGCCAAGCGGTACGCCATCGGCAGTGAGGGATCGTATTTGTCGGCCTCCACGGCGATGATAGTCTGGCGCGAAACCTCCAAAGCCTCAGCAAGATCAGCCTGATTAAGGCCCCGCCCTTTACGCAGATCGCGCAGGCAATTCTTCATTCTACCGCGCCCCGGCCGCGAAATTTCCAGACGAGCCAGACAATAAGCATTCCGGCAAACTCAGCGCCGAATACGTACCCTGCTCCCATGCTCATTTCACTGTGCCGACCGGTCATCACTACCAGGGTGATCAGCATAACCACCGCACCGATGTTTCCACCCCACCACCAGCTAATCAGTTGACCCTGCTGCTGCAGGTCATCGGTTTTTTGCCACCACAGCCAAGATGCGAAAGCAACGACGCCTGCAACCACAAACAAGGCAGGCAGGACAACTTCTGGATTCTCAACACCGCCAGTCGCCGGCACGGTTCTTCCGATTATGAAACCCGCAACGAGAGCGGACCCAAAAGCCAAAGCAGCCGCCAGCCAAAACATCTTGCGATACGTCATTTACGCATTCCTCTATTGCAACAACAATGTACAAACTTTTTAACATTTTTTGGGAAATGTCAAACTCTTTTAACATTTCACATTTCGGCAAACAAAAAGCCCCGCAGAATTGTCTGCGAGGCCCTTTGATGTTTGGGTTGGTTTGAACCGATCAAAACGGGATGTCATCGTCGAGGTCATCGTAACCTCCGCCGCCGCCAGCGTTCCCGCCGCCTTGATTGCCCCCGCCAGAGCTGCCCCCAGAACCACCACCTTGGTTCCAACTGCCTCCGCCTTGGCCGCCGCCTGAGCGACCACCACCGCCGCCTTCGCCGCGACCATCAAGCATGGTCAACGTGCCATCAAAGCCGCGCAGCACCACTTCAGTGGAATAGCGATCATTGCCCGATTGATCTTGCCATTTGCGGGTCTGAAGCTTGCCCTCGATGAAGACCTTTGAACCCTTCTTGAGATAGTTTTCGACCACGTTGACCAGGCCCTCTGAGAAGATCGCTACGGTATGCCATTCGGTGCGTTCTTGCCGCTCACCTGTGTTGCGGTCTTTCCAGGTCTCGCTGGTCGCGATGCGCAGGTTGGCAACCTTGCCGCCATTCTGAAAACTGCGAATTTCGGGGTCAGCGCCCAAATTGCCGATCAGCATTACCTTGTTGAGCGAACCCGCCATGTCTTGAAACCCTTTGCTTGTGTTGCTGGGAACGCGGCAATGCCCGCGGCCCATGTTTGCGATTCCCTGATGTCATAAGCGAGCAGGCAGGCAGAGGCGAGCGCTGAACACGCTTATCCACCTCCATCTTAGAGGAACCTTATGTGCTTGGGTAACGCAGACGTCCGAGGAAGCGTGACAGGCTGAAGGTCTCGCGTTCGCCGCCTAAAAACTTCGCCTTGGCTTTTTCAAACTTCATGACGCCATCGATGCGGCGATCGAGGAAGGCATAGGTTGTCTCTTTGCCTTCACTGTCGTCGTTCACGAACACGGCCAGTGTCGCGCTGTAGATTCCGGCCAGGATCGTGCGCTTCGTATAATGGTTGTAATCGGTCGCGGTGTCACCAGCGAGCCGCCACATCAAGTCAGCGGAGCTCCAGCCGATTTTGAGCGATGCAGGCGCGTTGTGCGGCATGGCCATGATCGACAGCGCCCGGCGTAGAGCCTCATCCAGGCCATCAACCGCTTTCAAGCGAAACGCGACCAGCTCACGAATGCGCTCGCGGATCTTCAGCTCACCGAGCTTTTCAGCGGGCCATTCCGCCTCCATTTGCGCGTCGATATTCTCGATCCACGCCTTGATCATATCCATCGCGCCGCCAGGATAGGCCAGCTTTGCGACATCTGGATCGGCGCCTGCCATATCCGCGGCAGCGAGCAGAGCCGTTTCGTTCCAGCCATCAAAGATGGCCGAGGCCGCGATATCCGGGGCCAACGCGACGCGCAGCTCATCCAGGGTCATGTCAGAAAAGTCGGTCATCTCAAAAGAAGGCCCGTAGTTGCGATCCGTTCCCTTTTCTTCGCGCTCTTTGTCGGCGCGCGTGAACTCCGCGAGGATAGCGCTGTTGGAATTCATCAACTCAACATAGTCCCGCGCCGAACGTCCGGAATTGTCATTGCGGTCTGGGTCAGCCCCTTTTTCCAGGAGCAAACGGATAACCGCAGTGTCGCGTCGATGCACGGCAGCAATCAGCGGGGTTTCGCCAGCCTTATCGCTTACGTCTACCTGTGCGCCGCGTTTAACCAGTTCCTCCACCCCATCAACAAAGCCCAGCGTGGTGGCCATTTGCAGCGGAGTTACGCCTTTCTTATCGCGGATATTGGGATTGGCACCGCGTTGCAGCAGGAAGCGCACCCAAACAGTGTCTCGCCTAGCCACCACGATGTGCAGGCCGGTCTCACCAGAGGTGATGTCGCGGCTGTTTATGATGGTCGTCCCCGGCTCATTCAGAAAATCTGTCGCCGCATCACCGTCACGGTCTTTCACCGCCTTTAGAAACTCAAATCCGTCGGAAAAACCCTGAGCTGCCAGAGGGGCTGTCATCACCGCTCCACCAAGTCCCAAAGCCATTGCTCCGCCGCAAGACAATACCGCCGCAGCGCTAACACTGCGCAAAAATGAGCGCCCCAAGCTTCTATCCTTTCACATTTCCTGCCAGATCATTATTGAGGACGCAGTTAAGCGAAGCCCCAATGTTTCGATCCGTTTGAACCAAGCCCAGTTAGCAGACCATGAACCAGCGCGCCAACACCTTGAATCCAGCACCGCGTTTTTTTGCGAGCCTTGCGCTTGCCGCCAGCCTGGCATTGGCAGGCTGCTCTGGCATGCCAAACCCTGCAGAAGACGCCGGGGGGCCGCCGCTGGCTGGCGCCGATATCGGCGGCCCGTTTGAGCTGATCAACTCCGCAGGAGAAACGGTGCGCTGGGCCGACTTTGATGGACAATATCGCATCGTCTATTTCGGCTTTGCCTTTTGTCCGGACGTATGCCCCACCGATGTGCAGCGCATGATCCAGGGACTTGGTCAATTTGCCGAGATCTCTCCGGAGCGTGCTGACAACATCCAACCGATCTTTATTTCCGTCGATACAGAGCGCGACACGCCGGAGATCGTTGGCGAATTTACCTCAGCCTTTTCTGATGAGCTGATCGGCCTCACGGGCAGCGCCGAACAGGTCAAAACAGCAGCGGACAATTTCCGCATCTTCTACGAGCGCGGCGAAGACACGCCAGGCGGCGGATATCTGATCAACCACTCCGCCATCACTTATCTGTTTGGGCCTGGCGGCGAACCGCTCGCCACTTTACCAACCGATCAGGGGCCAGAGGCGGTTGCAGCAGAACTCGACAAATGGGTGAGCTAAGAGACGAATTTTGGACGCTTAAGCTGGCAGAGCTTAACCGCGCCGAATGGGAAGCCTTATGCGATGGCTGCGGACGCTGCTGCCTGCATAAAATCGAAGACGCTGACACGGGCGAAATCACCGACACCAATGTCGCCTGCAAATTGCTCGATTGCGACAGCGCGCAGTGCAGCGATTATCGCAACCGCAAGGCCTTCGTGCCGGATTGCCTGCGCCTTACACTCAAGATCGTAGAGGACGTCCCCTGGCTGCCCTCGACTTGCGCCTATCGAATGCGCGCAGAGGGGCGCGATTTGCTGGATTGGCATTATTTGATCAGCGGAGACCGCGAAACGGTGAAAAACGCCGGAGTGTCAGTGGCTGGCCGGGTTGTAAGCGAGAATGGCGCTGGCCCGCTGGAACATCATATCGTCGAATGGGATGAAGGCGTAGGCAACTCGCCTTTCGTAAAGGCGGCACCATGATTGATTGGCTGCGCCGCGCCGAGACCAAAACGCCCGTCACCCACGAGATTGAGCTGGGCGATCAAACCCTACCCATTGCGCTCAGGCGCATGAAAAATGCGAAGCGGCTGACCTTGCGTCTTGCGCCTGATGGCAGTGAAGTGCGCATCAGCATGCCTGCCTGGGCGCGCACGGGCGAGGCGATCAATTTTGCCCGCTCGCGCACCGAATGGCTAACCGAGCAATTGGCGCGCATCCCGCGCCGCTGTGTGCCCCAGCCTGGCGGTGAAATCCTGTTTCGCGGTGAGCCACTCGTGGTTGACTGGTCGCAGGATGCCCCCCGCCGCCCGCGCAAAATAGGCGAGCAGATACAGATTGGCGGGCCGGAAAACGCGCTGGAGAAACGCCTCAAAAGCTGGCTCGAACGTGAGGCTCTGGCGCTGTTTGAACAAGACGTGTCGGACTATTGCGAGCGGGCCAAGCTGGAAAAAGTGCCCGTTGGTCTATCACGCGCGCAAAAACGCTGGGGCAGTTGCTCTGAGAAAAGCCGCATCCGTATCAATTGGCGATTGGTGCAGGCACCAGATTTCGTCAGGCGCTCAGTGGCCGCGCATGAGGTTACCCATCTGATCCATTTCGATCACAGTCCGGCATTTTACGCGCTGCTCGATGATCTCTACGAAGAGGATATCAGCCGCGCCGATCGCTGGTTGAAGGAACAAGGCCGCACGCTTTACGCCAGCTTTGGCTAGACCAAGCGACCGTGCAAAAGCACCACTGGCATAGCGTCCATTTGCGCCCTATATTGCGGGCATGCTGTCGAAATCGCGTTTCAATCCAAAGGCCGGCATTGCAGACTTCTGGTCGGAGTTTCGCAAGCCTAATCCCTATCGCTGGCCGATCCTGTTCGTGTCTTCGCTGCCGTTTGCGCTCATCATGCTGTGGGCGACATCGGAAACCGTATACCTACCGCCTGAACGCCCGAGCGTGACCTACATCACCAGCTTTGCGCCGGATCGCACTGACGAAGAAATCATCGCCTCCAACGAGGAAAATCAGACCGCGAAAGACGAGCGCGCAGCCCGGATCGCGGAATATGAGCAACGCAAACGCGACGCTTACAAGGCCCTAGGCGCAGCGAGCGGTTTCGACGTTGAAGAAATGGAGCGCCAAGCGGAGGCGGACCGCGCCGCAGAAGCCGCAGCCGAAGCGGCGCGTCTTGAGGCGCTTTCATCCCGCAACCAGCAGACATCCGCGGCGACCAGTGAAAGCGAAACACCATAGCGTTGCGGGCCGCACATTCCGACGATGTCTGGATGGAGGCAGCCGCCCGGCTGTCTGCTCGCGCCCGCCCACTCAGCCGCCCCAATCCAGGCGTAGCCGCGCTGATCGTGCGCGATGGACGGCTAATTGCTCGCGGTTGGACACAGGCTGGTGGCCGCCCGCATGCAGAGGCGCACGCCCTATCCACTCTAGGCCCAGACGGCGCGAAAGGCGCGACCATCTACGTGACGCTGGAGCCATGCGCGCACACATCAGAGCGTGGGCCATCCTGCGCAGACCTACTTGTTGCAGCTAAGCCCGCGCGCGTTGTGATCGGACAGAGTGACCCCGATCCGCGCACCGCGGGCGCTGGCATAGAGCGCCTGCGCGCGGCCGGGGTTGAGATTGCCGTGCTGGAGCACACAGGCGCACAGCGCAGCCTCGCCGGCTATTTGACGCGGGCCAAGCTTAGCCGCCCCTATGTGACGCTAAAGCTCGCTATGTCATTGGATGGCTGCATCGCGCTGGCCGATGGGACCAGCCAATGGATCACTGGCGAGGCTTCGCGCGCGCATGTTCACGCTCAGCGGGCTCGCCATGATGCGATTCTGGTCGGTGGCGGCACTTGGCGCGCGGACAAGCCGCGTCTCGATGTTCGACTGCCCGGTCTTGAAGCGCGCAGTCCCTCGCGCGTCGTGCTGACCCGCGGCAACGTGCCGGAGGGCGTTGAAGCCCTAAGCACGCCAAGCGAGATCAGCGCTCTTGAAAGCGTACAGCACCTCTATGTTGAAGGCGGCGCGCAAACAGCGGCAAGCTTTCTGAAACAAGACCTCGTTGACGAGCTTCACCTTTACCGCGCGCCCATTGTCATCGGCGACGGCCTGCGCGGCCTAGGGGCATTGGAAATGAAATCGCTGGACACGGCGCATGGCCGGTGGATCAGGACGGATCAACGCCAGCTTGGCAGAGACACGTTCACGTCGTATCTGCGTCAGCGCTAACAAGGAACGCATTCATGTTTACCGGAATTGTTACCGCCATCGGCACGATCCAGTCTCTCGATCAGCGTGGCGATTTGCGCGTTCGAATTGCCGCCCCATTGGACCCTGCCCGGATCGACATTGGCGCTTCTATCGCTTGCTCCGGCGTTTGCCTGACGGTGATTGATCGCGGCGGAGAGGCCGGTGATGCCTGGTTCGACGTGGATGTCTCAGGCGAGACTGTGTCCTGCACAGTAAGGGATATGTGGACCGAGGGCCGCATACTCAACATTGAGCCCAGCCTGCGCGTTGGCGACGAGATTGGCGGCCATATCGTGACCGGCCATGTCGATTCGATTGGTGAGGTTGTGCTGGCCAAAGAGCAGGGCGATTCCTGGAAAGTCGCAATCCGCGCGCGGGCCAGCATGGCCCCCTTCATCGCGGCCAAGGGATCAATCACCGTTGATGGCGTGTCGCTAACGGTGAATGATGTGCGTGATCGCCAGGATGGTGCCTGCGACTTTGCACTCAATATCATTCCGCACACCAGCGAGGTCACCACACTTGGTCGGCTCACGACGGGTGATCAGGTCAATCTGGAAATTGACGTGCTCGCGCGCTACCTAAAGCGGATGCAAGGTCTGCAAGCGGCGCCTTAACTCTCATCAGCTTCGTCATCTGAAGCTTTCAGGACGAGCGGCCCAGAGGCGAAGCTCTCCGCAGTAATCTCATAGACGATGTGGAGCACCCGTTTGCCCTGATATTGGGTCAGTTCAGTGCGGCGCGAACGCTCTGCACCAATATTCTCGAGCGCAATGCGAGAACGATAATTGGTCTCACCCACCCGAAAGTCGATCCGCGCAACGCTCTCAAAAGCGTGCTCAAGCATCAATCGTTTCATCTCTTGATTGATGCCCCGACCCCAATATTTTGAGGCAAGAAACGTCCAACCGATCTCCACCGACCCGCCATCCGCTTCGTCAAACACCTGAAACCGGGTCGAACCGATGATAGCATCTTTGGCCTTGTCGATGATCGCCAGAGCCCCACCTTGTGCCATCGCATCGTCAAAAAATGGACGGAACACATCTTCCCGCCAGCGGTCATGCATCGGGTGCTGTTCCCACACGGCAGGATCAGAGGCGATGGCAAACAGCGCCTCCCAATCGTCTTCGTGCAGAGGTCTTAAGAGAACCCGCTCCCCTTCCAAGGTTGGCTGACGGTCCACTCGCGCTGTCCTTAACCGGTTACATCAGCGACAGCGGCAATGAATTTGTCAATATTGCCCATGTTCAAACCAGCGATGTTGATACGGCCCGATGCGGCCATATAAATTCCATGGTCTTCACGAAGCGTCGCCACTTGCTCCTTGCTCACCGGAAGAACAGAGAACAGGCCGTTTTGCTGACCCAGCGGCGCCAGATCGACCCCGCCAGTCTGTCCAGCATCTGCAAGGCGCGTCCGCACTTGGCGCATCCGCTCACGCATGGTGTCCAGTTCATCGAGCCAAAGCCGTGTGAGTTCTCCATCGCGCAGGATCTCACGCACCGCTGAGCCGCCATGGTCAGGCGGCATAGACCAGCTTGCCCGTGCCAGTGCATTGGCGTTCGAGAACGCCTTATCGAGCACGGCCTGATCGTCGGCCATGATGTAAAACGCCCCAACGCGGTCGCGGTACATGCCAAAGTTCTTGTCGCAGCTGTAGGCGATGAAGGCCTCTGGCACTTTGGCTAGTACGCTGCGCAGTCCCGCTGCGTCTTCTTCCAGCCCATCGCCGAGCCCTTGATAGGCGGTGTCGATGATCGGGAAGATGCCTGTTTCCGCTATGGCATCGCCAATCGCGTCCCATTGTGCAGAGGTGTATTCCACACCCGTCGGATTGTGACAGCAACCATGCAGAAGAATGCCCGAATTGGGCTGCGCAGAGCGAATGGCCTCTAGCACGTCATCAATATTGGCTGTCCCGTCCGCCTTGGCGTGTTCAAACGGAGCGAATTCAAGCTCAATGTCGCGAAAGATTTGCGCATGGTTTGGCCAACTTGGCGTGCCCATATACAGCCGCTCCAGCCCAGCCTTCTGCGCCAAAGCCGCCGCAAGCCGAACAGCGCCGGTCCCGCCGGGAGTCTGCATTCCCGCGATCCGCCCGCCCATCGTCGCATCATCACCAAAGATATAGGGCATCAGCGCATTGACGAAGCCCATATCGCCCTCTGGCCCGAGATAGCTTTTGCTGTCCTGATTATCGACCAACCGCTGCTCTGCCGCCTTGATCGCGGCGAACACCGGCGTGTCGCCGTCATCCGTGCGATAGACACCGACACCAAGGTCGATCTTATCGGTGCGACTGTCGTCAGCGTAAAGCTTGATCAACGCGAGCAGCGCGTCGGGCGATTGGGTTTCGAGTCGATTGAGCATAACGCCATGCGCAATGCCGCCTGGCGAGCGATGCCGCAACCAGCTTTTGCGCCATTTTGGCTAAGTTATACGGAACAATTCCGGTTTTGCTTAGAACGGCAGCCAACGCTGCTTCTTGGAAAACTTCATGTAGCCCGCGTTCACGCCCAGCCGTAGGCCAGCACCAACCCGGATCGGGATCAGCACAACGTCGCCCTTGCGCATGTAGCTCGCGTGCATACCGCCCACGAGATAGGCTTGACCTTCGCCCGCTGGATAGCGCTCGTAGAGCTCCTCAGTGTCATGCAGGTTGTAAACCAGCACGAAGGTGTTGCCCGCGTTTGCGCCCGCATCAAAACCAATCGATGGTCCGGTCCAATAGACTTTGCGCTGACCTTCGATCTTATGGTGCAACATGCCCGAGCCATAGCGCGCGCCAACGATAAACGCACCGCCAGCTTCGCGTCCGATGATATAGCCGTTGGGCTCGCCCTGTTTCTTGAGCAAATCTTCGATCAATCCGGCCAGACCCTCTGCGCCTTTACCAAACACGCCCTCAGCCGCGCCAATCAGATCATCTTCGCCATAGGTGTCGGCATTGGCGGCCTGGATCGATGGATCAACGCCAACCTCGCCAGCCGCATCAGGGTTCGACCATTCCGGGGCTGTTTGTGCATCGGTGGAGTAGGTGGCGAATTCATCATCGAAGGTCGGCTGAGCCGGCTGCGATGCGGGAGCGGAAACTCCCCACTCAGTCGAAGAATTATTGTTCGCTGGTACTGGCACTGGGGTATTGCTGCCCGTTGCCGCGGCACTTGCAGGGTCGAGCAAATCGCCATCGATTGGAGCAAGATCAGCCTGCGCAGAGGCATCATAGGCCTCATCAGGATCGAATGACTCAACCCCTTGGGCCGCCAGGGGCGCGCTCAAAAGCGCGATACTTCCCGCAAGAGCGAGACCCGTTCGAGTGATCAGCTGCTGTAAAACCATCAGGTTTGACCTTCCTATTTTCGTCTTCAGGCCTGTTCAGGGCCGAGCAGAGTCCTTTGCTGCACGCACGACAATTGCCCGGCGATGAATCGAATCGAAAACGCGATGAAGCGAATCGATTTCCCGATAGATTGCGAAAATGCGACGCTTTAGAGCCAGTCTGATGCGCATAATCATGGCGCGAACCCGCCTATGCCACCGATCAGATCGACACGATCCGCCTATCTTCGCAAATTTTTTGAAAAGAGGTACCTTGCCGCTGGCAATCGCCGCGCCTATAGCGCGCCTTCGCAGCGAAAACGCAGTGCGAGCGTTGCGGAGACGTGGGTGAGTGGCTGAAACCAGTTCCCTGCTAAGGAACCATACCTACTACGGGTATCGAGGGTTCGAATCCCTCCGTCTCCGCCACCATTCTTCAAAAGTTACGAGAGTGACCAAGCGGCGAAGACAAGCGCGCTGATTTGTATCCCTGCCTCAATATGTGGCGGTTGCCGGGCTGACTTTCTTTTCTGCGTCTTTCGCCAAAGCCTTTGTCAGTTCGTCTGCGCTCATCGGTTGGCCAAACAGAAAACCTTGAACCGCATCGGCCCCAACACGCTTGGCAACCAAAAGATCGACTTCGCTTTCGATCCCCTCCAGCAAGCACGCAACCCCCAAAGTGCGCGCCATGCCAGCGAGGGAGAAGAGCACCTTCTCTGTCATGGGATCGCCTGAGTTCTCCATCAGCGATCGGTCCACTTTTAGCTTTTCAATTGGCAAACGCCTCAGATAGCTGAAGTTGGAATAGCCGGTGCCAAAGTCATCCAGAGCTATAGAGAAGCCAATCTCGGAAAGGCGCTTGAGATTGGTGGTCGCTTTGTCGAGGTCAATCATCATGGCCGTCTCGGTCACCTCGAATTCGACCAAGGCCGGGTCAATTTCAAACTCTTCAGCCATTTCGACTATCTGATCAATGCTCGGATCACTGATCAGATCGTGGCACGAAAGGTTGATAGCGATCGGCACCGGAGCTGCCCACATCGATAGCGTGCGGAACGCCTGCTCGACGACCGTCAAAGTGATCTGCGTAATCAGGCCGCTTTCTTCTGCCACCTTAATAAATTTGCTCGGCTCCACTTCGCCGATAATCGGACTTGACCAACGCGCCAAAGCCTCCGCCCTGACAATCCGATTATGGCGCAGGTCCACCTGCGGTTGATACAGCAGTTCAATTTCATCTGGCAGGCTCGCAAAGCGAAGCGCCTGCTCGACCTTGTAACGTTCATCTGCCTGCCTTGCATGGACTTCGGTGAAGATTACCGTGCGGTTTTTGCCTTGCTTTTTGGCCGCCATCAAAGCGTAATCGGCTTCATTGATTTGCGACCGCGCCCCTTGGGTCAAGTCCATCATCTTGCATCCCATGGACCCTGAGACGCGCACATAGCGCCCTTCGATCACATAGGATTTGGCAAGCTCTTCCAGCAATTCATCGCACCAGGCTCTGACGTCCGTTTCATCACCGCTGGACTTGAGGATGATATTAAATTCATCACCGCCCATCCGGCTGACATGCGCCGTGTCACCGCAATGGGCCATAAGCCGTTCGGACACTTCCTTAAGCAGCAGATCGCCGACCAAATGGCCGTGCACATCATTGACCGCCTTAAATCCATCAAGATCGACTAGGATCAGCCATAGGTTTTGCACCTGTGCCTTTGGATCGTCCCGGCTTTCTTTTGCTTGGCGGCTGATATCATGCTTTGATTTGCGAAGAGCCTCGAAGAATGCGCGGCGATTGGGCAGGCCAGTTAGGCTGTCGGAGAGCGATTTGTGCCGCAAACTCTCGCCAACCACTCGGGCTTCTTCCAGTTGATGTTCAGCGTCGAGCTTTGAAGTGGCGATGTAAGTGATCGCTTTGCGCAGGTAATAGGTGATCGAGAGCGAGGCCATGATCGCGCCGAAAATCAGAAAACCATAAGTCGCCTGATCACTCGTCTCAAGCCTCGGGACGTAGGTGAGGAAAGCGAGACATGCGAAGACGATTGAAAGCACGGATTGGCGCGTGCTGACGCTGGAAAGTGCAAACAGCATCACCAGAATCACGAAGTAAACCATCTTTTCGGGCTCAAACATCAGATTGAGCGTTGTCACGACGTTCATCACAACCAAAAAGTTCAGAACGACCAGCAGGCGTTCCAGCATTTCGATCTCAGTCTTTTCACGCAGCCGAAAAAAACCGACGACGGCAATAACAGAAGTTAGCGACGCGATGCCGACGACGGCCCAGAGATCAAAGCCTTCAAAGTAAAAGAAATTAGTCGGTAGGAGCAGTAGATAATACGCAGCAAAAACTGCGAAATAGCCACGAATAATCGGCCGATAGATCTCCTGCACCGCCGAGGCAGTTTTGGATGTCATTGAGGCTGATAGCTTCGCCATTGGCGTTTACGCTCCGAGATCGAAGGAAACCCAATAGATGTAAGTGGTTAAGGCGAGGTAAGCATTCGCACGCAGATTCTGCGGTCAAATCTTCATTAATTCTGAGATTTGTGCTGTTGAAATGGCGCCGAAGTAATGCCGTCAGCTGTTTGAGTTAGGTAGAATGTTCTTCGCGCGCCAATTCATGCAGCCAATCGGCGTGACGCGGGGCTTTCTTCGTCTCTGACCATTCATCCAGCATCAGCGGGGCAACCCGCTTTAACTCCGCATATTGCTCGGCTGTGCCGATGTCGGCGGCGAGTTCGACGCGGTGACCATTGGGATCGAAGAAATAGATCGACTTAAAAATGCCGTGATGCGTGGGGCCAAGCACATCGATCCCCTGCGCCTCCACATGGGCCTTTGCCGCGAGCAATTCGGCTTCGCTACCCACCCGGAAGGCCAAATGTTGCACCCAGGCCGGCGTGTTCTCGTCGCGCCCCATATCTGGTTGATTGGGCAGCTCGAAAAATGCCAGAATATTGCCGTTCCCCGCATCAAGAAAGACATGCATGTATGGATCATAATCGCCCGTCGAAGGGACATGATCCTCGGCAAAAGCCGTCGTGTATTCCATGCCCATGACGCGGGCGTACCATTCGACGGTCTCTTTGGCGTCCTTGCAGCGATAGGCGACGTGATGGACGCCGCCCAGTTTCACGGGATGAGAGTTAGCGGCCGCGCTCATTCAGCCGGCTCTTTTTCAACATCAAGGACACCGCGCGCGACCTGATCGCGCTCAATGCTCTCAAACAGAGCTTTGAAATTACCTTCACCAAAACCGTCTTTGTAGTCGCCCACGCGCTGAATGAATTCGAAGAAGACCGGGCCGATACGTGGTTCTGCGAAGATCTGGAGAAGCAAGCGAGGGCTGCCGCCTTCGGTCGTTCCATCTAGCAATATTCCGCGCGACTTAAGCGCTGCTTCGTCTTGACCATGGCCTGGCAGGCGTTCCGGCAGCATCTGATAGTATGTCTCAGGCGGGGCAGTCATAAAAGGCACATCCAGCTGCTTAAGACTGTCCCAACACGCAACCAGATCATCACAGATCAGGGCAATGTGCTGAATGCCTTCGCCGTTATATTCGCGCAGATATTCCTCGATCTGTCCCTTGCCGTTTTCGCCTTCCTCGTTCAGCGGAATGCGGATTTTGCCATCAGGTGCTGTAAGCGCCTTCGAAGTGAGGCCGGTATACTCGCCCTTGATATCGAAATAACGGATTTCCTGGAAGTTGAAGAGCTGCTCATAGAAGTCGGCCCAGTAGGCCATCCGCCCTCCATAGACGTTGTGCGTCAAGTGATCGATCAATTGGAAACCGCAACCTTCAGGGTGCTTTTCGACGCCAGGAAGGTATTCAAAGTCGATGTCGTAAATAGACAGGCCTTCGCCCGCGTCATCAGCATAGCGATCAATCAGATAGAGGATCGATCCACCAATTCCGCGAATGGCCGGAATGCTGAGCTCCATTGGGCCAGGAGCATTGGCAACAGGCTCTGCACCTTGCTCCAAAACATGCTCATAAGCAGCAGCGGCATCACGTACACGGAAACCCATGCTGCAAGCGCCAGGGCCGTGCTCACGCGCAAAGTACCAAGCGGCGCTGCGCGGTTCATAATTCACGATTAGATTGATGCCGCCCTGACGCCACAGATTGACGTCCTTGGACCGGTGCGTCGCTACATGGGTGAAGCCCATGGCTTCAAAAACAGGTTCGAGCATGCCCTTTTCAGGAGCGCAAAACTCAACAAACTCAAAGCCATCAAGGCCAGCCGGATTATCGAACAGATCAGATGGATGCTTGGTCATGCGCACGCCTACTCAAGAGTTAGTTGGTTACGTTTGTAACTAAATACTCTGTTCGTGGCACTATGTCAAAGGGCAAACGCACCGATTTTGGAGTGGAACCCCCAGGGCTAGGCCCCAACGTCTTTGCTAAACGACGCGCCCAATGTTGCGCCTGCGCTTATCCTGAGTGACGGCCAGTTTTGCGCCGAATGGTTGCCCTCCAAGAAAGGCTTTTGCGGTCGCTTCATCGCTGAGATCAGCATTGCCGCTCACACGCTCTCCATTGGCGTTCCGGCCGAGCCAGATGGCATCGCTGCCCACCTTTGAGTGATTGATCGTATAGCTTTCAACGGTGGCGCTATCGAATGGTCCCTCACCGCGCGGCACGGCATTTGTGGCCATGGGCAGCTTCTCAAACCGGTCATTTGCTGACCAATCTGCGGGCTCGGCCGAGTAAATACCAGTCGCATATTTGCTCATCCAACCGCCATTTGCTCCGACCAAAGCGTACGCGCCGCGATTGCTGCGGACGCGCTCCACGGCCTCGCAAATCGCATGGGCTGAGTAATTGTTACCGGCACCGCCAAAGAACGGCAGCCCGCCGGTCAACGTCAGCCCGCGCGGGTCATCATGCGCGATGCAAAAATGCTCGCATTGGTTGAACACTGGGATCGCGAAACAGGAGTAAAAGTCGAGAAATTGCATCTCTGTCATGTTCCTGCCTGCGCGTTCCAATGCTGCCTCAACGCTGGCAATTGAGGCCGGATTGGCGGACAGATCTGGTCGCTGAGACAGTTCCAACTCGGTCGCCGATGACACCGCATGGATATGCACCCATTGGTCTTCGGGCACACCCAGCTCGCGCGCTTTTCCGGCACTGGCGAGGATGATCGCGGCCGCTTGGTTCACCTGATCACGGGCAACCGTCATTCGCGCATAGGGTTCTGCAACAATCCGGTTGCGGTCCGTGATTGTTGCCAGTTCTTCGGCTGTGCGCTCTTTGGGGGCCGCTGCATGAGGATTGCTCGCCGCGACCCTGGTAAAAGGCGCAAACAGCTCACCAATCTCGCGGCGATATTCGTCGAGGTTCTTACCTGTCTTCGCGCGCCGCGCGTTTTCGGCCAGGGCGTAGAGCGGGATGGCGCCGGTTGCGCCATGCGCGAACAGACCCAGCTCCATCAGCCCGTCATTGCCGAACCCGCGATCTTCGAGCTGCCCACCAACCTCTTCTGACCAGTCTGGCTTCTCGCCCTTCGCCGCCAGAGCAAGAAAGGTGGAGATCGCCTCTGATCCGACAATCGCCGCGCAATCGGATTTGCCAGCCGCAATGTCGCTCGCAAACTCGCCAACCAAATGCTGATTGTACTGGCCGCCAGTGGTCGAGAGGATCGCGCGTTCAGGGTCCGCACCCACCCGTTTCGCAAAGCTGCGCGGAACATTATCCGATGCGCCAAAGGGCGGTTGGCGGTCCGGACGCGACAATTCAAACGCCCGGATCGCCGCCAGAGTATCAATCGCCGAAGCAACATCCCCGTCTGCGCCAGTATCAGCAATAGCCGCCGCGAGAGCCCGCCCTCCCAGATCAGCATAGGACAGCGCTTCGTAGCCGGCCTGCTGGACCCGTTCGGAATGTTGACCAACGCCAATAATGACGGGCGTGTTGTCAGCAATCATATACTTAGCCTTAGTCTACGAAATCAGTCACACGCTCGACAACAATCGCCGGAGCCATACCGCCCGCCGCACACATCGTGACGAGGCCGTAGCGCTTGTCTTGCCGCTCAAGCTCATCCACCACAGTGCCGATCAGGATCGACCCGGTTGCGCCAATCGGATGGCCGAGAGCGATAGAACCGCCGTTCACATTGACCTTGTCCCAATCGAGATCAAGATCGCGGACAAATTTGGCCGCTACAACCGCAAACGCCTCGTTGATTTCAAACAGGTCGATGTCGTCTTTGGTCAGGCCGGCCTTTTCCAACACCTTCTTGGCCGCTGGCACCGGCGCGTTGAGCATTAAAGTGGGATCATCACCCATATTTGCCGTGGCAACGATGCGTGCGCGCGGCTTCAATCCGTTTTTCTGAGCGTAGTCTTTGCTCGCGACCAGAACCGCCGCCGCGCCATCAACCACGCCGGAAGAATTGCCCGCATGGTGGAAGTTCTGAATGTCGACATCAGGATACTTCTGATTGATCAGCCCGCGAAATGTGGTGCCATTGGCATCCAGCGGAACGTCTGCGATCTTGGTGAATGCAGGTTGCAGCTCAGCCAGCCCTTCACGCGTGGTTTGCGGACGCGGATACTCATCCTTGTCGAGGATCACATTGCCCTCATCATCGACCACAGGGACAACAGAGTTATTAAATCGGCCCGCCTCGATGGCTTCGGCGGCGCGCTGCTGAGAGCGATATCCAACCTCGTCCAATTCCTCGCGAGTAAAGCCCTCAATTGTGGCAATTGCATCGCCGCAAATGCCCTGATGCGATTGCGGATGAACGCTTTGCAGGCGCTCGTTATAGCTGCCCATCATTGGCGGCTTTATACCAGCCTTCATCTTCTCCTGCGCCATAGCAGCGGTAAGGCTCATCATCTCTGTCCCGCCTGCAACTACGCAGTCTTCCATACCGCTCATTACCTGAGCGGCCGCCAAACTCACCGAGGTGATGCCGCCGCCACAAAACCGGTCGAGCGTCGTGCCGCTAGAGGTTATGTCATAGCCTGCATCGAGTGCAGCCATCCGGCCAAGATCGCCAGCCTGCATCCCGTCCTGCGTGGAAACCGACCAGATCACATCATCAACTGTGCCGGTGTCCAGGTTGTTACGATCCTTGATCGCCCGCATCACGGTTGCCGCGAGATGCTGCGGATGTTCTGCTGCCAGAGCGCCTTTACCCTGCTTGCCAATTCCGCGCGGGGTGCGCACCGCATCGATGATATATGCCTCAGCCATGATTTCCTCTTCCACTTTTCCAAATTGCAGTTGACGTGTCCGTAAACCGCCTGCACCACTGATACAAGAATTCAGTTTCAAATCGAAATGGCAAAATGAACCGCCATCAGAAAAATGGAGAGAGCGAATGAGCGAAGGCGCAACTCAAGAAGTGCTAACCGAGGAACGTGATGGCGTCTTGATCATGACGATCAATCGGCCGGAAGCCAAAAACGCAATGACGAAAGCGGCATCCGAAGCGATTGCCGCAGCGCTAGATCGGCTGGATGCAGAAGACCACCTGCGCGTAGGCATCATTACCGGCGCTGGCGGCACATTCTGCTCCGGCATGGATCTAAAGGGCTTCCTGCGCGGCGAGACCCCGAGCGTGCCGGGCCGCGGCTTTGGCGGACTTACGGAAAAGGGCCCGGCTAAGCCGTTGATCGCAGCGGTTGAAGGCTACGCGCTGGCCGGCGGAATGGAGCTGATGATCTCTTGCGACCTGATCGTCGCCAATAAGGACTCGAAATTCGGCATTCCGGAGGCGAAGCGCGGGCTCGTTGCAGCAGCGGGCGGCCTCATCAAACTACCAACAATGATCCCACCCAAGATTGCGATGGAACTGGCACTAACTGGTGAGTTCATCGGTACGGACCGGGCTTATGAATTGGGCCTGCTCAACCATGTGACTGATGGGCCAGCACTCGACGCGGCATTGGAACTGGCCAAGAAAATTACGGCCAATGGTCCGCTCGCGGTCAAGGTCTCGAAACAGATCGTCGCCGAATCCCGCCTGTGGGGCGATGACGAGCGCTGGAAAGAACAGGCTAAGCTGATGGGACCAATCTTCGTCTCGGATGATGCGCGCGAAGGCGCAGCGGCCTTCGCGGAGAAGCGCGCGCCCAATTGGAAGGGTAAGTAGAAAATAGTTTTTGCTTGAGAGGCCGGGGCCGCCCGCGCCCTCCACCCTTCCGCCCGGATTATCCCGGTAGGCTCCGAGTGGAAGGGTGGAGGGCGCGGGTGGTCTCGGTGCACAGGAGAGAGAAATGCCAGTCATCAATGTAGCGCAGCCAGAATTCATGGAAGACGAAGAGATTTCGATCTTCGCTGACGCGGTTGGCAAATTTTATCAGCAACATGCACCGGAAAAGCGCATCCTAAAATGGCGCGAAGACGGTCAGGTAGAACGCGAGTTTTGGAATGAGGCCGGCGAAGCGGGTCTGCTCGGTGTCTCTGTGCCGGAAGAATATGGCGGGCACGGCGGCGATTTCCGTCACGACATCGTTGTGATCGACCAACAGGCAAAGCACGGCGTCGAAGGGTTCGCCGCTAGCCTGCACAACACCGTGATCCTGCCATATCTCGTGCGTCACGGCACGGAAGAGCAGAAGAAGAAGTATCTGCCCAAGCTGGTGACCGGCGAGCTCGTCAGTGCGATTGCGATGACTGAACCCGGCGTTGGGTCAGATCTACAAAGCATCACGACGACGGCGCTGAAGGATGGCAATGGCTACCGCATCAACGGCGCCAAGACCTATATCTCTAGCGGGCAGACAGCCGATTTCATTATCGTTGTCGCCAAGACTGATCCCAATGAACGCGCAAAGGGCATCTCGCTTATGCTGCTCGAAACCGAGGGTGCAGAGGGGTTCCAACGCGGCAAAAAGCTCGACAAGATCGGGATGGACGCGGCGGACACCTCAGAGCTGTTCTTCGACGACGTGTTCGTTCCAGCGGAAAATGTGCTGGGCGGGGTAGAGGGCAAAGGCTTTTATCAGCTGATGGGCGAGCTGCCTCAGGAACGCTTGATCATTGCCATGGGCGCGATGACAGGAATCGAAAAGGCGCTCGAGACCACCATGGAGTTCGTCAAGGATCGCAAGGCCTTTGGTCAGACCATCTGGGATTTCCAGAACACGCAGTTTGTGATGGCTGAGCTGGCTGCTCGCAGCACAGCAGCGCGGGTCTTCGTCAATCATTGCATCGCCTTGCACCTGAAGGGTGAGCTGGATGTGCCCACCGCGTGCATGGCCAAACTCATGGTCACAGAACTGCAGGGTGAAGTCGTCGATAAATGCCTGCAGTTCCACGGCGGGGCTGGCTTCATCAACGACTATCCAATCGCTCGCATGTACCGCGACTGCCGCATCACACGGATCTTTGGCGGCTCAAACGAAGTAATGAAAATGGTGATCGCCCGCGGGATGTAAGGTTCAGCGCACTACGCCGAACAGCACCCACGCGGAGCATCTCACATATAAAAAGGGGCGGCTCGCTTATGCGGACCGCCCCTTCTCTTTGCCCTCTCCCAAAGGCAAATTAGCTGATCGACAAAGTGGTCAGAACTTTGCTCGCACAGTCACGCCATAGGTGCGCGGCTCTTCGAGGAACGCACTGCGACCCTCAGTGCCCGCAGCGACTGAGCCAACCAATGGAGTGTTGAACGTGATCGCACGCGTCACCTCATTGGTGACATTACGACCCCAAAGCTCGATTGTGTATGTGTCACTCGGATCAGTGAAACCAAGTCGCAAGTTCAGCTTAGCGTTGGCGTCCTGAACATCGAACGGAATAAGACCAAGACCGTCTTGCGGATTGGTGCTCGTCCGACGGTCCGATTCATAGCGCAGGTTTGCATTGGCCAGCATGTTCCAGCCACCCCCGCTAATCGGACCATCATAGGTCATTCCGAAGATTCCCACGATTTCAGGTGCGTTGGTTAGCGAGGAACCGCACAACCCAGCAGCCGGATTGGCTCCACCTGCGGCAATCAGGCTTGCGTCGCAGTTGGCGCCATATTGCGCGTCCGTATATGTGACGGCAACTGTGTTGCTGATGTAATCGGTCCATTGCGCAAACAGCTCAAGCTCAATGCCTTTCGAAGAAACATCATCGACGTTGAACGTCTGGAACTGTGTGCCAGTGAATTCAAGCACCTGAAAATCGGCCAGGTCGGAGTAAAACAACGCGATATTAGCGCGTGCCCGTCCATCCAATAACGTGGATTTCAGACCGATTTCATAAGCATCAATCTCTTCCGAACGGAATCTGGGATCAGCTCCGCCGATCGCAGCCGACGCATCGAGATTGAAACCGCCCGCTTTGTAGCCGTGCGTAAAACCAGCATAGAGAAGCAGATCTGCATTCGGTTCGTAGCCAACCTGCGCGGTGTAGATAAATTCATCGTCAGTGAACGTATCGTCAAATTCGACAGGCAGGCCTGCCGTCGCAGGGTTGGTTCCACCAAAGGGATCGGCTGGCGCTGCGAAAACAAAGCAGTTGAGTGCTGCCCCTGCGCCCGCAATCGCCGGAATTTGCAAAGCGCCTGCACCAGCTGGGCCAAAGATGGGTGCCAGCGCACCGTTAATCGCGTCCAGCCCCGTAGTATCTCCGCCAGCCGCGGCACCAAGTGCCTGTTGAAGCCCGCCAAAGAACGCACGGCTCGCGGCGCACGCATTGCCGGTTGAACTCAGCTGATCGTAGCGAGCATCCTTCTGGTCATCGACATAACGCGCACCCAGAGTGATACTCAATTCATCCGTCACATTGAAAATGTTGTGAGTGAAGACAGAGAAAGAAGTGCCTTCCTGTTCAAACCGGTTGAGACTTGACTGCGCTGCAATCGGGCTTTGCGCAAAGGCTCCCTGCGCAAAAGCCGCGTCGGTCGGATCAAGCACACCGTTAGAGAAGATTGAACCGGCATCGGCGACACCCTGGAGTGCAAAACCAGGCAGACCGAAGGACTGGCCGATCAGATCGCCAAACTCTGGTCCCAGACCGAGAGCGAACTCTTCGACAATCTGCTCGTCAGAGTAGAACACTCCGACCAGCCAATCGACTACGCCATCAAAGGCATCGCCTTGCAAACGTCCTTCGACTGTCCAGGTTTTGATGTCGTCAAAAGTGGGCGGTGTTCCGGCTGGGAATGTCGATCCTGACACGGAATAGACGAGCCCCCCGTTAAAATCGTCCTGCCGGCTTTCACCAAGGAAGTCGCGATAGGAGCCGATGATGGTCAAATCAGCACCACCCAAATCCCAGTTCAACTCGGCAGAGACACCCCATTGCTCGATATCGTTCTCGAAGCCCTGTGAGTTCGAAATCCGATCGAGCGGAAATGGGAACTCGTTAGTCGTTAAAGTCCCAGGCGCCTGTGTGCCATTAGGGAAAAGCGCATCTGAAACCGCCTGAGGCGCGCCTGTTGCCGGGCGCAGGGTAACCGAATCACAGCAATTCTCATCAGTTTGCTGATAGTCGGCGATCAATCGCAAGCTTAAATCCGCGCTCGGTTCCCACAAAAGTTGGCCACGCAATAGAAAGCGATCTCGGTCGTTCGATTCTGTCCCATTGAACGGATTGGTCACGAAACCATCACGCTGACGATAGGAGCCGCTAAAGCGAACACCCAGCGAGTCCTCTACCAGAGGCGCATTTAATGCGCCTTGGACGTTGATCAGATCGAAATTTCCGTATGTCGCCGTCACTTCGCCGCCAAACTCGTCCAGTTCAGGCAGCTTATGGCGAACGACCAGCGCACCGGCTGTTGTATTGCGTCCAAACAGTGTGCCTTGGGGACCGCGCAGAACCTCGAGCTGAGCCACATCCACCAGCTCGCCAAGAGCGATCCCGGGACGTGACTGATAGACACCATCGATGAACACACCAACGGCGCTTTCAAGGCCAATGTTGTTGCCGGTCGTACCTACCCCGCGCAAGCGGATCGAGGTGCCCTGCGATTCCGTTTGAGAGGATTGAATATTAAAACTTGCAGAAACAGCGCCCAGCGTTTGGATATTTGCGATCCCTTGCTGTTCGAGCTGCTGCGGCGTGACCGCCGTCACGGCGATTGGAATATCCTGAACGTCCGATGCGCGCCGCGTCGCGGTAACGATAATTACGTTATCCGGAGCCTCAGGTTGGGCCGACGCTTCTGCGTCTTGCGCGAATGCCGGTGCTGTGAATGAACTGCAGGCCATTAGGCCAGCCGCGTATACTGCGAACTTTTTCGTCATAGGTTTCCTCTCCAACAAACCGATGTCTTATTTTTTATGGACCGCAGACTAGTCACGCGTGAATTCAATTCGCAAGGGCGCGGCGCTAGTTCTCAATGATTGATGCAAAAATGCAACATATCGTGCTGCAGCGCAGCAAAAATGCAATTTCTGCTGTGCCTGCGAAATATCCTTGCGGGTTAGTCGGAATTAGCCCGCATAGCGGCTAGGTCAGTTTTGCCGCTGAATTAAAGACCGTAACGCAGGCCAAACCACACAGTGCGCGGCACTCCGAGATCAATCGCACCGTTCGAATTGCGGGTGACGATTTCTTCATCCAGCAAGTTCTCACCGCGCAGCACAGCTGAGAATTGCCCGGCAATTGGCACTTGGAAAAACGCATCAAGAGTGGTTGCCGCAGGCAAGGACGTGGTTTCTTGATCGTCCTCGAACTGAGCGCCAGTGTGGCGCAGCGTGCCTGCGAGCCGCCAACCTTCGGCTGGTTGCCACGCAAGCGTCGCGGAGAAAGCAAGCTTTGGCGTTTGCGGAGGGCGATTGCCGTCGAGCGCGATCGATGCACCGGATCCAGCGATCTCAGCATCCGTGTAGGCAAGCGAACCGTTGAAGGTCACCTGACCCAATTCGAGCCCAAGCGCGGCCTCAACCCCTTGCGCTTCAATGGCTGGCAGGTTTTGCCGCTGCCGCAAGGTCGGCGTGAGCGTCACGTTTGCAATGGCGTTCTCAACCTGATTGTCAAACGCAGTCAAAGCCAGACTGACATTCTCATTGGGCCGCCAATCCAAACCAATTTCAAACCCTTCGAGCCGCTCATTTTCGAGCGCCGCATTGGCCTGTGTCACAACAGGAAACACCACAAAGGGACGGTACAGCTCGTTCAAGGTTGGCAGTCGCAAGCCGGTATAGGCCGCCGCGCGCAGGGCCAGACCGCCGCCAACATCATAGGATGCGCCGGCACGCCAAGAAAGCGTCCAGTCGCTGCGACCAGGAGCGATCGTTTCGCTGACCAACGCCCCGCCTGCATCGACAGCCCGGAAGAAGCCATCGGAGATTACTGTGCGGTCGGCCCGCAAACCACCCGTCAGCAGCAGCGCACCAATCTGCCAATCGTCCTCGACGAACAGGCCGAGATCGCTGTTGGTGCCGCCCGCGCGGCGGCGTTCGCGCAAATTGCCAGTGAAGGCACTGAATGCCTCCTCCTGAAGCTCACCATCAGAGCGGCGATAGTCCACGCCCAGCCGGACATTGTGACCGCCGCCAACCGGCGGGCGCACTTCGATTTTGCCGCCAAGCCCGGTTGAGGGCGTGTTGCGCTGATCAAGCACGCGCACAAAGCGGGTGGAGCTGATCACGATATTGGAGAAATTACGCGCCTGAACATAGGCCAACGCATCAAACTGCCAATCGCCTCGGCCCACGAATCTGATACTGGCGTCTTGGCCTTCGCTGGTCGAATCAGCACCGTCAAAGCGCAGCGTGCGCGCATCATCAAAGACCTGCACCCGCGCTTGCAATTCAACGTCATTGGTCAACGGCGCTGCGGCGCGCACTCCGACACTCCAGCTATCAAAAGCAGCCCGCGCTGTTGCGGGTACGCGTTGGTCCTGAGGCGTAGTGAAGAACCCCTGCCCGCGGTCCCACCGGCCGCTCACAACCGCAAAACCGGAGCCTAGATTGGCACCAAGACTGGCGCTCGCTTCGGTTTCCTCACGGTCGTTCACCAGCAGGCTAGCGTTCACCGGACCAAGCGTATCGAGGCCCGCGCTTTCAAGCTCAATCGTGCCTGCCAGCGCGCCCGCGCCAAACGGGCCAGAGCCGCCACCACGCGTAACGCGCACCCGGCCCAATTGCTCCGGTGCGATCGAACTGAGCGGGACGAAACCAAAGAACGGGTCGGTGATCGGCACACCATCAAGCACCACCAATGCGCGGCTTGTCGCATTGCCGCCTAGCGCCCTCAGGGTAACGCCCTGTGCGCTGGGGTTGGAAGAGCGGCTGTCGGAGCGGCGGAACTGCTGGAAACCGGCGACATTGCGCAACGCATCCTCGATCCGGCCAGAGCCGGTAGCGATTATCGCATCGCGGTCAATTTCGCTCGACGCATAGACACCGGTGGATGCTGCCTGTTCCAGCCCTTCACCGGTGACGACAATCACATTGTCATCGACATCGGAATCGGAACCTTGATCTTGAGCATAAAGCGGGGCGGATAGAACGAGGGGGAGAGCGGCCGAGAGCGACCATCGTATTTTCAACATGAGCAGGCGCTTAGCGCAGCCGCACACGCAAGTCAGTTGCAAAATGCAATCGTGACTCGCTTTTACAGCCATCGTGTGCTTACCTCCACACCAATAGGAGAGAGAAGACGATGCTGGCCACTGCACCAGAGGTTGATGTTCTAATTGTTGGAGCCGGAATTTCCGGCATCGGCATGGCTGCGCACATGGAAATGAAATCGCCGCATCATTCCTATGCGATCGTCGAACAGCGCGACAATTTGGGCGGGACTTGGGATCTGTTCCGCTATCCCGGCATCCGGTCTGACAGCGATATGCACACGCTGGGTTTTGATTTTGAGCCTTGGCGTCACGAGAAAAGCATCGCTGATGCACCATCCATCCTCGAATACCTCAACAAAATCGCCGATGAGCACGGCATTCGCCAGCATATCCGCTTTGGTCACAAAGTGATCTCAGCCGATTTCCGCGATGACGAGGCCCGCTGGCATGTCGAGATGGAGTTGGGTGATGGCACCCGCACTCGCATCACCGCAAACTTCCTTTACCTCGGCTCTGGCTATTACGACTATGATGAGCCGTTCGACCCCGGGTTCGATCTGGGCGAATTTGAGGGCACGGTGCTGCACCCGCAATTCTGGCCAGAGGATTTGGACTACAACGGTAAGCGCGTGGTCGTAATCGGCTCCGGCGCGACAGCGGTTACGATCGTGCCTTCGATGGCAGACAAAGCCGCCAAGGTTACGATGCTCCAAAGAACACCCACCTGGATGTTCTCGCATCCTGCGAAAGATAGATTCGCCAATTTCCTACGCAAGGTGCTGCCAGAAAAGCTCGCCTATAAGATCACCCGGTTCAAAAATATCTGGATGCAGGACTACGCGTTCAAAACAGCGCGTGACAAACCGCAGAAGGTCAAGGACAACCTCTACAAACGGATCGAGAAGGCGCTCGGCAAGCACTACGACAAGGCCGCCTTCACCCCGCCCTACAACCCCTGGGAACAGCGCCTGTGCCTGGTGCCCGATGCCGATCTGTTCGAGGCTATGAAGGCTGGTAAAGCTGAGATTGTCACTGGGCATATTGCAAAATTTGAGAAAGGCGGCGTGCGGCTGAAATCCAGGGAGCTGATTGAGGCCGACATTGTCGTAACGGCAACCGGATTGAAGCTCGCTGTCGCAGGCAAGATCGCGCTTAGCCAAAACGGCACCCCAACGGATCTCAGCCAGCGCTTTTATTACAAAGGCTGCATGTTCTCTAATCTGCCCAACCTTGCTGTGGTTTTCGGTTATCTAAACGCCAGCTGGACCCTGAGGGCGGATATCAATTCAGATTACATCTGCAGGCTGCTCAATCACATGCGCGAGACCGGCACAACCATTGCCACCCCCACCCTCACCCAAGAGGCGGAAGCGGGCTTGGAAGAGGATGATATTTTCGATTTCTCCAGCGGCTATATTCAGCGCGGCAAGCACATCATGCCAAAGAACGCGGTTGATTACCCGTGGCGGCTCAATCAGGAATATGTGCTCGACCGGAAACGGATGGCGAGCGACCCTCTGGACGATGGTTGGCTGAATTTCAGCAACACCAGAGAAGAAACAGGTGCATCAGGCGGTGAACTTCAAGCGGCGGATTAGGCACACACGCAAGAGCGCAAACGCTTGAGGTCAAAGCAAGACTCACCTAGGCCGTTCGCCCATGACCACATCGGATAAAATCTGGACTGCGGGCCTCGTCATTATCGGTGATGAGATCCTTTCCGGCCGCACCCAAGACAAGAACATTGCACAGGTCGCATCCTGGCTGCAGGTGCAAGGCATCCGTCTGGCAGAGGTGCGGGTGGTGCCCGATGTCGAGGACAAGATTGTCGAGGCGGTCAACGCTCTGCGCGCTGACAATGACTATCTGTTCACCACCGGCGGGATAGGTCCAACGCATGACGACATCACAGTCGATGCCGTTTCCAAGGCGCTCGGCGTGCCCGTCGTCATCAATGAAGAAGCGCGGGCATTGTTGACCCGCTATTATGAAGACAAAGGCGGGATCAACGAAGGCCGTCTGCGCATGGCCCGCGTGCCTGACGGCGCTGAGCTGATCCCCAATCGCATGTCCGGCGCACCCGGTATCCGGCGCGGCAATGTGATCTTGATGGCCGGTGTCCCGCATATCGCCGCAGGCATGCTGGATGCACTCACTGGCAAGTTGGAAGGCGGCGCGCCGCTGATCACAGAGACCGTCGGCTGCTGGATCGCGGAAAGCGAAGTCGCGAAACTGCTGGCCGAAATCGAACAGGCCCATGAAGGATGCCAGATTGGCTCCTACCCGTTCTTTCGTGAAGGCAAAGTGGGCGCCAATTTTGTGCTGCGCTCAACCGACTCAGAAACGCTGAAATCATGCGTCGATGCGCTGTGCGATGGGCTAGCAACAAGCGGTTATGATTTCACTCCAGGCGGTATTTAACCAGAAATCGGCAAAGATTGGCGCGTCCTTACAAGGAATCGCCGTTATTTCTATTTCGGACAAAAGCAAATTGCGTCATCTTCTCTTTGTCTAATCAAAGGGGAGATTGTGAGATGCCCAACCCATCACCTTCCGTCATTACCGCACTTGCTCCCAGTAATGTGCGGCCCTTGGGAAAGACTGCTGAAGGCCATCCGGTTGTTCGCGTCGAAGCGGGGCCAGATGGCGAACGCGCAGACTACATCATTGCAGACGCCGGCGCGGTTGCGCTCGAAGGCGAAGCGATCAACCGGGCTGAGGCCAATTCCATCCAGGTGGATGACAATCTGATCGAAGTCGTGGCACAGCGCCGCGCAAGCTTTGAACATGCCTATGTTGAGGCCTTGTTTGGCGGCCCACCGCCCAGCGGCACTATTGAGGACATCGTCAACAATGCGATGCGCTGGATCGCGATCCTGCCTGACAGCACGCGAGTGGACGTGAAGCGCGGCCTGTTCCTGTTGGAACTGTGGCTGCGGCGCAGCTTCACCGAACTCTCAATCGCGGAACGCCAACAGCGACTGACGGACAAGATTGCCGAGGCTGATTTTGGAATCATCCGCTCGCTTGGGCGGCTAAGGACGGTGTTCTACTCCGCCTATTATCAGCAGCCCGGCAGCTGGAACGGCATCGGTTTCGTCCCCCCGCAATCGCGCGCCAATGCAAAGCCATTTGCAGACACCGATGATCTCACCTGCAGCGATCTGGCCGATACCGAAAACTGCGATTGGCTGGTGATTGGCTCTGGCGCGGGAGGAGCCGCTGCTGCCGCCGCGCTTGCGGCCAAAGGCGACAGTGTTTTGATCATTGAAAAGGGCGATTATTGGTCGACGGCGGAGATCCGTCATAGAGACGCAGAGCAATATGCTGGCATGTATATTGGCGGCGGCTTGATGACCTCCAGCAATCGCGAGATTGCGATCCTTCAGGCCGAGTGCATTGGCGGATCATCTCTGGTCAATAACGGGATTTGTTTCCGCCCCGACCAGGCCAATCCGCACCCACGCACGCAGGATGTGATCCAGCATTGGAAAGACGAATATGGGGTCGATGTGAACGCTGGCGGCAAGCTGACCGCAGCGTTTGACCATTTGTGGACTCGGCTCGGCATTGCGGAAATCCCCGAGGAAATATCAGGACCAAACGGCGCGCATCTACGCACTGCTTGGAATGCATTTAAAGCTCAGGGTCACGGCCGCGCGGACGATGCCAATGTCGAGGCCACTCGGTTTGAGAAGAACTATGGCCATGGTTCGCGCAAATGCTGGGGCTGCGGCTATTGCAATTCCGGCTGCGCCTATGATCGCAAGAGTTCGGTTGTCCAAACCCTGCTGAAAGACGCCCTAGCAAACGGTGCGCGGATTGCGGAAAACACCGCCGCCTTTCGCATCAATATTGGCTGGAACCTGCACAACAAGCCGGTGAAATCGGTTGAGGCGCGCCAAAACGGCCGTCATGTGCGCATTCGCCCGGCCAAGGGTGCAATTATAGCGGCGGGCACTGGCGCGTCCTCGGCCCTGATGGAACGGTTCAATTTTGCCGATATTGGCGAGCAGATTGCCTGCAATCTGGCCTGCCCGGTGATCGCAAAAATGCCTCATCCGGTGAACAGTTGGGACGGCGTGCAGATGGGCACTTATGTCGACCGCGGCGATCACCTGATCGAAAGCTGGTTCCACCCGCCCGCCACTTTCTCTGCCTCAATGGGCGGATGGTTCGGTGAATACGTCCGCCGGATGGAATCCTATTCGAACCTCGTTTGTCTCGGCATCCTCATGCCTGTCAGCGATATGGGCGAGGTAAAAGGCGGACAGTTCAGGGTCAAATTGAAACGCAAGCACCGCGAGCAATTGCGCGGATTTGTGATCGATACTGTAAAGATGCACTTCGCCGGCGGAGCAGAGGAGGTTTACCTACCCACCTCCAGCAATGTCACCGTTCGGCCAGGCGACGATATTGAGGCTCTGGTGGAGCAACACCTCAAAGACGGGCACGACTTCATTGTCAGCACGTCCCACCCGCAAGGGGGCAATGTGATGGGTTCAAACCCCAACCGATCTGTGGTGGGCGCAGACTTGAAGGTGCATGGCACCGGCAACCTCTATGTCGCTGATGCGAGCGTGTTCCCATCCTCAATTCGGATCAACGCGCAAATGTTCACCATGGCGATGGCGCATTCTGTCTTTGCGTGACGGGCCACCTTTGCATGACGGGATTGCGGCATGGGTCGCTCAAACGACCCTTTAACCCTTTTTCGTTATTCCGCAGGCGCGATGACGCAGGCCTTTATCACAATTGATACCGAATATTCCGCCGGGCTGTTCACCGGCGTGAGTAAGGCGGAGCGGGAAAGCAATTTCGCGCGCTCCATCGCCTGCATTACGCCCGACGGTCCGGCCGGGATCACGCACAAGCTTGCCAAGTTTGCCGAACACAATTTGAAGGCTGTGTTTTTCGTCGATCCTATGCCTGCCATGATCTGGGGTATTGCCGCGATCGAAGATGTGGTCGGACCAATCATCGAAGCCGGTCAGGATGTTCAACTGCATTGCCATACCGAATGGCTGGAATTGGCCGGTTCTGCAGCCGTCCTGAAAGACCGCATGGGCGGCAATATCAAAGACTTCACATTCGAAGAACAATGCCAGCTGCTCGAATATGCACGCGATGTGCTAATCGCGGCAGGGGCACCCAAACCGGTCGCCTTTAGAGCCGGCAATTATGGCGCGAACAATGACACATTGCGAGCGTTGGCCGCCATCGGAGTGCGCTATGACAGCAGCCATTGCCCCGCTCTGGTGGAAGGCGGCGCATGCGAGATTGCGTTGACCGAACGCGACCGCTCGCCAATGCTGTATGAAGGGATCATCGAGGTACCAGTGGGCGCGATTGCGACCATCACCGGCGGTCTGCGCCACGCTCAGATAACCGCGCTTTCGCTCGGCGAAATGACTGCGGCATTACGATATGCGCGCAGCACCGATCAACCCAGTTTTACGCTGGTGACGCACAGTTTTGAGCTGGTTAATCGCACCAAGATGACGCTGAACCGGGTTGTGAACACGCGGTTTGAAGGCCTGTGTGAGGCGCTCGCGGAAATGGAGGGCGTCACTACCAGCAATTACCGGGACACCCCGCCGCTTCATGGCTCCGCCGCAAACCCGCTGCCGTCCAACCCGCTGCCCGCAAACCCGCTGCGCACTGGTTGGCGCATTGCAGAGCAGTTCGCATCAAATACGTTCTACGGCGCGCTTTGATGATAGGCGCAAGCACCTCTATTGACTTCACAGTCGGTTCGCGGCGCTTGCTGTCCGTCGGCCGGGCGCTGTCGACCTGGGCCTTCACCTTGCAAGACGTGCTGGCAGCAGACGATGCGCCTTTAAGTGCAGCGAAGTCGGGGCCGGACGGACTGCGCATCCTATCCGCACCGCAATCCGCTGTGGCCGCGATTCAGGCGCAATTCCCGCAGTACCTGATCGGCGGACGGCAGGATTATCAGCGCCACTATATCGATATGCGACCGGCGGTTTGTCCGAGTTATGAAGATTATCTCGCCCGCTTTTCCGGCAAGACTCGCTCCACCCTGCGGCGTAAACAGCGCAAGCTGGCGAGTGAGGCAGGCGAGGGCTTTGCCATTACAGAGCACCGGACGCCAGACGAAGTCGCCGCGTTTTTCGATGCGGCGCTGCCATTGTCGGCCAAGACCTATCAGGCGCGCCTGCTTGACGCTGGCCTGCCGGAAACGCCGGAGGCAAGGACCAAGCTGCTCACCAAGGCAGAAGCAGGCGAAATGCGCTGTTATCTGCTGCATGCTGGCCCCAAAGGTGCCAGTAAGCCGATCGCCTATCTGTCTCTGCCGGTAATCGGCGACACGCTTGTCTATGCACATCTAGGCTATGACCCGGAATGGTCGCGGTTCTCGCCAGGCACAGTGTTGCAGATGGAAGCGCTAGAACGCCTGTTTGCGGAAGCGCGCTTTGCCTATTTCGATTTCACGGAAGGCGACGGCGCGCATAAAGCCATGTTTGGTAGCGATAGCATAGACTGCGCTAGCTTCGTGATGCTGAAACCAAGCGTTGCCAATCGCACATTGCTCAGCGCTCGCGCCGGATTTGATGGTTTGGTTGCAGGGACCAAAAGCGTCGCAGGACGCTCAGGGGCATTGGGCAAATTTCGCGGCTTGCTAAGGGCCTAGATACAAAAAGGGCCGGAAGCTTCTGCTCCCAGCCCCTTCTATCAGTATGAACCAATTGGTTCCGGAGGAACCGCAAGGCCGACTGGCCGCCCGCAGCGATGCGACCGCAAGGTCGCATGAGCGAGGAAGCGAGAGCGCGGATGCGCACTCGCCCCAAGTCAATTATGCGCCTTCGATCTCAGCGAAGTCGATCTTAACACCTGGACCCATGGTCGAGGTCAGAGTGACCTTCTTCACATATTTGCCCTTTGCGCCCGATGGCTTGGCTTTGACAATCGCTTGCGTCAGCGCTTCAAAGTTTGCCTTCAGCGCATCGTCAGAGAACGACAGCTTGCCGATGCCGGTGTGGACAATGCCCATCTTCTCAACGCGGAACTCAACCTGGCCGCCCTTGGCGTCCTTAACGGCTTGCTCAACATTTGGAGTGACCGTGCCCAGCTTCGGGTTTGGCATCAGGCCTTTTGGACCCAGAACCTTACCGAGGCGGCCAACAACGCCCATCATGTCCGGAGTCGCGATGATCCGGTCATAGTCGAGATTGCCAGCCTGCATGTCTTCCATGAGGTCTTCCGCGCCAACTTTGTCAGCGCCAGCGGCAGTGGCCTTATCCGCATTATCACCGCGCGCAAACACAGCAACTTTCACGTCTTTACCGGTGCCTGATGGCAGCGAGACCATGCCACGAACCATTTGGTCAGCGTGGCGTGGGTCAACACCCAGGTTCATTGCAATCTCTACAGTCTCGTCGAACTTCTTCGACGCATGCTCGCGCAGGGTCTTAATCGCATCGTCAACGCCGTAGAGCTTTTCTGAATCGAGCTCAGCGCGCAGTTTTTGATTTTTGGTAAGCTTCACCATGATCAGCCCTCCACCACTTCGAGGCCCATCGAACGAGCAGAGCCCGCGATGATCTTCACAGCCTGGTCAATATCGTTCGCATTGAGGTCTTTCATTTTCGCCTCAGCGATTTCCTTCAGCGCGCTGGTCTTGATCGATCCAGCAACAACCTTGCCCGGCTCGCCAGAGCCTTTCTTCAGCTTCGCGGCCTTCTTGATCAGGTACGATGCTGGCGGGGTTTTGGTGGTGAAGGTGAACGAGCGATCCGCATAAACCGTAATGGTCGTCGGGATCGGGGCATTCTTCTCAAGGTCCTGTGTCGCGGCGTTAAACGCCTTACAGAATTCCATGATGTTCACGCCGCGCTGGCCCAATGCTGGGCCGATTGGCGGTGATGGATTTGCTGTACCAGCTGGAACTTGCAGCTTGATATAGCCTTCGATTTTCTTGGCCACGCAGGGCCTCCTTTCACACTGTCAGATGCGCGTTTCAGCTCACCTGCATGTTAAGCGGTCAAACAGCCCATTTGCATGAGCCTCCCGCACGAGATTTCCGTCAGCAATGCCGCGGAAGCGGGCGCAATAGCCATGCGCGCCCAAAATGCAAGCAAAACTCGACGCCCTACGCCCAGCAAGGAGGGGGCCCGTGGTCGTCGCTATTGGCGCTCTTCTAAGCACACAATGTAATCGGTGGGCGCGCATCTCATTAAATTGCCCGCATTTACTTTAGCGCAATAGGTGCCGGTTATTTCGCGAGGTCAAGTAATTCTGGGGGACTAAAACCATGATCCATGTAGCCGTACGCGTGCGCGAAATCGTTTCTAGCAATGTTGATAGCATGGCCAAGAAGGCCAGCGATCCGCGCAAGATGCTGCGTCTTCTCCTTACCGAGATCGAAGAAAGCCTGATTGGCTTGCACAGCGATGCCTTGAAAACGCGCCGCGAGCACGAACGCACCACGCGCAAGGCACAGCGAACCTCAGAACAAGCCGAGGAATGGACCGCCAAGGCGAAGATTGCGGTCGATCACAAGCGCGAAGATTTGGCGCGATCAGCCCTGCTCGCCCGCGAGGACGGCCGGAATCAAGCGAGCCTCTTGGAAGAAGAAGCAAGCAAGCTGAGCGACGCAGTGGCTGAAATGGAAGACGCAATCGCGCAGCTCGAAACCAAGCGTAGCGATGTACTTCAGCAGCTTAAACAACTGCCTGACCCATCCTCCTCATCGAACCAAGCAGCGGCGGCTGGCGACAGCAAGACCGCACGCCGGATGGACCGGATTGATAGCATCGAGCGCCGCGTTGGATTTGGCACAGAGGGAGCAATCAAGGAGGCTCCAACCAATATCGAGGCCGAGATCGCGGCCCTGCAGCTCGATAGCAACATCGATGCAGAGCTATCAGCAATGAAGAAGCCCGCTGCCAAATCATCTGCGAAACGGAGCGGCAAGAAAGCGAAGTAGGCCGTTCAGCTTGTACCGCGCCGACGTGCTAGCTCCGCGCGCGGCGTTTTCATGCCCTTGGTCCGGCTGGTGAAGTGATATTTGCGGCATAGCTCGCAGCGATAGGCACGCAGCTTAAACGGTGCCGCCTCGGCGGCTGCCTCAGCCTCATGGGCAGAGGCAAAACGCGTCTTCTTGCGGCAAATGGAAAGCTTGGTCTTCATAAAGCAGCCTTTACCTAAGGCGTGGTTGTGACCTCGAACTTATCAACCCAGGCCACGCCTTCGCCATCCATAATCTCCGTGCCCACTTCGATATCTGCAACATAGAACTGTTGAAGTCCGAGATCTTTGAATAGCGGGTCCGCAAGCAAGCTTGCCGCGTCAAATCGCATTTCGAATGACGGTTCTTCGGCTTTGATCGCCAAATAAATCCATTGGTTATCGTTTACGCCGGACGCGTCGCCCCAATTTCGATCAAGCCAAACTGACCATTTCTGACCGCCATCCTCGATTACGCCGATGCGCTCACCAGCCGGATCCATCTGCCCTTTGGTCGCATAGGTCCAAAACATGATTTCGGCGCGGATGATCGCGCGGTTTTGCTCATCACCAATCTCGGGACTGTCGACCAGCCACATGGTGGTCGCGATGTTGTAATTGCCGTTTGAAACGACACGCAGCCTATGCGCGATTTCGAGCTTTTGCGTATCGGCCAGAGCCAATGGGAAACGGTCGTCAATCTTGGGCAGCGGATCCCAAGGCGAAGAACCAATCTTTACCTGGGGCTGAGCGAAGATGTCGCTGCTGGAGTCCGGCCACCGCCAATACCAGCCATAGGTCGGATTATCGGCGTTGCCGCCTTCGACAATGCATTGGCGCCAATCGAAGCCGCCTGCTGCACCCTTGTTCCAGACATTGTTGTAATAGATCGCGCCGCCATGTTCGACGGATACATAGTCAGCGCAATTGAGCTCGGTGAACTCAGGCAGATCGATAGGAATTGGCTCTTCAGCACAACTAAGCAGAGCCAACACACCGAGGAGCGGTGCGGCCTTTGCCAATCGATGCAAACGTGAACGCAATGCGCCTACTTGACCAGTTCAACCTGTTCAAAGTCGAGCTCAACAGGGGTCGCCCGGCCAAAGATCGATACCGATACCTTGACCTTCGCCTTGTCGAAGTCGAGCTCTTCGACCACGCCATTAAAGCTGGCGAATGGCCCGTCGAGCACTTTGACGCTGTCGCCAATCTCGTAATCGACATTGACTTGCTGCTTGGGTGCAGCCTTCGCCTCTTCGACCCCGCCGAAATAGCGCGCGGCCTCTTTTTCGCTGATCGGTTGCGGCTTGTTGTTGTTGCCGAGAAAACCGGTGACCTTCGGCGTGTTTTTGACGAGGTGATAAATGTCGTCATTCATCCGCAGCTTCGCCAAAACATAGCCCGGCATAAACTTGCGTTCGACCTGAACCTTCTTACCGCGTTTCACCTCGGTAATGGTCTCGGTCGGCACTTCGACTTCCTCAACGCCCTCGGACAAGCCAAGCCGCTCAGCCTCAGAGATAATCGCCTCTTTGACCTTGTTTTCGAAGCCCGAATAAGCGTGGATGATGTACCAGCGAGCCATGATTAATCCCTAGAAAGTCGAAAATGAACCGGTGAACCAAGCGGCGGGCACTGCCTCGCCGCGGGTCAATTTACGCGAGTGTTAGCAGCCAGCTGACGATAGCGCTGAAGACAGAATCAACGCCGAGGAAGAACAGCGACAAAATCACCATCATGATAAAGACGAAAATCGCGGTGCGGATCGTCTCTTCACGCGTCGGCCACACAACCTTGCTGGTCTCAGACCGAACCTGGTTCATGAACTCAGCGGGTGATGTTCTGCTCTTTTTCTCTTCGGCCATAATGTTTAAGCCTTGTCGTCCTTGAATACTCTCGCGGGTCTTTCCGCCATAGACTTTCAGGTAGGGTTCTACGCCGCCCCGGACAAGGTCCGGGAGGGGCTGGTCTGATTATCAATGTCTGAAAGACGGCTGCGTACTTACTAGCGAGCCGCAGCAATAGCAAGCGCTCTCGACCACGAAATCCGATTCCAGACCTCGCTCACAAGGCGAAAGTTAAAAAGCTGGCCAAGGCGCAGGCACCGCTCTAGCGTGCGCCGCTTCATGCCAAGGGGATTACTCCGGGCATTCGCTATTAATTCAATTCCTTGGGGGATACGCCGAATCATGGCAGCAACAGACACCGGATCAAAGTCGCTGGTCGACCACGTGGTCAATGTTTCCGATTTCATATGGGGCGGCGAATGGAACGGTGAACCCGTCTCATGGCTCAGCATCGGCGATGTTGCCGTTCCTCCGATGGTGGTGGTCCTGCTCGGTGTGGGCATGTACATGATGATTGGACTTCGGTTTTACCCGATCGTCAAATTTTGGTCTGCGCTCAAAGGCCTGTTCAAAAGCCGTAAGGGCGAAGGCTCAGGAGAAATCTCACCATTCGCGGCGCTTTCTACCGCACTTTCCGGTCAAGTCGGTACCGGCAACCTCGCTGGCGTGGCCTTTGCTATTGCCTGGGGCGGACCGGGCGCTGTCTTTTGGATGTGGGTCACGGCACTGATCGGCATGGCACTGGCCTTTGCAGAGGGTTCATTGGCGATCAGATACCGGGAGAAGACGTCTGACGGCACGTACCGCGGCGGCCCCATGACATACATTATGATGGGTCTTGGTCCGAAATATACGTGGCTAGCGATCATCTTTTGCCTCGGCACCTTGTTCTCCGCCCTTGTTACCGGGAATTCAATCCAGGCCAACGAGGTGGCAACCGGCCTCAATGAGCTGTTTGGAATTGAGCGCTGGGTTGGCGGTCTCGTCGTCGCTTTTGCCGTTTTCGTAGTGATCATCGGCGGGATCAAATCTATCGGCAATGTCGCAGAGCGAGTGGTGCCTGTTATGGCTGCGGCGTACATTGTGCTGGCCATTATTGCCTTGATACTGAATGCTGGCGACCTGCCAGAAACGTTCAGTCGCATATTCGCAGGCGCGTTTAACAACCAGGCCGCAGAAGGCGGTTTTGTTGGCGCATTGATTATCATCGCAATCCGTGCAGGCGTTGCTCGCGGACTGTTCTCTAACGAGGCTGGCCAAGGTTCGACACCGATCGCGCACGCGGTGGCGCAGACCAACGATCCTGAACAGCAAGGCCGTATGGCGATGCTGGGTACTTTCATCGATACAATCGTGATTTGTACGATGACCGCACTGGTAATCCTGACCGTCCAAGGTGACTTCACCGGTGGCGGCCAAGCTGTTGACCATGTCTGGCAGTCAGACCTGAGCACGGTAGAAACAGCCGGTGTCTCGACCACAATCGCCGCTTATGCCGCGGCATTCCCAACGCTGATCGCAGGCGTACCGTTGGGAACTTTGGTGGTAAGCGTAGCGCTCATCTTGTTTGTGTTCACCACCTTGCTCACCTGGAGTTATTACGGTGAGCGAGCGATCACCTTCCTCTATGACCGGGTCCCTGGTTCAACCCGTGGCGGCGAGAAGATCCTGCATATCATCTGGCGAGTGATCTGGTGCGTCGCGATCTTTGTTGGCGCAACGCAGCCTTCGCAATTGGTTTGGCGCCTCGGCGATATTTCCAACGCTGCAATGACCCTACCAAACCTGCTCGCTCTGATCTTGCTATCTGGCGTAGTGTTCAAACTCGCTCGCGGAGACAAGACTGCTGGCGAAGATCACCATGCAGACACGCCGGAAGAACCAGAGGAATACTAAGCCCTAAACATGAAGGGCCGGTCTGCCAGGTACAGACCGGCCCTTTTGGGGTATGAGACAGTTGGAGTTATCGGATCGCCTAGAGGCGGCCCTTGGTTCAGCGTCTGAAAAACAAGCGAACAAAACGTTCGCCCGCACCCGGTTCATCATATTCCATCGGACGAATGGGGCCGTGTTTTTTCCGCCGCAGCAACTCATCAGTGTACGGTCTGGGGCTAGACCAGTGATCTCGCTTGCTACCGTTCTGACTGACTACACCTGACAGACGCCTCTCCATGAATAGCTCCATGCTGTTGGCCCATTGAGATAGTCGTCTCGCTGGGACGTGCTTCATATGGCTCAAAGTCGTTCGCAAGAAACAACTGCTGGATTAAGGTGTACCCCCAATTGACCCGGGAATAATTGTCGGAACGCGACAATCTGATGACGTGTTTGACCTTGGCCAGTGGCATTAGGTCGCCGCCTGTCCAGCCTGAACGGATTTCACACGCAATGCTCGCTCGAATCGGCGCTGCAGTTTCTCGAATGTGGGGAAATGGCAGGGGCACAGAGACTCGAACTCTGGACCTTCGGTTTTGGAGACCGACGCTCTACCAACTGAGCTACGCCCCTGCATGGGCGGGCTGCGCATTAGATCAGCAAATCAGGATAGGCAACACAAGATCAACATACTTATGGTGAGGGCACATCTCATCCTGCTATAGGTAGGCGCAATATGCACTCGCCCTTCCCCTCGCCAATCCCGCCCGACATGCTGTTGCTCGCCTATCAAAGCGGCATTTTCCCGATGGCGGACCGGCGCGATGATCCTGATGTCTTTTGGGTCGAGCCGCGTGAGCGCGCGATTGTTCCGCTTGAGACCTTCCGCATGTCGAAATCACTACGCAAGACCGTGAGGCAGGATCGCTTCGCCGTCACGCTCAACCGCGATTTCTCCACCGTGATGCAGGCCTGCGCCGCGCCGCGTCCGGGCCATCCGGAGAGCTGGATCAGCGAGCGGATCATTGCCAGCTACAAGGAGCTGCACGCGCATGGATCGGCGCATTCCATCGAATGCTGGATCACGCCAGAACAGGAGGATGGCAGCGCGCCAGTGCTCGCCGGCGGACTCTATGGTGTGTCGTTCGACCGGGTGTTCTGCGGGGAAAGCATGTTTTCGCGCGCGGACAATGCCAGCAAGGTCGCGCTGACGTGGCTGGTCGCACTGCTGAGGCACGCGGGATATGAGCTGCTCGACTGCCAGTTCATGACCGATCATCTCGCGTCTTTGGGTGCAGTCGAAATGCCTCAAGCAGATTATCTGGAACTGGTTCAGAAAGCCCGCGAAGCGCCGCCTCGGCTCAGTCTAAACCAAGCATTTAGAGAATTCGCCGATCCCGGCGCTCATTCCCCAGGTCACTCTTCGCCAGGAAAGGCCATCGCGCAATCTTTGACCCAGACGTCATAGACCGGGTGCTCAACCACATTCAGGCTGGGTGAATTTTTGAACAGCCATCCGGAAAAGACCGTTCCAAAATCATCTGAACCGCGCTCTTGCACCAGCACCTGGACAAAGGCGCCAGTTTCCTGAGGCATTTCCCATGGCGCGGTGCGCTCGCACGCCTGAAGCCGGATCACGACCGGGCCAGAACGGCGGGTTTCACCCGGCTTGATCTCAAAATCCTGGCTAACGTTATTGCGCTTGTTCAGCAGACCAATGGTCGCCACGCGTTCGGTCATCGGGGTCGCACCCTCAACCTCTTCCACGTCGATTTCGGAAACTTCCGAACCTTCCAGGCCTTCTGGTACTTCGGTGGCGCGGGCGGCCGGCTCCGTTTCAGGAGCGCCGCTTTCGCACGCAGCCAATGCCAGCGCCAATACGGGAATGAAAGCCGCGCGCATCAGGCTCACCCCTCCGGGGTCCACGCCTCGTAATCTCCAACTGCGCGGGCGCGTTTGCCGCCCTTTTCCAGTGCGCCTTGCGGACGGTAAGCTTGGGCTGTGCCGGTCGCATTCGGGGTGTAATCCGCTTCCCAGATCTTTGCCGGGGGCAGGTTACTCTCTGGTACATCATCGAACGAGCCATGCAGCCATCCATGCCATTCTGAGGGCACTCGGCTGGAATCGTTGGCGCCGTCATAGATCACCCAGCGCCGCTCACGACTGATATTGGAGCCATTGGGCTTATCGCCCGCACGCGGATTCTTGGCCTGGCGATAATATTTATTGCCCTGCGCATCGGTGCCAACATGCTCGCCATTGCGGCCCGACCACAGAAGCGTACCGATGGTGGCGCCGTCCCACCAAGTGAAGATTTTTCCGAATAATCCCATGGGCGAAGCGATTAGTATGATTCGGTGCGGGCTTCAAGCGCCAGGAGACGCGGATTTGGGCATTCTCGCACCCGCGGCGCGTCAGCAGGAGCGAAGGTTACTCAGGCAGCTTGTACGTCACGAGGTCTCCGGGCTTGATGCCCAGCTCTTCTGACAGGCCTGCACGCACTTCAAACACCGCGCTGGCGATCCCTTTCGAAGGCACCGATCCGAGCGAATAGGGCACAGTGTTGGCGGCAATATTGCTGATCCGGCCGTCCGTGCCGATGAAGATAATATCGAGCGAGAGCGGTGTGTTCTTCATCCAAAAGCTGCGCTGCTCCGGCGGGTAAGAGGGAAACAGCATGGCCTCATCATCGCCAAGCTCGGTACGGAACATCAGTCCGCGAGCCTGCTCTTGCGGGGTGATGGCGAGCTCTGTGTTGAACACATGCGTACCCGCTGCGCCTTCGATGGTGACGTCGATCACCTGCAAGGTTGAAACCGGATGATAGCGCGGTGCCTCTTGGGTCACCACGGTCGTATCAGCGCCACTGCTGGCCGATTGGCTGCCCGCCGCCTCAGGCCCAGCCTCTGCCGGCGAACATGCGGCAAGCATGGCTGCCAAAATAAGCGATGCAGACTTCACCACGGCCCCGCGCCCGTGCGGCCAAATTCCTCGCTCTCGCTGTCCTCGTCCTGCGCCTCGGCTAACCATTGTTCTATCTCTTCCTCGTTCTCAGCGCTCACAATAAAGCGCGCGGCGGCAAAGTCATGCCCGCCTCTTAGCATCGCTGCAATCTGCTTTTCGCGCAGCTTGGGATCCATGTCTTTCTGGCAAAACGGGCCAAAGCGGCGTTTCTTTGCGAGCAATATCGCCGCATGCCGGGCCGCCGCCTCGCTGGGGGTCTGATCGCTGCGCACGCCCTCTTCAATGCCAGCCGCATAGAGCGCTTGATCCACCCGCCTAGCGCCAAGGCCGCGCGCCATCATGTCGCGGCTCTTTGCTTTGGCATAGGCCGCATCATCGACATAACCCAGCTCGATCAGGCGCTCAACAATTGCGCGCACATCAAGCCGGGGCTGAGCGCCGTCGTCATCATCATCGGCTCCCGCGACCCCGCGTTCGCGAATTTTGCGCGCCAGATAGGCCTCAAGTTTGGCCCCGCTGGTCGCAAAACGAGCGACATAGGAAAGTGCTAAATCACGCAAGGAAGTTTCATCGAGCGGGCGGCGGCGACGGCTCGCTCGGTCGTTTCTTGCGCCATGTTTTGCGCGACTCGCCGAGAAGGGTTTGGTATCTTTTGAAACCATCTTGCCTTATTGGTGCCACACTCGTTATCAAATAGCTAAGTGTGGAGCGTGTTGGATTAGATGTCCAGCGCGCAACGCAGACGGGATTTGGCGTGCTATGCCGCGCTGTAACTGACGGGTTTCGCTAGAAAATTATGACCGACGCCGCATTGACGCCGACGCCGAATGATTGCGAATTGCCGCGCATCAGAGCGCAGTTTGAGACGTTCAACGACGCGATTGACTACGCTGCGAAGAGCCAAAAGGGCCTCAACTTCCATGATATGCGTGGACAATTAGAGCGCGTTTACCCCTATTCTGAGCTTCGCGAAGACGCCCTTGTCATGGCTCGCCGCCTCACCGCGAGCGGGATTGGCAAGGAAGATCGCATCGCCCTGATCGCGGAAACCGGACCGGAATTTGCCGCCCTGTTTTGTGCCTGCGTCTATGTTGGCGCGTGGCCCGTGCCTCTACCGCTACCAACCAGCTTTGGCGGCAAGGAAAGCTTCATCGATCAGCTTGCGGTGCAATTGAACAGCTCCGATCCAAAGATCCTGATCTATCCAGAAGAAATCGCTGAAATGGCGAGCGCTGCGGCGACACGCCAAGGTTGTCCCAGTGAAAGCTGGCAGGATTTCGTGAAACGCGAGGCGCCCGAATGCGAGCTGCCGAAAGCTGATCCGGAAGACATCTGCTATTTGCAATATTCCTCTGGCTCGACGCGCTTCCCCACTGGGGTTGCGGTGACCCATCGGGCTCTGCTGCATAATCTTTATGGCCATTCAACCAGCATGCAACTCGGCGAGAACGAACGCTGCGTCAGCTGGCTGCCGTGGTATCACGATATGGGTCTGGTCGGATGCTTCCTGTCTCTGATCGCCAATCAGGTTTCCGGCGATTATCTTAAACCAGACGCCTTCGCCCGCCGACCGCTAGCATGGCTCGACGTGATCAGCCGCAATCCTGGCAGCACGCTCTCTTACTCACCGACCTTTGGCTATGACATTTGCGCGCGCCGCATTTCCAGCCAGAGCAATGTCGCGGAACGTTTTGACCTGTCGCGCTGGCGCGTCGCGGGCAACGGTGCAGATATGATCCGCCCGGACGTCATGCAAAGCTTCGTCAACGCCTTTGCAGACGCTGGCTTTAGAGCGAGCGCCTTTACCCCCTCATACGGCCTGGCTGAGGCGGTTCTGGCGGTAACTGTGATGCCGCCAGGCGAAGGCATTCGGGTTGAGCTGGTCGAGGAAGAGCGCCTGTCCGGCACGCCGCGCGACATCTCACGCCCGGCCCGCTACCGAGCGATCGTCAATTGCGGCAAGACCCTGCCCGATATGGAAGTCGAAATTCGCGGCGAAGACGGCCATGCCCGCGGCGACCATCAAATCGGCAAAGTCTGGTGCCGCGGCCCCAGCGTGATGCATTCTTACTTCCGCAATGAAGAAGCGACCGAGGATTGCCTGGTCGATGGCTGGCTCGATACCGGTGATATGGGATATTTGGCCGACGGCTATCTGTTCATTGTCGGCCGCGCCAAGGACATGATCATCATCAACGGTAAGAACCACTGGCCGCAGGATATTGAATGGGCGGTCGAGCAATTGCCCGGCTTCAACCACGGCGACATCGCCGCGTTCTCGATCGAAACCGACAATGGCGAAGAAGCGCCCGCTGTGCTGGTCCATTGCCGCGTCTCTGACCCGGCGGAGCGCATTCACCTACGCGAGCAGATCGCCGACAAGGTCCGCTCGGTCACCGGTATGAGCTGCGTTGTCGAATTGGTGCCGCCGCGCACTTTGCCGCGCACCTCCTCTGGAAAGCTAAGCCGGGCCAAGGCGAAGAAGCTCTACCTGTCAGGCGAGATTGTCCCGCTGGAGCTGGCGGCTTAGTCTATTAAGTTTGAGCAATCGCTCAAACCTGCTGAGCCACCCGCTCCATACTCGATAGCAAACCTATTCGGACAGATCAGCCCAGCGCGCGCGCACTGTACCAGAGCTCGCCTCGACGCGGGCCTGCAAGCTGTTTTCCGCCATCAGCTCGGCGGCACGGGCGGCATTTTCTGCATTGCCCGAAATCACCACAGGCACATCGAGCCTTTGCCCCGCCCAAGCGATGACGAGCAGCGAAGTCATGCCTGCGGCTGTTGGCTCGCCCTCTTCAAATTCGATTGTTTCCGGCAGGCGCCCCATTGGTGGGAGCAGTTCGATAGTCCATTCTGGCTCAGTCGCAGCAATCCGTTCCTCCAGCGTGCGATAGGCGGACAGGGACGCACCATCGAGCCGCTTAGAACGCACCATCGCCTTGCGCCGCGTGCGATCAACCAAGACGTCCTCAACCGGAACGCCTGCGATCAGCGCCAATCGCTGAGCCAGGTTTTCCGCGCGCGCTGTCGCGGCGGCCTCTTCATTGGCGCGAGTGGCGGAAATTTCGGCCTCTTCAGCCGCGCTGGCGCTGGTTCCGACCTGGTATTGCGTCAGGGTCAGTTCGACCGGACGCCCCAGCCGACTCATCAATGCACGTTCAACATCCGTTTCCGCATCCGCGCGCAGTCGCGGCGTCAGGACGGTGGCATTCACACCCAGCCCTTCTCCGCCAAATTCAATCTCCATTTCGCTCAGGCGAGAGCGATCATCAAAGGTCTCAACGATCTCGCTGCGGACAATCCGCTGAGCATTCGCCTCCCACGCGATTTGGCTAAGCGACAGGCCCAAAGGCACGGCGAGCGCGATAAAGACCACCGCCACCATCAGATTTTGAAAATAGGTTTGCCGCTGGCTGAGTGCATGGCGGAAACCATAGAGGCGCGCCATCGCCCAGGCGACCAGCGCAATCGTGATAAGGTTGGTGACATACAGCAGCAGCGCGCCGGAGAAGACCGTCCAGTTCGAGGTCGCCAGGCCAAAGCCGACAACCGCAAGCGGCGGCATCAAAGCGGTCGCAATCGCAACGCCTACAATCGTGCCCTCGCGCCCGCGGATCATCGCATAGGCACCCGCCAGCGCCGAAAACAGCGCGACCATCAGATCAAACAAGTTGGGCCGGGTGCGCGCTGCGATCTCTGGCGTAATCGTCTGGATCGGCGAGAAAAACACGATCAGCGCGCATAGAGCGACCGCCATCACACTGCCCCAGGCCAGGCTGCGCGCAGATTGTTTCAGCCACTGATAATCGCCAATCGCCAGGGCAAAGCCGAGGCCCATAATTGGCCCCATCAACGGGGAGAGCAACATCGCGCCGATCACCACCGCTGGTGAGGACAGCAGCAGGCCGAGGATCGCGATCCCGCCGCTCATCGCGGTCATAAACAGATAGCGCTCTGAAAGGGCGCAATCCTCGCGCCGCTTCTCAATCACGCTCGATTGCTGGACGGTCCCCACAACATCTTCGAGCCACCACCGCCGCCAGCTAAACAGGACACGCGAAAAGCTCGATTTTGAAGGGGTGGGATCGGGATGGCCGGTCGCCCTGGAGGCAGCAGATGTACCCGCAGCCGATGACGCCGCCGCCATGGCCGAGCCTTGCCCCGTATTGCGCGCGGTGTCCTGGTCCTCGCTCAAATTCGCCCTGCGATCCCCATCATTCTGCATGATTATGTCCGTGTCTTTCTATGCTCACTCCTATGCGGTTACGCGTAAAATCCCGCAAACAAAAGCATGCTCGCGAATGCCCGGCTGTCACGCCGGGGCCAGCGCACGCTTTTGAATGGACGCATGCCCAGCGATAAGGCACTATCTTGAATAGTGTGTCTTAGATTACTAATACAGTAAGAGAGATGCAGCCAGTTCAAGCCGCTGCCACCAGCATATAGGCTGGCGTAAGCCACGACTTCAGGGAGTTGAAGAAGCCCGATGAATACGACGGAAACCACCACCAAGACGGCCACCGATTTTGAATTGAGCCCGCCAGATCCCGTGCCAGCGGTTGCGCCGGAAAAGGCCGCAGGGCTGGTCCCGGTGGACGAGGAAAAGAAGTCCAAGCTCGATGAGAAGGTCGATGGCTTTGTGACGGAACTCGTTGCTGAGGACGCCAATTCACCAGCCTTTGGCGAGAAGGTCGATCAGATCACGCGCATGGGACAGGAGCAAATCCGCGCCGCCGCCGCAATGTCCAACCGCTTCCTCGATCGCCCAGTGCGCTCAATGGACGGTGACGGCACAGTTGGCGCCGATCTGGCGGAGCTGCGGCGCACGGTCGAAGACCTCGATCCGGGCCGCAAGGGTAAGCTGCTGGCGCCGCGCAAGCTGTTTGGCATAATCCCGTTCGGTAACAAGTTGCAGAACTATTTTGACAGCTACACCTCTTCTCAGGGCCACATTCAGGCCATCCTGGAGCGTCTTTCATCCGGTAAGAAAGAACTGCACGAGGACAATGCAGCGATTGACGTCGAACGGCAAAAGCTGTGGGCGGCAATGGGTGAACTGGAGCAGATGATCCACATCGCCAAGAAGCTCGATGCCAAGCTTGAGGCGAAAGCCGATGAGCTGGATACGACCGATCCCGCCAAGGCAAAAGCTCTGCGCGAAAGCGCGCTGTTCTATGTCCGCCAACGCACGCAAGATCTGCTGACGCAAATGGCGGTCAGCGTTCAAGGTTATCTCAGCCTTGATCTGGTGAAGAAAAACAACGTCGAGCTGGTCAAGGGCGTGGACCGCGCCAGCACCACGACCGTGGGCGCATTGCGCACGGCGGTGACGGTGGCTCAGGCGATGACCAACCAGCGGCTTGTGCTGGGCCAGATTACCGCGCTCAACCAGACCACAAGCGACATTATCGATTCCACCAGCACGCTGCTGCGCGAGCAGACCGGCCAAATCCACGAGCAGGCAGCCTCCAGCACCATTCCATTGGAAACGCTGCAGCGCGCGTTCCAGAACATCTATGACACGATGGACGAGGTCGACGAGTTCAAGGTGAAGGCGCTGGCCAGCATGAAGCAAACCGTCACCGTTCTGACCGATGAGGTTGAGAAGTCGAAAGGCTATATCGCCCGCGCAGAAGGACAAGCGCAGGCTGAGGCCAAGGTCTCCTCTGAGCCGTCATTACTGGCGCTGGAGAGCTAAGGCTGGCGATGCAAGATACCACCACACAATCGGATCAGATCCTGAGCGCGGCGGGCAAGAGCCTGCAGGTGCAGCGCGAAGGCGGCACGCACCGGCCCGGCGATAGCATCGGCAAAGGATCCGCTGGGCTAAAGACCAAGAACTTGCTCAAGAAGGTGCGCAATATCGTACTTGCGGTGTTCGCGATTTGGTTAGGAGCAGGCATTGCGGGCGCCATGTTCAATGGCATCCAATTTTGGGGCCTTATGGCAGTCGTTGTCGCTACTGCCGTCGCCGTCGCGGTCTTCTCGAGTTTTCCCAAGATCAAAGTGCCCAAGCGCACTGAGCTGAAGCAGGGCGAACCGAAACAAATGGTCGCCCGCACCGAGCTGTGGCTGGAGGCTCAGCGCCCCGCCCTGCCCCCACCGGCGGTGAAGCTGGTCGATGAGCTTGGCGTGCAATTGGATGCCCTCGGGCTGCAACTGGAAACGGTCGATCAATCCCACCCCAGCGTCGCCGAAGTGCGCGAGCTGGTGGGTGAATATATCCCTGAGACAATCGACAACTACCGGAAAATTCCGGAGCATTTGCGCAGCGAAGATCACGTCGGCAAATCGGCTGATGACCGTCTGGCTGATAGCCTAGGCAAGATCAGCGGTGAGCTGGACCGCGTCACCCGCCGCCTGGCGGAGGGCGCGTTAGACGATCTGGCGATCAAGGACCGTTATCTCGAATACCGCTATGGCGGGGCAGAGGCCCTGGAGGACACGCCGAAATGAGAATTGCCCTGCCGCACGAATTGGGGCGCGAGGAGGTTCGCCGCCGCATGCACGAACATGCTGGTGAAATCGGCGGGTTTTTCCCTGAAGGCATGGCCGAGGTTGAAACGTCTTGGCCGCATGAAGACAGAATGGACCTGCAGGTCAGTGTTTTCGGCCAGAGCGTTACCGGCTTTGTAGAAGTGGAAGACACACAGGCGATCATTGAGTTTGAACTGCCGGTAATCTTGAGCATGGCCAAACCGCTAATTGAAAAGGCCGTTCGAAAAGAAGGCGGCAGATTGCTCGAAAAGCACTAGAGCGTATTCCTTCCTCCAATGCAGCAGAGGCGGCGCGCTCAAACCTGTTTGGCGCTAATCAGCAAAGTCACCTTGGCATCGGAAAAGTCGAACAGCTTAAGGCCGCTCGCAACCACACATTCACCGGCTTGGGCGCGCGTATCGTCGCCAGCGCCCTCCGCCTGAGCAGACCATCTGACCTCACCTTCGATTGGCAACACCAACATCGGGCCGTCAAAGGCCGCGCTGGTTTCTGCATCCGGAACACCCTCAACCCGGTCGACACGGAAATGCGGCGCATCGAACAGGGCCTGCCCTCGTTCGGCAATCGTGCCTGCATGCCTGGCCTCATACCTGCCGCAGCTCGCAACAGCCATCGCGCGCTCTAAATGCAGTTCGCGTGGGCGACCGTAATCATACAATCGGAAGGTGGTATCGCTGTTCTGCTGCACCTCGATCAGCTTCAATCCCGGCCCAATTGCATGGACCGTCCCCGCTGGCAGAAAGAACAGATCGCCAGCCTTCGCCTCATACCAGGTCAGCAGGCCTTCAATATCACCGCTGATCGCGGCCTGTTTCATTTGCTCAGACGTGACCGGCTCTTCAAATCCAATTGCCAGCTTCGCACCCGGCTGTGCATCCAGCACCAGCCAGCATTCGTCTTTGCCCGCTTCATCGCCCTGGGCATCGTCATCACCCGGGTGCACCTGAACCGACAATTTCTCGCTGGTGAAAAGATATTTGACCAGCAGTTGTTCCAGCTCTGGAGGGGGTTCAAACCAGACCTCACCGACCAGCATTGGCCGGCCGTCAGGGCCCTTGGTTCGCGCGACCGACCGGCGATCAAACGGCGAGGGTAAATTGGCCCGCCCCCATACCTTCTCAACCCGGCGCGTGGCAAGCTTGCGAGCGAAGTGTCCCGGCTCCGTTTCGAAGCGCTTGGTTGCTGGATTAGGGCTCATTACTCATTTGGTCCTGAGAGCTTGCCCACTTTCTGTGCGCCATCGCGGGTGGTTACCAATACCTCGTCGCCATCGACGATGATGCACACATCCTCAAGCCCAATTGCAGAAATACGCGGTCCATCGCTGATCGCGAGCACGTTTTTGCAATCGGCAAGCTCGCCATTTTCGGGGGCGACATTTCCGCTCTCACCACTTTGCAGTGCATCATGCAGCGCGGCCCAATTGCCAATGTCCGACCAGCCCATATCAGCGGGCACCATGGCCGCCCGCGCGGTGTTTTCCATAACCGCATAATCCACCGACTCGCCGGTGATCGCCGCAAAGGCATCGCTGGATGGATTGAACCGCGTGCCTTCCTCGTCACCATGATCGACAGCACGCTGAACCAGCTCCGCCATATCCGGGCGATGCGCAGTCAATTCGTCCAAAAACGCACCCGCACGAAAGGCAAAAATGCCTCCGTTCCAGCTGTAATCACCGCTGTCGAGATAGGCCCGCGCTGTCTCCAAATCTGGCTTTTCGACAAAGCGCTCAATCACAAAACCACCCGGTAAAGGCTCGCCGCGCCTCAGATAGCCATAGCCCGTTTCAGGGCGATCTGCCGCGATCCCAAAGGAAACCAGGTGGTCGTCCTCCGCCAACTCAGCAGCAGCACTGGCGGCTGCGCAAAAGGCTGCTGTATCCGCAATGTGATGGTCGCTCGGGCACACCAGCATGATCGCAGTCGGATCAAGCCGCGCCGCAGCCAGCGCAATGGCCGGGGCCGTATTGCGTGCCGCCGGTTCAATGATCAGCTTTGCGGTGCAGGATATGTCCGCCAATTGCCGCTCTATCAGATCCGCATGCGCCTGACCCGCCACAACCATAGGCGCTGCGAACTGCCCGGCCTCATTGGTCCGTTCAATCGCCTGCTGAAACAAAGTCGTCTCGCCGATCAACGGCAGGAACGGCTTTGGCTTGTCCCGGCGACTAACCGGCCACAGCCGAGTGCCCGCGCCGCCGCACAAGATAACAGGATGAATTTTGGCTGAGGTCATAGGGCAGGAGTCATAGCGCGAGAGGGACTAACGATGGGTAACAAGGGTCAGGACCCCGGGATATCAAAACCACCTTTGCCGCCAATAGAACGGCGCTGCAACAGGATTACCATTGGCATCTTGAGCCGGCCGAAAACCCAGCCTGCTCTCGACCAACTGGCAAGTGATGCGGTCGGCCTCTGCGTCCGGGCTAGCCCGATAGATTGAGCAATTGCGGGCACGCCCATCAACCCCAACCGTCACTTTCACGATCACTTCGGTTCCGCGCCGCGCTTTGCGGCCACCCTCTGGGACTGGATAATCGCGCGCATTGTTGATCGATCCGGATATATGGACCGGCTTGCTGACAGCAATGCCGCCCTGCCCGCCGCCGCGATTGCCGCTGCCTGTGCCCAGGCCGCTGCCCGCTGCGCCCGTGCCATCGCCGGTCTCACGAGCGCCAGAATTGACCGCCGTGCCGGTTGATGAGGCGCGCGGTTGAGGGCGGTCTTGCTTTACCAGCACCTTCGGAGTGGGCGCGGTGACGGGTTTCGGCACGGCCTGGCGCCCTGGATCGCCTTGCGCGCCCTCATCAGGTTGCGGCTCATTTTCAGGTGGTGGCGGATCTGGCGGAGCAGTAATCGTTACCGAGAATGTCGAGACGACGCTGCGTTCAACCGATGCCGTCAAGTCAGGCGCAAAGGCACGGGCAAGACCATAGAGCGCGGCCAAATGAGCCAGCACGATGAAAACCAGCAAGGGCCAACGCGGTCGGCGGCCACGCGCCGCATAGTTCGCTTTTGCCATAACCTCCCCATTGTCCTTTGCGTCTTTAGGTATTTGTCCGCATCTCAACGCGAACGCGGCGGTATGCACTATACGCCATTGTTCAAGGGTTAGCGATGGAGTGCAAGGTTCGTGCACGCAGTAAAACCCACAGAGCCGGCGCGCCTGGCTTGCTTTGCAATAGGTACGATCGACCGCCGCAGCGCGATGGGCGCGGCAATTGGCTTTGTCGTGTTTGCAGCGCTGGCGATCATCAGCCTCGAATTATCGCGTTTTGGCGGCGCCTTGGCCAAGATTTGGCTCCCGAATGCGGTCGCTGTAGCGTTTCTGCTGCGCGCCCGATTGAACAATGAAATCCCATTTTTGGCCGCGATCTTTGTGTCAGGCTTTATTGGCAATCTCAGTCCCGATTTCCCGCTTCATCAGCCGCTGGTGTTTGCCGCAGCCAATATCGTCGACATTGCGATTGTCGTCTCTCTCGTACGGCTAGCGTGCGGGACGCATCCCGACATGACCAACCTGGAGCACCTGGCCAAGATTGTCCTGGTCGGCGGGCTGGTTGGTCCTTTGCTGTCCGCATTCGTCGCAGTGCTTGCGATGGTTCCTGACATGGCGGCCATGGCTGACACGGTGAAGACATGGTTCCTTACCGACAGCCTCGGCATGGTGTTGATCGTTCCGACAGCCTTGCTCCTCTATGACGCCATCCGAAACTATCGACGCCCTGACAATGCGCAGCTGATTGAGCGATCCGTCTTACTGGTGGCGGGCGCCGGTTGCGCTTTCCTGGTGTTCTACCAACCCAGCTATCCACTGCTGTTTCTGATCCCGCCGATCACTTTGCTGCATGCATTTCGTTTAGGCAGCACGGGCACCGCGATCTTCGTGGTATTGCTGGCGTTTGTCGCCATGGCCATGACCTGGAGCGGACACGGCCCCATTTCAGCGGCCGGCGCGCCCGCTCAGATGCAGGCGCATCTGCTCCAGGCGTTTGTCGCTGCCAACTTTCTAACAGGCCTGCCTGTTGCCGTTATTCTGGCCGGGCGCGAACGGATGATAGAGGAGTTGGAAATAGGTCGGCGTGAGCTAGCCCTATTGGCGGACAACACCACCGATGCATTGATGTGTTTTGACCTTGAGGGGCGCTGCACATACGCCTCGCCATCGGTTGCGAGCGTGATGGGAGAGTCGCCAGAGAACTTCATCGGGAAGCGGCCTAGCGATCGCACACACGAGGATTCTCGCGAACTCATCTCTGAAGCCCAGGAGCGCTTGATCTCCGGCGCAAGCACAAATGAGCGCTTCACCTATCGCCGCTTTTCCGACAGCGAGGACGGCCTGCCAGTTTTCATCGAGGCAGAATGCGCGATCGCTTACAGCCCCGAAACCGGACAGCGCGAGGGCATTGTTGTTTCAGCACGAAATGTGACTGAGCGAGTGGAGCTGGAACTCCTGCTTACCCGCGCCCGGCGCAAGGCAGAGCGTGCAGCGCGGGCGAAATCAGAATTTCTCGCCAATATGAGCCATGAAATCCGCACCCCCATGAACGGCGTGCTCGGATTTGCGGAACTGACCTTGCAAAATGAGCTCGATCCAGAGCAACGCCGGAACGTGGATCTGATAGTGCAATCGGGTCGTTCCATGATGTTGCTGCTCAATGACATCCTCGATTTCTCCAAGATAGAAGCGGGGCAGATCAGCATCGACAAGCAAGCCCTCGATCTCGATGCGACCCTGGAGGAATGCACCGCCCTGCACCGGCCAAGCGCCGAGAAAAAAGGCCTAGAGCTCCATTTCGAAAGCGAAGCAGACGAATCCTGGGTGACAACCGATGGGCTGCGTGTGCGGCAAATTGCCCTCAACCTGATCGCCAATGCGATCAAATTTACCGAGTTCGGCCGCGTCACGGTTAGCTATCGGATTGAGACCGGCAAGATCATTGTTCAAGTGTTCGACACCGGAATCGGGATCAGTCCCGAACGCCTGAGCAGCATCTTCAAACCCTTTACTCAGGGTGAGAACAGCACAGCGCGCCGATATGGCGGGACTGGACTGGGCCTTTCCATCAGCCGTCAACTGGCTGAATTGCTGGGCGGTAGCTTGAATGTCCAAAGCGAGCCAGGGCGCGGCTCATGCTTCACACTGACACTGCCATTTTCCAAAGCCCAACCCTTGCCAGCACTGGAACCTGCATCCGAACCGCCAAAGCCAGAGCAGTTGCCGCGCGGATCGCGCATCTTGCTGGCGGAGGATCACGATGTGAACCGCCTGCTGGCCACGGAAATGCTCGAGCAATGCGGCCAGAACGTCGCGACCGCGCATGATGGGAATGAAGCGATCGCTATGGTGATCGACGCATACCTCCGCGGCGATCCCTATGACCTTGTATTGATGGATGTGCAGATGCCGGGGTGTGACGGTTATGCCGCAACCCGCGCGATCCGCGGCGAAGGGATTGGCGGAGATATTCTGCCGATCATAGCGCTCACCGCCAATGCGTTTCCCGAAGACATCACCGCTGCGCGCGAATCCGGCATGCAGGCACATCTCGCCAAACCGCTCCAATTCACCAAGCTGGCCCGTGCCCTTCAGCGCTGGCTACCGACCAGGATTATCGATGCCGGTCCTTCGGCTCAGCACGAAGACGATCCCCTACAACAACAGCTCTCGGATCGTGAAGGCGCGCCAGAAAGCCATGCTGAACTTGCAGCCAGCTCGCAGATTATCGACTTTCCGGCCCCTCCAGGCGAGCAATTCCACTCGCATTCCCCCGCCTTGCTGCAACGGTGGGAAACCCGCCGTGAGGAGGCTTTGGAAGCGCTGCAAACCGCGCTCAGCCTAGGCGGTTTTGATGAAGAGCAAAAGGAGGAGGTGATGCGGCTGCTGCACAAGCTTGCCGGAACCGCTGCCATGTTTGGAGAGGCGGAGCTGGGCGACCGGGCTGCCATGTTGGAACGAGCACTGCGCAGCGAGTTTGATCCTACGGTCCAACTTAATTTGCTGCGCGATGTGCTCAGCATTGCCGAGGACCGAGACCAAACCGCAGCGCGAAGCGGCGGCGCTGGCGGTTAAACCAGTCCTCAAAACGCAAACGGCGGAGCCCGTTAAGGCCCCGCCGCTCGTTTCGTTAGTCAGTATGCGACGAATTAGAATTCGTAGCGAGCACCGACTTGAATGCGCCATGCAGTGTTAGATTCGAAGGTGTTGGCTTCGCCTGCACCATCGTTGAAGTTTGTGATGACGTAACGACCTTGGTCGTCAAACGCACCATCGACAAGATCGACACGGCCATCAAAACCACCGAGTGCACGGCGAGTGTTCCAGCCGCTGTCGAGGAAGTTGAGGAAGTTGTCGAAGTCAGCAAACAACTCGATCTTATCGTCCTTGATACCAGTCAAGCTTCCAAGGAATGGAAGTTCCTGACTGATCCGTAGGTCCATGTCGAAGAACCAGCTGTTGCGGCATTGATTGCGCTCAACCGTCTGACCCGGGGTAAAGTTGCAGTTCAGATTGCTATCAACACCTTCACCAGTCTCAATAGCGGCAAGCAGCCTTGTTACCGCGTCAGCCTGATCAGCTAGAAGCGCCGCGCGTTGATCAGCATCGGCGACGTTGCTAAAGTCGGTTAGATTCGGATCGTTCACACCGGTCGGCACATAAAGCAACGCGTTCTGTTCAGCCGAGTTCGTGTCATTGAAGAATGGGCGGCCATCATCAAACACTAGGCTGTATGGGCGGCCTTCCGATGCACGGAAGAAAATGCCCAGCGAAGTGCTGTAATCATCGAAGAACTCTTCGCGGAAGTTGAACGCTGCTGTAAAGTTGTGACGCGTTTCAAAGCCAGACTGCGAAACTGCAAGGTTCTGACGGTCGAAGGCAGGCGTATTGTCAAAGTTTGACGTAGCCGTTGCAGAACGGAAGTTAATCGTTTGCTCTGAGTCACTGAAAGCATAACCGAAGCTGAGGTTCACACTGCCATTCTCGGTAAAGACACCTTCGTCGAAACGCTTAGACAGAAGCAACGAGAAGTTGTGGCTGTCGAAGCTTGGACCGTTGGTTAGCTGCAAGAAATCGTCGAGGCGCGTATTAAAGCAGGCAGGAGTAACATTCGAATATGTTGGCACGCCGCCCGTTGTCTGCAACTCTGCGTTACAGCCCGCAGCCAGTGGGTCGATTGGCCGCAGAATTGGTCGGCCATCTACGGTGAACCCGTTGTTACCTAGCGAAGGATCAACGACTTGCACCAGATCGACGACGCTGAGTGTGTCATTGAAGCGAGTGTAGATGTAGTCCGCGTTTAGACGCCAATCGCTAAAGAACCCGGTCTCGGTACCGAAGTTGGTTGCGAAACCAATGTTGGCGCGAACTGCTGTTGGAATGTCGAAGTCTGGGTCCGTCGATTGAACATCCGCTTCACCCGCAGCCGCACCAGCTGACGCCGCTGCAATCGCGCATGCAGGGAAGCCGGTGAAGTTACCACCGGTAACAACATCAATCTGACCTGTTGCAGCATCAACTGTTAGGTCTGCTGGGTCACAATCGAACGTATCTCCGTTCTGAGTCGAGAAACCATTATTGGAGAACGCGTTCGAGAAAAACACGACAGGGTCGCCGCCAGCGAAGACACCGACGCCGCCGGTTAGGCTCGAGTTACTGAAGAACCCATCATTGTCGAACTCATAGGTAGCTGCGACGCGTGGCAGGACAACCGGGGCAATACTGCCGAATGAATTGGCATTGGTGAAGCCAAAACGCTCAGTGAACAGTGGATTGTTCCGAGGGGCATCGCCATCATAGAGCTGAACACGGATGCCCGCCGTGACGTTGAGTTGATCAGTTGCCTGCCATTCATCCTGAGCGAATACCGAATAGATGCGACGACTGAACAGAGCTGCTGCTTCGTTGATATCACCTGAGCCAGTGGCTGCGATTGTGCCACCATTGAACCCGAAGAATACGTTTGACGCAGTGCCGCTGTTACCGAGCAAACCTTCTTCAAAGTCAGCCAAATTGTCGAAGAAAAGCGAGCCCGTCGCGTTAATCGCAAACAGGTTGAACACTTCCAAATCGTTGATTTCGGCGCCAAGCTTCACAAAGTGGCCAGAGCCAGCATCAACATTCAGGATGAAGCGAGCTTGGTCAATCTTGGTGTCCAGCTGGTTAGCCGAACGGAACACGCCTGGGCCAGTGGCAAGGCGACCATTGTCGCCTGGGCCAACAGTGCCAACAACCAAGCGCACCGTTGGATTTTCAGATTGCGCTTCTCCAAAACCAACTGGACCTTGAACATCGCCCACTTCTGCGCGGCTAAGGCGCAGTTCGGTTGAAATCGTATCGCTCCAATCGGAATAAAGACGCAGCGAATAGTAATCCGAGATCGTGCCTTCGTCTTCAAACGAGTTGAAGCCGCCGAATTCGTTGTTCAGGTTGTCTGTCTCAATATTGCTTTCTTCAAGACGCTGATAGGTTGCCTCAAGACGGTGGTCGTCGTTAATCTGTGCGTCGAGACGGCCAAAATAGCGAACGTTTGTTTCCGGAAGTTGTGTGGGAATTCCGCCTACATCCTGTCCATAAACGCGGTTTGCAATCTCAGCGAATTGGTCAAATTGAGCCTGGGTGAAGAAATCAACTCCTGTGGTTCCTGGGCCACCGTTGAAACCGTCACCGAGATCAACTTCTTCATAACCGAAAGAGAAGAACAGACGATCTTTGATAATCGGACCAGAGAGTGTCACACCCCAACGTTGCTCGCGGCCAGCGTTGAAATCATCGACATCACCGTCAGCTTGCTCAACTGAGTCAGCTTGGAATCCTTCGTCAAAATAGGTGTAGAAGGCCGAACCGCTAAATTCGTTGGTACCGGCCTTGGTAACAACGTTAACAAGACAGCCGGTGAAGTCCGAATATTCCACATCAAACGGCGCGAATTCAACCGATGTCTGTTCGATAACATCGAATGGCAACGGCAGCGAGTTGCGTGAAGCGAATGGGGTACCGTTCAAGCCAAACGCGTCAGATTGGATAATGCCATCTACCGTAAAGGTGTTGGCCCGGTCATTGCCACCCAGACATGAGATACGGTCAACATCGTTAGAACGTTCCAGGCTGACGCGCGGATCAAGCCGGATGATATCGCGGACGTCGCGGGTGATTGATGGGAAAGCTTCGAGCGTTTGCGTGTCGAAAGCTGTGCCCGGGCCAACTGCGAGCTGGGTTACGCCAGCACGGGCGCCGGTCACGATGATCACATTGTCGGTGCCGCCAGCTGCGCTTGCTTCGAGAGTGAAGCGGAATGCGGTGTTACCTGAAATGCTTGTGAAGACATCTTCGACCGTCTGACCTTCAAAGCCAGGTGCAGTTACTGTGACGGTGTACGGGCCACCGGGCGGCAATGAACCGACCCGGAAATTACCATCCGCTCCTGCCGTAACTTCGCGAACGGCGCCGGTGCGCGTGTCGGTGATGGTTGCGGTCGCACCTGGAAGCGCATTGCCGCTAACGTCGATTACCGAGCCTTCGATGCCGGATGTAATGCTTTGCGCGGCGGCTGGCGCTGCGATGGTTGCCGCGGCTGAGAGGCTTACGACGCTCGCCGCCAAGAGATATTTGAGTTTCATTGGTAGAGTCCCCTGATCACAGTGGATGGATGTGAACACGCCCCCAATAGGGCCGTTGCGGGACGCTAAAAAGACCGATTTGTGACAAATCCGTTACGCTATCCACTGCCTGAGCGGCCGAGCGCAATCATGACAGAGTTTTCCACCGCAAGACTCGCGGTTTCCTGCAGGTTAGCGGCCTGGTGTTGCTGCAGTGCAACAAAATATTAGATTCGTGACGATTTCGGTCAGTGGAGGGCTGATCAGGCCAGATTGATCTCGCGCAGGCGCTGCATCAGAAAGTCATGGGCTGAAATTGGCTCTGCGGGTGCCGAGTCGCTCGATGCGTCGGTGCAGCTTGCCAGCGGCTCGATCAGGTAATCAGGCCGGAAATGCAGGAAAAAAGGCATAGAGTAGCGCGATCTTTGTGCCGCCGGGCCGCGCGGGTTCACCACCCGGTGAGTGGTTGAGCGCAGGCGGCCATTCGTCAGCCGCTCCAGCATATCGCCAACATTGATGACCAATGCGCCCTCAGGCACATCAATCGCCTTCCACTCGCCACCCTTGGTCAGCAGTTCGAGCCCGGCCTCTTCTGCGCCGAGCAACAAAGTGATGGTGTTGATATCGCCATGCGCAGCGGCGCGGATCGCGCCCTCTGGTGCATCGGGGCCGAGCGGCGGATAATGCAGCAGACGCATCACCGAATTGCCGTCCTCAACCGTCGCTGCGAAGAAATCCTGCGGCAGTTCCAGATGCAGCGCAATCGCCTCCAGCGCGCGCGCGCCGGCCTCTTCAAACGCGGCGTAAAGCTCGCTGAAGGTGCCCTCAAATCCGCCCACCTCGGTGGGCCACACATTCGGCCCCATGAACTCTGCCAGCGGGTGATCGGCGGGCAGGCCCCGGCCAACGTGCCAGAATTCCTTCAGGTCATGGACGCTCGCATCCTTGGCCTTCTCCGTGCCGAACGGGGTATAGCCGCGCGCGCCGCCTCCGCCCTCGATCTTATACGCCCGCTTGACCTCGTCAGGCAGCGCAAAGAACTCTTTGGACAGCGCCTCAGCCCGGTCGATCAACTCCTGGGGGATGCCATGGTCGCGCACAACCGCGAAACCATATTCGGCAAAGCTGCGGCCAAGCTCGTCAGAGATCGTCTCCAGCGGCTGAGCCAGAGAGACAATTGCGATATCAGGGGCGGTATCAGTCATAGCTAAGTACGTAATACCTATGCTGCGATTGTTCCAGCCTACAGCGGCAAGAACAGGCCAGCCAGCGCTGCGCTCATCAGGTTGGCGAGGCTACCAGCGGCAAGCGCTTTCAACCCGAGCTTCGCAATCACGGGGCGCTGGTTCGGGGCCAAGCCGCCCGTCACCGCCATCTGGATCGCGATGGAGGAGAAGTTCGCAAACCCGCACAAAGCAAAGGTGACAACCGCGCGGCTGCGCTCGGTCAGGCCTTCGACCGCGCCCAGTTCGATGAAGGCGACAAATTCGTTGAGCACGATCTTGGTCCCGAACAATCCGCCCGCAATCTGCGCCTGATCCCAATCCGAAATCCCGATCAGGAACATCACCGGCGCGAACAAATAGCCGAGCAATTGCTGGAACGAGATATCGGGATAGCCGAACCAGCCCCCGACCCCGCCGAGGAGACCATTTGCCAGCGCAACCAGCGCAACAAACACCATCACCATCGCGCCTACGGCCACGGCCAGCTTTACGCCCGTGGTGGTGCCCTGGGCCGCCGCTTCGATGATATTGGCGGGCTTTTCGCCCTCTTCAAAGGTCTCCGACACGGTCGCATCCGCGATCAGCGCGTCATGCGCCGCCGCCTCTTCTGGATCATCCGGCATGATGATCTTCGCCATCAAAATGCCGCCTGGCGCGGACATAAACGCTGCCGCCAGCAAATAGGGCACCGCCTCATCGCCCAAGAAAGACGCATAGGCGGCGAGGATTGTGCCCGCGACCCCGGCCATGCCGACGCACATCAATGTGAACAATCGCGATGGCGGCAAGGCGGCGAGGTAAGGCCGCACGACCAACGGGCTTTCGGATTGGCCGACAAAGATGTTGGCCGCGCTGCCCAGCGCCTCAACCTTGCTGATCCCGGTCAGCCAGCCAATCGCCCCGCCCAGCCAGCGCACCAGACGCTGCATAATGCCCAGGTAATAGAGGATCGAAACCAGCGCCGCGAAGAACACGATCACCGGCAAGGCCGCGATCAGGAACGTGTTGGCAAAGGGATTGCCACCCATCGGGCCGAACAGGGTCTCAATCCCCTGCACAGAATAGCTGAGCAAGGCGATCACGCCGTTCGACATAAATTCAATCGCGCCAACGCCAAAATCCGTGCGCAATACGAGCAGCGCCATCAGCGCCTGCAGGGCAAAGGCGGCGCCAACCACGCGCAGTTTGATGCGCTTTTTCCCATTGGACAGCAGAAAGGCGATGGCCAGGATCGCAGCGATCCCGATAAGGCTGAGAACAAATGGCGGCATGTTTAAGCGCGAGGCTCCCCTAAATGCGCGTACCCTGCGCAAACAACATGCGCGCCGCGATGTCCCGGCACGCGGGAGGGAACCTTGCCGCTTGCGCGCAAACAGTCAATTCTCGCGGGTGTGAGAGGCGTTGATAGCGCGCGCGCCATCGCTTTTCTTTTCCGCCCGTGGAACTTACACGTGATCCATGAACACAGCGACACCGGCGCAGGCCCAATCCACCAGCGAAACGTCCCCAGCCGCCAGCGCGGCCGACATGATACAGATGCCGCGCGGGCTGTTTGTCTATCTGATGCTGTATGGCGGGATGACGGTGCTGGCAGGCGTGTTGGCGTTTAAGCAAGTGCAATTGTGGCCGACCGATCTAGCGGTGGAATCGGGCATTTTCGCGTTTCTCATTCTGGTCGTGATTTCCAGCACAGTGTCACAGCTCTATGGTCAGAAATACGCGACCCGGATCGTTTGGCTGGGGTTTGTGCCGCTGCTGATCGCCAGCGTGCTGATGCAATTGGTGCTGGCTCTGCCCCCCTCAGTGGAAATGCTGAGCGGGCGTGCAGACGACCTCGCCGCGTTTGAACGAGTGCACAACACCGTATGGCGCGTATGGGCGGCGGGTCCAGCGGCCTATATCGTGTCGCTGCTGCTCAATATCTGGATCTTTGACCGGCTGCGCGGCAGCGGAGAGGCCAGCACGATCGGCCTGATGATCCGCGGCGCGGTGGCCTCTGCGCTCAGCCAAGCAGTGGACTCGGTGATCTTCATCACCCTCGCCTTCTACAAGTTATTCGACATCACCGACCTGCTGATCGGACAAGTGATCGCAAAGGTGGCGCTGTCAATTGTGCTGGTGCCGTTCCTGATCACCGGCGGCGTGCGTCTGGCAAAGTGGCTTGATGCGCGAGGGTGATGTTGGTGTTGTGGCGGCGCATTGGTGTTGCCATTGTGATCCCGGCATCCTGAAACCATACGCGTCATCCTGAACTTGGTTGACCTGCGGTCAGCTGCGCTTCCAGGATAACCGTTGCAGCTCGCGCGAGACCAAAAGGGTTATCCCGGATCAGGTCTGCTTTGCAGAGCTACGCTTCCCGGGATGACGATTGAGGTGCGCCTGGTTGCTGACAAACGTAACTTGTTCCCCGCGCCACCCCAAATCCAATCCCGTCATGCTGAACTCGTTTCAGCATCCATCGCTGCGCTCCAACGAAGATATTCGTCCTGAGGATGGACCCTGAACCAAGTTCAGGGTGACGAAACAAGACAAGGCACGGCAGCGCGTGGATTTTCCTACTTGAGGGCGACTGGCTATGCCGGGCCTATGCTTTTGCTCGCCGCGCTCCAACACCCGACTAATCGACCCACTCGATCAATCGCCCCATCTGTGATCGATTGGTTTTTCGCCCCAAGACTGTGTTCCAGCCGCTCCAAGCGTGCTTCACCAACGACGAGTGGAGCGGTCATCAAGCGCTTCGGCGCAGGCGCCCTACTCGGTCAGGAACTGCGGCGTCAGTCGCTTGTCCGAGGCTTGCTCATAGGCATAGCCCGCCTTCAGCAGCAGATGCTCCGACCACTTACCCGCGTAGAAGCTGATCCCAATCGGCAGACCCTCGATCCCGCCCATCGGCACGGTCAGGTGCGGATAGCCAGAGGTCGCGGGCAGCCAGCTCGCGCTCGGCCCGGAGAACGTGTCGCCATCGCCCAGGGTGGAGCGCCATGCCGGCCCCAGCGTCGGCGAGACCAGCACGGCGACGTCGTTCTCGCGCAGCAGGCGGTCAATGCCCTGCTCGCCCGCAACCCGCTTGGTCGTCTTGAGCGCCGCCAGATAGCGAGGATCGGTCAGGCCCTTCTGCTCTTGCGCTTGCAGGAACAGCTCCTGGCCGAAATGCGGCATCTCAACCTCGGCATTGGCCGTGTTGTAAGCGATGAGATCAGCCAGGGTTCGCGTCGTCACGGCCTTCGGCGTGGTGGCGAGATAGGCGTTGAGATCGGCCTTGAACTCGGTCAGCAGGATGAGGAACTCCGCCTCGCCCAGCGCCTCTTGATCGCTGTCGCTGATGCCGCGAGCCTCGATCTCGACCAGCACCGCACCCTGCGCCTCCATCACGGAGAGGGCGGCGTCGAACTGCTCTATGATCGCGGGGTTGTCGCCCACCTGATCTCGCATCACGCCGATCCGCATGCCCTTGAGGCCGTCCGGAGTAAGCTCCGCCGTGTAGTCAGCTTTCTGACCATCCGCCTCTGCGGTCGCGGCGTCATCCGGGTCGGTGCCGGCCATCGCGGTGAGCATCATGGCGGCATCCATCACGCTGCGCGTCATCGGCCCGGCGGTGTCCTGAGTGTGGCTGATCGGGACGACATGGGTGCGCGAAACCAGCCCGACGGTCGGCTTCAGACCGACCACGCCATTGGCAGAGGACGGGCACATGATCGAACCGTCGGTCTCCGTGCCGATCGTGCCCGCAGCCAGCGCCGCCGCCATGGCAGAGCCGCTACCACTGGAAGAGCCGCAGGAGTTGAACGGCAGGCGGTGCGGGTTCTTGACCAGCCCGGCGACCGAGGTCCAGCCGCTGGTGGAATTGGTGGAGCGGAAGTTCGCCCATTGCGAAAGGTTAGTCTTGCCCAGGATGATCGCGCCTGCATCCTTGAGGCGGCGGATCAGCGGCGCGTCGCGGTCTGTCACATTGTCGCTGAGCGCGGTGGAGCCGGCGGTGGTGGGGACGGGACCAGCGACCTCGATGTTGTCCTTCACCAGCAGAGGGATGCCGTGGAGGCTGCCCAACTCATCGCCATCACAGCGCTCTGCATCGCTGGCCTGCGCGAGTTCCAGCGCGTCAGGCATCAGCGAGAGGACGGCATTGAGCTGGGGTCCGCCATCGGCATCGTCGAGCTTCTCGATCCGCGCAAGATAGGCTGTAACAATGGCCTCGCTTGAGGTCTCACCCGCCTCCAGCATACGCGCGAGGTCCGCTAGGGAGTGGTCCTCCACATTGCCAAGGTTGGCGCTGGCCGCGGCCAGCTCTGGCACAGCGCAGGTGCCCGAACCGAAAGCGGTGCCAATCGCATCACACGCCGTTAGCGACGCACATGCCGCTACGCTCAAAACCACCCTACGCAGCATCAACCACCTCATCGTTTGTCATAATAGCCCAAAACACCAAGGGGCGGAGCAGTGTGGTAACTGCCCCGCCCCTTGGTGTCACTGTTTGCGGCTCAATTTGTCCGCATGCCAATGGTTAGATCAGAACGATCCGGATACGCCGAAGAAGAAGAAACGGCCACGTGGGCTAACCGGGCGGGCCAAGCTGCCAAGGAACGGTTCTTCATCCGTAAGGTTGTTCACTCCGCCAAACAGCTGGATATCATCACGAAGATCATAGCTTACGCTGATATCATGCTCGAGGGAGCTGCCGGTGGTGAGCTGAGAAGGATCAGCCAGCCCCACGTTCGGTGAAACGACTACAGCGTCACCAACGATCTCAACATCGGTCGCTGCCGCGTTGGAGAACTGCAGTGCAGAATCTTCAAAACGACCTCTCCAACCGATGTTCCAACCTTCAAACTGCCAGTTTACGCCAAAATTGACGATCCAATCCGGATTGCCAACCACCCCGAGTAGATCACTGACTGTAGCTTGGTCAGCAATCAGCAATTGCTGTTGGAGTGGGTCAGGTTCGGAAGCGATTGTTTGCGCAATTACCGGATCGCTTTCCGTGAAACGCTCAATGAAGTGCGTGCCCGCTGCAGACAGCTGGAATTCGCCCCAATTGCCATTTCCAAACGGAGCATCGAAAGTATAGCGCGCTTCGAAGTCAACGCCTCGTGCACGAAGTACCGACAGGTTGATATTCCCGGAAGTAAAGCCGGAAATCGCGCCACCATTGTTCGCATCACGTTGAATTGCATCACAGAACTGGTTGTCAGTCGAAGGTAAGTCAACGCAGGCCGACGCAATAGCCGCACCGGTCAGACTACCCACAGCATCGGTAATTTCGATGTCATAATAGTCTGCAAGAACAACCAAACCGTCCAAGGCTCCACCGAAAATGCTGTTACCGGGTTCGAAGATTCCGCCAATTGTCAAACTATCGGAGGTTTCTTCTATCAAGTCCGGATTGCCGCCAGTCGTGCCAGTAACAAACGCGGTCAAAAAGTTTGATGAATCAAACCCTGGCGCAACGAATTCTGCGCAATTTGTCGGACGATTGGCACTGCCATTGTTGATGTTGCCATCGTCACAAGGGTCAGCGTCCACGCCAATGAATGCAGCCAATTGTGGATTGAACAGCTCACCAATGTTTGGAGCACGAATAGCTCGAGACAAGGTGCCACGCAGAGTAAACCAGTCAACTGGGCGGTACGTAGCACCGAACGAATAGGTTTCTGTGCTTCCGATCGTGTTGTAATCAGAGATGCGGCCCGAGGCGGTCACCTCCAAGTAGTCTGCAAACGGAAGATCCGCCAGCAATGGCAACTTAATTTCACCAAAACCTTCGTAAACGCTGATGCCTTGGCCGTCAGTCGGAGAGACGTTCACGACCGTGCTAGCATTACCAACTACGTTGCCTTCAATTGAACGGAAGCTGTCTGGAATGAATTGTGACGTGTCTCTGCGCCACTCGAAACCAGCGGCAAAGCCGACTGGCCCGCCAGGAAGCTCAAAGAAATTGCCAGTGTCGCCAGAAATGACAGCTAGGAACTGCTGCTGCTCAATTGTGGTGTCGTTTTCTAGGTCAGCAAAGGCGAAAGCAGCGCCTGCACCCTGAATAGCTTGCGAGCCAAGAATATTTACAGGCGCGCACTGCCCATCACCGATTGCGAACGTAACTGGCCGGGTCAAGCTGCCAACGTCGGTTGGATTGCCATCAGCTCCGACGAGTTGTGTCCCAGCTGCAAATAGCGGCGGTCCACCAACGAAAAGAGCAGCGGGTGATGGCAGACCGGTTAACTCTGACCGGCACACGATATCGCCAACCTGGGCGGAGCCTGCATCAATAACGAGATCCTGCCCACCGCGAATTGCATTGAGGGTGCCAGGTCCGCCGGCCGCAAAAGCAGCATTTGGATTGGTTCCATCAAGGTCCGCTGCCGTCAGTGCCACTGCATCAATGGCGGTGAAGTAACGGTCATTCAGACGAGAGGCGCGAGCAATACTGTTTATGTCAGTACGACCCCAGGAATACGAAACTTCAAAGTCGACATTCGTTCCAGGAATCTCGCCTTTGAAACCACCGGTCGCACGGATCGTTGAACGCTCCACGGTCGTGCCAGCGCCAATTTCCGAACCCAGATTGTCGCGCGCGACAAAGATACTTGGCGTCGAGGCCGGGTCCAAAGCATCAAGGATCGGGATTTGATCCTGAATAGCCTGCGGAAGGAAAGGGTTGTCCAGAGCGATCGGAATATCATCGGAGAATGGAATTCCCGCGATATTGCTGGTTTCAGTATATGCAAACTTAGCGTCCGCGAAGAATGTAATTCCGCTGGTAATTTCATAGTCAACGCCAGCCGCCGCGACCACACGGGTCAGGTCAGGGATCAGGCTGAGACCGGGTGCGGTTTGGCCGATAGGAATACCGTCGCCGCCGATGGCGTTAAATGCACCGGTTGAAATGCCCGGATTAAACGCTCGAACTGCACCCGTGACGGGATCGATAACCTGCAACACTGGAATAGTCGTACCAGGAATGTTCGGCACTGTATCCGTTGCTGGGTTAAAGTTAGTAACAAAGGAACCCAGCGCACCAAACGGGAACGCGAACGGCGTTGGGTCAACAGCGATGGTCGAACCTGCGCTAGATACTGGGAGTGTGCGATTTGGCACGAAGGCTTGCTCTGCGTCAGGATCAAGCCCCAAGATACCATTCAAGAACGCATTACTGTTGTTCAATGAGGAAAAACCGGCAGCAGCAAAACCCGGCCGATCACCGTTCAAAATACCTTCGGATTGCGAGTACTCAACGGCGAAAACAACGCTACCTCGCTCATCACCGAAAGTACCGCCGCCAGCGACCGAACCGAAAAACTCCTCTGAGTCACCTTCATCGCTTACGCCGCCCTGAAGACGGTATTCGAGACCATCAAAATCTCGGCCCGAGCGAGTGATGTAATTGACGACGCCTGAAACAGCATCCGCACCATAAACTGCCGATGCACCGCCTGTCAGGACCTCGACACTCGAAATGAGCGCCGATGGGATTGAGCCTACATCAACCGTCGCAGTGCCTGCGAGACCAGGGACGTGTCGGCGACCATCTTGCAACACCAACGTACGGTTAGCTCCGAGCTGGCGTAAGTTCAGCGTGCTGGCACCAGACAAAGCGAGGCCTTGAGCTGTATCAAGCGTTGATGGGTCCGAACCCTGCAATGCAGGAATTTCACGGAGTGTTTGAGAGATGTCGATCTCACCAGCATTACGAAACTCTTCCGCTGTGAGCACCTGAACAGGACTTGGCAAAGCAGTCGTCGAGTCGGTCGCAATGCGCGAACCGGTAACAACAATTGTATTCTCTTCTTCGACCGTCTCTTCATCCGGCCCAGACTGCGCATGAGCGGCAAATGGCACCATGCTGGTCGCGGCGAGGAGCAGTGCGTGACCTGAAAGTTTAAAGCTGCGCATAAAATTCCCTGTTTGTTGTTTTCTCTTCCCGTGAGAAAACTTGCTGCAATGCAATATAGTGTCAAGACGATATGGAGCGATTGGCGTTCGAAAGACGCTTCAAAGGCAATTTTGTTGCAAAAATGCACGCATCACAACCGTCCAGGAGCGTAGAGGGCCTTTTGGACGTGCGGCGATGCGCCTAATCCGACGGTACAGGCGCGGAAAAGCATCGTGCCAGTTGCTTACTCCGACTTGTAAACTTCGCCCTGCTTCATGACGAAGGTCACATTTTCGAGCAGTGAGATGTCCTCCAAAGGATTACCGCGAACCGCGATGATATCGCCCGAGGCGCCGACCTTGATCACACCGACATTTCCCTTTTGGCCCAAAGCTTCAGCGGCATTATATGTCGCTGCCCGCAGGGCTTCCGCAGAGGTCATGCCAAAACGCACCATGCGCGAGAGCTGCTTCGCGTTATCACCATGGGGGTAGACCCCGGCATCAGTACCCAGCACCATTTTCACGCCAGCTTCATGCGCCCGGCGGAAATTTTCGCGCTGCGTCTGGCCAGTCATCCGCTCTTTTTCCAGGCTCTCGGGCAAAATTCCTGCTGCCTCCCCCTCACCCAAGATGAACTCAGTGACGTAAATGTCCATCGACAGGAATGCGCCGTTCTCTCTCGCCAGCCTGATGCCTTCGTCATCGATGAAGCTTGCATGCTCAATCGTATCGACGCCCGCCTTCAGAGCATTGATGATGCCTTCGCTTCCGTGCGCATGGCTAGCGACCTTCATCCCGTGGCTGTGCGCTTCTTGGGTAAGCGCGGTCAGCTCTTCCAGAGTGTATTGCGGCGCACCAACTTTTGTCCCTTTGGACAGAACACCGCCGGTAGAGCAGGTCTTGATCAAATCGGCGCCAAACTTTCGGTTTTTGCGCACTTTGGAACGCGCGGCCCACGGGCTGTCAGCCACGCCTTCGCCAATTGCTTCATATTCTGGGGGCAGGAGATTGTTATCCGAGCAATGCCCGCCAGTAATCCCGATCGGCGGACCAGAGACGAACATGCGCGGTCCAGGCACGTCGCCTTCTGCGATCGCATCGCGCAATGCGACATCGCCAAAACTGCCCGCGCCAACATTGCGCACCGTTGTAAACCCAGCCATCAGCGTGGTCTTGGCGTTCACCACGCCAGTGATCGTTGCGCGCTCATCAGAAATTGCGAGCCTGCGATAGCCGTGGCTATCGGAATCGCTGGTCAGGTGAACGTGCATATCAATCAAACCTGGCATGATCGTCATTTCGCCGAGATCAATGACTTCATCAGCCTCCACATCGGCCGCTTCATTGAAGGAAATATCGGTGATTACGCCGTCAGTGATTGTAATCACCGGGTCATTGAGCAGCCGCCCACTTTCCACATCGACCATACTGTCGGACGTAACAATAACCGTCTCCGCCACAAGCGCCGTGGAGCTGAGGAGCAATGATGAAGTGAAAGCAATGACCGGCAGTTTCAAGCATATTCCCCTTGTTGCATTGCAGCGAGAGTTAGCAGCTTTCCGGCGCGCGGCAAGAGCAAGCGCTAGCCTAGCTGGCTTCTTGCTTTCAACACCGCCAGCGCGCCTGATCAAGTCGCCGACAAGTTGCCTGATTCTAGGTCCCACACACGCGCTGTGCCATCAAGACTGGCCGTTACAGCTAGAGAATAGTCGGGACTGATTTCTATTGAAGCAATATCACCAAAGCCATGATCTAAATGGTCTTTCAATGTCCTGATATGCCTTCTAGACAAAGCATCCCAAAGCCTAACTCTCGCATCACTATCCGCTGTGGCAAGTGCTCGACCATCTGGGCCTAGGCTTGCATAAATGACGGGATGGTCTTCGCTGCGAAAGATGTCTTCGCTTTTGAAAGTATTGCCCAGGTCACCACGACACCGTCAGCAACCGACTCATCGCGCCACGCCATGGGGTTGGAGCGCCGACGAAAACGCGGGAGCAATTGCAGGACCAAACAGATGCAGAGACCTACGATGAGAACAGCGTTCAGGAACAGGGATGTGGCATAGCTATCCGTCAGTTGCATGAGACCGTCTGCCTAGGGAGTTCATTAATAAGAGACGTGATCGTAGCTGAAGGAACGCTGCATTCGCCAGCCATTTTTGGTTTTGATCCAAAGGGTAAACAGCCGCGCAATGTCGGTCAGTTCTTCCCGGCCATCTGGGTGGATCGCGTAAAATTCATGCGTCGCCGTTTGGATCGCTCCATACAATCGGTCACCATTGTACATCGGGAAAACAACCATCGTGTGAGGCAAAAGCCGACGGTGAGCGCGATAGTCATTGTCGCATACGGACCTGTCCAGGCTGTCGACAAAGCTCGCCTTTGAACCATTTGTGCCCGCAAGATCGTGATAGAATTCAAAGTCTGCGGCGGTGACATCCCTGATCCGCTCCATGTTGCACTGGTTGAAGCCTTGCTCAAAAAGGACGGCGTCAAGCTGCAAGACGATGTCGTAAAGCTCCCGCTCATCGCCATTCGGCGCTCTCTGATGCGCGTTGTCCAATGGCGTTGTGCAGCTTGCCAATACTGCACAAAGCACTGCTTTGATGGTTGATTTAATCAGCATGACTCGACCGTTCACTTGTGCAAGATGTCGAGCCAGTGATCGTTTGCGTGGAACTCTTCGACGACGTTGCGGATGACGACCTCGCCATTTGATCCGTTGGTCAGAACGACGAGGCCAAACTCTTTCTCGGGGACAAAATAGGCCAGTGAGCGAACGCCCCAGTCCCCGCCGCGATGCATGATGATGGTCTCGTCCTGGTACGCCAATATACCCCAGCCTAGCGCATATCCCGATTGAGTTTCGACAAGGCAGTTTTGATAAGCGTAATCGCAAACACTTTCCTCGCCTGGATGATCAATCACATAACGCTTTGATGCGAATTGGTGGGTCAGGCCCTGATTCCGCATGACCGCCAGCATAAATCGCGCATATGCAGAGGATGTCGCAAGGACATCACCCGCTGCATTCCATTCAGAATGCCTCGGCGCCGCGCCATATTCGCTTTGAGGGCCTTTGGGGGCGGCCAATCGCCCTTCGAACTCATCTTGATAAATATAGGATAGATCACGCAAATCCAACGCGTTGAACACGCGCTCCACAGCCAACATGTCGAAAGCCTGTCCGAGTTTATTTTCCGCCGCTCTGGCCGCATAGCGGTAACCTTCTCCGGAATATCCGAATTGTGTTCCTGGGTCCCATCGAATGCTGAAAGTCTGGTTGGGCTGCTCATGCCGCCAGTTTGGAAAACCCGTTTGGTGCGACAACGCTAGGCGAGGCGTCAGCCAATGATGTCGTGCATCCTGTACAACTGCCGGGTCCGTCCAGAATAGTGATAAAGGCTCATCAAGCTGGAAGTCTCCATCTTGCGCAAGCCTCAAGAAGACCTCAGCCGTGATGGGCTTTGTGAGCGATGCAATATTGTAAATCGTCTGATTTGTGGCTGGCTGTCCAGGCGCTTGCTCGCCAAACGTGCCAGCCCACGCAATCTCACTATCATGGATCAACGCGATGGACGCGCTGGGCACGTCATTGGCACTGAGCCATGCGGGAACCTGCCGCTCAATGCGGCTAACGGCTTCCTCCCATGGCTGTGCCGGTTGAGCATGGAGGTTGGCCGCATCGAATGTACAAGCCAGACCTATGCAAGTGTAAGTGAAGGCCTTTCGCATTGTGATCTCCCTCTAAAATCAGTCGGAGGTTAGATGCGCCAAGAGGGTTATTGGATGTGGCTTTTTGAAAATTAGAAAAATTTTTGGGTGGGACATCCAAATGTTGAAGCTGTGCATCTAAGCTTGAAGCCAACGCTTGCTAGAGAGGAACGGGATCAATGGGGTGGAGGGAAATTGAGGCGGTTCTGCCAAACCTCTTTGTGACGGGAGTTGTGATCACGCTACTCGCGTCATGGCTTTTTCAATATCTTAAGAGCAGGCATAACAAGGCTATCGTTTTGAAGCTTTTGGAAACGCAGTCAGACATAAATGTCGATCAAATCCGGCTGATCGTTCAACCGCCAAAAGACCCGCTTTCTGACCTGAGGCGGGGGGTCTTGCTTCTCGGCCTTGGCATCGCTTGCGCGGTTGCTGCCATGTGGATGATGGACCCAGAGTATAGGTTTGCTTTGCTCGGTCTTTCAGCCTTCCCGGTAACTATTGGGTCGATCCACCTGCTGTTCCATTTCTTTATCAACAAGCGCGGGAGCAAAGGCGAAGGTTAGGGCAAGACGGTGAGAGATCTAGCTGACGCTAAGCTGGTGGTGTTGGCCGCGACGCTTCAAGACAAAGGCGCCTACACCGAATTGTTTCGCAGACATTGTCCGGTGCTGCAGGCCTTTCTCCTCCGCCTTGCCGGCCATCAGGCCGATGCTGAAGATCTGACGCAGGCGACGTTCCTAAAGGCATTTGACAAATTGCCGCAATTCCGAGCGGAAGCGAGCTTTAAAACCTGGTTATTCAGGATCGGATACACTGAGTTTCTTCAGCACCAACGCAGCCAACGATATCAAGAACGGCTTAGAAACGATCTGCTCACTGAATATCCCAACAGCAACCCTTTGTCTCAGGACACTGCGATAGATTTGGAGAAAGGGCTGGCGCAATTAAGTGCTGAAGAGAGATCGGCTATTCTCTTATGTGACGCTGTTGGTTTTTCGAACAAGGATACAGCGGAAACTATGTCCGTGCCGCTCGGTTCCATGAAGACATATTTGAGACGCGCACGGCGTAAATTGCGTATCCATATGGAAGGGGAGAGAGGCCATGACGGATCAGTCTGACGATCAACCAATAGAACTGCTCGCTGCCGATCACGCTCGGATCGTGAAGGAGGGAGAAGGCGAAAACGGTCAGCCTTCACCATTTAGGATGATCCGGGCGATGATATGGATGAAAGCCGTATGGCGCACAGCGTTGATGTCCTGCGCGATCCTGATTGCTGTTGTTGTTATCGACAATTACATTCTCTGGCATTCTGACACCGAACCAACAACGCGTTGGATCACAGTGATCATTATGTCTGTGATTTTCTCCGTCATACATCTGACAGCAGGGAGGGATGGCTAAAGGTAGATGCTCTGGATCAATTCGTTCAATTCCTGAGCGATTTCATTCAAGTATGCGTCCGCTTTCACCTCCCAAAGTGGGCGAGTTTCGAACTGAAGTGCAAATCCCAAATCGGTCTGTCAGGTCTACCACTCCGCGATCCAAAAGCAGCTAGTTAGCCGTCGACTCAAATGCAGACACTCGAAAGAGACAGAATGGGTCAGGAGCAGGTGCGCCATATCGTGGAGCGCTACGTTAAGCTGGGCACCGTCCCAGCTTTGATCGAAGAACTAGCGCGCGAGGGATATCGCACCAAGGTCCAACATCGTGCGAGCGGGCCGCATCGCGGCGGCATCCGCTACGCTCCGCTCGCGGCACGCTGTACCATCTGCTTTCAAACCCTATCTATCGCGGGATGATCGTGCACAAAGGAGAAAGCTTTAAGGGCGAGCATAGCGCGATCGTCGGCGAAGAGCTTTGGAATAAGGTTCAAGCAACTAGGGCAAAGCACACAGCCGGTGCTTCAAAGCGACGCATTGCTGACCAGCCAAGTTTGCTCACCGGCCTCCTCGAAGACCAATATGGAAGGCCGATGACGCCCAGCCATTCTGGCAAAAGCCGAAAGGCAAAGCGTTATCGCTATTATGTAACCCGGCCTGATAGGTGCGGCGGCCGCCAGGCATGCCGTGTTTCAGCAAATGATCTTGAGCAATTGATCTGCAGAGAGCTAGCCGCAAAGCTCAGTCATGATGGATTCTTGCTCGATTGTTTGGGCCGTCAGATCAGTGATGCAGGCGTGCTTAGAGAGCTCCGGAACCAAGCTAAACTGACGGCCTCTCAACTGCGCAGCGATAAGCCCACCGACAAAGTCCGATTGCTGCATAGCTTGCTTAACACCGTAAAGTTGGACGAGGGCGAGATCAGACTCACCCTTGATCGTGCTGGCTTAGGCCAAGTGCTGGGTGTCTGCATAAGGGACCTTGTGCTCGCCAATCCATCGCTTTCAATGAATGCGCTTGCCAAGCAGCAAGGGCGGTGCCGAACTAGGCTCACCAAATTGGTCGGTATCTCTTGCCTAGCTCCTCATCTCGTTGAAGCGATAGCGGGAGGCAGGCAGCCAGCAGCACTCACAGCAGAAAAATTGCTAGCGAAACAGCTGCCGCTAGCTTGGGCGGAGCAAGCCAGTGGGTTTGAGGGTTAGTCTGCTATGATGTGACCTATAGGTTGCTTCTGCAGCACCTTGAGACCTTCACGAAGCGAGATCCGCTCAACTCGCTTGGCGTTCACAATTGGGACCGTAAGGCTCTTTGCTGGCTAAGATCGAAAAGCGGACATTCCGCTTTCGACCCAATTGCGGACGTTCAGCATTCGGTGGGTCAATAGCGAAAAATGATCAATTTTTGCTACGCAATCGAGCTAATCGAGGCGGAAATTTGGAGTTCTCGATGAGGCAATCTGCGAATTCTGCAAATATTGCGCGGGTCCGATCTGGAGCATCTGTGGCGACATGGTGGCCAGATTGGAGAACCTCGACGCGGCCCGGTAGCTCCTTGGTCTTGGCCAGATAATCGCTTGTCCGTGGGTCATCGGAACCGAGAACAGTTCTCGAGCAAGGTGAAGAGCTTAGCGATATGTCCTTCCAAGGATAATCGCGCTCTCCGACGTATTTAGGCACAAACTCATGCATTGGGAGCATGATTGAGTGGTCGAACTCGGCCTCCGCCGGGGAACCTGAATATATATTGAAGTGCACATATTGACCCCAGAAACCTCCTTGGGCCTCAGCCTCAGCCAACTTTTCTTGCGCGATTGAAGCAGAATTTCGAATGTGGTGTTGAAGACCATCCATGACGGGCACCAGAGCGAGGATGTCTGCGCCTCTTAATCTTTCTGCGCCTAGCGCACCATAAGCCAGATGGTTCCCAAGGCTGGTCGTCAGCAAAGGCGGTTCGACAATGGCTTGATCACGATAATAGTCTATGGCGTTTTGAACATCTTCAATCGCGAGTCCCATCTCGTCGGGGGCATTGAAAGTCCGCAAATTCATGCCCCAATAGCCGACCGATACAATTGTGAAGCCTCGTTCCATCAAACTGTAGTAGGGAGACTTCGCCATCTCTCCATACAAGAGGTCTTCGAGTTGATTTTCTCTTGCATTCTGGATGAACTCATAGGTGATCGCAGGGTCGACCGCGAATGGCTCATCACCAGGGCCGCCCGGGATATCGATGACAAAACGTCCCTCGTCGGGGACATCCATAAGCCGGGTTTCGACAATTGGAACCTGCCCCCCTTCGAAACGCAGGCTAATGAGCGAGGATGTAACGCCCTGCGCACTCCAAGTTTCACACACGCGCCGCTTTGCGACTAAGTCGTCCTCCGAAAAATTGCGAACCTGGCAGTCTAGCCAGTCATAACCAAATCGCCCCTTAGTATGCTCGGAGCGCGAATTTTCCACCATTTCTCGCAGGTTTTGGTTGAAGACTACCTTTCCAGACTGTCTCGCGCCATCATGCTGCCCCCATCGGTAACCAGCCCACAGTACCACAGCCGCGATCATCAATAGGGCGGTTGTAATAGCCAAAATTCTAGTGATTTTTGGGCTGAACATTTTGGCAGAGTAAGGTCAATTTTTTAGATTCCCAAATGAAAATGACGCTTTGTTATCGTTAAGCTCAGCGAAAGAGGTACGGCTGATGACGTTGGAGCGTCCACTTACACCTCCAACTTCGGTTGCTGAGAGGAGGCTCGAACTGGGCCGGTAGCGGACTGGCTGGTTCGGACCAACCAAGGCTGAAAGGCCGATTTCTACTTCCAAGCCAATCCCGAAACATCTCGATGTCGACCCTCATCCTTGGCACCGATCCGTTTCAATCTTGAGCTGGCTTACCTGATCGAACGGATGCGGCTGGCGCTGAAGACTGCAATCACAGCAAGTCCCGCGGAAATTTGCATAAGCGGCGTAAGCTCAGATTGAGACAATTCACTGGAACTAAGAATGATCGCGAGGCTTGGAGCGATGATAGCTGGCAGCGTGTTCGTGAGGTTCATGATGCCCAATGTTCTGGCCCGTGATTTGGAGCTAGCCAGCAATTGCGTCACGATTGCGGTGTCGATCGTAAGGAACGCCGTAAGTCCGGCAATGAACGCGATATAGGCGGCCAAGACCACGTTCCATACCGGCAACAAAACCATGCTAGCCAGAGCAATTGCGATGGCACACGCCGCACTGAGTAGGAACGCCTTGCGGGCGCGCAATCGATCAGAGAAATAGCCGATCAGCAAAGCAGTGAGAATTGCTACCGGGGCCGCGCCAGAGGTCATGATGCCCATGGCTTGCTCCGCAGAACTGGCCGGAAACTTGGCCTCGTATCTGACCACATCTTGTAGGTAGTAGATCAGATAACCAAAGATCACCGCGCCGGACACTTGGATGCAAAATCGTGCAATCCAAGCCCAGACAAGGTCATTCCCGGGAGGGCTATCCGTTCTTGCTAGCAGCAGGTCTTGCGGTTCTGCATGCGAGAGGTTCGGCTGTGCTCTGGCTAGAATGAGCAATGGCATGATCAGGATAAAGATGATGATTGCGATCGCCAAAAGCCGCTGATCATTGGTTTCAAACAGTGGTCTGGTCAAAATAGCGACGGCAAAAGTACCAATCGGCAACCCCATATTGACCAAGGCGGCTATGCGCCCCTTCGCATGATGCGGGACTTTGTCAGCGATAAGCGCGCCCAGCGGTGAAAAGAGAAAGTTCAAACTCAGCTGGAACAGCACAATCGAAAAGATGAGCGCCGTCCATGAATTGGCATTGGCGAAGACCAGGTAGGATATGAGGATCGCGCCGAGACTGGCAGTGATCTGTACAATCCGGCTGCCGCGTCGCTCAAATAGCCTGTCGCTGACCCATCCTGCTGCGATATTGGCAAGGCTTGCGGTTATTGCCCCTGCGAGCAACGTGAAGCTGAGCAATAACAACTTGTCGTCTGGCGCAATCTCCTCCGCCTTGAGCGGCAGAATAAGAACCAAGAGCGGCACAAATGCGATGGTTGCACCAGCGTTTGCCGCAGCATAGCCAGCTACGAATAGGCCCAGTTTTGATGGCTCGTCGCTTGCCGTCATTCCGGAGCAGGTCCGGTCGTCCTGCGAATGATGAGCTCAAATGGAAGAGTGATTTCAGCCCCTTCTTGACTGTCAATTTTCTGCTCGATCAGCTCACTTGCGGCGCGGCGAGCCATAGCTGCAATAGGCTGCCGAATTGCGGTAAGCGGCGGCACGCTAAAACGGACGCCCGGTGTATCATCGAAGCTGATCACCGAGAGGTCTTCGGGCACGCGAATACCAAATTCGTCGGCCTGATGCAGGACAGCGAATGCCATCTCATCATTGCTGGCCAGGATCGCAGTGGGCCTATTTTCTGACGCGAAGAGGTTCTTTGCCGCCAGTTCGCCAGAAGCAAAGCTGAAGTCACCTGGCTGCTCCCAATCTGGATCAATCGGCGAATTGGCCTCGGCCATTGCTTCACGATAACCCTTCAACCGCGAAGAAGACGCAAGATAGTCTGAGCTGCCCGCGATGAACGCAACTTTGCGATGTCCCAAGCCAACCAAGCATTGTGTTGCCGCTTGAGCCGCCGCCATGTCATCCATCACGATATTGATGCCGTCGGTTTTGTTTGAGGAACCGATCCGCGCAAAAGGCGTCCCGTTTGCCATCAGCAGATCGGCCAAGTCCTGATTTTCGCTATGCGGGGGCGTTAAGATGACACCATCCGGGCGAAGCGACGACAGCGCGCCGGCCAACTGCTTTGCAGCAGCAGGATTTTCTGTGTCGACCAAGTCGAAGATGAGGCGAAAGCCGTTCTTCTCGCATTCCATCATGCCGCCAAACAGCATTTGATCGACCCAGTCATTTCCGCGCCCGACACCCCAGTTATCCAGTGTCCGCGCCCGGTCATTGATCGCGAGAATCAAGTAGGATCGATTGCCCCCCATTCTGCGCGCGGCGATGTTTGGAACGTAGCCGAGTTGGTCAATTGCGGTTTGGACCTTCTCTCTCAAGGCCACTTTTACATTCGGAGATTTGTTGATGACGCGCGAGACGGTCTGGTGCGAGACGCCAGCCGCCGCTGCCACATCCCGGATTGTTGGGGACTTTGTTCGCGATTCGCTCGCCAATTTCTTCCCCCTAAGACATGGGTGGACCATCCCAGCCACCATAATTCGCTGCGCACCCTACCAAAATTGTCACACAAAACCAGTAAAATGTGAACGATCACATTTTTTAGTTGTGAACGATCACATTTTCATTCTATGCATGACTCATACGCAATTCGTGACAAGCGAATGCAAGGGGAGAGGCAGGATGATTCTACGTCGTACAATTCTATTGGCAGGTGTCGCGGGTGTTGCGCTGGCACAGCCGGCTTTGGCTCAAGAGCAAACCACACAGGGCGAAGCCGAGCCAGCGGCTGAGGCCGAAGATACGAGTTCCGACAACTCAATCATTGTTACCGCCGATCGGCGCGAGCAATCACTGCAGGATTTCGCCGGAACTGCATTTGCTATTAGCGGCGAAGATCTGCGAGCCATCGGCGTGCAGAACGTCACCGACCTGCAAGAGAGCATTCCCGGGCTTTCGATCGCCAACAACCAAGGCAATATCGAAGTCTTCATTCGCGGCATCGGTAGCACCAACAACACCGAGCTGGGCGATCCCGCCGCAGCGTTTCACTTCGATGGTGTGAACATTCCGCGGCCGCGCGGCATCGGCTCTGCCTTTCACGATATTCAGCGTGTTGAGGTGAACGTTGGACCACAGGGCACGTTGCGGGGGCGCAACGCCACCGCTGGCTCTATCAATGCAATCACTATCCGTCCCGGACTCGGCTCACTCGATGGTTCAATCGAAGCGGAGTATGGGAACTTCGATCACCTCTCTCTACGCGGCACACTCAATGTGCCGATCGGTGACGATGTAGCGGTTCGTTTCTCTGGGCTCTATCTGGAGCACGATTCCTATTACAACAACGTCGGGCCTGTTCAGGGCATTGACGTGGCGGAGGCAGAAGAGAACTTCGCTGGCCGCGCTCAGATATATTGGGAGCCAACCGATCGCTTCTCAATTTTGCTCGCGGGCGAATACATCGACGAAGGCGGCACAGGCTATACCGGTTCCAACTTCGCACTGCCGCTTGGCGTCGCTGAAGAGCTATCAGAAATCGAAAATCGCGAAGTGTCTTTGGACGAAATCGGCATTGGCGATCCGCGCGATGTAATTGCGCGCGGAATCACTCCAATCTTGGACACCCAGCACTGGGGCATTCGCGCCCATATTCAATATGAGGGCGATGGCTTTAACATTGAATACACCGGTAGCTACCGGGACATTGATTATGATTACACCGCGACCACGCCGCTGACCCCCAATTTTCCGGGTGTGCTTGACCGGCTTGCAGGCATCCCGCTTGATGGCAGTGCGCCGGGTGTGGACCCAGCGATTATATTGGCGGAATCGCTCGACAATTTCTCACGCTTTCAATCGATCACAGATCTCGCGCTCTCACTTCCATGAGTTGCGGCTCTTCAACAACGAAGGGCCTTTGATCTGGAGCTTGGGCGCACAATTCATCCGTGAGGACCAATTCTCGTTCTTGGCTTCAACTGGAGACCGTAGTCCGTTTTTCCAAGGCATTGAGTTTAACACCAATGTCGATACCGAATCCTATGGTGCCTATGCCGATGTGACCTATTCGGTGACGGATCAATTCCGCGTGACTGGCGGTATCCGCTATACCGACGACAGCAAAGAACGCTCCGGCGTCGCTGCCCGCTATGGCATTGCCTTGGGTGATGATAACTTCAACTGCTGCCTAGGGGTACGAGTAGGTACGGAAGGGTTCGAATTTGCTGGCCGCGGCCGCACGATCTTCAATCCCGATACAGATGGTGATGGCATCATCTCTGAAGCGGAGACCTTTGCCTTTCACCGTAATGGCATCGCTGTGTTTGGCGCGCGCGACAACCTCGGCGCTATTTTGGACGCGGGTCCGATCCAGGGGCACTTTGATGATGTTCCCAATGGCGTCCCATGCCTGGATACAAATTCAGGCGACGGACTAACCTGTGATGGTTTCGCGGCGACAACTCAGTTTACGTTCTCAGTCCCGTTCCAAGGTCAGATCTTCCAACAACAAGGTAACTTTGACGATAGCTTCGTCGATTGGCGCCTACGTGCAGAATATGACATCACAGAAGACAACCTGCTCTATGCCTTGGTCGCAAACGGCCATAAATCGGGCGGTTTCAACGACAATATCGGTGATCTGGGACCTGCTCCGACGTTCGATACTGAAAATGTTGTTCTCTATGAAATCGGCAGCAAGAACCAGTTCGACATCGGCGATGTTGGTGTCCGTCTGAATGCTTCCCTCTTCTACAATGATTATAGTGACCAGGTTTTCACAGGCCTGCTGAGCGTTCAGACTGCGGTTGATTTCACCAACAGCTTTGGCGGCGATATCATCGCACCACCTGACGGCACCAACACAGATCTGGTCGTGTCATTCACCTTCAACGCAGCCGACTCAGAGATCTATGGTGCGCAGATAGATGGCGGATTTGATCTGCCACATAACATCAAGATAGATTTCTCCGCCCTGTGGCTCGAAGCTGAAATCTTGGATTCTGTCGCAATTCCAGACTTCCGCTTCCAACCTGATGTGGATGCGGTGAACTCGGGACTTCGCGAGATCGAGGGTTTCCGTCCGCCGCGCACTCCGCGTTGGCAGCTGAACAGCAAGATTTCGCAAGTGTTTGAATTGCCAACGGGGCAATTGGATTACGTGATCTCGATGGGGTATCGCTCATCGCAGTTCCATACCATTTTCAACAGCAACCAATTTGACGAAAACGGTCTGAACCCAGTGCAGGTAACCAATGGTCGGTTGCTGGATCGGATTGATGGCTACTTCACCATGGATATCGGTGCGGGTTGGACGATCGATGACGAAGGCAAATATCGACTTGAGGCCTATGCCAACAATGTGACCAATGCGGTGCACGAGGCGGCGATCCAGATCACTCAGTTCGACAACACCCGGTTCTTCACCCGGCCGCGGACCTATGGTGCGCGCATCCGCGCCAAGTTCTAGGCGCTAGCAGCTAAGGGAATATTGGCGCTGTGCGAGGGCACACGCCGATATTCCCGCCGATTGTGTTGTTGGAGAGGATTGGCGAGCTATGATGAAATCACTCAGTATTTGTGTTCTCGCGGCCGGTTCGCTGGCTGGAATTGCCGGCTCTGCGATTGGTCAAGATAACGCTGCGAACGCACCGGAAGTAGTCACGGATACGGCATCGACCATGTCCAAAGTCGCTGGCGAAACTGTCCAAACGAAAGTTCCAGTCGGCTATGAATTGGTGTGGTCGGATGAGTTCGATCAGCCCGGCCTGCCTGATCCGTCGAAATGGAAGTACGATGTCTATCGCAATGCGGACGGCTGGTACAATAACGAAAGACAATATTACTCGGCCTCTCGCCTCAAGAATTCGCGGGTGGAAAACGGTCACCTGATCATTGAAGCTCACCGCGAGGAACTGACCAAAGACGAGTTCCCAGACTGGGGCGGCCAAGATTACAGTTCCGCTCGCCTCATGACCAAAGGCTTAGGCGATTGGACCTATGGTTTCTTTGAAATCCGGGCCCAAATCCCCTGCGGTTTGGGTGCGTGGCCTGCGATCTGGACCTTGCCATCCGATCCCGATGTTGAATGGCCCTCCGGCGGGGAGATTGATATTATGGAGCATGTCGGCTTCGAACCCGGCACCATCCATCATAGCGTCCATACCACAGCGTTTAATTTCTCTCGCGGATCGCAGATGACGTCAAAGCACGATCTGCCCGCGGCATGCGATGCAATGCAGAAATACCAACTTCTGTGGACGCCTGATTTCCTGCTGTTTGGCGTCAATGATCAACCCAAATGGCTGTTCAAAAAGGAAAGCTCGAACAAGAAACGCTGGCCGTTCACAAGGCCGCAGCACCTGCTGGTAAACCTTGCGGTGGGCGGCAATTGGGGCGGGCAGAAAGGCCTTGATAGCGACATTTTTCCTGCCCGGATGGAGGTCGATTACGTGCGTGTCTATCAACCATCGACCCAAGCTGGAGATGAGCAATGATCCGCTCTTTGATTGCAATTGCCTCTTTGGCGCTGCTGGCCTCATGCTCGCTGGCGCAGGATCCGGCGGAAACGCGGGCACTCCAATTGCTGGAGCGGATGACCGTGGAGGAAAAGGTCGGCCAGATCATTCAGGCTGATATCGCCTCAGTCACTCCGCAAGATGTGACGACATATAATCTTGGCTCAGTGCTCAACGGCGGCAATTCTGCCCCCGGCGGCGCGAAGACCGCCCTCCCAGAAGAGTGGATCGCACTGGCTGATGAATATTGGGAGGCGTCGACTGACACGTCCGATGGCGGTGTTGGTATTCCGCTATTGTGGGGCACGGATGCAGTGCATGGTCATAACAACCTCCAATCCGCGACGATCTTTCCGCACAACATCGGACTTGGCGCGGCCAATGATCCCGAATTGATCGGACGGATCGCGCAGGTCACGGCCCGCGAAATTCGCGCCACGGGAATTGATTGGACCTTCGCCCCGACTTTGGCGGTTGCCCGCGATGACCGCTGGGGTCGCACATATGAAAGCTATTCTGAAAACCCTGAGATTGTCGCGCGCTATTCCGCAGCGATGGTCGAGGGTTTGCAAGGCAAATCAGGCGAAGATGGCTTCTTGCTGGGCGAAAACGTGATTGGCACGGCCAAGCATTTCATCGGTGATGGCGGTACGGGCCTCGGCATCGACAAGGGCGATACACAGGGGGATCTTGCCGACGTTTTGGAGCTGCATGGTGCCGGTTATGGCCCCGCCATCGACGCCGATGTGCAAGTTGTCATGGCGAGCTTCTCCAGCGTGAATGGCCGCAAGATGCACGGTTATCAGGAACTGCTTGATGATCATCTGCGCGGCGAACTGGGCTTTGAAGGCTTCGTTATTGGCGACTGGAACGGTCACGCGGAAATTCCGGGCTGCACAGCGACCAAGTGTGTCGCGGCGCTCGATGCCGGGCTCGACATGTATATGGCACCAGACAGTTGGCGCGGGCTCTATGACGAGTTGCTGGCCGCTGCGAAATCGGGCGAGCTCGATATCGACCGGCTTGATGAAGCTGTGCTGCGCATTTTGAAGGTGAAGATCCGTGCTGGCTTGCTTGATGCGGTCAAACCGTCAGAGCGTGCTGCGAGCACGCCCGCCGCATTGGGCGCAGATGAGCATCGCACCATTGCCCGTGAGGCGGTTCGCAAATCATTGGTGCTGCTCAAGAACAATGGATCAGTTCTGCCATTACAACCGGGGCAAAATGTCATTGTTACCGGCAGCGGCGCCGACAGCATCCAACAACAAACCGGCGGATGGACGCTCAATTGGCAGGGCACTGGCAATACGAATGACGAGTTTTTGGCCGCGCAGAGCATCTTTGCAGGGCTGAGCGAAGCGCTCGAAGCCATAGGCGGCACGGCTACTTTGGTGAGCGGCAATGGCTCTTCGATCGATGCTGATGTGGCGGTCGTGGTCTTCGGTGAAGAACCCTATGCCGAATATCGAGGAGACCGATCAGATCTTGTCTATGAAACAAGCGAAGGCGCTGATCTGGCATTGCTGAAATCGTTCAAGGAACGCGGCATACCAGTTGTCGCAGTGTTTCTGTCGGGCCGCCCACTATGGGTGAATGCCCATATCAATGCCTCGGATGCATTCGTTGCGGCATGGTTGCCCGGGACAGAGGGTGGCGGCGTCGCGGACGTATTGGTTGGGGGTATTGAGGGCGCGGCCCGTCACGATTTTGACGGCACACTCTCCTTCACCTGGCCAGCTCTCGGAGATGGCAAGCCGATCAATGGGAAGGATGCAGACGGCGCATTGTTCACCCTCGGCTATGGGCTGAGCTATGGCTCAACAAAAGCGCTAGAGCAGCTCTCAGAGGATCCCGGAATTGACTTGAGTAGCGCCTTTGATGGGACAATCTTTGCTCGCGGAGACGCGGCGTCTGGATTCAGTGTCTTTCTTGGCGACAGTTCGAATGCGAATATTCCGCTGACTTCACTCGCCGGGCAAAGCTTGTCGGGCTCGATCAGCGTCAAAGGCGTTGATCACTTGGTGCAAGAAGATGCGCGAAAGATCACTTGGGACGGCAATGGCCAGGGACAATATAGTCTTCGTGCCAATCGAGAGCTCGACATTGGCGCTTCTGATCTATCAGCTTCGCTTGATCTGGTGATTGAATGGAATGTCGAAACCGTCCTGACAGATGAACTTGAGTTGATTGTGGGGTGCGGAGAGGGCTGCTCCGGCGTGCTGGACATCACTCAAATCGCGCGGCAGGCGATCGACAGGGGATGGACCAGCGTTCGCGTACCTTTGACGTGCTTTGAGCAGGCTGGGCTCGACAAGGGGCGTGTGAAGACACCCTTCGCTTTACGGAGCAGTGGGCGAGCACAGATTTCGATCCATTCGGTTACTTTTGAAGAGCGCGGTTCAGAACAGATCGAGTGCTCAATATATCGGTAACGGCCGGTCTAAGGCATAGAAAAGCGCTCCTTACACGCGCTTTGAGGGAGACGAGTTTGTGACGCTTGAGACGATCGATGTAGTGATCATTGTTGGTTATGCAGTTGCGTTGCTTGGGATAGCCTTGGCGGTGAGCCGGGAGCCTAAGGGGCGGGATAAGAACACCGAGGATTACTTTTTGGCCGGGCGGGCTTTGCCGTGGTGGGCAATCGGTGCCTCGCTGATTGCATCGAACATCTCAGCTGAACAGATTATTGGCCAGTCGGGTCAGGGCTTTGCCGTGGGCATGGCGATTGCGGCCTATGAATGGCAGGCGGCGCTGGTCCTGATCATCGTTGCAAAATACTTCCTACCGATCTTTTTGAAGCGGCGCATTTATACGATGCCGCAATTCCTCGAGCAGCGCTATGGCGGCGGCGTGAAGACGCTGATGAGCGTGTTCTGGGTCGCGCTGTACACTGCGGTGAACCTTACAACGGTGCTGTGGTTGGGCGGCCTTGCGGTGGAAAGCCTGACGGGGTGGAGCGTGCTTGCCTCCATGGCGGCACTGGCGGCCTTTGCGGCGCTGTACTCGCTTTATGGCGGGCTTAAAGCCGTGGCGCTGACGGACATCATCCAGGTGGTCATCCTGATCCTGGGCGGCTTTGCGATCACATGGTTTGCATTGGACGCTCTGCCTGCGGATGGCGCGCTGGGCGGGCTGGGTTATCTGATGGGTGAGATGCCGGGCCACTTTGAGATGATCCTGGAGCCTGAGCATCCTGCCTATAGCAATCTGCCGGGTATCTGGACGCTGCTGGGCGGGCTGTGGGTGCTGCACTTCAGCTATTGGGGGTTCAACCAATACATCATCCAGCGCGCGCTTGGCGCAGAAAACCTGGGCGAGGCGCAAAAGGGTTTGGCCTTTGCTGCGTTCCTAAAACTGGTGGTGCCGTTTATCGTTGTGATCCCTGGGATTGCTGCGGTTATTCTGGCTCAGCAAGGCGCGCTTGATGGCACGGCTCTGGCAGAGCGTTCAGACCGCACCTATGGCGAGCTGATGGGCTTTGCCCCTGCTGGCCTGCGCGGTCTTGTGTTTGCGGCATTAATCGCGGCGGTGGTCAGCTCGCTGGCTTCGATGATGAACTCGATCTCAACGATCTTCACAATGGACCTCTATCGCAGCGTCAAACCGGAAGAGAGCGAGCGGCATTATGTGACTGTCGGCCGTGTGGCTGCCTTTACCGCTATGGCGCTGGCACTGGTTCTGGCTCAGCCGTTCCTGGGCGGGTTTGAAAGCGCGTTCCAAACGGTTCAGGAATACACTGGCTATATCGCGCCGGGCATTGTGATCGTGTTCCTGCTTGGCTTCTTTGACAAGCGTGCCAATGCAGCCGGCGCCTTTACCGCGCTGATCGGATCGGTTGCGCTCAACATTATCGTCAACGCGGCGCTGCCCGATCTGCCATTTGTGGTGCGGATCTGGATCGTGTTCTTGGTTGGCCTGGTTGCAGCAGCTGTCGTCTCACGCATGACGGCGGCGCCTGATGAAGAGCAGACTGTGAAGCTGGGCGACATCGCCTTCGCCACCAGCGCGCTGTTCAACACGCTGGCAACCATCACCATCGCTATCCTCATCGGTCTCTACGCATACCTGTGGTAAAGGGAAGCTAAGAGCAGTTCCGATTTCGCTCGCATCTAGAATATAAAGAGAGACGCAAGTTGGGCTCCTGAACGTCCGCTTTCATCCCCAAATCGGCCTAATCTTGAAATGAGGCCCAACTTGAGGAACGGTCTGTGGCGTTTCACTCTGACTGGTCTGTAGGCTGTTACCCCATCAATTCAACTTGTTAAGTTGAAATGCTGGCCCACAACATCGTTGCAAAAGAGAGTCCACTGGCAACACTGCGAACCCAATGACGCGGACTCCATAGGTTCAGGAGTCGTTTGGTTTCCTCCTCACTTCGATTGGCGGTAGTATCAAGCAATTGGTCGTTTATGGGTTTTAGGACCACCACCGTGTAGGGAATGACGAATAGTAAAAGACCAGCCCCGATCAACCAAACCATGCTCCCCTCAAAGAACCACATAACCGCTGCGGCCAATGTTCCGACTAATGCCGCGACTATCTGCATTGGCGCTGCCAGTCCGTACATTGGAGGGAAGAATGCAGAAGCAAACGGAATGCCAGCCCGCATGGTGGCAGGATGTTGTGCGATTGAAATGTAAACTGCTGCTCCAAAAAAGGTTCCGCAGAAAAACAGCGCTACCAACTCTACTAACAACATAAGACCGCTCCGATCATTGCTACATCATCCTTGCGTAGCATGCTTTGGCATGATCATCGAATGCACGAGATGCCGCAAATTTGATCAGATGCCCTTGCCGTTAACCTGATATCCCCCATGTCCGCTTCCACCCCCAAAAGCGGACGTTGAACGATGGCTCGAACTGGGCCGATTGCGGAATGGCCGCTTTACACGTCGATCGGCTAGAAAGCAGACCTTCAGCTCACGACCCAAAAATGGTCGCCACACAATGACGCATTGCCGATGTGCTCGCGGGCGTATGCATGAGCATTTGCCCGAAAAGCCCTCCCAATGGAACGCTTTCCCTCAGCCAGTCTCGAACAGATTGTCATCGGAATTGCGATCAACATATTTGTTGTAGGGGTCGATCCCGACATATGTCGGTTGCTTGTCGGTAACGATCCGAATTTGCTGCTCTCCGCTTTTTACCGGCTGTCGCTCCATCAAGAGGACATTCGATTTATCGAACGCCCCGAGGCCAGGTCGGGCCGTAAACGCCCCCACTTCGATCTGGTCGGCTAGCGGCGCTTCTGTCTCAGCACCTTCTCCATCGGCATAGAATTTGGCCGCGCTTACCGTGATGACTGTTTCCCATGAACCATCTGGCAATTCGCTGCTCTCTGCCTCTTCAACCTTGAGATCATACAGCGTGATCTTGCGCAGCAGATCCTCAACCAGCTGGCGCTCTTCAGCATTGCGGGCGAGGCTTTCAAAGCCCTCTACCAGATCGGTTGAGATCGCATAAGGAGGCCCCTTGAAGCGATAGCGATCAAGCAGCTCGGAAAGCATCACATTGACACGGTCTTCGCCAAGCCTGTCCTGAAGCAGATACATAACGACTGCGCCTTTGCGGTAGTGGATGTAGCCCTGATCCTCAACCTGGACGAGTGGCAGCTCTTCAATCGCTTCACCGCCGCGTGAGGTGAGGTAATTGTCGAGCTCAAATTTGAGGAAGCGCCGCATTTGGTCTTCCCCATAGATTTCCTTCATCACCATCATGGCTGAATATTGCGCCATGGTTTCGACCAAGATCGTCCCGCCTTGTTGGTTAGCGCTGATGATCTGGTGCGCCCAATATTGGTGGGCGACCTCGTGGGCGACAACATAAGTCACTGCATCGATGTCACCCTCATCAGCGTAATCGGCAACAAAGCCTATGCTTTCGGAATAGGGCATCGTGCCAGCGAAAGCCTGCGCAAAGCTGGCGTAGCCGGGAAACTCAATGATGCGGGCATGCGGGAACTGATATGGTCCCAAATTTGCCCGGTAGTATTTGAGCGATTTCTCCAGGGCGTTGAGCATGCGCTCAACATTGGTGTCGTGCGTCTCGTGGTAATAGACCTGCAGCTCTACGCCATCGACATTGCGCGTCGCAATTTCGTAGTCGGCGGACTGAATGGAGAAGAACGAGAGGATTGGACTTTCAGAAACGAAGCGCGCGGTACGCCTGCCCCCTTCGACCTCGTCCGATACGCGCACACCCGGCGCAATGGGCGTTTGGCCAGCATCGGTCGTCACCGTGATGTCAGCTGTGACCCAGTCTGCGCCAACATAGTTCTCCTGCCTCGACGCCTCGTCTCCAAGCGGCGCAGGGCGTAGCTCAGATGGTAGATCATATTCACGGCGCGTCGCCCGATCTTGCAGCAGGCCCGAACGGTTCATACCGATTTGCGGCGCGAATTCTGAATTGTTCAGGAAGGTGCCGTTCTTCACAAGGCGCGTATCGTTCCCGCTTGCACGGATGCCGCGTTGCCAACGCCTAGTCTCGAAAGTCAGTTCGCTGGTCGCCCCAGGGGCCAAGGGCTCATCGAACCGATAAATGCGGTACTTGAACTTCTCATCATTGGTCTCGAGCGTAGCGCCCGCCACCTCAATGCCCAGGATTTCGGCATCTGCATCTGGCAGGCGCACATGCAGATGCTCAATCACCTCGTCGGTGTCATTGAGGATCGCATAACGTCCCCTCGCCTCCATCCGTATCTCCTCAGGAAAGAGATCAACCTCGAGGCTGACTTGCGTGACGGCCGGCTGCACCAGAGTTTCGTACTGGAGGTACTTTTTCTCATATTCAGCAAGCGTCGCTTCATTGTCGTCGCTAGTCCGGTACTGCTCCACCCGATTCATCTGGTTGAACAGATAACCGCCAGTAACAGCAGCGAGCAGAACGCCAACGCCCAACATGGCACCTGCAGGCGATTTAAGGCCCTCGGGCAATCGCTTCAGGCGCGGCTTCAGCGCAGCGTCCGCGCCGCGGCGCCACAGCAAGTGCGCGAGCACAGCAAGGATCAGCGCGAAAGCGCCCCAATATAGCCTCAGCCCCCACCCAAGAGCATCCCCAACGGCGTTCCCGTTGATGTCGGAAACCGGGTTTCCGCCCGTCGAACCGTAGAGATAGAGCGGATGCTCAAAGCCCAGGTTCGACAGTACAAGCTGCGCTACGATGTAGATCACCATGATGCCCCAACCGACGAACTTATTCGGGCTAAGCGCCTGCACAAACACGGCAAGGATTGCGGTAATCAGCATGTTGATAGAAAAGGGCAACAGGTACCAATCGAGATACTTGCCGATCTCTGGCGTGGCCCCGCGAATGGACTGGATCAGGACGGCTGACACGACACTTGCCAGAAGTGCGGTGAACAAGACAACGCCCACAGCAATCGTCTTTGGCACCATGTAACTCCACCCGGGGACCGATGTGGAATCAATCAGCTCATGCATTTTGCGGTCGCGGTCACGCCACACCAACTCGCCAGCATAGTAGATGGCGATGATAACCGGGATGATGCCGAAACCGCCCTGCAGGATAGGAATGACCGTAAATGTCAGCGGTCGGCTCGGCGTCCCATACAGCTGGTTGCCGAGGAGCAAAGCGCCCGATGTATTGAACAGACCGACGAGGATCAGAACGAAAAACGCCGGGTGTTTGATGACCTGCGCCACCTCGAACCGGGTCCGAGTGATCAATCGCACCCATGCGCTATTCTCTGGACGCAAGGCTGGAAGAGTTTCGACAATACGCGGCTCAACCTTGGCAAGCTTCGCCTGCTTTTTGGCTTCCTTCCGCAGTTTGCGCTTGGAGACGCCTTTCTCTGTGAAGCTGAAACGCCAATAGGCAAGGCCCAGCATCACCAATGCAAAGCCGATCCAGATGATACGATTAGCCAGCAATCCGCCTTCTAACGCGGGTACCAGAACATTGGATTCCGCCGCAGTCCAATAGCGGGTCGCATTGGCAAGAGCACCAAGACCAAAGGGCTCAAACAATGCCGCGACATCTTGCAAATCAGGCCGGCCCTGGACTGCTGAAATCAGAACCGTCCAAAGGACCAGGAACGCCACAACCGCGACATAGGTGTACATCATTGACCGGGTCATGGTCGCGACTGCGAAGAACAGCGCGGAGACCATGAACAAGCCTGGCAATGCGAACACGAAATAGGCGCTGGCGTAGTATGATAGCTTGTTCGGCCCGAGGGTCTCTGGATCGACCCAGGGCATGAGTGAACCGAGCCAGATCGCCAGTGGGACAGTCGCAAATGCGAGGGTTGCAGCTAAGAATGCGCCCAAAAATCGCCCAAGCAAATAGTCGAATTTCCCGACCTGCGTTGAACGGACCATTGGCCCAAAACCGCTCTCATCATCACGCACAATCACATTCGCCACAAATGCGGTGGAGACGAACATGAAAAACACGGTCAAAACCAGGTGCGTCTGGATTATGGCGAGCGGGCTATTGGCGTTGATATTCCCGCCGCTGCCGATCTGAATGTCACTGCTGGTTGCCGCGCCAAAGGTGATCAGGAAGAATATGACAGCGGCAACCCAGAAAACCGGATTACGCAATTGATAGCGCAATTCGAATGCGGTGATTTTACCGAACATTGCGGTTCTCCTCAGGCCGCAGCAGAAGCAGCGGGAACATCACGGCGCGAATGCGCGAGGGTCGAGAAATAGACATCCTCAAGACCACCATCGATGCTCGAAAAACCGTCTCCCGGATCGCTATCCGACAGTATGTGCACGATGGTCCGTCCGGCAAAAAGCCTGGTCGAGATGACTTCGTACTGCTCTCGCACCTTTGCGAGATCGGAGCGGTCAATCGTCTTCGCCCAAACGGTACCGCGCGCTCTTTCGATCAGGTCTTTAGGGGCGCCTTCAAGCTTGATTTCGCCCTGTACGATCACGGCCATGTTAGGGCAAAGGTCCGATACGTCCTCAACAATGTGGGTTGAAAGAATGACCACAACGTTCTCACCAATTTCGGCTAGCAGGTTAAGGAAGCGGTTGCGCTCTTCAGGATCCAGACCGGCGGTTGGCTCATCAACGATGATAAGCTGAGGGTTGCCAATCAAGGCCTGAGCAATGCCAAAACGCTGCCGCATACCCCCAGAAAAGCCGGCAATGGCCTTCTTACGCACGTCCCACAGGTTCGTTTGCGCCAGTAATGTTTCGACCGTGTCTTTTCGTTCGGAGGAGGACGCGACGCCTTTGAGCACGGCCATATGGTCGAGCATATCGTAAGCCGAAACACGGGGATACACGCCAAAATCTTGCGGCAAGTAGCCAAGCGTTTCGCGTAGTTTCTCAGGTGTAGCGAGCACATCGATATCGCCAAATTTAATCGTGCCTTCGCTCGGTGTTTGCAGCGTGGCGACCGTCCGCATCAGAGTGCTCTTGCCCGCCCCATTGGGCCCCAACAGGCCGAACATCCCGTTGGGTATGGTCAGCGATACGTTGTTAAGGGCTCGTGTTCCGTTCCCATAAACATGGGTGACGCCGTTCAGCTCGAGCATAATACAATCCCTCCGTTTGGAAGAAGGGTATCAGGGTGTCATACATTGATAAAGCACCTCTGTCGAAAAATATGTGCTGTTCGACCGGGTGGTAATTTTCGCCTTGCACCGCTCGTTGTCACCCATTCAACGCAAAAGCCCTTCAGCCAGGATCCGCTTTCACCCCCATGTGCCGCCAGAACTGATGCTGATCGTTCAATCCGATTGCGGTCTGTCAGCTAAATCGGTGTGACATCGAAGAGCGGCTGGTCGGCCAACGACCCAAATGCTGACGCCAGCCAAGAGTAGATATATCGCGCTGATGCCGTTCGAGAAGAATATCGATTCAAGGCATCGAAGCTACGTCGTCCGCGAGGAACTGGATTGCATCCGCATAGCCGGTGAACAGCCCGTTTTCTGGGAATAGGTCAACCTTTCGTTCGGGAAGGATTCCTTGGCCTTCGTACCAATTACCATCGGCGTCCAGCACCTGCTGATACGCGATTGTCACGCGGAACCCGCGCGGTAGAGGTTTCGGGAGAAGCGATGAGATATCGCCTCTTGTGGTCTCTCCGACATGTTCGACGTGCGGCAGTGCGCGCATCATGAGGACGAATGCCTCAGCCGCGCTCGCTGTAATCTCGCTTGATACCAGTTGGATGCGCTTCGGTTCTTTGTCACGCGACGGCGACAAGCGAACGGTTTGATCCGGCACGCCAGTGACGCGGTAGGTCAACACATCGCGGGGCAGGTCGAGAAAGTGTTCAACGACGGTCATCGCCGCTGCGTCGTTGCCGCCGCCATTGTGGGCGACATCCAATACTATTCGTTCGGTTGGTTCGAGGTCATTGCTCATGCGTTCCAAGCTCTCTCTGAGGGCCGAGAGTTCAGCTTGCCTTGACGGAGACTTTTCCAGGAATCCACTGAAGCGGTTTATCCGCAGATAACCCACAGTACCGCTAATCACTCCCCATTCGAGAGCGGCATCTGCGCCGACGCGGTGAGTGCCAACGTCCAACAGGTCGATCGCGGAGTCCCTAACCGTCCGGCTCCAGTCCGCGACGAATTGCCTCTCAGTTACGCTTCGGTCAGTTTGCGCCCATGCTACTGCTAGGCGTTGCCTTAGCTTAGGGCTTCCAGCGTTGAAGAACCGATCTTCTCTGGTGAGGTTAACATGACCGTCTCTGAGTGGAGCCAGCATCTCCGAAATCAGATCGAACAGTTCGTCATCTGAGCGAACTGACAGAGCACGAGGCCGAAACAGTTCCCTCTGCGCATTCCAATCGACGCTGCGCTCCGCGAAGGCCATGTAGTGGCGGTCGAACACTTCCCATACCGCGTCGAACACATCGATGAGCGGTGCACCCGCAACAATCGACTGATCGAGACACCGCCTAGGCTCCCCTTGTAATTTGACGTATTCTAGCGGGTTCTGGAGTAGAGCCGGATTTTCTCTGTAATCGTAGTAATGGAAGTACGCGCGTTCGGATCGTTCATTAAAGTCAACAAGCGAGAACGCGGGGACTACGCCTGTGTCCGCGATGCAGAAGTCACCATATTCATGGAATATCTCCCTATGCCCATCTCCAAAGACAGCGACATGCCCAAGGCCTGGATTTCCCCAAACGCCTAACAAGTGTGCCTTTGCATCAGCGGAATTCATGGCGGTCCAATTTCGTTCGACCCGTGTTTGACTTGGAGACGAACAGCCCGACAAAGGAGCCACTAGAAGGAGAATTGGGAGCGTTAATCTCTGCGTATTAGGTTGATCACGCATTATGACCCTCTCATTTTCCTAGGCCTATCCTACTGGTTAAACGCCATTAAGAAACAGCATCACCTCAAGTCCTAGATCGGACACTTGGTTTGCATTGGTGAAAACAACTATCCCCCAACCTTGATCTTTCTCGATGGCTATCGCGCTTGAGAAGCCGGGATTGTTACCATTGTGGACATGGAATTTGCCCAAAGGGGTATCGAATATGGCAAAGCCAAGCGCGTAGTCTTGCGACAGGATAAGCGGATTGCCATCACTTGGTACTGGTGCATTCTGCGCAGCGAGATAGGCTTGATAGGACGCCTCAGAAAGCACCTCTGCGTCCATCAGACCGATAAGCCATTTGGAAAAGTCAGCGGCCTCTGAATGGACGCCATAAGCTGCGCCAAAATCCTCATAAGAATTTGCTTCAATAACGCGAACCGGCGCGCCGTCTACATGGGGAGTGACTCTACGCGCAAGCAAAGCGCTCGAGGGAACAATTTGAGTTTGGGTTAGGCCAAGCGGCTGCGCAACCCTTTCTTGGAAAAGCGCTTCTAGACCTGCGTGATCGACGCCTGCGATCTCTTGCAGGACGAGCGACAGATATTGATAGGCTTCGCCCGAATAAGAAAATCCGGCTCCAGGTTCGAATTGCAGGAACAGCTGGTTGTCCTCAAAGTCGGTGCGCCAGTTGGGCAAACCAGTCTGATGAGAAAGCGCCATACGGGCCGTGATCAGTTTGTAGCGATCATCATGCGCGATATCAGGGTTGGGCAGGTATTCATGTAGCGACCGATCAAGGTCAAGCAGGCCTTCTTCGACGAAAGTCATCACGAAAAAACCAAACAAGGGCTTTGTGATCGAGGCGCCCTGAAAGATCGAGCATCGGTTCACTGGCTCCCTTGTCGTGGAGTTCGCTTCGCCAAGTGCCCGGTGGTAGACGACCTTCTTATTGTTGATCACAGCAACAGAAACGCCCGGAATATTGCGAGCTTCCATCCGCTCAAGCAAAAAACGATCTAAGCTTTCGGCTGGCACGGCACCGCCAACCAGATTTTTCAATTCTGAGGCAGCATGAATGCTCGATTGCGCACAATCCGCGGATGGGAATGGTGTGGTCGCGGGCGAAGAATGGGGTTCATCCGCCAGCACAGGGGCGGCCAATGACGCTGAGAGGACCAGAGAAAGAGGGCCAAGACAGCAGGAAAGACGGAACATTCGGTTCTCCATTGAAAAGGAAAGTGTCACGAATGTTCTGTGATTTCACGTAGCAGATGTCTGTTCGGAATCGAATCCACCCGAATTTTTCGCTTCTTGCTTAGACTTTTTCAATTTTGCACAGGCGTGTAGGGCCTCTTGGCGGCTTCGCGCAATTCGCGCCGTCTGAATTCAGACGGCGTCTCGTTTTCAAGCGCTCTGAAAGCACGATTGAATGTCGAAAGCGTCTTGTATCCCGCATCCATGGCAATGGTGAGGATCGGCGTTTGAGCTAGTTCGAGGTTTTGCAGATCGGATTTTGCATGCTCTAACCTGTACGCATTCAGATAGGCCGCAAAGTTCCGATATCCGAGCGTCTGATTGATGAGACGCCTCAACTGGTGTTCGGGCAGCCCGATTTTCTCGGCCAAAGATGTGACCGTTAGGTTTTGGTCTGTGTAGCCACAATGGTCTTCCATATACTCAGCAAGTTTCCGGAACGCGCTTTCCATTCGTTCGGGTATGGCGACATCAGGCATCAAGCCTTGTTTTTTGTTTTCCAAAAACAGCTTTTGCGGCGTCAGTTTGGTAAGCCAAATATTGGCCCATAGGAGCATGGGAAGAACGGTCGCGTGGATAAACACCGCTTCCAGTTCTCTGGAGTATCCTACCAATTCCATAATCAGATTTGTGCCGCCAGTGACGGCGACAAAAAACACGAACCAAAGCCTCGCTCGCCGCCGCTCTTCGACTAGATCCGCCCTTAGCCCCGTGATGGCGATCCACATGATGTGAAACATCAAAAGGATGTTCAACACATAGGAACCTATGAGCCGAAACTCGTAAGCAGGCGGAAAGATGCCCACCCCTTGAAGACTCCAACCCAGTTTGAACAAGCAGGCCGCGGCCATTATCGCCCAATCAATGGATATCGGGCTATAGTCGTCTTCCAAAATTGATCGAGCAAGCCACCAGAGGAGCGCTGAACCTGGAATAGAAACGAACAATGCTGCGACATAAATGGAATAAGGCAGCCCAAGCTCGCTTGGCATTGTGTGGAGAGACGACGCGATTGATGTCGTCAAAAAGCAGGCCGCTAATACCGCTTTGACGCTTTGCCTCGCATCGCGGATCAGCAATACAATCAAGACGAAACACAGGGTGAGGTTGGGAAAGCGGACCAGACTGTCGAGCAATAGCATTGGGCACCTGTATTCAAGTGAACCCCGCGCACATCACCGATGATGGTTCGATCTGCAATTTCGAAAAGACGAAGATTCAAAATTGCACATAGTTTTTCGGTTTCGTGCAGCGTCCAACGTTCCCATTTCGTCAATCATTATCCGTCGCGCTGCGCCATTGATGCCAGCATTGAACTGACACCTTCGAAGTTTTGGCGCTTAGGCTTCTTGATTGGGCAAGGCCAAGAGCGTCTGTAGCTCATCTGTAGCAACGATCAGCTCTCGTTGGGCTGCAAGTTCTCTGGCGATCCTGGCATCAATTCTCTGGCCGCCGTCAGAAGCCATAACAATCTCCAAATAAGGAGAATTTTTGAGCCAGTTCCTATCCCGCCAACCAAGGCTGACAGCCTGCAATATCAGATTGGCACTTTCGCTGGAGTTGCCTAAGGCCGCATCCACTTCGGCCAGTTGGATAAGTGTCAATGCTTCTGTTCCTCCAGCAATAGCGTCCCGCTTTTCTTTAGGAAAGAGCCTCTCTGCGACGCTAGGATCTCCATTGGCGGCAGCACTTGCTGCAAGCAAATAATGCCCTCTCCAGCCCGCATCACGAAGGGCTTTTTGAGCTTCCTTTTCTCGGCCTAGTTGAATTAGCACGCGGCCCTTTAGTGCCAACAGTTGAGGGGATGATCGGTCGTCGCCATCATATTGCTCAATAGCCGAAAGCGCTTCATCGGGGCGCCCGGCTCGAATGTGGCTGGCCGCTATCTCTTGCGTAACGACAACTTGACCCGGGTTGAGCAGCGAGGCTTGCTGCCTCCACCAAGGCGCAGAAGGATCTTCGATCAACTCTTGGATCTGCGCGATCTGGATCTCAGCATAACGCGAACGGCCGCCAAATTCGCGTGCTTTCGCCTCAAGCAGCAGAGCCTGTTGCAGATCACCTTTTAGGAGCAGCAGATGGGCTGCGCTCGAGATAGCAGGAGCGTTTTCAGGATTGATTTCATACGCCCGACGGTAGGCGGCAAGCGCCTCGTCCGGGCGTGCCAGAGAGCTGAGAACATACCCAAGGGCCGACCAGGCATTACTGTTTCTTGGTTGTTCCTCGATCAAGGAGCGCGCAAGGCTTTCAGCCTCTATTTTCTCCTCATAGTCACCTCGGAACTTTGTGGCATATGTGGTCAGGGCAAAACTGAGTGTGAGGCGCGCATCGAACATTTGTGGGTCTTCAACCAAGGCTGCCCTCAGCATTTCAATCGCCCGTTCGGTCTCCGCTGGTTGGTGTAGCTCCAGCTGCGCCTTCGCCCGATCGACCAAGAGGTTGGCGCTACTTTCATTGGCGATAGGTTGTCCGCTCGCTTGGACCTCGATCTCATCGCCCCAGTGAGGCAACCCAGCGATCACTAGACTCAATACGACCACCAATACGCTTGCCGAAGCTGCCATCGCTGGCATCGATGACCACATCATTCGACCAGATTCCGGTTGCTCCTCCATTCCCGTCTGCCGGATGACAGGCCCCATAATCGCATAGCCTGCCCCTCGAACTGTCCGGATATAGCGAGGCGCTTTGGGATCATCGCCAATTGCCTTTCTAAGCAGAGCAATACGCTGAGTAATCGTATCCCCGCTGACGTGAGGCGTCTTCCAGACTTTCAGGGAAAGGTCCTCAAGACTAAGAGGCTCCGCCGCTGAGCTGAGCAAAGCTTGAAACAGATCAAAAGTAAGGTCCGAAAGCTTAAGCTGCGTCCCATCCTTTGTGACGATCCGTTTGTCGCCATCAACAATCAGGTCCTCAATCTCAAAAACGGTGCGCATTTTCAAAACTTCACTCAAATCATTGCCTTCAAGAATCTTCAGAATAATTCATGTGACGCCGTGCGAGTGAATACCCACAGTCTGCACATCCATCCAAATTGGACACAAGGAAATGGAATGCGCTCTCAAACGGTTTTCTCGTCATTGACTCTTTTGCTTTCCAGCATAACTTACACGAGTTCGGCTGTTGCCCAACAGGTTGCTCCCCCTATGGGCTTGTGGACTTGGCAAGCTGAAGAGCGACCTGCCATTATCGATCTCACTATCGAACTGACCGAGGGCACTTGGATCGCAAGTTTCATGGGGCAACGGGTAATCGCTTCGCAACACGGTGGAGAAGTTTCATTTAGTGCTGCTGACGGGAGCGAATTTAGCGCTCGATTGAGTTCGGACCGATCAACACTAAGCGGCTATTGGAAGCAGCCAGAGGCGGCCCATCATTACCAAGCAGTTGTCACGCCCGTTGAGCTTTACGCATCGGATACCAATCACTGGCAGGCTGAATTCTCCATTCAGCCGCGTCCATTCCGAGTCTTTCTCGATGTTTTCGAGCACAAAGAGGAAGGCACTTCAGCCCTTATCCGCAACCCGGAAGGCAATGACATACTTGGGAGTTTGCGTTTCAACCTTCAGTTGCGCGGCGACCAATGGAGCTTAGTCAACGCATGGGATGGTAACGAGGAAGTTCATGTTTTGCGCCGCGATAGTGCTGGCAACCTTGTGCTGTTTCATAGTGATCTGGGCAGAAACATTGCGCTCACACCTTCAGGTAGCGAGTCCACCTCTGGCTATCTAGCGCGCCAGACCGACGACAGGTCAGGTACGTTCCGATCGCCAACTCAGCTGGATGATGGTTGGACCATCGCTCAGCCAAATGAAGTGGGATTCGACGCAGACGAGTTATCCGCTCTAACCCGCAGGATTGCGAACCTTGATCCTCAGAACGACCCTGCGCTCTTGATCCATTCGGTACTCGTCGCTCGGCACGGAAAGCTCGTCTACGAAGAGTACTTCTACGGTCACGATCGAAATGCCCGTCATGACGTTAGATCGCTTGGCAAGGTGTTTGGTTCAGTAATGATCGGTGCATTGCAACAACAAGGTGTGGCAATCAGTTCCGATCATCGTCCTATCCCCGACCTTTTGCGAGGAGCAGGCCGTGAAATTGGCGACCCTCGCAAGGCCAATATCACGCTTGCGAACCTGCTGACGTATACGAGCGGCCTCGATTGTGATGTTAACTCAGCGAGTTCAGCGGGATCGGAATTCGCAATGTGGCGACAGACCGATGAAGAAAACTATTGGCTCTTTACCGCCGGGCTTCCCCAATTGTACAATCCGGGAGAACGCTATGCTTATTGTTCGGGGAGTGCCAATTTGGTGGGGTCGAGCCTGGCCGCATTCGATGATCGTCCCGTCCATGTCCTATTCAACGACCTGATTGCCAAGCCTCTAGAATTCGGCGCGTATCATTGGCCGGTCGCACCAGACGGACAGGGCTACCTAGGCGGTGGGATGTACATGCTGCCCCGCGACATACTGAAGCTGGGGGCGATGTATGCAAATGAAGGTCAATGGGCGGGGGAACAGATTATTGCTCCATCCTGGATTGAGGAATCTACGCGCGCGCATCTATCAGTGACTCCCGAGACGACAGGCATGAGCGAGGAGCAGTTTCAGAACAACTATTTTGGCGGACAGCAAGGCTATATTTGGGCTGTGAATGAGTTCGCTCACGAAGGGCGACGATTCAGTTATTACCAGGCCAGCGGCAATGGTGGTCAATTACTGATTGTTGTTCCGCAATTGGAGCTCGCCATCGTTGTTACCGGCGGAAACTATCGAATGGGTGGCATTTGGGGCCGATGGGGCAGAGCCATTGTCGAGGATTTTCTGTTTTCGGCTATGACTGACCTCAAATCAGAGTCCGTTCCTTAAGTGGTGACGCCTTTGCGGCCGAGGCCCTTATAAATACCAACAACCCGCCGCCAGCTGTAAGGATTGGATGGAAAGACGATATGCGTATTCAAACTTTGTTTTGCGCTGCTGCCCTTTTGGCTCTTGTTTCAATAGCACCTGGGGACTTGCTCCATCGGCAAATGGAACTGTGTCTTCAGAATTGACTTCACTAGCATCGAGCGCGGGCTCGGAGGCCGAAGAAATCGCGCCCTATGTCTTGTCCCAAAGCGAAGTACGTGAAGTCCACTCTGAAACTCTTGGACGAGCCTATCGACTTCAAATCAAGCTACCGCCCGGATACGACGACGCTGACAATGCGCAGCGCCAATATCCCGTTATTTATTTCAACGATGCAACTTACACATGGCAGACGGCTGTACGTGTTACGATTTTCCCGTTCCACACGGACGTGTTCGAAGACGCTATACTGATCGGAATAAGCCATGCCGTCGGCGAAAAATCGCAGCTGAGTCGCACCCGCGACTACACGCCAACCGACGATCCGAACACGCGTTTCCCATCAGGAGGCGCGCGCGAATACCTCACGTTTTTGAAAGACGAGGTTCTTCCGTTTGTCGAAACAGTCCACCGGGCTGATCCTGATCGACGCGTCTTGTCAGGGGTGAGCTATGGCGGGCTTTTTGGCGCATATGCGCTGCTTGAAGAGCCCGGGCTATTTCAGGATTACATTCTGACCAGTCCTTCGCTGTGGCATAATGATCGCGCGATGTTCGATCTTGAAGAACAAGTTGCCGCGTCCGGAAAGGAACTTAGCGGCAGAGTATACTTCGCAACCGGAGAAACTGAGGTGCCCACAGTCTCTCCCGGGTTCTATGACATGGTCAGTCAACAGCGATCGTTCGCGGAAAGGTTGCGGTCCCGACGATACGAAAGCCTCGAAGTGCGTGATGAGATCATTGAAGACGGAACCCATCTCACGACTTACCCTATAGGCTTAACAAGAGCACTTAGATGGCTCTTACCCGGCAATGAGCCTTATCATGGCTAGAATTTCCATCATCGATAAAGGTCCACTAACATCGCAGAAGTGGACGCTGGCAAAGTCTAGGCCAGCACACCTAATTCCTATCAGATCTCGGTCTTCTCAGCGAGCGTGAGAGCGTCCTCTATGTCGACGCCAAGGTATCGAACCGTGTTCTCAATCTTGGAATGGCCAAGCAGAATTTGGATCGCTCGGATGTTCCCCGTGGCTTTGTAGATGATTGAAGCTTTGGTCCGCCGCAGTGAGTGCGTTCCGTACTCCTGGGGCGTAGGCCGATCGCCTCAACCCACTCATCAACCAGACGAGCATACTGCCGCGTGCTGAGAATACCGCGAGCGATCATTCCGGCTGGGAAACACAAAGTCCTCGACGTCACCACCTCTGAGTTCCAGCCAGGCGAACAGACTGGCACGTGCGTCCGCCGCAATCTCGAACTGAACAGGTCTGCCAGTCTTGCGCTGCGTGATTGTCACTCGTGACCTGATTTCTGGACCACTAACCAGATCACCGATCTTCAATTCGACAAGGTCACAGCCTCGCAGCTTGCTATCGATCGCCAAATCAAACATCGCGCGATCTCGAATGCGTTCTTCGCGATCGAGGAAGAAACGGATCGCCCAGATCTGTTTCTGGTTGAATGGACGCTTGGGACCAATCTTCGCTCCGAAGTTCCAGGGCGCTCGATTTTGGCCAGCAGGGTCAAAGTGTGAATAGGTCATCTTCGTTCTCCTGGGTCGGAATGGCCGAGAAGAATGTCAGCTTTCGGCATCAATTTCTCGAAAGGCTATGCCTTGGATTGGGGCGCGTTGCAGTCATTCACTCAAAACGCGAGCCGCACGGACTAGCGCGGAGATTCTGTCGCTTGAATTCTTCAGTTGATCCAAGACCGCATTCAGTTCGTCTGAGGGTTCGGAAGAAACTTTAAGCGCTAGGAAGCTGTTGTCTTCCATCTCGGTGCCGATCTGAGCGCAAATGCCGACAATCAATTGTTTGGTGTGTCTATCCACTCCGCAACCAAGCCATCGATCAGCGCACAAGTCCACCCACGAAAACATGGATTTGCAGTCGGGTTCCGCGCCAGTGGAGAAAATAAGCCAGCCCTCGAAGAACTATTCACAGGCATCGCCTAAGTCTCCGGCTGCAAGCCGGATACTTTTATCACCATAGCGACGCAGAACCCCGCCTCTTCTGGCCACTATTGCGTTTCCAGATAGCTGCAGTCTGAAGATCAGGACTGTTTGGTGCGGTCGAGAAGACTCGAACTTCCACGGGCGTTAGCCCACAACGACCTCAACGTTGCGCGTCTACCAGTTCCGCCACGACCGCACACAGTCAGCAGGGGCAGGCGATGCCTCACCCCTCGGTAGGAGCGCGCCCCTAGCAAGGGGTATCGGCCACGGCAAGCACTTTGCTGTGCCGCGGCAAAATTGCATCAAAACTGCGCTTAGTTGGGTGCCCAACCGATTTCTGCAAAGCGAGCTGTCGCTGGCACATCGGTAACCGCTTCAGTCACCGTCATGGTCTCGCCTGGGGCCAGCTGTGACTGCGGCGGAGCAACATTCCAATCGAACACAATCCGCTCTCGCTCATCGCGCAGGACGATGCGCAGCGACGGCACATCAACCGTTTCGCGGCCAGTGTTGGTGATTGTGCCGCGCGCGCGGAAAATCTCTGTGCCGCTGGGCAGGGTTTCGGTGCGTTGCTCAGCGGCAGGGAAATCCAGCTCAAGATCAGACTGGCCGATCCCGAATACAGGCCGGTTGAACGGTGCCCAATCGGGCATGCCGTAATAATTTACTGCGGCAATGGTGCCTGCGGCAAGTAAGGCGAAAATCGCAGCCGCCGCAGTCCACATTTTGAGCGGATTACGGCGCGAGGTGAAAGGCGGGCGATAGTCGAAACGCGAGCCCTCATCGCTATCATATTCTTCGGCCTCAGCGGACTCATCAGCACCGTCACCGTCGTAGCTGCTTGAACTATAGGACGCGGCTGGACCGATATCGTGATTGGTGCTTTCTTCGGCAGTATCGTTTGGGTGAGCTTGATCTTCCGCTTCCGGCTCTTGGTCGAGCGGTGCGCGATCTCGATGAAGAGCCGATGCGGCTGATGCCGCCGCTGCGCTGACCGCATCTTTTGTGGCAGCAGGTCGGTCACTGGTGCGCCAATGATTGATCGAAGGCGCGCTAGGCGCTTCTTCCGCGTCCGCCTCAGGTTCTGGGGCAGAGGGCGGCGCTGCCTGGGGCGCTGCGGGTGGAGACGGTGGCGGTGTAGCAGGCTCTGCAGCCGGTTCTGGCGCTGCGACCTCAGCCTGAGGTGGCAAATCAAACACCGCCTCTTGAAACCAACTATGCTTGCACTTGGCGCAGCGCACGGTCCGCCCGTCATCGCCAATGGCGTTGTCCGGGACAACATAGCGTGTGTTGCAGGCAGGGCAGGCTATAATCATGGTTATTACGGCAATACGCGCCCCTAAGTTGCGCACAAGTGCATCAGGACCTTTGGGCCGCAAATGTTGGCTTTTTTCCACATTGCTGCGCTTGTTTCGCGCGCTGAGCACTATGGGCTTTTCCCCTCGGCAGGCATGGGATAGGGGCATAGCCATGAATGAACGCGCAGGCGATACGGTGAATTTCGACAATGTCGGGCTGCGCTATGGAACCGAGCCTGAAGTGCTGAGCGACCTCAGTTTCACGCTCTTTCCCGGCAGTTTCTACTTTCTCACCGGGGCAAGCGGGGCCGGAAAAACCAGTCTGCTCAAACTGCTGTATCTGGCTCAGCGCCCCTCGCGCGGCGGCATCCGCATGTTCGGCAAGGATATGATCACCCTGCCTAGGGAGCAATTGCCGACCTATCGCAGGCGGTTGGGCGTGGTGTTTCAGGACTTTCGTCTGGTGAAGCACTTAACTGCGTTCGATAATGTTGCCTTACCGCTGAGGCTGGCCGGTGTGCCCGAAAGCGAGCTGCAAAAGCCAGTTGATGATATGCTCGATTGGGTGGGGCTGTCACACCGGGTGAAGGCCCGCCCAGCAACAATGTCCGGCGGGGAACAGCAACGCGTCGCCATTGCGCGCGCGGTAATCGGGCGGCCCGATATGCTGATCGCCGATGAGCCAACCGGCAATGTCGATCCGGAAATGGCGCTCAAACTGCTGCGACTGTTTGAGGCACTAAACCGGCTCGGCACGACAGTTGTTGTTGCCACTCACGATGTGCACTTGCTCAAAAAAGTGCCGGAATCGCTAATCATGCGGCTTAACAAGGGCCGCTTGACCGATCCGACAGGCGCGCTGAAATTCCCGCCGCGTAGCTCTGGGCCAATGGGAGGCGGGCAATGAGCACGCCGCCATTTGCAACAGAGCTGGCCGATAACACGCCTGCAAAAGCTCCGGGGCCGCTCAAGGGCAGCGCCGCTGCGCTGTTGGTGCCGCAGGCGAGACTGTCTGGCCCGATCCCTTGGGTGATCGCGATCATGATCGCTCTGGTCGTGATTGCAGCCGCAGGCGGCCTGGCCCTCAACAATCTGACTGGCAATGCGCGCGCTGAATTGTCCGGCGCGGTGACAATCCAGATTACTGAGGCGAATGAAACGCTGCGGAAACAAAAGGCAGCGACAGCAGCCGAAGTGCTGACGGCTCAAGACATCGTGGCGAGCCTAAGGGTGGTGCCAGAAGAAGAGCTGGACGAGATGCTGCGCCCATGGCTGGGCGATGGAGCGGGCAATCAGGATTTGCCGATCCCGGCGCTGATCGATGTGCAATTAAACAGCGCCAGTGGACCACAGGAAATCGCTCGGCTTCAGGCGGCGCTGGATGCAGATGTGCCGGGTGCCCGGGTCGATGCACAATCAGAATGGCTGCAACCAGTCTATGCGGCGCTGTCATCGCTGCAATATCTGGCGCTGGCACTGATCGCCTTGCTGACCTTTGCCTGCGCGGCAGCCGTGTGGTTGGCGGCGCGCAGCGCCTTTTCCAACCACAAGGAAACGGTTGAAATTATGCATCTGCTCGGCGGAACCGATGCTCAGATCACACGGATATTCCAGCGTTCGGTTGTGCGCGATGCAGCCTTTGGCGGGCTGGTCGGCTTAGGTCTGGGGGCAGGCGCGGTTTGGCTGCTCGGGCGTCAGTTTGCTGCTCTGGACAGCGGGATGGTGGCCGGCGGCGTTCTGGGTATGAGTGATTGGATCATCATCGCGTTGATCCCTCTCGCTGGCGTTGCATTGGCGCTGATCACCGGGCGCTACACCATCCTGATGGCTCTGCGGAGGATGCTGTGATCAAACGCATTCTTTCGGCGATCTTCTTATTTTGGGCGATCGGGTTCCTGGCCTTTGCCACCACCTTGCCTCAGCCTTCGCCTATAACTGGCGATGCGGCGGCCAAGACCGATGCGGTGATTGTGCCAACAGGGGGCGCAGGCCGGATCGCGCGCGGGCTGGAAGTGCTCGACAGCGGGGCGGCGGAAATGATGCTGGTCAGCGGGGTCGACCGCGAAGTGAAACCGGCAGAGTTTGCAGCGCAGTTCACCGTTGATGACGCGCGCATGGAATGCTGTGTCACGCTTGGCTTTGCCGCTGTCGATACGCGCAGCAATGCCTCCGAAACGGCTCAATGGGTTGAAACCAACGAGATCAAATCTCTGCGACTGGTCACGACCGACTGGCATATGCGGCGTGCAGCGGGTGAATTGTCGCGCAAACTCCCTGAGGGCGTTGTCGTTGTGCGCGATGCCGTGACCTCCAACCCCAGCCTTTCCAGCCTGTTTCTCGAATATCACAAGTTGCTGGCGAGCTGGGCCGCGGGCCTAGTCAACCTCTAACGAGCGTGGCGATGTTTAGAAGCCTTATCAGCGCATTACGCAGCATGGTGTTCTATCCCGTGTTCTACGGGGTCAGCGCGATGCTGGTCGTGGCCGCTATGCTGGCGCTGACATTCCGGCGCGGCGCCCTGCGCGGCATAGTGCGCCGCTGGACCGATTGGCACCGTTGGTGCCTGCGCGTCATTATCGGCATCACAGTCAAGGTCGAAGGCGAACTGGCGACTGGCCCGGTGCTCTATGTGATCAAGCATGAGAGTTTTTTCGAGGCGATTGACGCGCCTACATTGCTCCGCTGGCCCGCCGTGTTCACCAAGCGCGAGCTGTTTAATATTCCCGGCTGGGGGCGAGCAGCGATAATCTATGGCCTCATCCCGGTTTCCCGTGATGGCGGAGCAAGCGCACTGCGAAAAATGCTAAGCGCGGCCAAAGGGATGGTGACTGAAGGACGTCCGCTCGTGATCTTCCCAGAGGGCACACGCGTGCCGCATGGCGAGAGCCCGCCAATGCGCGCGGGCTTTGCAGGGATCTATAAGTTGGTCAAACTACCGGTTGTGCCGGTCGCCGTGGACAGCGGGCCGCTCTATCACGGATGGATCAAGCGTTCGGGCGTGATTACTTATAAGGTGGGTGAGATGGTCCCGCCCGGCCTACCGCGCGAAGAGGCGGAACAGCGGGTCCATACGGCGATGAATGCGCTTAATGATCCCGGCCAAAGTCTGGACTCTCATCGTCCTGACCTTCTTCGATAATCTTGCGCCGGATTGTCCGCGTTCGGCTGAACAATTCCTCCAGCGTTTCTCCGTCACCCGATCGGATCGCGCGCTGCAATGCGGTTAGGTCTTCGCTGAAACGGCCCAGCATTTCGAGGACGGCGGCCTTGTTGTTCAAGAACACATCGCGCCACATCACTGGATCAGAAGCGGCGATCCGGGTGAAATCGCGAAAACCGCCGGCGGAGTATTTGATCACTTCGCCGCGTGTCACCTCTTCTAGGTCGCTGGCGGTGCCAACAATTGTAAAGGCGATCAGGTGCGGGATATGGCTGGTCACAGCGAGCACCAGATCGTGATGCTCGGCATCCATAATCTCGATACGTGCGCCCAGCTTTGTCCAAAAGCCCTTGAGAGCCTCCAGAGCAGCCGCATCCGCGCCATCAGGAGGCGTCAGGATGCACCAGCGATTTGTGAACAGCGAGGCGAAGCCAGCCTCCGGCCCGCTTTGCTCCGTCCCGGCAACAGGGTGCGCGGGGATAATCGTGTGGCCGGGCAATGTAGCAGCGAGATCAGCGAGAACGCTGGTCTTGGAGGAACCAACATCGCTGATGATCGCATCCGGCTTGAGCGCACCAGCAAGAGCCTTTGCTGCGCTGGCCATCGCGCCAACGGGGACACATAATATCACGAGATCGGCGCCGCGCACGGCATCTTCGGCGCTATCACAAACCTGGCTGGTCAGGCCGCGCTTGCGAGCGGCGTCGCGCACGGCAGGGTCCGCATCATAACCGAAGGTCGTGATCTCTGGCGCATGTTCACTGGCTGCGAGACCGATGGAGCCGCCAAGCAGGCCAAGCCCGATGATGGCAACCGACTGAATGGTCATGTCGGCTCTCCGCACAGCGCACGCAGAGTGGCGACGACCTGCTCCATATGCTCTTCGCTGCCTATCGTGATGCGCAGCGCATTGGGCAAGCCCTGGCCCGGCATGTGGCGTACGGCGTAACCTGCTTCGCTGAGAGTCCTGAGAGCGCTCTCGGCGCTGACATCGCCTTCAAACAGGACCAACATGAAGTTCGCCTGGCTTGGGATCGCCCGCAGACCATGATTCCCAAGCGCGGCAATCGCGCCTGCCAGTTTCGCACGGCCCGCCGCATTCACTTCCCGCGAGTGGGCAACGAATTGTTGATCAGCCAAGGCCGCAATCGCAGCGTTCTGCCCCTGCGTCGAAACGTTGAATGCCCCGCGCAAACGATTGAGCGCGTCGATCAGATTGGGTGCGCCCGTGGCCCATCCAATCCGCAGACCGGCGAGCCCATAGGCTTTGGAGAAGGTTCGCGTCACCAGCACATTGTTTGCGCTTGCCGCCAGCTCCAGGCCGCCATCATGCATGTCTTCCTCAACATATTCACCGTAAGCTTGGTCCAGCACCAACAGTACAGTGGGCGGAAGGCCCGCATGCAGGCGGCGCACCTCATCCCGGCCAATTGCGGTGCCGCCGGGATTGTTTGGATTGTCGAGCAAGACGACCTTGGTCTTGTCGGTGACACGCCCAAGGATATTGTCGACCGACGCGACAAAATCATCATCCTCGACGAACACTGGCGTCGCGCCAAATTTGCGCGCAATCAGGGGATACAGCGAAAAGGAGTATTTTGAGAAAAGCACTTCATCGCCTGGTCCGGCAAAGGCCTGAACCGCGCAATGCAGAAGCTCGCCAGAGCCGGTACCACACACAATCTGAGCGGGGTCAATACCGTGCAGAGTGCCGATCGCATCTGCCAGTGGCAGCGCGCCTGGATCAGGATAAAGCTCTGGATGGCCGGGTTCACGCAGAGCCTCCAGCGCGGCCTTGCTGCATCCCAGAGGGTTCTCATTAGCAGACAGTTTGACCAATTCACGACCATCGTCGGCCTTGGACTGGCCAGGCACATAGGCGCGAATTTCATTGATCCAGGGCTTCAGTTCAGGTTGCATTGGCATAGTAGCCGCGCGCATAACCGCTCTTGCTGATAAAAAACAGCGCAATTGACACTCGCGTCATGCTCGCCCAATCCCCGCAGCCCGATGGCCACACCACCCACCTCTAAGAGCTTTGCGCTCCCCGATGATCTGCCGCTCGATTGCGGGCAGGCGCTGAGCGATGTGCAGATTGCTTATGAGAGTTATGGCGAACTTGCGCCGGACAAATCCAATGCGGTTCTAATCTGCCACGCGCTGACGGGCGACCAATATATCGCCAGTCCGCATCCTGTGACCGGAAAGCCCGGCTGGTGGGAGCGGATGGTCGGCCCCGGTAAGCCGATCGACACCAACCGGTTTCATGTCATTTGCGCCAATGTCATCGGCAGCTGCATGGGCTCCACCGGGCCGATGAGCGAAGGACCAGATGGCAAGCCTTATGCTATGCAATTTCCTGTCATCACCATTCGGGACATGGTGCGCGGCCTGGTCGCTTTGCTCGATGGCTTGGGCATCGAGCGGCTTCACACGGTAGTAGGCGGATCAATGGGCGGGATGCAGGCGCTCAGCCTAGCTGCCAATTGGCCGGACCGTGCCGAGCGGGTGCTGGTGATCGCTTCAACCGCGCGTCATTCGGCGCAGAACATCGCCTTTCACGAGGTTGGCCGCCAAGCGATTATGGCTGATCCAGCGTGGCAGGACGGTGACTATTATGCGAGCGATGCCTCGCCTGATAATGGCCTCGCCGTGGCGCGGATGGCGGCGCATATCACCTATCTTTCCGAAGAGGGCCTGACCGCGAAGTTTGGTCGGCGCCTCCAAGACCGCTCATCAAAGAGCTTCGGCTTCGATGCTGATTTTCAGGTGGAGAGCTATCTGCGCTATCAGGGCAGCGGCTTTACGCAGCGGTTCGATGCCAATTCTTATCTCTACATCACCCGTGCGATGGACTATTTCGATCTTGCGGAGGAGTTTGCCAGCACGCCGGGCAGCGGCAAACTCGCGGATGCCTTTGCAGGCGCAAGCTCGCGCTTTTGCCTCGTCAGCTTCGACACTGATTGGCTTTATCCCACCGCGGAAAGCCGCCATATCGTCCATGCGCTGAACGCGGCAGGAGCTAAGGTAAGCTTTGTCGAGCTCTCCGCCCCGCATGGCCATGACAGCTTTCTGCTGGAACATGCGGCGCTCGACCGTGTGGTACAGGGATTTCTCGAATGACGCTCAGGCCTGATCTGGCCGCGATTGCCGCACATGTCGCGAAAGGCAGCCGAGTGCTCGATATCGGCTGCGGTGATGGGGCTTTGATGACGGAGCTGGAGAGCAAGCTCGGCGTGGATGCACGGGGACTTGAGCTTAACCCAGCTCAGGTGGAACGCTGCGTCGCGCGCGGGCTGTCTGTGGTTCAGGGCGATGCCGATCGCGATCTTGCCAATTACCCGGATAAGGCGTTCGACTACGCCATCCTCAGCCAAACCTTGCAAACGGCAGAGCGGCCTGATCGGATGCTCGACGAGCTGCTCCGGGTCGGCACAAAGGCCTTTGTCAGCTTTCCCAACTTTGCCCATTGGCGCACCCGCGCGGCGCTGATGTTTGGGGGCCGTATGCCGGTGACCAGTGCACTGCCGCTAAGCTGGTATGAAACGCAGAACATCCACCATGTGACGATTGATGATTTTCGTGAATTGGCTCGGGCCAAGAGCGCGCGGATTGAGCGCAGCTGGTTTTTCGCCAATGAAAAACAAATCGGCGCACCAGCAGCTAACTGGCGCGCCGAATTCGCTGTGTTTGAGCTGAGCCGTTAAATCACAGCTGCTTGGATCATGGGACTAGTCGGTTGCCGATTGTTTTGGTTCCATCGATTGAGAACTCGGCATATCCATCCCCTTTGATGTCATTTGCTTCGATGCGGCCAGCCACATCGACTCGGATCAAATGAACATCGCTGAATGCACCAGGCTCAGTCAGACGAACGCCTGTCCATGCGTGAGTGCTGTAGACTTCGTCCAGCTTTGCTTTTTGTTCTTCTAGTTTAGTTGCCAGCCCCGATGTGTTCACATCGGAAAGTTTTACAAGATAATCGTCTAGGTTAAACTCAGCAGCATTCCCGCTAACTGAAATTTCGACCTGCTGTGGCTCTTGAAATTGGCCAGTATTCGAGTCCATCCGCATGCTCAGCAATTTACGCGGATCTTCAGGGTCTTGATAATCGACCGTGCACGTTTGCAACTGCCCTTTCGGTTCGTCTTCGCTTGGGTCTACATCCGAGCCTTCACTAAAGAACGACGCGATTTCCGCAACCTTTGCATCGGCTCCAAGCTTCTCTGCCGCAGCCTTGAAACACACATCTGGTCCATCAGCGAACGTGGGAGCATTGGCGCTGCCAGACAGCTCATCTGCCGCGCCTTCAACTTGAGCGGCTATTGTATCAAGTGCCTCTCCTGCTTCGTCTGTCGCATCGTCTGCACCGCTGCATGCCGCCAGCCCGATTGACAACGACGTCGCCGCCAACATTGATCTCCATCGCGTATCAAACTTCATCTTCACCCTTCCATTATTATTAGTGGGGCCGCTAAAGCGCCCCGTGAAGCTATCGTCAACAGCATTAAACCAAGTTGACGCGTTGGAAGGGCTCGATTGAAGCGGACGGCAACATTGTGTTGCGCCCCATCGATCTCGCCTCTCCCTCAACGCTATTTAGCCAGGACGGTGAATGCCGCAGACTTTGTGGCCGTCTGGATCTGTGAAGTAACAAAGGTTCATCGTTCCCATTGATCCTTCACGCGGGCCGGGAGGGTCCTCGATGCTGGTGCCGCCATTCGCTACCGCAACATCATGCAATTCCTGCACTTGCTCCAATGAATTGCACTTAAAACCAACGGTGAAACCGTTTGATGGCAGAGCGGGCTCGCCATTGATTGGTTCACTAATTGAGAATGTGTCGCCATCGTGCATATAAAACAGGCGCGTTTGCCCGGTATCGTTGACATGCGCCATTGGCTCGCCCGCACCGAGCACGCTGAGAACCTTGCTGTAGAAGGCTTTTGACCGTTCAATATCATTGGAACCGATCATGATGTGATTTAGCATTGTAGGTTGTCTCCTCTGTGAGTCTCCACGAAGCTGGTAGCATGGCGTTCAGATTGATTGCTATAGGCAACTGACATGAGCTCTTTTCAAATGTTCGCCGCTTTGCTGCTGGCGCAAGCTGGCCCTGGCGCTGCACTCACACCTATGGCCAACGAAGTGTCCAGCGCTGCTGACCTTTCCAGCGAAAACCGCGCGATTGTGCGGTGTTCAGCGGCATTTTCACTGATTGCCTATAGCCAGGAAAGTGGCAACGCAGATGCGCAAAAATGGCCCGCGATGTCGGAGCGAGGGCGCGAATTCTTCGTGCGTGCGTTGGCGGGATTGATGGATGAGACTGGGCTAAATCGCGACGGTGTGTCGGAGTTGGTGGCTAATGAAGCGCTGGCGTTGATCAATAATGGCAATCTCAATGATGTTATGCCTGCCTGTTTGCTGATGCTGGAAACCTCCGGGGTTTAGCAAGCCTCCGGCTCAGTGCGGCCTCTGCGTTCAGGTTCAAGTCATTGAATATGAACTAATGCATGGGTAACCCAAAATTTCAGGAGGAATTTCCATGCGCGCTTTGCCTATTGCCGCCGCTGCTGTGTTGGCACTTGCCACCCCGTCCATCGCCTTTGCGCAGGATGCAGCAGATATCCCGCCAAGCGACGCGAAAAGTTCGCTTTCGCAATTGTCGGAAAAACTGTCCGACCCTGCGTTTCAGGATCAGGCCGCTGTTATGGCAGAGATATTGCTGGGCACCGTTTTGGAATTGCCGATCGGGCCGATGGCTGAGGCCTTGGACAAGGCGACCGGAGGCCAGGGGCCAGACATTGATCCAGATGCCCGCGTGAGAGACCTCGCGCCAGAGGCAGATGAACTGCCTGAGCAATTATCGAGTGAACTGCCCCGCGCCATGAATGCAATGAGCGGGATGGCCGAAGGACTGGAGCTGATGCTGCCTGCTTTGCGCGATATGGCGGAGCGGATGAAAGGCGCGCTGGATGAGGCGCGCGTGCGCTAAAGCGCGGACAGCGGCTTGCGAATGCAGGCCGCGGGTTCGATTCACAAGACTTTACGCGAAATCAAGTGGACGCGGGGCCTGCGCTGAGGCATGAAACTCTGCGCTATGTACCGCCTTCACCAATTCCCGCTCTGTCCTTTTAGCCGTAAGGTTCGGCTGCTGATGGGCGAGAAGAATATCGCCTATGAATTGGTGCGCGAAGACCCATGGGCGGCCTCTGACATGTTCTTCAACCTCAATCCGGCTGGCCGGACGCCCGTTCTGGTTGATGCAGAGCGCGAGATCGTGATCAGCGACAGCCGCGCGATTGCGGAATATTTTGAAGAAACTGTCGACACCGCGCCAATGATCAATGGCACGGCAACGGGCCGCGCGGAAATCCGCCGTCTGGTCGCCTTGTTTGATGAGAATTTCTACGCCGATGTCACTGCGCCCCTGCTGTCGGAGCGGATGAAGAAGCGCATTGTCCTACGCCAGCCGCCAGATTCCAAGGTTTTGCGGGTCGCCATGAAGCTCGCTCATGGCCATCTGGATTATATGGATTGGCTGATCGACAATCGCCCGTGGCTCGCCGGATCGACCATGAGCATGGCAGACCTTGCGGCCGCTGCGCAGATTTCGGTTGCGGACTATCTCGGTGGAATTGACTGGACCGGGCATGAGCAAACGCGCGGATGGTACGCAGTGTTCAAGAGCCGCCCGAGCTTCCGCCCGCTGCTGACTGAGCGAATGGACGTGATCAAGCCGCCGGCGCATTATGCCCTCGTCGATGGGTAGGAAAACGCGCGCTTACTCCTATATTCCTCCTATATTCGGCACCACACGGCCCTGAGGGCCGCAAGGCCGACTGGCCGCCCGCAGCGACGCGATCTTTGATCGTTTGAGCGAGGATAGCCAAGGGACCGGATGGTCCCGCCGGCGCCTGAGGAGAAAATAGATGAAGTCCGACCCCAAAGCCACCAGCGATGCCGAATGGCGCGAGAAGCTGTCCCCAGAACAATATCACGTACTGCGCGACGCGGGCACAGAGCGGGCCTTCACCGGCGAGTACGACAAGCATTTCGAGGAGGGCGAATACACCTGTGCTGGCTGCGGCACCGCGCTATTTGCAAGCGATGCGAAGTACAACAGTGGATGCGGCTGGCCCGCGTTTACGAAGCCAACAGATGCTGAAACCGTCGAGGAAAAGCGTGATGTTTCGCATGGCATGATCCGCACCGAGGTGCTGTGTGCTGCATGCGGTGGCCATTTGGGCCATGTCTTTCCCGATGGACCGCCAGAGGCAGGCGGCCTGCGTTATTGCATCAATTCCGCCAGCCTCGATTTCGCGTCGGATAAGGCTGGTTCTGAGTAGCAATAACCCGTTTTGGACGATGCCCACATTGCGATTACCGTTCACGCCGGGTTAGGACAGAACCATGCAGGTCAATCGCGGGTTAAAACGCGCGATTTTGGGCGCGAAAGGGATAGGCCAAGCCGGTAATGTCGAAACGGGGAAACCAACTGCAGAACAAGGGCAAGCGCGGTAGCCGCCGCGCGGCCGCGGAGCGTGCGGGCGGTTCCAAACGGACAAGCAGCAAAGGCAAAGGTAAGTCGGCAAAAGACGCAAAACCTCCATCCGCGTTTCGCAAATGGCTCAAGCGGATTGTCCTATGGGGCGGCGGGGTCGCCCTGCTCGGTGTTATCTTCCTTACTGTTGCAGTGGGATTTGCTGCGCGTGAGCTACCAAGTTTCTACCAGTTGAAAGCAACCCAAAACGCGCAAACCATTCTGGTGCGGGCGCGCGATGGGACAGAGATTGTCGAGCTTGGCCCAAGTTTCGGCGAATGGCTGGCCTACGAAGAGATCCCGAAAAATATGACCAACGCCATGATCGCGGTGGAGGATCGCCGCTATCATTCGCATTACGGGATTGATCCAATCCGCCTGACCGGGGCGATCGTCGAAGGTGTTACGGGGTCGAGAGCGCGGCTGGGCGGCACCTCCACCATTACCCAGCAGCTAGCGCGAAATCTGTTTCTCAATTCCAATCGCACTGTTGACCGTAAGGCGCGCGAGGCCGTGCTGGCCATGGCGCTGGAATGGAAATTTTCGAAAGAACAGATTCTCGAACTTTATCTCAACAAGGTCTATTTTGGTGGCGGCGCCTATGGGATCGACAGCGCGAGCCGCAAATTCTTCAGCCACCCAGCCAAAGAGTTGAGCGTGGCAGAGGCTTCGATCATTGCTGGCCTGGTGAAGGCACCGAGCCGCTATTCACCGACTGCGGATGTTCAGGCCGCCGTTGACCGTGCGCAAACCGTCCTGCGCCTAATGAATGAGCAGGGCTATATCACCTCAGAAGAAGCCTCGGTTGATGTGAGCGCGGTGAATTTGCGCCAGCAGAGCGGACAGAACTCTGTGCGTTATTTCACCGATTGGGCTTTGCCTCAGCTCGATCTGTTGCTGCCGGAGACTTATGAGCCGATTGAAGTCTGGACGACGCTGGATGTGGGCATGCAGCGCGCGGCGACCGCGTCGATTGATGCAAACACGCCAGACGGTTCGCAGGGTGCACTGGTTAGCCTCGACCGCGACGGCGCGATCTTGGCGATGGTTGGCGGCACGGATTATGTCGAAAGCAATTACAACCGTGCGACCAACGCCATGCGACAGCCCGGTTCCTCGTGGAAATTATTCGTCTATCTCGCTGCGCTAGAGGCTGGCTATACGCCGGATGACCGCGTGGTCGACACGCCGGTCACGATTGATGGATGGACCCCGCGCAATTCCAGTGGGCGCAATGTGGGCGAGACGAGCCTGCGAACCAGCTTTGCCTTCTCGATCAACACGGTTGCGGCGCAATTAGGCAATGAGGTTGGCTTTGGCACCGTAGCCTCAATGGCTCGCCGGTTTGGGGTCACGACGCCGATCTCTACTTTCCCTTCAATGGTGCTGGGTTCGTCCGAGGTTCGTCTGATTGATATGACCCGCGCATTCGCGGCTGTCTCCGCACGCGGCAAAGCAATTGAGCCCTATGGCATATTGCGCGTGACCAGCGCTAATGGCGAGGTCATTTATAAGCACGAGAAGTCGACCGAGACGACTTTGGTGCCTGATTATGTGGCCGCTGGGATCACGGACCTGCTGCAAAGCGCGGTGGCAACTGGCACAGGCCGCGCGGCGCAGATTGGCCGTCCCGTTGCTGGTAAGACCGGCACCACCAGCTCCAACAAAGACGGCTGGTTCGTCGGCTTTTCTTCCGGTGTCACCACCGGCGTTTGGATGGGCCGCGATGATGCAAAGCGTGTGTCCGGCCTGCAAGGCGGGCGGGCCCCAGCACAGGCGTTTGCCGCTTACATGCGCTATGCGGTCAAGGATCGTCCGGTTGAGAAATTTGATACCGATCTGAAACTGCCGGAATGGCAGCTCGAGCCCGATGACGAGTTCCTTTATGGCGATCCGGACGACTACTATTTCATCGACGAGCAGGGCAATCTGATTGAGCCGGGAAGGCGCGAAGCAGAGAGTGACGTGCCATTCGGTATAGAGGGCGAGCGCGCTGAACCAAGTGGCGTGGAAGAACCGCCCCAAGCGGCGAGCGATGATTTCCTAGAGCAGGCCACAGGGCAGAACCTGCCACCTGATCCAGGCGTGCCGGGCGACGGGACCCGGCGGGATCCCCCGCCACCGCCACCGCGGCAAGATCGCACCGGGCAAGAAGGTTTTGTCTCAATCAACTAGAGATAGCACCGCGTGGTGCTGTAGAGGTCGCGGCAATCGGCGTAGACTCTATCCGCGATCGTCAACCTTTATCGCGCCCCGCCTTTCTGGCCTATACGAAAAGAGGCGCCGCGGTCTGTCCGCAACGCCCCTCCGTTTGATCGGTTTGAACCTTCAGATCAGCGTAGGCGGACCGGCAGGTAACGCGCTGGCTGACCTGGACGTTGCATACGCAGCAGCAGGGCATCGCGGTCATCAGCCTCTGCTTGAGTGATGATCTGACGCAGGTCATCCACGCTGGCGATGTCCTGATAATTCGCCGACAGAATGATATCTCGGCGGCGCAGGCCTTTCCGGCCGGCATCCGAGTTAGGGTCAACGGCGGTGATCGCCACCCCGGTCGTGCCTTCTTCCGCACGCAATTGACGGATGATCTCTGGTGTCAGGTCAACAACCTGAAGCCCGAGCTTCTCTTCGATGAAGCCGTCGGAATCGCCCGGTTCCATCTGAGCGTCATCATCATCTTCGCTGAACATCTGCTGTTGGCGAAGCTCAGCCTCTGTTGGGCGCTTGCCCACAGTCGCGTTAACGGTGCGGCGCTGGCCATCACGCAGCAGTTCAATTGGGATTTGTGTACCCGGCGCGATATTGGCAACGAGGAACGACAATGTCTGTTCGTTCGTGACGTCCTTGCCGTCAATCTTCAACACCACATCACCCGCTTGAATGCCAGCAACGTCCGCTGCGGCGTCATCCTGCACACTTTGGACGAATTCACCGCGATTGCGTGGAAGCCCGAGCGAGTCTGCCAAATCGTCAGTGATTGGCTGAATGCTGACGCCCAAGAAGCCGCGCTCAATCTCTTGACCACTCTTAAGCTGCTCTACGATCGGAACAGCGACCTCGGCAGGGATCGCAAAGCCGATCCCGACACTGCCGCCTGTTGGCGAGAAAATCGCATTGTTGATGCCGATCACATTGCCCTGCATGTCGAACAAGGGTCCGCCGGAATTGCCGCGGTTGATGCTGGCATCGGTCTGGATGTAGCGATCATATGCGCCGCCGCCGGTGTTGCGCAGCACCGCGGAAACTATGCCGCTAGTTACTGTTCCGCCAAGGCCGAACGGGTTGCCGATTGCAACGACCCAGTCGCCGACCCGCGCTTCGGCAGAATTGCCGAACTTCACGAATGGGAAATCATTGCCAGATTGGATCTTGAGAACCGCCAAATCTGATGCGGCATCGGCGCCGACCAGTTCAGCCTCATATTCCGTGCCATCAGGCATGGTGATGGTGATCTCTTCCAGGGTTGCCCGTTCATTGGGGGCGACCACGTGGTTGTTGGTAACCACAAAGCCATCTGCGGATATGATAAAGCCTGAACCAAGCGATTGCGCTTCACGAGTTTGCGGCTGCGCCGGACCATTGCCACCGCCGCGGCGGCGGTTGAACAGATCCGCAAAAGGTGTGCCTTGGAACGGATTGCGGCTTTGCACCTCGACCCGCTGACGGGTGGCGATGTTGACCACCGCAGGCTGCAATTGCTCGGTTAGATCAGCAAAGCTGGCCGGTGCACCCGCGCGGGGAACCACCTGACTCATCACCCGGTCATCATTTTGCGCAACTTGTGCGCCAGCAGGCTGGCCAGTTACCAGCGAAATCGTTGCGCCGCCCACAAGCAGTGCACTCGTCAGTCCATAAACATAACGCACTTTGTTCACGTCCTCTCGTTCCTCTTTACAAGTTTGCGCTTAGCACGCCTTCATGAATACGAGCGAGCCTGCTAAACAGTTACGCCCTTACAATGGCCCAAGACGCACTTAACGCAGTTTGAACGACAAATGTAGTCGGTCAGACCCGCTATACGGTTCGTCGGAAGTCGTCCGATACCCGATGCGGTGTAGCGTCAGGTGATCGGGCGAAGGTGTTATTGCCCCCGAAATTCGCGAAAATACTCATTGTCCTCCGACAGGACCATAGAGCTGTTGCCCTTGCCGTCGATAAAGGTCCGGCGATAGCTCTCCATCGCGCGGTAGAAGTTATAAAAGCCAGGATCCTTGCCATAGGCGGCCGCATAGGTGTTGGCGGCATTCGCCTCTGCCTCTGCGCGAATGATCTGCGCATTCTTGCGGCCTTGTGCACGGATTGTCGCGGCTTCTTCCTGCCGGTCCGATTGCATCCGGGTAAAGGCGGCTTGCAGAGGTGTGCCCTCTGGCAAATCGGCTGCCTTAATCCGTACATCGATAATCTGCACACCGTATTGGCGAGCCTGAGCATCGAGCTTGTCGCGGATGTTGTTCATTGCATTGCCGCGCTCTGCGGTCAGCAGGCTGGCAAAGGTCCGGCGGCCCAGTTCCTGACGCAGAACCGAAGTCAAGATTGGCGACAATTGTGAGCGTAAGCGGCTTTCATCGCCAGCGCTCTGAACCATCGTCACCGGTTGGATAATCCGGAAGCGTGCATAGGCGTTCACCTGCAGGCGTTGCTGGTCGCTGGTCAGCACTTGCTGATTGTCCATATCGAGGTCGAGCACGCGGCGCTCCACCATCTGAACCCGGTCAACGAATGGAATACGGTACCACAGGCCCGCCTTCGTATCGCCAAAGGGGACATCCGGACGGAAGATGTTCACCACTGAATGCGGTTCACCCGTGCGGATGATGACCGCTTGCTTGCTCTCTGGGACGATGAACAGGCTGGAGGCTGTTGCCACCAGCAAGACGCCGAGCGCGATGAAGGCGAAGCGATATTTTTGCCAAGTTGCATCCATGATCATTGCCCCCCTTGCGGTGCGGGTTGCGCCGGTGTTGCGGTTTGCGCGGCGGTCGCGCGGCGCTGCACTTCACTTAGCGGCAGGTAAGAGGTGACCCCATCGGCCTCGATGATGGTCTTGTCAGTGTTCGCCAGAACAGCCTCCATGGTCTCATAATACAGTCGGCGGCGGGTAACCTCTGGGGCAAGGCGATACTCGCCGTAGATCTGGTTAAATTCGGCCGCATCACCTTCTGCGCGGGCCAGCAATTGCTGGGCATAGCGGCGCGCTTGGTTGATCTCCTGCTCAGCGTTTTGCTGCGCAGCGAGCACGTCGTTAAACGCCTCGATCACCTGCTCTGGTGGATCGGCTTTGTCGATTTCGATGCCTTGTACGGCAATACCGGAGCCATAGGCATCCAGAATTGTCTGCATCCGCATTAGCACGTTCTGCTCAATATCTGCCCGGCCTTCACCAGAAATCACATTGTCGAGCGTCATCTCTGCAACAGAGGAACGCATGGCGGTTTCCGCCGCCTCTTGGACCGTCTCAATCGGTTCAGCGAGCTGGAATTCAAACAGCGTCAAATCTTTGATGTTCCAGCGAATAAGATAGCTTAGATCGACGAGGTTTTGGTCGCCGGTCAGGATCAGCTTCTTAGGCACATCGACGGAGCGAATTTCGCTGACGTCCTCGGCCTTCACCTGCTGAATCGGCCAAGGCAGGGTGAGCTCAGTACCAGGATTGAGCGTTTCAGAATATTTGCCGCCAAACCAGGTGACGACCGCTTGCTCACGGGGTTGGATGAAATGGAAGCTGGTGGAAAACAACCAGATCGCGCCAATACCAACCGCTATGATCGGCAGCCAGCTCTTGCCGCCCTGCCGCTCTGGCAGGCGGAATTTGGGTCCGCCCGGTCCGCCGCTGCCGCCGCGATTGGGGCCTTCTGGGCCGCGGTTCTTAAAGATATCTTCGATGCTGGCAGAACGCCGTTTGTCGTCTCCGCCGCCCGGCAGCCACGGGTTGCGCGGTCCGCCGCCCTTGTCACCATCACCTGTTTCGTCGCCGCCTGAACCCCAGGGGTTCTTCTTTCCAGCCATCGCCAAACCGATTGCGCCAAGGCCAGTGGCCGCTCCATCAGAGGAGCGCGAAACGAAACGTTTTTTCAAACCGTCAAAAATTCTCATATGCCTTTTATAGGGTGCACTTTTACGAAAAACAGGCCCTATGCAAAAACAAGGATTACGCGGGCGATTTTGCTGCTAGAGGCGTGTCACCATGAGCGAGCCTAAAAACGCCACCGATGATCAAGAGCGATTGCTGACTGCTATCAAAGCGGGAGCTGGAGATAGCCTGGCCGAACGGGTGACTTCCGCGCGAATGATCGCGGGCCGAGCCGTCGTGGTGGTGGAAGCGGCGGGGCTTTCTGGCAGCGAGCGCAAAGATACAGAGCAGCAAATAGACGCTGCCCTCAGCCCTCTGGATGGTGTTAGCGAAGTTCGCGTTGCCCTAATGGGAGAGCGGGTGAAGCGCCGGATCATTGCCGTTGGCTCAGGCAAAGGCGGGGTCGGCAAATCAACCCTGACAGCCAACCTTGGCATTGCACTCGCCGTTTTGGGCCACAAGGTGGGCGTGATTGATGCAGACATTTACGGTCCTTCTCAGCCCAAACTGCTCGGCACAGAAGGCAAGAAACCGGTCGCTGAGAACGAGCAATTGATCCCGCTTGAAAGCCCGCACGGGCTCAAAATGCTCTCAATGGGAAATCTCGCCAAGCCAGCTCAGGCGCTCGCATGGCGCGGCCCGATGGTCGGCAATGCGCTGACGCAATTGGTCGAAGGTGATTGGGGCGACACCGAATTGTTGCTCATCGACTTGCCGCCCGGAACCGGCGATGTGCAACTGTCTATGCTCCAAAAGCATAAGCCCGATGGTGCGGTTTTGGTTTCAACTCCTCAAGATCTTGCGTTGATTGATGCAGCGCGCGCTGGCCAGTTGTTTGAAACTGGCAAGGTTCCGATTATCGGTCTGGTTGAGAATATGGCGGGCTATGCCTGCCCACATTGCGGCGAAATGAGCGATCCGTTTGGCAAAGGTGGCTTTGAAACTTTGGCGCAGCGTCTCGACATTCCATTCTTGGGCCGTATTCCGCTCAGCATGGATGTGAGAGTGGCCGGCGATAAAGGCAGTAATCTGGTCGCGACAGACAGCGACACCGGGGCGGCCTTCCGTTTGATCGCGCAGAAGCTCGCCACCTGGCTAGAGCAAGAGGCGGGCTAGCACGATGGAGCTGACACGCCGCGGATTGCTCACCGGTGCCGCTGCAGGCGGCGGCTTGGTGGTCGCCTGGTGGCTCTATCCGCGTACCTTCCCCAGCCCGCTCATCCCGAGCGAGGGTGAGCATGTGTTCGATGCTTGGCTCAAAATCGCGGAGGATGGGGTGGTGACCGTGGCAGTGCCGCAGCTTGAAATGGGGCAAGGAATCACAACCCTTTTGCCGCAAATTGTGACTCAGGAATTGGGCGCAGACTGGCGGCAAATTGCGGTCGAACCGGCCCCGGTTAGCGGCGCCTATGCCAACATTCCGCTGGCGCGCAAATGGTCGGCGCTGTGGGATGGTTGGGGGCAAGGTCTCTCCGAGATGAGCGATGAGTTCTTAGCGGCGAAATTCGCGCGCGATGCCCGTTTTTCAGCGACAGCGGATGGCACCAGCATCGCTGCCTTCGAGGAACCATGCCGATACGCGGCGGCATCTGCGCGGGCCATGCTGGCTCAAGCCGCCGCTGATCGTTGGGATGTATCCTGGGAGCAATGCGTGGTCGAAAACGGCTTTGTTCGCTACGGGGAAGGGCGCGTTACCTTTGGAGAGCTTGCCGCCGAAGCCGCAACCAAGGAAGCACCCGATCCGCCACCCATGCTGACCACGCCCCCTGGCGAGAAGCCAGTCCCGGGCGAGGACGCCGCGCCGATGGCCTTTCCGCGCATTGATATGCCGTCCAAGGTGGACGGAACGCATCAATTTGCCGCTGACGTGCGCTTGCCCGGAATGCTCTATGCGGCGATCCGCCATGGTCCGGTCGATGGCGCCACTCTGACCGGCTTTGACAAGCGCCGCAGGCGCGGGATCATCAGCGTGATTGAGGGCAAGCGTTGGCTCGCCGCAGTCGCCAGCAATTGGTGGGCGGCGCAGCGCGGACTGGCCGCGATGAAACCGCAATTCGCAACGGAGTTTCCCGCCGATAGCGGCGCGATTGCCGCCCGGCTTCAGACAATGGTCACCGGCGGCGATTCCTTTCGCATTGCAATCGAGGGCTTTGGCGAGGAAGGTATCAGCCGGATCGATTTTGCCCGACAATATGAGGTTGAAGCCGCGATCCCCGCGCCGCTGGAGACCGCGAGCGCCACTGCCAGATATCAAGACGGCACGCTGGAGCTGTGGATGGCGACCCAGGCGCCAGAGAGCGCCCGGATTGCGGCGGCGCACGCGATCGGGATCCAGCCTGAGGATGTAGTCCTTTATCCAATGCCAGCAGGCGGCAGTTTTGATCGCCGTCTAGAAAATGATCATGCCATCGAAATTGCTCTCATCGCCCGCGAGCTCGCTGAAAGCCATGGCGCGCCCGTTCAGCTCGTATGGTCGCGGCGTGAGGAAATTGTGCAGTCGCGCCCGCGCACCCCAGCTTCAATGCTGCTCGGAACGCAGCTATCACCGGATGGATCGGGCCGCATTGATGGCTTGCGCACCCGGATCGCTTGCCCGCCGAGCAATCTGGAATTTGGCAAACGCCTGTTTGAAAACCTCACCCCATCCGCTGCCATGCGAGAGACAGCGGGCGCAAAAGACGCGCTCGCCTGCGAGGGCGCGGTTCCGGCCTATGCCATCCCCAGCGTGATCGTCGATCATGTGCCGACCGAGATTGGCCTGCCGACCGGGCGGATGCGCGGCAATGCGCATTGCTACACCGCCTTTGCGACCGAGAGCCTGATTGACGAGATCGCGGCCGAACACTCGCGCGAGCCGCTGTCCTACCGCATTGCCATGCTGGGCCAGGATGTGAGACTTGCCGCCTGTCTGCAGCGCGCGGCACAAATGGCGGAATGGGACGGCGGCGCCGATCAAAGCGGTCAGGGCCTTGCCTGCCACCGGATTGGAGATGCGACCACTGGCGCGCGGATCGCCTGCATTGCCACCGCGCGGGCGGGTGAAGGCGGCGTGCGCGTCACGCGGCTAACAGCGGCAGTTGATATCGGGCGGATTATCAACCTCGACATCGCGCGCCAGCAAATCGAGGGAGGGTTGATCTTTGGCATCGGCCTCGCTCTGGGCGCGCCGATCCGATATTCCGAAGGCGTGCCAGCGGCACTTGATATGGACGAGCTTGGCCTGCCCGCACTGGCCGATTGCCCCGAGATCGAAGTGGAATTTATCGCCAATGAAGCCGCCCCTGCTGACCCCGGAGAACTAGGAGCAGCGGTAGCCGCTCCGGCGATTGCGAATGCATTGTTTTCCGCCACGGGCTTGAGACTTCGCCGCCTGCCCCTACTTTCAGGCGGCATATGATTGCTCAGCAACGCCTTTTTCGCGCCAAACGCTCATGACTTGGCAGCCGCAGTTTCTGCCAAACGACCACCCGCCTGTCTCTAGCGGATCGGTTGGCGTCCTGATGATCAATCTGGGCACGCCAGAGGCCCCTACTCCTGGCGCCGTGAAGGCGTATCTCAAGCAATTCCTCTCAGACCGCCGGGTCATCGAGATTCCGGCCTTGCTATGGCAGCCATTGCTGCGCGGGGTCATTCTCAACACCCGGCCAAAGAAAAGCGCCAAGGCCTATTCCAAGGTTTGGACAGAGCGCGGCTCGCCGCTTGCCGATATCACCGCGCGCCAATCCGAAGCGATTGCCGGGAAAATGGGCGAGAACGTTCATGTCGAATATGCCATGCGGTATGGCTCGCCATCCATTGAAGAGCGCTTGCTCAAACTGACCGAGGCGGGCTGCGACCGGATATTGATCGCGCCGCTCTATCCGCAATATTGCGCCGCGACGACTGCCACTGTGTTTGACGAGGTCGCACGGGTGCTGGGCGAGATGCGCTGGCAACCGGCTTTGCGGTTTTTGCCGCCCTATCATGATGATCCGGCCTATCTTGACGCGCTGACGCAAGATCTGACCCGGCAGGTTGAGGCTCTGACATTCAAGCCGGAGGTGCTGCTGCTATCGTTCCATGGCATGCCTTTGCGCACTCTCGAGCTAGGCGATCCCTATCATTGCCATTGCCATAAGAGCGCGCGCCTGCTGCGCGAACGCTTAGAAGTTCTGCCGCAATTTGCTGGCGTGCGGTTTGAGACAAGCTTTCAATCCCGCTTTGGCCCGGCTCAATGGCTTGAGCCGGCGACTGACGACACGCTGACCAAAGAAGGCGAGCAGGGGACGAAGCGCATTGCCGTCGCCGCCCCAGGATTCTCGGCTGATTGTGTCGAGACGCTTGAAGAGCTCGCGCTAGAAGGGGCGGAGATATTCGAAGAAGCTGGCGGGGAAGACTACGCCGTGCTCGATTGCCTGAACACCAGCGCATCCGGCCTTACGCTGCTTGAAAGCATGGTGAAGCGCGAACTGGGCGGCTGGATTTAGCGCGCCTTCGCAGATCACGCTGGATTTGATAGCCATCGCTGCTTACAGTGAGGTAAGTTGTAAATCCGAACCTTATCAAGGACGCGCTGATGGCCACGCTCGCCGACACAAACGCCGCCGCTGAAAAAGCGCAAGAGACGCCGCCGACCCATTGGACGGAGGGCAATCCAGAGCCTGAAGATTTGGCGCATATTCCCGGCGATGCTGGGTGGCCCGTTGTGGGCAACACTTTCAAGATGCTGGCCGACCCCCACGCTTTCACCAGCAATATGGTTGAGACCCATGGCCGGGTTTATAAGAACCGCGCCTTTGGCGGCTGGAATGTCGCTTTGGTTGGCGCGGAGGCCAATGAGTTGGTCATGTTCAATAAGGAGAAAATCTTCTCCAGCGAACAGGGCTGGGGCCCGGTGCTCGATCAATTGTTCCCACGCGGATTGATGCTGCTCGATTTCGATCACCACCGGATCGATCGCCGAGCGCTGTCGATTGCGTTTAAGCCAGGCCCCATGCGTCATTATTCTGGTGCATTGAACAACGGCATGTCAGCTGAAGTCGCGAGCTGGGCAGGCAAGATGGAGTTTTATCCAGCTATCAAGAAGCTGACGCTTGATCTGGCAGCAGACAGTTTCATCGGGATTGAGTGGGGGCCAGAGGCCGATAAGATCAACGAAGCTTTCGTCGACATGGTACAGGCTTCGGTCGCACCTGTGCGATCCCCCTTCCTTTCACGAAGATGAAAAGGGGTGTTGATGGCCGCGCATTCCTGGTGGACTATTTCACCAAGGAAACACATCGCCGCCGGGCCGAGGGCGGCGGGCAGGACATGTTCAGCCAGTTCGCCACGGCGACCCGTGAAGATGGATCACTGTTGCCGGTCGATGAAGTGGTCGATCACATGAACTTCTTGATGATGGCCGCGCATGACACGATCACATCAAGCGCAACCTCGCTGGTCTATTTGCTAGCCAAGAACCCGGAATGGCAGGCAAAGCTGCGCGACGAGATCATGGCGGTTACAGGCGGGCCAGATGGCTCGGGCGAGCCGCGACCGCTTGATTACGATGATATGGGCAAGCTTGAGTTGACCGAGATGGCATTCAAGGAATCTTTGCGGATCATGCCGCCAGTTCCATCAATGCCGCGCCGCGCACTGAAGAGCTTTGAATATGACGGCTATCGCATTCCTGCGGGCACGCCGGTGGGTATCAACATCTATTGGACCCATCACAGCACGGATTATTGGGACGATCCCTACACCTTTGATCCGATGCGCTTCACACCCGATCAGGTGAAGGCACGGCACAAATACGCCTGGGTGCCGTTTGGCGGCGGCGCGCACATGTGCCTGGGTCTGCATTTTGCCTACATGCAAGTGAAAGTGCTGATCACGCAGATATTGCAGCGGTATGAGATCGTGGTTGAGGAAGGCTATGATCCTGACTGGCAAGCCTGGCCAATCCCTCAGCCAAAAGATGGCCTGAAGGTAGAATTTAAGCCTCTTTGATTTGCGTACGCCATCCGGCGTGCGATTTCCTCACTAATGCGACCATAGATCGCATCGCTCCGGGCGGGCAGTCGCCCTTGCGGTTCGCCACGGGCGAACTGTCGATCCTGACCATGAATCTGGAATGTTAAAAATCCCAGGCGATGCCTTCGCGCTCCCAATCGCCATAGCGTGTCGGCGATAATTCGCGCGGTTCGTCCTTTAGCGGATCGACCACTTTCGGCTTAGGCACCGGGTCATTGCCCCAATGCGCAGGCTTGGTGAAATTCTTCGCAGCTTCTGATTTCTGTTTTGTCATCGCATATTAGAAATGCGCGAGCTGGCGCTTAGTTTCAAGTGCGGCTATTCGCCTGATCCATGCCAAGTATTTCTGGACTTCCCGCGCGCCGCGCTGCGCTGCAAATGCTCGACGCTGTTTTGCGCCGGGGTGAGACTTTGGAGCAGGCCGAGGGCGCGGCCACTCGCAAACTGCACACTGGTGAGGACAAAGCGCTGGCCCGTGCGATTGTCAGCGAGGCTCTGCGCTGGCTTGGCGATTTTGACGCGCTGATCGACAGCGCGACCAAGAAACGATTGGCTGATGATGTAAAAGTGCGCAGCGTTTTGCGCCTGATGCTGGCTCAGGCTTTACGGCTAAACACGCCGCCCCATGCGGTGATCGCGACGGGCCTGCCGCTGCTATCTGGCGGTCCACGCCGGCTGGCGCATGGTGTCTTTTCCGCTTTGATTAAACGAGAGCTGACCCTGCCAGATGCGCCCAACCTGCCTCAGCGAGCGCAGGAGCGGTGGGGCGATAGGGCTGCACAAATTGCGCCGGGATTAGCCGATCCTCCAGAACTTGATCTGCGTTTGAAAGATCCGTCCAGCACGGCTGAACAAGCGGTGGCCATGGGCGGGGTCAGCCTCGCGCCGGGCCATATCCGCTTGCCGCGCGGAACCTCGGTCGAAAAACTGCCCGGCTTTACCGATGGCAATTGGTGGGTGCAGGATTTGGCCGCGCAATTGCCCGCGCATCTGCTCGGAGATGGCGAAGGTCGTCACGCGCTCGACCTTTGCGCTGCGCCCGGCGGCAAGACCATGCAACTGGCCGCGCAAGGCTGGAACGTAACGGCGCTCGATATCAGTAAGCGGCGACTTGGTTTGCTCAAGGAAAATTTGAAACGCACCGGGCTTAAGGCCTCCCCCGTCCGCGCCGACGCCGCCAAGTGGGAGCCAAAGCATCACTATGATGCGATCCTGCTCGATGCGCCGTGCACCGCGACCGGCACCTGCCGCCGCCACCCCGATGTGCTCCACCGTATTGGCGGCGCCCAGATTGAAGAGATGACTAGCCTTCAGATCATGCTGATCGAACGCGCTACCCAATGGCTGAAACCCGGTGGTACGTTGATTTACGCTGTGTGTTCTTTGGAGCCTGAAGAAGGCGAGGCCCAGGCGCGCCGCATCGCCGATGAGCACGGGCTGAAGCTATTGCCTGTGACCGCAGATGAACTGCCCGATGGAATGGAGCCGAGCGAAGAGGGGCACGTCCGCACGCATCCTGGCATGTTGGCCGATAAAGGCGGGGTCGATGGGTTCTTTATCGCCCGGTTCATGAAACCGGAATAATCAGACCTCAACCCATGTCATATTCAGCACCGCGCAGGACCGGCCAAGTTGGCTGACACGGAGCACAGCAGTTTGGCCTTGTTGCTGCTCAATCGTGATCGAAATCGCTGTGCCCAGCTCGATGTAACGGTGCATATCCATCTCACCATGTGCAATCAGTACAGCCGAGCCTTCGCATAGGAGGCTCACCGTCTGCCGTGCCAATTCCGCGAGATGTGGCGCGTTCACATGGTCACCTGATCCGCTGAAGAACGGATGGCCGGGCATCAGGCCATTTTCCCTAGTGACAAGCGCGGTCGCGGCAAGGCCCTCCTGCGAGATCCACCAAAGGGCCAATCAATGGCGGCTCGCGTTCCGTCAGGCCCAGTAACTCGCGCGGCGCATAGCCAAACTGCATCGAAGCAGGTGCATCTTGCATGGCCGAGGCTTTGGAGTCTTCGCGCCATTTCTCAAAGTTGCGAGTTCTGAAGACAACACCCTTGCCGCCCATGCGCGCAATTGGGCGATCCTGCGCATCAAACAACTCGGTTCTAAACGCCAGCTCGCCGTCATCCCCGCTGAGGGCAAAGAACCCGCGCGCTGCCTGACCCGCATTAAGATCGTCCAGCGTCCAATCCGTCCAGGTCAGCGCGCTCCATTTGCTGTCATCACGCGTACCCAGGGCGGCGGTGGCGCCAACACTAGTCCAGAAATTTTGAGTCTGGATTACAAGCGGATGTTGTGCGGGCAGAGCAAGCCAGGGCCATTCGGCCGTATCTTGCGAACATTCAAACGCTACCGAGCCGTCGCTCAGCACCTTGTGATTGGCAGTATATGACCGGGCAAGCTGCATAGATCAGCCGCACGTTACGCCTTCACCTTGTTTTGAAAGCTTTTGCGCAACTTCATCAGTTTCGGCGGGATTGTCGCCAGGCAATATGGGTTTCTTTGGCCCTCACCATCCCAATATTCCTGATGGTAATTCTCCGCTGAATACCATTCGCATGGCCCTTCAATCGTGGTCACAGCTTGACCAGAATTTTCCGTATTCCAGCGCCCAATCGCGGCTTCTGCTTCTTCCCGCTGAGCATCGCTGAGCGGAAAAATCGCGCTGCGGTATTGGGTGCCGACATCATTGCCCTGGCGGTTCAGCTGGGTCGGATCATGGGTACCCAAGAACACATCATAAATCTCTGGCAGGCTGATTGTCGCTGGATCGAAAGTCACGCGGATACCCTCGGCATGACCAGTCGTTCCGCTGCACACTTCTTTGTAGGTCGGGTTGGGATTATCGCCGCCAATGTAGCCGCTTTCCACCTCACTCACGCCGACCACATCGCGAAAGACTGCTTCGGTGCACCAAAAACATCCACCTGCAACAATTGCCTGTTCCATCGATCAAAACTCCTTGTTGGGTGAGGAGATAAGAACACTGAGCCGGTTTGTCATTAGCCCGTTCTGGTCACACGTCGGTCGATGGGCAACTTGTCTTCGCCCGCTCAGCGGCTATTGAAGGGCGCAATCGTTCGATCAAAATGAGGACACCTCCAATGAAGCCCCTATTTTTTGCCCCTTTTGCCGCTCTCGCTGGTCTCGCAGCGCTGTCACCAGTGACACCTGCGATGGCTGAAGATAATGTTGCTGCGCCTAGTCTTGCCGAAGTGCTGGCGCATGAGCGTCGCGATAACGACCGTGCGCGCGATCAATATCGCAACCCGGCCGAAACACTGGCGTTCTTTCAGGTTGAGCCGACCCATACAGTGGTTGAATATGGGCCTGGCGGCGGCTGGTACACCCGAGTGCTCGCCCCTTATTTGATGCCTGCTGGCAAATATATGGCGATCAACCAAGACAGCGATGGCCGCAATTACCGAACACGGGCACAAGAAGCGCGCACCAAGAGCTGGACTGAAAATTTCAAATCAGGCTTGGCTGAGGCGATGGGCATTGAGGCCGATGCTGTCACCGCGTTTGAAACAGATGAAATGCCAGAAGACGTGGCTGGCACGGTCGACCGCGTTTTGATCTTTCGTTCGATGCACGGTCTCGTCAACGGCAACCGCGCAGACGAAGTTCTTGGCGTGATTCGCACGATGTTGGAGGATGATGGAATGGTCGGCGTGGTTCAGCACCGCGCGCCTGAAGGGGCGAATTTTGACGACTATAATCCGGTTCCAGGATATATTCCGACCGAGCGCCTATTGTCGGTCTTTACGGCGGCAGGTTTCGAACTGGTCGCATCGTCTGAAATTAATGCCAACCCGCAAGATCCAGCCAATTGGGAGCGCGGCGTTTGGACGTTGCCTCCGGTCCTCGCTACTGGCGAAGATGATCCCCGCCGCAGCGAGTATCTCAGCATCGGCGAAAGCGACCGTATGACGCTGCTCTTCAAGAAAGCGAACTGAGGCTCACGCCAAGGAGAAAACCCATGATGCGATCTCTGACTTTAGCCGCCGCGAGCGCATTTGCCCTGTCGGCTTGTGCGCCTGATGCGGGTGAGAACGGCGGCGCTGAAACAGCGGCCCAGGGCAGCGCGCTGGAAACCGTGCTGACCGCTGATCTGCGCGCGGATGACAAGGCGCGCGATGCCTTTCGCAATCCCTCTGAGACGCTGGCGTTTTTTCAAGTGCAGCCTGACCACACCGTCATCGAATATGCGCCAGGCGGCGGCTGGTACACGCGTATCCTGGCACCTTTGGTGAGCGATGAGGGCAGCTATATTGCGGTTGGCTTCCCACCAGAGGCGGGCGCCAGCATTGGCGAGGAATTCGTTGCCCGCGTGCGCGAGGGCGGCGAAACTTTCGCGGCGACGCAGTCTGAGGCGCTTGGCATTCCGGCGGAGAAATTGCCGTTCTATTTCGGCAATGCGATGCCTGAGGAGCTGAATGGCACGGTCGACCGCGTGCTGATCTTTCGCATGATGCACAACCTCAAACGTTGGGGCATTGATGACAGCGAAATCACGGCTCTTAAAGCGGCTTTGAAGCCCGGCGGCATGCTGGGCGTGGTCCAGCACCGCGCCAAAGCGGATGCGAGCGATGAGTTTGCAGATGGCAATGCAGGTTACCTCAAGCAGGCGGAACTGATCGCCTATTTCGAGGGTCAAGGCTTTGAACTTGTCGATACATCTGAGATCAATGCCAACCCCAATGACACCACCGATCACCCGAACGGCGTATGGTCTTTGCCGCCCAGCTTTGCTGGCGGTGATGAGGGGCGTGAGGAGCTGACGGCGATTGGTGAGAGCGATCGCATGACGCTGTTGTTCAAGAAGGCTGAATGATCGCTAACAGCGGCGGCAGTAGCAGAACGAGGTAAATCCGCGCGATGACCCAGCTTACCGTCGCCGCCCTTCAGCTTGCCCTTGGACACAAGGACGAAGCTCAGAACATCGCTGCCGTCGGCGCTCTGGTGAAGGAAGCTGCAGCTAAGGGCGCTCAGCTAATTCTGCCGCCCGAACTCTTCTCTGGCCCCTATTTTTGCCGTGAGGAAGACGAAGCGCTGTTCGCCCTGGCACGGCCAACGGCAGAGCATCCGAGCGTCATCGCCATGCGTGAGCTAGCGGCGAGCCTCAAAGTCACGATCCCGACCAGCTTTTTTGAGCGTGACGGCCACCACTACTACAATACTCTCGCGATGATCGGCCCTGATGGCGAAATCATGGGCACATATCGCAAAAGCCACATTCCCGATGGGCCAGGCTATGAGGAAAAGTTCTATTTCCGGCCTGGCAATGATGGCTTCAAAGTATGGGACGTGCCACTGGGCGGCGGAGAAACCGCGCGCATCGGCGTAGGCATCTGTTGGGATCAATGGTATCCAGAGGCAGCCCGCGTGATGGCTCTGAAAGAGGCAGAGGTGCTGCTCTATCCCACTGCGATCGGTTCGGAGCCCTATGACGCCGAGCTCGACACCAGCCGCATGTGGCGCAGGGCGATGGTCGGCCATGCCGTCTCCAATTGCATGCCCGTGGTCGCCAGCAACCGTATCGGCGTAGAGGGCCCGGCTGAGGCCGCTCAGAATTTCTACGGCCATTCGTTCATCAGCGATGAGTGGGGCGATCTGGTGGCGGAATATGGTGCGGAGGAGAGCGGCGTTTTGATCGCAGAGCTCGATCTTGCCCGCGCTGCGAAGCACCGGGCGGGCATGGGTTTCTTTAGAGATCGCCGCCCGCAGCTTTATGGCAGAATTGCTGAAGACATTTGAGGTCGCCGGTTTGAGCGCTCACACTTACCTGATCGCGCTTGGTTCCAATATGCGCGTGCCGGGCATTGGCCAGCCGCGAGAGGTGGTGCGCACCGCATTTTCAGCGCTCGGCGATATTGGTGATATGCTCGCTGTCTCTCCGATTATAGCGAGCGCTCCGATTGGCCCGTCCCAGCACACTTATGCCAATGCGGCCGCCGTTATCGAATGCGAGCATACACCTCTTGCTCTGCTGGATACCCTGCAGCAAATCGAGCGGGAATTCGGTAGGACCCGCCGCGGGCGGCGCTGGCGTGCGCGCCCACTCGATCTCGACATCATTCTTTGGAGCGGGGGGATATGGGCCAGCGAACGGCTGTCGATCCCGCATCCACGCATGCACGAACGCCGCTTTGTGCTCGGACCCGCTGCGGCAATTGCGCCCACTTGGCGCGATCCCTTAAGCGGACTTTTTCTAAGCCAGCTCAATGCACGCTTGACCAGGCAGCGCGCTCTATCTAGGTGAGCGCTCCGGCAGCGCTGCTTGCGGCGCGATTCCATGCCATGTGTGGGTCCTTAGCTCAGTCGGTAGAGCAACTGACTTTTAATCAGTAGGTCGCTGGTTCGAACCCAGCAGGACTCACCACCTTTGCAATAACTTAGGACATTCTGAGTTTCGGTAGTGCTACTCCAGCAATCACGGAGTAAGCACGTGAGCGCTGCTGACTGAACCGAGGGTCCTTCTCAAGAACTTCCTGTCCGCATGCGGTATAGGACCCCACCCTCGGCGGCTCTGGAATTTGCTACCAATGTTGTTAACGGCAACGCATTCCTTGATCACTGCTATAATTACTTGATTGACAAATTAATCAATCGAATACTTGCTACAAAATATTATAAAGCGGTCTCAAGTTTGATGACGTGAAGTTACGATTGAGGAGGCATTCTTGCACGCTTGATGCAGGTCACGCCCCTTCATTTGACAGGGTGCAAGTATGAAAATTGACCGTATCAGAGTTAAGAACTTTCGCCTTCTGTCTGACATAGAATTGGACCTCGAGGACCAGACGACCGTAGTCGTAGGACGAAACAACAGCGGGAAGACTTCACTCTATGAGATTCTCAGGAGATTCTTAGATGATCGAGGTAAGAGTTTCGCGATCGAGGACTTCTCCACCGCATCTTATTCCGACTTTGTTAGCGCGGCTGCGGCCTATGCAGAAGGAAGGCCTGAAGAGGAAGTCAGAGAGCTTCTTCCGGCAATCGAACTAAGACTCTTTTTTAAATATGATCCAACGGTTCCAGACTATGGTGCTTTGTCTCCATTTATAGTCGACTTGGATCCTGCCGCTGATGTGGCGGTATGTGTTTTGCGATTCTCGCTCGAGGATGGGCGAATAGTGGATCTCTTCGCTGACGCTCCTGGTCAACTTGATGTTCTGGAGAACCAAAGGAAGCTCCTGCAACTGATTCGAGATCGACTAAAGGCAAATTTTGGAGTTGAAATGTGGGCTGAGGATCCGAATGATTCTACCAACCGCGGCACGATCTCCCCGTCGAACCTATCTTCGCTGCTCAACACAGGCTTTATCAACGCGCAGCGCGGACTTGACGACGAGTCTCAAGGTGAAGCTGACATCTTAGGGCGAGTCTTGGAACAACTGTTCTTGGCCGCACGAGAACCGAATGCAGATCCAAATGATCGACAACTGGCTGAGTCTCTCGAAGGAGCCATTGAAGATGTCCAAGCAACGTTAGAGGAGAACGTCAGGGGAGAACTCGACAAGCTCCTACCGCAACTAAGCACGTTTGGTTTCGGTGCTTTGAATGACACCGAGTTGCTAACAGAGATCACTCTTGAGGTGGCCCGCCTAATCTCAAACTTCACGACAGTCAGATACAAAGGCTACTCCGGAATTGCGCTCCCGGAGTCATACAACGGCCTAGGCGTGCGCAACCTGATCCTGATTCTCATGCGGATCGTTAGTTTCTTCAAACGTTACCGTTCCGCAGATGAAACTCCGGGCATGCAGGTGATCTTTATTGAGGAACCGGAAGCGCATCTTCATCCTCAAATGCAGGAAGTCTTCATTCGCCAACTGGAGGCACTGGTTACCAACCTAGTCGAAGCCGACGCGACCGCGGAGTCGTGGCCCGTACAATTCGTTGTTTCGACTCACTCGTCTCACATTGCCAATGAGGCGGGTTTTGAGTGCATTCGTTATTTCCTTTGCGCTCAATCCTCAGGCATTGACGGAATTCGGACGGCCACGGTGAAAGATCTTCGCCAAGGACTGAAAGATATCGATCCTGGGGTCAGAGATTTCCTACACAAATACATAACGCTAACTCGTTGCGATCTCTTTTTTGCCGACAAGGCAATTCTTGTCGAGGGAATGAGTGAAAGGCTTATGGTCCCGGTTATGCTTGGCAAACTCGCCCCTCTTGATGATGGCAAACCAGAAGCGACGGCTCAGTACATCACCCTTATCGAAGTTGGCGGAGCATACGCGCACCATTTCTTCGAGTTCCTTCAATTCCTCGAGCTTAAGACCTTGATCGTCACCGACGTCGATGCGGTCGGACAAGACGATGGGGCGGGACAATGGAAGGGGAAAGTGGTCTCTGAAGGGGGCAGAACGAGCAACGTCACGCTCCGCAACTGGTTCGGCGAGGACCCATGCGAGTTGGCAAGCCTCCATTCCAAGAGCGAAGTTGACAAAACTGATGGCAAGCTTCGTATTGCCTATCAAACAATCGAACATCACTCGGGTGCATGCGGGCGGACGTTTGAAGACGCGTTTGTTCTAAAGAACTACGAAAAATTTGAACTCGTTGAGGACAACGCCATCGACGCTGAAAAAGAAGCGCAACGCCTCGCCGGACAAGAGAAAAAATCCGCGTTTGCGTTACACTATGCCGTTTATGACAATGAGTGGGAGACGCCTAAGTACATTGAAGATGGTCTAGTTTGGCTGAGGACAGACGTCACGGGCGGCGATGGGGCTGCTGTTGGTGCTAGCGATGGTTGACCAGGATCTATCTCCCGCTGAAAAAGCGAGTCGAGAGGCATTGACGAAAGTGATCAATCAATTGGAGGCGCGTCACTCCTTTAGATTGGAAGCCGGAGCGGGTGCTGGAAAGACATATTCATTGGTCAGAGCATTACGTTGGCTAATAGATCAGCGCCAAGGCGAGTTTGCCAAAAAACAACAGCGTGTCGCATGTATCACCTACACGAACGCCGCAAAGGACGAGATCGAAGAACGGATCGATAATCATCCTCTAATCGAAGTCGCAACAATCCACTCATTCTGCTGGCACCTTATAAGCCCGTTCCAAAGACAACTGTTGGAAGAAGTGACTAAGCTTCAGGCCTGGGTACCGAAACTCGAGGAGGTCGGTGAGATCGACGATCGACGGATCGAATACAATCTTGGGTTTCGCTTCGTTACAGATGACGTTGTTTCGCTTCATCACGATGATGTGATCCCGCTCACTGTTGAAATGATGCAGCATGCGAAGTTTCGCACAATCATGACCGCAAAGTTCCCTGTGATCCTCATCGACGAATATCAGGACACAGACATTCAATGGGCAAACGCAATAGTCGAGCATTTCATTGAAGGGGAAACTGGGCCTCAGTTTGGTTTCTTTGGTGACCATTGGCAGAAGATCTATGGACCTGGATGCGGAAAAATTGATCACCCCAACATCGCCACCATCGGAAAAGAAGCAAATTTTCGATCCACGAGCACGATCGTTGCCAAGCTCAATCAGATGCGGCCAGAACTACCGCAATTTCCAGAGGATCCCGATAGCATTGGGTCGATCAAAGCCTTTCACACGAATGGTTGGACAGGCGAACGGAGAGGGGGGCAAGGCGGAGGACATTGGAAAGGGGATTTGCCAGCCACCGCGGCTCGAGTGGCCTACGAACTGGTTCTCGAAAATCTGACAGATCAAGGTTGGGATTTGAACGACTCGTCTTCAAGAATATTGATGCTCACCCACAAGGGACTAGCGACGGAGCAAGGCTATCTAGGAATAGCCTCCAACTTCACGTTCAACGATGACTTTCTCCTTCCCGATCAACCGCACCTCAAGTTTCTTACACGCACAATAGAACCTGCTCGAATCGCATTCTCAGAGAAAAGATATGGGGGGATGATGGACGCCCTTTCGTCCAAACTTCCAAGCATAAAGGGCGCTGGCGATAAGGTGCGCTGGTCCGAGCATATGGAGCAATTGAATGAGTTGATGACAAATGCATCGATAGGGGAGGTCTTGAGTTTCATAAATGACGCGGAAGTCATTCCACTTCCTGATGACGTGCTGAAGCTTGATCAAATGCTTTTGGAACAGGCTGAAGTTGACGATCCTGATCGGAGAATTGGCGAGCTAAAGTCCTTGAGGATGCTTCCATACTCCGAGGTGGCTGGCCTAACCCGCTATCTGTCTGGACATTCTCCTTTCGAAACTAAGCATGGCGTAAAAGGGCTTGAGTTTGACGACGTTCTGGTGGTCGTTGGCAGGGGCTGGAATAAGTACAACTTTGGGCAGATGCTAGAATGGACCCAAACGGGAGTGCCGGTTGGCAAGCAGGAGGCATATGAGCGGAACCGGAACCTATTTTATGTCTGTTGTTCCAGAGCAAAGAAGCGACTTGCACTCCTGTTTACTCAAGAGTTATCCGCTGACGCCCTCGCGACTCTCGCAAATTGGTTCGGTGATGAGAACATTGATCAACTACATCTTTGAGTCTTTCAGATAGGATGTAGTCTAGCCATTGGCCGCGCGCGCTCAAAGATGAAGCTATGCCGCTTGTCAGACTTCATCTAGACCGCAATCGGTTGACTTTCTGCATTCGCTACGCGAACAGCCCCTATGATTTTGACAAAGCCTCACAGCCCGACAAGCTTTACAATCGCGATTTACTCGCGAGAGTTGCTGTGCGCGCAATTGCCCCGCCAGAACAATTTGGGAGTGGTGGGCGAAGTCTGATCTTTTCTTGGAATTGATGAGTGATTTTCGCCCTTTCGGATACGACAATCCGGAAGGGTTTTTTATTGGGTTTTTTTGGTGACATGCTGCTGACGATTTCAACGACGCACAAACCGGCATCTGATCTGGGCTTCCTACTGATGAAGAACCCTGACAACTTGCATGAGGTTGATCTCTCTTTTGGGAAGGGAACGGTGTTCTTTCCCGAAGCATCCGACGACGCGTGCACGGTAGCCCTGTCACTCGACATTGATCCGGTGCAACTGGTTCGCGGGAAGGGGCGGCACCGCGGCGCTGAAGATCAGTATGTGAATGACCGGCCTTATGCCGCATCGTCCTTGCTTTCTGTCGCGCTTTCCCGAGCGTTTGGGACGGCGCTCAGCGGCAGATCGAAGCATAGGCAGGAACTGGCTGAGACTTCCATCCCACTCAAGGCGACGATTGCTCCGTTACCTGTGCGCGGCGACAGGCAAATTGTCGAACAGCTTTTCGAGCCACTGGGCTATTCGGTTGCGGTAGAACCGTTTGAGCTTGACCCTCAGCATCCTGAGTGGGGAACCAGTCCATATGTGAAGCTTACTATCAGCGGCAGTCATAAGATCGGTGATCTGCTCAGCCACCTCTACGTCCTTATCCCAGTCCTTGATGCCAACAAGCACTATTACATGGGCGATGACGAAGTGGAGAAGCTGCTGCGTAAGGGCGAAGGCTGGCTCGAAGGACATCCGCACAAAGATCTTATCGCACAGCGCTACCTGCGCTTTCGGTCGCTCTCGCGTGCCGCTCTCAGGCGGCTCGACGAGAGTGTTGAGCCGGAACCTGCCGAAGCAATGGCGGAGAAGGATCAAGCTGAAGACGCTATAGAGAAACCAATTCGGCTGAACGAGCAGCGTATACTTTCGATCATGGCTGAACTCGATAGGTCTGGCGCTTCGTCTGTGCTCGACCTTGGGTGCGGCGAAGGTAAGTTGCTCAAGCGGCTGGTTCAGAAGTCTCAGTTCCGCAAAATCCTGGGCTTAGAGGTCGCACCACAAGTTCTCGGCATTGCTGCGGAGAAGCTGAAGCTAGAGCGAATGGGCGATCATCAGCGCGAGCGCATTGAGCTAGTGCAAGGGTCTCTGGTTTACCGTGACGACCGCCTGAAGGGTTTTGATGCCGCGACCGTCGTCGAGGTGATTGAGCATATGGATGCCGAGAGGCTTCCCGCCTTTGCCGATGCGCTCTTCGGTTATGCAAAACCTGGCACCGTGTTGATGAGCACACCCAACAGCGAATACAATGTGCTCTTCGAGGGCATGGAACCTGGCGCGCTACGTCACCCCGACCATCGGTTTGAGTGGACGCGCTCAGAGTTTGAGGATTGGTCGAAGGCTCAGGCGGAGAAGTTCGGCTATGACGTGTCTTTCACTGCCGTCGGCGAAGTCCACGAAGACCACGGCGCGCCGACCCAGATGGCTGTCTTCCGTCGAAGTGATGGAGGCTCGAAATGATGGAGTTTCAGTCTTCGATCTCACCGGAAATCCGCTCCCAAATCATGTCTCAGCTTAGTGACGTTGAGCAGGCAGAAGGCGTGCGCATCCTTTTCGCGATCGAAAGCGGAAGCAGGGCTTGGGGTTTTCCCTCCCCGGACAGCGACTATGATGTTCGCTTCGTCTATGCGCGTCCGGCCGACTGGTATCTGTCCATTCACCCTGGGCGGGACGTCATTGAACGACCCATTGAAGACGATTGGGACGTCAACGGCTGGGATGTCCGCAAGGCGCTCGGGCTTTTGCTCAAGCCAAACCCTGTCCTGCTAGAATGGCTATCCAGTCCGGTCAGATACCTCTGGCATGACGAGTTGTGTGAGAAGCTCATCCACTTCAGCCAACAGGTTGCGCATGGGTTAGCTTGCCTGAATCACTATCGTCGTCTCGGCGAGCGGCAGTGGAACACCTACATCGATGGACGGGATGAGATCAGTCTCAAGAAGTATCTCTATGTCGTGAGGCCTGCGATGGCGATCCGCTGGACCCGGACGCACCCAGAGGTCATTCCTCCGATGAACTTTCAGGCATTGCTCGATGGCTGTGATCTGGATGAGCAAACAACGGAACGGCTGGCCAGCATTCTCGAGGCCAAAAGCAAAGCGAAAGAGCTAGGCACTGGATCGCGAGAACCACTGATCGACGCGCTTGTCCAAACCGAATTTGAGCACGCCCGGAACGCTGCATCAGACATTGAAAAGAGCAGGGTTGATTTGCGCCCGGAAGCGGATCGGCTCTTCAGAGAAATTATCAAAGACACGAACCATGACTGAGACCAAAGAGATTTCCATTCCCGAGTTCGCGCTGGTCCTGCTGATCGGTGCATCAGGCACGGGCAAGTCAACATTTGCGGCAAAGCACTTCTTACCGACCGAGGTTGTGTCTTCAGACAAAGCACGCGGCTGGGTTGGCGATGATGAGACCGATCAATCCGTAACCGGTGATGCCTTCGACATCGTCAAGGCGATCATCGAAAAGCGGCTAAAAAACCGGAAGCTGACAGTGGTCGATGCGACCAACGTCCAGCCGGCTGCGCGAAAGTCTATGGTGGCGCTTGCACGAAAGTGGCACGCTCTTCCTGTTGGAATCGTGTTCAGGCTACCAGAAAGCCTCGCGATTGAGCGCAACAAGCAACGGCCAGATCGGCAGTTTGGGCCGGGTCCTGTTAAACGGCAGATGATCGATCTCAAGCGCTCGTTCCGCAACATGAAGCGCGAGGGTATCCGCGCGACGCATGTCTTGAACTCGGTCGAAGAAATTGACGCCGTGAAGATCTCGCGCGCCAAGCTTTGGAATGACAGGCGCGAAGAGGTTGGCCCGTTCGACATCATCGGCGATGTTCATGGCTGCGCTGACGAGCTTGAGACCCTGCTGGTAAAACTGGGCTACTCAGTTTCATGGAAAGACGGCGAACCCGAGGTGCAAGCGCCTGCAGGACGCAAGGCTGTGTTCGTAGGCGACCTGGTGGATCGCGGCCCCCGCTCGCCCGACGTGCTGCGGATCGCCAAGCATATGGTCGGTAGCGACATCGCCTTGGCGGTCGTTGGCAACCACGATGATAAGCTTAAGCGCTTCCTCGATGGGCGTAAGGTCAAGCTCACCCATGGCCTTGCCGAAACGGCCGATCAGCTTGAATCCGAAAGCGATGAATTCAAACAAGGTATGCGTGAATGGCTCGATGGCCTGATCAGCCACTACGTTCTCGATAGCGGCAACCTCGTTGTCGCTCACGCTGGTCTGAAGGAAGAAATGCAGGGCCGTGCGTCGGGGGCGATCCGCAGTTTCTGCATGTATGGCGAAACAACGGGAGAGACCGATGAATATGGTCTTCCTGTGCGCTATAACTGGGCGGCTGAGTATTCAGGCAAAGCCAAAGTCGTTTACGGTCACACGCCAGTCCCTGAAGCTCATTGGACTAATGGTACGATCTGCATCGACACGGGCTGCGTTTTCGGCGGCAAGCTGACTGCGCTGCAATACCCTGAGATGGAACTTGTCGAAGTTCCGGCAGAGAAGACCTATTACGAGCCTATCAAACCGCTGGACGCAGAGGTCATTGGCAACGATCAGGATGCTGGCAAGCTCAACATCTCGCATGTTCTTGGCAAGCAGGCGATTGAGACCCGCGACATGGGCATCGTCATGGTGCGCGAAGACGAAAGCGCCGCGGCGTTGGAAGTGATGAGCCGTTTTGCGGCTGATCCGCGTTGGCTCGTCCATTTGCCTCCGACCATGTCACCGCCTGAGACCAGTGAGAAAGACGGCTGGCTTGAGCGACCCGAAGAAGCCTTTGCTTATTTCAAAGGCCAGGGTGTCGAGACCGTTGTAGCCGAGAAGAAGCATATGGGGTCGCGCGCACTCGTGACGATCGCTCGCGATGAAGAGGTGGCGGCAAAACGCTTTGACGTGACCGATGGCTCAACTGGCATTGTTGTCAGTCGCACCGGACGGCGCTTCTTCCCCAATACGCAGCACGAGAGGGCTGTAGTGGAACGCTTGCACGCAGCCATGCAGGCATGCGGGATGTGGGATGAACTCGATGCGGACTGGGCGCTCTGGGACGCGGAGATCATGCCGTGGAACCTGAAAGCGAGCGGTCTCATCAGCCAACAATACGCGCCCGTTGGGGCTGCGTCTGTCGCAGGTCTCGGCGAAACGGTGCAGCTATTCGAGGCTGCCAAAGCACGGGGCCTGCCAGTTGATGACTTGCTGGCTCAATCCGCGACCCGGCAAGCCAATGCGCACGCCTATCGCACGGCCTACAACCACTATGTCGGTGCAACAGAGAGCTTCGATGACATCGAAATCGCTCCGTTCCATCTGCTCGCGTCTGGCAATGCTGTGCACTCAGACAAGGATCATGTCTGGCACATGAGCCATGCTCATCGTCTTGCTGGGGCCGATCCAAGCCTGTTCACGGCTACGCCTTATCACGTGATCGACTTGAGCGATGAAGCTCAGGTCGAGAAGGCGATCGGTTGGTGGGAGGAGATTACCGCCAGTGGTGGCGAAGGCATGGTAGTCAAGCCGCTGCAGTTCTCAGTCCGGGGCAAGAGAGGTCTAGTCCAGCCGGCGATCAAGGTGCGGGGCAAGGAGTATCTGCGGATCATCTATGGTCCTGACTACGACATGCCGGCAAACCTTAAGCGACTTAAGCGTCGCGGGCTTGGTCAGAAACGCCGGATGGCGCTGCGTGAATTCGCACTTGGCATGGAAGGTCTCCATCGATTTGTCGAGAACGCACCGTTCAGCCACGTTCATCAATGTGCTTTTGGTGTGTTGGCTATGGAGAGCGAACCGGTTGATCCAAGGCTTTGATAAGTGGAGACCGTTACGGCCACCTAACACTTCACTCCCTGCATACCGCGTTCTTCGCGTTGTCGTTAGGCGCATTTGCTAAGCGGTTGTCACCTCAGGCAGCAAGGGTATTTCCTCTGTTGTGGCAAGTCTTCTGGGTCTGTTCCATCCACTGCACCAGATGCGACTAGGTCTCTCAAGGACGTTGAATTCGCAGCCATCCTTGCTTGGCTCATTAATGACGCATCGCCTCCGGGCGGGAACTCACCGCCATCAGTCTCAAAGGCGCAAAGCTGGCTGGCTCTAATCACGGCACCGTACCTGTTCTGCGCCTCGTACTCGATACTCACGAACAGGAGACCGGGGTCCTCGTTGGCCAACAGAGGAGGGTTTACTGTGATCTCATCAAGTTCCTGAGCCGATATAGACTCATGCTTGGTCACAACCTCGACACGATCATAGCTTGCTGGTGACCGCAGAGTTTCGTTCAAGAAATGCTCGCAGGCCTGAACTTCAGGTGCATCAAGAGCATTGGTAAATTGATTACAGCCTACGAGCAAAATCGCAGGCCCCAATAACAATGGACGCATATAATACCTCTCATGCTCAGCCCGGCTGGAGCCGGGCGGTTCAAAACGCACGAGCACGAGGCAGTACGCCTCCCTTATTCGCCGTGAGGCTATTTTATTCAGGAGCCACCCGACAGAGGCGGCTCGTGCTCAGCGCGTCATGCGCACCGCGAATGCTTTTGACGACATAACGCGGTGAACACTGTGTAACGCCTGTTTGTGAATTGAGCTAGGTGTCACGTGACACTAAAAAACAGCACTAGGAGGGAGGGACAGTTTCTAGTGACTAGAAACGAAACAGTAGAAACGGTCGAGCGCCGATTTTTGGTGCACCCGTCAGGTGGACGCAAGGAAAGTTTGTGACTGAAGGTTGAGGAAAATTCAAAGTCAGCGACCAGAGCTACCTATCTAGCTTGTCCCAAGTTCTGTTTCTCATACCGTGAGTACCAAGGCCACTGGCTTTTGTTGTGGTCTGGAGGAGTAGGTATAGGGGACAACCCCCACCACGATTGGTGAAGGCCGTCCCCTATCCTAGTGATGATCTCACCTGGCTTCCGTCGCCGGCTGTCGTCACAGGTCCACTTGTAGGCGAGCAAACCCCAAGTGATCGTCAGCTTCTTTACGACACCAAATGCTCCGTGCCGGAGATCCGTGGGCATCTGACTTTAGGGTGCCCTTCCGGTATATGATCTCACCCCCGTGGTACCGGATTGCACAGGTCAGGCCACTGTCTCTAGCCGTCCCCGACCTGCGATTGGAGGTTGCTGGTTAGTCGTCAGACCAAGGTGGAACATCTTGGCTGGTGCTTTGCTTGGCCTGTCTTTCAAGCCAATCATGTAGGTCGGGAGTTCGATATGCCACAGCGCGTCCCAACTTCACAAACTTGGGACCTTTGCCTGTCACTCGCCATTTGTTGAGCGTGCTTACGCTGAGGCCAAGATAACCTGCGGCCTCCTTCACTCTCATCACTGTCATGAATTGCCTCCGATTCGATTGGAAGCGACTGAATGACCTGCGCATTTCGAGAAGAGGCATCTTCGGAAAAATTCAGAAGACCATCACGTTGGTTCCGATTTGGCACGAACCCTTTGGATCGATTTGGTCCAAGTTGCCTCATGCGCGACTAAGTCTTGCTCTGCGCTGGAACGTCTTTGGCCTGCAGCTATGATGTGTTCTCGCTGTCGGGCAACCTCCTCCCAGCTTTGCCTCTCTCCGAGACGTTCGAATTCCCAGACCTTTGTCAAAAACTCGATCAGAGACTTCTTGCCACGGACAATTCTTGTATCTGGTTCCGATGGTGACATCGCCATCGCTATTGAAACTCTTACGCCCAATTTGTCTTTTGGTGTTCTGAAGCGAAACCGCTCGAGGTCTTCGTCACCATCTCGGATCGCTTCTAGGTCCGCCCCTCTCCCTAGTGCCGACCCCGATCCTTGACCGCCTTCCGATGCTGGCGAATGCAACTGCCTTAGATTTTCGGCCGCAGTGCTTCCCGAAGAACTGAGCCGTGAGAGTGTTTTTAGCAGTTGATCCAGTTCGCAAAGATCAACGGGAATTCCGTTCTTCTGTCGGCTCTCGAATAGCGCTGCGTTTCCAACCGGTGAGAGTGACTCAAGTAATTTCTCGAGGGTTTCTGCATTTTTCCGAATATCATCAAGGTGCTTCGCAGTGGTTCCAGCGGACGGGTTTTCCATCGAGTATGCGACGTCTGCCCAAAAATGCCTAATATGGTCTTCTATTTTGCGCGCGGTGTCGAGATGAATGCCTTTACGCCAGTCAGTAGCTGCCTTCACGCTACCTTCTCCGAGATAGGTACTACGTTTGCACTTTCAGAATTCGCGATCCCATTGGCCGGATCTGTCAATAAACGGTCAATGCCTTCGGCCCACGCCTTGGCAGCCGCCCGCTTCTCTGCTGCCCAATCGTACCGTTGATAAACCCCGGCTACACCCGACTTGGCACCGCTCAGATGGTTCAAGAGAGCTTCGGTGACTTCAAACCTAACTCCAAGCCGCTGCATTCCCGTTGCGAATGTTCGACGGAGATCGTGCAACTTCCAGTGAGGAATACCATAGCCAAGCTTCTTGGAAGTCTTGTGGTCCAATTTGCTCTTGGGTTTGCTCCAGCCGGTCGGTGCAGTTGTACCAGTGCTTGAAAAGATCATGTCCGATTGTCGCAATTCGAAACATGCGCGAAGCTCTTCGACCGCCAGTCTGTTTAGGGGCACAAGATGTGCGACACCATTCTTCGCAACATCGGCTGGTATAACCCACTCCGCTGTCTCAAGGTCTACCTCACTCCAACGGATCGCACTAACTTCTGAACGACGTTGTCCGGTAGCAATGAGCAAACGGATCATTGGGCCAAACGGAAAAGCGATCTCCGTTGACGCTTGCCAGATCGCCGCCAATTCTGTGTCATTCAGAACTCGATCTCTGGCTCTAACTGCTGGCGGAGAAGACATTTCTGACATTGGTGAATTGTCTAGATCGCCTCTTTCAGTGGCCCACTTAAAGAGCTTGCGCAGGATGGCATGAAGCTGGCGCGCAGTCGCTGGTCTTGTCTCTCCGACGGTTTCAATAAGGGTCGCTATATCGCGCCGTGTGATCTGGTTGATTGGTTTGGCTTGGAAAACAGGAACTGCATTGAAATTCAGAGCGCTTTCAGTCTGCTTCCATGAACGCTGTTGATGCGACTTCGCGTATCTATCGATGAAGACAGATACATACGAATTGAATGCAAGATCGCGTGCCATGAGGCGGGTCTGCCGCTCCTCTTCGGCTGGATCTTTTCCTGACTTTGCAGCAATCAGAAGCTGCTGCGCTCGCCCCCTCGCTTGTTCAGGCGTCCAAGGCGCTCCGTGCTTGCCGATGGTATAGCGCCGTGCAGGCGTGCTGCGACCACCCATGCGGTATTGAACTACATAACTCTTCGAGCCGTTCCTAGTGACCTTCAGTCCGAAACCAGTCAGTGCCGTGTCCCAATAGAATGTGTCAGACGAACCTTGCGCGACCGCATCCACGTTCCTTTTGTTGATCTTGAGCTTCGGCATATCACCTTTCCAGTAAGCACGTAGTAAGCACGTAGTAAGCACACGCGATACAGCTTTAGATGACTAGAGGAAAGATAAAGATAACCAGGAGGCTGTTTTGACAGGGGAATGGGACATTCTGGAAACTCGATAGAATTCGAGGAAACCGTGATCTTCTAACTTTTAATCAGTAGGTCGCTGGTTCGAACCCAGCAGGACTCACCATCCATTTCCATCGAAAATCATTTTCCGGAGTCTCCGCCCCCGAGGCGGAAATTGTGCCCGCAATTCCGGGGCTTTGCGGAGCTGGAAGTTCGGCGAGGGGTCGATGGAGACGCAATGGCCTACCAATTCGCGCCTGAAATGCGCGAAGTTCTCCGCGGTCGATTTGGTGACCTACTGTTTTGTTTTCAGATGGTTGGGAACCCGAGCGCTAAACGTTGTTCAACGAAACGGATCGGGAGATCAGCCATGCGCCACAGGTTGCGGGGACTGAGCTCTTTCGGTTGACTGCCGTTCAAGATGGACCGGATGATATTCGGATCGAGATAGCTCAAGCGAGCAAGGCGCTGCAGATGGCGAAGCCTGGTACTCTTAGTCGACCGGATTGTTTTTTCGTCCATTTGGAGCAGATCTTCCCTTGCGGTAAAGGACCGGCCAAGCAGTTCGAACACGCGATGATCTCTTACCACGCGAACTGGCTGAGATGGCTGCAAGCGCATCCGAGACTCGTGCCCATAGTTCCGACGCACGAGTGCTATCTTGAAGTCCGCTTTGATTGTTCTGGTGTCATTGCTTGCAACGACACCTAATGCAGCGGCCGGTTCAAACGACCCGTCGATCTCGTTCTCGCTGACAGTAACCCGAAGGCTTAGTTGGGTTAGGACCTCGCTAGCCCTATTCACCGGAAGTTGCTCGACCTGGGCGGCCAACTGCGCGGCCCTTGCGAAGATCCCCTTCTTCTCATCAGCCGATCTTGAAGTAACCTGCTCCCGCATATTAGCATTGGCCCGCAGCCATTGTGCGATTGCTCTACGGATTGACTGTTCGATTTCACCAGCGGGCAGTCTTAGCGCAGGGGACTCTGCATCATCATTCATATTGGAAGCGTAATAGGTGTAACGCCGGCCGTGGTTTTTGGTGTGGGTTGGCGACATGGGACGACCGCGGTCGTCCCAGATCATTCCAGCGAGAAGCGCCATTCTTCGCTTAGGTCCGCCTGCTGATCCAGGCGATGTGCGATCCACTAGCTTTGCTTGCACCGCATCGAATGTTTCTCGGTCAACGATCGCATCATGCTGACCTGAATATATCTTATCTTTATGGCGCACTTTACCGACATAGATCGGATTTGAGAGCAGATGTTTGAGCGCGCCTCGTTTGATTGGGTTGCCGCCCATCGCATTGCCTCTTTTGGAGATTCGCCGTTTGCTGACAAAGCCATCGCGCCGGAGCTCATAAACCAGTGCCTTGATTGAGTCTGCCTTGAGATAGCGCTGCATAATCTCACGCACCGTATTCGCCTCTTCAGGAATGACGATAAGCTTGCGATCGACGGCGTCATAGCCAAGCGGCACGCCGCCGCCCATCCACATGCCCTTGGCCTTGGATGCCGCGATCTTATCGCGGATACGCTCTGCTCCAACCTCTCGCTCAAATTGGGCAAAGGATAAAAGCACATTGAGCGTAAGCCGACCCATCGAACTGGTGGTGGAGAACGCTTGAGTAACGCTTACGAATGAGGCTTCGGCAGCATCGAGCACATCCACGATCTTGGCGAAGTCCGCGAGACTGCGGGTTAGTCGGTCGATTTTGTACACTACTACCACATCAACCTTGCCCGAGCGCACATCATCAAGCAGTTGCTGAAGTGCTGGTCGTTCCAATGTTCCGCCAGAGTGCCCGCCATCGTCGTAGAGTTCTGGCAAGAGCGTCCAGCCCTCATGTTGCTGGCTAAGTACGTACGCGGCGCATGCTTCCCTTTGAGCATCGAGGCTGTTGAAGTCTTTATCCAGGCCCTCATCTGTCGACTTTCGGGTGTAGATAGCGCAGCGCAGCTTCTTATCTGTCTTAGCCATTGGCAACCACATTCAGCTCACCGAGCCGCGGGCTGTTTAATCCAAAGAAGCGCGGGCCTGACTACTTAGCTCCAGTTATATGACTTGCCACCGCGCTCAATGATCCGAATGTCTGTCCTCGGTACTCGCAGCCGCTTTCCAGCACGACCACCTCATGGACTTCTCCATGCCATGTTCGCGATAGCCATGTCCCCGGCTTGACCTCAGTCGACACACGTCCCTCTTTGCGGCACTCATCTTTGCGCCCGAGAGTGCCAAGCTGCCGGAGATCAGCCTTGGTGAGTTTACCGGCTTCTCGCTCCTGGTAGTGGGCAGCTAAAGCGCGCTGCAGTAGCGGCAAGCTAAATGACGGAGGTGCTGGCGTTCCAAACGCATTGCGCCATGCCAAGCGGAGCTCCGGAGTTCTCATTTGCTCGAGAGCGCAAATCTTCTCTTCGATATCCATGGCGGCATGAATGCTCGAGTTCCGCCACTAGTCGAGTGCTTTGTGCGTACATCTGCTCTTTGCAGTGGACTTGTGCTGAAGTTCGAGCATCACCGTGTCCATGGACGACATCGACCGTGAACTGATCAACCTTCTGAGCACCAAGATCGGTATGCTGATGGAAGACCACAGCGCGCTCGCGCTAACGATTGGAGGTCTATCGGATGACGAAAGAAAGGCAGCCATCAACGAACTGGCTTACTCTTCAAGGAAAATCGCAGCACTAACCGCCGCTATTCAATCCATCGCGGAATGACTGCAATGCGCCCCAATCTAAGACGTAGTGATCCGGATTTTGACCTCCGAAAGCCGACATTGGTTCGCGGGCAACACTCTCACTTAGCGGTTGGTTTTTTGCCTTGGGCTCTATTGCTGGGTACGCAGACCGCAAATCAGTGGTTCGAAAGGATGCCAAGTGGAATTTCTTCCTATAACAAGCCAAGACGCAGTACCAGGTTGTAAATCCAAAACTTATCCGGGCATTCAGACACCAAGAGGCACCCTTACACATCAATAATATTTGTTGATTGATTAGCTATTAAAGTCTAAATCTCCAATGAGCAGTTTGGAAGTGAAAATCCCTGCAAAGACGGCTTTTGCTCGGCAACCCAAGCAGGACGACCGAAGAAACAAGCGATGATCTCAGACCTAACAAATCGTACTGTGATGTTGAGCGGAGCTTCATCCGGCATTGGTGCGCATCTCGCACGTGTCCTTGCCAAAGCAGGGGCAAACGTCATTCTCGGTGCGCGTAGGACTGAGAGAACCGAAGCACTCGCAGGTGAAATCGAGGGCGCTGGGGGAAAGTCCTTGGCCGTGGCTCTCGATGTGACCGATGAAGAGTCTGTTATTGCGGCCTACGACAAAGCTGAAGCCACTTTCGGCACTGTGGACACGGTCATCGCAAATGCGGGGTCGGCTGCGAATGGTCGTTCAACCGATGTGCGGCTTGAAGGCATTCGAACGGTTCTCGATACTAATTTTCTTGGCGTCTACTTGCTTGCCCGCGAGGGCGCAAAGCGGATGATTGCGGCCGACAGTGCGAATCCGATCGAGGGCCGCATTGTGCTGATCGGTTCGATTACCGCACAGATGAACGCGCCTGGCGATGCTGCCTACGGTGCCAGCAAGGCGGGGGTTACTCATCTTGGGCGGCTATTCGCACGTGAATGGGTGCGCAAAGGTATCAACGTCAACACCATCCAGCCCGGCTATATCCGCACTGAAATCGTCGGCGACTGGTTCGATACTGAGGGCGGCGAGCGACAGATTGCCGGTTGGCATCGCAGACGATTGATGGATATCGACGCGCTTGATGATCTAACCCTGTATCTGTGCTCGGACGCTTCCCGCCACGTCACGGGCGGGACGTTTACCGTGGACGACGGACAGTCGCTCTAACGGCCCTGACCAACCCAAGCCAATTCTAAGAAACAAAGGATGCATCTCATGGCGAAAGTACTTTTTATCGAAGCCAGCCCGCGCAAAGAGACCTCGTATTCTTCGCAAGTCGCCAATGAATTTCTGGAAAGCTACAAGGCAGCCAATCCTGACGATGAGCTTGAGCATTTGCCTTTGTTTGAGACCGAACTGGCCCCGCTTGGAATGCAAGGCGCGAACCAGAAAATGGAAAACCTCATGAAGCTGATGACTACCGGATCAGGGATCGCGGCGCAGGGCGAATGGGCAGGCGTGATGCAAGAGATTGAGCGGCTGAAGTCAGCGGACAAAGTGGTATTGTCGATGGCGATGTGGAACTTTTCAATTCCTTACCGCCTTAAGCATTGGATCGACCTTGTAACCCAAGTTGGCGTGACGGTGATGGTCAACAATAAGTTTGAGTATGTGGGCCAAATCACAAACCGGCCTTTGCAAGTGATCATGGCAAGCGGCAGCCCGTATGAGGACCGTTTTCCGCTGGCATCTGACGCGCCCAAGACGGACTTTGCAAGCACCTATATCGATCACATTTTCCGCTTCCTGGGCTTTACCGACATCAACCTAATCCGCGTTCAGCCGACGGGTATGCCAGGACCGGCACTGGATGAAGCGCTGGCCAAGGCGAAAGAAGCAGCGAGCGCTGCGGCTAAGGCCTTCTAAGGAAAACCAAAGGCTAGCTTTGATATTGACGCAAGTCCTCTTGGAGTGAAGCGCAGAGCGCGTTGCCGCTTTCGCTCGCGCCAAAGATATAACGATCAGGTCTAACAAGAACTGCGTTGCCCCCGGTAAACTCGGCCAGCATCCCATCGGCGTCCTGAAAGTCTTGACCGATCACAAAGACCGATCCGCCCAACTCTTCTTTGAACCAAGAGATAGCTGCGCCCTCAGTCTGTTCTGACAGCAAGAGCACAAACCCGTGCCCGATCACTTCATCGAGCAGCGTGCGCTGGCCTGAGGCATCGGCTACTTCGGGCTGACACAATCGCCTACCGCATAGGCGATGTCCTGTACCAATCAGCCCGCCTTTATAGGCAGGGAAACTATCATCCGAATTGGCAACCCCGCCAAGCCTTGGGAATACACTCACCAGCCAAAAACCAAAATTCCGCTTGATCTGTTCCCATTTGCTGGTCGTGCTCAGCATTAGCCCCGTGCGTGAGGCTCTATTGATCACCTTCTCGCAATGCGGCCAGCGTTCCTCGTGATAGGTATCGAGAATGCGGTCATCTGCTTTGCCGTCAAATATCAGATCGAACAGAAAACTCAGATGAGCGGCGTCTCGCAGGCCCATGTTTAGCCCCTGTCCAGCGAAGGGCGAGGTTTGGTGGGCGGCATCGCCAGCCAGCAAAATCCGGTCTTTACGCCATATATCCGGCATTCCTGCATAGAAATTGTAAGGAGCGCAGCGCTGAATCTCGATTGATGAGGTATCGATGTAGTTGGATATGTGTGCAAGCGCATCATCATGGGTGAACTGATCGGCCAGTTCCTCGTCGATCTCAAAATCGAAGCGTAGATGACCGCGGCAACCTTTAACGAACACCGTTGCCCCGTTTGGCCGACACATGAATTCCGAGAAGTCTTCCAGCCTCGCCCAATAGGCGTGGTCGTGAACGACAACGTCAATCACGATCCATTTGCGGCGATAGTTGAAGTCAATTCGCTTCGCGCCGATGGACCGGCGGCATAGGCTCGCCCCGCCATCGGACCCGACGATATATTGGCCTGTGAACTCGGTCTCCTCGCCCGTCTCCGTGTTCCTTGCTGTCAAGGTCGCATGGTCAGAGCCCGATTCAACGCCGAGAACTTCATATCCAAGGAAGCTATCGACCTTCACGCCCAAATCGAAACCTTCGCGCAGCAGGCGTTCAAGAGTTGGCTGGTGGAACATGGTTCCCACACCCGAGTGGCCAAAGCTTGGCGGAACGTTGCTATAGTCCATTTCGACCAAGGTCTTGCGCTTGTGATTGACCATGCGAAAGGTCTGGAATGGCTTCGCGTCATCCGGAAACATCCGGTCCATAATGCCCATGCGCTGATAAATACGGCAGCTTTCCGGATCGAACATCATTGCGCGGGGGCAGTGAAACACGTCCTTGTCCCGGTCGAATATCGCAACCGAATGTCCACTCTCGCGCAGCAAGTTTGCGAGCGTCGCGCCGACTGGACCGCACCCGACAATTAGTACGTCATATTGCTTGCCAGGCATTCTTAAGCTCCGTGTTGCGCCACCTTGCGGCGGCGACGCAGCCAACGGAACGCGAGAAATAGGATAAGGCCAACGACACCAAGAATACCTACCAGCAGGATGATGCGACCGGTGGGATTGGCCAACGTGTTAACAAAACTGAACTTTGCGCTGCACCACCAATTGCACTCACCTTCGTACCAGATATTCGATCGCAGGCTGCGGCGCGGATAAGGTGGAATGACGCCGTTTTCCTCAGCAAACGCATCATAGCCTGCAACCATTTCGGTGATTACCTCTGGACGCGCTTCGGCAAGGTTTTTGGTGGCGCTGGGATCGGCCACGATGTCGTAAAGTTCCCATTCACCGCTTCCGAAGGGAGGGCTTAGCCAAACCGCTTTCCAACGCCCTTTTCGCGCCATGCGATTGCCAAACAGCTCGTTGAAAAAGATGCGTGTTTCATCGAAGCTCGCCTCTTCGAAAATCGGAACGATCGAGGTGCCTTGCGGTTGCAGCCTGCCCTCATAGAGTGGATCGGCAGCGGGATTGATGCCGGCCAGCTCATAAACCGTTGGCACCAGATCGGTGACATGCGCGGGCATGGTGCGCGTCACCCCGCTTTCCAATCCTGGCCCGGCGACAATAAGAGGAGAGCGTACACCACCTTCGCTCACCGTACCTTTGAACCTACTAAACGGAGTGTTGCTCGCATGCGCCCAGTCGCTGCCCATGGAAGTGAAGGAACCCTTCTGCCCCATCTCTTCGGGGCTGAGGTCGAAATTCTCATGCAGCCACTCGCGCGTGTTGCCGCGATAGGCGAGCGGTGTGGTGACCGCTGCGCCATTGTCCGACATGAACATGATGTAGGTGTTCGACAGCTGACCGTTCTCTTCGAGACGCGCGATGACCCGGCCCAGCTCGGCATCGAGCAATTCGACCATGGAAGCGTAGATTTCCATGCGTTTGGCATGGGTACGGCGTTCCTCATCGCTTCTCTCAGTCCAAGGTGCTTGGTGGGAATCGAGCCATGCTGGGAAATTGAGCGCACTCGCCATTTCAGCGTCGGCGCGGATGTGACCGAGTTCAGTGAGGCGTTGGCGCCGTTCTTCACGTGATACCTCGGGGCCATCGTCGAACACGCCCTTATAGCGATCAAGCCATTCATCGGGCACCTGCAAGGGATCATGCGGCGCTGTGTAGGTCAGATAGGCAAAAAAGGGCTGGTCACCGGCCTCATTGATATATTCGATGATCTTATCGGTGTAGCCGATGGTGGAGTAAAAATCGCTAGCCAGCTGCGTCGGCTGTCCATTCTCGAGGTAGGTCACGTTTTCTGAAGGCGTGATCATTTTTGCATCGGCGAAATGGCTTGCGCCGCCTTCGACAAGGCCGAAACTGCGTGCAAACCCGCGACGGTGAGGGCGTTGTTCCTCATCAATGGCAAGGTGCCACTTGCCGCTCATCATGGTGCTGTAGCCATGGGCACGCAGCATCTCTGCGACTGTAACCACACCATCATGCAGCTGAGCACCATAAGCGAGGTGGCCCATCTGATTGTCCGCCTGGAGATTGTACATGGTGCCGACGCCGGCGGCATGATTGCTGACCCCGGTCATCAGCATGGCCCGCGTCGGAGAGCAGGTTGGTGCCACATAGAAATGCGACATGAAGATGCCGCGTTGCGCCAGACTATCCAGCGTAGGCGTTTTAATCCGACTGCCAAGAAACCCGGGATCAGACCAGCCCAGATCATCTGCCACTACGATCAGGAAATTGGGGCGCTGTCCCTCCTGCGCCGCGACCGGGAACGCGGTCAATGCCATCAGCACGGCGCAAATGCGGAAGAAATGCCTGATCATCAGCTGGGGTTCTCCGTCTTTTTGCCACCGCCAAACCACATCCGGCGCAGCACGCTGTCTTTTTGAACAAACTGATGTAGAAAGGCGGCGGTGATGTGGACGGCGAGCAAGCCGATCAGCAGCCAAGTACCGACCTCGTGCAGGAAGCGTCGCCCGTCGAAATCGCTAGAGCCAAGAAAGCCGAACGCCTCGCGAACGTCGAACGCCCCATATGGCATTACGGCATATTCATGCGCGGCCGCCGTATAGATGCCGGTCGCTGGCACATAGATCATCAGCGCGTAGAGCAGGAGGTGCGAGACCTTTGATAAGGTGCGTTGTATTGGCGCAACCGTCTCTGGCAGCGCTGGTGGCGGGTTTCCAAGGCGCCACAATATGCGCAAGACCAGTAAGGTTATGACAGTAAAGCCCAGTGTCGAGTGCCCCCTCAGAGAGAAAGTCATATCATCCGGGTTTGTGATGTCTTCAAAGCCTTGGCCGAACACCAACATCATGATGATCAGCAGCGCGATCGCCCAATGCAGGAATTTGGCGACGCCGGTATAGTGGACTGGAGTTCTTGTGTTCACGATGTTTGCCCCAAATTGTGAAACGTCTCTAGTTGGCGTGCTTCGCTGCGCGGTCTTCGTCGCTCATCATGGAAGGGGGCCGCTTTTCCATTGGTATCATCGCGAATTGCTCATCAGGCATCGCGAACAAACCTTGGAGAAGCTGTGCGGGGCGATCCGGATTATAGCTGTCGGGATTATAACCGGGATTCGGGATTTTTCCGCCTTGGCCTTCAAATTCAATAGGGTTTGTAAACTTGGCCAATTCCTCATCGCTGATCCCGGCGAGTTCCTGCACTTCAGGATCGATCCAATCCTTTGGCCCGATCGGATAATCGGCATTGCCGAATGTCGCGACCTCAAGGCAGGTGTCTTCTGGTCCTTGAAAATAGATGCTGTGACACATGCCATGGTCCATCGGACCCATGACATTGTACCCACGCGAACGGATGCGATCGCGCATGTTGAGCAGGTCATCAAGCGTGTCGACGTTGAACGCGAGGTGCTGCATTGTGCCCGGCGCGGAAGGCCCGCCTGTATGGCCTGGATTGGTCACACCATATTCGACCTTAGCGTCTTTGTTTGCGGGATTGAAAACGAAGGCAACCTGGCTGCTATCATTCATTTCAAGGAAGCCATGCCAGCATCCCTCGACCCCGTGCATCCAGTAAAGCGCAACAAGTCGGAAGCCCAGCACATCGGTGTAGAACTCGATCTGCTCTTTCATATTATTTGTTGAAATTGCCAGATGGTTGAGGCCGTTCGCCTTGATGTTCTGTGTCATGGTTCAGTTTCCTTCGATTAAATCTGTTTTCGCACCCGCGCTAGAAGTGAAGTCCCTGCACCACTAGATGACGCCAGCTTTGACGAGAGCAGCAATCTCCGCTGCCGATAGGTCCAACATCTGCTGGTAGACTTCATCATTGTCGATGCCCGGCTTTGCAGGAGCGTTGCGCCGGATGGATGACGGGTTTGTCGAGAATTTTGGGAAGGTGCTTTGCATCTTCACGGACCCATAAACCGGGTGCTCCCGCTCCACGATCGCTTCACGCGCCGCGAAGTGCGGATCAGTCAGCATATCCGGTGCGGTGTAGACCCGCCCGGCCGGCACACTGTGTTCGGCCATCAACCTATCAAGTTCATTGATGGTAAGTGTTTTTGTCCATTCTGCGATAATCTCATCAAGCTCTGCCTGATGCGTGCCCCGTGCAATATGCGTCGCATAGCGTTCATCCTGGGCCAATTGCGGTTGACCCATCGCCTCAGCGAGCCTCGCGAAAATCGCATCACCATTGCCGCCGATCATGTATTCGCCGTCGCTACACGGATAGACATTGGAGGGCGCAATGCCGGGCAGGATCGAGCCGGACCGTTCACGCACGAGGTCCATCACATCATATTCGGCGACAAGGCTTTCCATTACCTGCAAGACGCTCTCATAGAGAGCAGCATCAACCACTTGGCCTCGGCCCGTGCGTTCACGCGCTTGGAGGGCGGCCAACGCGCCCATGCAACCGTAGGTGGCGGCAAGTGTGTCACCGATGGATATGCCAGCGCGAGACGGCGGCCGATCCGGTTCACCAGTAATTGCGCGCAAACCGCCCATAGCCTCGCCAATCCCGCCAAAGCCTGCCCGCGAGGAATAGGGGCCGGTCTGGCCATAGCCCGAGATACGAACAATGATGAGGCCCGGGTTGATCGCATGCAGCTCGTCTGGGGACATGCCCCATTTTTCCATCGTGCCGGGCTTGAAGTTCTCGATCATGATATCGGCACCGGCTACGAGGTCCCGAGCCAGTTTCTGACCCTCCGGCACGCGTAAATTGGCGGTGACCGAGCGCTTGTTGCGGCCGATGACTTCCCACCAAACCTTATGCTCGCCATTGCCCCATTGGCGCATTGGATCGCCGGCTCCGGGCGGTTCGACTTTGATGACATCCGCGCCCATGTCGCCCAGCAGCTGCCCGCAAAATGGTCCGGCGATCAACTGGCCGAATTCGATCACTCGGATGCCCTTGAGCGCGCCCTGGTTCTCATCCGTCATTTTCTGCTCCCAGGGCAATAAAGTCACCAGCTTTGGCGAGTTTAGAAGGCAGGGATTTGTCCATTACGCCTTCCAGCCATTGCGAAGCGCTGAGTAGCTTATCGAGATCAAGCCCGGTTTCTACGCCCGAACGCACCAGCATATACGCGGCGTCCTCGGTTGCGACGTTGCCTGCGGCTCCGGGAGCAAACGGACATCCGCCCAAGCCGCCAAGCGATGCGTCGATTACATCGACGCCTGCGCCTAGCGCTGCCCAGATATTGGCAATGCCAGTATTGCGGGTGTCATGGAAATGCGCGCGCATCGCGATTTTTTCCGGCAGCAATTCACGCAAACGGGCGAACAATTCCTCGACCTGCCCCGGTACGCCAACCCCGATTGTGTCAGCCAGCGCAATTTCCAGCGGTTCTTCCTCGGCAAGTTCGCTGGCGATACGCAGCACAGTATCGGTCTGAACCGGACCTTCAAAAGGGCAGCCGAAGGCAGTCGCGATGGTGACTTGTGCTTTCAGCCCTTCGGCTTTGGCAAAGCGGATCATTTCACGATTTTCCCGGATGCATTGATCAGTTGTCTGACCCTGGTTTTTCAGGCCAAACGCATCGCTTGCAACCGCCACGCACCCGGCCTCATCGACCCCGCGCCTGTCGCTCTCACGCGTTGCAAGGGCACGCAGAACACTTCGTTTGTTGAGGCACAATCCGATGTAGGTCACGTCCTTGCGATCAGGCAGGCGCGCAATGACATCTTCCGCATCGGCCATCTGTGGAACTCGCTTTGGATGCACGAAGCTGGCTACCTCGATCCTGCGACTACCGGCCTCGATTGCGCGTTCGATAAGGGCAACCTTGTTTGCAGTGGAGACAAGCGTCCCCTCATTCTGCAGGCCGTCGCGTGGCCCGACCTCAACCATCTCGACCGTTCGCGTCATCGGCATGCCTTCGACACTTTTTCTCTTCCGGTCATAGAGCCTCTCCCCAGGCGCGATGCGTTCAGCGTAGGTCCTGACGTTCCAACCAGTTCATCACGAGGCTCGCCGCCTCTTTCGCCTTGTCGGGTTGCATGGCGTAATAGTGGGTTGCACCTTCGATCTGATGCAGCTCTTTATTGTCGTGGTCTACGCCATCAAAGATCGCTTGGGTGTGGCTAGGCGTGCAGGCATCATCGGCCGTGTTGCCAACCACCAGAACGGGCTTGGTCACATGGGCGAGGCTCGTTGGACCATGGGCATTGGCATCGTCATAGCTCCATTGCGAAAGCCAGCTGCGAAGAGTGCTGAACCGTGCCAGCCCGACTGGGCCATTATTTACGACTTTCGGATCGCCGAGATAGCACCAGCCGGGCTTTCGATCATTGGGATCAACAGCGGGGTCGAGCCAACGTGGATCGGCCATCGTGCCATGCGTCGTGAAGGCAAATTCTTCATTCTCACGGCCTTTATCGGCCAATTCCTGAAGCTTGTGCTTCACCCAAGCGGTGATCTTGCGATTGCGGGCGATCTGCGCCGCCCGATAGCGTTCGAGGAACTCAGCCGAGTAAGGCGGCTTCACTTCTTCTCCATACAAATCGAGCGACGGGTCGCGCTTGTCGGGGTCCGCTTCATCGAGGATGGAGGCGTCCATCCATTGAGTCAAAGTGTGATGGCGCGAGACGTGCGCTGCCATCTGGATCATCCCATCAGCAGGAACAAGGCCTGCCTCGGTCAGATCAACCCCGCCGCCGCACGGGCTCGACGTGACCGTCGGGTTCTCAGCTTGAGATTGATAATAGGCAGATAGCGAGCCGCCACCGCTCCAGCCGAGCAAGATCACATTCTTATAGCCCAGAAACTCCTTGGCATGCTTGACTGCAGAGCCGAGGTCGACCGCGCACTTTTCCATATTGAGCGCGTAATCCGCACCGCGATAGCGCCCGTCACATGCCAGCACGTGCACGCCCTGCTGCACAAACTCGTTCATGATCGGCAGCCAGCCCGTGCCGCCAATAGGGTGCATCGTCACCAGGCAGGTATCGGACGGCACCTGCGAACGGATCAGCGTGCAGAACACCACGACGACACCCTCGGTCCCGCCATAGGTTGCCTTGAACTTTTCTTGCTCCATCGAGACAAGCGGGAACGGCGTTCGTGTGATTTCATGAGCTGACATTGTGGTACTCCCCTACCGTAATCGACGAATGGACCAGGGTGCTGAGCGCAGGTCTTTGCCAGTTCGATTACAGCACTGTTGTTCGGTAACAGTTATTTGTCAGCGGATCAATAACTTGATGGCGCGTTGACTTGACGGTGCAAAAGGAGCCGCAAAGAGTGCAACGAGTTTGCGCCAATCAGTCCGTCAAAGAAAAGGTGACCGGCATCGCTGCCGGCCACCAGTTCAGCCCACTTGGAGAGGTGGGCCAAAATTAGAACTGAGTGCGAACCGTCACACCATAAGTACGGGGATCTTCAAGGAACGCACCGCGCGAACGTGCCCCGGCAACCCCGCGCAGCGGCGTATTGAACGTCACATTGCGGGTTTGCTCGTTGAAGATATTGTTGCCCCAGAACTCAACTGTGAAGCTCTCGCTTGGCGTGGTGAAGCCGATCCGTGCATTGGCTTTGACATTCGCATCTTGAATATCAAACGGCAGCAGAATGTCCGAACCCACTTCGCTCGCTTGTGTGCTGGTCCGACGATCGGTTTCGTAGCGAACATTGAAGCTTGCTACCATGCCCCAACCTGAATCCGTGATGAGAGCATCGTAAACCATGCCCGCATTTATCACGAACCGTGGTGCGTTCGTTAGATCGTTTCCGCACAGGTTTGCTGCTTGCGGTAACGGATTGACATCGCCAGCCACGCAATCGCTCGGATAGCGTGCATCAGCGTAAGTCATCGAAGTGTTGATGCCGATCTCATCGCTTGCCTGCAGCTGGAACTCCAGCTCAGCGCCCGTGCTCTTCGCGGATGGCACGTTAAAGGTTTGGAACGCAACACCAGTGAACTCGAGCACCTGGAAGTCCGACAGATCCTGATGGAACAGAGCCAAGTTAGCCGTACCGCGGCCACCAAATAGCGTTGCTTTGACGCCAAGCTCATAAGCATCGATCAGCTCTGAACGGAAACGGGGATCCAATCCGCCTACGGCAGCAGATGCATCGAGGTTATAGCCGCCCGACTTATATCCATGCGTAAAGCTTGCATATGTATTGATGTCAGGAGTTGGCTCCCAGGCGACTTTACCAGTGTAGATCAGCTCATCATCGTTGAACTCATCAAACGCGCCGCCTAGTGCGCCGTCACCGAAGGTAAGCGGCAATCCGACTGCTCCGGGCACATCAGCTGGAGCGGCGAAGACAAAGCACAGCAGACCGTTGAGGCCCGTCGCACCGAAAGCTGGATTGGTCGTCAGGCACGGATCATTTGAGGCTGCAATTTGCCTGAATGCGCCCCTTTTCTTGTCATCAGTATACCGTAAGCCGACAGTAAAGCTGAGCGTATCCGTTACATTGAATGTATTATGCGTGAAGATCGACCAGCTTTGCGCGTCTTGCGTGAAGACGTTTTGGGCAAAGGCACCAGTGAAATCGACATTTGTGACCGCATTTGGATTGCCCGCCAAACCGCCGGTGCCTACAAAGGCCAACGTATCAACGCTAGGCTGCCCAATGGCGGTCAAGAAAGCATTGATGTATGCCTCGTAATCTGGACCAAGGCCAAGGCTTCCTTCTGGATTTGTACTGATTTGTTCGTCTGCATAATAAACGCCAACCAACCAGTCCAAAGCGCCATCGAATGCTTCACCTTGCAGGCGAAGCTCTTGCGTGATTGTTTCGATCTCGGTGGTATTTGGAATGTTATTAGGGTTGTTAAAAATAGAGTCGCCCGTGCCGACCGAGAAGACAGCAAGCCCAATGTAATCTGTGCTGCGCGATGTGAAGGCGTCAAAGTCACGGTAAGACCCGATATAGGTTAGCGACGCATTATCGCCAATATCCCAGTTCAGCTCGGCCGAGAAGCCAATGTTGTCAAAACCGTTTGCCAAATCACTTGTTGTATTGGTCAGGCGCTCAAAAAAGGCGCTGCCTTGGTTGTCCGGGCTTCCGATAAAGGGAGCGCCGCCATCAGCAGGCAGGCCATTGGCCAAGAATGCAGCGCCACTGGCGAACAGTTCGGATTCGCGCACAAGGACAGCTGAACAGCACGATTCATCGGCGCTTGAAAAGTCGGCGATCAATCGCAGGCTCAAATCAGCCGATGGCTCAAAATAGAGCTGACCACGAATGCCATAACGGTCCCGGTTGTTATGCTCTTCACCAAGCTGATTGGTCAAAAGGCCGTCGCGGCTGCGATAAGAACCTGAAATGCGGACGCCAACAGAGTCTTCAACAAGCGGAGCACTGATCCCGCCCTGGACATTGATTAAGTTGAAATTGCCATAGGTCGCATTGGCAAAGCCTTCTACGCCGTTGAGGTTTGGCTTTTTGGTGGTGATGTTCAGTGCACCAGCCGACGTGTTGCGGCCAAACAACGTGCCTTGAGGGCCGCGAAGGATCTCGACCCGTTCCACATCAACAAGATCGCCCAAGGCCGCCCCCGGACGTGAGAGATAGACGCCATCCAAGAACACGCCAACCGCGCTTTCCAGACCGATATTGTTGCCGGTTGTGCCGACACCGCGAATACGAATGGTTGTTCCGCCCGTTTCGGTGTCAGAGGAGTTCAAGTTGAAGCTTGGCGATACAGCACTCAAAGACCGTATGTCCGCAATCCCTTGGCGGTCGAGATCTTCTGTGCCAACGGCGGTCACAGCGAGCGGGATATCTTGAAGATCCTGTTCGCGGCGTGTCGCCGTCACGATAATGACATTGCGGCCATCATCTTCGCTTGCGACATCTTGCGATTGTTGCGCCATTGCCGGTGCGGTGAACGAACTGCAGGCCATTAGGCCTGCAGCGTAAGCTGCAAACTTGCGTGTCATAGTTTTCCCTCTCCCAAGCCTCGCTCGACATTTTTGCCGATGCGAGTCCCCTACTCTCAAATAAGATTGTTATACGTCCAACAGATAACATGCAAGAGAATGACTTTTGACACTCTCTTCCTACTCATAATATGAGGGATTCCGATTTGCTTCTGACCCGTTACCCGGCCCAATTCACATTCTAATGCGACAGGTTGCACTTACCCTGACAAGACCAATGCAAAGTTCTATCGCGAGGACGTCTGGATAGTAGGCTCAATGATCCGAGCCGCGTTGACACCTGCCTCGAGCAATCTCTATTCGAACGCCAAGCAGACCGTCTGTTTAATTGGGAAGGTCACAAACAGCATGGGATCGATTCATGACTAAGATAAAGCGCCGGACTCAAGCTGAGCGGCGCGAAAAGGCAGAGACCCAAATGCTGGATCAAGCGGTGAAGCTTGTTGGTAAACTCGGCTATGACGGCTTTACACTCGCAGACGTTGCTGAAAGTGCTGGCTATAGCAGAGGTCTTCCAGCTCACTATTTTGGCAGCAAAGAAGATCTTCTCGCCCGTGTAGCAGAGCATGTGGTTAGCACTTACAACAAAGGTGCAGCAAGCATCTCCTCGCACGAACGCGGGCTACCAACGTTGGTTGCGCTGGTACGCAGCTATGTGACGGGCCATGGGGTGGAAATTCGAACCCTTCAGATTTTGATCGCGCAAGCCCTTGTTAGTCCTAGATTGCGAAAAACCATCGCGAAGCTCAATGCCGAGGGAAAGAAGGGTATCGAAGCCGAGATCAGAAGCGGAATAGAACTGGGCAATATCCGCGCAGATATTGATCCATCAGCGCAAGCGCCCGTGATCTATTCTTTTCTGCGTGGACAGATGGCATTTGCAGCACTGGATAAGTCATTCGATCAGAATGCGGCAGGCGAAGAGTTCATTGCCACCATGAGCAGTCGACTGGCACCGTAAGAACCGCCGAAAGGCAACCATTTAATGATGAGTTCGATTGAAGTGAGCCGATCAGCTCATCCCGCCGCGTGCACCGCCACTAACCGTCAACACCTGCCCTGTAACATAATCCGAGAGCGGAGAGGCGAGCCAAAAGATCGATTCCGCTGCCTCGCGGATTGAACCTGAACGGCCGAGCGTGATCATTGGATTTGGCTTCGTCGCGTAGATTTCTTCCTGTGTAGGCTTGTGATCTGGATCGACCTTTACGCCCATACGCGCAGCTTGCTTCGCAGTCATCCCGACATGGATCTTTCGGCCGTCCACTTCGATGACTTCGTCTTCGGATTGCGGTTGACCAAACCGTGTCTGGATTACCCCGAATGCGACGGCGTTGGAATTGACGCGGTACCGGCCCCATTCTTGAGCCAAGGTGCGCATCAGGCCAAGCATCCCGGCTTTTGCAGAGGCGTAATTGCCCGCGCCCATCAGGCCCCATTGCCCCGCCATTGAGGAAACCATGATCATCTTGCGATAATCGGCCCCTCCGCTTGCGTCTTCTTTCTCAGCTGCCGCCTTGAATATGGGAGCACATGCGCGCGAAATTCGGAACGGTACGATGAGATGGATATCGAGCATTGCCTGAAATTGCTCGTCGGTCATGGAATGGATGCCGCCATCCCAGGCATAGCCAGCGTTGTTAACGACAATGTCGAGACGGCCCCATTCCTTTGCAGTTCCATGGACAAGCTCGTCGCAGGCACCCTCCGCCAGCAAATCGCCAACAAATGCGCTGGCGCTTTCTGATCCAAAGGTGCCGTTGATGTCGCGGGCGGCTTTTTGGGCCGCGTCCGCATCAACGTCTGCGATAACCACATGGGCGCCGTTCGCAGCAAGCATTTCAGACGTCGCACCGCCAATACCGCGGCTACCACCGGTTACAATGGCCACTTTGTCTTTCAGAAGATCGCTTTTGAGGCGTGGTTCAATAAGCACGAGAAGTTTCCCTTGATCTGGTCGCCAATTGTTTAGTTCGACAGGACGTGGACGTAACAAACCGCGCCAACACCAACCATATGCGCAAGGCCATGCTTGGCATTCGGCTGTTGACGCTCTCTCGCTTCCCCGCGCAGCTGCATTGTCAGTTCACCAATTTGTCCGACACCGGTTGGCCCGACCGGATGGCCCATCGCGATAAGGCCGCCAGAGGGGCTGATCGCGCATTGCCCGCCAATATCCCAATGGCCATCTTTCAGCATCGGGATGAATTCACCCGGATTACAGATGCCCGTCGCCTCGGCGTAGAGCAGTTCCTCGGTGGCGAAGGCATCGTGCAGTTCGATCACGTCGAGATCACCCGGTGTTATCTGTGCCTCGGCGATCGCGCGCATCATGATTTCATTGCTGAGCGCGGTGTCCGGATTGAGCCCCTGATTGGCCTTCTCGCTGCCTGCCGCCGATGAAGCGACGCGGATTGCCCGGAATGGATCAATGCCCAAACGTTTAATCCCCTCTTGCGAGGCGACGATTACAGCAGCAGCACCTTCGCCAATGGGGCAGCATTGCAAGGCGGTCAGTGTGCCGGAAATTGGTGGAGCTCCAATCACATCGTCCAAACTGCGAACCTTCTGCCGTTGGGCATTGGGGTTTTTCGCGCCATTTGCGTGGTTTTTGACCGCGATCCGGGCAACATCTTCTGGAGCAATGCCATGACGATGGCTGTACTCGTCGGTCAGCAAAGCAAAATGCGTGAACGGGGCAATTGCGTCATCTGCCAGATTGTCGATACCCGTTTTTGAGCGGAACACACCCTTCTTTGGCGGTTTGTCTACGCCAACGGCAAGGGCCACATCGCTGATACCACTGGCGACTTCGATGCAAGCGTGGCGAAACGCGGTAGAACCGGAGGCCGAGGCATTTTCAACGTGGACGATCGGTTTGCCCAATGCGCCAAGGTGGCTAAGCATCGGGCGTCCCACGGCCATTCCTAAAAGTGCATGGGCGACATAAGAACTCTCAACGCCTTCCCATTCAATTCCTGCATCAGAAAGCGCACCCCGGACGGCTTTTAGTCCAAGCTCAACATAGGGGGTGGCAGAGGCATGCTGGTAGCGGTGAAAGCCAACGCCAACGACATAAACCGGCGCAAGATCAGAGATCAGTTTAGCCATCGTCAGTTTCCTTTCCCAGCTGGGGCAAATCGCAGATCATGTTCGCCTTTGCCTTCGCGCGGTTGCGGCACCAGTGTCGCCTCCATCGCATCGCCCGGGGTGAGCTGCGCCCCAGGCTCCACAGCAAGCATGGTGCGCACTTTGGGTCCGTCTTCAAGCTCAATCGAGCCGACGGTAAAAGGCGCGGGGAGGGCGGGGTTCATCGACATGAATACCGGAGCGCTGCAAATAAGCGTGCCGCGACCGGTTAGTTTTTGAGGAGCGAGATCCTTTGATCCGCAAACCTGGCATCCATAGGTCTGCATGGGGAAGAACACAGCGCCGCAAGCGTTGCATTTGCCGCCCAAGAGCGCTGGAACATTTGCGGCAGCGTCGGTGCCTCCGGCGGAAAACAACGCGTCGTTGGCGCCATCCATGATCTTCTCCTTGTTACGCGGCAGCTCTTCGCATTGGCTTGGGCCGCCTTCAAGTCATTTATTTGCTCACTGGCAAATATGTTGATGTGGCTTGCGTTTCATTACGCTACCTCCAGCTCCACTTTGTCATTGGGCGCGCCGAGATGGCGTCCTGCAATCCAGAAATGAACTGCCGACCAAACGTTCACAGCCAAAAAGATGCATAAGGTATAGCGCAGCGAATCCGAGCCATATTCCGGTTTGAGCAGATCGCTCAAAATGCCCACGCCTTGCGGGCCCAGCCCCATGCCAATGATGTTGAGCAGAAACATGGATATCGCCGATGCGACGGCGCGCATGCGAGGTTGAACCAAGTTTTGGATGAGAGCGGTGGAGGGCGCAAGATAAAAGCCGCCGAGCAATGCCGGAACTGCGTAGAAGCAAAGCGCCAACCAGTAGCTATCAATCGTGAACCACAGGATCGAGAATGGAACCACGATCACCATGGCAACAGCCATCGCCCACGCACGCCAGCGCTCGTCAAACTGACCGAGATAGTCGGTCACCCGGCCCGACATAAACGTGCCTATCGCTCCGCCAATCCCAGCGAAAAGGGCCAGTGTCAGTCCGATCTCGGTACCGCTCAATTCATGCGTGCGAACCAGAAATGCCGGTGTCCAAACAATCATTCCGTAGCCAACAAAACCACCCAGGGACTTGCCGATTAAGATGTGGCGTATCGCCTTGTTCTTGAACATGTGCCGGACAGTTGGCCCAACCGATGCCTTGTCATCAGGCGAGGATTGCGGAGGCACTGGCGGTTCGGGCACCACAAACAGCACCATAATTCCAAGGAGAATGCCGGGAACAGCGACGATGATAAATGTCTGCCGCCAGCCAACGGTATCAAGGAGAAATCCGCCTCCAAGGAAGGCGAGCAACACGCCAAGACTGGCGCCCATGGCAAAAACACTCATCGCAGTCGCGCGGCGTTTTTCGTCGAACAGCGACGAGATAATCGAGATTGAGGCCGGTGTGGATCCGGCTTCTCCGACTGCCACACCCATTCGCGCGAAAGCCATCTGAGCATAGGTGTTCACGATCCCGCACACCGCCGTCATCGCACTCCAGACGATGACAGAGGCGGCAATGATGTTGCGGCGATAACCCTTGTCGGCAACCACTGCGATCGGGATAGCGAGGAACGTGTAGAACACCGCAAACGCCAACCCAACGAGGAAGCCCATCTGCGTATCGCTTGCGCCCAAATCCTGTTTGATCGGTTCGAGCAGGATACCCATTATCTGGCGATCGAGTTGGCTGCAGGCATAGACCGCGCATAGCATCGCCACGGTAAGCCACGGCCGCGTTGTTGCGGGGGTTTCCGATGCGGTCTGTGCAGCGGAGCTCATTTCCCTGTCCAGACCGGATCCCGTTTCTCGGCGAATGCCTTCATGCCTTCGATGCGGTCCGCCGAATTCATCATTGGTTCGACGATAGGCCCTTGTTCTTTCCAAGCCTGTTTATCTTCCCACTGTTCCGTTGCAGAACGATAAGCCAGTGCTTTGGAAGCTTTGACCGCAATCGGACCATTGCGCGCAATTAGTTTGGCAAAGCGCATTGCCTCGTCCATCACGTCTTCGGATTTCACCACGCTGTTGACGTAGCCAAAGTGATGCATGTCTTGCGCTGATTTGGGCTCAGCGGTGATCACCATTTCCATCGCGATATTATGCGGGATCCGGTGGGGCAGGCGGAAGCATCCGCCGCCCACTGCAACCAATCCGCGCTTTGCCTCGGCAAGTCCGAATACGGATTGCTCGGACGCAACAATGATATCGCAGCATAAGGTCAGCTCCATCCCGCCAGCCAGCGCTTGTCCATCTACAGCAGCGATGAGCGGTTTTTCAGGTGGCTTGCTCATGATGCCAAAACCACCGCGATTTGGCGTCGCAGCCATCTCACCTTTCAAAGCCGCTTTCAGGTCTTGCCCCGCAGAAAAGGTCGGGCCCTTCGCGCAAATGATGGCGCAACGAAGCTCAGTATCGGCTTCGTAATCATCGATAATTTGTTCCATCTCATCAGCCATCGCCCGATTAAAGGCGTTGCGAGATTCCTGACGGTCGAGCGTTATGATCAGCACATGACCGCGTGTTTCGGTTGTAATGTACGTCATCTCAAGCCTCTCCAATATTTTGCCACGGATCAAACCGCGCGCTCGCGGCCTTCCCAGAAGGGCGCCCGCAAATCCTTCTTCAGCAGCTTGCCCATGGTGTTGCGCGGCAATTCGTCACGAAACTCTATGACGCGCGGTCTTTTGTATGACGCAAGATGTTCGCTTGCGAAGTCGCGCAGCTGATCTTCGCCCAAGCTTCTGCCCGGCTTGAGTTCGACAAAGGCCATCACCTTCTCGCCGAATTCTTCGTCCGGCACGCCGATCACTGCAACGTCCTGAATATCGGAATGGCGAATGAGAGCCGCCTCGATTTCGGCTGGATAGATGTTTACGCCGCCCGATATGATCATGTCTTTGACCCTGTCCGTGATGTAGATATAGCCATCCTCGTCAAGCATCGCTGCATCTCCGACACGGAAGTAGCCGCGCTCATCCAGCGTATCACTGTCCAGCAGGTTAGCATTCACATAGTTGCGGATGGTGACAGGTGTATTGATCCAGATCTCGCCAGCTTTTCCAGCGGGAAGCACATTGCCATCCTCATCGCGGATTTCGATGAGCACGTGTTTGTGCGGTTTGCCCGATGATCCCGGCTTTAGCTTTTGCTCCTCAGGAGCCAAATTGCTGATCATGCCTACTTCGGTCGCGCCATAGCTTTCGTGCAAAACTTCACCGAAGAACGAACGGATCCACTCCTTTAGCGACGTCGGAACAGGGGCTGCACCAACGCCAAGCGAGCGGAGCGAAGACACGTCGTATTTGTTCAGTGTCTCTTCTGGCAGGCCATTGATCCGTTTGTACATGGTCGGCACGCCGGTCCAGAATGTGACCTTGTGTTGCTCCATCAATTGGAGAGTGCCTTCGGGATCGAAACGCTGCTGTAAAACCCCAGTGTTGCCGCTCGCCAAAGTTCCGCGCACGAGCCACTGGCCCTGCGCCATGATGCATCGGCATCGAGATGAGAACCACATCGCCGGGTAACTGCGGCCGGGCGGCAGCCATCGATTGGAAATATTCCATGATCTTTTGCATGTCCGCGCCTTCACCCGGACTCATATTCACGCCCTTCGGCAGGCCGGTCGTGCCGGAGGTGTAGATGATCAGCGGTGCCTCGCCTTTGGAAAAACGTTCAGGGGCCTCGTCCGCGATCAGCTCTTCGTAGGAAACAAACTCATCCGCCTGGACCTCGATCGAGACCTTAAGCTTGAGCGGAACACCTTCGAATGCAGGTAGCAGTGCCGCCGGATCAGGATCGTCACAGATCAGCACTTTGGCATCACTGTTGGTCAGGACGTAATTCACCTCACTGGGTGTAAGCCGCCAGTTTAGACCTAGGATTGAACAGCCAAGTTTTGCTGCAGCTGACGCGATGATGGCCCACTCCAACCGTATTTGCAGGCGAGTGACGATAACGTCGCCCGCTTCAACTCCTAGTCGCGCAAAACCTTCCGCGATCGCGTTAGCCTGCACATTCCAATCGCCGTAAGTCAGCGATTTTTCGCCCTCTACCAGGGCCGGCGCGTCCGGTTTCTCAGAAGCCCAATATTCGACCGTGCGTGGCGTGGGCGCTTCCGCCATTGCCTCATTAGAATTGGCTGTTCTTACATCGCTCATGGCGACTCTCCTAAGTCAAATATTACGAGCTCTTTTTTGTCATATGCTTACTTGTTGTTCAACAAGATTAAACTGATGCGATAAGTCTATCTAATTGATCTTTAGAGTATTATCTCAAGCAACCGATTGCCTGCCGTTCTGCTCAAGGAAATGGCCCGGTTCCGGAGAAAGGGAACCGGGCCACAGTGGAGAGCTAGTTAGAAGGTCTGCGAGTTTGGAGCAGCGGCATTTGCGTCTTCTACCAATCGAACTTTAGTGAAATACCATATTCAGCAGGATTGCCGAGGAAGCCGTCCCTGAATCCCGGCTGGAACACTGACGAGAAAATCAAGCTGTTATAGACCTCGTCCGTGCAGTTGCGGCAAAATGCCGAGACCTGGAACTGTTCACCGATATTGAGGCCAGCTGAAACATTCAGCAAACCATAGCCATCGACTGTGAGTTCACTGCCGTCGCTGGCAACGCGGGTGCTGGTGAAGGTCGAGGACTGAAAGTAATATTCTGGCCGCGCGAAAAATTCGAGCCTGTCAGACAATGGCAGCTCAAGGCTGGCAAAGACAGCTCCACTCCACTCTGGGGCCGCGCCTAGGTTCTGTCCTCCCAGAGGAGGTTCCCCATTTGCAACACTTGGCACCTCGGCACCAAATTCAGTGTCGAGGTAGCTGACATTTGCACCCAGACTTAAGTTTGGCGAGATTCTTGCCGCTGCTTCGATTTCGAGTCCCTGGCTTCGGGCACTACCTGCATTAGATACAAAGAAGCCCGTACCGGTGAAGGTGTTTTGCTGAAGGTCTGAGATATCGGCGCGGAACGCGGTAAGGTTAAACGTGATCCGCCGATCCCAGAACTGCGAACGAAGTCCCAATTCGTAGGAATCAACGGTCTCATCCTCGAAGGTCGGATCAAGCGGGTCGCACGCGAACACAGTTAGTGGCCCGCCCATAAATGCGACCGTATTGTTAGGCGAACAGGCTGGATTAACAGAAAATTGTCGTCCCGCAGAATCGCGGCCAAGCGCTATACCGCCCGCTTTAAAGCCACGCGAATAGCTTGCGTAAGCCATGATATCTGGCGTGAACTGGTAACTAAGCGATGCGGTGCCGGAAAAGTCACTTTGGTTAAACGACTCTGTATATGGGAATGACTCAAACCCGATTGGCGCAAAACCGGTAACCGGCAGATTCGAAGCGGGGTTGTCAAAGAAGGGAGTTTGGACCGCATCCTTCTCTTCCCTCGTCCAACGCAGGCCTACGGTAAGCTTCAAACCATCCGCGATTTCAAAAATATTGTGCGTGAAGATCGAGAAGCTGGTGGCATCCTGACGCGCGACATTGCCGTACGCAGCTTCTTGCGCCGGATAGATCGGAGGAAGTCCAAGGAAACCGGCCCAAGCATTAAGATCGCTGCCAATTGAGATATTCCCCGCGGTATCAATCCTTTCATCCGCAAAGAATCCGCCAACCAACCAGTCTAGGCGACCATCAAACGCATCGCCCTGCAAACGAATTTCCTGGGTAAAGGTCCGGATCCCAAAATCAATTTGTTGCCCGAGCAAGTCCAGACCGGAGAAATCAACATCGTTGGTGGTGAAGTCATCAAAATTGCGATACGCGGTTACCGATGAAAGCTCAGCACCGCCCAAATCGATATTGAGCTGAAGCTGGATCCCGCGATCTCTGTTCGTGTTAATCACCGGACGATTGACCGAAGTCGTGAACTCGGTCGGCGTCGCAGGATTAGGGAAGCTTGCTCCATTGGCAGCCGCAAGCATAGCGCCGAGCGTGGGCAAAGGATTATCGGGATTGGAAAAGCGCACAGATTGGCAGCACGATTCATCTATTTCAGAGTAATCGCCAATAATATATGCCTCAAATCCGGGCGAAATCTCCCAAAGCAACTTGCCTGAAAACGTGAAACGATTGCGATCATTGTAAGATGTGTCGCGCAAGGGATCATCTACGAAGCCGTCGCGGTTCTGATAACCGAAACTGAAGCGCAAAGCAGCTTTGTCTTGAGCGACTGGAACATTGGTCGCTCCGCGGAAACGAACAAGGTCATGATTGCCGACCGTCAACTCTCCAAAACCTTCGAAATCACTGAGGTTAGGACGCCGAGTTGTCACTTTGATAACACCAGCCGTCGTGTTCTTTCCGAACAACGTGCCTTGCGGACCGCGCAGCACTTCCAGGCCGGAGATATCGACTAAATCGCCCAAGCCATTGCCAGATCTTGCGCGATAAACATCATCGATCACCAGGCCAACGGCAGCCTCAATCCCGGGATCGCTACCGGCCGTGCCAAAGCCGCGTAGAAAGAAAGAGCTCGAAGTCGCTGGGCGGTTGGCAGTCGATGCCTGAAAACCGGGTGTCGACGTCTGCAGATCAATGACGTCAGTGATGCGTGCTTGCTCCAGCGCTTCCCCGCTAAAAGCGGTCACCGAGATTGGTACTTCTTGCAAATTCTGATCACGGCGCTGGGCTGTGACCACAATCACATTTTCATCAGCACTGTCTGCTGATTCTTCATCATTGTCTTGCGCATGTGCCGCCATTGGTAGCGCCAAGGCAGCAAGTGCTACGGATGAAAGGATAATTCCACGCATAAACTCTTCTCCCAAAAGCCGGCGCAAGACATCTTTTGATGTTCATTGTGCGCTCAGTAAGTGCGAGCCTATACATATTTGTTGATCAGGCAATATATATTTGTTTGTTAGACAATATGTGCAGCAAGTCCCGTGTGACCCCTACGAGTTCGAAGATTCTTGCACGTCGTTTCGCGGGAGACTGCGAGTATCAGAACACACTTATGTTGTTCGATGACTGTGTGGCCGATTACCTAGTGACCTTAGTTGGCTACTTTCTTACGCCTGAAAAACAACTGTCGCAGCGCCCAGGCGCCAATCAATCCGACCAACAAGGTGCCGATGCCCCACATTGCTAGCCGCAAAGGCCCCATCACTGCCATGATCGTACCCAGTGTTAGCTTTGTGTCGGCGTGCGACGTGGGCTGAGAGTGATGCGCAGATGGATTAACTCCATCAAAGGCCACGCGGTCCCAAATCTTGCGTTCTGCACTTACCGGGTCTTTCTCAACTCTACTTTCCAGATTCAGCACCATCGTCGCGCGTGTCTGCGCATCATAGGATGGCCATTCACCTAAAGAGTTAGTGCTGGGATCGCCGCTGCGGGCAAAGGCTATCCACGCATCCTGAACCCGGTCGGAGAATTGTTGCAAGGATTGGCCGTTCTCGTCAGTCACTAAAATGTGATGCTGTCTGGTTTGCGGCGCATCCAGATTTCCGAAGACGATCGGTATATCCATTGCATGGGGGCTGCCCACCTTGCTGCCAGGGACATTCGTTTCAAATTCGAATAGGTACATCCACACCGGATGCCCATTCGCGCTCATCTTTTCGGCAAGACGAATGCTTGGCATTCTGAAGAGAGCGTCTCCCATCACCGCCATGCCAAACTCGCCATCGCTTAAGCTTGGACGCTCTGATTTGTAGGCATTGTAAACAGCGGCGCTTCGCCCACCGGTAAGCGCGTCGAGCCAAGGCTGGTAAAAATCGAAAGGCAGTCTAGCTATGCCGTTTAGATGCGCCCAATTACGAAACTCATCGCGATTGGTGCCAATCATCACAGGCACCGGAGTGAAGTCAGTGTCTGCCAAATTCTCACCATAGAATTCGGTCAAAATTTCTCCATCCAGACTCGGTAGAAACGAGCCCAAAGTGTAGCCTTGCCCTGGCCCTGAAAGATATGATGTCTGAAGATCCAAAATCTCTTCAGCGCTCAGAGCCTTCAAATCCGCAACCGTTTCGAGCCCGCCTTCCTCCATGATACTGCGCGTTACGAACGCTGACTCTTTCTTAGTCGTCAGGATGAACGGATGGCCCGATTGGATAATCCCCCTTGCGAACAAACCGCGCGCGAGCTTGGTGTTGAGTAAGGTGCCGACCGATACGGCCCCTGCGGATTCGCCAAAGATGGTGACGTTTTGGGGGTCGCCGCCAAAGGTCGATATATTGTCGTTGATCCAGCGCAGGGCAGCGACCTGATCGAGCACGCCATTATTGCCGCTGGTGCGATAGGCATCTCCGCCCAGATGAGTGAGATCCATCCACCCTAAGATCCCAAGCCGATACTGAATGGTCACCACGATCATTTTGCCGCGTCTCGCCAACCGCTCGCCGTTTATGACTTCGGTTCGCGCTGAACCGAATTGATATCCGCCACCGTGGATCCAGACCATCACCGGGAGATCGCTTATGTCGCCTTCCGGTCTCCAGATGTTCAAAGAGAGGCAATCCTCGCTTGAGTTTTCGATCCTGATATTGCCGCGCGTTGGGTCAACGCTTGGGCAGGCTGGCCCGAAGCTTGTGGCTTCCAATGGCACGTTCCAGACGGGCGGCGCACCGGGCGGCATGAACCGTCCTTCCCCTTCAGTCGAGGGCGCGAAGGGGATGCCCAAAAAGGATTCAATCCCGTCATTGGATTGCCCAATGACCTCTCCGGATTTGGTTTCCACGCTAGGCTGACTTTGTGCCAAGGCTGCGGCACCAAAGAGCCAGAAACAGACGGCGGATAGGAGGGCCCAGTTGGCCATGCGAAAACGAGAGCGTTCAGATGCCATTGTGTTGATCCCTAACTGCTCAATGCACGCGGCGCTCTTGTCCTTCCCAATACCGCTCTTTCACAACCCGCCTTAGGGTTTTGCCAACCGCGCTTTTGGGTAGGGCATCGACAAAATCGACGCTTCGTGGAGCTTTGAAACGCGCGAGCCGCTCAGAGCAATGTGCGACCAATTTTTCTTCGCTTGTATCAGCTTTGATCACGACAACCGCCTTGACCGCTTCACCCCATTTATCATCTGGAACTCCGACGACAGCAGCCTCGAAAACGGCTGGGTGTTCCATCAATGCATTCTCGACTTCGGCTGGATAGACATTGAAGCCGCCCGAAATGATCATGTCGGATTTGCGATCGACCAGATACAAATACCCGTCGCCATCAATCCGGCCCATGTCGCGGGTGTAAAGCCAACCGTCCTTGATCGTATCGGCGGTAAGTTCAGGCGCGTTCCAATAGCCTTTCATCACCATGTCACCTCGCACGATGATCTCGCCAATATCACCGGCCGGGACGTCGCCCCCGTCTTCATCGACTATGCGAATATCGGCCTCGAAAGAGGGCCTCCCCGCTGATGTCAGTCGATGCGCGAGTGAAGGATCGTTGACCGCCAGATGATCCTCCAATCCAAGGCTTGAAATCACTGCCGTCGATTCTGTCTGCCCGTAACCTTGCGACAGAACCGGCCCAAAAGCTGCAATCGCCTGCTTGATACGTTCAGGGGCCATCGGCGCTGTTCCGTAAGTTATCTTGGCAAGCGAAGAGAGATCGCGGGTTTTGATATCGGGGCATTCGAGGAGCATGTTGATCATCGTCGGGACCAACAGCACGTCTGTGACTTTGTACTCCTCGACGATCCGCAAAAAGTCAGACGGCTCGAATTTTGTGAGGAGCAGATTGCTTCTACCGGACAACATGTTTGCCAATATCTGTCCGCCAGCGGCATGTGTGATTGGCGCTACATAGGCCGAAAGCCTCGGCTCCGTTGCATCAACGCCCTGCGCGATGAGATAGGCCCGAGTGAGGCAAATCCAATTGCCATGCGTTAGCATAGCCGCCTTGAGAACGCCTGAGGTCCCGGATGTATAGGCAAGCTTGTAGAGGCTATCCTTGTCTAACTCTGCTGTGATCGGATCGGCGCTTCCCCCGTTCTTGAAAGCCTCAAAGTCAGTCCAACCGAGTCCTGGATCAACCTCGCCAACGACCACGACCTTGCTTACGCCGTCGACGCCCTCAAGGCTTGCCCTAGCAAGATCTGCCAAGCCAGCATGGGTGAACAGGATCGAGGCGCCGCTGTCCTCAAGCATACCCTTGAGTTCGCCGGCCGAAACACGTGCATTCAGCGGCACCTTCACAATCCCGGTCTTCATAATCGCACCATCGACGGCAATCGCCTGATGACAATTGGGCATAAGGATTGCCGCGCGGTCTCCCATCTTAACGCCATCTGCGATCATTGCATTGGCCAACCGGGTCGCGCTCTCGCCCAGCTGATCGTAGCTTATCCGATCAGCTCCATCGATAATCGCTTCCTTATCTCCAAAGGCCGCAATGGCGCGGTCAAAGTGCGTTCCAAGGTGCATTGTTCTCTCCCAAACGCGCCAGCGGCCTCTGTTCAACGCTGCGTCGCATTTCCCCATGATCAGCCGTGTTTCCCCGGATGACAATATATTTGACGGCCAACAAGTATCATGCTTGATGATGAGTCAAGAACAATGTCCCATTGGGTGAGGAAATTCGCGCATGTATCAATTCTCGGAAGAAACGACTGCGATTGTCGAACTGGTCCGGCGATTGGTCAAAGATCACCAGATGCCGCTCGAAAGGCGCATATTGGCGGGCGAAACGCTTGTCCCTGAGGATTTTCGACCGGGACGCGACGCTGCAAAGGCGGCTGGTCTCTGGGGGCTAACAGCTCCAGAATCGCTTGGCGGAATTGAACTGCCGATTGTCACCTACCTCGCCATCTTTGAAGAGAAATGTAAGTGCCTGGCCGAGCTCCAATTTGGTGGAAGCAGTACGCTAACCAATCTCTACGGGTTGGAAGGCGAGCAGAAGAAGCTGTATCTTGACCCGCTTCTTGCTGGCGAAAAGCGGCATTGCTTCGCTCAGACAGAGCCGAGTGGCGGCGCCGACCCGGCCATGTCCGTCAACACCAAGGCAACTCGCGACGCCGATGGCGGCGGCTGGGTTATCAATGGCGACAAGATCTGGATCAGCAACTTTGCCCATGCAGATTATGTATTCGTCGTCGCTCGTACCGAAAAGGGTAAGGGAGCCGCCGGCATTTCCATGTTTGCTGTCGAGACAGACAATCCGGGTATCACGGCACGCGAAATTTCTATGCTGGGTCAGTTCAAAACACACCAGTTGATTTTCGACGATTGCAAGGTTGACGAGCTTTCCTTGATCGGAGGCGAAGGTGCAGGCTTTAAGGGGGCTCAGAAAGCCCTGTCTGCCGCCCGCTTCGAAGTCGGTGCACGCGCTCTGGGTATCGCCCAGCGTTGTTACGACATGATGGTGGACTATGCCAAAACGCGTCACGCTTTCGGGAGCGCATTGAGCGAAAAGCAGGCTATCCAGTCGATGATTGTCGACAGCTGGATCGAGATCCAACAGAACCGGTTGTTGATGTATGCTTGTGCTGAAAAAGCAGATCAAGGCCTCGACACACGGGTTGAAGCAAGCATGATCAAGATGGTCTGCACCGAAATGGTGAACAAGGTCATCGATCGTGCAATCCAAATCCACGGCGGGGCGGGCGGAACATATGAGAGTCCACTCGCCCATTGGTTCGATGGCCAAAGGCTGGCCCGTATTTATGAAGGGCCGACCGAAGTGCACAAATACCGGGTGATGGCGCGGCAATTGTTAAAATGACGGGTGTTCTTGCCGGCGTAAGGATTATTGAGATCTCCGGCATTGGTCCGGGGCCGTTTTGCGGCATGTTGCTTGCCGACTTAGGGGCGGAGGTCATCGCGATTGAGCGCCCTGCCGCAGACATCGGCAAAGCTCGGCCTCAGCAGATTTATCATCGGGGCAAGAGCTCGATCGTACTCGACCTTAAAGCACCTGAAGCGGCAGAGGTCGTGCTCGAACTGCTTTCCGGTGCAGACGCGTTGATCGAAGGAATGCGCCCCGGCGTGATGGAGCGTTTGGGTCTCGGCCCAGGCGTGTGTCTCGAGCGCAACCCAGCGCTGGTCTATGGGCGAATGACCGGCTGGGGACAGACGGGTCCGCTCGCCAACGCCGCCGGACACGATAGCAATTACACAGGCCTATCAGGGGCGCTTTGGTATGCCGGGGCATCCGGCAGCGCGCCGCAGGCGCCTTCTACAGTGCTGGGCGATATCGCTGGTGGTGCGCTTTATCTGGCGCTCGGGATCCTGTCTGGCGTGCTAAGCGTGAGGTCAGGCGGACAGGGCCAGGTTGTCGATGCCGCGATCGTCGATGGATCGGCAAATCTGCTCAATCTGCTTTTGTCTATGGTGGCGGCGACGGGCGGCGGTTTCGTCAGAGATGCCCAGGCGTTCGACAGCTCGCATTGGGCTGGGCAAAGCTATCGCTGCGCCGATGGCGGCTGGATCAATATTGCTCCGCTTGAACCGCAGTTTTACGCTGAACTCATAGAACGGCTTGGGCTTGGCGCAGATGAGCGCTTTACAAAAGGGCAGTTCAATCCGGCCCTCTGGCCCGAGTTACGCGATGAACTCACGCAGCTATTTGCAAAACAACCGCGCGCGCATTGGCAATCGCTTCTCGAAGGCACGGACAGCTGCTTTGCCCCAGTCCTTGCCCCTGATGCAGCGGCGCAGCATCCTCATATGGCGCACCGGGAAGTCTATCACCGAGTGGACGACGTTTTGCAGGCCAAACCCGCACCGGAATTTTCACGCGATGCCAGCGCCGCTCCGCGAGCGGTTCCGCCAAGGGGACATGACTGGAAGAAAGTTCTTTCTGACGCCGGTTACAGCTCCGCGCAGATCGAACAACTTATCGCGAACGGCACAGTGTCGACGTCATAAATCGAAACGAACGGTTACCGAAGGACCTCACCAAATGGACAAAGATATTCTCGATCAATCAGGCCGCGTTTCACTGGTAACTGGCGCGGGGCAAGGTGTGGGCCGACAGATCGCCCTTCACCTGTCTGCGCACAATAGCGGCGGCGTCGCCGTGAACGATTACCATCTCGATAGAGCTGAAGCCGTTGTAGAAGAAATTCGAGCCGAGGGTGGCAAGGCGATTGCCGTTCAGTCGGACGTTACCGATTTCGATGCGGTCAAAGCCATGTTTGCGAAAGTCAAAGCTGACTTGGGTCCGGTCGGGACGTTGATCAACAATGCTGGCAATATGGGTGCAAACCCGACCGCAGATGTGATGAAACCGTTCTGGGAAACCGGACCAGACGTTTGGAACCAGTCGATCGGCGTCAATCTCTATGGCGTTATGAATTGCACCGCTGCCGTCATGCCAGGTTTGATCGAGCGAAACGCTCCGGGCCGTATCATCACCATTATCTCTGATGCAGCCCGTAATGGCGATGCGGGACTTGAAATGTATGCCGGCGCGAAAGCCGGTGCGGCAGGCTTTATGCGCAGCGTCGCACGCACCGCCGCACGGTTTCAGGTCAACGCGAACTGCATAGCGATCTCTGCGACCCGCACCCCGGCGATTGAAGCGCAATTGGCCGACGCAGAACGGGTGAAGAAGATGTTCTCTCGCTACATCGTCCGGCGTCCGGGCGAACCCGATGACATCGCCAACATGGCGCTCTTCCTCGCCTCTGATGCGAGTTCATGGATCAGTGGGCAGACGTATCCAGTGAATGGCGGGTTTACGCTCGCGCTCTGAGCATAATTAGAAAGGGAGAGATGGATGACGCGGGATAAGGGAATGCTGGCACCGACTATCAGAGGCGCTCAACTGAATCACTCCATTTGCCGTCCGTTCGTGGGCATTGCTGTGTCTGCAAGTGCACTGGCAACAACCGCTTGCGTGTCACCTCAAGCGACAGGGCCTGAGCTAGACCTTGCAACGCTTGAAGAGGTAGCCTCGGTCGACGAACGCTTCCAGTCCTACAACGTCGAAATGGTCGAAGTCACTGGAGGACGCTTTTGGGCTCCCTACGCCAATCGCAATGGTGAGCGTTATCGGATGCGTCCTCCGATGGACCTCTCTTCGCAGCGCCTGCGCAATCTCGCTCGCCATCTTGGCCCGGCCTATGTCCGAGTGAGTGGCACATGGGCCAACAGCACCTATGTTCAAGTTGAGAACGAGGCTTTCGAAGCTCCGCCGAGTGGCTTTGAGCAAGTCCTTACCCGAGACCAGTGGCTGGGCCTTGTCGCCTTCGCGCAGGACGTTGATGCGAAGATCGTAACCAGCTTCGCTATCACTGCCGGGGCACGAGACGAAAGCGGTGCACTGGCAAACAGAGCAGGCCCAAAGACTGCTCGATCTAACGCGCGAGGCTGGCGGAGAAATTGCTGCTGCCGAGTTTGCGAACGAACCCAACGCCACTGCGCTTGGCCGTTTCCCGGCAGGCTATAGCGCTGGTGACTACGGCAGAGACTTCGCAATCTTCCGCAACTGGGCTAGAGCCAACGCGCCCGAATTGACCATCCTTGGCCCCGGCAGCGTAGGCGAAGGGGCAATCTTCGGGAGCATTCCAGTCGCTGCGCAGTCAGCCTTCCTTAGCACTTCTGACATGTTGAGCTTCAATCCGGATAGCGTCGATGCCTTCTCGTATCATTTCTACGGCGCAGTGTCGGAGCGTTGTGAAGGTTTGGGCGTCGATGTGGCCAGTTTCGACGATGTCCTTTTGCCTGAATGGCTAGACCGGACGCTTGCTGACCATCAGTTCTATTCGGCACAACGAGACGAGCATGAACCCGGAAAGCCGATCTGGCTTACCGAAACAGCACAAGCTGCATGTGGAGGAAGCCCTTGGGCGGCGTCATTCACTGACAGTTTCCGATATGTGAACCAACAGGGCAAGCTAGCCCAGCTCGGTGTCCAAGTTGTCATGCACAATACACTGGCCGCATCCGACTATGCGTTGATTGATGAAGATACATTGGAGCCGCGCCCCAACTACTGGGCTGCATTGCTGTGGCGCCGAACGATGGGTTCAACCGTTCTTGCCTCCCCGTCTTCGCCATCATCTGAGCTGCGGATGTTCGCCCATTGTTTGCCAAAGGATGATGGCGGGGTTGGATTGGCAATTCTCAATCTGGGAGACGATGCTCATTCCATTGCGCTTGGCAGAGAGGTGGAGGTCTATAGCCTGACCGCTTCCGAACTCGCATCTGAAGACGTGCTCATCAATCAATCGAAGCCAAAGATGACGGATGACGGAACGATAATTGGCTTATCTCCACTGATCCAAAATGGCGCTAATCTGGCACCGCATTCAATCACATTCGTGGCAGCCAAAGGTGCGGGCAATCGAGAATGCAGGGCCTGATCGGCTCAGTGAGCAAGTCCAACGTAAGCAGGGGAATCTAGAATGGCGCGCAAAGTAGTCAAAGGAATTGGCTTACTAGTCGTCGCGATAGCAGTGCTCGTACTGCTTGCGATCGGCGGACTTTGGGTTTCCTCCGCGATGCAGTCCCGGTCCAATTTGGCCGAGCTTGGAGAGCGTGCCGAGGTGATCGATGTTGACGGTCTTTCCTTCCGCGACCTCAATAAGAATGGCGAACTCGACGCGTATGAAGACGCTAGAGCGCCCGTGGATGATCGGGTCGAAGACTTGCTGAGCCAAATGACGCTTGAGGAAAAAGCGGGCCTCATGTTCATTAACTTCACGACGGTCAGTTCCGATGGCGAACTGTCTGAAAGCCTAAGTTTGTCGGACCCGCAAAGCCTAGTCTTCTCCACGAATAGTGAACTCCTGATCGCGAAGAAAATGAATCATTTCAGCTTGGCTGTGCCGGTCGAGGACGTCGAGAGATTCGTGGCTTGGTCAAATGCGCTGCAAGTCGCCGCTGAGCGCACAAGACTTGGCATACCGGTCACGCTGGCAACGGACCCGAGGCATGGGGTTACCACTGGTGGCGGCGTGGCCCTTCCAGCAGGAGCCTTTTCGCAATGGCCCGACCCGATTGGCCTGGCGGCAATGAACGATCCCGAGCTGGTTCGCGAATTCGCAGATATGGCGCGGCAAGAATATCGCGCTGTGGGATTGCATTTGGCTTTGCACCCGACCGCCGATCTCGCGACAGAGCCGCGCTGGGCCCGCATTGCGACTACATTTGGCGAGGACGCAAATTTGTCTGCAGCTCTGACCAAAGCCTATGTCTTGGGGATGCAAGGCGAGGAGCTAGGCCCGCAAAGCGTTGCCACTATGGTCAAGCACTTTAGCGGTGGAGGACCGCAAGAGAACGGAGAGGACGCCCATTTCGAATATGGGCGTGAACAGGTCTATCCTGGCGACAATTTCGACTATCACCTTATACCGTTTGAAGAGGGTGCATTCCCAGCGGGAGCCGCTCAGATCATGCCGTACTATGGCATTCCCATGGGTCAGACCGATGAGAATGTCGGTTTTGCCTATAGCAAAGCGATCATCACCGGCTTGCTGCGCGAACGCTATGGCTTTGACGGCGTCGTTTGCACGGATTGGGGATTGATCTCGGACACGGAGATCCTCGGCGCATTCACTGTGCTGCCAGCGCGGGCATGGGGTGTTGAAGACCTCACTCCCAAAGAGCGCATGTTGAAGATCATCGAAGCGGGTAATGACATGCTTGGAGGGGAGGAGATCCCAGAGCTTCTGGTCGAACTGGTCCGCGAAGGCTCAATCAGCGAGCGGCGGATCGATCGGTCGGTGCGACGGATATTGCGGGACAAATTCCGCCTCGGACTGTTCGACAATCCTTATGTCGATGCAGACGCAGCCAAGAAACTTGTCGGAAACGCAGACTTTGTAGCAGCTGGCCTTGAGGCGCAGCGGCGATCACTGGTTCTTCTCAAGAATGGTCAAGAGCCGGGCGCTCCGACCCTTCCGTTGCAAGGAAAACCGAAACTCTATGTCGAGAATGTCGATCCAGGAGTAGCAGGCCAATACGCGCAGCTGGTTGAAAGCCCCGAAGAAGCTGATTTCGCTATTGTTCGTACGAATGCTCCCTATGAGCCGCGTGAGGGATTGTTCGAAAGCATCATGCATGCAGGTGATCTGAGTTTCGCGGAGCCTGAGAGGCGGCGGCTGATCGACCTGGCTGGTCAGGTGCCGCTGATCCTCGATATCTACTTGGATCGGCCGGCGGTGTTTCCTGAAATCGCCGATAGCAGTGCTGCTGTGATTGGCAGTTTCGGCGTGAGCGATGCTGTCTTGCTCGAACTGGTGTTTGGCAAGTTCGAGCCCTCGGGCAAGCTGCCTTTTGAGCTTCCTTCATCAATGGCGGCGGTTGAGGCCCAGTTTGAAGATGTTCCGTATGACAGCGCCAATCCGTTGTTCGAGTTTGGGCACGGATTGACCTTTGGGAACGTTGGATCGGACGAAAACAGTGATGCGGGCGATACCGTGCAAGCCGAGTTGGTGGGATCCGAATAGGAGATGGTAATGGCGATCGTGCGCAAATGGCTAAAACGACTTGGCCTCGTCTTGCTGCTTCCGGCTTTACTCGTAGTGGTCGCTCTTATCTGGGTTGGTGGAACGCTCTTGTTCTACAGTCAATCGGATGATGAAACGCACTTGGCATTCAAGCAGGAATACCTCGAAAAGCTAGAACAGGAATCGGAGAGGGCTGATCTGTCAGACAGATCCAAGCGCCCGAACATCATATTCATCCTCTATGATGATCTGGGATATGGCGACATCGGTGCCTTTGGCGCTCAGGCCATCGCAACGCCGAATATTGACGCATTGGCCGACGGCGGGATCAAACTCACCCACTTCTACTCTCCTTCGCCCGTATGCACTCCATCGCGTGCAGGGTTTCTCACCGGCCGGATGCCGCCCCGTGCTGGCCTTTCAAATGTCGTGTTCCCTGGCACAAGCCCACTCAGCGCAGTGACCAAGCTGAACGGCCTGAATGTTCGCCTTCCTGCTGAGGAAATCACTATTGCAGACATGCTAGGCGCCGCTGGCTATCGGACTTCCATGGTCGGTAAATGGCATGTCGGAGAGAGCAGCCCCTCCTTACCGAACGACTTTGGTTTTCAGAGCTTTTTCGGCTCACTGCACAGCAACGATATGGAGCCTTTTGCGCTCTACCGCGACAAAGAGATCGAGGTTGAGCACCCCGTTGACCAAACCAAGCTAGATGCGCTCTACACCCAAGAGGCGATAGGTATCATCGAGCGAGAAGCCGGAAACAGCGAAGCGCCGTTCTACCTCTACTTCGCGCATAATTTCCCACACGTTCCTCTCCATGTCGAAGCTGGTCATGAAGGACATTCTCAAGCTGGCCTTTATGGCGATGTCATCGAGTCTCTTGATGATGGTGTCGGGCGCATAGTCGCCGCTCTCGAGCAGGCTGATGCGCTCGAGGATACAATCATCATAATCACCAGCGACAACGGCCCTTGGTGGCAAGGCGATCCCTCTGCATTGCGAGGCCGCAAGGGCAAGACTTGGGAGGGCGGCATGAGGGTGCCATTTATTATCCATTGGCCTGCGCGTCTCGAAGCCGGACAAGAGCTATCGGATATGGCTATGGGTATCGATCTCTTGCCTTCGTTAGCGGATTGGCTTGGGCTATCACTGCCCAAGGATCGCATCATTGATGGTCGTTCGATTGCATCGATGCTCGAGGACAACGCGGGCACCCCGCATGAATATCTCTATTACTTCGCGGTTGATGAGGCGCTCGCGCTCAGAAACGCGACGCACAAGTATCATGGCGTGCGCAACGTCAACTATGGTCCGATGAATATGCCGTTCGCCTTTTCATCGGCGGAAGGACCGTGGCTGATCAATCTCGAACTTGACCAGCGAGAAGCTTACGATACCTCGCTGCATAACCCTGAGTTGGCAGCCGTCATGGCGGCTGCGCTGGCAGAGAAGCGAGCAGAGATGGAGACCAACCCACGCGGGTGGATCGAGCAGTAAACACGGGACACGGCCAATTCTTGAATAGGCAAGTCGCGATAAGACTTACCCTAGTCTACAAGCTGGCCTGCTTTCACAGCAAGAGTCTTCGCCAACCTTTCGATGACATCAATCGATGGATTGCGCGCTGCCCTCTCCAAGTCGCTGATGTAAGTCCTATGGATATCGGCCTGATGCGCAAATTCCTCCTGGCTCCAACCTTTCTCAAGACGGAGCTTGCGCAAGTTTGCGGCGAGGCGTTGACGAATATCCACGTCCACAGTTGAGGCGTATGTCGCTGATCAATCTACAGACGATAAGTGACATTTTTACTTGGCTGCGTGGGCTAAGCGAGCAGTAGTTGATGTCACTTATCGACTACAGGAGCGCAACTATGATCTTGGCAGCACTACTTCTTTCAACCGCTGTGGAAGGAGGGCTGCAGCAAGAAGCGACTGCGGAGATTGTCTACGCCCTTGACCGAGAGCTCCGGGAGCCAGAGTCTTTGAGAGACCTGCGTGTTTGTGAGGTCACCGAGAACGAAGAGGGTTGGATCACAACGATCTCCTACCGGGCTCGTAACGGCTTTGGCGGCTTTGACCGACAGGTCGCTTTTGCGAAGGACTATGGTGATGGCGTCGAGATCGACACCCGGCTGTCGCGCATGCCCGAGTTCAAGGACATCTATGAAAGGCAGGTGGAGAAGGCGCGAGGCTGCCCGCAGATTTCAAACGAAGAGATCAAGGCAATCAGGGGTGCGGCCAATGACTAGGGTCAAGTCGCGATTGTTCGCTGGCATGGCGTTTCCAATGCTTGTCGCTTCAGGTTGCAATTCAGGCCCACCGCTTCCCGATCACACTATTGATCGCGAGCCGCTCTATGAGAACAACGCTCGCGTAACTGTTCGTGTGCGCACCGACATAAGCCGAGCTGAATGTGAGGTGCTGATCGATGAATATCGATCAATTGCTGGGCCCACAGGTCAGGTGGCAGTTCGCAAGCCTAGTGCGAAGCTCGAAGGTCAGGTCCTCCCTTGGTGTGTCGACAATCAAGATGGCCGAGGCATTACCTTCAATACCGACTGGTTCTAGCGAATGGACAGGTCGTGTGACTGACTAGCAGTGAGACGTCACTCATTCGAGGAGGTACGGATCATCGACAACATTCTCGTCTTCGAGGCGGCGCAGAGCGATATGACCATCGCTTGCGGCATAGAATTCGTACCTGCCAAGCGCCTGGCTGAGGATCTTTGGGTCCATTGGCGGAACGTCGTCCCCGATCTCCTTATCGATATAGACCTGTGCCCTTGTCAGGATACACAGGAATACAGAGATAAACTCAATTCCGAGCACTTCCAAATTTCCCGGACGCACTTCTTCGGGGGGCTCTTCTTCCGGCCCGTACTTTTCGTACAGCTCCAGCATCCTGAAGAATGAGGTGTCAGATCCTTCGATGATCATCTTCTGAGCGCGTTTGATGATCACCTCGCCCATCGACTTGGTGATCTTCTTGTCCCTAACATTAAGTTCGATACGATCACGAAAGAGCTTCCTGAGGACCGCTTCGGCTGAGCTCTCACCCTTCGGCCGCCCAGGACCGCCAGGATTGCCATTCTTGAATTGGGTCTCGACCGGCGGATTTGCGTGCCCAAGGGGCTTGCTCGGATCGTGTGGGGTGCGATTGTTTTTGGCCAATGTGAATGGTCCTTTCAGCTTAGTAATAAAGGGGAAAGTTCAGCCAGCGCTGCTCAGGGCGCGGAATGAATCACCATTTTGATCGACTGCATCGCCGTCGATTTCCTTCAGCAGTCGTTCGACCGCGAGGTCGACGTAGTGGGGATCAATCTCGATCCCGTAGCAATGACGTTTAGTGCGAGCAGCGGCGAGCGCAGTGCTGCCAGAACCCAGAAAGGCATCGACGACCAGATCGCCAGCAGCGGTGCTGTCCATGATTGCATCGGCAATCATCTGAGTGTTTTTGACCGTAGGGTGCATCGCAAGGTTGTCTTCGCGATCTTCGCTGAAGCCGGTGCAACCTGCATACTCCCAGACATTGGTCCGGAACCGCCCATGCTTACCGAGCTCAACATTGTTCTGGTGTGAGGCCCCACCCTTGCGGAACACGCAGACAAGCTCATGGCGTGACCTATACAGCGATCCCATACCCGCCGCCGATTTAACCCAAACGCACAGATTGATCAGGCTCTCATAGACATTCCGTCCTTCACGGATCATCAGCTCGATCGAACGCCAGTCGATGAACTGATAGGAAAGCGAACCGGTGCGGGCGTGGCGTTCCTGAAGCTCAAATGCCTTGCGGATGAAGTCAGCGAATTCTTCCTCGCTCATTTCGCCTGACCCTTGAGCAAACTCGCTGTGCTGGCCGGAAGAACTGACGTGCCCATTCACAGGAACATTGAACGGCATGTCGCTGATGACAACATCGGCCTCGCAACCGTTCATCAGCTCAGCCCACAGCTCAGGATCAAGCGCGCTTCCGCGTGCAATCCGATGAGGACCAATCTGCCAGATTGTTCCAAGTTCTGAGATCGCATCCCGCTCACATGAAGGAGCTGGCGGTGCTTCTTCTTCCTCTTCGTCGAGCTCGCTGCGGAATGCTTCTGCAAGCGCGTCCGCCTCACCCACTTCGAAGCCAAGCGCTTCTGCGTCGAATTCAAGGTCCCACTCCATCTGGAATGCCATTTCCTCTTGAAGCAGGTCCAGTGACCAGTCGCCTTTCAAGGCAATGGCATTGTCGGCGAGCCGGTAGGCGCGGCGTTCATTCCCATCGAGGTGGGAGAGGATGATTGCAGGGACTGTACTCATCCCAAGCTGTTTTGCTGCATGAAGGCGCGCATGGCCTGCGATCAGCTCGTGCTTACCAGAAACGGCGTCGGGAGGAGCAATCAGAAGCGGATTGTTGAACCCATGCTTGTTGACGCTCTTCTTGAGCATCGCAATCTGATCTTCTTGATGCTCTTCTTGAGCATTGCGATCTGATCTTCGGGGTAATCGCGGGGATTGTCGTCGTAGGGCTCGATCTTATCGAGCGGCAGTTCGATGATTTCCAGGGCTTCGATGTTTTTGAGCATTGGTGCCTCCATTCAGATGAAGGCACGTGAAGTATTCACATTCTTGCTAAGAATCGAATAGGCGTCTGAAGGATTGGCCAGTTATGCGGTCTTGGCGCGTCGTCTAGCTCTAGCCTCGCGGTCCAATGCATTCCAGATCGTCTTCCAGGGTAGGCTTGGATCAACCTGCTCGAAAAATAACCGGGTCAAACCTGAAATCGATTTGTCGCTTGTAATCCGTCCGACACTGCAAGGCTCACTAGCAAACCGCTCAAATATCGCGATGAGTTCCCCAGCCGCACCGACAAGCGCTCTGTTCGCATAGTCGCCTGCTGAAAGTATCTCGGCAGCCTGAAGTGCAGCTATTCGAAGCAACTTAATGTTTGGATTGATGGTCATCCACTTCTCAGGCGAAGTTCCATCAACCCATTCCTCGGAAGAGAGCAGTGCCGCCCAAAGTCTTGTTTGAACATCTGTATCGAACTCAATCCGAATTCGATGCCACTGCTCAATAGTTTCTGTGCTTGCGATCTCTTGTAGCTGTGATCTGATGATCTCGCGTGAGGATGCGGGGCGCGATTTCCAGCCACGATATGCGTTGGCGAGTGAAGTAAGTTCCTGGCAGGCAATATCTTTGGTTTGGTCCTCCACATCGAGCTTGAGCGCAAACTGCTCGATAATGCCCTCTTTGAATTCAAAGGGTTCAATTTCGTACTCGACCGGCAAGACCGGCTTCGTCGCGACTTGTCGTCGCTTTGCGCGGTTCCGGATGCGTGATGTCTGGACTGCCATTCCCGAATTCCAACGATCGCCTTGCCGATATCCTAGAGATGCTTCCCGTTATTGAGAGACTTCACTCCCGTTTTAGAATGCACGGGAGAGTCGCGTAAAGGCGTGCAAATCCGAGGGTTGTGGGCGACTATGCGCCGTTCAATGAGCCGAAAATCCCGTTAAACTCCCGTTTTTACGGGAATTGGCGCGCAAGACTGGTTAGAGATGGACTGCGCCATTCACCATCCATTTCCAAACTAACATCGGTTTCTGGAGTCTCCGCCGGCGAGGCGGAAATTGTGCCCGCAATTCCAGGGCTTTGCGGAGACGGAAATCGAGTGACGCGCCCCAACTTCAGAATTCGGTCTACTGTGCCCGTTCCGCGCGCTCTCCAGCCCTCATCCAAGCTGCGATTCTCGACAAATTTGACCGCAGCCTATTAACATTATTGTTAATCAGAAAAGCCCCCTCAGCCCCCGAATTCTGCGACGAATGGCTATAAATCCAAGGTGAGTTGCATTGACTGCAATTCAAAACAGGCGCAATCTTCAAGGGTGTTCTGATGTCGCATCAGCGCATGTAGCATTGGGCGCAAGCAAGCTACGTTCCCTGAACCTTTAAGGCAGGGCAATTAGAGAAAAATATAACCATCGGGTCAGAAATCGGCACGCGGTAAGGCGTGCTGCAATTCTGGCTGCATGGGCGATTTTTGGAACGATGCGTGAGGTAAGGTGCGCGTGAGGTCGGCTGCTGCTGGCCGCAGAGGGGCAATGCCAGATGATGAAGCAAATTGACACGCAAGCGCTCATAAGTCGGGGGCACACACTCAACCGTGCGGTTCCGCCGCCCGCCGCCTTGCCGCCGTTGAGCGGAGCCATGCACGGCACCGATGCGATCCTTTCTGCCCAAGAACGGCTGAACAAACGCACCCATATCATGCTCGATAGGACTGGTGCGATCATCGCCATTGGCGAGCAGGCCAAGTCGAAAATTGCAGAACTGAACTGCTATTCGATCATAGATGGCCGGTTGGTCGGCAACAAGACCGACGCCAAGGAACCCCTGGAGCGCATGTTGAAGTTGGACGCGGGCGCAGTCGACAGCGCCATCATTCCCTGCAACACCTTGCGCGGTCATGTATTGCTGTCTGCTACCGGGCTTTGCCAAGATACCATTTTGGTCAGCCTGCATATCGCCAGCCCCGGCCATGGCGCTGAACTGGTCGACCTGACAAAGGCGTTTGGCCTGACGCCAAGCGAAGCGCATATCGTCGAATTGCTGCTGGGTGGTCACGGCCCATCCAAGATCAGCGAGGAGCTGAATATCTCTGTCCACACCGTGCGCGCGCACCTGCGCCATTGTTATGACAAGCTGGGCGTTAGCTCGCGCGAAGAATTGTGGCAGACACTCGCACCCTATCAAATCTAATCTACACAGTAATATACTGAAACGTGTCGTTTTTTTACAAATTTCTATAGTCATATTTGACTACTAAACCTGTGTGATGCGGCCGAAAACGAATCGGCATATAACTCCAATCATATTCAACGAACGGGTCGTCTGGAGCAATCGCTCCTTCGTCTTGGTCTGACGGCAAATATGCCGCGTACACCTTGGCGAACCACTGTATTTAACAGGGATAGGCGACATGTATATTCTACAAGAACTGCCAAGCTTTGCCGGCCGCGCTGGTGTCCTAGCGACTGGTGCCAGCCTTTTGGCCATCACAGCCATCCCTGCCGCCGCGCAAGAGGGCGAGTTCCCTTCCAATAAGGATCAACACCCTGGCGAGATCGTATATGCTCGCGATGTGCCCTATGGCACGGCCACCCGGCGCATCGCGCAAGGTGAGGCCAGCACGGTTGCGCCCGATCAATCCAAACTCATCCTGGAATCAATGCTTATCGGCCTAGAGCCGATGTCCGATGCTGACCAAGCTGGTGTCACAGCCCCACTCTCCCGCACCCTGAATGTGGCGAACCAAGCGGTCAGCATCGGACTAACCCCAGTCACAGGGCCGCAAAGCTCTGGCGATTTCACCCGTTCTGAAAGTGGCGCGAGCTCGGCTGGCGGCATTGTGGGTCGCGGCCTCAGCGTCCTGCCATCCGCGCTCAGCGTGATCTCTCGCACAGCGGGGAGCGGACAATGAAAAGCGCGCGAACCCTTCTTAGCAGCGCTGCGTTGCTGCTGCCGATCTTGGCATCACCGCTTGCGGCGCAGCCAGCCGAGGCGGGGCAAGCCGAGGCAGAGCAAGACAGCATCGAAATCGCAGCGGACACGCTCAGCGACAATGGCGGACGCGTGGCTGTGAATATTGCCGCTGGTGATGGGAACCAGCAATTGGGCAGCGCCGTGGTGGCGATGGGCGATATCGCGATCACCGGCCACAGCGCCGAGCAAATGATGGACGTGCCCAGCGGCGCTGACCGCGCAACATCCATCACAATCGGCGCAGGCGCGCTGTCAAACAACACCGGCATGGTGAGCCTCAATCTCACCGCCGGCACACACAACCAGTCAGCCAATTTGGCTGCACTGGCTCTAGGAAACAACGGAGTGGTCTCTGACCAGATGCTCGCCCAGTCGAGCGCTCCCACAGATCCGACGGGTTCACCAGCCCAAGCTCTCAAAACCAGCAATGATCGCATCGACATCGATGACGCTGCATTCGCTGGGAACAGCGGGCTTGTGCAGGTGAATGTTGTCGGAGGCGAGAGGAATTCCTCTGCCAACACCTTCGCGCTGAACATCTCGGCCGGGGGCAAACCTTGAACCGAAGCAATGGAGTAAGGACTATGAAAAAGGTAATGCTAGCTACGGTGGCGGTTTCGGCTTTGGCCGTAACTGCCCCCGCCATGGCACAAGACGGCGGCGAAGTTGGAGGCCAAGACGGCGAATCCAGCCTTGAAGTTGATCTGCGCTATGCGAACAACATCGACACCAGTGTGACCACCGATGTCACCTATGAGAAAGACGTCGCCCTTCGCGGTGCCGTTCGTCTCCGGGGGGAAATCGAAGTCGACAGCTCAGCTGTTGCGGTCACTGATGCGAAGCAATTCCTCACTGGCGTAGTGGTAAACTACCGCGAGGAAAATGAGCTCAACGGTGAAAACGGATTTGTCGATCCGGTTTTCGGCCAGGGCTATAGCGAGCCAGGCGATCTGCCAGGCGGCTTCTTCGATGGTGAATTGCAGCCGCAAATTCGCGCTGGATTCTTCGCGCCGATTATCAACACGGTTGACGCGTTCAATGTCGATTCCTCGGGTAACATCGGGGTCAACCTGGCGGCTGGTTATTTCAACCAGCAAATGAACAGCGCGTCGATTTCTGTGTCGGCAAACAGCGATCCTGAAGCATCAGGCGGTTGGGCAGAAGCGTCCACCACCGGACTGCAATCACTGATCGGTGTGGCACAATTCGCTGCTGAAGACTTCCTCGACGAAGATGATCCCGAAGCTGGCGGCGGCCGCAACAACTTCCGCGATCGCAACACCATTCTTGGTGCGACGATCACGGGTTCAGGCAATATCGGCGTCAACGTGGCGACAGGCAGCCTCAATCAGCAATCCAACCTGATGACGCTGGCCACCGCAAACGATGCCGATCTGGCAGAGGCCAATGCTGGTCTGGTTCAAACCGCTCTTTTGAGCCGGGTTGAGCAGCAAGACAGCATTAACTCGATCTCTGGTCTCGATGTCAGCGGTGCCTCAGGCAACATCGGCGTGAACTTCGCCGCTGGTGTCGGCAACCAGCAAACCAACTCGCTGACTATCGCAGCATCGCAAGGCGGCGGTGACGCCGGCGGCGGCGGCGCTCCTGGCGACGGCAGCTAATCGATTGCCCGCGCGGGCGGGGGAGAGGAGACCTTACCTTCTCCCCTCCCCCACCTTCCCCAGCCGCGCAAACGGCTTGGGGAAGGTCCCCCGCTCGCAAAAGCCCAGCTCGCACGAGTTAGGGAAGCCCTCTGCCCGAAGCATGGAGCAGGTTTACAATGTCTCAGAATTCACTCTTTCGGTCAAAAATGCGTGGACTCGCATTGGTAGGCGTGTGCGCGGCGATGGTTTCCGCCTGCAGCACCGCTCCGGCTGGAAAGACACCGGTCTGGCTCGGCCAGATCTCCCCAGGTTCCCCCGTGATCAGCGCGCAGCCGCGCAGCTGGAAAGCCCAGAAATTCGACCATCTCGTGCGGCAAGAAGCCGACTTTAGCTGCGGCGCAGCGGTGCTCGCAACGATATTCAACTATGCCTATGGGCACACCACGACCGAGCGGCAGGTGCTGGTCAATATGCTCAAGATCGCAGATCCTGACCTTGTCCGGCAAAAGGGTTTCTCGCTGCTCGACATGAAGACCTATGCGACCTCTCTCGGGATGAGCGCAGAAGGCTATCGGATTGATTACGATCAGCTCGCCAGCCTGGAATTCCCCGCCATCGTCTTGATCGATGTGCGCGGCTACAAACATTTCGTCATCGCTCGCAAAGTCTTCGGAGACAGGATCGCGATCGGTGACCCAGCCCTCGGCAATCGCACAATGACCCGCGACAAATTTGAAAGCGCGTGGAACGGCATTGCGTTTGTCGTCGTGGGCGAAGGCTATGACCCGGACAGTGTTCTGGTCGATCCGCCCTCACCGCTTTCTGCGCGGCGCCTGCTGATGACTACCGCCAGCCTGCCCGCCACCGAAGCCGCCGAATACGGCTTTTCACCCGGATATGATTTTTGACCACCCTAGCGCCCCCAAAGGAGGATGCCATGCGCACGCCAACAGCCAGACAAACGGCTCTAAAATCGAGTGTCACAGCAGCGGCACTCTCCATTTCACTGGTTTACGCAGCGGGCTCTGCACCAGCGGCTGCGAAAGATCATTTCGCTTCGCTGGGCGATCTCGGCGCGCCGGTGGATGACGAGGAACTGGGCGAGGTGCGCGGCAAGTTCATCCGGCCAGGCGAGGTATCGTTCTTTGGCATTTCCATGGTCACCAGTTGGCAGGATGAAAGCGGGATCACCACGACCGCACGGCTGATGTTCAATGTCAGCTTTCTGGACAGCGGCAGCGGCGGCGATCCAGCTCCGCAATTGCTGGTGGGTTGGACCCGTGAGGGCGACCCAGCCATGGATGTGACAGACAGCCATTCCGGCTACACCCCCGTCATCACAGCGCAAGAGGTGCTGCCCGTGGGTGAGCTCGGCAGCACGCAGGGCGCAGCGCAAGCGAATATCATCGCAGGAGCAGACAACTCGGCGATCAATGGCATGCAAATCGCTTTGGTTCCGTCTTCAGACATCGCGGCGATAAACACCGATGGTCTCACCCCGATTACCGAGACAACCGGTACTTCGTTCGCCGATGGCGATGCTCTGGAATTCCGCGTCGGCACCAACGAGCTGGCGCTCGCACTGTCCGGTAATGGTGGCAGCGACAGCGCGCTGCAAAGCGTCGGCGGTGATCTCGGCCGGATGCTACAGCAGACCACGATCAACAGCGATGGCAATCTGGTCGGCAATACCGCCGCGATCATCATTGGGACGGACATTGGATCGACCGATTTCAACGCCGTGCGGGCGACAGAGGCCCTGTCCGTGATGCGCGGCCACGGTTTCTAAGCAGCAATTTTCAAAGGTGGTAAGGCCATGAAAAAACTCTCTCTCATCACGCTGGCGGCGGCTGTGTTTGCGGCATCCGCCCCAGCCCAGGCAGAAAACGCCAGCGGGCAATTCGCCGTCGAAGGGCCGGGCCGGCTGACCTGCGCCGCTTTCACCGATGCGCGCAGCGACAAAGGCTCAGCAGAATTCCAACGTCTCATCGGGTTTGTTGAGGGCTATCTCAGCGCTGCCAACCGCTATGAACCGAACACCTTTGATCTATCGCCGTGGCACAATGCGGCGGCGTTTGACCTGATCCTGGAAAAGCACTGCACCGACAATCCTGAGGATACGATCGTCGGCGTGGCGCAAAAAATGGTCTCGGCCCTGCGCCCAGTTCGCGTCGCCGATTATTCGCCAATGGTCGAGGTGGGCTCAGGCGAGAACCGCGCCTTTGTTTACAAGACGATCCTGCGCCGCACTCAGGCCGCCCTGCGCTCACGCGGGCTGTATGAGGGCGAGGAAAACGGCAGCTACTCGCCGCAAATGCGCGATGCGCTGCTCGCCTTTCAGAAACAGAGTGATCTTTTTGAGACCGGCGTGCCCGATCCGGCCACGCTTTGGACACTGCTCAATCCGTAACCACGGATGAGCTTAACCAGACGGGTCGTCAGGTAAGAGGACGAAAGTCATGGACCGCACATTTACACGAGCCGCCTTGATCGCGAGCAGCGCGGCCGCGCTCACGCTGCCTTTTTCGGCATCTGCTCAGGACCTTGAGACCGAGGTCGAGCAATTGCGCGCGCAAGTTGCCGAGATGGAGGAGCGAGAGGCGCGCGCCAATGCACGTTTGCAAGCGTTAGAAGAGCGGCTGCTGCACATTGAGGCAGAACCAATTTCGCCGGACGAAGCGCTGACCATCAGAGGCCGCGCTATGCCTGCGCAGACCCGGCCAATGACGCTCAATCCCTCACTTGATAACTTCCGCGGGGCGTACCCTACGCTTACCCGAGAAGGCGAGGCCCGGCTGGTGCAAATCCAGCAGGCCGAAGACGCCGCCCAAGCCCCCGGACTGAGCGATCAGGCAGAGGAGGAGAGCGTTCAAAAGGCACCTGATGCCTCCGCAGCCGTGGAAGACATCGTGCAGGAACAACAGGGCCTCCAGACCAGCCGCTGGGGCGCTGATCTATCGGTCGGCTATTCCCGCTTCAGCGACGCACGAATCAACCTCGATGGCTTCCTGGCATTGGATGCAATCTTCCTCGGCACGATCAGCATTGACGAGGTGGACGCTGACATCTTCACCAGCGAGGCCACGTTGCGTTACGGCGTGAATGACAAGCTGTTCCTCGATGCCAGCGCACCATTCCTCTACCGCACATCGACCTTCCGCAGTGGCGGAGCTGGCGGCGCAGCGAATGCGCCAATTGAGGCCAGCGTTAGCGATGGCGGGCTAGGCGATATGAGCGTCGGTGCGAGCTATCAATTGCTCGCCGAAACGCTGCGCCGCCCGAATGTCGTGCTCAGCGGCCGGGTCAAAGTGCCGACCGGGCAAGAGCCGTTTGGGATTGATTTTGTTGAAGTTGTCGGCAGTGAAGGCAATTTACAGGTACCGGAAAAACTCGCCACGGGCAGCGGCGTTTACGGCGCATCGCTTGGCGTCTCCGTGCTCAAATCGCTTGATCCCCTGGTGGTGTTTGGCAGCGTGAATTACTTCCGCAATTTTGAGCGTAACTTTGGCGACATTGACGAGAGCCCCGGCCCGCAACCGGGCCGGGTCGATGTTGGCGACGCCGTGCAACTCGGGGCTGGCCTGGCCTTTGCGCTCAATGATCGATCGAGCATTTCCATGTCTTACTCACAGCGCGTGGTTGCTCGCTCGCGTATCCGCCTGGAGGGGCAGGAGTGGCAGCGCATCGTCGGCAGCCAGGCCAATGTCGCGCTGGTTAATTTGGGTGCCACATTCTCGCTGGGACAACAGCTCTCACTGGTTTCGACCGTTGGAATTGGGCTCACCGATGACAGCCCTGATATGGTGGTTGGCCTGCGACTGCCGTACCGTTTCTGAAACAATCTAAAGCGAGCCGGAGGACGCCAATGTCTTAGCATCATCTTACGTAAAAGTGACCGTTTTTTCGGTGTGTTGAGGTTCGCCTAACCCCGCGAAGACACGCTTTTCCCACTGCCACACATTCAGGAAGCGATCAATTCCCAACGTATCTTAGCCAAACGATTTTGCCCGAATCGGGCGATGCCGTTAACCGTGATACGTGACGAATCCAGATCCCCTGACCATCCAGCGGCAACACGCAGCCGACTTGCTCGCCAGTTTGACCGACCGTCAGACGGAAGTGATGGAGCATGCCGCGGCTCATTTGCCGAACAAAGAAATCGCCCGAAAGCTGGGCCTCTCGCCCAGCACCATTGAGCAACGCTTTCAATATGTGAAGGCAAAGCTTGAGACCACTGACCGCGCATCCACCATCCGCGAATATGTTCGCCTGCGCGCAATATGCGGTCAAACCACATATGGGTTTTCCCATCTCGATCCAGAGCCTGAATTTGACCAATTGGGTGGCCAAGACGCGGTTCAAGAAAATCGACCAGCCCCGCCAAATTTGGCCACTGATGACTATTCGTCGCTCGATTTTCCGCCTTCGCGCCTTGAGGTATTGGATGGAAAATACGGCCCGTGGTGGCGGCTATTGGTGATCTTCACGATCGCCTTTACCATCGCCGCTACAGCCCTGATTGTAACCGCAATCAGCGTCACAGTTGGTGATATTCTCTGACCATGCCTGCAACCCCCAAGCACGATGGTGCGCATGGAGAATTTTATGAAAATGACAGCACAAGACCTCGAACTTGCCAATCAAATCAGCGACCTTAATCACCTGCTGGCGGCTGACACAGATACTAATCTGGGGCAAATCGGCGAACTACTCAGCCTCGCAACCAAGGCTCGGATTGAGATGGATGTTGACGTCATCGACGGCCAACGTCCGATCAGTCACCTGACCGATGCGATGCGCAGTGTCGCTGAAGCGCGCAAAAGCCTTGCTTTGGCGCACTCGGCAATGGATAGGCTGATCAAAGAACAGGCCGAAGTTCCATTTATCTGTCCTGACAGAGCAGCTGATGCCCAGCCAGCTCCAGTCCTAAAAATAGCGAGCTAAGATTTTGCTGCCAGACATTACTGAACCTAGCATTGCACTGTTTTTCAGTGTCTTTGTGCTAGCTTTAGCATTGTCTGCTTGGCTTGGTGGGGCACCGGAACGCACCGGTGCCTCATTCCTTGTCTCCACTGTGATCATACAAAGTATCGCTTATTCGTCAATTTCACCCGACTTTTGGGAGGTCAATACTGTTGCTCTTTTAGTTGATGCAATCGGATTCATTGGGTTTGGTGCGATTGCACTTAATGCGAACAGGGTTTGGCCACTTTTCGCTGCAGGGCTGCAATTAATTAGCCTGTCAGGGCACTTCGCTAGACAGGTAGAAGATGACGTGCTTGATTTGGCCTATGCAACAATGACAGCAACACCGACTGGAGTCGTTTTGTTGCTCCTTATATTTGGTACCCTGTTCCATCAAAGGCGGCTTAAGAAATTGGGTAAGGATCTGCCCTGGACTGATTTTGAACTATGGCGAGAATTGTGGCGCGCACCATCTAAGCAATATATCGATGAGCATCGGGTCGCATTTTCGCGCAGCTGGATCGGAGCGCCCGTTGCTGTCTGTGGAATGCTCGTGATCTGCTATTGCATCAGCGCCTTGGTGATACCTGAGACCCCAGAAATTGCTCTCGGTACGGTGACTGCCTTGTCGGCCATCGGCGGCGCAGCAATTGTCGGCGGAACTTGGCTGCATCAGCGCGAAACAGCGCGACACTTAACTGAGACCAAGGCATTCCGCGACAAATGGAAATTCGGCGTACCCATGCCGCAATCATCTGGCGCCTAAAACTAGGCTGGTACGAGGGCTATCGGAGACGCGGCACACCTATCGAAAGATTTCCTACGTATCCGCGCTTTGCTATTTCAGCCGACATGATGATCTTGCCAAAACACCATTCCTACGGCCATTTTCCAGGTCTGGAACGAGCAATCGCCAAAAGTCACACATCCGGCAGTTTGTGTGGGATTAAGCAATTGTTCTTAAGCGTGAAATTCCAAAAGTCACACTTTTGCAAATCGTATATGTGTTCCAAGCTGAAACCATCCAGTTCGAGGGTTTTGCAAAATTACCAAGGCATTTCAGCCACAAACGTGATAGGGGGCTGGCCGTCACACCATTGCACCAGGAACTGCCCTATGTCGTCCAACCGTCTTTCCCGCCCTGTCTTTGCGTTCGCAATGATTGGCGCATTGGCCGCCTGCGGCGAAGCCGCCAACGACGCAGCGGCGCCCGAGGCGGTAGAGATCGCCAGTGAAGACGCCTCCATCATTGAGGTGCGGCAGGGCAACTTTGAAGAAATCGGCGACGCATTCAAGGCGATCCGCGGCCAGTTGGAAGCCGGCGCGCCAGACTTCGGCGTGATCGAGGCGAGTGCGGGCACGATCAACGCCAATGCGCAAAGGATCCAGGAGCACTTCCCAGAGGGTACAGGCGTAGACTCAGGCGCGGATACCGAAGCGCTGGAGAGCATTTGGGAGAAACCTGAAGAGTTCGCAGTCGCCGCGCAAAAGCTGGTCGACACCAGTGCCGCTTTGGCCGCAGCCGCTGGCACAGGCGATATGGCCGCAGTCGGCGAAGGGGTGAAGAACATGGGCGGGTCTTGCAAGGCCTGCCACGACAACTTCCGCCTCGACAAAGACTGAGTGAGGCACTCTGGCTGGGCCGTGTTGTGAGGTTGCCATCTGCGAGAAGGGCCTGCCTCGAACTGGCTCAGGAATGATCCATGTTGCGTCAGAAAACACCGATTTGGGATTGGCCTGTGCGGCTCTCGCATTGGGGGTTTGCACTGCTCGTCCCGGCAATGTGGTGGACCGCCGAAAACGGCGAGATGGGCTGGCACATGCGCACTGGGCCTCGTACTTCTCGCATTGGTGCTGTTCCGTATCCTGTGGGGCTTGGTCGGCAGCGAGACGGCGCGCTTCAACAGCTTCCTTCGCTCGCCGTGGGCAGGTCTGCAAGACCTATTTGGGCGTTATAAACGCAGCCCTTTGGCCATCGGTCATAGCCCGTCCGGCGGGTGGAGCGTTGCGGCTTTGCTTCTGGTAATGCTCGCTCAGGCCAGCATGGGGCTGTTCGCTGGTGACCCATATGACGGCGCGACAGGGCCGCTCAATTCGCTGGTCGGAGTGATGACGGCGGACTGGCTCACCGACTGGCACGAAACAGGCTTCTGGGTACTCGTCGCATTGATTGCGCTGCACTTACTCGCAGTGTTTGGATACCAATTCCTTGGCAAGCGCAATCTCATCGGCTCGATGATCACTGGCGCGGCGAAGTTCGACAAACCAGTAGCGGGCAATGCCGGTGGATCGACATTCAGAGCGTTCATGTGCCTAGCGCTGGCAGGCGGCGTCGCAACGGCAATCGGTACTGGCTTGGTCGCACACTGGCTAAGCGGGTAGCTGCGCAATCTCCGCGCCTTATACAAATACGATGCATTCACTCCGAATTTCGGGAAACAGCGGCACCTTCAAGCGTTGGGTCAGAAACGAAATGCACATTTCCACCTAAGGGAACCAATACGTGATTAACAAAGTGAGCGAAGCCCTACGCGACTTCCTCAAACAGGAAAGCGCGGGCGGCATAGTCCTGATCGCGGCGGCGGCATTAGCCCTGCTGGCGGCGAATTCGCCCTTCGCGGCCGCCTATTTCGATGGCTTGAATACGCAAGTGACCGTCGCCGTCGGCAACTTCGCAATCGATAAGGCGCTGATCCTGTGGATCAATGACGGCCTGATGGCGGTATTCTTCTTCCTAATTGGATTGGAAGTGAAGCGCGAGGTTATCCAGGGCCAGCTATCTAGCTGGGACAAAGCCTCACTTCCATTGGTCGCAGCAATTGGCGGCATGGCAATCCCGGCGCTGATCTTCCTCTCGATCAATTCCGGAACCCCGGTAAACCAAGCTGGCTGGGCAATCCCAGCGGCGACAGACATCGCCTTTGCGCTGGGTATCTTGTCATTGCTTGGCCCGCGAGTGCCCGTTGCGCTCAAAGCCCTGCTGCTCGCGATTGCTGTAATCGATGATATCGGCGCGATTGCCATCATCGCCCTGTTCTACTCAGGCACGCTCGACACCGATATGCTGGTGGGTGCTGCGATTGCCTTTGCCGCCCTGATAGCGGTCAACCGCATGCGGATCGGCTCCAGCATTCCCTACGTGCTGCTGACCATTGTGATGTGGGTCTTTGTGCTGAAATCTGGCGTGCACGCAACATTGGCCGGCGTTGCCGCAGCGATGACCGTCCCGTTGGCCGCGCGCGGCGGCTCAGAGCCGCTGCTGCGGATGGAGCACGCTCTGCACCCTTGGGTTGCGTTCATGATCATCCCAATCTTCGGCTTTGCCAATGCTGGCGTCAGCCTGTCGGGCATTTCTCCGGCTGATCTCGCCGCACCGCTGCCGCTAGGCATCGCGCTTGGCCTGTTGATCGGCAAGCAAATCGGCGTCTTCGGGTTTGCCTTTGTCGCTGTGAAAGTCGGAATCGCCAAGCTGCCAGAAGGAGTAAACTGGAAGCAGATCCACGGCCTCTCTCTGCTCGCAGCCATCGGCTTCACCATGAGCCTGTTCATCGGCAACCTGGCCTTTGCAGACCCAGCTCAGGTTGATGCGGTCAAGCTCGGCGTGTTGTCGGGATCGCTGGTGTCGGCTCTGGCGGGCTTCTTCTTGTTGAAGATTACCCTGCCCAAAGAACCCGCCCCCGCTCCAGTGGAAGCAGCAAGTGTTGCGTCCTGATTTGAGGGCTTTACAGCACAGGGCATGAGAAGACCTGCGTTGAAGACAGTCGAAATTGGGGGCTGCGACCTAGCCTATTGGGAGTGGCCAGGCGCCCCAGAGAGCGGCGGATCACCGCTTGTCTTTGCGCATGCAACCGGCTTCCATGGCCGAGTGTTTGATCCGATCATCGAACGCTTTCCTGAGCGAAGAATTATCTCGCTGAATCTGCGCGGGCACGGCCAATCAGAAGGTGGACCAATCGCCAATTGGGCTGAAATCGCCGATGACATTGCGGCCATGCTAGCCCACCTCGACCTGAGTCAGGTGATAGGCATTGGGCATTCGATGGGTGCGCATGCATTGCTACAGGCAGCGCATGACCATCCACATCTCTTCAAACAGCATATCCTGTTTGACCCAACCGTGCTGCCACCCGAGTTCTATGAACTGGAGCAAGACCTGTTCACCGCCAACAACCCTCATCCCGCGGTCCGGCGAAAGCGCGAATTTGCCACGGTCCAGGCGATGATGGAGCGATTTGAGGACCGCGAGCCCTACAGCCTGTTCGACCGCCGTGTATTCGCCGACTATTGCCGATATGGGCTCGTGCCTGCTGAGAATCGCGATGGAATGGAACTCGCATGCTCGCCAGAGGTTGAGGCGGGTGTCTATGCAAGCAGCCGCAGCAACAGCGGCATTCATGCAGCCGCTTCCAAGGTCGCCATTCCGGTGCTGATTGTGCGGGCAAAGCAGACTGGGCTGAACGACTTCAAATCCTCGCCAACGTGGCCCGGACTAGCGGCAGCAATGCCCAATGCAACCGACATGCACAGGCCAGACCGTACGCACTTTCACCCACTGGAATATCCAGAGGATGCCGCACGGATTATCGCTGAGGCTCTGCTGCCCTGATGCACGCTTGTGCTCCAGCGACTATGCCGCCTCGGGGATACTGTCACTGACACTGCCTGGGGTGCGCACAGCTTGTGTCGCTTGCAAAAGATCGTTTAGATCACCGCGGACGGTCACAATTTCGGCCAGGATCGGCTGGGTCATATTGCGCCGGATCTGCGCCGCTAGACCGCCATAGAATTGCACCAAAGCTGCGCGCAAAGGATTGTCGGAGGCTACTCCGCGGCACAGCCAAAGGGTGATCCCATGCGCGCGGGACAAGGGATCGCGCGCGGCTTTGCCGCCCGCTGCGCAGGCAAGCTCAGCCTGACGCAATGCCGCTACAGCCTCCTCCAAACATATCCGGGTCAGGTCATCGCCGCCGGATGCTTCAATCCGGGCATCAAGGTCGACCTTGCGATACGCCGCAGCGGGGTTTTGAGAAAATGGCCTCATATCCTATCCCCCTAGTTTCGGTTGAGGTCGAAATGGGCGCACAGGATTACGAAGTTCTGCTGGGCGGGGTCAGCCTCGCTCACGGCCGAGTTCGCCCCGACCGTTTGCTGGCGATTGACGCAGGCGATGTCCGCCAGGGCCACGGCCTAACCGGCGAGGCAACGCGCGACCCAAGCTTTGACTGCCCGGCAATCTGGATCGAGCCGCGCGAGCGTGACCATGCGATTGCGGAAGGTTTCCTGACCGTCGATCCCAGCACAGTCATTGCCACCCATGCCAATCAAGCACTGCTCGCACAGGCCCAGGAACTCCTCGGACCTGAGGAAGTGCGCGAATTGCTAGATGCGCTCAAAGAAAGCTCACCCAGCCTCGTTGAAACCGTCCATCCAGAGCCATTATCACTGGCCGCGATCACCCGCATCTTCCGTGCCTTGATCGCCGATGGAATTGGCCTAGGCCATCCACAAGCGGTCCTCACCAGCCTCGCGCTCGCCCTGCAACGCACACAGGAATTTGACCTGCTGGTCGATGCGGTGCGCGCCGATATGGGCGCAAAGCTGATCGCGCGAATTTGTGAGCCGGGTGCACGGCTGAGGGTGGCGACCCTGGATGCCAACCTCGAGGCCGCGATCCTCGGCAGCGTGCCGGATCCCGCCACGGGCCAGCCGCTGATCGAGCCGGAATGCGGCAGCATGATTGCCGAAACACTCACCCGGATTTTGGAGGCAGAAGGCGAACCGATTGCACTGATTGTTCAACCGCCTGTACGCCGTTCGATTGCTACCCTGCTCAATCAGCGGGTTCCGCGCTGTTTAGTGCTGTCGATCAACGAATTGCCAACGACCCAGCCGGTCGAGGTGGTCGGCGTGATTGGCGCGGAGACTGAAACCGCGCCGCCTGCCGCCGCTTTACCAGATGAAACAGCGGCGACGGCCGCCCAAGACGAGCCAGGAGCAATGGCCGCATGAAACACGATCCCAGCAGCTTTACGAGAACCGCGCCCACCGGGGTGGCGGGCTATGGTGCTTCAAACCGGGCAGAGATAGACGACCGCGTTCGCCGCTTCATGCCGCTCGTCCGCAGCACAGCCTGGCATGTCTATGGGATGGGCCGCGAGGGATTAGAGGTTGAAGACCTGATGCAGGTCGGTGTCATCGCGCTCACCGAATGCTCCATGCGGCATTCCGGCCCGACCGAAGACGGCTTTGCCGCATATGCGAAAATTCGGGTGCGCGGGGCAATGCTCGATCAGATCCGCAAGCTGATGAACGACAGCCGCACAGCGCGGAAGAAACGCGCCTATTACGAGGCTGCACTGAGCGAATTGCGCGCAGAACTGGGGCGCGAACCCAGCCGCGCAGAAATCGGAGATCGCCTGAAAATATCCGATGCCGAATTGCTGGAGATTGAGGCGTCCGGCGTCACCGTCACCTCAATCTCAGAGGAATATGATGAAACCAGCACGGCCTTTGCCAGCGACGATCCAGACCCATTCGAGGTCCTTTCAGACATGGAAGACCGCGAGCGCTTGATCCGGGCCATGACCGAATTGCCAGACCGGCTAAAGCTGGTGCTGCAATTGTTCTTCGTTTAGGAAATGAACCTCACCGAGATCGCTGAGATTTTGGAGGTCAGCGTCCCGCGCGTGCACCAACTCAGAGCCAAGGCTCTGAAGGATCTGCGCACTCTGATCGAAGCGGATTAGCCTCTATTGACTGCCCCCATCACCGTCTCCGTGGTTGTGGCCGCCGCCCGCATGGGTCGCCGCCTCTGATCCGCCAGCATTGCCTCCTTGGCCGCTTTCCCACCAATAGGCGCGGCGCCCACCAGTGCCGGTTGCGACTTCCTGCATAGTCGCGGTGTCGTACATCCGGCCGCCGATCATTACGCTTTCGATTTTGTCTGTGTCGCGGATATTGGCAGTTGGATCAGCGCTCAACACCAGCAAATCTGCTAGCTTGCCGACTTCAAGACTGCCCACGTCCTTTTGCATACCCAGCGATTCCGCAGGCCAAATAGTTGCGGTTTTGAGCGCTTCAACCGGGGTCATCCCGCCGCGCGCAAAGGTCCAAATTTCCCAGTGAGCACCAATGCCAGGTTGCTGACCATGCGCGCCGATAGAAACCTTCACGCCGCGATCCGAAATCTTCTTCGCCTCGCGCGCAGCGTTGTCGTCAACGAATGCCCATTCGGGTGCCTTAGTCCGCCGCGCGGTGGCCGCGAGCAGCACCTTGGGCGGGGTGTGGATCATCAACGGATGATCGAACACGTCGGTCGCCTGCCGCCAATAAGGATCGCCGGCAAGCCCACCATAAGTCACATTCAGCGTAGGGGTGTAATTCGAGTTTGATTGGCCGAAGAATTGCAGCACGTCCTCGTAAAGCACATCGCCCGGTACATTGTGCTCGATAGTCGAATTGCCATCCGCGATGAGGTTCATATCCATCCCGAACAGCGAGCCACCTTCGGCGACGTTGAGCATATTCTCTTCAGCCGCTGCGCGCGCCACCATCTGGCGTTGGTCGCGCCGGGGTTGGTTGTAGTTCTTAACCGAAATGCCGCCCTGCGCCTTGATCCGGTGGACATGCGCGAGCGCATCTTCGTAAGAGTCGATCCGCGCATACACGCTCGGAGCCTTCGCACCGTAGATGATCTCTCCGGTAGAAAAGATGCGCGGGGCGAGCAACGTGCCCGCCATCTGCCGCTCGGCTGAAGCAAAGATCAGGCTGGAATTGCTCGAGGGGTTGTGCGTCGTCGTAGTGCCGAGCGCTAAATCTTGCACGAGGCTCCAGTTCTGCTGCGGGACCAAATCGCCCGTGCCGTGGGGGCCATGATGGTGCGCATCGACAAAGCCAGGCATGATCACCTTGCCGCTGGCATCGACCATTGTCGCGCCGCTGGGAATGGCCACCTCGCCCGCCGCGCCAATCGCCGCAATCCGGTCGCCCTCGATCACGATCACGCCGTTCTCGATCATACCCGCGTCTTGGGTGCCCAGCCCAGCGGCCATAGTCAGTACTTTCGCGCCGGTAATGACAACCGTGCCACTGGGCTTTTCAGCGGTAATTGTGACCGCCATCGAAATGCCGCTGTCCGGCTCTTCATAACCATCTGCGTCATCCTCACCCTTGGGCGCGTTGCGGAAGAAATCGCTAACTTGCGTTTGCTTCAGCTCCGGCCCGATCGACCAGAACAGGGTCTCTCCTCCGCGCGCCCAGCCGAGGTAATCCGCCCCGCCGCTAGACACCTTGGTAACCGGAACAGGTCCCTTGGTCTCGTTCACATCGACCGGCTTGCCGCCCGGAATAACCGGCATGGCAAACACTTCGTAATTCTGGCGAAAGGCGATGGTTTTGCCATCCGGCGAAACCTGAAAATCATTGACCAGAGTGCCGGTTGCATGGGTGCGCTTTTTCTCGCCATCAAAGTCGGCCGACATGAGAGCCAGCTTGTCGCCATCGCGGCCGATCATGAAAATGCGGGTCGCATCCGCGCCGAATTGCGGGCGCGAGCCGGAGCGGGCGACCATTTTGGGCGCGCCGCCGCCAACGGCCTGCAGATAGATTCCGGTGTTCTCGGAAAATTCCGGCGCGGTGAGATAGCCGCCGCTGCGCTTTTCATAGGCGACCATGGCGCCATCAGGTGAAAAGGCGAGATTAGCGTAATGCCCTGGCTGCTGAGAGATTACCCGCGCGCCCGAACCGTCAGCATTGGCGACAAGGATTTGACCCAGCCCCTCGTCCGTCCAACGGACGAACGCGATGCGCGATCCATCGCGGCTGTAAGCGGGATAGGCTTCGACAGCATCATCGCTGCCGCCGATCAAAGGACGGGCTGCGTCTCGGCCCCGCGCGGACTTCGTATAGAGCTTGCCAAGGCTCTCAAACACCACGCGGCTGCCATCAGGGGACAATGTGCCGAACTTCGCCATCTTGGTGGCAAAGCGATCAGGCGAGACCTCGATCTCAGGATGCGGCGCGTCGGCAATGCCGCGCGTGTCGCTGATACTGAATGGGATCACCGCATGGCCAGACCCATCGCGGTTCACGCGGTTCAATTTGCCGCCCGCCCAGAACACGATGGACTGGCTATCAGGCGTCCAATCCATATTGGGATAGACCCCGGTTACCGCCCAGGTTTCCTGCACATCGAGGTCTAGCGCGCCGTAAACCATCCGCTCCCGCCCGCTGGCGATTTCCTTGACCCACAATTGCGAAGTGTCTTTGTCGCGCCGCACAAACGCGATCTCAGTTCCGTCAGGCGAAGGCGCAGGGCGCACCGCGCCGCCATAACCATCGACCGCCGTGGTCACTTCGCCTGTTTCCAGATCGTGCCGTTCAATCGCAAAGATACCGGCATTGGAATCCTGCGCATAGATAAAGGTGTTACCCGGTGTCGTGTTGCGCGTGTAGTAAATCGCCTTGCCATCGGGCGCGAACACCGGCTCACCCAGCTCTTTCTGCAAGGCTTCGCTGGCGCGCTTCACCACCTGCACACCGCCGCCGCCAGAAATGTGGTACATCCAGATCTCACCCGTGCCGAGCGAACGCTGCGTCGTAAAATGCTTCTTGGCCGCAATAAAGCGCCCGTCCGGCGACCAGGTTGGCTGATTGAGCAGGCGGAATTCTTCCTTGGTCAGCTGACGTTTGTCAGAGCCATCGGCATTCATCACCCAGATATTGTTCGCCCCGCCGCGATCCGAGGTAAAGGCAATGCGCGAGCCATCAGGCGAAAAGCGCGGATGCACTTCCCAGCTTAGCCCTTCGGCAATGCGCGTAGGCGTGCCGCCGGTGATCGGCATGGTGTAGATATCGCCAAGCATGGTGAAGGCGAGCGTGTCGCCATCGGGCGCGACGTCCACGTCCATCCACGTGCCTTCATCGGTCTCAATCGGCACTTGTTCGACTGTCGCACCCTTAGGCGCTTCGATGTCCCATTCTTTGTCGTCCTGCGCGAGGGCCGCGCCGGGCATGGCGAGCATGGAACCCGCGAGAAGGGTGCCAATAACGTGAGGTGCGAAGCGGCGCATGGTAAGTCTCTCCCTGTGTTGGGACTGAGACTAGCGCGGCGCAACGATATTGCTAGAGCTTGATAGAAGTCGTTAGTCGAATTGCCCGCGTTTCGGCCCCAAATAGCCAAACAGATAGGCCGCCACCTTGCGCATCTGAATTTCCTCGCTGCCCTCCGTAATCCGATAGCGGCGGTGGTGGCGATAGATATGTTCGAACGGCGTGTGCCGCGAATAGCCGATGCCGCCATGGACCTGCATCGCCCGATCCGCCGCCTCGCAACACAGCCGGTTAGCCCAGTAGTTGCACATCGAGACCTTGTCGGAGATCGTCCGTTCGATCTCTTCATGCGGCATGTTATCCATTTCCCACGCAGTCTTGAAAATCAGCAGACGCAGCATCTCGGCCTGCGTGGCCAGCTCGACCAACGGGAACTGGATCGCCTGGTTTTTCGCCAGTTCCTCGCCGAAAGGTTTGCGCTCCCGTGCGTATTTCACACTCTCGTCGATGCAGAACATCGCCGCGCCGCAAGAACTCGCCGCCTGCCGGATGCGGTTCTGGTGGACGAAGCTCTGTGCCAGTGCGAGACCGCGCCCTTCCACGCCAAGGATCGCACTGTCCGGCACCCACACGTCCTTGACCGAAAGCCGCGGGTGATCAGTGGGCATGTTAAAGGTCCACATCCACTCCTCGATCTTGATGCCGGGATTAGGGTTGGGGACCAGGAAACAGGTGATGCCGCTGGCATCGCCCGCCGCGCCGCCAGTGCGCGCGAACATCGCACAATGGGTCGCGGCGTGCATGCCGGTGATCCACATCTTCTCGCCATTGATCAGCCAGCCATCGACACCGTCGCGTGCCTCACGCACTGCGTGTGTCTCCATATGGGTGGCGTCAGATCCGTGATGCGGCTCGGTAAGGCCAAAGGCGAGGCGCGTTCTACGCTCGAAACCTCCAAGGATGAATTCCTGTTTCTGCTCATCGGTCCCCCATTGATCGAACATAGCGACAAAGGGGAAGTTGCCGACGATCGAGTGCTCGTTCTGAAGGTCGTTGTGCAGGCCGAGACCCGCCCTCGTAAAGTGCTCGCGGATTACCGCCATCCAGAGGTTCGATCCGTCTTTGCCGCCATATTGAGCAGGTGCTGAGAAACGCCAGTGTCCGGCAGCATCGGCGCGGCGCGTGGCCTCCTTGAGCAGTTCTTCCCACTCTTCGCGCGGCAGGCCCCCACGATCCCAATCGGTGCGCGAATGCTCACGGCGGTGGTCGAAGAAGCGGATATTGTCGTCGGCGTTTTCGAGCGGTTTGATCTCGGCCTCGATAAAGGCGTCGAGTTCATCAAGATAAGCTTGAAGGTCGGTGGGAATTGCGAAGTGCATTTAGTCTTCTCCAGTCCATAATTTCCACGCCGCTTCAAGCGCAGGGTATTTCGGCACATCCACCGTCAGCTTTTCCAGCGCTGCTTCCTTCATTTCGGCAAGAAGACCTGGTGATGCCAGCGTTTCGTCACCGCTTAGAATGTCCTGCACCAATTCGTAATCCGAATGCGGCGGCAGAATGGCGTCGTCTCGTGTGATCATGCCCAGAGCATTACGCGCCACCGCAAGCTGGAAACGATCATGTCCTTCGACCTTATCTTTAAGCGTGGCCAACCATTCTGAGATCGCGGCCGCCATCTCTCCTGTGGTCGCTTCACCGCGTTCAGCTGCGGCAGAGATGTCCGGATCAACTTTCTGCGCGCGCTCTCCATCCGGCGCGTCTTCCTCCAGCAGCATCAACAAATCGAGCTCCTGCTCGCTCGTGCGCCTAGAGATCACCACGCGCTCCAGCATGCGGTCCTCACCGCTGCGCCAAAATTGCGCCATCTTGAGGCAGCCCAGAGCCCACCACACAGTGCGATGGATCAGCCAATAACGGAAGCGGGCAGGGTCGACTGTGTGGCCACTCTCGGCCTCATATGCGGCAAAGTAAGCCTCCAGCGAGCCAAGCCCGAGGGCAGGCCGATCATACCGCGCAAACCGCCACACCGCCATACAGCCAAAGGCCAGGTCTTCATGCGGATCGCCGAAATGCGCGAGTTCCCAATCAAGCACCCCCGTAAGATGCCCCTCCTCCGCCAGCAAATTGCCGAGTCTGTAATCACCGTGATTGAGCACGGGTTCGCAAGGCTCAGGACAATTGTCCTCCATCCATTTCAGACCCAGCGCGATGATCGGGCGGTCGCCGCCCGCCTCCTCAAACTGCGCGCGCAGATCGGCAATGGCCTCTCGGTAGTCCATCACCGGCACCGCATCGGGCACATCATCGCGGGTCAGCGAGTGAATACGGGCGAGGTCCTGCGCCGCCTCTCGCAGCAGAGCATCCGCCTCGTCAAACTGCAGGATCACCTTAGGGTCGGCCGTGCCCGGCAATGCGCGCATCACGAAGCCGCTGCCAATGCCGTCCTCCGGCTGTAGCTCCGCAATAACCTCAGGCGCGGTCATACCGGCAGCATTTGCGGCGCGGATCACTGCTGCCTCGGTATCGTGACCAAACGGGCGATCATTCATAAACTTCAGGCTGGGCGCACGGCGCAGGACGAAGCCCTCGCTGTCGCTGAAGAACCGCCAGCTCTCCATAGTCGCACCGCCGGTCAGCCGCTCCAGCCCGACCGGAGCTTCCATGCCTGCGCGCGCCAAAACCCGGCTCAGCCCTTCGATCAGATCATTGGCGCCAAATGTCATCACTTCCCCTCACGTCCATTCGCTGTAAGAAGTGCACGCAGATAGGGCCGACCGCAAGCTCTTCGCTCATCGCAATGGGAAAGACCACGACCGCAATGAAGAAACGATACGTAGCGCTGAGCGCCCTCGCCCTGCTCGGAATTGGTGCAGGCACCGCGGCCTATGTCGCTAGTCCGACCGTACATGAGGGTATGGATGGCGAGACTCCGAAGCTGGGGCGCTATGGCGAGTATCAAGTCGGTACCGAGGAGACGGTGTTCAGCCTGCCCGGTCGGCTGACCTTCACCAAGTTGGGTCTGGCGAGCGGACAGGTCGAAGAGCACGTGCGCGAACTCAAGGTACGCATGTTCTATCCGGCCAGTGCGGCTTCTGGCGCAGAACCGATCACTTACGAGCACACCATGATGCCGCCAGCGATGGAGCCGGTATCGCTGGAGTACACCGGACGAGCTTTTGCAGGCGCGGAGCCGCTCTCAGACCAGCAATTTCCCCTGGTTGTTATGAGCCACGGCTTTAACGGCTGGAGCACGCAGTTCAGCAATCTGGCGGAACACATCGCCTCGCGCGGCTATGTCGTTGCCTCCATTGATCACGGCGATATGCGGATCGAGGGCGTAACCGACTTCCTCTATTCCTTTACCAAGGTCCTGGTCGATCGCTCTCTCGATCAGCGCCAAGTGCTCGGCGAACTGGTCTCGCGCAGCGCCTCTGGTCAGACAGGCGTATACAGTGCGATTGACCCAGAGCACATCGCGGTCATTGGCTACTCCATGGGTGGTTATGGGGCGCTGGCAACAGCGGGCGGCGACTATGACTATGACAGCGAGACCTTTGCCCAAGTGCCCGAGGATGCGCTGGCGCAACTGCGCGAAGCGGCGAGTGAGGATGCTGGGGTGGATGCCGTCGTGGCCTTTGCCCCATGGGGCGGACAACCGGACAACCGTGTATGGAGCGATGAGACGCTAAGCCAGATCAGTGCGCCGGTGCTGATGGTCGCTGGCAGCGAAGATGACGTTTCCAACTACGCAGACGGCATTAGCTGGATTTTCGACCAATTGACCGGGACCGCTCGGCATATGCTGGTCTACCGCGAGGCCCGCCATAATACCGTCGGCAATGACTTCACCGTTCCGGATGATGCGCCGTTTCGCGTCGCGGAGTTCCTGGCCGAACCGGTGTGGCGGCAAGACCGCATCAACGGCATCAACCAGCATTTCGTCGCCGCTTTCCTCGACCTGCATTTGAAGGGCGATGCGGACAAGGCGAGCTATCTCGACGTGCCAGCGCCGAACTCCAACGACAGCAGCTGGGAAACCAGCTTTGGCGAACAGCTCAATGGCAAGTTTGCCGGACCGGACGAGCCAGAGCATTGGCGCGGTTTCCAGAACCGCTGGGCCGTGGGCCTCGATCTACTGCGCAAACCAGCGGGTGAATAGCGCACATTCTTAGGCAGGCACGTCCGCTCCAGACAGAGCCGCTTGGGCCAAGCACTGCTGCGCCTTCCATAGATCAGAGTTTGGTCGGTGTTTGGAACACAGTTCGCGTTTTCAAAAGTGTGACCTTTGGCAGAGAGGCACACGTTTTCAGAGCTTTAGAGCAGTTCGCGCGATGCAATGTGTGACTTTTGAGCGAATCGGCGCAAACCGTGCCTTTGCCGTTTAAAAATAGACGGTCACACCTGGTGATAGACGTTTCAAAGAGCCTCCAGCGTCCTATCGACACCGCTACGAGTAGGAAAACCGCGCGCTTGGTTGGTTTGCATTGGCGCCGCGCCTGCCCAACTCTCCCTGCACAAAAGCAAACGGCCACCCAGTTTCCTGAGCGGCCGCTGCTTAAATCGTAAAAGCTTGGATGAGCTTGGTAGCGCTGTCCTAGCTCAACTGTTTACGCATCCGCTTCGCGCGGGATTGCGGGCTGGGGTGCGTCTTCAGCAGATCAATTCCGCCGCCAGAGCTCAGTTCACCCAGTTTCTCCATCGCTGTGATGCAGGCCTGCGCATCATAATTATTGGCGCGCATAAATTCGATCGCATAATCGTCTGATTTACGCTCGGCCTTTTGCGAATGCTGTGCGGTGACAACATCGCCAAACATCTTGCCCAGCTCTGAATTGGCCAGCCGGCGAACATCACTGCTCGCTGTACCGGCTACGCTAAGCGCTGCATCTTGTTGCAAAGAGCGCTTCATACGCTTTTTGCCATGCTCCAGCTTAACGTGGCCGATCTCATGACCGATCACACAGCGCAGCTCATCATCTTCAAACTTGTCCATCAGGCCAGCGAAGACACGCACCGTTCCATCACCCATGGCAAAGGCGTTCACGTCCTTCACAAGATAGGCCTTAATGTCGAGATCGAGCCCGTCGTAGCTGTCTAGCCCCTCGGTAAGGGCAGCCAGCCGCTGACCATAGGGATCATCCAAGGTGGCAACCGGGTTCTGGCTATCCATTTCCTCGGACATTTGACTGAAGAAAACGACGATTTCCTCATCAGAGAAGCTCGCCGCCTCCGCGACCTTCTTGGCTGATTTGACGACATTGCCGACATTAAACTGCGCCTGCAAAGGCATCGCTGCGCCCAGTCCAGCAACAGCAGCCACCGCTGCCAGCATTATGCCGCGCGACTTAGAAAATTTGAGCGCCATGATTGTGCGACCCCTCCTGATCAATAACATTCACATACCGGGATTATGCCGGAACATTGTCTTTCTTTACAGTAATTACTTGCGGATATGTAAATTCCTTCAGGCCTTCCTTGCCATATTCCGCGCCAAAGCCTGATTGCTTGTGCCCGCCAAACGGAGCGAAGGGTGACAAATGCATGAACTCGTTGACCCACACGGTGCCGGTTTCCAGCTGTTCTGCAATCTCAACGCCTTTGTCTGCATCGGCCGTCCAAACCGCACCTGCCAGGCCATATTCCGAATTGTTGGCACGCTGGATCACTTCTTCTTCGGAGGAGAATTTCATCAGCGGCATAACCGGGCCAAATTGCTCCTCGGCCACGATCCGCGCATCTTCCGGCGGATTGTCGAGAATGGTGATCGGCACGTAATAGCCAGAGCCTGATGGATCAGTGTCACCGCCGACCAGGAATTTATAGCCGTTGTCCTTGGCGTCCTCTATCAACTCAACCACGCGGTCAAACTGCTTCTTGTTCTGGATCGGTCCAACGCCGGTACCTTGCTGAGCGCCATCGCCCACCTTCACCTGGCTCGCATATTCGGCGATCGCAGCGGACAGCTCGTCATAGATATCTTCATGGATATATATGCGCTTGGCCGCGATGCAGACCTGGCCAGCATTCTGGAAACTGGACCAGAATAATTGCTCCGCCACCTTCTTGGGATCGGCATCCGGCATGACGATGGAGGCATCATTGCCGCCCAGCTCCAGCGTGATGCGTTTCAGGTCGGCACTTGCGCCTTCCATGATCTTCTTGCCCGTCGCGGTTGAACCAGTGAAGGTTACCTTGTCGATATCTGGATGCGACGTGATCATCGGGCCAAGATCATCATTGCCGGTGATAATGTTGACGACGCCTGCCGGCACTTTGTCCGCGATCAGCTCTGCAATGCGCAATGTTGCCAGCGGTGTGAAAGGCGAAGTCTTGAGCACAATCGTGCAGCCAGAAAGCATCGCTGGTACGATCTTCTGGATCGCCATCATGACCGGAAAGTTCCACGGCACAATGCCGCCGACCACGCCGACCGGGACGCGGCGCGTACGGCTCAGGCGGGCATCGCTGTCTTCGTTGATCTCATCTTCCAGCTCGAGGGTCGATTGTGCCGCGGACATAGCGGCGGCCCCATAAATTTCGCCTTTGGCTTGCTCATGCGGCTTGCCCTGCTCGCTAGTCAGCAAACGGAACAGCTCGTCGGCATTTTCCTTGATCGCGCCGGAAATCGCCATAATCGCCGCGCGGCGTTCTTCCAGCGGGGTTTTCTTCCAGGTCTTAAATGCTGCGCGGGCTGCGGCGACCGCTTGGTCCAGCTCCGCCTGACCGCAGACCGGCACCTGGCCGATGACTTCTTCATTGGCCGGATTGACCACGTCGAGCACGTCGGTGGTGGAAATCATCTCGCCATTGATGAGATTTTTGTACTGGGTGACCATGGAAATGCCTCTCTCGAATCTTTTCTGGATTTGTGTTGGCAATCAACGTGGACCTTTGGCCAGCAAAGTTCAATCGCATTTGCAGGCTCACACGATAATGCTTGCGATCTCCAGCGACCACGATCAATTGCGGAGTGCAACCGAAAATCTGGCACCGGCCCGGAAAAGGAAGACGATATGTCCGACGCCCCAAACGACCTTGTCATCTATGGCAGCCCCATCTCTCCATTCGTACGCAAAGTTGCCAGTGTCTGCCTTGAAAAGGGCGCTGGCTTTGATGTCGAACCAGTCAACGTGTTCGATCCTCCACAATGGTTCAAAGACATTTCGCCAATGAAGCGCATTCCCGTGCTGCGCGACCGCGCGGTCGCGGCTGAGGGAACAGACGGCACCATTGCCGATTCCTCTGCAATCTGCGGCTATATCGAGGCGAAGCATCCCAACCCTGCGCTCTACCCTGCCGAGCCATTTGCCCGCGGGCGGGCGCTGTTTTTCGAAGAATACGCCGACACCATGCTGGCTCCCGCCGGGGGTCTCGGCATCTTTCGCCCAATCTTCTTTTCGATCACCAAAGGCGAGGCGCCTGATCTGGAGACCGCGCGCGAGACATGGGCGACAAAACTGCCGCCAGTGTTCGAATATCTGGAGAGCGCACTGGGCGACAATGAGTTTTTTGCTGGTAACGCGCTGTCGATTGCGGATATTTCGGTCGCCTGTTGCCTGATGCAGGTTTCGCTCGTCGCTGAAACCCCGCTGAATAAATGGCCTCGCTTCGCAGCGCATTTTGAACGGATGCAGGCGCGACCATCGATTGCCGGCCCGTTTGCTCAGGCGGGCAAAGCCGTTCGCAAAGCCTTGCCCGAACCCTTCGATCTGACTTAACGCTTTCTTGGCGGTTCCGCCCGCATCGGACACGCTCTTTCGCGCAATTTTTAAAGGATGAAACGCATGGCCGGCCCATGGACAATCGGGATTATCGGAGGCTCGGGTCTCTACAATATCGAAGGGCTGAAAGAGCAGCAATGGATCGCGGTGGAGACCCCTTGGGGCGAGCCATCGGACGAGATTCTGTGCGGGCGGATCGGCGATGTTCGGGTGCGATTCCTGCCGCGTCATGGCAGGGGCCATCCAATTACCCCAAGCGAGGTGAATTCGCGGGCCAATGTGGATGCGCTAAAACGCGCGGGCTGCACCGACATTCTGGCCATTTCGGCGGTGGGATCCCTACGAGAGGAGCTGCCTCCGGGCCATTTCGTCGTGGTCGATCAGTTCATCGATCAGACCAAAGGGCGCCCCTCAACCTATTACGGCTCGGGCTTTGTGACCCATGTCTCCATGGCCGATCCGGTGTGCGGCCGGCTGTCGCAAATGGCCGTCGATGCGATCACCGAGGCGAAGGGCAAGGTCACCGCTGGGGCAACCTATCTGGCGATGGAAGGACCGCAGTTCTCCACCCGCGCGGAAAGCAGGATGTACCGCGAATGGGGCGCCGATGTGATCGGAATGACCGCCATGCCAGAGGCAAAACTCGCCCGCGAAGCAGAGCTGCCCTATGCGCTGATCGGCATGGTCACCGACTATGATTGCTGGCGTGAGGGCGATGAGGTCGACGTGGCGCAAGTTGTCACCCAGATGCAGGCTAATGGCGATCTGGCGCGCGAAATGATCGTGCGTTTGATCAATGCGCTGCCTGATGGGCGCAAACCCTCACCAATTGATACCGCTTTAGATGATGCAGTGATCACCGCGCCTGATGAGCATGATCCGGAATTGGTTGCCCGTCTGGATGCGGTCGCAGGCCGTTTGATCGGGCCGCTCTAACCCCACGCCCAGCGACGCCAGTATTGGCGTGTGTCGCAAGGGCTTGCGCGGCGATCCATCCAGGTTCAGATCACCGGATCAGTGCAATCATATAAGTGCGAATCGCAAGCTGTGACGAACCTTCAACCGCTCGACCGATCTGATCTGCGCCGCGCCTATCGCGCGGAGGAAAACGCCTGCATTGCAGAGCGCATTGAGCAGGCCGCCCCCGCCTCGCGCCTGCATCAGGCCTCGGCTGAACTGGCGACCCAATTGATCGAGGGCGCGCGCACGAAAAAGGCCAGCGGGATCGACGCTTTCTTGCAGCAGTTCGGGCTCGACACAGAGGAGGGCATCGCCCTGATGTGCATGGCAGAGGCACTGCTGCGCGTACCCGATGCGAGCACCGCCGATGCACTGATCAAGGACAAGATCGCGCGCGTAGATTGGTCGGAGCATTTGGGCGAAAGCTCCTCCACCTTCGTCAACGCGGCGACATTCTCTCTGATGCTGACCGGCGAGGTGATCGACCCGCCAGAGGCGCATCAGCGCGGCATGGGGTCCAGCCTGAAACGCGCGGTTAACAGACTCGGCGAGCCTGTGGTGCGCAAGGCGACCTTACAGGCGATGAAAATCCTCGGCGGGCAATTCGTCTTTGGCCGGGACATCGACGAGGCACTGGACCGAGCCAAGCCGGAACGCGCCAAGGGTCTCACGCACAGTTTCGACATGCTGGGCGAAGCGGCAATGACCTTTGCCGATGCCGCGCGCTATCGCGAGGCGTATGAAGGCGCGGTCGAAAGGCTTGCAAAAGAGGCCAAGGGAGGGATCGGACCCTCGCCGGGAATATCGGTGAAACTGTCGGCCCTGCATCCAAAGTATGACTTTTTGCATGCGGATCAGGCCCGCACCGACCTGGTGCCAATCGTTCGCGCGCTGGCCGAAAAGGCGCGCGATGCCGACATCCATTTCACCATAGATGCGGAGGAAGCCGAACGCCTCGAACTCTCGCTCGACATTATCGAAGAACTGATGGCCGATGACAGCCTGTTCGTGCGCGCCGATGGATCGCGCTGGGAGGGGTTTGGCCTCGCCCTGCAGGCCTATCAAAAACGCGGGCTGCCGCTGTGCGATTGGGCCGCCAAGCTAGCGCGCCGCCATGGCCGCAAGCTGTTCGTTCGCCTTGTCAAAGGTGCCTATTGGGACAGCGAGATCAAGCTCGCCCAGGTCGGCGGCCTCAGCGATTATCCGGTGTTCACGCGCAAGCTTGCCACCGATGTCAGCTACCTCGCCTGCGCAGCGCGATTGTTTGAGCACGCCGATGTGATCCGCCCCGCCTTTGCCACTCACAACGCCTACACCATCGCGGCGGTCAAAAGCCTGGCCGCAGGCAAATCATATGAATTCCAGCGCCTGCACGGCATGGGCGAGGAGGTGTATGATGCGCTGGCCGCTCTGGAGGGTAACAACCGTACGCCGGTGCGCATTTATGCACCGGTTGGCGGGCACAAGGAACTGCTCGCATATCTCGTGCGCCGCCTGCTCGAAAACGGCGCCAACACCAGTTTCGTAAACCGGATGGGCGATGCCGATATCCCCGCCGCTGATCTGGCCGGGGACCCGGTTGCGCAGCTGGCCGGATGCTCACCCTTTCGCAATCCCAACATTCCCCTGCCTGCCGACATTTTTGAGGGCCGAACAAACAGCGCCGGGATCGACCTGTCAGACCCCCTGGCGCGCGGCCCGCTGGAGGTTCGCCTTGGCGAGCTGGCTCAGCAGCAATGGAACGCCAGCCCCACCTTTGTCAGTGAAGAGCCGGGCGAGATCGCGCCGATCACCATGCCGTATGATCTGGGCAGCCAGGTGGGCACGCGCCGCGACGCGACGGCAGAGGAAGTCGATTATGCAATCACCAGTGCGCTCGCGATCCAGCCGGGCTGGGATGCGCTGGGCGGGGAAAGCCGGGCCGCGCTGCTCGATGAGGCTGCCAATCTGTTCGAGGCGCATTCGGCCGAATTCCTATCCCTATGCCAACGCGAGGCGGGTAAAACCCTGCCCGATGCGGTTCTGGAGCTGCGCGAAGCGGTCGATTTCCTGCGCTATTACGCGTGCGAGGCGCGCCGCCAATTCGCCGAACCGACCGTGCTGCCCGGCCCCACTGGCGAAGAAAACCTGCTATCGCTGCATGGACGCGGTGTGTTCGCCACGATCAGCCCGTGGAACTTCCCGCTCGCCATCTTCATCGGCATGGCATCCGCCGCGCTGGCCGCCGGCAATGCTGTGATTGCCAAGCCTGCTGAGCAGACCCCGTTGATCGCGGCGCTGGCCGTGAAATTGTGCCATGAGGCGGGCATCCCGGCAGAGGCTCTGCAATTGCTGCCAGGGGCCGGCGATGTCGGGCAAATGATCACCTCTGACCCGCGCATTGCCGGGGTGGCCTTCACCGGCTCCACAGAGACCGCGCGCGCCATCAATCTGGCACTGGCGGGCCGCGACGGCCCGATCGCCACCCTGATTGCGGAAACTGGCGGGCAAAACGCGATGATCGTCGATTCCTCCGCCTTGCCAGAGCAAGTCGTGCGCGACGTTCTGGCCAGCGCATTTCAAAGCGCGGGCCAGCGCTGCTCCGCGCTGCGCGTACTCTATTTACAAGAAGATGTTGCGGATGAAATGCTGGCCATGATCCGCGGCGGTTTCGATGCGCTGAGCATTGGTGATCCGCGCCAGCTCTCAACTGACGTTGGCCCGGTGATTGATCCCGATGCTCAAGCCGCACTGGAACGCCATGTGGCCCGGCGAGAGCAGCTGGGCGGCACCGTCTGGCGCGGTGAACTGCCCATCGGCACAGAGCATGGTTGCTTCGTCGCGCCTACAATCATCGAAATCGACTCTATCCTGGATCTGAAGCGTGAGAATTTCGGCCCTGTCCTGCATGTTGCCCGCTTCGCGGCGAGCGAGCTTGACCAAGTCGTCGCCGATATCAACGCCACTGGATTTGGCCTGACTTTGGGTCTTCACAGCAGGATAGAGAACACCCGTAAGCGCGTGCAAGCTACCGCGCAGGTCGGCAATTTCTACGTCAATCGCAATCAGATCGGCGCAGTGGTGGAAAGCCAGCCATTCGGCGGCGAGGGCCTGTCGGGCACCGGACCAAAGGCGGGCGGCCCGCATTACCTCGCGCGCTTCGCAACCGAACGCGTCAGTTGCACAGACACAACGGCGGCGGGCGGCAATGCCAGCCTTTTGGGGCAGCCCGCTGCGCCAACCCTTGCGAATTGAGCGAGCTTCGATTTATCACGCCGCCCATGAAACGGATCGCCACCCTCATCGTCACTCTGCTCGCTCTGATTTGGAGCGGGCCCGCCTTTGCGGCGGTGACCATGCATTTTCACAGCTTCAACGGATCGGTGCTGTTTGGGCGCTATCCCCATACCTTCATCGTGCTGGAGGGGACGCTGGGATCGGGCAAAGTGGTGAACGAGAATTATGGCTTCACCGCGAAGAAGGTATCGCCCGCGATTTTGAACGGGCCGGTGGTGCACGACATCAGCGTGGAGAAACCGAAATACCTCAAGAAAACCAACCGCCACTTCAGCGTACGGCTAACCGATGCGCAATATGAGCGGGTGAAGGCCGAGGTGAGCAGATGGCGCAATGCGCCGGGCAAATATTACGATCTCGATACGCGCAATTGCATCCACTTTGTCGGCGCAATGGCGCAGATCGCCGGGCTAAAAGTGAACTACCCCGACAACATGCTGAGACGGCCGAAGAAATGGCTGAACCATGTAACCGGGCTTAATCCGGCGCTGGGCGCGAAGGTGATTAAGTGAGGTGGGGCATTTGGTTTTTCGGTAAAGCATCAATAGATCGAAGCGCGAAGCAACCCCTCATGGACTTAGAACCTTCAGCCATCTAGCGATACTGTATGTCTAAAGAAGCCTCAAAGTTGCTGTCATATTGGCTGCGCCATAAACCAAGCGCAGGTGGACTAGTCTTGGATAGGGCAGGCTGGGCCAGCGTCCAAGACGTGCGGTCGTCACTGGCCAAGAAAAATATAGACCTAGCACTGCTAGAGCGGGTGGTCGCAGACAATGACAAACAACGGTTTGAGTTTTCGGCAGACGGCACAAACATTCGTGCAAGGCAAGGTCATTCCATCGACGTCAATTTGGATTGGCCTATAAAATCGCCGCCTGAATTCCTTTACCACGGAACCGTCGAGCGGTTCCTAGATTCGATCTTGGCCGAAGGCCTCAAACCGATGGCACGGCACCATGTTCATCTGTCCCCCGACATAGAAACAGCGACTGGAGTGGGAAGCCGTCGGGGTTCGCCAATAATTCTCCGTATCGCTGCGGCCGAAATGGAAGCTTCCGGCCTTGTGTTTCGCGTTTCGAGCAACAATGTCTGGCTCGTTGATACGGTCTCACCAAGCTTCCTTGAGCGACTCTAGTCATTAGCAATTTCAGCTCGTAGCTGGTTGCCTTTCGTAGTTTCCTATATCTAGGTGCAACGGTCGATTCCCACATTTAGGCATGTCGTAATTCGCACCTAAGTCCGCAAGACACCCACACCTAAAACCTTAGCCGCGCTTGCCCCGGCGCGCTGGTTCGGGAATCAATCGCGCATGGCGATTCTTTCAGACAAGTGGATTAGATCCAAGGCGCAAGACGAGGGCATGATTGAGCCCTTTGTTGAGGCTCAGCGGCGCGAGGGCGTCATTTCTTATGGCCTCTCTTCCTATGGCTATGACGCGCGGGTCGCGGATGAGTTCAAGATCTTCACCAATGTGAATTCGGCCACAGTTGACCCCAAGAGCTTTGACGCGGGCAGCTTGGTCGACCGCAAGACCGATGTCTGCATCATCCCGCCCAATTCCTTCGCATTGGCGCGCACAGTCGAATATTTCCGCGTGCCCGAAGACGTGCTGGTAATCTGCCTCGGCAAGAGCACCTATGCGCGCTGCGGCATCATTGTGAATGTCACCCCTTTGGAGCCGGGCTGGGAGGGGCATGTGACGCTGGAATTTTCCAACACCACGCCGCTGCCGGCCAAGATTTACGCCAATGAGGGCGCGTGCCAGTTCCTGTTCCTGAAGGGCAATGAACGCTGCGAGACGAGCTATAGGGACCGCGCGGGCAAATATATGGGCCAACGCGGTGTGACCTTGCCAAGGTTGTAGGCCTGGTTCCTGGCCGCCCGCTCCCTCCACCCTTCCACCCGGAGCCTGCCGGGAACACTATCCGGGTGGAAGGGTGGAGGAAGCAGGGTGGTGAGACGCGAGCGATAGCGAGCCACTAGAAAAGGATACTGCACCCATGACCATCGCCAAATTTCCATTCTGGCGGGTCGTGCCATCTGAGAGTGGGCGCGAGGACGAGTATATTCTCCCGATCACCAGGCCCGCCACCGTCGGCCCACCCGGCAATCCGCATATCATGGGCGGCGCGTGCCTGGGGGCGGCGGTTGACGCATTGGAGCTAGCTAGCCAGCAGTCCCTGCTGTGGGCGACCATCCAGTTTCGTATCCCGAGCCAAGGCGCAGAGGAACTCACCATCCGCTGCGAGCAAGTGGGCGGTGGGCGCAGCATTGGCCAATGGCAGGCGGATGTCCTCTTAAACGGGCGAGTGATCCAAATGGTCACCGCAGCAGTCGGCGCGCGCGAGCCGAGCGAGCAAGTGCTGTTTGCGAAAATGCCCGATGTCCCTCCGCCAGATAACTGCCCGGAGAAGCCGAAGGACGCCAATGGCTTTGACGACAATTTGCCCGGCCAGCTAGAACGGCGCACCGCGCTTGAAGACAATGAGCGCGGGATTGAGGCGGTGTGGTCGCGGTCCAAAGCGGGCTTTGCCAACGATGCTGGCTTGCTGGCGGTAATCTCGGACTTTTTCCTAGGTGCGCACCCGCGCGCGCATGGCGGATCGAGCTTGGACGCAACCTTCCGTTTCATACAGTCGGCGCCGCCGGGATGGGTATTGTCCATAACACAGATGTCCGCCTTTGATCGCGGCGTGGCTCAGGGCCAAGCGCAGCATTTTAGCGAAGACGGTACTTTGCTGGCGATCTCCAGCCAGACCGGCGTGGTGCCGCGCGTTCCCCTCTCCGACCTCACTTAGGAACCTCGCCTGCCGTAACGGCTTTGACTCTCCCGCTCCGCACGCGCATCAAGTCTGCGCAAGAGGAGAGTTTTCGTATGGCTAAGACCGAATTCGACATCATCATCTATGGCGCCACCGGGTTCACCGGGCGGCTCGTTGCTGAGTATCTGAGCAATCATTATGAAAGCCGCGATGATGCGCCCAGCTGGGCAATGGCCGGACGCAGCCTGGAAAAGCTGGAGGCGGTTCGCGATGAAATCGGTGCGCCAGCGAGCACGCCATTGGTGGTGGCTGATGCCGATGACATGGCCAGCCTTGAGGCTATGTGCGAGCGAACCAAGGTCGTGCTGACCACGGTCGGACCGTACCAGCTTTACGGTGACAGTCTGGTCGAGGCCTGTGTCAAAACCGGCACTGATTACACCGATCTGTGCGGCGAGCCGACCTGGATGCGTGAAAAGATCGACCAGTTCGGCGATGCCGCCAAGGCCAGCGGTGCGCGCATCTGCTTCTCCAGCGGGTTCGATTCCATCCCCTTCGACCTCGGCGTGTTGATGGCTCAGAAAGAAGCGGCGAAGCGCTTTGGCAAGCCAGCTCCGAGAGTTCGCGGCCGCGTGCGTGCGATGGCGGGCGGCGCGTCAGGCGGCACCGTGGCCAGCATGACCGAAACGATGAAGGCAGTGGCCAAGAACCCCAAGCTCATCAATGTGCTGCGCAGCTCTTTCGGCCTCACCCCAGGGTTCGAAGGGCCAAGTCAGCCCTCTGGCATGGTCCCGACCTATGAGAAAGACCTCGACAAATGGGCCGCCCCGTTTGTGATGGCCGCAATCAACACCAAGAACGTGCACCGCACCAATTTCCTGCTCGGCTACCCGTATGGCGAGGATTTCGTCTATGATGAGATGGTGCTGACCAGCCCAGGCGAAGCGGGCAAAAAAATGGCTAATGCCGCCGCTGAGATGATGAAAAACCCCTTTGGCGCCAAACCGCCCAAGCCGGGCGAAGGGCCAAGCAAGGAAGAGCGTGAGAACGGATTTTACGACGTGCTGTTTGTGGCTGATATGCCGGATGGTGAGAGCCTGCATTACGGCGTCAAAGGCAAATATGATCCAGGTTACGGCTCGACCAGTCGGATGATCGCAGAAACCGCGATTGGCCTGCTCAGTTGCCAGGCCGAAGGCGGCATTGGCACGCCGGGTTCCTTCATGGGCGAGGATCTGGTCAAGCGGCTCGAAGAGCATGCTGACCTGACGTTTGCTCTGGAGAATTAATCCGCGGCCAAAGCCGAAACGAAGCATAGAAAAAGGGCAGGCCTGGCATTCGCCTGACCTGCCCTTTTTATTGCGTTCCCGCTTAAGCGGCCAAGTTAGAAGCTGAAGCGGACGTTCGCTTTCAAATTGCGCCCGGCCAGCGGCACGAAATCCTTCGTGAAGCTTGCATGCCGGCGGCCAACAACATCGAACAGATTATCGACGCCGACCACCAGAGTTACGTTCTCACGGCTCGGCAGAGGGCGCCAGGCCACCGATAGATTCACAAACGCAAATGCATCGGTTTCTGTTTCAAAGGCGTCGATATCGTCTTGCTCGCCAAACCATTGCACCTCTGCGCGCGCGTCAAACGCATCAGTTTGCAACTCCAGCGCACCCAGCAATTCAATCGGCGGAATGCGTGGCACTGCGGTGCCATCGTCAAGCTCTGCCTGAATGTAGGAACCGCGCAGGTCCGCCAGCAATTCCATCTCGCCCGTTTTGAACAATGGGAATTGGACGTCGCCTTCGATCCCGAAATAGTTCGCATCATCCTGAAGGAAGACGAACACTGGCAGACCGTCCTCTTCCTCGCCATTACCGGAGAGGAAGATGTAGTCGTCGAACCATTGGTTGTAGACGGCGACATTGAATTTCGCCGGACCCACTTGGCCCCGCGCGAAAACTTCAACGCCCCATGCGCTTTCGGTCGACAGTGTGGTGTCCCCAATTTCGAACTGCTGGGTCGCAATGTGTGGGCCATTGGCGAACAATTCTTCCGCCGCCGGAGCGCGTTCTGCGCGCGAGACATTTACGCCAGCGCGAAAGGCCTCGTCGGCCTCGTAGACCAGACCGAGTGCGCCTGAGAAATTGGTGAAATCACGCGAGACGCCCAGGTCCTGCGAGGAGACGTCGGTGAATTCGATCCGGCCGGCGGCCTCCAATTGAATGGGACCGGGGCCGAATTCCTGCAGCGCAAACAGCGCAAATTGATCGGTGGTGTTCGGGGCGACAAAGGCCTCCTCCCCGATCGCCTGGAAATCGCGGTAGGTGTATTGCAGGCCAATCGAACCGCGCGACGGCCCAGTTTCGCTTTGCGTCAGTTCAACCCGCGCCTCTACGCTTTCGACATCGAACACGGTGCCGATTTCATCGCCTTCAAATTCGGTGTGGGTGTAATCGGAATAGCCAAATCGAACCTTCAGCCGCTCAAAAAAGCCATCGCCCAGGTCGAGATCGGCAAGGAAGTCTGCACGGAATTGCTCGAGGCCGATGGTGACGATTTCCTCACCCTCTTCCTCGCCTTCTTCTCCCTCTTCACCTTCGCCCTCGGCGTGCTCTGTGCCCGGACGACCGGGTACACCATAGTCGGTGTCGTAAAAGCCAATCGACGCGCCAAAGACGTTATTACCAGAGATAAAGCTGAGGCCGGCATTGGCGGTCCAGGTTTCGGTTGCGGAGTTGGGAATGACGCCGCGCGCTTCGGCTGCTTCACGCAGTTCCGCGGCCTCTTCAACCTCGCCTTCGGCTTCTTCTTCATCCGCCAGCTCGAAAATTTCATCGCGCAGTTCCGGTGCGATTTGGAAACCGCCGATCTCCAGATCATTGGTGTTGCGATAGCTGCCGTCGACGTGGAACACGAAATTGCTGCCCAGTGGCACGTCGAGTGATGCGCCAAGATTGCGCAGGTCGCTGGCGGTGTCAGCCGCCACAATCGCATCGAAATGCAGTGCCTCATCTGGGATCCGACGCGGAATGCGCTTATCAATCACATTGACAGCGCCGCCGATTGCCTGGCTGCCGAATAAAAGCACTGCCGGGCCGCGCAGAACCTCGATCCGCTCGGTCGTCAGCGGCTCAATCGTAGTCGCGTGGTCGGCAGATGTGTTGGAGACATCAGCCGTTCCCAGACCGTCGACCAGAATGCGCACGCGCTCACCTTGGAAGCCGCGCAGAACCGGGCGCGATGCGCCGGGAGAAAAGCTGGTGGCGGACACGCCAGGCAACTTGGCCAGGACTTCGCCGATCTGCCCGTTCAGGTTTTTCTGTATGTCTTCAACGTCCAGCACGGATGTACCGGCGAGAACATCCAATTGCTCCAGCCCAGAGGCGCTGACGATGATGTTGCCTTCGTAATCGACTTGGCGATTGTGCAGATCGTCTGCGAGGCGTTCCTCGGCCTGATCAGCGTCTGGTTCCGCTTGCGCCTGGGCGGCGGCGGGAGTTGCAATCAGCCCAAGCGAAAGAACAGTGGCAAGCGCCAAATGAGAAGTTGTCGGTTTCATGATCGTCCCTGATCGAGATTATTGAATGTGATAACGTAACACGCCACTAGCAGAGGCGCTCATGGTTGCAAGCATGATCTTTGGTGCTTCGACGAATCGCTGTGAATGGCCGATGAGCAGCAAGGCAAGCCGCCCTGCGCCGCGCGCTAATTCAAAGGGGCAAGTGTAGAAGCCGCGCCAACCATATGCGCTGCCCCAAATAGGCGATGCATTCGTCGAATGAAGTAATGGAGCGGGCGAGGCGATTCGAACGCCCGACCCCAACCTTGGCAATATTCGATGCGATGCTAAATAATTGATTCATAATAATAAGATTTGATCAACCTCATTCCGAATACAATCCGGTGATAACAAACAATAGCCTACCCGCAGTGGATCGCCGCTTGAGAAATAAAATTCAAGAAAATGCCGATTGGGTCTTGAACGGTTAAAAATGCCTGCTTGTATGGTGGAAGAGAAACACATTCTCTCTCACATTTATCATCAACAACAAGAGGTTCGATTTTTCGGATTACACACCCCTATGCCAACAACATATTCAACTGCACCTTCAAAAATCTCGACATCCAAGCTCCGCTTTCATCAGGAGGTTAACGGACAGCATGAGGGGATGGCTTTCGAATACAGATTCGGTGACCAAACAGTTCAGATCATCATCGTCAATGGACTGGTGTTCAACATATCGCTGTTCGACAACACTCAAGAGAGGTTGGTCGGTTCTCACCCTCACCACTTTGTCATTGCCGAACTGACTCCAGACGAACCTGAATTCGATTGGAACCACGAAACCGTCCACTGATCGATTTCAGATATGGACGACGTTACTGAAGACCGGGTCACAAAGACCCGGTTTCAATCCGCATTCAGGTCCTTCGTGGACCTCAGCAGGTTTCATGAACCCTACTCTGTGACACTCACGCTGAAGCAGTCGTTCGTGACCACCTTGGATCACATGACTGTCCATTCACGGATCGATCGTTATCGAGCGGTTCAGAATTTTCGGCACTTCATGAACCTGCTAAATAGACGGGTCTTCGGACACAGCTTCGTCCGTCATGGGAAGCGGGTTCAAGTCATCCCCGTCCTTGAGGGTGGGGACACCACACGGCTTCACTATCACTGTGTGATAGACTGCCCACGAACCAACATCGATCATGTCTCATTCGACGACATGATCCGTCTCTGCTGGTCAGAGACCGACTATGGATACCACGAAGTGGATGTCCAACCAGATTCAGACATTGGCTGGATCAACTACATAAGCAAGCAGCGTGGGAAACCCGACTTCGATCAATCGATCGACTGGGAAAATCTCCACCAGATCTGACCGCTGGGTATAGACCCCTTTCAATCAGCTTACATTCGAGAAGCAAAAGCAGGGCCGTTCACGTGAACGGCCTTGATTCTAAACTTACGTAAAGTTCAAATATATCATGAGGTTACAATGCTCGATCAGAGTTACAATCGTTGGTGGAAACGGAAGCAAGCAGAAGAGAAACGCAGGCGCGATATCAGAGACGCACAAGAGGCGCTGGATGCTGAGATCCAATGGCAAATGACGAGAAAGGAAGAAGCAGAGGACTATTGCTGTCCTCGCTTCGAGAAATATGACTCCGGTGAAGACTTCATTCAGCTAAGGGACAAAGAGAACATGTTCACGGTAGGCGGACACCTAATGTGGTACGAGAACGCAATCGACATTTTGAAGCAGCACATTCCAAATTTGGAGTATGATCCGCGGATTGTGTGGGATTGCCCGTATGAGTACAGTCTATCGTAAAACGCTCGGAGTTTAAGCTATGAGCTTGATATGTTTTTCGATAGTCTTCAACGCATGACTACGCTGAACCTCCACGCGAAGCAGGACTATCTTGAGCGAGAAGCAAGGTCCAGCGATCCACTCAAAGCGCTAGGCGAGTTCGTTTGGAATTCGCTAGATGCCGAAGCGACAACGGTAGACGTTACATTCGCGCGAAACGATCTTGGCGGCATCACGGCCATTGAGATAGCCGACAACGGACACGGAATCGGCTTCAAACAAGCGCACGAAGACTTCGGAAATCTCGGGGACTCATGGAAGCGCAAAGCCCACAGGACTTCAGAACTGAAAAGGGCGATCCATGGGAAAGAAGGACGTGGGCGTCTCAGGTTCTATTCGCTGGCACGATCTTGCACCTGGACTACCGTTGTGAAGGGCGAAGAAGTCCTTCAGGACTTTGAGATCAAGATAACAGCCAATTCTCTTGAGAAATGCGACATTTCCGACCCCTCTGAATCGACCCATATCGCGACTGGTACGGTCGTGACGATGAAAGGGCTTAAGGATACATTCGATGACCTATCGAGCATCGCCTCGTTCAAGGCATTCAGCTCGATCTTCGCTCCATATATCCTGCAGTATCCTGACGTAGAGATTTTGTTCGACAACAGAAAGGTAGACCCCTCAATCACAGTCGAGCGGTGGACAGAGATACCTCAGTCCACACTGCAGTTGTCTGACCGTCAGCTTGATGATCTCAAGCTAAAAGTGATCGAATGGAACAGCACTGTTGAAGCCAGACAGATTCATTTCGGTGGAGAAGATGGCATTGTCCTAGGATCGCAACCAGCTCACGTGACCGCACCGGGTTTCGAATATTCGGCCTATGCATACAGCGCCTATTTTCAAGAACTAGCGGATCAAAATTTACTAGAATTGGACGATCTGAACGACGCTGATTTCATGGTGGTCATGGAGCATATCAGGTCTGAACTAGGCGACTACTTTCGTGCTCGGCAGAGCGAAAAGGCCCTTGGTGTTATCCAAGACCTGAAAGATGCCGGAGCATATCCATATGAAGGCGACCCTAAGGATAAAGTCGAGCTAAGAGAGCGGCAGGTCTTTGATTTAGCTACCTATGCAGTCTCATCATATTCTAGAGATTTCAAGCGAGCCGAACCTTCGCTTCAGAAGATGACTTTGACACTTCTCAAGGAGGCAGTGAAGCGGAACCCTGACGAGCTTTCCACGATTCTAAGAGCGGTAGTCAACCTCCCGAAGAAAAAACAATCCGAGTTCTCTTCTTTGCTAAAGAAAACAGAACTTGGGAACATAATCAACGCGTCAACGCTCGTTTCCGAGCGATTGGTCGTCTTGGAGGTGCTGAAGGGAATTGTCTTCAATCCAAAGTTTCGGAGCACCGTCAGGGAAAGAGGCGAACTTGACGTGCTGATCAGAGATCACACTTGGCTCTTTGGAGAGCACTTCCACATCACGGTTTCGGAAGCTGGATTGACGAGAGTTATGAACCGCGTCTCGGATGACCTCGGCAGCAAGAAGACTAGACGTCGTGTCACGAAAAAAGATGGCAAAACTGGCCGAGTCGACAATTTCCTAGGCCGCCGCGTACCGAATCCTGACCCAGCGAAACGTGAGTATATTCTAATAGAGCTGAAGCGACCGTCGCTCGACATCGGGCGAAAGGAGCTGGATCAAGTCGAGGACTACCTTAACGCCATACGCGATCTCGACGATTTCAAACGCACCGACACCTCATGGAATTTCTTTGTAATCTCCGGGTCTCATAAGGACGAGATCGAAGCGAGGGTGAACCCAGCAGATAGACCGAAAGGCCTCTTCTTGGATGGAAGCAACTTCAAGGTCTGGGTAAAAACTTGGTCGGAGATCATTCGAGAAAATGAGGCACGACTCAAGTTTGTTAGCGATGAACTCCAGATCGAAGTAACTGATGCTGAGATTGAGGAAAGAATAATGAACCTCAAGGATCTAGTGACAAGCTAATATTCAAGCTTCTCGAGTTGTCGAGACAACAAATCTGTCCGACCCGTCAAACACAAACCAACGATTGCTTTTGACGGAGACGGTCAATGACGCGGTATGTCGCTTATCTTAGGGTTTCAACGTCGAAGCAGGGAAGGTCGGGGCTGGGTCTGGCTGCTCAACGCTCAGCGATTGATAGCTTCCTCTCGGAAGATGATGAGCTTGTAGCTGAGTTCGTTGAAACGCAATCGGGTTCAAAGGACGAACGAACTGAACTCTGGAAAGCGTTGAACGAAGCCAAGAGAGAATCGGCAACACTGGTAATTGCCAAGCTGGATAGATTCTCACGGAAGGTCAGTTTCATCTCCCGGATCATGGATGAAGGTGTCCGTCTCGTGGTTGCCGAGATGCCGACCGCGACCGATTTCCAGCTGCACATATTTGCTGCTCTGGCTCAGGAGGAGCGGAGATTGATTTCTGAACGGACAAAGGCCGCGTTAGCGGTAGCCAAGGAGCGGGGAGTTATTCTCGGTCGAAATGGCAAGCGGCTGGCTGCCGAGCATAAGGCTGCTGCCGTGAGTTTTGCCGAGCAGCTAAGGCCCGTAATCGAACCTATGGTTCAATGCGGTATGTCGTTCGCTGAAATCGCTCGGCAAATGAATGACCGTTCGATACCGACAGCAAAGGGCGGGAGCTTTCATCCCCAGACGATCAAAAACCTCACTGTCAAACTCGGCTTGAACTAGATGTCAAAGGTCTCTGGAAAGGTATCGATTGCGCTGGCGAATAGCTGAACTGGATCAGCGTTCATGGCCTTGGCCAGCACATAGAATTCCAAAATATCAACTCGGCGTTGTCCACGTTCGATATTGCTGATGTAGCTTTGATCTTTCTTGAGCTTATCGGCAACATCGACCTGTCGGAGACCAGCAGAATGTCGAGCGGCTATCAGGACTTTGACAAGCCTCTCATTCGCTTCTGTAAACAATGACTTTGACATTCCGGCCTGTCTCTGGAGAGGGCCGTTTGCTTACATGCAGTTATCGGATATGCAGTTTTTGCATTTTAATGTTGGGAGTTTGCTTCATGAGATTTCTTGTCGATCTATACCGCTATCTGATCATCGCGATTTGTGGCCTCGTTTTGGTCGCCCTGACATACGGGATCGTAAGCGGAATAGGATCGGGTCTGTTTGATACGGCTGCCGGCCCGTTATGGGTTTTTGGAGCTGTCATCGTCGTGGTCTCGATGATCTTGGGGCTGGGCTTGGTCGCCATCGCTATCTCTATCCATGATCGACACGCTGAATTGGTCAGCGAGGTCGAACGTATTGCCGATCTCATCGAGTATCGTGGGATTGGTCAGTCAGAGAACCACAATGGCGAGTGATACTTCGTCACATTGGAAGGTGGGTGTTGCCTTCGTTCTGGCATGTGTCACCATCGGGGCGCTGATCGCTATTGTCAGCATGACCGATGAATCTGACAGAGCTCCAGTCAGTCAACAAGATACGGGATCGGCATACGTAGCTACAAACTCCCAGTCTCCCGATGGAAGCGAATCGTACTCTGATGATGCACCCGCCAATGATGAGCCTGTGTCTAGCTTCAGACCAACTTTGACAGGCGATAGGCAATTCGACTCGGCGCTTTGGGCTTGGAAGATGATCGAAGCTGAGCATGGTTCTCAAACGACAGCGGCATTTGAAGAATACGGAGACCCATGTGATGAGGGTATGGATTGCTGGGATGACACTACTGTTGAAGTAATGTTCAAGGGAAGGCGGCTGCTATCCTCGTTGGTCAGACAGGATCAATATCATGGGGGCGCACACGGCGTCGTCTATGTTGGTGATTATCACTTCGATTTGCTGACCCAAGAACAGCTGAGGTTTGGCGACCTGTTTAAAACCTGGTCAACCGTTCGACCGGTTCTTCAAAGGGCCTTTTGTCAAAACCTACAGAGAAATCGAGAACTTGACTGGCCGGAAATCGAGTGTCCCAACATAGAGGAGACTGCGTTGGTCTTAGCTAGGGACGGAAGCAGTAGCGTCGGCAAGGCCACGATGATCGTGGCCTATACCAGTGACTATCAGCTTGGCTCTTATGTGGCTGGCCGCGAGTCCGTCCCGATCATGATCGACAAGGTGATATACGACCAATTGAAGGACCAGTATCAGTCAGAGATTGCCTTCTAAGGGTCAATCAGAATGTAGCGGGTTCATCCCTTCTTGAACTTCTCTCGGATGGCCGATGAAGCCGCTTCGAGTTGATCGTCTAGCTTACCAGCGAGGACCATTCCACGAACCTCACAAAGAGCATGTTCGACTTCATCAAGGTTCTGGCATTCGATGGAGACCATTCCCTTTTGGAGTTCGATCACTTGCTTCCCGTATTTGATCGGAAGGTAATATGTTCCCTCAGCTGACATCCATAGCCAAGCTGCTCGCGGCCTTTGTCCTTCGATGATCTGCCGAACATAACCAATCTGCTGGTCGATCCGATGGACCAACCGCCCACGACGTTGAACTTCTGGAGAGACAGTCTTCGGACGGCTTTTTGATGTGAACTTGAGTTTCATTGGGTTCCTCCTTTGATGATTGCTGGAAGTCCCTTTGAAACTGTGGTGAGACAACGGCTCAGTTGGTCAACCAACCAAATTCAGTCTTCTTCCCGGAACTGGAGGAGCTTCTCCGACCATGAGAACGAGTCCGTGACTTGGTCAGCTCTTCAGCTGCCGAGACGTTTGTCGTGTGACCATAGTGCTTTTCCAACATCGACACTGAGGTCCCCATATTCTGAGCTAAAGCGTAGTGGTTGGTTCCTTCGAGAAGCCTGAAGGTGGCATATGTGTGTCTGAGGGAATAAACCGTCCGCTTGTCACCGAACGAGTCAAATTCAACCCCTGCTGATCGGATCAGGGAATTGAACGACTTCTTGAAGCTCTTGATTGGTCTTCCGTCCGGGTGGCTGAAGATATAACTGTCTGGGGAAGGTTCAGTCTTCGTCCCATTGATATTCGAGAGCTCCTCCGTTCGAAGTTCGAGTAATCTTCGAAAGTACTTTTTCACATCTGTGTTCCGAGCCACGACCTCTCGTACTCCCGTCTTTCCTCGAACCGTCAGAACGACGAACGACTCCCCTTCACCGTCTCCAAGTTCCTCTCGGATATCCCTCCATTTCAATCCATGAGCTTCACCGACACGGATGCCAGTATTGCCGAGGATCAGAACATAGTCCCTCAGCATAGAACGGTCTCTGAGGGTCTTTCCGTTCGTTACCTTGATGAACTCCCGAAGATGTCGAACCAGCGTTCTCCACGCTTGAGAATCGAAATGAGGACGTCTTGAGGCTTGGGTTTTAATTCGAGGAAATTTCGGAAGCTCGTCGATGAAGCCTGCTTCAATACACCAGTTCAGAAAGTGTCTGAGGTCGGATTGAATCCGCTTGATCGAATTTTCAGACAGCGAACCCTTGGTCGATTGTTTCGATAGCTCATCGTAGAGCTGGGTGATCGTTCTGGTGTCGAGCTGATCGAAGGTCTTTTTTTCCAGAAATGATCGGCACCTATCAATCAATAGCAACTTGTAGTGGATGGACAGCGCCGAACGCTGACTGTCGAATCTATCGACGTATTCATCGATAGCCTTTCCGATCCTTTGTCCTTGTTGTTCAGGACCACTCAGAATCCTCACCAGTTCCTTGTGATAAAGATCATCAGCAAACTTGTAGGCTTCGTGTTCGTCAGTCGTTCGGGTGGATCGGTTGATATATCCTCGTCGACCGGGAACCTTCAGCCGACAGAACCATGTTGGCTTTTTGTAGTCCCCACGGATGTAGAGATAGATAGCTCCGTCCTTAAAAGTCCTCGAAACGAGAGTGGTTTTTTCCGAGTTGACCAGAGCTTGGTCGTCCGAATCTGATTTTTCAGACGGTGTCATGACATTATCAACCCCCAACGAATTCCCCTAGAATTCGGATATCCGAATATGATCCGAACATGCACGAATTCAGCCTCCGAGAAAACGGCGACATGCAAAAGCATTGATTTTAAAGAGAAAATGGAGCGGGCGAGGCGATTCGAACGCCCGACCCCAACCTTGGCAAGGTTGTGCTCTACCCCTGAGCTACGCCCGCTCACTGACGCTCTGCGTGGATGCGATAGATTCGCTATTCCTCGCCGGGGAGGTGGGCAGCTAGCAGCGAGCACGCAGGCCTGCAAGTCTAAAAGTCATTTGCCGCAAAAAGTCTCATGATTTGGCAACTGACCGATTGCCAAACGCGCCCGCACCAGCAAAACTCAGACCTTCACATTCATCGCCGCGCGCCCCACATTGCGTGGTGTCACAGCAATTGCGCGCATACGCGCGGCACAAACAGGAGCAAACCCCTTGGCCAGCATGGGTCTCAATCTTGAAGAGCAAAAGGCGGTTGATCGGTTCCGCACCGAAGTGGTCGAGCCGTCACAGACGAAACTGGTGATCCTAGACTTTTGGGCGGAATGGTGTGGGCCGTGCAAGGCGCTGGCCCCGATGCTGGAAAAAGTCGCCGCTGAATACGCCGACAAGGGTGTGGTGCTGGCGAAGCTCAACGTCGATGAAGAGAAATTCATCGCCGGTCAGTTTCAGGTCAAATCGATCCCGACTGTCTATGCGATGTTTCAGGGTCAGCCGGTTGCCGACCTGACCAGCGCGCGTAGCGAATCGCAGCTAAAGGGTGCGCTTGATCAACTGCTCTCGCAATTGCCAATCCAGGCAGACGCGGCCGATGGCGAACCGCAAGGCCCTACGCCAGAAGAAATCGAGCAAGCCATCGGCATGGCGGAGCAATCGCTGATGGAAGGCGATGCAGACCGTGCGGCGGGCATGTTTGCTCAGATCACCGAATTTGCGCCCGGCCATGCGATTGCGCATTCCGGCCTGGTCCGTGCGCTCATCCAATTGGGCAAGACCGAGGAAGCCGGCCAGGTTTTGGCTGCGATCGAAGAAGACGAGAGCCTGGCGAAAGACCCAGCGATTGCAGCGGCCAGAAGCGCGCTCGATCTTGCCGGAACGCAGATTGACGACAGCGAGCTTGCCGGACTGCAAAGCGCCGCCAAGGCCGCACCAGAGGATATGGATGCGCAATTGGCCTATGCCGAGGCAGCATTTGCGGGCGGAGAGCGCGATACCGCGGCTGACACGCTGCTCGCCATGGTCACCGCTGACCGCGAATGGAACGATGGCGCAGCGAAAGCCAAGCTGCTGCAAATCTTTGAAGCCACCGGCCTGGAAGACGAATGGGTTGTCGCCACTCGCCGCCGCCTGTCAAAGATCCTGTTCGGCTAAGCATAGCATGACCACCCGCCTCTCCATCTTCCCCCTGCCCGGCGCGATCCTGTTTCCAGGATTGCAATTGCCGCTGCATATCTTTGAGCCGCGCTATCGCTCGCTGGTGGGTGATGCCTTGGTGCGGGACCGCAAGATCGCTCTGATCCAGCCGCAACGTTCAATCGACGGCGCGCCGCTTTATACGATCGGCTGCGTCGGGCGCATTGGTGAAGTCGAGGCGATGGAGGATGGCCGCTACAACCTGATCCTTGAGGGCGAGGCCCGCTTTAAGCTGATCCGCGAATTGGATGTCGCCACCGCCTTTCGCCAGGTCGAAGGCGAGCTGATCGAAGATGACGAGAACGACGTGCTTAGCGCGATTGAGCGCGCAGGCTTTGAACAAGAGGCCCGCCGGTTCGCCAGCGCTCAGGGTTACAGCGTTGATTGGGATTCGGTCGAACGGCTCGATGATTTCTCGCTCATCAATGGCGTCTCGCAAATCGCGCCGTTTGATCCCGCGTCCAAGCAAGCATTGCTTGAGGCTGAGAATATCCATGCGCGGTGCGAACTGCTGATCCAGCTGATGCAATTCTTTGGCCACGGCGATGGCGGCGAAGAGATTATGACACTGCAGTAGCCCGGGGCTCTGACCTGGCATTGCGGCGCATCGCGTCGACAGGGCCGACTGGCAGCTATTTCTCCGGAACTGGCAGGCTCTTTAGCAAAGCGGTGAGGGCCATAAACGCCCGGCGCTCGGCATTGCTCTTGTTGTAATTCTCGGTCTGAACAACCAGCACAGCGTCCATGTTCGGCACCACGGCGACGATATTGCCGCCATTGCCCTTCATCATCCACGCCGCTTCAAACCCGCGCGACGAGCGCAGCGGCATCGCCCACCACAACCTGCCATAATAGACATGTTCGCCGAGTTGATGGCGCGGGGTCAGCATGGATTTGATCCATTCGCGCGGGACAATCCGCTCGCCCTCCCAAACTCCCATGTTCAGCACCATCCGGCCGATCTTGAGCAAGGCGGTATCGCTGATCGTCAGCTGGCCGCCGGATTGCACCTCGCCGCTGCGTGAGCGCCGCCAGTCTGCGCCCTCGATCCCCAGTGGATCAAACAACCGCCGCTGGACATACAGATCGAACCGCTCGCCCACCGCCTTCTCCACCACCTGACCCAGCAGGAACACCCCCGCCGTGCAGTAGGAAAATGGTCCGTCGCCGTCTGCATCACGAGTGTATTCGCGCGCGGGCAGGCCGAGCGCGAAATCGCGCCAGATGCGTGTGCGATACATCCTTTCTTCCTGACCCGGCGAACGGCGCTTCCAATCGTTGCAATCAAGCGCGGATGACATCGATAGTAGGTCGCCAATGGTTATCGCAACGTGCGCCCCTTCGCGCGGCGAACCGAGAAAAGGCCAGACTTTCACATCAACCCCGGCGAGCTTTCCATCAGCAATCGCCGCTCCCACGGCGAGCGCCGTTATCGATTTACCAGCCGATTTAATATCAACCCGGTCGCCCAGTTCGCCTTTGTCAAAGCGCTTGCGATAGACAGTTTCGCCGTGCTGCTCAGCAGACAGCGCCCGGATCTTACCCAGATCGCCGGCCTGAATCTGCGCCTCAATCTGCCCAAGGGTCAGCTGCGCCAAGGGTTCGCTGCGGGATTGAGCGGCTGCGGGCGGTGGCATGAAACACACAAGTGCCAGGACAAATGGCCAGACGTGAGCAAACCCTGCCCGCAAACACTTTTCGAAATGGATCACGCGCCCTCCCAAACAGCTCCGGGATAGGGTTGCCGCCAAAAGCATGAATATGAGCGGAATGAAAGCGCGCGCAATCGTCAAAGCCCGGCGGTTGGCCCCGGGAGCTGAGCGCTTCTGCAACCTCAAGTCGCAGCTCAACACTGGCAGCCTGCCTCCAACCGAACTAAACGGTTACTTATGAATGTTCAGGTCTTTGCCACTCGTGGTGAGCGCACCCGCGCCCACATCGTCTCTGTTGCCGCCGGCCTGTTCTGGCGCCGCAATTTCCACGGCGTTGCCGTCGACGAGGTGGCCAGCGCAGCGGAAGTCAACAAAGCCACCATCTATCGCTATTTCGCCGACAAGCGTGATTTAGCCCTCGCCGTTGTCAAACAGCATGGAGCCGCCACTCTGGAGATGGTTTTCCAGTCCAGCGCGGAGCACAATGCAGCGCCGGAGGCCCGCCTCGCAGGTATTTATTACCATATCTACAGCGTGCATGCTGAACTTTGCGAAGAAGAGGGCGATGTGCACGGCTGCCCTATTGTTGGCCTCGCGCTGGAACTTGGCCAGGACATGCCAGAAGTGCGCGTTGAGGCGGCGCGCATATTCGACGCGGTCGAGGCGCATATGCGCGAAATCGCGGCGGATGCCATTGCTTCTGGCCATGCAGCAGGCGATCCAAAGATGCTGGGGCGTACGCTTACTCAATTGCTCCACGGTGCCTTCACTTCAGCGCGCCTCTCATCCGAACCAGAACGCATTCTGGACGCCGGCTACGCCTCGCTCAGCCTGATTGGCTTTCCCGAAACAGACATTCTTGACCCAAAGGCGAATTGATCATGAACCTGCCAATATACTCCGCACTCCTGGGTACTTTCCTGATAGTCTTGCAAGTCGGCTTAATGCTGAGCGTTGGCCTGCACCGGTCAAAAGGTCAGTTCATTGGCAATGGCGATGACCGCGATCTGGAGCGCAAGGTGCGCCGACATGGCAATCTGGCTGAAAATTCCGGGCTTTTTCTGGCGGTAATTGCCCTGCTTGAGATAATGGTGGGGCAAACCACATATGTCTTCGCGCTGTGCGTCCTGTTCGCCGTGGCTCGCGTGCTTCACGCGCTTGGATTTTCGTCGCTGGCAGGGTCGCACGGCGAAGACCTTTCCGGAGGCCGAAAAGTCTTTGCAGGAATGCGGGCAATGGGCGCGATGGGCACACTGCTAACCGCGGTAGGCCTGACCTACGGGATCCTTTCAAACTTGCCCGCGGCGGCCTAGCTTAGGAAATCGCCGAGCCGCCCAGCGCAAACGCACCGCGCAGGCCGTCGATCACATATTGCGCCGCAAGCGCCGCAAGCAAAACGCCGAGCAAACGGGTAATCACCGCCTCCACCTTATCGCCAAACACGCGCATCAGCGGACCCGCCGCTACCAGCGCAATGGCCGTAATCACGAGTACCAATCCAAGCGCCGCGAACACTTCGATGGTTTGAGCGGTTCCATCCGCCTCGTTCATCAGCAGCATGACGGCGGCGATCGCGCCGGGCCCAGCAAGCATCGGCATAGCCATTGGGAAGACGGAAACGTCCTCAATTTCTGGGTCGGCGCTGATCTTGTCGGCGCGTTCATTACGGCGCTGCGTGCGCTTTTCAAACACCATCTCAAACGCGATCCAAAACAGCATCAGCCCGCCCGCAATGCGGAACGAGTTGAGCTCGATATGCAAGGCCGACAGCAGATCTTCGCCAAAGAACGCAAAGATCACGAGAATGACGGCGGCAATCCCACTGGCCCGCAGCGCCATATTGCGAGCCTGGGCGGGTGTCGCCCCCTTGGTCAAGCCCGCATAAATCGGCGCACAGCCGGGCGGGTCGATCACGACAAACAGAGTGACAAAAGCCGATACGAAAAGTTCGGGCAACATGGTCCTTATTCCCTTGTCTCAAGCGCCAGGTTAAGAGACTCGTCATAGGCGGTCTGCCAGCTACCCTTGCTCAGATAGTCGAGCACAAACCGGCGGCGCGTATCGCTGTATTGCAGCCAGCGCCAACGCAAAGTGCCATCGCGCGACAGCTTTCCGCCCTCGGTGTAGCCATCGCCAATTGTCACAGGTGGCGGTGGCGGGATGGTCTCGCCGCGGCGCGAGCAATCGGCCACATCCGCGCGAATGGAATCGAGCGCGGTCACCACAATGTCGCCCTCTTGCGGAGCCTCGCGCGGTGGCGGCTGCGGGTTGTCTGGACCGAATACAAAATAGGAATAGCGATAGTCGTTCTCGGCCTGACGCTCCCACACCGCAATGTAATTGCCAACAATTCCGTCCTTGTCGCGGAAGCGCCCCTGACTGACAGCAGTCGCCCCATCACAGCTCATCCAGACACTACGCGTGCCCCATGCAGGAGCTTCGCTGGGATCATTGTTGAAGCCGCTAGCGCTGGCCACACTAACCAGGCCTTCTCCCAAATGGATTTGGCCGCCCAGAGTGGCGAATTGCTGCAACGCGGTGCGGACACCTTGCTCCTTGCCGGTGCGGGAAAATGCAATCTCGGTCGCAACAATACGGCTTGGCTGAGCCTCGCCCGGTGCACCGACGAGAGCGCGGTTGATGACTTCATTTGACGGACCGCGCTGCGGAGCGCCGCAGGCTGATAACGCGGCCAAGCCGGCCAGCACCAATGTGCGATTAAATGCGCGGATCATCAACTACTCCGTTCGTGCTGAGCCTGTCGAAGCACTGTCCTTATTTCTACACCGACGCTCTTGGTAACAGAACGGCCCTTCGACAAGCTCAGGGCAAACGGGATTTTTGTTTATGCTAAAGCCCCTCCGGCGCGGCAAGGTCCGCATTGCGATGTGCGGCGACCAAAGTGTTGCGCAGCAACACGGCAATCGTCATCGGGCCAACCCCGCCGGGCACTGGCGTGATCGCGGCGGCCACTTCGCTGGCCTCGTCATAGGCGACGTCGCCCACAAGTCGGCCTTTCTCCGCGCCGGGTTCTGGCGGCAATCGGTTAATGCCAACATCAATCACAGTCGCGCCATCCTTCAGCCAGTCCCTGCCAATCATCTCTGGCCGACCAACTGCCGCAACAACGATGTCCGCGCGCTTAACAACGCCTGCCAAGCCCTTGGTCCGGCTGTGTGCGATAGTGACGGTGGCATTGGCATCAAGCAGCAGTTGAGCCATCGGCTTACCGACAATGTTGGAACGACCAATGACAACCGCCTCAAGCCCGGAAAGGTCGCCCAGCCGGTCGGTCAACAGCATCATACAGCCCAGCGGAGTGCACGGGACAAAGCCCGATTGTCCAACCGACAGCCGACCAGCATTGATCACGTGGAAGCCATCAACGTCCTTATCCGGACTGATCGAGGCAATGATCGATTGCTCATCGAGATGGCCAGGCAGCGGCAGTTGAACCAATATGCCATCGACCGCTTCATCATTGTTGAGCTGATCCACCAGGGCGAGCAAATCCGCCTCGCTGGTATCGGCGGGCAGGCGGTGTTCAAAGCTTTCCATATTGGCGGCGACGGTCGCCTTGCCTTTGGAGCGGACATAGACGTTGCTCGCCGGATCCTCTCCCACCAGCACCACGGCGAGGCCCGGCTTGCGCCCGGCGGCTTCGGCAAATGCAGCCGCTGATGCGCCAACGCGCTCGCGCAATTTGGCCGCGAAGGCTTTTCCGTCAATTCGTGTGGCGGTCATTCTGGCATGCTTCCGATGAAATTGAGTGAGGTCAAACGCTGTTAATCACTGCACCCAGGATGATCAGGATAATTTGCAGCGTGATGATCAGCACAAGAGGCGAGAAATCAATCGCACCCGTTGCTGGCATGATGTTGCGTATCGGGCGCAGCACCGGGTCCAGCAGGCTGTTAATCGAGTTGTAGAACGACATCAGAAACTGATTGGATGGGCTCACCACGTTAAAGGCGAACAGCAGGCCAATCACAAATTGAATGATGATGAGCATGATCAGCGCGCTCGTGAGCAGCGAGACAATGTCGTAAACGGCGTATAATCCTTGCATCATTTGGTCTTTTCATTGGTGGGTGGGGCATCGCATGCACCACTCGGTTGAAGTCCCTAAGGCCGTATTACCCGACTAATACGCTTCATTCCAGCTTTAACAGTGGTTTTACGCGTGCACCAGCGTGCCAGCGCCGCGTGCTGTGAAGAATTCCAGCAGCATTGCGTGCGCCACCCGGCCATCCAGCACAACCGCCGCTTCACAGCCGGATTCGACAGCTGTTACGCAAGTCTCCAGCTTGGGCACCATGCCGCCTTTGATCACGCCGCTATCACGCAATGTGCCGATTTGCTCCGGATTGAGATCGGTCAAGAGTTCGCCATCTGCATCAAGCACACCCGCCACATCGGTGAGCAGGAATAAGCGCGCCGCGCCCAGCGCCGCCGCAATCGCGCCTGCCATCGTATCGGCGTTGATATTGTAAGTCGCGCCGTCTTCCCCGGCGGCGATAGGCGCGATGACCGGGATCATTCCGGCGGCAACAGCAGTGTCGATCACGCTGGTGTCCACCTCTGCCGGTTCGCCGACAAAGCCGAGGTCTACCACCTGCTCAATATGGCTTTCCGGATCGCGCGTGGTACGTTCTACTTTGCGCGCGCGTACCAGCCCACCGTCCTTGCCAGAGATGCCTAGCGCCTTGCCGCCCGCCTCTGCCAACCAGCCGACCAGCTGTTTGTTGATCGCGCCGGACAGGACCATCTCCGCGACCTTTGCGGTCGCTTCATCGGTAACACGCAAGCCATCCACAAAGGTGGTTTCAACGCCGAGCTTCTCCAACATCTCACCAATTTGTGGGCCGCCGCCATGGACAACGACCGGATTAATCCCGACCGCCCTGAGCAGCACAATATCTTCTGCAAAATCACGCGCAGCCTGAGGATTGCCCATCGCGTGCCCGCCATATTTCACCACAAAGGTGCGCCCGGCATAACGCTGAAAATAGGGCAGCGCCTCGATTAAGACCTGCGCCTTGGCGATCTCTTGGGCTTGCGTCTCGCTGGATGCGGTCATGGATAACGCTCTTCTTTGTTCAAATTTCGCGGGCGCCTCGAGGCTATTACAACCTCGGCGCTGAGCGCAGCGCTTAGCGGTTAACTCGCTCGCTGGAAAGCGCTGTGCAGAGCTGCAGCCACGCCAAATCGCACCTTCGGGCTTGCAATTGAATTGCATGGGCGCTTAGACCTCTAAAGCGCGGACTGCGAACTGCTCATGAGGCGGTGTATGCGTTACCCCGCCGACTGGAATTTCTGGAGGACAATATGATCACGACTCGCACTAAAGGTTCATTCACTCTCGCAATCGCAGCAGGCCTTGCCGCAGCATGTTCAGGTGGCGGTTCAGCCCCAGCTGCTGAAGAAGAGGCTGCGGCAACCACCGAAGCAGAAGCTCTCGCAGCGGCCGGTGGCGGCGAAAAAGAGAAGTGCTTCGGCGTTTCGCTCGCTGGTAAGAACGACTGCGCTGCAGGCCCAGGCACGAGCTGCGCTGGCACAAGCACCGAAGACTATCAAGGCAACGCCTGGACCTATGTTGATGCTGGCACATGTGTCGACATCGAAACGCCAAATGGCAAAGGTTCGCTGACCGAGATCACTGCCTGAGCTGGCGAATATCTGGGCAGAGGCCCGGATCTGATATGTATGAGGGCCGCTGGGAGCAATCCTTAGCGGCCCTTTGCTTTGGCAGGCTACGCTCGGGCTTTGCTTTGCCGCTTGCGACGCTGCTACATGGCGGCGATGTTCAAGCGACGATCAGACATTTCGCGCAGAAGCTGGTGGGCACCGGCGCGTGTGATTGTACTGGCCCTGGCCGTAACCGCGCTGTGGTGGTTCGTGTATCGCCCGCTGACCGCTGAGGGTGAATGGATCAGAATTGAGCAAGACTACGGCCTATGTGCCATGCGCAGCGATAGGGCCGTCCAAGGTTGCGTGATTGATGGCGATACGCTGGCGATCGGTTTTGGCGAACGAGCCCGACGGATCCGATTTACCGGGTTCGACGCGCCAGAACTGGACGGGGCCTGCGAGGCGGAACAGACGCGCGCCATCCAGGCTCGCGATTTCCTCCATACGTGGCTGAGCGACGCGGCGTTTGAATGGAGCGGCGCGGGCCAACCGCCCTATGACCAATATGGCCGCGAGCTGCGCGAGGTAAGGCGCAAGCAATCTAGCAATCGCCATGAGTACTTGGCTGAAACCATGATCGAGCGCGATCTTGCCGCCCCATCCGGTTGGGGCACAACCCCGCGCAATTGGTGCGAATGAGAGCACAGCAGCCTGCCTCTTCTCCCCCGGGTGCAGTTGCACAACCTGCACGGTTCGCTACGTAGAAGCATATAGACGCATCTCATGGGGGATCACGCAATGAACGATACCAACACCAACAGCCCGGAGCCAAGCTCTGGCAATCGTCAGCCCACGCCGCATAACGGAGGCTTTGACGCCAACCGCCCCACCATCATCAGCCTGCTCTATCTTGCTAGCTTTCTGACCGGGATCACAGGCATTGTTGGCGTTGTGCTTGCCCATATATGGCAAGGCGAAGATCAAGAGCCGTGGATGGCCTCGCACTTCACCTATCTCATCCGCACCTTCTGGATCGGCTTCGTCGCCTCGATCGTCGCAGGTCTGCTGACCATCGTGCTGATCGGCTTTCTGCTGCTTCCAGTCATCGCTGTCTGGGTTGGCGTGCGCAGCGTGATGAGCTTCCTGAAAGCGCAAAAGCAAGAGCCTATGCCAGACCCAGAGACACTGGCGTTTTAGGGCGCGCCCGACACCGCGCTGCTGGCAGCGCTTGACCCACGATCGGGGCCGGCCATGCGCTGGCCCCGTTTCGTATGCCGGCACAGAGTAGCGAAGCCACTCCTTCATCCCGCCTTCTCTGAACTCCCGGGTACGTAGCAGCCCTAAGGATTCGACCGGATAATGCCGTGAGCCTTGCTGGGCCATTGCATGGGGATGGCTCTCCGCACCCTCCCCTTTCACCTGGGTCTGACTTGCGCGTCCCTGGCCGCGTTCATGACCATGGCCTTCACTCCGTCGCTGAGCGGTATCGCCCAAGCCCAAGCGAGCGAAGTCGCCGACACCGAACGCGCCCACTTCCCGGTCTGCGTCGGCTCTGGCCGGATCACCTGCATCGTCGATGGCGACACGATCTGGTATCGCGGGACCAAGATCCGCATCGCCGATATCGATACGCCGGAGGTCTCCCGTCCCTCCTGCCCGCGCGAGGCACGCCTGGGCGGTGAGGCAACCGCGCGCATGCAGGCGCTGCTGAGCGCCGGACCATTCAGCCTGGGGCCAAGCGCCGATGGTCGCACGTCTGATCACTATGGCCGCGCGCTCCAGGTGGTGACCCGCAATGGCCAGAGCCTGGGCATGATGCTCGTCCGCGAAGGCCTCGCTGAGGAGTGGGGCGGGCCGCGCATCAACTGGTGCTGATCGGGTGGCGCGGGCCGCGCCGCGCTGATACCACGCGGTATGATCACCATTCTCAGATTCGCCGCGCCAGGCATCGCCGCCCTCTCGCTCACCGCCGCTTGCACCCAACCAGCCGAAGACGCAGCGCTGCCAGCGGCCGCTGACACTCAGGCTGAGTTCTGGGCCGCGCTCTCCAGCCATTGCGGCAAGGCCTATGCTGGCCAGCTCACCAGCGAGGACGAGGCGGATGCGGACTTCGTCGGCAAGGCCATGGTCATGCAGGTCCGCGAATGCAGCGATACGCGCATCGCCATCCCCTTTCACATCGAGACCCAGCCCGGCGTGTGGGACCGATCGCGCACCTGGCTGATCACCGGGACCGATGCCGGTCTGCGCCTTAAGCATGATCACCGCCACGAGGACGGCGAGGAGGACGAGGTCACCATGTATGGCGGCGACACCGCCAATGCTGGCACCGCCATGCGTCAGGAGTTCCCCGTCGACGCAGAGAGCATCGCCCTGTTTGAGCGTCCTCAGTTCGGCGACACGTACTGCGCCTCTGTGGTCAACATCTGGAGTGTCGAGGTCGACCCAGCGGACAGCGAGACGCCCACCTTTGCCTATACCCTCAACCGCCCGATCCGCATGGCCCGTGACAAGGGCAATGATGGCTCCTGCCCGGGCCGCTACATGGGCCGCACCTTCCGGGTTGAGTTCGACCTGACGAAGGAGGTGGAGGCCCCGCCCGCCGCCTGGGGCCATGTGTAGGCGCACGCTCCGCGCCAGCGCACCCGCACTCGGTTCGTCGCGGCTAAGCCACGCTTGGAACGCCTGGAACACAGTCTTAGCGCTTAAATCCAATCGATCACAAAGCGTGCCTTTGATCGCTTTTTCCGATTGAAACTGCACGTGATCCATCCACGCTGTGTACCCGCGCAGGGCCCCTGTAGGAAAGCAATGCTGGCGACCCGATGCCTCGGTTCAGCGGCCCCAATCGTCCGAACCGCCCTCGTTAAAGGTATTCTCGTCACCGCCGCACAGACAGAGCTGCGCACGACCTATTCGTCATCGGGCCTGTGGTGTAGCGTGAAGCGTGCGCTAGGCCGCGAAGGATGATGCGATGGCAAAGGTAAACGCATGCGATGTGCTGGAGGGCAGCCTGCTCGCCGAATTTGGCGGGCCGGATGATTACCGCGATTGCTTTGCGCGCGCGGTGCCGGGCGAGGTGACGCTGGCGGCGTTTATTGAGCGGTTTTATTGCAGCATGGCGTTCCGGCCGGAGCGGCTGGCGCTGGGCCTGATCGGACGCGGCGCGAGCAATGCAGATGCGGCAAAGCTGGCGCGCGGCGAAGCGCAGACCTTCGCGGCGTGGAATGTGGTGGATCGGTGGGAGACTGATGCAGAAGGCTTGGTCGCGGAGCACGGACCCGCAGGGTCCGCAAGCCCATGTGGGCGCCCGCAGGCCCGAGAGGGCCGAGGAGATCGCGCGCCGGATGGCGTGCGGAACACAAAAAACCGCAAATCCTCTTGCGCGATTTCTCTGGCGCAACCGCGAGCTGGCTGTCGGTTCAACCCGGCGAGGGCAGCACGGTTTTGATGTTTGGCAGCTGGCTGACCCGGCCCGACCGCCCGCTCGTCAAAGCCGCGATCCCGTTTCATGTGTGGTATTCTAAGGTGCTAATTCGGCTGAAATTCTAAGAAACAATCAGTTAGAGACCTGCACGCCGCAGATCAGCAATTAGCCTAGCGCGCGACTCTTCAACCTTCTGTTTTGATATCTTCTTTTGTTGAAGAAATGCCTCTTGCGGGTTTGAGATAGGCAGAAGCAGGCTTAGTTGCTTTTCACGCTTTCCGCTAAATGACATTTGCCTTGCTCCCCTCGTCACGCATTAAGTTTATCGATCACGATATTCTCTGTAGTAGTATACGAGTCCAGTGGACTTGCGAAGATCGGCTTAGCCTGTGCAGGATTCATCTCAACGAATTTTCCACCAATTTTACGCTCCCGGCCAGTGCTAGAAAACAGGCGCAGAGAGGTTTTCGGAGCGAATCCCTCATACTGAAGAAACCTGACTTTCTTGTCTTCTGTTTCAGAGAGGGTGATGGAATCGCTATGCAGATCTAACGCTAAACTTTTTGAGTATGGCTCCACATAGAAAACCGTAGTTACTCCAGCGGCAACGATGTGGCGGGCGCAATTGTGGCATGGGAATGTAGTCGTAAAGAGTGTTGCTCCCACGGTTGAACCATTTCCAAGCCTTGCCACCGATACGATCGCCTCCATCTCTGCATGGACAGATCTGGAAAACTCAATCAAGTTTGCAACACCGCCATCCATAGTCCGTTCGACAATGTCAGGCGCATCTTTTTCAGTAGTCTTCACAGCCGAAGCAATTTGCTCGGCAAGATCCTTTTTATGCTTGTCGTTATGGCACTCCTTGCCCTGCCAACGGAAACAACGGTTATCCGCCTCCTCTTTCTCAGCGTACAGTCCGCCCCCAAATTTAGGGACATCGTTGCAACCGACACCGAGTAAGTCGCCAGCGCTATCGTAAATTGCGGCACCGACCTGTCGCGAAAGGCAAGCCGATCTCACTGCAGCTGCAGCAGCCTCCATCATTCCCTTTTCATATTGGGTGGGCGTATGAAGTTTAACGCCAAAAATAGTCTGTGTGAAACGTTCAACTGGCGCGCGAATATCATCAATATTCTCAGAGGAATTTCTTATAAAGAAATTTGCTTGATGCGCAGTCTTACTAACCTTTTGCCCAGCCTTAAGCTCTTCATCGTAGTCACGCCTCATGGCGTATCGGGCTGCCTCTTGATCCATACCAGATCGCTGTAGCCTGGCTAAACGAGTGTCTTCTGGCGCAAAAACACTGACAACCCACAGCAGGTCACCATAAACTTGGCGTAACTTCTTTAGTTCAGCAGGATTTTTCAATGAGTCGAGAAAGAACACTCGTCTCGCAGGAACCACAACTCGAACGCCGTCTACGGTATTATACCCGTCACGCTGATCACGCTCTATAGCAATACGCTCAATAGCGCGGTCGACAATGTAGTCATCGCCAAATTTCTTACGCAGTTCATTTCCTACATTCTGATAGCTGTCCACCCTTTGGTCTGCCGTAAGGCTATCACCAATCTCAAGCGACACTTCTGCCGCATGATCTTTAATAATCGAGCTAAGGGTTATCCTAATAGGAACGTACCCATACTCATCTTTAAGAAGCGCAGCCATGTCCGTCGCTACTGAGGTACACCCAGAGCCTACAGGTCCAACTAGCGCTACTATCAACTCTTCGCTTAGTCGGTCATCAATACCTGCAAATTTTGGCTTCTGTTCTGCACCAGCTTTATCGTTTGCAGCGCTTAGCGCAGGACTCATATTCCCTCCCCCAAATTATAGTATTAATTTGGAAGAGGGGTTTTGTTTGTCAAGTAATAATGGAATGTAAGTCCGCAATCACTCCGCCGCTTCGGTTTCTCCGAACATATCCGGGCCGCCTTCATCCGCTGCCTCTTCGTTCGCCGCGTTCGCTTTCTGGCGGTTGTCGAAGCTGGACCACACGGTGTTCCAGTCGCCCTTGGTCGCGCCTTTTGAATATTCGGTCGCGCGGGTTTCGAAGAAGTTTGCGTGCTCAACACCGTTCAGCAGCGGGCTGAGCCATGGCAGTGGGTGCTCATCGATCATGTAGATCGGCTGAAGGCCCAGCTGGCCCAGGCGCCAATCGGCGATGTAGCGGATGTACTTCTTGATTTCCTTCGCGCTCATCCCGTTAACCGGGCCCATTTCAAACGCGAGGTCGATGAACGCATCCTCCAGCCGCACGGTCTTCTGGCAGACATCGACGATGTCTTCCTTCACCGCCTTGGTCAGGCAATCACGCTCTTCACAGAAGGTGTGGAACATCTTGATGATGCCTTCGCAGTGCAGCGATTCGTCGCGCACGGACCAGCTGACGATTTGCCCCATGCCCTTCATCTTGTTGAAGCGCGGGAAGTTCATCAGCATCGCAAAGGACGCGAACAATTGCAGCCCCTCGGTAAAGCCGCCGAACATGGCGAGCGTGCGGGCAATATCCTCGTCGGTGTCGACGGTGAATTGCTGCATGTAATCATGCTTGTCGGCCATTTCCTCATATTCGAGGAAGGCGGAATATTCGCTTTCCGGCATGCCGATCGTATCGAGCAGGTGGCTGTACGCCGCGATATGCACCGTCTCCATATTGGAGAATGCGGTGAGCATCATTTTGATCTCGGTCGGCTTGAACACGCGGCCATATTTGTCGTGATAGCAATCCTGCACTTCGACGTCGGCCTGAGTGAAGAATCGGAAGATTTGCGTGAGCAGATTGCGCTCATGCTCAGTGATCTTTTGCGCCCAGTCGCGGCAATCCTCACCCAGCGGCACTTCCTCTGGCATCCAGTGGATTTGCTGTTGACGTTTCCAGAAGTCGTAAGCCCACGGATATTCAAACGGCTTGTAGGTCTTGCGGGCTTCGAGCAACGACATGTGGTGTTCCTTAGATTGGTGTTCTTTGGCTCTTATAGGGAATCAAACTACGAAACCGAAGGCAAGGAGGTTGATTCATGCGGGGATAAACCGTGCAAAATGTGAGTCGAACCGTGTGGGGGCATCCGTCCTCTTCCGCGGCCTTGCAGCCCATGCAACGGCCCCGCGCGCGTCTGGTGCAAGTGCCGCCATCTGCGCATATAAAGTGCATAGCATATTACGCGATACTAACCCAGAATTAAGCACCTCTTGCTAGGCGCGCGGTAATGGGTGTTTTACGGCAATTCTTTCCAGCACATGATGGGCTGGTGCGCGCAGCAAGCAAGGCTGCTGGCTCGGATGCGGGCGGCCATGCTGGTGCAGCGCCTGCTCGCGCGCCTCAAACACTGCCTGCGGCCACCTTTGCGCCCGCTCAAGGCAGCGGCGATGCGCCGGCCAGCGATACAGACACCAGCGGGCCGTATCTCGACGCGGCGGCGCTCGACACGGTCATCCGCGATGGCTCTGCCGAAGGCTCCTGGCCATTGCCGATCCGCCAAAGCTATGCGCGCGAGACCGTGGCGCGGCAAAAATCTGACCATCGGTTCTTGTTCGTTCTCGGGTTTTTGATCGGGCTTGCTACGATCCTGCTTGATCTGATGATCTACCCGGCAATAGCCGCCGAGGGGGCCTTTTTAAGGGCAATTGTAATCATTCCCATCACCGCTCTTGGCCTGGTGGCGGGCGCGCGCGGATGGCACAGGCTTATGTCGGTATGCTTGGGAATAGCCCCGATCGCATTTGTCGCGGTGATCGTCCATCTGGCGCTACAAATGCCGACAGAAAATACCGCGCGCTATCTCACTGCCACGGGACTTATCATTGGCATCGCCAATATCGTCTTTCCGTACTCCATGCGCCAGTTGTTGGCGTTTAACGCCGCCTTTATCAGCGCCGCATTTGGCATGGTGATGCTTGGCAGCTCTGATGGTTTTGCGCACTATCTAGACTACCTCGCCCTGCTGTTCGTGGTGAGCGGCGCGACTCTGCCGCTGGCATACCGGATCGAACGGCTGCGCCAGCGAAATTTCCTGCTCAGCCTACGTGCCTCCGAAACATCGCGCGAGCTGACTTTAGCGAACCGGGCTTTGCGTGAATTGTCAGAGCGAGACCCGCTCACCGGGATGGGCAACCGGCGCTATTTTGAGCAGGCCTTCGCCAAGAAGATCACACCGGCGGGCCAGGCCGATGATGCGGGCGCCATGCTCTCAAGTGGCCGTATCGCGATCATGATGATTGATCTGGACAGCTTCAAACTGTTCAATGACACCAACGGACACCGGGCGGGCGATCAATGCCTGCTGCTGGTCGCGCGCGCATTACAGCGCGTATTCAGCGATAGCGATGGAATTGTCGCGCGCTATGGCGGAGAGGAATTTGTCGCTGCCATTCGCGAACGCGCACCCGGCGATGCCGCGCGCCTGGCGGAGGAGGTTCGCCATGCAGTGGCGACCATGAAGCTGCCTGCCAATGTGAACAACACCTCGCGCATTACCACATCGGTGGGCGTAGCGCTGTCGCCAGCCACAGCCACGCTGCCGCGCGAAGATCTGATCGAGATGGCGGATGCGGCGCTTTACAATGCGAAGCGAAGTGGCCGTGACCGAATTGAAGTGGTCGAGGTTGCAAAGCCGATGCGCCTTAGCGCTTGATGGCCACGCGCCGCATGGCTCGCCTAGTCAGAGCGGCGGCTCTTTGATCCGAAGAAACTGCCCCCGCCCAGCACTGTGATGCCAAGGAAGAAGCCAAAATCATACCAGGCGCCTTTATTGGGCACGGCGTAGACGGCAATGTCCGGATTGAACAAAGACCCTATCCAGGCCCATGGAAAGACGAACCCATGCCATAGGCCCCACAGGAAACCGGGCGTTCCTTCATCACTGGCGACCCCGGCATCAATCTGGCTGGCGCAGGCGGACAGCAGCACAATCAATCCAGCCGCGGTGAGCACGCGCAGCGGGCTCATGATAGTCCCGCCTCAATTCCAATCCAGATCTGTGGTTGCATCGCTCAAAAAACCTCGATTGCGCCAACATCCGGCAAGACAAATTTCAAGATAACATAGGCCAGCAAGGGAAGCGAAACGGAAGCGAGCATCATCAGATTGACGACATTATCGCGCATCATCCCGCGCGCTCGCATGAACATGAAAATCGGAATGTCTATAATCGCGACAAACAATAAGAACCCAGGCAAAACAATATCTAAGCTCATTTTATCCTCGCGCGGCTTGGGCGGGTAATGCGGCGTCTAAACAAAGCGGCGGGCCGATCCGCCCCTGCTTTCGTCGCGGTAAGCCTTTGCCGCCGCGTTCCAATCCGCCGCAGCCAACGCGGTGAAGACACGGTCTGGCAATGGTCGGGTGAAGGCCAATCCGGCATTGCCGCCAATTTGCCAGGCGACCTCGGCCAGATGCGGACCGGTGCCCGCGATATACAGGCGAACATATTCGCCGAGCTTAAGGCGCCCCTGCCGGTCGTGGATCATGCAGCCGCCAGCGGACAAATCCTCAAGCTCCACATCCCACTGCATCCCGCGCGATGTGCGGTATGATCCAGTGGCGTTGAGCGGGACACGTGTAGATTGCCGGGTTTTCATAGCGTTAGGCATACAACCATGAGTTTGATGCAAAGAAAAGCCCCTATGCACAATTGCTTGATATGAAGGGCGAATGCGGGGCGTGGATCACCCAATTGAATGTAAAGTCTCTGGGCGAAAACGCCATGAAAAAGCCCCCGAAAGCGTGACGCTCGCGGGGGCCTTTATCATTGAATTGACTCTGCGAACTCACTGGCAGCTGAGGCACTCATCATAATCTGTTTCTGGCACACCCAGATCCGCCTTCAGCTCAATCTCTGGTGCGTCGGCGGTGTTGTCCGCCTCCACTCCGCCGGCAAAGCCTGCGCGCTGGATTGATTTGGAGCGGAGATAATAGAGCGATTTGATGCCCTTCTCCCACGCCTGGAAGTGCAGCTGCATCAAATCCCATTTCTCGACATCGGCCGGAATGAACAGGTTCAGCGATTGCGCCTGGTCGACATAAGGCGAACGGTCCGCGGCGAATTCGAGCAGCCAGCGCTGATCGATTTCAAAGCTGGTTTTGAACGATGCCTTTTCTTCGTCGGTCAGGAAGTCGAGGTGTTGGACGCTGCCGCCCTTCTCCAGGATCGAATTCCAGACATTGTTGGAATCCTTCGACTTCTCACGCAGCACTTTTTCCAAATATGGGTTCTTCACAATGAAGCTGCCCGATAAGGTTTTGTGCGTGTAGATATTCGCTGGGATCGGCTCGATACAGGCACTGGTGCCGCCGCAAATGATCGAGATCGACGCGGTCGGTGCAATCGCCATCTTACAGCTAAAGCGCTCCATCGCGCCCATGTCGGCCGCATCGGGGCAAGGCCCGCGTTCCTGCGCCAGCAGCATGCTCGCCTCAGACGCCTTGGCCTGAATATGCTTGAACATTTTGAGGTTCAGCGCCTTGGTCATGGCGCTTTCAAAGCCGAGCCCCTTCGATTGCAGGAAGGAGTGGAAGCCCATGACACCCAGACCCACGCTGCGCTCGCGCTCTGCGGAATATTTGGCGCGGGCCATCTCGTCCGGTGCGCGGTCGATGTAGTCCTGAAGCACGTTGTCGAGCATGCGCATCACGTCTTCGATGAACTGCTTGTCGCCGTTCCACTCATCCCATTTTTCCAGGTTGAGCGAAGACAGGCAGCACACAGCCGTGCGGTCATTGCCGAGGTGGTCAATGCCGGTTGGCAGAGTGATTTCGCTGCACAGGTTGGAGGTTGAAACCTTCAGGCCCAGATCGCGGTGATGCTTTGGCATCATGCGGTTCACCGTGTCGCTAAACACAATATATGGCTCACCGGTTGCCAGGCGGGTCTCAACCAGTTTCTGGAACAGGCTGCGGGCATCGACTTCGCCGCGCACTTCCCCGGTCTTTGGCGACTTTAGGTCAAACATGTCGCCAGAACGGACCGCTTCCATAAATTCGTCGGTCAGCAGCACGCCGTGGTGCAGGTTCAACGCCTTGCGGTTGAAATCGCCCGATGGCTTACGGATTTCGAGGAATTCCTCAATTTCCGGGTGCGATACGTCGAGATAGCATGCCGCAGAGCCGCGTCGCAGCGAACCTTGCGAGATCGCCAGAGTGAGGCTGTCCATCACCCGCACGAACGGGATGATACCGCTGGTCTTGCCGTTTAGGCCAACCGGTTCACCAATGCCGCGCACATTGCCCCAATAGGTGCCAATGCCGCCGCCTTTGGAGGCCAGCCAGACGTTTTCATTCCAGGTGCCAACAATGCCATCGAGGCTGTCTGACACAGAGTTCAGATAGCAGCTGATTGGCAGGCCGCGCGAGGTGCCGCCGTTCGACAGGACCGGGGTTGCCGGCATGAACCACAGCTTTGAAATATAATCATACAGACGCTGGGCGTGATCCTGATCATCGGCATAGGCATCGGCCACGCGGGCGAACAGGTCCTGGAAACTTTCACCGGGAAGCAGGTAGCGATCGATCAGCGTCTCTTTGCCGAACTCGGTCAGATTGTCATCGCGCGATGAATCAGTTTTCACGTCGAACCGGCGATCATTGACCTTCTTGCTGTCAGGCTCAGCCGCAGCTTTTGCCACTTCCGTCATCGCGCCAGCCAAGGCCTCGCCCGCTTTCGCGGCGACCAATTCTTCGCTGCCTCTATCGTCTGCTTGCATATCCATCGCCTGCTTTTCGGTTGCGCTGCCTTCGCCTGATGATTTGGCCTCTGCTGGGGCCACGTCAGTCTGCTGGTCGAGACCGTCGGTCACACCCATGGCTGCATCGTCTCCGTTCCGAAAATCCATTTATCCTTGCCCCGCTTATGCCTCGCAGTGGTTTTATCCTTACCCATGCGATGTTCTTTATGTGTTCGACTCGGCAGGACGTGTCCCACCTAGCATTAAAAGTACCCCAGGGCGCGGATTACTTATCCCCGCTACCCACAGCCCCAGCCGCATTTTGCCCCATCTTCAGACCGAATCTGCCCCCATCGCAGATATGGTGTCTGCACCTGACTTTAACTAGGTCTTGTGGGTGTCCTTGCGGCAAGAACCACTAAATACTGAATCAGAGGGGCCTCAGACGCAAGAGGGTAAATGTAAATTTACCATGTCGATCGGCTCAAACGGCTGGTGTGTTATATCGCTGCAACGCCGCGACGCGCCGGAAATGCTAGGGTCGTCAAACGCGCAAGCCCTAAAATGAATCTGCGAAAAAATTTTTGCGGGCAAAACCGTGATGAAGACCCTTTGAATCATTCGAATCGAACCGCGCAATTTTTGAATATGCCTGAGCCTGCAGTCGCAAAATGATGCAGGCGTCCCTGATCATGAGGGCGAGCGAGACGCAATGAACAGATCAGCGCTCCAGCGCAGCTTTGGCGGACCGGTGTTGAAGCGCTCTTTTGGCGTGTCGGCGGTGGCCAGCATCGCATTGACCGCTATCAATCACGGCTCATGCGATTAATGCGTCCTGACCCTAAGCCGCGACCGTTTCACCGGCGCTGGCCGACGCAGCATGCTCGGCGATCTCTCCCGCGATCTGATCAATCAGCGGCACCGGCAGATCGTGGCCCCATCCCGGGATCGTCACCAGCTTTGCGCCTTTAATCGCCGCAGCGGTTGCGCGGCCACCCTCGACCTTAACCAGCGGATCATCCTCGCCGTGCAGCACCAATGTCGGCGTGCTGACACTGGCCAGCCGAGCAGTGCGATCGCCATCGTCAATAATCGCGGCAAGCTGGCGCGGCAGGCCAGCGGGATAGACGCTGCGCTGGACCCCGGCGCGCACTCGCTCACGCTGCCAATCGGGATCGGCGCGGTAGCCGGGCGAACCAATCGCCTGCACGACCTTCATCCCGTGCTCGATCAGATACTCTTCCTCCATGGAAGTCAGCGGCGCTGTGAGTGTTTCAATCGCCTGCTTGTCCGCCTGAGGCAATTTGGGATCGCCCGTGGTGGAGAAAATCGAGGTTAGCGAGAGCAGCTTGTGCCCATGATGCACCGCCATCAATTGCGCGATCATCCCGCCCATGCTTGCGCCAACCACATGTGCCTGGTCGATGCCTAAGGCATCGAGCAAGGCCGCGCCATCATCGGCCATATCTTTCAGCGTGTAAGGCACCTTTGCGGGCCAGCCGATCTTTGCGCGCAGCACCTGCCACACCACGCCGGGCGCCTTCGCACCTTCAAATTTTTGAGACAAGCCAATGTCGCGATTGTCATAGCGGATCACGCGGTGCCCCTTGGCCACCAGCGCCTCAACCAGCTCAATCGGCCACAAGGTCATTTGCGCGCCCAGCCCCATCACCAGCAACAAGGGTGGATGGCCCGCTTCGCCATGCTCTTCGTAAAACAGTTCAATTCCATTGGCGGTGATGCTGGGCATATTGGGTGTTTCCTCTCATTCTTACGAATGACGATAACACGCGATTCTGCCCGGGCAAGATGACGTAAGGGAAGCCAAAGCCACGCACCGCAACCCGCCCCTTGTTTTGGCAAGAGGCGGGCGCGGGTCATGCCGCCGAGGCGGCAACTGAGAAAAGCATCAGGCCACTTAAATCCCGACGGTGATGAATTCGCGACTCTCATCGGCCGAGGCCAGGCGGGTGCGCTCTGACTTTTTGAGTTCGGCGGCCAGCCGATCATGGATATGGGCATTGTCAGCAAAGATGATACTGGCCAGAAAGCGCGCCTTCGCCCGGTTCGCCACGGGCACTTCGTCCAGCGTGTCGAGTTTGCGCACCGCGCGCTTGGCCAGCCGCTCAGCGATCCAATTGGCGCCGCTCTTGTACAGCTTTATATTATCGGCCCTGCCGTCTTCGCCCAACGTAAAGCTGACCTGGACGATACCATTGTTGGGCCGAAGCCTTGCTGAGCTCGGCCTATGCGAGAGTGCACGGTTTAGATCGCGCGTTGTCTTCTCTCGCCACTCCGCCATCGCAGGCTTGGATTGAACAACGATGGGCTCATCACCGCCTGCCAGTGCGGGGGTAGCGGCAGGCAATGACAGCATCAGCGCAAATGCGCTGCTGGCGGCTAGTTTGGTAAGGGAATTCATTGGATCATCCTCTATAAGGTCTCTGGATGATCGGCCTTGAGACCGTCAGCGCCGAGCACAGTCCCAACACTCGTGCAATGGCATCTTTGGTCGATCGGACGCGGCGGATTTGTGCTACTCAGCGGGAAGAGAAAAGCACAGGGGATCTTCCGCTCGCGTCCAATTGCAAACTGGAACAGGGTTGGGGGCAACGCAATTGCCGCTCGCTTAGTGGGCGATCAGGCTGGACGAACGACGGCTGTGATCGGCGAGCGGGGAATATGGACCGACGAAGGGAAAGGCGTCTTATCCAGGGCGGCGGGGGTACGCAGCGCGAGACGGCGGTCCGGCAAGCACGTTCAAGGCCGCCAGTCAGGCCCAGCGACTGGGAAGCCTTCCGCCTCCAGTTGATCGAGAACGCCGTTCTCCTCAGCCAGCACGCGCAAGGGAACGACCGCCAATGTGACCCCCGTCTCGCCGCCAGCCTCGGCAATCATACCAGTCCATTGGTCGCGGATTTCCGTGCCCAGTTCTTGATCCGCCCACGGCCAGCATTGGCCCAGCGCAATCTCCAGCGGGTTCGCCATCACGGCGGGCACATCAAAGCTGCGCCAATCATCACCGCGTTTCTCAATCAGCTCTGGCCCGATTTCCGTCGCCGTCATCGCCGCCTCCAGACACGGGATGTGTGAGGCAGGCTCTGCCGCGGCCAGATCATCGAGCAGGTCTTCGCCGCGAAACCGCTGAGGCCGGATAATTGGCACATCGGCCTTATCCGCCGCCTTGCGCACGATGTCAGTCGCATCTTTAGTAGTTTCATCATCAAAATCGAGCCGCCGCGCGAGCAGGTCAAACGCCGTCATCAAGAAACTGCCGCGCGCGTAATCCTTGTCATAAGTCGTCTCCAGCGCGCTCAGCCGCGCCAGCTGCGCCTCATCGAGATAATCGGCCGCGACCGATTTCTTGGGCAGCTTGGTAAAGCTCCCGCCGCTGAAAATCAGGCGGAAGACATCGCCCGGAGACACCTTGGGCTGGGCGCGGATGATCACGCGCTGCGCCTCTCCAGCGACCTCTTTCAGCCGATCAGGTTGCCACGGCGTCGCCTTGGGCACGGCGGCAATCTCGCCGACCAAAATGATAGTGCCGCTTGCCGTGTCGATCGTCCACATCGGCGCACCGGAACGCTGAGCGGTAACGACGATTGAATTGGTGGTGCTGGCGGCGCCCAGCTCGGCCTCGTCCTGCGCCTGAGCCATCAAGGGCTCACCCGCGATCATGGCAAGCGCAGCGAGACACGCTGCCGATCCCGCAATACGCTTCATAAATAGGGGCCTTCCGATTGACGCGGCTATTCGCTGATATCGGACAGATCAACAGCCTTGAGCTGAACAACGAATGAAGTCATGCCGTCTTCCTCTCCGCTGGTGCAATTGATCCGGATCAGCTTGCCCGACCCGCGGCCCACGGTGAAATAATCGAGCACTTCATCAGGCTTACAATCAGCAACCGGCAATTGCCGTTCTGCAAACATTGCACGCGTCGAGATGGTCGACAACCGAGGATGGTCGGCCACATTGCGCACCATAGAGCCATTCAGTTCGGACAAGGTTATCGCCACCTCGTCCAGCGTGATCCGATAGTCTGTGTCTGCGCCATAGCTGACCGTGATGGCGTCTGCGCCCAGAGCAATTTCCGGCGTGATCCACTCCGCGCTGACGGCGGCGGCCCAGGGAATTGCACTATGTTCTGCCAAAACCTTATAGGGGTTTTCCGGCTCTAGCCCTTCGTCTCGGCGCGTTACAAAATCGAGCTGATCGCCGCGGTCATCATATTCGCGAAACTGCGTGACCCGGTCGAGCACCCAGCTTGTCTCCTCGCCCGTTTCAAGGTCGACGCGCACCAAATGGCTTTCGACCCGCAGGCTTTCATGCAGGCCGAGATTGTCGGTCGATGTGCGGGTGACGAACAAATGCGTATCGCTGACGCCGAATGGCTCTTCGCGAATGTCGATAACATCGGGCGGGGTCGCGAGCGCAGGCTGCGCGGCGAAGGTGAGGGTTAGGGCGGCGAGCGGAATGGAGAGTTTGCGGATCATGTTCATAGTAGAAGTACGCTTTTGCATAGACGGTTGCTGCCTCGCTTACTCGATCATCGCCTCGATCGTTTCGCGCGGGTAGTTTATAAACTCGCGATAGATCCGAAAATGCTCAGTGTCTTCTAGTGTAACAGGCTGAAGCCCAAACCGATTGATCTGCCAAAGTTCGGCATCGGGAAGCGCCATTAGTATTGGGGAATGAGTCGCCATAATTACCTGAGACTTCCCTTCACGCTGCATCCCTCGAAGGACTTTGAGGAAGTCGAATTGACGGTTGGGTGAAAGCGCGGACTCAGGTTCATCGAAAAAATAGATACCTTGCTGGCCCAAACGTTCACTGAAGAATTCCAGAAAACCCTCTCCGTGTGAAAGAGAAAGATAGTCGGCCGTTGGTGAATTAACATCATCAAGATATCGAGCTACATCGAAGAAAGTCTCTGACCTAAAAAACCAACCTTTCTTCATTTGAGGAAGCCAGGAGCACTTCAACAGCTTACCCAAATCGGCACCATCATCACCAGAGGCGTGAGAATTGGTCACCGCACTCATTCCAGTCGCTCCGCCTTTATCACTAAACCCGCAGGCGTGCGCGACAGCTTCTAGAATGGTCGATTTTCCCGAGCCATTTTCGCCAACGATAATGGTAATGGGATTATCGAAACCAATATCCAAACCGGCATTCTTTACTAACGACAAGTTGAGCGGATACTGATCCCAATCGACCCAATCCGGCCATTCCTGTTCGTCTTTCTGAGGCAACCAAACTCGCTTCAAAAAAGGCGGAAGCAAAGAAGTATCACGGCGCCTGCGAGCCATCTAAGGCACCAGCACCGTATCTTGCGGCACTTCGTCCATCTCCGGATAATCGAGCGTGTAGTGGAGGCCCCGGCTCTCGTGCCGCGCCAGTGCGCTCCTTACGATCAGCTTGGCCGCCTGAAGCAGATTGCGCAGCTCAATCAGGTCGGTGGTGACGACAAAACTGCCGTAGTAATCCTCAACCTCCTGGCTCAGCAGATCGATCCGGTTGGCCGCGCGCTCTAGCCGTTTGGTGGTGCGCACGATCCCGACATAGTTCCACATGAAGCGGCGGATTTCGGTCCAGTTTTGCTTGATGACAACTTGCTCATCGCTGTCTGCCACGCGGGTCGCGTCCCACTCTCGGATCGCAGGCGGCTGTGGCAGGTCAGCCCATTTGGACAAAATGTCTGACGCCGCTGCTTCGCCGTAAACAAAGCATTCCAGCAGACTGTTTGACGCCAGCCGGTTCGCGCCGTGCAGGCCGCTTTCGGTGCATTCGCCCGCCGCCCACAGGCCGGGCAGGTCGGTGCTCGCATCCAGCCCCACGACCACCCCGCCGCAGGTGTAATGCTGGGCCGGGACAACCGGGATCGGCTGGCTCGTCATATCGATCCCAAGCCCAGTCAGCTTTTCATCGATGGTCGGGAAATGCTCGCGCACAAATTCCGGCGGTTGATGGCTGATATCGAGGTGGACATAGTCGAGACCATCGCGCTTGATCTGATCATCAATCGCGCGCGCCACGACATCGCGCGGGGCCAGCTCCATCCGTTCCGCATCGTAATCCGCCATAAACCGGTGCCCAGTTTCCGGGTGCAGCAAATGCCCGCCTTCGCCGCGCACCGCCTCTGTGATCAGGAAGTTTTTGACCTCCAGATTATACAGACACGTCGGGTGAAACTGCATCATCTCCATATTGGAGACGCGGGCACCCGCACGCCACGCCATCGCGATGCCATCGCCGGTTGCCCCGCGCGGCGCGGTGGAAAATTGATAGACGCGCCCCGCGCCGCCCGCCGCCAGCACGGTCGCCCGCGCAACATGGCTTTCGACCTCGCCAGTTTCCTCGTTGAGAGCATAGACGCCCCAGACATGGCCTGCGCCGGAATAGCTGGTGCGGTGGCGATCCGTGATAAGGTCAATGCAGGTCCGCCCGGCCAACATGGTGATGTTCGGATTGGCGTTCGCAGCGTTGAGCAGCGCCTCTTGCACCGCCCAGCCGGTCGCATCATCAACATGCACGATCCGCCGATGCGAATGCCCGCCCTCGCGCGTCAAATGCAGATCGCCGGAATCCTGGTTGAACGGCACGCCCAGCTCAACCAAACGGTCGATGCTCGCCGGCGCCTGCTCGATCACAAACTCCACCGTCTCACGGTCGTTTAGGCCGGCGCCCGCCACCATCGTATCGCGCACATGGTTTTCAAATGTGTCGCCCGCATCCAGAACGGCGGCGATCCCGCCCTGTGCCCACGCGGTCGATCCGCCGGTCAGCGAACCCTTGGCCAGCACCAGCACGCGCTTGGTCTCTGCCAGCGCGAGCGCAGCGGTGAGGCCCGCCGCGCCAGAGCCGATAACGATAATGTCATACACCTTACGTCCAGACAAAATAATCCTCCGCCCAGGTGGAGCGTCCAAGTGCGGCGTCTATCTGCACGCTATCCCAGTTGCCCAAGCTGGTGAGAATAGGAAGGCTACAGTGCTTAAGCGAACCGTTGACCAACGATGGACGCCATATACTGTTATTTTTCCTTTTGCTTTTCAAGATTGTCAATCATTTTGGTTGTGATTTGGGACCACCCTAAAAACATCCCGATGCCGACACAAATGATTGGGAACCAAGTGGTAAATTCGCTACCGGTAATCGCCAGAACAACACCAATAATCGCTGCAATGCCCGGAACTATCCTGAGCTTTCTCATCAAAACCGCGATTTCCTCGGGTGATTTTTGTTCTGCCATCAATTTACTCCTAAACCGTTTCGCTGACGAGCGCGCATAGCGGGCAAGTCCATTCCTCAATAACGTGTCGAACCCGTTTGGCTAGTTTGCTGTTACCGTATGGTTTCATAAGAGTTTCATAGTGGTAACAACGCGACCAGTGACCTTAGACTCACCTATGGGATAAGATGTCGTCAGTCATTGGGCCTAATGGCTGTCCTACTGCGGCGCTGTAAGCCTACAGCTTAGCCCGCGACAAGACGATCAAAGCGCATAGCAATCGAGATCTTCAGCGACGCTGACGGGGCCAGAGTAATTCTTGGCAATCGCGGCGAGGCCATTTTCCAGATCATCCAACGACCGCTTCATATTATGGGTTAGCACCACGCGCGCAGGCGCCACTGCGCCCGCCAGCTCGCCAATTTCCTCTGGCGTGCGGTGCAGACCGCGCGGCTGGCCCGCCTGACCATTGATCACATGATGCGCGAACAGGATCGTGGGTTTGCTGCCGATAAGCTCGCTGGCAAAGCGCTCGCTTTGCGCGCTTTGATCTCCGGTGATGACAAAACTTGCCTCGCCCACTTCCACCGCAAAGCCCAGCGCCGGGGCGGCGGCATGGTTCACCGGATAGGCAATTACCGAATAGTCGTTCGATACGTCCAGGCCTGCGGGTGCGCCCGCGCCTTGATCGGCCGCGATATCAGTAACAAGCAGCTCGCGCTTATTCTCGCTGCCATCGTCATAACCGCCGAGATAGGCGAAAGCGCCGCCATCTTTGGAAAGCAGGCGATCCAGAAATTCGCTGGTGCCGGGGAAGCGTTCCGCGCCGTCCGGCCCGTAAACCAGCAGCGGCAAGCCGGGGCCTTCAAACCCGCCAGTGTTCAGAATGCCTGCAAGGCCGCCAGCATGGTCCCCATGCAAGTGGGTGAGCAATATCGCATCGAGCGTGGCGACCTTGCCGCCTGCCTGAGCGAACCTCAGGAAACTGCCGGGTCCCGCATCGATCAGCAGCCGCGCCTCGCCGTCGATCCACAGCAGGTAGCTGGTGCCTGCACGGTCTGCCTCCGCAATCGGTCCGCCGCTGCCCAGCACTTGCAAGGCGGCGCCTTCGCTGGGGCATTTGGCAGGCTGCTCACCGCGCGGAATATTGGTGGCCACAGCAGTGATTTCAGCAGTGGAGGCCTGAGCATCGCTGCCGATGCTGGCCAATGAGCACGCACTGAGCGCGAGAGCCGCCAATGCCGTGCTGGTCGTTCTCAATGCGTGCATCCCAGTTCTCCTTTATTGGCGGCCAACCCTAGCTCGTCAGCTGGACGAACACATCCTCCAGGTCCGCCTCGCGCGTGGTCACATCCTCAATCGTCAGGCCCTGACTTTGCAGAATCGCTAGCACCTGACCTGCGTTAAGCTCGTCCTTGTCATAGGTCACCTCGACCCCGCGCTCACCCGCAAGCTCTACCTTGGTAAAGGCCTCATGCGAGGGCGCTTTGGTAAGGTCGGCATCCACTGTGACCGCGACGATTTTCTCGCGCGCCATATCCACCAGCTCACGCGTCGGCTTGTCCGCAATCAGCTCACCATGGTTGATGATCGCAATCCGGTCGCACAATTCCTCAGCCTCTTCGAGGTAATGCGTGGTCAGCACGACCGTGACGCCGTCATCATTGAGCTGGGTGACGAGCTCCCACAATTGCCGCCTCAGCTCCACATCCACCCCGGCAGTCGGCTCGTCCAGCACCAGGATCGGCGGCGAGTGCACCATGGCTTTTGCCACCAGCAGCCTCCGCTTCATCCCGCCGGACAATGTGCGTGCATAGGCATTGCGCTTATCAGCCAGGCGGACAGCGGCGAGCAATTCCTCGCTGCGCCGATCCGCGGCCGGAATGCCGTAAAATCCGCCCTGGTTTTCCAGCACTTCATAGGGCGTAAAAAACGGGTCAAACACGATTTCCTGCGGGACAATGCCAATCGCGCGGCTGGCGTTGCGGCGCTGGCTATCAATGTCAAAGCCCCAGATGTTCACATTGCCGCCGGTCTTATTGACCAGCCCGGCAAGCGTGTTGATGAGCGTGGATTTGCCCGCGCCATTGGGACCAAGCAGACCAAAGATCTGGCCTTGCGGCACATCAAAGCTCACATCATTGAGCGCAAGCTTACCCTCTGCCTCGCCACCTTTCGCGCCCTTTGGCGCGGCATAGCGCTTGGTCAGATTCCGGATCGAAATTGCGGGCTCATTGCTCATGCGCCTCCCCATAAACGAGCGCCGTGCCTGCGCAAGGCCTGCGATACGTAGATAGCGCGCAAACGAACGATTGAATTTGCGCCACTTCGCGATTATCGCGCTTGGCCATGAATACCGCTCCACCAGATGTGCTGATCGTTGAAACCCGCCGCGTGAGCTGTGACGGGGCCAGCGGCATTCGCGGCGGCAAGGACTATCGCCCTGCCGCATTAGGCCATCCGCGCATCTATCTGGAGATTGACGAGCACGGCTATGTCGATTGCGGCTATTGCGACCGGCGCTTTGTGCTGAAAGGCGGGCCAGCCGACGGCGTGGACCAGGCCAGCCTGCCTGATATTTCAGAAGGCGGCGATCCCGGCCACCGGTAATGGACCCAAAATGCCTGATGGGGCACGACCAAAACCAACCCCGCATGCCCAACCCACACGTGCGAAGAGTCAGCCATCGTTCACCTGACACGCTTTATCTGCTATGGCTTAGGGTCTTAGCGTAGGAGAATGTTCATGGTTCGCTCGTCTAAATTTCTCGCCCTTGCTGCCGCCAGCCTGGCCGGTGCCGCTGCGCTTGGCACGCCCGCTGTGATGGCCAAAGACAAGCCCACTGGCGAAGAGAAACTGGAAAAGATGCTTGAAGGACGCGTCGCCGGTGAACCGGTACGGTGCATCCGTGAGAAGGCCAACCGCAGAATGCGCACGATCAATGACACCGCCTATGTCTATGGCAGTGGCAACACGATCTATGTTCAGCGCACACGCCGTCCGGAAAGCATTGATGATGATGATATTCTGGTGATCCGCAAGTTCGGCACATCACAGCTGTGCCGCTTAGATCAAATCACCACGGTTGATCGGATCAGTGGTTTCTTCACCGGCGCGGTCTTCTTTGAGGATTTTGTCCCCTACACCCGTGCGGACAAGGCGGAAAACGCCGACAGTTAGGCATTTTCTTACGGAGCAGAGCAGGCGACCCTCTCTGGCACGTCAGTCTTATAGCGCTCTTCCAATGCATCGCGGTAAGCGCGCCTGCGCGGACGCAGTTCATCAATCGGCGGCATGGATGCAGCCAGGACATCATCCAGGTCTTGCCGGATGTTGGCCTGCGCCATTTGTGTGACTGATACCTTATACTGGCTGAGAACCTCCTCAGCCTCTGGTGCCCAATCACCATCGCTCTCACTCAGTAAAGCGGCCAGTTCCTCGCGGCGCCAGTGCACCTCTTCGCTACGCTCGGTCGGGGTTGGCATCTCTTTATACAGCGCGCTTCGCTCGCTTGCCGACAGATCACGCGGTGCCGCAATGACCCGGCGCGGGTTGAGGGCAGCATCGGCAGCGGCGCTCGGCGAGCGATCCGGCAAGGTCAAACTGGCCGGCATCCCAGCGATACTTGCCGACTCTTCCACTATGGGCAGGCGATCTTCCATAAAATTGCGCACCCGCGCGGCGCCATGAACCTCTCCGAGAAGCCAGCTAAGAATGCAGGGTGCCGCCATCGCCAAAATCCAAAACTCAAGTGCGATAAATTCCTGCATGGGCAGTCCCCGACTGAGCGCCAGCATCTTAGCCGGTGCAGCGTTTTTCCAAGTTGTCGATCCCTCAGCAGGCCTTTTCCGGCGCGCTGTTCAACCTAACTACCCGAAAGGTCGCGCTGTTTTCATTCGGTTGACTACGAAGCGCGGCATTAAGCAGCCACAAACCATAGCTCACGCATCGCCGAAAATCGCCGCGTCATCTTAGTTTGCAAGTGGTTTTGCGCTCGCGTTAGGGGATGCCCTTAAGCCGACATTTGCCCATTCATGCGCGCCAGTATCGTTTCCGCTTCACTCATGATGCCATCAATCAATTCCTGGCAGGTCGGAATATCATTGATCAGGCCAGCGACCATGCCGCAACTCCACGCGCCCTTATCCATGTCGCCTTCCATCATGATCGATGGATAAACGCCTGCGACCTCATCGATGATGTCCTCAAATTTGAGGTCATCGCCAAGCCGCTTTTCCTTCTCGATCAGGCGCTCAACCGCGGCATTGGTCATCACCCGCTCTGTGTTGCGCAGTGGGCGCATGACCAGCCGGGTGTCGAGTTCGGATGCGGCGACAATCGCCTTTTTCACGTTTTCGTGAACGGGCGCCTCCTGCGTCGCAATAAAACGCGTGCCCATATTCATGCCTTGCGCGCCCATTGCCAGGCTGGCGACGAGTGAACGGCCATCCGCCATACCGCCAGAGGATACGAAGGGAATTTCCAGCTCATCGGCGGCGCGCGGCAACAGGATGAAGTTTGGAATATCATCTTCGCCCGGATGCCCGCCGCATTCAAAACCATCCACGCTTACCGCATCACAGCCGATTTCTTGCGCTTTCAAAGAGTGGCGCACGCTGGTGCATTTGTGGATCACCTTGATCCCGGCATCTTTTAGCGGGGGAAGCAATTCAGATGGGTTGCGGCCAGCGGTCTCCACCACTTTCACGCCGCCTTCGATGACGGCCTTCACAATCGCTGGATAGTCTGGCGGGGTCAGCGTTGGCAGGATGGTGATGTTCACGCCGAACGGCTTGTCCGTCATATCCTTGCAGCGGGCGATTTCATTCGCGAGGTCCGCTGGCGTCTTTTGCGTCAGACCGGTGATAATCCCGAGGCCGCCCGCATTGGAAACAGCCGCTGCCATTTCAGCAAATCCGACATAATGCATCCCACCCTGAATAATCGGGTGCTGGATACCAAACATTTCGGTGATTGCGGTTTTCATAAGCGTGATCCTCTCGCATTTGTATCTTGAACGCAGGGATTGCGAAGAATCGCGCCGCTTGCAAGCATGCTTTTGGGGAGGGCGTTACTAAACGGAGCGCGCCGTAGCGTAAGGTGCGAGGCCCGCCGTCACCTTACCGCCCGCGACGCATTCACCGTCAATGCAATGCCGCCCAATATCATCGCGCCGCCAATGACGGCGCCCATCGTCAGCGCCTCTGCCAGAAACAGCGCCCCGCCCAAGGCTGCGACCACAGGCGTTGCCAATTGCACGCTGGCGACCGTCGCCAGGCCGAGCTGAGGTGCAACCTTGTACCAAACCACATAGCCCAGCGCCGATGTGACCACGCCAGAGATTACCGCCAGCAATACGCCGTCCCAGCGCGGCATAGTGCCATCGAGCAAGAGCATAGGTGCGACGATAATGCTGGCGATCAGGAAATACCTGGCGGTGCTGCCTGTTGCTCCGCCCGGCGCGGTGCCCGATCCGCGCCCGATCAGAGTGTACACGCCCTAGGCCATGCCCGCCCCCGCCATCAGCAGACCGGGCAAAAGGCCCGCCGCGCTGCGTCCCGCCTCCCAAGGGGTGAGCACGTAGACCAATCCGCCCAGCGCCAGCATCAGGCCGAGCCAGCCACGCGCGATCAATCGCTCTCCGCGAACCACTCCGATGGTAATGATCGTTGCCTGGACAAAGCCGAACAGGATGAGTGCGCCGATCCCGGCACTCAAATGGAGATAGGCAAGCGAGAACCCGGCGACATAGGCCGCGAGCGCGAACGCCCCGGGCAGATCGCGATGCGATGGCCGCGCGCCCAAAAACGGTAAGAGAACCAAGGCTCCCGAAGCCAGGCGGATCGCAGAATACGCGCCTGCCTCAATCGCGCCGTCAGCCAAAGCGGCCCGCGCCAGCAGCGAATTGCCGGCAAAGGCAGCGACCGCGAGCGCGGCAAGCAATCCGGTCAACAGCGCACCCGCCTTCATGGCCGCGCCGCCCGGCCCGTATCGCAATCTTCGCGGGCGGGGCATCCCTCGCATGCGGCTTTGCGTGGGCGGCAATGCGTCTGTCCCAATTTCTTGAGCAGGAGGTGGTGCTCGTCCATGTCCTCTGCGCTCCATTCCGGTGGCACAATCGGCATTAGCGCATCATAGGCGCGCGCGGTATCCGCTTTGACCGGGACAATCCCCATACGCTGCATGATCCGCCGGTGATGCCCGTCAATCACCATCGCCTTGCGATTGAAGGTGCTGGCATTCATCACCCCGGCGCTGTTCTTGCGCGCGACGCCGAGCAGCGTCTCCAGCCACGCCATCGCATCCTCGGTGGGCAGGTTGGAGAGGTGCCGCAGATCGACCGAGCCGCGTTCTTCAATGATCGCATTCAAGCATTGTTTCAGCCGCTTTGCTGCCACGCTGGGGAAGGTCTGGCGCTGCAATCGCGCCTCCAGCTCCGTTTCATCTGCCTCGGCCACCGCCTCCCACGATCCATATTCCGCCAGCAAAGCGTCGGTCGATGCGTTGGAGGCCGCCGTCTTGGTCTGCGCGCCGATCACCCCGTGAACCAGCACCCAGACAGGATCGCGGCGCTTATCGGCCGGGCGAATGATCCGTCCGAATGACGCGATCAATCCCGTCTGCAAACGGCGCAGTGTTTCGGTGCGCGGATCAGAGCCGAGGTCGAGCTGCATATCTCTTCCTTAGCGTGAAAAGCGGGTCTGCATAGCGGGCTTAGATTTGCGACTCGCTGGCGCGCCTCATTCATGGCACGATGACACAACCCGCCCGATAACGGTCGCATAGGAGAATTGCACGATGACATCCGCCCAAGCCCCAATCGCTTCGCCCTTCGGATATCGCTCAACCGCGCGCGAAGTGGCGGACGGGATCGACCTGTCCGGCAAAGTGGTGGTGGTAACGGGCGGCTATTCCGGACTTGGGACCGAAACCGTGCGGGCGCTCGTTGGCACTGGAGCGAAGGTGATTGTCGGCGCGCGCCGGGTAGAACAAGCCCGTGAGGTCTTAGCCGATATGCCCGGCGAGATCGCAATCCTAGAGCTTGATCTCTCTGCGCCCAGTTCAATCGACGCCTTTGCAATCGCGCTGGCCGAACGCACGGACCGCGTGGATATTCTGGTCAACAATGCCGCGATCATGGCCTGCCCTCTGGCGCGCGATGACCGCGGATATGAGGCGCAATTCGCGACCAACCACCTGGGCCATTTTCACATGACCTCGCGCCTCTGGCCCATGCTGAAGGCGGCGGGCAAGGCCCGCGTTGTCGCGCTCTCCTCGATCGGGCACCGCCTCAATGGGCTGGATCTGGAAGACCTCAATTTCGAACGGCGCGATTATGACAAATGGCTCGCCTATGGTCAGGCAAAGTCCGCCAATGCGCTGTTCGCGCTCCATCTCGACAGACTGGGCGAGCCGCACGGCGTGCGCGCCTTTGCCGTCCATCCCGGTGGGATCGCCACCCCGCTCCAGCGCTATTTAACGATGGAAGAACAGGTCGCGATGGGCTGGTATGACGAGGAAGGGAACGTGCACGAGGCGTTCAAATCCACCGAGGAAGGCGCCGCGACCAGCACTTGGTGTGCCGTCTCGCCGCTGCTCGATGGCATGGGCGGGGTTTACTGCGAGGATTGCAATATTGGCGCGATGGCGAGCGAAGACACGCCGCGCGGCTCCGGCGTCTATCCGCATATCCGCGATGAGGCCTTGGCTGAGGCTTTGTGGGTCAAATCAGAAGAGCTGACCGGCGTTCAGTTCGCGGCCTAAGCGCGCGCCTTACGCCGGATGATCCAACCGCTCAGTACCAAGGCAATACAGGGCAGCCAGATCCATTTAAGTTCTGACGCCAGCGTCACCACTCCGCGCGCGGAGAAGAAATCCGCCCCAATAGGAGAGACGCGCACAGGCGTGTAAGGCGCAAAGATGCGGGCGTTGTCGAACGGCCACCACAATGCCGCGCCCAGCCCGCCGCTGGTCAGCGTGTCGAGCAGCCCGTGGCTGGCCATCGCAAAGGTTAGGAAAACCCAGGCGCCCAAACTTCGCGCCTCTTTCCAGACCAACGCGGTGGCGGCGGCAAACAATGCGGCAAAGGCGAGCGAATGCGTAGCGCCGCGGTGCCCCCATTCATGCGCGTAGTCGATCCCTAGGGGAAAGCCGATGACATCAGCGTCCGGCAGAATCGCAAAGGCGGCCCCGGCAATGGCAAGCTTTGGCGAAATGCGCCCGCGCCCCGCAGCAGCGGCGAGCGCTAACGGAACAATGGCGTGGGTGAAGATGGTGGGCATTACAGAGTGGTACCTCTTGCTTTGCGCTTGTGCGATGGCAGCGGGCTGACCACCAAGGACCGCGGGAACAATCCGTTCGTCCTGAGCCTGTCGAAGGATGAACGTTGAGAGATCACTTCACGCACGCTTCGAGCGAGCAAGAACCGATATCTTTTCCCAATCCCCTTCAATCAACGCCTCTTTCTTTGCGCGCGACCACCCTTTGATCTGCCTCTCCGCCGCCAATGCTTCGTGCCTGGTTGGAAAGTTTTGGCTCCACACCAAGGCGACGGGCCTACGGTTTCGGGTGTATCCAGCGACCGAGCCTGATCGATGCCGAGCCATGCGCAATTCCAAATTGTCGGTATGACCGGCGTAATAGCGACCATCCGCGCATCGCAACATGTAAGCCCAGAATTCCATCTGCAAATTCTATGACATTATCGTCCTTCGACAAGCTCAGGACGAACAGAGGAAGGGGAAACGGTGGATCAATCCGCGTCGCAAGTTACTCCCACTCAATCGTGCCCGGCGGTTTGCTGGTGTAGTCATAGACCACGCGGTTGATGCCCTGCACCTCGTTTACGATGCGGGTTGCGCAGCCGGTTAGGAAGCTGGCGTCGAACGGATAGACATCCGCCGTCATGCCGTCGGTGCTGGTGACCGCGCGCAGGCCGCAGACATTGTCATAGGTACGGTGGTCGCCCATCACGCCGACGGTTTTGACCGGCAGCAGAACGGCGAATGCCTGCCAGATGGCGTCGTACAATCCAGCGTTCCGGATCTCTTCGAGATAGATCGCATCCGCCTTGCGCAAGATATCGCAGCGTTCTTTGTTTACTTCGCCCGGAATGCGGATCGCGAGGCCCGGACCGGGGAAGGGATGGCGGCCAACGAATTGCTCATCCAGGCCAAGTTCCCGGCCCAGCGCGCGCACTTCATCCTTAAACAGCTCCCGCAACGGCTCGACCAACTCCATCTTCATCCGCTCTGGCAGGCCGCCGACATTATGGTGGCTCTTGATCGTCACCGATGGCCCGCCGGTGAAAGAGACGGACTCAATCACATCGGGATAAAGCGTGCCCTGCGCGAGGAAATCGGCCCCGCCCAATTTGTTCGCCTCTTCTTCAAACACGGCGATGAATTCGCCGCCGATGAATTTGCGCTTCGCCTCTGGATCAGAGACACCGGACAGGCCCGCCATAAAGCGTTCCTCCGCGTCCACCACCACCAGCGGAATGTTGTAATGATCGCGGAACAAGCTCTCAACCTGCTCGCGTTCATTGAGGCGCAGCAAGCCATGATCAACGAACACGCAGGTCAGCTGATCGCCGATTGCCTCGTGGATCAGGATCGCGGCAACAGAGCTATCGACCCCGCCGGACAATCCGCAAATCACGCGGCCAGAGCCAACCTGTTCGCGGATTTCGGCGATCTTTGTCTCGCGGTAAGCAGCCATGGTCCAATCGCCCGCCAGCCCGCAGACCTTATGCACGAAGTTCGCCAGCAGCTTCCCACCATCGGGCGTGTGGACGACCTCTGGGTGGAATTGCGTGCCGTAATATTGCCGCTGCTCATCGGCGATCACCGCAAAGGGTGCACCGTCGCTGGTCGCGACAATCTCAAAGCCGGGGGCAAATTTGGTAACCTTGTCACCGTGGCTCATCCACACCTGATGGCGCTCGCCCTCGGCCCAAAGCCCGTCGAACAGAGCGCAGGATTTCGTCACGGTTAGGAACGCGCGGCCAAATTCGCCGCCGTCTCCGGTCTCGTGGCCGGGGCGCACTTCGCCGCCCAGCTGGTGCGACATCACCTGCTGGCCATAACAAATGCCCAGGATCGGCACGCCGGCATCAAACAGCACCTGTGGCGCGCGCGGGGAACCCTCGTCCGGAACGCTGGCCGGTGATCCAGACAGAATAACGCCCTTCGGCTTCATCCGGTGAAAGGCTTCCTCCGCCAGAGTGAAGGGGGCAATCTCTGAGTAGACCCCAGCCTCGCGCACGCGGCGTGCAATCAGTTGGGTCACTTGGCTGCCGAAATCGACGATTAGGATGGAATCGGGCGTATGGGTGTCTGACATGCGGGCCGGGTTAGGCAGCGGCTGCGGCCAAGTCCAGTGGTGCACGAGCGGCTTTGCGCAATCATGCGAAGCGTGCATCAACTATGTTGCAAAAAACGCAAAGGCTTTGCGAATTTTGGCATTTGAGTTCGATTGCATGAAACACCATTTGTCTCTTGCAACAACGAACCGAGCCTCCTCTCCCGCTCTCTTCGTTGTCGCACCGGTGATGGCTAAGCTTCCCTCGCTGGCCATCACCAGCCTGCTTATCGTCCCCAGTCACGGGGCAAAGCGAGTCGGCGGACGCAGAGCCTGAGGCGCGAGCAATCGCGCAGCACGGCAGAAACGAACGTCGCCCGCCCGCCAGCGCCCTCCCCCGGGTGCATGATGCGGACCCTCCCTTCCCGTGCGAAGGGGGCGATAAGCCCAGCAGGCATAAGAGACGCGGTCGGCTTGTCCTCCCTCAGGGCCTTCCCTCGGCCCCTCTGGCGGCCGCGTCTCGATTGCCTGCGATCTACATATCGAACGGGACGGTCTGAATTGTGCCGCTTACGCGGCGCGAAGCACCCTCTGCGCCTGACATCTGCGAAATATGTGGTCGTGGATACGTAATGAACACATGGCAGTGTGTAACTTTATTGCGGTCCTTGCGAAACTATAGCCGACACCAAATTCAAGACTCATTCAAAGGAATTCAAAATGCGTATCATCTCTGAGAAAATTCTCGCCCTGACCGTTGCCCTCGCCGTAAGCGGCGCTTCGTTTCAGGCCATCCTCGTCTAAAAATCAAAAATAATTATTTATTTTATTCAATGACGTAGACGATTAATTACGAAAAAGTAAAAAAGTTCGCGTTGGTCTGTAACGCAATCGGCAAACCCCGCGAACTCTCATATGCAAGCCCGAGAACAACCCCTCGGGTCGCACAATGCGCGGTCACTGGCTCACCCCCCTGACCCCCCTTGAAGCTGGTGGCCGCGCCCCCTCTCATAAGAAAAGACGATCTGAGTGAACGAGCTCAGCCTATCCTGCGAGAGACTCTGCTTGCTCACGCAACTCCGTCTTCAGCAATTTACCAATGTGGCTGCGCGGCATTTCCGCAATCACATGCAATTGCGACAGCCGCTGGGTCTTGCCCAACCGCGTGTTTACCGCGCCGCAAATCTCGGCCGCATCGCGCCCCGCCTTATCCAGCACAACAAAGCCGACCGGCGTCTCGCCCCATTGCTTTGATGCGATCCCAACCACGGCTGCCTCGACCACGTCTGCTTCTTTCTCCAACTCCGCCTCCAGATCGCTGGGGTAGATGTTAAAGCCGCCAGAGATGATCATATCTTTGGCGCGACCGACCAGCTCGACAAAGCCTTCCGCATCAACCCGGCCAATATCGCCCATCCGCATCCAGACCTCGCCGGTTGCGGGATCGGTCCATTGCGCCTCAGCGGTTTTGCCTGGCTGGTTCTTATAACCCGCCATCATGGTGTGCGAGCGCCCGATGAGGTTACCGGGCGTGCCAGCAGGCACAGGCTGATCCTCATCATCCAGCACCTTGAGCTCACTACCCGGAGCGGGCCGCCCAACCGTGTGCAGCTTTTCCGGGAATTCGTGACACGCCAGCAGGCACACGACGCCGCCTTCCGTCATCGAGTAAATCTCGATCAAGCCGCCCGGCATGCGGGAGAGCACCTCACGCTTCAGCTCAGCGGAGAAGGGCGCAGAGGTGCAATATTTGAGCGCGAGCGAAGTCAGATCAAAATCGTTAAACCGCGCAAAATCCATCAGCCGCTGATATTGCACCGGGACCAGCATGGTCACATTGGTGCGGTCAGATTGAGCATGGGTGAGCCAGCGCTCGCAATCAAACTTGCCCATGATGCGCACGGTCCCGCCTGCCAGCAGCGGCGGCAGGAATGCGACCATGGTGGTGTTGGAATAGAGCGGCGTGCTGGAGAGCGAACGAACCTCCAGCCCCGCCTCCAGATAAGAGACAGCGGTCGTGGCAAATTGCCGCCACCGCATTTGATGCGAATGAACGATCCCCTTGGGAATGCCAGTTGTCCCGCTGGAATAGATGATGTTGAAGGCGTCTTTCGGATCCGGTTTAAACGCTGGGGCATCGGTGCCCACGGGCGCCATCCAACTGCCCACATCTTCGAGCGGCACGTGCTCAAGTTCCGGCAGGAATGCCGCGCCCAACTCATCTGCTTTCGCAGCGTCGATAAACAGATGCCGTGCACCGGAATCTTTCGCCATCCCTGCCAATTGCTCTGGCGATGCGCTGGTTGTGAGCGGCGCGGCGACCCCGCCTGCGCGCACGGCGGCCAGAAAGACCACGGCGTAATTGATGCGGGATGTGCCAAGGATCGCGACCGATTGCCCGCGCTCCAACCCCGTTTCCACCAGCCGCGCAGCAAGCCTTGCCGTATTTTGGTCTAACTCAGCCCAGGTAATCGATCTCTGCTCATCAAGCAGAGCGAGCTTATCGGGCTGGATTTCGGCCCATGCGCTGAGGATTTCGGGAAAGGAGCCATAGGGCTCTGTCAGACGGGCAAGCATTGTGTTGGTGGTCATGAGACACAGGTGTAGGCCGCTCATTCACCGAAGGAAAGCAGGGCTACTTAAATGATCAAACGGTGACTTCGACCAGATCTTCAAGCGCTTGATCGAGCCTTGGATAGGCGAAACGAAAGTCGCTTTCTAGAGTGCGCCGGGGGACCACCTTCTGACCTTCCAAAAGGATCGAAGCACGCTCCGCACCGACTAGCCATGCGATCAGCCAGCTTGGCGCTCGCCAAACAATGGGCCGGCGAAGATAGCGAGCAAATGTGCGAATGAATTCTTCACTGGTAACACTCTCAGGCGCAACCGCATTGAACCGACCATCCAGCTCTGGGCGGTCGATCAAATGTACAAATAGAGCAGCGCAATCATCGATATGAATCCAAGGAAATGGCTGACGACCCTCGCCTATGACGCACCCCAGCCCAAGGCAGAAAGGCAACCTTATAATTGGGAGAAAGCCGCGTGATCTTCCGATCCTCCACAAACGTGATACGAAATTCTGACGCCTCACCGCACCTAATACGATAGCTATTCTAATCTTGGCGTGACGCACACGGGACGTATCGACATTCTCGGCAGCCTGCTCCCACAAGCCAACCAATTCGGCAGGGAAGTCGATCCCCATCGGTTCTGCATCTTCATCGAGTTCTGGATATTGCTCTACCTGGCCAATCTCTCCAGTACCGTAAAAACACTTACCAGCTGTTGAGACGAACAGTTCGGGCGGCGATTCTGACGAATTGATCGCACCAACAAGGGTCTCAGTCGTCTCAACTCGCGAGCTTATAACTTCGCTGCGATATTCTGCATTCCATCTTCGACGAGGGTTGAGAATGTGCAACCCTGCAAGATTGATGACAGCATCGCAGGGCGGCAGGCCATCGGCGGCAAGTTGGTCCCAGGTGATCTCGATCAGGGCCAGCAAAGCGGCTAATCCATGTGACCCGATCGCCGCGTTCTCGGAGTTGGTCAGTGATCGCGCTTCCGACGAAACCAGAACCGCCACCAATAACAATATGTTTACCCAAGGCCCTGCCCCTTACTTGATACATGTGTAACGACGTCACAGCCTTGCCCCACAACACTGACTGCAATGATAGATAGCCTTGCGTTCAAACCAGTTAACGCTTCGCGTACGCACGATCTGGCGAGGGTCAGTGCATTTCCGGCTCGCCTTTCCAGCGCAGCGATAGTCGCGGCGGCGGCGGAATCGTCTAGCGGGATCCTAATTTCGCATCTGGTCCATGATCTTGCGCAGTTGCGTCAAGAGTGGGTGGATTTTCTCCAGCAATTCTGGCGGCACCTGAGCATTCATATCCGCAATCGGAGCGGCCAATCCGGCGATGCATTGTTCGCGCATGGATCGTCCCTTGTCCGTGATGCTCACCCGTTTTCCGCGGCCATCGTCTGGGTTTGCCGTGATCTCGACCAATCCCGACCGCTCTAAACGAGACAAGGTGTTGCTCATAGTTGGGCGGCTGACCTGAAAATCCTCGGCCAATTGCGCGGGGGTACGGTATTCATGGCCCAAGCGGACAAAGTGATTGAGGATACCGAACTGCGCGATGCTCATACTGCGCGGCAAGACCTGGGTGAAGGCATGGCTGGCCAGCTGATCAATGATCCCGATTTCGGTGAACACACCAAATGCAAGCTGGTCGGACGAGGTCATGCCAAACGGGTCTCCAACGGCCAGCGCGGTGCCGGGCCTGTCACTGGTCCATAGCCCACCCGCGCCAGCATCTGAACCCGCTCTGCCCCGCTTGCACCCAAAAGGCTGTGCACGCGGCGGTACATCGGCTGAACCTCGGCATATTCCTGTAGGCTCTGGCTCATCGGGTGCATGCCCAGGCTCAACGCGTTGGCCTGCAAATTCGCCCGAACATATTGGCGACCCGCCTCAAGTTGGTCGGCGCGCGAATTGCCTGGCGTTGTGATCCAGATCAATGCTGGGATAGAGCCATAGGTTCGGCGCATCATATCAAGGCCCTGCTGAAAGCCGGAGCTTTGCGGGTCGGCCAAGTCTGCGCGGATCACGAAACCCGTCAGCTTACCAGCTTCGATCATCGGACCGTGCAATTCGATCCCATCTGGATTTGCATCCACCTCTGCATGACCAATCCGCATCAGCTCGACGCTCTCCATATTGGCGGCGTGGGTCGTCATCTCGGTCTCAATGCCGGCAACGATCTCTGCACGTAGCTGATCAAGGAATGCGCTATCGTTGGAGAATGATCCGCCCGATGCGGTGATCGCTTCCAGATCCTTGCGCGCGACCTTCCGCCCTAAATCATATTCCTCTTTGTTGGAGCGGCGCCGAACAATTTGCGGGAACAACGGATCGCCTTGCGGCGCGGTGCTGGGCGCGAAAGTAAGACGCGCAATCGGGCGCGTGTCGAGCGCGCTTGGGCTATCGCCTTCGGGGAAAGGATCGATCGTCATCTCCACCCCGCGTTGGGCCGCGGCGATACGCGCGGTTTCCAGGAATGTCCCAAAACCGATGGTTATTTGGCGATCAAACGGATCGGTAATCGGCAGATCGCGTGACAGATCAGTGGTGATTATCGCTTCGTCTTCACCAATCAACTGGATCACCCACGGTTGGCGATTGTGCGGATTGGGCGCCAGGATCGCATGCCGGAACGCATCGAGCCTCACATCCTGCGGTGGAGTAGGATCGAGATCCCATGGGCCAAAGGCGGTTTGCGGCGTGCGCGTAACCCGCCAGGCCCCGCCTGCGGCCACCAATGCCATTCCGCCTAAACCCGCGGCCAAAATGCCTCTGCGCGAAACCACCATCTCTCATCTCTAATATTTAATTAGATAGCTAACTATCTTAAGATAGAGAGAAATGCAAGTGGCCGGTTTTGGCACACCGGCAGGCCGCAATTTGCACGGGCAAAAATGGTTGGTGGAAAAGCTCCTTCCAAGGGCGGCAAAAGCTTGGGGTTAGCCCGCAGAGCGCCTATATGATGGGCATGGATGAGAACACCCCAGAAACACCCGAAAACACTCCTGAAATCGGCTCCAGGCCCGAAAAACAGCAGGGCGAATATGGCGCCGATTCGATCAAGGTTCTGAAAGGTCTTGATGCGGTGCGCAAACGCCCTGGCATGTATATCGGCGACACCGATGACGGGTCGGGCCTGCACCACATGGTGTTTGAGGTATCGGACAACGCAATTGACGAAGCGCTGGCAGGGCATTGCGACCTCGTACTGATAGAGCTCAATGCCGATGGCAGCGTTTCCGTAGAGGACAATGGCCGCGGCATTCCCGTTGGCATGCACAAGGAAGAAGGCGTGTCCGCCGCCGAGGTCATCATGACCCAGCTGCACGCAGGCGGTAAGTTCGAAAACACCTCTGACGACAATGCCTATAAGGTTTCTGGCGGCCTGCACGGCGTGGGCGTTTCCGTGGTCAACGCTCTGTCAGAATGGCTGGAGCTGAAAATCTGGCGCGATGGCAAAGAGCACTGGATGCGCTTTGAACACGGCGATGCGGTAAAAAGCCTCGAAGTGCTGGGCGACGCACCCAAGGTTGATCAGAACCCGGACGACAATGGCTTTAAGAAGGGCACCCGTGTGACCTTTATGGCCAGCGAGACGACCTTCAAAAACGTCACCGTGTTCGATTTTGACAAGCTGGAGCATCGCTACCGCGAGCTTGCTTTCCTGAACTCCGGCGTGCGCATTCTGCTGCGCGACAATCGCGGCGAGGAAGTGCTGGAGCATGATCTGTTTTACGAAGGTGGGATCGCCGCATTCGTGCGCTATCTTGACCGCAATAAAGAGGCGCTGATCACCAATCCGATCTCTGTCTCGGCAGAGAAAGAGGGCATTGGGATCGACGTCGCGCTGGAGTGGAACGACAGCTATTACGAGAACGTCCTCACCTTTACCAACAACATTCCTCAGCGCGATGGCGGCACGCACCTCGCTGCCTTCCGCGCGGCGCTGACCCGGACGCTCAACAATTACGCAGCGGCCAGCGGCCTGCTCAAAAAAGAAAAGGTCAGCCTGTCGGGCGAGGATATGCGCGAGGGCCTGACCGCGATTGTCAGCGTGAAATTGCCTGATCCGAAGTTCTCCTCACAAACGAAAGACAAGCTGGTCAGCTCTGAAGTGCGCCAGCCGCTGGAATCGCTGATGGGTGAGAAGATGACCGAATGGCTGGAGGAAAACCCAGCCGAAGCGAAAATCATCGTCCAAAAGATCATCGATGCCGCCGCCGCTCGCGAAGCGGCCAAGCGCGCCCGCGAAATGAGCCGCAAGGGCGCGATGTCCGTCGCATCCCTGCCCGGCAAGCTCGCCGATTGTCAGGAACGCGACGCGACCAAGGCCGAACTGTTCCTGGTCGAGGGCGATTCCGCTGGCGGCTCCGCCAAGCAAGGACGCGACCGCAAGACCCAGGCGATCCTGCCGCTCAAAGGTAAGATCCTCAATGTGGAGCGCGCGCGGTTTGACCGGATCATCTCATCGAAGGAGGTCGGCACGCTGATCCAGGCGATGGGCACCGGCATTCGCGATGAATTCAACCTTGAGAAGCTGCGCTATCACAAAATCGTGATCATGACCGATGCTGACGTAGACGGTGCGCACATCCGCACCCTGCTGCTCACCTTCTTCCATCGGCAAATGCCAGAGATCGTGAAAGCCGGACACCTCTTCATCGCTCAGCCGCCGCTGTATAAGGTCGCGAAGGGCCGAAGTGAGGTCTACCTCAAGGATGACCGCGAGCTTGATCGTTATCTGATCCAAGGCGGATTGCAGGGCCGCGTCCTAGACAGCGGCAGCACGCAGCGCAGCGGCAATGAGCTGGAGGCGTTGGTCGATCACGCACTGCGCATGCGCAATCTTATCGCCTTTGCACCGCGCCGCTATAACTCCGCCATTATCGAGGCGATGGCGCTCGCCGGGGTTTTCAATCCCGATGATCTTGGCTCTGCCGAAGCGCTCGATAAAGCCGCTGCGCGCCTGCAATCCGGCGATGCGGATGCGAAATGGAGCGCGCGCCGTACCGAAGATGGCAGCATTGCCTTTGAGCGTCTGTGGCGCGGCGTCACCGATGCGCATTTGTTTGAGGCGAAGTTCCTCGAAAGCGCCGAGGCGCGCAAAATGCACAGCGTCGCTGGCGAAGAGGCAGACGTTTACGAGACACCCAACGTTCTGATCAAATCCACTGCCAGCGATAGCGATGACGCAGGCGAAGAGAGCGGTGATGACACGCCGGTCGCCGTAAGCGGCGATGATGCGATCACCCGCCCGACAGAACTGCTAGATGCGGTTCTGGCCGCTGGCCGCAAAGGCCTCTCGATCAGCCGCTATAAAGGTCTGGGAGAGATGAACGCGGAGCAATTGTGGGAAACCACGCTTGATCCAGAGGCGCGCGTGCTGCTGCAGGTGAAGGTCGAAGACGCGGACGTAACGGATGAGATTTTCACCCGCCTGATGGGCGATGTGGTGGAGCCGCGCCGCGAATTCATTCAGGACAACGCTCTCAACGTCGCGAACCTTGATGTCTGACGACTTCAAGAACCGCTTGGGGCTCTGAACGTCGCAAACCTGGATGTGTAGGGGTTAACGGAGCCGATCCGCGGCTTCAAAAACCCTGACCCATCCGTCATCGCTCGCGGGCCTTATGGCGCGGAGACTCTTGAAACCGCCCGTGTTTTGGCCGAGATGGAACGCTATGAGCGAAGCCCATCACAAAACCCCGCTAGAGCAATCCAGTTTCCTATTGCTGGTCGCCGCTGTCACCGTCCTGCTGCTGGTGATTGTCTGGCCGTTTTTTAACCCACTGCTGTGGGCGGCGCTGGCCGCCGTTATGTTCCGCCCGCTGCACCGCTGGGTTCTGGCACGCGTTGGCGGACGGATGAACCCGGCCGCCGGGATCACCATGCTGATCATCACCTTTGCGGTGCTGCTGCCTGCGCTGTTTATCGGTGGATTGGTGATCGACGAGGCAGCAAGTGTCGTCGCTGCATTCCAAAATGGCGAGATCGACATCGCCGCATGGTTCAACACGGTATACACCGCAATTCCATTGTCGATCCGTGAGAATCTGGAAACGTCCGGTTGGACCGACCTCTCCAATCTTCAGGCCCGGGCGCAGGAGGTGATCGGCGAAAGCGCCGGGATCATCGCACGACAAGCGGTCGCCGTGGGTGGCGGCGCGCTCGGCTTTTTCCTCAGCTTCACCATCGGGCTGTATGTGACATTCTTCCTGCTGCGTGATGGCAAGCGGGTGGGCGAAACGATCCTCTCCAGCCTGCCATTGGAGCGGCCGATCGCGGACCGGTTAGCGGAGCGCTTCCTCTCTATTGTCCGCGCCACAGTCAAAGGTTCGTTAGTCGTTGGTGTGGTCCAAGGAGCATTGGGCGCAATCACATTCTGGATCGCAGGCATTCCCTCGGCCATCCTCTTCGGGGTAGTGATGGCGATCCTGTCGTTGATCCCGGCGGTCGGCACGGCGCTCGTGTGGCTTCCGGCAGCCATTTATCTGCTAGCGGTTGGTGAGATATGGCAGGGCGTATTCGTGCTGTTTTCCGGAGCATTGGTAATCGGCATGGCTGATAATGTGTTGCGCCCCATTCTGGTGGGCCGCGACACCGGCATTCCCGATTGGATCATTCTGGTTACGACATTGGGCGGGATCGCCTTTGCAGGCTTTTCTGGCATCGTCCTGGGTCCTCTGGTCGCGGGACTGTTCCTTGCCAGCTGGTCAATCCTACAGGAACAGCGCGCCGAGGGCGAGGAGAGCGCTCCAACCTCACCCGCCGCCTAAGCCGATGCAGTGATGGATTGAAATATGCGTGTGTCCTGCCCATGTTATGCGGGTGAGAGACAGCCCAGCAACATCGGATAGAGCCCAGTAATGCAGTCTGTGGTGAAACCCGGCAGTCAAGCCGAGCAGGTCGGGCGGCTCATTCTGGCGGTGGTCGTGATCCTGTTCATCCCGGCACTGCCGTTTGGCAATTACATCATCTATCCATTCTCAATCCTCACCACATGGTTCCACGAAATGGGCCACGGGATGACCGCGATTTTGACCGGTCAGGAATTTGAGCGGCTGCTGATCTATGCCGATGGATCGGGCGTCGCCGAAAGCCGCCTCGACAGTGATGCCGGCCCCTTCACCAGAGCCGCGATTGCCGCTGGCGGTCCGCTGGCGCCCAGCGTGGTTGGCGCGGCGTTGATCCTGGCCAGCGCCAATGCGAAATATTGGCGGCCTGCTCTGTTCGCGTTGGCTGGAGCAATTGCGATCTCCACCGTCTTCTATGTCCGCTCCGGCGTGGGTCTGGCAATGCTGCCACTGGTCGGCGCGCTGATCGGCGTGATCGCGTGGCGCGCGCCCGATGGGCTCGCCCGCTTTGCACTGCAATTTCTCGGCATGCTGGCAGCGATGAGTATGCTGCGTGATTTCGACTATCTGTTTACCGAACGCACGGTGATCGGTGGCAATCCCATGCTGTCGGATACCGGCGCAATTGAAGCGGCGCTGTGGCTGCCGCATTGGTTTTGGGCGGCGGCTCTGATTGCGACATCCACGCTGATGATCGGGGCAAGCCTGAAATATGCGCTGTCTGACAAAAGCAAACCGCGCAGCCCCCTGCCGCGCCCCAACAATGTGCTGCAATTTAGGGATCGGAACGATTGACGTTCGCTGGCAGCGCTAGGCCACGATCCGGCCTATGTCGCTATCCTGATCGTGTTGACCCCGCCCGCTGAACCGCCCGCTTCGCCAGACAATCCGACAAAGATAGTGTCGACGATCCGTGCAAGCTTTTCTTCGTTCAGCTTGTCGCCAAGATAGATCAGCGAATCCGGCAGGGTATAGTTCGAAACCATCTGATTGATCAGCGAGAGTGCCTCATCAATCTCTAGCCCAGCAAAATAACCCTCAGCCTGCGCCTCAGCGATCAATTCGCACTGGTAGTGATCCGCAAGGTCAACATAGCTACGAACCCGCTCAAATTGCGCCGCGCCCATTTCGCAAATGATCGCAAAAAAACCGGGATCAGCTTTGAACCGGTCGCGCGAAATGACGAAGCGCCGCCGGAAAAATTCGTACATTTTGCGATTGGGCGGCAGGTCAGTTGCCAGCACTTCTTCCATCGCATCCATATGCGGACGCAGCCACAATCCCGCGACCGCATCGAACACATCGTCTTCATCAACGAAAACCTGCTCAAACCGGGCGCGCGACAGGCCACTTTCCGAAACAACCACAGGATGTGTGACTTCGGTGCCGCGTTGATCCACCAGATCGAGTACCAATTGCGCGATCCGCTCGCGCTCGCTCTCGATTGTATCCTTGGTCAACGGCATCTGGACTACCCTCCTAATCCTGACGCTTATGTAGGGGCGCACCGAGGCGTGTTAAAGGCATAAGGCAGCACTTTTGCAGGTTGAATTGGTAAATTATGCGCCGGGCAGTTTCATTCGACCGTAATCAGACGTCGTTCTTGCCATCAATGATGGCCTGGGCCTGAGCCTCCAGCACTTTATAGCGCGGATAGTCAGGGATTTTCGACAGCAGCCACTCGGCGATTTTCATCAGGTCTTCGCCGTAATTCCCGCTGGGTATCATCGGCGGGCCAAAGCCAATCGTCTTCTTCTCATTGTCGGCATAGGCCGGAACAATCGGCACGCCAGCGGCCTGAGCGATGTGATAAAAGCCGGACTTCCACTTGCCATCGGAAGAACGCGTGCCCTCCGCCGCCATCACCAGCGCCAGCTCTTCGCGTGCGGCGAATTCCTCGGCAACTTGCTCAACCGCGCTGTTGCTCTTGGTGCGGTCGACCGGAATGCCGCCCATATCGAGCATGAAATTGCGCATGATCCCCTGGAACAGAGTGTGCTTGCCCATGAAGTTCGACTTCACCTGTTCAACATCGGTCGCGCCAGCGAAGAAGACGAAATCCCAATTGGAGGTGTGCGGCGCGCCCGCGATGACATATTTCTTTATGTCTTTGGGCAGCGGGCTGGCGATTTTCCAGCCATTCCAATTGTAAATCCAGATAATAATGCGGCGTACGATCCGCGAGAGGATCGTTGGCTTGCGCAGCTCTTTGCTCGGTATGGTTTCGGTCAATTCTCTCTCCCCCAGCAACTGGGTGAGGGCGTTGTGCCCTTATTGTAGGCAGTTACGCAAGGGCGGGGGTGAGGGTTTCAGTCAAGCTTCGTCTATCTACTCGTCATGCTGAACTCGTTTCAGCATCCATCTTCAATCAATCAGCAAAGTTGGGATTTGGGGATGGACCCTGAACCAAGTCCAGGGTGACGCTCGATTTAGGACAAGTCTTCGAAATCCTTGCGGGCTTCTTGCCATGCTTCCCATGCATTTTCAGGATCAATGTCCAAGTAGCCCCGTCCCTCAATCACTTCGAGATGCTGCTCTCGAGTCATTGCAATTGCCTCGGATGTATCTCGTATCTCAATAACCTCCTGCTCAGTGAGGGGAGCGCCTTTCTCACGTTCCTTGTTCAACAAAACAGCCACCAGCGCAGGGACATGTACAATATCGAGCAAGCCGACCTCCTCTACATCCTGAACACGCCAAAGCTTGGGCGCTCTGGGATTGGTGCTTCCAGCGTCGCGGCGAAGGCCAGGCCGAGCACATCGCGGGTCTGCGCTGGGTCGATCACCCCATCATCCCACAGGCGCGCGGTCGCATAATAGGGATTGCCCTCATCCTCATATTTCTGGCGGATCGGGGCTTTGAAGGCTTCGGTCTCATCCTCCGACCATTTGTCAGCATCGCGGTGAACCGTGGCGAGCACGGATGCCGCCTGCTCTCCGCCCATCACGCTGATCCGCGCATTGGGCCAGGTGAACAGGAAGCGCGGGGAATACGCCCGCCCGCACATGCCGTAATTGCCAGCACCGAAAGACCCGCCAATCACCACAGTGATCTTGGGCACGGTCGCGGTCGCAACTGCGGTCACCAGCTTCGCGCCATGCTTGGCGATGCCTTCCGCTTCATATTTGCCGCCGACCATAAAGCCGGAGATATTTTGCAGGAACAACAGCGGAATGCGGCGTTGCTGCGCCAGCTCGATAAAGTGCGCGCCCTTTTGCGCGCTTTCTGAAAACAGCACACCGTTGTTGGCCAGGATCGCGACCGGCATGCCCCAGATATGCGCAAAGCCGCACACCAAAGTGCTGCCGTAATGCGCTTTGAACTCGTGAAATTCGCTGCCATCGACCAGCCGCGCGATGATCTCTTTCACATCATAGGGCGCGCGCACATCATCCGGCACGACAGAGTAAAGCTCGTCCGCGTCGAACTTTGGCGGGCGCGGGTCTTTGCTCGCAATATCGCTTGCGGCTCCTGTGTTTGCGCCAAGGTGCGAGATGATGTCGCGCACGATCGTCAGCGCGTGCTCATCATTTTCGGCCAGATGATCGACCACGCCCGATTTCTTCGCATGCAGATCGCCTCCGCCCAGATCTTCGGCGGTGATTTCCTCGCCCGTCGCCGCCTTCACCAGCGGTGGACCTGCGAGGAAGATCGTGCCCTGCTCGCGCACAATCACCGTCTCGTCTGACATCGCGGGCACATAGGCACCGCCTGCGGTGCAACTGCCCATCACGCAGGCGATTTGCGGAATGCCGAGGGCCGACATATTGGCTTGATTGAAGAAGATACGCCCGAAGTGATCGCGATCCGGGAAGACCTCGGCCTGATGCGGCAGGTTGGCCCCGCCGCTATCGACCAGATAAATACACGGCAGGCGGTTCTCCTGCGCGATTTCCTGCGCGCGCAGATGCTTTTTGACCGTCATTGGATAATAGGTGCCGCCCTTCACCGTGGCATCATTGCACACGATCATCACCTGACGGCCCGACACGCGGCCAATCCCCGCGATCATGCCAGCACCGGGAATATCGGTATCGTAAAGACCATTGGCGGCGAGCTGGCCGATCTCAAGGAATGGCGAACCGGGATCGAGCAGGCGTTCGACCCGTTCCCTCGGCAGCAATTTGCCGCGCGACACATGGCGCTCTCGGCTGCGCTCTGATCCGCCCAACGCAGCCTGCGCAACGCTCGCACGCAGATCACTCGCCAGCGCCTGGTTATGAGCGGCGCGCGCCTTCGCCTCTGGCGCCTCGCGGTCGATTTTTGACGTCAACACAGGGGCGGTCATCTGTAAGCTCCGATCAGGGCGAGAATTCCGGCAACCCCCATGGGTATCCAGCCGGGGTGTTTGAAATGAGAGGTCGCAATATCCGCTAGACCCAGAGCGATCCAGAACAATCCAATCAGCACCACCAGCCCGCGCGGTGTATCTGGCCAGGCCACGGCGGCGGCGCTCAAGATCATAAAGGCGGACAGCGCGTGCCACAGATAGCGCAGAAGGATGGGAGCGGTTTCCATATCAGGATGCGGGTTGCCGCCCTCAAGCATGGGACCAAGCACCGAGTTCGCCCCGCCGGTCGAGTGCAAAATCGCAGTGATCACCATCACCGCGGCCGACAGCAACAGCCAGATTGACGTTCCGATCAAGCGTCGTCCCCCAAGCCCTTTACAATGATCGCTTCCGCCGTGCTGCCCGCATCGCGGAATTTGCTGCGCGACACATGCCGCTCTCGGCTGCGTTCTGACCCGCCAAGCGCAGCCTTTGCAACGTATTCGCGCAGATCGGTTTCAAGCCCGCGATTGTGCTCCGCCCGCACTTTCGCCTCAGGGCTTTCCATATCGAGCTTGGATGTGAGAGTGAGTGCGGTCATTGAGCAGAGCGCCTCCATTGGGATTGATCACAGCGTGGGTCTGGTTTCCGTCGGTTAGAACGTATACGGGCACATTCCCTCGCCGCTTCGATAAAATCAGACGGTTCAGGAATCCGGCTAGGCATTGGACAGCCTTTGGCATTCAACAACATTATTCCTGAGTTTATCGCGAGCCATCGACTGTTCATCCAGATAGCGCGCACTGTTTGTGGGTGTCCCCCAGAACCACTGACCTCATCTCTGGCATCAATTGCTGCGATCTGTTTTTCATGCTCGACAATTTGCGCCATGATCTTCTGGCAATCTCCCGCATTAGCAAGCTGCGCGACTCTGGCACTTTGTGAGGGATCAAGCGAAGCAGGCTGTGCTGCAAGGTCCGTTGACACCTGTAGTATTCCGAGGCTGCAAATAGCTGATACTAAGAATTTTTTAGACATAGCACTCTCCGCTTTTACCAAATTGTACTGATTGAATTCACCCAGCCGCCCCAATCAGTTCGCGCCCGATCAGCATCCGGCGAATTTCATTCGTCCCGGCGCCAATATCGAGCAGCTTCGCATCGCGCATATAGCGCTCCACTGGCCAGTCCTTGGTATAGCCAGCGCCGCCCAGCGCTTGCACGCTTTCGGCAGCCACGCGGAAGGCGTTCTCGCTCGCTAGCAGGATCACGCCCGCCGCATCAAACCGGGTGGTTTGATCGCCGTCACACGCCTTCGCCACCGCGTAGGTGTAGCTCCGCGCCGATTGCAGCGCGACATACATGTCGGCAACCTTGGCCTGCATCAATTGGAAGCTGCCGATTGGCTTACCAAACTGCTTGCGCTCGCGAAGATAGGGAATGACGGTATCGAGGCAGGCCTGCATAATGCCCAGCTGAAGCCCAGCGAGCACCACGCGCTCATAATCCAACCCGCTCATCAACACGCCGACGCCGCCGTTCACCGGCCCCATCACGCGGTCTTCTGGAATATGACAATCGTCAAAAACCAGCTCTGACGTGGGCGATCCGCGCATGCCGACCTTGTCGATCTTCTGACCGATGGAGAAACCTGCATCACCCTTTTCGATCAGAAAGGCTGTGATCCCGCGCGAGCCCGCATTGCCATCAGTTTTGGCATAGACCACCAAAGTGTCCGCCTCTGGCGCATTGGTGATCCAGAACTTGGTGCCGTTGAGCACATATCCGCCCTGAACAGCTTCAGCCTTCAGCTTCATTGAGACCACGTCCGACCCAGCGCTCGCTTCGCTCATCGCCAGCGATCCGACATGCTCGCCGCTGATCAATCCGGGCAGATATTTCGCCTTTTGCTCTTCATTGCCCCACCGGCGGATCTGATTGATGCACAGGTTGGAATGCGCACCATAGGACAGGCCAACGCTGGCCGACGCCCGGCTGACTTCCTCAACCGCGATCACATGCTCCAGATAGCCCAGGCCTAGGCCGCCATCGGCTTCGTCCACGGTCAACCCGTGCAGGCCCAGCTCCCCCATTGGTTGCCACAATTCGCGCGGGAACCAGTCTTCGCGGTCGGCCTTTTCTGCCAGCGGCATGATCTGCTCATCGGCAAAACGGCCAACGCTGTCGCGGATCATCTCGGCCGCTTCGCCGAGCTGAAAATCAAAGTCTGGGGTGGCGCGCATTTTTCATTACCTTGCGTGAAATAATATGTTCCACTCGCCATATCATTGCGCGGCCTAAGCGCAAACTCTCTAAGCACGCTTCCCTCGGTGCTGAACCTCAATTTGAGCTCAGACGTGATTACTGTATGTGAAGCCTGAAAGGACCTGTTCCCTGACACTTTTGGACTCGCCCCCTGGCCATCTGACCAGTCTCCCGCAAAGGAGTTTTGCGAAGAGCGCAGCCGACTACGCGTGCTGGCGAGCTTCGATCTGGACGGTGTGAGCGGCGATCCGGAATTGGTGCGTTTGGTCAAGTTTGCCGCGAAATTATGCGACGCTCCGTCGGCATCGGTCAGCCTGGTCGAGGAAGAGCGGCAGCGCTTTATCGCCAGTGAAGGGCTGGACATAACCGAAACCCCGCGCTCGACCAGTTTTTGCGCGCAAACCATGCTCGGCGATGATCTGCTGGAAGTGCTCGATGCAGCCCATGACGCGCGGTTCCAGGACTATGCTTTGGTGCGTGAGGCTTCGCACCTACGCTATTATGTGGGGGCACCGCTGATCTCGTCCGAAGGCGCGCCGATGGGTGCCCTATGCGTGACCGACACGAACGCACACTCGCAAGGTCTGTCAGAGTTGCAGCGCGGCGGACTGATCGTGCTGGCCGACGCGGTAAAGCGACGCTTAGAGGCGCACCGGCAGGCGCATCTGGCCGTCTTTGAGCTTAAGGAAAGCGCAGAACGCGTGCAGTTCATCCTCGACGGCGTGCCGGATATCGCCTGGTCGGCTGCGCCCGGCCCAGTGTTCGACAATTTCAACGCGCGTTTCACAGAGGTAACCGGAGGCACGCCACCCAGCGGCGTGGATGATTGGCGCGCATTCATTCACCCTGACGACTTCGAAGCGTCCTTGGCTAAGTTCCAAAAAACCATGGCAACCGCCAGCGAATTTGCCGATGAGTGGCGCCTGCGCCAGGCCGATGGCTCTTACCGCTATGTCATCTCGCGCGCAGTTCCGTCGACCGATGATCCGGCCACTGCGCGCTGGTTTGGCACACTGACCGACATCGACGATCGTTATCGAATGTCGCAAGAGCGCGAATTACTTGCGGGCGAGCTGGCGCACCGGATCAAGAACATCTTTTCGGTGATCACCGGACTGATCTCACTGCGGTCGCGCGGGGATGATGCCAATCAGAAATTCGCCGAAGAACTCAACACCAATCTTCGCGCGCTCGCCCGGGCACAGGAATTCGCCATGCCGGTCAGCGGCAGCCGCGGCGAAACGCTGGCCGATTTGCTACGCGTATTGATGGCCCCATACGGCGCGGACAGCTCTGATATCGTCAGCATTGCCGGCGATAATGTCGACTTTGGAGGGGGCGCGGCGACACCTCTGGCACTGATATTCCACGAGCTGGCAACCAATGCCGCCAAATATGGCGCGCTTAGCGTTCCCGTGGGCCGGGTGGCGATTGATATCAGACAAGCCGGCAATGATGTCACAATCACATGGAGCGAAATCGGCGGGCCTAAGACCGCCGAGCCGCAGGAAACCGGCTTTGGCTCGCGCTTGATCAGCATGGCCATCGATCATCAATTGGGCGGCTCCATGACCCAGGACTGGCAGAAAAGCGGCCTGATCATCACAATAAGTGTTCCGCGAGAGCGCCTAACCCAGTAGGCTCCTTGCCATGCTCTTACGATCACGCACATTCAGTCTTTTCGTCGGCGGCCTGTCTTTCACGCTCGCCGCCTGCGCACCAGCGGAGGACAGCAGCTCTGATGGTGCAGATACGGCCTCTGAAACACCGAGCAATAGCTCCGCACCGACTGCAGCATCCAACGATGCGCCAATGGCGAAAACCGGCTGGGTCGCAATTGGAACAGACGGCGCGGTCTACACCACATTCTTTGACCCCGATGGCACGTACCGCGATTTTCGCAATGGCGATCCTGTGCAGCAGGGCAGTTGGGAGCGGCGCGAGGATGCGCGGCTGTGCCTGATCCCTGCGGGCGAGCAAGTGCGCGGCGAATGCTGGTCAACCGGCGCGGTGGATGATGAAGGCAACATGCGCACCGTCGATGGGACGGGCCGAGCGATTGAGCTGAGACGCGTGACCTATGTCGCGCCAGCAGTCCCTGCCCAAGATAACGAAGTGGCGGACAATGCCGAAGGCGAGGGTGAGGGTTAAGCCATCACCTCACCGACCTTGCTGAAATTTGAGGGCGCCAGTCGCCAATACGGCGATGTGATCGCGGTGGGTTCGGTTGACCTCGAGATCGCCAAAGGCAGCTTCGTCGCTTTGGTCGGGGCATCCGGATCTGGCAAATCGACGCTCCTCAAAATGGTCAACACTTTGGAAGTGCCCAGCGCCGGTAGAATCCTGTTCGCGGGCGATGATGTCTCCGCTCAGCCGCCAGCAGCTCTGCGCCGCCGGATCGGCTATGTCTTTCAAGGGATCGGTCTGTTCCCGCATCTGCGCGTGGGAGAGAACATCGCAATCGGTCCGCGCCTCGCGGGTGAGACTTTGGACGCACAGCGCATTACGCAGCTGCTCGAACTGGTGGAACTGGAAGGCGCAATGGCGAATAGAATGCCGGACGAGCTGTCTGGCGGTCAGCGCCAGCGGGTCGGCGTCGCCCGTGCGCTAGCGATTGAGCCGGAATTGCTGCTGATGGATGAGCCGTTTGGCGCGCTCGATCCGATCACGCGCGATGCCCTGGGCGAAACCGTCAGAGAGCTGCATGAACGCCTCGGCCTCACCACCATCATGGTGACCCACGATATGGCCGAGGCTCTGCTGCTGGCGGACCGAGTGCTGGTGATGGAAGCGGGCGCGATCGTCGCCGATGAAACGGCGCATGCACTGCTCGCAGGCAAAGGCGGAGACACTGCGCAAGGCCTCGTCGCTGTGCCGCGCCAGCAAGCGGAAAAGCTCGCTGCGATGGAGGCGAGCGGGCCAAAGTGAGCGAATTTCTCGACATACTCTTTGGCCTTGGCGACAAGCTGACTGCGCATATCGTGCTCGCGGCCAGCGCGATTGGCCTTGGCATTGCAGTTGGTCTGCCGCTCGCAGTCTGGGCTAGCCGCTCGCGCCCTGTCGCACGGGTCGCATTGGGCTTTGCGAGCCTCGTTCAGACCATCCCAGCGCTGGCATTGCTGGCGCTTTTCTTCCCGATTCTACTGAGCCTGCGCGCCGTGTTTGGCGAAGGCCTGCCGACGCTCGGCTTTCTACCCGCGCTGCTCGCACTCGCGCTCTATGCCCTGCTGCCGATCCTGCGCAATGCCGTGACCGCACAGGCCAATCTCGATCCCGGCGTGCTGGAAGCGGCCGATGGCGTCGGCATGACCAGCTGGCAGAAATTGCGGCTGGTTGAGGCCCCGCTATCCGCGCCCTTCATCATGGCCGGCATTCGCACCGCCAGCGTATGGACCATTGGCGCGGCCACGCTCTCCACCACGATTGGCCAGCCGAGCCTGGGCGATCCGATCTTTGCCGGGCTGCAGACGCAGAACTGGGCGCTGGTGCTGGCAGGCTGTTTCGCCAGCGCGGCTCTGGCGCTGATCGCGGACAATTTGCTTGGCCTGATCGAGCGCGGCCTTGCCCGCCGATCGAAAGTCATGTGGGGCAGCGGGCTGATCGCGGTTGCCGCTGGTATTGTCGCAGCGCTCAGCGTGCAATTCGGCGGGACAAAGGAAGACATGATCATCATCGCGTCGAAGCAATTCTCCGAGCAATACATCCTCGCGCAATTGATCGGATCGCGGCTGGAGGCGGCGGGCTATGCAGTTGAATACCGCGACGGCCTGGGCTCGGCCGTGGTGCACAATGCGGTCACCAGCTCAGCGATCGATATCTCGGTCGATTACACCGGCACGATCTGGACCAACAATTTGAAACGCACCGACAATCCAGGGCGCGAGGCGATGTACCAGACCATCAAGGACTGGGAGGCGGAGGAGAACGGCGTGCTCGTGCTCGGGCGGCTGGGGTTTGAGAACGCCTATGCCTTCGCCATGCGCGAAGATCGCGCAGCGGAATTGGGCCTCACCTCGCTGGAGGATTTGGTCCGTGTCGCCCCTCAGCTGACCGTTGGCGGCGATCCCGAATTCTTCGAACGCCCAGAATGGATCGCGGTGCGCGATGCCTATGGCATGCGCTTTGGCCAAACGCGCAATTTCTCGCCAACCTTCATGTACAATGCACTGACCTCTGGCGAGGCCGATGTGATCAGCGCCTACACCTCCGACGGGCGCATTGCGGCGGACCGGCTCGTGGTGCTGGACGACCCACGCGAGGCTTTGCCCAGCTATGATGCGATGCTGATGATTTCGCCGCGCCGGGCGAATGATGCGGCGCTTCTGGCGGTGCTTGAACCGTTGATCGGAGCCATCAGCGTCGATGCCATGCGCGAGGCGAACTTCGCCGTCGACCGGCAAGAGGATAAGCTCAGCCCGAAAGAGGCGGCTGAGCAATTGGCCGTTGAACTAGGCTTAGACTAGCGCGCTTTACGCCACAGCTGTGTTTGGCAAAATGGGCCGATACATCCCTTCACTTCCAAGACGTTCGCGCTTTTGCGGCGCAAGACTGAACGATAGCTTTTGCCATCATTTGGATCGTAAATGCGTCCGCGCCAAACATCGCCATCTTGTTTGAAACTGGTCAGGATTGGCAGGCCCAGCAGCTTGCGGTTCCGCTTTGCTTTGTCAGGATTGTAAATATCACGCTGATCGGCCCCATCAGGCGGAGTGACAAGAAAACGTGCGATCCTGCCGCAGGTGGTTGCACCGCATTTGCCAATAGAAACGACCGCATCTTTATCTTCCGTAACCCAGCGCCCCGAGATCGGATCAGCGGCGTAGGCCGGGCTGGCAGTCGCCGCGATGGCAGCCAGAACGGGGGCGACGATAGCAAAGCGCAGCTGCATCATATTCTCCAAAATTATAGGCACGGTTATAAAAGAGCATTCGCAGGCGGAGCGCCAGTGGTTACAACCCGCTCAAAAGCCGGCGCCATGCTTGGGCCAGCCGCCGCCCGACAGGCCTATGACCTTGAACAGCTCACCCATTTGCCCGGCCTCCACCAGCCGGTCTCTTTGTCGTTGAAGCTTGGCCGCATTTTCTGGCGATTGCCGCTGCAATGCCTCCAGCCGCGCATCGATCCCGAGCGCGCTCAGCCATTGCCCCTGCGTGGTCAACCCCATGACATTCGCACCGTGCTGCTCCGCCGTCTCGCTTAGCTGGCCAAAATCGACATGCGCGGTCAGGTCTGCCTCACCCGGCGTGGCAAAGACATCGACCTTTTGATGCGCACGGATCGCTTGCAGGGTTGAGCCGGGAATGAGTTTCGCCGCGCCATAATCCACCACCAGCGCCGCGCCGCCTTGACCTGTGAGCCGCTCGGCAATCTCGGCCATAACGCTCGCGGCGGCAGGACAAGTCTCGATCAATGTGCCTTCAGCGGCACCGCGCCACTGCTCCGGGACGGCGGCATCCATCGGCTTGTCACCGGCAACGAAGACGAGGTCGTCGCCCTCCAACCCGATCATCCGTTCGCGCCAGCCGCCGGGCGTGCGCAGCAATTGGCGGATCGGCAGCGCATCGAAAAATTCATTCGCCACCAGTAGGATCGGCGCATCATCAGGCAGGCTGCCAACATCATCGTGATGCGTAGCGCCAGACATGGCGCCGCGTTGAACGGCGCGCAGGCTTTCCGACCCCTCAACAAAATGCACTTGAGGCTTAAGCCCGAAACGCGCCGCCGTGCGCAGAGCATCACTAGCCAGTGTGCCGCGTCCTGGGCCAAGCTCGACATAATGGACATGCTCTGGTGAGCCCATTTGCGACCACAGATCCGCCAGCCACAGGCCGATCAGCTCACCGAACATCTGGCTGATTTCAGGCGCAGTGATAAAATCACCGCCACTGCCCAGCGGATCGCGGCTGGTGTAATAGCGCGCGTTGCTCTCACCCATGAATTGCGGCAGGCTGATCGGCCCAGTCTCTCGGATCAACCGGCGAAACATGGCCGTCAGCTCGCCAGTGGCGCGCTCACTCATGCGGAGGCCGACGCGCTCCCGCCGGTGCCGACAGGCTTTTTCATGACTGCATACGCCGTTACGGCCAGACCGATCAGGATAATTGGAATGGTCAACCATTGACCCTGGCTAAGGCCGGTCTCAGTGACCCGGTAGGCCAGCTGAGCATCGGGCTCGCGGAAGAATTCATTGATAAAGCGTGCGCTGCCAATGCCGAGCAGGAACACGCCCGAGAGCAGCCCGCGGCGATAGCGCGCGCCGGTTTTCCAGAACAGCAGCAACAAAATAATGAGCAGCAGCAGGCCTTCGAGCCCCGCTTGGTAGAGCTGGCTGGGATGGCGAGCGACTTCGCCCCCGCCGGGAAAGATCATACCCCAGGCGACATCCGTCGGGCGACCCCACAACTCACCATTGTTGAAATTGGCCAGCCGTCCCAGGAACATACCCATCGGTACGGTGGTGCAAACATAGTCGGCGACCCGCACGAAATCGAGCTTGCCAGACCAAGAGACCCAAACCATCGCCGTGAGCACACCGAGAAGGCCGCCGTGGAAGCTCATGCCGCCGTCCCACAGCCTCAGCAGCTTCCAGCTGACAAAGCCCTCTCCGCTGAAATCGGTAAACAGTTCAGGCTGATAGAACATGGCATAGCCCAATCGCCCGCCAAGGATCACGCCAAGTGTGCAATAGAAAAACAGATCATCGGCGTGCCGCTGAGCCATCGGGGCGCCGGGCTGCTTGAGCATTTTGGACACGTGCCAATAAGCAAAAATAACGCCCAGCAGATAGGCCAGCGAATAATATCGCAAGGTGAAGAAGCCCAGATCAATGCCCGGCGTAAATCCAAGCTCTGCCCAATAGATTGGGTCGGCGGCGCCGCTGGCGGCGAGTAATGACAGCACGAAGCGAACCTCTTATTCACGCAAATGAGACGTCAAAGCGCCTTTGACGCGCCCTTGATGCGCGGCTTTTGGCACAGCGAATGGCCCGGGGGAACCCTCCGTTATCGGTGCGCATTACAAGTAAGAGGAAAACGGGCGTCGGTTTGCGCTTGCCGCACGCTGGCGCTCACCTAAAAAGAATAAAAAGATAAGGAGAGAGATTCGCATGCCCACACAGCTGGACACTGCACTTGAGGCGATCATCGGAGAGTTGACCAAAGAAGGTCAGCCATTTGTCACCAAACAGGTTGAACGTGGCGGGGTGGAAATGCCCGCATTTCTGGGCGCGCCGCCAACTTTGGCGCATTATTTCGCGCATTTCTGCAACGAGCACAAAGATGTAGAATTTTTGGTCGATGGCGATCTGCGCATGACCTTTGGCGAATGCTGGCATGCGGCAACCCATGTTGCCCACGGTCTAGCGACCCAGCATGACGTGCAGAAAGGCGACCGGATCGGGATCGCGGCACGCAATTCGGCCAATTGGATGATCGCCTATATGGGCATCATCATGGCTGGCGGCTGCGCGACCTTGCTCAACGGTTTCTGGTCGGGTGATGAGCTCGCCTACGGTATCCGCCTGGCTGAATGTAAAGCGGTGGTGGTTGATGCGGGCCGGGCGAAACGTCTGGAAGGCACAGATCACAGCGCCAAGCTGATCATGATGGAGCACGACTGCGCGCCATCACAGGGCCTCAAGGCGACTTGGGCCGAGGGGCAGACCGCCATGGCGATGCTCGGCCAGTTGGGCGCAGATGACCTGGCGACCATTCTCTACACCTCTGGATCGACCGGCCAGTCGAAAGGCGCATGGTCCGATCACCTCGGCGTGGTCAGCGGTACAATGAACTATGTAGCGCAAAGCGCGATGGCCAAGCTGTTGCTGGAAAGTCAGGGTCAGGAACTCGCTGACCAGCCATGTGCGCTGATCGCTGTGCCGCTGTTCCATGTCACCGGCGAAATTCCGCTATTCCTTCAATCCTATGCGATTGGCCGCAAGCTGGTGCTGATGCCGAAATGGGACGCAGAAGATGCGCTACGCCTGATGGAGGCAGAAAACGTAACCTATTTCGTTGGCGTTCCGCTGATGAGCTATGAGATGGCGACCCATCCAAACCGCGGCAGCTACGATCTTTCCGCTTGTAAGAGCTTTGCCGCTGGCGGGGCGCCCCGCCCGGTTGAACACGTCAACAAGATCAAGGAAGCCTTCCCAGAAGGCTTCCCGCTGCTCGGCTATGGCCTGACTGAAACCAATGCGGTGGGCTGCGGCAATTTCAACGAAAATTACATAGCGAAGCCAGGATCGACCGGCAAAGCCAGCCTGCCACTGGTTGATCTGCGCATCCTCAATGATGACGGCGATGAGCTGGCTCAGGGCGATGTTGGGGAGGTCTGCATCCGCTCGGTCGCGAATTTCCGTGGCTATTGGAATAATGACGAGGCAACCGCCGCCGCTTTCACCGACAATCAGTTCTTCCGCACTGGTGATCTCGGTTATCTCGATGAAGATGGCTATCTCTTCATCGTCGACCGCAAGAAAGACATTATCATTCGCGGCGGTGAGAACATCACCTGCATCGAAGTGGAAGATGCGATCTATGCGCATGCCGACATCGCAGAATGCTCTGTTTTCGGCCTACCGGATGAGCGCATGGGCGAAGTGCCAGCGGCGATTTTCCGCGTGAAAGACAGTGCGGCGGCGATGAACCAGGCGCAGTTGCGTGAGTTTCTGCTCGGCCGGATTGCGCCGTTCAAAGTACCACTGGAAGAGCATATCTTCGTCTCAACCGAAGCGCTGCCGCGCCTCGGCACGCAGAAGATCGACAAGAAGAGCCTGCGCGAGCAATTCACCGCGCAAATGGAACAAGCATGAGGGCGCCGGGCACGCTGCATAGAGCATGACGGCTGTGCCCGGCCCTGCGAAAACGCCGCGCGTGCCTCGACAGCGCGCGATCATCGATCGCCGTGCTCTGGCAGAGCAGGTCACTGCTCTCGCTGAGGAGCGCGGGGCCGATGGGCGCACTCAGATTGTCGAGACGCTGCGCAGCGCCTTGGACACGGGCCGCGCGGAACTATCTGAACGGCTAAAACAAAAGCCCTCCGCCGGGCACGAATGCGTCGCGGGCCATGCCTTTCTGGTCGATCAATTGGTACGCGTGATCCACGATTACGTAACCAGCCATGTCTATCCCGTCGCCAACCGTACCACCGCGGAACGTCTCTCAATCCTGGCGGTCGGCGGTTATGGCCGCGCGGAAATGGCGCCGCATTCCGATGTCGACATCGCCTTTATCACCCCGATGAAGCGCGCGCCCTGGTGCGAGCAGGTGATTGAGGCGATCCTCTATCTGATGTGGGATTTGGGCCTGAAGGTCGGACATTCCAGCCGCACCATTGCCGACACGATGAGCATGGCCCAGGAGGATCTGACGATCCGCACCGCTCTGCTCGAAGGGCGCTTCATCTGGGGCGACCAGCCGCTCTATGACCAGCTCAGCACCCGTTTCTGGAGCGAGGTTGTCAGCGGCAGCGAGCGGCAATTCCTCACCCAAAAGCTCGACGAGCGCAACGAGCGGCACAAGCGGATGGGCAACAGCCGCTATGTCGTGGAGCCGAACATCAAAGAGGGCAAAGGCGGCCTGCGCGATCTGCAAACATTGTATTGGATCGGCAAATATATTCACCGCGCCCGCAATGCCGCCGATCTGGTCGATGTCGGCCTGCTGACTAGCCAAGAATATCGCAGTTTCCGCCGCGCAGAAGGATTCTTGCTCGCGGTGCGATGCCACATGCACGATCTTACCGACAGAGCTGAAGATCGGCTGACCTTTGACCTGCAGCGGCAGGTAGCAGAGCGGATGAATTTTGCCGATCGGCCAGGCAAGAGCGCGGTTGAACGCTTCATGCAGTTCTATTTCCTGCAGGCAAAAAGGGTGGGCAGCCTGACCGGCGTGTTCCTGGCTCACCTGGATCAGAAGTTCGCGAAGAAACGCGCCTCCAGCGGCTTTTTTGCAGGCTGGGGTCAAAAATCTCGTACGCTCAAAGGCTACACCGTGTTTGGCGGCAAGATTAAGGCCCCGACCAACAAATGGTTCCGCGATGATCCGGTCCGCCTGATTGAACTGTTCCAACTGGCGGAAGCGGAGGGTCTTGAGGTTCATCCCGAAACCATGCGCCAGGCCGACCGTGACAGCCGCCTGATCAACCGCGCAGTCCGCCGGGATAAGCGCGCCAATGCTCTGTTCCTGTCGCTGCTCGGCGGCCGCAATGATCCTGAAACGGCATTGCGCTGGATGAATGAGGCAGGCGTTTTTGGCCGCTTCGTCCCCGATTTTGGCCGGGTGAACGCTCAGATGCAGTTCGACATGTATCACCACTATACCGTCGACGAACATACGATCCGCGCGATTGGCCTGCTCAACAAGATCGAAAAGGGCGAGCTGAAGGACGACCACCCGCGCGCCACGCGGATCATTCACAAGCTCAAATCGCGCCGCGCGCTGTATGTCGCGGTGCTGCTGCATGACATTGCCAAGGGACGAGGCGGCGATCATTCGGTGCTGGGCGCAGAAGTCGCCGAAGAGCTGTGCCCGCGCTTTGGCCTGGATGAAGAAGAGACAGAGTTGGTCGCGTGGCTGGTGCTGCAACATCTGCTGATGAGCTCCACCGCGCAAAAGCGTGACCTCACCGACCCGCAGACCATCGAAACCTTCGTGGCGGAGGTGCAAAGCCTGGAGCGTCTGCGCAATCTGGCGATCCTGACCGCAGTCGACATTCGCGCGGTTGGCCCCGGCACCTGGAACAGCTGGAAAGGCCAGCTGCTAGGCGAATTGTTTGACGGGGCGCAAGAGCGCCTGCGGCTTGGCCATATGCGGCATGGCCGCAAGGAACGCGTTGCTGCCAAGAAAGCAGCGGCGGGCGAATTGCTGGGCGAGAAATCGGCGTTGGTCGAGGAAGTCGGCGATCTGCTGAGCGATGCCTATTGGATCGCTGAACCGGTGGACATCATCGCGCTCAACCTGGTTCAATATGATGTGGCCCGCAAAGTTGAAGACCATCTCTCGATCCATTGCGAAGTCTATGAACAGCGCGGCGCGACCCTCGTCAGTGTGATCGCGGCCGACGATGCGGGCCTGTTTTACCGTATTGCCGGCGGCATCCATCTGGCCGGTGCAAACATTATTGATGCCCGCATTCACACCGCGAAGAGTGGTTATGCCGTCGATAATTTCCTGGTTCAGGATCAACATGGCCAGCCGTTCAGCGAAGACACACAAATTGCGCGCCTGAAGACAGCGATCACAGACGCACTGACGGGCAAGACCTCTTTGGTGCCGAAACTGGCCGCCCGCCCGCTGCCGCATCGCCAGTCAAAGGCGTTTTCCGTCGCTCCGCGGGTCAATTTCGACAACGATGCCTCTGGCCGCTTCACCCTGATAGAGGTGACCGCGCGCGATCGCCCGGCGTTGCTCAACCGCTTGGCCCATGCGCTCTATCAGTCGAACCTGATCGTCCATTCGGCCCATATCACCGCATATGGGGAGCGGGTGGTGGATACGTTCTATGTGACTGATTTGACCGGTGCGAAGGTCAAGGCGGCAGAGCGGTTGAATGAAATTCGCAGCGCTCTGCTAGAGGCGGCAAGCGATGAGAAACAGCGCCAGCTGGAGAAGGTTTGAGGGTGGTTTGCTCTGCGGACCCCAGCCACCCGCTCCCTCCACCCTTCCACCCGGATGGTATCCCGGTAGGCTCCGGGTGGAAGGGTGGAGGGAGCGGGTGGCTGGGCCTAATCAAACCAAACTAACCGTCTGCCATCACCAATAGCAGCGCGATCTTGCGACTATCAAAACCGACAAAAGCCCATTCAAAGGTCGCATCAGAAATCGGGTTCCACAATCCATCAAACCGATTGCTCAGGATCGTGCGATGCGCAGACTCAAAGGCGTTGATGAACGCATTTGCGCAGGCTCCCGCGCGCCCTGCGCCTAGCCATTGTTGGCGCTGCACCATCTCGCGCTCAAACGCGTCGGACATGACTGTAAGCGCCGCTCTTGCTCCGCTGGCATCCGCGCTCGCATCAAGCATCTCCCAATTGAAGCCGATTTGCTTGAAGCCAAATTGAGCGACAAACCTGTCCGCAATCACGCTGGGCGCATCGAAGCATTCCTCGAAGGATGCATATTCAAAACGAACATCCGCCACCGCGCCAAGAGGTTCCAGCCAGTCGGCACCAAAGGCCTTTAGCTCGGCAAGATCATCAGGCGCTGCGGCACTCATCGAGCCTTAGCCCCCACGCGCACCGAACAGGGCCGTGCCTACCCGCACATGCGTCGCGCCCAGCTGGACCGCCGTCTCATAATCGCCGCTCATCCCCATGGAGAGGCCCGCAAGGCCATTGTCCTGCGCAATCTTATGGAGCAGCGCGAAAAACGGCGCAGGCTCGATGCCGGCAGGCGGCAAGCACATCAGGCCCGCGACCGGAATGCCCGCCTCGCGCGCCTTGGCGAGCAAATCCGGTACATCGGCAATGGCGCAGCCGCCCTTTTGCTCTTCCGCGCCAATATTGACCTGGATAAAACACGGCACCTTTCTGCCCGTCTTGTCCATCGCCTTGGCCAGAGCTTTCAGCAGGCTTGCCCGATCAAGCCCATGGATACAGTCGAACAATTCCACCGCATCCTCCGCCTTGTTCGATTGCAATTGCCCGATCAGATGCAGCTCCACATCGGGATATTGCGCGCGCAATGCGGGCCATTTATCCTGCGCCTCTTGCACGCGGTTTTCGCCAAACACACGCTGCCCCTCCTCCAGCAGCGGCACAATCCGCTCTGCCGGATGGGTTTTGCTGACTGCGATCAGGGTGACATCCTGAGCTTCACGCCGCGCAATCTTGCACATCTTGGCAATTTTGGCCTGCACTTCGCCAAGCGGTGTCTGAGCTAATTCCATATCGTCTTGTCCTTTGCCCGCGCTATAGCGGAGCCATGGCGTCACACCAGACCATCGCTGCCGGCTTGCCCAATTTGTGGCTCATCTCTGATGCGCGCAATGATGCTGGGCTGGAGCAGGCCCTGCGCGCCTTGCCGGGCGGCAGCGGGTTTATCTATCGCCATTATCATTTAGGCGACCCAGCCCGGTGGGAGCGATTTCGCGCGCTGCGCAAGGTTGCCAAGGCGCGCGGACATGTGGTCATTTTAGCCGATAGCGCGCTGACCGCGCGGGAATGGGGCGCAGATGGCATTTACGGTCCGGTCCGATCTTTGACCCCGCGCCGCTCAGACATGCTGCATCTCGCCACCGCACATGACCTGCGTGAAATTGGCCTTGCGAACCGCTTTGGCGCGGATGCTGTGCTACTCTCACCGGTGTTCCCAACCCGCTCTCATCCCGGCGGCAAAGTGCTTGGAACCACTCGTTTTCAGAGCCTTAGCCAGTATTCCCATACGCCTGTAATCGCATTGGGAGGGATGAATGCTCAGCGTGCAAAGCGGCTAGCGTGGCACAGTCATTCTGTGCGCTGGGCCGCGATCGACGGGCTTTCCTGAGCTACCTGTAAGAGGACCGTTACCGCCCGCACCCTCCACCCTTCCACCCGGATCAGCTTCGGAAAACATCCGAGTGAAAGGGTGGAGTGCGTGTATCCAAACCAGCCAGTTTCACCGTACTATCGCTCTTGGCTTGACCCCGAGTCCTCGCTCTGCGATTCTTGGGCGACCAATTCAAAGGACGCGAGAATATGGCGACACGGGCCATCAACACCAGAAAAGCCAATCCAGACTGGCGGGCAGCTTTCCGCCGGTCGATGCGCCGCTTTGCGCAGATGACAGGCGCGGCCGCGCTGATCGGGACGCTCGGCTTTCTCTCGCTCTCGCTCGCCAGCTACACCCAAACCGATCCCAGCCCCTCAACCGCCGCTGCGGCCAACGAAGTCAGCAATTGGATGGGTGTGTGGGGCGCATGGGCGGCCGACCGGGTTCTGTTCGCATTTGGCCTGACCGCGATCCTGCTCTTGCCGCTGCTCTATATCTCGGCGCGCAAATTGTGGCTCGATGTTGAAAACGGCGATGAAGAAGAGACCACGCGTTGGTGGCTGCCCACTGGCCTGCTGCTGATCGCAATGGTCCTGCTATCCACTGTGCTGTCGCTCGCCTTTGACGGGACGGGCGGCACTTTGCCCGCACAATTGGGCGGCGTTTCGGGCTTACTTGGAGCCTCCGCCATCGAGGCAGTGGCTGGAAGGTTCGGCGAAGGTGCACAAGGCTGGGTCATCTTGGGTCTAGCGCTCGCTTCACTCGCCGCCGGTGTCGCGCTGCTCACGCGTATCTTCGCGATTGATTGGCGGGCGCTGCTGACCCTGCCAGACTTTGTACGCGGCAAATTGCTGGCGCGCGTGCCCGGCTTTGGGGGCCTGCCCGACGGGCCTGACCTGTCGCTGCCCAAGCTGTCCAGTGAGCCGAAAAAGGCCAAAGCCAAGGGTAAGGACAAGGCCGAGCCGGTCATTGAGCCATCCCCGCGCCGCGCGCCGGAAATCACCGATCCGTCTGCCCCGCCAAAACGCGCGGCCATGGCCAAAACAAAGCAGCGCGATATGTTCGCGACCTATGATCTACCCAGCCTAGATCTCCTCACCCCGCCGCCAGAGGACTTCGCGCCCAGGCTCGACAAGCTGGCGCTGGAGCGCAATGCGCGCCTGCTCGAAAACGTCCTCGACGATTTCAATGTGAAGGGCGAGATCACTGCCGTTCGCACTGGTCCCGTCGTCACCATGTACGAGCTGGAGCCTGCGCCGGGCATCAAGGCCAGCCGTGTGGTTGGCCTGGCCGAAGATATCGCGCGCAACATGTCGGCCATTTCAGCCCGCGTCTCGCCGATCCCCGGTAAGACCGTAATGGGCATTGAGTTGCCTAACGCAGACCGGCAAATGGTGATGCTGAAAGAGCTCGCCGCCTGCGCGGACTTTGCCGAAAGCAAGGGCGCATTGCCGATGATTCTGGGCAAGGACATCGCCGGTGAGCCGATCATCGCCGACCTTGCCGCGATGCCGCATTTGCTCGTCGCAGGCACCACCGGCTCTGGTAAATCGGTTGGTCTCAACTGTATTCTGCTGTCGCTGCTCTACCGCTTCACGCCGGCGGAATGCCGCATGATCCTGATCGATCCCAAGGTGCTGGAGCTGGCCAGCTACGACGACATTCCGCACCTGCTCTCACCCGTCGTGACAGAGCCGCACAAGAGCGTGCGGGCGCTCAAATGGGCGGTTGAGGAGATGGAGCGGCGTTATCGCATGATGTCCTCGGTCAACTCGCGCAATATCGGCAATTTCAACGAGAAGGTGAGCGCGGCTGCGGCCAAGGGCACGCCGCTGGGCCGCCGCGTGCAGACCGGATTTGATCCAGAAACCGGTGAAGAGCTGTATGAAGAGGAGCAGCTCGATTATGAACCATTGCCGCTGATCGTGCTGATCGTCGACGAGCTAGCCGACTTGATGGTCACCGTCGGCAAAGAGATCGAGGTTCTGATCCAGCGCCTCAGCCAGAAATCGCGCGCGGCCGGTATTCACCTGATCATGGCGACCCAGCGCCCATCGGTCGACGTCATCACCGGCGTGATCAAAGCCAACTTGCCGACCCGCATCAGCTTTAAGGTCACCAGCCGCATCGACAGCCGCACCATTCTGGGCGAGCAAGGCGCAGAGCAACTGCTGGGCAAAGGCGACATGCTGTATAAGCCAAACACCGGCGCGATGATCCGGGTCCACGGTCCGTTTGTCTCGGACGAAGAAGTTGAAGCGGTGGCTGACTTCTGGCGCGCTCAGGGCAAGCCTGACTATGTCGATGCGGTCACCGAGGAACCTGAAGACGGCGGCGGATTTGCCTTTGAAGACGAGATGACCGCCAGCGACGATCCGGCCGAGCGCAAGTATCGCCAGGCCTGCCAGGCAGTGTTTGAAGCGCAAAAGGCCAGCGGTTCCTGGCTGCAACGGCAAATGGGCGTCGGCTACAACACGGCAGCGAAATGGATCGAGCGGATGGAAGGCGAAGGTCTGGTCGGCCCAGCGAACCACGTCGGTCGGCGCGAGATTTACCGCGATCAGGACGGCAACCCGATCTAAGGCGGCTGGCCATGCCCGATGAAACCATGCAGCCGGGCGAGCGGAACCACGCAATCATCCTGTTCGATGCCGAATGCGTGCTGTGTTCGGCGAATGCGCGGTTCGTTCTAAAATTTGACCACACGGCTCATTTTCGCCTCGCCTCCATGCAAAGTGATGTTGGCGCCGATCTGTTTAGGCGTTTCGACATTGACCCCAGCGATCCCGACACAATCATCGTGCTTGAAGGCGCGCATGCCCGGCGCGACAGCGACGCAGTGATCGCCATTTACGAAGGGCTTGGCTGGCCGTGGAAGGCGGCAAAAGTGCTGCGCATATTCCCGCGCGCGATGCGCGATCCGGTTTACCGCCTGATTGCGCGCAACCGCTATAAGATCTTTGGCAAGCGCGAGACCTGCTGGCTGCCGCCGGAGCATTTGCGGGACCGCATGCTGTGAAGACAGCGGTGATAATCGGCGGCTATGGCGGGTTTGGGGCCCGGCTTGCGCGGCGATTGGACGTAGACGGTTGGCACCTCATCATCGCTGGCAGAAGCACCGAGAAAGCTGATGCAATGGCCAGCACATTGCAGTCCGCCAAAGGAATTCGGCTCGATCGCGGCGGTGACATTGCCCCATGCTTGGAGGCTCACACCCCCTTGTTCCTCATCGATGCAGCCGGCCCCTTTCAAGACAGCGATTACAAGGTGCCTGAGGCCTGCTGCGCACTCGGGGTGCATTATCTCGACCTTGCTGATGCGCGCGCATTTGTAACCGGCATCAGCGCGATGGATGCGCGAGCACGGGACGCGGGCGTGGCGGTGATTTCAGGAGCCTCCAGCGTTCCCGCGCTGTCTAGCGCGGTGCTGCGCGATCTCACCCAAGACTGCGAGGCGGTGACGCGGGTCGATATGGCGATTAGCGCTTCTGACAAGGCCAGCGCGGGCACTTCGGTCGCATCGGCGATCCTGTCTTACGTGGGTCAGAAGCTGCGCATCTGGCAGGGGCAGCGGTGGGGAACCTCGCATGGCTGGCAGCAGGTGGAACGAATAGGACTGAAGACTAAGGACGGCACGCGTATCTCGCGGCTGGTGGCTCTGGCGGATGTGCCCGATCTTGACCTCGTCCCCGCCTCTCTACCCGGAAAGCCGGCGACACGGTTTAGCGCCGGGCCGGAGTTCGGCTTCCAGGTGGTTGCCATGTGGCTGCTCAGTTGGACGGTGCGCTGGGGCTGGCTGCGTTCTTTGGTCGGATTGCGCAGGCTATTGCTGCCGCTGCAAAAACTCACCCAGCCATTTTCCGACGGCAACAGCTTTATGACGGTGCGCGCGTGCGTAAAAGGCTCCGACGGGTTTGAGAAACGCGCATGGCATCTGATCGCCAAGGATGGAAACGGCCCGGAGATCCCGGTCTTCGCCGCGCAATTGCTAGCCAACGCATTGGCAGGTGCAAAGGTGACCGCTGGTGCAAGAGCGGCCCATGAAGAGCTGACGCTTGCTCAGTTTGAGCCGCTGTTCAGCGAGCTTGACCTGGAGACGAGCACTAGCGCGGTCCCGTACGTTGCGCTCTACAAAAGAGTGCTCGGCGATAACTTCGAGCGCCTACCCAAGGCAGTGCGAGACTTACATATGCTCTGCGGAGACGCCGGTGCGCAGGGAAGTGCCACGGTCACTCGCGGGACGAACATTGTCGCTCGGCTGATTGCCGCCATCATCCGCTTTCCAGAGGCGGGAGAACACCAGCTGCACCTTGAATTTCGCGAGGATCATGGCCGCGAAAAATGGATCCGCGATTTCAGTGGACGCCGGTTTCACAGCGTTCTGGCAGAGGTGGACGGCCATTTGACCGAACGCTTTGGCCCATTGCGTTTCACTTTCGATCTGCCTGTCAGCGAACAAGGATTAGAAATGCAGATCACGCGCTGGACGGCCTTTGGCATTCCCATGCCGATGATGCTCGCGCCGCGCGTAAAGGCCAGCGAGACCCAGGATGGCGAAGACTTCATTTTCGATGTGGCCATGGCCCTGCCGCTGATCGGCGATCTGGTCCATTACAAAGGGCGACTACGGCCCACCTGAGCGACGCTGTAGAACTGCCAAAAGCAAAGGCGCGGCCCAGCATCAAGCCAGACCGCGCCCTCACGCAAATTCTATCGCTGATTACTCGGCCGCTGGCGCTTCCAGCTCAGCCTTGGTCAGTGTCAGAAGGTCGGTCACCCGCGCTTCGTTCGCCGCCATCACGTCGGCTGGCGATGCGACCAGGCCGATCTTGGCGAGCGGACCGTCAGCCTTCCAGTTCTTCACCCATTCAGCCAGGTACAGGTCGAGGCCTGGGATCGCGCTCATGTGGTTTTTCTTCACATAGACATAGAGCGGACGCGCGCCAGGATAAGCAAAGCTGGCGATGTTGTCATATGTCGGATCGACTTCGTTCATCGGCAGGCCTTTGACCTTGTCGGCGTTCTCTTCGAGGTAAGAGAAGCCGAACACGCCGACCGCACCGGGATCATTTTCGATCTTTTGAACGATCAGATTGTCCTGCTCGCTCTGGTCAACATAGGCACCGTCGCTGCGCACTTCGGTGCAAACCTGCTGATGTTTGTCTTTATCTTCCGCTTTCAGTGCTTCCATTTCTGGATTGCTGTCACAGCCAGCCTCAAGCACCAATTCTTTCAGCGCGTCGCGCGTGCCAGAGGTTGATGGCGGGCCGTAAACCAGGATCGGCTCAGCAGGCAGCGATGGATCAACATCGGCCCAGGTCTTGGCTGTTTGCTCGCCGCCATATGGGCTTTTTGCCAGCGCTTCGTAAACGATCCTTGGTGTGAGGTTCAGCGTGATGCCGTCTTGCGCAGCGGCAAACGCAATCCCGTCGAGGCCAACTTGCAATTCGATGATGTCATTAACACCGTTCGATGCGCAGGTCTCAAATTCACTGACCTTCATACGGCGTGATGCGTTGACCATGTCGGGTGTGTCGGCGCCTTCACCGCCGCAGAACAGCTTAATGCCGCCGCCAGAACCGGTGGATTCGATCAATGGTGATTTGTAGTCAGGGTTCGAGCGAGCGAAACTCTCTGCCACTTGCTTGGCAAATGGATAGACCGTCGACGAGCCAACAGCGCGGATCGAGATCGCGGGCACCGCCACCACCAGCGCCTTCGCTGCAACCAGCGACTGCGACCGAAGCCATAAGAGAGATTGCAATTGTTTTAGTGAGTTTCATCAGGATAGTCCTTGATAGAAGAATTCATGGGCGCGCTATGCGGCCTTTGTGACATGCTTATGACAGCAACAGGCGAAACGCAGAGCGTACCCCGCCATGCCGCCGCCGCGTAATTAGAAGTCGATCTGAGCGCGAATGCCAAAGGAATCCACGCCGTAAGACGTATCACCCGTGGCCGTTGGCAAGACCGCATCATTGTACTGCAGGCGACCGTAATTTGCGAGCAGCATGGTGTAATCGGTTGGCTTCCAAGCCAATGAGACGAAATAGCCGTTTTGCTGACCGCCCAGGATCGGCCCATCATTAAGGTCCAAATAGTCATAACGGAGGTTTAGCTGAAGCGATCCAAAGCCGCCCTCACCAACCGGATTCGCTGGCTTAGAGCGGCCAAAGACCCCACTCTTGTACCCGCGTGTATCCCCTTTGGTCAGGTAATAACCAACGCTCGCATAACCGCCAAAAAATGTCGGATCGGAGGCCGCCAGCGGGGTGTCGACAGTTTGCCAGAAAGTTTCAGCCTGTGCATGAAAACGCCCAGCAAGTACCGCAGCCTCTAACCCAACGCCCAACTCACTTTCCGCCGCAAAATTGCCAGTGCTTATGAACCGGTCAGAGGTGAAGTGGACCAGTGGCCGTTGGCGATAACGAACCGTGCTGCCGTCTTCGAGACTGTTGTAATGCAGCGAGCCGCCAAAGTGCAGCTGTGTATCGCCGACCTTGGGCATGAACACCGCCCGGCCATCCACGCTCCAATTTTGATTGGAGAGATCATCCATATTGTCAGTGAACACCCCGCCTTGCAGCAAGACATCACCCGCGTTGTATTCCGCGCCAATCCCGACGCGGCGCTCAAAACCAAACGCATCGGTAAAGGCAGCACGTTCTAGAAAAGTTGTGTGGACGCTGCTGGTGAGTTCTTCCAAACCTTGGAAGGTGTTAAAATGGCCAGCACTGATCTTAAGGCCGTCATCCTTATACGTGATAATCGCATCGGTGACGGTTAGATCGCTTCCGGCAAAATCAACCTCCACTTTGTAGCCAAAGCCTCCGGGAATTGAACCCGACACACCCAAACGCGCTCGGCGCGCTTCGCTGCCAAAGCCTTCATTGCCGGTGGCACCGTCCGGCGCGTTCACAAAGCCCGCATCATATTGCAAACGACCACGTGGCTTGAAGCTCCAACCGCCTTTGCCTTTGATCTCTGGCGCCCCTTTAAAGGCAATGGTGGTTCCATCGTCTTCTTGCTGAGTTTCCTGAACAGCCGCGATCGCCGTTCCGGCGGACTTAGCCTCGGCTTTCGCCGCCACGGCCTCCGCTTCGACCTCTTCCAGCTCACCTTCGAGCTGATCAATTCTGGCCGCCATTGCGGCCATTTGCGCGCGCATTTGCGCCATTTCTTCGCGCAGATCGCCGCCGTCTTGAGCGCTGGCAGGGGTGGAAACCACCATGGCGCCAGCGAGTGCAATAAGTGAAGTTTTACGTGTCATTGGATTCCCCAACCTTTGCAGATTCGAGACGCCTCTATGACCGGTATGCGACGGATTAGTGACAATCGCTGCCATAACTTTTCAACAGGCCAAACATTGCAGCGATACCGTACGGCTCACCGGCGCCACACGACCCGCATCGCCTGACCAAGAGCCTCAGAGCGAATACTTGGAAGCATTTGTCACAGCGCGAAAAACGTCGGATTTTCTTACAAGATTTTAACCTGCTCTAAGGAGTTTTACCGTAGTTAACATCTCGTGACACGGGTGGGTATTAACGATCTTCTTCTGGCGCTGATTTTCGCGCTGACGGCCGCACTGGGCATGTCGCCCGCTGCAGCGGCAGAAACGCGTGCGCCGTGCATTGTCTCAGGTGTGTTGGTGGACGCATCGGGTCAAACTCCAAAAGTTAACGCAGCGGCCAACACCGAGCAGAACTGGAATTGCGAACCCTTAACCAATGAGCCCGCTGGCGGGGATTGGACTTTGCGGTTCGATATCGCTGAGGGCGAGACCGCACCCAAAGTGCTCTACACACGGCTCGGCCATTTCGATCAACTCGATCTGGCGGTGCAAGACGCCAACGGTCGCTGGACATATGAGACGAAAACGCTCGCCGATATGCACAGCGCGATCGGCTCTCCGTACATTTACACGGACCTGCCGGGCAGCAACGTGCCGCCGCGCCAAGTGCTGGCGGCCTTCACTGGCAATGGTCATGGCCCAACCCTCACCCGGGCCAAGCTGATTGAAGAAGCTCCTGGCCTCAGTGAGGGCGACGTCGCTGCCTTGCTTGCATTGGCCGCCTTGATCGGCGTGCTGCTGATCCCGATCGCGCTCGACGGGGCATTTTTGATGGTGCTGCGCCAGTCCTTCCTCGCTTGGCACATTGCTCTTTCAGTTGTGTTTGCCATCATGATCGCGACGCGGGCCAATCTGTTTGGCCTGCTGATGCCCATGAGCGCCGAGGTTTTGCGCATCGGCCTGATCATGAGCATGGGGTTGGGTGTGGCGGTCGCGCTGATGTTCACCCGCAGTTTCATTGAACCGGGCAAGATCTCGGCCAAGCTCCATCGCATCATTCCTTATGCAGCAGTTTGGACCGTCGCCGTCAGCATCATCCATGCGGCATCCTTGGATGTGCTTCGCCCCCTTGGCGGCAATTTCCATTCATTCAGCATGGCCGTACCGATCATCGTGCTGGTCATGGCCCTGGTTGATGCCTGGCGCCGGGGCAGTCGTTCGGTGAAGTTCCAGGTGTTCGGTTGGGCGCCCATGTTCTTGGCGACCTTCATCCAGATTGTGACCCATGTCTTCCCACTGGGTGTGCAACAAGACGCGCTGCCAATTTTCTATATCGGCATTCTGTCAGAGGGCATTGGCACAGCTTTGGGTGTGGCGGACCGTTTCCTACAAATCCGCCGCGAGCGTGACCGGGCCCTGCGCGATGCGCGCGAGCTCACACATTTGTCAGAACATGATCCGCTCACCGGCCTGCTCAATCGCCGCGCGGTGGAAACGCGCTTCGATGATCTGCGCGAGCAAGGGTTTGACACATTCGCTTTGCTTGATCTCGACCGCTTCAAACTAGTCAATGACCGGTTTGGTCACCAGGCTGGCGATGCTGCCCTAACAGCCTGCGCGGATGCAATTCGCGGCGGCGAGAACCGCGATTCGATTGCGGTGCGCCTGGGCGGCGAGGAATTTGTGATCCTGCTACGCGGCAAGAACACGCGCCAGCGCGCGGAGGCTTTTCGTGAAGCGATCCCGGTGCGAATTATGCATCAGGTTGAGGGGCTGGATATGCCAGTCACCGCCAGCATGGGGCTGATCGAATTGCCGCGCCATGACACGACCATGATGACCTTTGATGACATGTACGCCCGCGCCGACATGCTGCTGTACGAAGCGAAGGCCGCTGGCCGCAACCGCATGAATTATGAGCGTCTGACCCTGTTTGCAGGCTCACCCAAGAGAAGCGCAGAAAAAACCGCTGCCTAACCAGCAGCCGTCGATGCTCGCCAAGCGCGATATCGCTTTGCCCGCTGCGCCGCGCGCCATTGATCGGCCAGCAATGCCCGAATAGGCCAGCCGCCATTCCCTGCCGGATTTCCCTTGGCCATACTTTCCAATTGCGCCTTGGTAAGCGCCATTGTTGCCAGCGCTTTCAGCGTATCGTTCGACCAATTGGCCTCTGGCAATTTCACATCCGCATTCTGTTTAGTTTGCCAATGTTTAGGCAAAGCTGGATCAGCAGCCAGCGCGCGGGCAATGCCGAGCAACTCGACACCGAAGCCGTTCTCGTCCTGCGCCAGCGCTGCCTCTGCCACGTCCAGCTTTGTAATCCCGCCCGTCACCATGATCGGCATGTCCGCGACCTTGGCAATATCGCGGGCAAAATCGACGAAATAGGCCTCGCGCTTTTCGGTTGAAGTGCTGGGCGCCTCCTCTTGCGGATTGCCCTGCATCGCCGGGCTTTCATAGGATCCGCCGGACAGCTCAACAAAGTCGATCCCGCGCCCTTTGAGCCATTGGACCACCTGGCGAGCATCTTCAAATTCAAAACCGCCGCGCTGAAAATCAGCGGAATTGAGCTTAATTCCGACGCCAAAGCCCTTGCTCACCCGCGCGCGGACAGCATCGACGATTGCGAGCAGAAAGCGCGCCCGGTTTTCCAGACTGCCGCCCCACTCATCGCTGCGCTGATTGGTCAGCGGAGAGAGGAACTGGCTAACCAAATAACCATGCGCGCCGTGGATCTGAACCCCGTCAATCCCAGCGGCCTCAGCCAGCTCCGCTGTGTCAGCAAAGCGGGCGATGATCGCAGCTATCTCATCCGTTTCGAGCGCGCGCACCGGCGCAAATAGAGAAGAGAATTTGCCCAGGTTAAGCTCCACACCCGATGGCGAGACAGCGGTTTCTCCCATGTTCTTATAAAGCTGACGGCCCGGATGGCTGATCTGGAGCCAGAATTGACCGCCGCCTGATTTGGCCTGTGTCGCCCAGTGTTTGAACGGGGCAAGATCAGTGCCCTTTTGCAGGACAACGCCGCCCGGCCCAGTCAACGCGGATGGGTCAACCATGACATTACCCGACAGGATCAAACCTGCGCCGCCATCCGCCCATTGCTGATAGAGGCTGAACAGCTTCTCGCCCGGCAATTGGCCAGGCTGGACCGCAAGGTTCTCCTCCATCGCCGCCTTGCAAATACGGTTGGTCAGGATCGTGCCATTGGGCAGCGTCAAAGATTCAAAAAGCAGGTTGGTCATGAATTCTCACTGATTTGAAATGGAGCGATGACTTTTGGGCGCACGCGGGCCAGGCGCTGGCTCGCGCGCTCCAGCATCGCCCATGTGGTGCGGGCCGCGACGATTACTTTGCCGTTGGCATCGCGAAACTCAACAAGACGGTCGGACTTCGCGCCCTTGGGCGGGTCGGGTATCCAGGTTGTGCCCTCACAGCTCTCGCCGCTGGCAATATTGCCTCGGTAGTCAATCTCATGCCGGATCACGACCCAGAAGAACGCCTCAACATGAGTGGGATCAGCCGCCGCTTCCCAATGCGCGGTCGCAAGGTCCTGGATCCACTGGACCCAGACCGAATTGTTCACATGGCCAAGCTCGTCAATATGCTGCGGCTCAGCAGTGAAGGTGCGGGCAAACTTTCCAGTCACTTCGCCGCTCAATTGCCTGCCTTATCAGTTGCTTCGTCTGTCATCCCCATCTGCCACAGGATGAAGGCGAATTCTTCGGCCGTTTCGCGCAAGGAATTCCACCGGCCCGATTGGCCGCCATGCCCGGCGCCCATATTGGTCTTCATCAGCAGAATGTTGTCATCGGTCTTTGTGTCGCGCAGCTTGGCAACCCATTTGGCCGGTTCCCAGTATGTCACGCGCGGATCATTGAGGCCCGCTGTCACCAGCATCGGCGGGTAATCCTGAGCCTTCACCTGATCATAGGGCGAGTAGCTGAGGATATAGGCAAAGGCCTGCTTGCTCTCAATCGGATTGCCCCATTCCTGCCATTCGCCGGGGGTCAAAGGCAGGCTTTCATCCAGCATGGTGCTCAGCACATCGACAAACGGCACGTGGCTGACAATGGCGCCATATTGCGCCGGGTCTTGATTGATGATCGCCCCCATCAATTCGCCGCCTGCTGAGCCGCCGCTGGCGGTAACTTTACCCTCTGCGGTGTAGCCCTGAGCAATCAGGCCACGGCCCACATCGACGAAATCGTTGAAGGTGTTGGTGCGCTCATTCAGTTTGCCCTGAAGGTACCAGCGCCGCCCCAGGTCATCGCCGCCCCTGATATGGGCGATGGCATAGGCAAAGCCGCGATCAACCAGGCTGAGGCGCGTGGTCGAAAAGCCCGGCGGCACGGCATAGCCATAGGCACCGTAGGCATAGAGGTGGAGCGGGCCGGGGCCTTCTACGCCTCGCGTCGAGAGCAGATCCTTACGGTCTTTGCGGTAGACGATGCTGACCGGCACCATTGTGCCATCACGGGCCTCAACCTCCAGCCGCTCTGTTGCGTAAAGGCTGGCGTCATAGCCGCTTGGGATTTCCTGCTGCTTGAGCAGTGTGAGGTCAGCGCTCGCCACGTCATAGTCATAGACCGAATCCGGTGTGATCATGCTCTCGTATGACAGGCGCAGGGTCGACACATCATATTCGGGATTGTTGGACAGCCCCGCTGAATAGCTAGCCTCGGGAAAGGCGATTGGCTTGACCACCGTCGGCGCGTCATATTGCCGTAGCTGGATCTGATCGAGGCCGTTCAAACGCCCCTCGGTCACGAAGAAATCCTTAAACAGCTCAAAATCAGTGAGGTAAAACTCGTTTGAGCCCGCGATCACCGTTTCCCAAGTGCCCGGCGCATCGATGCTCGCCTTTGCCAGGCGGAAATTGATGTGCTCATCATTGGTCCAGATGAACAGCTCCCCATCGCGCACATCGACCGAATATTCGACGCCCTTTTGCCGCGCCTTCACGAGGATCTGCTCGCCGGTCGGATTGTCCGCACGCACCAGGCGCACTTCGCTGGTTTCATTGTCGCCGCTGGCAATCACCAGCCAGTCTTCCTGGGCGGTCAGGCCGGTGCCGACAGAGAAGCTCTCATCGGCTTCCTTGTAGAGCACAACGTCCTCTTCCGATGGCGTTCCGATGACGTGCAATTTCGCCTCGAGCGTGCGCCAATTTTCGCTCGATGGGCCGTAGACCAGCGCAGTGTCATTCGCGACCCAGGTCAGGCCGCTGCGCAGGTTGGGGATTTCGTCATCTAGCAATTCGCCGGTCTGCAAATCCTTGATCCGCCCGGTGTAGCGTTCCGCTCCGCTGGTGTCGGTGGAATAGGCGAGGAAACGGCCATTCTGACTGATCGAAGCCGCGCCAAGGCGGAAATATTCCAGCCCTTCGGCCAGCACGTTCTCGTCTAGAATGAGCTGCGCCTCCGCCGCATCCCCATCGGCCACCGCTTTGCGGTAATGCTTGCGGTACTGCGCGCCCTCTTCAAACTCTGACCAATAGAGGTAGTCGCCATCCTTTTGCGGAACCGTGCTATCGTCTTCCTTGATACGCGCGCGCATTTCGGTGAACAGCGCCTCGGTGACGCCCGCCTGCGAGCCCATATTTGCCTCAAACCAGGCGTTTTCGGCCTTCACATAACCCAGCACATCCTCATCATCGATCACCGGATAGGATTGGTCTTTGAGCCAGTGATAGGGATCAGAAACCGTGATCCCGTGATGGGTGAATGTGTGTTCGCGCTTTTCCGCAATCGGCGGAGAGGTGGGGGCCGTCTGGCCCGTTTCACTGGTCACGTTGGGTTGGTCCTCTTGGGTCATTGCCTGGGCGGATTGGATCGGCAGAGCGGCCAGCGCGATGGCTAGCGTGAATTCGCAGGCTGACACGCTCGAAAGCGAGGACGCACCAGTGCTTGCCATGGATTGAGCCGATCCTTTGCCAAATTATCGCAGCGCTTTAAATACCGCGCGCTGCAAACTATGCTATTGTCATAGCCGATCAATTGCGCGTCGCAAGCGCACGCCCCGTTAGGAAACGACCAAATGCTGATGCAAACCCATGAAGCCCGCCTGTCCGCCATGCGTGAGGAGTTGAAACGCCGCGATCTTACCGGGTTTGTCGTGCCCATCTCTGACGAACATATGAGCGAATATGTTGGCGACTATGCTCAGAGGCTTGCCTGGCTCACCGGGTTCGGCGGATCGGCCGGTTTTGCGGTCGTCACTCTGGATCATGCCGCGATGTTCGTGGATGGTCGCTATACGGTGCAAGTCCGCGATCAGGTCGACGGCGCGCTCTACGAATATCGCAGCATTCCGGGTGACAACTTCGCCGCATGGCTGGCTAGTAACGCTGAACAGGGCGCAAAAATCGGCTATGACGCATGGCTGCATACGGCAGGCTGGGCGAAGCAGACCGGCGCACAGCTCACAGCCAACGGGCTGGAACTCGTCGCGACCAGCAGCAATCCGATTGATGCCGTGTGGCAGGATCAGCCAGAACCCTCGCTTGCCCCCGCGATTGTTCACGAGGATATCCATGCGGGCGCCAATTCGGCGGAAAAGCGCGCGCAAATCGCCGATTGGCTGAAAGAGAATGGCCATGATGCGCTGGTGGTATCGGCGCTCGATTCGATCGCTTGGTTGCTCAATATTCGCGGACAGGATGTGACCCATACGCCGGTGGCATTGTCCTATCTGATCGCTCATGCTGATGGCCACGCGGAGTTGTTTATTGCGCCTGAAAAAGTCACTCCGGAGCTGGTTCAGCATCTGGGCAATGCGGTCACGATCCGCGCGCGCGATGAATTCAGCGCGGCACTGAATGAAATGGGCGGCAAGAGCGTGAGCGTTGATCCCAATTTCGGCGTGGCGGCCATTGCCCAAACCCTGACCAAAGCAGGCGCGAAAGTGGCGCTGAAAGCCGACCCGACGATCCTAGCCAAAGCGATCAAGAACCCGGTCGAGCAGCAGGGCCACCGCGACGCGCAGGCGCGTGACGGGGCGGCGGTTGCCCGCTTCCTGCGCTGGCTGGAGGTGACCGCGCCAAGCGGCGAGGTGGACGAGCTGGCTGCGGCAGCGAAGCTGGAAGAATTTCGCCGCGAGCATGAGGGTTTGCGCGATCTTTCCTTCGACACCATCTCAGCCGCCGCTGGTCATGCCGCGCTGCCGCATTACAAGGTCGATGAAGACAGCAATATCGCCATACCGCCCGGCAGCATTTATCTGGTCGATTCCGGCGGGCAATATTCCGACGGCACGACCGATATCACCCGCACGGTGTGGATCGGAACAGCCGATGGCAGCGCAGAACCAAGCCAGGAAATGCGCGACCGCAACACGCGCGTTCTTAAAGGGCATATCCAGATCGCTAAAGCTGTATTCCCACAGGGCACCAGCGGCGGGCAATTGGATGCGCTCGCGCGGCAATATCTGTGGGAGGCAGGCGTCGATTACGCCCACGGCACCGGCCATGGTGTCGGCAGCTTCCTCGCCGTGCACGAAGGGCCTCAGCGCATTGCGAAGCCGTCGGGCGGGCAGGCTGGGACAGGGCACGAACTGCATGCCGGCATGTTCCTCTCCAACGAGCCGGGCTATTACAAGCCCGACGCCTTTGGCATTCGGATCGAGAACCTGGTGCTGGTCGAGGAACGCCAGATTGAGCAGGCGGAGGGCACCTATCTGGGGTTTGAAACGCTTACTTTCGTGCCGCTGGATCGCAAGCTGATCGACAAGGCGCTGCTGACACAAAGTGAGATTGCCTGGGTCGACGGCTATCACGATCAAGTGCGCGCTTTGCTTGCCCCGCAGCTGGATGGCGAAGACCTTGCGTGGCTGGAGCGGGAATGCGCACCGCTCTAACCGGCGGTATGCAAACGTTAATCTAGAGCGCTTGCGATCCTCTCTTTGTTCCTGTAATGTTCCATTCATCGAGTCGTATTGGTGCTGGGCCGATGCGCGCATTTTGAGGAGGAACAATCATGATCGGCTATGTAACCCTGGGCACCAATGATCTGCCGCGCGCAGCGGAGTTTTACGACGCCATTGCAGAGCAATTTGGCGTTGGCCGCATGATGGAATTTGAGACATTCATCGCCTGGGGCTCGATGGGCGGCGCACCGGGCGTTGCCGCGACCAAGCCATTTGACGAGCAAGAAGCGACCGCAGGCAATGGTACGATGGTCGCATTGCAGGTTGATAGCCCGGAAAAAGTGCAGGCTGTCTATGATGTGGCAATGGCGAAGGGCGGCAGCGACGAAGGCGCTCCGGGGCCGCGCGGCGATGATGGCTTTTACGCGGGCTATTTCCGCGATCCTGACGGCAATAAGCTCAACGTCTTTTGCATGACCCAAGGCGGCTAAATTCAGCCGGAGGAACCCATCATGACCGCGCGCAAATTGAGCGATAGCTTTATCCATCTGGGGTTGGGCGCAAGCTCACATCCACAGCCACCCTTTTCTGGCATGGAATGGTATGCCGATTATGGCGCGCGGCATGGCAAGGACGGTCCGGAAGGACGGCTCGTCTCGCAGCACAGCTTTACTGAAAGCTGGGACGTGTGGGAAATGCATCCAAGGGGCAGCGAAGTGGTGATTTGCACCACTGGGGAGATGGTGCTGACCCAAGAGTTTCCCGATGGGAAGATAGCAAAAGTGCCGCTTATTGCCGGTGAATATGCGATCAATCCGCCGGGCGTCTGGCACACTGCAGACGTGACCAGCGAAGCGACCGCGATCTTCATCACCGCCGGAGAGGGAACTGAGCACCGCACTCGTTGAGCTTGCGCCATAGCCGCAGACTGTCGGCGAGATGAACAGTCACGTGTGACTGATACAAAGCGCGACAATTTGGCGGCGATCCGAGATAATCCTGCGACATGCACGGCTTAGAAGGGGTCTTATGAGCCGCGGTGGACGCATAGAGCGACATACCCCTGCGTAAAAAGCCAAACCTTCCCCAAGGACTGGCTAATAGCGGGCCTTCGCTTCCTCCCTGCGAAGAGCCAAGCCAGTGCGCCGCCGCGGCTCTTCTGATAGACCTTCAACGAGGAGCAATACGCATGAAAAAGATCACCCTCACATTGTCCGCTGCGGCACTGGCAGTTGGTATTGGCGGCGCAGGCGCTGCTATGGCCGACCATCACGGCGGCAAAGGCAAAGCAGACGCAAACGGCGACGGTGTCGTCTCATTGCAGGAAATGAAGGCGAAGAGCGCTGAGCGTTTCGCCAGGTTGGACGCCAATTCTGATGGCGTTTTGAACGCAGAAGATCGCACAACCAAACGCGCAGAGCGCTTTGCCGCCGCCGACACCAACAATGATGGCGAGCTGTCCAAAGCCGAAATGGCCGCAGCGCGCGAGGCCCGCAACGCGAAACGCGAAGAACGCCGAGCCAAGCGGGCTGAAAAACGCTTTGCAAGACTCGATAGCGACAACAGCGGCGGCGTAAGCCAAGCTGAAATGGCCGCTGCCAAGGAGACGCGCAAAGCACGGCGCGGTGAGCGGCACGGAGGCGATAGAGCCGCGCGCGGTGGACGCCGAGGCGGAGACCGCATGATGCGGATGATGCGCCGAGCCGACACCAATAACGACCAAGCGGTTAGCCGCGCAGAATTTGATGCCGCGATTGAGGCCAGGTTTACCCGGATAGACGCCGATGGCTCCGGCACAATAACCGCCGAAGAACGCAAGGCTGCCCGCGAAGCCCGCCGCGCTCAGCGTCAGGAACGTCGCGGAGCACGCTGATAGCGCCGCGAATTGGCGCAAAGCACAAGGCCCGGCCCGCTCGCCGCTCACTTACGAGTTGCGCAGCGGGTCGGCACGCGCCATTCCCGCATGGCATAGACTATGACCGATCCGGCCCACACCTCGATCCTGCTCGTCGATGACGAGGCGACCCTGCGCGAACCGCTGGCCGAATATCTGACGGGTCAGGGCTTTACTGTCACCGAAGCGCAAAGCGCCGCTGCCGCGCGCACGGAGCTGCTCAAGGCCAAGCCCGACATCGTTCTGCTCGACATCATGATGCCGGGCGAAGACGGCCTTTCGCTGTGCCGCCATATGGTCGAAACCCAGCAATTGCCCGTCATCCTGCTGACCGCGCGCGGGGAGCCGACCGACCGGATCGTTGGCCTGGAGCTGGGCGCGGATGACTATGTCGTGAAACCATTCGAACCGCGGGAGCTAGTCGCGCGCATCCGCTCTGTCCTGCGCCGCGCTCAGCGGGGCCCGGCCGCACCTTTGGATGCTCAGGATCTCCATTATGGCTTCGAAGGTTGGTCGCTTGACCCCCTAAAGCGCAAGCTGACCGATCCAGAAGGCATCACCGTGCCCATTTCAACCGCTGAATTTCGGCTGCTGCGCGCTCTGCTCGATCATCCACGCAGTGTGCTGGACCGCGATCAATTGCTCGACATGGTTCAAGGGCGCGAGGCACATTTATTTGACCGAGCGGTTGATAATCAGGTCAGCCGCCTGCGCCGCAAGATCGAGGTCGACAGCCGCGATCCACAATTGATCCTGACGGTGCGCGGTGGAGGATACCGCTTTGCCGCTCAGGTCACCCGCTTTGCACCCGATGCGCCCGCATGAAGCACCTGCTGCCTCAAAGCCTGCTGGGCCAGGTGATGCTTGTGCTGGCGATTGGCCTGATGGCTGGACAGGCGATATCCGCCGCCTTGCTGTACCGCGCGGCGGAGCAGCGCCGCGAAACCGGCCTGGTCAGTGCGCTGGCGTTTCAGCTGGTAGCGGAAAGCGGACGATCAGATCTGGCGGGAAGAGAAGTGCGCCGAGCAGCACGCCGCGAAGCTCGCAGAGCAGACCGGATCGCACGCGGATTGCCGATCAGGGACCGCCGCGCTGACGGCGAAGGCAGACCTGGAGGCCGTCCCTTTGCGCGGCCATTCAGGCTGGGCATTGAATACACCGAAAAGCTTCCAATTGGTGCCCAAGAACCGCGACTGCCCGATTATGAAAGCGCGCTGCGCGAGGTCTTGACCCAGCAAGATGTGGAGGCCGGATATATCATCATCGCGCGGCGGATCGCGGGTGATGATCCGTTTGTAAAAGAGCGTATGCAGGATCGGCCTCGCCTGCGCTCACCGGGATGGGAGGAACGACCGATATTGGTTGCCGCCATCCAGCGCGCCGATGAGGCCGGATGGCTGATTGCCCGCGTCCCAGAGCCGCGCGCACCGCGCAATGCGATTGGTACGATCCTCCTACAAACTGCCGTCATCTTCGCCATTCTGTTTGCGCTGCTCTATTTCGTTCTGCGGCGGATCACCCGGCCATTGGCGGCACTTACAGCGCGGGTCGGTGACTTTTCGCGCCAGCCCGATCAAGCGGTGAAACTGGAAGAACGCGGACCCGGCGACATGCGGCGGCTGATCGCGGCGCATAACGCGATGGAGGCGCGGATTGCCGCCTTGCTCGACGAGAAAGACGTGATGCTCGGCGCGATTGGTCATGATCTCAAGACGCCTCTGGCGGCTTTGAGAGTGCGGATCGAAAGTGTGCCCGACGATATCCAGCGCGAGCGCATGGCGGACAGCATTGAAGACATTACCAAGACGCTGGATGACATTCTGGTGCTGGCCCGGGTCGGCCGGGTGAACAACGGTTTTGAAGATGTCGATCTGGCGGCGCTGACAACCAGCATTGCTGAAGAATTTGAGGACCTGGGCGAGCCGATCACGCTCGAAGATCCTCCGCGCCTGGTGGCGCGCGCGCAGGTCACATGGCTAAAGCGGGCGCTGCGCAATCTCATCGCCAATGCCCTGCGCTACGCCAAGAGCGCGAAGGTCTCTCTTCTCGATGAGGGTGAAGCGATCATCTTGCGCGTCGATGATGCGGGTCCCGGAATTCCGCCGAGCGATATTGAGGCGATGATGGAACCCTTCACGCGCGGCGAAGCCTCGCGCAACCGCGCAACAGGCGGCGCGGGTCTGGGTCTAACGCTGGCGCGCGCCATTGCTGAGCAGCACGATGGGACGCTGACACTTTCCAATTTGCGCGAGGGCGACACGGTCACGGGCCTGCGGGCAGAGATTGCGCTTCCAAAGGGCGAAAACACAGGGCAAAGATAGCACCAAACAATACAACCGGAGTACCCCCTTGCCCCATACTCTCTACGCCGCCCCGATCTCGCTCTATTCCGGCAAGGCGCGCAGCTATCTCGATTGGAAGCAGGTGGATTACACGGAGGTGCTCTCCACCCCAGATGTCTATGCCAAGGTCATCATTCCGAATGTCGGGCGCCCGGTAATCCCGGTGATGCAGAAAGATGATGGCTCAATCCTGCAGGACACCACGCTGATCATTGATCATTTTGAAGCCAGCGAAGGCGGGCCGTCGGTCTATCCGGATACGCCGCGCCAGCGACTAGCCGCGCTGCTGCTCGAATGCTTTGGCGATGAATGGCTGGTGATCCCGGCGATGCATTATCGCTGGAACTACAACGAAGAGTGGGTTTACGGCGAATTTGGCAAAACCGCGCTGCCCGATGGTACGCTGGAGGAGCAATATGCGACCGGCAAAGAGCGTGGTAGCATGTTCCGCGGCTTCGTTCCTATGCTTGGCATCAATGACGCAACAATCCCGGCGGTTGAGGCGAGCTATGAGGCTCTGCTGGCCGATTTGGACGCGCATTTTGCAGTGCATCCTTTCCTATTGGGATCGCGGCCCTCGATCGGGGATTTGGGCCTGATCGGGCCGCTCTATGCCCACCTTTACCGCGACCCAGCATCGGGCGAGATTATGGAACAATTGGCTCCGCGAGTGGCCGAATGGGTCCGCCGCATGGTCGATGTGAAGGCGCCGCTGTCGGGCGAGTTCCTGCCCAATGACGAAATTCCCGAGACGCTGCTGCCAGTGCTGGCGCGGATGATGGGTGAGCAAGTGCCCTATCTTGCGAAAGTGGCGAACATGTTTGGTGAGTGGCTGACCGCCAATCCGGACACGGAGATCCCCCGCGCGGTTGGCATGGCAGACTTCACGATTGAGGGCACCAGTGGTCAGCGCATCGCTGTGCCCTTTAGCCTGTGGATGCTGCAGCGCGGGCTCGACTATCTCGCCTCGCTTGAGGGGTCAGGCCGCGATGCTTGCGAAGAAATGCTGCGTTCGGTCGGCGGCGAAGCGCTGCTTCAATTCAAAATGCCTGCGCGGCTGAAGTTCGAAAATCACGTTCTCAAAACCGCTTGATCGCTGAGTCAACGGGCCAGCTGGCGTTCCTTATCGCCGTATAGCTCCCCTGCGGGCGAGCCGATCAGAATGCTATTTTCTGTCGCGGAATACCGCATCTCACTGGTCAAAAGGGCACGAAATTCAGCGTCCTTTATGTCATCCGCGCTGGTGCAATTTTCACCTTCGGTAACAGCCAAATCTACGATGCTAATCCGATTTCCGTCCAGCACGTATCCACCAACGAAGGAGGCGCAGCTGAACTTCGCGGCGACTCTGTCGTCACTAAATCGAAGGTATTGATTATCCGCCGTTTTAACATAGGGTGATCGCTCTGAATTTAGTAGAAAAGCCTCCCATGCGGTGCCTGACAACAGCATCTGGTTAGACGCTGTTACTTCCGCCTTTCGCAGAGCTCCTTCTATAGTTACGGTACCAGTTACAGTACCATCATGCTCAGAGATCAGCATGATCCGACCATTGCCCAGATCACGGGCCGTAAATCCACCGCCAACTATCTGCGCCACCGTCTGGCCCTGCGCCAGCATTCTACGCCCCCTTGAGGTGTTTGCCGTGCAACCCTTGAGTGTCTGCGAACCCGGACCGGCGAAGTATCGCGCGCCATTGGCAAGGCCTTGGCCAAAGTAGCTGTTGCAGCCATCATAGCCGCCATATTCAGATGGGGTAAATTGCACACTAAAGCTGCTCAATGCACGCTTACCATTGACCGCAACCACCATATAGCCGCCATTCAACCGCTCTGCAGTCGGTCCGCTGTTTACATCTATGCCCGGATCGGATGCGATGGGACCAGGTGTTGCACAACTGGAGAGCGCAACCGAAATTGCGAATAGGGCGAAAGTCGGCTTCATCGCATCAAGCCCCCGATAAGGTTCCTCACAAATCGCCCAGCCACCGGCCCGGCCAGATCGGTCGCGATGGAACCCACCGCAGATTTGATGCCGGATTTCATCGGGTTGGCGCGCGATTTCTTGCCGAGAATTGCAGAGGCAGCTGCACCAGCCATTCCGCCAGCGGCCACTTTCGTGCCGCGCGAAATGGCCTTTTCCCACATACTCTTGGTTTTGCGCGGGCGCTTGCGCACCTCCTCCTCGCCTTGCTCCTCAACCTCCTGCGCGGTTTCAGCGGCATCGGCGGTTTTGGCAGCCAGAATTTCCTCTGCGCTCTCGCGGTCGATCGCCTCATCATATTTGTTTTCAAACGGGCTGATCGATTGAATAATCGCGCGCTCTTTGGCGGTCACCGGGCCGAGGCGCGAACGCGGCGGCTTGATCAAAGTCCGCTGCACCACGGTCGGCGCGCCATCTTCGTCCAGGGTCGAGACCAGCGCCTCGCCCACTTTCAGCTCCGTAATCGCTTCTTCGACATCGAGGTCGGGATTGATCCGGAATGTTTCCGCCGCCGCCTTGATCGCGCGCTGATCGCGCGGGGTGAAGGCGCGCAAGGCATGCTGCACCCGATTGCCCAGCTGGCCTGCGACCTCTTCGGGAATGTCGATTGGATTTTGCGTCACGAAGAATACGCCAACGCCTTTTGAGCGGATCAGGCGAACGACCTGTTCAATCTTTTCCTCCAGCGCTTTGGGTGCATCATCGAACAGCAGGTGCGCCTCATCAAAGAAGAACACGAGCTTGGGTTTCTCAGGATCGCCAACCTCGGGCAGGCTCTCAAACAGCTCCGCCAGCAGCCACAGCAGGAAGGTGGCGTACAGTTTCGGGCTACGCATCAACTTGTCGGCGGCCAGCACGTTGACGATGCCGCGCCCGGTTTCATCACATTGCAAGAAGTCGTCGATTTCCAGCGCAGGCTCGCCAAAGAAGTAATCCGCACCTTGCGCTTCAAAGCTCAGCAATTGGCGCTGGATCGCGCCGACCGATTGCTTGGACACGTTCCCGTACTTGCCGGAGAGCTCCTTGGCGTTCTCATTGGCCCATTGCAGCATGCTCTGCAGATCGCCGAAATCGAGCAGCAGCAGGCCATTATCGTCGGCATGGCGGAAGATGATTTGCAACACGCCTTCCTGCGTGTCGTTGAGATCGAGCAGCCGCGAGAGCAGCAGCGGCCCCATCTCAGAAATGGTCGTGCGGATCGGATGGCCTTGCTCGCCGTACAGATCCCAGAAGACCACCGGATTATCGGAATAATCATAGTCGTCCATGCCCAGCTCTTTGGCCCGCCCTTCAAGCTTATCAGCGTGTTTGAACTTTGCACTGCCGGGCATGGCGATGCCGGACAGATCGCCTTTTACGTCCGCGACGAACACCGGCACACCATTGGCAGAAAAGCTCTCAGCCAACCCCTGCAAGGTGACCGTCTTACCCGTGCCGGTTGCGCCCGCGATCAATCCGTGACGGTTCGACCGGCTGAGTGCGAGATGCTGATTCTCGCCATTGCTGCCCAGCCCCAGAAAGATTTCGCCTGGAATATCGCCCATGTTTGGATACCGCCCTTTTTTATCATTTTGTCTTACCGAATGTGTGAAGTGAGAGGGCCAAACGGTCAAGGTGTCGCTTGCGCGCAGTGACGTATGCCGCGACATAGGTGGTCGACTTGAAGCGTGGATGCTCTAAAGGCTGGGCACATGGGTGAGGCTACTGCGTTTATTCTGCTGGACGATGCGCGCGAGGAAAATGCCGATGGCGCCGCCGCCGCGCCTGCGCGCCTGTATGAAAACCCCCGCCAGATTTTCGCCGCCTACCGCCCGGATGAAGTAGAGCGAGCCTTAACTGATGCGCGCGCTGCGCAAGCTGAGCAAGGCGGCGAGCTGGCCGGTTACATTGCCTATGAAGCGGGCCTCGCGCTGGAGCCGAAGCTGGCCAAACTCGCCGCCAATCGCAGCGGCGCAAACGGTCCACTGGTGTGGCTCGGCCTGTTTGATAGGGCAGAGGAAATCCCCGCTGGCAATGTGCCAGGCTGGCTGGCTATGCGCGCTGAGGACAGCTGCACTGACACAGGCGGCACAGGCGCGTCCTCGATCGGTCCGCTCGACCCCGGGCTTTCCCCCGGAGGATACGCCAAAGCGTTCGAGGCTCTGCAGGAGACGATCCGCGCAGGCGATATTTATCAGGCCAATCTCACCTATCCGCTGGCCGGATCGTACCGCGGCGATCCGCTGGCGATCTATGCGCAGCTGCGCGGCGCGGCGAGCGCTGGCTATGGCGGGATTGTGTTTGATGGCTCGCATTGGCTGCTAAGCTTCTCTCCAGAGCTGTTTGTCGCGCTCGATGGCAAAGATGCCAAAGCCAAACCGATGAAGGGCACGCGGCCGCGCGGGCATGATGCCGCGTCCGATGCGGCGCTGGCCGATGATCTGGCGACATCGGAGAAAGACAAAGCGGAAAACCTGATGATCGTTGACCTGATGCGCAATGATCTCAGCCGTATTTCAGAGCCTGGCAGCGTACAGGTCGACAAGCCCTTTGCGGTCGAGAGCTATCCGACATTGCATCAAATGGTCTCTACGGTACGCGCCCGCCTGACACCAGAGAACGGCCCGGTTGATCTGGTGCGCGCCTTGTTTCCCTGCGGATCGATCACCGGCGCCCCAAAAATCCGCGCGATGGAGCTGATCGGCGATTATGAGCGAGACGCGCGCGGCCCCTATTGCGGCGCAATTGGCCGGATTGATGCCGATGGCTCGGCTGCCTTCAACGTCGCCATTCGGACCCTGCGCCTCACCCCAATTGAGAACGCACAAGGCAATGCCGTACTGGGCGTGGGTTCCGCGATTGTCGCCGATAGCGAGATGATCGCAGAGCGGCGCGAAAGCGAGGTCAAAGCCGGGTTCGTGCGGCGTGCCTCACCCGATCACACAGCCCCGCAAGTGGACCTGATTGAGACCATGCGGTTTGAGCCGGAAAGCGGGATCGACCTGCTGGAGCTGCATCTGGGCCGGATGAAAGCGAGCGCGGCGACGCTTGGCTTTTCATTTGATCGCCATGCTGCGCGCAATCAGATTCAGGCGCTGTGTTTTGATCTGGAGGCGGCGTGCAAGGTTCGCCTTCTGGTCTCTCGGCTAGGCTCGCTTGCTTTGGAAACAGGGCCGCTGCCTGCGCCCAAAGGCACGGGGTTTGAGTGCATTGCTCTGCCGCTGCCGCTGGATCCGTCAGACTGGCGTTTGTCGCACAAGACGTCCGATCGCAGCTTTTACGAAGACGGGCTGATTGCTGCGCGCGCTTATGGCGCAGATGAAGCCATCTTCGTGCGCGACGATGGCCTCGTGACAGAGGGCAGTTTCAGCAATGTCTTTGTGGCAAAAGACACTGGCGATAAGGATAGTGTGCTGCTGACCCCGCCCGCCACGCTCGGCCTGTTGCCTGGAATATTGCGCCAACATCTGATCTCTGAAGGCCGAGCAGTCGAAGCAGAACTCACACTTGCCGATCTCGAAAATGGTTTTGTGCTAGGCAATGCCTTGCGCGGGCTAAATCCAGCCCGGCTCAAACTTTCATAAAGGCGCCCTGCCCAATGCTCCCGATATTGTTCGAAGATGGCGAGGCCCTCGTGATCAATAAGCCTGCCGGCCTGCCAGTGGATCGTCCGCGGCGCGGCGGACCGTGCCTATTCGATCACCTTGATGAGCTGAAATTGGGATTTCAGCGATTGCCGCATGCGGTTCACCGGCTGGATACAGACACCAGCGGCTGCTTACTGCTGGCTCGCAATCCCAAGGCGCTAAAGCGTTTCAACAAGGCGTTTGAAGATCGCGCCGTTTCTAAGACCTATCTGGCGGTGCTCGACGCGGTGCCAGCGGAAAACTCTGGCACGATTGAACTGGCGCTGTCTAAGATTAGCTCGGCTGAAAAGGGCTGGCGCATGATCGCGGCGAAAAAGGGCAAGCCTGCTATCTCGCATTGGGAGGTGTTGCAGACAATTGGCGACGGCGACAAACAGCGCTCTCTAATCCGCTTTCGGCCAGAGACCGGGCGCACGCACCAATTGCGGGTTCACGCCCTGCTGGGCCTGGGCGCCCCCCTGCTAGGCGATCCGGTTTACGGGCCGGTGCGCGGGCAGAACAAGGGTGCAGGCCGCACCATGCTGCACGCTGAAACCATTGGCATTGCGCGCAGCACCAAGCCGACGATCACCGCCCATGCTCCATTTCCAGAGGATTTCGTGCGTGCTGGCCTGACTGCGCCCGCTCCGCCCGAGGTCACCGAACCCGCCATCAACGCCGAACAGGACGATGGATAAAGACCTGCTAGAACGCGCGCACGCCCAGGCGCAGGAGAGCTTCCTCGCAGGCTCCGGCCCGGGCGGGCAGAACGCCAATAAGGTCGCGACCGAAGTGCAGTTGCGCGTCAATATTTACGCTCTGCGCCTGCCCCCGCCGGTGTTTGCGCGGCTCCGAACAATCGCCGGTAGCAAGCTGACGGCGGCAGGCGAACTGATGATCACGGCGCGCGAACATCGCACGCAGGAGGCCAATCGCGGCCTAGCCCGAGAGAAGCTGGAAAGCCTGCTGGAAGAGGCCCATAAGCAGCCCAAGCGGCGAGCCAAAACCCGGATCAACCGGGTGGGCAAGACCAAGCGACTCAAATCGAAGAAAGCGCGCGGCACGGTGAAGGCCAATCGCGGTAAGCCCAGCCGCTCTGATTGGTAGGCTCACGCCCGCGCCGAATAGTCAGATTCGCTTGACTCTGGGCGGTGAATCGATAAATGGCGCGGCTTGCAAGGCGATGCTCCGCGCGTCGCCTGATTTTTTCGGCTCAAACCCGTTTGCTTGGGTGGGCCCACCAGATAGAATTAGGATAACGCGATGGCGAAGCCCGCAACCGTCAAGATCAAGCTCGTCTCGACCGCCGACACGGGTTTTTATTACACGACCAAAAAGAACCCGCGCAACATCACCGAAAAGATGGTGTTCCGTAAGTACGACCCGGTTGTTCGTAAGCATGTCGAATTCAAAGAAGCCAAAATCAAGTAAGCTTCTGACCACGGCTTTCCGGCTGATCACGGCCGATCAGGCGGCCTGCGGTACTCCAGACCTTTAGCGGATGCGCCCCGCATACGGCGCCCATGACCGCGCTTTGGCGCGGTTTTGCGTTATTAGGCCCGGCTGACCGCGTGTATCCCCGCTTAAGCGCTTGCAAAACGCTCAGTTCAGCCGCAGTTCAACGCCAACGCATTAATCGCAGGGGTTATGAGCATGAACCTTTTTAGATTTTCCAAGCCCTTCGCCGCCGCTACCGCGAGCGCAGCAGCAATTGCCGCCGCTTTTGGCTTGCCCGCAGAAACCAGCTTTGCCCCTGCACCGCCCGCTTATGCGCAAGCGAATGATCTTGATGTGGCCGCCGGCGCGTTGCGCGCGATCTCAACCATGAGGGCCGATTTCTCGCAAATTGACCGTCAGGGCAATGTGATCGCGGGCGAAATGACGCTGAAACGGCCGGGCAAAATCCGCTTCGAATATGAGAAGGGGACCGACCTGCTCGTCGTCTCCAACGGCAAATCGCTCTATCTGATCGACTATACCGTTGATCAGGTCGAACGCTGGCCGATCAGAAATTCGCCGCTCGGTGCGCTGCTAGATCCCACCCGCGATGTGAAAAAATTCGGCAAGATGATGCCAACCGGCAATGACGATGTGATCAGCGTCGAAGTGCGCGATCCAAAGCGGCCTGAATTTGGCGTGATCAATATGATCTTTGTTCGCGACGGCACCGCACCTGGTGGATGGCAGTTGACCCATTGGGTCGCGCTTGATTCGCAGAATCACCGAACTACCGTTCGGCTAAAGAATCATCGCTATGGCATGTCGGTTGCTGACAGCGCATTCAGATTTAGAGATCCGCGCAAATCATCTCGTCGACCGGGTTGAACGGTTTGACCGCGTTTAGTTGTAGGAATACGACAAAGCCCGGCACATATTCATTTACCTGTAAGGCGAATAGGCGTAATTTTCTTTTGCAAATCAGTTGAGGGCGGGTTTCCCCCTGTTGCCCCAACCCTTGTTCAGGCTGATTTGTACAAGCGTGACGAACGCTCACATGGAACCCTTGCCCCATTGCCCCCGGGGTGAGGGTTTTTTGTTTTCTATTCGCCTTATGCTTGCTGCGAATTACAAACCGTTCGGCTTCCGGTGCTCACGCACAAAAGTGCGCCTCGCGCCGGTTCCAACGGCTCACAATTCTCGCTGGCGCCTAAGCCAAATATCTTTCTGCTTTATTCCCAGCCGAAGGCGCTGCGGATGATATCGTACACAACGTTCTGTTCGATCACGCCGCGCGCTTTGTCCGCGCCGGGGCCTTGGGCATAAAGCGCCACGTCCTCACCAGCGTGGGTCTCGCTGCCCGTCGGTATTGCGGATTGCTGGCGTGCATTGATGCCTGTCTCTGGAATCGGGCGTTCGGCCAGGTTTGCGATAGATCCCGGTCCATTCACATAGCCAAGCGTCGTATAAGGCCTGCCATCTTCCGCCTTTGCCGCCTCGGCCACTTCAGCGCCGCCGCTCTCTGGCGGGACAACGAGGCCAAGAATGTCATTCCCGCGCCTCGGATAACCAGCGATGGTGAAGACGTGGCTGTGATCCGCCGTCACCATGATCAGCGTTTCTTCCGGATCGGTATTGTCGATGGCATATTGGATCGCATTGGCGAATTCGACTGTCTCTTCCAAAGCAAATCCCGCCTTGCCCGCGTGGTGACCGTGATCAATCCGCCCGCTTTCGACCATCAGGTAATAACCATCCGGATCAGACTTAAGGCGCGCAATCGCTTGGCTAGTCATCTCGGTCAAGGTCGGCTCGCTCGCGCCTTTGTCACTGCCGTCCATCCGCTCTGCCATGTATGTCATATGGCTGGGCGAAAAGAGACCAAGCACCGGCTTGTCCTTTGGCGCGGCATCCAAACCAGCAGCATCGCGTACAAGAGTGCCGCTGGTGCGGGCGACCCAGTCAGCCGGAAGGTTTGCATTGGAATTCAACCGGCGGCTCCCATCTTCAACCCCATCTCCAAAGAACAATGCAGACCCGCCGCCCAGCGCCACCTGAAAATCGGCGTTAATCAACTGCGTCGCGACATCATCGCATCCCAGCCCGCGTTGATCCTCTGGAATGCCATTGTCCGCTTCCCAATTGCGATCGGCGCTGCGCGCATAGACACTCGCCGGCGTCGCATGCGTAATCCGCGCGGTGGAAACGATGCCCAAAGCAAGGCCTCGCCGATTCACTTCTTCGCCCAGAAGAGGCAAGGGATTGGCAAGGCCCGACGCACAATCGGCTCGAACGACATCTGGCCCTACGCCCAGCACACCGATTTTCGTCTTTTGCCCTGAATGCATTGCGGTGGCTGTGCCCGCGCTATCGGGCACCTGCGCGTTGGTGTTATAGGTCTTCACCAGCGCGACATTGTCGAACTTTTCAAACGGCAGGACATATTCCTCGCCCGATTGTCCGCGTTTTTGCCCGGCATAAATCCGCGCAGCAGTGATCGTCGAGATGCCCATGCCATCACCGATGAACAGGATGACGTTCTTGGCTTTCTTGGGCGCAGGAGCCTCATCTGCGGCCACCGGTGTAGGCGTACTCACCACCCCTTGTGATCCATCAGCATAGGTACATGCGCCTAAAGAGAGCGCAGCCCCAGTGATCAGCAGATTGAGCGAGCGGGTGAGTTTCATAATTGGACCTCTCAGGAAAATCTCGACCTTCGCTATCGCGTTTCATTGCGACGGTAAAATGAAAGCTGGCGTTTCTTGTTGAGACGAGGCGTCGCCTGTTGTTGAGACGAGCCATGCGTGCGGACTGGCTGGGTTCATAAACAGACACGCTAGATTTTGTGCCCAGCTCTGCCTAAGCCTGCGCGCATGATCTCTATTGCCACTTGGAATATCAATTCTGTCCGCCTGCGCCTGCCCCAAGTTGAGCGCTTTCTTGCCGAGCATTCGCCCGACATCCTGTGCCTGCAGGAAATCAAATGTCAGGAGCATCAGTTTCCCGCTGAGGCGCTGGCTAAGCTAGGTTACGAACATATCGCGGTGCACGGGCAGAAAGGCTATCACGGAGTGGCCACAATCAGCCGCGTGCCTCTGCGCGAATATTCGCGGCACGATTGGCAGGCCAATGGCGAGGCGCGCCATGTCGGTGTAGAGCTGCTCGATGCGCCAGATGGCAAGGCTATGATGTGCCTCGACAATGTTTATGTGCCCGCTGGCGGCGATGTCCCCGATCGCGAGGTGAACACCAAGTTTGGCCAAAAGCTCGATTTTCTAGCCCGCATGACCGATTGGGCCGACTCGATTGAGCAGCCGACAATGATCGTAGGCGATTTCAATATCGCTCCGCTGGAAAGCGACGTGTGGGGACACAAACAGCTCTTGAAAGTCGTCAGCCACACCCCGCTTGAGGTGGACACCTTGGACAAGTTCAAGGCCGCCCATCAATGGGTCGATGTCGGGCGCGAGTTTATCAAAGACCCAGAGCGCTATTATAGCTGGTGGTCGTACCGCTCGCCCGATTACCGCAAGAATGATCGCGGGCGCAGGCTTGACCATATGTGGGCCAGCCCGGCGCTGGCGGCCAAGGCGTCCGGCCACCGCATCGTGGAAGATGCGCGAAGCTGGGAAAAGCCATCCGATCACATTCCGCTAATCACAGAGTTTTCGCTCTGAGCGAGGCGCCTGCCTCCGATCTCTCACCCGCTCGGCGCGCGGCGCAAGCGGTCGATGCCCTACGCCATGGCTGGCCCTTGGCCTTTGCCGGTGGGCCGGTCTTGCTGCCGGTGGAAACCGCGATTGCGCGAGAAGCCACTGCGCCGCAAATGCTGATTTCGGCAGCACGGGCAGCGACCCTGAAGCTCGCCAATCAGCGCGCCGCCGCTGTCCCGCACGCCCCGGTCCTGATCTGCGGTGGAGATTCATTCAGCCTGCGAGAGGCTTTGCCGATTGCGGACCCGGCGCTGGATCTTAACAACCCGCTGAAGGGGCCCTTCCGCGCGGAGAGACTGGAATGGGAAGAGACCGCCGCTGCCGCGCTCGAACTGGCGCGGATCGCAGGGATATTGCCCGCCTTCCTGGTCAATCCGGACAATGCTGGCGAAGCGCAAGGTATCGCTGCATCCGACCTTACCCATTATTCCGCCACAGGCGCGCTCAGCATCGCGACCCGGGCGCGGCTGCCGGTGAACGCCAGCGATACGGCGGAGATCGTCGCCTTCCGCTCCAGCGCCGATACACGCGAGCATGTGGCGCTGATCATTGGCGCGCAAAGCGGCGACAAACAGCCGCTGGTACGACTTCATTCTGAATGCCTCACTGGCGATATCCTGGGCAGCCTCAAATGCGATTGCGGGCCTCAGCTCGACGCGGCCCTGGCCGCCATGGCCGAAGAAGCCGCATCCGGCGGCTGGGGCGTGCTGCTGTATCTGAGGCAAGAGGGCCGCGGGATTGGCCTCATCAACAAGCTGCGCGCCTACAGCCTGCAAGACGCCGGATTTGACACGGTTGAGGCCAATGAGCGCCTGGGACTGCCCGACGAAGCGCGCGATTTCCCGATCGCTGCGCGAATGCTGGAATTGCTTGGCGCGCGCACCATTCGGCTGATGACCAACAATCCGCGCAAGGTTGAGGCGCTGACAGCAGCAGGTGTCACAATCAGCGAGCGTGTGCAGCACCAACTGCCCGATAACCCGTTCAACGCCCGCTATCTGGCGACCAAGCGCGACAAATCAGGGCATTTGCTGAAATGACCGCAATCACAATCCGCCCCGAGGCACCCGGCGATCAAGGCGCGATCCATGAGGTCACAGAGCAAGCCTTTCGCCCGATGCCTTTCAGCGATGGCAGCGAGCCACGCATTATCGATCAATTGCGCGATGACGGCGATCTGACACTGTCACTGGTCGCCGAGGATACCATGCAGATCGTCGGCCATATTGCCTTTTCACCGGTGACCATCACCGACGCGGCCACCGGTTGGTATGGCCTAGGCCCGGTCGCCGTGCGGCCTGAACTGCAGCGGCAGGATATTGGTGGGCGGCTGATCCGGCGCGGTATTGCCGACATGCGAGAGCGCGGCGCGAGCGGTATCATTCTGATCGGCAGTACGGACTATTATCCGCGTTTTGGCTTCAAGCATGAGCCACAGCTGACCTATGCTGGCGGACCAGCCGAATTTTTCCAGTGTCTGCTGCTGGCAGGTGACCTACCCAAAGGCGAGGTCAAATACGCGCCCGCATTTGGGTAAGCCCTAGCGCTGTTGATATTGCGTCACGCCGTCCATCAAGCGGTTGCCAGACATAACCACCTTTGATCCGGTCCAATCGGCCAAAAACGTGCTGGATCGGCTGAGGCCGGGCACAAAGCGCGCCTCATTGTTCTGGACCCGCAAGCCATCGGACGGATGCAGGACTGTCTCCGCACCGAGCGCGATGAAGGCTGAATAATTCTCTTTATCGCGGCCCTGCACAAACCAATTGCCGGTGATCGTGCCGCGCGCGCCGGCTGGCAGGTCGATCATATAATTGGTGCCGCGCCCACTCGCATCGTCAAACGAATTGCCTCGAATCGTTACCTTCCCAGAGCGTGCTTTCACATAATGCCCGCCAGTTCCGCGTTCGAATCGGCTGTCGACCACCGACAGCTCGCCATAATTGCCGACATAGATCGAATGCGCACAGCCTGCCGAATGTTCGCATGTGCCCAGCCCGCTAAAGGTCGAGCGGGCGATATAGATGAAGCCCCGAGCGTCATCAGCGGTGAGAATTCCTTGCTGGCTGTCTTCGAAACTCGAATAGGCGATGTTGAGGCTGCCACGTTCCAGCCGGATCCCTGCACCATTGCCATCGGCGACTGAAATGCCCCGAAAGGTCAGCCCGCGAATCTCTGCACCATTGCCGCGCAGCACCAGCGCCGCTTTACCTTCGCAAGCCCTGCGCTCAAAGACGGCACTGCCTGCCTTTTCCGCTGTGTAAGTGATCACGCCTGCTTCCTGAACTGCGCATTGGCGGTAGTTGCCGGGAGCAACTGAAATGGTCGCCTTGCCCGATCCGACGGCACTCACGGCGCTTTGCAGCGAATTGTAGGAGCGCCCGGTCTCGACAATGGTGAAGTCCCCGCCAGCCTGCTGAGCGACGGCGGAAGGAGCGCATAATGCGAGGGCGAGGGCGGATGCAGCAAGTTTGTAGTTCATGGACACGGGGATAGCAGCGCCTTCGCCAAGCGCCGCCGGGCAATCACTTGGCGTCCCTAGGCGGTACAACTATCGGTCAGAATGTTGAATTCGCGCTTGGCGAGCAGGGGCACAGGCGGCTACACCAGCGCCGGGCAAAGGTGGGGACGCGCCCTACCAAAACAAATCAGGGTCACTCAGGAGGAAAACCCATGAAGAAATTGACAAGCATGATCGCGGTGGCTGGTGCCACTCTCGCACTCGCCGCCTGCGGCAGCGCGGACGACGCATCGGTGGATGCAACCGCCGATACGGTCGAAATGCCAGCGGATGAAGCGCTTGAGCCAATCGTAGAAGAGCCGGTTGAAGATGCCGCAGCGGTCGCAGAAGAAGTCGATCCAGCCGATACCGCCGTTGACGAGGCAACCGCCACCGAAGCAGCAGACGCAGCCGCAGTGGTAGCCGACGAAGCAGCAGCCGCTGCTGAAGCCGCCGAAGCAGCCGGTGCGAGCCTGGATCAAGTGGTGGATGCGGCCGAGAATGCCGCTGAAGCTGTTACTGAGTAATCCGCTCAAAATGATTGGGAAGTGGGCCTTGGCCAGAAGCAGCGAAAGCAGCCGCGCCGCCGCCCGCTTCCCATTTTCTCGCGCCGCGATATGCGCACCGTTCACGCTGGCTCTGGCCGCTTGTGGCGGTGAGAGCGGTGATACGGGGCCCGGCGCGGTAAGCGAAGGCGAGGCCCAGGCGCTCGATGAAGCCGCAGAAATGCTGGATGAGCGCCGCCTGCCGCCAGAGGTGCTGCCAACCGCCGCGCCCGACATTCCAGACCCATCCCAAGCAAATGGCGAAAGCGCGGACGAAAGCACAGGCGATAACCCGCAATAGCCCCATCGCATAAACGCCAAAGGACGATTTCGATAATGAGTGCAGGCCAAGCCAATGCTGGAATGGATCACGATACGTTTGAGCAATTTGCCGAGCAGCTCGACCGCTATGTCAAGGAGCGCCTGATCCCGGCCGAGAACGATGTGATCGAAAACGACGCAATCCCGCCAGAGATCGTAGATGAGATGCGTGAGATGGGCCTGTTCGGGATTTCCGTGCCTGAAGAATATGGCGGTGCTGGCCTGAACACCCGGCAATATGCCCGCGTTGTAAACGCCATGAGTTATGCGGCGCCCGCCTATCGCTCAATCTTCTCAATCAATGTCGGCATGTTTGCGAGCGCGCTTAAGAACGGCGCGACCGAGGCGCAGCGGGCCGAATGGTATCCGCAGCTGGTCGAAGGCAAGATCGCTTGCTTTGGCCTGACCGAACCTGGTTCGGGCAGCGACAGCGCCGGTCTGCAAACCACCGCAACCCCTGACCCCGATGGCAATGGCTGGGTGCTCAATGGCACCAAGCGCTACATCACCAACGCACCGCATGCCGATGTCGCATTGATCATGGCGCGGACCGAAAAAGACAACCTGCCCAAAAACGCCCATGTCAGTGCATTTCTGGTGCCGATGAACAGCCCAGGTATTTCAACCGGTTCGCCGGATAAAAAAATGGGCCAGTCCGGATCACACATTTCCGACATCATGCTAGATGATGTGAAAGTGCCCGGCGACGCTTTGCTGGGCGGGGAAACCGGCAAGGGCTTTCGCTTTGCGATGCAGAGCCTCGACAATGGCCGCATTTCCGTTGGCGCGGCGGCAACCGGCTATGCCCGGCGCGCGCTCAATTCTGCGCTACGTTATGCCAATGAACGCCAGGCCTTTGGCGAGCCAATCGCGCGCTTTCAATTGATCCAGGCGATGCTCGCCGACAGCGAGACCGACATCTACGCCGCTGAATGCATGATGCGCGATGTGACCGAGCGCGCGGATCGCGGCGAGAATATCATCATCAAGGCGGCCGCGTTCAAAGTCTTCGCATCGGAGATGTGTGGCCGTGTAGTGGACAGAGTCGTGCAGATTTATGGCGGCGCGGGTTACCTCGCTGAATATGACGCAGAGCGATTTTACCGCGATGCCCGGATTTACCGGATTTACGAAGGCACCACGCAAATTCTCCAGCTCCAGATCGCCAAGCATATGCTGCGCGAATGGGAAAGTTTGAATGGTTGAGGCTCGCTAACGCTCACGGCCAAGCCACCCGCTCCCTCCGCCCTTCCACCCGGATTATCACACCGGGTTACGATCCGGGTGGAAGGGCGGAGGGAGCGGGTGGCTTGGCATTCCGATAGGACAAAAATGTACCAACTCCTCAATAACCTCTCGATCATCGAAGTCTCCAGCTTCGTCGCATCGCCAACCGCGGGCCTGTATTGCGCGCAAATGGGCGCCGAGGTCATCCGTATAGACCACAAGGCAGGCGGGCTCGATTACGACCGCTATATGTTGACCGAAGAAGGCCGCAGCCTCTCTTGGGAAAACCTTAACCGCGCTAAAAAGTCGGTCGCCCTTGATCTGCGCTCTGGCGAAGGGCGCGAGCTGTGCGTCGAGCTGGCCGCGAAGACCGGGCAATGCATCACCAACCTACCGGAAAAGAGCTTCCTCAGCCACGCGGCCATGCAGGCCAAACGCGATGACATGGTCAGCGTACGCATCATGGGTTGGCACGATGGCAGGCAGGCAATGGACTTTACGGTCAACGCCGCTGCTGGATATCCGCTGATGACGGGCCCGGAGGAATGGGATGCGAAGACCGCGCCGCCGGTCAGCCAACCTCTTCCAGCGTGGGATTTTATCACTGGGGCCTATTCGGCATTTGCGCTGATGACAGCGCTTCATAATCGCACCGCAACAGGGCAAGGGGCGGAGATGCGCGTGCCATTGGGCGATGTCGCAATCGGGACGATGGCAAATTCGGGGACCATGGCGGAAATGCTCTATCGCGGATCGGATCGCGAACGGTTGGGCAATGCGATCTGGGGTGCGTTTGGACGCGATTTTCAAACCAAATGCGGCACCCGCTTCATGGTTGCCGCGCTCACTCCCAAGCAGTGGGCCGGCCTGGTCAAGGCATTCGATGTGGCGACGCCAATCGCCGCGCTCGAGCAGGAATTGGGCGCCGATTTCAATGCTGGCGACCAGCCCCGATTTGAAAATCGCCACCGCCTGTTTGACCTGTTCCAGAGCGCCGCAGAAACCCAGGATTATGCGGCGCTTTCCGCCCGCATGGCTGCCGAAGGCTGCACCTTTGAGAAATACCGCTCGCATCATGAGGCCTCAACCGACCCAGTGCTCGTGGACAACAATCCACTGTTCGGCCCCTCGCCTGCGAACCCGTCTGGCTTCGAGTATCCGGCGACCCGTAGCTTTGCAAATATGCCGGCGCATCAAGCCGGAGACCCCGCGCCCGCGCCATTCCTTGGCCAGCACTCCGAAGAAGTGCTCGCCGAGCGGCTCGGCCTGTCATCAGGCACTATAGCCAAGCTGGTGGATGCGGGGACCGTCGCTCTGTCTGACAAAAACGCAAATTACGAGGACCGCTAAATGACCAGAAGAGCCGCCATCGTATCGCCACTGCGCACCCCGGTGGGCAAATTCCTTGGAGGGTTATCCAGCCTGAATGCGGGCGAGCTGGGCGCGATCATTCTGAAAGCTCTGGTCGAACGCAGCGGAGTTGATCCCGAGCGCGTCGATGATGTGGTGTTCTCGCAAGGATACGGAAACGCTGAAGCGCCTGCCATCGGGCACTGGTCCTGGCTCGCCGCCGGATTGCCATTGGAAGTGCCAGGATATCAGCTGGACCGGCGCTGCGGCTCTGGTCTGCAAGCGGTCGCCAATGCGGCGATGATGGTCGAAACCGGCATGGCAGATGTGGTGGTCGCGGGCGGATGCGAGAGCATGTCCAATGTCGAGCATTACACGCTCCAAGGGCGCGGCGGCGCACGCATGGGCGATATCACTTTGTATGATCGCCTTTCGCGAGGTCGATTGATGAGTCAGCCGATCGAACGCTTTGGCGTGATCACCGGCATGATCGAAACGGCGGAGAACCTTGCCAAAAACTATAACATCAGCCGTAAGGACGCCGATTCCTATGCCGTCCGCTCTCACCAGAACGCGGCAGCAGCATGGGAAGCGGGCAAATTCGATGCGCAGCTCGTGCCGGTTGAAGTACCGCAGCGCCGCAAAGACCCGATCACGTTCGATCACGACGAAGGCTACCGCGCCGATGCCACCGAAGAGAGTTTGGCCAAATTGCGCGCGCTCGATCTGAAACGCGATCCAGACGCCATCGTCACCGCCGGCAATGCGAGCCAGCAAAACGACGCAGCGGCGGCCTGTCTGGTCGTGGCCGAGGATAAGCTTGAAGAATTGGGCCTAGAGCCAAGCTTGTGGTTTGGCGGTTGGGCCGCGGCGGGCTGTGACCCGAGCCGCATGGGCATTGGCCCCGTGCCAGCGACGCAGCGCCTGTTCGAACGGGGCGGCTATAGCTGGGACGACATCGACCTCGTGGAACTCAACGAAGCCTTCGCGCCGCAAGTGCTCGCGGTGCTCAAAGGCTGGGGCTGGTCAGAGGATGATAGCCGCCGCGAGATCCTCAACGTCAATGGTTCAGGCATTTCGCTCGGCCATCCGATTGGCGCGACCGGCGGGCGAATTCTTGCCGATATGGCCGCTGAAATGCACCGGCGCGGCGCACGATATGGCCTCGAGACGATGTGCATCGGCGGCGGGCAAGGCATCGCTGCTGTCTTTGAGCGCGCCGCCTAATGAGCGGATATGAGGCATGGGTCGGGCGCGAGCAGCGCAGCTCTGATCGGCTGGATGAGGGATTGGCTGCACGCTGGTTGGCGACTTTTATGTTGGACGACCCGAGCCGCCCGTGCCCTCCACCCTTCCACCCGGTAGGTTCCGGGTGGAAGGGTGGAGGGCACGGGCGGCTCGGGATTCCAAAACTTCTTCCTCAAGGCATCCATCTCGCGCTTTGCACTCCGGACGCGCCAACCGCGACTCTGGGAGAGGACGGCCATCCGGCCCGCGATGACAGCATGGACAGCTTCCTGCCGCCGGTTCCAATGCCGCGCCGAATGTGGGCCTCCAGCGCGATCAAATTCATCTCGCCAATTCCCCTTGGTGCCAGCATTGCGCGCACCAGCCGCATTCTATCCGTGGATGTAAAATCAGGCGGGTCGGGAGAGCTGGTGTTCGTCAATGTCGGGCATGAGACGAGCGCGAATGGTACGCTCGCCGTCAGCGAAACTCAGACCTTGGTTTACCGTGGGGCTGCACCGGCAGACGCACCGCTATCGCCGCCGCCGCTCGGCAAGGGCACGTTCGATCCCGCCGAGTGGGACGCCCACCGGGAGCTTACTCCCGATCCGCGCCTGCTGTTTCGCTACTCAGCGCTGACCTTCAACTCACACCGCATTCACTATGATGCGCCCTACGCTGAAGCTCAGGAGCGCTATCGCGGCTTGGTCGTGCATGGGCCGCTAACCGCCTCCTTGCTGCTGCAATTGGCGGCGCGCGAGCTGGGCGAAAACATTCTGCGCAGTTTCAGTTTTCGCGGCACTTCGCCAGCTATTGCAGATGAACCGCTGCACTTGGTGATGCGGCGATCCGATGATGGCTATGAGATGGGTGCCTTTGCTGCGGATGGTCGCCAAGTCACCAAGGTCAAGGCGGGCACATAATCGCGCCTTAGCTTTGCTTTGGCGGCCGCCCCCGGCGGGGCGGCTCGCTGCGCTCCAGCTTGATCCCGCGCGCCGACAAAGCTTCACGCAGGAGCATTTCAATCTCAGCATTGGCTGAGCGTAATTCGGCGGCAGCGAGGCGTTCTATCGCAGCATGCACCGCCGGATCGAGTCTCAGCGCAAAAGCCTTTTTCTTCGGTGCAGCCATGGCTGCCTCCCGTTGTCACGGTTTATTGGTAAAGCGTGCCTGCGTTGACCACTGGCTGTGCTTCGCGGTCGCCGCACAGAACGATCATCAGGTTGGAAACCATGGCCGCGCGCCGCTCATCATCAAGCTCGACGATGCCGTCGCTAGACAATTTGCCGAGCGCATCCTCGACCATACCAACCGCGCCAATCACCACCTTCTTGCGCGCGGCGATCACCGCATCGGCTTGCTGACGGCGCAGCATGGCGCCCGCGATTTCTGGGGCATAAGCGAGGTGAGTAAGGCCCGCTTCATCGACGATAATCCCGGCAACGATCAGCCGCTCATTCAGCTCTTCGCGCAGCTCAGCGTTCACGACATCGGCGCTGCCGCGCAGAGTTGTTTCATCCTCGTCCGACATATCGTCATAGGGGTGGCGCGCGCCCACAGTGCGCAGCCCCGCCTCGATCTGGATGTTCACAAACTCCTTATAATCGTCGACATCAAACACTGCCTGCGCACTGTCCGACACGCGCCACACGACATTACAGGCGACCTCTATCGGATTGCCGCGCAGATCGTTGATCTTAACCTTTTCAGAGTGAATGTTGTGGGCGCGCACACTGACTTTCTTCTTGATCATCCATGGCCAGACCCATTGCAGGCCCTCATCGCGCACCGTGCCGCGATATTCGCCGAACAAGGTGATGACCGCCGCCTGATTGGGCTGAATCATGAAAAAACCGATCGAACCGATCAAAACAACGATGATGCCCAGCACGATTGTGCCGACAAATGCCAGCTTTTCTGGTTTGGTTGCGCCGCTTTCTGGCACCACGCTAAAGATAACGAAGAGCACTGCGGCTGTGACCACCGCCAGCACCGCGAGCATGACGTAGCCATTATAGGCAGATCCCGCTCGCTCGCTGCTGCGGGTCATAATGTTGGTTGTGTCGGACATATCATGCCTCCTCTGATATAATTATGATATCATATTTATATCATGAGGCAGTTTTGTCAATCCTAATCAGGAAAGTCGGCAATCGGCTCGATCACGGCGTAGCTCTCCGCCTTGGGCGCGCTGCTTAGTTTCGGAAAATCGATCTCTGGCGGCTCAACATGGGTGTCCGGCAAGCGGTCGAGCAGATCGCGAATCAGTGTGAGCCGCCCGCGTTTCTGATCGTTGAAATCAACCAAGGTCCACGGTGCGTTGTCGGTATGGGTCGCGCGCAGCATGGCTTCGCGAGCGCGGGTGTAATCGTCGTATTTCTCACGCGCGGCCAGATCGACCGGAGACAATTTCCAGCGTTTGAGCGGATCTTCCAGCCGCTCGGCCAGGCGTTCCTCCTGCCGTTCCTGATCGGTTGTCAGCCAGTATTTGAACAGAAGAATGCCATCATCGATCAGCATTTTTTCAAACACTGGCGTCTGCTCCAGGAAGGCGGCGACCTGCGCCATGTTCGCATAGCCCATCACATCTTCAACGCCCGCCCGGTTGTACCAACTGCGATCGAACAGTACGATTTCACCGGCGCAGGGCAGATGCGCAATATAGCGCTGGAAATACCACTGTGTCTGCTCATCCTCGGTCGGCTTGCTCAGCGCGACTGTGCGGCATTGGCGCGGGTTGAGCTTGTCCCGCACCGCGCGGATCGCGCCGCCTTTACCAGCGGTATCGCGCCCCTCAAACAACACAACGATCCGCGCGCCTGTCGTGCGCGCCCAGCGCGCCATTCCAACCAGCTCTTCCGTCAGCGGCTCCAGCGCCTCGCGAAATTCCTTACCCTTCATGCGCCTGCCTCTCTTTAGCGATTTACCCTTGCACTATCGCGGTGGTAGTCCAAATCTGAAGGCTATGGCTACACTAAGCGAACCTGAAACCGATTTTGCGCGCCTCCCCGATCTGCCGGAGGACGTTTTTACCGCGCCGCTCCAGAAACCTGACCATTTGGGTGAGGATTGGATCGAGCCGGTGCAGGCGCATTACCGATCAGAAGATCACGCGATCTGGAACGATCTGTTTGCGCGGCAGATGAAGGTTCTGCCCGGGCGCGCGGCAAGTGCCTTTATGGCGGGCCTTGAGAAGCTCGATCTGGGGCGCGGCGGCGTGCCGGAATTTGGTAAATTGTCTGAGGAACTCAACGCGCTGACGGGCTGGACAGTCGTGCCCGTACCAATGCTGATCCCTGATCACGTGTTCTTCTGGCATCTCGCCAATCGCCGCTTCCCAGCGGGCAATTTCATCCGCACGCGAGAGACATTTGACTACATTCAGGAACCCGACGTGTTCCACGATGTATTCGGCCATGTGCCGATGCTGACCGATCCGGTGTTCGCCGATTACATGCAGGAATATGGCCGTGCCGGGTGGAAGGCGATGCGTTACAACCGTCTAAAGGCGCTGGGCGCGCTCTATTGGTACACGGTCGAGTTCGGCCTGCTCGAAGAGACAGACGGCATTAAGGCTTACGGTGCCGGCATTTTGTCCGGCCCCACAGAGGTGGTGTTTGCGACCGAAGCGAAGAGCCCCAACCGCATCATGCTCAATGTCGATCGGGCAATGCGCACCGACTATGTGATCAGCGATCTGCAACCTACCTATTTCGTGATTGAGAGCTTTGAGGATCTTTACCGTCAAACGGTGGAGCGCGATTTTGACCGGCTTTATCGGAGCCTCGCGGCAAGCTTCACTTATGCCAACAGCGCGGTGATCGATGTCGACAATGTGGTGAACCGCGGATCACAGGAATATCATCTGCGCGGTGGGCGCGGGAGTAATGCGGATCCTATCTGATTCTTAGTGTTCCGCAAACGCATCCGCGTTCGCGATATCCTCGGGGCTAGTCGGTCCTGCGAGCAGCCAGTCGGCCTTGCGGTCCGCTGATCACGAACCGTGCTCCGCGACCAAGCCACAACTACTATTCTCTAAAACTTCACCACAAAGACAAGATTATAGGCAGCCAGCACGACCAGCGCCGCGAGCGCAGCCACGCCCAGCGCCATCCAGCCAAGCGCCCCAAACAGCGCGCCGCCGTTCATAAACAGCCCGCCAATTGCGCTCGCCAGCAGGCCCAACCCGATATTGCGAAAGATGCCGCCCGCCTCCTCTGTGCGAACCAGGATTGACGCGAACCAGCCCAGCAGCGCGCCCATCACAATCAGTATCAAAATCGCCATTGATCGCTCCTCACGCGGTTTAGAAAATAATCAGCAAGGCGGCGCCCATCGCCACGCGGTAAAGCACGAAAACCAGCATCGATGCTTTCTTGAGGAAGTTCATCAGGAACGCCATCGTCAGGAACGCCGCGACAAACGTCAGCACTCCCGCGATCAGCGCTTCAAATGCAAGTTCGCCGCCTGCCTCAAAAATCTCTGGCACGATCAGCACACCTGCACCGGCCACCGCCGGGATCGACAAGAGAAACGAAAAACGCGCCGACTCAACCCGGCTATATCCCAGCGCGCGGGCCGCCGTCATCGTGACGCCAGAACGGCTTGTACCGGGAATAATCGCCAGCGCCTGAGCCAGGCCGACGATCAAGCCGTCACGCCAGGTCATATCCTCAAAGCTCTTATGATCGCGCCCGAAATAATCCGCGATGCCCAGCAGGATGCCATAGAAAATCAGATTGACCGCGATCAAATCGGTGAAGCGGATCGACGACATCAGATCATCATCAATGATGGTGATGCCAAACACGCTTTCCGCAAAGCCATTGAACAGGCCCATCTTGATCGACAGGCCAAACACCACCGCCGGAATCGTGCCGAGCACAATCCACCAGAACAATTTGCGCTCTGACGGTGCTTGCCCAATGCCAACCGATGCAAATCCGCCGCGGGCAAGCACGACCACATCCTTGAAGAAATAGACGATAATCGCGAGCAGAGACCCAACGTGCACCGCCACGTCGATCAGCGGGCCCTGGTCAGAAAAATCGGTCAAATAGGGGATCAGGATCAAATGGCCTGACGAGGAAATCGGCAGGAATTCCGTGATCCCTTGGACGACCGCGATAAGAAGCAATTGCAGGAATGTCATGACGTCACTGCCTTGGCATGCGGCGGTGCCAAGTCAATTTTTTTGTTGAATTTCGGGTCTAGAACTAAGCCAGCCTTGCGGGCTGCCCGAAGGCAGCCCGTTTCAGCTCAAACTACACGTTTTAGCGTGCGCTCAATTACCAGATTTTCACGCGTTCTTCTGGCGGGATGTACATCGCGTCGTCTTCGGTCACGCCAAAGGCTTCGTACCAGGCATCCAGATTGCGCACGACGCCGTTCACCCGATATTCCTCTGGGCTGTGCGCGCCGGTGCGCAGACGCAGGCGATAATTTTCCTCACGCTGAGCCGAGCGCCAGACCTGCGCCCAAGCCAGGAAGAACCGCTGATCGCCGGTGAAGCCATCGATCACAGGCACGTCTTTGCCTGCGGTGGCAATCTTATAGGCGCGGTAAGCAAGCGAAAGCCCGCCAACATCGCCGATGTTCTCACCCAGGGTCAGGCGGCCGTTCACACAGGTTTCGCCTTCGTCAAACGGGCAGAACGAACTGTATTGCGCGACGAGCGCATCACCGCGCTCATCAAAGGCCGCGCGGTCTTCATCGGTCCACCAATTGCGCAGTTTGCCGGTACCGTCGGACTTGGATCCCTGATCGTCGAAACCATGGCCAATCTCATGTCCGATCACCCCGCCGATCGCGCCGTAATTGACCGCAATATCAGCGCTCACGCCAAAGAATGGCTGTTGCAGGATGGCGGCGGGAAAAACGATCTCATTCTTGGTCGGATTGTAATAGGCATTGACCGTTTGCGGGGTCATAAACCACTCGGTCCGGTCAATCGGCCCGCCCAGTTTGGAGATATTGTCGGCCAGATTCCAAGCCCCGGCGGCAATCGCATTTTCCAGCGGATTGTCGGCGGTAATCTCAAGACCGGGATAGGTCTCCAGATTGTCACGGTAGCCGATCTTGGGATCGAAACTGTCGAGTTTCGCCTTGGCCTCGACCTTGGTTTCCGCACCCATCCAATCGATCTCTTCGATTGATTGTGCCATGGCGAGGCGCAGATTGGCGACCAGTTCGTCCATCGCGGCTTTGTTTTCAGCCGGGAAATAACGCTCAACATAGCTCTTGCCGACGAGCTCTCCCAAGGCGCCCTCGGTGGCGTCAATCGCGCGCTTCCACCGCGGGCGCTGCTCTGGCGTGCCGCGTAGTTTCTTGCCGAAGAATTCAAAGCTCGCCGTGTCGAAACGGGTCGGCAGGACGGCGGAATTGTTTGAGAGAAACTCCTTGATCGTCCACGCCTGCAGCGTCGCCAAATCGGTTTCGGACAGCACTTCAAACATGCCGGGCAGGCCTTTGCCGATCTTGGCAACGGTTGCCTCATCCAGGCCCAATTCCTTGATCCGCTCTTCGCTGGGTGGGATAGTGCCCACGACATAAATCGGCGATTTCGACAGGCCGATTGTATCCATGATCGCGCCCACTGGAATGTCACCCGCCATCGCGGCCATTTCTTCCTTGGTCACGGCGTTATAGGTGAGGTCGCGGTTACGGCTGACGGTGCGGTCCCACAGCACTTCTTTCGCGAGCCGTTCTTCAAACGCATAGACGGCAGCGGTAGCGCCCGCAGGATCAGCATAGCCCGCCTCGCCAAACAGGAAGGTGAGATAATCCTTGTAGAGCTTGATCGTCTCAAGCCCTTTCTCACTGGTGTCGGTGTAATAATCACGGTCTGGCAGGCCAATTCCGCCCATGCCGATATAGGCGACATAGCGGTCTGGCTGTTTCGCATCGACGTTTACAAACCCGCCGATGGGCGATGAATACCCTGGCGTCGCCCACAGCATCACGAGATCATCCAGCGTGCTCGCAGCGATGATCTTGTTGAAATAGGGCTGCGCTGGGGCAAGGCCAGCCGCATCAATCGCTGCGGTGTTCAGGAACGCGTTGTGCGCATTTACAATCCGCTGCTCGTCATTGCTGAGCGTGGCCGGGTCTTTCGCGACCAGCTCGTCGATCAAAGCCTTCACATCACTGGTGCTTTTCTCGCGCAGCAGGTTGAACGCACCAAAGCGGCTGAATTCAGCTGGCAGAGGGTTGGCATCAAGCCATTTCTGATTGACGTATTTGAAGAAGTCATCGCCAGGATCAACGTCGGCGGAGATCAGCTGCGGATCAACGCCCCATGAGCCAAAGCTCATGGTTGGGGTGCCGGGTTCTTTGACCGCATCGGCCGCGCCTTCTGCGGCTGTGTCATCCAGAAGAGTTTCAATACCTGCATCCGCATTCGCATCATGCGTGGCGCCAGCGAGTGCCGGATTGGCGCATATCAGGGCGGCGAGCCCTGCGCTGAGAAGAGCTGTCTGTTTGATCATATTACCAGTCCCATGGTTATCGTTATTCTAAATTCCACCCCAGCCTCTTTAACCCGCGCAGCTCAGTAGAGTCGACGTTTGTCCGATTGCAGTCGCAATTGGTCGATTATTTGGTGGTGAGAGAGGTTGTTTTTGAACCACGCCACTCGCCTCCCCAACCGGCCACCAATGGTAACCACCAGAATTGGTGGCCGGTTGGGGAGGCGGGTGGCTACGGTCGGGGCCCCAAAAGCTACGCGGCCTGATCGCTGGCAAATTGCAGCTTCGCGAGCCGGGCATAGAGCCCGCCTGCCTTTACCAGGGCGTCATGCGTGCCTTGTTCGGCAATCTTGCCTTCGTTGAGCACAATAATCCGGTCCGCCTTGCGCACAGTCGCCAGCCGGTGAGCAATGACCAATGTCGTGCGGTCCGTCATTAGCTGATCAAGCGCCTGCTGCACCAATTGTTCGCTTTCCGCATCAAGCGCGCTGGTCGCCTCGTCAAGGAGCAGGATCGGCGCATCTCTCAGAAGAGCACGCGCAATCGCCAAACGCTGTTGCTGACCGCCGGATAGCTGCGTTCCGCCTTCACCCAGGTCCGTGTCGAGCCCTTTCGGTAGGTCGCGCAGGAACCCCACAGCATTGGCAGCGCTCGCCGCCTCCCAGATCGCCTCGTCATCGGCATCCCAGCGTCCATAGCGCAGATTGTCACGGGCATTGCCGCTGAACAGCACGCCGTCCTGCGGCACGAGTGCGAGGCGTTCGCGCAGGTCCGCCGGGTCCGCTTTCGTCAGAGGAATGCCGTCCAGGCGGATTGTGCCGGATTGCGGATCGTAAAACCGCTCAACGAGTTGGAAAATGGTCGACTTGCCCGCGCCTGATGGACCAACAATCGCGACTGTCTCGCCCGGCTCAACCTCCAACGTGAAGTCGTGCAGCGCGGCGACTTCCGGGCGGCTGGGATAGCGGAATGTCACATTGCGAAACGACAGATTGCCGCGCGGCGGGGTGGGCAGCGCCTGCGCGCGTTCTGGGCTGGAAATGGTGGGTTTTGCATCAAGCAATTCAGCGAGCCGGCTTGCCGCCCCGCTCCGCGCAATAGATCGCCATACACCTCTGTCAGGGCGCCAAATGCGCCCGCTACCAGGCCGCCAGTGATCACAAAAGCAAAGATCGTGCCGCCCGATATGGTGCCATCGCCAACCGCAATCGCCCCGCGCCACATCAACAAAGTGATCGCGCCGAAAATCAACATGATGATGACTGATGTCATCGCTGCGCGGATCATAATCCGGCGCTTGGCGGTGTTGAACGTCGCCTCCACCGCCTCGCCAAAACGGTCTGCCTCTCGCGCTTCCTGATTGAAGCTTTGCACGATTTTCATGCCCGCCAGCACTTCAGTCACCATCGCGCCAACATCTGCCACGCGGTCCTGGCTGGTGCGTGACACATTGCGTAGCCGCCGACCGAACACCGTGATCGGGATGATCACCGCCGGAATGACCAGCATCAGGCCCAATGTCATTTGCGGCTGCAGGTAAAACAACAGCGCCGTACCGCCAATCGCCATCAGCGTGTTGCGCAAAGCGATCGACACAGTCGTGCCGACCACCTGCTCAATCACCGCTGTATCCGACGTCATTCGGCTGGAGATTTCCTTGGGGCTGTTCGCTTCGTAAAAACTGGGCGCCTGACGCAGCAGATTGCGCTGCACCGCGCGGCGAATATCGGCCACCACGCGCTCACCGATCCAGCTAACGAAGTAGAACCTGAGCGCCGTGCCAATGCCCAGCACGACGACAATCATCAGCAGATATTGAAACGCAGAATTGATCTGCGCGCTGGTGGCCCCGCCGCTAAATGCCTCATCAATGATTACTTTGAAGCGCCATGGAATCGCCAACGTCGCCGCCGCTGTGATCAGTAATGCGATCAGCGCCAGCGCAACCTGAGTGGGGTATTGCGCAGCCGCGGAATAGATCATCCGCAGCGGGCGCAGCGATTTTGCGGGTTTTTCGGCAGTCTCACCGGCACCCTCCACCTCGGCCCCGCGCGCCTTGCGCCCGCGACCAAACAGTCCGCGCCTTTGCGGCGGCGTATCGTCTGCTTGTGTGAGATGCCCGTCCATCGAACCGCCCATCTAGGGACAAACCAGCGGGTTTTCACGTGTAAAATCGCATATTCCCACCGAAACAGCCCAAAACTGGTGGAATCGTAAAATATTGTGCATTGCACAATTGTTCATAAAGGCCCACCTATACCCGCCAAGCGCCCGGCGAAGAGGCGCCTTCTTGATACGGGCTTTGGCTCGATACGGGTTCCGGACGGCCCGGCGATCTCAGCAACGGAACTCGCGCAGAGCCACAACAGGGGAACGACTTGCTTTACCACGCCTATGAATTGCAGCGCAGCTGGATGAATTCGGTCAGCTCGCTGGCATCGATCAGCGCATCTATCCTGAACAATCCAGCCAACCCGCTGGGCAAGTTTGGCATGAGTTCAATGGCGGCCAATGCGTTGGATGTGTTCGCCCACGCCACTGCGCCTTACGGAAAGCCTGCCTTTGGCATCACCGAGATCGACATCGATGGCAAAATCTATCCGGTGATCGAGGCAACGGTTGTCAACCGCCCGTTTGGTGATCTCAAGCGCTTCCGTTTGGACGGCGTTGATGATGCCAAGACGAAAAAGCGCCCCAAAATGCTGATCGTTGCCCCGATGAGCGGGCATTATGCAACTCTGCTGCGCGGCACATTGGAGCGGATGCTGCAAAAATTTGAGGTCTACATCACCGATTGGGCCGATGCCGCGACAGTGCCCATGCACGAGGGGAATTTCGACCTCGACGATTATATCGACTATTTGATGGAATTCCTCGAATATATCGAGGGCCAGCAGCCAGGCCAGCGCCCTCATATGCTGGCGGTGTGTCAGCCATCGGTACCAGCCTTTGCCGCCACTGCGCTGCTTAACCAGCACAAATCGCCCGCCGCGCCCGCAACGCTCACCATGATGGGCGGACCGATCGATACCCGCGAAAGCCCGACTACGGTCAACGATCACGCGATGAACCGCCCAATTGAGTGGTTCCGCCAATCCGTCATCACCACCGTACCGATGAATTATCGCGGCGCCGGACGTAAGGTCTATCCCGGCTTTATGCAGCTGTCCGCCTTCATGAGCATGAACCTGCAAAGCCACATGATGAGCCATTACGAGATGTTCAAACATCTGACCGCCGGCGACGATGCGAGCGCGCAGGCGACCAAGGATTTCTACGACGAATATCGCGCCGTGTGCGATATGACGGCGGAGTTTTACCTCCAGACGGTCGAGGAAGTGTTCCAGAAGCACTCGATCCCCAACGGCACGTTTGAGCATAAGGGCGAGGTGGTCGACCTAACCCAGATTACGGGCACCGCCCTGCTAGCCATCGAAGGCGAACGCGATGACATTTCAGGGATCGGCCAGACCAAGGCCGCGCTGAAACTCGCGACCGGCCTATCCGAGAAGAAGAAGCGCTACTACATGGCCGAGGGCGCCGGACATTACGGCATCTTCAACGGCAGCCGCTGGCGGACCAAGGTGGCGCCGGTGGTGGAAGAGTTTGTGGCTGCGCATAGTTTACAATCATCGTAGTCCAAAAGCTGACATTAAGTCGCTTGGTCATTATTGAAGGTCCATGGAAAGGACTGACTGCTTTTACGATTCTGGACGAAGGCCAGAGACATACACTCCTGACGACCTAGGCATCAATGACCTTCCAGCGCTTGGTGGAGGTAATGGCCCACTAGGACTATCAGTGCTTCAACGCTATCGTTATTGCACTAGACTCTTTGGTGATTTGATCGCGGCAGATACTGACTTTCGCAACCCGGCATTCCAGTCTTGGGGGCTGAATCGCTCTGCAGACCTGAACTGTCTATGTCAAAGCCGAACAAGTTCTATGAATATAGCTTCCTAACAGAGAGCTTCGTTTTTCAGCTACGCCGTACCATTGATACCCTAGTTCAATTAGCCAACTGGATGGAGCTATCAAGCAAGTCCGTCGGGCCTTTGAACCCCCTTGTCCTTGAAACTTCTAGCATTGCAGATTTACTCAAGCCGGGCGGACAAGCGAAACCTATCTTTCCTGTCATTATGGGTGATAATGAAAAACTTGAGAGCGACCCTACGAAATTCGCAGAAACGGTGAACGATCTCTTTAATGCCATGAAGCATCATGCGGCGCATGAAGAGGCGCACACGCTACAGACTTTGGAGCCAACGCCCATCATCACCTCATTCTATGTGAAGAACAACGACCTCAATAACGGAATGGTCTTCCACAACCACTACGCCATCCAACTAATGATGGGGTATCAGGATTGGGTAAAGCGCGTTCTAAGAAATTTGCGGGTGTGGCACCCCCAAACGCTAAAATCAGTCTAGCTGGTCGCTGACGCGGGTCACCCCTCAACCTTCGGCGTTCGGAAAAACAGTCGTTTGATAACTCGCCGCGCCCACAGCAGCAGCAGGACGACCAGCACCAGCAGGACCAGCGCAATTCCGCCCGCCACCAGTGGATATTCGTAGGCGACATAGAGCAGGCCTACGGTCGCGACGTCCTCTGCGCTGGAGGCCATCACATTGCTGACCGGTTCTGGCGAAGTGTTGACCACGGCGCGCGCGCTCGCTTTGCCACCATGCGCCAGAAAACTCGCTCCGCCGCCAAGCAAAAACGCAACCACCTGCATCGCCGGGTCCGAGGGATCAACGATCGCCAGCGCCAGCAAGGCCCCGCCAACCGGGCGCACCAAAGTGTGGACCGTATCCCATATGCTATCGAGCCACATCACCTTGTCGGCGAAGAACTCCGCCAGCGCGCCGAGCGCGGCAATGCCCATCACCCATGGGTTTTCGAGTACGCCCAGGCTGGCGAGATGCTCTGGGATTGGAATCGCATCGAGCCGCATCGCAAGACCCGTTGCAAACACACACAAATACAACCGCCAGCCGCTGAGCAGACTGACACTTCCCGCAATCCCGATGATTTCCATTATGCCCATGGGACGAGTGTAGCCCTAAATGCCCAGAAAGAAAAAGGCGGTGCAGGATCGCTCCCACACCGCCTCACAATCTTGCCTTTGGGCCTAGCCACCCGCGCCCTCCACCCTTCCACCCGGATTATCACACCGGGTTAGTATCCGGGTGGGAGGGTGGAGGGCGAGGATGGCTAGGAAACGGGGAAGCCGGATGGCCTCCCCGCTTCACAAATCAAAACACCTCGAACATACCAGCTGCGCCCATGCCGCCGCCGACGCACATGGTCACGACGACATACTTTGCGCCACGGCGCTTGCCTTCGATCAGGGCGTGTCCGGTGCAGCGTGCGCCGGTCATGCCGTATGGGTGACCGATCGAGATTGAGCCGCCGTTGACGTTCAAGATGTCGTTATCAATGCCGAGCTTGTCGCGGCAGTAGAGAACCTGGACGGCGAAGGCTTCGTTAAGCTCCCACAGACCAACGTCTTCCATCTTTATGCCGGTTTGCTTGAGCAGCTTCGGAATGGCGTAGACCGGGCCAATGCCCATTTCGTCTGGTTCTGTGCCCGCAACCGCCATACCGACATAGCGACCAAGCGGCTGGAGACCCTTTTGCTCCGCGAGCTTGGCTTCCATCAGGACGCTGGCCGACGATCCATCGGACAGCTGTGAAGCGTTACCAGCGGTGATAACCTTGTCCGGACCCATCACCGGGTTGAGGCCCGCCAGGCCCTCCAGCGTCGTCGAAGGGCGGTTGCCTTCATCCTTGGTGATCGTCACTTCCTGCTGCGAAACTTCACCGGTTTCCTTGTTCTTGACCATCATAGTGGTGGTCACCGGGACAATCTCGTCGTCGAACTTGCCCGCTTCCTGACCGGCGGCAGTGCGCATCTGCGATTGCAGCGCATATTCATCCTGCACTTCACGGCTGATGCCATAGCGTGCAGCAACCGTTTCCGCCGTTTGCAGCATCGGCATGTAGACATCTTTATGCATGGCAAGCAGCGATGGATCCATCTGCACGCGCATTTCCGGGGTCTGGACCATTGAGATCGATTCCTGACCGCCGCCGACAACGATATCCATATTATCGACCACGATCTGCTTCGCTGCGGTGCTGATCGCCATCAGGCCCGAAGAGCACTGGCGATCGATGGTCTGCGCCGCAACGGAAACCGGAGCGCCGCCGCGAAGTGCAACCTGGCGGCCGATATTACCCGCCTGCGTGCCCTGGGTGAGGACTGCACCCCAGACAACATCGTCGATTTCAGCGGCATCGATGCCGGCACGCTCTACTGCCGGGGCGAATGAAGCGGCACCAAGGGTGGCACCAGGGGTGGCGTTAAAACCGCCCTTATAAGCCCGGCCAATTGGGGTGCGGGCGGTGGAGACGATGACTGCGTCACGCATGGGAGATTCCTTTTTTATGTATGAGTCCCCGCGACGGCAGGAACCTCTTTGAGTTAGTGCTTCACGGAGGGAGAACCCTGCCTTCGCGGGGACTCACGGCTTCCTTAGACGAAGAACTGGGTGATCCACTCGCAGATCAGGGCAGGCTTTTCTTCGCCTTCGATCTCGATCGTAATCTCGCAGGTCTGTTGCCATTGGCCCGGGCGCTTTTCGATCATTTCGGTCAGTTTCCAATGGCCGCGAATGCGCTTGCCAGAGCGGACCGGAGCGATGAAGCGGGTTTTGTTGCCGCCATAGTTCACGCCCATCTTCACGCCTTCAATCTTGGGCATGTCAGAATTGGCGGACAGGTACGGGATCATCGACAAGGTTAGAAAGCCATGCGCGATGGTGCCGCCAAACGGCGTCATCTTGGCGGCTTCTTCGTTAATGTGAATGAATTGGTGGTCGCCGGTCGCGTCAGCAAACTGGTTGATGCGTTCCTGGCTCATTTCGGCCCATTCGCTGGTGCCGAGAGTTTCGCCGACCTTTGCGGCCAGATCTTGGGGGGTCATGATCGTGTCTCCTGCCAAAATTACGCGCTTCTGGCCCGAATCTGGGCGCGGCGCTTAGGCGGAGTAATGGCGCATCATAGGCTCAAGCGCAATGAGGTTTCCGTAAACGTCAACTTGCCGTTACGGCATTGGCGCTAGCCGCCGCGGCTTGCCCACTTCCGCGCGCTTTGCGACGCGCGTTGGCACCGACATGACCCGACTTTTCCGGGCCATTCTTGAAACGTTTCGAATCAAGCCTGCGGCAATAGGAATAGAGGGCAATCTGCAGGCCAATCAGCTTATAGAACATCGGCTGGTAAGCGATCCCCTGGAACAGCGCGCCAGTTAGGTAGATCAGGCTGGCCAGTTGCAGAGCGACGGCCAGGGGCGCAATCCATCCCTCTCGCTCGCTCGTCTGGTCTTTCCAGCGGCTGCGAATGCGCTCCATCTGCCAGACGCCCAACCCTTGCAGCCACAGCCAGATCGCAAGGCCTGGCCAACCTTGTTCACCCAGCAGCTCAAAGATTGAGGAGTGGAACGCGCGCGCCTCGTCTGTCACATCGCGGTATTCGACCGAAGTCGTATTGCCGACCTCTTCGCGCACGGGCAGTTCGTAAGTGAAGGAATTGCCGAGGTAGGAATCAAACCCCCCACCAAACGGCTTTTTCGAGGCGTATTCATAAGTCCAGGTCCACACCGCCACACGGGTAGAGGCGCTTTCATCCCCGCCCGGTTGAGCGATAGTGGCCATGCGCTCGTAATAGCTTTGCGGCAGAAACGGCAGTGCGATAATGCCCAGCACCCCGCCAGCAGCCATAAACAGCACGCGCCGTTTGACATAGCGCAGCAGCAGCAAGCCCAGCACAGCGATACAGACCAGGCCGGTGCGCGCTTCTGTACCGATCGGCACCAGCAATGAGGCAAAGGTGAGCGCCACGGCAAATACATTGGCCGACCAATGTTTGGGCAGGATCGTGCCAAACCGCACAAGCCACCAGATCAGCGGGATCAGGCCGATCGCAACCGTCGCCAAGGTCGAGCTTTCGTAGAGGCCGCTGTTGTCATCGACGAAGAAATTGAGGTTCTCATAACCCCCGCCGCCCAGCACAGTTTTCATCCCCGTGCCGATCACAATGGTCGCAACCGACAGGACGATCACCAGAGCTAGCGCCTCCAACCGCAATCGCGTGGTGATGGTCAGCGGCATAAAGATCGCAAACAGTAACGCCTTCCACACCCATTCCCATTTGGTCTGCGCAGCCTCAGGGAAATCGGCGTTTTGCGTCGTCCACCAGCAATAGATAAGCAGCGCCAGCATCAACGCCTGACGCAGGGAAAAGCGCGCGCCCTCCTTACGATCGAGCAGCAACCAGCCGCCAAATGCCGCGCCAAAGGCGATGAAGGACACCGGAATTGAGGTGATGATCGAATAGCCGATCCGCTGCGGCGCAAGAATGTCGATATAGACATAGAGCAGCACCCACAAATAGGGGCGCCTGAGGCCAAGCAGCAGGACAAAGCCGATAAAGGCGATGAAGATGAGATCGAGCATTAGGTCGCCGTCTCATCTGGTGCAGACGGGATAGAATTGAGCGTTTCACCGCGCGCGGCCTGTTTGCGGGCCGCCAGCGCGTCTTTGCGCCGCTGTTCCTCAGCCGCCTGATTGTCCGCAATCGCCGGATCCACGTCCAGATCATCGCGCCACACCAAGCGCAGCAGCACAATGGCTAGCAAGCCATGGCCGAGTGCAAGGGCGAAATAATCGATCATTCTACGCGTGGTTCCCGCATGATTTATGGCAGGCACAATCACCCGCATATCAGGCGCTCTAACCAAACGCAGTTGACGTCCCGTTAAGGACAATCAGGCATAGCATCCTTATTATGCGCGTCCTTCACGTTCTCGACCATTCACTGCCGCTGCATTCCGGCTACACCTTTCGCACCCGCGCCATCCTAAAGGCGCAGGTCGCGATGGGAATCGAAGTGCGCGGGATCACGGGCCTGCGCCACAGTGATGAGGGCGCTCTCAGCGATCCAGAAGTGGTCGATGGCCTGGCCTTTCACCGCAGCACTGGGATGGCTGGCGGCCCTCCGGTGATCAATGAAATCCGCGAGATGACGCATTTGTCGCTCTCGATTCAGGAACTCGCCAAGGACTGGCGACCCGACATCATCCATGCCCATTCCCCGGCGCTTTGCGGGGGTGCGGCGTGGCGTGCGTCTCGCGCGCTTGACGTCCCGTTCGTCTATGAAATCCGCGCCTTTTGGGAAGACGCAGCGGTTGGCAATGGCACGGGACGCGAGGGATCGACCAAATACCGCATGACCCGCGCGCTAGAAACACAAATCGTCCGCCGCGCCGATGCGGTCTTCACCATTTGTGATGGTCTGCGCAGCGATCTGGTGCGGCGCGGGATCAATCCGGGCAAGCTTGGGATTATGCGCAATGGCGTGGATATGGCCATGTTTGGCGATCCGCCGCCGCGCGATGAGCGACTTGCGAGCAAGCTCAATATCGAGGCTGATACGCCGGTAATCGGCTTTATCGGCAGCTTCTATGCCTATGAGGGGCTGGACGATCTGATCGCCGCCATGCCCCGCCTGCGAGAGCAGCACCAGGGCACCAGGCTGCTGCTGGTGGGCGGAGGCGAAATGGAGGCTGAGTGGCGCGAGCAGGCCGCAAACCTGCCCGATCCCGATGCCGTAATCTTCACCGGGCGGGTGCCGCATTCTGAGGTTGAGCGTTACTATTCGTTGATCGATGTGCTGGCCTATCCGCGCAAGCACAGCCGCCTCACTGATCTTGTCACCCCGCTGAAACCGCTGGAGGCCATGGCGCAGCAGCGCATTGTCGCCGGGTCCGATGTTGGCGGCCACCGCGAGCTGATCACACACAATGAAACGGGTTTTCTCTTCCCGCCAGACGATCCCGCCGCCTGCGCCGATGCGCTCGCCAATATGCTGAGCGCGCGCGAACGCTGGGACGGGGTGCGTATGCGCGGATTGGAGCATGTTCGCCGCAGCCACGACTGGGCGCAAAACGCCAAACGTTATCGGGACGTTTACCAAAGCTTGCTAGCCACCTGGGAAGCAATGCCAAACGCCATAGACGGCGTGGGCGCGAATAAACTTGGGGCGAATGGGTAAAATGGGCTTTCGCGAAGAATTGCACAGCAAGAGAGAAGCCGCGCGTGAGCGCGCCGAGCTAGCGGCTGAGGATGCTCACCGCGAGGGGCAATCCCTGTTTGAGCGGTTGAAATCCAAAGGTCGCACAAAGGTTGGACCTGCGAAAAAGCGGCGGGCCTCGAAGGTTTCGATCGCTGCGCATAAGGCGTTTGTACCGCTGCTCGCGGGATGGGGCGCAGCCTTGGCAGGTTTGACAGTCGCCATTCTACCCGCACCGACCATCACCGCCATCATGCACACCGCTCAACTGACCGTTTTGGGCGGCGCGGGCCGGATCGTGCTCGCACTGCTTGCGGCTCTCTTTGGCGGATTGATCGCCTTTGCGATTGCCCGTGTCTGGAGCAATTCGGCATCGTCACACCGCTTTAGCAACACAGCCGGGCTAGACAGCGAATACAACCAGCTACGCCCGATTGATCCGAGCGCAGAGCTGGGCAGTGAAAGCCTCGATTCGCCGATTGATCCAGAACTCACAGCTGATTTTGCCGCCGAACTCGCTGACGAGAATGCAGAATTGGTCGAGGCAGAAGAGTTTGAGCACGAGCTTACCGAGCCAGAATTTGAGAAAGAGTCATTCGAAGCAGAAGTTGAAGCCCTAGCTGAAGAATTCGCAGACGAACCAACCGACGCCGCCCTCGACGAGCCGCTTGATTTAGGTATGATCGCCGAGGTTCTGCCAGAGGATGAATTGGTGCTCGACACCGAGGCTCCCGAGCCAGAAGTGCACGTCGAAGAACCCGAGCAAGCGTTGGAATCTGCGCCGCCCCTGCCCGAGGACGCACCAGATTTCCTACGCGGTGCCGCGCTCGATAGCCTGCGCCAGATCCCCAAGGACGAACTCAGCCTGATGCAGATGGTTGAGCGCTTTGCCGCTGCGCTGCATGCGCACCAGGCGATCCACGGCGAAGGCGCTCAGCCGCGCCGCGATGCTGCTCTTGCCGAGGCCTTGCGCGCATTGTCTCTCTTCACCGAAGGCGAGGCCAAGATGGCGCAAATCCCAGCAGCCGCTGCGGTGGCCGATGGATCAAGCCTCGAAGGCACGGCCGCACTTGGCGCGAGTGGCTTTTCTGAGCGTGCTCAGCAGACCGAGCGCGAATTGCGCGATGCTCTGGCGAAATTGCAGAAGCTCAGCGGAGCTGCTTAATTTTCTGGCGCCTCAAGCGCCGGCGTTCACTTCCGTTCACTTGGCTATCCTCGCTCACGCGACCTAACGGTCGCATCGCTGCGGGCGGGCATGCGCCCCCTTCGGCTGGCTGGACACGCCAGCCGCTCAGGACAAGCTTGCGACGCCTGCGGCGTCGAACCAGCACAATCTAGATGGCTTGGCGGCGGAGCTCGGTCGGCGATTAGCTGACCGCAAGGCCCTTGCGGCCGCCCGCAGGACCGGTAGGTCCGAGGATATCGCGAGCGCGGATGCGCTTGCGGAACATGAGAATGCCGCAACAAACCCCCCACTTACTTGAGCGGTGCGCAATCGCGCTAAAGCTCAGGCATAGCTATGCGAAAGAATGCTACGTTCTTCGCGGTTGCAAAATCTCGATTCTGTCGGCAAAAGGCTCCCAAGCGATGCGGATCGCGCCCCTTGAGGGTCATTCCGCGTGCATTTCTGCCGGCCACAAGCCCACCGGGCCTGTCGCCAGTGCCGGCATCTGACAGAATGGATATTTCGATGGGACAGCCCGCGGCCCAAGGCCTTTATGACGCTCGAAACGAACACGATGCCTGCGGTGTCGGCATGGTCGCGCATATTAAAGGCGAAAAGAGCCACTCCATCATTGAGCAATCGCTCGAAATTCTGAACCGCATCGACCACCGCGGCGCCGTGGGCGCAGACCCTCTGCTGGGCGATGGCGCTGGTATTTTGCTTCAGATTCCAGACCCTTTGTTCCGCAATTGGGCAGCAGAAGCCGGCCATGATCTGCCCGCAGCGGGCGATTATGCGGTGGCGATGTGCTTCATGCCTCAGGACGCCGCGGCCCGCGCATTCGTAACCGAGCAATTTGAGAAATTCACTGCCAAGGAAAGCCAGCGTTTTGTTGGCTGGCGCGATGTCCCAACCACGCTCGATGGCCTGGGCAAAGCGGTGATCGATTCGATGCCTGTGATCCAGCAGGCGGTGATCGCGCGCGGCGAAAACTGCGCCGATCAAGACGCGTTTGAGCGTAAGCTGCTGGTGATTCGCAAGCAGGTGCAAAATCCACTCGCCAAACTGGCCGAAAAGCATGACCTGCCCGGCCTGACCCAGCTTTATCTGCCCAGCTTTTCCAGCCGCACCATCGTCTATAAGGGCCTGCTGCTGTGCGATCAGGTTGGCAGCTTCTTCAACGATCTGCGCGATCCGGCCTGTGTTTCCGCGCTCGGCCTGGTGCACCAGCGCTTCTCGACCAACACGTTCCCCAGCTGGCGTCTGGCCCACCCGTTCCGTCTGATCGCGCATAATGGTGAGATCAACACGGTGCGCGGCAATGTGAACTGGATGAACGCCCGCCGTCGCACGATGGAAAGTGATCTGCTGGGCGTTGACCTCGATAAGATGTGGCCGATCATCCCGCACGGTCAATCTGACACGGCCTGCCTCGACAATGCGCTCGAGCTGCTGCTCGCCGGCGGATACAGCCTCGCCCACGCGATGATGATGCTGATCCCAGAGGCATGGTCCAAGAATGAGCTGATGGATCCAGACCAGCGCGCGTTCTACGAATATCACGCCGCACTGATGGAGCCATGGGATGGCCCCGCAGCGGTGGCCTTCACCGATGGCCGCCAAATCGGCGCGACGCTGGATCGCAACGGCCTGCGCCCAGCGCGTTTCTGCGTCACCAAAGACGACATCGTCTGCCTCGCCTCAGAAAGCGGCGTTTTGCCCTTCGCAGAGGAAGACATCACTCGCAAATGGCGCCTGCAACCGGGCAAGATGTTGCTGATCGACCTGGAGCAGGGCCGCATCATCGAAGATGACGAGCTGAAGGCTGATCTGGCGGGCGCAGAGCCCTATGCCGATTGGCTCAAAAAGGCTCAGTTCAAGCTGGAAGATATCGCCGATATCGAACCGGAACTGTCCGAAGTGGTTGAGCGCGATGAAGCCGATGGCAATTCGCTGCTGATACGCCAGCAGGCATTCGGCTACACTCAGGAGGACATCTCCCGCTTCCTCGAGCCTATGGCGGTGAACGGCGATGATCCGCTGGGATCGATGGGCACCGACACCCCGATTGCCGTGCTGTCGAACAAGTCGCGCCTGCTCTACGACTATTTCAAACAGAACTTTGCGCAGGTCACCAACCCGCCGATTGACCCAATCCGTGAAGAGCTGGTGATGAGCCTGCTGTCGATGATCGGCCCGCGCCCGAACCTGCTTGGCCGGGAGGCTGGCACGCATAAGCGGCTGGAGGTGGAACAGCCGATCCTCACCAATGATGATCTGGCCAAGATCCGCACGGTTGAAAATGCGCTGGACGGCGCGTTCCGCTGCGCCACGATCGATATGACCTGGGATGCTGAGGCAGGTGTCGAAGGCATTGAGCTGGCGATTAAGGAAATGTGCTGGGCAGCGACCGAGGCGGTGCTGCAAGACCACAACATCCTTGTACTGTCAGACCGTGCGCAAAATGCGGACCGCATTCCCATGCCTGCCCTGCTCGCGACCGCTGCGGTGCATCACCATCTGGTTCGCCAGGGCCTGCGGATGCAGACCGGCCTGGTCGTGGAAACCGGCGAAGCGCGCGAAGTGCACCATTTCTGCGTGCTCGCAGGATACGGCGCAGAGGCGATTAACCCCTACATGGCGTTTGAAACGCTGGAGGATATTCGCCGCAAGAAGCACCTGGAGCTGGACCCGCGCGAGGTTGAGCAAAACTACATCAAGGCAATCGGCAAAGGCATCCGCAAGGTCATGTCCAAAATGGGCATCTCGACCTATCAATCCTATTGCGGAGCCCAAATCTTTGACGCCGTTGGCCTGTCGACCAGCTTTGTCGAGAAATACTTCACCGGCACAGCGACCACCATCGAAGGCGTCGATCTGGCGCAGGTTGCCGAGGAAAGCGTGCGCCGCCACGCGCAGGCTTACGGTGACAATCCGATCTATGAGAGCATGCTCGATGTTGGCGGCATTTATCAATACCGCCTGCGCGGGGAAGAGCACGCCTGGACGCCAGAGAACGTTGCTGATCTTCAGCACGCCGTGCGCGGCAACAATCCTTCAAACTACGAAGAATTTGCCAAGAGCGTGAACAAGCAATCCGAACGCCTGCTGACCATTCGCGGGTTGATGGAATTCAAGAAAGCCGATGAGGCGATCCCGCTGGATGAGGTTGAGCCAGCATCGGAAATCGTCAAACGCTTCAGCACCGGCGCGATGAGCTTTGGCTCGATCAGCCACGAAGCGCATTCAACCCTGGCGGTCGCGATGAACCGCATTGGCGGGCGCTCCAACACCGGCGAAGGCGGCGAAGAACCGTTCCGTTTCAAGCCGCTGGATAATGGCGATTCCATGCGCAGCCGGATCAAGCAGGTGGCCTCGGGACGGTTTGGCGTCACGACGGAATATCTCGCCAACTCCGACGATATCCAGATCAAGATGGCGCAAGGCGCAAAGCCCGGCGAAGGCGGTCAGCTGCCCGGGCACAAGGTCGACAAGCGGATCGGCGCGGTGCGCCACTCGACACCGGGCGTTGGCCTGATCTCACCGCCGCCGCACCACGATATTTACTCGATCGAAGACCTCGCGCAGCTGATCCACGATTTGAAGAACGTGCAGCCATCGGCGCGCATCTCGGTAAAGCTCGTGTCCGAAGTGGGCGTGGGCACGGTCGCCGCTGGCGTGTCAAAAGCGCGCGCAGACCATGTCACCATCTCCGGCTATGACGGTGGGACTGGCGCATCTCCGCTGACCAGCTTGACCCACGCCGGCAGCCCATGGGAGATCGGCCTCGCCGAGACTCAGCAGACCCTGCTGCTCAACGATCTGCGCAGCCGCATTGCCGTGCAAGTCGACGGCGGCCTGCGCACCGGACGCGACGTCGCGATTGGGGCCTTGCTCGGCGCAGACGAGTTTGGCTTTGCCACCGCCCCGTTGATCGCGGCAGGCTGTATCATGATGCGCAAGTGCCACCTCAACACCTGCCCGGTTGGCGTCGCCACGCAGGATCCAGAGCTGCGCAAGCGCTTCACCGGCCAGCCAGAGCATGTCGTCAATTACATGTTCTTCGTCGCTGAAGAGCTGCGCCAAATCATGGCCGAAATGGGCTTCCGCACGGTCGATGAAATGGTTGGCCGCGCCGACCGTCTCGATATGAGCCGGATGCACCGCCATTGGAAGGCAAGCGGGATTGATCTGTCGCGCCTGCTGCACATGCCGGAGTTGCCGGAAGGCGCGCCGTTGCAGCACACCGAGGGCCAGGATCATGGCCTGAGCGGCGCGCTCGACAATGCGCTGATCGCGGATTGTACTGAGGCGATTCAGGCGAAGAAGCCGGTCCAACTGACGTACGAGATCGCCAATAAGAACCGCACCGCTGGCGCGATGCTAGCCGGCAAAATCGCGGCAACACATGGCCATGAAGGCCTGCCGCCAGAGACGATCCGCATCAATTTGAGCGGCGTCGCAGGCCAAAGCTTTGGCGCATGGCTGGCCCATGGCGTCACGCTTGATCTGTCGGGCGATGCCAATGATTATGTCGGCAAGGGTCTGTCTGGCGGGCGCATCATCGTACGTCAGCCTGATGCGGCAAGCCGCGACCCAAGCGAGAACATCATCGTCGGTAACACCGTGCTGTACGGCGCGATTGCGGGCGAGGCCTACTTTGGCGGTGTCGGTGGCGAGCGCTTTGCCGTACGCAATTCCGGCGCGATTGCCGTGGTCGAAGGCGCAGGGGACCACGCCTGCGAATATATGACCGGCGGCGTTGTTGTGGTGCTGGGCAAGACTGGCCGTAACTTTGCCGCTGGGATGAGCGGCGGCGTGGCCTACGTCTATGACCCGGATGGCACGTTCGAAAGCCTGGTGAACAAGGCGCAGGTCGACCTGCTGCCAATCTCTGCAGAGCCTGACGCCGAAGACGGCACCGGACGCCCGGCGCAGCGCGCCAGCTCTGTGCATGATTTCGGTATGGGCGACATGCTGCGCCACGATGCAGAGCGGCTCAAGATCCTGATCGAGCGCCATCAATTGCACACGGGCAGCACCAAGGCTGGCGAACTGCTTGGCAATTGGGAGCAATCACTGAGCCAGTTCGTCAAGGTAATGCCGAGGGATTATGCACGCGCACTAAAGGCTCTCGAAGCTGAGCGCGAAGAAGCCGCCTCGGTCGCAGCAGAATAGAAACAGAGTAGACACCATGGGCAAAGACACCGGATTCCTCGAAATCGAGCGGCGCGAGCGCGACTATCTCGACCCCAAGGAACGACTGAGCAATTACCGCGAATTCGTGGTTCAGCCCGATGATGCGACGCTGTCTAATCAGGCGGCGCGATGCATGGATTGCGGCATTCCCTATTGTCACAATGGCTGCCCAGTAAACAACATGATCCCGGACTGGAATCATCTCGTTTATGAGAACGACTGGAAGAACGCGCTTTCCGTTCTGCACTCGACCAACAATTTCCCGGAATTCACCGGCCGCATCTGCCCCGCCCCGTGCGAGGCGAGCTGCACGCTCAACATCGTCGACCAACCTGTGACGATCAAATCGATCGAATGCGCGATTGTCGATCGTGGGTGGAAAGAAGGCTGGATCGAGCCGCAAATGCCCACCCAAAAGACCGGCAAGACCGTCGCTGTAGTGGGATCCGGCCCTGCTGGCATGGCCTGCGCCCAGCAATTGGCGCGCGCTGGCCACACTGTCACCGTGTTTGAGAAAAGCGACCGGGTCGGCGGGCTGCTGCGCTATGGCATTCCTGACTTCAAAATGGAAAAACAGCTGATCAACCGCCGCTGCGTCCAGATGGAGGCCGAAGGGGTTGAGTTTAAAACCTCAAAAGAGGTCGGCGTTGACGTGTCGTTCCAGAGCCTCAATGAAAATTACGATGCGATTGTCCTGTCCGGCGGCAGCGAAGACGCCCGCGCGCTCTCCATTCCCGGTGCGGAAATGGACGGGGTGCGCCTGGCGATGGAATTCCTGACCCAGCAGAACAAGCGCAATGCCGGCGACGAAGAATTGCGCGCCGCCCCGCGCGGCAGCCTGCTCGCAACCGGCAAAGATGTGGTCGTAATCGGCGGCGGGGACACCGGCTCCGACTGCGTTGGCACCTCCAACCGGCAAGGCGCGAAAAGCGTGACCCAACTGGAAATCATGCCCAAGCCGCCTGAGAAGGAAGACAAGGCGCTGACCTGGCCCGATTGGCCGCTCAAGCTGCGCACCTCCTCCAGCCATGAAGAAGGCGCGAACCGCGATTGGGCAGTCCTGACCAAGCGTGTGGTTGGCGACGGCGAGAAAGTTACCGGCATTGAATGCGCGCGGGTCGAATGGGTTGACGGTCAGATGCGCGAAATCGTCGGCAGCGAGTTTACAATCCCGGCTGATTTGATCCTGCTCGCCATGGGCTTTGTCGGGCCGAAGAAAACCGGCCTGCTCGACCAGGCGGCGGTTGAATTGACGACGCGCGGCAATGTTGCAGCGAACGAAGATGACTACGCCACCAGCGTGGAGAAGGTCTATGCCTGCGGCGATATGCGGCGCGGACAGAGCCTGGTCGTCTGGGCCATCCGCGAAGGGCGGCAATGCGCGCGCAGCGTCGATGAAGCTCTGATGGGCGCAAGCTCTCTGCCACGCTAAGAGAAACGACAGTTTCTGTGACGCGCAAATTTCTCATCACCGGTTGCTCCGGTGGTGGGAAATCCACACTGCTCGCCATCTTGTCTGACCTCGGTTTTCCGGTCGTCGAGGAGGCCGGGAGGCGCGTTGTCGCTGAGCAAGAAGCTGCGGGCGGCTCCGCCTTTCCCTGGAGCGATATGGCCGCGTTTCTGCGCGAGGTCGAAACTATGGCAGCCGCTGATATCGCCAAAGCGGTGGACGCCCCCGGTCCGGTTTTCTTTGATCGCGGCCTACTCGACACCGTTGCCGCATACGAATTTCATCTGGGCGATCATGACGCCGCTCGGCGCACTCCATTTCGTGACCTGACGACCTACTATGCCAAGCAGGTTTTCATCGCCCCGCCATGGCCAGAGATTTACGTTAACGATGCTGTTCGTCAGCATGATTTTGAGCTGGCCGTGCGCGAATATGAATACACGCTCTCAATTCTGCCGCGCCTCGGATTCGAACCGGTGTTCCTGCCACTTTCAGAGCCACAGGAACGCGCACGATTTGTCCTAAGCCATATTGGCGAAGAATGGCCCCACCCTAACCTTGGTTGAAGTGCTGATCGATAGAACACTTTTTTCCGCAGTTCTGAGTGTCTAATCACGCTCGCAGTACCGGGCATTATTGCTAGTGTGTTCTATCAATTTCTTGACCGCCCAATCAATTGCGCCAATCAGCGGTTCTATTATTACACGACACCAAGTTTGAGCTAAGTGCTTGACCAGCCAGTTCTTGTAAGGCACCAAAGCATAATACGGTGGGAGAGAAGCGATTGCCTGCGCAATGGCGCGGTGCATTGCACAAGACACTATGCGGGTCGTACCGATAAGTTCGCACAAATTTCGATGCACGCGCCTCACCTTCATTGCTGCAGCAATGAGCGCAGGACTGTTTGCTGCCGCCCAGCCTGCGGTTGCTAAAACCACGCTTGAGGATGAATTTGACGCGGTGTTTGCTACGGCTGCAGCTCATTCGGAGCAGGCCGATCCAGTTCCCGAAACCATAGCCGCATCGCAGGATGCCGCAGCACCCAGGCCTCTGCCGGTGCTTGCCCCCGTCGCCGCGCCGCAGGCTCCACCGCCGTCCAAGCCGATCGAAACCAAGCTCGCCATCTCTCAATTCGTTGATGTCCCCGTCGCTGGCGATGCGCCCGGCACGGTGCGCTACAGTGGCCGGGCCGATGCCTATATCGACATCCAAGGCAGCGCCCTGGGCCTTGATGACAGCTGGACATTCACGCTGCGGCCCGAGTTCACTTGGGGTAAGGATTCCAACGGTGTGATCGGTCTGATCCCGAACAACACCGCCCTGTTTCGCGGCGAGGGTGCAGGCGATTTCGACATCTCGGCCAGCGTTTCCAAACGCTGGAAATCCGGCACCAAGCTGACCGTTGGCAAGGTCAATGTGCTGGACCTCGGCGGGAAGCTACCCGTGGTTGGCAGCAATGGGCACTATGGATTCCAGAACCTCAGTGTTGCCCTGCCGCCATCCGCAATCATCGCGAACACACTCACCGGCGCACTGCTGGAGGTGCCGACCGACAATGCGCTTTACCGTTTGTGGGTGTATGATCCGGATTCGCAGTTTGAACGGACCGGGTTTGAAACCGCCTTTGGCAGCGGAGTCGGATTTCTCGGCTCTGTCACAGTGCCGGTAAAGATTGGCGGCAAGCCGGGCTATTATGCGCTCAAACTGTCGGGCTCGACCCGTAATGATATAAATGCAGGGTCACTGCCAGCGGCATTGATCCCCGCGCCAGGATCCAGCTTTGGCAATACGCGCGGCGAGTTTGCCGCCGTGTTTGCCGGTTATCAATTCCTCGATGTCTATCCAGAGGCACCAGGCAAAGGCTGGGGCATTTTTGGCCAGGTGTATGGCTCGCTCGGCGATCCGACCTTCCTTGATTACAGCGGTTTTGTCGGCGTTTCCGGAAATCCGCGCGGCCGCCTGCAAGACCGATTTGGCGCGGCAGTGTTCCAATATTCCCTGACAGACGAGCTGGTGAGCGTGCTCGCCACGCGGCTCGGTCTGGAAGACGAGCGAGGCGTCGAACTGTTCTACACAGTGGGCGTCGCCAACAAATTCGAGGTTACCGCCAACGCCCAGCTTATAGACAGCGCAGTCGCAGCGCGCGATACAGGCGTGCTGTTGGGGATGAGGCTGAATGCGACCTTCTAAATTTGGTGGAATGGCAGTGCTGTCGATGTTGGCGCTGTCAGGCTGTGTGCAGGGAAGCCACGTCAAATCGGCAGACCGCAGCGCCAAGCCAGAACAGCTGATACCAGCGGTTGCTCCCCCAGCACGGCTCCCAAGATTGATTTCGTGGGACGTTATGACGGTGGATCTTTTGAGACTGCGATGGGCATGCTGATCAATGACGATGGCACATTCCATTGGGGCCTATCCGTCGGATCGCTAGACATGCGCGCGCGCGGGACGTGGGATCAGGAAGGCGAGGTGATCATCCTCACCTCCGCTCCCAAACCTGTTCCACCCGAGTTCAACTGGCTTGGTTCCGAAACATATCCCGGCGCGCCGATGGTGAAAGTGGTCTGGGCGAGCAATGCAGAACCCTTCCAATACGCCACCGTCCTGGTCGATTGCGCGGATGGCGCGCGCTTGATCGATCAGGTTCCCTCAGAAGGATGGTCGCCACCCGAAGGCGAATGCCCAAAACCCGTCTCGCTGAGGCTGGAAGAGGGCATCTATGATGTCCAATCACAGATCTATGATCTGAGTGAATTCGGCTGGACGCCGGGCAGCACCATCACCTTTACATTCAAGCGCAATGACCTGGGCGTAGCGGATTTCACAGGGATGATCGGCATCTTGGACGACAATGTCCTGAAATTCGCACCAAGCGCCGGATCGGATCCGCGGCTGGGACAGTTGGAATTGCTTAAGATACCGCCGCACCTTTACGACCCTGTGGTTCCTGCGGAACCTAAAGCGTCGCAAGAGGCTGAAACGCCCTAACCCTCACCACCCGCGCATTTCACGCAGGTTGGGACGCTCGGATCGTGGCGCAGGCGCGCCTCTGCAACATCCTCACCGCAGGTCGCGCAATACCCCCACTCATCCTCATCCAAGCGCTCTAGTGCCGAGGCAATGCGCATGCGTTCGCCCGCGCGGCGGCGCTCCTGTGCCTGAGCCATGGCCTGCTGCTGCATCGCATCCATCCGGCTTAGGCGTCCGACGCTGTCCTGTTGCAACGTCACGGGCGCGCGACCTTCAGCGCTGATCCGATCTTCTTCGGTAAGCTGTTCCTGCCGCGCGAGCAGAGCTTTACGCGCTTCATCGTGGGTCATGATCGGACTTTCCTACAGCGCGCGGTTTGAGGCAAGTTCGCGCGATGATTTACCCCGCTGTACCCTGCCGCAATTCCAACATTTCAAAAGTCACACTTTGTCACGCACAGATCGTAGCAAGCTGCTATAATTACTATTCTTTTCACCAAAAGTCACAGATTCGAAATTCGCATCTGTGTTCCAAGCCGCTACAGCGCCCAATCAATCGGTGTGAGGTCGTGGCTTTCAAGGAAGGTGTTGATTTGGCTGAAAGGTTTGGAGCCGAAGAACCCGCGATAGGCCGACAAGGGGCTGGGGTGCGGGCTGGTGAGCACCAGGTGATGCGCGCCGCCGCCAAGGGCCTTCACCCGGCCCGCCTTCTTCGCCGCATGGCTGCCCCACAGCACAAACACGCATGGGCTTCCGCGCTCCGCCACCGCCGCAACGCAGGCATCCGTAATCGCGTCCCACCCGCGCCCGGCATGGCTGCCCGCCTGCGCGGCCTCAACCGTCAGCGTGTTGTTGAGCAGCAGCACGCCTTGCCTGGCCCAGGGTGTGAGATTGCCGGTGGTGGGCGGCGGAATGCCCAGGTCGCTCTCCAGCTCCTTGAAGATGTTGGCGAGCGAGGGCGGAGCCTTCACTCCGTCTTGAACCGAGAACGACAGGCCATGCGCCTGGCCCGGCCCGTGATAGGGATCCTGACCCAGCACCACCACGCGCACATCCTCCAGCGGGGTTATCGCAAGCGCGGCGAGGCGCTGCCCACGCGGGGGATAGATGACCTTGCCCGCATCCTCCTGCGCACGCAGCCAACCACCAAGCCGCCGCGCCTCAGCGCTGGCCAGCACTGGCTCCAACGCGGCGCGCCAGCTTTCAGGGATCGGATCTCTGCTCATACATCAAAAGCTACACTGCCCGTGCACCCTCGCGCTATGTCCTCTTCCCCTCTTTCCCCAATGCTTCTAGGAGAATGAGCTTATGACAGTCCATTTCCATGAAGAAGACCTGCCCGCAGGCGTACTCGCCGATGGCCCAGTGGCCGTTGATACTGAAACCATGGGCCTGATCACCCACCGTGATCGGTTGTGCGTGGTGCAGATCAGCGATGGCCAAGGGGACGAGCATCTGGTGCGCTTTGGCCCGGATAGCGACTATGCCGCGCCCAATCTGAAGGCAGTGCTGGCGGACCCTGCGCGGATAAAGCTCTACCATTATGCCCGCTTCGATCTGGCCGCGATCCATTACTATCTGGGCGTGATGGCCGCACCGGTGTTCTGCACCAAGATCGCCAGCAAGCTGGTGCGGACCTACACCGACCGCCATGGTCTGAAGAACCTGGCCAATGAGCTGCTGGGTGCAGAGATATCCAAACAGCAACAATCGAGCGATTGGGGCGGACCGGAGCTGAGCGAGGCGCAGCGGGAATATGCGGCCTCTGATGTGCGTTACCTGCACGCCATGCGAGAGGAGCTGATCAAGCGGTTAGAACGCGAAGGGCGCACAGAGATAGCGCAGGCCTGTTTCGACTTCCTGCCAACGCGCGCATTGCTCGACATGGCGGGTTGGCCAGAGCACGACATCTTCAACCACATGTAAGGCAAGGCTGGGCAAAGCACTCTCATGGTCATCAAACGGCGCATAGAAACAAGCAAGGCAAAGGCGCTTCGCGGCAAGCGCCAGCACTTTGCCGCGCCTGGCGGCTCGCATGACAAGCTCGTCGGCTTCTTGGCCCGCGCTTTGCCGATGGGCGTTGGGGTCATGGCGGCGTTGATGATCATCACCCCGCTGTCACCGCGCGGCGAAATCTCATTCCTGCTCGACCGCAACAAAGTGGCGATGATCAGCGAACGGCTCAGCGTGGATAACGCCATGTACCGCGGGCGCGATGAACGCGGACGACCGTTCTCGATCCAGGCTGGCGAAGCGGTGCAGCGATCCAGCGCCGAAGGCATCGTGCGCATGGACGATCTGATCGCGCAATTGCTCTTGCCAGAAGGACCTGCGCGGATCAGCGCTCCTGGCGGGGCCTATGACATTGATGAAGAGGTCGTTGATGTTGACGGCGCCGTTAGGTTACGGGCCGCCGATGGCTACACCATGACCGCGCGCGGCGTGTCCGTTGACCTTGAAGAGCGCGCGATGCGCGGCGACGACGGGGTCGAGGGTGCTGTGCCTGCTGGCACTTTCAGCGCCAACGCACTGAGAGCGGACCTGTCTGCACGCACGATTACGCTGGAAGGCAATGCAAAACTGTCCATGATACCGGGCGAATTGAGGATACCATGACGCACACCGCACCCCCTTCACTGACCCGCACTGCCGCCCGCTGGGCGCTAGGCGGATTGGTCGGCACCGCTGCCTTTATGGGCGCGATCCAGGTCGGCGCCCAGGGTATTGCCGCGCACAACAGCCGCGCCCCGGTGGACTTTGACGCGGGCCGGATTGAGCTGCAAGATCGGGAAAACCGCGTGGCTTTGTCGGGCAATGTGATCGTGCGTCAGGCTGGCCTCACCGTGCAATCGAACCGGATGCTGGTGAATTACAGCGACAGCGGATCACTCGATATTCAGCGTATTACCGCAACCGGCGGCGTCACCGTGTCGCGCGGTGATGAGCGGGCGAGCGGCGATGTCGCGATCTATGACTTTGGCAGGCGGATCATCACAATGTCGGGCAATGTTCGCCTCGCGCGCGGCGGCGATAGGCTGAACGGCGGGCGCTTGGTGATCGACCTTAGAACCGGGCTGTCCAGCGTTGATGGCCGCGCATCGGGCGGTCCAGCTGGGGCTACACAGGGTTCAGATGGCCGGGTGACGGGCAGCTTCTCCGTCCCGCAAGACGGCGAATAGACGGTGGAGGCACGCTACGCAGTGCTCAAAAAGCACGGTCGTGGCGCAGCACCGACAAGGTGCGCAAAGTGATCTCCACATCGCGGCGCAGGGTCCAGCCAGCGATATACTCAAGGTCGGATTGAAGGCGATCGGTTAGATCGGATTCCCGCTCTGTCGCGCCCCGATGCCCGCGCACCTGAGCCAGCCCGGTTAGACCAGGTTTGAGCGAATGGCGCCGCCAATATTGGCCATCGACCTCCCAAAACAGCTTGTCGCCCGCCTGGCTGCCGAGCGCGTGAGGACGCGGCCCAACAATCGACATCTCACCGCGCAACACGTTCCAGAGCTGCGGCAGCTCATCAATGCTGCTAGAGCGGATGAACCGGCCAATGCGGGTTATACGATCATCGCCGCGCACGGTTGATCGCTCGCCGCTCTCATCCCCGCTTTCCGCCCGCATGCTGCGAAATTTGAGCATGTTGAAAAACTCATTGCCACGCCCAACGCGCCGCTGAGCGAAGAGCACAGGCCCGCCGTCCTCCAGCTTAATCAGCAGCGCAAACACAGCCAGCACAGGTGACAAAACGATCAGGCCGATCGACGCAAGAACGATGTCGTAACACCGCTTCGTCGCGCGGGCCCGCATGCGGAGCGGCCCGGTCGACACGACCAGTGAGGTTACATCCTGCACATCGTATCGCTGCACGCCCATCGCTCCCAAGCGCTGCGCAGGCTCACTCAGGATCTCGCCAAACACCCCAACAGATTTGAGCAGGATCGCCCATTGCTGACGCCGCAGGGAGGAGCTGGAAATGACCACATTGTCTTGATTGCGCAGCAATTGCCCAATCTTGTCGCGCATATGCGGATCTTGGCTGCCCGGATCGAGGCCCAGATCACGCGCGTCAATCACGGTCGCGTCGCGCAGTGCAAAAGCGGGGCCGCCATCATCAATGACGAGATAATTGCGGATCTTCCCGCCCCAAAACCGAGCGATAAACGCAACCAATCCACGCCGCGCCAGCGCCATCAAGGTAAAGGACAAAATGAGCCCCAGCGACATTGAGACCCGCGAGAACTCCGCATTGGCTTTGGCGAAAAACGCGAGAAAGTTGAGCAGGCCAACCGAGATCACCAAGGCAACTGCCAGTTTTCTGACCGCATAGCCCCAGTCGGTGAGCGACCGGGCGCAATAGCTCGTGTTGTAAAGCGCTATCGTAAAATAGATCGGCAATAATATCGCCGTCGCCAGCACGGCGCGCGGTTCCCACCAAATATTCTCATAGGCGAAAGCCGCAAATACAAATCCGAAATGCAATAAAATCAGATCGATGAGCAGCATCGCGATATAGGCGCGAAGTCGCCGACGCTCCAACGAGGGCGCCGATTGTAGCTCTGTCTTTTGCGACCGCGCACTAGCAACAATCGGTCCCGACAGCTTATTCATGATCCTATCAGCATCATTTCTACGACCCCGGTATTTTTACCTAAGGGAGAGTCTAATGCAATTGGATCAGCAACGCGAATTTTATGCGGAACGCCATGCCGCAAGAATTCACCGCCTGGCAGCAAACCTAGCGATTTCCGCAAGACCTTGGGCAAGCAGCATCTCCGCCGCCTGACTGTTCGACAGCAAAGTCCTGTGCATTTCGACCAGGCGCGGGATCAGCCGATCCAGCTTGCGTGCATGCCATTTCGTCAATTGCTGACGGATGTCGCGCTCCTCACGCCAAAATATGCCAAGCTGCGCCTTTTCGCCCTTACCCAGATTGTCGAGTGAACCGCGCGGGCCAAGCTTCGCGGTGATCTGAGCCAATTGCGCCGCACGCCGCTCTATCGCGAGCAGTAAGCCCACAGGGTTCAGGCCCAGCTCCCGCATGCGGCGGATTTCGCGATCAATCCGGGGCAGTTCTCCGCCCATCACCGCATTGACGAGCGGTTGAAACCCTTCTTCCTCGGTAGCGGCACCAATCTCTCCATAATCTTCGATGGAGGCGGTCTTCGGCTCAAGCGGATCAGCGCCGCAATAAAGCGCGAGCTTGGTCACTTCTGATTGGGCCAACCGCACGTCAAGGCCGGCCGCGCGCGCAATACGCTCCGCCAAATCACCGCCCAGTCGCAGACCGGCAGCATCCGCCATTGCCCGCACTGACACCGCGACAGAGGAAAGGTCCGGCGGCCAGAACATAGCAACCATACCGTCTTTGCGTTTCTCAATCAGCTTGGCCGTGCGTGCTTTATCGGTGGCGGAGGTGGCAACGATCAGGACCGGAGCCGCCTCGCCCGCACCTGCTTCGCCCGTCTCGATCAAGGCTTTGACCGCATCATGCGCTTCATCGCCATTGGCGCGGACAAACAAATGACGCTTATCGCCAAACAAGGAGCCAGAGCGGGCCTCATCCCCCAACATCGCCGGGTCTCGTTTGAGGTCACCGCCAGAGATCTCGATCCGCTCGCCCGCGTCGGGCAGGCCTTCGATAATCTTGGCGGCTGCAGCAGATGCCCCTGCCTCATCGGGTCCGCAGAAAAAGAAGATGGAGCAATTGGCAGCGCCGCTGGGTAGGCCGCGTGCAAAATCGCGCTGGGTCGCCTTCATTGGCCCGCTGGCGCGCTACCGGCCGTCTTGGCTTGTGCGCGCAAGGTCAGGGCGATCTGGGTCACCATTCGGCCTGCCACCTCCTTGGAGAGGTTTTCAAGCGCAGTCTGCTCCGCCGCAATTGTCGCAAATTCTGAGGAAACCACATCAATGCCCGCATCGGCACCAGCAGTCGCATCGAGCAGAATTTCGCCGCTGGCAATATCGATCAATTGATAGCGCGCGCGCAGAATGCGGCGCTCTCGGCTGATCGTGTCATCATTGAGCACACCCAGCGCCTCAAGCGCATCATCGAGCCGCACCTCTAACCGGTAGCGGGGAGCGACAGCGCCCGACACTTGCAAACGGTCCTCCAACGCCCCGCGCAGCAGCCACCCGCCGCGCCCGGGAATGGTCGGGATCTGTACCGCGGCCAGTCCATTGGTCACCCCCGCATTGGTGCCGTCGCTCGAGTAGAGCGGTTGCAGGACGCAGGACGCCAGAACCGGCGACAGCGCAACACACGCGAGCAAGGCAAGCGCGCGGCGCATCATGTAACGATGTTCACCAGTCTATCAGGCACCACGATCACTTTGCGTATCTCCGCTCCATCGAGTGAACGCTGGACCTTCTCACTCGCCAGCGCAAGCGCTTCGAGGTCTTCTTTCGCAGCCCCTTTGGGCGCGGTCAGTGTGTCGCGCAGCTTGCCCTTGTGCTGGACTGCGATGGTGACTTCATCCTCAACCAGCATGGCTGGATCATGCACGGGCCAGGCGGCGTCCGCGATCAGGCCGCTTTCATTCTGCCTCGACCAGATCTCTTCGGTCAGGTGCGGCATCATCGGGCTGACGAGATGCAGGATGGTGCGGATCGCGAAATTGCGGCTTTCGCTTGGCGCTGCCTTTTCCGCCGCTCCGGTAAGCTCGTAAATGCGCGCGACCGCTTTGTTAAAGCTCAGCGCTTCGATGTCTTCAGCGACCGCAACCATGGCCTGATGAGCCTTGCGAGCGAGCGCTTTGTCTTCGCCTGAGGCGGCAGGATCAAGGCTTTCGAACAGACGCCAGAGCCGCTGTACAAACCGTCCGCAGCCTTCAATCCCGGCCTCTGACCATGGCAGATCGCGCTCTGGCGGGCTATCGGACAGCATGAACCAGCGCACCGCGTCCGCGCCATATTCGTCGATAATTCCGTCCGGATCGACGACGTTCTTTTTCGACTTGGACATTTTAACGACGCGGCCTGCGGTGACCGGCGCGCCATCCTCAATCCGGATCCAATCGGCCCCATCCTTGCGCACTTCGGCGGGTGAAAGCCAGCTACCATCGCCCAGGCTATACGTCTCATGGGTCACCATGCCCTGAGTGAAGAGCGCGGCGAACGGCTCGGCCACATCGATCTTGCCGATATGCTTGAGCGCGCGGGTCCAGAACCTGGCATAGAGCAAGTGCAGGATCGCATGCTCGATGCCGCCAATATAATGCTCCACCGGCATCCATTTGGCGACTTCTTCCGCGTCGAATGGCGCATCCACAGGCTGGCTGGTGAAGCGCAGGAAATACCATGAGGAATTGGTAAAGGTGTCGAGTGTATCGGTCTCGCGTCGCGCATCGCCTCCGCATTTGGGGCAGGTCGTCTTGCTCCAAGTCGGATGGCGTTCGAGAGGATTACCGGGCGTCTCAAAATCAACATCGTCGGGCAGCGTGACTGGCAGCTGATCTTTCGGCACGGGCACAACGCCGCAAGTATCGCAGTGGATGAAGGGGATCGGTGTGCCCCAATATCTCTGGCGCGAGACGCCCCAATCGCGCAGCCGCCAAACGGTGGTGCCATTGCCCCATCCGCCCGCTTCTGCGCGTGCATTCACCTCGGCCTTAGCAGCCTCAACACTCATGCCATTGAGGAAGTCAGAGTTGACGATCACCCCGTCTCCGGTGGCCGCTTCGCCCTCAAATGGGGCGTCCGCTTCGCTCACGTCGCTGGCGACAACGCGCGCAATCGGCAGGTCATATTTGGTTGCGAATTCAAAGTCGCGCTGGTCATGGCCTGGCACGCCCATCACCGCGCCTGTGCCGTAATCCATCAGCACAAAATTGGCGATAAACACCGGCAGAGGCTCACCAGTGAAGGGATGCTTCGCCGTGACGCCCGTATCAAAGCCGAGCTTTTCAGCGGTCTCCAGCTCAGCTGCGGTCGTCCCGCCGCGCTTGCATTCTTCGATAAAGCTCGCTGCCGCCGGATCGCTCGCGCCGACTTGCTGCGCCAATGGATGATCGGCCGCTACCGCACAGAAACTTGCGCCGAAAATCGTATCCGGACGCGTCGAATAAACCGGCAGCTTGTCGCCATTTGAAATCTCAAATGAAAACTCAAGACCGGTGGATTTCCCGATCCAGTTTTCCTGCATCAGCCGGACTTTCTCAGGCCAATCTTTCAGCTCATCCAGGCCATCGAGCAGTTCGCCTGCAAAATCAGTGATCTTTAAGAACCACTGATCCAGCTTGCGCTTTTCAACCTCAGCGCCGCTGCGCCAGCCCTTGCCATCGATCACCTGCTCATTGGCGAGAACGGTCATGTCGACCGGGTCCCAGTTCACCTCGCTGCTGCGGCGATAGACCAGCCCGGCTTCATACATGTCGATGAACAGCGATTGTTCATGGCCATAATATTCTGGATCGCAGGTCGCGAACTCGCGCGTCCAATCAAGCGCAAAGCCGATGCGCTGCAATTGCGCTTTCATCGCCTCGATATTGGCCCGGGTCCAGCTGCCGGGATGGACCTTCTTTTCCATCGCCGCGTTTTCAGCCGGCATGCCGAACGCGTCCCACCCCATCGGATGGAGCACTTCGTGTCCGCGCATCTTCTTATACCGCGCCAGCACGTCGCCCATGGTGTAATTGCGCACGTGCCCCATATGGATGCGGCCCGAGGGATAGGGGAACATCTCAAGGATGAAGCTCTTGGGCTTGGACGAAGAGCTGTCAGCGGTAAAAGTGCCCGCCTCGCTCCACGCACGTTGCCAGCGCCCGTCGGCTCTGGACGGATCAAAACGCGTATCAGTCATGAAACCCCGCTAGGGAAATTTGGCTTAGCTGGCTACAGCTTTGCGGCGCAGATCGCGCGCTTTCGTCAGGATAATGTCTTCCAGCTTCTGAACGGTCGCGGCCTGTACCGGCGCATCGACCCATCCACCACCCTGAGCAACCTGACGACTGGCGGCAACGCGCAAGGCATCGGCGCGCAAATCCTGATCAAGGATGGTCACGGTCACTTTCACGCGCTCGTTCGGATTGCTGGGGTTGGCATACCAATCGGTAACGATCACGCCGCCCGCACTGTCGGCTTGAAGCAGCGGAGCAAAGCTGACGGTTTCGAGAGATGCGCGCCACAGAAAGGAATTGACGCCAATCGTATTGACCTGAGAGGCAACCATATCCGCCTGCGGACGTTCGCCGCCGCCACATGCAGCCAGGGAAGCTGCTCCCAATCCGGCAAGAAAGACGCGGAACGAATAAGAAAGCGTATTTTGAGCGCGGGTCACAGCGGTAAATTCCTTTTGCATCACGAACAGCCTCTATAACCTCGCGGGCCAGCGCGGCAAGCGGTCACGAGACCAATCGGGGCCAATTATCCGCGTATTCTAGCGCGGCATGCGCCTTTATAGCGGCTGAACTGCGGCATTGGACGGCAAAACATTCTGCAAATCCAATTGTGTGCACAATGCAACAGATTCGTTTGAGTCCTGCCAAAAACGCTAGGTCAAGGCGGGATCTCGACCTCCGGAGGATTGCCTAGAGGCCGCTCATAGTTCTATTATTCCTATTACTGCATAAAAGTAGCGAGTCGTTTCGGGGCAAACTCAGCCAATGTTCAGGCAGGGAATGCTTTGATCAGGACGATAATGATCGAAGGATTTGAGTGAACGCCATGGCAGGCAAGGGTAACCAGATTGGAAGTAAGGCGCAGCGCAAGCTGCCGCTGATGCTTGCCGCTGGTGCGCTGGCGCTGGGTGTGCCCTCAACCGGCCTTGCCCTGGTTAGCCTCACGGAGAGCGTGCCCGGGCTGGAAACATCCGCACTCGACATTTTCACACCCGCATCGGTCGATCCAGAGCTTGCCGCGATATTCGCAAGCAAGGATGGCGGCGACGGCATGCGCTTTACCCCTGCTGGCGCCGCGAGCGCGGGCAATGGTGATCGCACGGTGACCGTCGCTGTTCGAGTGGACAGTGATATCGCTGAGGCAATCTCCGTGCGCTCTGCAATTGACGCGGCGCCCGGCGTAGGCAGCGGTATCGCAGCCGTGCAACCCACACGTTATAACCTTGGCATTGCGCGCGGTTATGACAGTTTTGCCCGGCCAGTCGCGCTGCCCGACACGGTTCGAAACCTGTCTATGCCTGACCTTGCAACGTTTGAGCCTGCTGGCCCAACCGCCAAGGACAAGCCAAGTCGTCTTCAGCCGCGGATCGAGCTGGAAAGTGGCAATGTTGCAGGTACCTCGCCCAATACGCTGGGATCGCTTGAGCGGCAAACCCTTGATGTGGGCGGCGCTTACCGGATTTCGCGCAACCTCAATGTGACCGCCGGTGTGCGCCTGTCGCAAGAGCGCGATCGTTTGGACCCGCTGACCAATGCCGAACAAGACAATCAGGCTGTTTACGTCGGAACTCAGTTCAAGTTCTGATCGGCCTCTCGCTCGTTCGGGCTACAGAAATTCGTATGCAAGACCTCGCTTTCGCGGGGTTTTTTGTTGCCTGACGTTACGGCAAGGGTATCCCTGAGATGGATAAACGATTCACAGGGATCACAGGCATATGAGCAAAGTAGCAATCGTCACCGGAGGCACACGCGGCATCGGAGAGGCCATATGCCAGCGCCTTAAGCGGCAAGGTCACACTGTCATCGCCAATTACGGCGGCAATGATGAAAGCGCGCGGGCCTTTACCGAGGCAACCGGCATCCCCTCAATGAAATGGGACGTGGGTGATCACGAAGCCTGCCTCGAAGGCTGCGCCAAAGTAGCCGAAGAGCATGGTCCGGTCGATATCGTCGTCAACAATGCCGGCATCACGCGCGATGGCACTTTGCACAAGATGAGCTTTGACGACTGGAATGATGTTATGCGCGTCAATCTGGGTGGGTGCTTCAACATGGCGAAGGCAACATTTCCCGGTATGCGCGAGAGAAACTGGGGCAGGATAGTCAATATTGGCTCAATCAACGGACAAGCTGGCCAATATGGCCAGGTCAACTACGCCGCCGCCAAATCCGGCATCCATGGGTTCACCAAAGCTCTCGCACAGGAAGGCGCCAAGTTCGGCGTGACCGTTAACGCCATTGCTCCCGGCTATATCGACACCGATATGGTCGCGGCTGTTCCAGAACCCGTGCTGGAGAAAATCGTCGCCAAGATACCCGTAGGACGTTTGGGCCAGGCGGAAGAAATTGCGCGCGGCGTTGCCTTTTTCACCTCTGACAATGGTGCATTCATGACCGGCTCCACCATGAGCATCAACGGCGGCCAGCATATGTATTAAGGTCGGCCTATTCGATAACGTAGCCCACCACTTTGAATACCCCATTTTCGCGCTCAATAGTGACGTCCTCGATCGCCGCTTCACGGTTTTCGAACGCTGTGAGAAAGCGTACCCGTATATAGCCTCGCGGAGGCGCGTTCAGGTGATCGATTGCGATGGCTTCCCTTTTGATCACAGCGCCGAGTGGAACCCTCGCCTGCTCGGATGCCCTTTGCCATCCCTCCACCGTATTGAACTCTTTAAAACTCATCCCTGCAGCCTCAAAGCTGCCTTCCCACTCGCCCTTATCAACCAATGCGAGCCAATCACTCGCTATCTGCACCCGGGATGCGTCCCGGCTCGCGAGTTCGGCCGTTAGGCCTCTGTCAGCAGCACCTTCCTGGAAGGCGTCACCAGAAACTGACACCGAAAGAATGGCGACAAGTGCAATAGAAAACATCAGAATTCCTCCAATCCAAATGGCCCGCCCCAAGGTCGGTTGCGGGATAGGAGGATCCTTGTGAGGAACGTGCGGATGGGCATCCCCAATTGCCTTGTATGCAAGATTTTCGTGGGGTCCCTCCTCGCACTCGTAGAGCAATCGCGCCGCCTCACGGCTACTCGTCACCCCAAGTTTACGCCGCGCGGCGCGAAGGCGCTCGTTGATCGTATGCACCGAAAGGTCGAGCGCGCGAGCAGCGGATTTCGCATCATGACCGCGAAAGATCAGTCGTAAGGTGTCCTTTTCCTTGCCGGTCAGGGTGTGAAGTGCGGTCTTCATGACGGTAATTTAGCCGCACCACCAAAGGCGGCCACCCCGAATTTCTTGTATGGTGTCTAGGGCGGCCAGCATATGTATTAGGATCAGGCTGGGTCAGGCATCTGATCCCGGCGCAGGTTCAGGATCGGGGTCTCGCGGGGCAAACTCCCCCAGCAGCGCGGCCGCTGACCAAACTCCAAGAGTGATCACGAGTTTCTCGTCGACACCCTCAATCGCTTTTTCGACTAGCCCCAGCCACGCATACGCGGCCATAAAGACCGTCAGTTGCACGGCCAGCCAGATCCGCCGTGTGGTCTTGGAGACCATCAGGATGAAGCCGATCAAGGTGGCGGTGATAAACAATAGGATCGCATAGTCGGACGAACTCAGATCGGTCAGTCCAGCAAAGTTGACGCCAACAATCGCACCGAAAAACAGATTGAGCGCATCGACCGAGGCTCGATATTCGGATTCACGCAGACGGCCGGTGTCGCCCAGGCTTTTTGCGATCTCTTTCACACTCTGCGTAATCATCCCCTTGCGATCAGCCATCAGCAATCCCCTTATCCGACTTCTGCACTGCAAGACTTAGCGTTCTGGCGCGAGATGGGAAGCCCACCGGGGACCACGAGCGGATTTGAAGGGCAGACTACTTCAGGCGAAACTTTCCGCGTGCGTCCTCCACTTTATCGCGCGCCGCGCAGCCCGGAGCATGGTCATTCACCAGACCCATCGCCTGCATAAAGGCGTAGGCCGTCGTCGGGCCGACAAACTTCCAGCCGCGCTTTTTCAGATCTTTGGAAAGAGCCGTGGATGCATCGGTTGAGCCTGGCATGTGCTTGCCATCCCAAAGGCGCTCACGCGGCTCAAACTGCCAGAAATATGTCGCCAGAGAGCCCTCATCTTCAACCATTTCGATCGCACGCCGGGCATTGTTGATCGTCGCCTCGATCTTGCCGCGGTGGCGAATGATCCCCGCGTCTTGAAGCAAGCGTTCAACGTCCGTTTCGTCGAACTCCGCCACTTTGTGAAAGTCGAAATCATGAAAGACGGCGCGAAAGTTCTCACGCTTTTCCAGGATCGTTCGCCAGCTCAAACCCGATTGAAAGCCTTCCAGGCAAATCTTCTCAAACAGGCGGCGATCATCGCCAACCGGATAGCCCCATTCGCTGTCGTGGTACTGCTCATATTGCGGTGTCGCGCTCGACCATCCGCAGCGCGCAACTCCATCCTCGCTCGTCACTATCTCGACCATTTCACCCTCCGCATTTCTAGTAGAGAGCACCAGATCGCCGGGCGCACGTCAATCGCCAATGGGCAAGGCACAACCGGTGCGCTATCGCTGACGGCGCTATGGCGGACACACCCTATCACCCTCCGGTCAAACGCTCGGTTGAGATCGCCGGGCATAAGACCTCGATTAGCCTAGAGCCGGTGTTCTGGGACATGCTGCGCCGCGCAGCAGAGGCAGAAGACGTCCCGATCAATGCTCTGGTCGGGCGGATCGACGAAGAGCGGATCAAGGCTGAGACCCCGCCCGGATTGGCAAGCGCTATCAGGGTGTGGTTGGTATCTCGTATGTCGGAGCCGGCGCCGGGCGCACCGCCCTGACAGTGTATCGTCCGGGTTTAAGAGCGAGCTTTATATCCTCGCCCGGTTCCACCCAGACCCTGTCAACAGGCACCGCTTCAAACGGTTCTCCTTCGGCAAAGGCTTCGATAATCAGCGTTTCTTCGGCGCTGGAGTAGGCTTCGGGTATATCCACCGGATGTGCTCCATCGTCGAAGCGCCAGGCAGCCCGGCCGTGGCGAAATCCATGCACGGGGTGGTCGACGTGTAGATCAAACCAGCCATCCACACGCTCAGGCGCTTTGGATAACTGCACTGTATCGGAGCTGCCACGGCAATAGGTTTGCGCAATCGTAAGCGGGTCCACACCAGTGTAACGTTTCAGGCGACCGGCCATCCAGGTAAGATCGAAACCGTCCACTCGGGTCTGCTCAACCTCGCGTGCATGCGAATAGCCGACGTGGATGATGAGTTTCTCATCCGGTGCAAGACCTTCGAAAAGCGCGGCGAGATTGCGCGCCTGCGCCTCTTCGCGCTGAGCGATACTCTCATCCATAGTGCTTGGGGGTACGCGTTTGGGATCGTACGGCTGTTCATAAGCTGCCAAGCGGAAACCCAGACGTTTGGCTGTGCGCACCAATTCACCAAAGATCGGCTCGCGCAGATAATATCCGTCGCTGGATCTTGGATAGGGCAGGTCAGCGCTTTCCTCGATCGGATCCGCCTCATCCTGTCTGTTCAGAAACGTTTCGGCGGCGAACACAGTGTAGCCCAACGGACGCAAACGCTCGATTGCCCGCCGCGAGAAGTCGCGATGCAGTGTGACTTCATGGCTTTCGTTGACGATGACAATCCGGGTTTTGGTTGCACGCTCGGCTATGGTATCGAGAATGGCAGATCGGCCTTGCTCTGACCCCCTTAGAATTGGGCAAGGAGATGAGCGGTATTCGCTCGATCCTGCGGCTGCGCCCCGATCTTCGCGTCCGAGCCGACTCCAATCCTGCGCGACTATGCCCGATACATCAAAATTGCCGGGAAGCCCTTTGGGCACGTAGGGTGCGGCATAGACATCCTCTTGCCCGGTTTCCCCAGCGTTAATAGGAGGGTGGATAGCAACCAGTTCAACCTCAGCGTTGTCAGCCTTGATGTCTCGAATATCCTCAGCCAGCGCCCATCCCGAAGCACTCAAAGCCAGGGCAGCAAAACAACACGAGCGCGCATCAATCATCGTCAACCCGCTCAATATCCGCGCCGACCACCTGAAGCTTCTCCTCCAGCCGCTCATAGCCGCGATCAAGATGATAGATCCGGCGCACCGTCGTCTCACCTTCTGCCGCGAGCGCCGCGATGATCAGGCTCATTGAGGCGCGCAGATCGGTTGCCATCACCTCTGCGCCAGTCAACTCAGAGGGGCCTTTCACAATCGCCGTACGGCCCTCGGTCGCAATATCCGCGCTCATCCGCGACAGCTCCGGCACGTGCATAAAGCGGTTTTCAAAGATCGTCTCTTTCAGCACGCTGGTGCCATGCGCCTTGCAAAGCAGGCTCATCAATTGCGCCTGCATATCTGTGGCGAGGCCGGGGTAGGGCGCGGTGGTGAGGTCAGTGGCCTTTAGCGGTCCGTCGGCGCGCACCGTCATGCCGCGCGCGTCCACTTCAATCTCCACCCCGATATTGCGCAGCGCATTATTGGTCGCAGTCATCTCGCTGGCATTGGCGCCTTCGAGCCGCACTTCGCCGCCTGTGATCGCCGCCGCGCAGGCATAGGAGCCCGCTTCGATCCGATCGGCCATCACCTTATAAGTCGCGCCATTGAGGCGTTTGACCCCGTGAATGGTCAGATCAGATGTGCCGATCCCTTCGATCTCTGCACCCATCGCGGTTAGCAGATTGCACAGATCGACAATCTCTGGCTCGCGCGCGGCATTGAACAGCCGGCTTGTGCCATTGGCGAGCACAGCCGCCATCAATGCGTTTTCGGTCGCTCCGACAGACACCACTGGAAAATCAAAGTCCCCGCCCGGCAGCCCGCCATCGGGTGCAATCGCTTTTACATATCCTTGCGCCAACTCAATCTCTGCGCCGAACGCTTCAAGGGCCTTGAGGTGGAGGTCAATCGGGCGATTGCCGATTGCACAGCCGCCCGGCATCGAAACCGTCGCTTCGCCTGCACGCGCCAGCATCGGTCCAAGCACCAGGATTGAGGCGCGCATTTTGCGGACCAAATCATAAGGCGCGACATTCGAAGTCAGGCGCTGAGCCTCAAAGGTGACGACCCGGCCAAAGTCCTCTGGACGCTTGCCCTGAATGCTCACCGAGACACCAAATTGACCCATCAAATGCTGGAACCCGTCAATATCCGCTAGCCGCGGCAAATTGCGCAAGGTCATGGGTTCTTCGGTCAGCAAAGCACACGGTATCAACGTAAGCGCCGCGTTCTTCGCACCAGAGATCGGCAGAGTTCCTGAAAGGCGATTGCCGCCCCGAATAAGCAATTTGTCCATCGTCATGCCTTAGCCAAAAACGCGTGCCGCGCAAACGGCATCTCCGCCCGCCATGCACGCGCCAGTTGACGCGCCTCTGCTTGCGTCCGTATCCCCGGGCCATGACCAATCACAACGCCACCACACCAAAGCCGATCAAGAAGGCGGTTTTCCCCGTTGCCGGCCTTGGCACACGCTTCCTGCCCGCGACCAAAGCGATCCCGAAGGAACTGCTGCCCATCGTTGATCGTCCGCTGATCCAATATGCGGTGGACGAAGCGCGCGAGGCCGGAATCGAGCAGATGATCTTCGTCACCGGCCGCGGCAAAACCGCAATCGTTGAGCATTTCGATGTCGCTTATGAGCTGGAAAGCACGATGAGCGAGCGCGGCAAAAAAATGGCTGTGCTCGAGCCGACCCGTGCCACCCCCGGCGATATCATCACCGTTCGCCAGCAAGTGCCGATGGGTCTTGGCCACGCGATCTGGTGCGCACGGGCGATTGTCGGTGATGAGCCATTTTCGATCTTCCTTCCCGATGAGCTGATGATTGGAAAGAAAGGTGGAACCGGGTGTATGAAACAAATGGTCGATGCCTATCAGCAGACCGGCGGCAATCTGATCAGCGTGCTGGAGGTGCCGCGCGACGAGGTCTCAAGTTACGGCGTGATTGATCCGGGCGCAGAGAATGGAGCGCTGACTGAGGTGCGCGGGCTGGTTGAGAAACCCACCGTGGATGAAGCGCCATCCAACAAAATTATCTCAGGACGCTACATCCTACAGCCAGAGGTGATGCGCACGCTAGAAACACAGGGCAAAGGTGCAGGCGGCGAAATTCAACTGACCGATGCAATGGCGCGGATGATTGGCTCGCAGCCATTTCACGCAGTGACTTTCGATGGCAATCGCTATGATTGCGGAAGTAAAGTCGGCTTTGTCGAGGCGACTCTGGCTCTCGCATTGGAGCGCGAAGATATGGGTGCGGAAGTGCGCGCCATGGCGACGAGATTGTTGGGTTAGCTTCCCTCGAACCCAAAAGTCGTCATGCTGAACTTGTTTCAGCATAACCATAAGCAAAAGGGCGCTGCCCCAGATAGCACAGCGCCTTGATTTGCGATGGACCCTGAAACGAGTTCAGGGTGACGATGTATGTTTACTCAGCCGCTTCGTGACCTCCGCCGCTGCCGTCCGCCAAAGAGGCGCCTGGCTTTGACGCGTGGTCCGCTTCCGCTTCGATAACCTGCTTCTCAACATCGCTGAGAACTTCGGTCAGCGTTGGCGTTTCGCCATCATTGCTCTCTTGCGCCGCCGCTTCCACGAGTGATCCGAGCGAAGAGCCATTGAGGCCCAGCTCTTTCATCAATCCATCAAGCACCGGGGCCTGAGCGCGGTAAGCAAGAGCTGCTGAAACCGCATCGGTGGCAAGGTTGCCGGAACCGCCGCCTGCGCCGCCGCCATCATTGGCCGCGCCATTGCCAGAGCCGCCATTGGTGAGCCCGTCGACCTGAACGATCTTGATCGAGTCGATCGCTTCCATCGGTTTCGCGCTTTCACGGATAACCTCTGGCAGCACTTTGAGCAGAGCCAGCTTGGTCTGCAGGCTGATTTGATCCATCGAGAGGATGTTGGCCGCCTCGTTTATCGCCTCCTGACCAGCTGCTTCGACTTCGAAGCGAACTCGGTCGGCTTCGGCGCGCAAGATCTCAGCATCCGCGTCGCCCTTTGCCTCAAGTCGGGCTGCCTCAGCACGGTTGGTTGCCGCGTCTTTCTCAGCTTCAGCCTCGACCTTGATGCCAATCGCTTCGCGCTCCGCAACTTTCGCCGCTTCGATCAGTTCAATCTTCTTCTGACGTTCGGCAATCTCGCTCTCACGAGAGGTCGCAACCTGCTCTTCAGCAGCAACCGCTTTGGCACGAGCCGCATCGGCCTCTGCCTTGGCCTGGCTTTCCTCGCGTGACTTGTTCTGAACCGCGATCTGCTGCTCTTGGCGGGCAATCTCGAGCGCTCGAGTCTGATCGATCCGGGCTTCCTCAACCAAACGATCCGCTTCGATCTGCTGAGCATCGACCTGCTTTTTCGCCTCGATCTTCGCCGCATCTGCTTCGCGCTGGCGCTCTGCTTGCTCCCGGGCAATTTCCGCCATCTGAGCCGCACGGCGCACTTCAACCTCACGTTCCTGAGCAAGCCGTGCGTATTCCTGATCACGGCCGATTTCGAACGATTTGGCATCCGCCTCTAGGTTCTTTGTTTCCATCTGAACCCGCGTGTCTTGCTCAATATCGTTGCGCAGTTTCTTGCGCGCTTCAATTTGCTCGGTCAGCTTGGTCAGACCCTCGGCGTCAAACGCATTGTTGGCGTTGAAGTGCTCAATGCTCGTCTGGTCGAGACCAGTCAGCGAGACCGATTCCAATTCCAAACCATTCATGGCCAGATCGTTGGAGGAGACTTGCTGCACTTTCTGGACGAAATCCGCGCGCTGTTCGTGCAGTTCATTCATGCTCATGCCTGCTGCGACCGAGCGCAGCGCATCGACGAATTTACCTTCGACGAGGTCTTTGAGCATTTCTGGCTGCATCGTGCGCTGACCCAGGGTCTGCGCGGCCATCGCGATCGCTTCGGAGTCCGGGCGGACACGGACATAGAATTCCGCCTTCACATCGATCCGCAAGCGGTCGAGCGTGATCAGTGCCTCTCCATCGCGGCGAACCACCGCCAGCACCAAAGTGTTCATATTTACCGGCATGGTTTCGTGAAAAATGGGTAGCACCAGCGCGCCGCCATTCATCACGACCTTCTCGCCGCCAACACCGGTCCGCACAAAGGCGATTTCCTTCGATGCCCTGCGGTAAAGCCGCATCAGGAAACCGATAACGATGATGAAGAACAACAGGCCTGCGCCTATGAGTATAGCTAAGTCAAAAAATTCTGGCATTTTCTCTCCTATGAGGTTTCGATTTTTGGGCTGAACCTAGTTTAATTCAAGCAAGCGATTTTCGTAGCGAATGGCGAAGAACGTTCCTTCTTCGCGGCGCACCAGCAGAACTGTTTCGCCTGCGCGCAATTCCGCGCTCGGATCATGGGGTTCAACCATGACAAAATGAGGTTGTTTGAAACGATCGAGCACTTTGGCCCGCGCTGGTGACCCGGCGCGCGCGGTACCCGTCTGGATGATCGCATCGCGCCTGATTAAGCTGCTCAACCCAACCGCGCTCGTCTCATCCTTGGGCAGCAGCGCACCAACCGGCCTGACGAAAGCAGCATTGGCGGGCACGGCGGCAAATCCAGCAAGCGGCGCGGCCAGCCATGCGGGCAGCGGTGCGCCGAGCAAGCCTGCGATCACGGACTGACCGATCACACCAATTGACGCAAAGACCAGCAGCAGACCGGCGAGCCAGATCAGGAAGGGCACTCGGCCAAACCCAAGCAGGCTGAGCAATCCATCCATAAACCCGCCGGATGTGATGGCTTCGATACCATCAGTATCGACATCAACATCGAGATCTAAATCAACGTCGACATCTGTCCCATCAAACATATCCGCCACGCCCACCACTTGCGCGATGGCTATGATCGCGAGCAGCATTAATGCGATCGCAAATGGCAGATTGTGTATCTCAAACAGGCTCAACGGCCCGTCGCTGCACCAATAGCAACGCCTCTGTTCCAAGTTTTTCCCATGAACGCAGTGTTAACACATGTTGCAAGCAAATAACAGGAAAATCGTGATGGCAGATTGAATAATGCGCAAACGCCATCAATATTGTTATCCAGACCTTGTTTTATTGCAACCACTCCCCATATTGGGGGATTAGGAGGCTGCAATTCGCAGCGGTAAAGCCTTTAAACCACCAACAAATGTCGACTTGGCGCGTTTGGCTTCTCCGGCCAGTTCAACACTTTCAATCCGGTCGAGCAATTCTTCAAACAGAATACGCATTTCAAGGCGCGCGAGATGCAATCCCAGGCACTGATGCGCGCCCGCGCCAAAAGCGAGATGCCGATTGGGTGAGCGCCCAGCGTCAAAGCGTCGTGGGTCAGGAAATTGCGCCGGATCATGATTGGCCGCGACGTAATTGATCATCAGCCAATCGCCCTTGCGAATTTTCTGCCCGCAAAGCTCCACATCCTCAGCCGCAGTGCGCATGAAGTGTTGTACCGGAGAGGTCCAGCGAATCGCCTCTTCAACGATACCGGGCAACAGGCTGCGATCGGCCCTTACCCGCGCAAATTGCTCTGGATCTTGGGCTAGTGCCATCATCGCACCTGCGGTCGAAGCGCTGGTCGTATCATGCCCAGCCGCCGCAAGAATAATGTAATAGCCCATCATATCGCGGTCGTTGAGCGGCGCGCCATCGACGGTCGCATTGGCAATCACGCTCGCCACATCGCCCGTAGGCTTGGCGCGCTTCTGCGCTGTAATCCTGGCAAAATAGGCCTCAAAATCTTTCACGGCCCCGGCAACTAACTGCGTGATCTGCTCCGGCGTCATATTCGCCATGCCCGACTGATTTAGCTCGTCGTCCTGTCCGCCAAACATCTGCTGGGTCAGCATCAGCATGCGCGGCTCATCCTCCTCGGGCACGCCAAGAATCTGCATCACCACATGCAAGGGATAGGGCGCAGATACGAGCTTCACGAAGTCAGCATCCGGTCCTGCCGCTAGCAAGCGGTCGACCGTCCGCTTTGCCAGGCTGCGGATCTCCGCCTCAACCGTGCGCAGGTTCTTGGGCATGAACCATTCCTGCGTCAGCTTGCGATATTTCATGTGGATCGGCGCATCAAAGGTGACGAGGCTGGCTACCATATGCTCGCTGCCGCCGGTCATGGCCTTGGCGAATTCAATTCCCTCATCGAGCGAGAACACCACCGTTTGCGGATTGTTGAGAAAGGTCTGATTGTCTTTCGACACCTGCATCACCGCGTCATAGCCCGTGACCAGCCAGAACGACCGGTGGAGCCCTTCTTCTCCCTCAATCCTGACAACCGGCGTTTCAGCTCGGATCGCATCGAACCGGTCGAGCAGGCTGTCCCACTCCGCATAGCTCGCCGGGTCAATCACCGCGCGGGCCAGCTCCGCATCCAGCACTGGACCGTTTGTCATCAGGCCCCTCCCGCTCTTGTTTTGGCTTCATATTCATCTCTCAGCTCGCGCTTATAGAGTTTACCATTGGCCTCACGCGGCAGATCGGGGCGGAAATCAAACAGTTTAGGCATTTTGATGCGCGCGAGATTGGGGGCGAGAAATTCGCGCAGCTCCGCCTCCAACCCCTCTCCAGCATCGCCCATATCCACCGGCTGCACCACGGCGACAACCTTCTCGCCAAGATCGGGGCAGGGTGCACCAATCACGGCCGCATCCATAACCTTGGCGTGGGTTTGCAGCAGGTTTTCGACCTCCTGCGGATAGATATTGACCCCGCCAGAAATGATCATGTGGCTCTTTCGATCGGTCAGATAGAGAAAACCGTCCTCATCGACATGGCCGATATCGCCCAATGTCATCCACCCTTTGGGATGCATCGCCTCGGCGGTCTTGACCGGATCGTTGTGATAGGTCGGCAGGATATCGTTTTCGAAATAGATCAGACCATCCTCGCCGGCGCCAACCTCCTCACCATCGGGGCCGCAGATATGCAGCTTGCCATGGATTGCGCGGCCAACACTGCCCGGATGAGTCAGCCAGTCCGGCGCCTTCACTAGGGTCATGCCAATGCCCTCGCTACCGGCGTAATATTCATTCACGATCGGACCCCACCACTCGATCATCTCTCGCTTGATTGGCACGGGGCAAGGGGCGGCGGCATGGAGCGCGCGCTGATGGCTGGAAAGATCATATTTGGAGCGCGTCTGCTCATCCAATTTCAGGAAACGCACGAAATGGGTCGGCACCCATTGGCTGTCGGTGACCTTGTACGTCTCGATCGCGGCCAGCGCATTTTCCGGATCGAACTTCTCCATCAAGACAACCGTTCCGCCGAGCCGGTGGACTGTCGAGCACCAGCCGATGGGCGCGGCATGATAGAGCGGCGCTGGCGAGAGATAGATCATCGAGCCATCCGCTGGCATGCCAGCGCCCATCATACCCAGCGCCATGAGAGGATTGGGAGCCTGCGGATCGGGATCTTCTGGCGGAGCGGGGCGCACGCCCTTGGGCCGCCCGGTAGTGCCGCTGGAATACAGCATCACAAGACCAGCGGTTTGATCGGCCAATGGCTCGGGACTCTCCGCGCTCAATGCCGCGGCGAAATCCTGCGCATCTCCGCTGTCCATTATGAGCATATCGAGATCCGGACATTCCGCACGCACCGTCCCCAGCACATCGGCGAACGCCCCCGATGTGATCAGCAGCTTGGTCTCGCTGTCTCGAAGGATATAGGCGATTTCTGGCCCGGTCAGCCGGGTGGAAATCGGCACCAGCATCGTTCCTGCTCGCTGAGAGCCCCAGATGATAGTGAAATACTCCATCCGGTTTTCCAGCAGAACCGCGAAGGCTTGATCCGGCTTCACACCGCGCGCGCGCAGCAGGTGCGCGAACTGATTGGCCTGGTTTTCCAGCTCACCAAAAGTCAGCGCCTCCCCGCTGCTCGCCATGATTACAGCGGCTTGGTCTGGGCGGTTTTGCGCATGCGCAATTGGATGCAGGCTCATCGATATCTCTCCCATGCGGCGCATTGAGGCCGTCAGTTGCGAGACGAAACCTAGCTTGCGCAGCGCAGCTCGCAAGTCAATTCGCAGAAATATTGGGTGCCGTTGAACGAGCGGGAACGCGCCCAGAAAAAAGGCGGCGGGATAACCCGCCGCCTATGTTCGAACACCCTCTCCAATGTTCGATCCCGCGTTCAGCGGGTAAACTCTTAAAAGCGCGCTGAGCCCCTAAGGGCTTATTCGCCGCCGCGTCCTTCAAGGACGGCCTGACGGTCAAATTGCTGCTGCGCTTGTGTCTCTACCATATAGGGAATAGGATTGACCGCAACCCCATCAATCCGCACTTCATAATGCAGGTGCGGGCCAGTGGAGCGGCCGGTTGAACCGACATAGCCGATGATGTCGCCCTTTTTCACACGCTCACCAGCAGCAACCGCCAGTTTCGACATGTGGGCATAGCGCGTTTCAAGGTCAGCGCCGTGATCGATGCGAATGTAAAGGCCGTAGCTAGAGAACCATTGCGCCTTGCCAACAATACCGTCAGCGGTTGCAAAAATTGGAGTGCCCGTTGGCGCGGCAAGATCAACACCTTTGTGAGCCCGGCGTTGGCGCAGAACGGGGTGATTGCGCATGCCGTATCCGCTGGTTAGTTTGAAACCGTCCAATGGCATGCGTGATGGGATAGCAATGCTGGGTTGTTCAGTTGGAGCGTTTGGCCCCGCGTTATCGAGCGCCTGCCAGTTGGCGAACAGCTGCCTGAACTGCACGTCGCCGCTCGTCAGATTATCATCCTGGGCCGCGCGGATCGGCTCGCTAATATCAACAGCAGCGTTAGCTGAACTGTTAGCTGAAGCTGGCGCTGCGGCGGCGATTGCCGCCATGCCAAATGCGCTCAAAGCAGCTCTAGCAATGTGACGCTTCGTAAGCGTTGTCATCAAATGATGCCCTAAATTTCGGCGCAATTGCGCCCGATTCCGTTTCGAAAGGACTTATTCGGGTTCAAATCTTAAAGAGCAACTTAACTGTAGAACTCCCGCGATAAACCGGCTGCAAGACGCGCTGAGTCGTTAAATGGCGGTTTAACGGCGCCCCGAAAGTAAGTTTTTACTAACCTTTTCCACGTGGATTCGGGCGATTCCTGCGCCTTATCGGCCAATGCGATAAAGTGTTTGGTGCCAAACGCGACATGGCGAATTTCGTCGTCAAGGATCTCGCGCCAAAATTTTTGCGCCGCTCTCATCACCTGCTGCCCGGACCCGCTCTAGGGTTGCTGGCGTGACGTCCAATCCCCGCGCCTCCAACACCATCGGGACAATAGCGAGACGCGCTAGGACATCGTGCTTGGTCTCGTCTGCCGCCTGCCACAATCCGCCATGAGCTGGCAGCGCGCCGTAATAGCTGCCAAGCGTCTTGAGCTTACGGTCGAGCAGAGCGAAATGCATCGCCTCATCAGCAGCAACACTCAGGAAATCAGAGACAAATTCCTCACCCATCTGCTCGCCGAAACGGCCCGCCATATCGAGCGCGAGATCAATCGCGACAAATTCAATGTGCGCGAGACTGTGCCACAAGGCGATCCGGCCGCGCTCTGATCCGCCTTTGCCGCGCTTGGGCATGTGACTGGGCGGCAAGAGCTCCGGCTCGCTGGGCCGCGCGGGCTCATCTGGCATCGTGACGTCAAACTGCCATTCTAGCGCACCCTTGTTCCAACGGCGCACGACATCACGCGTTGCAAAGCATTTTGCGCGCGGATCAGCGGTGAGCAGTGCGCCGCGAATGGCAGAGGCCAAGGATTGCATTGGAGCTTAGAGCGCCTTTGCGGCGGCGAGCACTTCTTCGGCGTGGCCTTTGACCTTCACCTTGTTCCAGACCTGCGCAATCTTGCCGTCTGCGCCGACCAGATAGGTAGTACGCACCATGCCCATATAGGTCTTGCCATACATCTGTTTCTCGGCCCAAACGCCGAGCGTATCAGACAATCCGCCTTCTTCCGCATCGGTCGCCAGAGGGGTTGTGAGATCGTGCTTGGCGATAAAGTTCTGGTGCTTCTTCGCGCTGTCCTTGCTGACGCCAAGCAGCTCCGTTCCCGCCGCATCGAATTCGCCTTTAAGCGCAGTGAAGTCCTTAGCCTCGGTCGTGCAGCCCGGCGTGTTGTCCTTGGGATAGAAGAACAGCACCAGCTTCTTGCCGTGGAAATCCGACGGCTTCACCGTACCGCCATCGGGCGTGCCCATTTCAATATCGGGCAGGGCGTCACCAACGCTCGCAAAATCGCTCATTCGTCAATCTCCAATTGGTACTCGAGAATCGCCTCCCAAGCTTTGGCGACCTCATGCCGCGCCTCGGTTAGGCTGTGCAAGAGGCCTTTGTAATTCTGCGCCTTGCAGGCCCGCGCCAGCGCATCGGCAGCAGCGGGCGGAGGCTCCTTGCCATCGGGCGCAAGCAAGCGCCCCGCTACCAGAATACGGGTCATCAAATCATAGGCAGCAATCATTGGCTGCGGTAAAGCGCCATCCCGCACCAGCATGGGAATGGCCGCACCAAGATCAGGATCGAGCCCCTCACCATCGCGCAGTTGCAGGAAGTGGATGAGGAACTCAAAATCAACCAACCCGCCGCGTAGCAACTTCACATCCAGCGGCCCGCGAGCAGGCTTATGCTGCGCCATTTCACTCCGCATGGTCAGCACATTTATGCGCAGTTCCGCCGGATCGCGCGGCTTACAAAGCACCCCGGTGATGATTTCGTTGAGCTGGCCGCGCGCCGCAGCTGGCCCGATCAAAACCCTCGCTCTCGCCAGTGCCATATGTTCCCAGGTCCAGGCCGCCTCGCGCTGATATTTGGCGAAGGCTTCGAGCGATACCGCCAGCGGGCCTTGGTTCCCCTGCGGGCGCAGTCGTGTGTCCACTTCATAGAGCGCACCTTGCGCCGTAGGGACAGATAGAGCTGCGCTAATGCGGCTGGCCAAGCGGTTGTAATAAAGCGTTGCGCCAAGCGACCGTTCACCGTCGGACTGCGCATCGAAATCGCCTGAGAACAGATAGATAATGTCCAAGTCAGATGCGTGAGTCAGCGCCCCACCACCAAATCTGCCCAGCCCTAAGACGCAGACCTCGCTGCCGTTGATCTGTCCGTGCACACGCTCGAATTCGCGCGCGGCTGCATCCGCTGCCACTTTCAGCCCCGCCTCGGCCACGCGCGACAGACCGCTCGCAATGTCAATCGGATCGCTCAGCGCCTCGATCAGCTGCACGCCGAGCGCAAAGCGTTGCTCGCCTGTAACCACGCGAATAGCGTCCAATTGCGCCTCGTAATCATCGCGGGCCGCGATCCGCCGCATATCTTCGGCGATTTCAGCAACAGCACCTGGCAGCTCCAACGCGCTCTCATCAATCAGAATATCGAGCAGTTCCGGGCGGCGGCCGAGCTCATCGGCCAGCATGGGCGACAAAGTGAGCGCGCCGACCAATTGCGCTAGCAGCGCCGGGCGCGCGGAGAGCAGGTGAAACAGGTTGATCGCAGAAGGCGCATTGGCGAGCACACTCTCCCACCGGGTCAGCGCGCGGTCCGGGTCATCCGCCCCCGCAAAAGCAGCCACCAGTTCAGGTAAAAGAGCATCGAACGCCGCAAGTGCTTGCGGGGTACGCAAACACTGATAGCGCCCCTCACGCCATCCCCTGATCCGCGCCGCCAGCCTGTCCGGCTCAGCAAAGCCCAGATTGTTCAATTGCTCCGTCAAGGCTTCGGCTTGTGGCGGCTCTGGCACGGGCGGAGAGGCGCTGACATCATCGCCGATGAGCTTGTCATAGACCGCGCCTGCCGCCTGCGTCAGCGCGTCCAGCTCTGCAATCAGCACCGCGCCATCTGCCAAACCGTCAAGCCGAGCGACCGCATCCAGGGCCGCGCCTTCGGGTAAGATATGCGTCTGGCGATCGTTCATCATTTGCAATCGATGCTCAATCACGCGCAGACGGTCATAAGTCGACCCCAGCAAAGCCGCTTCATCGCCATCAACTCGGCCAGCCACCACCAGAGCATCGAGCGCCGCGCACGTGCCCTTCACCCGCAGACTGGGATCGCGCCCACCATGAATAAGCTGATGGGTTTGCGCGAAGAACTCTATCTCACGAATGCCGCCGCGCCCGCGCTTCACATCAAAGCCAGGACCGGGGCGGAGCGGGCCGTCATGGTTTGCACGGATCTGTGCGGTAAGCTGACGGATTTCGTCGATCGCGCCGAAATCCAGACTGGATCGCCAAACGAAGGGCTGAATTCGCTGTAAAAACGCTTCACCTGCGGCGATGTCGCCGGCGCAAGCGCGCGACCGGATAAAGGCCGCACGCTCCCACGCCAAAGCAGCGCTCTCATAATGGGAAAGCGCCGCGCCTTCTGAAACGGCCAGTGGGCTTACCTCACTGGCTGGGCGCAGCCGCAGATCGACCCGAAAAGCAAAACCATCAGCAGTGTTTTCGGACAGCAATTGCACGATCTGGCGGGCATAACGCGCGGCTGCCTCGCCCGGCTCATCCTTGGTGCGGCGCGGCAGTGTCTCTGGATCGTAAAGCAGGATCGGATCAATGTCAGAAGAGTAATTGAGCTCTCGCGCACCCTGTTTGCCCAGCGCCAAGGCATAAAGCCCCTGCGCGGCCTCCCCATCGGTACGCTCTGCAATGACATGGGCAATCGCCCGGTCGAGCGCGCGGTCGGCGCAATCGGACAGCTCCTGCATCACGCGCGTGAGCGAGAAGGCCCCGGCCAGATCGCCTATGCCCAGCGCGACTGACAGAGCAATCCGCTCTCGCCGCAAGGCAACGCCGAGATCATCCGCGCCGTCACCAGCGCACTTCGCCCATGACAAAGCGCCCTCGGCATCTCCGCCACCCAGCAATTCGGCAAGCTGCGGCATCCGCTCTAGCCCGCGCGCCAGAAACGGCGCCTCGGCACGCGCCCGCGCCAATGCCCCATCCCAATCGTGCAAATTTGCCTGCGCCATCTCCGTCTCAATGACGCGCGAACGCTGGTCTCGCAAGCGCTCCGGTGATCGATCAGGCGCGCATCGCGCCTTGCGGGCCGCGCTCCGCTCTGCAAAAGGTGCGCGCAATGATTTTGGATGAGAGGAATCACCGACAATGATCAAACAAGCATTAAAGCTTGGCGGATTGGCCGCTTGCGCGTTCGCGCTGACGGCATGCGATGCGACGAGCTCGCTCGGCGGCGACACTGGCATGGACGGGATGGACATTCCTGAAGTGGCGGCAGGCGAGCTGTCTGAAGAGACAATGGTCGACATCACGCGGACGCTTTCCAGCGACGAGTTTGAGGGTCGTATGCCCGGCACCAAAGGCGAAGAACTGACCGTTGCCCTGCTGACCGAACGTTTCGAAGCCGCTGGCCTTCAGCCCGGCAATGGCGAGAGCTGGGTACAGGAAGTGCCGCTGGTAGAAATCACCGGCAAAAACTTTGCGCCGCTCACCATCACCAATGGCGATACCGATCTGGTCTATGATTTCGGTAGCGAATGGGTCGGCGTGACCTACCGCGAAGATGCGCAAACGCAGCTTACGAACAGCGAAATGGTATTCGTGGGGTACGGCATCAACGCACCAGAGCGCGATTGGAACGATTACGAAGGCGTCGATGTCAAAGGCAAAACCGTGGTCGTGCTGGTCAATGATCCTGACTATGAAACCACCGGCCTTGAAGGCAAATTCAACGGCCGCGCGATGACATTTTATGGCCGTTGGACCTACAAATATGAAGAGGCCGCCCGCCAGGGCGCAGCAGGCGTTCTGATTGTCCATGACACCGAACCTGCAAGCTATGGTTGGAACGTGGTTGAAAGCAGCTGGTCCGGCCCCCAAGCTTATCCCGCTCGCGGTGACAATCCTCCGCCGCTCACCACGATGAATGGCTGGATCCAGAAAGAGGCTGCGCGCGAATTGCTGGCCGCAGCAGGGCAAGATCTCGACGCGCTGACAGCGGCGGCGAAGACTGAAGGATTTGAAGCGGTTGAGCTGGGCATGTCAGCCTCCACCAGTTTTGAAAACGACATTCGCACGTTCAAATCGCAAAATGTCATCGGCGTTCTGCCGGGCAGCGAAGCGCCTGACGAATACATCATCCACACCGCGCACTGGGATCACCTTGGCCGCTGTAAACCAGCTCCCGATGGCGATGACATTTGCAACGGCGCAGTCGACAATGCGACCGGTACTGCGGCCTTGGTCGCTTTGGCCGAGGCGCATGCGAAAGCTGGCGCGCCTAAACGTAGTCTCGTGTTCCTGGCCGTGACGGCTGAGGAATCCGGCCTGCTCGGCGCATATTACTATGCCTCAAACCCAGTGTTCCCGCTGGATCAGACGGTTGGCGGGATCAACATGGATGCCTTCCAGGTTGCTGGCCCAGCCAAGGATGTGACCGTGGTTGGCCCGGGCAAGTCTCAACTCGACGCCTTTATGATGGCGGCGCTGGAGGCCGATGGCCGCACCATGACACCCAATCCGAAGCCAGAGGCGGGCTATTACTACCGCTCTGACCACTTCGCCTTTGCCAAGCAGGGCGTGCCAATGCTCTATATTGATGGCGGTGAAGACCTGGTCGAAGGCGGCATTGATGCGGGCGCCGCGGTGGCCAAAGATTACACCGAAAACCGCTATCACGGGCCAAAGGACGAGTTCAACGAAGAGTGGGACTGGTCCGGCGTGATGGGCGATTTGCAATTGTTCTACCGGATCGGGCGGATGATGGCGGAAAGCAGCAGCTGGCCGAATTGGAACGAAGGTGATGAGTTCAAAGCCACTCGCGATGAAAGCTGCGCCAGCGCCAAGACGGGCTGCTGATTCAGCACCCGTTTAGCTGACGAATCGAAAGCCGGTTCATGACCGTCCTGATGCCTCCTGAATGGGCACCGCAGGAATGGTTGTGGATCGGCTTTCCACATCTGGCCGAAGAATGGCCGGGTTTTCTTGCGGCTGCGCAGGAACAGATCGCGGCCTTTGCCAACGCTGTGGCTGACAGCGGTCAGGCAGTGCGTCTGCTCGTGCGCGATGAAGCGCACAAAGCCCGCGCCCGCGCTCTGGTGAGCAAGGCGGTGACGCTGGAACAGCGGATTTACGGCGATATTTGGCTGCGCGACACGGGGCCGCTGATCGTGTCTGATAATGGCGAGCGCGCCGCGCGCCGTTTCGGCTTTAATGGCTGGGGCGGCAAATATGAGATGGCGGGCGATGAGAGCATTGGCGCAGAATTGGCGCGTGATGCCGATCTGCCCCTCAAAACCTCGCCGATGATATTGGAAGGCGGCGCGGTGGAAGGCGACGGCACCGGGCTGTGCGCGGTGACTGAGCAATGCCTTTTGAACCCAAACCGCAATCCCGGCATGTCGCGCGCTGCAATCGAAGCGGAGCTTGAGCGCACGCTCGGGTTCGAACGGGTGCTGTGGCTCGGCGATGGCCTGATCAATGATCACACTGATGGCCATGTCGACAATCTGGCGCGCTTTGTTGGTCCCGACCTACTCGTTATTCCTCATGCCAAGGGCGATGATGATCCCAACGCAGCAATCTATGCGGATGCAAAGCGCCGCGCCGAAGCGTTTGGAGTGGAGGTGGTGACCATCCCATCGCCTGGACTGATCCTGCGCGATGGCGAGATTGAACCGGCAAGCTATGTAAATTTTGCCATCACCACGAACCTCGTCGTGGTGCCGACCTTTGGCTCAGTGCATGATACGGAGGGCGTCGCGGCGATCGCCGCGCTCTTCCCAGATCGGCAGACCATCGGCCTGCCAGCGGATGCCGTGCTCGCCGGCGGCGGCGGATTTCACTGCGCCAGCCAGCAAATGCCCTCTGCATTCATTTAGCCAATTGTGGTTAATCTTAACGACCTGTTAGCATTTGCCCGCGAACGTGGGCCTCATGGTCAAAGCAATCGCCATTACTCGCAAGCCTTTGCAGCTTGCAACGGCCCATCCGGTCGATATCGCCCGCTCGGTCATTGTGCTGGCATGCGGCGCGGCGCTGATCTTTGCCGGGCAACCGCTCCCACTGTAAGCTGCACTCGCTGTAACCAAACAGCAGATCCCAACGAATATCCCCGCATTGCTCAGCGGATATTTGAGGGACGCGCATGACAAAAACTCTACTCGGTCTGGCCATCGGCTCCGCCGCGTTGGCAATCGCTTCTGTCGCTGCTCCAGGTTTCAGCCAAGAGCAAAACCCGCCTGAGCAGACCGGAACTTTAGGCGAGCCTGTCCTGTTGGAATTGTTCACTAGTCAGGGCTGTTCATCCTGCCCTCCAGCGGACCGGCTGTCGGCCAAGCTAGCGAGAGAAAAGGACCTCGTCGTGATCGCTCGTCCGGTCACCTATTGGGACCGTTTAGGCTGGAAAGACACCCTTGCGCGCGAAGATAACACCAACCTGCAGCGCGACTATGCGCGACGCGGGCTCGCTGGGTATAACGGCGTCTACACCCCGCAATTGGTGATCGATGGAGAGCTCGGCCAGGTCGGCTCCAACGAGCGCATCAATCGCCGCCATATTGCGCTGGCGCGAGGATCACAAAGCGCCGCCATTCGCATCAAGCCAGCAGGCGGATTGGGCTATGGCATTGGCCTCAGCGGAACAGCCGAGAGACCCGCCGAGCTGGTGCTGATGGCGGTATCGAGCGAGGAAAGCGTCGCGATTGGCCGCGGAGAGAACGGCGGACGCCGCATCTCCTACACCAATGTTTTGCTGGATGAAAAAGTGCTGGCCCGCTGGGATGGTGGCACGGCAAGTGTTGAGCTGCGCCAAGACAGGCTAACCACACCGGGAGCAGATGCGCATGCTTTGGTCCTGCGCGAACCGAACGGCGGGCGAGTGCTCGCCGCGCGCTGGGTCCGCTAAAACAGACGGGTGAGAGCCGCAAAGGCAGCGGCGAACAGCACCAAGCCGACAAAACTCCGCCAGACCGTATCGCTGATCCGGCCATAGGCGAGGCCGCCTAGCCAATTGCCAAATATCACAGCGGGAAACAGCCCGGCCGACAAAAGCACCACTCGCTGATCAATCACGCCAGTCAAGGACCCTGAAATAATCGCTGCGATCGAAGCAATCGTGAAGATCAGCAGCATCGAAGCCTTGGCCGTGTCGCGCGGGATCGCCCGGCCGACGTAATAAGGCACAACCGGCGGCCCCGGCATACCAGCAAAGCCAGTGAGGATGCCGCTGGTCAGTCCGGTTACCCCTGTCTGGAGCGATCCGGGAACGCTGGCTGAACGCTGAGGCAAGAGCACCAGCGCAAAGGCTGACAAGGCCACCATTGCGATGAGCAGCCGCGCGAGATCAGGCGGCGTCACAGACAACAGCAGCAATCCCGGCGCGGTCGTGAGCGCGACAAGACCGCTGATCATCCATGCGGATTTTTCAGCGCCCAGCACCAAGCGCCTGATCTCCAAAAGACCGATAAACAGCATCAGGAAATTGGCGATCATCACCGCCTCAACCGGGGTCAAGGCTAGCGCCAAAACCGGCACCAGCAAGATCGCCATGCCGAACCCGGCCAGCCCGCGCACAAAGGACGCACCGATGGTCGCTGCGAACGCCGCCGCAATCTGCGCTGCATCAAGCCCGGCCAGCCATTCCATGATCTATGCGATCAAATGCGCTCAGGCGCAAAGATCAGGCGGGGTGGCCGCCTTTGTGATCAGCGCCAGGGCGTCATCCAAAGACAGCACTTGCTGGTCTTTCTCACCCAAGGTCCGCAGGGCAATCGTGCCCTCTTCTTCCTCGCGCTTGCCGACCACAAACAGATACGGAACCTTCGCCAGCGAGTGTTCGCGCACCTTATAGTTGATCTTCTCATTGCGAAGATCGCCTTCCACCCGGATTCCCGCCGCCTCCAGCTTCGCCATAACCTTTGTGGCATAGCCATCAACGTCCGACACAATCGGCGCAACCACGGCCTGAACCGGGGCAAGCCATGCTGGCAAACGGCCAGCATAATGCTCGATCAGAATGCCGATGAAGCGCTCATAAGAACCGAAAATCGCGCGGTGCAGCATAACCGGGCGGTGCTTGCCGCCATCCTCACCAACATAAGTCGCATCGAGACGGTCGGGCAGGACGCGGTCACCCTGGATCGTGCCAACTTGCCATGTCCGGCCAATCGCATCAGTCAGGTGCCATTCCAGCTTTGGCGCATAGAACGCGCCTTCGCCGGGCAGCTCTTTCCAGCCATATTCTTCATTGTCCATGCCCGCCTCGGCCACAGCATCGCGCAATTCCTGCTCCGCCTTGTCCCAATCGGCATCGGAGCCAAAGCGCTTTTCCGGACGCGTGGCGAGCTTAACATGATAGGTGAAGCCGAAATCCTTGTAGACACCGTTTGCAAGCTCACAGAATTTGCGCACCTCCTCGACCACTTGGTCTTCGGTGCAGAAAATATGCGCATCATCCTGAGTGAATTGACGCACCCGCATCAGGCCATGCAGCGCCCCGTGCGGCTCATTACGGTGACAGCAGCCCATTTCACCCAGCCGTATCGGAAGGTCGCGATAGGACGTGATGCCTTGCTTAAACACCAGCACGTGGGCGGGGCAATTCATCGGTTTGATCGCCATCCAATCGGCGTCTTTTTCAACCGCAGGTTTAGCCGGGCCATCGCCGTCTTCGTCCACTTCCGGGACCATATCAGGCACAGCAAACATATTTTCAGCATATTTGCCCCAGTGGCCGGATTGCTCCCACTGGCGGATATCCATCAGCTGCGGCGTCTTGATCTCGCGGTAGCCCCCGCCGTCCATCTTGCGGCGCATATAGGCCTCTAGCTCGCGCCAGATCCGGTAGCCTTTAGGGTGCCAGAACACGCTGCCATGGGCTTCTTCCTGAAGGTGGAACAGATCCATCTCGCGGCCCAATTTGCGGTGGTCGCGTTTGGCGGCTTCTTCCAACCGGTGAAGATGCTGTTTGAGCTGTTTCTTGTTGAGCCAACCAGTGCCGTAAATCCGCGTGAGCTGCGCATTGCGCTGATCACCGCGCCAATACGCGCCCGCCACCCGCATCAGCTTAAACGCCGCCGGATCCAGTTTGCCCGTGGAGGCCAAATGCGGCCCGCGGCACATATCGAGCCACGCCCCTTCGCTGCGTGGTTCGCCTGACCAATAAACGGTCAGCTCTTCGTTTTCAGGTAGTTCCTTGGCCCATTCAGCCTTAAACGCCTCACCGTCCGCTTCCCATTTCGCGATCAGATCAGCGCGCGCCCAAACCTCGCGCACCAATGGCTTATCGGCGGCGATGATCTCGCGCATTTTCTCTTCAATAGCGGGCAGATCATCCATGCTAAACGGCTCGCGGTCGGCCGGAGCCATCACGTCATAGTAAAAGCCATCATCGGTCGCGGGGCCAAAGGTGATCTGTGTGCCGGGATAGAGCGCCTGCACCGCCTCGGCCAGCACGTGCGCAAAGTCATGCCGCGCCAGTTCCAGCGCATCGGCTTCATCACGGCTAGTGATCAGCTCAAGCTCAGCGTCACCCTCGAACGGGCGACCAATATCGCGCACCTCTCCGTTGACGCGCGCGGCTAGCGCCGCCTTGGCAAGGCCTGGGCCAATCGCGGCGGCCACATCGGCCGGCGTGCTGCCTTCCGGCATTTCGCGCGTTGTGCCATCGGGCAGGCTGATTTTGAGCAATTCGGTCATCGTTCTTCCGTCTTGTTTGCGTTCACGCCCATGACACACTCACGCGCGCGCTTGAAGAGCGGTGTCTTGGTAATTTCAGCTTTTTCAGGAGGCTGACACCGCGCCGCCCGAAACCGAAAGTTCGGGGCGCGGGTGTGGCTGGATCAGACCAACAGCAACCGGCCCCGGAAATCCGGGGTGGTGGTAGTGGTGGTGGTAGTCACACGGTTAGCCATGAGCGCAGATATAGGCGCGGCGAATGGCGATGTCATTACCCGTGTTTTGGACTTCAACCGGAAAGCAACCGCTCCATTATGGAAAGTGTGCTTGACAAACATACGAATCAATGACAAGTATGCTTTCCACAGTTGAAAGGGAGCTTTACCAATGACAATTCGAAACAAAGCTATACTATGGGCCGTGATCATCATCACTGCCGCAATATTCCTGGCCGCAAGTGAGCTAAGCAATGGCGCGTCCTTTGGGATCATAGGCGGCCTGAGCGGCGCAGCGATGGGCATGCTCAACGGTGGGTGCAAGAGCAATTCAAAGTGCCTGCTATGAGCGGGGCAACAACAGAAAGCCGGGGCGTTTTGGGCCGCGGACCAGTGTTCTGGGGTGTGTTGATGCTCATCGCCTTTGGCATCAGCGCTGCGCTGAGCATTTCGGGCGCAGTCGAGGGAGCGGCTGAGATCATCCTGATGATCGTTCCAGCAGCACTGATTGTTCCACTGTTCACCTCCGCCAGCAGACGGATCGATTCAGGCGGTGCGGGGTGCCTCAAGGGCGAGGCGAAAAGGCGCTATCTCAAACGCATCGCAATTTCGACCAGCTGCTACATGGTGGCGATGGGCCTGCTCGTCTATGTCGACAAGGCAGAGAATGTGGATGTCGCGATCAGGATACTGGTCGCATTGCTACCCGGGTTTGGCGTGATTGGCGTGTTTTGGGCCATCGGACGCTTGATCGTCGAGGAGCAAGACGAATTCATCCGTATGCTCGTCGTGCGCCAATCGCTTATCGCCACTGGATTCACCCTCAGCCTCGCCGCGGTCTGGGGCTTTCTGGAAACCGCCGATCTGGTTCCGCATGCCGACGCCTTTTGGTGGCCGGTGATGTGGTTCCTCGGCCTTGCCATCGGAGCGGTTTCCAACCGTATCCAATACGGTACATGGGGCGCTGTGTGAGCGCTATGACCATCATAAACTTAGGAATTCTGCCATGAAAATGGGAATAAGCAGGCTCGATTGGTTTCTCGTTCTACCTCTGTTTGCCTCAGCCGTAATGATCGCGGAGATCGACCCACCGCGTGTGAGCGCAATAAATCTCACCCAGTGGGAGCAAGCGGGCATTCTTGTCCCGATAACGCTGATAGTCAGCCTTCTGGTTGCGATCGGCGCAGCAATTGATCGGCGGTGCAGCGAAGAATATCTTTTTCAGATCATGGCCAATGCCGCATTGGTAGGCGTCGCCGCTTCTATGTTCGTGCACATGTTCTGGATCATCGGGACCAAAGTCTTTGACCTGCCTGATATGTCTGCAGAGAACGTGGTCGGGGTTACCATGCTGGCCCTGATACTTAGCTATTACTGGTTCCGCTTCAAAGGCATCAGCCAGTGAACAATCGCCTCAAAGTGCTGCGCGCAGAGCGCGATTGGAGCCAGCAAGACCTCGGAGACAAACTCGGCGTCTCGCGCCAATCCGTCAATGCGATTGAGAAGGGGCGCTATGACCCGTCCCTGCCGCTCGCGTTCAAAATCGCCGATGTGTTCGGCCTTGCGATCGAGGATATTTTCAGCCGCGACTAAACCCTGCTCGCCGCCAAAGCACTCCGATCGCATGCATCCCGCTTCACCCGGTTGCGTATCACCCCAGTGCGCCGAGTGGAGCGGGTTTTGCCGCGTCAGCGCCCTTGCGCGCGCACGCTGCCTGCGGGCATGAGGGCGCACATGAGCGATATTCGATTTCACGAGTTTGACGATGGGCAGAAAATTGCCTTTCGCCACATTGCAGGCACCGGCCCGACTGTGGTCTTTCTGCCCGGCTATATGTCGGACATGGACGGAGGCAAGGCGAGCGCAATATTCGCCCGCGCGGCGGAATTGGGGCGGGCCTGCCTGCTGCTCGATTATTCCGGATGCGGGCGGAGCAATGGCGACTTCGCCGATGGTACGCTGTCCCGCTGGCGCGATGAAGTGCTTGCTTTGATCGAGGCCTATGTCGATGGCGGCGTGCTGCTGATCGGCTCATCCATGGGCGGCTGGCTGATGCTGATGGTGGGCGAGGCTTTGGGTGCGCGGCTGACTGGAATGATTGGCATCGCGGCTGCTCCCGACTTTACGACATGGGGCTTCACCGACGAGCAGCGCGGACAGATGGCGGCGGGCGAAGTGCTCTACGAAGATAACCCTTACGGGCCAGAACCAACGCCCACCCATCCGGGCTTTTTCGCGGATGGCGAGGCCAATCTAAAACTGGACAGCGAGGTCGCGATTGATTGCCCGGTTCGCCTGCTGCACGGCCAAAAGGACGAGGATGTGCCCTGGGAAATCAGCCTGCGGCTCTCCAAGGCGATGCGTTCGGACAATGTACAGGTGACCTTTGTCAAAGACGGCGATCACCGCTTGTCGCGCAAGAATGATATCGCGCTGCTGCAAGCGACGGTCGATCAATTTTACTAGGCGAATATCACAGTGTCTTTTTCCAGCGCGCTCATCCTCATGCTGCTTCAGGTTGGCCCCAACCCCAGCGCTGGCGCGATCCAGGGTGCACCCGATGAGCTGCTCAATCGCCCGCCACGCACCACCAATGAAATTGCCCCGCCGCAACCCGCCGATCCGCTGAGCATTTGGCTGACCGATTGCCTTGATCTGGTCGAAAGCGACCCGGCCCGCGCCCACACCAAAGCGCAGATCGAGCGCAACCAAACATCCGGCGCGGCCAGGGTCATTGCCAATCACTGCCTGGGGCTCGCAGCGACAAAGCTGAACCTGTGGGACGATGCGACTGCCGCTTTCATCGCGGCCCGCGATGAAACGCCTGCGGAAGAGCCGAGAGCGCGGGCACGTTTTGGCGTCATGGCCGGCAATGCCGCCCTGGCAAACACGCTTTGGGCAGACGCCTACAATATTTTGAGAGAGGCACGCATTGACGCCAAAACTGCTGCGTCTGGTGCACTCCAAGCAGCAGCAGCACTTGATATGGCTCGCGCCCTGGTTGAGATTGATCAGCCGGAAGAAGCACTCATCGAATTGGACAATGCAACACGCCTCATGCCTGGCGACGCGGAGGCATGGCTGCTCAAAGCAACGCTGCTACGGCGCGAAAACAAACTGCCCGAGGCGCAAACGGCGATTGAGAAGGCGGCTGGCCTTGCCCCGCTTGATCCGCAAATCGGGCTGGAGGCGGGTGTAATCGCGGTGCTGGATCTCGCGCGATGACGCCGCCCGCGCCAGCTGGCAATCGGTGATCGACACTGCGCCCAGCAGTCCGCAGGCAAAGACCGCTAGCGGCTATCTGAAACAGCTGGGCCCTGTTACACCAGCCCCATAGCAAGAGGGCTGATATGACCGAATTTTCTGTGCTTGATCTGATCCCGGTTCGCGAAGGCGGGAATGTGGCAGAGGCTTTGGCCGATGCGACTGATCTGGCGCGCGCGGCAGAGCGCATGGGCTGCAAACGCTTTTGGGTGGCGGAACATCACGCGATGGATGGGATCGCGGGCGGCGCCACCTCTGTGGTGCTCGCTCATATCGGCAATGCGACCCGCCGGATCCGGATCGGCTCTGGCGGGATTATGCTGCCCAATCACACACCGTTCCAGATTGCTGAGCAATTCGGCACATTGGACGCCTTGTTCCCCGGCCGAATTGATCTGGGGTTGGGAAGGGCACCTGGGGCCGGGCCAGAATTGCAGCGTGCCTTGCGCAAAAACCTGCATCAGGCGGCTGAATATTTCCCGCAGGATGTGGCGGAACTGCGCGCGCTTCTGACCGGCGATCCCGACCTGCCAATCACGGCCACTCCGGGCCTGGGCGCTCGGCCGGAGATGTGGATGCTGGGCTCCAGCCTGTTTGGCGCTCAACTCGCGGCAAAGCTCGGTCTACCCTATGCGTTTGCCGCGCATTTCGCACCTGATCATTTGGATGCTGCGCTGGAGCTGTACCGGAGGGACTTCGAACCGTCAGACGCGCTGAATCGCCCGCATGTCATGGTGGCGATGAACGTCTTTGCCGCGCCAAGCGAAGCGGAAGCCCGTCTGCTTGCCTCAAGTCAGCAGCAAAGTTTTGTCCGGCTGCGCAGCGGCAATCCCGGCAAACTGCCACCACCGATTGCACAATACACCTCGACCCTGCCCGCGCCAGCGCGCGCCATGCTCAACCATATCGGCCAAGCCGCAGCCATCGGCACCGCCGATATGGTGGCGAGCCAAGTGAACGATTTCATCAAACGTACCGGCGCGGATGAGATTATGCTGTGCGGCGCGACCTATGATCCAGCGGCCCGAATTCGCTCGCTGGAAATCACAATGCAAGCGCTTCGAACTAGAGAGAAGGCCGCTTCAACCGCGACGTAAGTCTAAACAAAAAATTTTGCGCGGGCAGGTGTTCGACACGGTTGCGCGACCAAGCCAATCTCGACTATCGTTGATGGAATAATGCGCTCACGCATAATATAATATCAAAGGGGCGAAGATGGTTTCGAAACCCGCTAAAAAGCTCGCAGGAAAAGCTTCAGCCAAATTAAAATCGGTGCGTAATCCGCGCCGCAGCAAGCATCATTCCGCGCTGTCAGACCGGCTGAGCAATGCGATTCTGCCCGGTGATACGCCCTTTGCCAAGCAAGCTCTGGAAGAGGCGACTGCGTTTCTGCTGGCCGCAGCCGAGCAGCGCGAGATAGATCACGCATCGCTCGTCATGGAAACCGAAACTGATGAGCGGCGCATTATGCGCATCGCTCTGGTCAATGACGATATGCCGTTTCTCGTCGATTCGGTCGCCTCTGCGCTCGCTGCCCAAGGAGTGACGATTGACCGGCTGGTGCATCCGATCATTTCAGTGAAACGCGACAAGTCGGGCAAACTTACCGAACTCGGCTCTGGCGATGCGCGCGAATCGATGATCTATATCGAAACGCCTCGGATCGACGCGCGCCAACGCCGCGAATTGCTCAAAGAACTGCGGCTGACCCTGGGTGATGTCCGGGCCGCCGTAAATGATTGGCCCAAAGTGCAATCCGCCATGGAGGCGGATATCGGGCGCATGAAAGAGCCGGAATTCAAAGATCTGCTGACATGGCTCAACAGCGGAATGTTGACTCAATTGGGCCATGTAACCCGCCGCCGCGATGGCAGCCAATCCGGCCTGCTGGGGATTTGCCGCAAGAGCGCACGCGCTTTGCTGGCCGATGCGTCATACGATAAAGCATTCAAGTGGTTTGGGCAGAAACGACCCAATGGCCGCACGCGAGAGCTGCTGATCATCAAATCGAACCACGCGGCCAAAGTTCACCGGCGTGTGCCACTCGATCTGTTTATCGTCCCAATCCGCAAGCAAGGCAAAGTCGTTGCCTTGTCGATTCATACCGGCGTGTGGACCAGCGCCGCGCTTGCCTCCGCGCCTGCCGCCGTGCCGCATCTGCGCGAAAATCTTGATGCGCTGACTAAAGAGCTTGGCTTCAACCCTTCCGGGCATACCGGTAAAGCGCTGGTCCATGCCTTTACTGCTCTGCCGCATGATTTGCTGATTGCGTTCAACCGCGCGGACATTGGCCGCCTGGCAACTACTATGATGAGCCTGGTTGATCGGCCAAGGCCGCGCTTGTCGCTCGCAAGTTCGCAGTTGGGCCGCCATGTGTTTGCCTTTGTGTGGCTGCCGCGAGACTTGCTCTCCACTCAAGTGCGCTTGCAAATTCAGGAGCTGCTGACCGCCGAGGCGAATGCGAAAGTCCTGGATTGGAGCCTGGAGGTCGAAGGTGGCAATCTGGCGATGTTGCAATTCGTGCTCGATATTCGCGAAGCCAAAGCAATGCCAGAAGAGGATGAGCTGGAAGGCCGCCTGGAAGACATGCTGCGCGGATGGGGTGAGGGCGTTGAGCGCCATCTTGCCAAGAGCGAAGACCCTGCTCGCGCAATGGCGATTGCGGCGCGTTATGCCGGTGCGTTTCCGGCCAATTACCGCTTGCTTTATGGCACCGCCGAGGCAGCAACTGATATTCGCCGGATCCGCGCCCTCAGTGCCCGCACCAGCGGTGATGATGCCATCCAGCGCGATGTGCGATTGTACCATCTGGACGGTGATGCAGCCGACAATCTGCGCCTCAAAGTCTATCAAAGCAGCGGCGCCTTACCCTTGTCTGATGCGGTGCCGGCGTTGGAGAACTTCGGCTTTCGCGTGATCACAGAAATCCCAACCGCGCTTGACGATGGCACGCTCGGCTCGATCCATGATTTCACTCTCGCTTTGCCAGAAGGAGATGAGGCTGCTCCGCTACTGGAGCGTGCGGATATTATCGAGCAAGCAATCGCCGCCGTGCTGAATGGCAATGCGGAGGATGACCCGTTCAACCGGCTGGTGATCGGAGCGGGCCTAAGCGCGCAGGAGGCCAATTGGCTACGTGCCTTCTACCGCTATCTGCGGCAGACCGGCATGGGATTTACAATCTACACCGTGGTCGACGCGCTGGCCGCCGCTGTGCCGGTAACCAAGGCGATGATCGCGCTATTTGCCGCGCGTCATGACCCCAAATTTAAGGGCAACCGCGAAGAGGCAGAAAAGAAAGCGCAGTCCGACTTTTCACGCGGGCTGGCCAAGGTGTCCGCGATCAATGATGACCGGCTGCTGCGGCTCTACAATGCAGTTATTAGTGCGATCCTGCGCACCAATGCGTTTGCCGATGCCGCGGCGGAAGCGCTGGCATTTAAGTTCGATTCTGCGCAGGTGCCCGGTCTGCCAAAACCCGTGCCATGGCGCGAGATTTTCGTCTATTCCCGGCGGGTGGAGGGCATCCACCTGCGGGCTGGCGTGATCGCACGCGGCGGCCTCAGATGGTCGGACAGGCGCGATGACTTCCGCACCGAGATCTTGGGCCTCATGAAAGCGCAGCGGGTTAAAAATGCAGTGATCGTTCCGACCGGAGCGAAGGGCGGCTTTTATCCAAAGCAATTGCCATCACCAGCGAAGGATCGCGATGCCTGGGCCGCAGAGGGCCAGACAAGCTATGAGATTTTCATCCGCACCCTGTTGTCGATTACGGACAACATTGTGAAGGACAAGGTCGTCCACCCAGAAGGCGTGGTGGTGCATGACGGCGAAGACCCTTATTTCGTGGTCGCCGCGGACAAAGGCACCGCGCGTTTCTCCGACGTTGCCAATGGCATCGCAGAAAGCCGCGATTTCTGGCTTGATGACGCCTTCGCCAGCGGCGGCTCAAACGGTTATGATCACAAGGCCATGGGCATCACCGCGCGCGGCGCGTGGGTCTCTGTTCAGCGGCACTTCCTCGAAATGGGGATCGATGTGCAAAGCGACAGCGTGCGCGTGGCGGGCTGCGGCGATATGTCGGGCGATGTGTTCGGCAATGGCATGCTGCTGTCGAAGGCGATTAAGTTGGTTGCGGCCTTTGACCACCGGCACATCTTTATCGATCCCGATCCCGACCCGGCGCAAAGCTGGAAAGAACGCAATCGTCTGTTCAATCTGCCGCGCTCCAGCTGGGAGGATTACAATTCGAAATTGATCTCCAGCGGCGGCGGTGTGTTCTCGCGCGATCAAAAGAGCATCAAGCTGCCCAAGAAAGCACGCGAAATGCTTGGGCTTGAAGAGGTTGAGATTGCGCCCGATGATCTGGTGACGGCGATCCTCAAGGCGGAGCTTGATCTGATCTGGTTCGGCGGAATTGGGACGTACATCAAAGCCGAAAGTGAAGGCGATGCAGCGGTTGGCGATCCCGCCAATGATGCGTTGCGCGTAACCGCCGCCGAAGTGCGCGCGAAAGTCATCGGTGAGGGCGCAAACCTTGGCGTGACGCAGGCAGGCCGGATCGCATTCTCACTAAATGGCGGGCGGGTGAACACCGATTTCATCGACAATTCTGCCGGTGTTGATTGCTCCGATAACGAGGTGAATATCAAGATCGCGCTCGCTGCTGCCAAACGCGATGGCAAGCTGACCGAGAAGAAGCGCGTCTCCGTGCTGGAATCAATGACAGACGAAGTCGCGGCAATTGTACTGGAGGATAACCGCCTGCAAGCGCTCGCGCTGTCGATTGCGGAGGCTGGCGGCTGCGAAGCGACCGCGTCTTACACGCGTCTTATCGAAACACTCGAAGACATAGCCGATCTTGATCGCCGGACAGAGGGACTCGCATCTAGCGAGGCGCTGATCCGGCGCGCGGGCGAGGGCCACGGAATGACCCGGCCAGAGCTTGCGGTGCTGCTGTCCTCGGCCAAACTCGCATTGCAGGATGCGATCGAAGAAAGCCCGCTATCCGCCGATAAGGCGATGGAGGATGCGCTGATCGCGCTGTTCCCAGAGCCGATGCAAAAGGGTTATGCGAAGCAAATCAGGCAGCACCGCTTGCGGCGCGAGCTGGTAGCAACAGAACTCGCCAACCGCATCATCAACCGCATGGGCATATTGCCCGCATTCGAACTGGCCGAAGAGGAGGGCGCCTCGCTAGCCGCGGTGACCAATGCTTTTGTCGCTGCCGACCAATTGTTTGGGACGCGGGCGATCTGGGAAGAGCTCGACAAGGCCAAGATGAGCGAAACCACGCGAGATCATGCTGTTCGAGCGGGTCGGCATCGCCTTAAGGGGCCATATGGCGGACTTGTTGCGCGCTGGCGCGGCCAAGCGACCGCCCGCTGAATTGGTCGAGGAATTGCGCGGCGGGATCGAAGAATTGCACGATGCCACGGACGCTATGCTGGCCGGCGAATCGCGCCAACAAGCGAACAAAATGCGCAGCGAGCTGATCGACGCGGGAACGTCTGAGGCACTCGCCAAGAAGGTCGTGCATCTGTTCGAAATGGACGGCGCAATTGGTCTGGCGAAGCTGGCGCGCGACGCCGATGTCGCGGCGCTGCAGCTCGCCGATGCCTTCACCGACATGGGCGTGCGTCTGGGCCTGGACTGGGCCCAGGCAACCGCTGCGCTGATGGAACCATCGGATGTTTGGGAACGCTTGTTGGTCGCTGGGCTAGCGCGCGACTATCAGCAGATGCGGTTCGATTTCCTGCGCCAACTGGTTCGGCGCAAGAAAGGCAAGGCTGATCCGGCCCATGCGGTGGAGCAATGGGCGAGCGATAATGCGCCCGCAATCCGCCAGTTCAAGGCAATGGTTGGCCGGGCAAAAGCGCACACGCCGGTGGCCCCTGCTGTGCTTGCACAAATCGCCAGCCAGGCGCGCAATCTGCTAGACCCTTAGGTCATCATCGCCCGGTCCAATGCGCGCAATACGCTTGACCTAAGCCAATTTTGGGGCAAGCGTTCGCGCCATGGATAGCGCCGATATCGTAATCGTGGGCACCGGGCATGGCGGCGCGCAAGCGGCCATTGCCTTGCGCCAACAGGGGCATGAAGGTTCGATTGTGCTGGTTGGGCGTGACGCCGCGCCGCCATACGAACGCCCGCCTTTGTCGAAGGAATACCTCGCCGGGGACAAGCCGTTTGAGCGGATTCTGATCCGGCCCGAGAAGTTCTGGGCAGACAAGGATATCACCCTGCGTCTGGGCCAAGGGGTCATCGAAATTGACTGGATGGCGCATGAAATCGCACTGATGGATGGCAACCGGATTGGCTATCGCAAGCTGATCTGGGCAGGCGGCGGCGATCCGCGCAGGCTCCCTTGCCCGGGCGCCAATTTGAACGGCGTCTTCTACGTCCGTGACAAGCGCGATGCCGATGCGATGATGGCTGCGATCAGTGGCGGCGCGAAGCGCGCAGTTGTGATCGGCGGCGGCTATATCGGGCTGGAGGCAGCCGCTGTGCTGCGCAAGCTGGGCGTCGAGGTTACCTTGGTAGAAGCTCAGGCGCGCCTGCTGGCCCGCGTTGCTGGTGAGGAATTGTCAGACTTCTACGCGGCGGAGCACCGCAATCATGGCGTCGACATTCGGCTTGGCACAAACGTTCAGGAAATATCCGAAACAGACGGCCAGGCCAGCGGCGTATTGCTGGAAAGCGGCGAAATGCTCGAATGCGACATGGTTGTCGCAGGGATTGGCATTATCCCCTCCGTAGCGCCTCTGATCGCGGCGGGTGCTGCTGGATCGAGCGGCGTTGACGTCGATATCTATTGCCGCACAACTCTGGACGACATTTATGCGATCGGCGATTGCGCTGCTCATGCCAATGATTTTGCCGACAGCGCAGTGATCCGTCTGGAATCGGTGCAAAACGCGCATGATATGGCGAACACAGCAGCGCGCGCGATTATGGGCGATAAGCAACCCTATCACGCCCTGCCATGGTTCTGGTCGAACCAATATGACCTTAAGCTGCAAACCGCAGGCCTCAGCCTGGGTTACGACGAGACGATCCTGCGCGGCGATCCAGCTACACGCAAATTCTCGATCGTCTACTTGAAAGAGGGGCGGCCGATAGCCTTCGACTGCGTCAACGCAATGAAAGACTATGTTCAAGGGCGAAAATTGCTCGAAAGCGAGGTCAAGGAAGTCGATAAGGCCCTGCTCGCTGATCCCGAAGTGCAGCTAAAAGAGCTCCGCTAAACCGTTAGTGACGGTTCTACACGACAATCCGAAAGAGACATTTTCATGCAAAAAGAGGATGGCGGCTCCATGCTTCAGGGGCTGAAGGTACTGGACCTGACCACGGTTGTGTTTGGCCCCTATTGTACGCAGATCCTTGCTGACCTTGGTGCTGATGTCATCAAGGTCGAGGCACCGGGCGGCGATGCGTTGAGACATTCCGCTAGGCCCGCAAAGACGGCCGGGATGGCGCCTAGCTTTCTCGCTCTCAATCGCGGCAAGAAATCGCTGCCGCTCGACCTGAAGGACGACGAGGCGAAAGCGCAATTGCGCGAGCTGGTGGCAGAAGCAGATATGCTGATCCACAATATCCGCGCAGAGGCGATCGAACGGCTGGGGTTCGGATATGAGGCGGTCAAGACGCTGAACCCCGATATCATCTACGTTCATTGTGTCGGCTTTGGCTCCGATGGCCCATATGGCGGATTGCATGCCTATGACGATGTGATTCAGGCGGCGAGCGGCGCGGCCACCCTGCTGCCCCGCGTCGATGGCAATGAAAAGCCGCGCTATCTGCCTTCGCTGATTGCAGACAAAGTCGCCGGATTACACGCCGCCTATGCTTCAATGGCGGCGATGATCCACAAGCTGCGCACGGGGAAGGGACAATTCCTCGAGGTGCCGATGTTTGAGGCGTTTTCGAACTTTATGTTGAAAGAGCATTTGGGCGGACTGACATTCGATCCGCCAGTCGGCCCAGCCTGCTACAGCCGCCAGATCGATCCGGACCGCCAGCCTTTCCCGACCAGAGACGGCTATATCTCCATCGTCCCCTATCAAATCGACCATTTTCTGAAGGTCGTGGCACTGCTAGGCGATGAGGAATTTGCGAAGGAGGCGCGGTTCCAAAGCATCAAAGGGATCGTCGAAGGCAGCAGTGATCTTTATCGCCGCATTGGCGAGCTGAGCGCGCAAAAAACCACCAACGAAGTGCTAGCGATAATGCGCGCGGCGCAAATGCCCGCCATGCCGGTGCGCGATATGCAGGATATGACTGCAGACCCACATTTGGACGCTGTTGGCTTTTTCGAACGCAGCGAGCATCCGACCGAGGGCACGGTGCTGAACCTGCGCGAACCGACCCGATTCTCCGAATGGAGCCCCACAGAGCCGCGACCAGCGCCCAATCTGGGCGACATTTCGGACGGCTTCGATAGTTAGGGTCTTGGCCCTAGCCAGTGGGAAGCTGCTTCAAAGCCCAGCGCGCGGCGTCCGCAACTACGGGATCGGCATCGCCTAGTAAGGCCTCCACGGGTGCGATCAGTTCGGCGTCACCGCTATTTCCTGCGGCATAAAGGCAATTGCGCACAAACCGATTGCGGCCAATCCGCTTAATCGGGGAACCGGAAAATACGCTGCGAAAGCCAGCGTCATCTAGCGCTAGCAATTCAGCCAGACGCGGTGCGGCGAGTTCAGCGCGCGGCAGAAATTCACGTGCAGCGTGAGCGGACTGCGCAAATTTGTTCCACGGACACACCGCCAGGCAATCGTCGCAGCCATAGATCCTGTTGCCCAGCGCGCCGCGAAACTCCTCCGCAATGGGGCCCTTGTGCTCAATCGTTAGGTAGGAAATGCAGCGCCGCGCATCGAGCCGATAGGGACTGGGAAAGGCGTCGGTTGGGCAGGCATTGAGGCACGCTCGGCACGATCCACATTGGTCCCGCTGAGGCTCGGTTAAGGGCAAGCCCAGCGTGGTGTAGATCGCCCCAAGGAACAGCCAGCTACCATGCTGCGGACTGACCAGATTGCTGTGCTTGCCTTGCCACCCGATCCCGGCCGCTTCGCCCAGCGGCTTTTCCATTACCGGCGCTGTGTCGACGAAGACTTTGACTTCGGCCTCCGGCGCCTCCGCCACCAGCCAGCGCGCCAACGCTTTGAGGCGTTTTTTGACCAGATCGTGATAATCCTTGCCCTGCGCATAGACAGAGATACGCGCCCGCTCTCCATGCGCCTCCAGCGCTAAGGGATCATGGGCCGGCGCATAGCTCATGCCAAGCGCAATCACCCGCTGCGCCTCTGGCCATAGCCCCTGCGGCGAGCGGCGGTGATGCTGGCGAGTATCCATCCACTCCATAGAGCCGTGATGCCCCTCGCCCAGCCATTGCTCCAGCCGCTCTGCGCGCACCGGATCTTCTGCCGCACTCGTCACTCCAAAGGCGGCAAAGCCAAGCTCGCGCGCTTTGTTTTCAAGGCGTTTGCCAAGATCAAGTGTTGCGCCTGCGTTAACCACGCTTAGGGTTACTCCCGTTTAGGCCCGCCCACTAACGGTGCTGGCCATGGATATGGCGGTAAGCGATCAATCAATCTTGAGCAATGAGCAGAAACCTCTCGCGATCGAAGCGCGCGGGCTCGTCAAACGCTTTGACGGCACATTGGCCGTGGGCGGGGTCGACCTCGAAGTGCCTGAAGGCGCGATCTATGGTGTGCTCGGCCCCAATGGCGCGGGCAAGACCACGACGCTGCGCATGTTGCTAGGCATTATTGATCCAGACGAAGGCGTCCGCCGCGTATTCGGATATGACCAACCGCACGATATTGGCCGCCTGATCGGCTATTTGCCGGAAGAGCGCGGCCTGTACCCGGCGATGAAATCCATCGAAGCGATTGCATTCATGGGCGCCTTGCGCGGCCTGCCACTGGCCGAAGGGCGCGTGCGCGGGCTGGAACTGCTCGAACGCCACGGGCTGGGCCACGCCGCCGAACGCCAAATTCGCCAGCTGTCGAAAGGGATGGCGCAGACGGTGCAATTGCTCGGCACGCTGGTGCATCAGCCGCGCCTGGTCGTGCTGGACGAGCCATTTTCGGGACTTGATGCGATCAATCAGGGCAAGCTGGAGGGGATGATCCGCGCACTGGCCGATGACGGCGTGACGGTGATCTTCTCGACCCATGTGATCCACCATGCGGAGCGCCTGTGCGAAGGCGTGGCGATCATTGCTGGGGGCGAAGTTCCCTATGCCGGCAGTGTTGAGGCCGCCCGTGACCGGATCCCGGCGCAGGTCCGGCTGGAAACGCGCGCCCGCGAGGGCGGCTGGACCGCTGCCTTGCCAGAAGACACCCGGCGCACGGGCGATTTCTTCACCTTCTCTCTGCCTGACAGCGGGATTGAGCCTTTGTTGAGGACCTTGATCGAAGGCGATGCAGGCATTCTTTCACTCTCGATTGAGCGGGCCGGTTTGCACGATGCCTTCGTCCATATCGCGGGCGAGGCGGCTGCGCGGCAGCTCGAAGTGGATGCCGCCGGCGGGGAGCAAAGCTGATGAGCAATCTTGATCAAGCAGCAATCGCGGCCAAACCTCGGTTGAGCTATTTTCAGGCGGCATGGGTTGTGGCTCGGCGTGACTTCGTCGCTGTGCTGTTCAGCCGCGCATTCCTGTTCTTTCTGATCGGGCCACTGTTCCCGGTTCTGATCGGCGGGCTGGCAGGCAGCATCGGCAAGACCACATCACAGCAAGCCGTCAGCGTCGAAATCGGCTTGGCAATGAGCGCGGCAGATAACGCCGCGATGGAGGCTGCCGCCGAAACGCTCCGCCCGCAATTGGGCAGCGCCTCACCGGTGCTCAAACGCGTACCTGAAGCTGAAAGCACCGCTGATTTTGACGCCCGCGCATTCCTCGACACCGGCGGGCGCAGCTATGTCGCGATCCTGACCGGCACCTTAGCAGAACCCAAGCTGGTCGGCACGCAAAGCCAGGTCGACCGCTGGAAAGGCCGGATTGAACTGCTCGCGGCCACCGCCAGCGCCTCGGCGCCCAGCCGCTATCCCGATGCGGCCAGCGAGATTGTCATCTCCAGCGGGGCATCCGACCGGTATAGCCGCGTGCGCACGGCGCAGGCGGCGCAAATGGTGCTATTTCTGCTGACGATTTTGCTGGGTGGTATGGTGCTATCCAACCTTGCCGAAGAAAAAGGCAATAAGATCATCGAAATCCTAGCCGCCGCCCTGCCGATGGATGCGGTCTTCATGGGCAAATTGTTTGCCATGCTGGGCGTTTCCTTCGTCGGAATTGCGGTATGGGGCACAACCGGATGGGCATTCTGGGCGGTCGCCGAAGACGCCATTGTCACCGTCACACAGACCAATTTCCGCGATCTACCCGGCCCAGCGATAGGCTGGCCGATGTTCATCACGCTCGGCATCATTTATTTCTCGATGGCCTATCTGCTGCTCGGCTCGCTGTTCCTCACCATTGGCGCCATGGCCAGCAGCGTGCGCGAGGTCCAGACCATGTCGATGCCAGTCACCATGCTTCAAATCATGGTGTTCTTCCTATCGGCCGCGAATATCGGGCAGACCGGCACACCGTTGGAACTGACATCCGTGGTTTTCCCGCTGTCATCGCCCTTCGCGATGATGGCCAGAGCCGCGTTGGAAGAAACGCTATGGACGCATGCGGTCGCGCTGGTTTGGCAGGCATTTGCCGTGTTCATCCTGATCAAGGGCGGCTCCACCCTGTTCCGCAAGCGAGTGATGAAATCGGGGTCAGGCGGCGCGAAAAGGCGCCGGTTTTGGCAGCGCGAACCGCAAGCGGCTGAACCTGCTGAATAGGTTCCTTATCGCAACTGACTATTGACACTGCTGTCAGTTAAGGCACCATGCGACTCACCAGAGCGGCCAAAGCCGCCGGATAGGAGAGAGACATGGCAACGATTGCGCCGCCTGCGAGCGATCAGAATTCCGCACCTGAATGGCGCACGTCGCCCACGGCGCATGAAGCGTTGATGGAACATTTTGCCAAGCATCCCGAAGAACGTCCGCAGCATTCGCACAAATGGGACGTCAGCCGATCAGACATCTATTACGAGGATCGCTGGCAGCCGATCTTCAAGGAAATGCAGGATGCAGGCCCGCTGCATTACATCCCGGAAAGCCCTTACGGCCCCTATTGGGCGGTCGTCGGACACAAGGCAATTCAGCACATTGAGGCTCTGCCAGAGGCGTTTTCCTCCAGCTGGGAATATGGCGGCATCACCATTCTGGAACGGCCAGAAGATGAAGAATTGAAGCCAGAAGAAGAGCGCTTCGAATTGCCGATGTTCATCGCTATGGACCGGCCCAAACACACCGGACAGCGCCGCACAGTTGCGCCCAAATTCACGCCCAGCGCGATGACCGTGATGGAAACCGACATCCGCGCGCGGACCGGCGAATTGCTGGATTCGCTGCCGCGGGGCGAAGTGTTTGATTGGGTCGACAAGGTTTCAATCGAGCTGACCACTGGCATGCTCGCCCTATTGTTCGATTTCCCATGGGAAGACCGTCGGTTGCTGACATTCTGGTCGGACTGGTCAGGCGATACAGAATTGGGTTCAATCCGCGAGTTGGACGAATATAGACGCGGCATCCTGCACGAAATGGCGGCCTATTTTCAGCAGCTCTGGGTCAGAAAAACGAAGGAAGAACCCGGCAATGATCTGATCTCAATGATGATCCATTCCGATGCGATGAACCAAATGAGCCCGCAGGAATTTATGGGCAATCTGGTGCTGCTGATCGTGGGCGGAAATGACACCACTCGCAACACGATGAGCGGGATTGTCCATTCCCTCGACAAATTTCCTGATCAGCGCAAATTGTTCGAAGAGCAGCCGGAACTGATCCCCAATGCGGTGCAAGAATGCATCCGTTTCCAAACGCCGCTGGCACATATGCGCCGCACCTGCACCGAGGACACCGAGGTATTTGGCCAGACCATCAAACAGGGCGACAAGGTCGTCTTGTGGTATCTTGGCGCGAACCGTGAAGAGACCGTGTTTGAGAACCCGCACAAGCTCGACATTACGCGCGATAATGCAAGGCGGCACATCGCCTTTGGCTACGGTATTCACCGCTGCGTCGGGGCGCGGCTGGCCGAATTGCAATTGAAGGTCTTGCTCGAAGAGATGCACAAACGGCGCATGCGCGTGCATGTCGCCGGCGATGTTGAGCGGGTGCGCGCAAACTTTGTCCATGGCTTCCGCACATTGGAAGTCGAAATCACCGAATTCTAGGTATATTTAGGGTGGGATTTTTCGCAAAAATTGTAACCTTTTAACCTGCGTGTGCGTATTTACGGATGATAGAATTCCTGAATCTAAAGAGTTACGCCATGACAGACACCAGACAAGACTTTGTCTCACACCGCCGCACGTTCCTAGGCCTACTCGGCCTAGGCGCGGCTATGCCAACGCTCGCCGCTTGTGGCTTCTCGCCGGCGCAGGCCAAGAGTTTTCCCATCGCGCGCAGCGACACAGAGTGGCGCAAAAGGTTGACCCGCGAAGAATACCGCATTCTTCGCGAGGCAGGAACGGAGCGCGCGTTCACCTCTCCGCTCGACAATGAAAAGCGCAAGGGCACGTTCGTCTGTGCTGGCTGCGGCAACAAACTCTATTCGTCTGCCACTAAATACGACAGCAAGAGCGGTTGGCCGAGCTTTTGGAAGGCTTTGCCTGGCGCGGTCGGGACGGCCACCGATTATAAGATTGGTTATCCCCGAACCGAAGTGCACTGCGCCGATTGCGGCGGGCATTTGGGCCATATCTTTGGTGACGGGCCAGAGCCGACCGGCAAGCGTCATTGCATCAATGGTCTAGCGATGGATTTTGTCCCGGCCTGATGGAGCGTCCAGATGGGCGCGAGCTTAGTCGCGCTTAATCCGCCAGACTTGCAGGCTGCCTTTTGTCTCTAGCTTAACCGGCTCCAGCCATTGCGGCGCGGCGCCATCACGCACGCGGGCGATAAGTCCATCTGGCGCATTGTCGGCGTAGAACATCGGCTCTCTGCGATCGGCACAGACGGCCACATAGGCGCTGCCGCGACTGATCAATTTTTCGCGCGCCTCATCGGGACTGGCCATCCAGGTCTCAATCACAAAGCGAATGCCGGCATCGCCGCGATGATGGCCCGAGCCAACAATCGTGTGCTCTGTTTCCAGAAGCAGGCGCGGGGCAATGTCGAGCGAGGAGAATACTTCACCGGCGGGTAAGGCGCGCAATTGCTCTGCCGCTGCGGCGATTTCGCATTTGGAGGCGGGCGGCGGTGAAGGCGGCAATGAACCGCCCAGTAAAGTGGCGCGCGCCGGGATCGCGAGGCCGAGCAGCATGATGGGGATCGTTGGCAACAGAGCCATCATCACACCAACCAAAGCCATCACCCGCTTGGGCACTTGCTGCATCACTCGGATGGCGCGCAGCCATTGGCCCGCCTGCCATGCCAAAGGCACAGCGGCGAGCGTAATCGCGGCGGCCCCAGCGCGGGAAACCAGCAAAGCAGTCGCCGTGGCCGCAATCAGCACCAACGTATATTCGGCCCAGAACCGGCGCAGCCATTCATGCGAACGCGACACCAGATTCAGGGCCGCAAAAAAGCCAATGATTGGTGTGACAATCAGATGCAGGGCCGGACTGAAGGACAGGCTCCAAAGCGGCTGCCCTTCGCGAATACGGTCATGCCACAGCTTATCCACGACAGGATCGAGAGTGGCAAACCCGCCGCCTGCGCATTGCGGCGCAGTGCCAAACAAAATCGCAATTGCCCCGCCGCCAACAACGCCAAATCCAAGTAGCAGAGCAGGCAGAGGCATGGGTTCAGCGCGCGCCAAAACCGTGAGAGCAAGCGCGCCCCAACCGAACATGCCAAGATGCACCAAGCCAATCGCATCGCAATAGACCGCTAGATCACCGACCCCTCGTGTGGAGAGAAACAAAGCGAAGCTCAACAGCGCCAGGGATTGCATGGTCGCGAGCAGCCAGATGCGATCATTGCGATTGCGCAGCCAGCGCAGTGCCATGACGCCGCAAATCACCGCCGCCAACGGCAAACCTTCAATCGAGATGGAGAGCCAGATCGCAAGCGCCCCGCCCGTGGCCCAGCCGCCCATGCAGGCATTGCGCGCCATCATGCCGTTTATCGCCGCCAAAGCGCATACAATTTGCCAACCGTGATGATCGATCCGCATTGGTGAAAGCTGAAACAGTAGCGGCATCGAAACCGCCAAGACCAGACAGGTGGTAAATGTCTCGCCTTCGCCCAAAAGTCGCCAGGCGATGCGTGCTGCGAACAACATCACAAACGCCAGGGTCACAAGCGGCACTATGATCAAGGCCGCAGTTTCCGCATGGGCGCCGCCGATCAAAGGGGTGAGAGCAAAGATGATCGCCGCCAAGGGCAGATCGACCAAGCGCGACCAATGCATGGGCACACCGCCATTTATCGCATCAGCGCGGTATTGCGTCAGATCAAACCAGCTTTGCCCGGCCAGCAAATCGCGCACTTGAACAAGGCGCAGGGCATCGTCAGGTCCCGAAAACTGCATTCCTGTAATGGCGCCCCATTTCACCGCGATCAGGAACGCGGACAGCGCAAGCCACACAATCCCAACCCGCAGCAGCAGGCCAGGTGCAAACAAAGATCGGCGGCGCTCGGTAAGCATCGCTTTACCCTTGCGCCTCGGAACGGAAAACAACTTTGCTGCGCAGCAGCCACGTCGCAGTGAAAGCGACGACAATCGCAATGCCCTTGGCGATACGCGGATCCAATCCGGCCCAATCACCCAAGCCCACAATCGTGATCGTCAGGCCAAGGCCAACCAGAGCCGAGGCGACAAACAGCGCCTTTTGCCGGGTGCGAGCGCTGCCGCGCTCAGCCACATTGTCCTGAAAGACTGCGCGGCTCGACATCAACCAATGCGCGAGGATCCCCAGGCTATAGCCAATCGCCGAAGCGATAGCGGCGATCATGCCCAAAGATAGCAGCGCAAGAAAGCTGCCAACATCGACGGCCAAAGCGCCAACGCTGGCAAAAATGTAACGCAGAAAACGCAGGTCACGCAGTTTGACAAAAATCTCGGTCATCCGGCCCTCCATCTTCTGTCTTTTGCTTCAAGTTCACCGATTGCAAAGTCTTAGAAACTAAGGGCGGGGAGGCAATTCGGGCAGACCGCCTTGCCTCGCCCGCTTCCTCTTCACGCCGATTTCTTGATCCGCTCTGGCACGTCGCGCATCGAATTGAGCGCGGCAGCCTGATCTTCGGTCACTGGCTTCTTGGCGGCAATATCAGGCGCCATTTCCGGCGCGGCTTCGCGCGCTGGCAGAGCCACTTCTTCGCCTTCATCGCCCGCCTCGTGATACTCCGCGTCTTCGTTGACACACCAGGTGTCGTAAACGCGCTCACCAGCCAGAATGTTCTCAACCGTCAGCATCGCGGTCATCATCGCGTGATCCTGATTGTTGTAGCGGTGCATACCGTTGCGGCCAACGAGGTGGAGTGACGGATGCTTCTCTTCCAGCTCCATTCGCATGGCATCAACATTGGTCTCGTATTCGTCGTCGTAAACCGGATAGGCTTTTTCTTGGCGGACAACCGCGCCGCTGACGACCATCTTTGGATCGCACAGGCCGAGGATTTCCATTTCCTTGGTCGCTTGCGCGATCAGATCTTCATCAGAGGATGACCATAGGCCGTCCCCTTCAAAGCAGAAATATTCGAGGCCAACGCAGGCCATTTCATCGTCAGGGATCATTTCCGGTGACCAGCTGCGGAAGTTCTGCACGCGGCCAACCTGCACGCGGTCATCATGGATATAGATCCAATTGTCCGGAAACAGATCCTCTGACTTCACCATCAGAGCCACGGTCAGGAAGTCGCGATATTTGAGCTCGTTCGCCTGCAGGCTTGATTGCGGCAGCGGATGAAGCCGCTTGGACAGTTCACGCATTGGCGCAGAGCTGACCGCGTCCCTGGCACGGATTTGAACTTTGCCGTTCGACCCCTGAGCCGTCATTGACCAGCCGCCATTGCCGTCGCTGGCGAGTTGATCGAGCGCATGGCCCATTAGCACCTGGCCATTGCCGGTCGCCAGAATCTTATCGCGCGCCGCATCCCACATCATGCCCGGGCCAAGCCGCGGATAACGGAAGGTTTCGAGTAGCGTCTTGGTTTCCATGCCATCGTTCGGCTTCTTGTTAAGACCGAGCGAACGCTTGAGGCCATCAGTAACAGCGCTCCATAGTGAAAGGCCCTTGATCCGCTGAGCCGCCCAATCGGCACTCATTTCATCACACGGCATGCCCCACACCTTCTCAGTGTAGGTTTTGAAGAAGATCGAATAGAGCTTCTTGCCAAACTGGTTGGTGGTCCAGTCTTCAAAGCTCTTCACATCTTTGATCGGGAACAGCTTGTAACGCAGATAGCTCAGCATGCACGCGGTCGAGCGCAGGATGCCAAGATTGCCGAGCGCTTCGAACGCACGCAGCGGGTAGCTGTAGAACTTGCCCTCGTAATAGATGCGGCTCATGCGCGGGCGCTGGATGAAATCATCCGGCAGGATCTCATTCCACAGATCAACGACCTGCTGGCTTTTTGAAAAGAAGCGGTGCCCGCCAATGTCAAAGCGATAGCCCTGATGCTCCACCGTCCGGCTGATGCCACCAACATAGGTTTCGTCTTTTTCGATAATTGCGACTGTTTTTCCCTGCTTTGTCAGCAGATAAGCAGCCGTCAGTCCAGCCGGACCTGCACCGATGATCGCTACATCGACGTCAAGAATTCCGTTCTGTGTCGTAACACCCTGTTGCATTCGGGCCCCCATTTAGATTTGCATCCCGGGGAGTGAAGGAAAATGGTTAGCAGGCCGTAAACGTACCGTCGGCGCAGCACAGAATTTACGAATATGCTGTGGGCTTAGTCATGGCTGAGCAAAACGGGCGCTTGCAATTCCGCGGCCAGCCGCGCGAACTCACCTAAAGTGTAGGTGTCATCAAACACCACGCCATAATGGTTGTCACGGCGCCAACGCACTTTTGCGCGTACCTCTTTGAGGCCTTCACCTGAGATTGTGACGGTCTGATCGATCGCAAACAAGCCATCACATTCAAGCCGTGCGCCTTGCTGGGATAAGTTCTCAACAAACGCCTCATACTTTCCGGCAATGGTCGCCACATCGACCGGGAAGTACATGCCCAGCCGCATCCCGCGCTTGGGATATTCACCGGCCTCCTCGACCAGCTTTGCGACATCCACTGGCTGAGCGAACTCAAACCCGGCTTCATTGCCGCGCTCCCACACGCTGCGGATCTCATAGATCGCGCCGCTGGGCATATGCAGCTCCATCGTCTCGCACGAAGGCAGGTTGTGAAACATGCGAACGCTGATGCCGGTTTCAGAGACGTCGCGAATGACGCAGACAAATTCGCCTTGGCCGGAGATTAACTTCGCCGCACGAATAAGAATAGTCACCCGCTGCGCCCGGCGTGCGTCATCGACCGCATTTGGTGCGGTGTCGTCAAACTCAGGCGTTTTTGCCGCGTGATCCATGCTGCATTACCGACCTTAAATGCCAGATGATCTGGCGCGCCTGCCCATTCCACGGGCCGACTCTAGGGATAGGATTAAAGCAAATCGGGTTAAGAGCAGGATAACGTCGTCATAGGGGCCTGATAGATCGCGATATTCTGTGAGTTTAGAGCGCAGCAATGCCCGGATGAGAGATGGTGCGGGTGGCGGGACTCGAACCCGCACGATCAAAAGATCAGGGGATTTTAAGTCCCCGGCGTCTACCATTCCGCCACACCCGCTTTGCCGCTGCCCTAGCGAGAGATTTGACGCGCTGCAATGCGCGAGCAGCCATGGACAACCGCGCCGTCATGCGCCAGCAGAGCCTCAAGCAAACCGGCAGCGAAAAGGCGAGGGCGCACAGTGGCAGATGCCAGCGAAATCATTGAAACGATCCAGCCTGCGGTCACCCTGCTAGGGTTGGGAATTGGTGCGGCGCTGGTATCGCGCGCCTGCCGCCTTAACCCCATCGTTGGCTACCTTGGGCTTGGCCTCGCCATTGCCGCATTGGGATACAAGGACGCGTTCAGCGGGCCAGTTGTGGTAACCTTGGCAGAGGCCGGGGTGATGTTTCTGCTTTTTAACCTAGGCCTGCACTTCTCGCTTGGCCGGATCCGGGCAGAGGCACGCAATATCTTCGGGTTTGGCAGTCTTCAGATGCTGGTGGCCGGTGGGGGCTTTGCGCTGATCTTCCTCGCTATTGGTCTGCCGGCAGCCTTCGCGATCATCGGCGGGTTCGCCATGGGCCTGTCCTCCACCGCTGTGGTTATTGGACTCGTGCGGGAGCGCGATCAGGAAGATTGCCCGGTGGGGCGCGCTTCACAATCGATCCTGATCTTCCAGGATATCGCCGCGATCCTGTTACTCGTTGCCGCTGGCGCATTGGGCACGGGCGGCGCGCTGGCCCCGCAATTGGGCTTAGCTGGCGCAAAAGCACTCGCTGCCTTTGCCATCGCCGTGCTCTTCGCCCGTTACCTGACGGGGCCATTGTTCCGCCTGATCGCGCGGGCAGGCAGCTCTGAGGTTTACACCGCAACCGCACTATTCATTGCACTCGCCGCTGGATATGCGACCGGGATCGCTGGACTATCGCTCACACTCGGGGCGTTTCTAGGCGGAATGGCGGTCGCAGATTCGCGCTATCGGATCATGGTCCAGACAGAGATCGACGCCTTTCGCGGATTGTTCCTGAGCTTTTTCTTCATCTCGGTGGGCTTGAGCATTGATCCGGTGCTGCTCGTGGAAAACTGGATGCTGGTCCTTACAGCAGCAGCGGGCCTAATCACGCTCAAATGCCTGTTCAACGTGCTGGCAGGCCTTGCCAATCGCTGGTCTGTTCCAGGCTCAATCCAGCTCGGTTTTTTGTTGGGGCAAGGTAGCGAGTTTGCGCTGGTACTGTTTGCCCTACCGGCCATCGCCGGACTAATTGAGCCACGCATGCTGGCGATATTGGTAACAGCCATTGCGATCAGTCTAGCAGTCACACCGTTCATTTCAAACCTCGGGCGAACCTTTGCTGGTAAGCTGCGCACCGGGCCAGCGGACAAGAAACTCGCCGGTGACAACGCTCCAGTGGTTATTGTGGGTCTAGGCCCTTCGGGACGGGCGGTGGCCGATGCGCTGACGCTGAATGGAATTGGCTATCTCGCAGTGGAATCGGAAACTGCGCGCTTCGAAATCGCGCTCGCCGATGGCTATCACGTGCATCATGCGATTGCCGCGGACCCTCGCAGTTGGGATGCGCTGGGCATGGCCAAACGCGAGGTTGTACTCGTGTCGACGGGCAATGTTCAGATCACTCGCGAACTGACACCGCTGGTCGAAGAACGGCTGCCGGATGTGCGCCGAGTCGTCTCAGCGCGCGGACCAGCCGAAGTTTCCGCGCTTGGCGACAGCCGTGCGAGCATCATCGACGTAACAGCGCAGGGCGGAATTGAGCAGGTCGTTGAGGCTGTATTTTCAGCACTGGGGATTGAGCGCAAACGCCAAGCCGGACCTGGCGAACTCCAAGCAGAAATGATGCAGGACGCAGCATAAAGGCCGCGCAAAAGCGCAGACAATCACAACAACGATTTTGGTGGGCGCTTACTCGCCGTTGAGGCGGCGGCGCATTTCCTTGCCCGCCTTAAAGTAAGGCACGCGTTTCGCGGGAACACTCACTGCTTCGCCAGTACGCGGGTTGCGGCCCTGGCGTGCTTCACGTTCACGGGTCGAAAACGCCCCGAAGCCACGCAGCTCGACGCGGCCGCCTTCGGCCAATCGCTGCGAAATCTCGTCAAAGAAAATGTCGACGACTTGCTCAATCTCTTCAGCGCGCAGCTCAGGATTGTCCTTGTGCAGCGCTTGGAGCAATTCGGATCTGATCATGTCAAACTCCTGGCATACGTCAATTCTACGACGCCGCCCGCGGGGTCACCCCCAATTATTGCCTAACCCCGACCCGCTGGGTTGCGAACTATGCAACGCACACTGGCAGAGCCGAGCCATTCCTGCAAGTCAGCACCGAAATATTACCGCGCCAAATAGTTCATTCTTAGCAATCAGGCGAGTCCAAAGCGCTCAATATATTGTATTTGCTTACAAACACTCGCGCCGCATTTGCTTAATTTGCCTCTAAAGTATCGACCAATTCCGCCAGATCAATGCCCAACCGTTCCATCCGGCTGCGGATTTCTGGCCATTCTTCGCGCAAAAACTGCTCACGCTCGCTCGAACACAGCCTGCCCGCCGCACCAGAAACGACATACATGCCAACCCCGCGCTGAACCTCGACAAGGCCGTCATTTTGAAATTGCTGGTATGCTTTGGCGACTGTCAGCGGATTGGCCCCCTGCTCCGCCGCGAGCGCTCTTACCGATGGCAACATCTCCCCTTCCGGGTATTTGCCTTCGATGATGGCGGCGGCGATTTGATCGCGCAGCTTAAGATAAACGGGTCGACTCTGGCTCATATGTCCTCGCTAGGTGCATCAGTGACATAATACACTCATGCGCGTCAAGTTCCCGGACAATTCGCTATTGCCGCGATTTTGCGGCCAGCCGCAACGCATTTGCGTGCAACTAAGGCTTCACAGGCGAGAAACAGCCGCTAGGGTGCGCTCCATTCTGGTCCCCTGGGGAGGGCGACCACACGAGAGGGATTACACACTCAAATGGCAACTCAACAACTTGCTCATGGGGACAGCGCGGGGACTATCCTCGGCCACCCTAGGGGCCTCTTCGTCCTATTCTTTGCCGAAATGTGGGAGCGTTTCTCCTATTACGGCATGCGCGCCCTGCTCATTTTCTATCTGACCAAGCATTGGCTGTTTTCAGATAGCGATGCAGGCATCATCTACGGCGCCTACACCGCGCTGGTCTACATCACGCCGGTTGTTGGCGGGTATATGGCCGACAAGGTGCTGGGACAGCGAAAAGCGGTGGCCTTTGGCGCTGTTCTGCTGACGCTGGGCCACTTCTTTATGGCCTTTGAAGGCGAAGCCGCCGCAGGCAATACCGACAATCCGGTGATCTATGTCTTCTGGTTGGCTCTAGCGCTGATTATTGTCGGCTCAGGCTTCCTGAAAGCGAACATCTCTGTGATCGTTGGACAGCTTTATCCGCGCACGGACGTGCGGCGTGATGGCGCTTACACGATTTTCTACATGGGCATTAATTTGGGTGCTGCGCTTGGCTCTTTGCTGTGCGGCTACATCGGTGAGACCTATGGCTGGGCTTATGGCTTTGGTTTGGCGGGGATCGGCATGCTGTTTGGCCTGTTGGTGTTTACCTGGGGCAAACCAATGCTGCTGGGCCGAGGCGAACCGCCTAAACCTCTCAGCAAAGCGACCGAGTGGAAGATGTACGGCATTGGCGCGGCGCTCGTCGCGATTTGCTGGGCACTCATCCAATATCAACAAGTCGTCGGCTGGCTGCTCGGTATATTTGGGCTTCTGCTGGTTTCCTATGTGATCTTCACTTCGGTTACCAAGCTTGACCCAGAAGACCGCGACCGGATTTTCGCAGCGATGTTCTTGATCATCACATCGATCATTTTTTGGGCTTTGTTTGAACAAGCGGGCTCGTCGCTCAACCTGTTCACCGATCGTCACGTTGATCGCGGCGGTGTGCCGGCTTCGACATTCCAATCGATCAATGCGATCTATATCATCCTGCTCGCGCCATTGTTTGCGACAGCTTGGACATGGATGGGACGCAAAGGTGTGGAACCGTCCTCGCCATTTAAGTTTGGCCTCGGCGTCATTCAGGTCGGATTGGGTTTCTTGGTGCTGGTTTGGGGCGCAAGCTCGGTCGGCATCAATGTGCCAACGCCGGTGATCTTTATCTTCCTGATCTACCTGCTGCACACCACGGGTGAGCTTTGTCTTTCACCTGTTGGCCTGTCAGCGATGAACCGCCTGGCGCCTGCGCACATGGCTTCACTCATCATGGGCATGTGGTTCTTTGCTTCGGCAACGGGCAACTTCGCCGCTGGCCTAATCGCAGCAGCCACAGGCGCGGAAGGCGTTGGCGAAGAAGCGGGCAAGCAAGTCGTTCTCGATGTCTACTCGACCGTGGGTTGGGTGGCCGTTGCAGTTGGCATCGGTGTGCTGGTCATCAGCCCGCTGATCAAAAAGCTGATGCATCTCGACACGCTCACAGACGACGAAGGTCTGGCTGGCGCAGCAGAAGCCGGTTTGGAAGCGCAAGAGGCAGGCATTCGTCCGGCCACGCGTCCGGCAGAATAATAGGAAAACGGGGTAATATGATGCGAGCAAAAGCGCTTCTCATGTGTGTGGGGGGCGCTTTTGCGCTCAGCGCCTGCACTGCGGCCGGATCGTCCGGCGAGAGTTCGGTCCAATCGGCCTCCGCCGCCGATACTGGCGATACGCGTACGGAGTTTCTGGGTGAAGACGGCAACGTGCCCTTCCCTTCAACCTATCGCGCCTATCCCGGTGCCGACACCTTGATCATCCCGACCACCGTCTTTGACGGTACAGGCGGGAAGATTGACAATGGCTGGGTGCATTTTCGCGATGGCAAGATCGTTGCTGTTGGCGGGCCAACCACGGCGCCGCCAGAGGTCGCCAATGTCGTGGATGGCTCGGATAAGTTCGTAACGCCTGGCATCATCGATATTCACTCGCACCTGGGCGATTATCCCACCCCGTCGGTCCCCGCGCATGGCGATGGCAATGAAGCCACCTCGCCCACCACGCCGGACGTTTGGACCGAGCATTCGGTCTGGCCGCAAGATCCCGGCTTCAGCCGTGCGATGGCCAATGGCGGGATCACGTCACTGCAGATCCTGCCCGGCTCTGCCAATTTGATGGGGGGGCGTTCTGTAACGCTCAAAAATGTGCCCAGCCGCACGGTACAAGGCATGAAGTTCCCTGGCGCACCATACGGCTTTAAAATGGCCTGCGGCGAGAATCCAAAGCGCGTCTATGGCGGGCGCGGGCGCAAGCCTTCGACGCGGATGGGCAATTTCGCAGTCAATCGCCAGACCTGGCTTGATGCGATCGCCTACGCTGAGAACGATGATCCCAAGCGTGATCTTGGCAAGGAAACATTGGTCGGCGTGCTAGACGGTGATATCCTGGTTCACAACCATTGCTACCGCGCGGATGAGATGGCGCTGGTGATGGATATGGCCAAGGAAATGGGCTATAAAGTCAGCGCGTTTCACCATGCGGTTGAAGCCTATAAGATCGGCGATCTGCTGCGCGAAAACGGCGTGTGCAGCGCGATCTGGGCCGATTGGTACGGCTTTAAGATGGAAAGCTATGACGGCATTCCGCAAAACGCCGCCTATCTTCAACGCGAAGGCGCCTGTGTGGTCATCCACTCAGATGATGAAAACTCAATCCAGCGTTTGAACCAAGAAGCTGCGAAAGCGCAGGCCGCTGGCGCTCGCATGGGGGTCAACATCAGCGATGCCGATGTGATCAGCTGGATCACTTTGAACGCAGCCAAGGCGATGGGCATTGACGATATGACCGGCAGCCTTGAGTCCGGCAAAATGGCCGACGTCGTACTGTGGAATGGCGATCCGCTGAGTGTGTATTCACGCCCAGAGAAAGTCTGGGTCGATGGCGCGCTGCTCTACGACGCGAATGATCCAAAACGCAGGCCGGTGAGCGATTTTGAGCTTGGCCAACCCGGTGCAGGAGATGTGAAATGATGAAGCGTCTTTTGACCAGCGCGGCCTGTGCCGCCATCGCACTTGCCGCTCCTGCCGCTGCGCAAGATGTCGCCATCGTCAATGCCACGGTCGCCAACGGTGATGGCAGCGAGCCTGTCGCCGGTAGCCGGGTCATCGTCCGCAATGGAACGGTATCGGTCGTTGGCCCCAACGCTCCAGTGCCCGCCAATATTCCAACAATCGATGCAGGCGGTGCGTTCGTCACGCCTGGTATTGTAGCGGCGGTGACTGACCTCGGCCTGTATGATGTGGGCGCAGTTGGCGCGAGCAATGACAAGTCAGCAGGCGATGCTCGTTTCAACGCGGCGCTTGATGTGGCACCGGCGATCAATCCCAGCTCTCAGCATGTGAAGGTCAGCCGCGCTGGCGGCGTCACCCGAGCGCTGGTTACTCCGTCGCACGGCAATTCGCTGTTCGCGGGACAGGGCGCAGTGATTGACCTTGGGGCTGATGCCAATGCCGTGATGCAAGCCAGGGCTTTCCAACTGGTCGATCTTGGCGAGACGGGTGCGCGCCTATCCGGAGGCAGCCGCACGGCCGCCTACGTTGAGCTGGAAAACGCGTTGCGCGAAGCCCGTGCCTTTGCCTCTGGATCGTGGGAGGGCGAGGAAGCGCTGCTTACCCGCGCAGACGCCGCCGCTCTGGTGCCGGTGATCAATGGCTCGCAGCAGCTCTATGTCGAGATTGAGCGCGCCGCCGATATTCGCAATGTGCTGGGCCTGAAGCGGACCTATCCAAAGCTTGATCTGGTGCTGGTTGGCGCAAGCGAGGGCTGGCTGGTTGCGAGCGAAATTGCCGCTGCCCGCGTGCCGGTGATCGCCGATGCGCTCGATGATCTGCCTGCCAGCTTTGAGCAGTTGGGCGCGACCCAGTCCAATGTTGGCCGCATGGCGGCGGCGGGCGTGAAGGTTGCGATTGGGCGAATGTCCGGGGGCACAGATGGCCATCCACGTAGCGCCGCACAATTTGCTGGCAACCTTGTGGCCTTGGGCAAGGTTCCCGGCGCGAGCGGACTTTCCTGGGGTCAGGCCTTCGCCACGATCAGCTCCATTCCGGCGGAGATTGCTGGACATGGCGGCAAGTTCGGCGTTCTGAAAGCGGGCGCAATCGGCGACGTCGTGATCTGGGACGGCGACCCCTTGGAGGTCGATTCTGTGCCAAGCCGAGTGTTCATTGCCGGTATCGAACAACCGCTGGACAATCATCAGAGCGAGCTGGCCAAACGCTATCTCGATCTGGATGAGAGCCAGTTGCCAAAGGCGTATGACTGGTGAGCCGGGTTCTCGCTAGCGCCGCTTTGTGCGCCTCACTCCTCGCCACCACGCCCGTCTTCGCGCAAGGCGAAGCGCCGGAAAGCACCGCTGACAATGCGCAGAGCCTGTCATGGCACACCGCTCAGCAAACCTATCTGCTGGGCCTGAAACCCGCCGATGGTTGGCGCTATATCGATGGCGGCATTCGTTGGCGCTGGCTGGAGTACAATGGCGGCGAAAACCGCCCCAGCGTCTCGGACACTGTCACAGTTCATTACGAAGGCGCGCTGATCGATGGGACTGTATTTGACAGCTCCTATCGGCGCGGACAGCCAGCCACATTCCCACTGGCGCGGCTGATCCCGGCGTGGCAGCTTACCATCCCGCAAATGGCAGTGGGTGAGACCATTGAAATCGCTGTTCCGGCAGATCTTGCCTATGGAGCACAAGGCAGCAGGTCTATTCCGGGCAATGCAACGCTGATCTTCAAAGTGGAGCTGATCGGGATCGCTGAATAGGAGCGGCTGCGCAGGCAAGTCAGGCCGACGCGGCGGACCAGTGCCCCGGCGCTTCGCCGTCATCGAATAGGTGCTCTGCACCCCATTTGGCCATCTCGGCATAGAGCGGGACCAAGGCGCAAGCGCTTTCGGTAAGTAGATAGCGTGCGCGCTTTCCTGTCGCGGGTTCGCGTATGATCAGCCCCGCTTCTTGCAGGATCGCAAGGCGCGATGTGAGAGCAGCCCGGTTGACGTCGAGCCGAGCAATGAATTCTTCAAATCGCTCAGCGCCCAAGAACGCCTCTCGCAAGATCAGCAAGATCCAGCGGTCTCCCAGAAGCCGCGCTGCACGGCCAATTGGGCATGGGGCGCGGGAGGCACGATACGTCTTCATACAGGCATTCCTGAAAGCCAGTGTCTTTGATGTGTCTGTATATCAGACTTGCGTGAAATCATAGCAAGTGACACATAACATCTGTTTTACAGACTTTATGTGGAGAAACCTTATGAGCCGGAGCCGATTTGACAGCCCAGATGCCGCCATCGCTTATATGAAAGCGGTCGCGGTCAAGAAATCAGGCTTCAGCAACTGGCTGGACGTGGAGCCGATCAAAGTGTGGCAGGGCGAAAGCGAGCTAACCCTAGAACTGCGGCCTGAAATGCAGCAGCATCACGGCTTTGCGCATGGGGCAATCGTCGGTTTGATGGCCGACAATGCCTGCGCCTGGGCCGGCGCTTCTGTTGTGGGCGACGTTGTCACCGGAAGTTATACGATCAATTTCCTGCGCCCTGCCAAGGGCGCAAGGCTGCGCGCGAAAGGTATAGTGATCAAACCGGGCAAACGCCAAGTCGTTGTCCGAGCCGACGTTTGGAGCGAAGGCGGAGATGAGGCCCAGCACGTGGCCACAGCGCAGGCGACCATCATTCCAACCGGCATACCCTCACAAACAGTGCCGTGACACTCGCCGCATAGCCGAGGCGATTTGCCGCACGAGCCTCTTCAATGTTAGACTGTCCTTCATGAATAGCGCTTTGGTTGAACTCGCCGTCGCCAACGCCGCCTTTGTCGGCACGCATTTTGCCATGTCGCACCCGCTGCGCGCGGGCCTCGTCCGCATAACAGGCAAAATCGGTTTCCAGATCCTCTACTCGCTCGTAGGCGCGGCGACGCTCGCTTGGGTCTATTTCGCCTTTGTGGAGGCGCCGGGCGGCGACTTGCCCGGATCAGGTGAGATCGGATGGATCATCGCGACTTTGCTGATCTTGCCAGCGCTGGTCTTGTTCGCCGGGTCCTACATCAGCAATCCGGCCTTGCCCACTCCCATGGCAGAGGAGCAAGCCCGTGCCGAGCCCAAGGGTATTTTCGCCGTCACCCGGCACCCGATGATGTGGAGCTTTGCTCTGTGGGCGGCATCGCACATCATCCTTCTGTGGTCCTGGCGCACCATAATCGTTGCGCTGTCGATGGGGTTTCTGGCGCTCGTGGGCGCGAAAATGCAGGATCGCAAGAAGCAAGTCCTAATGGGTGATGCTTGGGTGCAATGGGAAAGCAAGACAAGCTATTGGCCGCGTTGGAGCAAGCTGTTCGGTGCGGGCGCTTTGCCATGGACCGCCGGGCTGATCCTGTTCGTGTTCCTGAGCTGGCTGCACACGCCGCTCGGTGGAATTTCCGCAGGCATCTGGCGTTGGTTTTAGGGCAACACTCGCTCCGCCACATCGTTTGCGGCCGTCAGTTCCAGAGCGAAAATCCAATCGGCCCGCGCCTCGCCAGAGCTACGCACAAACGACAGCTCGTGGCCCAGCCCATCGAAGGATTGAAACTGAGCATTGGACGCCGCTTCAGCCAAAGCGCGGCCCTGTCTTTGCGGGATTAGGCCATCTCTTGTTCCGTGCTGCACCAGCACCGGAATGCTGAGCTGCGTAATCTTATCCAGATTGCGATATTGATCACGGACCAGTGGCTTTGCCGGGAGCCACCAAAGATTCGCCGCTGCTGCCTCTGGCAGAGACGTGAACGGCGACACCAGGATCAGCGCCGCTGGATCATGGCGCAGAGCCATTTCCGTCGCCACCCCGCCGCCAATGGAATTGCCAACAATCACGGTTTGCGCAGCCGGTATGCCGAGCGCGCTCATCCAAGCAATGGCCGCATCGCCATCTTTATAGAGACCTTCCTCGGACGGTTCACCCGGATTGCCGCCATAGCCGCGGTACTCGACCATCAGCACGCCAAATCCGTGTTCTGCCAGCGCAGCATTGGCCACGCCCGCTCCGGTCAGTGATCCCCCATTGCCGTGGAAGTACACCAGCGTTGGTAAGCCGTCGCTCGCCGCACGATAGAACGCTCGCAATGCCAAGCCATCCTCGGTTGTCAGCGATACCTCTTCATAACCGGGGATCAGCGGTGCGGCCTCCTGCGGGGCAGGATAGATCATCTTCGCTTGCATCGTCCAAAGCAGAATAATCAACGCCAGATACAGCGCCGCGCCCACCACCAGCAAGCGGATCAGGATCGCAGTCATGCTGAACTATTCGCCTTTGAACTCAGGCACGCGCTTCTCAATCAAGGCCGCGACACCTTCGGCATGATCGTCGGTCGTGTGCATCAGCGCTTGGGTGTTGGCCGCCATTTCGAGAGCACTGTCGTAGCTGACTTGTTGACCCTGGCGCAGCAGCATCTTGGCATGGCGTAGGGCATGCGGCGGCATGGCCGCGACTTTGGTCGCCAAGGCGCGGGCCTCATCCATCAAAATGTCGTGTTCGACCACGCGGCTGACCAAGCCCCATTCTTCCGCCTTAGCTGCGCCGATCACATCGCCGGTGTAAAACAGCTCGGACGCACGGCTTTGCCCGATGACGCGCGGCAGGATCCAAGTGCCGCCATCGCCGGGAATAATGCCGAGCTTTAGGAAGGTGACACCGAATTTCGCTTTGTCGGAGGCGATGCGAATATCGGCAAGGCAGGCGACATCACAGCCAAGCCCGATTGCCGGGCCATTGACCGCCGCGATCACGGGCACACGCAGGCCGTAAAGTGCCCGCAACATCAGATGGATATTGTCGCGATAACCGTCCGATATGGAGGGCGCCGACCCACCGAACGTACCGGTCTTGCTCTGCATCGCTTTAACATCGCCACCCGCCGAAAAGGCACGACCAGCCCCAGTCAGTATGACGCAGCGCACGTCCATATCGCGGTTGATCGCATCACAAGCGGCGCGAAATTCATCGCCATCGCCGGGCGCACCCAGCGGATTCATGGTGTCCGCGCGGTCGATGGTCAGTGTGGTGACGGGACCGTCACGGGTTATCTTTAGGAGGGTCATTTGGCGTCTCTGCCATGTCTTATCCGCTTCGTCACCCCGGCAGAGTTGGCAGCCCATCGCCTTTCTTGCTGCGGTTAGGTAAAGCTAGATGCCAAGAAGTTGCGAGGTCCAAAGAAGTGCTCGGGAAAATAGTCGCAGTTGCCAAAGATGCAGGCCACAATTTTTCCAAGCAAATTGTGCCGGAAATCGCGATCATTGCTGGCCTGGGCGTTGAAGATGACGCGCATAACGGGAAGACGGTGAAGCACCGATCGCGAGTCAAAGTTGATCCAACTCAAGCAAATCTCCGCCAAGTGCATTTGATCCACTCAGAGCTTTTCGATGAAGTTGCCGAAAAGGGATTCACAATTATGCCAGCCGACTTGGGTGAGAACATTACCACTAGAGGAATTGACCTGCTCGGGCTGCCGCGCGGCACTATCCTGAAGATCGGGAAAGAGGTTCAATTGGAAGTGACTGGGCTGCGCAACCCCTGCGCTCAAATTGACAGATTTCAGAAAGGTCTTCTCGCAGCCGTGCTCGATAAAGGAGCAAACGGTGAGTTGATACGCAAGTCTGGAATTATGGCCATTGTGCTGCAAGGCGGAACGGTCCGTCCCGGGAACAACATTGAAGTCGAGTTGCCAAACCCGCCTTTCTTGCCGCTTGAGCGTGTCTAAACACAGCGACCGAGCTCAAGAGCTTCTAAAGCGGCTATGCTATTCTGCAATTGGACGGTCGGCCGCCAGCGCTACCCAACCAATTCTAAGCCCGCGCACCTTCCACCGCTGCTGAATTGTGCTTCAGCGCTTTTAGCACGCAATCGACGATTTGCGGCGCGTTGAGGCCTGCTTCGTCATATTGCTTATCCGGCGAATCCTGATCGATGAACGTATCGGGCAGGCGCAAAGTGCGGACCTTCAAAGCGGTGCCGCTATCGCCATCGGTTAGGCCTTCATCGCTGGCATAGGTCAGCACATGCGCGCCCAGCCCGCCAATCGCGCCCTCTTCGACCGTCACCACAACCTCATGCGTGCGCATCAGTCTGGCGATCAAATCCTCATCCAACGGCTTGGCAAAGCGCATGTCGGCGATGGTCGTCGACAGGCCCTTCGCCTCTAGCTGATCGGCGGCCTTCTTGGCCTCTTCCAAGCGTGCGCCGAGCGAGAGGATTGCAACCTTGCTGCCCTCACGCACGATCCGGCCTTTGCCGATTTCCAGCTTCTGCAGTGTCTCTGGCATAGGTACACCAACGCCACTACCACGCGGATAGCGGAAGGCGATTGGCCCCTCGTCATATTCCGCCGCAGTGTAGGTCATATGCGCCAGCTCTGCTTCGTCAGCCGCCGCCATCACCACCATATTCGGCAGAGTGGCGAGATAGGTGATGTCGAAACTGCCCGCATGGGTCGCGCCATCGGCTCCGACCAGGCCTGCGCGGTCAATCGCGAAGCGCACTGGCAGGTTCTGGATCGCGACATCATGCACCACCTGGTCATAGGCGCGCTGAAGGAAGGTTGAGTAAATCGCTGCGAAGGGCCGCATGCCCTGCGCCGCCAACCCAGCGGCAAAGGTGACGCCGTGCTGTTCAGCAATGCCGACGTCAAAGCTGCGCTCCGGATGCGCGGTGGCAAAGCGGTCCACCCCGGTACCGGATGGCATGGCAGCGGTAATCGCACAGATCCGATCATCCGTCTCGGCCAGCTTCGCCAGAGTGTCCCCAAACACGTTTTGGTACGCGGGCGGTCCAGCAGCACCCTTCTTCTTCTCACCTGTGACCACGTCAAACTTCGGTACGCCGTGATATTTGTCGGCGCTTTCCTCAGCGAATTTGTATCCCTTACCCTTGGTGGTAACGACATGGATCAAAACCGGGCCTTCGGATGTGTCGCGCACATTTTCCAGCACTGGGATGAGATGATCGAGATTGTGGCCATCGATCGGGCCGACATAATAAAAGCCTAGCTCTTCAAACAAAGTGCCGCCGGTCACCATGCCGCGCGTGTATTCCTCTGCCTTGCCGATCGCTTCATGCATCCGGCGGCTCATTTTCTTGACCGCCCGGCTCGCAAGACTGCGCAGGCCGAGATACTCGCTAGAGGAGACCATCCGCGCAAGATAGGCCGACAGTCCGCCAACTGGCGGCGCAATCGACATGTCATTGTCATTGAGGATCACGACCAAGCGGTTGCCGGCCTGAGCCGCATTGTTCATCGCCTCATAGGCCATGCCGGCGCTCATCGCGCCATCGCCGATTACCGCGATCCCGCGCCCCGGCTCACCCTTCAACTTGTTCGCCACCGCAAAGCCGAGCGCAGCCGAGATCGAGGTGGAGCTGTGCGCGGCGCCAAACGGATCATATTCGCTTTCCGTCCGCTTCGTGAAACCAGACAGGCCGCCGCCGCTACGCAAGGTGCGAATGCGGTCACGACGCTCGGTCAGGATTTTGTGCGGGTAGCATTGGTGGCCCACGTCCCACACCAGCTTATCGTCGGGCGTATTGAACACATAATGGATCGCCACGGTCAGTTCGACCACGCCAAGACCAGAGCCGAGATGCCCGCCAGAGACGCTGACCGCATCAATCATCTCTTCGCGCAATTCATCGGAAAGTTGGCGGAGTTGCTCGGCCTTAAGCTCCCGAAGTTGCGCAGGATTATCGACGGTATCGAGCAGCGGAGTGTCAGGCTTGGATGTCATTTGAAGAGCCTTACACCTTCAAAACAAAACTGTCGATGAACGCTTTGTCGCTAGTGAGGCACGGTTTATCGCTATCGCATGCGGCAAATGCAACGCTGTGTCGCCCACCTGTCGTTTAGGTGCATGCGCGGCACAGACCGCGAATCTCCAACACCGGGCGGCGCGTTTGAAAATCCCGCGCGCTGGCAAGGCTGCGCACTGTGCGGCTGACTTCATCATCGTCAATATGCGCGGTATCGCCGCATTCGTCGCAGACGAGGAAGATGCAATCATGGGCGCAGCCAGGATGCGTGTTCGCAAGATAGGCATTTGCGCTTTCTACCCTTAGCGCGAGATTGTTGCTCACGAACAGATCAAGGATACGATAGACGCTGTTGGGCGCAACACGCTTTCCACGCGATGCAGAAAGGTTGTCGGCTATATCGTAAGCGGAGGCAGGCCGTTCATGCTTGGCGAGCTCGGTGAACACCGCCTCGCGCATGCCGGTCCATTGCTCGCCCGCCGCGATTAATGCGGTTCGGGCGGCCTCAATCAGGTTCTCGCCAGAATGCTCTTCGTGTGAATGGTGGTCGTGCGCTGTTGCCATGGCTCATGGATATAGCCATGCTTGGCAGATTACGCCAGATGTATGGGGAACAGATCTAAGTCGTCACGGACTTACTCAGCCGCGATGATAAACTCGCTTGAAGCTGGAACCGGATCAAATTTCTGCATTTCGGCCGCCTGAGCCGGGCTAGCGAATTCGCCGCTCAACCCATCGGTTGCACTCAAACCCACCAGAACAGCGCCAACGGCAAAGCCGACGGCGAAGCTACGATAAAGGTCAGATTTGAACAGTCCCATGGGGCGTCTCTTGCGGTTTGGTTGTTGTCAGCGGAGGGCTTTAGCACCCAGCGCTTTCCAACTCGTGAACGATGGCTTCAGACTGTGTTTCGCTAAATCACTCGCAAAGGTTACGGGTGAACGCGCAAAAAGTTGCCTTCTCGTTTTCCGCAGCACCTGCGTGCTGCGATTTCCTCGGGTTTTTTGTTTCGCCTCAAGCGCCGGCGTTCGCATCCGCTCACTTGGCTATCCTCCGCGCAAAGCGCTCCGGGCGGGCAGTCGCCCTTGCGACGCCTACGGCGTCGATTCAGTCCAATTCTACTGCTTTGGTCGCGAAACTCGGTCGGCGACTAGCCGACCGCAAGTCCGACCGGGCGCCCGCAGGCGATCCCTAGCGAAGCGGAGGAATATCGCCGAGGACGAGGGCGCGGATGCGCCCTCGCAACAAACTAATGCCTAAAGTGCCGCATCCCGGTTAATACCATCGCCAGGCCTGCCTCATCTGCTGCTGCGATCACTTCCTCATCGCGGATCGATCCGCCCGGTTGAATGACGGCGGTCGCCCCCGCTTCAGCGGCTGAGATCAGCCCATCAGCAAACGGGAAGAAAGCGTCTGAAGCAACTGCACTGCCCTGAGTGCGCGGCGCATCCCATTCATAGGTCTCAGCCGCTTCTGCCGCTTTGATCGCGGCGATTCGGGCCGAGATCGCGCCGGTTCATTTGGCCAGCGCCAATACCAGCGGTCGCCCCGTCCTTAGCATAGACAATTGCGTTGGACTTCACATGCCGAGCAACTGTCCAGGCGAACAGGCAATCCTTCAACTCTTGCTCCGTCGGCGCGCGCTTGGTCACCACTTTCAGATCGTCCGGCCGGACAGCACCATTGTCACGCATCTGCAACAGCATACCGCCCGCAATGGTCTTCATCATAAAGCCGCCGCGGCGCGGATCCGGCAAAGTGCCACATTCGAGCACGCGCAAATTCTTCTTCCTGGAGAAAATTTCACGCGCCTCAGCGCTCACCTTTGGCGCGATGATGACTTCAGTGAAGATACTGGCGATCTGCTCTGCGGTCGCGCCGTCCAGCTCTGTATTGACCGCCACAATCCCGCCAAAGGCAGAGACACTGTCGCATTTGAGCGCCGCATCCCATGCCTCGACAAGGCTGGAACCTTGGGCGACGCCGCAAGGGTTGGCGTGCTTGACGATCACAACCGCTGGGTCGCTGCCCGCAAATTCTGCGGCCAATTCCAGTGCCGCATCGGCATCGTTCAAATTGTTATAGCTGAGCGCCTTACCCTGCAATTGCTCCGCCTGCGGAACGCCCGCTGCACCGGCGGATTGCGGAACATAGACCGCCGCCTGCTGATGCGGGTTCTCGCCGTAACGCAAAGTGTCTGAACGTTTGAACGCCAGTGGCATGGTGTCGACAAAGGGCGTCGCTTTCAGCGCCTCTGCGCCCAGCGGATTGGTAAAGGCGTCGCCAAAGGCAAACCAATTGGCGATCGCTGCGTCATAGGCGGCCGTGCGGGCATAGGCTTTGCCCGCCATACGGATGCGAAACGCATCTGACGTCGCGCCGTCATTGGTGTCTAGCTCTTCCAGCAGCTCTGCGTAATCAGCGGCATCGGTCATGATCGTCACAAAGCCGTGGTTCTTCGCCGCAGAGCGAACCATGCTAGGCCCGCCAATGTCTATATTCTCGATGATCTCGGCCCGATCCGCTCCCTTCGCAACGGTAGCTTCAAACGGGTAGAGATTGACGACAACCAGATCGATCGCGCCAATGCTGTGCTGATTCATCGCGGCAACGTGTTCGTCATTGTCGCGTAGCGCGAGCAATCCGCCATGCACCGTCGGATGCAGGGTCTTCACCCGGCCATCCATCATCTCTGGAAAGCCAGTGAGTTCAGAAACATCCCGCACTTCCAGCCCTGCCTCACGCAGCGCCTTTGCCGTGCCGCCAGTGCTGACCAGCTCAACGCCTCGCTCTGCCAGGGCCTTGCCCAGCTCTGCCAATCCGCTTTTGTCGGACACCGAAAGCAGTGCCCGTTTGATCGTTTTATCAGCCATAGATGTCGGCCCTTGGGCCTTACCCCATTTTCTTAAGCAGCCAGGAGAATTCCCCTCCACTGCGCGATGTCATACCTTCGATAACCAATTGCTCGGTCGCATGCGGCGCGCCCGCGCCGTCGACCCAGAGACTGTCTTCGCAATTCAAAGTCGCCATCTCATCATCGCCGCGCATGCGGAATTGCCACAGGCCGCCATCTGGCAGCAGCAGGCTCGCCCCGCGCTTATCATCGGACAGATGCACCTCAACCCCGCGCCCCAGGTGGAAACGGATGGCAAAGCTGATCTTGCCCCGCTTGGTCTTGCGCGAAGCAGGCAGCAATACGTCCTGACCGGACAGCTCCGTGCCGTCGCTGCGCAGCGCCAATGTGCGACGATGCGTCAAGCCAAAGCGGGCGGCATAGCCATCGTGACTGGCTTCGATCAAAACCGCCGCATGGCTGCCTTTGCCAGAGCTGCCCTCGCCAATCAGGCGCCGCTCAACCTCGACCAGTTCGGCACCTTTGCCCAGCTTACCATGCAGTTTGACCGCAGTGGAATTGGCATCGTTTAGCACCAGAGTGGAATGCGCCGCCGTCGCGCGCAGGCCCTGGCGAATGCGTGCAGGAATTTGGCCGCCAGCCAGCGCCGAACCACCGCAATTGACGACCAGACGCTGAGGCCCGTCGGACATTTCAAACGCCAATGTGGATGCGCAGCCGCAGCGGGTATGGCGCGCACGGGGCGGCGGGGCTGCGTCAAATTGCACCACCGTTTGGCCGCCGCGCAGCCGCTGATACCCCCAATGTTCGACATCTTTTAGCGGACGAGCACGAATGCCGCTGGCCGCAATCAAGGCCGAAACCCGGTCCGCGCTGATCGCACCATTGCCCTGCCAATTGCCCAGAGCTCCATCGCCGTGGCGCAAGGTTAAAAGCGGCGGCACGAGCAATTCGCGCATCACACCAAAGGCTTGCGGAGGCTCAATATTCGCCGCTTCATAGCAAGCGTCGAGATCGATCAGCAGCGCGAGGCTGAGCATTTGGGCATCGGGACAGCGCGACAACACGCCGCCATCTTCCGCCACCAGATCGCCCAGTGCACGGATCAGGCCAGCCTCGCCAAAAAGCCGGCGAGGGCGCCCCTCTGGCAGCAGCAATCCCGCAGCAGTGATCGCGGACCAGCCCGCAAGCTGACCCAGGCCGCTGACCCCGCTGTTCGAGACATTACGATCAAGCCAGCGCGCAGTATCCTCGATCACGCTGAGCAGCCGCGCCTTGAGCTTTGGATCGCCGCCCGCCAGCACCAGCGGCGCATGAACCAGCCAGGCGAGCAGTCTTTGCCCGGTCAGCTCCACATCCCATGCCCGGCCTTTGCCGGTCGATGGGCAGGCATTGAGCCAGGCACGTGTGATCCGCTCAGCCACAGGCACGCAGTCTTCGCGCGGTGCGCTGCACGCGAGATCGCGCAGCCAGCCAAATCCGTGAACCAGCTGATCAAACACGGGGCCAAGGCGATTGGAGGAATCAAATTCAACCCGGGCGATGGGCAATTTCGCACCATTGATCAGGAAATGCCCCGCCCTCAGCGCAATACCAGAAGACCGGTCCCCTTTGAGCGGGCTGTCGACCGTTGCCAAAACGCGCGTCTTGCGCGGGCGACGAAACGGAGCCGACAGAGCATGACCCGGCACTCCAAGACGGTAAGCAAAGCGGAGCATAGCCTCACCCGGGCTGGCCCGCGGGGCAATGACATCGGTTAGCGCGAGCGCGCGGTCGGCGGCCAATGGAGCAGGGGTCTCGCCATATTTGTGTGCGCCGTCAGGACCATCACCAGTCGGTGCAATCAACCGCTCATCACCATCGGGCAGCGGGATCGCAAGACTGGGCTGGCGCTCATCCGTTTCTGTTTCGCTGGACTGAACGGGTGCATTTACGCCTGCTTCGTCGCGGGCCTCCCCCTCAGTGTCGCGAAACAGCGAATCCATCACCCCTCGCCCTTAAGTGCTGAAATGTTGGAGGCGTAATAATCTGGCCCACCTTTAAACGTGGCAGACCCAGCGACCAGCACATCAGCCCCAGCGTCAACGCACAGCCGCGCGGTTTCCGGGTTTACCCCGCCGTCCACTTCTAGGTGGATGTCGCGGCCCGTGGCATCAATCATCGCGCGAATGCGCTCAACCTTGGCCAATTGCGAATGAATGAAGCTCTGCCCACCAAAGCCGGGATTGACGCTCATGACCAGGATCAGGTCGGCAAGGTCAATGAGATTATCGAGCACATCCACCGGCGTACCGGGGTTCAAAACCACGCCCGCCTTTTTGCCCAGCGCCCGGATCGCCTGCAGCGTCCGGTGGCAATGCGGCCCAGCCTCTGGGTGAACGGTGATGATATCCGCACCCGCCTCAGCGAATGCCTCTAGATAGGGATCAACCGGCGAAATCATCAAATGTACATCGAATGTCTTGGCCGTGTGCGGGCGCAGCGCCTTCACCACATCAGGACCGATAGTGATATTGGGCACGTAATGGCCGTCCATCACATCAATGTGGATCCAATCGGCACCAGCCTCATCGATCGCGCGCACTTCCGTGCCAAGCTGCGAAAAATCAGCCGATAGAATAGAGGGAGAAATCAGCGGTGCTGCCATGACGGGTCCATTGCCGTGTGTCCTAGCGACACGAAATTTGCACTATGCCAGGTTAATGCCGAAGTAAGGGTGCGCAGAATCGGCTAACAACAGCCGTTTTGCCCTTTTCCACGGGAGTTAAGCCGAGCTGCGCCTCTACCAAGCCTGAACGCATCAAATCAGACAAATTCAGCCGCAATTCAGCGCGGCACGGCCATAAGCATTGTCATACGGGCCCGGCAATGGGCCAGAAACGCTGCGTCTCAAAACGGCGCAGCGGGGGCAAAAGACAGAATTGAAGGTTAGTATGAAGACTATTTTCGCAGGATTGAGCGCGCTTGGACTGGCGCTGGCAGGCGCTGCTGCGCTGTCCACTCCGGCGGCCGCGCAGGGAGAATATCGCCAGAAGATCTCCAACGACATGCGCCAATGCGCGCCCGGCAAAGGGCCCGCGGTGCGCGTGACCGTGTCCGGCATCAAAAGCGCAACCGGCAAAGTCCGGGTGCAGCTCTATCGCGGCACCAAGGCCGAATGGCTCGCGAAAGGACGCTGGCTCAACCGGATTGAGGTGCCTGCGCGCAAAGGCAATATGACGTTCTGCGTCCCCGTGCCCGCTAGCGGCAGCTATGCAATTGCCGCGCGCCACGATGCCAATGGTAATGGCGAGACCGATATTCGCCAGGATGGCGGCGCGATGTCGCGCAACCCGTCGATCAATATCTTCAATCTGGGTAAGCCGAGTGTCAGCAAGACACGCTTTAACGCAGGCACAGGCGTCAGTTCGATTGCCATTCAGATGAAGTATTTCGGCTAGATCTCAACCCTGACGGCGGTGCCGCCACAGCGCAAACAGCACGCTGGGCGCCGCCAATAGCGGGTATTTCTCACGGAACGGCGTCACTTCAACCGGCATACCGGTGTGGCGCTCCACCTTCCACGCGGCATAGCGCGCCGCGCCGTCGAAGGTCGTGCTGGCCTTGATCAGGCGCAGGAAATTGAGCGGTTTGCCAAGCCGCCTGCGCTTGCTCCACCAGGCCAATGTTCGCGCGCGCTCTGCTTCCGGGAGGTGAGGCGTCAAACGTTCACCATCCCGCTCAAATGCGATGCCTTGCGCGGCAAGGGCAAGCGGCAGCAGGCCAGAAAAATGCTCCGCATTAACCGAGAGAATATCGTTCTCACGCCCCGCTTTTTCGACCCGGAATTCCGCTTCGTACGTCGCCTGGAACAGTGCGCGCCAGTAATCCTCCGCATTGCCAGTTTCGGGTCCTAGTGCCGCCGCCAATCGTGCCGCAGTCATTGCCGCCTGCGCAGCAGCAGCCATGACGTCAGCCCGCGCGGCGTCATCGCTGGTCCAGATCAGCGCGCTGGGCTGAACGAAGCGCGCCCAAATCGTGGTGTCGGTCAGCTCACCTGCCGCCGCTTTCGCAAAGGCCGCCAAGGACATGGTCGCGACTTTGGCCCTTAGAGTGATCGCGCCGGCAATCTCTCGCTCATGATAGCTGACGCGCGGCCAAATCCGCTCGATCTGATCACCGGGAAGCAGCACGTAAAAATCGAGCACACCGTCAAGCGATCCTGTGCGCAAATTGGATCCATAGAACAGCACCGCCCGCGCACCCGCTGCCTCGCCCAGAGTGGCCGCAAAGGCGTGCACTTCATCGCCAATTGGCGCGGCCAATTGTTTGGCGATGCGCGCCTCAAGCGCCGCTGGCGCCTGCTCCTGCGCGTTCACGGGGTTACGAATTCCAGCTCTTGGCTTTGCTCGATCCGATATTTCCCGGCCGGGAATGCCTCGCCGTCCAAAATCACCTGGCCATCAATATCGAGTGTAAAGCTGGGCGCGCTGACCTGGTGAATGCCGCGTTCCCGCAGGTTTTTCGGCGTCCAACCGCGCGTTAAAATCGGCAGCAAAGCCGCGGTCCGGCGAGAGATCTGATCAAGCGCGACGAGCCGCAATCCCTTGGTCAGCTTGCCAAATGGCTTAAGCCCCGCTGGCAAACGCTCCAAAGTGGAGGCAAACAGCAGCTGCCGCCGTTTGGGATCACCGTGGCCGCTATGCTCCATCAAGGCGCTGTTCGGCCCAAGCCTAAGTTCCATTTCAGCGCCGCGGCGCCAGACATTGCCTCGCGAGCCGAGCAGCGATTGCAGGATCACCCAAGCGGTCGCCACGGCAACGACAACGGAATCGAAAGCGCCCAGTCGGTGCGCGCTTTGGCCAGTTTGCGTGGTTGCCCGCGCAAAAGCGCCCGCACCCATGATAAAACCCAAGACGCGCGCCTTTGGTCCAGTCAGCGCGGTGAGCGCCATCGGGCGACGCATAATCCGCCCGCCATTGTCCAACGCGTCAATCGCGCCTTGCAGCGTCCAATCGAGCGGCACGTCGAGATCAACGGTCAGCGCATTGGTCTTACCCTTAGGCAACACAGCAATTGGCGGCCAATCGTCGCCAAAAATGCTCTGTCCGCAGGTCAGCACATCACGCACTGTGCCGTCCCCACCATTGATGACGAGCAGATCAATCCCGCGTTTCGCCAGGCTAGACAGGGCCTGGGGCAGTTGATTGCGATCACCAGGTTGAACGATGAAGACATCCGGGCTGATCCCGCAGTCAAAATCCTGGCCCTTATTGCGGTGGCTGCGCGGATTGTAGATCACGCCAACGGTTGGCACTTCACCCGGCGCGCGCGCGCGGCGCGGCTTTGATCCCGGTGCAGACACGGCTCCGCGCGCAGCATCTGGCTGCGAACTCTGCGGAAATTCGTATATCGACGTGCCCATAATTGCGGCTCCTAGCGGCAAACAGGGTTAGTCTGCCAGAAATTTCTCACCCGGCTGACGTTACGGTTGGCGGGCGCGGCTGGTTACATCGGGGCTAAATTGCCGATGACAAGCCCGTATTTGCGATCGGCGGAGGCACATGTGCACCAGATACGGCGCGGCGCGCGCAATTCGGGCTGGCCCGCAGGGGGTGAGCGGGGTTAGACTGCGGCCCATGCTTACATCCGCGCTCATTTCGCCCGACCTTGCCACCTCTGCCGAGGAGCTTGCGCCTGACCTTGTTGCGCTGCGCCGCGCGATCCATGCCGAACCGGAATTGGGACTCGAAACGCCCAAAACACTGGCCAAAGTGCGCGAGGCACTGGCTGATATTGACCTTGAATGGCGAATTGGCACCTCTTGCACCGGTGCGGTCGCAACCTTGAGGGGCGCCAAGCCGGGTGCACCGGGGCGCGAGCGGGTTGTCCTACGCGGGGATATGGACGCCTTGCCGATGGCAGAGAAAACCGATCTCGAGTTTGCCTCCACTATCCCTGGGCGAATGCATGCCTGCGGGCATGATACTCACACCGCCATGTTGGTGACAGCAGCCAAGCTGCTTGATGCGCGCCGCGCCGATATCGCGGGCGAGGTCGATTTCATGTTTCAACCGGGCGAGGAGGGGTATCACGGCGCGCGCTTCATGCTCGAAGACGGATTGCTTGGCGGGGACGACGAGAGTGAACGCCCATTGCCGGACGCAGCCTTTGCGCTGCACATCATGCCAAACGCGGCATACGGCGTGCTCGCGGGCAGGCCGGGTCCGCTGATGGCGGCGGCCGATCAATTCACAATCACGGTGACGGGCAAGGGCGGCCACGCCTCTATGCCGCATGATTGCGAAGATCCCGTACCAGCCGCCGCGGCGATCGTTGGCGCGCTGCAAGCCATGGTGACGCGGCGCTTCAATGCCGCCAGCGCAGTCGTGGTAACTGTGACGCAAATCCACACTGGCACGGCGCATAATGTCATCCCCGATGACGCCGCTGTGTCAGGGACGATCCGCACTCTAACCGCAGAAAACCGCACAAAAGTGCACCAATTGATAGCTGACGTCGCTTCGAGTACAGCAGCGGCCTATGGCGTCACGGCAACCTGTGAGATCGAACCTGGCTTTCCAGTGACGTTATGCGATGGGCGCGCGGTGGAGCTGGGCCGGAAGGTGGCTGGCGCTTTGAGTGACAGCGGAGCAGATGCCTGGCGCGACCTCGCCGACCCGATTATGGGCGCAGAGGATTTCTCTTATGTGCTTGAGAAAGTGCCGGGCGCGATGTTCTTCCTCGGCGTGGCCCCAGATGGCGAGGATTGGAGCAGCTGCTGCGCCATTCACTCGCCCCGCATGCATGTCGATGAAAGCGCACTGCCCAAGGGCGCAGCGATGCTGGCTGGCTGCGCGCTGGAGTTTCTCGAAAACGGATGGGCGTGAGCCGGGTCCACAGAACCTAGCCACCCACACCCTCCGCCCTTCCACCAGGATTGTATCTCGGTGGGTTCCGGGTGGAAGGGCGGAGGGTGCGGGTGTGGCTATGGCCAAAAAAAGCAATACGCTTTAGAATACGAATGGGAAGCGAACGACCGCGCGCATATCGGTCGCGTCATCGGTAAGGCCCGCTTCGATCCCGAAATTCACACTCGTCTTTGGATTGATCTTATAGGTCGTCCCAAACAGAAAGCGTCCAATCTGGAGATCACGCGACCTCTGAGTAACCGATTCCGCACCCTCGGTCAGCGCCCGTGTTGTGGTCTCGGTTCCAAAGCCCCAGCTGTGCGCATAGCCAAAGTTAAGTGACAGTCGCGGATTGAGCGCAAGGCCGACGCCGGCGCTGAAGGAAAGGACGTCACCGGGATCCACTCGTTCGATCTGCACTGGCGGCAATACCGCATTGACGTCACGTGCGAAGTTCTTGGTATAGCTCAAGCTACCGAACAAAACGCCCGGATCGCTTGGGATAATGGCGGTGATACCCGGGGTCACGCCCCAGAAACCTGAGCCGGTCGCCGCTTCACTCGCTTCGCCAAATTGGTTACGGTTGAGTTCGAATGGGCCTCTTCCGGTTGGAATGTCGACCTGTAGATTGCCAATCAAATAGGCGCCAAAGCCCTTGGGGGCGTGCAATTGCTTGCGTAGCAGCACTTCGACATCGCCGATGCCATAGCCGTTGGCGCTGTTATCAATCTCGCGCGTGTCGCCATTCGCATCAGGCCCAGCCACAGGCGTCAGGACTGAGGTGTCCCAGCGGGCGATAAACGGCACATCGACGCCAATTTCCAGATCATCGGTCAGGCCATATTGCAGGCCGACCTTTTGGGTAAACACGTCCTGGCGGCTTTCGTTGATATCAAACACGCCGACGAGGACGGATTCGACCACTTCGACACCGCGGAAGAGTGCACGGTTACGGTCAGCGCGGGCATAGCTCCACTCGACCTCACCGCTTAACTTACCCTTTTTGGTGATAGCGCTGCCCTGACGGCCCAGCGCGGCAATTTCTGGTTGGCGATCGGCATCTTCCGGCGCAACGCCCACGGCGCCTTGCGGACGGCCCTGGGAATCGCCTGTTTGCGCGTTCTGAGCACCTTGTGGGGCCGCAGTGGCAACACGGCGCGGCGCGGCACCAGACTGAGCCTGAGAAGGTGTAGCGGCCGCACGGCGAACCACGGGTTCTTCACCCAGAGCAAGCGCCAAGCGTCGCTCCATTGCGTCCAATTGGTTTTGCTGCGCTTGAAGCGCGCTGATCTGCTGCGCAATCGAGATCCCGTTGAGCTGACACTTCAGCGCGCAATTGCGCCAGTTCAGCAGTGTTTGTCGGGGTTTTAGACTGTATGTCCGGATTTGACGCTACTTGAGCCGCAGGCGTGGCCGAGCGCGTGCCAACAGGCTGCACGACGGGCCGCGAAACCATCTCGATTTCGCGCGTCGGCGTACCAGCGCCTTGCCCTGTGTTCTGGGCAGCGGCTGGCCCTGCGAGCAAAGCGGCGCCCATAAGAGCGAGGCTCAGAAATGCGTTGCGCATTGTGTATTACCATCCGTCCGGACAGTCGCGACTAAGGTCAGTCGAAACTGAAGTTTGCTGCATCCTCAGCAAGTGCGCCCAGAGACGGTATGAGCGAACCAATTTGACCAACCGCCGTTCTCGACAAATCGAGATCAATGGACGTGACGGTCGAAATGGTGCGGTCATCGGCGGAATTGGTGATAATACTGCCGGTCGTCCGGCCTGCCAGGTGAACAACCTGGGTTTGAGGAACCGAAATGGTTATACGGCTACCTGTATCGTCGCCCTCGGCTTCCACCGAAACGTTCTGAGACACTTGCTCAATCGATACAACGGGTCCGCCCTGAGCCAGCACATAGGACGAGCGCAATACGAGCTCTCCATCAATGCTGGTTTCCTGGGTGATGGCCAAGTCCAGATCGATGCCACCGGGAAGAATAAAGCCGCCGCGTTCACCAGCCAAAGCAGCGTCATCCATCGCCGCAACCGCGCCAAATGGCGATTGCGCAGCGACAGGTGCAGCCACAAAGGCAAGTATCACAGCAAGAAAGCGAATAAATCGCATCGTTAAAATTCCCCGTAGCCCGGCGCGGTAAGGTTCAGAACTTGCTGACTCACCGGCTGGAACATGCCCTGGTCCGCCCCAAATGCTGCGACGCGGCCCCATTGCGCGTCTGCATTAAAGGCAAGATGGTTAATATTTGCTCCACCTGTCACGACAAAATAGACGCCGTTCCAGGTTTCTTCGAATTCTTCGCGGTCCATCCGGCGCAGCCCCAGCGACGGATCTCCAACCAAGACGAAACCGTCTTCAATGCCCTTGACCACCACGAAATGGCGGTATCCACCCGGCGCGATCAACGCGATCCCAGGGGTTTCAGCCTGGCGAACTTGGTCAAGCGAAACCTTATAGCCATTTGCGTCAATTCCCTGAGCGCCAAGGTAACGTTTCATGTCGAGCAGCGAGAAACCCTGTTTCTGGATTGCTTCCTGATCGCCATCGCGCCACATGCCGCGAAACACCAGACCTTCACCTTGATCGCGGCCATAATGGTACGTCAGCAGCGTCGCGAGCGCGGCAGAACCGCAACTGAAATCAAATTGCTGGCGGATAACCGTGTCATAGCGGGTTTCGACCATGCTGCGCGGCGCAGTTTCCAGCGCCAGCGAGCCGGCATGCGTTGTGAGCTGAAACCCGCCGTCATCGACAGGCACAGCTGCACAAGCAGGCAGGAGCATTGCCCCTGCCATTGCCGTGATCATTCGTGAAACGCCGCCAAATGCCATATTACAATCCCAGCTTACTGAGCCGGAAGCGCGATGTTCACTTGAACAGCGGCGTTGATTGCCACGTTATTGCCGGTGTTGGCATTGAGAATGGTTATTCCATTCAGATTGCTAAAGGCACTATCGCTGATTGAGATCGTACCCGTGTTCGAATTGTCGCCGACGCTATTGCCGCCAACGCTGTTCGTCTGATCCGAATTGGTCAGCTGGGTCAGGTCTTCACGGCCAGCGATTTTCGCCAGCTTGCCCTCATCCACCGGAGTGGCGTCAGCAAACACTGACTTTGCCACGGGCGCAGTCTGCTCTGCAGGTGCTGGTTTGGCGTCTTCGGCAAGTGCCGGAGAGGCTACAGCAGCGCAAGCCATTGCAAATGCCATGCTAATCTTAGTCATAGCTTTAACTCCTTGTTTTCAGGTGCCTACGCCAGCCTACCTCTGTGGGCAGGCGGCGCAAAGCAAACCTGAAAGCGACTTAGTTTACGTCGAAGTTTTCGCTCGACACGGCAATCGTAACGCTTGCATTTTGTGAAGCGCCAACGCCGGTGTTTTGGTTGAGAGCGTTCAGGCCTGAATAGTTGCGGAAGGCATTGCCTGAGTTGCTAAGACGGTTCACGAAACGAGCCGAATCTTCGACGTCGCCAAAGTCCACATCAACGCCGGTTACAACGTTAGACAGGGTCGCTTCTGCAACGATCGCATTGTCATTGAAGACATTGTTGCTGTTGAAGTTGGTGTTCGCAGTGAAGGTGTCCGAGTTGTCATCGAAGCTGTCATTGAACGTGCGCTCTGAGTTGTCGCTGCTGTTGACCGAATTGTCATTGTTGCTGTCAACGAAATCGCGGTTGTCATCAAAGCTATCGTTGAACTCACGGTTTGAGTTATCGTTGAAGCTGTTGTTGTCCGAATTGTCATCGAAGCTGTCGTTGAAGTTGTCGGTGTTGTTGTCGAAGCTGTCTTCAACAACCGTCACATCTGTGTCCACGACTACAACATCGTTGTCGACGTCGACGTCAGTGGTCGAGCCGGCAGCGTCCTGAGCGAAAGCTGAGGTGCTGGTCGCCAGTACAGCAACAGCGGCAAAGATTGCAGTTTTCATTACTTGGTCTCCTAAACGAATCGTGGACACCGATGTGCCCGTCGCTCAGCAACAATACGGAGGAACCCTGTTACAAAAGGGAAACCTATGTACCTAAAAGGAAGTTAATTTTGGGGTCCTCACGCCCGGTAGAGCGGGTTTTAGGCCCCTTAATTTTGGTCTGTTGGATCGCGCCAAACCGAAACGCAACCACTCCCCGTTTGAGCGGTGATCACGTGCTCTTTGCCCCCTTAGAAGCGATAGCCAATCCGCACGCCGACACGGATTGCATCATCATCAAAGCGTTCATCATTGGAGGATTTGATGCGGTATTCCGCACTGGCATTGGCATAGAGCCCGCGCGATGCGCGGCCCCAGGCAAGCTCCACCGCGGGCGCAACATAGCTGTCTTCGCGCAATGCGCCGCTTGGGTCACCTTGAGCGATACGAGCGTCATAATCCCACTGGCGATATTCGAGTGACGGGCGCAGCCGCAGGCGCTTGGCAATCGGTAGGCTGTATTTCACCCGCGCGCTTTGACGTTCAAAGCTGCGGCGCGGCTCGTTATCGCTTTGCATGTCTTCTTGGCGAACATCCAAACGGATCCAATGATAGCGGCCAAGGCGGCGGTTGTATTGCGCAGTCACCTGATAGCCATCACCATCACCGCCCACGCTCGTATCATACTCACGCTCACGGTATTCGGCGGTTACGCGCACCCGATCGTTGCCACTTTGCCATTGAACGCGCGCGCCTATGCTCGTTTGATCTGCGCTAAATGCCTCCAAAACAGCGATATTTTCAAAGCGGCGCAGATGGCCGCGCAGCTGAACTTCCTCAGAGATTTGATGTGTCACGTGCAAACGGCCAACCGCGGTTTCCAATCCATCGCGGGCCTCGTCGCGAAACTCAAAGATACGTCCTTCGGCCTCCGCCCGAACACTTGTCGTCTCGCTGAGGTCAAATGTCACGCCAAGCCTGGCGCGCACGCCCACGCCAGAGCTGTCGATTGCATCACCCTGATCAAAATCCACGTCGGATTCGACCCCGCGAATTTCGACCAACCCATCAAATTGGACGCGATCCACTGAAGCAGCTTCTTCAACGGCCACTTCTTCTTGTGGTTCGGCGACCTGTGCGCCCGCAGGCGAACCCAGTACAGCCAGGGCAAACGCTGGCGCCAGCCATGTCATGCGCTGCGGCATCGACATCCAGAACGGAAACTTCACGGTTTGATCCTTTCTTTGAGGCTTTTTGCAGCCTTCCGGAGATGCTCTTGGAGCTCCTCCTCATTCATTCCAGCTTCGATCAGCGAATGCTCATGCGTGCGCGCCATCTCGCTCAGTTTGGGATCGCCAAAAGTGCTCGCGGTCCCCGCTATCTGATGAAGCAAGTGCCTAATTTCATTGACGGTTGCGTCGCTAAAGTCAGAGTTCTTAAGCGCAGCTTCGACCAGTTTGAGCGTGCGCGTATTACGATCTCGAAATTGCTGCTCCAGCGCCTCGAGTAATGCTGGCTCAATGGTGGTGGTTGATTTTGCCGACTGCTTGTCAGCCTTGTGGCCCCAAGCCTCCAGCGTCGCACCCAGATCCTTGAGCGCGACCGGCTTGGCCAGGAAAGCCTGCATTCCGCAGGCGCGGTAAGAGCGGATTTCGTCAAAACTGGTGGCGGCGGTGACTGCGATAATAGGCAATGCCTCAGCATCGAACCCGCGGGCGCGCAGGCGCCTGGTCGTCTCAACACCGTCCAAAATCGGCATCATTACATCGACCAGCATGAGCGAATACGGCCGTCCGTCGGCTTTTGCGGTCTCGACCATGTCAATCGCCTCCAGCCCATTGGCGGCAATATCCATATCGACTGAGAAATGCTCAGCCATCGCCCGCATCGCCTCGGCGCTGATCGGCGTATCTTCGGCCAGCAGCACGCGCAGCGCTTTTGCGCTGGCACCGGCTTTTGCGGTCGTCCACTGGGTGTTTGATGCTTCTTTCACCCGGCGCTTATGTAAGAATATGATTAAGACCGAGCTAACGATGTTTGCCTAAGCCAGAACCCTAAAAGCGTTCACTCCTTCGTGACGTCATTTTAGGTGCCGCGCGCCATACAGCCACCGGTGGTACATGGGCCGTGTAGCCCCCTTAATAAACAAGCCCGTGATGATTAACGTATAATTAGTGATAATTCCTTAGCGCCAGACCCTGAATAGTAACCATGAAAGGCAGCTTTGCTGGCTGCTTGGCCGGATTGTTTCGGCCGCGCCCACCAAGACATGGCCGATTGAACGGCCAGTTTGACTGGGAAAACTAAGGGGGTCTGGGGCATATTGGCAGTTGGGTAAGCATCGCCATCATTCTCGCATCCGTCCGCATAGCGGCAAGAGCGAATGAGGCTGCGTCATCCCATTATCTGCTGATCCCACACATATCGTGACCGCGCTTTCGCCCACACCTGCTCTGGAAGACAGCAAGCCGTCAGGCAGTGCGCATGCGCGCACGAATTCGCGCAGCTCGCGGCGCATGCGCGCTGTCCGGCGCGAGCTGCTGGGCCAATGGCTCGGCCCGCTGCTGGTCGCGATTGCGCTGGCCGTCCTCCATCAGCTTGGTGCCTTTGCGCAAGTGGATGGGCGGTTCTTCGATGCCGTCACCGTCAACCAAGCGGGCAGCCAGCCCAGCGTCGTGGTGATTGAGCGCGATCCCGCCTTCGCCGCGCAAGACCCAGCCAAGTTCACCGCATTGGAACGCTCGCTTGCCAATCTTGGCGTTGCGCGGATCGGCTATCTTAGCGCTGACCGTGGCCGCGTCGCCTCAAGCGCTGTTCCCGTCATCATTGGCCTGCCAGCGCAGCAATTGCCCGAAAATGAAAGCTGGAAGCTGGAAGTCACAGGCACTGTCGGATCGGCCATACCCACGGCGCGGACCTTGGCTCCGGCGCAATATGGCATCAACCGCGTGCAATCGGCGGCCCTTCCTGGGCGCAGCGAGACCATACCGGTGTTTGACGCAGCACTCGCTGGCAAAAAACCGGCACGCGGCGAATTTCTGGTGCCGATGCCAAACCGTCAAAGCATCCCGATCCTGAAGGCCAGCCAACTAACCAGCGGCGAGATCCAGCCGGGCGAGTTAGCCGGTCTGGTCGCCATGGTGGTTCAGCCAGAGGCGCTGCGCGGATCGCTCAGCACGCCGCTTAGTCCGAATGATCATTCCACCAGCGAGGCGATTTTCCGCGCCCACACGGTGAACGCACTCAGGACAGATCAAATCAGCTATTACGCCCACGATTGGCAGGTATGGGTAATGCTGCTCGCGCTCGGCGCGCTGCTATCGCTGGTCTACCGCGAGACCGATCCCAAGCGGCTGGCGGTGCTCATACCTATCAGTTTCAGCCTGCTGATCGCCGCGGCCTGCTGGGCCGTTTTGCTGTTTACGGGCACTTTGCTGCCCGTGGCCGCACTGATGCTGGCCCCATGGATCATCACCTTCCAGCGCGTGATCGAGCGTGAAACTTCGCAAGATCGCCGCTTGGAACGCACCGCCTCGCGCGCGGTGCAAAGCTCATTCAATCGCTCGGCCCTGCGTGAAGGCGCACGCCTGCCGCAGCTGCTGGGTTCCGCCGCACAATATGCAGGGGTTGAGCGCAGCCTGTTGGTCGAATTGCTACCCAATGGCCAGCTACAGCCGGTCGCGGCCAACAACGCCTCGATCGAAGATATTGCCATTGCGCCCAAACAGCTCGCCGCGATCTTGAAGGACCTGCGCGCGACCTTTGCCGTGCGCGATGCCGCCGATATCGTGCCTAGCTGGGCAAGCGAAGCACGGATCGGCTGGGTCGGCGCGGGCGATCAGCAATTGTTCTGGCTCCACACCCGACCAGACACCGCCACACCGGGTAAATCGGCGCATCTGGTGCGCGCAATTGTCACAAGTTTCCGCGAACTGTTCCGCTGGCGCGCTGATCTCAACGCGCGGGCCAGCCAGGAAAGCCGCTATCTGCCGCTCGATGATAAGGTCGCAAGCGCCATCGCACTGGTCGCCAACGAATCTGAGCAAGTGCGCCGCGGGTTCGACACGATCGACACCGCGGTTATCATCTTCCACCTGATCGGCTCTCCGCTGCACGCCAATGAAGCGATGCAGGAGCTGTACCGTGAGGCAGGACTCAACCTGTTCGACACCTCGCTCTCCGAGGCTTTGCTGGCGCTCACAGAACTCGACGCAGAGCGTGTCGAGGCGCTGATCGAAGACCTGATGCTGAACGGCTCTGAAATGCGCATGCCGATGCGTGATCTGGGCGACGGCAATCGCCAGAGCGAGCGGATGCTGCGCCTCGCCGCACCTGTCAGCCATGCGCACGGCGCGGATCGTATTCTGGTGCTGGAAGCGATTGATATGCGCGATGTGAACCGCGCCGCTGACCTGCGCAAAGCGGTGGCGAAGTTCATCGATCTGCAATTGCGCAATGATTTTGAGGCGATCCTGCTCGGCTCTCAGCTCGCCAGTGACGAGCGGCTGGCCAGCGAGCAAGTGCGCAGCGTGGTTGAACGCATTAGCGAAACCGCCCGCCGCGCCACCAGCCGCCTCGACGAAGTTGCCGGCTTGATCCGCTCTGAAACGCGTGACCTGACCGAAGCCTGCTATCCAGTGGACGCCGCCGCTGTTGCCAAAGATGCGATTGCCCGCGCCTCCACTCTGGCAGACGAGCTGGGCGTTATTATCGAAGCGGAGCACCCAAGCGTCAGCGGTTTCACTCTGGCAGAGCCCAATGCGCTGGCTGATATGCTGGTCGCGATGCTGCGCGTGGTGATCGCCGATACGCCGCAGCACGGCGTGGTCAAACTGAAGCTCGAGGAGCTGCAAGGGCGCACACACATCCGGATTTCTGGTGGCTTTGGGATCGGCTTTGACCGGCTCCTGTGGCTGATCGCCAATTACGAAGAAGGCGCGGTCGGCGAATACCGCGTGATTGGCGAGGGTATGGCCAAGGTCACACGCTGGTCGGCCAGCGTTTCCTATTGGGGCAGCCAGTCCAATGGCTTTGGTTTTAACGTAGATTTGCGAGGGGTCGGCTGATGGGCGCGCGTATTCTGGTGATCGATGACGATCCCATTCTAGCGGGGCTGTTGCAGCTGACGTTGCAGCTCGAAGGCTATGAAGTTGACGTGGCGAGCGACGGGGATGCAGGCCTGAAACAAGTGAAGGCTACACGCTTTGACCTGATCCTGCTCGACCTTGTCATGCCAAAGATTGACGGGATCAAATTCCTTCGCCTGCTAGCGGAGAGCGACGCGCATCGCCCGCCGGTAATGATCGTGTCCTCTGCAACCGAAGAGAAGCTGACCGAGCAGCACCTCGCCCTGGGCGTGGTCGATATTGCCCGAAAGCCGGTGGAGCCTGCTGAGCTGGTCAAGCGCGCCGCGCGCGCGCTGGCTGGCGGAACCGCGCCTGTCTCGGCTGGCACAGCGGCGGAGCAGGGCTGAGACGAGCGCACCGTGGACCTTTTTCCCCTCACCATATTTCCTGAAGGCGGATTGGCCGGATCGATCATCACGACCGTGTGGGTCGGTGTGTTCGTCATGTGCTTTTTCAACCTGCGTTATGGCTGGGTGCTCTCTGGTTTAGTCGTGCCGGGCTATCTCGTGCCGCTGATGATCGTGAAGCCGTTTGCGGCGCTCGTGATCAGCGTCGAGGCAGTGGTCGCTTACCTCATTGTCTGGGTGTTTTCTCAAAAGCTCGCGCCGGGCCGATTCCCGAGCCTGTTTGGCCGCGACCGCTTTATGGGCCTCATACTCGCCAGCATAGCGGTACGACTGTCGTTTGATGGCCTGCTGCTACCGGAATTTTCCGGCTGGCTAGAGGAAAACTTTGACCGGCGGATCGATTGGGAAAACAATCTGCAAAGCTTCGGCCTCGTCATCATCTCGCTGATGGCGAACCAGTTTTGGAAGCCGGGGCTGAAGCGCGGCTTGCCGATGGCCTGCGTTACGATTGGCCTCACCTATCTGATCGTGCGTTACGGCCTGATGGAGATTACCAATTTCCGCATCAGCGGCGTGTTCTACCTCTATGAAGGGCTGGCAAGCTCGATCCTCGCCGGTCCCAAAGCCTATATCATCCTGACACTGACTGCGCTGATCGCGAGCCATTACAACGTCAAATATGGCTGGGATTTCTCCGGTATTCTGATCCCGGCGCTAATCGCGCTGCAATGGTACCAGCCAACCAAAATCCTGACCTCATTCGGCGAAGCGATCCTGATCTATTGCATCGCGCGAATGATCCTGCAGCTGCCGTTTATGGCTAATGTCACGCTGGAGGGCGGGCGCAAATTGCTGCTGTTCTTCAACATCAGCTTCGCTTGGAAAATGGCGCTGGGCTGGTTCATCGTGTGGCAGGGTATAGACGTAAAGACGACCGATTTTTTCGGTTTCGGCTATCTGCTCTCCACGCTGATCGCGATCAAAGCGCACGATAAAGACATCTTCCCGCGCCTTGCCCGCTCAACCTTGCAGGTCAGCCTGGCCGGCGCAGTGATCGGCAATTTCGTAGGGTTCACGCTGACCGCTGCGACCGCGCGCGCACCGTGGAACGATGGACCTATCCAAGCCGACGGTCTGCGATCTGGCCATTCGCCCCAACTCAACGCACTGATCGTTAACGCGGTTGGCGATGCGCACACCCGCATGATGCGCGGCGCGGCCCAGCCCCTGTCGAATGAGGGGCGCAGAACCCTCTCGCGATTGGTCGAATTGATCGAAGAAGGCGTGCCTGAAATCGCGCCGGAATTCCACCAACGCGCCAGCGGTTGGCGTCTGCTCAGGATCGAGGACGGACGCCTGGCGATCATCCGCGATGATGACAAGGGCGCAGAATTGCTGGTGTTTGACCCCAATGCTGCACGCGACGAGGCGATCATTCTGCCCGACCCGACAGCCATGCCGGGGCTCGCCAATGCCGCCCTCGCCTTGCAGCGCAATCAGGATGCACGATGGCTGGTGCTCGCCGCGCCTGCGCCAGCCGGTCGAACCAGCGACAGCAATGTCGCGCAGATATTCATCGATGCGACTGAGACCGCACATATTGTGATCAGCGCAGCGGGTCCGGGCTCTGCCTCACGCTTTGCCTTTGCCGATGGCGCAGCCGCCGCCGCCAATGTTGCGGCGCTGCGCCAAGTTGCGCCTGACCTAAAAGTCAGCCTGGCTGGCGAAGGGCGCGGACTGCGCGGTGATTACGCGACATTAGAGCTGAGCGAGGCGTCCTTGCGCCATATCGCCAGCCTGACCGCGCCCGCTCAACGAGCGGAGCGGCCCAAAGTGTGCACTCTGTCCCGCAGTGCGGCCGAAGACAGCCATTGGAACGACCTGCCTCAGCTGGCCTTTGCCCGGTTTGAAATTGCCGCGCCCATGATTGAGCGCGTGCGCGCTGGTGAAGCACCTAAGATCGCCAGTGCGGCGGCGCAAATGGCCGGAATGGACATCACCCGCTGCCGCTTCGGCTCCAAAATACACTGGAGCCTGTCTGCCGCTGGCCGCGACGAAGGCAATATCTTCCTCGCCGAGGGGCAAGAGCCACAAAAGGCAGTTTTGACCTTCGAAAACTCGCGCGGTGTCCTGCCCGCCAGAATTGGCGTAGCGGTGCACCGCGAATGGGATTCCAGCGCATTATTTGTCGCCACTCGAAGCGACAGTTTCCTGCGCGATCCGAACACAATCTTTGATGTAACATGGCAGGAATGGGTCCGCAGCCAAGAGGGCGTGGCTGACCCCATGATCTTCCAACTGCGCGCCCGCCCACGCGAGGCGGTCGGTTATCAGGGCGGTGTTGATGTGCTCGTTGCGAAAGATCGGATCGGGCCAGAACAGCCCGCGTTTGGCGAGGTTATCTCGGCCCTGCGCAGTGCCGGCTTGCGCGCTGAAACGGTTACCAATGCCCACCATCAGGCGGGCATGGAGGCCCGCCCCAGCATGTCGCTGCGCTATATCGAAAGCACCAGCGAACGGCGCTATGCCTTTGGGTGGTTGATGTTCTCTGGCATCGGGGAGCGTGCGGAATGACCTTATCCCAGCTTGCCAAAACTTTGGTGTTTTCTTTGCTGGCGCTGGCATCTGGCTGGGCCGGTCGCGAATACGCACTTCCGCTCGCCAGCTATCTTACCGATGTGCGCGATATCACCGCGCGCGATGCCCGCATTTCAAAGCGCTCCATTGTCTACCGCATCCCAGAGAATGAACCGCTCGCCTTCAGCTTTTCCCAGCTGGCGACCAAGGCCAAAATCCTGCTCGCCCCTTCAGTAACAGAAGACGTCCGCGGCCTGGAGAACGGCTTTGTTTACGGCTTGCGGATGCGCTGGATCGGCGCAAATGGCGAAGAAATTTCCGTCCATGATGCCTATCTTCAGGCGGATTCCCCCGACGTCGTGTTTGCCTCGGGCAACACTTGGCGGTTCTTCCGCACACAGCCAGAATTGGTTGCCGAGCAAGACCAATTGCTGGTCGAAAGCCCAACGCCCGCTGCGCGGCTAGAGCTGGAAATGTTCGACATTGACCGCGGCATTCTGGGTGTCGATGTGCAGGTTTTTGAACAGCACACCTATCTCGGGTCTCAGTCTCTGGCGGCTTACCAACGGCTGAACGATGAAACGCGCGAACGGATGGCTGAGCCTAATGCGTTTCCAACCGATATGCTGACACGCGATGAGCGCCTGCATCTTGGCCGCAATCAATGGCGCGCGGTTGGTCCATTGGGCATTAGCGGGCGCGATTACACGATGCTGGTGCTATATGAGGCATCACGCGACGATATTTCCGACAGCTTTGGCGAGGGAAGCACGCCATGAGCCGCGCAAAGCCAATACTGGCAGGCGGCGCAGCGGCAGCGATTGTCGCGGGTGCAGCCTATCTGTTCCCCCCATTTGGCGGGGTACAAGGCATAGCCTTCGCAGATAATGCTGAACTCGCCCGCGCGCAAAGCACCTTTGCCGCACTGCTTGGCGGGGACGCTGATCGTTTGTCAGATCTGGCAGAGCTGGGTCTCGAGGCTTCGGCCGTGCCCAGCACGCCGGACGCTGTGCTGCTGAGCGAAGGCGCTGGCGATTGTCAGGCACGCGGAATCTACTGGGTCCGCGAAGGAGCCGCTCGACCGCTGGCGATCGCCGCGCCGCACCGCGGATCAGACCGCCACACCGGTAGCCTCGCTTCCGCTTTGTTTCTGGAAACAGGCGCGCAGGCCGCCGCACTGGAATTCTGCGCCGCGTCGCAAGACCAGCGGGTGCGAGCACGCGCTCGATCTGGCCCGCACCAAGGATCATTTGTTCAGCGCCTTCGCACTTGGCTTTGCTGAAGCCGCGCCAAACGGCCTGAACGTGCAGTTGCACGGGTTCGACGGGGAACGCCGAGACAGCATAGCTGCGCAGAGCGCCGGCATGATCCTCAGCAATGGCACCGAAGAACCGAGCGAGCGGCTGCTGGATCTGGCGGACTGCCTAAGCATCGCCTTCGCGCCCGTTCCTGTGCTCGTCTATCCCGGCGACACTGGGGAGCTGGGCGCGCTCTCGAATGCTCAGGGGCAATTGCTGCGTGAGGCCGGGTTTGACGGTTTTGTCCATATCGAAATCTCCGCTGGCCTGCGCGCCGCAATGGTCGAAGACGGCGCCTTGCGCGCCAAGCTGGCCTCATGCCTGGTGGAGGCCGCGGCATGAGCGTCCACACCAAAATTGAAGCTGGGCTCGCCGCGCCTCAGGAGCGCATGCTTGCGGACCGCTTGGCAGCCGGTCTCGCGCCTAAAATGCGCCCCGTTTTCGAGGATGTGCACGCTGAAATCTTGGCGACGGCGTCCAAGCAAAGTGAATTTGCCGATCCACGTACACACGCCGAATTGCTCGCGCGATATTGCACCAAACAAAGCGACTCCATCACCGCTCTGACCAATGCCGAACGCGAGTTTCAGACCCGCCACGCCAACGCCATTGACCAGGCCGAACAGCGCGCCGCGATCCTTGATTTCGCCCGTGCATTGGGCGCAGACCGCAAGCAATTGAACAGCGACCGCAAGGCGTTCGATACCTATTTCGATGCCGATGCGGCGGTTGAGCGGTTCCATAAACGGGTTGGTGAGCGCGAGCGCGCCCTGGCCCATGCGGTTGAGCGGCTCGGCCTGATCGCCGCCGATGCGGTCGCGGCTGACCCGATGATGGTCCACACCGCATTCTTCGTCGATCTGTTCGACGATCTGCTGGACGCGATGCGCAGCTGGCGCGGGGATGCGCGCATCCGCTACGCCGCACACACCTGCCTCGCGACCATCGCCAAGCAAATCGACCATTGGCCCTTTGGCGCCTGGCTGGAGGCTGTGCTGAGCGCGACGCGCCGGGTGTGCCTGGATGAAAGCGAAGATGTATGGGTGCAATGCGCCGCCTTTGACGCACTGCTCGCGCTTTCGCCCAAGTCCATAGCGACCGCAGTGAACGCTCGGCTGAAGCAGCCGCTCTCGGCCAAGCCGGCGCGTGCGGCGGACAATGAGCTGTTCCTGCGTCGCCATCTGGTGCGCCTGCTGAGCGCAAACTTTGCGCTCGATGAAGCGTTTGCGAGGTTGCTGAAGAAACTGGGCGAAGACGAAAGCGGCGCCGTGCGTCAATCGCTCGCCGATACACTGCACCTGCTGCCAAAGCCTGTCGCGGCTGAGACGATTGTCGCCCTGCGCGATGATAGCGACACGCAAGTTCGCGCCGCAATCTTCGCCGATGTCCCGCGCATGCTGCGGGCGATGACGCGGGACATTTACGCCGCACATATCGGCCATATTCTGGCTCATGACAGCGATGAATTCGTGCTGCGTATCACACTCGATGCAGCATCAACGCTTGCCGCCTTCTGCCGCCAGTCGGACGATCTGGGATGTGACCAGACCATCGCTCAAATCCGCCAGCATATTGCCATGTTTCAGGCGCGCCGCCTTTCGCCCAAGCTGCTGCGCTGGGCTGATGACGCGGCTGAACGGGCATGGCTGATGTCAGACCTTGATGCGCTCGAGATTGCCGAAGCCATCCGAGAGGTCACCCGCGACCAGTTGGAGGCGGAAATCCGCCCGATCAAAGCACTCAAACCTTGGCTCGACAAAGACAGTGAGCAGGTCGGTAGGGTGATGGCCGTGCTCGCTCAGAACGATTTTGGCCTCTCGCTTAAGACCGGTCGCCGTCCGCGCATTCAGCGTGGCGAATGGATCAAACGGCGGCTGTGGCGCGTCCTGTTCGAAGGGCGCAATTCCGCCACCGATAAACGCCAGGCGCATATTCACACCACCGGACGCCATTATTTCGGCGCGATACTGGCCCCAAGCGCACGCATGGCCGAACTCGCCCCCACTAAAGTTCCGGGCGAACCCCTGTTTGAAAGCAGCGAGGGCGGCTGGCGCAATTACCTGCCACTGATCGATATGGTGCTGGCTGCATTGGACCAAGGCGAGCCGATTGAGATATTCACCAGTGCCGGGATCACAACCCTGACCCCGCTCGCTGGCCTGTACAGCCGCGCGCGCGCATTCTGGCGCATCTCGCGCGGGTCTGCGCCGCTCGCCAATCAGCGCAACCGAGAGCCTGCGGAATTCCTTGAGGCCCTGCGCGACCATGGGGTCGAGACCACGTTTCGCGGCTATGACGCGGACAGCCCAGCCAATCCCGAAATCGCCAAGTTTTTCGGGGCGGAGGAGCCAGCATGATCGATACGCTCGCCCCTCTCGCGGACAAGGCTCTGGTCTATGCCTCCACGGTCTATGAGAACAATCTCATCGAGCTGGCGATCTTCCTTATCGCCGCCAGCCTGTGGTTCTTCACCCGGCATATCGCGCTTGGCTGGTACGCTCGGCGTCTGCGCAAATCGCTGAGCCTGGTGCTGGGCGGTTGGGGCACGCGCGGCAAATCCGGCACGGAGCGGCTGAAGGCAGGCCTGATGAATGCGGTTGGCCCCTCTATCGTATCCAAAACCACTGGCTGCGAGGCAATGTTCCTGATCGGCACGCCGTTTGGCGGCCTCACCGAAATGTTCCTGTTCCGCCCCTATGACAAGGCGACCATCTGGGAGCAATTCAACCTGATGAAGACCTCCAAGGGTCTGAAAACCCGCGTGTTCCTATGGGAATGCATGGGCCTCAATCCCGATTATGTTCGCGTGCTGCAGCAGGATTGGATGCGCGACGATATTGGCACCATCACCAACACCTATCCCGATCATGAGGACGTCCAAGGCCCGGCTGGACGCAATATCCCAGAGGTCATGTGCGAGTTCATTCCGAACGGATCGCAGCTGCTCACGACCGAAGAGGAAATGCTGCCTATCCTGAAAGAGGGCGCGGCCAAAGGCCAGACAGACATGCGCACTGTAGGCTGGAAAGAAGCCGGACTGGTGCATCAGGATCTGCTCGACCGTTTCCCCTATGAAGAGCACCCTTATAACATAGCCTTGGTAACCGCGATGGGCGATGAGCTGGGTCTGGAACACGATTACTGCGTGCGCGAAATGTCGGACCGGGTGGTGGCCGATTTGGGCGTGCTCAAGACCTATCCGCGTTCCACGATCAATGGCCGCACGCTGGAATTTATTATGGGCATGTCGGCCAATGAACGCTTTGGCGCGATGGGCAATTGGGACCGGATGGGCATGGCCGAACATGACCTTGCGAAAGACCCAGAGATCTTCATTAGCACCGTCGTCAACAATCGCGCCGACCGCGTTCCGCGCAGCCGCGTGTTCGCGCGCATGCTGGTGCATGATGTCGCGGCTGATCGCCATGTGCTGATCGGATCGAATGTCGAGGGGCTGATTGGCTTCATCAACGAGGAATGGGAGGCCTATGCCGCCAACCTCACCCTGTTTGAAGATGACACCGAGCCACTGGCGAAATTGGAAGCCCTGACCAAGCATCAGCGCATCGCTAAGGACCAGGCGAGCCTCGACGGACTGCTGACAGCTATGCTTGCACCGCAGGCAGATGTGCTGAGCGCGGCAGACGCGATTGCAGCGGCCAAATCTGGCCAACTCGCCGAGACACTGAGCGGTGCCGGTGTCCAAAACCACGAGGCCATTCTCGCGCATTACGAGGCCATGGCAGAGAACACGCGCGCTCTCGCCGAGCTCCAGCAAGCGGTCGCCAAAGGCGGCGATCCGGCTACTCTTGATGCACAAATGCACGCGCTGCTGGGCAAAGCCTTCAAGGCCAAGCTGCTGCCGGTACGCGACACCTATACCAAGGGTGAGGCGATTGTGCGCCTGGTCGCCGACAGCACCCCACCGGGCCTAACCAATCGCATCATAGGCATGCAGAACATCAAGGGTACCGGCCTTGATTGGGTTTACCGCTGGCAGGCGTGGGAAACGGTCGCCAAGGCGTGCGAGCAGCTCGCCTCTGACGAGCCGACCGAGATTGAGCGCGGATACCGCGCGCTCGCCAGCTTCCAGGAGTTTGGCATTCTGAGCGAACGGGCGGTTCTGGAAAGTATCGCCTCTGCCCGCACGCACCTCAATTCCCTGGCGAGCATTTCGCCAGCGCAATTGGACGCTCTGACCGCGCGGCTCGACAAACAAGTGCGCGCGCAGGATCCGATCGACGCGAATGACGACGGCAGCGATGATGAAACGCGTAGCGCCTTTAAAGAAGCCGCTGATCGCCTGATCAATATGGCGGAGGGCTTTATCGACCCGAGCGATGCCGTGCGCCGCCGCCGTACCTCTGACAAAATCTACAAGGCACTGATCGCGGAGCAGGTATCCCTGCAACGCGCCGCAGCAGAGCTGAAAGAAATCACCTCACGACAAAAAGGCGGCTGGCTGTCCAAATCGATCAAACAGCGCGGCGGTCGGCTGCTCTCATTTAGGAAAGCGGCGTAATTGCGGGACTTGTGAGGGTGCGTGCGAGTGAAGGCTGCTCTGTGAGAGGCGTGTGGAATGTGGCACGCACCGAGATCTGAGATCTCAAAGCACCACACCCAAATGGCGCACCCGAGAGGATTCGAACCTCTGGCCTCTGCCTTCGGAGGGCAGCGCTCTATCCAGCTGAGCTACGGGTGCCACGACGCCTCACGGCATCTGCGGCGCGCCTCTAGCAAGCTGATCACTGCCGCACCACCCAAAAACGCGTTTCGCGGCGCATTTGCCTACGCGCGGTTAACCGATCGGCAATACGCCTAAGGTAGTCCCAATGGCCTTATGTCAGCATTTTATCCCGACCAAGCTCGCGCTATGCGCCGCGCCGCAGCAGCACCCAAGCCGCAAGCCCAATTTGCACAAAATTGGCGGCACCTGCACGATCAAGCGGGCGAAGTGGCTGAGCTTGCCGAGCTATCGGGCGAAAAGTTTGAAGGCGAGATCGCTGCGTTTCCCGGCAATCTCTCGGACGCTGGAAAAACCGCTCAGGAACTGGCCTGGCAAGGGATCGAAGACATTGATGCGATGTTGCAGCCGGGGTTGACCGCTCTACGCACGATCACCGCGCGCGGCCAGGATGCGTCGGTGCCGGCGCTGGCGCTGTGGCGTGAGTTTCACTGCGCGCGCGGCGCGATGTTGCGCCTGATCGGCGTGGATCACAGCGCGGCACTTGGGCGGAATGCCGCCTGAAATTAAGCGGAACACAGCGCAAGAGACTTGACCAAGTTCTTGCTATGTTCCAGTTTCATTAAATGACCAGTGAGACCTCTACCACCATCGATTCGCAGCGCCCTGGCGGTTCAGCGGCCAGCCCGCCCCCTGTGACAGCCAAAGAAGCGGCGCGCGGGATCATGCGGCTGTTTGCGCGCAATGATATTTGGTGCCTGCCGGAAATGCCGCTCAAAAATGGACGACGGGCCGATCTGATGGGGGTCGATGCCAAGGGGCAGATCGTGATCGTAGAGATCAAGGTCGCGCGCAGCGACTTGCTCGGCGATAGCAAGTGGCCGGATTACCTGGATTTCTGCGATCGCTTTTTCTGGGGGCTTGCGCCCGGATTGGATCGCAGCCCGCTGGAAAGTGAGGCCTATCAGCCTGATGTCTGCGGCGTAATCGTCGCCGATGGTTATGACGCGGAGATCCTACGTCATGCGCCGCTAAAGCCGCTTGCCCCCGCGCGCCGCAAGGCGCAGGTGGAGCGCCTGGCCAGAGCGGCGATGCGGCGGCACACCGCAATACTCGATCCTGACTGCAGCGATCTGGCACTCGGTTAGGCTCGCGGGCAGTCGCCTGGTCGGCCAGCAAACGACCACCGCACAAGCTCATAGGCAAAGCGCCTGTTCTGCGTCATAGTCCGCGCGATGGGCATGGTTTATGATTGAAGGCTATAGCATCCCGGTCACCATTGCGCTGGCCAGTGCGGCGGTGACGGTGATTATCGCCCTGCGGTATCTGCTTACCAGCGGATTGTTCGACCTGCTGACCCGTAAGGCCCGGCCCGGCCTGTATGATGGGCAAGGCAAACAGATCGCGCGCGAAATTCGCTGGTCGCTGCTATCCGCTGGGATATTCGGCGTACCCGCCGCCGCCGCGATCTGGAGCTGGCAGCATCACGATCTTACTTTCCTCTACAGTGATATAGGCGACTATCCGCTGTGGTATCTGCCGGTGTCGCTGATGCTCTATCTGCTGGCGCATGATACTTGGTTTTACTGGACCCACCGGCTGATGCACCGCCCGCCCTGGTTTAAGCTGGCGCACCGGGTCCACCATGACAGCCGCCCGCCAACCGCCTGGACGGCGATGAGCTTTCACCCGATTGAGGCGGTGAGCGGCGCGATCATCATCCCGCTGCTGATGTTTGTGATCCCCATTCACCTCGTGACTTTGGGCATTGTCCTGACCGTGATGACGGTGATGGGCGTGACCAATCATATGGGGTGGGAGATATTTCCGCGCTGGATTGTTCATTCCGCGTTGGGGAATTGGGTGATAACAGCCAGCCATCACGAGCGACATCACGAGGATTATCAATGCAATTTCGGACTTTATTTCAGGATATGGGACAGGATTTGCAAAACCGATTCCGGATTGTCGCGCCGTATAGTCGAACAGGCCGGACACGCGCCGGGATGAGCCGGATCATCGCCGCCAGCCTGATCACAGGCACAGCTGCGACGGGCATGGCCGCCCCAGCTCAGGCGAGCGAGGTGGAGATTTCGATCACCAATATTCGCTCGACGAAGGGCGTGGTCCGGGCCTGCCTGACCAAGCATAAAGAGAGCTTCCCCAATTGCCGCAAAGACCCGAACGCCCTGCGCGTGGTCGTACCGGCCACCAAGAATGCGAAGATCCGCTTCACCGGCGTTGCACCGGGCACCTATGCGATTGCGCTGCTGCATGATGAAAACGACAATGGCAAAGCGGACCGCGCCCTTGGCATGATGCCCAAGGAAGGGTTCGGCTTCTCTCGCGACGCAAAGGTTCGCCTGGGTCCGCCCAAATACAAGGACGCCGTGTTTGAGCATGGCACCGCCAATCAGGCGATGACCATCAAAATGCGCTACTTGCTCTAACCCCCATGGCGCAAAACTATGGCAGGCTGACGCCAGCCCGCCGGAAAGCCTTCTGAGCAGAGCGGGATCTGAACCCCTAGGCTAAGCAAAACACCACGACGTCAATCCAGCAAACCGGCTGGATGCGCACCTAAAGATGCCTTTTTTGATGACGGCACAACTTTCCCGCGCAACTTAACGACATGTTTACCATGCACCTTCAAAACGCTCTCAAGAACCGTTTAAAAAGGGGCAATTACGGGCCATGGACAATCTTCGGGGCGCTTTCGATTCTACGGAACCAGCCGACGACAATCAGGATTGGGATACCGGTGAAGAGCAGGACGCACGCGACCTGCCGCCGGATTCGATCGGCCAGGATGAGCGCCGCATGCAGGTGCGCGCTTACAATCACTGGGCCAGCCTGCTGGGTGAGCGCAATTTCCCCGCGATTGATTCGCTAGAACCGGAAAGCCTGCCTGATTTCGGGCCCTATTCGGTTGTGCTCGATTTCTCATCAGGTATCGATGATCCCGCTGTGCGCTTTCTGGGCGGCCTGCTGGCCGAGGAATGCGGTACAGACGGCCATATCTCGCAGCTTTCCGATGTTCCGCCGCGCTCTTTGCTGAGCCGGATTACCGATCACTACATGCAAATTCTCGCCAATCAGGCCCCGATTGGTTTTGAAGCGGAGTTTGTGAACCAGCGCGGCGTTGCGATCCTGTATCGCGGCATCTTGCTGCCGTTTTCCAGCAATGATGACACCATCGATTTCATCTATGGCGTGATCAATTGGAAAGAAATGGCCGATCAGGTGACAGCCGATGAGCTGCTGCTTGAAATTGATCAGGCGCTGGAAAGCGAAGAAGAAATCGAAGCCGAAGCGGATGAGCCGCAGAAGCATGCCGCCGACGCGCTTGCTGAATGGGCCGATCTCGCCGGCGACCGAAATGAGCGAAGCCGCAAGCCACGAGCCCGCTGAGTCAGAAGTGCTGGACCTGGATGTGGTGGCTGAAGAAGAAGAAAAATCACCCCTCGACCTAGGCGAGTTTGCCAGCATCGCATCAATTGGCGGCGCAGCAGGTTCCGCTGAAAAGGACGAGGAATACGGCGAGGAGGACAGTGCCGATCTGCCGATGCCGAGCTTTGGCGATTACGGCCTCGACGAACCGGAAGACGAAGACGAGGAAGAAGACAGTTCAGCCGATTATGGCTTTGCCTCGTTGACCGATTACATCGAAGCACCGACCAAAAAGGCCAAAGCGCTGGAAATGGATCCGGACGAGCTTGAAAGCGAAAACGCTGAGATGGGTTCGGGCGAATACAATCCAGCCGATTACAATGCTGGCAATGACGATGCGGCGGATTACACCCAGGATAACGCAGAACCAGAGCATGTCGCAGACCTGCGCCCGCTCAATCCTGTCCCCGCTGCACCTGTTGCTAGCGAGCATGAGCCGGAAGCAATCGAGCCGGTGGCTGAAGAAGCCCCGATTGAAGAGGCTCTTGCTGAAGAACCAGAAGCCATCGAGCCAGAGCCTGTGGCCGAAACCCCAGCCCCAGTGGCCGAGGAAGCACCCACCGCGCCAGCCGTCCCGCAGCGCACGTCGCTTGAGGAAGTGGCTGATGCGATCAGCCTCGCCGATGAATTGCCAGAGGACGCAGGTCTGTATGATTGCCTTGCCTCTGCACGCGAGCTGGCTGAGACCGCCAACGCAACTGAAGATCGCAGCCGCCAAGCGCTTTATGCCGCTGTTGGCCGCGCCTATGACTTCTCGCTCGCTGCCAAGGATGCGCCAGAGGATTATGCTGAACTGATCGCGGAAAGCGGCCTAACCGTTCAAGAACGCGCGCCGATGACCCCGGTTGTGAAGCTGGTGTTTGGCAGCGATTACGACAAAACGCGCCTTACCGAATATGCGACCGTCCTGACCCATGCACACCGCGTTGGTCTGGAACGGGGCAGCCTCGCTGGCTTCCTGCGCGAAGCAGAAGGCGGTCTCAAAGGTGTCGTCAGTTCCGAGCGCCGCTTGCGCCGTGAAGAAGCCGGCAAGCCGGTTGAAGAGGCCGGCAAGGTCCGCGCTGAACTCGCCAATAAGCTGCGCGAGCTGGAAGCTCTCACCTTAGAAGCGCTGGGTCATGAAGGGCCAGAATTTGGCCTGGTCATGGTTCGCCGCAATGAGCTGGGCGAAGTCGAGCTACTTGGTGAGATCGAGCAAGACATTCCGATGATCGAGCGCGCCGCTCGCAAGCTGGTTGGCTAACACAACACCGCCAGAGCGAACTACATCGCTGCGAATTTTTGACGCCTTCGGCCCTATACGCATGGGACCGGAGGCGTTATCGCGCGCGCTCTATTCAATCGAAATCCTCTGGCGGAAACAGACACAATTGGGCGTGCTGCGCTGCGCAGGAGGCCTTTGGGGCAAGCAATGAAAAGCAAGAAGGTACGCGTTATGCTGTGGGTGCTTGGCACGATCGTGGCGCTGGTTCTGGTGGGCGGATTGACGCTGCAATTTGCGATTTCGCGCAATGGCCCCGCCGTGCTGACCGCGGTCGATCGGTTAACTGGCGGCACAGACAATGTGGCCCTGCTGACCGAGGCTTCCATCGGCGAGAGTGAGGCGCAAAACCTGTTCGTCTGGGGGCCTGAGAACGCTGGTGAGGACGCAGCGAGGCGCCCAGTCCTATTGTTCGTTCACGGAGGCAGCTGGCGCTCTGGCGATCCGGAAGATTATGGCTTTATCGGCCGCGCTTTCGTGCCCAAAGGTTTTGTCGTGGTGCTCGCCGGATACCGCTTGCACCCAGAGGCGGTCTATCCCGCGATGCTCGAAGACGCTGCTGGCGCTATCGCCTGGACCAAGGCGGAAATCGCGCAATTTGGCGGCGATCCAGAACAGATTGTGGTCGCCGGGCATTCTGCCGGGGCGTATAATGTGGTTATGGCTGCGCTGGAGGAGCAATGGCTCGGCGCGCGCGGTCTCAGCACCAGCGATATCGCTGGCGTAGTCGGCCTGTCCGGCCCCTATGACTTCTATCCATTCGACAGCGATTCGACGATCAACACATTCGGTCCCGCTGATGATCCGGAGGCGACCCAGCCGGTCAATCACGTGCGCGGCGATGCCCCACCAATGCTGCTCATCCACGGGGAGAAAGACACGTTGGTCTATCCGCGCAACACGCGCGAGCTGGAGAAACGCATTACAGCGGCTGGTGGCAGTGTACGGACCAAATTCTACGCCGAAATGGAGCACAACGATCCGCTGATTTCCATGGCTGCGCCGTGGCGAAATTCGCGTGATGTCGACGAAACAATTGCACTATTCGCCAAAGAAGTTGGCGCGCAGGCAAAGACTTCAGTTCCGGTTCAGGACAGAATCACGCTAGTCCTGCGGGCATGCGCGCGCTTTTGCATCCTTTCGCCCGGCCTTCGTCTCGTTTAGCGGCGGCGGCATTCGCACTGCTTGCCAGTTTCGCACTGGCGATAGAGACCGCCTCTGCGCAATCGATTCTGCGCGATGCAGAAACCGAGGCCCTGCTGGCCGATATGGCCGCACCCTTGATCGAGGCGTCCGAATTGGAGCCGGGCAATGTCGATATTGTCCTGATCAATGACCCCTCAATCAATGCCTTCGTCGCGGGCGGCCAAGTGGTCTACATCCACTCTGGCCTGATCGATGCCGCTGATACCGCCAATGAAGTGCAAGGCGTGATCGCTCACGAGCTTGGCCACATCACTGGCGGGCATATCGTGCGCTTTGGCGAAGGCGCGAGCGCGGCTAGCAATATCTCAATCCTCTCGCTGCTGATCGGCGTTGGCGCAGCTCTGGCCGGGGCCGGTGATGCTGCACTCGGCGCAATTCTGGCGGGCCAAAGAGCGGCGCTCGGCCGTTTCCTGGCGTTCAGCCGGGTGCAGGAAAGCGCCGCCGATGCGGCGGGCGCACGTTACCTTTCAGAAGCCGGAATTTCAGGCCGCGGTTCGATCAAGTTCTTCGAAAAGCTGCAAGGTCAGGCACGCCGTTATGGCTATGCTCGCGACGACGAGGCGGAATTCACCCGCACTCACCCGCTTTCAAGCAATCGCATCGCCCGCCTGCGCGAGGCCTACACCGTTGATCCTGCCTGGGACGCCCCCGATGATCCTGCGCTTCAGGCCCGGTTCGAGCGCGTAAAGGCCAAGCTTTATGGCTTTTTGAAAGACCCGAAACGCACGCTCAACCGCTTTCCAGAAAGCGACACCAGCATCGCTGCGCGCTATGCTCGCGCTTATGCATTCCACAAGGACGCCCAGATCGAGCGCGCTCTGGCAGAGGCGGATGGCCTGCTCGCGACCGATGCGAACAACCCCTATTTCCTCGAAGTGAAGGGACAGATCCTGCTCGAATCCGGCCAGCCTGAAGAGGCGCTGATCCCGCTGCGCCGCGCAACCGACATCACGCTCAACCAGCCGCTGATCGCATCAATGTTTGGCCATGCCCTGATCGCGACCGAGGATGAGGCAAATTTTGCCGAAGCAGAGCGCGTGTTACGCGCCGCTGTCACGCGCGACCGACTCAATCCCTTCGCCTGGTATCAGCTCGGCGTGGTCTATGCCGCACGCGGAGACATGCCGCGTGCACGCCTCGCCAGCGCCGAACAGCAGGTGATGACGCGGCGCTATCCTGAGGCCTTGCGCAGCGCGCAGGCAGCCGAGGCAGGATTGCCGGTGGGCACGCCAGACTGGATCCGGGCGCAGGACATTTCGCTGCAAGCGCGCAGCGAACTGGAACGGCTGCGCGATAGCCGCTAAAGCGCGGCCAAGAGCAGCCACGCCTTTGCTGGCCGCGCAAGAATTGGGAACAGCATTTTGATCAAGACACTCGCAACCGCGTTTCTGGCGCTCGTCTTTGGCTTTTTGGGTGCAGCGACCTGGTCCTATACGGGCCTGGCCGACAATCGCACCCGTGCCTTCATGATGGAAAATCCTGAAATGCTGCCCGAAATGGTCGAGGCGCTGCGCGACAAGGAATCCGCCGAGCAGCTGGCCGATGTCCGCAGCGAAGTCGTCACCCCCTTCCCCGGCGCGGTGATCGGCAATCCCAATGGCACCAAGCTCCTCGTCGAATTTACCGATTACAATTGCCCCTATTGCGAGGCGAGCCTTGAGGATGTAAATCGCCTGGTCGCGGAAGACCCCGAATTGATGGTGGTCGTGCGCGAATGGTCGATCTTTGACGGCAGCGAAGGCGCCGCACGCATGGCCTTGGCGGCCGCGATACAGGGCAAATACGCGGCTTTCCACGAGGCAATGTTCCGCCTTGGCCCGGCGACACCTGAAACGGTTGAAGCGGCCGCTCGCGAAGTGGGCCTCGATTGGGAAAAGGCGCAGGCAGATGCGGTTTCCGACACAGTGAGCGTGGAACTGGCCCGTAACCTCTCGCTCGCTCAACAGCTTGGCTTTTCCGGCACGCCCGCATGGGTCACCGGCAATAAGGTTATCGGCGGCGCGGTCGGCTATGACGCGCTGAAAGAAACGCTGGGTGAGGTCGGCGCAGAAGCGCAATATTCCTCTGGCGCCTAATGCTTGAGCAGGGTCAATTTCGGCTTTGGACGCTAACGGGCACGATTGCCTGTTTGATGATAGGCACGCCCGGATTGGCGCAAGATGAAGCCAAGCCCGCGACGCCGTCAGAGCCAAATTACTCCGCAAAGCTGACCGCACTTAAAGAATATCATGCGCTCGACCAAAGGTTGCAGGATATCGGCTGGCGTCTGGTGCGCGGAAACGCCGATTTTTGTTCAAAGACTGTGCAATCGATCGGTCTGCAATTGCAGGATATGGTTGCCTTTAAAGAGCCGACCTCGCCGCGCGCCACCCTTGGGCTAAACGGCGATTTCGCGGTTCAGACAGTCGCTCGCGGATCGCCCGCTTGGAACGCAGGCGGACTAGGTTTTGGCAGAGAAATTACGCGGCTAAACGGCCAAGAGATCAACAGTTGGCCCGCAGAGGAGCGCTCCCATTGGCAGCGCCTCACTCGCGCGCATGACTTTATCGACACAGCGCTCAGGCAGGATGGCCGGATCATGATCGGGCTGGCGAGCGGCGGCGACCTGCTGATCCCATCGGTGAAAGCCTGCGCCACACGCTTTGAGTTGGCCGGAAGCAGCAAGCGTGCACTTGCTGAGGGCACCCGCGTCGTGATCGGGGCGAAATTTGTCGGTTTCGGCTATGCAGAGGACGAATTCGCCGCCGCGATTGCGCATGAGCTGGCGCACAATCTGCTGGGCCACAGGGTGTGGCTCGATGCCAATGGTCGAAAGCGCAAAAATGTGCGCCTGACAGAGCGTGAGGCCGACCGGCTGATGCCATGGCTGCTCGCCAATGCAGGCTATGAGCCGAGCGCGGCACACCGGTTCATGACCAGATGGGGCCCAAAACACGATGGCGGCCTGTTTCGCGGGCGCACGCATGATGGCTGGGACGAGCGAGCCGAGTTCATTCAGGCAGAGGTCGAGTTGATCGAGGCCCTACAAAAATCGCCCGCGTTTGAAGGGGTCGATTGGCGCGCAGACTTCCGCCGCGAGATCGATCCCGAAAGCCCGCGAAAGTAGGGGGTGCGCCCTCGCGACACGCTCAAGGCAACTAACTGACTAACCTTTGGGCAGCCCAAACCGCTCAATTCTTTGTGCAATCGGCAGTTTTCCGAGGCAGAAAGTGCGGTCCGCGCGATCACCCGCAGGCAAAACTAGCTGCCATCCATCGCACAATTCGTCTACAAGGGTCGGCCATGGCAATGCTACCTATTCAGCCTGCGCCGTTCTTTGCCAGCAAGAACAGAGCGTTCTGGACCCTCCAGCTCTCCGGCTGGGGCGGCTATTTCCTGCTGAGGACCGTTGTCGCGGTGGCAAATGATCAGCCACTCGATCTGGTAGTCCTGCTGCTGCTCACAACCATAACCGGCTTTTCCATCACGCTCGTTTTGTCGGTGATCTATCGCCAGCTAATTGGCCGCCAACCTATCGTAACCTGGGGAACGACGGCGGTCGCCGTGCTGGTTGCCGTCATCATTCACGCCTCAATCGATGCCTGGGTGCAGAGCCTCTATATCGGCGGCGCGAGCGAGACGAGCTTCGCACAGCGCCTGATTGGCAGCTCCTTCATCCCGCTAACCCTGCTGGGCGGGTGGAGCGCACTCTATTACGCGATCAGCTACTTTCTGACCGTCGAAGAGCAAGCCGACCGGCTTGAGCGGCTGGAGGCGCAAGCAACCAGCGCTCAGCTGGCAATGCTGCGCTATCAACTGAACCCACATTTCCTGTTCAACACGCTAAACTCGATCAGCACTTTGGTGCTGCTGAAACAGACCGAGCCCGCCAATGCGATGCTCACTCGCCTCTCCAGCTTCCTGCGCCACACTCTGGTCAGCGAACCGGGCAGCCAGGTGACCCTGGCGCAAGAGGTCGAAACACTGCAGCTTTATCTCGATATTGAGCGGATGCGGTTTGAAGAGCGGCTGCGCACCAAATTTGCGATTGAAGATGACGCGATGGACGCGCGCCTACCCTCTATGCTGCTGCAACCCTTGGTCGAAAACGCAGTGAAATACGCCGTTTCCCCCCAGGAAGAAGGCGCGCAGATCACCCTGTCCGCCAGGACCATGGCTGGGCGCCTGCGCATCACAGTCGAAGACACCGGCCCCGGCGCGAATGCCCCCGTCCGGCACGAGCTGCTCGATTATGAGCAGGACAAAGCCAACCAGCCGGTCTCCACCGGCGTCGGCCTGGCCAATATTCGTAACCGCCTGATGCAGGCTTACGGTCCCGATCATAAGTTTGAGACCCGCTCCGACCCGGGCGGTGGCTTTGCCGTCACAATTGAAATCCCCTTCCAGATGGAAGATGAATTTGCACTTGGCCCTGATGCTCAAGCTGCAACTGCAACCGGCTCCGACCCCGCGGATGCCAATTCTGCCGCCCCCGGCACCAACCCCCAGCCAGCGTCGGTGATTACGCTTAATCCCAGACGCGCCATTGGACCTGCTGCATGACCATACGCACAATCCTAGTCGACGATGAAAAACTGGCCATTCAAGGCCTGCAATTAAGGCTTGAGCCTTTTGACGATGTCGAAATTATCGACACCTGCTCAAACGGGCGCGAAGCCATTCGCAAAATCAAAACGCAAAAGCCCGATCTGGTATTTCTCGACATCCAGATGCCCGGCTTCGATGGATTTTCTGTCGTCAAAGGCGTGATGGAAATCGAACCGCCCCTGTTCGTGTTTGTTACCGCCTTTGAAGAGCACGCGATCCGCGCGTTTGAGACCAATGCGGTGAATTACCTGATGAAGCCGGTCGACGAAGATAAGCTCGCCGATACGCTGGAGCGGGTGCGCCAACGCATCACGGAAAAGAAATCGGCTGAAGAGGCCGAAAAGCTCAAAGACGTGCTGGCCGAAGTCGCACCGGACAAAGCCGATGAGTTCTGCGAAGCCGCAGCGGAAACGTCCGAACGATTTGAGAAGCTGATCAATGTGAAGGATCGCGGACAGATCTTCCGTGTCGAGGTCGAGTCGATTGAACATATCGAGGCGGCCGGCGATTACATGTGCATCTATACTGGCGACAATTCGCTGATCCTGCGCGAGACGATGAAGGATCTGGAGCGCCGCCTTGACCCGCGCAAGTTCCAGCGGGTGCACCGCTCCACCATCGTGAACCTTGATCAGGTCCGCCAAGTAAAACCACACACCAATGGTGAGTGCTTCCTGGTGCTGGATTCAGGCGCAGAGGTGAAGGTGAGCCGCAGCTACCGTGATGTGGTCGCCCGCTTTGTGCATTGATATCGCGTGACAACTTCAGCTAGCGTTGCTGGATGAAGAAAGGTCATGGCCACAAGCGAGCTCTTCCAGTGATGGAAAGGGCTGAGTTGGAGCAGATGCCAACTGGCGCCCTGTTGGCCCGGCTGAAGCGCTTGCGCTGGTGCGAAGACGATCCAGAATATTCAGACATTTCGCCCCATGAACTGGCAAAGGTGGAAGGTCAGATCCTTTATAAGTGCGACACACTTTGGAAAACGGCCTATTCAGATCTGAAGGAAATCCTTGCAACACGCGAACACCACTCGCGTAAGACTGGTTGAGCGTATGACCCAATTCACCATCCCCGGCTTTGACCTCGACCAATTCGTCCGCAGCACTTTGGCGGAGGACTTGGGCGAAGGGCTGATCGGCGGTGGGCGCGATGTCACCTCGGAAAGCGTGATCCCCGCCGATGCCCGTTTCGCTGGTGTAATGGACAGCCGCGATGCGATCATCGTAGCCGGCCTGCCCATTGCCGAGGCATTTTTCCGCGCGCTGGAGCCAGAGATCGAGATTGAGTCGCTCGCGCAAGATGGCGATGCGGTGGAGCCGGGCACCGACCTTATGCGGCTATCGGGCAATGCGCGCGGCCTCCTCACCGCAGAACGCAGCGCGCTCAATACGGTCCAGCACCTCTCCGGCATTGCCACCATGGCCCGCGAATATGTGACCGCGATGGATAATCCCGATTGCACCTTGCTCGACACGCGCAAGACCATTCCCGGCCTGCGCCATCTGGAGAAATACGCCACCCGCATGGGCGGGGCGAGCAACCACCGCATGGGCCTGTGGGATGCCGCGATGATCAAGGACAACCATGTCGCCGTCGCAGGCTCTGTCGGCGAAGCCGTGCGCCGCGCGTGGGAGGCCGGGGTGGAGCACATCATCTGCGAGGTTGACCGGCTCGACCAGATCGGCCCGGCCCTGCAAGCGGGCGCGCATCACCTGCTGCTCGACAATATGTCGCCAGAGACCCTGCGCGAGGCGGTGGCGATGATCGATGGCCGCGTGCCGTGCGAGGCATCGGGCGGGATCAACCTCGACACGATCAAGGCAAAGGCCGCCACCGGGGTGCAATTCGTCTCGGTCGGGCGCCTGACACAAAGCGCACCCGCGGCTGACATTGGCCTCGATTTCAAACCGGTATGAAAATTGCGAGAGGGACAAGGCCGTGGCCGATTTGGTTATTTACGCTGGTCACAACAGCGCTCCTCATCCGCACCCTGATTGGAGATCTTAGCGATCTTGTTGTGGCGGAAGTGCGGTATGGGTGGGTCGCCCCAACCTTTGCTTGGGATGACAACGCGCTGATCGTACTCGCTTCAGCGGGGTTCACGATCAAGATGATCCCTGTGGTCTTGATCTGGGCCTTTGCCACAAGACTTGCCCGATGGCTTGTCTTGGCAATGGCGATCATCCCAATACCGTTCGATATTCTGAAAATCGTCGACCGCATCTCGTGGCTTCGGTCTGAGGGGTATGACGAGCAAGTGACGAACCTCCTAGCTGCTGTCGGGATTGGATATGCGGTGCAAGTTGGCTTGATAGTCTTACTGTTCTTGCCGCCCTCAAACCGATGGTTCGCACGCAAAGGAGAGGTCGAGGCGCATGCATTTGAGTAGGCTGCTTGTTATCGCGGCGCTTCTTGTGCCCACAGTTGCACACTCCCAGGCCTATCAATGTCAGATGCCCCGGATCAGCAACGTGCCGCAGGCCTCACCCAATGGGCAGACGCGCAAATTGCCGATCACTGGCTATACTATGGCGCTGAGCTGGTCGCCGGCCTTTTGCCGCACGCGGCAGGACAGTCGCTCGCACTCAACCCAATGCAGCGGCGACAACGGCAGTTTTGGCCTGATCGTCCATGGCCTGTGGCCTGAAAGCGGGCGGACATGGCCGCAATGGTGCCCCACGCAGGGGCGCCTGACGCCCACCGAAACGCGCCGCAATATGTGCATGATGCCCAGCGCCCGGCTGGTCGCGCGGCAATGGGCCAAACACGGCAGCTGCATGACCAAGCGGCCCGACACCTATTTCAAGGTAACCCGGATTTTGTGGGAGAGCCTGCGCATTCCCGACTATGATCGGATCAGCCGCGAGGACGGCCTCACCGCCGGGCGCATTCGCCAGGCGTTCGCCGATGCCAATGGCGGGTGGAGCGCCAGCCAAGTAGGCGTGAAGCTAAACCGGCAAGGCTGGCTGGAAGAAATCCGGTTGTGTTACAATAAACGCTTTCGCCCCGCCCGCTGCACATCCAGCCGTTACGGCGCAAAGGACGGCGTTCGGGCGAAGATCTGGCGCGGGCTTTAGGAATTCTCTCTGCGGAGACGGCGAACAAGGCGTTCTTAATGATTTCCACGTAAGACGCGATGGAACGCTGCCCGGCGGATCGCGCATTGCGACCTGTTGGCGCAGGAATTTCCGAGCCGCATTGGGCAAATTTTGGGCGATCTTATGAGTGTCGGTGAAGTCTTAAGAAAATGGGGTCTGGTGCTGCGCGGCAAACGCTCAGCGACACGTCCTCGGCTAACTTCGCGCTTGCTGATTACAGATTTGGCGATTGCTGTCGTGCTTGTGGCTGGCGCCTCATTCGTGGCTCAATACGGCTTTAACAATCGCGAACTGGTGGCCACGCAAACCTCTCTGGCCGAAGTCGAAGATATCATCAAAGACCAGCGAGCGGCGGCTTTTGAAACTCATGTAGCCGCTTCTGCACTGCGAGAAAGCTGGGACATGTCATCGCGCGAAGGGCAAATTGAGCTGCGCGGTGACCTCAAAGCGGCCAGTGCAGATTTCTCCAAAATGGCAAGTAAGTTGACCGGCGATCCGCGCATCAACTCTGACCCGGACTTTGAAAGCGGGCCAATCGCCATGGAGCAGCTTTCGGTATTGTCTGCAGAAATGCTAGAAGCCAGCCAGGCAGGCGAAAACAGTCAAATCCGGCGCAATATCGCCATTGAGCTGGCCGGCAACTATCGCTTCCTGCTTGGGATCCTGGACAGTGTTGAAGCCAATGCTGGCAAACGGCTCGATGAAAACCAAGTTGAAATCAGAAACCAAACCGAAACTCTCGTCCTCGTTATTTCGATTGGCGTCGGTATTTTGATCATCGCGCTGCTTTTGCGCGTTGCCTTAACTCGGCGTTGGATTGTTAAGCCCGCGAACAATCTCGCGGAGATTACGACCGAATTTGCGAACGGCGATGTGTCTCGTGAAGTGCCTGAAATGCACATTGATGAGCTTCAGAAAATTGGCGATGCACTCGCGGTATTTCGCCGTATGAGCATGGAAGCAGAGGACCTGCGTAAGCAGTCTCACGAAGCCCGATTGCGCGAGCATGAGGCCCATATGGAGCTGGAGCGTAAAGAGCTGGAAACGCAAAAGCGCATTGATGCAGAGCGCCAAACGGCGATCATGGATATGGCGAAGAGGTTCGAAACGTCCGTTTCAAGCGTGGCGCGCGCTGCCAGCAAAGCCACATTAGAGCTCACCGAGACGGCCGAACAGCTTGCCAATGCAGCGACTGATGCTGGCCGCCAAGCGAGCCAAATCTCCGCGACCTCTGGCGAGGCCACACAAAACGTTCGGTTCGTCGCCTCAGCGATTGAAGACCTCTCTTCATTCGTTCGGGAGATCTCTGACCAGGTGAGTAAGCAGACCAGTCTGTCACAGGCGGCCCAGCAGGATTCTGTGTCCAGCGTTTCCTCGGCTCAGACGCTGGAACGGGAGGCGGCAAGTATTGATAACATCGCCAATGTGATCGTTGATCTGGCCGGGCGCACCAATCTGCTGGCGCTCAATGCCTCCATTGAGGCGGCCCGGGCCGGCGAAGCGGGTGCTGGCTTTTCCGTCGTGGCGTCGGAGGTCAAAAGTCTGGCGCAACAATCAAGCCGCTCCGCTTCTGATATTGGCGGCGTACTAAGCTCTGTGAATGGCGAGGTCGAGCACGCTGTGCACTCCATAACCGGCGTTGCAGAATCGCTCGAGCAAATCAGCAAGATTGCCCTGCAAGTGACCAGTGCGATGGGCCAGCATGAGAGCGTCGCGACCAACATATCGAAGCATGCTGCTGAAGCGGCGACCGGGACCGAGCGGGTCAATGCAAAGATTGTCGACCTTGCGGCGAATGCTGAACAGGCTGGCCAGCTCTCTCAAAAGGTAAAGGGCGCAGCCCACGAGCTGGGGCAGCAGGCGCAGGAACTGGACAAGGCCGCCCAGGAATTCGCGCAACTTTTACGAGTGGCATAGCGGACCGTCGATCACGGCTGAAACGCGACGCAGGCTAGCCTCAAGCTGGGCCGTAATGGCTGGCTGGGGGCGGCTGAAGGGGTTTTAGAAACCCTCCCGTCATGACGCACTTAGCTACATGCAGAAGGCTGTGCGTCAGGTTCACCCTTGGCAGCATAAAACTTAGAATACAGTTCGCAAGGAACATCGCCCGTCGGTCGGACCATCTCTAACATCTGGCCGCCACTATCGACAAAGAAGGTCGCTGCTTTCGCGGATCGACCATTAAAATCAGCATTCAAGATAAGTATTCCGTAGGCGCCGCTCCTCGCTGCTTCATGCACATCTAAATCGCTCGCAGCCTCCGCCATCAGCGCTCTAAATTCCGCATCACCCATCTGAGCTTGCGCATCGGTCATTTGCTGTTCGAAGGTCGCAGGATCGTCTGTCAGCTGGGCGGCTTCCGCGATTTTCCCTTGGGCCGCATTCTCTCGCACGCTTACATAGACCGCCTGCATATCATCAGAGGTGGCAAGGGCTTCGGAACCGCAACCTGCTAGCAAGCCTGCGAGACCAGTTATAAGGAGGATGGAATGGCGCATATTGGCAAGTCCCTTCGTTGGAATCGGGCGTATGCTAGAGCCACTGCGTTTGAGCTTTATTAACGGGAAAGCCAATTTTCCGGATCGCAAAGGGCCAGCGATCACTGTGACGCGCTTCAGATCGGGCCGTTACAGCACGAGGGACGAGGCGCGGCAAAATCTAACGGGAAGAGGTCACCGCCGCTCCTGGAAAAACGCGCGCAGCAAGTCCGCCGCCTCTGCCTCGCCCATGCCGGAATAGACCTCTGGCCTATGCAGGCATTGGTCCTGCTCAAACACGCGCGCGCCGTGCTCAACCGCGCCGCCCTTGGGATCGCTCGCGCCGTAATAGACCCGCGCAATCCGGGCATGGCTGATCGCGCCTGCACACATCGCGCAAGGCTCCAGCGTCACATACAAATCGCATGTTCCTAGCCGATCTTGGCCGAGCTTCGTCGCGGCCTCGCGCAAGGCGCGGATCTCTGCATGCCCGGTGGGATCGGGGGGCTCGCGCGTGGCATTGGCCGCGACCGCGATCACTTTGTCACCCTGCATCACAACCGCACCGACCGGCACCTCGCCCGCCTGTGCGGCTTCGTGCGCCGCCTCAAGGGCGCGCATCATCGGTTGCGGAATGGGCCAGCGGGTCATAAGCGGTCGCTATACGGCGCAGCGAATAGGCGCAACTTTGCTTGACGATTCGCATTGTGGAGGCTATCCGCGCGCCTTTCCGGGAACACCCGAACTTTTTAGGCGGCCGAATCACTTGGCCACCTGTCACTGTGAACAGACGAGAGATATCATGTCGCGCATTTGCGAACTGACCGGCAAAGGTCGTTTGACTGGCAACAATGTTAGCCACGCCAATAACAAGACAAAGCGCGTGTTCTTGCCGAACCTGCAGCACGTCACTCTGCTCAGCGAAACGCTGGAGCGGGGCTTTAAATTCCGCGTATCGACCCATGGTCTGCGCTCGGTTGAGCACAATGGCGGGCTCGACAATTGGTTGCTGAAGACCAAGGACGACAAGCTGTCTGCCAATGCACGCAAAGTGAAGCGTGAATTGGTCAAGGCGCAAAAAGCCGCAGCATAAGGCTGGCGAACGGGCCGGATTTACCGGCTGCGTCTTCCCGACGGATTTTAGAAAGGGCGTGCGGGCGAAGGCCTTGCGCGCCTTTTCATTTGTCTGCGGCAGATTCGCTTTCGCCAGACTGCGGGCGGCCCGCGTCGCCTTGCGGTTCATCGGGGGGCCAGGCCAACCTCAGCAGCAAGGTGCGCTGAAACGCGGATACATTGTCATCGGCGATGAGATAGAGCGAGCCTGCCAGCGGGGCGTCTTCATCCTCTGCGTCCTCTACAGAACCGTCGACCTGCGCAGGAGCCGGGTCCGGTACGAACTCTATCCCCTCAAAATTCTCGCCCCAATAGGCGTTGCCAAGTGTCGCCAACACGCCGCCGCCCCACACCTCGCTCTCGGCAATCTCACCGGGGTCAGCGCGCACGAGGCGGGCATAGAACTTTGCTGGGAATGCATATTCTACCCGGCGTTCCAGAATGATCACATCGCCATCCGGCAGCAGAGCAGCATCGACCGGCGAATAGCCAGGGGTGGTGAAGAAGCGGAACTCTATCGCCTCTGCGCCCTCCACCGGATCGCCTAAAAACAGCAGACCGGGGCGATTGGTGCGGCCGTCGCCTTCCGGAGCCTCGCCCAATACAAGAAAGCGGCCATCGCGGAGGCGGACAATGGTCTCAGGCCCGCTGTTGCGTGACCAATTGGCCATTTGCAGCGGCTTTGCGCGCTTGATTGTGCCATCGGGCGCGATCCGCTCGATCACATTACCATGCTCATAGGCGGCCCAGATCGTGCCGGTCTCGGGATCGCGGGTGAAAGCCTCAAGGTCGGCAATGCCGCGCCTCACCGCGCCATAACCAGGTGGGAAATCGAGCACGGTGCCATCAGACACTGGCACGCCACCGACCATCCGCAAATGCATGACGCGGCCGCGGTCACTGCCCGCATAGAGATCGCCATTGCCGAGCAGAATGAGCGCGGAATAGCCGCCGAAATGCGCGTTTTGGGAATCAAGCTGCCACGCACCGGTGATCCTTAGCGGCCCGGTCACACCGGAGCGCTGATCAATGTCGATCACCTCAATCGGTGTGTAGAACGAGGTCGACAGGTCGGTACGCAGCCATGTGCCCGGCGCAAGGCCAAGCACGACCGCTAGAATCAGGATTTTGCGCCCCATTGTGGCTGGATGTCCTTGCCGTTTAAGCCGCTCTATTGCGGGCCGGTAAACAGCAGCGGGTCCAGGCGGGTGTCATGCCATTTCAGGCCCCAGTGCAAATGCGGTCCCGTCGCACGCCCGGTGGCGCCAACATTGCCGATATATTCGCCTTGCTTGACCGTCTGCCCCTCCCGCACGGCGATTTTCGAAGCATGCAGAAACGCGCTGTTGAGCCCTGCGCCGTGGTCTATGATGATCAGGCCGCCCTCGAGGCTAAAGCCAGTGCGCGCCAGAACCACAACGCCATCGGCGGGGGAGACGAACGGCACACCATTACCGGGCGCAATATCGATCCCGGAGTGATAGCTGCCCGGCTCACCGCGATAGATCCGCTGACGCCCGAACAGGCCCGAAATCCGCCCTTTCACCGGCCAGATAAAGTCCTGCTTCCACCCTTCAGCGCCGGTTACCTTCTCCCGCGCCGCCTTGATCGCCAGCCATTCCGGCTCACGCTTTTTCCACCATGCCTCGCTCGATCGGCCAGTGCCGCGCGCCACATTGACGCGCTGGATGTTCCATTCGCGCGGGGAAATGGCCAGCGTTTCGGTGACAATCTCGCCGTTCTCCAACGTCACGGACAAAGTCAGACTGCCGGGGCTGTCGCGGTCAAAGGCGGCGAAGAAATTACCGCTGCCTGCGCCAATGCTGAGCGTTTGATCACCCAAACTCGCCGACACCGTCCCGCGCGGCACACGCCCGCGAATATATCCGCCTTGGGTAAGCTCACCCGAAAAACTCAGTTGCGGCTTGGTCTTCGCCAGAACCGAAGCGGGCGCAGTGCCGATCCGCTCTGTCGCCGGTTTCGGCTGCGGCCGTGCGTCTTCGATGGTCGCGGTGTAGGCTGGCTGCGTTTGAGCAGGGTCAGCCGTAGCCGATTCCGGCGTGCTCGCCTCCCCCGAGGCGCAGCCGAGCAGGCCAAGCACCACAGCAAGGCCAGCGCCGCGCAGACTGCCCAGCAACGCGATCATATCTCGCCTAGCAAACGCTTGGTTGAAATCTCGCAGGTTGCATAGGCCTCTTGCCGATCCGCGCTCCAATAGCGCAGCTCTTCCAGCGGGATAACCTCGCCGCTGACCGCGCACAGCACGTGCTGGCCCGGTCTCAGAACCCGAAAGGTGGAGGGGCCATAATGGAGTTTTGCGGCTTTATCGCCCGATGACATCAACATGGTTTTTTCTCTAGCATGGCGAGTTAATCAAACAAATCCGTTTGCGCCGCGTTGCCGGGTTTAGGCGGTTTCGCGCGCCGTTTCGCTGGCCTAGGCGCAGGCGTGGACGGTGCAGGCGGCTGCTCAGGTGGCGGTGCAGACTGCGCAGAGGTGCCAGCTTCACCGCCTGCTATCACCTCTAGCTCGCCGTCCTTGAATTGAAGCTTAAGCGCAGATTCCTGCTGCGCCTGCGCCTTACCGGTCAGCGCGCGGCCTGCGCCATCGCGCACAATGGCATAGCCGCGCTCCAGCGGTTTTTCCGGGTGAAACTGGCTTGCGAGCCGCGCCAGCGCATCCAGCGTCTCGCGCTTTCGCACCAATGGCTGCTCCACCAAGGCCGGCACCAGCCGCACTTGATCGAGCCTCCGCCGCGCATCCTGCGCTCCGCGCCGCAATATCGCAGGCGATAGCCGCGCCGAGACCCCGGCCAGCGCCTCGCGCCCCTGCCCCGCGCTCATCGTCAGGCCGCGCCGCAGACGTTCGGCCAAATCATCGAGCCGCTGGGTCTGCGGCTGAAGCAGGTTTTCCGGCAGAGGCAGGCGCTGAACGCGCGCCTCCAGCCGTTCGCGCCCTAGCTCCACCGGGCGGTGCACCGCGCGGCGTTGACGAGTGGCAAAGTCAGACAATGTCGCGGCGAGGTCCGCCCGCACCGGCACGGCCATTTCCGCCGCTGCCGTGGGCGTGGGCGCGCGGCGATCCGCCGCATAATCCACCAATGTCGTATCGGTCTCGTGCCCGACCGCCGAAATCACCGGGATCGTCGAGTCCGCAACCGCACGCACCACCTCTTCCTCGTTAAAGCCCCATAGGTCTTCGATCGAGCCGCCACCGCGCGCGACAATCAGCAGGTCCGGGCGCGGTGTCGGTCCGCCGGGACCCATTTCGGAAAAGCCCCGGATGGCATTTGCCACTTGCGATGCAGACCCCTGCCCCTGAACCAGCACCGGCCAGACCAGCACGTGGCTGGGGAAACGATCCGCCAGGCGGTGCAGAATATCGCGGATCACAGAGCCGGTGGGCGACGTCACCACGCCAATCACGCGCGGCAGATAGGGCAAAGCCCGCTTGCGCTCGCTGGCAAACAGGCCCTCTGCCGCCAGTTTCGCACGCGTCTTTTCTAGCAGAGCCAGCAGTGCGCCCTCGCCCGCCAGCTCCAGATTGTCGATCACGATCTGATATTTTGAGCGGCCCGGATAGGTCGTCAACTTGCCGCTCGCGATCACATCCAGCCCGTCTTCCGGGTTAAACGCCAGCTTCGACGTGTTGCCGCGCCACATCACCCCGTCGATCACGGCCTTTTCGTCTTTCAGCGCACAGTACATATGGCCCGAGGCGGCGCGCTTTACGCCCGACATTTCGCCGCGCAGCCGGACATAGCCAAAGCGATCCTCGACCGTGCGCTTCAGCAGACCAGAAATCTCGGTGATCGACAGCGGCTGAGCGTTGTCGCCCTCCCGCTCTCGCGCTACGAGATTGGCCTGTTTGTCACTATCAATCGGCGGGGAAGCCATGAATATCCTTTTACTTGGGTCGGGCGGGCGCGAACATGCGTTAGCGTGGAAGCTGGCGCAATCCCCGTCATGCACAAAGCTATACGCTGCCCCCGGCAATCCCGGCATTGGCGAGGAAGCAGAGCTGGTCACTTTGGATGCCAGTGACCATCTGGCGGTCGCGGCGTTCTGCGCGGAAAAGGCGATTGATCTGGTGGTGATCGGGCCAGAGGCCCCGCTGGTGGATGGCCTGGCCGATAGCCTGCGCGAAGGCGGTACCGCCGTATTCGGCCCCTCTGCCGCCGCGGCTCAGCTGGAAGGCAGCAAGGGCTTTACCAAGGAGCTGTGCGACCGCGCGAATATCCCCACCGCTGGCTATGTCCGCACGACCTCGCTCGACGAAGCCGAAGCTGCGCTGGCCAAATTTGACGCACCTTACGTGCTGAAGGCCGACGGGCTGGCGGCGGGCAAGGGCGTGGTGATCGCCGAAACCCGTGAAGAGGCAGAGGCGGCGCTGGCAGATATGTTCGGCGGACGCTTTGGCGCGGCGGGCGCAGAGGTGGTGATCGAGGAGTTTATGCGCGGGGAGGAGGCAAGCTTCTTCGCAATCACCGATGGCACCGCGATCCTGCCATTTGGCACCGCACAAGATCACAAGCGCGTGGGCGAAGGTGACACCGGGCCAAACACTGGCGGCATGGGCGCTTATTCGCCGGCCCCCGTGCTGACGTCAGAGCTTCAATCCCGCGTGATGGACGAGATCATCACACCGACGGTTGAGACCATGCGCGCGGAAGGCATGCCCTATTCCGGCGTGCTTTATGCCGGCCTGATGCTGACCGAGGCAGGGCCAAAGTTGATCGAATACAATTGCCGCTTTGGCGATCCGGAATGCCAGGTGCTGATGACGCGGCTGATCAGCGATTTGGCCGAGATCATGCTGGCCTGCGCCAAGGGAGAACTCGCCGGATGCGAGGCAAATTTCTCGCCCGCCACGGCGATGACCGTAGTGATGGCAGCCAAGGGCTATCCCGGCACCCCGGAAAAGGGCGGGCGGATCGATCTGGGCCTGGCAGAGGCACTGCGCGATGGCGGCGCGGCCAAGGTGTTCCACGCTGGCACCGCGATGGTCGATGGGCAATTGGCGGCAAATGGCGGCCGCGTGCTCAACGTTACCGCCAAGGGCATGAGCGCCACCGAGGCCCAGAAAACCGCCTATGGCGCAGTTGATGCACTGGATTTCAAGAGCGGTTTTTGCCGGAGGGATATTGGCCATAGGGAAGTGGCGCGCGAGGTTGAGCGAGAGGCGGGCTGAGGCACCGGTTCTCCTACTTAGAGAGCGCTTGCTAGGAAGCGGGCGCTCTTTCACATCGTCAGACCCCAGCAGCTCTTGATCGATAAATCCGATTATACGCGCCTGCATTAATCGAATGCACTTTCGGCCCTAGACTGTGTTCCAACCGTTCCAAGCGTGCTTCAGCAGCGGTGAATGGAGTGAGGCTTACCAATTGTGCTAGCATGAACCAGCTCGAACCCGTCAGGGTTCGCAAGGGCGACTGCCCGCCCGCAGCGACGCGGCCGTTAGGCCGCATGAGCGAGGAAACCGCAGGTCCGGATGGACCTGCGCAACATCAAAGCCTCTCTGCCATCATCGCCTTCATGTCTGCTTCGAGACGCGGGCCATAGTGAGAGATCACCTCAGCCGCGGTGATCGCACCGCGCCTCAGACAGCGCGTCAGCGGCTCTCCCTTTGCGTAACCAGAGAGGAAGCCCGCCGCGAATTGATCGCCTGCCCCAGTGGTATCAACGACCTTGTCGACCGGCTCAGCGGCAACCTCGGCCCGCTCACCGTGGGCAACGGCAATTGCGCCGTGCTCACCCCGGGTGGCGACCAGCACAGGCACCTTGCCAGCCACCGCCGCCACACCTGCTTCAAAGTCATCCTCACCCGTCAGCGTTGCAAGCTCGCTTTCGTTGACGAACAGTATGTCGATCAGGCCAGCATCAATCATCTCGCGGAAATCGTCGCCATGGCGATCAATTACAAAGCTCTCACTTGCCGTAAAGGCGATCGTGCGGCCCGCTGCGCGCGCGACCTCGATGGCGCGACGCATGGCGCGGCGCGGCTCCTCTGGATCCCACAGATAACCTTCAAGATAGAGGATCGCACCGCTGGTAATCAGCTCTTCGTCAAGGGCGGCGGCAGGCAGGAATTGGCCCGCACCAAGGAAGGTATTCATCGTGCGTTCGCCGTCTGGCGTCACGAAGATAAGGCAGCGCCCGGTTGCAGGCTCACTGCTGCGCGCAGGGGTATCAAAATCGATGCCAGTCGCGCGCATATCATGGCGAAACACCTTACCCAGCTGATCATCCGCCACCTGGCCAATAAACGCACATTGCATGCCGAGCGTTGAGAGACCTGCGAGCGTATTCGCAGCCGAACCACCAGACATCTCTCGCGCTGGTGGCATCGCCCTATAAAGCTCCTCTGCGCGTGGTTCGTCGAGCAGCATCATGCCGCCGCGATTAAGATCAAGCTCTTCAATCAGTTCGTCTTCGCAGGCAGCGATCACGTCCACCAAAGCGTTCCCAATGGCGATAACATCATAGCGCGGCTCGTTTACGGGTTCTGACACAGCAAAGTCCTGTTTGGCTAAAAGTCTGAATTGCGCCGCAGCGCCTAGCCCGCCTGAGGGCGCAGGCCAAGTGTTACCGGACGACCTTTGCTGAGTGCCGAGTTTGACTTGCGCGCATGGTTCTCGCAACGGTGACACTATGGAAGCGGTCATCACGGCATTGGCGAAGGCATTTGCACAGCTGACTGACCGGGCTGTGCTGAAGGTACTGGCCAAATCGCTGCTGATCACTTTGGCGATCTTCGCCGTGCTTGGCACGGGCATGTGGTTCGTGATTGCGACCATGGTGGAGCGCTGGATCGCGCCCTACAACAGCGCGGATTATACTAGTACAATCACGGCAGGGGTGACGGTGGTGATTACGCTGCTGATGGGTTGGTTGCTGTTTCGCGTGGTGGCCCTCGCCGTGCTGCAGTTCTTCGCCGATGAAATCGTGCGCGCGGTTGAGCAGCGCTACTATCCGGAGGCCGCCAGCACCGCGCGCGACCTGCCGTTTCGCGAAGACCTCAGCAACAGCCTGCGCGGTATCGGCCGGGCCGTGGGCTTCAACCTGCTGGCTCTGCCCGTCGCGATCATCCTGTTGTTCACAGCCATTGGCCCCGCCTTGGTTTTCCTAATCGTCAACGCAGTGCTATTGGGGCGCGAACTCACTGATATGGCGTGGCTTCGGCATCGCCGGCCGGATGATACCGGCACCCCAGTGAGTGCGCTTCAGCGATTGGCGCTGGGCGGGGTGATTGCGGGATTGATGCTGGTGCCTTTTGCAAATCTGCTTGCCCCGATCTTGGGCGCCGCTGCGGGCACGCATTTGACCCACCATGCACGCGGCCGCTTGGCCCGCGATCAAAGGGGCCGCGGCGATGCGTAAAGAGATTGGCCTGGCGGCAACGTTGCTGCTTGGCGCCTGCGCCAGCACCTCAGGCGGCGGCTCCACTCAAAGCCCTGGCGTGCCCCGCACTGGCCCGCTGACCACCACCGTGCGCGGTGAAGACCTACCCGCGGGCGGCGGGTTCAGACCTCCGACAGTGCAAAATGCCGGGGGTCTGGGCGGCGTAATTGGGGCGCGCGCAGAGCAGCTCACCGCCAGCTTTGGCGATGCCCGTATTGACTTGGTCGAGGGGGACGCGCGCAAGCTGCAATTCGCAGGCGAGGGCTGCGTACTCGATGTCTTCCTCTATCCGCTGGAGCCGGGCCAAACACCGACCGCGACCTATGTCGAGGCGCGCAATCCACAGGGCGGCACCAGCGTGGATGAGGCAAGCTGCGTGCGCGATTTGGCCCGCCGCTAAAGCGCACTCAACTGCGGCCTCGCAAGCAATGGTAACCCGGCTTTAAGCACTTTTGCGCTAAACCTGCGGGCAATTGCGAAGGGACTTTGACACGCCATGACAACCCAATTTGCCGATCTCGCCCGCCGTGCCAGCGAAGACGGGCACATCTCCGCTGAAGAATTGCTCTCTTTGCGCCAACTCGGCTGGGGCGATGGGATTATCCACCGCGCAGAAGCAGAAGCGATTTTCGCGATCAACAATGCGCTCGAGAACTCTGGCCCGGAATGGACAGACTTCTTTGTCGAGGCGATTGGCGAATTTGTCCTCAATGGCACCGATCCGCGCCTGATGTGCGATGAAGACGAAGCCAAATGGCTGATCGCTCAGATCGATCACGACGGCAAAGTGGACAGCATGGCCGAACTCGAAGCGATCGTTCGCATCATAGAGCGTGCGCAAAACGTGCCAGACACTCTCAAGCATTACGCGCTGAAACAGGTTGAAAACGAAGTGCTGACCGGCACCGGCCCTACCCGCGATGGCGGCGAATTGTCGGATACCCATATCAGCGCGGCGGAATGCAAGATCCTGCGCCGCCTGATCTTTGCCAGCGGCGGGCACGGCACAGCAGCCGTCACCCGGTTCGACGCAGAAATGCTGTTCCGCCTGAAAGACGCGACCAAAGACGATGCGAATGCGCCGGAATGGGCCGATCTGTTCGTCGATGGCATCGCAAACTACCTTAAGGGCTTTCACCTCGCCCATGCTCAGATCAGCCATGAGCGCGCCAAAGAGTTGGGAGCATACATCGCCGACACGCAAACCGATGTGAAAGGCCACATGTCTGGCTTGGCTTTGCGAAAGGACGATGCAGCAACTGGCCTCAACGCTCTTGCTGGTGTGATGCTAGGCTTACGCACTAATGGAGGGGAAGTATCCGAGTACGCAGGCGCGAAAATAAACGCACGCCTCGAAGAAGGCAAAGAGTTTACCTCAAAAGAAAAGGCTTGGCTTGAGGCAATGGTCGATGCAGACGGCGAATTGGATGCACTTGAACAAGCTCTGATCAAACGCCTCAGCGAAGAGGGCTGAACGCCCAGCTCTGCGGGAAGCTCAGGCAAGCTACTTTTGCAGCCGATCCTGGCGCGGCCTAGACCATAAAGCTTTCGCCGCAGCCGCAAGCGCCCTTGGCATTGGGGTTCTCGAAAGTGAACCCAGCTGTGAAGTCGTCTTCGACCCAATCCATGATTGAGCCGACCAGATAGAGCACGCTCGCTCCGTCGATGTAGAAGATGCCGCCTGGCGTTTCGATCTTCTCATCCATCGCGACCTCTTCGGTGATATAATCAACCGAATAAGCGAGGCCGGAACAGCCGCGGCGCGGGGTCGACAGCTTCACGCCAATCGCATCGTCCGGTGCTTTGCTCATCAGCTCGGCCACGCGCGCCTCTGCGCCCTTAGTCAGCGTGACAGCCGCAGGGATCTTGCGCGTCTTGGTTTTGAAATCAGTCATGCCGCCAACTCCTTCTGCCAAAACAAAGCATGGCCTTTGTTTGGGTCCAGTTGATAGTCGCCGTAACCCAACGAGCTGTATAGCGCCTTGGCAGGCTCATTCCCGCTCAGAACTTCCAACGTAACTTTGCACGCTCCGTTTTCAGCTGCGATAGCCTCAATCTCCGCAAACAAGGCCTTGCCCAACCCCCTACCGCGATAGGCCGTTTTGATCACAATATCGTGAATGTTGACGAGCGGCTTCGCAGAAAACGTCGAGAATCCAAAAAAACAATTTGCCAGTGCGGCTGGCTCCCCATCGCAATATGCTATCAGGGAGAAAGCGTTCTGTTGCTCCTGCAGACGCGCAGCAAGGTTGGCGCGAACTTCTGGATCGAGGGGGGCTCCTCCCCCATTGGATCGAGCGCATAATAGCCCAGCAAATCAACTAGGTCTGCAGCATCCTGTCGATCAGCGTAGTCGGTCTTTTTGATTGTCACGGCACTCATCACAGCATTCCTAACTCAAGCCGCGCCTCATCGGTCATCTTATCCGGACCCCAAGGCGGATCCCATACCAAATCAACTTCGGCATCGCGAACGCCCGGCACGCTTGCCGCGCGCAATTCCACCTCGCCCGGCATGGTTTCCGCAACCGGGCAATGCGGCGTTGTCAGCGTCATGGTGACGGTCACATCGGCCTCGTCATCCACCTCCACGCCATAGATCAAGCCCAGATCATAGATGTTGACGGGTATCTCAGGATCGTAAATTTCCTTGAGCGCATCGACGACCGCCTGTTGCAGATCGCCGCCCGCGCCGCCGACCTCGCCAGTCGCCGGGGCCTGAGCCAGAAAGCCCTCAAGATAGTCGCGCTTGCGCGGCTCATCAGACACGGCTTCAACCTCTGCATCAGGGTCAATCGCATCATCCACCCGCGCGCGCTTTGGCTTATTGGCCACCACGTCCTCGTTCGGCGCAGGGGCCGCCACAAATTTGGTGTCATCTTCTGGCTTGTTCATTGCGAAGTTCCCAAAAACAAACGACGCGTGCGCGCAATCCCTTCGAGCAGCGCATCAACATCATCATCATTTGAATAGAGCGCGAAACTGGCCCGCGCTGTTGCTGGCACGCCCAGATGCTCCATCAGTGGCTGTGCGCAGTGGTGTCCCGCCCGGATCGCGACATTTGCCTCGTCCAGGATAGTGCCCAGATCATGCGGGTGAATATCATCGATCGCAAAGCTGACGATGCCTGCGCTATCCGCAGGGCCGAACAGGCGCACATCATTCATCGCGCCCAGTTCCTGGCGCAGGCGAGTGACCAAAGCGCTTTCCCGCGCATGGATCTGGTCTAGGCCCACGTCGCTGACATAATCAGCCGCCGCTGCAAAGGCGATTGCCTCAGTGATGGCCGGCGTGCCTGCCTCGAACCGGTGCGGCGCAGGGGCGTAGGTTGTCTTTTCAAAAGACACGCGGTCGATCATCGCACCGCCGCCTTCCCAAGGGGGCATGGCGTCCAGAATGTCCGCCCTCGCCCAAAGCGCGCCGATCCCGGTCGGGCCATAAAGCTTGTGCGCGGAGAATACGTAGAAGTCACAAGTCAGCGCCGCCACATCGACCGGCATGTGCGGGGCCGACTGACAGCCATCGAGCAGCAGCTTTGCGCCAACCTTATGCGCCAGACCAGCGGCACGCTTCGCGTCCAGAACAGAGCCGAGAACGTTAGAGACATGGCCAAAGGCAACCAGCCCATGCCGCTCAGTTAGCATGGCTTCGGCTGCGTCCAGATCAACCTGGTGATCATCGGTCAGCGGGCAGACATCGATATGCGCGCCGACACGCTCGGCGAGCATTTGCCACGGCACAATATTGGAGTGATGCTCCAACTGAGAGAGCAGGATCCGGTCGCCAGCGCCAATGTTGGCCTGGCCCCAAGTGTTCGCGACAAGGTTGATCGCCTCGGTCGCACCGCGTGTAAACACCAGCTCGTTTTCCTGACCGCCAATGAAGCGCGCAACCGTGCACCGGGCACCTTCATAGGCCGCAGTCATCTCCGCTGAGCGCGCATAAACGCCGCGGTGAACGGTCGCATAATCCTCGCCCATCGCGCGGGCCATCGCATCAATCACCGCCTGCGGCTTTTGCGAGGTCGCAGCGGTGTCGAGGTAATGCCACGGCGCACCGTCCCGGCCAACCAGGCCAGGAAAGTCAGCGCGGCGCAGATCGCCAGTGTCGCGGGTCAAAGAAGCGGGCGCGTTCACAGCGCGCTCCTCTCAAGCGCGGCCAGCGCCACATCCAGCAGCTGCGCTTGCGCATCGGTGTCGCCCATCGCCACCAGAGCATCGCCGATAAAGGCCTGAACGAGCAAACGCTGCGCCACATCAGGAGCAATCCCGCGTGCGGCCATGTAATACCGTGCATTCTCATCGAGCTGACCCATGGTAGCGCCGTGTGCGCATTTCACATCGTCGGCGAAGATCTCGAGCTGAGGGACGGCGTTTGCGCTCGCGCCTTTTTCCAGAAGTAGCGCCTTGAAGTCCTGCGCAGCATCGGTCTTTTGCGCATGGCGTGCGACATTAATCTCACCCAGGAAATTGCCCGAGGCGGTGCCCCAATGGACGCTGCGCACGGTTTGGTTGCTGGTCCCGTCTGGCTCTGCATGAATGGTCTTGGTCACGAATTCGCGGGTGGCGTCGCCGCCGCCAATCGTCACGCCGCCAAACTCGAAATGCGCCGCGCGTGCCAGCGTCACCTCGATCTCCAGCCGGGCTGAGCCGCTGGCTGCGTTGACCGCGAAGAACTCTGCCCGCGCGCCTTCGCCCAGCGCCACGCGCAGCCGCGTAACCGCAGGCGCATCGCCGTCCAGCACAAAGGTCTCTCGGTGCGTCTCGCCCGCTGGCACCGCAATTTCGCGCCAAGTGTTCAGCACGTCGGCGCCAATCGCCTCTGCCGCTGAAATGTCGGCATAGCGCCAGGCCTCATCGTGCCGGGTTGGGAGAGTGGCCAATTCGCTCACGCCGCCGCCCCAAGGTTTTCCGCCATAACCGCGTCATAGCCTTCGTTCTCAAGCCGCAGGGCAAGCTCTGGACCGCCGGTTTCGATAATACGGCCATCAGCCAGAACGCTGACGAGGTCAGGCTTCACGACGTCAAGCAGACGTTGGTAGTGGGTGATCAGCAGCACGCCCTTATCCGCCGCGCCGCCATCCGGGCGCATGATGGCATTGATGCCCTCACCCACCACGCGGAGAGCATCGATATCGAGGCCGCTATCGGTCTCGTCCAGCACCGCCAGCGACGGGGCAAGAATGCCCATTTGCACCATTTCGGCGCGCTTCTTCTCACCGCCGGAAAAGCCGACATTCACGTGCCGTTTTAGCATGTCCATATCCATGCCAAGCAGGCCTGCCTTTTCCTTAGCGAGCTTCAGAAACTCGCCCCCGGACAAAGGCTCTTCACCGCGCACTTTACGCTGAGCATTGAGCGCCTCGCGCAGGAATTGCACGTTGGAAACGCCGGGGATCTCAACCGGATATTGAAAGCCGAGGAACAGGCCAGCGGCTGCGCGCTCATGCGGGTCCAAATCCAGCAAATCTTGGCCCATGAACTCGACACTGCCGCCGGTCACTTCGTAACCCGGCTTTCCGCCCAGAACATTGGCGAGCGTCGATTTGCCCGCGCCATTGGGACCCATAATCGCATGCACCTGGCCGGGACGGATTTCGAGGCTCAATCCTTTGAGGATCGCGTTCCCGGCGGTTTCGGCGTGGAGGTTTTCAATCTTCAGCATTGCAAATCTTCTCTTAAATAAATGTCTGTCGCCAGCTCGGCTCAATCGCGGCGGCGGGGGTAATCTTGGTTGGGGTTCTCTTCGCGGTGAGCCCGCGCGGCGTCTTTCCGATCGCCAATGCGCATCCGCATGCCGATCGTGATGCGTTCCAGCACCTTGTCCATGTTTTCCAGGATGTGCTCGGCCTTGATCCGCATTACGCGAATGCCGACCGCCTCCAGGCTTTTGTCGCGCCGCTTGGAGATCGCCAGATCGTCATCTTCTTCCTCGATGATGATCGCCATGCCAAGGTTGTGGCAGTTGAAGTCGACAATCGCGCTGCCGACAACGGCGAAGCGTTTAAAGGTGTATTTGCCCATGTCGGCCTCGGCAAATCGCTTAGCGAGCGCCTTGTTGGCAGGCGAGGCGAAGCGCCGCATTTCGCGCGCACGGTCATGCAACGCATCGAGACGCTTGTCCGAGATTTTCCACCCGCGACCCTTTTTGTTGAGGGTCTCGGGATCAATCGCTTCGTCGGAAGGCTTGAGGGCGAGTTTTTTGCGTTCAGTCATTTATGCGAACCGAAAAGCTTAGACCAGAATCCTTTGCGCTTAGACGAAAGAGCCGGGCTGGGTCCTGCTACAGCTTCAGCCTCTGGTGCTGCTTGTTGCGCCAGCTCTCGAGCTCTTTGGCGTTCCAATCGTTCGGCGACCTTCTCCTCCTCCCTTGCCAATTCAGATATGCAGCTATCAATCTCTGACCGCAGGTATTCTGACACATCATTTGCGCTTTTCATGATGTTAAAGGACAGTCCCAAATATCTGCCATCCGTAATCTCAGATACGGCTCTCATAAACATGAGAGCAACGACCATCTCTCGCATATCGCTCCCTGTGACCGACATTACACCTTGCGACTCAGCAAAGAATGGATCGAGTGTAGTTAGATCAGGACTTCCCTGAGGAAGAAAATGGAATTCGAATCCCGTTTCGTGCCCGCCGTGTTTCGCAGGCAAAAAACCAGAGTGCTCAGCAAGATCGATTGAGCGATCGAATTCGACAGAATGCCCAAACGCAAGGCATTTTGCGTTTACTTCAGCAATGCTTGGGATTCGATCACCCTGCCAAACAATAAGGTTTTCAATCGACATCACCCCACACTCCCTTCAAGCGAGATCGCCAGCAGCTTCTGCGCCTCAATCGCAAATTCCATTGGCAGCTCTTTCAGCACATCCTTGGCAAAGCCATTGACGATCAAGGCCACAGCCTCTTCCTCGTCCAGCCCGCGTTGCTGCGCATAGAACATCTGCTCTTCGCTGATCTTGCTGGTGGTCGCCTCGTGCTCGATCTGAGCGCCGGGGTTCTTAACCTCGATATAAGGCACCGTGTGCGCGCCGCATTCATCGCCGAGCAGCAGGCTGTCGCATTGCGTAAAATTGCGCACGCCGTCGGCATTGGGACCAACCCGCACCAGCCCGCGATAGGTGTTGTTCGACTTGCCAGCCGAAATACCTTTGGAGATGATGGTCGAGCGCGAACCCTTGCCATTGTGGATCATCTTAGTGCCGGTATCGGCCTGCTGGAAATTGTTGGTGACCGCGACCGAGTAGAACTCGCCCACGCTGTCTTCGCCATTGAGAACACAGGATGGATATTTCCACGTCACAGCAGAGCCGGTTTCGACCTGCGTCCAGCTGATCTTGGAGCGATCGCCCTGGCACAGCCCGCGCTTGGTCACGAAATTGTAGATCCCGCCGACGCCTTCGCTGTTGCCGGGATACCAATTTTGCACGGTCGAATATTTGATCTCGGCATCTTCCATCGCGACCAATTCAACCACTGCGGCGTGCAACTGGTTCTCATCACGCATCGGCGCGGTGCAACCTTCGAGATAGGAGACGTAAGCGCCTTTCTCGGCGATGATCAGGGTCCGCTCAAATTGGCCGGTGTTCTCCGCATTGATACGGAAATAGGTGCTGAGCTCCATCGGGCAGCGCACGCCCTCTGGCACATAGACAAATGTGCCATCGGAAAAGACCGCGCAGTTAAGCGTCGCAAAGTAATTGTCGCGCTGAGGCACGACCTTGCCGAGCCATTTTTTGACCAGCTCTGGGTATTCCTTGATCGCCTCAGAAATCGACAGGAAGATAACGCCTGCCTTTTTCAGCTCTTCGCGGAAGGTTGTCGCGACGCTGACGCTGTCAAACACGGCGTCCACTGCGACTTTCTTCGCGCCTTTGACCCCGGCCAGCACTTCTTGCTCGCCCAAGGGAATGCCAAGCTTGTCATAAACCGCCTTGATATCCGGATCGAGATCATCGAGCGAATCCAGCTCAACCTTCTTCGTCGGCGCGGCGTAATAATAGGCATCTTGATAGTCGATTTTCGGATAACCAACCTTGGCCCAATCCGGCTCTTCCATCTGCTCCCACAGGCGGAATGCCTTCAGACGCCAATCGAGCATCCATTCCGGCTCGCCTTTTTTGCCCGAGATAAACCGCACCGTGTCTTCGGTGAGGCCTTTTTCGGCAAATTCGGTGTCGATTTCCGCCGACCAGCCATGCTCATATTCCGCTGCATTGGCGGCAGCCTCTTTGGCCTCGGTGTCCATTTCAGGCGCATCGGAAAGCGGGCTTTCCTGAATATCGAGATTATCGCTCATACCAGTTCCTCTGCATGCACCAGCTGCGTCAGCGGAATATCCGCCAAGGCGCCGCGCAATGCGGTGTTAATGATCGGCCAATGCGGTTTCATTTCGCAAGTGGCCTCAAAGTCGCAATCGTGGGAATCGACGCAGGCGGTGAGAGCGATCGGCCCCTCTACCGCTTCTATGATATCAGCCACGCTGATCGCCGCCGCCGGACGCGCCAATTGCAATCCGCCATGCGCGCCGCGAACGGAGCGCAATAGGTTTGCGGCGCTGAGCTTTGACACGAGCCGCTGAACCGTCGGCACAGGCAGGCCCGTTTCCTTGGCCAGTTCAGCCGCGCTCACCCGCCCATCGCCGCAATGGCTGGCAGCCTGGCGCATGATAATCACGGCATAATCGGCAAGGTTTGAAAGGCGCATGGCTCGCTACGTTTCCAGAGTGATGACACGGCCAAAACTCTTAATCGGATAGATTCGTTCCGAATTGCAATTAAGAGCGAATTCGTCCGAATTCAACGCAAATGCGCCTGTTGCGAGTCGTTAGCGCCTAGCGCGGTTTTGCCTTAGGCCGTAAACTCACGACCCGTCTGTCATGACCGCCAAGCGCTTATTGATGTAGCGCTCCACATTCTCTTCCAGAATATTGAGCGGAACCGGCCCAGTTTTCAGAACCACATCGTGAAATTCGCGGATGTCGAACTGACCGCCCAGCCGGGTCTTGGCCTGCTCACGCAGCTCCATAATCTTCAGCTTACCGATGGTGTAGGCCGTCGCTTGGCCCGGATAGACGATGTAACGTTCAATCGCCTTGCGAATATCACCGTCGGGATTGGGCGTGTTATCCGTGAGATATTGGATCGCCTCCTCCCGGCTCCAGCGTTTGTCATGGATACCGGTGTCCACAACGAGGCGGCAGGCCCGCCAAAGCTCCATGCCCAGCCGGCCAAAATCGGAATAGGGATCAGTGTAGAAACCCATGTCCTTGCCCAGCTCTTCAGAATAGAGCCCCCACCCTTCGGTGTAGGCGGTGACCCCGCCGAACCGGCGGAACGGTGGCACATCGCCAAGCTCCGTCTGAAGCGTACGCTGCAGATGATGGCCGGGTGAACCTTCGTGATAGGCCAGCGCCTCCAGCTCGTTCTTGGACATATCGCGTAGATTGTAGAGGTTCACGTAATAGGTGCCGGGGCGCGATCCATCCGGCGCCGGGCTTTGGTAGAACGCCTTGCCTGCGCTCTTTTCACGGAATGCCTCAACCGGCTTGATCACCATCGGCGCCTTAGGCAACACCGCGAAGTAATCCGGCAGCTTCGCCTCTAGCTTGCGCAGCACCGCATTAGCATCGGCGAGATAGTCTTCGCGGCTGGTGTAAAAGAAGCGGTCGTCGTTTCGGGTGAACTTGAAGAAGTCCTGCAGGCTGCCCTCAAACCCAACCTTGGCCATGATTGCACGCATCTCACCGTGGATGCGTTCAACCTCGCTGAGGCCGATATTGTGGATCTCATCAGCGGAGAGATCGGTGGTGGTGTAGTTTTTGAGCAAGGCTTCGTAGTAGGCCTTGCCCTCGGGCAGCCGCCAAACCCCGTCGTCAGTCGGCGCAACGGCTTCCTGCCGCTTCATCTCAGCTAACAGCGCTCGCAAGGCCGGAGTGGCTGTCATCACCCAAGCTTTGGTCGCATCCATCTTAAGCGCCATTTTAGTATCATCACCCAATGAGAGCGCATCGACCTTCTCACCAAAGTCGTTCAGCACAGCGTTATCGTCGCCGGCATTGAGCAAGTTCTCGATGTCGGAGATCACATAGGGATAGACCCATTTGGGCGGCATCACGCCATTCTCCGCACGCTCGCGCGCTTCGACCATGAGCGTATCAATCACCGCGCCCAAGCCCTCTATCCGACTAATGTAGGCCTCGGCATGCTCGGCGGTGTCGACCCGGTGAATGTTGATCAAAAAAGCAGGAAGTTGGCTCTGCGCTCCGCGCATCTGATTGAAAAGATAGACGTTCTTGCGATATTTATGCGTGCGTGCGCTGCGCTCCGCCATCGCTTCGAACAGCCGAAACGACAGCGCATCGTCACCTGACAACCCGCCGAGGTTGTAGCTATCACGCAGTTCGCTGGCGGTGTTTTGCAGCAATTGCGCTTGGGCAACCGCACCCGCATCGCTGTAATCATCCCACTCGCCATAGGCTGCATCACGAATGCCGCGATACGCCTTACCTTGAGGCGATAGAACCAATTGCGCTTCGTCATATTGCTTGAAAAATGCGCCTATTGCCGGAGCAGCATCGGCGGTCGGCGCGGGCTTGTCTGCGCTGGCGAGCTGCTGCTGCGCGGCGGGCGCGCAAGCGGAGGCAGCCAGGGCAAGAGTGGAGCTAAAGACAATAGCGAAGCGTCGCATAGATATCCTCATAACTGGTAATGGCAGCGTTGGCGGGGCAAATTTCCGCAGGTCCTAGCCCAGTTCGCGAAAATTCTTCAGGTCGATCATTTCATTCAAGAATGGGCTATCATCATCGCTCAACCGCGCTGGGGTGCGCCCGGCAAAGCGCTGAATCTCGCGGATCATATGCGATTGATCGAAAAATGCATCGGCCAATTCTGCCTCATATTCAGGCGTGAGCTGCGGGAAGGACAGCCATGCCGCAGCTCTCAAGGCGCGGTATTTGCGCGCGAGCGCTTGCGGTGGGAGGCCAAAATACCGCTCGACCAGGCGCTGAACCTGCCGTTCGGAATAGGACGCCGCCGCCATCAAGTCCGCCAGATCCGGATTGAGCGACGCACCCAGCCACCGATTCACTGTTCGAATCAACTCATTGTGGCGTGCCTTGAGTGGCCGTACCCGGCCTTCTATAAATGCACCGATTTCAAGTGCGCATTCGCGCCCGCTGAATTTACCTGCACGATATCCGGCATTGAGGCGTTCACCCATGGCCACAACTTCGCCGCCAAGTACGGTGCGCGCCTCGATCATCCGATCTCGATGCTCGCCTGCATGCAAGCCAGTGAGTGCACCCCAGCCTTGCGGGGTGAGGGCCGCACCAATCACATGAAATGGTCCTTCAACAACAATCGGCGTTGCAGTTGAAAGCGGCGTGAGCATTGCAATTTCTGGGTTGGAATCTCGGCGCCCATTCGGGAACAGCATTTCGCCCCTCCCAAGCGGGAAAAGTGAGAGATGGCCGATTGAGGCCGGCTGAATGTCTCGGATTTCCGCTTCTTCACAGCGAAAGTGATACAGGGTTGTCACATAATCACTGATCGCGGATGGCGGCGCGATGTACTCAATAGAGATGAGGGATGCAGGGGTAAGCTCAAACCCCGCTTCAGAAAAATCAGACTCGCTCTGAATCGTTGTTGTGGAGTGATAGTCAACCATTACGAGCGCCTCATCGGGCGAGGCCTAGCCGCTTCCCCTATGATTTAACACAAAAAAAGGACGGCTCTCAAACGAGAACCGTCCTATTGAAGTTGAGGAACTCTTCGCATTGCTGCTCCGAGCCCTTCGGGTCGCACGCATCATGTAGGACAGAAATACGGCGAATAATTGTATGCAAACGACAAATTGCAGTCCCCCCCACAATTTTTCTGAATTCTGTTGCGCAAACACCCTCGACAAGCATGCAAATATTGCGATAGCGCGCAGTTATGTTGTTTCGCTTTTTACGCCCGGCAATTTTCTCGCTTGATTCGGAGAAGGCTCACCGACTCGGAGTGGCCGCGCTCAAAGCGTCGCCGCTGCGCGCCACCTCACAAACGGGGCCGGGCGCAATCGAGATTGCTGGGCTGCATTTTCCCAACCCAGTCGGGGTGGCAGCCGGCTTCGACAAAGATGCAGAAGTTCCGGATCAGCTACTCGGCCTAGGCTTTGGTTTCACCGAAGTCGGCTCGATCACCCCGCGCCCGCAAGCTGGCAATCCAAAGCCGCGCCTGTTCCGCCTGGTAGAGGATAGGGCCGTCATCAATCGCATGGGCTTTAACAATGGCGGCGGTGCAGCGGCACTTGCCCGGTTGGAGCGGCGCAGAGACAACCCTGGTATTGTCGGCATTAATATCGGCGCGAATAAGGATCTCGGAGGATCGCATCGCCGATTATGCAGCGATGGCGCGAATGATGACCCCGCTCGCCAGCTATCTGGCGGTGAATGTTTCCAGCCCCAACACCCTGGGCTTCGCGCGCTGCAAGACGAAGGCGCGCTCAGCGAATTGATCGACGCCGTGATCGAGGCGCGTAAAGAGGCCGGAACAGGCCTCACAAAACTACCGCCGATCTTCCTCAAGGTCGCCCCAGACCTAATGCAGGATGATATTGATGCAATCGCCCGGATCGCTCTCGACAAGCAGCTCGGCGCGCTGATCGTCTCTAACACGACCATTTCGCGGCCAGCACTGCGTTCACACCATGCGGGTGAGGCCGGCGGGCTTTCCGGTGCGCCATTACGCGAACTGGCGCTCAAACGCGTGCGGGATTTCCGCGCAGCGACCGGCGGCGGCATCCCGCTGGTCGGCGTCGGCGGAATTGCCAGCGCCGAGCACGCGTGGGAGCGCATTCGTGCGGGCGCCAGCCTGGTCCAACTTTATTCTGCCATGGTCTATGAAGGCCCCGGCCTTGGCGCTCAGATCGCGCGCGGTTTAGAGCGGTTGATGAAACGCGATGGGTTCACCAGTATTGCAGAGGCAGTCGGAACCGAATAGCGCTGCGAAGCATGATCAAACGCCTTTCTGCAAGTCTCGCCGTCGTTGCTCTTCTCACAGGCTGCTCAGCCTACAGCTCTCAAAGCTCTGCCAGCAGCACCGCCGCACCAGCTGAGCCTGTCTTCACCGGTGCGGTGAGCAGCGCCGATCCGCGCGCCACCGCCGCCGGCGAAGCAATCCTGGCCAAAGGCGGCTCTGCCACCGATGCCGCGATTGCAGTGATGCTGGCGCTGACCGTGGTGGAACCGCAAAGCTCGGGCATTGGCGGCGGCGGCTTTCTGGTCCGGGCCGATGGCAAGGGCGGCGAATTACTGACCTATGATGGCCGTGAAACTGCACCTGCAGCGGCAACCGGCACACGCTTTCTCGATGAAAATGGCGAACGCTTGCCGCGCGAATTGCGCACCCTTTCCGGCCTCAGTGTCGGTGTGCCGGGCAATCTTGCCCTCGCAGCAAAAGCGCACGCAACGCACGGCAAATTGCCTTGGGCCGACCTGTTTCAGCCCGCCATCGCTCTGGCAGAGGACGGATTCCGCATGAATGTGCGGCTCAACGAATCGCTGTCTGGCCGCAATAAAGGACGCGCCGGGCTGACCGCAGAAGCGCGCGCCGTTTTCTTTGGTGCGGATGGCGAACCGCTGCCGGTTGGCTCCATCATCCGTAATGGCGAGCTGGCCGAGGCGCTCACCGATCTGGCCGAGACCGGGGCAGAGGCGCTGTATGATCGCAATGCTGCGGATTTGGCGGAATATATTGCTGAAAAGACGCCGCAAGATGGCAAGATGACCACGGCGGACATCACCAGCTATCGGTCCAAACTGCGCGATCCGGTCTGCGCGCCCTACCGAGAATATCAGGTCTGCGGCATGGGTCCGCCATCATCGGGTGGCGTCGCGGTTGCGCAAATGCTGGGACAGCTAGAGCGTTTTGACCTAGGCGCACTTGGGCCAGAAAGCCCCAGATTCTGGCACCTGTTTCTGGAATCTCAGCGAGTCGCCTATGCCGACCGCGAGCTGTACATTGGCGACAGTGATTTCGTGAGCGTGCCGGTGAAGGGTCTGGTGGATCCCGCCTATGTCGCGAGCCGCAGCGCGCTGATCAGCCCATCGTCCACTATCACCGATCTGAAACCGGGCACGCCTCCTGGCGCCCCGCTCGCCCGCGCAGACGGTGACGAGCCACTGGAGCAAGGCACGACCCATTTCTCCGTGGTCGATGGCAATGGCAATGCGGTGAGTTATACCTCAACCGTGGAGGGTGCGTTTGGATCAGGCCTATTTTTTGGCGGGTTCTACCTCAACAATGAGCTTACCGATTTCAGCTCCACTCCGATGGTCGATGGCAAGCCGGTCGCCAATGCTGTTGCGGGTGGAAAGCGGCCCCGCAGCTCTATGGCACCAACAATCGTACTTGACCAAAAGGGTGACGTTATCCTGGTGATTGGCGCGGCCGGTGGACCGACCATTCCGGTGCAGGTCGCTCGCTCCATCATTGGCGTGATCGATTTCGGACTAAGCGCACAGGACGCACTGGCTTTGCCGCTGATTATGTCGTTTGGCGAAACCGCCGTGATTGAACAAGGCTCCATGCTGGAGGATATGCAGGAAGAGCTGACAGCGCTGGGCCACACACAGATCCGTGCTTTTGGCCCGCCACTAAAGGCCAACGCATTGCGCCGCACGGCGGATGGTTGGGAAGTGGCCACCGATCCGCGTATCGCACCAAAGCTGGTTTATACCCGCTAGCGGCCTTGCTCGGCCGGGGAACTCGGCTCACCGCCGGTGCATTACCTCTTCAGACCGGCAAGCACCATTGACGCTTGCGCTAATTCTGGGCGCGCCTAATCTGCGCAAAACTAGAAAACTGGTGGGGGAGCCAAATTTCAGTGCCGCAAGACACGCATCTCAACGACATCGATAATGCGAACAATCTCGTCGAATTGTTCCTGAAACGCGCGGATGAAAAAGGCGATGCGCCGTTTCTGGGGCGCAAAGCCAATGGCGAATGGACCACGCAAAGCTGGCGTGAGGTGGCAGAGCAGGTCTGCTTGCTCGCAGAGGGGCTGCGCCGGATTGGCTTGAAAGACAGGGACCGCGTGGCGCTGGTCTCAGAAAACCGCCCCGAATGGTGCATTTCCGATCTCGCTGTGATGGCCGCGGGCTGCATCACTGTGCCAACCTACATTACCAATACCGAGCGCGATCATTGCCATATCCTGGACAATTCTGGCGCACGCGCGGTTATCGTCTCTACCGAAAAGCTGCTGGCCCCCGTGCATGGCGCGATCCAATCGACCGGCATTGCCGACCATGTGATCGGCATCGAAGATCTGCACCGCAAGCAATCAAGCGGCTTTGAGTATCACAACTGGGACAGCATGGTCGCGGGCGATCCGGCCCAGGCCCGCGTAGCCGTGGAAGAGCGCCTTAAGGGCATTACGCGCGACACCACCGCTTGTCTGATATACACCAGCGGCACCGGCGGCGCCCCGCGCGGGGTGAAGCAGCATCATGGCGCGATCCTGTGCAATGCAGGCGGCGCAGCTGAAATCCTGATCAATGATTTTGGCATTTCCAACGAACGTTTCCTGTCGTTCCTGCCTCTCAGCCACGCTTATGAACATACGGGCGGGCAATATCTGCCAATCTCCGTCGGGGCAGAGATCTATTACTCAGAAGGCCTGGAGAAACTCGCCAGCAATATCGAGGAAGTGCGCCCGACCATTATGGTCGTGGTCCCGCGCCTGTTCGAAGTGCTGCGCAGCCAGATCCTCAAGCAGGTCCAAAAGCAAGGCAAGCTCGCCAATTATCTGATGGACCGCGCACTGACGATTAGTGAGAAAGCCGCCGAGCGCGGGAACAAGCGCAAACGCGATAAGCCGATGGACTTCATCGTCGAGCGCACTTTGCGTCCGAAAATCCGCGACAGATTTGGCGGCCGGATCAAAGCTATGGTTTCTGGCGGAGCGCCGCTCAACCCGGATGTTGGCACGTTCTTTGAGGCAATGGGCCTCACCATGCTGCAAGGTTATGGCCAGACCGAAAGCGGTCCGGTGATCAGTTGCAATCGCCCGGCTACCGGCCTGAAGATGGACACCGTTGGCCCGCCAATGCGCGGGGTGGAGATCAAGATCGCCGATGATGGCGAGATCCTGTGCCGGGGCGAGCTGGTGATGCATGGATATTGGCAGAATGACGCCGAAACCGCGCGCACGCTTATGAGAGATCCCAATGATCCCGATGGTGCGCCCTGGCTGCACACAGGCGACATCGGGCATCTGGATGAAGCAGGCCGGATCGTGATCACCGACCGTAAGAAAGACATGATCGTCAACGACAAGGGCGACAATGTTGCCCCGCAAAAGATTGAAGGCATGCTGACCCTGCAACCGGAAATCGCGCAGGCGATGGTGAGCGGTGACAAGCGGCCCTATGTGGTCGGCCTGGTTGTGCCGGACGCAGAATGGGCGGTCGAATGGGCGCGCGCCAATGACGAGAAGTTCGATATGACCGCTCTGCAAGACCTGCCGGCCTTCAAGACCGCTGTTCGCGCAGCCGTTGACCGGGTGAACAAGGATTTGTCGGTGATCGAGAAGGTACGCCAGTTTACCTTTGCCGATGAAGCGTTCTCAATCGAGAACGAGGAAATGACGCCGAGCATGAAAATTCGCCGGCACAAGATCCGTGACCGCTACCAAGACAAGATTAGCGGGCTGTATCGGAGCTAAGAGGCGTGTTGGCTACAAACGCGATGTGGGGAAAAGTGATCGTCCTAAACGGGGTGTCCAGCGCGGGAAAAACCACGCTCGCTCGATGCCTCCAAAACAGATTTAGCGATCCTTACTTGCACGTTCAGTTAGATGCTTTTTGGAGCATGACGCCAGAGAACATCCCAGCGAATTCTGTGAATTTTCCCAATATGAAGTTAGCGATGGCGAGATCAGTCAGAGCAATGGCGGAGACTGGTCATAACGTTATTGTAGATATCGTCCAGAATGGCGCCAGCTCCCACGGCCATTTCGTCCGATCTCTCGCGGCGATTGATACGCTCTTTGTTAAAGTCGAATGCAATCTAGAAGAGTTGGAACGGCGCGAAAAAGGACGCGGCAATCGAAAACTAGGCCTAGCGAGATCGCAAATCGCTACTGTGCATGACGGTATCCACCATGATCTTGAACTCGACACATGGGCAATACCTCTAGAGGATTGTGCTGATCTTATCGAAGCTCACCAAAGGCGCGGGCACAAGTCTTAGTCTGGATTGTGAGATCGCGCTCAGCAACCAATTTCAAACCAGCTCAGCTTCCTCGACATATTCCGGATAGAAGCTGGGCGTTTCATCTGACCATGCAGGAGCCGTTGCCGCCGCTTCACTAAGCGATTGCAGCAGGACCTTGCGGCGTTCCGGCTGAATCTGCGGCAAAGCGCTGGCTGCGCAGAAGGCTGCGGGAAGAAACGGGCGCGCTTCTGCGCCGAGCAAGCGCTCGTAGAGGAAGCGAAACGCGGAAAAGCTGGTGATCGCATCGGCTTGCAGGTCGAAGGTCGCCATGCGGATTAGCTTGCCGATAAAGACTTCGGTATCGGCCATGCCGTGCTGGGCAGGGATCAGAGCGCGCAAAGATTTGAGATCCTGATAAGCGACATATTGGCGGCGGATCGCGGCGTTTTCACGCGCATCGCGGGCCCACAGCTTAAAGGCGTCCTTACGGCTCAGACCAATGTCGAGGCTGCACTTGATATAGCGCTGCTCAGCGGCGCTAAAGCCTGCGAACTCGCGCATTTCGCCGATTGCCATTGATGTACTGCCCACGGTCGCCATGAAAGTCTCCTCTGCGTTGAAGACGGTCATCGCGGAACTTGGTTAATAGGTAGTAACCCGTAGGTAAAATTTGTTGAATTGGGTGCTTTGTTTTGCACGCCCATACGCGCGCGCGATATCCTCGCGGATCACTAGCGTGAACCGTGCTCCGCCGCCAAGCCTGTCAGGTACTATATTAGGAGCCAAGCCACCCGCGCCGGTCCATGGGAAAAATCCCTAGATCAATCCAGCCAAAGGCGAGCTGGGATCGGCATATTTGCGACGCCCCATACGGCCCGCCAGATAGGCCTCGCGCCCGGCCTCTACCGCCAGTTTCATCGCGCGCGCCATGCGGATGGGATCTTTCGCCTCAGCAATGGCAGTGTTCATCAGCACCCCATCACAGCCGAGCTCCATCGCAACCGCCGCATCAGACGCCGTGCCAACACCTGCATCGACCAGCACCGGCACGCTTGCGCCTTCGACGATCAGGCGGATCGTCACCTGGTTTTGAATGCCTAAGCCTGAGCCGATCGGCGCGCCAAGCGGCATAATCGCCACCGCGCCCGCATCCTCCAATTGTTTGGCAGCGATCGGATCATCGACGCAGTAAACCATCGGGTGAAAGCCCTCTTTGGCCAGCACTTCTGTGGCTTTCAGAGTTTCGCGCATATCCGGGTAAAGCGTGCGCGCCTCGCCCAGCACCTCCAGCTTGACCAGATCCCAGCCACCTGCTTCGCGCGCTAGGCGCAGCGTCCGGATCGCATCATCTGCCGTGAAACAGCCAGCGGTGTTGGGCAGATAGGTGGTAACCTTCGGATCAATGAAGTCGGTCAGCATTGGTGCTTTGGGATCGCTCACATTGACCCGGCGCACAGCAACGGTGACGATTTCCGCGCCGCTCGCCTGCAATGCATCGGCATTCTGCTGAAAGTCCTTGTACTTACCCGTGCCGACAATCAGCCGCGAGTGGAAGGTCCGGCCCGCCACGCTCCAGCTGTCATCGCCCGAGGTGCTTTGCTCGCCGCCGCCCACGAAATGCACGATTTCCAGAGCATCCCCGTCTGCCAAGGGCGCCTGTTCAAGGGTTGAACGCGGCACGATCTCACCATTGCGCTCGACGGCCACTTTTTCAGGCAATAGCTCCAATTCGCGCACGAGGGTGGCGATTGTGTCGGCGCTGGTCTTGCGGATGTCACCATTGAGGGTGATGCTTTTTTCTGCAGTCATGTGCGCCGAGATAATGGCATCGCCGCGCGGCGCAAGCATAAGCGCATATCGGATGGCAATGGGCGCGAATAGCGGGCGCGAATTAGCAGCGAAATCAGCGCACTAACGCGTTGCGGCTTGATTAGTGGGCGTGCCGCAAATTGAGCACATGCCCGCAAGTGACGAGGGAAACGCCGATAATCGTAAGGACGGCTTCCTGTACGCCATGCGGCACAGCCAAAGCGCCGCCCATGAAAGTCAGGCCCGTCATAGCGATCACAAAGGGCGCCGCCTGGCGGTGCTTAAGCGCACCCCAACCAATCGCCACCGCTGCCACAATCAAGGCAATCACAAGGCCAAAACGATGGAGGTCCGGCGAAAGCAGGAACTGTCCGCCGACACCCAATCCCGACACAATAAAGATCGTCGCGACGCAATGAAGCGCGCACAGGCCCGAGAGCCAAATGCCGGCCCGGTCGAACCGGCCGCGAATCGAGGTATTGGTGTCGGTCATGATGACTGAAGGACCATGTATGTAATATTATACCATTCTGCAAGCAGAACTAAATCAAACGCTGTAAGCAGGGGTGCCTGGTTGCAGGATGCGCAAGGCCATTTGCGATCTACATACTTGCACTTCGCCACTGCGCAGGACACTTAGACGCCCGAAATGGCATCTTCGCTTCATCCTGCTTCATCCACTGTGGCACCCGACGCCGGGCTGGGCCGCCCGCTGGTGCTTGTGCGCTGGCTGATGATCGTGGCCGCAATGGTTGTAGTCATCGTGATGGTTGGCGGGATCACGCGTCTTACAGAAAGCGGCCTGTCGATCACCCAGTGGGATTTGGTTTCCGGCGTGCTCCCACCGCTGAGCGAGGAGGCATGGCGGACAGAATTCGATCTGTACCGCCAAACGGGCGAATACCGGTTTGAGAGCGGCCCTGCCGGAATGGATTTGGAAGCCTTCAAATTCATCTATTTCTGGGAATGGTTCCACCGCAATCTGGGGAGATTGATTGGTTTGGCATTTGCAGTCCCGATGGTGTGGTTTTGGGTGAAGGGGGCGATCCCCAATGGCTATAAGATTCGTCTGTTCGCGCTGCTTGCCTTGATTGGATTTCAAGGGGCGCTGGGGTGGTACATGGTGTCCTCCGGCGTGGGCACAGACCTCACTGATGTTAGCCATTTCCGCCTCTCGGCACATTTGCTCACCGCCTTTTTCTTGCTGGGCGGACTGGTCTGGACAGCGCTCGATCTGAGAGCTTTGTCGCGCGATCCGCAGGTCAAACCCGCTCCGCTCACTGCTCCAGCATTGATAGTGGCTGGTATTTTATTTGTGCAATTGCTGCTCGGCGCATGGGTCGCCGGCCTTAATGCCGGGCACGCCGCCTATGATTGGCCGCTCATGAATGGGAGGCTCATTCCCGAGGTCAATTTCACTCAAGGCGTATTGTGGACACTGACCCATGATCCGTTTTTGCTGCATTGGTTGCACCGCTGGTGGGCCTGGATCGCAGTCGCTGCTCTGGTGTGGATCGCGCGGCGCGTGCGCAAAACCCATCGCATGGCGTCCATCGCCGTGCACAGCGCCTTTGGCGTCATGGTGCTGCTCGGCATTGCGACCGTGCTGAGCGAGGTTTCTTTGTGGATCGCCGTTGCGCACCAACTGGCCGGGGCGTTGCTGGTCGCCAGTCTAGCATGGGCAATGCACAGTGACGGGCAAAACGCACTGGCAACTGTGCGGGTATAAGGCTTCAAATTGCGCTACACCGGGCGAATGACTGACCCAGCGACCGATACCAACTCCGCCTGTTCATCCGCGCTAATATGGTGCCCGTTCCCCGATCGCTGCAGCGCGAGTGACGTGGCAGGTGTACTGCTGGAAGAGGGCTTGATTGGCTGCGCCAATATGATTGGCGGGCTCGAATCGATCTTTAAATGGCAAGATACAATCGAGACGAGCAGTGAAGTGGCAGTGCTGTTAAAAACACGCGGCAATCTGCTCAATCGCACTATTGAACGCCTTGGTGTATTGCATCCCTACGATAGTCCAGCAATACTTGGCTGGCACTGTGACGCGGCCCACCATAAAACAGAAACATGGTTGGCCGCGCTTCAGCCGCGTTAGAATACGTTAAGGTGGGTAACGATGACTGAATTCACTCGCCGGGCCGCCATAGGCTCGGCACTTGGAGCGCTTGTGGCGGGGGCAACCACGTCTAGCATACCGGCAATGGCGGCGGGCCGCCTGACAATCCCGGCAAATTCTATGCGACTTATGCGGCGGATTGAGCGAGAGCTGCGCGATGGAAAGATTCTGGCGGTGACCCGCCAATGGCAGGTCAACTTCTCCGCTCAGGGGCGCGGCATTGCGATCAATGGCCAGCAAATCTTCGCAAAAGTCGACGCGCCAGAGCAACTTGCCCAACTCGCCGCGATTGAAGAAGCCCGCTCAACCGACAGCATGTTTCCGATTCTGCTCGGCGAGGCAGGGGAGATCCTTGCGGCCGGCACATCGACCAGTCAGGAAGACGTCGATGCCGCAATCAAAGAAGCGGAAAGCATGATCAAGCGGCACAGCGGCTCAGCGACCCAGCAGGCGCAGCGCATGGCTTACTTGGCGCAATTGCAGCAGACTGGCGGCACGTTGCTTGAGCAGATGCCCCGCGATCTGTTCTATCCCAGCGAAGAGACAGTTCATTCCATAAAGCCGGTCAATTTGCCCGATGGCTCGCACGGAGAGTTTGAATTTAGCTTTTCGGCCCGCTGCGCGCCGGGCGAGCGATGGCTTGCCCACGCCAAGCGGCAGATTATCACGCGTATTGGCGATGATGAGCGCCATTCGAGCGAAACCTGGGCGCTGAACGCATAAACAGCGCCTCACCCCTCAATTGCTGGTGAGAATTTACCAAGGTATTATTTTACCTCTCTTGAAACGCCCGGTTTTACTTGACTTTGAGCCGTCTTAGCGACAAATCGCGCCTCATATCGGTAAGGATTTGCTGAAAGGCGTATCTTCCGATTCGCAGCCGCGGCCCAAACGCCCGGCTGTTTTGATTTTTCAGGCCTCTTTTCTCCCGAATGGCGGCCTTAGGTTTAAGGAAAAGCCCATGAAGGCGCTCAGCAAGCAGACCCGGTCGATCAAACCGGCCGAGGTCGATAAGAAATGGCATATTATTGATGGCGAAGGATTGGTCGTTGGCCGCGTCGCATCGCTCATCGCCAATATCCTGCGCGGCAAGCACAAGCCGAGCTACACCCCGCACGTTGACTGCGGTGATCACGTGATCGTCATCAATGCCGACAAGGTGAAATTCACCGGCAACAAGATGGCCAACAAGATCTATTACAAGCACACCGGCCACCCTGGCGGCATCAAAGAGACGACCCCGAACAAGATTCTGGAAGGTCGTTTTCCTGAGCGCGTGCTTGAAAAAGCCGTCGAGCGCATGATCCCGCGTGGCCCATTGGGCCGTGCGCAGATGCGTGCGCTGCACCTCTACAACGGCACCGAGCATCCACATGATGGGCAGAACCCAGCCGTGCTCGACGTTGCATCCATGAACCGCAAGAATAAGGTTTCTGCATAATGGCCGACGAAAAGAACACCGAAACCGAAACCGCGCCAGAAGCTGCGACTGAAACGCCAGCAACTGAAACCGCGACGGAAACCGTGTCTGATCTCGCAGATCTTAAGGACATTGCTGGCGATGCGCCTGCGGCCGATGCCGCGGAAATCGCTCAAAATCCTGCTGCGCCCCTGCGTGAGCAAGAGCTCGACCAATATGGCCGCGCTTATGCCACTGGTCGCCGTAAGGATGCGGTCGCCCGCGTTTGGTTGAAGCCAGGTACAGGCAAGGTCACCATCAACGGCCGCGAGCAAGAAGTGTACTTCGCTCGTCCGACCTTGCGTCTGATTATCAACCAGCCATTCTCGATCACCGAGCGTGAAGGCCAGTACGACATTGTCGCAACCGTTCGCGGCGGCGGCCTGTCCGGCCAAGCTGGCGCGGTAAAGCACGGCATCAGCCAAGCTTTGACCAAATATGAGCCTGCACTGCGCTCTACGGTGAAGGCCGCTGGCTTCCTCACCCGTGACAGCCGTGTGGTTGAACGTAAGAAATATGGCCGCGCAAAAGCCCGCCGGAGCTTCCAGTTCTCGAAACGCTAATCGCGTTCACTGCGAACAAGATACGAAAAGGGCGGCTCTCCGATGGAAGGGCCGCCCTTTTTCTTTGTGTGGTATAAAGTCTGGTCAGATCGTGATCTGGTCCAACCGACCTCAAGCAGCAATCATTTATTCTGGTTGCAGCAGCGTCATCGCCCAGGCCAGGCCAGTGCCAGCCAGGAACAGCGGCCAAGACCATAGGACAGCATATTCGCCCATGCGCATATTGTGGATCGCCAGAAAACCCCCACTGGACCCTTGTGAGCCAATTACCAGCGCCACAACATATGTCAGCACGCCGCCCAAAATCATTGCTTTGATAGCATTCATGACCAACACTCCTCTGCCAAATCACATACGATCCATACTGCCGCACATTCGCGGTATGACGAGCGATTAGCGAAATATGCCTAACATCTGGTTTCCATCCTGATCAGCGGCAAAATGAGGCGGGGCGCTTACTAACCTGTCGGCGGATCACCAACCACGCGCAATTCGGCAGTGATTGATCCGCCAGGCTCGCAATTGAGCACCTGATAACAAGGGGGTGCCCCATGCCGCAGGCGGGTCGAAAGGGTGCCAATTCCGATCATCCGCATAGAATGCCCACCACGAGATCGCACCTCATCGAACGGTGTATGCACGTGGCCCGATATCACGGCATCTGCGCCAGCCGATGCAATGGCTGCAAAGGCTTCATCACCGCCGATAGTGGGATTGCCACCGGCGTTCTCTGGACCGAGCAGCGGATGGTGACACATCACAATCTTTGTACGCGGATCGCCTTCGAGCTCTTTTAGCTGCGTCACGGTGCGGGCCAAGGGCCGCCTACGGACAAACCCATCTGACCACGGAAAGCGCGGCTGCACACGCACCGTGGAGACGAGCGGAATAAGCACAACATCATCTGAATGGAGCTGAGCACCAACCTGGTTAGTCAGCGCGCGGTAGCGCCGATAGGGATCGGTAAAACGCTCCCACAAGTTGTAATAGGGCATGTCGTGATTGCCAGCCTGCAGCACAGTCGGCACGCCTAGCGAACGAAACCACTGCGCCGCATCAGCATATTCGCTGTGCTTGGCCCGTTGAGTCAAATCACCAGTGCACACAACCGCATCCGGGCGCTCTTGCTGGATCGCGGCGGCCACAGCGCCCAGCGCAGCGCGATCCTCAACACCAAAGTGCACATCGCTGATATGAAAGAGCCGAGTTGCCATAGTTTGTAGTGACAAGCGGGATTGCCGCAAAAGCGCAAGCGCAATCTACTCCTTGGCCGGTCCCTTAGATCTGATCTGACAAGATCAGCCAAGCTGCCAGTGCATTGAGCCCGCTGTATCCCAGATAAACCCAAACCAGCATGGGCCAACCATTGGCGGCCAGCATCATGGCGGCCAGCAAGACCATGAATTCGGTCGCAAGCGTCAGCTTCCCGCCTAGCATATGCACAAACCATGGCATTTGCCCAAGCATTGGGTGGCCGCTTTGCAGCACCGCCTGATGCAAAGCGAAATTCCCCACGCCGAGGGCAAAAATGATCATCACCGGCAGCATGGCTGCACTATGGCGCAAACGCTGGTCTGCTGGAAAGGGTCATTCGTCGGGCAGTTTATCGCATCTGTCCGAAACGCGCCGCACCAGTCGAGCGACATTCTGCCGCGAACGAGCACCGAATGACCGCTCGTCTGCATTCCCTAATTCTGATTGTGCAAGGGCGGTTACGGCAACCCCATTCGAACCCCGCTCGAACCGGGCCGTTTCTTGCAAATGGAGGAATTTATGTTGAAGACAGTTTTGACCACTGCGGCCCTTGGCCTTGCGGTCGTGTCTACCCCCGCCCTTGCTGGTCCAAGCGACAATCCAAGCGTTGAGATCGCAATTGCCGATATCAATCTCGCCACACCGGAAGGTCAAGAACGACTTGATCGCCGAGTGAAAAAGGCAGCACAAGCCCTTTGCGGAGTAGGTACACGCCGTTCCGGCTCGCGAATCCCGTCAATGGACAGCAAGCGTTGCTACGCCAAGGCGATGAAAAGCGCCGAACAACAAGTGGCCACCCTGATTGAAGCCCAACAACGCGGCGGTTGATCCCAACATTCTAACAAGACCCCTATGAGCCTGAATTCAGGTCCATAGATGACGGCTCGAGCCCTAACCAGTCCCAGGGTTCGAGTCGTCTTTTTAATGTAAGGGGCGAGTGCAGTTCGGCGTCCACACACTCAACAATCATTAGGCGCCCTAACGCCCCGCCATTCCCTTCACCTTTGAGAGATAGGTCCGGCCAATCCGCAGCGCTTCACCATTCTGCAACTCGGCAGACCACACCCCCAAACCATCATGACGCAGACCACGAATGTTGTCGCGCCGCAAAATGGTGGAGCGGTGAATGCGGATGAATTCCTCGGGATCCAGCCGTTTTTCCAGACCGGCAATGGTTTGGAGCAATAGATAAGACTGCGGCGCTTCATCAGTACCAATGTGCAGCCGAACGTAATCACGCTCGGCATCGATCTGATGCACCTCGCTGACCGCGACACGCAGCAATTCGGAGCGATGCGGAACCCACAGCTCATCCAGCCATTTGCTGGTCTTCTTGCCCGTCTCGCCGTGGCGGGCAACGGCTCGCTCAATTGCGCGGCCTAGACGGTCAGCAGAAACGGGCTTCAGGACATAATCAATCGCCTCTAGATCAAAGGCCTCTACCGCAAAGTCATCATGCGCCGTCACAAAGATGACTGCTGGCGGGTTTTTCATTTTGCCCAGCTTCTTGGCGACCCCGAGGCCATCGAGTTCTGGCATGGTCATATCGAGCAAAATCAAATCTGGGGTCAGCGCCTCGACCAACCGCAAGGCCGCGGCCCCATCGCTGGCGGTACCAACCACATTGATCGAGCCGAGTTCGGCGCAAATCACTTGAATGCGCTCAACCGCCAGGGGTTCATCATCGACAATAAGCGTGCGCAATGCGCCGCCGGTTTCTTCGCTATCAGCCATTTTTGGTCAAAGGTATCCGCAGTTCTGTCTTATAACCGCCACCGATCGGGCTCGAACTCAGAACAATATCTGAACCGAAGCGTGCCTCCAACCGATCGCGCACATTGGCAAGGCCAATTCCGAAGCCATGGCTGGCATTTGCCGGGACGCCGGGCCCATCGTCGCTGACTGTTATTACCAGCCGATCAAACTCCTCGCGTGCCTTAACCGTGATAGTCACCGGGCGATTCACAGCAGACACCGCATATTTGACCGAGTTTTCGACCAAGGGCTGGAGAATCATGCCTGGCACGCGTGCATCCACAAGATCATCAGGCAGATCAAAATCGCAAATCAATCGCTCTGGAAAGCGTACCGCTTCAATGTCGAGATAGAGCTGCTGCAAGTCAAACTCGTCCTTCAGCCGAACGTCAGAGGTTGGCTCATCCGCAAGGCTGTGGCGATAAAATCGCGACATGGTCTGGATCATACGCTCTGCCCGCTCTGCCTTGCCGGTCATCACCAAAGCGGACAGCGAGTTCAGCGTGTTGAACAGGAAATGTGGATTCACCTGATAGCGCAAAGACCGCAGCTCAGCCGCCTCCGCAGCGGACCTGAATTCCTGCCCGCGCCGCTCCGCCGCCCGAGCCTGATAACCTGCAAGAATTGCAAAATAGAGCGATGCCCAGGCGAGCAGCAGGAAGTAGCGCCCAAGCGCGATATCGAACACTGCCTTCCACACATCCGCGCTGGTTTGCGCAGGAACGAGGATAACGCTTTCAGAATCGAGGATCGTATCGGCGCCATTCGCACCATCCGGCGCCGCGCGCGTAACGGGCACATCCACCAGCAGGTTGCCCGCCTCGTCACGGCGCAGATTGATGCCATTCTTTTCAGCGTATTTTCGCTCTTCCACCTCCTGCATGTCTTGAAAGACCAAGTGATTGGTCTTTCCGATAGCGATCGCAACAGGAACCGATAGAATGATCGCGGCCATCACCTTGATCCACACCGCTTTATGATCAAACAGCCGCAGCATACCCCACAGGGCAATCGTCAGGGCAATGCCAACCATGGACACGATGCCGCGCCGCCAAGCCATATCGATCTGCAGTTCGTACTCCATGACGAAGCTGCGCATGGTGATGAGGAAGAAATAGGTCGCCCACATCACGATCATCGACAGCAGCACCATGCGGAAAGGCACGGTCGGTCGGGTTTCAGTGGTTTTTGAGATACGCATTAGATCACCGCAAATAGCGCGCTCGGGAAAACATAGCCAATTTCTCGTCGGACACGGTCATGCTTTGGTCGAATGCCGGTCATAGGAGGATCATCCCTCCAAACTGGCATTCGAGCCGAATTTCACGCCTTACCTTGCCCAAACCCGCCTCTAAGCCCTTGGTTTGATCATTTCCGCAGGGACGATCCACTGGGAAAATTGCTCTTCCGTGAGCAAAGCAAGCTCCATGCCCGCCTCTTTTAAAGTCGTGCCATCAGCATGGGCCTTCTTCGCGATCTTGGCCGCATTATCATAGCCAATATGCGGATTCAGTGCGGTGACAAGCATCAGGCTCTCATTCATCAGCTTGTCGATTCGGTCGGTGTTTGCGGTGATCCCGGTCACGCAATTGTTGGTGAAACTGCGCGCCGAATCGGCCAGCAGGCGGACCGACTGCAGCACGTTGTAGATCATCACCGGCTTGAACACGTTAAGCTCTAAGTGGCCGTTCGATCCCGCCACGCTAACCGTCGTGTGATTGCCCATCACCTGAGCGCAAACCATGGTCAGCGCCTCGCATTGAGTGGGGTTAACCTTGCCCGGCATGATGGAAGAGCCCGGTTCGTTCGCTGGTAAGGCAATTTCGCCAAGGCCGCTGCGAGGACCAGAGCCAAGCAGGCGAATATCATTTGCGATCTTCATCAAACTGACGCCAATCGAATTAAGCGCCCCAGAGAGCTCAACCAGCGCATCATGCGCCGCCAAAGCTTCGAATTTGTTCGCTGCTGTTACAAAGTCATGCCCGGTCAGTTTCGCTGCATGAGCCGCGAATTTCTCTGCGAAGCCAGCCTTGGAATTGATTCCAGTGCCGACCGCAGTCCCGCCTTGAGCAAGCTCCAGCACCCGAGGCAAAGCGTTTTCGAGTCGGGCGATGCCATATTCGACCTGCTTCGCGTAACCGGAGAACTCCTGACCCAAGGTGAGCGGAGTTGCATCTTGCAAGTGCGTGCGGCCAATCTTGACGATATCCGCGAACGCTTGGGCCTTCGCGTCAAGCGCGGTGTGAAGCCCGCCAAGTGCCGGGATCAACTGCTCCACTGTCTCGCTCGCCGCGGCGATATGCATCGCCGTAGGGAAGGTGTCATTCGAGGATTGACCCATATTGCAATGGTCATTGGGATGCACGGGGTCTTTGCCGCCGTGCTGACCGGTAAGAATCTGGTTCGCGCGGCTGGCGATCACCTCATTGGCGTTCATATTGCTCTGTGTGCCAGAACCGGTCTGCCACACGGACAGCGGGAATTGGTCGGCCAAAGTGCCGTCGATCACTTCATCGGCCGCCGCGACGATCGCCTCGCCCAGTTTCGTATCAAGCACGCCCAGCTCCATATTGGCGAGCGCCGAGGATTTCTTCTGAATACCCAGCGCCTTTACGAGCGGCGCAGGCATAGTCTCATCACCAATTGCGAAGTTTGCCAGGCTGCGCTGAGTTTGCGCCCCCCAATGGCTAGCCGCCGGAACAGAGACTTCGCCGAGCGAATCGGTTTCAATACGCACCGCGCCTTCGCCCGCTGCACCCATATTTTTAACGTCGCTCATCGAAGACATACTCCATTCGGTCTATTTTAGGCTCCCATAAGCACTGCTAATCGTGAACGTCAAAGCCCTTGGCGCTGGCGGTGCGAACAGCTAAACGTCTTGACGCGCTGTATTGCTGGAGTAATACAGCTCTCGTGGAGTGAACATGACTGAGTTAAATGCACCTGTCGCCCGCAAGGCTATGATTGACAGCCAGCTGCGGACCAGCGGCGTGAATGAAGAATATGTGCTGGCGCGCATGAATGCCGTGCCGCGTGAGAATTTCGTGCCTGCCGAGGCGCGTCCCGTTGCTTACATGGACCGCGCCGTGCCGCTGGGCGATGGTCACTATCTCTCATCGCCCGTTGTGCATGGGATGATGCTGACCGAGGCCGCGCCGACCAAGGACGACAGCGTTCTGGTGGTCGAAGGCGGAACGCAATATTTTGCAGAGTTGATTGGCCCACTGGTCACCGATGTTCAGCAGATCAGCGCCGAAGGCGCTTTAGCGAAGAATTCACGCAAGACATTCTCTCTGATCGTGGTCGATGGCGCGATTGAGCATCTGCCAGACAGCCTCGCTAAACGGCTCGCGGAAAACGGCCGGATCGTCACTGGTATTGTTGAGAACGGCGTCACCCGGATCGCATCGGGCTGCAAAGTGGCCGGTTCAGTCACCCTGCAAGCAGTGCACGATATCGGGATCCCGGTTCTGCACGAATTTGACCAAGCGAAAAGCTGGAGCTTTTAACGCATGAAACGCGCGCCTCTGCCAAACATCCGCCGGATGAGTTCTCTGGCCAGCATTGCTGCGGCGCTCGCCGCCGGGGCGATAGCTGCGCCTGCACAAGCGGATACGCTGCGCGATGCCTTGGTCGAGGCCTATAACACCAATCCGACGCTACAAGGCGCGCGGGCAGACCAGCGGGCGACCGATGAAGGCGTGCCAATCAACCGCGCCAACGGATTGCCAACCGCGACCGTAACAGCGACCCATATCGAGTTTGTGCGCCGCTCGGCCAACTCATTTACCGCGCCGGAACGCAACCTTGGCGTCAATGCGGCATTGCTGGTTCCAGTCTATTCTGGCGGAGCCGTACGCAATGCTGTGCGGGCCGCCAAAGAGCGGGTCGCGGCTGGCCAGGCCACTTTGCGCAACACCGAAAGCACCGTGTTCAGCCAAGTGGTCGCCGCCTATATGGATGTGCTGCGGACAGAGGCCCTGGTTGCGCTAAGCGCCAATCAGGTGGAGGTACTCCGCATCAATCTGGAGGCGACCAGTGACCGGTTTGAGATCGGCGATCTGACCCGCACAGATGTGGCGCAATCGCAATCACGGCTCGCACTGGCCGAGGGCGATTTGAGATTGGCTGAGGCCAACGTCATCTCAGCGCGCGAGGTCTATTTGCAATTGGTTGGCAAAGCGCCCGGCACGCTGATGGCGCCGCCGCCGCTGCCCGGCCTACCGGAAAATGTTGGTGAGGCCATCGTAACCTCGCTTGAAAACAACCCCAATTTAATCGCTGCCAAAGAACGTGCTGAGGCCGCAGGATATGACACTGAGGCAGCTGGCGCCGGGCGTCTCCCAACAGTCGGCCTGTTCGCCAATGGCGACTACAGCGATTTCTTCGGAACACTCGGCGGTCCGGTTTCGTCGGACTTCTCACAAAGTGAGAAGACAGCGAATGTCGGCGTCCGCGTGACGATCCCGATTTTTCAAGGCGGGCTGACCGCCGCGCGGCAACGCCAGGCGGGCGCACGCAGAATCCTCTGCTTTGGAGGCTGTGATCGCCTCTGAACGCAGCGTCATTCAGGAAACTCGCTCAACCTATTCCAATTGGCGGGCCGCCAATGCGGTGATCGAAAGTTCACAAGTGGCCGTGGAGGCTGCTGAGCTCAGCCTGGAAGGCGTGAAAGCGGAAAACTCGATCGGCAATCGCTCGATCCTCGATGTGCTCAATGCAGAGCAGGAATTGCTCTCTGCTCGGGCGCAATTGGTGACCGCGCGGCGCAATGCCTATGTCGCTGGATTCTCCTTGCTCGCCTTGATGGGGCAGGCTGAAGCGCGCGATCTTAACCTCGATACTGGCGGCGTGTTATACGACCCGCAAGTTAACTATGAGCGGGTGCGCGGCAAAATTTGGGACTTTGATCGTGACCCAGAACCTTCGCCAAATTCGACCAGAACCGTTGACATTCCGGCGGCTGACGCGAAGATCGGCCCCACATTGGATTCAGACGAAGGCAATTGACACGCGGCTAACTATCCGTAACTGCGTCTGAAACTTAGTTAACATTATCAGCGAGCTAAGAGCACAAAATGGCGCAAGATAACGAAGCTTCGGTCGAAGAAATCCTCGAATCAATCAAGAAGGTGATCGCCCGCGATAACCGCGAAGGCGCGTTGGAAGCTCGCCGTCGGCGCGAGGAAGAGGCTGAGCGTGCGGATACAACCAATGTTGCTAAAGCCGACGACGAAGTGCTTGATCTGGCAGAGATGGAATTCGCCGAAGACGTGGATGCCGATGATCAGATAGGCGACGATGGCGAGTTTCTGCTGAGCGAAAATCAAAGCGAAGATCACGACCCGCAGCTCACCAATGAGGCGGTGCGCGGCGCAATGCGCGAGAACCTGGAGGCTTTGGCGATGCTGGCGGAGCCTGGCGCGCAACCGCAGATCGTTCGCTCTGGCGAGACATCGCTTGAAGGACTCACCCGCGATCTGATGCGTCCAATGCTGGCCGAATGGCTCGAAAAGAACCTGCCCGGTATTGTTGAGAAGCTCGTCCAGGCGGAAATCGCCCGGATCGCTGGCAAACGCGGCTAGTTTTTGCGTCTTTGCACGCTTCGCCGCATGTGAAACTCTAGCCACAGACGAACCCAGCGGTTAGGCCTGCTGACATGATAAAGCTCATGTCGCATGTTGCCGTATTTTCGGCGCTCACCGCCGCCTCGATTTTCGCATCGCCGCTCGCCGCCGAAGGCCACCCGAGGGACATCCCCGGGGTGGAAACCACCCCAATGTCAGCGGAGGATTTGATCACAACGCCGCGTCTCGGCGGTCCTATCGTTACGAATGATGGGCGTTTTGCGATTTACCGAGTAACGCGGACCGATCCGGCAAGCTTTAAACGCACGCCGAGCCTTTACCTGCTGGACCTGCAAGAGCCGGGCAAAGCTCCGATGTCTCTCGACTTGGGGCTCTCGGCCAATTCGCTCGCTTTCGGCTCCGACAATTACCTCTATTTTCTCTCTTCAGAGCACACAGACAAGAGCCAGGAAGAACGCAGCCGCGTTTGGCGGGTCGCGTTAGAGGCCGATGGCAATGTGACTGGCCCGATATTGGTCGCTGACATGCCGCTTGCCGATATTCACGGCTTCAAACTATCACCGAATAGTGACCGGATTGCGCTATGGGCGCCAATCGTCCGTGATTGCCCGACCTTTGGCTGCAATGCGGACGGCAAAGCCCATCTGCCTGGGCCGGGAACGGGACGACTCTATGAGGGCGATGGCGGGTTCTTCCGCCATTGGGATACATGGTCGACGCCGGGCACCTACAATCGGGTATTTGCCTTTGATCTAGCGGATGGCGTTACCACAGGCGAGGGTGTGCCGATCGACGGCACCGATCCGAAAACCGGCCTCACGGGCAACACGCCCACTATGCCATTTGGCGGGGGCGAGGATATTGTCTGGGCACCGGACGGATCGGGCATCTATTTCGTCGCCCGCGAAACCGGAGCGAAAGAACCCACCTCAACCGATCTCGATATCTATTTCTCCGACCTGTCCGGCGGATCGCCAATCGAGCTGACTGCCGCGAACCAAGCGGTCGACACCGGCCCTGTGCCTTCGCCCGATGGCAAATATCTCGCCTATGTCGCGATGGCACAACCGGGATATGAATCCGACCGCACGGTCGTGCATCTTCGCAATCTCAAGACCGGTAAAACCCGCGCGCTAACCCAGGACTATGACCGCAGCTTTGGCGGACTTTCTTGGACGCCAGACAGCAAGGCAATTCTGGCCACGGCCGCTGATGTACTCGATACACCCGTGCTCAAAATCGACCCAAAGACCGGCGCAGTCGAAAAGCTCGACCTGATGGCTGGCAATGAAGCGCATATCGGCAATGTCACCCCATTGCCCGATGACCGTTTGCTGTTCACACGCGATCTCGATTGGCGCGCCTGCAGAACTGTTCCTCTCAGACGGATATGGACAGGCCCGGCCGCTGACCGATGTCGCGACCACCCGCACAGGCAAGATGGCATCAACGGTGACCACCCGTTTCAGCTTCCCTGGTGCAGGCGGTGACACGGTCTGGGGCCAGATCACCCGCCTAGAGCAGCAAACCGGCCCGATCCCCGCTATCCTCTACATCCACGGCGGCCCGCAAGGCACCTTCCGTGATGGGTGGTCCAGCCGCTGGAACCCTCGCGTTCTCGCAAGCCAGGGCTATGCAGTGATCTCGGTCGATTTTCATGGCTCCGCTGGATACGGCCAGGATTTCATGGACGCGATCAACCGTGATTGGGGCGGCAAACCACTCGAAGACCTGCAACTGGGCCTGGACGCGGCACTTAAGCTCGACCGCCAGATCGATGGCGGCAACGTCTGCGCGATGGGCGCGAGCTATGGCGGCTATATGGTCAACTGGATCGCAGGAAACTGGCCAGATCGCTTCAGCTGTCTAGTCCAGCATGACGGCCTATTCGACATGCGCAGCTTCTATTACTCGACCGAGGAATTGTGGTTCCCTCGTTGGGATTTCGGTGGATCATACAGCGAAGCACGCGAAACTTACGAGCGCTGGAACCCGGTCAATCACGTCGACAAATGGCAAACGCCAATGCTCGTGATCACTGGTGAGAAGGACTACCGCGTCCCTTACAGCCAAGGCCTGCAAAGCTTCACCGCACTGCAGGAACGCGGCATCCCCTCGCAATTGCTGGTGTTCCCGGATGAAAACCACTGGGTTCTGGGAGCGGAAAACTCGCTGCAATGGCACGAAACCGTCTTCAATTGGCTTGACCAATGGCTGGTGCAGAACGTCGAGACGATCAAAGAATGACGGATGCGGCGAACGAACTGAGCCTGCTCGCGGCGCAAACCGCATTATCCAAGAAATATGGCGCAGAGACCGAGCGTCATATCTTTTTGTGCGCGCTCAGCGAGAAGCAAAAGTGCTGCTCGCCAGAGGTAGGGGAAGAAGCCTGGACCTTCCTCAAGACGCGGATGAAAGAACTCAGCCTGATCGGGCCCAAGCGCACGTCAGAGCATCCACGCGGGCCCGGCGGCGGCGTCCAGCGCAGCAAAGCTGATTGTTTGCAGATTTGCTCTCACGGACCAATTGCCGTCATTTGGCCGGATGAGGTCTGGTACCACTCCTGCTCACCCGCCGTATTGGAGCGGATCATCACCGAGCATCTGATTGGCGGCCAACCAGTCGAAGAATTCCGCCTGCAACCGGCACTACGCGCGGGTTAGCCAGCCGGCGTAGCGTTCAATCTTCGTCGCGCTTGCTCCATAGCTCATCGGGATCCGGCAGCTTGTTGTCGACCGATTCGTCATGGCCCGTTCCATTGGACAGGAACACCAACCCCATCAACCCGCCGCCAAGCAGCATCGTAAAGCTGATGCCGAGCGCCACCGCGATGTAGAAATGAACTGAAATCGCGCCATTGAATTTATACAAGAGAGCCAGCGCGATCACCACGACGCCAATCGTCACCCCCATCAGCAAGCGCATGATACGGCGATAGCGCGCCCAAGCGTAAGCGGCGTTTTCCGGATCGTCGAGCGGGGATTTTTTGACCATGCCCCCCCATGCGCCGGGGCTGGTGAGGATTCAATAGGCTTGCGATGGACCTAAAGGCGCTTTGAGGCTGCTAACGCGCGGCTGACGCCCTAAGTTAATCTGCGGATTCGCTTTTTTGCGATTCAAGTGGCATGTTTTGCAAGTCGTCATAGGAGGCCGCGCATCATGACAATCGCCAAAATCATCGCCAAACGATCTGCTTCGGATATCATCGCCTGCAACGTTGATACGCCGGTCTCGCAAGCGGTGACGATGCTGGCGGGTAAAAGGATCGGTGCCTTGCCAGTATTGGACAATGGCACGGTCGCCGGAATTCTGTCTGAAAGGGACGTGATTTACCGGATGGCGGAGGAAGGCGCGAGCTGTCTTAACAAGACGGTTGGCCAGATCATGACATCGCCGGCGGTGACGGTTGAGCCTTCGACGACAATCGATGATGCCCTGGCGCTAATGACCCGGCGGCGGTTCCGCCATTTCCCTGTGATCGACAACGGCGCGCTGTGCGCCTTCATCTCCATAGGCGATCTGGTGAAGAACAAAATTGACGAGGTTGAGCACGAAGCCGAGGCTCTGCGGACCTATATTCAAACTGGCTAATGCGGTGCCATTGGCTCGGTAGTGCTTGAGGATTGGGGCAAGGTCGCCTAAATTGGACCTATCATGGCCGAAACACTCACACTCACTCCCTCTGCGGCGAAGCGCGTTGCGCTGATCGCGCAGAAGCAGAAAGCACCCGCAATTCTGCGCCTATCCGTGGAGGGTGGGGGATGCTCGGGTTTTCAGTACAAGTTTGATCTGGCCAAAGCGCCTGATAATGATGACAGCGTTAGCGAAACTGACGGCGTGAAACTGGTGGTTGATCCGGTCAGCCTTGATCTTGTCGGCGGCAGCGTAGTCGATTTCGTCGAATCGCTAGGCGGTGCGGCGTTTAAAGTCGAAAACCCCAATGCGGCGGCCGGATGCGGCTGCGGCTCCAGCTTCGGGATTTAAGTTAGACCCGCAAGGCTGTTTGGGCCATTACGGCTTTCATGAAAATTGCGACCTACAATATCAACGGGATCAAAGCCCGTCTGCCGCGCCTCAAGGAATGGCTCGCCGAAACGCGTCCCTCAGTGGCTTGCCTGCAAGAGATCAAAAGCCAGGATGAGGGCTTCCCGGCAAGCGATTTTGAAGAGCTCGGCTATCACGCGGTCTGGCATGGCCAAAAGAGCTTCAATGGCGTCGCAATCCTGACCGATAGCAAAGCGGGTTATCATCCGCCCAAAGAGGTGCAACGCGGCCTGGGCATTAACGGCCCGAAGGAAGGCGAGGGCGAGCAATCGCGCTATCTCGAGGCCGACATCACGGATAAGGACGGGAACACGACCCGGATCGTGTGCATCTATCTGCCGAATGGCAATCCACTGCCGGGGCCGAAGTTCGATCATAAGCTGGCCTGGATGGAAAAACTGCGCGCGCGCATGAGCGCAATCTGGACCGAAGAAGTGCCTGCTGCAGTGCTCGGCGACTACAACGTGATCCCGGAAGATGATGACGTGTTCGCGGTCAAAGCCATGGCGAGCGATGCTCTGATGCAACCAGAATCGCGCGCCGCCTACGCCAGACTGCTAGGCGATGGCTGGACCGACGCGGTGCGCACGCTCAACCCGCGCGGCGGCGTGTGGACCTATTGGGACTATCAAGCGGGCGCATGGCAGCGCGACCATGGCTTCCGGATCGACCATATCTTGCTCTCGCCAGAGATGGCGGATCGCCTAACAGCCGTTGGCGTGGATAAAGAACATCGCGGGCGCGAGAAGGCCAGCGATCACGCGCCTGTCTGGGCCACCTTTAGTTAGCCTCGCCCTAGCCACCCGCGCCCTCTACCCTTCCGCCCGGATCAGTGTCCGGTAGGCTCCGGGTGGAAGGGTAGAGGGCGCGGGTGGCGGTGGTTCTCCAAAACAAAAGCCCCCGCTGTTTCCAGCGAGGGCTTGCTAAACTCTTGAAGATCAAATTACCGGTAGAAGATATGGGTATTGATTGAGGCCCGCTGCGTCTTGTTGCGGCTCCATGAAGGACGCACATATTTCGCATGGAAATAAAGTGAATCGTCCGCCTCGGATTCCCACATCGCATCATGCGCGATTTGAGCAATCGCCTTGGCGCGCTTCCACGCAGCCGTACCGGTTCGAATGTTTGGCATCCGGCCGCCCTTTACGAAGGAGAATTGCGAGCGTTGATAGACAACACCGCAATAGCTTCCCGGGAAGCGGCGATCATCGGCGCGGTTCATAACAACCTGTGCGACGGCCAGCTGGCCTGCAAGCGGCTCACCGCGCGCTTCGAAATAGACTGCTCCTGCAAGACAGCGTAGCTCTTTGGACAATGTGCCAGAGGTATCGATTTGACCGACAAGCTCACGCAGCGAGTCCGCTGTTGGCGCGGCCTGAGGGATCAAAGAAGCTTTATCGTCGTCTTCCAGTGTCTCCGCAGCCAGTGGCTGAACCACTTCCTGCGAAATGAAGACGGTGTCGCTGCTGTCAGCGACCTCAGAAACGGACACCACTTCGGCGTCGCTTTCCTGAGCGACAGCGCCGGACATGTCGGCACTGGAAAAACTGATGGTGCCAATCGCGACAATCGCGGCTGCACTCAAAGAATAAGTCTTACGACTCATGAACAATCACATTCTGTGCGGTGAGCAAGCTCCGACGCAGGCTAAGACCTGTTGCGAGTGTATTCGCGAATTAAGAGAGGGGTCTAAATATGCCTACCGGCTGCCCCCCGTCTGCGTGCTAGTTTGCCGACCTTATCGCCGTGTCAAACCGCCTACGCTCTTGGAAGCTGTGCAGCCAGTTAGTCGCAACCGAAACTATGTCAAGTTAATGGAGGTTGGATGCGACGAAGCGTTCCGGGTCCGCGACGTCCACCTCCAGTATCCAATTATCGGGGTCTTGCGAGCCTCTACGATCCAAATATTCTGTAAATTCGTGTGGTTTTTTAATATCTTGAAGTTTTGTGGCAACAAAGGAGCGTGAGCCATCAAGCTGCGGCATCCGCTCGTAAAGTGTTGCGTTTTCACCGCGATACATGGTTACCACGAGGATCGTTCCAGCGTCTCTCTCACCCTTAGAAAGCACCGTCGCCATGCCGCCCTGCGCTTCTGCAGCGCGTATTAAACCGGTGATTTCGATATGGGCAGGCAGCCGCGCGTCCATTTTACTCGCCTGAGGTGCCGGGGGCAGAGGTGTATCCAGAGAGGCTGGAAAGCGCTATCCGTGAACGCATGAATGTGCCAGTACCGCGGCCAATTTCATCGCCCTCTGCGTCAACCAGCCGCGATTCGGCGACAAACACGCGGCGTTTTCCGCTCACCCAGCGCCCTTCGGCCACAACCTTTCCCGCCCTAACAGGCTTAGTGAAGTGCAGGTTGAAACTGGTCGTGAGCAAAAAACGATCGGTTGCCAGGGTGTTGGCCGCATAAAAGGCCGCATCATCGAGCATTTTGAAATAGATCGTGCCGTGGGCCGCGCCAGCGGCGTGAAACACATCTTCGGTGATGGTGAAAATCAGGCGCGAGCGCCCTTCCTCCACAATCGCCAGCTCAGAAGCGAACTTCCCATTGATCGGGGCCGAGTTATACAATTGTTCAAGCGCGCGGTAATGCCGCTCAGCGCCTCCAGAAGAGGCCTCTGCGCCAGAACCGGTCGCAGGCTCGCTCATATGATCCTCAGGCGGCATCACGCAGGAATTGATTGGTCAAAACCGAATAAAGCGCGTCTGCATCCGGCGCCTCTAGCACCGCATCCAGGATCGCATCATCGCGCATTAGTCGCGAAATGGTCGCCAAAGCATGCAGGTGAGTCGCGCCCGCATCTTCTGGCGATACCAGGCCGAAAATCAGACTGACAGGCATGGCATCAGCCGCAGCGAAATCGACCGGTTGCTCCAGACGCAGAAGCACCACAGTAGGGCGCTTTACTTCGCGAGAGCGGCAGTGCGGAATCGCGACAGCCCGGCCAAAGCCGGTGCTACCAAGCGCCTCACGCTCTTCCAAACGTTCAAGGATATCCACGCGGTCAAGACCATGAACTTCCGAAAGCATTTCAGCAATTCGGCTCAGGACTTCCTGGCGCGTTTCCAAACGAGCCGAGGCGACCGCCTCGGGCAGCAATCTCAGATTTACATCCATCGCAAAAAACGTGATCCTAATTCAGTCACTCGCATTTCATAACCACATCACCGGGTGTTGCCGCTGTCCTGCGCGGCGCTTCTCCTGCGGTCATGAAGGGGCAATTCTGTCAGCAGGGGTGCTGCGCTGCCCTATCGCGGCTCAACCCAACCGATTGAGCCATCTGAGCGGCGGTAAACCATATTATGCCTCTCAGTGCCAGCATTTTTGAAGAACAATGCATTCGTATCGCGCAAATCCAGCATCATGACAGCATCCGCAACGCTGTATGATGGGATGTCTGTACTGGTCTCTGCGACCACTAGCGGCGCATCAGCCACGACCTCTTCTTCGGGTTCGTCAGCGGCTGCAAAGATGGTGTAGGCCGCCTCTTCTTCACGCTTTGCATGGTCGGCTTGCTCATGCCGGTCGTTAAGGCGGCGTTTGTAGCGGCGCAACTGCTTGTCGATCTTGGCCGCGGCATTGTCCAGCGCTTGATGCGCGTCATGCGCATCAGCTCGAGCTTTCAAGATCAGCCCCTGCATCACATGCGTCACAATGTCGCATGAGAACGCGCCTGCAGGCGCTTTGCCAAAGGTAACGTGAGAGGAGATCGCTCGATCGAAATATTTATCGACGATGCCGCCCAAACGGTCTTCGACATGCTCCTGCAATGCCGCGCCAGTTTCCACTTGATGCCCTGAAACCCGGATATCCATTGTGGCTGTCTCCTTTGTTGTGTTCGACCCAAATGCCCCAAATCCAATGCGCGCGTTATGATGCGAGAGAACTCAACGCGCCCAGATTGCCTTTTCAATTCCGTCCACGAACGCTTTATGCCGCGCCAATTCATCCGGCGTTGCGGCATGCGGGCGCGGTTCGCGGCGATCACGCCGCTTTGCTGCTGCGGCTAAAGCCGCTGCTGGCACACTGACATCTTCCCGGCCGCTCGTCGCGTCAGATCCAGCGTCCGACGCCAGTCCTAAGCCAATCTGGCGACCGCCCGTCAGCTCGACATAGACCTGCGCCAGCAATTCCGCATCGAGCAACGCCCCGTGCTTCACCCGGTGGCTGCGATCAATGCCGTAACGCGTACAAAGCGCATCCAATGACAGTTTGGAGCCAGGATGTTTCTTGCGCGCCAGGGCGACTGTATCAACCATCCGGTCCAGCGAGATCGGCTCCATCCCGATCAGCACCAGCTCATTGTTGAGAAAGCCAAAGTCAAAGCTGGCGTTGTGCGCAACCAGCGGCGCATCGCCCAGAAACTCCAGCAATTCAGCTGCTGTGTCCTTGAACAAAGGTTTGGTCTCAAGGAATGAGATCGACAGGCCGTGAACTGCCTCTGCGGCCTGCGGCATATCGCGCTGAGGATTGTAATAGGCGTGATAGCTGGCGCCTGTTGGCACCCGTCCCACCATCTCAACACAACCAATTTCAACCATCCGGTCGCCTGTCTTAGGATCGAGGCCGGTGGTTTCTGTATCAAAGACGATTTCACGCATTGGTGGTACTATCGGACCAAGATTGCGAAGGCGCAAGAGGTCAATTGAAGCAGCTTAACCCAAATTGGTGCCATTAGCAGGCGGTTAGTCCAAACCGCTTAGTGCGTCAGGCAGCGTTAGTGGTTAGCTGCGCAATCAATTCGCTGACCGCGGCCTCGGTTTCCTCAAGCGAGGTGCCTGTATCAATCACATAATCAGCACGTTTGCGCTTTTCGGTGTCGGGCACTTGCAGGCCGAGAATATGCTCAAATTTCTCCGCCGTCATGCCGGGGCGGGCAAGCACGCGCTCGCGCTGCGTCTTTGCAGGGGCGGATACAACCACGACCGCATCGACCGCTTCATTGCCGCCGCCTTCAAACAAGAGTGGTATATCAAACACGAGTAGCGGGGCAGCGGCATTATCTTGCAGGAACTCGGCACGTTTCTGACCGACCGCTGGGTGCACAATACCCTCTAGCTGTCGCAGCTTTTCTGGCTCTGCGAAAACCAGTTTCCCCAGCGCCTCCCGCTCGACCCCATTTGGTCCTGTCGAACCAGGAAACGCGGCTTCAATCGCGGGCAGCAATGATCCGCCAGGACCCTGCATCGCGCGCACCTGCGCATCGGCATCAAACACGGGCACGCCTTGCGCCTCAAACATCGCGGCAACGGTCGACTTACCCATGCCGATTGAACCGGTGAGGCCGAGGATGAAGGGTTTGCTCACTGAGATATGGTCTCGCGTAGCTTTGCATCGTGATCGCGGGGCGGAGCTTGCCCGAAAAACTTCTCGAACGCCGCCGCCGCCTGTCCGATTAACATCGACAGCCCATCAATTGTGGGAAAACCTGCTTTGGCGGCATTCTGCAAAAACGGAGTCTCAACCGGGTCGGTGACGATATCATAGGCAATGCTCCCGGGCGGCGCATGGCTCCAGTCAAACACCAGCTCTGGACTGCCCCGCATACCCAAGGGCGAAGCATTCACCACCAGATCGAGGCATCTGTCGCGGTCATCAAAGGCAAAGTCGGTGGGGCGTGCGAAATGATCGAGCGGGGCGGTGTAATGCTCCCCCTCAGGGTGCAGTTCTTTCAGCAATTGCTTTGCCTTGACTTGATTGCGCGCGGCGATCACGAGGGTGAAGCCATGCGCTGTGAGTGCGGTGATAATAGCCCGGGCCGCTCCGCCGGTCCCAATGATGCGCGCCATACGGAACAGATGCTCGCCAGCCAGAATATCCTGCAAGGGCTCTGTAAAGCCAGCCGCATCAGTGTTTGCCCCAATCAGCTCCCCGTCCTCGCCGCGATAGACCGTGTTGACCGCACCGATTGTCTTAGCGTCGCCCTCAACCTGATCGAGAAGCGGGATCACCTCTTGTTTTAGAGGCATGGTGATGTTGCAGCCGCGCCAGGCCGGATCCTCACGGCGCTCAGCGATATAGCTGGTCAGATCAGCGCTGGTTACCCGTTGAGAGCGATAATCTGCGTCAATCCCGAGCTGTTTGAGCCAAAACCCATGGATCAAGGGCGATTTGGATTGCGCAATCGGATCGCCAATCACCTCGGCATAGGGTTCTGTCGCGCTCATGAGGGGAGTACGTCCAATTCGCGCAGCGCCCCGAGCACAGGCAGCAGCGGCATGCCCAGCACGGTGAATTGGTCGCCTTCAATCGCCTCGAACAATTGCACGCCCATGGCCTCAATCCGAAAACACCCCACCGTGAAGCCGATCTCTGGCCATTCCTGGGTCAGATAATACTCAATGAAATCCTCGGACAGCTCGCGAACATGCAATTTCGCAAGCGACGTCCCGCTCCATTCGCATGTGTTTGCCCGCACCAGCGCCGCCGCGCTGTGCAGCTCAATCGCTTTGCCGGAGAAAAACCGCAAATGCTCCGCCGCATTCGCGCGGTCGGCTGGCTTGTCGAAGCGCTGACCGCCGGCCACCACCAGAGAATCACTGCCCAAAACCAACGCGCCAGGCTCATCCGCCGAAATCGCCGCAGCTT